>CAWJRG010000011.1:0-174402 GCA_963845185.1 uncultured bacterium | reverse complement strand
AATTTCACATGGACATATAACGCGACAGGAGCAGGGCAATTGGGGGTAAACACAGGCGCGATAGGGTACAATGTATATAACGGAGCGCAGGCAAGTTCAGGGCCTACAAGCAGCAATAATATCTTGATCCAGGCGCCGGCGAGTTTAACAAGCAGCATATACGCGCCAACAACCGAGGACATGAACCAGCAGTTCACGGTAGTGATGGTGGTGACCAACACAGGCGGAGCAATAGCGGATAACGTAGTGCCGGGGACATTGACCATAGTAGGTACAGGCGGGGTAATACTGCAGGGTTCGGCGCCGGGAGCGCAGAACATAGCGGCAAACAGCAGCCAGAACTACACGTGGGTATACAGCGCGGCCGGGGCAGGGACAATAACATTTAACGGGAACGCGTCTGGTACAGACGCGAATTCAGGGGCAATAATATCGAGCGGGACAACGCCAAGCGGGATAGTGAACATAGTAACGCCTGCGAACCTTGTGCTGAGCATCCAGGCAGTACCTGTAGTTGTAGGAACAGGGGCAGCGATAAATGTATTGGCGACAGTAAACAACACAGGCGGGGCGGCTGCAACAAGCGTAAGCGTGACGGGGATGAACTGGGAAGTAGTAACAGCGCCTGGAAGCGCAGTGATAAGCGTGGCAAACTCTGCAGTGCCGCAGGTAATAGCAGGAGGCGGGTCATATACATTCAGCTGGATATATAACGCGGTAAACGCAGGGACAATAAACTTCACGGCAACAGCGAGCGGAATAGACGCGAACTCAAATAACACAACATCAACAGTGGGGATATTGACAAGCAATAACGTAGGGATAGTGACGGCAGCGAACATAATAAGCAGCGTGAGCATGATGCCTCCGACAGTGTCGACAGGGGAGAACGTAACGATAATACTGACAGTGACAAACAACGGGACCGGAGCAGTGGACAATATAGCTGGCGGGGCAATAATAACAGCAGGGACAGGTAGCCTGAGTGGAAGCCCGATACTAGGGCCTACAACAGGTACGCCGACACTGGCAAACGGGGCAAGCGGGGAAATAACATGGGTATACGCGGCACAGACAGCAGGGACAGTATGGGTAAGCACAAACGCGACGGGCAAGGACCATACGCAGGGGACAAACCTGTCAAGCGCAGTATCAGCGAGTAATAATATAGTAATCCAGAACGCGGCAGTACTGGCAGGAGCAATGACAGCAATGCCGATGCAGGTGAGTGCAGGGCAATTAATAACAGTAATAATGGCAGTGACAAACACAGGAGGGGCAGTAGCGAACGGGGTATTGCCAGTAACGCCGACAGTATCCAGCGGGACAGGAGCAGTTGCAGTAGTGAGTTCGCCGGCGAGCCAGAACATATTGGCGGCCGGGTCATATGATTTCACGTGGACATTCAACGCTACAGGCGCAGGGCTTGTGACACTGACAAGCGCAGCGCACGGGATAGACGTGAACACCGGGCTGGGTATAACGAGCAATATAGCAACAGTTAATAATATAGTAATCCAGGCGCCTGCGGCACTGGCGTCGAGCATAAGCGCGGCGCCGCCAATAGTAGGGGTAGGGTTCACAATAACAGTGATAATGACAGTGACAAACTCAGGGCAGGCGACAGCGGATAATGTATTGCCGTCGGCATTGGTGGCGGCAAATGAGACGCTAATAACAGGGCCAGGCGGATCGCAGAACATACCGGGAGGAACAAGCGCAGAGTTCACGTGGAAATACAGCCCGACAGCAACAGGGGCATCAACATTTAACGGGAACGCGTCTGGGACAGATAATAATTCAGGGCTGGCGGTGGCGAGCACAGGGTCAACGAGTAATACGGTGAACGTGCAGCCGAACACGCCTGTATTGAACAGCTGGATAATAGTAACGCCGAATACAGTAAGCATACCGCAGGCATACACGGTAGTGATGGGAGTAAGCAATGTAGGAGTGGTTGACGCGCCAAATACAACGCCGGGAGTGCTTGCAGCAGTGCTTGGAAGCACGCTGAACAGCGGGCCGTTGCCAACGACAACAGATGTGCCAATAGGCGGGTACAAGGAATTCACATGGATATACACAAGCGCGAACGCAGGGACAGCGCCGATAAACGATACAGCGAGCAGCGGGCTTTCAACATCGACGAATATAAGCAGCAACAACGCGAATGTATTGACCGTGGTAGGAGTGCCGGTACTGACGCAGAACATAACGATAAATCCCGTGCAGGTAAGCATAGGGCAGGAGATAACGATAGTATTGACAGTGACGAACGCAGCAGGAGTGAGCGAGGCAATAAATGTAGCGCCGCTGGCATTGAACAAGCTTGGAACAGGGAACTATACGCAGGCAGGAGGGAACCCGGCGAGCCAGAACATAATGCCGGGGACGTCGGCGAATTTCACATGGACATATAACGCGACAGGAGCAGGGCAATTGGGGGTAAACACAGGCGCGATAGGGTACAATGTATATAACGGAGCGCAGGCAAGTTCAGGGCCTACAAGCAGCAATAATATCTTGATCCAGGCGCCGGCGAGTTTAACAAGCAGCATATACGCGCCAACAACCGAGGACATGAACCAGCAGTTCACGGTAGTGATGGTGGTGACCAACACAGGCGGAGCAATAGCGGATAACGTAGTGCCGGGGACATTGACCATAGTAGGTACAGGCGGGGTAATACTGCAGGGTTCGGCGCCGGGAGCGCAGAACATAGCGGCAAACAGCAGCCAGAACTACACGTGGGTATACAGCGCGGCCGGGGCAGGGACAATAACATTTAACGGGAACGCGTCTGGTACAGACGCGAATTCAGGGGCAATAATATCGAGCGGGACAACGCCAAGCGGGATAGTGAACATAGTAACGCCTGCGAACCTTGTGCTGAGCATCCAGGCAGTACCTGTAGTTGTAGGAACAGGGGCAGCGATAAATGTATTGGCGACAGTAAACAACACAGGCGGGGCGGCTGCAACAAGCGTAAGCGTGACGGGGATGAACTGGGAAGTAGTAACAGCGCCTGGAAGCGCAGTGATAAGCGTGGCAAACTCTGCAGTGCCGCAGGTAATAGCAGGAGGCGGGTCATATACATTCAGCTGGATATATAACGCGGTAAACGCAGGGACAATAAACTTCACGGCAACAGCGAGCGGAATAGACGCGAACTCAAATAACACAACATCAACAGTGGGGATATCGACAAGCAATAACGTAGGGATAGTGACGGCAGCGAACATAATAAGCAGCGTGAGCATGATGCCTCCGACAGTGTCGACAGGGGAGAACGTAACGATAATACTGACAGTGACAAACAACGGGACCGGAGCAGTGGACAATATAGCTGGCGGGGCAATAATAACAGCAGGGACAGGTAGCCTGAGTGGAAGCCCGATACTAGGGCCTACAACAGGTACGCCGACACTGGCAAACGGGGCAAGCGGGGAAATAACATGGGTATACGCGGCACAGACAGCAGGGACAGTATGGGTAAGCACAAACGCGACGGGCAAGGACCATACGCAGGGGACAAACCTGTCAAGCGCAGTATCAGCGAGTAATAATATAGTAATCCAGAACGCGGCAGTACTGGCAGGAGCAATGACAGCAATGCCGATGCAGGTGAGTGCAGGGCAATTAATAACAGTAATAATGGCAGTGACAAACACAGGAGGGGCAGTAGCGAACGGGGTATTGCCAGTAACGCCGACAGTATCCAGCGGGACAGGAGCAGTTGCAGTAGTGAGTTCGCCGGCGAGCCAGAACATATTGGCGGCCGGGTCATATGATTTCACGTGGACATTCAACGCTACAGGCGCAGGGCTTGTGACACTGACAAGCGCAGCGCACGGGATAGACGTGAACACCGGGCTGGGTATAACGAGCAATATAGCAACAGTTAATAATATAGTAATCCAGGCGCCTGCGGCACTGGCGTCGAGCATAAGCGCGGCGCCGCCAATAGTAGGGGTAGGGTTCACAATAACAGTGATAATGACAGTGACAAACTCAGGGCAGGCGACAGCGGATAATGTATTGCCGTCGGCATTGGTGGCGGCAAATGAGACGCTAATAACAGGGCCAGGCGGATCGCAGAACATACCGGGAGGAACAAGCGCAGAGTTCACGTGGAAATACAGCCCGACAGCAACAGGGGCATCAACATTTAACGGGAACGCGTCTGGGACAGATAATAATTCAGGGCTGGCGGTGGCGAGCACAGGGTCAACGAGTAATACGGTGAACGTGCAGCCGAACACGCCTGTATTGAACAGCTGGATAATAGTAACGCCGAATACAGTAAGCATACCGCAGGCATACACGGTAGTGATGGGAGTAAGCAATGTAGGAGTGGTTGACGCGCCAAATACAACGCCGGGGGCGCTTGCAGCAGTTCTTGGAAGCACGCTGAACAGCGGGCCATTGCCAACGACAACAGATGTGCCAATAGGCGGGTACAAGGAATTCACATGGATATACACAAGCGCGAACGCAGGGACAGCGCCGATAAACGATACAGCGAGCAGCGGGCTTTCAACATCGACGAATATAAGCAGCAACAACGCGAATGTATTGACCGTGGTAGGAGTGCCGGTATTAGCGCAGGATATAAACATAATACCTGCTACAGTAAGCGTGAACCAGCTGATAACAATAATAATGAACGTGACAAACAGCGGGCAGAGCGAGGCGATAAATGTAGCGCCGCTGGCGTTGAATAAGCTTGGGACAGGCAGCTACACACAAAACGGACCGAACCCGGCGAGCCAGGACATAGCTGCTAACGGCGGGACAGCGACATATACATGGACATATAACGCGACAGGAGCAGGAACACTTGCGGTAAATGATGGCGTGGCAGGGTACAATGTATATAATAACGCATTGGTAAATTCAACAGCATCAAACAGTAATTATATAACTATCCAGGCGCCTGCGAACCTTGCAAGCAGCATATACGGGCCGTCAGCAGTGGATTTAAACCAGGTAATGACAATTTACATGGTAGTGACAAATACAGGCGGCGCTGCAGTAAATGCAGTACTACCAAGCGCGCTTGGCCAGTCAGACGGCGGCGGCGCAATACCAGTAAGCTCGCCTACGCCGACAACAATAATTGGCGGAGGCTCGGCAGTATTCACATGGACATACAACGCCAGCGGCACAGGGCAGCTGGTATTTAACGGAAACGCTTCAGGCACAGACGCGAATACGGGATTAGCAGTCAGCAGCCCTGGATCAAGCTGTTCTGCCATTACAATAAGCACCCCGGCAAGCCTAAACATATCTTTGTCAAGCATACCGGCTTTAAATGTAGGCACAGGAGCGAACCTGACCATAATATTGAATATTACAAATGCCGGCCAGTCAACCGCGTTAAATATTACACCGCAGCCAATTGTATTGGGCGGCACCGGTGTGGTTACACCTAACACTACTCCGGTAGCCATAGCCAGCCTTGGCGGAGGCGCTTCCACAAGCCTGACATGGACATACGCGGCAAGCACCACAACCGGCCCGGTTTCATTTACGACATCCCTGGCAGCTACAGACCCCGTAAGCGGATTGCCGGTAACAATAACACCTGTCAGTGTAAACACAACCGTAACTATTGTGCCGTCCTCGCACCTGACAATATCGTCATTTACGGCATTGCCTGCAACAGTCAGCTCGAACCAGAACGTAACCGTGCTCATGACGGTAAATAACGACGGCACGGGCAAAGCGGATTTAGTGGCGCCGCTTGCAATGACAGTATTCGGGCCGGCAAGCCTTGTTTCAGGCCCGACACCTGCGTCAGTTGCGTCCTTAAACCAGGGCAACAGCCAGGTATTCCAGTGGGTTTATAACACGACTTCATCAGGCACGGTCTGGTTCTCAAACGCGGCTACGGCAGTAGACGATACGCAGGGCAATACAATATTCGCGCAGGCAATGTGGACCAACAATGTCACGGTCCAGAGCCCGGCAGGACTTGCAATGTCAATCAACGGAGTGCCGGCCCAGGTAAGCGTGGGGCAATTGATTAATGTTTATGTTACAGTGACCGACACAGGCAGCGCACAGGCTGTTGGAGTATCGCCAATAACACCGAGCGCCGGCGGCGGTTTTGTCACGGTACAGACAGGGCCTTCGCCCAACTCAGCTACGATAGCGGGCGGCGGGTCGCAGGTATTCACATTCACATATCTGGCAAATAACGCGACCAGCAATATCAACCTCGCGTCGCTTGTCACGGGATATGACGTAAACAGCAATGTAACTGTTACAGCAAGCGCGTCCAGCAATAATATATTAATCCAGACACCGCCGCAGCTCACGGCTTCCTTAAGCGAGGCGCCTGTGACAATTAAACAAACCGTGGATACTGTTACAGTGATAATGAAAGTTGTTAACATGGGCCAGGCAACGGCAAGCGGGGTTGCCCCATCACTTACCACTACAGGCGTGCCTGCCCCTATGCCTATTACAGGGCCGCAACCGCCAAACGCAGTAATAGCCGGCAACGGCGGGTCTGCGTCGTTTACATGGACATTCATGGCATCAGGGACAGGAGTCTTGACCTTCACAGGTTACGCGCAGGGCATTGACGCGAATTCACTCTTGCCGGTAAGCTCCATAGGCACGACAACAACTGTAAATGTGGTGTCCAATTTGCCTGTGCTTGTCGCTAACATGACGGCAAACCCCGGTAATGTGGAGGTAGGCCAGACTTTCACAGTAGTAATGAGTGTGCAGAATGTAGGGCTTGTTGACGCGTTAACCGTGAGCACGACTGCTTTGACTGTAGGCCCTCTACCGGCCGATGCGGTCCTGATTACAGGGCCCTTGCCTGCCGCGCAGAATATTACAGCAGGCAACACTGTCAACTTTACATGGACTTATGCCACAACCGCAAATGTTACAGTGACGTTCCAGGGAAACGCTTTCACCGGAGTTGTCGCGTCCAATGTTGCGCAAACAAGCGTTGTATCCAATAACCCAGCACTGCTTTCATATAATAATATGCAGATACTTATTCCGCCGGCGGTTTATTCGGTTGGCCAGAACATAACCGTGGTAATGACCATAAGCAACACGGGCCAGACAGACGCTGACAACGTGCATCCGCTTGCAGCGCTTACGAGAATAGGCACGGCAGCGGCGCAGCTTATAAACGGCCCGAACCCTGCGAACACGGTCATACCGGCAGGCGGTTCCGGGAATTTCACTTGGACTTATAACCTTACCGGCTGGGGTAACCTGTCTTATTACGGCCAGGCTCAGGGGACTGATGCCAGCACAGGAACCGTATTTAACAGCGTGACAGCAACATCAAACAGCATTGTTGTCCAGTCTCCGGCGCAGATCTCGAGCACCATAAGCATACAGGCAGCAACCATAAACCTGGGGCAGGCAATAACGGTTATTATGACAGTAACCAATAACGGCATGGCCACGGCTGTCGGCGTGTCGCCTAACAATATGATTTTAATAGGCACCGGCGGCATGTTCCCGCTAGGCCCGGCGCCTGCGCAGCAGAATATACCAGGAAATTCAACAGCTTATTTTACATGGACTTACTCGGCATCAGGCCAGGGGTCGGTGGCGCTGGAAGGTAATTGTTCGGGCACGGACCAGAACAGCCTGCTTGCTGTAAATTCGCAGGTGAACGACAGCAATTATGTAAACATACAGATACCTGCCCAGCTTAATATAGCTATAAACGCAATACCTTCATCCGTAAAAACAGGACAGTCAATAACGGTTTACATGACAGTTACAAACTCGGGACAGGAAACCACGGGCGGCGTGTTGACGTCGGCGCTGACATTAGTCAGCACTGGCGGCGGAAATGCCGTGCTTTCTTCAGGCCCGAATCCTGCTACGCTGGGTGATCTGGCAGGCGGCGCAAGCGGGGAATTTACATGGGTATATAATTCCACAGCGCAGGGCCAGATACAATTTTCAGGCTTTGCCTACGGGCTGAATGTCAACACGGGTATAAATACAACTTCCACGGCAATTAATTCAAACCAGGTATCGATTAATAACTCTGCATTCCTGGTAAGCAGCATAACAGCCTTGCCTGCCACAGTATCCACGCTTCAATTTATAACCGTAGCATTAACAGTGACAAACAACGGTACGGCGATAACAGACGGCAATGTAACGCCTAGTGTGGGAGTGAATACTTTTGGAGGCGTTACATTTAACCTGGTTAGTGCACCTGCTCCTTCGGCTCCGCTGGCGGCAGGTACAGGGACTGCGACGTTTACATGGATTTATACGGCTTCAAGCGTGGGTTCTATGAGTTTCAGCGCGAATGCCGCATATGCGGACCTAACCTATGGTCAGCAATATACTGTGCCGGTTACTTCCGGCATAGTGCAGGTACAGACAGCTGCAGCCCTTACGTCAAGCATAACTTCGCCGGTATCAGTTGACACTAATACGCAGGTATTCACAATAACAATGCTTGTGCAGAACACGGGAGGCGCCACTGCAAACGGCGTAAGCCCGGCCCTGTTCGTTACAGGCACGGCAGGCACAGGCGTAATGCCGGTCACAGCGCCTGCTCCGATAGCGATACCCGGCGGCACTTCATATACATTCACATGGACATTCAGCGGGTTTGGCACAGGCAACCTGACGTTCAGCGGCGATGCCACAGGCATTGACAATAACAGCGGTCTCGCGGTCTCATCGTCAATGAGCCTGGCAAATAACAGCACGGCCTTGCAGGTCCAGCCAGCTCTGCTGGTGACAGCGATGACACCTTATCCGCCTACGGTTGCGACAACCCAGATGATAACAATATTTATGACCGTATCAAATTCCGGCGGGGCACTGGCGCAGTCAATTATTCCTTCAGCGCTTACGGTCGTAAACTCCGGAACAGGCAACGCAATTTTGACCACAGGGCCCCTGCCTGCAGCCGTAGGGTCATTAAATCCCGGAGCTGCAGTCACATTTACATGGACTTATTCTGCCACTGCGGCAGGCAATGTATGGTTCTCGGGCTCTGCGAACGCCATTGACAGCAATACAACAGGCGCAATTACCACAGGGGTTACGAATACCGTGCAGGTCAGCATTATAGCGGCGCAGGCAATATTAACCGCAAGCCTGTCTGCAGCGCCTCTTACAGTAGGCTACGGAGAGATGTTTACGGTTTACATGAGTGTTACCAACACCGGCTTATATGCGGCAAATAATGTGCTGCCGGCTTTGCCGCTGCTGCAGAACGACACTCCTGCAGGCCCGCCGCTTAGTACGGTTATCACTCCGCCAACTACTGCTGTTACTTTGAATATTAACCAGTCAGCTGAATTTACATGGATATACAGCGCAAACGCAACGACGCCTGGAATAGTAAGTTACAGCGGCTCTGCGACAGGCACTGATACTGGGCCTTTCTACGGAGGGGCTGAGATATCGGTGCCAAGCACATCAAACAATGTTGCAATACAGGCGCCGGCGACTCTTGCGTCGAACCTGACTGTAATGCCCCTGGTCGTAAACCTGAACCAGGCCATAACACTGATTATGACAGTTACAAATACAGGCGGCGCGTCAGCTGTCACGGTCAACCCGAACCAGCTTGTAAAAATCGGGACAGGAGGCTCCACGCCGGACAACCCGATACATGTGCCGGTCAATGTCACGATATTGCCGGGCGGGTCGCAGAATTTCACATGGGTAGTCACGGCAAACGGCACCGGGCCGCTCGCATGGCAGGGAAACGCAACCGGCTATGACGTGAATACAGGTGCGGCTGTGTCATCAGTTAATACCACCACCAATTTCATTAACATAGAGCAACCGGCAACGCTTGGATTGCCGCAAATTGTGTCTCCGTCCAATCTGAGCCTGCTTATGGTGCAGCTAACGCCTGTGCCCATATTCCAGGGACAGCTCTTTACAGTGACAATGACAATTACAAACAGCGGCCAGGGCACGGTCAATAATGTCATGGCGACGCTGTCAGCCACAGGCAGCGGCAGCCTGGAAGTAATCAGCGCGCCGACGCCTGTCAATATGCCCGGAGGGGCCACAGACACATTTACATGGACATATTCATCCACGAGCATCGGCAATATCACCTTGCAGGGATGGGTACAGGGCCTTGACGTAAATTCGGGAAATACAATTTACTCGCTGACGGGAAGCATGGGCGGCATAACGGTAAAGTCAGCGGCAAGCCTTGCCTCGCAGATGTCAATAGTGCCGGCAACTGCTTTCTCGGGCGACGCTTTCCAGGTAATACTTGTCGTGACAAACACGGGCGCAGTGGCTGCAGTCGGCGTGAGCCCTACAGCCATGCAGACCAATTCTATGGGCGCAATACCGCCGGTGGCTGCGCTTGCATCGCCATGGCCGGCCCCGATAACAATACAGCCGAATTCGACCGGCTCGTTCACATGGATTTATACAGCCTCGGGCAGCGGCATGGTCAGCTTCAGTTCGTCTGCTGACGGCCTGGACGCGAACGCCTCGTGGCCGCTCATGACAACGGTAACAGGGGCTACAATTACGATACAGTCTTCTGCAGCGCTTTCAGCCAATATTTCGGCATTGCCGGCTACTGTATCTACAGGCGAGCAGATAATAATAACAATGACAATAACCCAGACAGGCGTGGCAGGCACCACCGCTTACAATGTCATTCCATTTGCTTTAAAGGTTAACGGACCGGCTGGATCATTGTCGGCCCCGACAACAGTTCCTTTGCAGGCCCAGCCGGTAACGCTTACTACCGGGACTGCCGTAACATATCAATGGACTTATTCTACAAACAACGCGGGCACAGTGACTTTCAGCACTTACGCGACCGGGCAAGACCCGATAAGAGGCAACATACAGTCTATATCTGAGCTTTCAGCACCGGTCACAATACAAAAGGCTGCAGGCCTGACTAATACAATAGCAGGAGTCCCGGCGCAGGTTGACATAGGCAGCAATTTCACCATAACATTGACAGTCAGCAATACAGGCGACGCAGCGGTAAACACCCTGGTGCCTGTATTTGCGGCAAGCGCGAATGCTACCCTTGTCAGCGGGCCAACGCCTGCAAATTACGCAAACCTTGCAGGGCATAATACAGCAACCTTTGTCTGGGTTTATACTGGACAATCAGCCGGCGTATTCAGCCTGACTGCCTCGGCGCAGGGCACTGACGCCAATTCAGGGCTTGCAGTTAACTCTACTTCTGTAACTTCGAATATTTCTGTACAAACGCCGGCGGCCCTCGTATCAACAGTATTCACAATACCGGCAAATACAATATCCCAGACGCAGGTAGTCAGCGTGGTATTATCCGTGACAAACAGCGGAGGAGCGACCGCAGATAACGTGACGCCGTCCATGACATTAACCAACGGCGGGCTCGTTATACCAATGGTAACTCCTGTAGCGAAAAATATTAATGGGAACGGTTCGGCAACCTTTATCTGGACCTATTCATGCAGCGGCATAGGACAGGTAACTTTTGACTCATCTGCCCAGGGAACAGACGCGAATACAGGCGCAGTGGTTGGTTCTGCAGCAACGAACGCGCTGCTTACTATCACGGAACCATCGGCAAATTTGCAGAGCCAGGTTGTGTTCTACACGCCGGTAACACCTGTGCCGCTTGGCCAGGCATTAACTGTAGTGCTTAACATGACCAATATAGGCCTCGTGGCAGCGACTGACGTGACGCCAAATGCAATGGTAATAGCGCCGAACATTGTGAACCCGGTAAACGCGGTATCACCGGCGAACATAGCCCTGATACCTGTCAACGGAACAGCGTCGTTCACGTGGACATATACTGCTTCCAATACCCCGGGAGTTGTGAATTTCAGCGCTTCGGCATCAGGCACAAATAACGGAACGTCAACCATTGTCCCTGTTTCTGCAAATAATAATCTGACAATAGCCCCGTCGGGCGCGTCATTCACGATAAACATTGTTGCTTCGCCTCCCAGCGTGGCACTGACGCAAATGATAACCGTTATTATGACAGTATCCAACATAGGCCAGACCGCGGCGTTTAACGTGAACCCGGATGCCGTAACGCCGACAACAACAGGCCCGGGTGTCGCGACATTTGTGACAGAAACAAGCGCGGATAACATTGGCCTGGCGCCTGGAGCTTCAGCAGCATTTACATGGGTTTACACGGCTGTTACAGGAGGCACTATAGAGTTTAACCGCGGGCTCGCGTTCAGTTATATTGATTCCGTATCCCTTAACACAGTAAGTACCCAGACATTATTGACAGCGTCAAATACTGTTTCCATACAATTCGGCCAGCCGACTGCGATACAGAACGACATGTATTTGAGCACTAACAGCATTAACCCGAATAAGGGCCAGACAGTCACCATAGTATTCAGCGTGGCAAGTAATGCCTCAAGCTCGTCTGTCATGGTATTTGACATCTCAGGGCACAGGATAAGGACAATGAACCTGGGGCCTGTGACCGCAGGAGTGCTATATACGCAGCTTGCCATATGGGACGGCAAGGCAGATGACGGCATGGTCGTAACAAACGGCATATACTATATAAAACTTACTGCCGGTGGCTATTCGCAGATAAAGAAAGTGGCAGTGATAAAGCAATAATTAAGGGAATACCCTCACCCTGTCCCTCTCCCGCAGGTGGAGAGGGATATGATTGGGATTTTTTCCCCCTTGACGGGGGAGAGGAAAGAGAGAGGGTGAAGTTTTTTACTTGAGGTGAAAGGAATGAAAGGAAAGTTTATTAAAGCTTTTAGAGGAGCGGTAATTATGGCAGCAGGCCTGCTGCTGGCCGCGGATATTTTTGCGCTTGGCGGAGGCACATCAAACGCCGATTTTCTCAAGATAGGCGTGGGCGCAAGGCCGTCTGCCATGGGCGAGGCATACACGGCAGTAGCTGACGACAGCGACGCGGCTTTCTGGAACCCGGCCGGGCTTACAGCCGTTGACCAGATAAGCGCGACAGGCATGCATCTCATGTGGTTTGACGACACTTATTACGAGTATTTTGCGGCAGTTATGCCGATAGACAGCATGACTGATATTGGCCTTTGCATGAATTATTTATGGATGCCCGGGTTCAACAGCACAGGCAGCGCCAGCGGAGTATTCCTTTCTTCAGGCACACAGCAGTCCTACGACATGGCATTTACCGTATCGTACGCGAAGGACCTGGGTAATTTATACACAAAAGATTTCACAATAGGCAATATATCTATCGGCGGGAACGCCACTTATATAAGCAGGTCAATAATAGGCGTGCAGATGCCGCAAACGTTTGACCTTGACCTCGGGTTGATGGCCAATATAACCGAGGAGCTTAAGTTCGGGTTGGTTTTCCAGAATATAGGGACTGCCGCGGGCGAAGACCAGAGCCCGTTTGACATAAGGACAGGCATGAGTTACAAATACAAACAGGGGAGCGATTTTTACCTGCTTATCAGCGGCGATTTGCTGAAACCCATAGACTTGACAAACGTGAATTTCAACCAGGTGCTTTTTGACCTGGGCGCGGAAATGAACATAGCCAATATTTTCCTGGTAAGGGGAGGGTATATGTTCGGGGACCCGGATTATACATTTACGGTCGGGGGCGGGTTTGACATAGGCGGGTACGCGAGCGCAGATTACGCTTACATGCCGAACAAGGAGCTCGGCGGGACCCACCGCGTGTCCCTCACGGGCAAATTCGGGCAAAACGTGCCGAGGCCGGTCATTGGCGGCCCTCAGCCGCCGCAGAAAGTGACGGCTGCTTCAGGCGACAGGATAGTGCTTTTGGGCTGGGAGCCGAACCCGGAGGCGAATATAATAGGGTATAATATTTATTCAAGGGCTTCAAAAGACGAAAAATTCAAGAAACTAAACGACAAGCCGGTAATGGAAGAGACAAAATACAGCGCGACACTCAACAACGGCCAAACATATTATTTCGTAGTGACCGCAATCAACAACAGGAACCTTGAAAGCATATATTCCGAGGAAATAGCCGCTACGCCGCAGAAATACATTGCAAAGAAGCCCGCAAAGCCGCAGGGCGTAACCGCAAGAGTAGACAAAGAAACAATAATAATAACATGGGATTCCACGACAGACCCGACAATAACAGGCTTTAACCTGTATTATAAAAAGGAAGGCGATATTAAGTTCAGGAAGCTCAACAAAGAACTGCTAAGGGAAAATAAAGCCACGCTTGCCGGGCTGAACGCTTCGGTCACATATTATTTTATGGTAACAACCGTAAATAAAGACGGCATTGAAAGCGATTTTTCCGAGGTTGTGTCCGGCAAAGTCGTGTCAGCCAACAACGAATATTATTAATTAGGCACGTTAAGAAAAGAAGAATCGAAACGCAAAAAGGGATATAGGATATATTTTTCTCTATTTATGGTGTAAAATTTACCTATAAGGACGGGCAAATGGACAGCAACCAGCTGGAAGAAAGAAACGCGACAATAAAAAAATCCCTTATCAGGGATATAATGTTAAGGTGGGTAGTGGCCGTCCTGGTACTGCCCATTGTAATCATTTATTTCAACCGGAACCCGCAGTTAAGCACGGTGCCGATAATAATTTTATATTCCCTCCTGGTAGCTTCAAACATTGCCTATATTTTTTTAATCAAGAACCCGAAAGTTTTTGTTCCTTTATATTATGCCTCGGGCGCTATAGACATCATTATTACGACTGTCGGGATTTATTATACGGGCAAATCAAGCAGCCCGCTTGTTTTTATCTACTTTTTGATAGTGCTTTCCAGCATTTTTGACGTATTGATCGAGTATGTCTATTATTACCTTACTGTAATAATCGGCGTCTGCTACATGACCATGTACCTTATTACGAGCAACGGGCGTATTTTCAGCTCGGAAATTTATACTTACCTGGTGCAGTTTTTTTTGCTGGCGTTTGTGGGGTATACCGGCAATCAGGCGGCGAAGCGGATGGCAGGGCATTATGAAGATATCAGGAAGATAAACGCGGAAAAAGAAGAGTTGCTGGACACGGTAAAAAAAATAAACATTGACCTTGAGGAAAAAGTGAAGAGGGCAACATCAAGCCTTGCGAACACAAACCTGGTGCTTGTCAAAAAAAATATCAGCCTTCTTGCCGTGCATGAAATATACAAGACGGCAGACGATGCGAACACAAGGGAAGAATTGCTGAACATGGCGCTCGGCATAATAGTGCCGCTCATGAAAGGCACGGGCGGCATAATACTGTCAACTACTTCAGGCAGGAGCAACCTGAAGGTGGAGGTTTATAAAAATATCATAGGACAGGACGCGGTAAGCGGCAGGTATGAGTGGACGATTAACCAGGATTCGGAATTCAACGACATACTGAAAAAGAAGAAGACGATGTTTTTCAGGGAAACGTCAGGGGAAAAGGACCCGATACTGAAGGAGATAATAAAAGACGGCTCCTGCATAGCCGCGCCCCTGGTTTCGGAAGGGAAGACATCGGGGCTTATAATCGTATTCAACAAGGAAGTCAGTATTTACAATAAAAACGACATGGAATTGATTGAAATCCTGGGCGAACAGATAGGCGTGTTACTGCATAACAGGCTCATGTACGATGACATGAAAGGCAAAGCGGACGGCATGGAAAAACTCATGAAGGTAACGCTGAATATAGGCTCGTCCCTCAACATGGATGAAATAATAAGGAACTCCCTTTCCGAGAGCATCAGAAAACTTTTTATGTCCTCGGCAGGAGTCGTAATGCTTGTCGACAAGAAGAACGCGCTGCGGATAAAAGCCCAGTACGGGATAAGCGACGATGTCATCAACAAACAGGTCGCGGAAAACAGCATAGCCGGTTGGGTGTATAAAAACAACAGGAACCTTTTCATAAAGGATTCATCGAAATTGAGGTTTTACAATGCGGACACCGATAATATGTACCTTAAAAAAATCGGGATAGTATCGCCAATTTACCAGAAAGGCAAAGTTATGGGCGTGATATGCGTGACAAAATCAAAAGGCGAATATAAAAGGGACGACCTGTACCTATTGACCGTGCTTGCCAGCCACATAGGAGGCTCGATAGAGATAGTAAATTTATACGAGGACGTCAAGGAGGACTATCTAAACACCATATACGCCCTTGCCGCGGCAGTCGACGCAAAGGACCATTATACCCACGGGCATTCCACAACGGTCATGAAATATTCCACGAAGATGGCAGAGGCCATGAAACTCCCGGCGGAAGAAATTGAGAATATCAAATACGCGGCGCTGCTGCACGACATAGGCAAAATAGGCATAAGCGAAAATATAATAAACAAGCCGTCAAAACTCACCAAAGAAGAATACGCCGTGGTGAAAATGCACCCCCAGATGGGCGCGAATATAATATCAAAAATAGAATCGCTGAAAAAGCTCGTGCCGCTGGTCGTGGGCCACCACGAGTGGGTCAACGGCTCGGGCTATCCCGGAGGCCTGCGCGGGGACGAGATACCTCTGGGCGCGAGGATAATAAGCATAGCCGACGCTTACTCGACAATGACTTCCAACAGGCCTTACAGGGCTGCCATGAGCATACAGGAAAGCATAAAAGAACTTGAGAAATTTGCAGGGACCCAGTTTGACGCAAAGATAGTAAATATATTTTCTGCCATATTAAAAAACGAGGAAAAGGAAGAAAAAATCAAGAAAGAAACGCCTGCTGTAGAAGACAAGAAAGACAAGAAACGGCTCAGGATAACATTAGAGGGCGACGTCAACAACCCTGATATAGTATCGAGGGATGAAAAGTTTTATTCGTGATAAAAAGGAATACCTGCCTGAATAAAAATCAATAAATTAATTTTTAAGTAAAATTATTTACATTGATGTAGCGGCGGGCTTGACCATCACTGTGGCTCGAGTGCTCCTATACAAATGCAACAAAATATAAAACTACGAAAACCAAATTTTGGGGGAATTCCAATCAAAAGGATTTAATCGTTGATAATAAACTATATTTATGATATTATTTTTTTTGTTAGAAAAAATTGCACCACTTGTCTTTGGCTTTTCAGCCTCGGACTTGAACGGGTGCAAGCAAGAGTAATATTTTTGCTGGGTAGCTTTTATAATTATAACTTATTGTAACTATTCGTCAAATAATCCACAGGATTGTTTGACTGCCTTCGACGGCTTGCAAAAAAAACTCTTGCTTGGGAGGAAAAAATGATTTTGAGATTAGGATTACCAAAAGGAAGCCTGCAGGAATCAACTTTTAATATTTTTAAAAAAGCGGGTTTTTCCATAAAGATGACAAACAGGAGCTATTATCCGTCCATTGACGACGCTGAAATCTCCCTGACCCTGGTGCGCGCGCAGGAAATGGCCAGGTATGTCAACGAGGGTGTATTTGACGCCGGGCTGACAGGCGAGGACTGGGTAAAAGAAAGTAGGGTAGCTGTTGAAATCGTTGACAAGCTTGTTTATGGTAAGCAGGGGCTCCGGCCTGTAAAATGGGTACTCGCAGCGCTAAATGATTCAAAGATAAAAACAGTCAAGGATTTGCAGGGCAAAAGGATAGCGACTGAACTTGTAAACACAACGAAAGACTATTTGAAAAAGAACAAAGTTAAAGCAACAGTTGAATTTTCATGGGGCGCAACCGAGGCAAAGCCGCCTTACCTGGCAGACGCCATTGTTGAACTTACGGAAACCGGCTCGTCGCTTGCCGCGAACAACCTGAGAATTATTGATACAGTTATGGTGTCTACTACTGTCATGATAGCAAACAAAAAAGCCATGAGGAACGCATGGATAAAGCAAAAAATACAGACCGTAATGATGCTTTTAAAAGGCGCGCTGAACGCCGAAGAAAAAGTAGGGCTGAAACTGAATGTGGCGCAAAGAAACTTAAACGCGATACTTGAGATCCTGCCTGCTTTAAAGAGGCCTACGGTGTCTTACCTGATAGGCGAAAAGGACAAATGGGCGGCAATCGAGGTTGTCATTGACGAGGCAAAGGTAAGGACATTAATACCGCTTTTAAAACAAAAAGGCGCAGAAGATATAATCGAATACCCGCTGAATAAAGTCATATATTAAGGACATTCAAAAAAATATTTTCCGTAGGGGTAATTCATGAATTACCCCTATATTTGTTGTTTGATTTGTTTCGGGCGATTCATGAATCGCCCCTACACGGAAAAACAATTCAATTATAAAAAAGGACAAATATTATTTATGAAAAAACTGATTTTAATATTAACTGCAACCGTTTTTTTTGCTTATCTTTACGGAGCAGGCCCCGGCATGCCCTGGATGCCCGGAGGCGGAATAAATACAGGAGGACAGCCAAACCAGGCCACTAACACATCCATCCAGCCAAGCCCGACCACAAGCATATCAGGCCAGCCAAGCCCGGTTACAGGCACAGCCAGCCAGGTAAATCAGGCTCTTAAGCAGGCAATAAGCACTTCCAGCCAGCAAAGCCAGCAGGCCCAGATTTCTCCCGAGGAAGAGGCAAAAATGGACAGCGAAACCTTATACAACTCGCTTACAACATCGGCAGATTACAGTTACAGGCCGCAATACGAATCTGTAACACACACGCCCCGCGATTTGTTCCAGGACATCAAGGTAAGCGCGGTAGAATCAGTGCCTTTCGCGCTTGCTTATTCCTTCCTGGGCATAGCGATATATGAAAGCATAAAACAGCAGCAGATACCGCCGGCATTTCATGAAGTTAATTATTACAGGACGCCGCTTATAATAGCAGCAAGCTGTTTTGCCGCTGTCAATATCGGGGTAAATGTTTTTACATACTATAAATATGATAAAAAGGAGGTTAAGGCGGATGCCACAGTCAAAAAAGAGAAGTAAAATTACACTTGATTTCAACAATATGATGAAACACAAGATAGGCGGCGAAGGCATAAGCGAAAACGATATTGCGCGGCTTAAGCCAAGGATAAAAAGCGCCGCTAAAAATATCAGGCAGAAACGGGACGACGGCAAGCTGGGTTTTATGTACCTGCCATATGACGCGAAGACAAAGGAGGAGGTCAAGGAAGTCGCGGAAGTGATAAAGGGCAAATTCGAAAATTTTATCACGCTGGGAATAGGCGGCTCGGCGCTTGGGACCATAGCCCTGGCGCGCGCGCTGAAACATCCTTTTGTCAACGAGCTTACGGCGGATAAAAGGAAAGCGCCGAAGCTTTATGTGATGGATAACGTGGACCCTGAATGGGCAGCAGGGCTGCTGGATGTCGTGGATTTAAAGAAATCCGTAATAAATATCATAACAAAGTCAGGCTCAACTGCCGAGACCATAGCTTTCATGAAGTTTTTATGGAACAAGCTTTTAAAACAGATTAAAAAGGAAAAATTAAAGGACCATATAATAATTACAACGGACAGGGAAAAGGGAGTCCTGAGAAAAATAGCCAAGCAGTACGGGTTTATTTCCTATGTGGTGCCGGATAATGTGGGCGGGAGGTTTTCCGTGATGACTCCGGTGGGCCTGCTGCCGCTCGCGAGCACGGGCACGGATATCGACGAACTTTTGCGCGGCGCGGCTTTTATGGATAATATAATAATGTCGAATGACAGCGTGTGGAAAAACCCGGCTTACATGCGGGCTGTTTTGCATTATCTGTCGGATGTCAAATTCGAGAAAAAGATAACGGTCATGATGCCTTACGCGAATTCCTTAAAAGACGTGGCAGACTGGTTTTGCCAGCTTTGGGCAGAGAGCCTGGGCAAAAAGCTGAACAACAGCGGCAAGACGGTAAATGTGGGGCTTACGCCGATAAAGGCGCTTGGAGCAACAGACCAGCACTCGCAGGCACAATTGTACATGGAAGGGCCTTATGACAAGGTCGTTACTTTCATCAGGGTGGAAAAGTTCAGGGAAAATCCTGTAATGCCGGATAATTTTTCGGATGAAGAATCGATATCCTATCTTAGCGGGCATACTTTTGCCGAGCTCTTAAACGCGGAACAAAAAGCAACAGAAATAGCGCTGACCAGGAATAAAAGGGCAAACATGACCATCTCATTGCCGGAAGTTTCAGAATTCACACTGGGACAGCTTTTATACCTCATGGAAGTGGAAACCGCGTTTATAGGCGAGCTTTATAATATCAACGCATTTGACCAGCCCGGCGTGGAAATGGGCAAGATAGCGACGTACGCCATGATGGGCAGGCATGGATACAGGGAAAAGCTCAAGGATTTACAGGCCGGCAAAGACATCGCGAAATACAGGATATAACAGTGGCTGAAATAAAGCCTTTCCAGGCGGTTTATTTTGACAGGGATAAAGCTGATTATTCAAAGGTGATTATGCCGCCTTATGACATCATTAAAGATACGGAAATAGGCAGGTATTACAAGCGCGACGAGCATAATATCATAAGGATCGACAAGGGCATGGAAAAAGAAGGGGATAGCGACAAGTCCAACAAATATACAAGGGCAAGGGAGTATTTTGACAAGTGGATGGCCGAGGGGATGATGACCAGGGACGGTAAAAAAAGCATTTACCTGTACGCTGAAGAATACGCGCTGCCTGGCGGGGAAAAAAGGGAAATGTTCGGGTTTATGGCCCTGGCAAAACTCGAGGAGTTTGATAAAAGAATAATCCTGCCGCACGAGAGGACGCACAGCGGGCCGAAAGCGGACAGGCTGCAACTGATGAGGGCTTGCATGGCAGATACAAGCCCGATACTTGCTTTTTATTTTGACAGGGAAAAAGCGGTAGACGGAATCATAAAAGGGTACGCGGAATCAAACGGTCCTTACGTGGACGCGAAAGACGAGAATGGATGCAGGCACAGGATTTGGCATTTAAGCGGGGAAGATGAACTGCTGAAAATAACCGGGTTTTTAAGGGATAAGCAGCTTTTTATCGCGGACGGGCACCACAGGTATGAAACAGCCCTGAATTTCAGGAACGAAATGCGGCAAAAATACGGCTCAGACAAGGGCGGGAAGCCGTATGATTATATAATGATGTGCCTTATAAGCATGGAACACTCCGGCATTTCAATACTTCCGACACACAGGATATTCAGGGATTTTATGAGCGAGGAACTGGAAGACGCGCCGGCTTTAAAGAGATTTTTTAAAACAACTCACATAAGAAATTCGATGAAGCTTAGGGAGATTATTGCAAAAAACGACGGCAAAAAGAACATCGGCGTGGTTGCGAAAAACGGGTGCATGCTCCTCGAATTAAAGGAAGCGGATTATAAAAAGACGCTTGAAAGCGGAGAACACATAATTGATTATTACATGCTTGACGTATCGATTTTGCACGGGCTCCTGCTCGAAAAAATATTGAAAATGCCCGAGGAATATATTTTCAGGAATGTGGAATATACCCAGGACATGGATAACGCCGTGTTGGCGGTGGAAACAAACGACGCAAAAATATCTTTTTTAATAAAACCAGCCACCATAGAACAGGTGAAGATAATAGCGGAGAATAAAGAAGTAATGCCGCAAAAAAGCACTTATTTTCTTCCCAAGCTCGCGACCGGACTTTTGGTATATAAATTGGAGGACAGATAAATCACTGCAGCGGCGACGCAGGCAAAAAATTCACCCTATTTACAGGAGCAAAACTTGGACCTTTTCGACAACAAAGAAACCATTGACGGCGAAAAACAGCCACTTGCGTTTCGCATGAGGCCGCGGAACCTGGAAGAATTCGTCGGGCAAAAGCACATAGTAGGGGAATCGGGCTATTTAAAAAGCCTGCTGAATAAAGGCGTGATATCTTCAATGATATTCTGGGGCCCGCCGGGTCCGGCAAGACAACGCTTGCAATCATAATAGCCAATTATATCAGGGCAGATTTTGTGACTCTTTCGGCTGTTTCAAGCGGCGTAAAAGACATAAAGAACGTTGTCGAGAGGGGGATTTTAAACCTAAAAAACAACAAAAAAACAATATTATTTGTTGATGAAATTCACAGGTTCAATAAATCCCAGCAGGACTCGTTTTTGCCTTACGTTGAGGACGGAACCATAATACTTATAGGAGCCACCACGGAAAACCCGTCTTTTGAAGTAATCTCGGCGCTGCTGTCCAGGACGAAAGTAATAACTTTAAAAGCACTGACCGACGAGGATATCAAAGCAATTATTGACGCCGCTATACTTGACAGGGAACGCGGCCTTGGGAATAAAAAGATAAAAATTGCGAACGACGCTTACCTTTATATAAGCAGCGTAGGCAACGGCGATGCCAGGGTAGCGCTCAACATAATAGAAATGATAGACGCGCTTAAGGCAAAAAACGAATATGAAGTTTCCGCAGAAGACGTAAAACAGGTCGTGGAAAGGAAAACTTTCCTTTATGATAAAGCAGGCGAAGAACACTATAACCTGATATCCGCGCTGCACAAGAGCTTGAGGGACAGCGACCCGGACGCCGCATTGTACTGGATGACAAGGATGATTGACGCAGGCGAGGATCCCTTGTATATAGCCAGGCGCATGGTGCGGTTTGCGAGCGAGGACATAGGAAACGCGGACCCGGGAGCATTGCGGATGGCGCTTTCAGCCAAGGAAGCTTTTGATTTCCTCGGGCACCCGGAAGGCGAGCTGGCGCTTGCGCAGGCATGCCTTTATCTCGCGTGCGCTCCTAAAAGCAACGCTGCTTATGCGGCTTTTGGCGAGGCAGAGGATGATGTAAGGAATTTCAGGGATGAGCCAGTGCCCCTGCATATCAGGAACGCTCCGACTAAATTGATGAAAGACCTTGGCTACGGGGAAGGCTACAAATACGCGCATAATTACGAAGGGAACTTCGTTGAGCAGGAACACATGCCGGATAAATTAAAAGGCCGGGTTTATTACAGGCCGACGGATAACGGCATTGAAGCCAAAATAAAAGAAAGGCTTGAAAAATGGCGGAAAAACCGCGGGCAGGGACAGCAATGAGAAGATATATTCTACTTGTTTTTACGGTTTTGCTGGCTGCTTTTGACGGATTTATATATGCGGATGATATAACAACAACAGCCCAGACAAGCGGTACTTATAATACTATTACAAACTCCGCAGCCAAAATGGCAACAACAACGGCACCGGCAGCTGGTACGTATAATGTGACGTCAATGTCCGCAAAAAGCGCGGATGCCACGGCTACAACAACATCTGCGGTATGCCTGCCTCAAGACCAATATATGCAGATGCAGTTAAAAGAGCTGCATCTTGACGTGACGCCGTCTTTTAAGTTTGTACTTCCGGACACGGATTTTAAAATCAACATTACTAATAAGTTTGAAAATTCCTTGTTTGAAGCGTTTACCGAGTATAACTATTTATACAGCAAAATAAATTACATGCTCCGCTACTCGCTTGATATATTTCTGCAGCCTTTTGTAAGCCTGTATGACGACACTGATTTTGAAAAAGTTTATGCCAACAGCAAATACATACAGCGTACAAGAGGTTTATCCGGGGGCATAAAAACGCCCATGTTTTGTGATATATTTCTTTTGAGCGCCGAAGCAAAAAACGAAAATTTTTATTTTGCAAACCTGCAGGAAAATTTAAACGTGAACCAGGGGAACATCAACCTTGCCAACGGTAAAATTGAGATATTCGATAAAAAAAAGGAAAATTCCGATTATTATTTCCAGGCTGGCATTGAAAAATCAATACCTGCAGGGAATTCCAGCTATAATTTCATGTTTTTAAACATAGATGCCTATAAGACTTTGAAGATTATGGGTGTTAATGAAGTGACCGATACTTTTGAAGCCGGCTACATGCTGGAACAGTACAACGTGCCGCAGTGGAAACTTTACTATCTGGGTGGTTATGACCACCTGGCGGGTTACGGGTTTGAACAATTCTACGGATATTACAAAATTTTCAACAGGTTCAAACTAAGCATGCAAATGTTGAGCAACATAGGATGGGAATTAGGATGGAAACAATTTACAGCCAGGTGGAATGATATGGACGCTTTTTTGCTTTTTGATTCCGGGTGCGTGGGTAATGTCGGCGAAATACAGGGCATCCGGAATTACCACTTTAGCGTTGGGGCAGGAGTCAGATTCGGATGTATTTTAGGCAAAACGTCCAAGGTAAAGTTTACTTTTATGCTGGCGCAGGCTATTATTTTCAATAAATCTTTGCCTGTATTCTATTTTGTCCAGGAATTTTAAAATAAAAAATAAAAATAATTTTGAAGGAATGCGCTGTAGGAGGGTGGGTATCCAGACGGCATTATGTGAAAGAGCAGGGCGAAAGGGGATATTATATCTTGATTTTTTAAGGATTTTTGATATATTAAAGATAAGTAATTTAAGCAGTGACACGGTGTCGGGCTGCAGATTTTTATTCGATTAAAATATTACAAATTGGAGCAAAAAGATGAGTTTAATTTTAGCAGGATATGTTTTCGACGGGCCTAAGAATTTAAAGGATTATCAGAAGACCGACATAAGAGGACTTTTTGGGATTTTTTTCCTTAAGAAACCTGAAAAGAAAGTGGATGACTATGGCGTTTTATACATAGGAATGACGGAAGAGATAGATACCGCGCAGAATTTTCCTGTTTCCCACGATAAATACAGTTGCTGGCTTGAAAAAGCGGGCAATGCTCCGGAAAATCTGTACATAGGGCTTTGTCCTACACCGGGGCTCCTGCCGAAACAAATGGAATCGATTAAAAGGTTTTTGGTTTACAAATATAATACGACATGCAACAAATAAACAAAAGCATATTTTTGTTTTTGTTTGGTTTTTTTTTGCTTTTCGGCGCTTATACCTGGAATATGAAAATCCCGCAAATGCCAAACTTTTTCGCCACTCCTTCGCCGACGATCACTCCTTATATACCGCCTAACACAAGCACATGCACAAGAACAATAACCCAGGCTTTATCAAGCACGGCAACCCCGACTTTAACAGTTACACCTATTGAAAACCCGCAAGCTTATTATCCTGTGGATAAAGGTTATGTGTGGTATTACAAGGGCTATAAAAAAAGCGAACCTAAAAAGATTTATGATGTAAAAGCCGAGATAATCAATACACAGACGGTTGACGGCAAAGAATACTATTATTATTATGCACCGGAGTTTAATATAAGGTCGTTTTTAAGGAAAGACGGCAACGGTGTTTACATGAAAATTATCAGGTACCCGTATCCGGTGCTTGATTTTATGTCGATAGATATTTATTTTTACCCGGAAATAAAATTTGTTGATTTCAACGCAAGGCCGGGTGATGAATGGGTGGAAAAAGTAAGCGCACAAACCCAGGTTTTGACCTTGAAAATCGAGCGTAATATAACGGCGAAATTTAAGTTTGTGGCAATAGAAAAAATTAAAGTGGGAGACAAGAAAATTGAGGCATTTCATATAAGAAATAACATCGACCAGGGCGACGGCGTGTGGCATATTGAGGACAACTGGTATGGAAAAGGCGTGGGATACGCCGGCGGAGAAAATGAAAACCAGTATGCAAAGCTTTACAAAGTTGAAATAAACAGCACGACGCCTACGGCCGCGACGGCAGGTGAAAAGGCGCGGTTTGATAAAAAATAATTTTTAACCGCTTACACGCAGACTGTAGCGTAAAATACCCTACAAATAACTTGCATTCAACCTTTTACTGTGGTAAATTTAGATAAATTACAATTAAAATATTTTGAAAGGAGGAAACTGCTGTTTTTAATAAAATTTAAAAAATTAAAAAGGAGATAACATGAAAAGACTTGTTTTTATTGCAATAGTTATTGTGCTGTTTGCAGCGGCAGCATGCAATATGTCAAAAAAAGGCAATGTAGTTGCGACCGTAAACGGACAGGCTATAACTTCGGATGAATTAGACGCGGAGATGGATAACATACCGGCACAGTACAAAATGTTTATGATGAACAGAGAAGGTAAAAAGAGGATCCTGGATTCCATGATAACAAGGGAACTCGTAATACAGGAAGCTGAAAAGGAAGGTCTTACCGCAAAAGCTGAAATTCAGGCGAAAATAAAGGAATATGAAGACGAAATGAAAAAGGACATAGAAACACAGATTTTTAGCCTGAAAAAACAGCTTGAAAAAGTATCGGAAGACTCAAAAAAGGAAGTGCTTATTAACGAGGTTTTGAAAAACAAGGATTATAAGGGTATCGAGGTATCAGACAAGGAGATAAAAGACGGCTATGACCAGTATGTAAAAAACGCGAAAGCTCAGGATCCAAATGCGGTAATCAAGCCGCTGTCAGGAATTAAGGATCAGGTAAAACTTTCGGTAGCTAGAGAAAAGTGGCTTGATAGCCTGAAAAAAACCGCAAATATTAAAATAAACGAAAATGAGCTTGGAGCGCCTCCTCTTACCGACGCAGGCGCAAACCTTAAAGTGCTTGAGCCCAATGAAGGAAAACAGGCGGCTCCTAAAGCGGGAACGGACAAGGCTGGCAAAAAGTAAACTGAGGAAAATTGATTTTAAAGTAAAGGTTTTTAATTATGTGTATTAAATTATTATTAAAAAAAAGTAAATGGTTTCCGGTTTTCATTACAGCGTTTTTTATGCTTTGGCTGTCAACAGGGTGCGGGCAGGGTTTCGGCAGGAAAGAGATAATCCTTGCCAGAGTGGATAAATATGAAATAACCGACAGGCAGGTAAGCTTAAAGGCGAAACTTTACAACCTTACAATCAACAACGAAGATGATGTCAAAAGATTTTTAAACCTGCTTATAAATAATTATCTTATACTTGAACAGGCGAAAAAGGATAAAATAAGCGTGACCGCCCCTGAACTGAACCGGGAAATTAGGAATTTTGTGCCTGATTCGTCAATGCCGGAAATAAAAAAAACACTTAAATCAGCGGGCATTCAGTATGGAGACTGGAAAAGGGACATAAACGACAAGCTCCTTATTAAAAAAGAAATCAATTATGCAGTGAAAGACCACGTGAAAATTAAGGATGAGGAATTGAAAGATTATTTCTGGACACACATCATTGATTACAGGCGTTTTGATAAGGTGAGGGTAAGGCAGATACTGGTTGATACCGAGGAAAAGGCTAAAGCCATTCTTGAAAATATCAGAGCCGGCGTAGATTTTATAACCCTGGCGGAAAAGTACTCAATAGCATCCGAGGGAAAAGATGGCGGGGACCTGGGATACTTCGGCAGAAATGAAATGCCGGGATTTATTACAAATGTCGTTTTTGAATTAAAAAAGGGGGAAGTCAGCGGCATAGTGAAATCAGCTTATGGGTATCATATATTCAAGTGTGAGGATATACAAAAGGCAGATACGCCGAAATTCGAAGAGGTAAAAGACGAGGTTTACCACACTTATTTTGAAGAAAAGAAAGATGAATATTTCAACAGCTGGATGGAAGAATTGAGAAAAAACGCCAAAATAGAAATTTTAGAGGATAATTTGAAGATTTTCGTCAAGGAGGAAAAAGCATGAAAAAATCAGCATTTTTTGTTTTAACGGTAGCAATTTTTTTTACAATGCAACTGGCAGCAAAACTTGAGGATAAAATCATAGTAATAGTCAATAACGAGATAATAACCCAGAGTGAGCTGGATGAGGCAATTAATTTGCTTGATACACAGCTTAAACTCACGGGAAAGGAACCCGGAAAGGAAGACGAGAAAGACACGAAAGACAAAATGCTGCAGAACCTTATAGAGCAAAAACTGATTATTACAATGGCAAAAGATGAAAGCATTGAGGTGAGCGACGAGGCTGTGGCGGATAAAGCAAACGATTTTATAGACAATTTGCGTAATAAGTTCGGTAGCGAATCGGAATTTGAGGATGCTTTGGCAAAAGAAGGCATGAGTTATTCGGATTTCAGGATAAAGATAGAGGCTCAGGTGCGTGACAATCTTATTTTTACAAAAGTCAAACAAAAAAAACAGCAGGATTTTATAGCAAAAGCGGCTGTGAGCGACGAAGAAATAAAAAAATATTTCAGCGAGAACAAGGACGATTTTAAAACCGATGACGAAGTCAATATATCCCAGATATTTTTTGATAAAGTAAAAGCCGGAAACTCCGATATTAAGAAGAAGGCCGGCGATACTTACTCGAAACTACAAACAGGAGTAAAATTTGAAGATGTAATCAAGGAAATGAAAAGCGATAAAACGGTTGCGGCAGGAGAGCTTGGATGGATAGATACCACAAACCTTGACGAGAGCGTAAAAAAGGCCGTTGCGAAGTTAAAGAAAGGCGCTTTCAGCTCTCCGATAGAAACAAACAACGGATATCTTATTGTTAAACTTGTGGATTCGAAAGGTGGGAAAGACGCGGTTTTCGAAGATATCCGCGATAAGGTAAGAATAAAAGTTATTGAAGGAAAAGTTGAAAAAATGTGGGATGAATGGACGACAAAAGCAAAAGAGCAGGCTTACATTAAATATATGGACAAGTAGGAATTTCAAATTTCAGGTTGCAAATTCCAAATATAAAGGTTTTTAAATCTGAAGTTTAAAATGAAGGAACACAATAAATTTTGGATAAGGTAAGAACTATAAGGAGACTAAAAATGATTAAGGCAGGAATTATAGGAGGCTCCGGACTTACCGGGAAAGAGCTGATAAAAATACTTGCAAGGCACAGCCGGGTTAAAATCAATTATGTTACATCGCTTGAATATCCCGGCGCAGACATAATTAAGGTTTTCCCAGAACTGGCAAGCATGATTGACGGCAAATTCATGAATGCCGGCGAAGAAGATATATATTCAGGCGTGGATGTTGCATTTGTCTGCCTACCGCATGCGGCGGCAATGGGCTTTGTAAATAAATTTGCGGGAAAAAAGATAAAAGTGATAGATTTAAGCGCGGATTTCAGGATTAAAGACCCGGAAAGCTATAAAAAATGGTACGGCAAGGAGCATGAATACAAGGCGCTCTTAAAACAGGCCGTTTACGGCTTGCCTGAGTTGTACCGCGAAGAAATAAAAAAAACCAGTATACTTGCCAACCCGGGATGTTACCCAACGTCAATACTTCTTGGCATAATCCCGGCCTTAAAAAAACTCAGCGTGGAAAGCATTATAATAGATGCTAAATCAAGCGTTTCCGGAGCAGGAATAACTCCCGCTCCGACAAACCATTATTTGTATGTAAATGAAAACGTTGTGCCATATAAAGTCGGAAGGAAGCACAGGCATCTTGCTGAAGTGGAAGATGTTATCTTCAGGGAATTTAAAAATAAACCGGATATTATATTTACTCCTCAAGTCGTCCCTATATCAAGCGGCATATTGAGTTGCATTTACATTAAGCTAAAAACATGGAAGGACATTGACTCGGTAAAAAAAATATACACTGATTACTACAAAGACGAGCCATTTGTCAGGATGGTGGATAGTGCGAGCGTTCATAACGTGCAAAATACCAATTTCTGCGAAATATGCATTGACGGAGTAAAAGAGAGCAAGACCCTTATAGTTATTACAACAATTGACAACCTTGTGAAAGGCGCCTCGGGTCAGGCGGTGCAGAATATGAACATAATGTTCGGCATGGATGAAAAAGAAGGCCTTGCATGAAGAAAGAATACCTGCTGCCGAAAGGTTTCAAAAGCAGCGGGATACATGCCGGCATAAAAAAAGGCAAAAGCCTTGACGCCGGGCTTATTTATTCGGATACACCGTGCGAGGCCGCGGCTTTTTTTACCAGGAACAGGTTAAAGAGTGCCCATATACTGCATGCGAAGAAAATACTAAAAAACAACATAAGGGCCGTATTTGCCAACAGCGGCAGCGCCAATGCCCTTACAGGCAAGCAGGGGATAAAGGACCTGGAAAAAATAATCGTAAACTTAAGCAAACTGCTGAAAGTCAAAGCCAACACAATCCTCGGCGCTTCAACAGGCAAAATATGCAAATTATTGCCGGTTAAAAGCATAATCGAAAACCTAATCCTACTTACAGCAGGACTTTCCGGAAAAGACAGAAATTTCCCGAAAGCCATAATGACCACGGATACAAAGGTAAAAACCGTTTCTGAAACATTGAATATTGCCGGCAAAAAATGCATAATAACTGCGGCTGCCAAAGGGGCAGGTATGATATCGCCGGATATGGCTACCATGCTTGTTTTTACTATGACGGACGTGAACATATCAAAACCAATGCTGAAAGCAGCTGCTTATGAAGCAATAAAACTTTCTTTTAACAGGATTACGGTTGACGGGGACATGAGCCCAAATGACACTGTTTATGTACTTGCCAATGCCCGGGCCCAAAACAAAAAAATATCAGGCTACGGCCCGGAATATGAAAAGTTTAAAAACGTTTTATGCAGGATATTTTATTCCCTTGCGGATGATATGGTTTCAGACGGCGAGGGCACGACAAAATTAATAAAAATAAATATAAAAAACGCGAAAGACATAAAACAAGCTGAGAAAATAGCAAGGCAGATAGCGAATTCGCCCCTTGTAAAATGCATGTTTTTTGGAGAATCCATTAACCCGGGCAGGATAATAAGCGCGCTGGGGCAGACTTTTGAACCGGTGGACATTAATAAAATAGCGTTGAAAATAGGCAATATCTCGATTATCAGCGGTGGCGGAATTATTTTGAAAAATTACAATAAAGCCGGGCAGGAACTTAAAAAGAAGAGAATTGAAATCACGCTTGATTTAAAAGCAGGGCGACAGGATTATTACCTGCTTACCACAGACCTATCTGTTGATTACGTGAAAATAAACGCAGATTATAGTTAGTGAAGGAAAAAAGAGGCGATAAATGCGCGGAATAACCCTGCTTACAGCCATAATAATGTTTACCTTTATCTGCGCGGCAAGCGTGCCTGCCATCTCAAACCAATATATAGACCTGGAAGTAAGTACTTCTAACGCAAGGTATGTCATAGGTACAGGCAGCGGTCAGAGCCTGCTTTATGGATTCCCTGACAACATAGAAACCACATTCACAACAATCATGGTGGACGGTGTCGATTATATTTACGGAGACTCGAGCGAAGAGGGCGGAAATTTAACAACGCCCCAATACCAGTATTTAAGCGGTAATACTGTAAATGTTTCCTCATGGCAGATTAATGACGTATGGGTACAAGAGCAGCTTTCCATTGTGCCAAACCCGAGGACAGGGAACCATCCGGACACAATACAAATAGAATATACAGTTCAAAATACAAGCACTACTGTATCCCACGATATAGGGATAAGGATAGTGCTTGATACCTTTCTTACACTAAATAGTACGGCACCCGGCAATGATGCTGCGCCAATCGCAGAACAGGGTTATGGCCTTGTAGCACAGGAAACAGAATGGCCTGACAGCGGCCCGATAGGTGACTCATGGAAGACATTTTATAGCCTCGATAATTATTCGGTTGAGGCAGAATGCGGCCTTAGCACAGGAGGTGTCTTCGTGCCACAAGCGACAAAACCCGATATGCTTGTAATAGGCAAATGGTTTAGCATGGCAGATGACGCTGACCTGTGGACATATGCATTGACACCAGGGCCAATAACCGATACAGCCGCGGCAATGTACTGGGGGCCGACCACTTATACTGCCGGCGCAGAATCAACTTTTATAATATATTACGGCATACCCGATGTTTCGGGCGCGCATGTGGACATATTAAAATCCGTGGACAAAACGCAGAATATAATGTACGGCGATACGCTGACCTATACACTCACCTATTCTAATACCGGCAGCGCAGTACCCGGCAATATTAATATTTGGGACACTATTCCATGGAACTCAATTTTTATTAATGCGTCGGCGGGTTATAACACCGCAGGCAATGTAATATGGTGGAATATCGGCAACATCACTAACACGTATACTGCTTACAGCCAGTGGTTCAGCGTCTACTCAAACCCTTGCCAAGGCGTGGAAGTGGACAATGTTGCAGAAAGCATGTTTTTTGATCCTTACTGGAATTATGACGAAGTAACTTATTCAAATACAACAACAACGACTATTTTGACATGTACGGTAACAATTACACCTACGATAACTCCAACGCCGGTGCCGCTGTCATTTACTTTTAAAGGCACATATCCAAACCCTGCGCAGAAACAAACCAATTTTATTTTCGGGCTTTCCACATCAGCGCAGGTAAACCTTGTTATCTATGACGTCTCGGGCGAAACAATAAAAAAGATTTCAACCGCATTTAACGACATTAATTACAATTATGGTATGACCCCGTCCATACGCCTCAAAAATATCACCTGGAACTGCGATAATAACAGCAATAAAAAAGTGGCATCGGGCATTTATATTTATTCTATAGAAGCAGTTACCCAAAGGGGAGAGAAAACAAAATACATGGGTAAAGTGGCTGTCTTGAAATGATGCCTGTTATACCCGTATACACGCCGCAGCCTTTAAAAAAAATCTTTTTAAAATCATTTTCAGCAATTGCGCTGGGCCTGCTAGGCCTGGTTTTTGTAAAAACCAACCATTCTTTCCTTGCGGTTGCCGCATATGTATGCATGATTATCCAGCTGGTCTATATATTCAGGTTGAGAGGGCGGAATAAAGCACCGGAAGAAAAAACTGCCGTTAAAGAGCCTTCAACCAATCTGAAAATCATATCCATTCTTTGCGTAACCGCCTCTTTTTTTTTGTATTATTTTGCTTTTACCGGCCTGCAGGCATACAATATCAAAATTTCAGTAATATTCTTTGCGCTTGGCAGCCTGCTGTTTGGCATGGCAAGAGCTGGAGAAAGCTATTTTATTGAAAAGCCGGAAGAAAAAAAGGGAGAATTATTCGACAGGGTATATTGCATTGCCGTATTTATTTTGAGCATGATAATTTTCAGCTGGAAACTTATGGACATCCCTCCGGGGCTTCACCTGGATGAAAATTCAACTATTTCAATGGCACAAAGGCTCGGAAAAGGCGAAATCCTGCAGGTGGTGCAGGACTCCTGGCTTTACAACGGGCTGACGCTGCTGTACTTTTATATTATTACGCTGGCAGGCAAGATATTCGGGATAAACATAGTGACAGCGAAATGGATTTCAGTCATTTTCGGCTCGGCAGAAGTTGTGTTTGTTTATCTAACCGTAAAGGAGATTTTCAACAGGCGCGCTGCAGTGCTTGCTTCGATGTTTTTGTCATGCTTTTTTATGCAAATTTTTTTCAGCAGGATGGCCAATCTGTGGATACCTGTGCCATGCCTGGCAGCCGCAGGATACTATTTTTTTATCAAGGCAATAAAGCGCGGAAATCCGGAATATTTTATTGCGTCAGGGGTTATACTTGGCCTGGGGCTGTATTTTTACAGCGCGGCAAAAGCGTCGCCGCTGGTAATTATATTTTATCTGGTACTGTTGTTTACTGGCAAGGAAAGCAGGAAAGGCCTGGCAGCAAACTGGAGAGGCATGGCGCTTATGGCAGCGTCAATGATACTAGTGTTCCTGCCTGTCATTGATTACATGGTACATTACCCGGATTTATACTTTAAAAGGATACAGCAATTCGCGATTATAACTTCAATTGTTCCGAAAGGCAGCGAATACAAGGATTTAATACAGCACACTATAAACGAAATACAGATGTTCTTTACTGCTGCGGCAGTTGGAAACGGGTTTAACTTGCCGGGTGTACCGTTTTTCGACGCTTTTATATCGGTTTTAATGCTGGCAGGGCTGGGTTACCTGTTATTTACATGGAAAAGACAGGCGAGTTCTTTTGTCATGCTATGGCTATTTTTCGGGCTGCTACCGGGGTTTATGTCGCAATACGGGACGTACGACCCATATCCGGGCAGGGTTGTACTGGCAATACCTGCGATTATGATAACTCTGGCATTGGGCATAGAGCGCAGCTGGGCTAAAATTGAAAGTTTCTGGCCAAAAATCCTGAAATACGTTATGCCTTTAGTTCTTGTTTATATATTCAGCTGGTTTGCTTTTTGCAACCTGCACAATTATTTTGTGGTTTTCCCGAATGACCCAGATACTCAAAGCAATTACAGGTATGTTTATAAGTTGACCGCTGATTGCCTGCTAAAAAATACAGACAGACACATGCTGGTTTCAAACTTTTTGGAAAATAATAATTATTACAACATGATGGAGGATTTGTCTGCGCCGAAATTGCAGGAGTTTGTTTCGCATGAAGACATATCCCTTTTTGAGCTTTTTAAACTTTATGACAATAAAGCAAACGGCGCGGTTGTAATAGGAGAGGGCATATACCACAAGCTGTTGCCGGTTTACAAGGAATATTTTCCCGACGCGGAAATACAGACATTATGGGACAACAGCTACTGGCAGTTTGACAAAAACTCGAGCCTTAAATATTGTTATGGATGGAAATACCCTGATAAAACAATAGATTTAAACATGGGATTAACCACTTTTTATATATACGACGACGAAGTGAAGTTTGCGAGGCTTAGCATTGCAGAGATACCCAAGAAAGACATTGATGAAAAATTTTCGCTTAGCGCAAAGTTTTTCAAAGGAGGGAAAGAAATTAAAGAAATGCCGATATTTTTTCCTATGCGGGCTGAAGGCATTGAATTTGACAGGGCTGAAATAAACGGGATGGTTGATGTGCCAGATTACGGAATTTATCAGTTCCAGGTCGAAGGCGCGCCAGGCCAATTATTTATCAACGGGAGCCTGGCAAACGGGCCTGTCGAGCTTTACAAAGGCCTGCACAGGATAAAAATTATTCTCGGGAAGTATTATGCCCAGACTGTAAAAGTCAAGTGGAAAAAAAAGGAGGACGCCACCTTGTCGGAGCTGCAGCGCTGTTATCTGATAAATTCAAGTAAGATTTTTGGGTTAAATGCTGTATATCTTGACAAAGGAAAAGTCATATATAAAGAGCTTGAGCCTGTCATAGATTACAGGCTGTATTATTTTCACCAGAGGCCTGCAAGCAAGCTTGCAGGCGGGGAAGAAGAACTGGAGAAGAATTATAATATCAGTTGGAACGGTTATATAAATATAGATAATACAAACACATATGCTTTTTTGCTTAACGGGCCTTATGATTGCAGTATAAATATAGACAATAATATTGTTTTTAAACGGGAAAACGGGAAAGAGCATACAATTGCGGTAAATTTGGGAAAAGGTAAAAAACGAATAAAAGTTACAGCAGCTTATAAGTATGTATTAACTCAATCGGGTCCGGGCTCAACATTAAGGTTAATGTATAAAAGAAGCGGCTGGCAGGAATATGGGCCGGTAACTTATAATATGCTGTCGCCTGGATTTTAAATGAAAAATAAATTTTCTTGACAAAAAAAGTTTTAGTAATACAATAAAAAAGTCTTTTCGACTTTGAGAAAAATTTCTCAACCTCCCGTTGTATCAAAACAAGATTGCAGGTCATGAAATGCTCGATGAATATAAAATAAAAGAAAGGTTAAATTTAATAAATAAAAGAATAAATTTAATCAAGAGAATAAAAAGCAAAAGCATACAATATATTTTCAAGAATACCAAAATATCATCAGGTAAAAGGCTACGCGGGCTACTTGTTCTGTTGACAGCGGAGTTAAATATCGGAAAAACAGGCCAAAACGCTATTAATACGGCTGTCGCCGTAGAACTTTTGCACCATGCTACTCTGATACACGATGATATCGTCGATAACTCTGAAACAAGACGAGGCATGGATTCCTTAAACCGCAGGCTTGGATATGAATTTTCTGTTTTGACAGGTGATTACATTTTTTATTATGTTACAAATTTGATCTTACAAAATCAGGATTGGGGATTATTAAAGCTTTTTGTTTCTGCCACCAGGGGCATATGCGAAGGGGAGATAAACGAAGTTTACAATAAATACAATACAAGCCTTAGCGTGAAAGTATACCTGGACATAATACGAAAGAAAACGGCTTTACTCATTAAAACTGCGGTGAAAGCAGGGGCGTATCTTTCGTGCGCAAAGGCTGCCGCAACATGGAATTTGGAAAATTACGGCGAGAATATGGGCATTGCCTTTCAGATAAAGGACGATATCCTTGATATAACTGGAAACGAAAAGAAGCTCGGCAAGCCTGTCGGTAATGATATCCGGGAGGGGAAAGTAACACTGCCTTTTATACTTGCGCTGAAAAACGCCGGGCAAAATAACAGCCGTTCAGTAAAAAAACTGTTTTTAAGTAAAAAAAATCACACAGCTGGAATAATAAAATTCATAAAAAAATATAAAGGAATCGAAACCGCAGCTGATATAGCGGCCGGATACATAAGAAAAGCAAAATTATATTTAAAAAAAGCAAAAGTCAAATTTAAGAATAAAAAAGAAGTACTGGAAATGCTGGCTGATTATGTTCTGGAAAGAACTTATTAAAAATATGGAGGCGTAGAATTAAATGGAATACGGAATGCTTTTAATGTTTCTGGTATTCGCAGTCGTGTTTGTGGCGGCAGCATTTATTGTGAACGCAATCCTTATGCCGCATCACCCGACATACGCCAAGAATTCAACATATGAATGCGGCGTGGACCCGATAGGCGAAGCGCACGTCCGTTATAACCTGAGATTTTACGTATTTGCCCTTATGTATGTCGTATTTGCAGTTGAATCGGTATTCCTGATCCCGTGGGCCGTTGTTTACAGGTCGCTTTCCGGGTTAATGCCTTTGATTGAAATCCTTATATTCCTTTTTATCATCATACTAGGCCTGGCCTATGCCTGGAAAAAAGGTGAGCTTAAATGGGATTAATGAACGGGCTTGACAAGGATAATATAGTATACAAAATTCCAGGCGGCCAGATAATACTCGCGACAGCCGAGTGGGCAATAAACATATCGAGGAGCAATTCACTCTGGACGCTCACTTTCGGCACTGCCTGCTGCGCCATAGAAATGATGCACACCGGAGCCACAAAATACGACTGGGCAAGGTTCGGGTTTGAGGTACCTGCCGCGTCACCGAGAAGGTCGGATGTCATGGTAATAGCGGGCACGATCGTGGAAAAAATGGCGCCGACGGTAAGGATGCTGTTTGAGCAGATGGCAGAGCCAAGATACGTCATCGCAATGGGCTCCTGCGCCATATCGGGCGGGCCATATGTTTACGATTCATACACAATAGTAAAGGGAGTCGACAAGATTATACCGGTCGACATTTACGTGCCTGGCTGCCCTCCGAGGCCAGAGGCGCTGCTTTACGGGTTTATGCAGCTTCAGAAAAAAATAATGAAGGATAAGTTCCTTACAGGAGGGAAAAAATGACTTTTGTCGAACTCCTGGACAACATAAAAGCAAAATTCCAGATTGCCGGATCAAAAGAAGACCTCGGCATACTGAATGTGGAAATAGAAAAATCGCAAATAAGGCAAATACTCTCTTATTTAAAGAATGAACTTAAATTTAACTTTATGTTTTTTACAACCGCGCTGGACTGGCCGGCAAATAATAATATAGAGGCAATATATTACCTTTTTTCATACGAAACAAAAGATAAAATTGTTGTAAGGGCGAAACTTGACAGGAGCAAGCCTGAGATAGAAACAGTGAGCGACATATACAGGACGGCGGAATGGCACGAGAGGGAAACGGCTGAAATGTTCGGAATAAATTACATAAACCATCCGGACTTAAGACCTCTTCTTACGCCGGACGGGCTTGAAGGATATCCATTAAGAAAAGATTTTAAGCATGAAAATTTAATTCCGATGCCGGATGATAAGTAAAATAAGGTGAATATGGACGCAAAAGTACCACTCGAGATAAAGAACCTGACTTCAGACGAATACATACTGAACATGGGGCCGCAGCATCCCAGCACTCACGGCGTGCTGAGGTTTGTTTTGAAAATGGACGGCGAAGTAGTGAAAGACGTGGTCCCGTACCTCGGCTTTATGCACCGCGGCATGGAAAAACTGTTTGAAAACAAGAAATACGAGCAAATAATTCCTTATACAGACAGGACGGATTACCTTTCCGTTATAGCTAATAATTTTGTTTATGTCATGGCCGTGGAAAAATTAATGGGCATACAGGTGCCTGAACGCGCGCAGTATATCAGGGTAATAATGGCAGAAATCAACAGGATGATGAGCCACCTTTTATGGTATTCGGCTTTCGGCATGGACGTGGGGGCGCTGACACCAATCTGGTACGCTTTCCGCGAAAGGGAAGAACTGATGTCGCTTGTGGAAGCGGCTTCGGGGGCAAGGCTTTTGCATACATATTTCAGGTTTGGAGGGTTTAAGAACGATCTGCCCAAAGGATTTTTTGAAGGCCTGAAGAAGGTGCTTGACCGCATAGACGATGATGTGGACGAGTATGAGGCCCTGCTGATAAATAACGTTATATTGACAAGCAGGACAAAGGGCATAGCTATAATAAGCAAGGAAAAGGCGATTAATTACGGATTGTCAGGGCCGTCTTTGCGTGGCTCAAACATAGCGCACGATGTAAGAAAAGACGAGCCATACTCGGTATATCCGAAATTTAATTTTGAGATACCTGTAGGTAAAAACGGCGATACATGGGATAGGTGCAAGGTCAGGATGGATGAGATACGCCAGAGCGCGGTTATAATAAGGCAGGCAATTGAAGGTATACCCGCCGGCGAGGTCATGGCAAAAGTTCCGAAAGTAATAAAGCCGGCGCCTGGCGAGGTTTACACCAGGGTAGAAGGCCCGCGCGGAGACATAGGTGTGTATTTAGTCAGCGACGGCAGCGACAAGCCCTACAGGCTTAAAATGAGAAAACCGTCATTCTCGAATTTAAGCGTGATAAAAGAACTTATTATAGGTTATAAAGTTGCGGATGTTGTGGCAATACTCGGAAGCCTTGACGTGATAATACCGGAGATAGACAGGTAAAAACAGTTTAGAGTTTACTGTTTAAGGTTTACAGTTGAAAACTTTAAACAGGGAACTTTAATCAGGAAACAGGAAATAGTTATAAGGAGTAAATATGGCAGGCTTTAAGAAATTTGAAGATATTGAAGCTTGGCAAAAGGCGAGAAACTTAAATAATTATATTTATAAAGTCATAGCTAAGGAGCCTTTTAATAAAGATTTTTCTTTACGCGATCAGATTAAAAGGGCAAGCTATTCAATAATGTCAAACATAGCTGAAGGATTTGAACGCGGCGGCAGCAAAGAGTTTAAACAATTTTTATCAATAGCAAAAGGTTCTTCGGGCGAAGTAAGAAACCTGATACATATTGCATTGGACCAGAGTTATATAACTAAGACGGAATTTGATGAAATGTATTCAATAGCTGACGAAGTTAGCTCGATGATATATGGATTGATCAAGTATTTAAATAGAACGGATTTTAAAGGAACGAAGTATAAAGACAGTTTAAAGGTGACTGGAAATAGTAAACCGTAAACTGAAAACTGTAAGGAGATTTGATGAATTTCTGGCAGGTTGTAAAGGACATTTTTTACAATACAGATAAGATTGTGGCGTGGATTTACACACAGTCGCATGCGTTGTGGGCCAGCTGGCATTTGCCAGGCGTGATCCTTGATATTATAATACAGCTCGTGGTCGCAGTTATTGTCGTGGTTTTCCTGGCTTTAAACGCCCTGTGGATCATATATTATGAAAGGCGTCTGTCGGCGAAGATGCAGCTCAGGTACGGCCCGAACAGGGTGGGATGGCAGGGTTCGCTGCAGCTTGTCGCGGATACAATCAAGCTCCTTATAAAAGAAGACATAGTGCCTGCAAAAGTCGACAAGAATGTTTTTACAATAGCGCCTATTATAGTCATGCTTGCAACTTTCGCGGTTTTCCTCGTGATACCATTTGGCAAGGGCATAATAGCCGCGGATTTGAATATCGGGGTATTATATATACTCGCCATAACAGGACTTTCCGTTATAGGTATACTTGCCGGCGGCTGGGCGTCAAACAACAAATACTCGCTGATAGGCGGGATGAGGTCGGCGGCCCAGATAGTCAGCTATGAAATACCTTCTGTTTTAATAGTACTGTCCGTCATACTTATGGCAGGCTCATTGAAAATGGGAGACATAGTGGCGGCACAGTCAAAGACATGGTTTGTAATATTCCAGCCCGTTGGGTTTATTTTGTTCCTTATAGCGTCAAACGCCGAGATAAACAGGGCTCCTTTTGACCTGCCTGAAGCTGAGTCTGAGCTTGTGTCAGGGTTTATAACAGAGTACAGCGGCATGAAGTTCGCTATGTTTTTCCTTGCTGAATACACAAATATATTCCTGGTTTCCGCTGTTGCCACGACGCTTTTTCTTGGAGGATGGCAGGGGCCGTTTTTGCCGCCGTTTGTATGGTTTTTCATAAAGACATATTTTGTGGTATCGATACTCATGTGGATCAGGTGGACTTTCCCGAGGATAAGGGTTGATCACCTTATGGAATTCGCGTGGAAAGTGCTTTTGCCGATTGCGCTGCTGAACCTGATAGTGACGGCAGTAGTTATAAAAATAGTTTAAGGTTTAAAGTTCAATGTTCAAAGTTGAAAGAAAGAGCAGTTTAACTTCAAACCTTAAACAGGAAACATTAAACTTATGGAGTTGACATGTTCAAGTATATAGCAGATATCATAAAGGGAATCATATCGCTGGCAGAGGGACTGGCTGTGACTTTTAAGTATTTATTTGTCAAGCCGTATACTATGCAGTACCCGGATGAAAAGCCGGACCTGCCGACCCGGTTCAGGGGGAGGCTTGTCATGCCGATTGACCCGGACAAAAACGACAACAGGTGCACTGCCTGCAATATTTGCGTGAAGGCATGCCCGAACAGGTCGCTTGAAGTGGAGAAAATCGTGGACGAGACCGGCAAGCCAAAGCCAAAGGCGGCAAAGTTCATGTACAATATGGCCACCTGCATGTTCTGCAATTTATGCGTGGAATCGTGTCCGTTTTTTGCCATAGTAATGTCCGACGAGTACGAACTTGCCACACCGGACAAATCAGGCCTTATGCTTGAACTTGTGTCGGAAAAGTACGGCCTGCAGGGCAAAAAAGCAAATTGGTGGAAGACAAAATTTAAAGAAGAAACGGAGTAAAGCATGACTGAAGCAGTACTGTTTTACGCGTTCTCGGCGATAATACTACTGAGCGCGTTTTTGATGGTAACGTCAAAAAACATTTTTCACAGCGCTTTATACCTCGCGCTTACGCTTTTCGGCGTGGCTGCGGTATTCGTGCTTTTAAACGCGTATTTTATAGCGGGGATACAGGTGCTTATTTACATAGGAGCGGTTGTAGTGCTTACAATATTTGTCATCAACCTTACAAAGGAAATCCTGGGCGAGCCAGTGCCGCTTATCAACAAGCAGATTTTACCGGCATTACTCACTGCAGGACTTGGTGCAACGCTTATAATACTCGCGCTTATGAAGACAAAATACTTGGCAATAACAGCGCCGCCGAACCAGCCGCTAAACGACACTGCCCAGATAGGCAGGCTGCTTCTTACTGATTATATGCCGGCTTTTGAACTTGCGTCGGTCCTACTGCTTGCCGCTCTTATAGGAGCGATAGTAATAGTGGCAAAAGACAAGGAGGGCGTAAAATGACAATCACGCTCACGCATTACATAATACTGTCGGCAATACTTTTTGCCGTAGGAATATTCGGAGTGCTGACAAGGAGAAACGCCATTGGCATACTCATGTCAACCGAGCTCCTATTAAACGCGGTAAATATAAACATGGTTGCCGTGTCGAAATATATCACTCCGAACGAAATACCGGGCCAGATATTCGCAATTTTCATTATAACCGTGGCAGCGGCGGAAAGCGTTCTGGGGCTTGCGATAATACTCGCGATTTACAGGAAAAGAATGAAGATTCATGCGGATGAAATGAATCTTATGAAATACTGAGTAGTGCATTTTAGATTTTTGATCTTAGATTGAAAAACTGAATAATAATAAGCACCGCTTGTCCTCGGCCTGGCGGCCTCGGACTTGAGCGGGTACAAGATTTCGTAATACTTTGCCTGCACCTGTTGACGGCTTGGCAAAGTAAACGAAATCTAAGGAGAACAGAATTTGAACACGATTGTTTTGGCAGGATTGCTGATTCCGGTTTGCCCGTTTGCGGCATTCCTTATCATAGTTGCGCTGACTAAAAAATATAACTTACTTAGCAGCACAATATCCATACTCGGCATAGGCCTGTCGTTTTTGTTTTCTTGCTTTATCCTGTACAGCCTGCTGGCAGTAAAAATGTCGTTTGAATACAATATTCCGTGGCTCCACATTGGCAATATAAACTGGAATATTGGCATACTGATAAACCCGCTGACCGGAATAATGCTCATGGTTGTTACCACGGTGAGCTTGCTGGTGCAGATATATTCAGTCGGATACATGCACGGGGACAGGACATACCCGAAATTTTTCGCTTTTATATCTCTTTTTTCCTTTTCAATGCTTGGCCTGGTGCTCGCGAACAACTTCATACAGATTTATATTTTCTGGGAACTCGTGGGATTATGCTCGTACCTTTTAATCGGTTTCTGGTATGAAAAACCCGAGGCCAGCGACGCGGCCAAAAAGGCGTTTGTCGTGACCCGCTTTGGGGATTTTGGGTTTTTAATCGGCATATTAATATTAAGCTATCTGGCTAAGACCTTTAACTTTCACGAAGCGGAAGATTTCGTGAAAGCAGGCGTAGCGTCGGGGAGCATAACGCCCAAAATGATGATGATAATCGCGCTTTTACTGTTTTCCGGAGCCATGGGCAAAAGCGGGCAGTTCCCGCTGCACGTTTGGCTGCCGGACGCAATGGAAGGCCCCACTCCCGTATCTGCCCTGATTCATGCGGCAACCATGGTCGCAGCCGGGGTTTTTATGGTGGCAAGGTTATTCGGAATATTCGCGTCAAGCCACGAAGCAATGCTTGTAATAGCGTACCTTGGAGCTTTTACAGCAATATTCTCGGCGAGCATAGCGCTAACGCAGGATGATATAAAACGCGTACTGGCCTATTCCACGCTGAGCCAACTCGGGTATATGATGCTCGCGCTCGGCGTAGGAGGATATACGACAGGCATGTTTCACCTTACTACGCACGCGGCTTTTAAGGCTTTGCTGTTCCTTTGCGCGGGCAGCGTAATACACTCAGTCGCGACAAACGATATATGGAAAATGGGCGGACTGGGCAAAAAGATGCCTATCACGGCAGCTACATTCTTAATAGCAGCGTTTGCCATAGCAGGCATTTTCCCATTGTCCGGGTTCTGGAGCAAGGATGAAATACTCGTAGCGGCGCAGGAGAGCGGGCACAAAATGCTTTATTATTCGGCTCTTATCACAGCGTTTATGACAGCTTTTTACATGTTCAGGCTGTTTTTTGTGACTTTTACAGGCAAGGGAAACGATGAAGGCCACGGTCACGAATCGCCTCCAGTCATGACAATACCCCTCGTCATACTTGCCCTGCTTTCTATATTCGCCGGGTTTATAGGCATACCGGGTAAACAGGTGAGCATTTATAATTTTCTTTACCTGGGTGAGTCACCGCAGGCGACAGAGTTTAACATGAAAATAGCCGTTACATCAAATGCTGCGGCCCTTGCGGGCATATTCCTGGCTTTTATAATTTATTTCCTTAAAATAATCAAGGCAGAGACAATGAAAAAAATAACAGGGCCGCTTTATGTGCTGTCCAAACGCAAATTCTTCATAGATGAGATTTACCTTTTTGTAATAAAATATACATTCCTGGCAGTTACAAAAGTAATAGCGTGGTTCGACAGGCACATAGTTGACGGAGCGGTAAACCTGGTGGCGTTCTTATGCAGGTGGTCGGGTTCGAAGCTAAAACTTACGGTATCCGGCAAAGTGCAAAATTACGCGCTTATAATTTTCAGCGGTGCCGTTATAGTAATACTGGTTTTCGCGATTTACAATCCCGAAGCCCTAAAGATATTCGGAGGCAGGTAAATGCATTTTCCTTTCCCGATACTTACTACAATATTCTGCATGCCTTTGCTCGCGCTTATAATAATACTTTTTATACCTGAAAAGTACGATAAGGCAGTTAAATTCGTGGCGCTCGGCCTGACTTCGATTGCCTTGATACTCTCCATTCTCCTGTTTTTTTCCTATGATTACAAGGCGGGCGGGCTTCAGTTTGTCGAGCGCATGAGCTGGATACCGGCTATAGGCATCAATTATTTCATGGCTGTAAACGGCATAAATATAACCCTGGTGCTTTTGACAGGCATAATAATAGTGGCAGGAGTGCTCGCGTCATGGGATGTCTCGTACAGGCCAAAAGAGTTTTTCGCGTTTTTGCTTACGCTCGTGACTGGCGTGTTCGGTGTTTTCATGGCTTATAACCTATTCCTGTTCTTTTTGTTTTATGAAGTCGCTGTTTTGCCAATGTACCTTTTGATAGGCATATGGGGGACAGGCAAAAAGGAATACTCGGCAATGAAACTTACGCTTTACCTCATGGTGGGCAGTGCTCTTATACTCGCCGGCATACTGGGGTTATATTTCGGTTCCGGCCTGAATACTTTTGATTTCGACGTGCTTTCAAAAGTCTCATTTGACCCGGTTTTCCAGAAAATATTTTTCCCAATACTTTTCCTAGGGTTCGGCATTCTGGCAGCGCTGTGGCCGTTTCACACATGGTCGCCGGACGGACATGCATCTGCGCCTACTGCGGTCTCCATGCTGCACGCAGGCGTGCTTATGAAACTCGGCGCATACGGATGCCTTGTAGTGGCTGTTTTCCTGCTGCCTGAGGGAGCAAAGTTCTGGCTGCCTGTTGTGGCTTTGCTGACCATTGTCAATATCGTTTACGGCTCTTTGGGCGCGACCGCTCAAAAGGACTTAAAATACATAGTGGCTTATTCAAGCGTGAGCCACATGGGAATAGTGCTGCTCGGCATAGCCTCAAGGAACGCGACGGCCATATCGGGGGCCGTGCTGCAGATGTTCTCGCACGGCGTAATGACCGGGCTTTTCTTCGGCCTCGTAGGCATGGTTTACGGCAGGTCGCATACAAGGATGATAAATGAAATGTCGGGCCTGGCAAAGAGGATGCCCAAATTGGCAGCGTTTTTTGTACTTACTGGCCTGTGCTCGCTCGGCTTGCCAGGGATGTCGGGTTTTGTCGCGGAACTGCTTGTATTTGTAGGCGCTTTTAAATATAACCCGGTGATAGCAATCATATGTGTTACAGGAATAGTAATAACGGCTTTTTACGTTTTACGCGTTATACAAATGATTTTTTACGGCAAGATATCAGACCCGCACCATGAACACTTAACCGATGCAAATAACGTGGAATTTATCGCGCTCGCGATACTGATGTTTTTCATAATAACCGTGGGATTTTATCCGTTTTACATGATGAACGTAATATATTCGGCTGTAATGCCAATAGCCGCCAGACTGGGAGGCATGTAAATTGAGTTATCTCCTGATGTCTGATGAAATAGCAACCACAGGCGCCATAGCGGTTATACTGTTGCTTGATTTTATTACCAGGGATAGAAAGGCCGTAATCGGGTCTTTTTACGTGCTTTTTACATTCCTGCTCCTATGTTTCGTGGCGTATTTCAGGAGGGAAGGGGTTTTATTCTCGGGTGTGTATGTATATGACGGCCTGTCGTGGCTCTGCAAAAATAATAATTTTAGCAGGTGCGTTTCTGACCGGGCTGCTTTCGCTTAATTCGCTGAAAATAAAGCAAAAATATTTAGGCGCATATTATGCCATACTGCTGTCATCCGTGCTCGGCATGATGGTGCTGGTATCCTCAAAGGAATTAATAACAATGTACGTGGGGCTGGAGACCACAACAGTGAGCTTATACGCGCTTACTGCAATTTATAAGAACGACGACCTGTCGCTCGAAGGCGGGATCAAGTACCTTATACTCGGCGTGATTTCATCAGCGATACTGCTTTACGGCATCAGCCTTGTTTACGCGGCCGCGGGCACGACGTCGCTAGCGCGCATCCAGTCATTTACCGGAACAAACGGGTCAAACGCATTGTTCGTAACGGGCGTGATAATGATGCTGCTCGGAATAGGGTTCAAGCTTTCAATGGTGCCGATGCACGTGTGGACGCCGGACGTTTATCAGGGAGCGCCCACGGCCATTACTGCATTTATATCCGTAGCATCAAAGGCAGCCGGTTTTGTATTCGCTTTGCGCGTGCTCGGCTACACCTTTGTTAAATTTACTTTTGTCTGGGTACCGATAGTATCAATACTTGCTTTTTTGACAATGACACTGGGCAATCTGGTAGCCATTCACCAGAAAAATGTCAAGAGGTTGCTCGCATACTCGACGATTTCGCAGGCAGGGTATATACTCGTGGGATTTGTGGGAGCGTCAGTAACAGGCATGAGCTCGGTTTTGTTTTACCTGATTGCCTATACCGTGACAAATATGGCAGCGTTTGCCGTCATTATAGGATTTTCAAATGTTACAGGCTCAGACGAACTTGAGGACTACGCCGGCCTGGCGCAGAGGGAACCGCTGCTCGCGCTGACGTTTTTGCTGGCCCTGCTGTCGCTTGCGGGAATACCTCCTTTGGCCGGCTTTGTCGGGAAATTTTACCTTTTTTACGCCGCAATGCAGAAAGGGTATTTGTGGCTTGTCATAGCCGGCGCGCTGAACAGCACAATATCGCTTTATTATTATCTGCTTGTGCTCAAGCAAATGTACATTTTCGACAGGACAAAAGAATACCCGAAGATAAAGCTGCCTGTTGCCTTGAGGCTTGCATTGCTTTTGACAATAGCGGGCATAATTTTAATAGGAATTTTTCCTTTTTATTTTGTGAATTTAACCATGGAGATTTCCCAGAAGCTTTTTATGTAATGAAATTAAGGTAGAGACACGCCATGGAGTCTGTCTCAAAAGCCTCTTAATTCTTTGACATAAATGGTATAATGGTTTCAAAATTTAGCGAAGGAGAAACCAAATGCCAACGATAAGAGCCGATAGAAATCAAATGTATCTACTGCCACCGGCAATAGAAGATTGGGTTTCAAAAGATCATTTAGCTCGATTTGTCGTAGAATTCGTAGAAGAATTACCGCTTGAAGAGATGGGTTTTAAAATGGAAGAAGAAACCGGAAGACCGGGATATTTTGTAGATCTTTTACTTGGGGCATGGATGTACGGCATACTGGAAGGAAAAAAGAGCAGCAGAAAAGTTGAAAAAATGACTTACGATTCAATGGGGATGATATGGATAACCGGGAATAATCATCCCGACCATAATACGCTATGGAGATTTTTTAAAGGAAATAAAGAGCAGATAAGGGTTTTACTGAAGGAGACGGTGCGTGTGGCAACAAACAACAATTTGGTTGGTTTTGAAATTCAAGCCGTGGACGGCACAAAAATACAGGCAGATGTAAATAAGGAAAAGACCAAAACAATAAAAGACATGAATAAAAAAATACAAGAATTAGACAGAGAAATAGACAAAATAATGGTGGAAATTGAGAAAAATGACGAACAAGACGATGAAGAGGGCAAAAGTAAGTGCGGAATGCCAAAAGAATTGCAGGAAAAGGAGAAACTGCGTCAGGTAATAAGAGAACATATAGAACGTATGAAAAGTGAAGGAAAAACAACTGAAAACCCCACAGATAGAGACAGCCGGTTCATGATGACAAGAGGTAAAGGACTGCAACAGGCATATAACTCACAGGTTGTTGTGGACGCAAAGAAACAGATAATTGTGGCAGAGAATGTGACAAACAAGGAATCGGATGCTCACATGCTGAATGATATGATAGAAAAAGCAGAGTCGAATACCGGACAAAAATCAGGAGTAACGCTTGCGGATGGAGGGTATTATTCACCGGAAGAACTGGCAAAAGCCAAAGAAGAAAAAAGGAATATAATTGTTAACTTGCCGGAGGATGACAGCGATAGGCCGTATGGCAAAGCGCATTTTAAATACGACAAAGAAAAAAACGAATATGTATGTCCTAAAAATGGCAGGCTTGAATATACCAGTATAAGGAAGAAGAAAAACGGAAAAGAGACAATGATATACCGATGCGGGGATCATAGGGATTGTATTTATAAATACGAATGCAGCAAGGTAAAATCCGGAAGGATAATAGAAGCAAATAAGCATGAGTATGAGGAGATAGTGTCAATATACAGAGAAGAAGCTAGGGTCAATAACTGGAAAGAACAGCTTCGAAAGAGAAAAACAATAGTTGAGCCATTATTGGGACGTATAAAAAACGTACTTGGTTTTACAAGATTTAGTGTTAGAGGAATCGAAAGCGTAAAAACACAATGGTCTTTTATATGCGCCGCCCATAACATAAAGACAATGTATGCCTTGTGGAGGGAAGGTAAGGTTAAATTAAGGTTCGCAACCTGACAAGAAAAGAACCACAAATCGAAAAGAAGAGAAATAATAAAGATAGGGGCTAAAAAACGCGATAAGTGTAGGCAATGCAAGGCGTTTAAAAGAGTTTTGAGACAGACTCCATGGCGTGTCTCTACAATTAAAGGGGAAATATGAGCCAAATCATCGAAGTCAACAACCTAAACGTCGAATATCTGATAAATCCCGGGGAAAAAGTGTTTGCCCTCAGGAACATTGATTTAAAAGTGGAAAAAGGCGAAAGCATAGCAATAGTCGGCGAGTCTGGCTGCGGCAAGACAACGCTTGCAAACGCGCTTATAAACCTGCTGCCGCAAAATACAGCTGTAAGAGGCGAAATCCTGATAGACGGCAACAGCATGATTGACAAAAGCAACAAGAAACTTGAAAAAATTAGGGGGAAAATAATAAGCACAATATTCCAGGAAGCAGGCTTTGCCCTTAACCCGGTGTTTACTATAAAACAGCAGATTGAGGAAACCGTGCTCGCGCATTACAAAGACACAAAAAAGCAGGAGCTTGAAAATACCGGGGAAAGGCTTCTAAAAGAAGCAGGCATAGACGACGTGAAAAGGGTATACAACTCATACCCGCACCAGTTGTCAGGAGGCCAGCAGCAAAGGGCAATGATAGCCATTGCCCTGTCGTGCAACCCTGAAATCCTGGTCGCGGATGAGCCCACGACCGCGCTTGACGTGACCGTGCAGGCGCAGATAATGCAAACGCTTAAAAAGTTAAAAGAGGAGCGGGGGCTTACGCTGATTTTAATAACGCACGATTTGCACCTGGCCATAGATACGGCAGACAGGGTTGTTGTAATGTATGCAGGTGAAATAATGGAAGACTGCAGGATTAAAAAAGAAAAAGAAGCTTTACATCCTTACACACGAGCATTATTCGAGCTGATACCGGATGTAAGGGAAGATAAAAGGGAATTCAAGGTAATAAAAGGAGAAGTACCGGAATTAAAGCAGGTGCTCGGCAGGTGTTATTTTTACGGCAGGTGCGAGTACGGCAGGGATAAATGTACAAAAAAGCACCCGGAAATAGAGGAATTAAAGAAGGGACATTTTGTAAGGTGTTATTTCCCGGTAAAGTAGTTAATGGGATCGTTCGCTACAACTACGTATTCTGTCATTGCGAGCGACCAAAGGGAGCGTGGCAATCTCGTTTTTTCCTAAAATGCGAGATTGCTTCGTCGCTTCGCTCCTCGCAATGACATCGTGAAATACTAAGAGGCAAACATGGAAAAAATTATTGAAGTAAAAGGACTAAAAAAGAGCTTTAAAATAGAGCATGTGTTTTCAGAGGAAAAAGACACTGTAAAGGCAGTGGACGGGGTGTGTTTTACGCTTTTTAAAGGCAAGGTGCTTGCAGTTGTAGGCGAAAGCGGGTCAGGCAAGACAACCATAGCAAGGTGCATATGCGGGCTTGAAACGCAGGATTCAGGCGAAATATTCTTTGAAGGCAAGCCGATTGATTTTAAAAACCCTTACACGAGAAGGAAAATACAATATATATTCCAGGATACATTCGCTTCTTTAAATCCGCGGATTAAAATATCAGACGCGCTTTCAGAACCCATCAACTTTCACTTTAAATTAAAAGATGAGCAGCTTGAAACGGAAGTAAAAAGATACCTTGGCCTGGTGGGGCTGCCTGTCTCGATCTTAAAGAAATACCCGCACGAATTATCAGGCGGCCAGAGGCAAAGGGCAGTTGTGGCAAGGGCGCTTACCATGAAACCAGAGGTCCTGGTTGCGGACGAGCCCGTATCCTCACTCGACGTATCAGTGCAGGCACAGATACTTGAGCTTTTCTCAAGACTGAACAAAGAGGGAAAGATATTAATAATTTTCATCACACATGATTTAAGGGTTGTGAAAAACATAGCAGATGAGATGATTGTTTTAAACAAAGGAAAGATAGTGGAAGAGGGGCAAGTAAGCGATATATATAAAAAGCCTTTAAACGACTACACAAAACTGCTTCTTGCATCAATTCCAGATTCGCCTTACAAATTTGACAAAACACATTTGGAATAGTATAATCCGATTTATAAGATTAAAACCAAAAGGAGAAAAACATGAAAAAGATATTTGAATATCAGACTGAATGGAGCGGGCTGACAAATAGGCTCGCAAGGATGGTGAACCCGGAGTCGGGCAGGACGGTATTGCTTGCCGTTGACCACGGCTATTTTCAGGGCGCGCCGGCAGGGCTGGAGGATTTAAGAAACACGATAAAGCCACTGATAGCGTACTGCGACGCGATAAGCCCTACTGTTGGAGGCTTGAAAACCAGCATGGACCCGTGGTGCACGACGCCTATTATATTGAGGGCAACTGGCGGCAACAGCATGAGAAAACCGGATGAGCTGGACGATGAGGTAATAACAGTCACAATAGACGAAATCCTGAAGTTAAACGCAATCGGCTTTACGGTTTCATGCTATATCGGCCTTCCACACCAGAAGCAGACCATAAAAAACCTGGCTGACCATACAAATGAGGGCCATAAATACGGCCTTATTTCAATAGGCATTACGGCTGTCGGGAGCGACCCTGTGCTCGGGAAATTCGTGAAAGGCGAGGCAGAGGGCGGGGGCGAGCTGTCAAAGGAAGACAAGAAAGAAGCCATAAAATATTTAAAACACGCGTGCCGGGTCGTCTCGGAAAACGGAGCGGATATAGTAAAAACATATTACTGTGACGGGTTCGAGGAAGTCGTTGAATCCTGCCTGGCGCCGATTGTGATTGCAGGCGGCACAAAAAGGCCGACAAAGGAAGCGCTTGAGTTCACGTATAACGCCATAAACGCAGGCGCCATAGGCGTTGACATGGGAAGGAACATATTCCAGAACGAGAACCCGGTGGCAATGATACGCACAATAAGAAGTGTGGTGCACGAAGGTAAAACCGCGAAAGAAGCGCTTGAATTTTATAACAGCTTAATTAAGAAGTAAGCAAAATGAAAGCAGGAGTTTATTATAATAACAGGGACGTGAGAATAGAGGAAAGGCCGGTTCCGGAAATTGGCCCTAAAGATATATTGATAAAGGTCATGGCATGCGGCATCTGCGGCAGCGATGTACTGGAATGGTACAGGATAAAAAAGGCGCCAATCGTGCTCGGACATGAAATGGCCGGTGAAATCATGGAAACCGGCAAAGATATCAAAGGCTTAAAAAAGGGGGACAGGGTTTTTGCCACACACCATGTACCATGCGGCGAATGTATTTATTGTAAAAACGGACATGAGACAGCCTGCGAAGTATTTCATTCGGAAAATAATTTTACTCCCGGCGGCTTTGCCGAGTTTTTAAAAGTATCGGGCAGGTCAATTGAAACGGGGGTGTTCAAACTTCCCGAAAATATGTCTTACGAACAGGCGACTTTTATAGAGCCGGTCGGCACGGTCGTGCGGTGCCTGCGCGCAGCCGGGCTTAAAAAAGGCGATACTGTTCTTATAATAGGAAGCGGCATAACCGGGCTTCTGAGCATAATGTTGGCAAAGGAAACAGGAGCAGGCAAGATAATAGCGACTGACATAAGCCCGTATAAAATGGAAGCTGCCCGAAAAGCAGGCGCTGATACAATAATAAGCGCAGCGGAAAACGTGCCTGAAATGGTGAAAAAGGCAAATAACGGAAGGCTTGCTGATAAAGTAATATTATGCGCCGGCGCTTTGCCTGCCGCGAACCAGGCATTGAAGTGTGTGGACAGGGGAGGAACGATAGTATTTTTTGCAGTGCCAAAGCCGGGTGAAACCGTGGCAATAGATTTTACGCCTTTCTGGCGCGACGATATCAGCATAAAAACAAGCTATGGTTCGGCGCCAGAGGATAATAAGCAGGCCATAGAACTCATAAGCTCGGGCAGGATGAAAGTTACGGATATTATCACGCATATTTTACTGCTTGATCAAATAGCAGAAGGTTTTCGCCTGGCAAGCGAAAGCAAAGAATGCCTGAAAGTCATAATAAAACCGAATTAAAAATAATCTGTAGTTTAAAATAGATTGAGAGAAAAATTTGGAATTTTTTTACCTTTTATGTGACAAAAAAGTCGGGGTTGAAAAACAATAAAAGCAGTTAAAATATCCTACGACCTCTACCTTGACATACATTGCAAGGGAAAGTCTAATACAAAATCTTCAAAGCCCATCTTCACGTTTATGAATTAAAAACTCCTAAAAGTCCCGGACTGTTATGCTTGGTGACATATAATTTCTCAATTCGAAATTGACAAGATTTCGTGTTGACAAAATATCAATATAGTAATACATTTATATTCAGGGTATAAAGGCTTTAATAAACGGAAATAAATCCATGTATTAATTTTTTCTATTTAGTGTATTACCTATTAGGTTTTACTGTAGGGGATAAACTATGGCAAAAAATAAAATCATATGAAATGAATTCCTGAATATCAAACAAAGACTTAATTATATAAAACGCAGGGACGAAATAATATACCAAGCTTTTCAATGTTTAAAAAAAGACAATTTTAAATATAATTTCATGGGAATATACAAGGAGATTGCCGATATGTCGGGCATTTCCGTCACTTCTGTCAGAAGGGCAATAAAAAATAGATGATAATAGTATAAAAAGAGGGGGAAAATTCATTGTCCAAAGGGAGAAGAACTTTCGTATGGAGGAAATACGGTCGAAGCACTACAAATATTTAAAAAAGCTATGTTTTTCCCTTTTAAAAATGAAATGAAAGAGAATGAACCGAATTTTTATTACGATCTCTTTAATGCTTATAGAAGTTTAAATGACAAAGATAACCAAATAAAATACTTAAAAAAAGCTATTTTGTTAAAAGTAAATTATTGGCAGGCTTATCAAGCGCTTGGCGGGGTCTATTTTGAGGAGGGCAATTTGATCATGGCAAAGGAAATGATTGAAAAAGCTATACAATTCGGCAGTCCGGACGTACAGGTACTTGAGCAATATATATCAAAAATAGACAAGAGTTTAGATAAGATACAATAACAAATTTTGTTATTAATCAATGATACCTTATGGAATAGAATGACCGAGAAAAAAATATAAATATAAATTCCAAAATTTTTTATGAAAAAAACACTATTTCATGTTAAATTAATGGGAAAATCTAATGATTATCAAAAAGGACGATTAAATGCAAAAAAGAATTAAAGATACAATAATATTGCTGCTGTCTCTAATTGCAATATTTCAAATATACATTTACACCATGCCGCCGGCGTTTAAAAGCAACGACTCGCCGGAAACCATAACATCTGCATATATGCTTGGCATAAGCCACCCGCCCGGCTATCCTTTATTTACAATGGCTGCAAAAATATTTTCCTGGCTGCCGATCGGCGCGCCTGCTTTCAGGATAAATCTGTTCGCGGTTTTTCTTGCGATGATTGTTTTATTTTTTTCCTATTTTTTGTTGAAACAAAATACATGGCTTATTTTTGGTTACGAAGATAAGATAATAAATTTTTTTAGTGTATTTATTTTAGCATTTTCTTTTATATTCTGGAACCAAGCAATTGAGGCAAAAGGTGGCATATATATATTAAATCTATTGTTTCTTGCAATATTGATGTATCTGAGCATAAAATTATTCAGAGGATTGAATATTAAATATATTTATCTTATGGCGTTTATTTACGGGTTGTCGCTTTCTAACCACTGGCCGAGTATGATAATACTTTTACCGGTTTTTGGATATTTAGTTTTTAAATATAGGCAAAAAATAGATCAAAAAAATATTATAACAATGGTTTTGCTGCTTTTTACCGGTTTGAGCCCTTATCTTTACTTACCTATAAGAGCCGGAACGGACGGCATTTTTGTTTTTATGGCACGGACAAATACATGGGAAAATTTTTGGTGGACAATCTTAAGAAATGCTTATACTTATCTGGAGCTTCCAACCATAAATTTATATATAGACCAAATAAAAGGATTTATTCATTTGTTTTTAAGCAATTTTTCATATATATGGTTGTTAATATTTTTCGGGGCATATATTTTATTTAAAAGAAGTAGAGAAATACTATTTTTTTATTTAAGCGGATTTTTAATTGTTGTATTTGCTGTTGTATTAATTAACCGGGGTGAAAAAATAGCATTTGATTTAATTTATATTTTTCTTATGCCTTCACAATATATATCATATATTTTAATCATATTTGGGGCATATTATGTTATGAAAATACTAAACTTAAAAAGGTATAAGTATTCTTTTATGATTATATTTACTGGAATAATATTAAATATGGGATTTCAAAATTATAAAATTAATAACAACAGATATGATTATATTGCTTATGATTTTGGCAATAATATTATAAAAACAATAAAACCCGGCAGCTTTTTTATAGCTACAGCCGATTATTATATAATGCCGTTATGTTATTTCCAGTCCGTTGAACATAAAATAAATGACATAAAATATTTAAATTTATTTTCATTAAATTATCAATGGGGAATAGAGGATTTTATAAAGAAATACGGTAATATCGGGCTTAAAAAAGATTATCTGACTGATAATGTAATTAATATTATTAATAATTTCATTTTAAAAGATAATATTTATTTGAGCCTTTATAGAAATGATTTGGAAAATAATACCAATAATTATTACCAGCGGGCAGACGGAATTGTGAACAAAATGGCAGATAAAAACGAATATATATCTGCGAATATTTTTAAAAATTATTCTTACAGGGGAATTTATGATATTAAAACAAAAATTCATTTTGATAAAGAATTAATATCAATTTATAGCTGGCGTATGGCATCTCAGGGAAGTGATTTTTTAAATCAAAAAAAATATAATGATGCGATAGATATATTTAAAAAAGCGTTATACATGCCTGTAATAAAATATGAAGCCCATACTTACTATGCTTTATCAATGGCATATGCATTAGTAAATGATGAAGATAATCAGATAAAATGCTTAAAAGAAGCTGCTAATATTAATGCAAGTGATGTTTTTTATAGGCCGTTTGAAGTATTGGGAATGATTTATTACAATCAAAAACTAGGGCCGGAGGCTAAGGAAATGTTTGAAAATGCGATACGATACGGAAGCCCGAACAGACAGGGCCTTGAACAATATATATCATCAATAAATCAGAGCATGGGGAATATACAATAACATATTTTGGTAATGATCAATTTTAAAATTCATTATTTAATGGAACAATATATTTTTAAGAAATGACATAAAATATAAAATTTTTTAATGGAAAAAATATTATTTCATGTTAAATTACAGGGGAACAAACAATACAATCAAAAGGATAATTTAATGTGGAAAAAATATAAAGATACAATAATATTGCTGCTGTCTCTAATTGCAATATTTCAAATATACATTTACACCATGCCGCCGGCATTTAAAAGCAACGACTCGCCGGAAACCATAACATCTGCATATATGCTTGGCATAAGCCATCCGCCCGGCTATCCTTTATTTACAATGGCTGCAAAAATATTTTCCTGGCTGCCGATCGGCGCGCCTGCTTTCAGGATAAATCTGTTCGCGGTTTTTCTCGCGATGATTATCCTGCTTTTAACCTATTTCTTGATAAGGCAGAATACCTTCCGCATTTTTAATTATGAAAATAAAATCATGAATTTCCTTGGAGTTTTTATTCTTGCTTTTTCATATATATTCTGGAACCAGGCAATAGAAGCAAAGGGCGGCATATATATGCTGAATCTTTTGTTTTTCTCAATCATGCTGTTTTTTAGCCTGCGTTTATTCAACAATTTCAGTACTAAATATCTTTATTTAATATCGTATATTTTCGGGTTATCGCTTGCAAACCACTGGCCAAGCATGATAATACTCTTGCCTGTATTCGGCTATTTTTTTATACGTTTTGTACGCCAAATCAGCATAAAAAACGCTGTTTTTACGCTGTTATTCCTGATAACCGGATTAAGCGCATATATTTACCTGCCTATAAGAGGCGGCAGTGAAGGCGCGTTTGTTTTTATGGCAAAACCGAATACCTGGTCGGATTTCTGGTGGACGCTGCTTAGAAGCGGATATTCAGAGCTGCCTGCTCCGTCATTGAGCCTTTACATGGGCCAGGTAAAAGAATTCCTGAATCTATTCATAAATAATTATTCATTATTGTGGGTTTTGATATTTTTCGGTGGTTATATACTGGCAAAAAAAATCAGGCCGGTCTTTTTCTTTTATTTAAGCGCAATCATTATATACACAGGGATGGTAGTTTTTTACAACCGCACAGAAACAGGCTGGGCATGGATGATAGATATTTTTCTTATGCCTGCGCAGTATGTACTGCTGATGTTTGTGGTGTGCGGCGCATGTTTTGCAATGGTGTGTATTAAACAAAGGATGCTAAAACAGGTTTTAATCGGCCTCGTCGTGGCAACAGTTTTATTTGCCGGCATCATGCATTTTCAAAAAAACGACAGGCGATATGACTACCTGGCTTACGACTACGGCAAAAATATATTAAACAGCATGGAGCAGGGAAGCATGTACCTCGCTGAGGGCGACCATAACATGATGCCGGTTTATTATATACAAGCTATTGAGAAAGAAAGGCCGGATATAAAATTTGTGCCGGCTCTTAATCTCAGGATAAAGTGGGGAATAAATGATTTTATAAATAAATATGGGAATATGCCGATGAAAGAGAATGAATTCGGCAATAATATGAATAATGTAATAGGCGTTTTTGTACGCAATACAGGAGTCTACAGGAGTACTTATTCGCCGTTCGTCGATAAGATTAAAATAGCATATAATTACAAGCAAAAAGGGCTGGTTCGCAAGTACACCTTAGCTAACGAGCAGGTTTCGCCTGATATATATAAACTTTACGCTTATGACAGGGGGACTTTTGACAGGTATGTGAAATATAACGGGGAAAACCTGTATCTTGTCACATGGTATCCTGAAACTATGATGCTTCAAGCGTTTGAGTTGCTGCTAAATCACAGGCCGAATGAGGCATTATGGGTATATAAAAAGGCGTTATATTTCTGCTACACAGACAACATGAAAGCAATGAGTGCTGAGACTGCAGAAACTTACTATAATATGTCCCTGGCGTATAAAGAATTGGGTAATGAAAACGAGGAAATCAATTGCCTTAAAAAGTCCATTGCAATAAAAAAGGATTACTGGGTTGCGTGCGCAGCGCTGGGAATGATTTATTATAACAACAAAATCCTGCCTATGGCAAAGGAAATGTTTGAAAAGGCAATACAATACGGCAGCGACAACAGGGCATTGCTGCAGACATATATAGACGCTATAGGAAATATCGATTTAAACAAGCAGTATGAAGCGCTTTTTACGCAGGGGACAGAAATGATGGCAAAAGGCAATTATGAAACTGCCATTGATATATACGAGTTTTTGATAGGCGAAAATTACAGGACGGCTGACGTTAATAAAAATATAGGGGTTTATTATTTTAAAAACAATAATTATGACACGGCTTTGAAGTATTTTATCAGGGCAAGGGGAATAAACAAAAGTTTGAGCATGTATATGTATGTGGCATATACATATTATAAAATGGGCAAAATCGACAAGGCGCTTTCGACACTGCAGGATGCTATACCGCTATTCGGCAACGACCCCCAGATTGTGAATTTATACAACCAACTGGAGCAGGCAAAGGAAAGGAGGATAAAGGGGCAGTAGGAGAAATGCGGGTGGCAGTTGGTAAGGGGGAAGCGGGACGCAAAAGAATCTTAAATATATGCCATAAATTGTGAACCATATGCTTTAACCTATGCAGGATTAACTTAAAAAATATCAAAAAAAACCTTGACAAAGTATAACATTTTTAATATTATACTTGCGCTTATTCAAAAAGGCTCATTGGATATGGTTTTACTAATAAAATAGGTAAATTGCTGTAAAAAAAGACGGAGCCGTTAGAGCCGTCTTTTGTTATTTTATCCGAAAAAAATTCCCCGATTTCGGATGGGGGATTAATTATACTTTTCCGGAGGGAACTGGGATGTTCCTTTATAAAAGTTTAAGCAAGGAGGCTAGTAATTGCCTACAATCAACCAGCTTGTAAAAAGAAAAAGAAAACATGCAAAGAATAAGACGTCTGCGCCTGCTTTGAAATCATGCCCGCAAAAAAGAGGGGTATGCACAAGAGTGTATACCGTTACGCCAAAAAAGCCGAATTCCGCATTGCGAAAAGTGGCAAGAGTAAGGCTTACGAATAAAATGGAAGTAATATGCTATATTCCAGGTGTAGGACATAACCTTCAGGAACACTCTATCGTAATGATAAGGGGTGGCAGGGTAAAAGATTTGCCGGGTGTAAGGTACCACATAATCAGGGGCACACTTGATACGCAGGGCGTATCCGACAGGAAACAGGGCAGGTCCAAATACGGCGCAAAGATGCCAAAACAGCAGCCAGCGGCCGCAAAATAATTAAAAAGAGGTAAACAATGCCGAGAAGGAAAAAAGTAGTTAAAAGAGAAATAACACCGGATTCAAAATATAAAAATGAATTTGTCGCCAAGTTAATCAACTGCATAATGTACGAAGGCAGGAAAAGCACGGCTGAATCTATAGTTTACGACGCTTTCCAGATGATGGAAAAGCAGGGAAAGGAACCGCTTGCGGCTTTTAAAAACGCGGTCGATAATGTCAAGCCGCTCCTTGAATTAAAAACAAGAAGGATAGGCGGAGCGAATTACCAGATACCCGTGGAGGTTAACCCGGACAGGAGCACTTCACTTGCCGTCAGGTGGATTATCGAAGCCGCAAGGGCAAGAAAAGAGAAAAGCATGCAGGAAAGGCTTGCGAATGAAATAATGTCCGCGATAAATAACCAGGGCGGAGCAATAAAGAAAAAAGACGACACGCATAAGATGGCGGAAGCAAACAAAGCTTTTGCACATTATAGATGGTAAAACAAGTTTAATGTTAAAAACCGAGGAGAAGTAAAAGAAAATGCCACGTGAATACCCGCTTGAGAGAACAAGAAACATAGGAATTATGGCGCACATAGATGCAGGTAAGACTACGCTTACCGAAAGGGTGCTTTATTACACGGGCAAGGTTCATAAAATAGGCGAGGTGCACGAGGGGCTTGCCACCATGGACTGGATGGAGCAGGAAAGGGAGCGCGGAATCACCATAACTTCGGCTGCGACAACATGTTACTGGAACAACTACAGGATTAATATTATAGACACGCCGGGGCATGTTGATTTTACAATAGAAGTCGAAAGGTCCCTGAGGGTACTTGACGGTGCCGTGGCAGTTTTTGACGTCGTAAACGGCGTAGAGCCCCAATCCGAGACAGTCTGGCGCCAGGCAGACAAATATAAAGTACCAAGGGTGGTCTTTTTAAACAAGATGGACAGGGTAGGCGCTGATTTCTGGATGTCTGTGCATTCAATAGAGGAAAAGCTGGGTGCAAATCCTGTACCGCTTCAGCTGCCAATAGGAGCAGAGGACACTTTTATAGGGGTCGTGGATTTAATTAATATGAAGGCAATCATATGGCTCGAGGAAACTCTGGGAGCCAAGTTTGAAATAAAGGAAATACCTGCCGAGTACAAAGTACAGGCAGAAGATAACAGGGATAAAATGCTCCAGGCAGTGGCGGATTTTGACGACGAACTTATGCATAAATATCTGGAAGGCAAGGCCGGAGAGGTTACCCCGGAAATGATAAAAAGGGCAATAAGAAAAGGCACGCTCACATTCTCTATAGTGCCTGTATTTTGCGGCGCTGCGTTTAAAAATAAGGGCGTGCAGCCGCTGCTTGACGGCGTGGTTGATTTTTTGCCGTCACCTCTTGACGTGCCTCCTGTGGTAGGACATTCACCGGAAAATCCCGACCAGGAAATCATAAGAAAAGCCGACGAAAAAGAGCCTTTTACCGCGCTTGCTTTTAAAATTATGTCTGACCCTTATGTGGGCAGGCTTACTTATTTCAGGATATACGCCGGTACGCTTTCAGCAGGGTCATATGTTTATAACGCGACTAGGGACGGACAGGAAAGAATAAGCCGTATTCTTTTAATGCACGCAAATCACAGGGAAGAGATAAAAGAAGCTTACGCCGGGGACATAGTCGCGGGCATAGGATTGAAGGATACTTTTACCGGAGACACGTTATGTGATGAAAATAATTTAATCGGCCTTGAAAAAATGATATTCCCGGAGCCGGTTATTTTTGTTGCGGTCGAACCCAAGACAAAGGCAGACCAGGAAAAAATGAGCATAGCCTTAAACAAATTATCCGAAGAAGACCCGACATTCAGGGTGAGGGGCGATGAAGAAACCGGACAGACCATAATTTCAGGCATGGGAGAGCTGCACCTTGAAATCATAGTGGACAGGATGAAAAGGGAATTTAAGGTTGAGGCAAATGTAGGCAAACCTGAAGTGGCTTACAGGGAAGCAATAACAAAAAAGGCCGAAGCCGAAGGCAAATATATAAGGCAGTCGGGAGGCAGGGGAAACTACGGGCATGTTGTAATAGATATAGAGCCGAATGAGCGGGGCAAAGGGTATGAATTTGTTAATGATATAGTGGGCGGAATAATACCGAGGGAATATATACCGGCAATAGACAAGGGAATAGCGGAAGCAGTAGAAAACGGCGTACTTGCTGGATATCCAGTAAGCGACGTAAAAGTAACACTTTTTGACGGGTCGTTTCACGAGGTTGATTCAAACGAGAACGCCTTTAAAATAGCCGCATCGCTGGCTTTTAAAGACGGATTTAGGAGAGCCGGCCCGATTATACTTGAGCCTATAATGGCAGTAGAGGTTGTCACTCCCGAGGGATTTTTAGGTGATATCATAGGAAATTTGAACGCACGCAGGGGAAAAATAGAAAAACTTGAAAAAAGGGGCAAGTCCCAGGTTATAGAATCTTTTGTGCCGCTGGCTGATATGTTCGGTTACGCGACAGAATTAAGGTCAATGAGCCAGGGAAGGGCGACTTATACAATGCAGTTTTCAAAATACGAGCCAGTACCTTCAAGTATACAGGAAACAATAGTTGCAAAGGCAACTGGCACGGTAAGATAGATAAAAAGTTAAAAGTGGGAAGTGGTATATGATAAGTAATGACAAATTAGATTCCCGCATAACACAAATTCAGGAGGTTAAGAGATGAGTAAGCAGAAATTTGAGAGGACAAAACCGCATATAAACGTGGGGACGATAGGGCATGTGGACCACGGAAAAACGACGCTGACAGCGGCAATAACAGCAGTAATGGCAGCCAAAGGACTAGCGACATACATACCGTACGATGAGGTGGCAAAGGCGTCAATATCACAGGGAAGAAGGGACGCGACAAAGATATTGACGATAGCGACATCGCACGTTGAGTATTCGACAGATAAAAGGCACTACGCGCACATAGATTGCCCCGGGCACGCAGATTACGTAAAGAACATGATAACCGGAGCGGCGCAGATGGACGGAGCGATACTAGTGGTAAGCGCGGCAGACGGGCCAATGCCGCAGACAAGGGAGCATATACTGCTGGCAAGGCAGGTGGGAGTGCATAACATAGTGGTATTTTTAAATAAAGTGGATTTAGTAGACGACCCTGAGATACTAGATCTGGTAGAGGTAGAGGTAAGGGAGCTGTTAACGAAATATGAATTTCCCGGAGACAAGATAACAGTGATAAGGGGATCGGCAATAAAGGCATTGCAGGATCCAAATGGAGAGGCGTCGAAGCCGATATTAGACCTTGTAAACGCGCTTGATACAGAGATACCAGAGCCGAAAAGGGACATAGACAAGCCGTTTCTTTTGGCAATAGAGGATGTATTTTCAATAACCGGCAGGGGAACAGTAGCGACAGGAAGGATAGAGAGGGGCAAAGTAAAATTAAACGAAGAAGTTGAAATAGTAGGGATAAAGGATACGAAGAAGACAGTGGTGACAGGAATAGAGATGTTCAGGAAACTGCTGGACGAAGGTATAGCCGGAGACAATGTAGGGTTGTTGCTTAGGGGAATAGAGAAGACGGATATAGAGAGAGGGCAGGTAGTATCAAAGATAGGTTCGATAACGCCGCATAAGAAATTCAAAGGGAAAGTATACATACTGACAAAAGAAGAGGGCGGGAGGCACACGCCGTTTTTTAACAATTACCGGCCGCAGTTTTATTTCAGGACAACGGATGTGACAGGGAGCATAAAGTTGCCGGCAGGGATAGAGATGGTAATGCCCGGGGACAATGTGCTGATGGACGTGGAGCTGATAACGCCGATAGCAATGGAGAAAGAAGTAAGGTTTGCAATAAGGGAAGGCGGAAAGACCGTGGGCTCCGGCGTTGTCACGGATATAGTTGAATAAAAGTCTGAAGGGAGAACCCCAAAAATGATAGATGTGCAGAAAATAAGAATAAGATTAAAAGCTTACGACCACAAACTTCTTGACAAGTCGGTGGTTGATATCATAAAAAAAGTAAAAGAAACCGGAGCGAGAGTATCAGGCCCGATACCTCTGCCTACAAAAATACAAAAATACACTATTTTAAGGTCAGTGCATGTAGATAAAAAATCAAGGGAACAGTTTGAGATGAGAATACATAAAAGGATAATAGATATAGTCGAACCAAACCATGAAACTGTTGAAAAACTCAGGAATCTTGATTTACCGGCGGGCATAGACGTCGAAATTAAACTGTAAATAAATACCGTTTGTCCACGGCGTATGCCTCGGACTTGAGCGGGTATAAGACTCCGTAAGATTTTGCTGCCGCTGTTGACGCTTAGCAAAATCAACGGACTCTAAGGAGAAATAAGGTGCTGTCAGCATTTTTAGGAAAAAAAGTCGGCATGACGCAGATTTTTAACGAGAAAGGCGAAGCCGTGCCTGTGACAATAATCGAAGTTGAGGACTCCGTTGTCGTGGGCAAAAAAACCGAGGAGGAACACGGATACAGCGCACTTTTACTTGGCAATACCGACGCCAAAAAACCAAAAAGGGTGAATAAGCCCATAAAGGGAATATTTACCAAGGCAAATGTGCCATTAAAAAAGGTTTTAAAAGAATTCAAAATAGACAAGACCGAACTAGACAAATATAAACAAGGTGACGCGGTGACGCTTGAGGTTTTCAAGGATTTAAACCAAAAGTGGGTTGATGTGTCAGGGGTTTCGAAAGGAAAAGGAACCCAGGGAGTTGTTAAAAGATGGAATTTCGCAGGAGGACCGGATTCCCACGGCTCAATGCAGCACAGGGCGCCGGGCTCCATAGGCTCGAGCACTTTTCCTGCAAGAGTATTTAAAAACCAGAAAATGGCAGGTAGGATGGGAAATGAAAATGTTACGGTTCAGAATTTAAAGGTGGTAAAAATAGACGCTGAAAATAAATTTATACTTGTAGGCGGAGCAGTGCCGGGCGCAAAGGGCGGACTGCTTATGATAAAAAAGAGCGTAAAAAAGAAATAAACAAGGAGAGCAGTAAAAAATGAAACTTGATGTTATTAATGTTGAAAATAAAAAGATCGCAGAGTTTGAAATAGACGACAACTTTATAAATATTAAAAGAAAAGACGACCTAGTGCACGACGTGCTGCTTGCTTATTTAAATAGCCAGCATACAGGCTCGTCAAATACAAAGACACGTGCCGAGGTCAGGGGCGGCGGTAAAAAGCCATGGAAGCAAAAAGGCACTGGCCAGGCAAGGCACGGAAGCATACGGTCACCTATATGGAAAGGCGGAGGCGTGGTATTCGGGCCAAGGCCGTTGAAGGTAAGGTTCAAGGTAAATAAAAACGCAAAAAAAGAAGCAATGCGGCAGGTAGTAGCCGGCAAGTTAAAGGACGGCGAGATTACCATAGTAGAATCCATTGAAATAAAAGAGCCAAAAACAAAAAGCGCGCTTGCTGTCTTAAAACAGCTCAACCTCGCAGGGAGCAAGGTTTTGCTGGTAAACGACAGTGTAAACGACATTTTTTTGAGGGCCACCAGGAACATAGGCAATTTACAAGTAACAAGGCCGGAAAACCTGAATATTTACGATTTGCTCTCGAATTCAAAAGTACTGATGACTAAAAAATCAATGGAAGCGCTCATAAGGAGAATCGCGTAATGGATATTTATCAGATAATTAAAAAGCCTGTTATTACCGAAAAGGCAACCCTTGTCAGGGGAAATGGGAATTATTATGTTTTTAAGGTTGATAAAAATGCTTCAAAAGGCGAAATCAAGGACGCAATTGAGAGGATATTTAAGGTACATGTTTTGAAGGTAAATACAACAACCATGCCGGGTAAGGCAAAAAGGTTTGGCCGCTCGGAAAGCGCGGCGCACAGGTTTAAAAAAGCCGTTATCAAGCTTAAAGAGAACGAAAAAATAGAAATGGTCGAAGGAGTATAAGAAATGGGAATTAAGGAATTTAACCCGTATACGCCGTCAAGAAGGTTTATAACCATAGATGCGAAAGAAGACATAACAAAGGAAAGACCGGAAAAGTCCCTTACTGAAACATTAAAAAGAACTGGCGGAAGGAATAATAACGGCAGGATAACTTCCAGGTTTATAACAGGCGGCCATAAGAAACAATACAGAATAATAGATTTTAAGAGGGACAAAAAAAACGTGGAGGGCGTGGTAACTGCAATCGAGTATGACCCGAATAGAAATTGCAGGATCGCCCTGATAAAATATAAGGACGGGGAAAAGCGTTACATAATAGCCCCGCTCGGTGTAAACGTTACGGACAAGGTTATGGCCTCGGAAAATGCCGATATAAAGGCAGGAAATGCGCTTCCTTTGCGTAGCATGCCGGACGGCACAGTGGTGCATAATGTTGAGATGGTACCGGGAAAGGGCGGTCAACTGGCAAGAAGCGCAGGCGCTTTTGCGCAGATAATGGGAAAAGAAGGGGATCACGTTGTATTAAAAATGCCGTCGGGAGAGTTAAGAAAAATAAGAAAAGATTGTTACGCTACTGTAGGGCAGGTAGGCAACCTTGAATACGAAAATATAGTAATAGGAAAAGCAGGCAGGAGCAGGTGGCTGGGTATAAGACCGGCTACAAGGGCAATAGTAAAAAATCCATGCGACCATCCTATGGGCGGCGGCGAGGGTAAGAGCAAGAGCGGACGGCATCCGGTATCGCCTACTAATGTAAAGGCAAAAGGATTTAAGACACGGAATAAAAAGAAACAGTCGAGCAGCCTTATTATAACGAGGAGAAAATAATATTTTCCACAACCGATAACGGAGGTTATTTGAGTAATGAGCAGGTCGTTAAAAAAAGGAATTTTTGTAGATGAAAAATTACAGGAAAAAGTTTTAAAGATGACCGAGGCTGGAGATAAGAAAGTAATAAAGACATGGGCAAGGCGGAGTTCTATATCGCCGGAGATGGTAGGGCATACTTTTGCAGTGCACAACGGCAGAAAATTTATACCTGTTTTTGTGACTGAAAACATGGTCGGACACAAACTGGGCGAATTTGCGCCGACCAGAATATTCAAGGGACACGGCGAAGCAAGAAAAGATTCAGCAGAACTGACATAAAAAGGAGTATTAGGAAATGGAAGCAAAAGCAGTCGCGAGGTTCGCGAGAATATCGCCGAGAAAAACAAGGGCAATAGTAAGAGAAATAAAAAACAATAAAGTGAGCGTAGCTCTTGACAAACTGCATTTTTTAAGAAAATCCGCTGCGCCAATGATTGAGAAAGTAATCAAATCAGCTGTAGCAAACGCTGTTAAAAGCTTCGGCGCCGATGCCGAGACCCTATATATAAAGGAATTAAGAGTTGAAAACGGTCCGATTTTAAAATGGGCAAGAAGGTTCATGCCGCGCGCAATGGGAAGGGCGAGCGCGATTCATAAAAGGACTTCCCACATCACTGCCGTGGTCAGTGACGTAAAAAACAAGAAATAACGAGGTGCCGTTAATTTATGGGACATAAGGTTCATCCTGAGGGATTGAGGCTTGGCATAACAAAAACGTGGAAATCGCGATGGCTTGCCAAGAAAAATTTTAAAGACCTGCTCCTTGAAGACAGGGATATACGGATATACATAAAAGAAAGACTTTCCAATGCAGGCATATCACGCACGGAAATCGAAAGGGCGGGACAGAAAGCTATCATTAAAATTTTTACCTCAAAGCCGGGGATGATAATAGGAAGGAAAGGCACAGAAGTAGAAGACTTAAGGAAAGACCTGGAGAAAATGACCGGCAAGCAGATGCTTATCGAGCCGGTTGAGATTACAAAGCCTGAGACAGAAGCCCAGCTTGTGGCTGAGAATATTGCACAGCAGCTCGAAAAAAGGATATCATATAGAAGGGCCATGAAAAAATCCATACAGACAGCCATGGAATCCGAGTCCGGCGGCGCGCAGGGCATCAAGATATGCTGCGCTGGCAGGCTTGGTGGCGCGGAAATAGCAAGGACGGAATGGTATGTTGAAGGAAGGGTGCCGCTGCAGACATTAAGGGCTGATATCAATTACGGCACGGCCACGGCACATACAACCTATGGATGCATAGGAGTTAAGGTATGGATTTTTAAAGGTGAAAAACTGGGCGGAGATTAAACAGCGGAGGATGAATTTACATGTTAATGCCGAGTAGGGTAAAATACAGGAAACAACAGAGAGGCAGAATGAGCGGAATAGCCACGAGCGGGAATACAATAAGTTTTGGCAAATACGGGCTTAAAGCCCTGGAACCAGCCTGGATAACGGCAAGACAGATAGAGGCGTCAAGGATAGCAATAAACAGAACCCTGAAAAAAGGCGGCAAGCTGTGGATAAGGATATTTCCGGATAAGCCTTTTACAAAGAAACCGGCGGAAACCAGAATGGGAAAAGGAAAGGGCGCGCCAGAATACTGGGTAGCGGTTGTAAAACCGGGCAGGGTTCTACTGGAACTTGAGGGTGTGACAGAGGAAGTAGCCAGACGCGCTTTTGCAAGGGCCGCTTCAAAGTTCCCGATAAAGACAAAATATATCGAAAGAACCAAGATGTAATGTGGAGGAATAAATGAAACCGAAAGAAATAAGGGATATGACACCTGACGAAGCAGAAAGAAAGATAAAAGAACTCAAAGAGAACTTGTTTAAGATAAGGATGAAGCTGTCCACCAAGCAGAATGAAAACACGTCGCCGCTTAAAATTATTAAAAGAGACATAGCAAGGCTTCTTACCATATTGAAGGAAAAGAAGGCCACGGGGCTCAAGGAGGCTGTTAAAAAATGAGCGATAAAAGCCACAGAAGGAAATTTGTGGGAACGGTGAAAAGCAATAAGATGAAAAAAACGGTTACAGTGGCAATTGAGCGCCTTGTTAAACACCCGTTTTACAAAAAATACATCAAAAGAACGACAAAAATCATGGCTCACGACGAAAAGGGCGAGTGCGGTACAGGAGACATCGTAGAAATCAAGGAAACAAGGCCTATAAGCAAGAATAAAAATTTTGTTGTCATGAAAATCATAAAAAAGGCGGTTGCCAAACAGGATCTGCTTGGTGACACGACTGAGAGTGAAGCAAAATGATACAGCAAATGTCAAGGATGGAAGTCGCGGATAATTCCGGCGCGAAACAGATAATGTGCATAAAGGTCCTGGGCGGCACAAGGGCCAGATACGCTACACTCGGGGATATAATAGTGGCGTCTGTCAAGGATGCGATACCCGGCGCGCAGGTTAAAAAGAAAGAGGTTGTCAGGGCCGTTATAGTGAGGGTCAGGAAGAAAGTCCGCAGGAAGGACGGTTCATACATCAGGTTTGACAATAATGCAGCAGTCATAATAAACGACCAGATGAACCCGCGCGGAACCAGGATTTTCGGACCGGTCGCAAGGGAACTCAGGGAGAAAAATTTCCTGAAAATAATATCGCTCGCGCCCGAAGTAGTATAGGAGGAAATAATGCGCTTAAAAATAAAGAAAAACGATATAGTGACGGTTATGTCGGGCAAAGACAGAGGGAAAAGCGGGAAAATATTAAAAGTATTCCCTAAAGCTAAAACTCTTATAATTGAAAAGGTTAATTTTATAAAAAGGCACACAAAGCCGTCGCAGAAAATCCAGCAGGGTGGCATAGTGGAAAAAGAGGCACCCATAGGCATAGCCAAGGTAATGCTTATATGCAATAAATGCGGCAAAGCGACGAAAGTGAAGCTCGGAGAAATATCGGACGGCAAGAAAGTAAGAATTTGTAAAAAGTGCAATGAAATGATTGATGAAAAGTAGATGAGGAGGAAGATGTAAATGGCAAGCAGATTAAGGGAAAAGTACGAAAAAAACGTTATCCCTGAAATTATGAAAAGGAAAAATTTCAAAAACAAATACCAGGCCCCGCGACTGGAAAAAATAGTGATAAATATGGGCGTAGGCGAAGCAACGCAGAACATCAAAATACTAGACCAGGCAGTAGAGCACCTTGGCTTGATAACCGGACAGAGACCGATTGTTACAAGATCAAAAGGCTCGATTTCAAACTTTAAATTGCGTGAAAATATCCCCATAGGATGCAAGGTGACGCTGCGTGGCGAAAGGATGTATGAATTCACAGACAGGCTCATATCCATAGCATTGCCCAGGGTTAGGGATTTTAACGGGGTTCCGAAGAATTCCTTTGACGGCAGGGGCAATTATACCTTTGGCATAAAGGAACAAACCATATTCCCTGAAATCAGTTACGACAAGATTCTACAGGTGCTAGGCATGGATATAACTTTCGTAACAACCGCAAAAAGCGACGAGGACGGCTTTATGCTCCTGGAACTTCTCGGAATGCCGTTCAGGAAGAAATAGGAGGAAATTAAGTGGCTACAAAAGCAATAATAAACAAGACAAACAAGAAACCAAAATTTAAAACACGGAAAAAAAACAGGTGCCATATATGCGGGAGACCGAGAGGGTATATGGGAAAATTCGGCATATGCAGGATATGCTTCAGAAGACTTGCTCATAACGGCGAGATACCCGGCGTAACAAAATCAAGCTGGTAAAGGAGATTTCATGGATACGATAGCGCACATGCTTACAAAAATCAGGAACGCAAATATGAAGAGCAAGGATTACGTGGATATTGCTTCCTCGAAAATGAAACAGAATATAATTAAACTCCTGAAAGAAGAAGGTTTTATAAAGGGATACAAGTACATTGAAAACAATAAACAGGGAGTTATAAGGGTTTATTTGAAATACGGCCCGAACAAGGAAAAAATCATTGGTAGCATAAAAAGGATAAGCAAGCCCTCTCGCAAGGTTTATATGGCGTCAAACGAGATACCGAAGGTAAAGAGCGGGCTTGGAGTCATACTGCTTTCCACTTCGAAAGGCATAATGACCGACAAAAAAGCAAAAGAAATGAAAATCGGTGGGGAAGCAATCTGCGAGATATGGTGAAGGAGATGAAAAATGTCAAGGATAGGTAAAAAGATAATACAGGTACCTGATAAAGTAAAAGTAACAAAAGAAGCCGATAAAATAAAAATAGAAGGGCCAGCCGGAAAACTTGAGCACAATATAAACGCAGCTTTTGATTATAAAATTGAAAATAACGTCATAAGCATAACGTCAAAAGAGGATTTTACCAGGGATAAAGGGCTTAAAGCATTTTACGGCATGGAAAGGGCAATATTGAACAATAAAATAAACGGCGTAAAAGAAGCATATGTAAAAACCCTGCTGCTCTCGGGAATCGGATATAGGACGCAGCTTGCGGGTGATACCTTGAATTTTACACTTGGTTTTTCCCACCCTGTGAAATTCAAGGTACCTGCAGGGATTAAGGCCGTGGTGGAAGGGCAGACAAAAATCGTCCTCTCGGGGCCGGACAAGGGTCTTGTTGGGCTTACGGCATCAAAAATAAAAATGCTTAAAAAACCAGAACCTTACGGCGGCAAAGGCATAATGTACGAAGGCGAGAGAATAAGAAGAAAGGCCGGAAAGAGCGCGGCAAGCACGACTACCGGCGGCAAAAAATAAGCATTACGGAGGAAAATAAAATAATGAAGTTTTCCAGGGACATGAATAAAAGGACTGAGAAGAGAATAATAAGACACAGCAGGGTAAGAAAGAAAATAAACGGATATGCCGAAAAGCCAAGGCTTAATGTGTTTAGAGGCACAAGGGGCCTTTTCGCACAAGTAATAGACGATGAGGCAGGAAAGACCATGTTAGGTCTGGCCACATATTCAAAGGAAGTAAAAGAGCAGATAAAAAATAACAACAAAGAAGCCGCGAAAAAATTAGGTGAAGTCATAGGCAAAAAATGCCTTGAAAAAGGCATAAAGGAAGTGGTTTTTGACCGCGGAGGATATAAATTTCACGGAGTTATAAAGGAATTCGCCGACGCTGTAAGGGCATCGGGCATAAAACTATAAAGTAATACAGGAGGAAAGTTTTGAAGGAAACCATTGATTATACAAAGCTGGATTTAAAGGAAAGAACGGTACATATAAACAGAGTCGCGAAAGTCATCAAGGGAGGAAAGAGATTTAAATTCAGCGTTATTGTAATCGTGGGTGATGGGCACGGGCATGTAGGATATGCTCTCGGAAAAGCCCGCGAAGTGCCTGACGCGATTAAAAAAGCAGTGGAACGTGCGAAAAAAAACCTGATTAGAGTCCCTTTAAAGGGCACAACCATACCTTACGAGGTGACAGGTGAATTTGGTTCCGCAAAAGTGCTGCTGAAACCAGCTTCCACAGGTACGGGAGTCATAGCCGGCGGCGCAATCCGGGCCATAATGGAGTCAGCTGGTATCCATGATATCCTTTCGAAATGCCTTGGCAGGACATCGAACCCATATAATATTGTATACGCGACTTTTGAAGCTTTGAATCAGATAAAAGAACCCGAGAAAATACTTGAGTTGAGGCAGGCTAAATAATCATGGCAAAAATCAAAGTTACATTAAAAAGAGGCATGGCTGGCAAAATAAAAAAGAACAAGAAAATTGTTGCCGCGTTAGGTCTGAAAAAAATAGGCGATGAGAAAATTTTTGAGAACAATCCAGCGATAGCAGGCATGATAAAAAAAGTTTCTTACCTTTTAACAGTCAAGGAGATTTAAGATGAAAATGTCCGATCTGAAGATAAATAAAAAGAAGAGAAAAACAAAAAAACGTCTTGGGAAAGGCATTGGCAGCGGCTGGGGAAAAACAGCCGGCAAAGGTCACAAGGGCCAGAATGCAAGAAGCGGCGCGGGTAAACCGCCGTGGTTCGAGGGCGGACAGCAAAGGCTAACCCAGCTTATACCCAAATCAGGGTTCAAAAATATTTTTAAGAAAGAATTTGAAATAATAAATACAAGCATACTCAACGAAAAATTTGAGGCGGGAGCAGAAATAACAAAGGAAATATTGTTTGAAAAAGGCCTTATATCCAGCAAAACAAAGAAACTAAAAATTCTCGGCGACGGCGACCTCGTCAAGGCTTTAAAAGTTAAAGCCGATAAGTTTTCGAAAAGCGCTGAGGAAAAAATAAAAAAAGCAGGCGGTACAACCGAGGTATTAATATGCCGATAGATTCATTACAAAATATATTTAAAATACCGGAGTTGAAAAGAAGGGTATTGTTTACCCTGGGCATGATATTTGTATTCAGGCTTGGCGCGCATGTACCAACGCCAGGTATAAACACGCACGCTATGAACGCACTTATTCAGGCGCAGGCAAGCGGTTTCCTGGGATTCATGGATTTATTTTCCGGCGGAGCATTGAGAAATTTTACCATATTCTCGCTGGGTATAATGCCTTATATTTCATCATCTATAATAATGCAGCTACTAACAGCGGTAATACCTTCACTTGAGGCATTGCAAAAGGAGGGAGACGCGGGCAGAAAGAAAATAACCCAGTATACACGTTATCTTACCGTGGGAATATGCGCTTTCCAGTCATTGGCCGTAACTTTCTGGCTTAAGAACATACCTCCGATTGGCGGGATTAGCATAGTTATCAATTATAATATAGCTTTCCAGATTACAACCATACTTACGCTGACATGCGGCACCATATTTTTGATGTGGCTTGGCGAACAGATGACGGAATACGGAGTAGGCAACGGCATGTCGATGCTGATTTTTGCCGGTATTGTGGCGAGGATACCGATTGAGATAGGAAGTATGATAAGCCTTTGGAAGGCAGGCACGGTTTCCCTGTTCCAGATATTATTTTTTGTGGTCGTTATCGTTTTTTTAACTGCCCTTGCCGTAGTTTCCCAGCAATCATACAGGAGAATACCGGTCCAATATGCGCAAAGGATAATAGGGAGGAAGATGTACAGGGGACAAAGCACTCAGCTTCCTTTAAAGATAGACTATTCTGGAGTTATAGCCGTCATATTCGCTTCTTCAATAATGATTATACCTTCAATGGTGTCAAAATTTTTGGAAAGGCCAAATCAAAGCAACCTTTTGCAGGCAGTAGTCGGATTTGTCAATGACTGGATTTCGCCTGGCAAATTTCTTTATATTTTGATGTATGCAGGCTTGATAATTTTCTTCTGCTATTTTTATACCGCAATCACTTTTAACCCAACGGATGTTGCTGATAATATGAAAAAATACGGAGGGTTTATTCCTGGGATAAGGCCAGGACAGCCTTCCGCGGAATATATCAATGATATTCTTACGCACATTACCCTTGGAGGCGCTGTGCTTGTCCTTATCATTGCTATCATTCCGGATTTTCTGGGAAAACAGTTGTCTATAGGATGGTATTTTGGCGGAACTACCTTACTTATAGTCGTGGGAGTCGCGCTCGATACCGTGCAACAGATAGAATCGCATCTTTTAATGCGGCATTATGAAGGATTTATGAAAGCAGGCAGAATAAAGGGAAGAAGAGGGTAATAAAAAAAGGAGGCAAAATATGATATTTATTTTATTAGGGCCGCCTGGAGCAGGGAAAGGCACTTATTCACAGAAGCTTGTTGAAAAATATAAGATTCCGCAAATTTCAACCGGTGATATATTGAGAGAAGCAGTAAAAAATAAGACAGAACTTGGCGTACAGGCAAAGGATTATATGGACAGAGGTTTGCTTGTCCCTGACGATATAATAGTCGGAATAGTGGATGACAGGATTAAAGCGCCGGACTGCAAGGCGGGTTTTCTTTTAGACGGATTCCCGAGAACGGTGGAACAGGCCGACGCGCTTGAGTTTATTTTTAAAAGGGCTAAACTGGCGCTTGACGCGGTAATAAACATAACAGTAAAAAAAGACGTGCTTTCAAAAAGGCTTACAGGACGAAGGTTATGTAAAAGCTGCGGGGCCAATTTTAACGTATATACCCTGCCGCCGGCTGTGGAAGGCAAATGCGATAAATGCGGTGGAGAATTTTATCAGAGGGATGACGACAAGCCGGAGACCATAGAGAAAAGGCTATCTGTTTATGAAAGGCAGACGTCACCTTTGACAGCTTATTACACGAATAAAGGTATTTTAAAGGATATTGAAGCGTCCGAAGGGACCATAGACGAAATAGTGCAGAAGATAATAGGACTTTTAGAAAATAAATAATTAATATCAATAAGGAAGTTTATGATAGTATTAAAAACAGCGGAAGATATAAAGAAATTAGAAAAAAGCGCAAAGATAGTCGCAGAGGTTCTTTTAAGGTTGAAAGAAATCGCAAAACCGGGCGTTGAGACCATGGAATTTGACCTGTTGGCAAGGAAAGCAAGCAAACAGCTTAGAGCTAGGCCTGCTTTTTTAGGCTACAGGGGCTTTCCTGCGAGCGTTTGCATTTCAATAAATGATGAAGTAGTACACGGGATTCCTTCTAAAGGCAGGTTTTTAAAAGAAGGTGATATTGTAAGCATTGATTTTGGCGCAGAGTATGAGGGTTTTTACGGAGATGCCACAATAACGGTAGGGGTTGGGCATATTTCTGCCAAAGCAGAAAGGCTAATTGAAATTACCGAAAAAGCCTTATATAAAGGCATAGAAAAAGCAGTTGCTGGGAATAGGCTTGGCGATATATCGGCAGGCATACAACAATATGTTGAGTCAAATAATTTTTCCGTGGTAAGGGATTTTGTAGGACACGGTATAGGCAGGGAACTGCATGAGGAGCCGCTTGTACCGAATTACGGGAAACAAGGGACAGGACCTGATTTAAAACCCGGCATGATACTCGCAATAGAACCAATGGTAAATGAGAAGGGTTATGAAATAGAGATACTTGAAAACGAATGGACTGTTGTGACTAAAGATAAAGGGCTTTCAGCCCATTTTGAGCATGATGTAGCTATAACTGAAAATGGTCCTGTTATTTTAAGTAAACTAGGAGTGTAGAATTTGTCAAAAGAAGATTTAATCGAATGTGAAGGCACAATAGTGGAGCCTTTACCTAACGCCACGTTCAGGGTGGAACTGTCAAACGGGCATAAAGTACTTGCTCATGTTTCCGGGAAAATGAGGATGAATTTTATCAAGCTGCTTCCAGGAGATAAAGTTACGGTACAGGTATCACCTTACGATTTGAGTAGAGGCAGAATAATATACAGACACGGTAAATAGGTTGAAGAGGTGAAATAAATGAAAGTAAGAGCATCGGTAAAAAAGATTTGCGAGAAATGCAAGATTGTAAGAAGGAAAAGAGTCGTAAGGGTTATTTGCAGCAACCCCAAACATAAACAAAGACAGGGTTAGGAGGTAATTAATTTGGCTAGGATAACGGGAGTTGATTTACCAAAGAACAAGAGGATTGAAGTTGCTTTAACCTATATATATGGGATAGGGCTTTCATTGTCCAAGGAAATACTAAGTGACGCGAATGTAAATCCTGATACCAGGGTTTACAACCTTACCGAAGACGAGGTGCACAGGATACAAGAAGCAATATTGAATAAGCAATTAAAAGTTGAGGGAGATTTAAGAAAAGAGATTTCCCAGGACATAAAAAGGCTGATGGATATAGGCTGTTATAGGGGTATAAGGCACAGAAAAAACCTTCCAGTCAGGGGACAGAGGACCCGTTCAAACGCGAGGACAAGGAAAGGGCCGAGAAAGACCGTAGGCGCAAAGAAAATGGCAGCTGCGCCGTCGGAAGCGCCGGCACAGAAATAATATACCCTCTTTCAATGGAAGGGTAAACATTGTTAATTAATCAGGAGGTATTGTTTTGGCCAAGAAAAAGCAAAGAGTAGTACCAGAGACAGCAATAGCTCACATACAGGCGACGTTTAATAACACTATTATTTCGCTGACTGCAAGGGACGGCGAAGTGCTTTCTTGGGCAAGCGGTGGAACAGTTGGATACAAAGGCGCTAGGAAAAGCACGCCGTTTGCGGCACAACTTGCTGCTGAAAAAGCAGGCAAAATAGCTTTTGATATGGGTGTAAAAAAGGTTGAAGTGTACGTAAAGGGACCTGGTGAAGGAAGAGAGCCTGCCATCAGGGCTTTACAAGCAGTGGGGCTTACTATAGTTTTAATCAAGGATGTAACTCCGATACCTCACAATGGCTGCAGACCTCCAAAACGGAGAAGAGTATAATTGCTAATTGTATATAAAATTAGTTTGAAATTGCTAAAAATAGGAGGTTCTAAAATTGGCAAGATATAGGGAAAGTTTATGCAGATTATGCCGGAGAGAAGGCATGAAGCTTTTTTTAAAAGGCGACAGGTGCCAGACGGATAAATGCGCTTATTCAAGAAGACCTTATATTCCCGGGCAACATCACGACGATTCCAGAGGCAGGAAAATATCCGAATATGGAAAACAGTTGAGGGAAAAACAAAAGGTAAAGAGAATTTACGGGGTATACGAGCGCCAGTTCAGAAGGTATTTTGAGATATCCGATAGGAAAAAAGGTGAAACAGGTGAAAACCTGCTCAAAATGCTTGAGAAAAGGCTTGATAATGTTGTATTCAGGAGCGGTTTTACTGTGTCACGCAGGGTGGCAAGAGAGTTTGTCGGGCACGGACATGTGCTGGTAAACGGCAGGAAGATTAATATTGCCTCATACGAAGTAAGGCCGGGCGACAAGGTGACACTTAAGGCAAGCACTTTGGAATTACAGACGGTAAAAAAAGCCATAGAGGAGTCAAAAAAAGGAAGGACTACTCCTACTTGGATTGAAATGAATTTTGACAGGCTGGAAGCTAGTATTAAAAACGACCCCATAAGGGCAGATATTGCTCTGCCGGTGCAGGAACAGTTAATAGTAGAACTGTACTCTAAATAACGGAGGTGTATATAATATAATGAAATGGAAAAATTTGCAAAAACCAAAAAAGCTTGAGAAAGAAGAATTAAGCGACACATTCGGCAGGTTTATATCAGAACCGTTTGAAAGAGGATATGCGATTGCAATTGGAAATGCCTTGCGTAGAATTCTATTATCGTCAATACCGGGCGCGGCCATCACATCAATAAAGATAGAAGGGGTACAGCATGAATTCGCCACGATACCCGGTGTAATGGAAGACGTTTCGGAGATAATACTAAATCTGAAACAGCTGAAACTTCTGCTTTACGGCGAGGCCCCGAAGAAAATATATATTGAGGCCGAAGGCGAAAGGGAAGTAACGGCAGGCGATATAAAGCCGGACAGCGACATAAAGATTTTTAATGCCGGCTTGCATATAGCCACGCTTACCAGCAGGGACGCAAGACTTTTTATCGAAATGGAAGTCGACCAGGGCAGGGGCTATGTAACGGCTGATAAAAATAAAAGGGATGACATGCCCATAGGTATGATTCCTATTGACTCTATATTCACACCTGTGATAAACGTGAAGCTTGAGGTTGAAAATACCAGGGTAGGCCAGATAACGGATTACGACAAGCTGATACTTTCAATAACAACGGATGGTAGGATATCCCCGGAGACTTCGCTTACACAGGCGGCTTTAATTTTGAGGGAATATCTCAATATATTTATTACGCAGGAAGGCGAGATTGAAATTAAGGAAGAAAAAATCGATGAGGAAAAGGAAAAAATGAAAACAACTCTCGCGAAAAGCGTGGAAGAACTTGAACTTTCCGTACGTTCCTCAAATTGCCTGAAAAATGCAAACATAAAGACAATAGCTGACCTAGTTACAAAGTCCGAAGTGGATATGCTGAAATACAGAAATTTCGGGAGAAAGTCGCTGAATGAAATAAAGGAAGTATTAACCGAAATGGGATTGTCGCTTGGCATGAAGATACCAAAAGAGCTGCTTAAAGAAATCAAGAAACTATTTAAAAAATAGTACCATTTATCCTAGGCTTAAAACGGGTGCAAGCAAGAGTAATATTTTATTAACAAGGAGTTTAAAATGAGACATAAAGTAAAAAGTACGACGCTTGGGTTGCATATAGGGCACAGGAAGGCAGTGATAAGGAACCTTGCTAAACAACTGCTTTTTCATGGACGTATTAAAACAACTACAACAAAAGCAAAGTATTTACGGGAAGTAGTAGAACCGCTTATTACAAGGGCAAAATCAGGGACCATGCATGACATGAGGCAGGTGGCCAGGTTGATAGATGACAGAGACCTTATAAAAAAGCTTTTTTCTGAAATAGCGGGATTATACTCGGCAAGGAATGGTGGTTATACCAGAATTCTAAAGCTTGGAAACAGGGCCGGCGATAACGCCGAACTTTCGATTATTGAACTCGTTGATTTTGAGAAAATATACAAGAAGGAAGAAATAAAAAAGGATGAAAAAGGCAAGCCTGCAGCAGCACAAAAACCTAAAAAAGAGATAGCAGAAAAACCTAAAAAAGAAGTAAAAGATGGAAAAGAATTAAAGCAAGTAAAAGAAAAGGAAAAACCAAAAACCGAAAAAAAAGAAGAAAAGAAAAAAAAGGAACCTAAAAAGTAGGAGGAAAAATATGCCATTAGTTGGAACAAAAGAAATGTTTGCAAGAGCAAATAAGGAAGGTTATGCAGTCGGGGCTTTTAATGTAAATGACATGGAAATAGTCCAGGGAATTGTGGACGCAGCAAAAGAAGAAAAAGCTCCGCTTATACTTCAGGTATCCGCAGGCGCAAGAAAGTATGCAAGGCCGGGCTATCTAATACATCTTATTAAGGCAGCAGAAGAGGATTCGGGACTTCCAATAGCAATACATCTTGACCATGGCGAAGATTTTGAAATTTGTAAGTCGTGTGTTGATGGAGGTTTTACATCAGTTATGATAGACGCATCGAGGCTGCCTTATGAGGAAAATGTGAAAGAAACAAAAAAAGTAGTTGATTATGCCCATGCAAAAGGCGTAGTGGTGGAAGCTGAACTGGGAAAACTTGCCGGCATTGAAGACGCGGTAAATGTTACGGCAGCAGATGCCAAATTTACAAATCCCGACCAAGCGGCAGATTATATATCAAAAACAGGTTGCGATTCGCTTGCGGTCGCGATAGGCACAAGTCACGGTGCGTATAAATTTAAGGGTGAGGCAAAACTTGATTTTGAAAGGCTGGAGCAGATTATAAGGAAAATACCAAAAGGCTATCCTTTGGTATTGCATGGTGCATCCTCGGTGCCACAGGACCTGGTGGCAAAATGCAATCAGTACGGCGGGAAAATGCCGGGCGCACAGGGAGTGCCGGAGGACATGCTCAGAAAAGCCGCGTCAATGACAGTGGCGAAAATAAATATAGATACGGATTTACGCCTTGCGATGACAGCAACAATAAGGGAAGTATTCTCAAAAACGCCGGAAGAATTTGACCCAAGGAAGTATCTGGGACCGGCAAGAGACGCGATAAAAGCTGTTGTGAAACACAAAATTAAAGATGTGCTTGGGTGTTCTGGAAAAGCATAATACGATTCCAAATACCAGTAAGATAAATAAATGACTGAGATATAATAAAAGTGCAGGAGTATATCCTGCACTTTTTATTTAATTTTTGCAATAATGAATAACGGGAATTAAACAGGTGGAATCAAATGAAATCTTATACGGAATACATGTATTTTAACACAAAAAATCACCGCGAGCTTATAAATATTACAGACAGCGTTGATAAGACATTATCAAAGTCGGGAATCAAGGAAGGTTTTGTCCTTGTATCAGCCATGCACATTACAGCAGGTGTGTTTATAAATGATGACGAATCAGGGCTCTTTAAGGACATTGAAACATGGCTTAATAAGCTGGCGCCCGAGGGCATCAATTACAATCACCATAAAACAGGGGAGATTAACGGCGACGCACATCTTAAAAATCTGCTTGTTGGACACCAGGTTATCTTGCCAGCGACAGAAGGCAAACTTGATTTGGGGCCGTGGCAGCAGGTCTTTTACGCCGAGTTCGACGGGCAAAGAAAGAAAAAGCTTATTATAAAAATTATAGGAGAATGAATTAAACTTATTTCAGTTCGTTATAGTCTTTTTCAAAAACTTCTCTTGGCCTGTAGCCGACATATTGCCTCGCGATATTTCCGTTTTTATCTATGACAAAAGTGGTAGGTAAGCCTCTTATGCCTCCATATGCCGCAACAATTTCGTCTTTTGCCATTGCAACTGGATAATTCATTTTATAAGTGTTCACAAAAGCCGATACTCTGTCATCCCTGTCGGAAGTCGCGATGCCTATTATAACAAGCCCTTGATCTTTATATTTTTTGTACATATCCAGAAAAAACGGTATTTCAATTTTGCACCAACCGCACCAGGTTGCCCAGAAATCAAGGAAAATTACATTTCCTTTATAATCCGAAAGCCTGATTTTTTTTCCTGATATATCATAAATTTCGAAATCAGGGGCTTTTGTTACGCTGGCGTTTCCGGCTGGAGCTGGAGCCTGAACCTGCGTGGCCTGTTGCTGGACGTTTTGCGCAGGCTGTTTGTTTGCTTCTTTTTTATTTCCGCAGCCAACGAAGAACGAAAGGGAAAAAATCAAAATTATTACAGCGAATTTTTTCATAAATACCTCCGATATTATTTAAACAACTTATTTTAAAATGCAAAAATATGGGTTATCCTGGCAAACATTCCTGTAACCATCATTATGCCTATAATTAAAAGCAATATACCGCTTGCCCACTCTATTATGTTAAAGTATTTTTTTATTTTGTCAAATAGTTTAAAGAATAAAGTTATGCTATAGGCGGTAATCATGAAGGGGATTGCCATGCCTAAAGAATAAGAAGTTAAAAGAAATATACCTTTTGCGATTGTGCTTTGGGCTGCGGCAACAGCGAGTATTGCCGCAAGGATAGGACCTATACAGGGAGTCCAACCAAATGCAAAAGCAATACCTATTAAAAAAGAACCAAATGCATTAACAGGCTTTTGTTTCACCTGAAATTTCTTTTCATAATAAAGAGCTTTTATCCGGAATATACCTGTCATATGAAGTCCCAGTATAATAATGACAATGCCTGCTATAATGGAAAGTGTTTTTAAATACTTAAGCAGAAACTTACCTATTGTAGTTGCCGAAGCTCCAAGAAGTATGAATACAAATGAAAAGCCAGCCACAAAAAATAGCGAACTTAAAATCACTCTTTCCCGTGTCTTTTTTATTTCTTGACTATTTCGCAGCGCTTGAATAGATTCGCCGGAAATAAAGGAAATATAGCCGGGGATTAAAGGCAATACACACGGCGATAAAAATGACAGTATGCCAGCAAAAAAAGCAGTAAGCAAACTTACATTTTCTTGAAATTGAGGTTCCAAATTTCATTTTCCTTTCCAGGTCAATTTTAAATATTATACCTTAAATTTATGCTATAATAAATATAAAATTATGTTGAAAAATACGCATAATTTGTTATAAATAATCATACTTATATAAAAATAACTTAATAATTCATATGAGCCCCCGTAGCTCAGTGGATAGAGCAGAGGTTTCCTAAACCTTTGGCCGCACGTTCGATTCGTGTCGGGGGCGCCAGGACTAATAATACATAAAAGAAGTTTTTATAATGCAGAAACTTCAAGAGAAATTGTCGGATCGAAACGTGAAGAGCATATCTTGAAAGGTTTAAAAAAAGGAGTTTTTTTATGATGGATTTTCACACGCATAGCCTGTTTTCTGACGGAGACTTACTTCCATCCGAACTTATACAACGTGCAAGAAAAAAAGGATATAAAGCAATAGCAATTACTGACCATGCGGATATTTCAAATATTGATTTTATCATACCGAGAATAAAGAGGTTTTGTAAGGAAATGAAAAAGGCATATAAAGATATTATATGTTTTACAGGAGTGGAGCTTACCCATATCCCGCTGGTATTTATAAAACCGATGGTGCGAAAGGCGAGAACAACTTGGAGCGGATATTGTGGTTTTTCACGGGGAAACGCCGATAGAACCAGTAGAACCGGGTTCAAATAAAGAAGCCATAATGGCCAGAATTGATATACTTGCCCACCCAGGACATATAACGGCAGAAGAAGCAACGCTTGCCAAGCAAGAACATGTTTATCTTGAAATTACAGCCCGTTCAGGGCATAATATTACAAATAGCCATGTTGCCAGGATAGCAAAGGAAACAGGAGCTGATTTGATATTTGACACGGACGCCCATGCACCTGAAGACCTCGCGGATGAGAAAAAATACCGCGAGGTACTTAAAGATGCGGGGCTGAGCGATAATGAAATAGCGAGGGTGAAAGAGAACGCAAACGTTCTCATGAAAAAAGCGAAAAGGGGTAATAGAAAATGAAAAAAATATTATTCGTGGTTTTATTGTTTGCATTTATGTGTCCTTTTTCTGCAAAAGCGATTGATTACGATACATACTGGATAAATACTATACACGGAGGAATTGTTTGTCCGGTGGGCGCATTTGCGCAGTCGGTTAATGTTTCCTATGGTGGCGGCATATCCATAAGGAAAGGCCTTGATATGGAAACGTCAGCTGGCGGCGGAATAAGTTATTGCGTAATGCCTTATAAAGATAATACAGCCCCTACCAGTTTTTCCGCAAGCGTACTTGACATTGAATTTGCTTTTGCGCCTTATATGCCGGATTATTTTCTTTGGCCGTATATCAAAGGCGGAATTGGGCTTTACATGGTTAGATATTCGGAGCTCACATCCCTTAATAACTCGCAGGCGAATACCGAAAATACATTCGGATTTATACTGGGAGGCGGAGTCAATTATCCGCTTGGCAGCAATTTAGCGATAAATCTTGAGGTCTTATACAACAACGTAGCGCTAGCGGGGGGTACGGGAGATACGGATTCGTTTGTGACGATAAATTTAGGGCTGACGATTTTTATGAAATAACTGCATATTTAAAATATCAACAAATTTTATTATGTATATGTTATTAAAGTTAATAAAATAGAAACAGGAGGATTAGAGAAGATATGGAACAACATTTCAAGCACAAAGAGGTAAGAAAACTTATAAAAAGAAATGAATTGCAGGAAGTGATTGGGCAAACAGGCCAGTATTTTACAAAACATATGGAAAATATAATAATAGTTGGAATTGTCGTGGCAATAGTGCTTGTTGCAATACCTGTTTATATCAATCATATAAATACAATGGAACAAAAAGCCGAGCAGATTATTGCTTACGCTGATATGTATATGAATGCTCCCATTCTTGATAATGCAAAGGCCGGCATGTACGGTATGTTCAAGACAAAGCAGGAAAAATACGAAAAAATAACAGATACTTATATGGAGGTAATAAAAACATACAGAAATACAAAAGCGGCACCCTACGCTTATATAGGGCTTGGGAACGCTTATTTTGATAGGGGCATGTATAAGGAAGCGATTGATTATTACGCTACCGTGGTGGATAAATATCCGCGGTGCCCAGTGGTAGGCGAGGCTGTGGTGGGCAGGGGGTATTCTTATTATGAAATGCAAAATTACAAAGAAGCCATAACAGATTTTGAGACTTTTATATCCAAATACAAGAATAACTATAATTACTACGACGCCGAAATGAAGTTAGCCGATTCTTATTTAAAAGTAAATGAAAGCGTAAAAGCCAAAAAAATATATGAAGATATTGCGTCAGGTGAAAAAGATTCATTATGGACAAGCACAGCAAGGGGAAAGATGAGTTTCTTAAAATAAAATGTATTATATAGGCGTAATTGGAGGGAATTCCGTAGGCAAGAAGCTGTATAATACTGCTTATAAAGTAGGGCAGGAAATTGCGGAAAGGGGAGGCATAGTTGTGTGCGGGGGATTGTCTGGAGTATTGGAAGCGGCATGTAAGGGTGCTAAAGGGCAAGGCGGGTTAACCATAGGAATACTGCCGGGTCGAGAAAATCCGGGACAAATAAGTTTGTCGATGTAAAGATAGCCTGTGGCATAGGAGAAGCAAGAAACATTGTTTTAGTAAACACCGCAGACGGATTTGTGGCGGTTGACGGTAAATACGGCACATTATCCGAAATAGCGTTTGCGCTGAAGATTGGAAAACCGGTTGTTGGCGTGAAAACTTATGATATAAAAGGAATTGTAGCTATGAATAATCCTTCTGACGCAGTGGAAAAAATTTTTAAAATGGTAAAGGGAAAAAATGAAAAGTCGTATTAATATCATAATAATATTTATTATATTTTTTTCATTAATATTTTCCTGCGGCAATTATGCTGAAGATAAAAACGATATTATAGAGCTTGTTGTATGGGATATGCCGCCGGAAGCGGATAAAATGCAGCGTCAGCTATGGGATGAGGGCATTGAAAACTTTAACACAGTGTATCCAAAAGTAAAAATAAAAGGCATAAGCAGGGAATATAAACCACAGGAATTTGTTAGCGTTATGGCCAGCGGAAAAGGGCCCGATATAGTACACATACCAATAACTGCGATACCTGTTATGGCAAAATACGGATTTTTGTCCAAACTAAACGATTATACTGAAAAATGGATACAAAAGGATTATATGCCGCAGATAATGTGGAACGCTGTAAATATCGACGGTAACATTTATGGTATACCTTATGATTCCTATTTTACAACATTAATTTACAGGCGCGATATATTTGAAAAATGCGGTTTGTCAAAACCGCCTGAGACATGGCAGGAAATTACCGACTACTGCAAGATAATACACCAAAAAATGCCTGAAACATGGGGAATAGCCATACAACCCGACTTGTTTTATTTTATCGATTTTATATGGCAGGCTGGAGGAGATGTTTACCAGGCCGGCAAATTTAATTTAAATACGCCGGAAGTTATAAAAGCTTTGAAATTCTGGCACGATTTAAAATGGGTAAATAACGCTATGCCGCCCCAAAATATTTTTTATGATTACGACATTGAACAGCTTTTTTCGACCGGCAAAATAGCCATGATGCTCGGCGTGGCAAACCGGCTTCCGGTAATGAACAGAAGATACGATATGGATTTATCAAAAGTTGAAATAGTGCCTTTACCTCAGGGAGATTCAGGAATAAAGGGCTGGCATGCAGGCGGGGACGCTTTTATAATAAATGCGGATTCCTCGCCCGAAAAAAAACGTTATGCATGGGAATATATAAAATATGTCCTTGGGGCACCGTATCAGTTATGGAAATGGGTGAGGATGAAAGAATTAAAGATGCTAATATTCCCGGGTGATTTTTCCTGCGCTACAAACCTCATAAATATGCCTGAATTTGCAAAAGTAAAAGGGCTTCTTGCTTCAGCCCAAACTGAGCCAAATTCTTACAAATGGCTCGCCATCAAGGAGGATTTTAACAAATATGTCCTTGAAAAAGTATTCATCAACAAACAGGTAAACTACGAAGAGTTACTTGGGGATTTTATGGAAAAAATCAGGAGCGAATATAATGAGTGATATGTTTGATAAGAGCAGCGCAGAACTGTCGGAAAATGCCATTAAAAGCATAATAGACGATGAGATAACAAATTATAAAAAAGAAGAAGTGGCATTGCCTATAATCAAGCTTAAACTACCGGATAAAGACTCCACTATAAAAATAAAAAAGCCAGTTATTAAATTAAGCGCTCTGCAGGACGCCGCAAAACCTGCCGGAAGCATTGATACTTTGGCTCAGGTAAGGACGCGGCCGGAAATACAGCTCCCTGATTCATTGACAACTTCGGAGAAATTGAGAAAAGCTTTTAGATTTAGGCGTTATGGAATGCCTATAAGGCTGGTAAAACCCAAAGAAAGGGAAATAAGGCCGCTTCCCCAGATAAAGCCGGAGGATTTAAAGAAACTTAAATTTTATCAATTGAAAAAAACTTTTTTAGGCACGGGGCTTTTAATACCGGCACTTTTAGTATTTCTTTTTTTTAGCTGGATGCCGATAATAAAAACTGTTGCCATAAGTTTCACCAAATTTTTTAGTTTTAATAAAAGTACGTTTATAGGGATTGAAAATTTTACCGGTATATTTTCTGATACCAGATTTTGGGAAGCATTTGGACATTCCGCGGAGCTTGCCGTAATTGTAATTTTAATAGGTACATGGCTGCCGCTTTTTATCGCGCTTTATGTGCATGAAATGAGAAAGAATTCAGGCATAATTAAGATACTATATTTTATACCGTTCTTAACTCCTGCAGTCCCGGCAGCCATACTCTGGAAATGGCTTTATAGCCAGAGCTACGGATTGATTAATTCGTTCCTCTCGTTAATAACGACACTTGACGTGCACATAGGCTGGCTGACAAATCCCAACATAGTTATTTTTTCAATTGCCATTGTTTTCCTATGGAAAAACATTGGTTGGGCGATGCTGATATATATAGCAGGACTCCAGAACATGCCAAAGACCCTTTTCGAGGAAGCATCGCTGCATGGAGCCAGCGTGTGGACGAAAATAAAGGATATTATGCTTCCGAACCTTGCGCCCATAATACTCGCGGTTGTATTTGTCCAGATAATAAACAGCCTGCAGGTATTTACCGAAGTATATATTATGACGGATGGCGGGCCGGTCGGCGCTTCCGAAATGGTCGCAACCTACATTTACAAAAAGGCGTTTTTATACATGGATATTGGTTATGCCTGTGCAATGGCCCTTGTTTTCCTTTTTATTTTGATTTCCGTAACAGTAGTAAGAATGAACATAACAAGCAAAAGAGGCTAATAATGGACGGCGATGGCAAAAAAGAGGAATTAAAACCCAAGATGAGGAAAAAAGCAAAACGAAGGACACATTATTATACAGGTGATAATAATTATATATTCCCGGGTTTTGAACTGAGGAATAAAAAGGTGAGAACCATATATAATATATGGGGAACGATCGTTATTATAGGCGCGATATTGACCACAATACCTTTTTTTTGGATGATACTTTCAAGTATGTTGCCCATGCAGCTTATTTTTATGCCGATAGGGGATATATTTAAGAATATCACCCTTGATTTTTCATATTTTAAAAAAGCGTGGGAAATAACACCGTTCATCAAATATTTTTTAAACAGCCTCTTCGTTGCGCTGTGCGTTGTAGGCGGGCAGATAGTGATAAGCGCGATGGCTGCGTACTCGTTGTCGAAACTCAGGCCGCCCGCATACCAGACCATACTGCTGCTGTTCCTTTCGACGATAATGATACCTTTTGAGACAATATCAATACCACTTTACCTTTTTATGAGGGATTTTTCTATATTTTATATTTACAAGATAAACCTTGTTAATACATACTGGGCGCTTATATTACCCGGGATGGCCAATGCATTTAATATTTTTATTTTTAAAAGTTTTTTTGACAAATTGCCGGATGATTTTATAGAGGCTGCGAGGGTTGACGGTTATTCGGAAACAGGCATCTTCTTCCGGATAATATTACCCGTATCCAAACCTATTATAGCGGTAATAGCCATATTAAATTTTGTTACCATCTGGAATTCCTTTTTCTGGCCTTTAATAGTTGTCAATGAACCGCAGATATACACGCTTATGCTTGGTATTTACAAGATTATAGAGGAAGGACAGCCGTGGAATGTTGTAATGGCGGCAGTGACGATTTCAATGATACCGACAATTGTCTTATTTGTACTTTTTCAAAAACAAATAATGAAAGGCATTATTTTTACATCACTACAAGAATAAACAGGAGGAAAAAATGCCAAAGAAAAAAAAGAGTCCGTTAAAAGGCAAGGAAATCGACATGAGCTACCATGACTATAAAGTAAAATCACTTGGGTTGTCGAAACGCATTCAGAAAATGGCGTTTAGATTCATTCTTTTTTTAATACCAGTTATTATAATATTATTGCTTACCAGGGCAAAATAGCTATCATTGCCGCAAAATGAAGTTTAAGTTGGATGATTATATACCAAAAAGCAGCCAGGCGAAATTAAGGGTATTGCTTGAAAATGAACGCTATCTGCACAGCGTTGGGGTTGCAATTACAGCAGCTTTTCTCGCAAAAAAGTACGGGGTATCTGTAAAAAACGCTGTCATCGCCGGATTTTTTCATGATTGTGCCAAGGGCTTGTCGGTTTGGGGGCTAAAAAATTCAATAAAAAAATATAATATAAAAATGAATGATTCGTCAAAACAAATACCGGGGTTATGGCATGGCATTGTATCGGCTTATATGGCTAAAGATATTTTTGGAATAAATAATACGGAGATACTTGAGGCAATAACATACCATTCAACAGGCAAAAAAAGCATGTCAACACTGGCGAAAATAATTTACGTATCGGACTACATAGAATTAGGCAGGGAATATGCATCTTCAAAGAAAACAAGGAACCTTATTAAGAACAAAAAAATATCCCTTAATAAATTTGTCCTGAAAGTCATTAAAGAAAAATTGATTTATCTTATAAATTCTTCAATGATAATCCATTCGGATTCCATTGAATTATTCAATTATCTTTTGGGCCAAAAAGCAAAAAATTAACGATATATTTTACAAATAATTTAACAAATAAATTGACAAAATTGGATTTATAGTTTATAATTATATTATAAAAGAGAAGTAAAAACTTTAGAGCCAGGGAGGACATATGACATAGGAACTTTGAAAAGAGGCGAATTTTATGGCAAGTGAGAAAAATAAGGATTATGAGGAATTAAAAAAAGCATTATCTACCCGGGAAGGCCTGGCGATCATATGTTATTATATACATCATAAACAATTCACCAAATTAAATATGCAAAAAATAGCAAAAAACATGAAAATGTCAATACAGGACCTGAAAGCTATAGGCGATATAATGGAAAAAATGGGCGCAGTTAAAGTGAATAAGCTTGGCGAATTAACCGAGCTTGAAATACCGACCAATGAAGATGACAAAGTAAAGAAACTTATGGATACCATAATATGGGAAAAAAAGGAAGAATACGGCAAGTTGTACAAGGAATTACTTACTGCCGAAATGGTAGATTTTCTTGGGGACAATAAACAGCATTAAAATCAAATTTTATACGGACGGAATAATGCGGGGGAATAAAATAATTATACTTTGTTAATGAACAGCACCATGATATAATACCATAAAATCAGAAATAAAAATTGTGAGCTTTACCATAAAAGAAAAGGAAAAATGGCAAAAAAAACCCCAAAAAAGGAAAACATAGTCAAGGAAAGAACTTCCTCGTACGGGATGCAGGAAAACAAGAAACAGGAAGAAGCCATACACCACGGGCAAGGCCCGCTTTTAATTGTAGCTGGCGCCGGTACAGGAAAGACAAGGGTCATAACCGAGCGCATAGCGCATCTCATCAACAGCAAAACAGCAAGGCCGGACGAAATACTGGCGCTTACTTTTTCAGAGAAGGCAGCCAAAGAAATGGAAAGGCGCGTTGATTTGCTTGTTCCATACGGGTTTATTGAAACCCACATATCGACTTTTCATTCATTCGGGCACGATATTATAGAAGAAAATTTTGCCGAACTCAAAATCGCGCCGGACTGGCAGGTATTAAGGAAAGCCGATTCCATAATCTTCATAGTCGAGAACCTTGAAAATTTCGAGCTTGACATATACAGGCCATTAAACAACCCGGCGGGTTACGCCGGCATACTTGTTGATTTCATATCCAAGCTTAAAGACAACCTGATTGCGCCGGAAGATTACGCAGCATATATAAAAAAAGTCGGCGAAGCGGAACTGGATGAAGAGCAGAAGGAGATATATTTAAAGCACCTTGAGCTGTCGAAGTTCTACATAAAATACGAGGAACTTAAAACGCAAAAGAATTACATGGACTTCGGCGACCTTATAACAGTACCTTATTACCTTCTTAAGAACAAGAAATCCGTTCTTGCCAAATACCAGGAAAGGTTTAAGTTTATACTGATAGACGAGTTTCAAGACACCAATTACGCCCAGTTTGAGCTTACAAAGCTCATAGCAGATAAATACCAAAATATAAGCGTAGTTGGAGACGACGACCAGATGATATATAGGTTCCGCGGGGCCGCGATATCGAATATAAAAGGGTTTACCGAACATTACCCGGACGCAAAAATTATAGTATTGCAGGACAACTACCGCTCGGTCCAGCCCATACTTGACAATGCTTATAGAGTCGTAAAAAACAACACGGATAGGCTAGAAGGAAAACTAAACATTGAAAAAAAGCTTGAATCCAAATACAAACCTTCGCACCATTTCGACAAACACCTTGAAATAAAAATATTCAACGACTACTCGGATGAAGCGGATTTTGCGGCAACCGAAATAGAAAATCTCGTAAAAAAAGGCCTGTATTCATTCAAGGATATTGCGGTACTAGTGCGGGCAAACAATGATGCCGCTATATTTATAAGAGACCTTGAAAAGAAGGGCATACCTTTCAAGTTTACCGGCGACGAGGGGCTTTACAATAAGAGGGAAATCCAGTTTTTAATTAATTTCTGCAAAACGCTTGCAATGCCCTACGAATTCAACCCTATATGCGACATTGCCGTGTCCGAATTTTACGGAATAGACCCCTATACAATGTCAAAATTCTCAAACAGGGCAAAGGATTATTCAGCTACTGTTTTTGACATTATGAAGAAAGCAGAAAACTATCCGGAACTCGAAATAAACGAAGAAGAAAAAGGTAAGGTTGACGGCCTTATAAAAGACGTTGAATTTTATATCGGCAAAATAAAAGAAGGTTGGAAAGCCGGTGAAATTTTATATGACTACATGAAAAATAAAAAGGTGTTCCAGAACCTGCTGAAACAAAACAGCGTTGAAGCGGGTCTGAAGATAAGCAACATATCGAAATTTTTCGAGATACTGAAGCAGTTTTCTGTAATGGAAGAATACGACACCATTTATAATTTTGTCAATTATATTGATTTGCGGCAAAAGGCAGGCGACAACCCACGTGACGAAATACTGGACGATGTCCTGGAGGATTCTGTGCAAATAGCGACGGTGCACAAAGCAAAAGGCCTTGAGTTTAAAGCTGTATTTGTCATAGGGCTGGTGCAAGACAAGTTTCCGTCAAAAAATAGGGGCGATTTTCAGCTTCCACTGCCCGAGGAGCTTATGAAAGACATGGTTAACGAGGAGCAGTACAGGCAGGAGGAAGAGCGCAGGCTTTTTTACGTCGCCATGACAAGGGCTCAGGATCTGTTGTACCTGACAGCTTCGCTTAAGTACGAGGGAAAGAGCGAGAGGAAAATCAGCATTTTTCTGAGGGAACTTGGCGTAGAAAAAAACGAGGAGTACCTTGCAGTTATTGACAAAAAGGACAGGCTTAAATATTTTGAGAGGGAAAAGACAGGATTTGAAAGAAGCGTCATTAAAAGAAAAGATAAGATAGTGCGCCTGAGCAATTACCAGATAGACGATTACCTTACATGCCCGTATAAATACAAGTTAATCCATTTATTTAAGCTCCCGATAAGGGAGCAGCCAAATATCATTTACGGTCTGGCCATGCATAAAGTAGCCGCTGAATTTTACAAGGCAAGGCAGGAAAAAAGGAAAATAACGATTTTGGAGCTTGAGGATATTTTCAGATCGCTGTGGAAGCCGATAGGCTTTATATCAAGGCAGCACGAACAGAGGAGATTTGAGGCGGGTTTGGCAAGCATAAAAAGATTTTTTGAAGAGGAAAGTAAAAACAACATTATCCCTCAATTCATTGAGAAAGATTTTGAATTTAAACTGGGCGACGATATCATTGTGCGCGGCAGGTGGGACAGGATCGACTGCATTGAAGGCAGGAGCATAATAATAGATTATAAGACATCAGAAATAAAAGACATGGAAAAAGCCAGGAAAAAGCTGAATTCGGAAGACATATCAAAGCAGCTGACGCTTTACGCCCTTGCATTTCAAAAGGCTTTCGGCAAGGCTCCGGACGAAGTGGCTGTGTATTTCCTGGAAAGTTCCATACTTGCCGGCAAGAAATTAAAGCCTGACACGATTAAGAATTTTGAGGAGAAGATTTACCAGGTGGCGGAAAAGATAAAAGAAGAAGAGTTCGATGCCACGCCCAGCGTTTTTGAATGCTCGCAGTGCGCTTTTTCAACAATATGCCAGCATTCCAAGGCGGACGTGCTGTTTTAATCCTGCTTTGCTAGTTCACGGCATCCATTATATCGTTTATTCGGTCGATCCGTCATTGTAGGGGCAACGCAAACACTGGATGTATATTGAAAGGGGAAAAATTCATTCGGAAACCCGATATCGCCGGGAGTGCATTATTATATAATTAAATGAGGTTCCAAAGACATATTAAAAACAGGCACGATGTTCGTAATTCATTAATACCACTCCGCGAGAACCCCGGGTATATCCTGAGGTGGAACAAAATAATCTTGAATAAGACTGCTTATAGGAGTATATTTTATAAGTATTTGGTATTCGAATGCCGAATAGTGAACGGAGTAATATGAACAAAGAAAAGGCAAAGCAAAACCTTATAAAACCCGTCGACAGGTTTAAAGCAGAAAAGTGGGAAAATGCCTAAAAAATCAAATTCAAAAAATATATTAAGAGGAAAAATAAGATTAATTCCTGCTGGTATTGGAATAATAACTTGGGTATTGCTCTTTCTTGCCTTTATCTGGTCTATTTCCAGGATATCTTCCGGATTTAAAATATCCCTTGATAACCAGGGAATGATATTTTACGCAATATTATTCGTGATATGCCTGGTTGTTATATATCTTTTAAGTATGTTTGCCATATTTGTATATTCAAGGTTAAATGGATTGCCTGCCGGGAAACCCACTGTAAAAACCGGAAGAATGCGGAGTGAAAACAGCCCGCTCTTTAGTTTTAAAAATGATTTGGCCGGGTGGTATAAAACGGATAAGGCGCTGCTCGAACCAAAGTGCGTAATTCTCCAGGCAGTAGATAATTACGCAAAACTGATTCCGGCCAGGATGGAAAAAAACAGCATGCTTTACAAGGAATGCAGGAATTACCTGACATTTCATGACGTTGAACTGGTAGTCCTGCAGCTAAAGAAAGAACTGGAAAACGATGGTTTTCATGGGTTCTTTTCTGCCGGACAAGGCAAGGAAGAATTTGAGAATATTCACCAGAAAGAATTGCAGGATACAATCAAAAACTGCCTTAATTATTTTTATGAATTCTGCAAAGACAAAAAAATAAAGGAAGTTAGCGGCATCGATATTGCCAGGGACATGTACAAATTCCTCATTGTATCAAATAATACATTCAACAGGATACACGATGAATCAATGGGAAGAATCGGATCGGGAAACGACAAGAAGAGGACTATTTTCCGTATGGATAGAGGAGAACTTTTTTAACGATGAAAGAATCACGGCAGGCCGGAGGGCCGTCGACATTTTTGTTAAGGAGCGGGCATGAAGATTATACGAGCTGAAACAAACGATGCTGAAGAGATACTCGCGCTTCAAAAAAGGGCATACAGGCAGGAGGCCGAATTCTATAATAATTTTACGATACAACCGCTCACAATGCCGCTCGAAGAGACTGTAAGGGATTTTGAAAAATGCATTGTATTGAAAGCGGTTGAGGACGGCAGGATAATTGGGTCTGTAAGGGCGCATGAAGTAAACGGAACTGTTTATGTGGCCAAACTCATGGTGGAACCTGGCATGCAGAATAAAGGGTTGGGCACGCAGCTTATGAATGAAATCGAAAAATCCTTTTCCCGTATAATACGGTTTGAGCTTTTCACCGGGTATAAAAGCGCAAAGAATATCCATCTGTATGAGAAACTCGGTTATAAAAAATTCAAGGAAGAGCTGATCCCGGGAGAGGTCGGATGCGTATATATGGAAAAAGAGGCTGTTAAATGAAAAAACTCTTGCCTGCAATAATATTCCTGTTTTATTGCAGCAGCAGCTTCACAAAATAAACATTATCAAGGGGAACACTGGAATGGCAGAAGGAAAGCAGGATTTTGGGTCGAATATTTTAAAACAACAGGGAGAAAACGCAAAATACATTTTTTTAAATTTTGGGATATTTAACCTCGCATGGGTGGATAATAAGCTGTTTACTACCTCGTCGGATATTGAATTTCAGGGCGAAATATACACAGCGAGTATTGATTTTTCCGGGGATATGTACAAGGAACTCTTGAGGATATTGCCATTTAACATTGTCAAGGAAATCAGGAACAAGTTCAGCGGAAATTTCGCGCATCCTGTTTCCATAAGCTGGAGGGCAAAAACCGAGATTGGCATAGACGCAAAGCTCGGCTCGCCCGTGGAAAATGACGGTGAAGTTTTTGTGCCTTTCATTGCGGAGAAAGTATTTAAAAATAAGGACGGGAAGAGTTTTTAAACAATTGTCAAGTTGACGGCCTGACGAAAGACCTTTACCAGCCGGGGATTCTAAGGTATAATTATTATACGATTGGATACGAATAGAGTACGTGCCTGGGTAAATTTTGACGGAATACAGAGAAGAAGGCACAACATGAACAAATTCTTTAAAAAATTTTTACAAATTACCGCTGATTTAATTTCCCAGCCCCATTACAAAATAACCCTTATATACGCTATTGTGGGCATTTTATGGATATTCTTTTCAGATTCGCTTCTGACTTTAATTACAAAAGATCCTGCTGTAATCACCAAAATTTCAATGGCTAAAGGATGGGCTTTTATTATTATTACAGCATGCCTTCTTTATGCACTTATCCGCAATAATAATGCCCGGACAAAAAAGACATTTGATGCGCTCAGCGAAAGCGAGACAAAATACAGGGAATTATTTGAAAATGCCAATGAGGCAATCATGCTTATCGAATTGGGCACAGAAAGTGTTCCAACGAAGTTCCTGGAAGTAAATGAAACAGCATGCAGATGGATTGGGCTCACCAGGAAAGAATTATTAAGCATGCCGGCAGACGACCTTGCGGTTACTGCGCTTAATAAAGACATAGATACATTCAAAAAAGAAGTTTTAATTGAAAATAAAAGGCAATTTGAGGCTGTGCTTACCAGAAAAGACGGCAGCACATTTAACCTCGAATTTTATATTAATATTATCGAGTTTAAGGGGAAAAGAGTATTGCTCATTACGGCAAGAGAATATCACTGACAGAAAAAGAACCGAAAGAGACCTGCATTTTATGCAATTTTCGGTTGATAAAGCCAATGCAGGCATATTTCTTATTAATAAGGCAGGTGACATTATTTATACGAATGATATCCAGTGTAAAAGGCTGGGATACACAAAGGAAGAGTTGCTCAAATTAAAAATCGGGGATGTCGGCATGGCGGCAAAAAATTGGGATGAAGTATTTAATATCATAAAAGAAAAACACACGCACATCATGTACACGGAACACAGGAGAAAGGACGGCTCGTTTTTCCCTGTTGAAGTTACGGCAAATTATTTTGAATTTGAGGGCCAAGGATACAGTTTCGGGTTTGCAGTGGACATAACCGAACGAAAGAAGTCAGAGGAAGCGCTTAAGAATTCGGAAAATATGTACAGGAAACTTGTCATGACCCTGCCTGACGCGGTACTGGTGACAGATGAGGATATAAAAATAACATTTGCCTCGCCGAAAGCCGTTGAAATTCACGGATATGAGAATTCTGACGAACTAATAGGCAAAAAAATAGAAGAGTTAGTTGTGCCTGAGGACAGAAAAAACAGAAATGAAATCAGGAAAATTATTTCAGGAAATGGATTTATAAATAATTTGCAGTACAGGCTTTTACGAAAGAATGGCAAAATTTTTATAGGGGAAACAAATGTAACGGTACTAAAGGATGATAATGGTAATTTTAAGGGATTTTTGTGGCTGACAAGAGACATTACCAGGCGAGTTGAAATGGAGAATGATATTAGAGAAAGTGAGAAACGTTACAAAAGGATAGTTGATAATGTGATAGACGGCCTGATTATTATCGGGGATAAGAAGGTTAATTATGTAAGCGAAAGGGCAGTTGAAATTTTGGGTTATACGTTGGAAAACATTAAAGACATGAGGGAAATTGATATTGCTGCGCCCGAAGAAAAAGAAAGGGTTTTAAATGAAATAAAAAAAAGTATTGACGAAACACAAGTACTTCCTAAAAATCTCGAATACTGGATAGTGAGGGGAGACGATACAAGAAGGTGCATAAGCAGCAGGTATTCCCCGAGATTTGAAAACGGCAAAATTGTAGATTATTATGTATTTATTGCTGATATTACAGAGAGGAAGGTTGCTGAAGAAAACCTGAGAAACCTTTTGAGCAGGCTGCAGAAATCAAACGAAGAACTCGAAAGGTTTGCCGTGATAGCTTCGCATGACTTAAAGGAACCGCTCAGGATGGTAACAAGCTATGTGCAGCTCATTGAAAAAAGGTATAAGGGGAAACTCGACAAGGACGCGGATGATTTCATCAATTTCGCCGTGGAAGGCGTAAAAAGGATGGCCGGGCTTATAGACGATTTGCTTGCTTACTCAAAAGTCGATTCAGTTGTGGGGAAACCGGATAAAATTGACATTAATAATGTTATATCAGGAGTGATTAATAATTTAAAAATTGCAATTGAGGAAAGCAAGTCAAAAATTATTTACGATAAATTACCGGAAGTAACGGCAAATGAAGTCCAGATGAGTCAGGTTTTCCAGAATCTTATCGGCAACAGCATTAAGTTCAGGGGCAAAGAACCGCCGGAAATAGAGATAAAAGCGGAAAAAGATAAAAACGAATGGGTTTTTTCAATAAAAGACAACGGAATAGGGATAGATATGAAATATAAGGATAAAATATTCGTTATTTTCCAGCGGCTTCATACGAGGACCGAATATCCCGGCACAGGAATAGGGCTGGTTCTTTGCAAAAAAATAGTCGAAAAGCACGGTGGGCGCATATGGTTTGAGTCTGAGCCGGGCAAAGGCTCAATATTTTATTTTACCATACCTTATAAGATAGCCGAATCAAAAGCTTGAAAATAAAGGAATTTTGTGGTATCATTATATAGAAATGCATACGGGAAGGCCTAAAAAATAAGGCATAAGGAGCAAAATATATGGAGGAAGAAAAGGGGAAAAAATTCATCCAGATACTTCTTGTCGAGGACAACCCTGCCGACGTCAGGCTGATACTTGAAGTTTTCAAGGAAGGCAGAATAAAAAATGATATTGTTGTTGCCAGCGACGGGGTTGAAGCAATGCAGGTGCTGAAAAAGGAAGGCGAATTTAAAAACGCACCCCAGCCCGACCTTATAGTCCTTGACCTGAACATGCCGCGCAGGAATGGATTTGAGTTCTTAATGGACTTAAAACAGGAAGAAGTGGACGAAGCGCTCAAATCCATACCGGTAGTGGTCCTTTCCACATCACGCGCCGAAAAAGACATATTAAAATCTTATGACCTTAACGCGAATTGTTACATAATAAAACCTGTAAACATTAATGAGTTTATTAAAATCGTTAAGGCCGTGGAAGATTTCTGGCTTTCTGTTGTTAAACTTCCGGATTGAACAAGGATATGCAAATGGACCCATTTAAGCTGGAGATTCTGCTCATAGAAGACAACCTGGCTGACATGCGCCTGATAGAGGAGGCAGTGAAAATCGGCGGTATGGAATATAACTTAAACACGGTCAGGGACGGGGAAGAAGCGCTGGAGTTTTTGTATAAAAAGGGGAGGTACGGCAGCGTGGCCTTGCCTGATATAATACTTCTTGATTTAAGGCTTCCGAAAAAAAGCGGATATGAAATTCTGGAAGAAATAAAGAGCTCCACAAAACTCCGGCACATACCGGTTATAATACTGACTTCATCCAATTATAAGGAAGATATAGATAAAACATATAAAATGCATGCCAATTGCTATATAACAAAGCCCATTGAATATGAAAAGTTTATATTTACAATAAAATCAATAAAGGAGTTCTGGACTATAATTGCGAGCCTGCCGAGACAGCAAGGCAAGGAAAATTAAAAATAATTGCCTTAAGCACCAAAAAATCGTAAAAAACAACTGGCACTATGGGGGATTCAATTTATCCAGGTTATATTTTTAACCCCATAAAAATCCTTGAAAAACAAGCACTAAATATATTATAATAACTTATTATTAACAAATTTTAAATGGAGGTTGATAACAGGATGAAAATTGTATTAGGTACTGAATCGTATTGGCCGAATGTTGACGGCGGCGCTGTAATGGAGCATAACCTGGCAATGGAGCTTGCGAGGCGCGGGCATACTGTATCGGTTTTCGCCCCGGCGCAAAGGTTTGAGGATTACCAGCAGGAGGATACCGGCACCATAATATACAGGTTTAAGGCAATCACATTTCCCACACTCAGGGAATACAAAGCAACGGTTTTTCCGGGGAAATCCATAAAAAAGAAACTGGAGGAATTAAAGCCGGATATTATTCATGTTCACAATCCTTATTCAATAGGCATAGGGTGCCTGAATGCCGCGAGGAAGCTGGGCATACCTATAATGGGGACAAACCACCTGATGCCCGAGAATTTTTTCATGCATGTCGCCAAATTCGCCTTTTTATACTATCCTCTAAGGAATCTGGGCTGGAAAGCAATAGTGGCTTTTTACAACAAGCTGGATTTTGTAACTTCGCCTACGCAGACAGCGGTTAACCTTTTAACCGACCACGGGCTTACCGCAAAACACAAGCCGATGTCAAATGGGGTTAATTTGAAGGTTTTTAACCCCAACAACGACCCTAAAATAATAACGGATAAGTACCAGATGCCTAATAAGAAAGTAGTGCTTTACACGGGCAGGATAAGCGGGGAAAAGAGCCTGCCGGTGCTTGTAAAGGCTTTTAAGTACACAAAGGACAAGGGACATGATTACCAGCTGGTTTTCGCAGGCGCCGGACGGGAACTGAAAAATATACAGAATATGGTGATAAAACTCGGTCTTGCTCCGAATACGACCTATATTGGTTTTCTCCAGAAAAATGAGTTTCCGAGCGTTTATACTGCCTCGCATGTGTTCTGCATCCCATCGACAGCTGAGCTGCAGAGCATAGTTACAATGGAAGCAATGGGTTCGGGATTGCCGTGCATTGCCGCAAACAGCGGAGCATTGCCGGAACTTGTGGCTGAAAACGACAACGGTTTTTTAATGACTCCGGGAAATTATGAGGAACTCGGGGATAAAATCATAAGGATCCTTGAAGACGACAAGCTCAGGGAAAAAATGGGCAAAAGGAGCCTGGAAAAAATCCAGAAGCATTCCTTTGAAAACATAGTAACCGAAGTTGAAAATACCTATAAATCCGTGATTGAAAAGAAAATATAAAGTGGTTCTCTATTGAATATCTTGTGTGAGAAGTTTTTTTTATGTAACTCCCTCTCCCTTGACGGGAGAGGGTAGGGTGAGGGTGAAGCAGCAGTAAAAACTTTTGCAGCGAAGAAGATGACAATTACCACACGGGTATTGCCGCTACATCACCCGCATCCCGGCCTTCCCCCGTCGAGGGGGAAGGGGCGTATTTTAAGCCATCAAAAAACAACGGAGTAAATCAAATGCAAAGCCCCTTAAATATAACGTTTTTATGGCACATGCACCAGCCGTATTACAAAAATGTTGAAACAAATAAATTCATACTGCCGTGGGTGCGGCTGCATGGCGTCAAGGATTATTATGATATGGTATCAATTCTTGACAAGTACCCGGATATTAAGCAGAATTTTAACCTTGTGCCTTCTTTGCTTTTGCAGATTGAGGAATATATAAGCGGCACAACCGACATATTTTTGGACATGTCCCGTAAAAAGGCAGGGGATTTAAACGAGGATGAAAGGGTGTTTGTACTTTTTAATTTTTTCATGGCAAACTGGGAAACCATGGTTTACCCGTACAGGCGGTATTCTTTCCTGCTGAAAAAAAGAGGGGAAAATTCCCATCCGGATGAACTGAAAAAAACGCATATGAAATTCACCGAGCAGGAGATACGGGATTTGCAGGTATGGTTTAACCTGGCATGGATAGATACGGACTTTTTGGCAATCTTCCCGGAACTGAAACAAATAAAGGAAAAGGAAGAAAATTACACGGAGGAAGAAAAAAACATTGTTCTGTCCAGGCATATTGACATACTGAAAATGATAATACCCAAATACAAAGAAGCGCAGAACAGGGGACAGATTGAAATATCGACCACGCCTTTTTACCATCCAATACTGCCGCTTGTTTACGACACAAAAATAGCAAAAACATGCATGCCGGAACTCGACCTGGACGTGGAGTTTTCAAAGCCCGAGGACGCAGAAGCGCAGGTGCAGATGGCAGTTTCGTATTTCAAGGAAAAATTCGGGGAAATACCTTTCGGGATGTGGCCGGCCGAAGGTTCGGTGAGCGAGGATGTGATAAATATATTCGCAAAATACAATATCAAATGGATAGCGACGGACGAGGAAATACTTTTTCAGTCGCTTATGCTTTCAGGTACGGATGTTAACGGAAAAAAAGACACGATATACAAGCCTTATGTTTATAAGTCAAAAAACGGAACAATAAACATGTTTTTCAGGAACCATTACCTTTCCGACCTTATAGGATTCACCTATCCTTCGTGGAATTATAAAGAAGCCGCCGACCATTTCATAGCCGAACTTTATAAAATCAAAAATTCCCTTCCTGAAGGAGATTATGCGGCAAATATCATACTTGACGGGGAAAATTCATGGGAATCCTACACAAACGACGGGAAGGATTTTTTAAACGCGCTTTACTCAAAGCTTGCCGTAAACGCGGATTTCAAGACCGTGACAATGAAAGAGGCTGTTGAAAAAATTCAGGCTAAACCGGAACTTACAAAAGTTTTTCCAGGCTCATGGATTGACCATAATTTTGCCATCTGGATAGGGCATGCAGACGACAGGAAAGCATGGAAATTGTTAAAAAAGACAAGGGAAGACCTGGATTCATGGGCACTTGCCAATAAAAACGCAGATAATGGAACCATGAAAAAGGCATGGGAGGAAATATATATAGCCGAAGGCAGCGACTGGAACTGGTGGTACGGCGACGACCATTCCTCGAAAAATGACGCTGAGTTTGACAACCTTTACAGGCTGCATCTCATGAATGTCTATAAAATGACAGGCCGTGATATACCGGATGATCTTTTTGTGCCTATAACAAAAGCAGGAGCGACTTTTGAGATAAAGCCGACAAGGTTTATTTACCCTGAAATAGACGGCAACCGCACGCATTATTATGAGTGGAAAGGCGCGGGCGTTTATGACCTGTCAAAAGACGGCGGCGCGATGCATAAAGCGGGAAAGTTTTTTGAATACCTTTATTACGGATTTAACCTGGAAAATTTTTATGTCAGGCTTGACGCGGCAGACAGGATCGCCGCGTCAAAGGAAAAACTCGAGATAGAGCTTAAATTTATCGACGGCGATAGGGCCGGCGAAATAAAATTTTTTATTGACAAAAACGGGATAGAGGCAAAGAATATGGACGCACAAACCGTAAAATTCGCAGCGGCAGACATTTTTGAGGCAAGAATACCTTTTGCCGGCATGGGAGAACTCGCTGCAGGCAACGAGATAAAATTCCAGGTTTTTATTTATAAAAACGGAGAAATAATGGAAAGAATACCGGAAAAAGGCGTCGTGGCTATTCAACTGCCGGACGAGAAGTTTGATATGTACAACTGGAGAGTTTAGTACTACATAGTAGATGTTAGATTGAAGGATAGAAACAAGAAACTAGAAACTTTGTATCCGGAGGATTTATTAATGAAAGTTCTGGTTATAGGAAGCGGAGGCAGGGAGCATGCGCTGGTATGGGCTGCTGCGAAAAGTAAAAATGCCGGTAAAATATACTGCGCGCCTGGGAACGCCGGCACAAAAGAACAGGCGGAAAATATAAATATAGCGGCAGACGATATTGCAGGGCTGTTGAAATTTGCAAAGGAGAAATCAATAGACCTGACCGTTGTCGGACCCGAGATACCGCTTGTAAACGGCATTGTTGACATTTTTGAGTCGCAGGGGTTAAAAGTTTTTGGACCGAATAAAAGCGCATCGATGCTTGAAGGAAGCAAGGTTTTTACCAAAAATTTATTAAAAAAGTATAAGATACCCACTGCCGATTACGGCGAATTTGATTCTTCCGATACAGCAAAAAAATACATAAAATCATATAAAAAATACCCCGTTGTGATAAAAGCGGACGGCCTGGCTGCAGGAAAAGGCGTGATAATAGCCAATGATGAAAAAGAAGCAATAGAGGCCATTGAGAATATAATGGAAAAAAAAGAATTCGGCAAATCGGGAAACAGGATTATTGTGGAAGAGTTTTTAGAGGGCGACGAAGCAAGCATACTGGCCATTGTTGATTCAAAGACGGTATTGCCCCTGCCGGCCGCGCAGGACCATAAAAGAATATTTGACGGCGATAAAGGCCCGAACACGGGCGGCATGGGTGCTTATGCGCCGGCACCGGTTATTGATAAAAAACTCTCGGATGAAATAATGGGAAAAATACTTAAACCCACCATTGCCGCCTTAAAGAGCGAAGGCATTATTTACAAAGGTATATTATATGCAGGGTTGATGATAACAAAAGACGGGCCAAAGGTTCTTGAATATAACGTGAGGTTTGGTGACCCGGAAACGCAGGCAGTGCTGCCTTTGCTTAAAAACGATATTATAGACCTTTTTATGGCAGCGGCCGGAGACGGGTTAAACACGCAAAAACTGGAAATAGAGGATAAATATGCCGTATGCGTAGTTATGGCGTCGAAGGGATATCCCGGTGTTTATGAGAAAGGCATGGTAATAACAGGACTTGAAAAATTCAAAAATAATAAAGACACGCTGGTTTTTCACGCCGGGACAAAGGAAAACGGCAAGGATATAATATCGTCGGGCGGCAGGGTGCTTAATGTCGTGTCGCTTGACAAAGACTTGAAAAAGGCCATAGACAAGGTGTACACTGATATAAACGATATCATTTTTGAAGGAGCGCACTTTCGCAAAGATATAGCAAAAAGAGCATTAAAATAAGTTCAATGATTAAAGTTGAAAGTTTAAAGTTTCAAACATTAAACAGGAAACATTAAACTGGGAGGTTTACATGACTGGTAAAGTAGCGGTGGTAATGGGCAGTGACAGCGATTTGCCTGTAATGAAGGAAGCTATTGATGCACTGGAGCAATTCGGCATTAAATCTTTTGTCAGTATAACGTCGGCGCACAGGACGCCGGATAAAGTTAAAGTTTTTCTTAAAGAGGTTTCAGATAAGAAATGCGATGTAATTATAGCGGCTGCTGGCGGGGCTGCGCATTTAGCAGGGGTTATTGCGGCGCAAACAACAATACCTGTAATCGGGGTGCCTATGAGCAGCGCTTTGTCCGGCATTGATTCCTTGTATTCAATGGTGCAGATGCCGCAGGGCATACCTGTGGGAACAATGGCTGTCGGAAAACCGGGAGCGGTTAACGCCGCAATATTTGCGGCTGAAATAATCGCGATAAAAGACCCGGCTATGAAAACCAGGCTCGCAAAATTCAAAAAAGAGCTTGCTGAAAAAGTCAACAATAAAGACAGGCAGCTGCGCAAAAAGGGAATAAAAAAATTCCTGGAAGATAAAAACAAGAACCGTGGTTAAAGCATCCGAAATACCTGAAATTTTTAACAACCACGGCGTGGTTATCCTGCCCACAGACACGGTTTACGGTATCTTTGCAAAAGCTACGGATAAAAAAGCAATAAACAAGATTTTTAAAATAAAAAAACGGAACAAAAAAAAACCTTTACAGGTATTCCTGCCGGATATAAAATCGATAAAAAAATATGCAAATGTAAACTTTTCATCAAGCGTAAAGTTAAAAAAACTTTTGCCCGGCCCGTATACTGTTATCCTGAAATTAAACCCAAAATACAAAAAAACATTTACATTCCTGTCCGCGGGGACAATAGGCATAAGGGTCATAAGGTATTCATTATTAAATAGGATTATGAAAAAAGTAGGCGCTCCGGTTGCGGCCACAAGCGCAAATGTTTCAGGTAAAAAGACTCCGGTTTTGTTCCGCAATATCGAAAAGAAACTTATAAAACTTTGTGACGGTTATGTAATAAACGATAATATTGTGAAGGGCAAAGCATCGGCTGTCATTGATTTGACCGGCAAGGGGATAAAGATATTAAGGGGCAGTTTGCCGGACAAATTGAGAAAATACATTTAATAATTTTAACGGATAGATTTTAAGAGAGCATATACCGATATTGCGTTTTAAGATGCAAAAAATGCTTGAAAAAAAATATAAAATAGTATATATTCCTCTCAACGACTCGAAAATACAGTAAAGGAGGAAGGACGATATGGCGAATAAGAGCGCGAAAGTTGCGGAAAATGTTGCAGGCAAGTATTACATAGACGATCAGTGCATAGCTTGCGGTGTATGCGAAGGAACAACTCCTGATAATTTTAAATTAAATGACGATGGCTCTCATGCTTATGTTTCAAAACAGCCGGCAAATGAGACTGAGGAAAAATTGTGCAAAGAATCAATGGATTCATGCCCGACAAACTCAATAGGAGATGACGGGGCATAATTTATTTACCTATATAAAGCCCTTTCCCATAACTGGGAAAGGGCTTTTTTGTTTATCATCCCGAAAACTATTGAAATTGCTTAAGTGTTATGTTATAATCTCGCCGTTGTTTAAAAAAACAAAAACAAAGCAGATTAAATTCTGCTTTTGCCCTTTTTAAAATCAAGGGTTAAAATAAATCAAGGAGGCAAAAAATATGGCAAAAAAAGCAAAAGCAAAACAAAAGAAAGCCGCAGGCAAGGGGAAAGGGGCCAAATACATTTACTTTTTTGGTGCCGGAAAGGCCGATGGCAACGGCGATATGAAAGGCCTGCTGGGCGGAAAAGGCGCAGGGCTGGCTGAAATGACCAATGCCGGCATTCCAGTGCCGCCGGGATTCACGATTACAACCGAAATATGCGTATATTTTTTCAAGCATGGCAATAAAGTACCTGCGGGACTTGACGAAGACATGATGAAGTATGTCCATAGGCTTGAAGAAACCGAGGGAAAACGATTCTCCGACAAAGAGAATCCGCTGCTCGTATCGGTCCGCTCAGGCGCGAAATTTTCCATGCCCGGGATGATGGATACAATATTGAACCTTGGCATAAACGACACGACTGTGCAGGCAATAATAAAAAGGACAAACAACCCGCGCTTTGCCTGGGATTCCTACAGAAGGTTTATCCAGATGTACTCGGATGTTGTCATGGACCTTTCAAAGTCCAAATTTGAGCATTTAATAGACATAAGGAAAGAGAAAAAAGGCATTAAATACGACGTGGACTTTGGCGCTGAAGACTTCAAGGACATGGTATCGGAATTTAAGGCTTTTGTGAAAAAGGAATTTGGCAGGGACTTCCCGCAGGACCCGCTCGAGCAGCTCCGCGGCGCCAGGGATGCCGTGTTCAAATCATGGATGAACGACAGGGCTATATATTACAGGAAGGCCAACGGCATATCCGATGACCTCGGTACGGCTGTAAATGTGCAGGCAATGGTTTTCGGAAACATGGGCAATGACTCGGGAACGGGCGTGGGGTTCACGAGAAATCCGGCAAATGGTGAAAAAGTTTTTTACGGCGAATATCTTTTAAACGCGCAGGGTGAGGATGTAGTTGCAGGCATAAGGACGCCCCAGCCTATTGCCGCGCTGGAAAAAGAAATGCCGGAAGTGCACAAGCAGCTCCGCGAAATTACAACAAGGCTTGAAAAACATTATAAGGACATGCAGGATTTCGAATTTACCATTGAGAAAGGCAAGCTTTACATGCTCCAGACACGTTCGGGAAAAAGGACGGGTATGGCTGCGGTAAGAGCGGCTGTCGACATGGTGGCTGAGAAACTCATAACAAAGGAAGAAGCGATACTCAGGGTTGAGCCGGCTCAGCTTGACCAGCTGCTGCACCCCGTATTTGACCCGAAAGCCGAGAAAAAAGTCATAGCAAAAGGCATAAACGCGTCACCGGGCGCAGCGACAGGCAAGGCTGTGTTCACAGCGGACGACGCGGTAAAATGGGCAGAAGGCGGCGAAAAAGTGATACTCGTGAGGCTTGAGACATCGCCTGACGACATACACGGCATGGATAAGGCTACAGGCATCCTGACTGCACGCGGCGGCGCGACTTCACACGCGGCTGTCGTAGCAAGGCAGATGGGCAAGGTTTGCGTTGCAGGGTGCGAGGCTTTGAAAGTGGACGAACACACGAAACAATTCACGGTAAAAGACAAGGATATAGTAGTTAAGGAAGGGGACTGGATATCCATTGACGGGACCACGGGCCAGGTACTTTTGGGCAAAGTCCCGACAACCGAGCCGAAAATGGAAGGCGAGTTCGGCACATTCATGAACTGGGTAGACGAGGTAAAAGTGCTGAAAGTCAGGGCAAACGCCGACATACCAAGGGACGCAAAAGTCGCGGTTGATTTCGGGGCCCAGGGCATCGGATTGTGCAGGACCGAGCATATGTTCTTCGCCGAAGACAGACTTCCGCACATGCAGGCAATGATCCTGGCAAACGACGAAGCAGGCCGCAGGGTGGCGCTTGACAGGCTGCTGCCTATGCAGAGAAGCGATTTTTCCGGGCTTTTCGAGGCCATGGAAGGCTATGGCGTGACCATTAGGTTCCTTGACCCGCCGCTGCATGAATTCCTTCCCAAGCGCGAGGAACTCATGGTAGAAGTGGCGAAGATGGAAGCTAAAGGCGAAACGACAATGCAAAATGAGATGCTGAAAAAATCCCTGGACCTGATAACTGGAGCAGGTTCGGACCTCGATAAGGCGAAAAAGCTGCTGCACAGGGTAGAGGAACTGCACGAATTCAACCCGATGCTCGGGCACAGGGGATGCAGGCTCGGCATAACGTACCCTGAAATTACCGAGATGCAGACGCGCGCCATCATCGAAGCTGCGATTGACCTTGTCAATAAAGGCAAGAAAATTGTGCCGGAAATAATGATTCCCCTTGTGGGCAATGTAAAGGAATTCCTTGACCAGAAGAAAGTCGTGGATGAGACAGCAGGCAAAGTCATGGCTGAAAAAGGGAAAAAGATACCGTACATGGTGGGCACCATGATAGAAATCCCGAGGGCTGCCATAACGGCGGATGAAATAGCAAAAGAAGCCGAGTTTTTCTCGTTCGGGACAAACGACCTGACACAGACCACGCTGGGCTTCTCGCGCGACGACTCGGGCAAGTTCACAAAGGTGTATATCGACAAAAAAATATTTGACGCGGATCCGTTCCAGACACTGGACCAGAAGGGTGTAGGAAAGCTCGTTGACATGGCTGTAAGGCTCGGACGCTCGGCCAGGCCGAAACTGAAAATAGGCATATGCGGGGAGCACGGCGGGGACCCGGCATCTGTTGAGTTCTGCCACAGGACAGGGCTTGATTACGTGTCATGCTCGCCGTACAGGGTTCCTATCGCGAGGCTTGCGGCTGCGCACGCGGCGATAAAGGACAAACTGGCAAAGAAAAATAAAAAAACAAAAGAAAAAGACAAATAATATATTTTTAAAGCAAAAAGGCCGGGCATCTGCCTGGCCTTTTGTATTTTATACATGTCGATATATTAAATTTAATAAAGTAGAGACGTTTTGCAAAACGTCTCTACAATGAATTATAATATGCCTGGCATTTAATTAAAATTGGGCAAATTTAGCTTGCTTGACAAGGCGTTTTTAGGGGAATATAATTAATGACATTATCAAATTGCAATGAGACTTATCATCGCGGAATTAGGAGAAAATACAATGGCATTGATTAATTTCAAAAGCAGCGGCGACACAAGGAGCATCCAGATGCCCGGGGATTTTTCCATAACATCCACCGGGGCCATACATACGACAGGGCTCATTAAGATGAATATTTTCCCGTCAAGCTTCAGGATAGAGTGGAAAGGCAGGGTCATTTATCTTGACCCTTATATAATAGAAAACGCAAAGCCGGCGGATTATATATTCATAACTCACCCCCATATGGACCATATGTCCATGCCGAATATAAAGAAAATAACAAAAAAAGAAACGCTGATAGTATGCCCGAAGCCGGCCGTAAAAAAGCTGGCGGGGTATAACGTGAAGGAAGTCAAGCCGGGTGAAATTTTTGAGCTGGGAGGCATGAAATGTGAAACCACGGCTTCTTATAATACAAAACACGGATTTTTATGGCTAACCCTTCATCCAAAACCGGCAAAATACGTTGGTTATATACTTACGCTCGGCGGCGCCAGGGTTTATCACGCAGGCGACACCGACCTTATACCGGAAATGAAGGAGATAAAAGAAATCACGGTAGCCATGATACCGATCGGTACGGGAGCGACAGCCATGGACCCGAAACAGGCCGCGGCAATGATAAACGAAATGAAACCGGCCGTGGCAATCCCAATGCACTATCAGCTTGGCAAAAATGTGGCGAGAAATTTCAGGGATATGGTTGATAAGGACGTGCGGGTTGAAATTTTGCAGGATGGGGAACAATAATTTTAAAAAGGAAAAAAGTGCCAGGGCCCTGCCTTGTGCCTTATTTGGTAAAAATGCTAAAATCTAACATTCGTATAATATACAACATACGCACCTTGCCCCTTACTCCTCAACAGATACCTAATCCCCCTGGAAATTTTTTCTTGATTTAAACATCCTTTATAGTAAAATTTCTGATGAAAATAGGCTGGTTGGTTTTGTTATTACGGATACCGGATAATATAAATCATTCTATTATATTTTTTCTTAGACCATGGGTTGCATTAGCAGCCCAAAACTTTAAAGCAGAGGTGAAAGGATATGGAAAAGAAAAAGCTTAGCCTTACAAAAGTTTTTGGATCAAATGTCTACAACGACAGGTTAATGAAAAAAAGGCTGCCCCAAAAAACCTATACAGAACTCAAAAAAACCATAGATGAAGGCAAGCAGCTTACTCTTGAAGTGGCAAAAGTCGTGGCCGACGATATTAAGGACTGGGCAATTGAAAGGGGGGCTACGCATTACACACACTGGTTTCAGCCGCTCACTGACACAACGGCGGAAAAGCATGATTCATTTATCTCGCCTGCCAAAGACGGCGGCGTCGTGCTTGAATTCTCAGGCAAGCAGCTGATAAAGGGCGAACCGGACGCTTCGTCATTCCCGTCAGGCGGATTACGCGCGACATTTGAGGCCCGCGGCTATACCGTGTGGGATTCTTCTTCCCCGGCCTTCCTAAAAGAAGACGCGGACGGCGATGTCACCCTGTGTATTCCAACGGCTTTTTACTCATATACAGGAGTCGCGCTTGATAAAAAGATCCCTGTTTTAAGGTCCATAGACGCCGTATCAAAACAAGCTTTAAGGGTCCTCCGCGCCATGGGAAATAAAACATCAAAAAAAGTATTTGCCACTCTCGGGCCGGAACAGGAATACTTCCTGATTGACAGGGAGCTTTTCCTGAAAAGGATAGACCTGATGCTTTGCGGCAGGACGCTTTTCGGCGCTCCCTCGCCAAAAGGCCAGGAACTTGAAGACCAGTATTTAGGCTCAATAAAAGACAGCGTCTCCGCATTCATGACCGATCTTGACCTTGAGTTATGGAAGCTTAGCATTCCATCAAAAACCAGGCACAACGAAGTTGCCCCTGCCCAGTTTGAAATGGCGCCTGTATTTGAAAACCTGAATCTTGCCGTTGACCACAACCAGCTCGCGATGGAAACAATGCAAAAAGTGGCGCTGCGCTACGGCCTTGTATGCCTTCTTCACGAGAAGCCTTATGCGGGCATAAATGGTTCAGGCAAGCACAATAACTGGTCGCTCTCCACAGACGATGATTTAAACCTCCTAGAACCCGGCGATAACCCACACGACAACGCGCAGTTTTTAATCTTCTTATCCGCCCTGATAAACGCGGTCGACAAACATTCCGATCTTTTACGGGCAGCTGCCGCGACACCCGGCAACGACCACAGGCTCGGGGCCAACGAAGCGCCTCCGGCAATCATTTCAATGTTCCTTGGGGACCAGATCACAGAGACAGTTATGGCAATAGCAGAAGGTAGGAAAGTTGCCGGGTTCACCAACGCGCCCATAAAAATCGGCGTCGATTCACTGCCTGTTTTCCCGAAGGATAACTCGGACAGGAACAGGACTTCGCCTTTTGCTTTCACGGGAAACAAATTCGAGTTCAGGATGGTCGGCGCGTCAGCCTCAATTGCCACGCCGAACTTCGTCCTCAATACAATAGTGGCTGAAACCCTTGACGAATTTGCCACCAGGCTGGAAAAATCCAAAGATACCAATGCTGAAGTTGCCGCTATTTTAAAGGATGTAATTAAAGCCCACAGCAGGATAATTTTTAACGGCAACAACTACTCGGAAGAATGGGTGAAAGAAGCTGAAAAACGCGGTTTGCCGAATGTCAAGAACATGGTTGACGCGCATAAAGTTTTCACCGGCAAAGAAGCAGAGGACCTCTTCTCAAAATACAACGTGCTTTCCAAAGAGGAGCTTCATTCAAGGTACGATGTTTACATAGAACACTACATAAAGGTTGTTAACATAGAGGCGCAGACAGCGCTGAAAATGGCAAAAACCCTATATATTCCGGCGTTAATTAAATTTACCAGGCAGCTTGCGGAAACAATCACGGAAATTAAATCCGCCGGCGGTACCTCGGATACCCAATCAGCGCTTTTAAAGGAAATAACCTCCATGCTCGACTCAATATCCGGCAAAGCCAGGAAACTCGAAGATGCCGTTGTTGCATCCCAGTCCATTGAAAGCGTGACAAAAAAAGCGGAATTTGTAAGGGACAAAATTTTCACGGGTTGCGCCGAACTCAGGACCGATGTTGACTCTGTGGAAAAAATAATGCCGGCAAAATTGTGGCCGGTACCAACTTACGCTGATATGCTTTTTAAGCTATAGACAAACTACTGCCTGAATCCGGTGGATCAGGTTTCCGTTTAAAAATAAATATACGGCGTTGCGTAGAGGCACAGCGCTGTTTTGTACTTTTTCCTCTGCGGAGGGCGGTTTGGTCAACCGCCCCTTTAATTTCCCGGTTTAATTAATTTTTTTTAAATCTTTTTGTCTTGTTTACCCATGCCCCGAATCCAATTTTTCGTATAATATACGTACTTTGCCCCTTATTCCTCAACAGATACGGAGCGGAGGAGTGGAAGGTTGGACGCTCTGCGAAGCAAAGCGGGGTAGTTGAGCAAAAACCTTGATTAAGTATCTTTTTGGGGACATAATTATATTTGTAAATTAAAAACAAAAATATACCACTTGCCCTCGGCAATAGCCTTGGACTTGAGCAGGTACATGATTTCGTAATACTTTCCCGGCACCTGTTGACGGTTTGAGAAAGTAAACTTAGGGTAGTTTTTAATATGATGACTTATTGATACTACCCGTTAAATATCTCACAGGGATATTTAACCAAGGGAGGCGGTTATGAGTGCGCCGAGAAAAGCGTATCGGTTCGCGCTGGTGAAAGTCCAGCCTGGGCAAAGGTCAGCCGCCAGCCCAATACCAAATTCCACAAATAGTGAGGCAACGAGCTAAATGAAGCTGGAAGGCGGGAGACATCGGGATACAACGCAAGTGAAGGTATTGAGCCCCGAAATCGCCAACGTGTCGGAGGCCGACATTTTTCATAAAAGAGCAGGCAGCAGTCCCACAATCATAAAAGGCGAGAGAGTGGGAATCCGACGGGGTCTAAGTCCGTGTCAAGATGTCAAGGAGCAGATATGAACTCGGGAGAGCCGGGACACCCTCAAAACGAGAGTATGCGGCGACAAATCCTAAAAGATAAGGAGCCGCAAAAGATGTTCCGGCAGTCTGACTATCCCATAGTATCGATGAAGTCTACGAAAGTAGATGGAGAAAAGGGGATAGAGGGAATGCGTATGGACATAAGGGAGACAACCGCCACACACAGAGGTGGAGACGGAATGGCAACAAAACTTATGACCATAACAATGCGGGCAAAGGAAAATCCAAAATTGAGATTTACATCGCTGATACACCTGCTCAATGAGGAGTTTCTAATGGAGTGCTTTGAGGAGTTAAAACAGGACAAAGCCCCGGGCATTGACGGAGTAAGGATAGAGGAATATGAAGTCAACAAAGAGGCAAATATCAAGGATTTAATCAATAGGATGAAGGCGTGGAGATACATACCGCAACCAACAAGGCGCGTCTACATCCCCAAGACAAACGGAGACAAGAGGCCGCTGGGAATACCTGCCGTCGAGGATAAGATAATCCAGATGGGGGTAAAGAAAATTCTTGAGTCAATCTTTGAGGTAGACTTCAGCGAAGTATCTTACGGGTTCAGGCCTGACAGAAATTGTCATCAGGCATTGAAAATTCTGGATAAGGAAGTAATGACAAAGCCAGTCAACGCAGTAGTGGATATGGACATTGAGAAGTTTTTCGATACCATAAACCACAAATGGCTAATGAAATGCCTTACGCAAAGGATTGCCGATACAAACCTGATAAGGTTAATCGGCAGGATATTAAATGCAGGGATTATGGAAGAAGGTAAGTTTATCGAAACGGATAAAGGGACGCCGCAGGGCGGAATACTAAGCCCATTACTGGCGAACATCTACCTACACTACATATTAGACCTGTGGTTCGAAAGGCATGTCAAGAGACAGCTCAAAGGATACGCCAGTCTGATACGTTATGCCGATGACTTTGTTGTGCTGTTCCAATATGACAGCGAAGCAAAGGAGTTTGGCGAAATGTTAAGACAGAGGCTTGATAAGTTTGGCCTCAAAATCGCCAAAGATAAATCGAGAATAATCGTATTCGGGCGTCACGCCTGGTATAAGTCCAAAGATACAGGCGGGAAAATTCCGACCTTTGATTTCCTCGGGTTTACTCATTACTGCGACAAAACCAGAAAGGGCGGCTTCAAATTAGGCCGAAGGACGGCAAGTACAAAATTCAAACAGAAGATGAAGGCGACGAACTTCTGGCTAAAGAGCGTAAGAAATCTTGTGGAATTAAAACAGTGGTGGCAGGCATTAGGAAGAAAGTTAACGGGCCACTACAATTATTACGGGATAAGCGGTAATATGCCCCAAATAACAAAATTCTACTGGAGAAATCGTGCGCTCGCCTATAAATGGATAAACAGGCGAAGCCAGAAAAGAAGTTACAACTGGGAACAGTTTTGCCGCTTTCTAAGATACAACCCATTGCCGGAACCCAGGATATATCATTTAACCTATTCGCTGTCATCGTATTAGGAAGTATTCCCGTGGAGCCGAATGACCGAAACGGTCACGTTCGGTTCTGAGAGGGGCATTAAGTAACCAAAGGAGGTTATAAAAGATGTCTACTCACAAAAAAACATTAATTCCACTACTGATTTTCACGGTTTTATTTTTCGCGTGCTCAAAGAAAAAAACCGGCAGGGCCTTCGGTTCCCACAGACCCGGGAACTGCCTGGACAAAAGTAACCGCATGTGGGTGATAGCAGGTATGGATACCAGCAGCACGGGCCCGGCGCATACGCTGAACGACGTGTGGTGGAGCAAATAAGGCGGAAGGGCGGAGGGTTAGAAGGATGGAAGGACGGAGGGTGAAAGAGGCGTAAACTTTAGTTTGCGGTATTTGAATGTTAGCGGCTTTTAGATGCGCAGACTAAAGTCTGCGGCTATAAAACGGCAGCAAAGGCGATTCGTGCGTTTAAGGTAAAGACACGCCATGGCGTGTCTCTACGATAAAAATTAATAATAAAATCTAATCCCGATGGAAATCAATGGATACAGCCTGGACAGGAAACTAAAATCAATGAAAACAGAAGCGGATCCGGGCTCGTTTATATAATAATCAGCGCCTGCTTCACCGCCAAAACCGAAATAACTGCTGGAGTTTTTTATTACGAAACCCGTGGATGGTCCGGCGAATAAACTCAAAGATGGAAATTTTTCAAAATAGAAGTTATATACAAAACCTGTTTCCTCGAAGAAAAGTATTTTTTCTGCTGAAGGCATCATTGACGCGTCGACCTTGATGGACCAGAACGGGATCTCATGCAGGTTGAATTTTAATCCGGCGCCTATGTTCAAATAATCGGACATGCCAAGGCTTAAGCCTCCGGACATGTCATATCTTTTGAACCTGGATAAACTGTCATTGTAGTCCGGAGTGTTCATTATCTGATAAGCCCTGGGGAAAATCAGAGAAGGGGCCTGACATAACAAAAAAAATGCCAGCAGGCAAACAGCAGTCTTTTTTTTCATCGGGCGGCTATTTTGTTATATCGTTAATTTGAGTCCAGTTCGCAAGATGTCCGTTGTATTTGCCGTTCTCGAAAAGTGGGCTCATTACAAAGTTGATCTTGCCTTCATACATCTGGCACAGGCCTTTAAGCCCATTCAATACTATTTCCCATTTTTGACTGGAATCACACTTTGCAAAAACAAAGCCCGGATACGGCGAAAAACAGGCGTCGGCCTGTTTTTTTACCACTTCGGCCATGAAGTCGTTTATCTGCTTAAGTTTTTCGCCTTCGGCATTTATATGCCACGATGCTGTAAAATGCATGGGTCACCTCGATTAATTTACCCGTCTTATTGGGAATATTATAGCACATTTCCTTTTTATGTATATTGACTTTTTGTTATTTCAATAATAACATATTTGACAGCAAGGGCATACGTGCATTTTATGGGACCTGGAAACCGGAGAAAAGATGACATTAAAAGAAATGCTCGAAAAATATTACATGTACCTGACGGTTTTTATCACCGGCGCAGTTGTGCTTGTTATTGAAATACTAGGCACAAGGATAATCGCGCCTTTTTACGGCACGACCATTTACGCATGGTCCTCGCTGATAGGGGTCACGCTTTTATCGCTTACCACCGGTTATTTTTTGGGCGGCATACTTTCGGATAAAAGGCCGGAACCAAACATGCTTTATTATATAATATCTGCAAGCGCTGTTTTTATCCTAATAATACCGCTTATCAGCGCCCATATAATGACAGGCACAAATATCCTGGACCCGAGGTTCGGGGCGCTTGCAAGTTCAGCCCTGCTTTTTAGCGTGCCGCTGGTCCTGCTCGGCATGGTTTCGCCTTATGCCGTGAAGATAAACGAAGGAAAATTCGGAAAAATCGGCACGGTTGCCGGAAGTTTGTACGCCGTGGCGACGGCAGGCAGCTTTACAGGAGCTATTTTAACGGGTTTTTATTTGATACCGGCAATCGGCATACATGCCATAATAATCTTATCAGGAGTGCTGCTGATACTTGTTGCAGCTGCAGGATTCATGGTCAAAGGCGGAAAAAACATAGCAGCTATAATTCCTGCCGTTGTCCTGGCACTTTTATATTCCATGCCGGACATTTTTATGGCCAGGGCATACGGCCCGGGCATGAAAATCATTTATGAAAAACAAAGCGCATACGGCAGGATAAGGGTGATGGAATGGCAGAATTTATACAGGTTTATCATGATAGACGGGGCAATCCAGTCATATTATGACATGAAAGCAAAAGAATTCAACGCCGCATACATCAAAATGTTTGAAAAAACGGCTGATTACAGACCGGGCGCGAGAAATGCGCTTACCATAGGCCTGGGCGGAGGGTCGGTGAACAGCCTGCTGCAAAACCGCGGTTTTAACCTGGATACAGTCGAGGTTGACCCTGAAGTAGTAAATGCAGCAAGAAAATATTTTGGATTCAAGGGCGGGGCCGTAATCGGGGACGGCAGGCATTTTCTCCACGGCACAAAAAAGAAATACGACATGGTTTTTATTGACGCTTTCAACGGATATTCGGTTTATCCCTACCTTCTTTCAAAAGAGGCTTTTTTTGAGGCGAAAAACGCGCTTAACGGCAACGGCATACTTGTTATTAACATGATGGGGTATCTTTACAGGGACATAGACGGCAATGTAGCGGTCAATAAGCTTGTCATGTCGTTAAACAGGACTTTAAAACAGGTTTATAAAAATGTATATATAAAGGCACAGAATGAAGGGCTGTCGTCCTTTGTTTTTTACGCTTCCGACAGTCCTGTTGCGGTTGACAAACAGTATCTTGACGTTAAATTGCAGGATACAGGGACCATTATTACAGACGACAACAATTCTGCGGATTTTATGGCAAGCGACCTTATAGAGAGGTGGAGAAATTTCAACGTAAACCAGTTCGGCGCGGACTTGTTTATATAATATTGTCTTTTAAATGTGCAAAAATTAGGCCAAAATGAGGCAGCGTTCCTCATTTGTAAATGACTCTTTAAGGCAAAGTTTGACATTTACGTTTATTGTGGTATATAATATATGCATGTTCCTTTGCTGTAAATGCAAGACCCAAAAACAGGGAGGTGCAGGCAGTTGAATTTTGACGAAAAAGATTTGACGCCGGCTGAACTAAAGGCCATACTTGACCATAAATACTTCATGGCGCTGGAATTAGACAAAGATGTGACGATAAACGAGGCAATAGAGGATTTTCTTGAGAAATACAGGGATGAGTGGAGAAAAGAAAAAAACAGGAGGGACAATCTCGACCAGCTGCATGAGATTAACAAGCATAAATACCTGCGGTCAAAAGAGGAAGGCAGGGGACCTGGGCGAGGAGGCAATAGAGGAATGGCGCGGGAAATACGCCGAAATCTGGAGGCAGGAAAGGGAATCGCTGAAGCGGCACGGGTTCTTGACGCGTAAGATTAAGATTAGCAATGAAAGGGGCCTGCACGTAAGGCCATCGGGCACGCTTGTGGGCATAGCGCGCGAATATAACTGCGAGATTTATATACATAAAGAAGGCATGGACCATTATAATTTTGCAATAGACGGCAAACCGTACCTGAACGTGAAGTCGGTACTCGCGGCCCTTGACCTGGTGGGCATGTGCGCCGCCATGGGCGATGAGCTTGAATTCCTTACTTACGGGCAGCAAGCAAAAGAAGCACTTGATAAAATAGAGAAATGGGTGGAGAATAAATTCGGCGAAGCAAAATAAATTCTTGCCGGGGAGCGTGTTATGGCAAAAGGAAACCTTTATGTTGAAAAGCGGAAAGAGCGGAGAGTTGAAAAGAAGTTTGAGGTTACCTATAATGTAGTGGCGGAAAGTATAATAGCGAACAGGGAGGACATGGAAGGCAAAAGCAAGGATATCAGCATCGGCGGCGCGAGAATAGAGGGCAAGCTTGTCGGGAAAGAAAACGATGTGGTGAGAATATTATTCAAGTCCGGCAATAAATTCATAGTTTTATTTGCATTTATCAAATGGATAAAGGACGAAAACGGTAAAGGCCAGTTTGGAGTGGAGTTTTTCCCTTTAAGGGAGGAAGACCAGCTTACGCTGGAGGAAATAATAAACGACTGACTTGAATACGTCGGCTGTAAATCATACGGCTGCCTATGAGGATGCGTAACATTGATTGATATAAGATAAAGTTGCGGCTATAATGCCGCGGACTTTCAGAAATGTCTCCCGAACTAATTTAACGACCAACTAATTTCCCAAAAAGACCAAATGTAATAGGTCTATATATTTAGTTTGGATTGCATCAATAAAAAAATATCAATGAAATAAAAGAAGTACCACTTGTCCTGGGCCTGGCGGCCTCGTGCTGGAGCGGTTACAAGACTCCGTAAGATTTTGCCTCTGCTGTTGACGCCCGGCAAAATCAACGGACTCCAAGGAGAAAAACCATGTGGATTGCGGCGCTGGTAATTGCAATTTTTCTATTTGTTTACCTTATCTATGCTTTCTTTAATGTAAAGGAGTAGTGGTGCATATGAACTGGAAAATTTTTGGTGAAATAGTTTCCTTTTTTGTACTGATTCTTATTGCAGCAAGGCCTTTTGGCTCGTATATGTATAATGTATTCTCGGGCAAGAAGACATTTTTATCCCCTGTATTTTTGCCGCTTGAAAACATGATATATAAACTATCAAGCGTTGAAAGCGAAAACGAACAAACTTGGGTGGCTTACGCCATATCGCTGATGGTTTTTAACGTCCTGGGGATAGTATTACTTTTTGCAATCATCATGCTGCAGGGATTTTTGCCGCTTAACCCTCTAAAACTCGGGGCGCAGAACGCATGGATGGCGCTGAATACGGCAGTATCGTTTGTCACGAATACCAACTGGCAGGCTTACACTCCTGAAACAACCATGAGCTATTTCTCACAGATGGCAGGTCTTGCCGTGCAGAATTTTTTGTCCGCTGCCACAGGCATTGCCGTATCAATAGCCCTGGTCAGGGGGCTTGTACGCAAAGAAGCGCAGGCAATAGGGAATTTCTGGGTTGACCTGACCCGAACTACATTATATATACTCCTGCCAATAGCCCTTATCGGCGCGCTGGTGCTTGTATGGCAGGGCACACCGCAGAATTTTTCCGCTTACACTCAGGCAAGGACTCTGGAAGGCGCCACTCAGGTGATACCGCAGGGGCCTGTAGCGTCGCAGATTGCCATAAAGATGCTCGGGACAAACGGAGGCGGATTTTTTAACGCAAATTCAGCGCATCCGTACGAGAACCCGACGCCTTTGACAAATATACTGGAAATGTTCTTTATCCTCCTTATTTCCATGGGCCTGATATTTACTTTCGGCAAATACAGCGGCGACATAAAGCAGGGCAGGGCGCTTTTTTACGCTGTTTTTATCACGGTGGTGCTGCTTGTAATAGGAGCAATATTTGCAGAAAACACGGCAAACCCTTTGCTGGCTAAAAGCGCAGGAAGCAGCGTTTCGTTTTTAAACGGCAATACCGAGGGCAAGGAGACAAGGTTCCTGGGCGGTCAGTCGCCGCTTTTCTCGGTTGTTACCACAGTTACTTCGTGCGGCGCAGTAAATAACATGCATGACAGCAATATGCCTTTGACAGGGCTCATAGAGCTTTTTGACATGCAGGTTGGCGAACTGATACCGGGCGGAGTGGGATCGGGCCTTTATACGCTCCTGCTTTACGCTATAATTACGGTTTTTATCGCAGGGCTCATGGTAGGCAGGACTCCGGAATACCTGGGAAAAAAAATAGGGCCAATCGAGATACAGCTGACCGTGGCTGCAGCTATATTCTCCTCAATACTTATGCTCCTGCTTTCTGCAATAGCAATTTATGTCCCTGACGCAGTCAAATCAACTTCAAACCCGGGGCCGCACGGGTTTTCGCAGCTGTTATACGCAGCGACTTCCTCTGTGGCAAACAACGGCTCGGCATTTGCCGGGCTTAATGCAAATATAAACTTCTGGAACATCATGCTTTCCATCAACATGTTTTTTGGCAGGTTCGTGCCGCTGGTCCTTGTGCTTGCGCTTGCAGGCAGGCTCGCGAACAAGAAAATAACGCCATCTTCGGTAGGCACGCTTACTACAAATGACGCCCTATTTGCTTTTATGCTTGTAATGATAATATTGCTGGTAGGCGGGCTGACATTCCTGCCTGCCCTGACAATGGGACCGATTGCGGAGCACATGCAGCTTTTCAGCAGCATCCACTAACTGAGGTAAAACAAAATGGACAACAAGGAAAAAACAAAACAGATTAACAGGGAAATATGGAAAGAAGCCTCGGGCAATTCTTTTATCAAGCTAAATCCGGCTGAAATGTGGAAGAATCCGGTCATGTTTTGCGTGGAAATAGGAGCCATACTCACGACAGTATATTTTATCTACGGCACCATGTCAGGCGCTGACAGGCCGGGCAATATCCTGACTTTGCACATAAGCGTATGGCTCTGGCTGACCGTAGTATTCGCGAATTTTGCCGAGGCCATGGCAGAAAGCAGGGGAAAGGCCACGGCAGACTCGCTTAAAAAGGCAAAAAAGGATTTAATGGCCAAAAAAGCGCAGGAAAAAGACTCTGTTACTTTTGACCTGACACCGGCATCGTCCCTTAAAAAAGGAGACCTGTGCATAGGTGAACCCGGGGATATAATAGCCGGCGACGGCGAGATAATAAAGGGCATAGCGAGCATTGACGAGTCAGCTGTGACGGGCGAGTCCGCGCCTGTCATAAGGGAAGCTGGCGGCGACCGCTCGAGCGTGATAGGCGGCACAAAAATACTCTCCGACAGGATAGTTTACATGATAACATCGAACCCTGGTGAGAGTTTCCTGGATAAAATGATAGCCCTGGTCGAGGGCGCTGTCAGAAAAAAAACGCCGAATGAAATCGCGCTTAACCTTGTGCTTATAGCGCTTACATTCATATTCCTTCTGGCGACCGCGACGCTGCAGCCTTACGCGCAGTTTTTAAAAGGGACTTTTACTATAACCCAGCTTGTTTCGCTTTTTGTGGCGCTCGCGCCGACGACCATCGGAGCCCTGCTTTCGGCAATAGGTATCGCGGGCATGAACAGGCTTCTTAAGATAAACGTGCTTGCGTTCTCAGGAAGGTCGGTCGAGGCCGCGGGAGACGTGGATGTAGTGCTGCTGGACAAGACAGGCACTATAACGCTCGGAAACAGGCAGGCTGACCAGTTCCTTTCGGTTAAAGGAGTGGAAGAGCAGGAACTCGCGCTGGCAGCGCAGTATTCATCGCTTTCAGACGATACACCCGAGGGCAGGTCAGTAGTGGTCCTGGCAAAAAGGAAATTCAACATACGCCAGCATGAATTCGGGTCTTCTGACAAGGTCAATTTTATACCATTCACTGCGGAATCACGCATGAGCGGCTGCGACGTGAACGGGGACAAAATAAGGAAAGGCGCTGCCGACTCGGTGGAGGAATTCGTAAAGTCCCTGGACAGGAACGCAGCCATACCTGCGGATTTAAAGTCCCTTGTGGAGTCAGTGGCAGTAAAGGGCGGCACTCCGCTCGTTGTCGCGAAAAATGCGAGGATACTCGGTGTGATTTATTTAAAGGATATTTTAAAAGGCGGCATAAAGGAGCGGCTGTCCCAGCTCAACCTTATGGGAATCAAAAGCGTCATGATAACAGGCGATAATCCAGTGACAGCAGCGTCCATTGCGGCAGAGGCAGGCGTGAACGACTTTCTTTCGAATGCGAAGCCTGAGGCAAAGCTCGCGCTTATAAGGAAGTACCAGAAAGACGGCCACATGGTCGCGATGATAGGCGACGGCACAAACGACGCGCCTGCCCTCGCGCAGGCTGACGTGGGCATAGCCATGAACACAGGGACAGCAGCAGCTAGGGAAGCAGGAAATATGCTTGACCTGGACTCAAACCCGACAAAGGTCATAGAAGTCGTCGAAGTAGGCAAGCAGATACTGATTACGCGCGGTTCGCTTACGACTTTTTCCATAGCCAACGACGTGGCAAAATATTTTGCCATTATACCGGCCATGCTCATGGCCATGTTCCCGGCAATGTCGGCGCTTAATATAATGAAGCTGACATCGCCATCGAGCGCCATACTCTCGGCAATCATTTTCAACGCAATCGTCATACCGGCGCTCATACCGCTTGCTTTGCGCGGCGTGCCATACAAGCCTCAGTCTGCAGCAAGCCTTTTGAGGGTGAATTTGTTTATTTACGGGCTTGGCGGCGTAATACTGCCGTTTATAGGGATAAAGATTATAGACATATTAATAGTAATGATGGGAATAACACACTGATGGGAATCGGGAATAGGGATACCAATATTTGTAGAGAAGGGGCAAGGAGTCTGTCTCAAAAGCCTCTTAATTCTTTGACATAAATGGTATAATGGTTTCAAAATTTAGCGAAGGAGAAACCAAATGCCAACGATAAGAGCCGATAGAAATCAAATGTATCTACTGCCACCGGCAATAGAAGATTGGGTTTCAAAAGATCATTTAGCTCGATTTGTCGTAGAATTCGTAGAAGAATTACCGCTTGAAGAGATGGGTTTTAAAATGGAAGAAGAAACCGGAAGACCGGGATATTTTGTAGATTTTTTACTTGGGGCATGGATGTACGGCATACTGGAAGGAAAAAAGAGCAGCAGAAAAGTTGAAAAAATGACTTACGATTCAATGGGGATGATATGGATAACCGGGAATAATCATCCCGACCATAATACGCTATGGAGATTTTTTAAAGGAAATAAAGAGCAGATAAGGGTTTTACTGAAGGAGACGGTGCGTGTGGCAACAAACAACAATTTGGTTGGTTTTGAAATTCAAGCCGTGGACGGCACAAAAATACAGGCAGATGTAAATAAGGAAAAGACCAAAACAATAAAAGACATGAATAAAAAAATACAAGAATTAGACAGAGAAATAGACAAAATAATGGTGGAAATTGAGAAAAATGACGAACAAGACGATGAAGAGGACAAAAGTAAGTGCGGAATGCCAAAAGAATTGCAGGAAAAGGAGAAACTGCGTCAGGTAATAAGAGAACATATAGAACGTATGAAAAGTGAAGGAAAAACAACTGAAAACCCCACAGATAGAGACAGCCGGTTCGTGATGACAAGAGGTAAAGGACTGCAACAGGCATATAACTCACAGGTTGTTGTGGACGCAAAGAAACAGATAATTGTGGCAGAGAATGTGACAAACAAGGAATCGGATGCTCACATGCTGAATGATATGATAGAAAAAGCAGAGTCGAATACCGGACAAAAATCAGGAGTAACGCTTGCGGATGGAGGGTATTATTCACCGGAAGAACTGGCAAAAGCCAAAGAAGAAAAAAGGAATATAATTGTTAACTTGCCGGAGGATGACAGCGATAGGCCGTATGGCAAAGCGCATTTTAAATACGACAAAGAAAAAAACGAATATGTATGTCCTAAAAATGGCAGGCTTGAATATACCAGTATAAGGAAGAAGAAAAACGGAAAAGAGACAATGATATACCGATGCGGGGATCATAGGGATTGTATTTATAAATACGAATGCAGCAAGGTAAAATCCGGAAGGATAATAGAAGCAAATAAGCATGAGTATGAGGAGATAGTGTCAATATACAGAGAAGAAGCTAGGGCCAATAACTGGAAAGAACAGCTTCGAAAGAGAAAAACAATAGTTGAGCCATTATTGGGACGTATAAAAAACGTACTTGGTTTTACAAGATTTAGTGTTAGAGGAATCGAAAGCGTAAAAACACAATGGTCTTTTATATGCGCCGCCCATAACATAAAGACAATGTATGCCTTGTGGAGGGAAGGTAAGGTTAAATTAAGGTTCGCAACCTGACAAGAAAAGAACCACAAATCGAAAAGAAGAGAAATAATAAAGATAGGGGCTAAAAAACGCGATAAGTGTAGGCAATGCAAGGCGTTTAAAAGAGTTTTGAGACAGACTCCAAGCCGCCTCTCTACAAAATAAAAAACATATAAGATTGGAGATGTACACATGAAGAAAATACTGATGACATCAATAACAATGCTCGGAATTTTTACATTGCTGACAGGCATAATTTACCCTGTATTTGTATGGGGTGTTGCAAAGCTTGTTTTTCCCAAGCAGGCAGAAGGCAGCCTTATCACAAAGAACAGCACGGTTATAGGCAGCAGGCTGATAGCGCAGAAGTTTGAAAAGCCTGGATATTTCCATGCCAGGCCGTCTGCAATTGACCCTGACTATAATGTAAACACTTTTAACGCTGTAAGCTCGGGCGGGTCAAACCTTGCTCCGACAAACCCTGACCTTGTGGCTGCCTTTATGAAAAGGCTGGATGCCGAGAAAAAGTTGAACAAGGGCAATAAAGATAAAATACCCGACGATATGCTGACAGCGTCTGCGAGCGGGCTGGACCCTGAAATAACAAAAACCGATGCCGTGTGGCAGGCAGGCCGTGTGGCAAAAGCGCGCAAGCTCGATGAAAAGATAGTCATAGACGCCATAAATAAATTTACCAAAAAGCCGTTTCTTGGTTTTATAGGACCGGAAAGGACAAATGTGCTTGAGCTCAACATTTACCTTGACGCTAACGCGAAATAATCTGCCGGCGGAAGGCACAACCTGGAGGTTTGAAAATGAATAAAATGACAGTTTTATTGTTTGCCGCAAGTTTATTGATTTTAATAACCAGCACAACCTTTGCAGTAGATGTTCCTAATGATTTATTTAATGACACAAACGGGAGCCATCCGAATGTTGCCGCGGCGCAAAAACTGGTGAAAAAGGCATATACAAAACTTTCGGCCGCAAAAAAAGCCAATGAGTTTGACGCGGCCGGGCACACGCAGAAAGCAATGGATTTGCTCAGCCAGGCAAAGGCAGAGCTGAAGCTCGCGGCCAAGGCAACAGCCGCGGACAGCTTTAGTAAATAAAAGCTAAAGCAAGGCCAGTTGACTAAAAGGAAGCAACTGATATAATAAGGAAAATTCATGAAAGGGAGAAAAACATTGGCAGATGACAATATGCTGAAACCTGACCCGGAGGCTTTGCTCGATGAAATGAAAAAAGAGCAGGCAACAAAAGGGGCAGTGAAGATATTCCTGGGCTACGCGCCGGGTGTGGGAAAGACATATTCCATGCTCGAACAGGCGCGCGCGTTAAAGCAGCGCGGCGTTGACGTGGTCATAGGCGTTGTCGAAACGCATAAAAGGGGGGAAACCCAGGCGCTCCTTGAAGGTTTTGAGATAATCCCGCTCAAGGAAGTAAAGTACAAGAACGTAACCCTGAACGAATTCGACACTGCGGCTGTCATAAAACGCAGGCCGAAACTCGTGCTCGTGGACGAGCTGGCGCATACAAACGCGCCCGGCAGCACCCATTTAAAAAGATACCAGGACGTGCTTGAACTTGCCTGGAACAATATAGACGTATATACCACAGTAAACATACAGCATTTTGAGAGCGTCAACGACATTGTCGCGGGAGTTACGGGCATAAAAGTACAGGAGACCGTGCCGGATTCCATGCTCGACCAGGCCGACGAAATAGAAGTGGTGGATATCCCCATAGAGGAGCTCCATATAAGGCTCAAAGAAGGCAAGGTTTATATACCCGAACAGGCAAAGCTCGCTGTGGACCAGTTTTTTAAGCGCTCGAACCTTCTCGCCCTGCGTGAGATAACGCTGCGCAGGGTTGCGACAAAACTGGACTCTGAGCTTGTGAATTACATGAAGGCAAAGGCAATCGTGGGCCCGTGGCCCGTAACCGAGCGCCTGCTTGTGTGCATATCGCCGAGCCCGTACGCAAAGCAGCTTATACGCAAGGCTTTCCAGCTTGCCGAGGAGATAAAAGCAGAGTGGTATGCGGTGTACGTGGATTCGCTTTCCGCGCTTCAGCTCGACGTGCAGGACAGGGCAAAGCTCGCGTCCACCCTGGAATTCGCCGAGGAACTCGGCGCAAAGGTAAGGACGCTTTCAGGAAACGACGTGTCGGAAGAACTCATACATTTCTGCGAGCAGGAAAAAATAACCAGGATAATGATAGGCAAGCCTGTGAAAAAGACATTTTTTAATTTCTTCATCCCTTCGCCCGTGGACAGGCTCATTAATTACAGGAAAGACATAGACATTTACCTGATAGAGCCAAGCCTCGAGACCGCGGAAAAAGAAAAAGAATCCGGGCGGAAAAAATACATGCCTGTTTTCAAGCCAGTGGACTATATATACAGCCTTCTTATGCTGGTGCCTGTCGTTGCCCTCGGTTTTTTACTGAAATATACTTTTAAAATAGAAAATTTTTCCATAATATTCATAATCGCAGTTGTCGCCAGCGCCTTTATGCTGGGCACATGGCCGTCAATTTTTGTCTCAATAATGTCGATATTATTATATGATTTTTTATTTGTGCCGCCGATTTACAGCTTTACCATTGCCAAGCCCGAATACGCAGTGGAATTCGTCATATTCCTCACTACGGCGGCAATCGTAGGAGAGATAGCAAGGCTTTTCCACAGGCAGCAGCAGGCATTGAGGCTGCGGTTGGAAAATATCAGGGTACTGGAGCAGATGGGCAGGGAACTCCTTGGAGTGCCGACCATAGAGCAGGTGCTCGACACGTCCATGGAAAGCAGGAACAGGGAAATGGTAGAGACAATACAGCTGATAAACATAGACATACTAGAGCAGATTGCAGGCATTATATCAAGCTACCTTGCCAAGGCCGTCAAGTCGCTCAATATGGTCATATTCAAGGACATGGACGGGAAAATAAAGATTTGGGCCCGGTCAGAGGATGCGCTGGAAATCGCGCAAAACGACTACGCGATAGCGTCCTGGGTGTATGAAAAGGGCGAGCCTGCCGGAAAGGGCACGCGCTCGCTTGTGGCGTCTGAATTCGTGTTCATACCAATGAACACGAAAAATTCCACGGTCGGCGTAATAGCGCTTAATACCGATTATGCGCTCATGCTCCCGCAGGACAAGTATATAATAACGGCAATCACGGATTTCGCGGCAATCGCAGCTGAGAAATGCGCGAAGATTATGAGCCAGGGCAAAAGCGGGTAAATAGAATGACGAAAAAAGAATATATAAAATGGACGGCAAAGACAAGGCAGGAGAGGATGAAGTGGTGGCACGACGCGAGGTTCGGCATGTTCATACACTGGGGGCTTTACTCACAACTTGCCAGGCACGAGTGGGCAATGAACAGGGAGAGAATACCAATTAAGGACTACGAGAAGCTTGCCGGGACCTGGCACCCGAAGCCAAACGCAGCACGCGAATGGGCATGGTTCGCGAAAACAGCAGGCATGAAATATATGGTAATGACCACAAAACACCATGAGGGTTTTTGTTTGTGGGACACGAAGCAGCATGACTACAACGCCTTTAAGCAGAGGCTGGGCAGGGACCTTGTGCGCGAATACGTGGACGCGTGCAGGGAGTTCGGGCTGAAAATAGGTTTTTATTATTCGCTCATGGATTGGCACCATCCCGACGGTGCGCTTTGTGCGAAAAATAAAGGGGCAAGAAGGAGGTTCCTGGATTTCACGCAGGGGTGCGTACGGGAACTGATGACAAACTACGGGAACATAGACATACTCTGGTACGACATGGCGTGGCCGCTTGACACGGCTGAAAAATGGGAATCATATAAAATGAACCAGATGGCCAGGGATTTGCAGCCCCATATAATAATAAACAACCGCGCGTATATTGACGAGGATTTCGGCACACCCGAAGAGCATATAAAAGCAGAGAAAAAAGGACGCGCATGGGAGGCGTGCATGACATTTAACGGCGCGTGGGGATATCAGCAGGCCCCGGCAGAAGACTGGCTCTCAAGCCGCAAAGTCCTTGATATGCTTCGTACCTGCACTGCCGGAGAGGGTAATTTGCTGCTGAACATTGGGCCAAAGCCGGACGGCAGCGTGCCTGAAGAGGCAAAACAAAGGCTGTTTACTGTAGGGAAGTGGCTCTCAAAATATGGCGAAGCAGTGTACGGCAAAGTTGATGCTGTAGAAAATATGGAGTGGATGCTTACGGGCTGGTGGACACGCAAGCTAAATACAATGTATTACTGGTGCACCAGGTGGCCGGGGACAGAGCTTGCCATAGGCGGGCTGAAGTCAAGATTAAAAAAAGCGTCTTTTCTGGATACAGGTAAAAAAATTAGCTTTATCCAGACAAAAAAAAGGCTGGTCTTGTGCGGTCTGCCTGAAAAATGCCCGGACAAGACAGCGCAGATTGCGGTTATCAGGCTTGAATTCGCGTCAAAGCCAAGGCAGGCGCTAGGCAACGGCTACGTTTTGCTCGGCGAGATTTAGCCTGCTTTGCAATTGCAAAGACGCGGTTCCATCCGCGTCTTTTTTTAGGGGGATTTGCCTCGCTTGTATTTAAATTGCAATAATAAAACTAAAGTAGAGACACGCCATGGCGTGTCTCTACAAATATAGGGACATAGGGGGATTTGCCCATTTGCGCAAAAATATGGTATAATTATGCCATATTAGGAGGCGCGAACTTCCAATGAATAGGATGAAAATGCGGATAAAAAGTTTTTCTGAATTACAGAAACAGAGAAGCTTTACATTAATAAAATATTTCCTGTTTCTTTTGTTTGTCTTCTTCATAATAAATTCCCATGCCATGGCAGTTTCACCGCCATGCTATATAACACAATGGGGCAGTTCAGTAGGAAATCCCGAAACCGGCAACGGGCAGTTTAATAATCCATGGGGAATAGCAATAGACAGCAACGGAAACGTATATGTTGCAGATGAGTATAATAACAGAATTCAAACATTCAACAATACAGGCACATATATCGCTCAATGGGGCAGTCTTGGAACCGGCAACGTGCAGTTTTACTTCCCCGAAGGAGTAGCAATAAACAGCAACGGAAACGTTTATGTTGCAGACACGCGGAATAACAGGATCCAGGAATTCAGCAGTACAGGCGCTTACATTACGCAATGGGGCAGTCTTGGAACCGGCAACGGGCAGTTTAGTGGTCCTACTGGAATAGCTGTAGACAGCAGCGGGGATGTGTATGTTTTAGACTCAGGTAATCATAGGATTCAGGAATTCAGCAGTATAGGCACATATATAACCCAATGGGGCAGCACGGGAAGCGGCAACAGCCAGTTTGGAAACTATGGCCCTTACGGCATAGCAATAAACAGCAGTGGGGACGTGTATGTTTCAGACTGGGGTAATAATAGAATCCAAGAATTCAGCAGTACGGGCACGTATATAACACAATGGGGCGGGCTTCCTACCGGAAGTGGCAACGGGCAGTTTAGTGGTCCTACTGGGATAGCTGTAGACAGCAGCGGGGATGTGTATGTTGCAGACGATACTAATTATAGGATTCAAGAATTCAGCAGTTCAGGTGTATATATCACACAATGGGGAAGTTATGGAAGCGGCAACGGGCAGTTTGGTTATCCTTTTGGAATAGCAGTGGACAGCAGCGGAGACGTGTATGTTGCAGACTCGGGTAATAACAGAATCCAGGAATTCGGCCCGTGCACAAGCCTTACGCCGACAATAACCGGGACGCCGCCAACTGTGACGTTTTCTCCAACAATAACGCAGACCTCGACATTGACCTTGACGTTTACAGCGACACCCACATTTACCATATCGCCGACCAGTACAATTTCACCAACAATAACATCCACGCCAAGTATAACATACACTGTAACAATAACCCCCACGACAAGCATAACATGCACTTTCACGATAACACCTACGCCGCAGCCGCCGCTTTGCCTGAATTTATACAAGAATTCGCCGAACCCATGCTCAAGCGGCACTAATATAATCTACCAGTTATGCGATACGGCACAGGTAAAAGTAAAAATATACACGATAAGCGGCGAGGTTGTGAGGGAACTCTCGCAGCAGGGCGAGCCAGGCATGAACAGCATTTACTGGGACAGGAACAATAAATCAGGTAAGACAGTGGCAAGCGGGATATTTATATACAGCATAGAAGCAGCGGACGGCATTACAAAAAAGAAGACATGGGGAAAGATAGCGGTAGTGAAATAGGATTTGGAATTTGGAATTGACGGCCTGATAAAATAAACGCTATTATAAAAATACCTCTTGTTCTCGGCCTGTAGGCCTCGGACTTGAGCGGGTACATGATAGCGTAATATTTTGTTGTTGCCTTCGGCTTGATAAAATAAACGCTATCAAGCGTTTAAGTATTGACTTTCTGTGGAATTGTGTTATTAATCCCTCTACGCGAAAATTACCGCTGATAGTGCGGTATATGATAGCGCTACGGGGAGGGAGCATATTAGAGGATTTTTAATGGATGCTCCACCTCTCAAATCGTACTATAAAAAAATCAACAAACTAACTGCCTTTTGAAGGGTATGTTAAAACGAGGTAAAAGGTTAAATGAGCCTTTATAGCGACGTAAAAGGTTTCATACTGGGAAAAAGCAGGAATGTAAGCGATCCCGGCGTATTCCAGAGGATTTCCCTTATAGCATTTTTTGCCTGGGTGGGGCTGGGTTCGGACGGCTTGACATCATCCTGCTACGGGCCTGAAGAGGCGTTCAGGACCCTGGGCAAATTTTCCTACCTGGGCATATTTGTCGCCATAGCGACGGCGCTCACCGTAATAATAATAAGCATGAGTTACGCCCAGATAATCGAGCTTTTTCCCACGGGCGGCGGCGGTTACCTGGTGGCGAGCAAGCTGCTTTCCCCAAAGTCAGGCGTTATTTCGGGAAGCGCGCTCATGATTGATTACGTGCTGACAATAAGCATTTCAATTGTGAGCGGCGCTGACGCGCTTTTCAGCTATTTGCCGCCGCAGATAAATTCATATAAATTCATTGTCGCCCTGGCAGGCATTATCCTGCTTACCATGATGAACATGCGCGGGGTAAAGGAATCCATAATACCGCTTGTCCCTGTATTCCTTGTTTTTGTTTTGAGCCACGCTTTTATACTCTGCTACATACTGATACAAAATTTCGGGCACCTGGGCACCGCGCTGCATACAAGCGTCGCAAGCGCAGGACAGACCGGGCAGGGTATGGGGCTTTTTGCCATGATTTTCCTGGTCCTGCGCGCGTACAGCATGGGCGCAGGCACTTTTACCGGCATAGAAGCGGTAAGCAACGGTATTTCAATACTCAGGGAGCCAAGGGTCATAAACGCGAAAAAAGTAATGGCATACATGGCTTCTTCGCTTAGCCTTATAGTGCTCGGAATAATGTTTTCCTACGTCATTTTCGGGGTAGTGCCGCAGAATGGCAAGACCCTGAATGCGGTGCTTTTTGAAACCGCGACCAAAGCATGGAACCCGGGGCTCGGGTCAATATTCGTGCTTATCATACTTATTTCCGAAGCTGCCCTGCTTTTTGTGGCTGCGCAGGCAGGGTTTGTGGACGGGCCAAGGGTGCTTTCAAACATGGCAAAGGACAGGTGGATGCCCATGAGGTTTTCATCCTTAAGCGACAGGCTGGTTGCGCAGAACGGCATCATGATCTTCGGAGCAGCGGCTCTCCTGACAGTCATATTGACAAAAGGCTCGGTAAGGCTGCTTGTAGTGCTTTACAGCATAAACGTTTTCATAACTTTTTCCATGTCCCAGTTGGGCATGGTTGTACACTGGTGGCACGTACGCAAAGAGGAAAAAAAGTGGAAGAGGAGATTATTGATTAACATAGTCGGGTTCATACTGTCGGCTTTCATCCTGGTGACGGTAATAGTCTTCAAGTTCGGCGAGGGCGGCTGGGTGACCATGGCAATTACAGGGGCGCTTATTTTTACCGCCTTGATGATAAGGCGCCACTACGACGAAATAGGCAAGCTGATTAAAAAGCTTGACGTGCTTGTGGAGGCGACTGTAACAAGCAGGCCCGAAATGTTTGACGATGAAAAAGCGCGCAAGGCATTGACAAAATACAACAAAAATGCAAAGACGGCCATCCTGTTTGTCAATGATTTCAACGGGCTGGGGCTCCACACGCTGATGACGGTCATGCGCATATTCGGGAAACTTTTCAAGAATTACGTTTTTGTGCAGATAGGCATAGTGGACACCGGCAATTTCAAGGGCTCGGAGGAAGTCGAAAAATTAAAAAAGCATATACAAAGCGAAACGCAGATGTATGTGGATTTTGTCGAGAAAAACAACTGTTACGCCGAAGGCATCACTGCTGTGGGAACCGAGGTTGTCGAGGAAACAATAAAACTATTGCCCGGAATCCGGGAAAAATACCATGACGCGATTTTCTTCGGCGGCCAGGTGGTTTTTGAAAGGGAAACAATGGCGACGAACATGCTTCATAACTACATAGTGTTCGAGCTCCAGAAGCAGCTTTACAAACTCGGCATAATTTTTGTCATATTGCCGATAAGGGTTTATTAAAATATTTATCCACCTGCGCAGAACACCACGTGCTATGCACGTGGTTGAATGCGTTCTGCTTCGGCGGACGTCGCATATTATATGTATTCGAGAGCAACAGTGTATTTAGTTAGTACTTCACGGCGAGACGATGTCGAGCTGTGTTGTTAACTGGTACCACGGGCTTTCAGACTGTGTCATAAGTCTCCGTCCACAGCTGATTGCCGTAGGTAAATTAAAAAAATCTACAAAATATCCTGTTTTATACAAAAAACCTGCGTGGCCCGATGTTTCTTGCTATCCAAGCTGCGCAATCAACTCCCTGACACCTACAATGCTTATCATTCGAGCCATATTGAAACAACTTGTGAACAACGCCATCTCAGCTCTTGCTCCTTCAAGCCCTCGCAGCAGAAACCCGCTTACTCCAAGATTTCTTTTAATATGTCCGAACGGCAACTCTGCTTTCTCTTTTCTCAACTTGAAAATATCCTGCGATTCTTTTGTTTTATATTTTTCTTCAAGCAATATTTTTAGTTCTTCGTTTTTTAGCCTCTTTATCATTCTGCCCTTCGGAGACCGGGTGCATACTCCAAAGTTTTTACATTCTATACAAGCCTTTTCTTCAGTAGACCTATATACTTCAAGATTCTTTTTTTTATCAAAACTATGCCATGTCAATATCTGTCCTTCGGGACAAGTGTAGGTATCTTTCTCTGAATCGTATTGGAATTTATCTTTCCCAAACGGCCCGATGTCTTTTTTCTCTACCTGTTCCTGAGAAGGTACTATTACATTTATGTCTTTGTCGTGTATCTTTTTCATTTCTTCTATGCTGGCATATCCGGCATCCCCGCGTTTTTGCATTTGTTTTCAACTGTTTTCGCCGCTTCTTCAATCTGACTCCCGAATTGCTTGCGGTCATTGCTTTCGTTTACTACGTCGCTATGCACTATCAGTCCGTGTCTTTCATCTACCACTATCTGCCCGTTATATCCCGCATGCGTTCCCTGACGCCCTTTTACTTTCACGCATTCCTTGTCTGTCGTATTTATCGACTTTTTCCCCTCGTTCCTTATTTCTTCCATTACCTCTTTTATCTTTGCTTTTAATTTCTCTTTGCCTCTTAATTTTTCCTTCATCTTTACCAGTGATTCAGCGCCGCTTTCTTCCTCGTCTATCTTTTCGCTCTCCTTTATTATCGCTTCTATGTTTTCTTCTATCTTCTTTATCCTTTTTTCACACCGCTCCATTGTCCATGTGTTATTTATCGACGCGTTCGCCCTTATCTTGCTCCCGTCTACAAATAGCGTGTTTCCTTCTATCAATCCCAGTTTCATACACATCTTTGCGCTTTGTTTCATCACGTTTTTCAACATTTCCCGGTTGTCTTTTCGAAACCTTGCTATTGTTTTATGATCCGGCTTCAATCCTCCCAGCAGCCACATAAAAGACACATTATGATGCGTCGCTCTTTCCAGTTTTCTCGAACTTCGTGTCCCGTATGAATATCCGTATACCAGCAATTTTATCATAGCCTCAGGGTCGTATTCCAAATTTCCCATTTGCGTTTCATCTATTACTATCCCAAGTTCTTCCATTTTCAACGCCTTTACGAACGCGTCGTACGCCCTTACAGGATCATCTTCCCCTACATATTCTTCTATGCTCTGCGGAAACATTGTCAACTGACTTCGGTCTCCATATCGGTATGCCATTTTTGTCTCCTTTTCTGATGTGTTTTCTGGAGACATTATACCATTTTTTATCTGTCAAATATCGTTTCAGACTACAAAAACATTATGACACAGTCTGTTTGCCCGTGGGGCTCCAGTTTAAGATGCTTTGCGCCGGCCTGCATATAACATCCGGCAAAATCCCAGCCAGGCAGGAAAAGAAGCCAGCACAAACAAAGGCTTGACATCAAATGCCGCTCCAATTGCTTTCTCACAATGATATAAAATATTAAAAAAATAGGCGAAAACCAGATAAAAGATGCAGCTTTCAACAACGGACCTGCCGAATTTCCCGCTGATTATCAGTAAAGGGACACACCATAAGAGATACTGTACGCCAAAACCGGGGGTAAATACATAAAAAGTAATTATAACCAGCGTAACGGCTTCCATAATATTTTTTTTCCTGGCAGTATAATACCCATATGAAATTGTAGCCAAAAACAGCAATGTTGAAAATATTACGACGGCGTCATATGCCGCGCCCAGGCTTAATATTTTTTTAAATAAAACAAAAAATAGCCCGGTTATGCCCCACCAGCCGTCAAGGGAGCTGTAATTCAGCACGTGAAAATAATAATACATATTGGAAATATTGGGCATTGAAAGCAGGACAAATACAACTGCCCAGGCCAGAAGAAACCTGGCTATATCCCCGGATTTCATGCGCATAAGGAATACGGGCAGCAAAACAAGCGGCCATATTTTGCTCTGGAAAGCAAGGCCGAACATTGCCCCTAAAATGAAGAACGAATACTTTTTTTCAAATATAAATATGCAGGCGAGTATCAATAAAAGGGTTTCGGAATCAAACATGCCGTGGAAAGAACTGATTAATATGGTTACGGGGTTCCACATGTACATTAAACCCATGGCCTTGTCCTTTGTGCGGATAAAAATGAATGCAGCGATAAGCGAATCCGCGGTAATGACCGGAAGCTTTATAATAAAATACGGGGCAAGATGAAATTTTGCCGAAACCCAGCCGGCAAAATGCAGGATATAAACCTGGAAATAGAAATAAGGCATTGATTCAACGGGACTCTTCCAGTCGTGGGCATCAAGGGTCAAATGCTGGACTCTTTGAAACACGCACATATCCGAGTCGGGCCCGAAGACGAACATTGAGGGAACAACCCGTATCATGAATGCAGCAATAAAAATACAGGAAGCGGTTTTTAAGAGTGTTTCATTGCCGCGGTTTGTTCCTGGTTTCAATGTAAAAAAATTAATGATTATCCATGCAGTATAGGCCAGGGCAATGCAATAGGAGATCACTATCCAGGATTCGCGCCTTTGCCAGAAAGCTGCAAAGGCGTATTTTAATCCCTGCTCGTTGAGAATCAGCCCGTATTTTGCAAGGAAATAAATTCCATAGAAAAAAAATAATATGTACACGGCTTTATTAACTGTAGATTTCAAAGTAAGGCTGAAATTCCGCATAATTGCCTTTCTGTTTGCGTTTTAGCAAAATCTTTATTGCATTTTAGCCCTTATTTAGTTACAAAGTCAACTTTTTTAATTTACTCCCACTCCGCGAAAATCCCCCCGGTAGAGGCGGGGGAAGTTTTAGAATCCTCCTACTTCCAGACTGTGTCATAATGTTTTTGTAGTCTGAAACGATATTTGACAGATAAAAAATGGTATAATGTCTCCAGAAAACACATCAGAAAAGGAGACAAAAATGGCATACCGATATGGAGACCGAAGTCAGTTGACAATGTTTCCGCAGAGCATAGAAGAATATGTAGGGGAAGATGATCCTGTAAGGGCGTACGACGCGTTCGTAAAGGCGTTGAAAATGGAAGAACTTGGGATAGTAATAGATGAAACGCAAATGGGAAATTTGGAATACGACCCTGAGGCTATGATAAAATTGCTGGTATACGGATATTCATACGGGACACGAAGTTCGAGAAAACTGGAAAGAGCGACGCATCATAATGTGTCTTTTATGTGGCTGCTGGGAGGATTGAAGCCGGATCATAAAACAATAGCAAGGTTTCGAAAAGACAACCGGGAAATGTTGAAAAACGTGATGAAACAAAGCGCAAAGATGTGTATGAAACTGGGATTGATAGAAGGAAACACGCTATTTGTAGACGGGAGCAAGATAAGGGCGAACGCGTCGATAAATAACACATGGACAATGGAGCGGTGTGAAAAAAGGATAAAGAAGATAGAAGAAAACATAGAAGCGATAATAAAGGAGAGCGAAAAGATAGACGAGGAAGAAAGCGGCGCTGAATCACTGGTAAAGATGAAGGAAAAATTAAGAGGCAAAGAGAAATTAAAAGCAAAGATAAAAGAGGTAATGGAAGAAATAAGGAACGAGGGGAAAAAGTCGATAAATACGACAGACAAGGAATGCGTGAAAGTAAAAGGGCGTCAGGGAACGCATGCGGGATATAACGGGCAGATAGTGGTAGATGAAAGACACGGACTGATAGTGCATAGCGACGTAGTAAACGAAAGCAATGACCGCAAGCAATTCGGGAGTCAGATTGAAGAAGCGGCGAAAACAGTTGAAAACAAATGCAAAAACGCGGGGATGCCGGATATGCCAGCATAGAAGAAATGAAAAAGATACACGACAAAGACATAAATGTAATAGTACCTTCTCAGGAACAGGTAGAGAAAAAAGACATCGGGCCGTTTGGGAAAGATAAATTCCAATACGATTCAGAGAAAGATACCTACACTTGTCCCGAAGGACAGATATTGACATGGCATAGTTTTGATAAAAAAAAGAATCTTGAAGTATATAGGTCTACTGAAGAAAAGGCTTGTATAGAATGTAAAAACTTTGGAGTATGCACCCGGTCTCCGAAGGGCAGAATGATAAAGAGGCTAAAAAACGAAGAACTAAAAATATTGCTTGAAGAAAAATATAAAACAAAAGAATCGCAGGATATTTTCAAGTTGAGAAAAGAGAAAGCAGAGTTGCCGTTCGGACATATTAAAAGAAATCTTGGAGTAAGCGGGTTTCTGCTGCGAGGGCTTGAAGGAGCAAGAGCTGAGATGGCGTTGTTCACAAGTTGTTTCAATATGGCTCGAATGATAAGCATTGTAGGTGTCAGGGAGTTGATTGCGCAGCTTGGATAGCAAGAAACATCGGGCCACGCAGGTTTTTTGTATAAAACAGGATATTTTGTAGATTTTTTTAATTTACCTACGGCAATCAGCTGTGGACGGAGACTTATGACACAGTCTGGAAGCCGGAGGTAATTCAATATTGATGCTGCAAAATCAATTTATAAGTATCTTGAAAATATACAATTATATGCTATAATTTTGCAATAGTATTTATATAAGGCATTACGAAAAGAAAGGGGAATAAATGCAAAAAAGATTGCTGTTTACAGCTGTTCTCATACTACTATCTTATACGGCTTTATTCGCATGGACAGAAGCTAATCTACCACCGTATTCTGAAGCGTCGTACCAGACAGGGCAAAACGACACCACAAGTACAGCAGCGCCGATACCTTTCAACCAGACAGGGACAGGATACATTGCGTCAGGAAACGACCTGGATAACTATACATTCACCGCGCCGGCTGCCTTAAATAATGACATTTTAAGGGTAAGGCTTTATGTGCCGGGCACAAGCAACAGCTTAAGTTATGGAATAACATTGTATTTCAACAATGGCAGCAACTGGCAATGGTCGAGCGACAGCTGGGCAAACAGCGGCAATACAGCCACGGTTTACTGCGACATGACACAGTGGAATCTAGCGGGGAGTAACAATTTTCTTATACAAATAAGAAGCACAAATAACAATAGTTATTCCCAGACTTTGCCCTATACGGTAAATACCGACATAATGAGTTCAGGAACAATATCGGGCACGCTTAATTTAGTCGGGGTAGGGGCAAGCGGGTTGTCAAACGTGCAGGTGGCTGCACGGGACTCAAACGGGACAAACATTTCAAATGGCAACAGCAATGCTTCGGGAGCGTACACTTTGACATTGCCTGTCGGACTGGCAGTAAGTGAGCTGGACGCGGTCAGGCAATGGTATCCCGGCTGCGCGGCTGATTACGCATACGGGATAACCCCATACACGGTTTCTCCTGCAATAACCCTGACAACTGCGGGACAAACACTGCCGGGTTATAATTTTAATGTTTATAAAGAAGGCGTGGTAATTGGCGCCATAAACGCGGCTTACAACGTGGACATGTCCATGTATTCGAATTACTCAAGCCGAAGCAACGGTTATTACGTAGGCAGCACAAACACCGCGTATGGTTTTCACAACCTGGCGCCGGGCAATTACTGGATATGGGTGCAGCCCCACAGCGGCTATGGAACAAACCTGGCTGTAAGCTGCACTGCGAACGTGAACGTGAGGGACGGGTTTAATACAACTGTCAATTATAATATAGGAGCAGGGTACACAGTGAACGGCTCTACCAGCCCGGCGCTGCCAAACGGAAGCAGGGTCAGCGTTATGATTGCAGGAAATAACAAGAACGGGGACGACCCTTTCAGGAGTTATTACTCGGTAACGACGACCGGGGGTAACTATGCCATAAATAACCTTCCTGCCGGAAATTATGACTTTTATGCAGGCGACGGGCCGTCAATAATACTGCCTGTACTGAACCAGACAATATCCGGAAATACAGTCCTGAATTTGACAGGGCCAAACCCTGTGACTTTCATATCAGGGACCGTGATTGACAACACAGGTTCAGGATTAATCCTGACCGAGACAGCGGTTGTGGCAATTGTTACAGGCACGGCGGATATAATGAACAGTAACGTGCTTGCATATGTCGCGATGTGCGACACGTCGGGAAATTTCAACATTTCGGTACCGCCTGTTTTTCAGTACTACGACCTCGCAGCCCTGCAGGGCATTAACAACAACGGCAATCCGGTATTCATGGCGTGGGATTACAATGTGATGTCAGGGACAGCAGGAAACGCGCTTACAATAACCGCCGGCATTTCAGTATCAGGCTCAATGCTTTTTAACGGCGGACCTGTGTCGCCTTATGACAGCAACGCACAAGTGGAGCTGATGTACGATACAGGCGGCGGGAATTACAAATTTTACGACATGTGCCACGGCAATGACCAGTACTCAAGCTCGGCATATTTGATAAGTGGTACGGCTTACAACATTAAAATCAGGGCGTCGGGGCAATATTTTTTAACTTCGGATATAGACACACAGCTAAGCACTTCTCCGCTGGTAAACCAGAATTTTAACATGACAATTGACCCGTCAAAAGACAAGTTCAGGCCCTACGATGGTTACATGATACCATGCCAGCAGGGGCTGCTTGTAAACGGCACTGACTACTTATATGTGACTGCCGGCGACTATGCGCTGGGCTCAGGGCTTGGGACAGTCACAATAGATTCCGACAGCACCGCAGTTACAGGCATGTCATACGTGGACCTTGGAAACAACACGAGGAAATACCAGTTCCAGCTTCCCGCGAGCCAGCAAAGCGCCGGGTCAGCGCATTTTATAGACGTGATTTTAACCGATTCTGCAGGCAATGTTTACGACACAGGCAGCACATGGCAGGTGAACCTCGCAACAGGTACGATAACCCCCACGTCCACATTATCTCCTGTAGTCTCGGCCACGCCCACATACACAAAGACGCCGACATTTTCCTCTACCGTCACAATCACGGAAACATACACTCCGACTTCAACAAAATCACCTACAATAACCCAGACATACACAGTTTCTTCGACACCAACTTACACTATGACGGTGACAGTCACGCCCACTACGCCCCCGTGCGGAATAAGCGGCACTATCACACTGCCTGCTGCATCGACAGGCACGGCGTGGGTGCTTTATGTTGACACTGATTTTAACGTGGGAAACGGCACGGCAGGGTCAACAGGAGGCACAACAAACGGGAACCAGATATCCTATAATGTATCCGTACTTCCAGGTAAATATTATATTTATGTTATTGTAGACGAAAGTAACACCGGGATCCTTACAAGCTGGCAAATCAATGACTATGCCGGTGTGTATGGGAGCACTTACCTGAGCCCGCCGGGTTCGCCGAACGCCACTGTTAATTGCCCGCAAGGCGGGACATTTGATATAACAGCGATGAAGGTGACAACCCTGGTCGTGTCTCCGACAGTTACACCGGGCGCAAGCGCTCCGGGAAGCAACGACTCCATTGTTTACCCGATACCGGCGCAGAATACCGCGACTTTCATGTTTACGCTGAATGAAGACTCAGACGTAACAATAAGCATTTTTGACATCGCCGGAAACCTCGCTGACAGGGAATCCGGCAGGGTCCCGGCGTCCGACACTGCAAAAATGACTGTCAATGTCACAAAGTTAAAAGCAGGGCCGTATTATTATTTTATCAGCGCAAAAGCAGATTCAGGCGCTGTGACAAAGTACAAGCTTAACAAATTTATAATTAAAAAATAACGGCAGGAAGCAAATGAAAAAACCGGCAATCACAGTTATAATAGCGGCTTTTTTAATAATCCCTTTGCAAATCACAGCAGCGGATTCGCAGAGGTTTCCCGCGCTTGATGTCGACATCGGCACCCGCGCGGTCGGCATGGGAGGCGCTTTTACAGGCATAGCGCAGGACGCATCGGCAATGTACTGGAACCCGGCAGGCCTGGCAAATGTGAACATGATTGAGGCTGACCTTGCATACGACAAGTGGATACTTGACTCTTCCTTCCAGTACGCGAATGCGGCGCTGCCTGTCGGCTACGGCACCATTGCCGCGGAATTTATGTACATGGATTTCGGGTCCTTTGAACAAAGGGACAATTACGGGGTTGACCTGAACAAGTCACTGAGCTCTTCAAATATAATAGGCGGAATAGGTTACGGCTGCCATGTCGCTGATTTTATGTCGGCCGGCATAGCGGCAAAATTCGTAAACCTCGCAATAGACACGGAGAACATATCCGGCATTTTGCTCGACATCGGCCTGCTCGCCAGGACTGGGGACATATTTACTTTCGGCCTGGACTTACAGAACATTGATTTCGGGTCAGGCTCAATGGCGCCGGGAAATATCAGGATCGGCGCAGGGGCGCATATTTTGAATACAGACACGCACGACGTGCTGGCGGACGCGGATGCAGATTATTCCGGAGCTTTTGGTGCGTCTTTTTCCCTGGGCGCAGAGTACACAATATACAGGATGTTCACATTAAGGCTCGGTTACAAGCTGAAAAGCGAAAACAGCGTGACAGGAGGGCTATCCGGGATAAACGCGGGGGTAGGGATAGTCATTGACAAGATTAATTTCGATTACGCCTTCACGTCGATCGGCGAGCTCGGCATGACGCACCTTGTAAGCGTGAAATTCATGACCGAGAGCCCGGAACAGAAGGAAAAGGATAATTACCGGAAACTTTCGGAATTCCTGGCTTACCAGTATTACAGGGACGGACAGGAGCTTTTTGACGCGGGCGATTATGCCGGTGCGCTGGACAAATGGAAACAGGCAAAGGAAATGTCGCCTGATTACGCGGGCATTGACGAGGCAATAGCGAAAGCAGACAGGATGAAACAGGGCATGGGCGGCTTTCGAAAGGCGCAGAAAATATTCGACGAGGGCATGGGATTTTACTCAAATTTCCAGTACGATAAGGCAGTAACAAAATGGGAACAGGTAAAGAAGCTCAACCCGGGGTTCAAGGATATAGACATATGGCTGGACGACGCGCTGGAACTCAAGGTAAGCAAAGGCATGTCGAAACCGGCTGAAAAATATTTTAAGGAAGGGCTGAAATATTATAACAACTGCGAATATACAAGCGCGATAAAATCGTGGCAGGCGGGCCTGGAAAAGGACCCCGATAACCGGAAGATGAAACAGTACATAGACAGGACAAGGATAAAACAACAGGAAATTCAGGAAGGGCTTATAAAGGCAAGAGCCGATGTTGCAAAAGACACTTCAATGGTCGAAGGCATAAAAAAATTAAGGAATATTTCCCTTACGTGCCCGGCATACAAGGACGCAACCGACGTGTTGGCCACATTAAAAGACCTTATTTCCCTGAAAATAAAGGATTATTACTACAAGGGCATTGAAAAATACACCGACGGGAACCTCGACGCGGCGATTGTATACTGGAAGAATATCGAGGAACTGGACCCGAAGAGCGATTATATGCTGAAAGTAAAACGCTACATCGAAGACGCGCGCAGCAAGCAGAAAGCCATACAGGGTTTTGAAAAGAAAAATCCGGGGAACAAATGAAGAAATGAAGGATAAAAACAAATGACCGTAAGGAAAAATACTGCAAAAACAACCGCTGACGCCGGTGAAATAAAAAGCACGGTTTCCGGGCAAAAAGTTATTTTCCCGCTGGGCGCGAAATTCAGCTTTTTTGTAGGCCTGCTTCTTGTCGCCATCATGGCAATAGTGACGGTATTTATTTATAACTGGGCAGGTGGAGCCCTGGAAAAGGAAGTTAAGGAAAGAGGCATAGCGATAGCAAAAAACATAGCAAACAACGCAGCTGACCCTCTTGTAAAAAATGACGACCTGCCGCTTGCAATTCTTACCAAAGAGGCAGTGCAATCCGCCGGCAACGGCAGCCAGGCGGAAGATAATAACGCGCACAACCTGCTCTTAACCATAAAAAATAATTTTTCGGGCGTACCTGCGGCCGGAACCATAAAAAATGAAGGCGTACTGGAAGCCGTGATAGTCAGGAAAAACGGCACTATAGCTTCCGCAAACGACGTGAGAAGGGCAAATTCAGTTTTTGCGCTGCCGGGAGGCATCAGGGCCTTAAAAGACGAAGAGGATGTCCTGGTACAGGATTATGAAAAAGACGGCAGGAAGTTTTTTGATATCGCGGTTCCTGTAGCGACAGTGATAAACGGGGAACGTTATTTGATAGGCGCGGTCCACCTCACGATTTCCAGAAGCATAATTTCAAAAGTAGTGACGCTTGCCGCGGTCCAGATAGGTCTTATAACAATAATCGCGCTGCTGCTCGGGATAGCCGCATGCGTATTCCTTGTCAATGTAATCGTACGGCCGGTAAAATACCTCGTGGAAGGCGTGCGCGCCATAGGCGCCGGGAATTATGACGTAGCGATCAAATTAAAGACCAGCGACGAGCTGGGACTGCTCACGAATGTTTTCAACGAAACTGCAAAAAGCCTCAAAGAAAAAGAGTTTTTAAAGGGGGCTTTTTCAACATATGTTTCCAGCGACGTCATGAACGAGTTGCTGAAAGACCCCAGTAAATTGTCCGTGCACGGAAAAAGGATAAAAGCAACCATGCTGTTCACAGACATCAGGGGATTTACCGCAATGTCTGAGAGCCTGGAGCCTGAATGGGTAGTGTCCGTAATCAATGAATACCTGACTCTGCAGACCGACAGAGTTTTTAAATGGAAAGGCGTGCTTGATAAATTTGTCGGCGACTGCGTTATGGCTGTGTACGGTGTGCCTGCGCCCAAGGACGACGATTCTTTCAGGGCGGTGATGACTGCCATGGACATAAGGGAAAGCATTAAAGAACTAAATACCTCGAGAAAAAAGAAAAAACAGATAGTCGTCGAGATCGGCATGGGCATAAACACAGGCGATGTAGTTGCCGGTAATATGGGTTCGGCCCAGAAAATGGATTACACGGTTATAGGCGACAATGTGAACCTGGCCTCGAGGCTGGAAGCAAACGCGCCGGGCGGGTCCATATATGTGAGCGAGAGCACTTATGATGAAACGAAGGACAGGATCGAATACAGGGAACTGGAACCGATAAAGGTAAAAGGCAAAAAGGACGCGATTAAAATATATGAGCCTGTCAAAATAAAATAAATATTTGACGGCTTTATTGCGAGCGGAACTTAATATATAAAAAACAAGGAAGGTGCCTTGCGGTTATAACCTGCCAAAGACCTAATATATTTTTTTGTAAATTACGACCCTTGTTTCGTTTATAGCAGTCCTGAACATATGCTCTTCGGGAGTTTCCCTGTTTTCGAATTTTGTATCAGGGTAATTTATTACTATTTTTTTATATTTTTTCAAGTCGACCAGCTTCGAAATTTCAATAAGCGAGATTTCATCCGAGGAACAAACAAAATATTTTCTTATTATAACCCATTTTGCATTCAGTATATCATGTTTATTCAAATCCATTGATTCACCGCCAACTACTTTTAATCCCGTGTGGAACTTAAGCCCAATATCGTCGTACCCGCCCATTGCAACTACATCACCCTTTTTTGCGTATTCATTCAGGTATTTTGATATGCCTTTTATTGGGCCGTCGTAATTATGCGTAATTTCGTACAAATAATCTTTTATATTATACGTGTTCAGCAATAAAATAATAATTATCACAGGAATGGCAGGATTAATCTGCCATGATTTAATTAAAATTATGGCGGTTACCAAAGCGAAAAAAGGCAATAGCGGGCCGAGATACCTGAAAAAATGGCTGCTTGACGCGATAAAAAGCATGAATGTAAAGGCTGTTAAAAAGAAAACAAGGTTCAACGCTTCCTGAGGCCCGTTTGTCCACAAAAGGTATTTTTTATCATTTTTAATATTTATAAAAATCAGTATTGCGCCGGCAGTCACAATGTAATCGGGCAGTATGTATTTAAGAATACAAGAGATATAATAAGAAGGGTTGGAAAATAACCTTGCAAAAACTGCCTCAAAAAAATGTTTGCCAATATAATTTGAATTATAAAAAAGCAGGTATATGGGAAAATTTACCGCGAAAACCAGGATTGCCAGCAATGCCAGCGGCTTTAGCTGTTTCTTGTGATATAAAAACGCGTGCAGCAGTACGGCTGCTGCCGCAGGCGCGCAATACACATACTGCGTATGAAAAAGGAAAAACATGGCGACTGTAAATAGTGTGTATCCGTATTTTTTGCCTTTTGCCGCTCTTAAATAACCAAGGATGGACAATAAAAAAAAGAAGCCCAGCGGACTGTAATACCTGCATTGCCTGGAAAGCAAAAGGAAAGGAACCATGAAAATGAGCACCAGCACAGAAGTAAAAGCAATTTTTTTATCTGAAAAAAGTTCCATAACAAGGAAATATAAGATTATTATAGTAAATAATCCGAAAAGGGAAAACAGGAACCTTGCCCCGAAGGAATCAAATCCGAAAAGTTTCATTGAAGCCGCTGCTATGTAATACTGAAGCCATGGGTGCCATTTCCAGAGACCGTTTTGGCCCCATTCGAGTTTGTTATTCTGGGTTACGAAATTTAGGCCGTCATCTCCGTATGGTAAACCCCTCTGAATCACAGTTTTTCCGATAAAAGCGGTTAAAGCCTCATCCTGCCATAGATATTCATTTCCAAGGTTGCCGAAAAGTAAAAATACGGAAATTGCCAGAGTAATGCTATAAATAAGGACGAGCAAGACTTTTTTTAGATTAGAAGGAGTTATATTCAATTTAGCGGTTAATTTTTGCCGGACAATAAAACTGTCTTCGCTGCCTAAGGGCGCCTTTATTTTCGTTCCTTTCCCGGATACTGGATTTGCCATAATTTACTCCTTCACGTTGAATTATAATTCTATTTTCTTCCAAACGCAATCCTTAAATAAAAAGCAGATTTTTAAAAATAATTTCAGCAGGATATCCGTGCCGCTTAGCGGATTGACACCGGCTAAAAAATTGAGTAAAATGCCTTAGATGAAAATGTTAACATATCCAAAAAAACAGGAACATGAAAAAAATTGAAAATAACAGATAAACTACACATAATAGGGCTCGTGGCGGTTATTTCGGCCGGTATTTATTCGGTTTTTCCCGGCATGAATGCTTGCATGAGCATTGATGAAGCGAGAAGCGCCGACATAGCCGCAATGAATCTTACCGGTATTATCAATGAAGTAGCAAAGGACAACCACCCCCCGCTTTATTATCTGCTTCTTGCGTTATGGATGAAAATGTTTGGCAACAGCGAATCGGTTTTAAGGGCGCTCTCGGTCCTGTTCTATATTGCTGGCGTATTCAGCATCTATTACTTATCGAATTACATATACAAAAACAAAATTACCGGACTTTTTGTGGCTGCTTTATTTGCTCTTTCATCCATCGCATTAAGGCATTCGATAAGTGTGAGAATGTATTCTTTGCTTCCTGCGGTTATTGCCTTATCATATTTTTTATTTATTAAAATATTCATAAACTCGGAAAACACGTTAAAAAACATATCGGCAATTATAGCAATAAATATAGCAGGTTCTTTCATCCATTATTGGTATCTGTTTGTGATACTTGGCCAAATTGTATTTGCAATGATTTTTTGCAGCAAAAGGATAAAGGAAATTATCGCTGTACTTTTTTTATCGCTGCTTCCTCTTTTTCTTACCTGGGGGCATGTATTTGCGGTTCAGGCGACAAATGGCTCCATGAATTTCATCAGGATGAAAGGCGATGAAATTCAAAGGACGCTGTTTGATTTTTTCGCTCCTAACGCCAATATATTTATGCAGCTTTTAATAATTTCCCTGATAGCCGGTTTGCTTAAAAGATTAATTGAATCAAAATCAATAATGATTGTGAAAAATGAATATCTTTCCGGGATGGCTTCGTTCTTTAATAACAAAATAAATTTGTTTCTTTTTACTTCGTCTGTTGTCATGCTATTAGCCCCATTTATATTTTCGATTTTATTTGTCCCTGTATATCTTCCGGGAAGGTATACTATTACTACTTTTATACCTTTTATAATCATTTTTGGAGGATTTTTCCACAAATTTTCAGAGAAAAAACTTATATGGCTGTCATTGTTTGCTTATTTTATTGTTTTTACAGCACCGGTATTTTTGTTTGACACGCAGGTAAGCCCTTACTCGGAACGGATTAAAACAAAACGCGTGCTTCAAGATATAAACGACGGCGATGTGGTATTTTATCTGCCGCTTAACTGGGTTACTGCAGATTATTATTTCATGAGGCTAAAAAATACAAAAAATATTGTTAAAACAGGATTTCCAAGTGAAAATTATATAAATCATCCATGCTGGTCAAATGATGTCAAATTAAGCAGCAATGAGTTAATGGAACTGAAAGTTAAATGCGCTGAGTTAAAAAAGCTTTTAAAAACAAGGCAAAACAAAATAATTGTGTATTGGGGGAACGCCCCTGAGATTAACGCGCAGGTATTAAAAGAATTTGAAATTAATTTTAAGGTAAAATACAGCATGAAACAAAGTAATCGCCCCGAACTGACTTATTTTGAATACAAATAAACGTAAAATCGGCTTTAATGGACTTAAGGTTTAATCAAATCCGGTCATATCCCAACCTTCCAATAATCTCTATCCAGCGACCTATACTGTATTGCCTCTGCTATATGCGCCGGTTCAATATTTTCCTTGGCTTCTAAGTCGGCTATGGTACGGGAGACCTTAAGAATCCTGTCGTAAGCGCGGGCGGAGAGCCCAAGGTTCTCGATAGCTTTTTTTAATAGCTCCTGTGATTCGTTGTCGAGCTGGCAATATTTTTTTATCTGCTTCGGGCCCATGTGCGCGTTAAAGTAGATTTTTGTTCCTTTAAAACGCATTTCCTGTATTTTACGCGCCCTGTTGACACGGTTTTTTATTTCGGAAGACGGCTCGGCTTCTGTCTTGGATGCGAGGTCATTGTATTGCACGACTGGGGCATCCACGTGTATGTCAATCCTGTCAAGAAGCGGGCCTGATATTTTATTTATATATCTTTCCCTTTGCTGGCTGGAGCATGAGCAGGATTTTGTCGGGTGCGTGTAATAACCGCAGGGGCAGGGGTTCATTGCCGCGAGTAACATGAAGCGGGCGGGGTAGGTGATGGAGGCTGTGGCACGTGCTATGGAAACGACTCCATCCTCCAAAGGCTGGCGTAAAACTTCAAGCACGTTCCTGTTGAATTCAGGCAGTTCGTCAAGGAATAAAACCCCGTTATGCGCCATTGAGACCTCACCGGGCCTGGGAATCTGCCCGCCACCTATTAAGGCAACATCGGATATGGTGTGATGTGGAGAGCGCACTGGCCTTGTGGCTATTAATGAAGTTTTCTGTTTTAAATAACCCGAAACGCTGTGTATTTTGGTAGTTTCAATGGATTCTTCAAGCGTCATGTCGGGTAGTATTGTAGGAAAGCGGCGCGCGAGCATGGTTTTGCCCGAGCCGGGAGGGCCAATCATGAGCAAATTGTGTCCGCCCGCGGCCGCTGTTTCCAAAGCTCTTTTTACGTATTGTTGGCCTTTTACCTCTGAAAAATCCAGGTGGTACTGGGCCGATTTTGCGAATATTTCAAGCAAATCAATTTTATGAGAAATAATATCAAGTTTTCCGTTCAAAAAATCAATGACCTCTCTCAGGTTTTTAACTGGTATTATATCTATGTTTTCAACGACTGCAGCTTCGTCAGCATTCGAAACAGGCAATATTACGCCCTTGTATTTTTGCTTGACTGCCATAAGAGCAATTGACAGGCAGCCTTTGATTGTATTTATAGTGCCGTCAAGCGAAAGCTCGCCGGCTATTATATAATTTGTCAGTTTATCTTTGTTTATTGAGTTTTCAGCGGCCATTATGCCTACGGCTATTGGTAAATCAAACGAAGGCCCTTCTTTTTTTCTGTCGGCAGGGGACAGATTTATGGTAATTTTTTTGTTTGGCGGGAATTCATATTCGGAATTTTTTACAGCGGCCTTGACGCGGTCCTTGCTTTCCTTGACTGAAGCATCAGGCAAGCCGACTATAGAAAACATCGGGATGCCGAATGTTATATCAACCTCAACGTCGACTTCATACGCCTCAATGCCGAGTATAGCGGCAGATTTGATTTTGCTTAACATGAAATCACACCTCAATGATATTTTTGTCCCTTATATGTTTAACGGTGATATTATAGCGCGGAAATTATACAGGTCAATGTTTTTTTTAAAAGTTGAACAAAAAATCGGCTAAGGTGTATCAAAAAGTAGCACATGAAAATAACCTTTGTTATTAGAATTTATAAGTAACTGCGGCTCCTGCAATCAGGCCGGAAAAATCAAGAGCGATGGAGCCGGAATTAATGCCCATGGCTATGGCTCCTGTCTTAATATTACCGCCGAATGTGTTGCTTGTATCATAAGAGAATGATAGATGGTCAACATTTGCGAACCTGTAGCCGATAATCAGCTGGAATGCGGCATTTTTTGAAATTTTTATTCCCAGACCAAGGTTTGTTTCTGCCACAAAAGAAATTGCCGACAGATTGTTTGTAAAATTCCAGGAAGAAATTTCATCATGTGTCCATGCAGGATTATCGGTATTGAATTCTGATTTCCATACTGAATTTATCATTGCGGCGCCGATATAAACCGAACCACCGACAAAAAAAGGTTTTTTAGGAAAACTGTGATTATATGTAATACCGATAAATACAGGAATAAAGGAAAAATTAAAATCATTGTTCCATTCGTAGCTATAGTTGTCATAACTCAATGGGTCCCTCTTGGCGTGCAGATAAGCCGGAAATATGTATAAATAGGCGAATTTCATTGACAGGGCAAAACCGGGAATATCGAATGACAGCAGATTAAATGCAAGTTCAGTGCTGATAACAGGGGAAGGAAGCTGCTTGCTTAACTGGTAATTCGAATTTATAAAGCTGTTTCCCATGCTGGTAAATATATTATCCAACTTTGTCATTGAAACCATACTGAACAAAGGTATTATTTCAACTGTCACATTAGAAAATTTATTGCCATAATCATCGGCTGGGATAAAGGATGAGTATAATAAAAGCACTGTTATATAAATAAACCTACGCATAAATGTCTCCTTACGAAATAAAATAGCAGGGAATTGATGCTTTGTCAAATTTTTTGTTTTTAATGGTTTAGTAATATGGTTTAAAATTTTGGCTGCCGGGGGTGGAGTCGAACCACCAACTACCTGATCCAGAGTCAGGGGTCCTGCCAATTAGACGACCCGGCAACCTTTGTGAATTAAAAATATATCATTTAATTTACAGGCAGTCAATATCAATAAGCTTGCGAATTATATGAATCTAATTTATAATAAAAAATCTAAAATTTAAGCTGTTTTAAAATTAATATATGAATTAAAAGGTTGTGAATAAATGCAATGGCTGCATGTTGAAGGCAGGTATTTAAAAGACCAAGAAAATAAAACAAAAATTCTACGTGGGGTTTCAATAGCTGATCCTAAATCTTTAATGTTTTATAAAAGAGAAAGGCCGTATGACTTATTTAAAATCATGGAACTGGCGTGTAATGAATGGCACTCTGGTGTTATACGCCTGCCAATACATCCAGGCGGCATTGATGATATTCAGGGGTGGGAAGATAATATGAATAAATACATGGAAGAATATTTGATTCCTGCGGTTGAAAAGGCAATTGATTTAAAAGTTTATGTGATTATTGATCTTCATATATTTGGCGATTATATGGATAAACTTGCTGATAACCAGATAAGGAGTTTCTGGAAATTTGCTGCACCTTATTATAAAAGCTCACCGAATGTCTTGTTTGAAATTTTTAATGAACCAATTAAACCTGATATATGGGATACATGGCTGGAAATAGCGCAACCGTGGGTCGATTTTGTACGTGAAATGGCACCAAGGAACATTATACTTATGGGTGGTCCCAGATGGTGCCAAAATATGTCAGGTGCGGCCAAGAACCCTTTTAGAGGAAAGAATATAGTATACTCAGCACATTGCTATCCTTATCATATGCGTAATTTTAAAGAAAATTGGGGACCTTTGTTTGAAAAATATCCTGTTTTTTTTACTGAATGGGGTTATGAAAAACCTTCAAAAGTTGTTGCAGAAACTATAGAAGGCACTACAAGCGGTTTTGGTATTCCTTTTAAAAAGATAATTGAAGAGAATGGCGCAAGTTGGGCTGCATGGTGTTTTGATAATGACTGGGCTCCAAAAATATTTGATAAACCATGGAATTTACCGGAAGACAGGGAAAATAGGATGGGATATTTTATAAAAGAATGGCTAGCTGAAAAAAACGGAACTTAGTTATGTATCAATTTGGGAATTTAAAAGATTAAATAAAATTTTAAAAAATGTGTTGACAATTGTTTGACAATTGTATATTCTTTTGTGTATACAACTGGTGTGAAAGATGGCAAATGATATGAGGGAGCTAAAAATGGATGATTATTTAGAAAGACGTGCTTATCCGCGGCTTGATTATGAAGTGTATACAAAATATAAAGTCCTGCTTGATAATGTAAATCAAATGCACATGGATTATCTTTTTGCAAAAACAAAAAACATATCAAAAGGTGGGGTATGCATTAAATTGCCAATAAATGTGGTCATTTACAGTATGGTAAGCATGGAAATGTTTTTTCCTATTAAAGAAAAGGAAAAATTGTTAAAAGTAATTGGGGAGGTCAGGTGGTGCAGGGAGATCAATCCGAACGAATATGTAGCGGGTTTAAGTTTCGTTGTAATAAACGCTGAAGACAGTGAGTTTTTAAACACATTTATTGGGCAGAAAATTAAAGAAAATACAACTGACAATAATTAATTTTTTTCATCTTTGAGGGGAAAACAAAATAAAGTAAAAAAATGCTTGACAAATAAATTATTTTTGATAAACTTTGATCCTGCCCGAAAAGCAGATGGTTCTTTAAGAGTTCTGCGGTTTTAATTAATACTGAAAACCGGAGAAAAGTTTTATTTTTGTTAAAGAAATTATCCTGATTTTTAAGTAAAAATCAAATTTTGTTGGTTTTTATCTTTCGGCTAAAGAAGAAACTTGATTTTTTTAAAAGTAGCGGATATACTTTTACTAAGGGAATTGAAGTATTTGTAGTACTCTTCCCCAACCGATCTTAAAAAAATAAAAATATTTTTAATGGAATATTATTGTCTGTTCTTTTACAAGAACATCATAGATTAGGTTAAGCCTGTGAAGGACACTCGATCTTTGGAGAGTTTGATCCTGGCTCAGGACTAACGCTGGCGGCGTGCCTAACACATGCAAGTCGAACGGAACTTTTGTAGCAATATAAAAGTTTAGTGGCAAACGGGTGAGCAATGCATAGGTAACTTACCCTTAAGACCGGGATAACTCCTCGAAAGAGGAGCTAATACCAGATGTGATTGCGGGAACCCAAGTTCCTGCAATTAAAGGATGGCCTCTACTTGTAAGCTATCGCTTAAGAATAGGCTTATGTCCCATTAGCTAGTTGGCAGGGTAATGGCCTACCAAGGCTCCGATGGGTAGCCGGTCTGAGAGGATGTACGGCCACACTGGAACTGCGACACGGTCCAGACTCCTACGGGAGGCAGCAGTGGGGAATCTTTCGCAATGCCCGAAAGGGTGACGAAGCGACGCCGCGTGGAGGATGAAGGCCTTCGGGTTGTAAACTCCTTTCGTTAGGGAATAATGGTATCGGCGTGAATAATGCCGGTATTTGACGGTACCTAAGGAAGAAGCTACGGCTAACTCTGTGCCAGCAGCCGCGGTAATACAGAGGTAGCAAGCGTTGTCCGGATTTACTGGGCGTAAAGGGCGTGTAGGTGGTTAAACAAGTCAGATGTGAAATCGTCTCGCTTAACGAGACAATGGCATTTGATACTATTTAGCTTGAGTGCAGGAAGGGAAAATGGAATTTCCGGTGTAGCGGTGAAATGCGTAGATATCGGAAAGAACACCAGTGGCGAAGGCGGTTTTCTGGCCTGCAACTGACACTGAGGCGCGAAAGCTAGGGGAGCAAACGGGATTAGATACCCCGGTAGTCCTAGCTATAAACTATGCATACTAGGTGTGGGTGGTTCATTCCATCTGTGCCGTCGATAACTCATTAAGTATGCCGCCTGGGAACTACGATCGCAAGATTGAAACTCAAAGGAATTGACGGGGGTCCGCACAAGCGGTGGAGCATGTGGTTTAATTCGACGCAACGCGAAGAACCTTACCCGGGCTTGACATGTTTGTGAAAGATTCTTGAAAGAGAATCCCTCTGCCCGAAAGGGTAGACACTTACACAGGTGTTGCATGGCTGTCGTCAGCTCGTGCCGTGAGGTGTTGGGTTAAGTCCTCTAACGAGCGCAACCCCTATTGCTAGTTGCCAGCGGGTTATGCCGGGCACTCTAGCTAGACTGCCTGTGATAAACAGGAGGAAGGCGGGGATGACGTCAAGTCCTCATGGCCCTTATGTCCGGGGCCACACACGTGCTACAATGGCGGATACAACGGGTCGCAAGATCGCGAGATGGAGCCAATCCCTAAAAGTCCGCCTCAGTTCAGATTGGAGTCTGCAATTCGACTCCATGAAGCTGGAATCGCTAGTAATCGCGGATCAGCTACGCCGCGGTGAATACGTTCCCGGGCCTTGTACACACCGCCCGTCACGCCACGAAAGTCCATTGTACCAGAAGACCTCAATCCAACTTGCAAAAGAGGTAGAGGGACAAGGTATGATTGATGATTGGGGCGAAGTCGTAACAAGGTAGTCGTACCGGAAGGTGCGGCTGGATCACCTCCTTTCTAAGGAGCTTTTTTACAACTAAGTTTACGGTGCAAATAAGCCCTTCACAGGCTACCTAATCTAAAAATATTGGGCCTTGGGCCTTTAGCTCAGCTGGTTAGAGCGCACGCTTGATAAGCGTGAGGTCTCTGGTTCAAGCCCAGAAAGGCCCACCAGTTTTTTACCGGATAAATGAGCTGGCGATTCCGCGGAATTTAAATGTCTGCATAAAAATGTTAAAAATTCCGAATCCCAAATTCCGCATTCCGAATTGGAGCGTGGGGATGTAGCTCAGCTGGGAGAGCACCTGGTTTGCAACCAGGGGGTCGGCGGTTCAACTCCGCTCATCTCCACCAGACTTCGCTGAAGCTATGGCTTTCCACCGAAGTTGGGCACAGAAATTGAAGATATTAATGAAAAGTTCTTAAAAATTTAAAGAGAATATAGCAGAGGGTAGTAGATATTGTTGAGAAATTTATCATGAGAAAAAGTAACATGACAACTTTAGACCTGCTCTCTTCCATTTTTTTTAAAAAATGTTCTTTGCAAGTTATCAGAGAAAGTCTTTTTTGTTTTTAATTACTACGCAGGTAATTAAAAACGCCGATGCTAAATCGTAAGAATGGAGAACTCGAAAGAAATGTGGTCAAGCTACAAAGAGCATAGAATGGATGCCTTGGTGTCAGAAGGCGATGAAGGGCGTAATAGGCTGCGATAAGCTCCGATGAGCCGCCAATAGGCTTTGAATCGGAGATTCCCGAATGAGGCAACTCAGCACGGAAAAACCGTGTTATGCCTGGCTGAATTCATAGGCTAGGCAGGCAAACCCGGGGAAGTGAAACATCTCAGTACCCGGAGGAAAAGAAAAAGACATTGATTCCCCTAGTAGTGGCGAGCGAACGGGGAACAGCCCAAACCGGTTGTATGTCAAGCAAGCGGGCGTTGTACAACCGGGGTTATAGGACGTTGCTGGCGGAGCTGCTTATCCGCTAGAGAGTTACAAAACACTTTTTTACTTGAACTGATCTGGAAAGGTTGGCCCAAGAGGGTGATAGCCCCGTAAAGGAAAAGAAAGTGTCTCTTGCAGCGCACCTGAGTATCACGGGACACGTGCAATCCTGTGAGAATTCGGCCGGACCACCGGCCAAGGCTAAATACTAATTGACAACCGATAGTGTACCAGTACCGTGAGGGAAAGGTGAAAAGAACCCCTATTAGGGGAGTGAAATAGTACCTGAAATTCTATGCTTACAAGCGGAGGAAGGACCATGTATATTTTGTCCGGGGCTTCGGTTCCGGATGGAATATGCGGTCTGACCTCGTGCCTTTTGCTTAATGAGTTGGCGAGTTACTTTATGTGGCAAGGTTAAGCGGATTACTCCGCGAAGCCGTAGCGAAAGCGAGTGCGAACAGCGCGTTTAGTCGCATGTAGTAGACCCGAAGCCAGGGTGACCTAGGCATGGCCAGGATGAAATCCGCCTAACAGCGGATGGAGGTCCGAACCGGTGGCTGTTGCAAAAACCTCGGATGAGCTGTGTCTAGAAGTGAAAAGCTAACCGAACCTGGTGATAGCTGGTTCTCCCCGAAATAGCTCTAGGGCTAGCCTCAGGAAATTTTGTAATGGGGGTAGAGCACTGGATAGGCTAGGGGCGATAACCTCGCTACCAAACCTAACCAAACTCCGAATACCGTTACATCTATCCTGGGAGTCAGAGTGTGAGGGATAAGCTTCATGCTCAAAAGGGAAAAAGCCCAGATCTTCAGCTAAGGTCCCTAAATACTATCTAAGTGGTAAAGGATGTGAGGATACTCAGACAGCCAGGATGTTGGCTTAGAAGCAGCCATCATTCAAAGAGTGCGTAATAGCTCACTGGTCAAGTGTTCTTGCGCCTACAATACAACGGGGCTAAGGTAGTTACCGAAGCTAAGGGATTTGCAGCAATGCAAATCGGTAGGGGAGCGTTCCATATTAGGTCGAAGCCAGACTGCAAGGACTGGTGGACGAAATGGAAGTGATAATGCCAACACGAGTAGCGTCAAAAATTCTGATGAAAAATCAGAAGGTCGTAAGTCTAAGGTTTCCTAGAGCTAGGTTAATCCGCTCAGGGTGAGTCGGCCCTAAGCCGAGGCTGAAAAGCGTAGGCGATGGACAAGCAGTTAAAATTCTGCTACCGCCTCAAGTGCGTTATCACGATGGGGTGACGCAGTAAGATAGGTTGGCCTGTTATTGGATTACAGGTTCAAGCTTTCAGGGTGGCACGTTGGAAAATCCGCGTGCCGTAAGCCCGAAGAGTGACGAGGAGCTTCGTAAGAAGCGAACTAACTGATTCTACACTGCCAGGAAAACCCCCTAAGGAGCGCTTGGGGTGCCCGTACCGCAAACCGACGCTGGTAGACAGGAAGAATATTCCAAGACCATCGAGTTAAGTCCTCCCAAGGAACTCGGCTAATTCACCCCGTAACTTCGGGAGAAGGGGTGCCTCTGTAGTGTCAAGCGGTTTATCCGCGTAGCACGAAGAGGCCGCAGTAAAGAGTCCCAGGCGACTGTTTAACAAAAACACAGGGCTTTGCAAACACGTAAGTGGACGTATAAGGCCTGACGCCTGCCCGGTGCTGGAAGGTTAAAGGGAACTGTCAGTCGTGGCAACACGAGGAAGCAGAGAACTGAAGCCCCAGTAAACGGCGGCCGTAACTATAACGGTCCTAAGGTAGCGAAATTCCTTGTCGGGTAAATTCCGACCTGCACGAATGGCGTAACGATTTGGGAACTGTCTCGGGAGGATGCTCGGCGAAAATGTAGTAGCGGTGAAGATGCCGCTTACCTGCAGTGGGACGGAAAGACCCCGTAGAGCTTTACTGTAACTTGGCATTGAATTTTGGTGAGGTATGTGTAGGATAGGTGGGAGACTTTGAAGCCCTGGCGCTAGCCAGGGCAGAGTCGTCGGTGAAATACCACCCTTATCTTAGCGAGATTCTAACTTTATCCTGTGAATCCAGGTAAGGAACAGTGTCTGGTGGGCAGTTTGACTGGGGCGGTCGCCTCCTAAAGAGTAACGGAGGCGCCCTAAGGTACCCTCAGCGCGGTCGGCAATCGCGCTAACGAGTGCAAAGGCATAAGGGTGCTTAACTGCGAGATAAACACATCAAGCAGATGCGAAAGCAGGGCTTAGTGATCCGGTGGTTCTGTGTGGAAGGGCCATCGCTCAGCGGATAAAAGCTACCTCGGGGATAACAGGCTGATCTTGCCCGAGAGTTCACATCGACGGCAAGGTTTGGCACCTCGATGTCGGCTCATCACATCCTGGGGCTGAAGAAGGTCCCAAGGGTTCGGCTGTTCGCCGATTAAAGTGGTACGTGAGCTGGGTTCAAAACGTCGTGAGACAGTTTGGTCCCTACCTACTGTAGGCGCAAGAGACTTGAAGGGAGCTGTTCCTAGTACGAGAGGACCGGAACGGACAGACCGCTGGTGAGCCAGTTGTCCCGCCAGGGGCATCGCTGGATAGCTATGTCTGGACAGGATAAACGCTGAAAGCATCTAAGCGCGAAACCTACCCTAAGATTGAGTCTCTCCCGCAGCAATGCGGCTAAAGGACCCTTGTAGACTACAAGGTTGATAGGCCGGGAGTGTAAGGCCCGTGAGGGCTTCAGCTAACCGGTACTAATAGTCCGTGAGGCTTGGCCACTTTTTATATGCAGGGGCGTAAAGCCCCTGCAAGCAATAATAAAAATTGGCGTCGGAAGACTTTCTCTGAAGTTTTTATAAAAATGTTTGAATATTAGAGTTGAATTAAAAATGTCCAGTGACCATAGAGAAGGGGAAACACCCGTTCCCATACCGAACACGGCAGTTAAGCCCTTCTTCGCCGATGATAGTATATGGGTAACTGTATGCGAAAGTAGGGCGTTGCTGGACTTAAATAAGCAAAAGAGCCCGGGTGATAAACACCACCCGGGCTTTTTGCTTATTATGATAAATCCAACAAAGCCTATGTCTTTGTACGGGCAGGGACTAAAGCCCGGCAAAATGATAGGTGGGCAAAAACATGATATAGTATATGTTCACCTGCGGTAAACAAAAGTATTTTATGGGTGTTGCTTGACTTGAATAAAAGCCATGGTTGACGAAAAAATCGATCAGGGTTTTTTTATTTTAAAACCGGGAAACTACAATGTTTGTGCAGAGACAGCAGTAATGCTAAAAAGGACTATAATTCAGGAATATAGTTGAATACCAAATTTTCTATGTTATGATTGTCAGTAATTACGAAGGATTAGGAGGTTTCGTACGCATTATGAGTAATTCGATGGAAAAAAAGATTCTATTTTTATTATTTTTTGCGTCTGGCATAAGCGGGTTAATTTACGAGGTTATATGGCTTAGGATGCTTTCCCGCGTGCTTGGAGTGACAACATATGCAACGGCAATAACACTAGCAGCTTTCATGGCAGGGCTCGGAATAGGAAGTTATATATTAGGAAAAATTACAGATAATAGTAAAAAATTACTAAAAATATATGTTTTTTTGCAATTATTGATATCTCTAAGTGCAGTCATAACGCCGCTGTTGTTCAGCATATCAATACCACTTTATAAAGGCATTTATGAGATAAGTAATAACAGCAGGCTAATTGTCACAGTAATGAGGATATTAATATCATTTTTCACATTGCTAATTCCCACGACCTTAATGGGAGGAACCCTGCCTTTATTAACAGGCTATTTAACAAAAAAAGATAAGATGTTTGGAGCTAATTTAAGCTTGTTATACGGATTAAATACGCTTGGAGCAGTTGTAGGTGTCCTGTTGAGCGGTTTTATTACTATAGGAACTCTGGGTGAATGGGAGACCATATTTATAGGGGTTGTTATTAATTTAATTGTTGCTGAAGGGATTTTAATAATTGATAAAAAGAAAACAGGATCTACCGAAGAAAAGCAGATTACCGTGGCGGACGAAACTGCTGGAAATGGCTTAATTTCTTTATACCCTGATAATACAAGAAAATTTGTTTTGATTTCGATTTTAATAAGCGGTTTTACCGCTTTGGCATATGAAGTTATATGGACAAGGCAGTTAATTTTATATTTAAATGTAAGCATATATGCTTTTTCGGCAATGCTTGCGGTATTTTTAATGGGGGTTGCGTCAGGGAGCTTATTTATAAACAGATTTATTAATAAACTAAAAACACCTCTTTTTATTTTTGGGATTCTTGAAGTGGCTGTAGGCGTTTTATCAGTAATCAATTTATATATTTTTCCGTTTTTTGATATTGGGGAAATCGCAAGAATAATTTCCCCGGTTGCGCTTGTTTTTCCTATAACTTTTATTTTTGGAATGATATTTCCGATAGCTTCTATATGTTTTGCCAAAAGTGTAAATAAAACGGGTTCGTCAATCGGGACGGTTTATATTTTTAATACTGCGGGCAATATGGCGGGATCTCTTATTACTGGGTTTATATTAATAAGCCTTATCGGTTCAACAAAAACAATAATACTGCTCGCTATGCTTAATGTGTTGGTTGGTTTTTTACTTTTATATATTGAACCCGGGAAACGGATAAACTTAAAATTGAAATATGCTTTGATTTTACCTGTCATTATTTTGCTCATGCTGGGGACTGTTAGAAAAGACATTTTTTTAGATGTGATCAAAAAATGGGTTAGCGCACAATCAAAAAATTACAAAATTTTTTATAATAAAGAATGCGTGCAGGGGACTGTAACGAGTTGCATGATAAATGGATCCAAACACCTTTTAATCAACGGTACATCGCAAACAAAATTATGCACAGAAACCAAATTAATGGCGCACCTGCCGGTAATTTTAACTGATACTCCGAAGAAATTTTTGGCAATATGTTTTGGGATGGGGACGATTGTTGAATCTGCAAGTATCTATGACAACATGGATATAACCTCTGTTGAATTGGTTCCGGAAGTATACCAATGCTTCAAATATTACCATAATAATTCCGATGAAATACTAAAAAATAAAAATATAAAATTAATTGCAGAAGACGGACGCAATTATTTGCTGCTTTCTTCTGACAAATATGATGTGATAAGCGTTGACCCGTCTCCTCCAATTTACAGCGCAGGCACGGTAAATCTTTATGCGAAAGACTTTTTTGAAATCTGTAAAAAACATCTTACCCATGGCGGTGTTATGTGCATGTGGTTTATAGGCGGAGAAAAAGGGGAGAACTGGATGATACTAAATACATTTTTTTCTGTTTTTCCCAACATGTCTGTTTGGAGAGGACCTCACAATTGGGGCTTTTATTTAGTAGGAAGCCTAAAAAACATAAGAATTGATATTAAAAAATTTAAAAAATTTTTTAAAAATAAAAAATTAATAGAAGATCTAAAAGAATATGATAATAGTTGCATTACCAGCGATCAATTATTAAAATTATTATTTTATAGCATGGATGGTTTAAAAGAATCCATGAGGAAATACCCGATAATAAGCGACAACAATCCTTACACGGAATTTCCGCTTTTTAGATGAGAAACAGCAATGATATTTCAAGATTCAACAAATTCATTGCATTATTTTACTCTTGTGCTATAATATTTTTTGTTTTAAATCCTGTAAATCAAAAAATTTAAAACTAAAACAATATTATGTGTTTTATTGTGTATCGCTATGCGGAAAATAGAGTGATTTACTCCGGCAAGCAGAAAAAGCCCATAAAATACTATTAATTATTTATGATATAGGCAACTATTCAGGTATCAAAAACGTCTAAAATATTATTATAAACTCTGCAGGAGGTATATGGTTGAAAGCGAGAAAAGTTATAAGCATTCTTTTTATATTATTTTTTATATCTTGGACATATATTTTGAATGCGGAAGAAACTAAAAAATCAACTGTAATAAGCGACATTAAAATAAACGGACTCGTTACGGTGCCTGAAAAGGAAATTACGGATATAATTTCTTACAGCATTGGGATGGAGTTATCAAAATATAAAACAAGGGAAGATATTAAAGCCATTTATAAAACCGGCAAATTTGATTCCATAGAAGTCTATGCCGAGGAAAAAGACGGTAAAATAAGCCTTGTATATGACCTGAAAGAGAAACCTAAAATTAACAAGGTTATAGTCAAAGGCAATAAGGAAGTAGGAGAAGGCGACATCAAGGGCAAACTGGACGACGACAAGGAAGAAATCAAGCTGAAAGAAAACGAATATTTTGACGAGTACAAGCTTAAAAGAGCAATAATAAATATTGAAAATATGTATAAGGAAAAGAATTTTTATTACGCTACGGTTAAGTACAATATTGCACCGCAGCAGCAGGAAACCGGCGGGCAGAAAGTCAATATTGAAATCGACGTCGATGAAGGCAGCAAAATAAAAATCAAAAATATCGTCATTGAAGGGAACAAAGTATTCAGCGCCGACAAAGTAAAAGGAACGATGAAGACAAAGGAAGAAGGATGGTTCCAAAGCGGGGCTTTTGACGAGGATAAATTTCTTGACGATTTAAAGGCAATTATCAGCTCATACGCCGAGGAAGGCTATGTAAAAGCGAAAGTAAACGGATTTTCTTACGGGGAAATAGACATCAATAAAAAAGATATAATGGGGAAAGACGTATTGATAGATAAAAATACAAATATTGTTACGCTGAAAATACCGGTGTCTGAAGGGATCCAATATAAAATAACAAGCATGGACATAAAGGGCAATGAATTATATACCACGGAGGAAATTACAAGTAAGATAGAAAGCAGGATAGGTAAGGTTTTTAACAAGACGCAGTTTGATAAGGATATCATGGCCGTAAGATCTTTTTATTCAGAAAAAGGCTATATATTCGTGCAGATAAAAGATTCCTATGTTTATGACGACGATATAGGCGAGGTAAAAATCACTCTTGAAATCGAAGAAGGGACAGTCGCCTACATAAACAAAATAAAGGTAATGGGTAATTATGTCACAAAGGAGAAAGTCATACTCAGGGAGTTGCTCATACATGACGGGGACCCATTTGACAGCACAAAGATAAGAAGGTCGGTTGAAAAATTATATAATCTGGGTTTTTTCGACAATATTGTCCCTGATACCGAACAGGTTGATATAGATAAATTAAACGTCATATTAGAGGTAAAAGAGAAAAAAACCGGGACAATAAGCCTGGGCGCTGGATACAGTTCTATAGAAAAGCTTGTGGGTAACCTCTCGCTTTCCGAAAACAATCTATTCGGAGAGGGCAAGGTTTTTTCCGCCACAATTCAGGTTGGAAGCTTACAGAGGACATGGCAGCTTACTTATAAAGACCCGTGGCTGTATGACACGCCTACTTCTTTCCAGACTGATGTGTGGAATACTTACACCTACAGCTCTTACAATAACGAGGGCTATGACGTGGATACCTATGGTTTTGACGTAAGCCTGGGGAAAAGGTTTTCAGAAGAACAGCAGGGGTATTTCACATACAGGTACCAGGACGACACTTATTCAAATATAAGCTCCGGCATGGCGAATATAGTCAAGCCCGGAGAAAGCCAGATAAGCAGCATAACCCCGATGTATGTTCATGATACCAGGGATGATGTTTTCGATCCCAACAGAGGAGTGTATGACAGCGCGTCACTGCAGATTGGCGGCGGCGTTCTCGGGGGGGATTATAATTACATGAAAGCTATTTTTGACAGCAGGATATTTATACCAAGCATATGGAAATTCGTACTGGGCATGCATATAAGAGTAGGGGACGCATGGGGATATAATTGGAATGAGTACGGTAGACCGGATGTCCCTCTTGTGGAAAGATTTTATGCCGGCGGGACCGACACGGTCAGGGGGTATGACGAGAGGGTGCTGGGGCCGGGCCAGGCAGGAGGTAATTTCACAATAATAACAAATATCGAATATAAACTGAAAATAATAGAAAGGATGTTGACGCTTGTGTCTTTTTATGACAGCGGGAACTGCTGGCCATCAGCAAGCGATGTTGACTGGAAAGACCCTTATCTTTATCCGAGTGCCGGCGTAGGAATAAGGTTTACAGTGCCGGGAACGGTAATGCTGATAAGGCTTGACTGGGGATTCCCTCTTGACCCGAATTACAAGAAACCAGGTGGAAGGATAGATTTTAACATTGGGAATATTTTTTAAGAATAAACCTTAAAAGGAGGAAAAGCAGATGAAGAAAATTTTTATGGTGGTTTTTGGAGTTTTGTTTTTTTTATCAGCGGCGAGGATCTACGCCTTGCAGGTTGCCTATGTAGATATTGAAAAAGTTTTTAACGAGTATGAAGGCACAAAAAAAGCAAAGGCAAAACTGCAGGACAAGCTGGACAAGGAGAAAACAAGCCTTGAAGCAAAGAAAAAAGAGATCCAAAGTCTTCAGGATTCGCTTGAAAAACAAAAAACAGTATTGAGCAAGGAAAAAGAGCACAACATGGAAGAACAACTGCAGACGAAACTGGAAAAACTGCAGGCAGACGCAGCGGATACTCAGCAAAAACTGCTGGATGAAGAGAAGACAATGACCGCGAATATCGTGGAGGAAATCCGGGCAATAGTCCAGAAGGTGGCAAAAGAAAAAGGATACGACTATGTTTTCGAACGCAACAACTTGCTTTACGGAGGCGACGATTTAACGGCTTTTGTCATCAAAAAAATGAACGAGGAATAAATTTTATGCAGTTTAGCGCGGAGGAAATAGCCCGCGCCGTCGATGGCAAGGTAATCGGCGACCCGGTAGACAGGATAAACGGAATTTCCGAGCTGAAAAATGCCGAAGAATCGTATTTAAGTTTTGTATTATCGGAAAAATACGTAAAGGAAGCCGAAGAATCCAAGGCAAAAATAATACTTTCCGACTCCGTGAATGAGATAAAAGGGAAAACCGTAATTAAAGTCAAAAACGCCAAACTGGCATATATCGAAATAATCAACCTGTTTACGCCGAAAAAAGAAAAAACTGAATATATTTCTCCGAAGGCGTCCATAGCTAAAACCGTAAAACTAGGCAAAAATGTCTATGTGGATGATTTTGCCGTTATAAAAGATAATGCCGAAATTTCAGACGGCGTTACTGTTTTTCCCGGTGTATTCATAGGCGATTCTGTCAAAATAGGCAAAAATACAACAATTTACCCGAATGTTTCCATATACGCGAGGAGCGAGATAGGCGAAAGCACGATAATTCACGCAGGCTGCGTGATAGGCAGCGACGGTTTCGGCTTTGTGGAAGACGCGGGCAAAATAATAAAAGTACCGCAGATAGGATACGTGAAAATAGGCAATAATGTCGAAATAGGCGCAAACACAACAATTGACCGCGGCGCTTTCGGCCCGACACTGGTGGGCGACAACGTTAAGCTTGATAACCTCGTCCAGGTAGCACATAACGTGAAAATCGGGGAAGGTACTATAATAGCTGCCCAATCAGGGATATCAGGCAGCAGCGAGATAGGCAAATACTCGTTGTTAGGCGGGCAGGTGGGTTTTGCCGACCATATAAAGGCAGGGGATTTCGTGAAAGTCGGAGCTCAGTCCGGGGTTGGAAAGGATATAGAAGACAACGCCGTAATTTCGGGATCGCCGGCGCGGCCCCTGATGGAACTCAGAAGAAGCGAAGCTTACGTGATGAAACTAAAAGAATTATTCGCAAGAGTAAAAGCACTTGAGGAAGAAATTAAAAAGCTCAAAGAAAAATGAAAAAGCAAATAACAATAAAGAAAAAAACCGAGTTAAACGGGATTGGGCTGCATACCGGCGGCAGGGTAAAAATTGTTTTTTCACCGGCTAAGGCCGGCAGCGGTATAATTATAAAAAATAAAGGGATGGAATTTAAGGCCGGCGTGGATCTGGTTTTTGACACCAAAAGAGGCACTTCCTTAAAATATAACGGAAATACAATACATACCGTAGAACACATGGTATCTGCCGTCAGGGGCCTCAATATAGACAACATAGCGGTTGAAATCGACGGCGGAGAAGAACCACCTGTATTCGACGGGAGTTCATTTGAGTATATAAAAGCATTAAGCAGGATTTCCCCGTCCATTCAGGACGAAGATAAAAAAGAAATAAATATAAAAAATCCAATTGTAATAAAAGATAATGATAAATACCTTACGGTTCTTCCTTATCGCGAATTAAAGGTGCATTATTTTTCGGACTTTTCAGGCAATGGCCTAAAACCGGAAGATTACAGCGTAAACATCACGCCTGAGAGTTACATTAATGAAATTTCGAAGGCGAGGACTTTTGGATTTAAGAACGAAATCGACACGCTCGTTAAATCAGGATTAATAAAAGGCGCTAATTTAAAGAACGCTGTTCTAATCGACAATGGAAAACCTGTCAACACAAAATTAAGGTATAAAAATGAAATAACCAGGCACAAGATACTTGATATTATCGGGGATTTTGGCCTGCTTGGAGCGAACCTGAACCTGCTGATAATAGCGGTGAGGACAGGGCATACGCAAAATATAGAAATGGCAAGGATGATTAATAAACAGTTGAATGTTGAAAGTTAAAAGTTGAAAGTTTTTTAACCTCAAACCTTAAACATTCAACATTAAACTTAATTACGGAGGTTATATTATGATGGACGTAAAAACTATACAGGAATACCTGCCGCACAGGTTCCCGTTTTTGCTCGTTGACCGCATTATTGACATTAAAGAAGGAGAATCTATTACAGGCATAAAAAATGTGACCATAAATGAATGGTTTTTTCAGGGGCATTTTCCGGGCAAGCCGGTTATGCCGGGTGTCCTGATTATTGAAGCTATGGCGCAAACAGCCGGGGTGCTTATGCTTTCGACGAAATTAAAGGGAGAAAAAGGCAAGATACTATATTTTATGACAATTGACGCGGTAAAGTTCAGAAAGCCGGTTGTGCCGGGGGACCAGCTTAAAATGATGCTTAAACTGGTGAAATTCAACGGCAGGATCGGAAAATTTCACGGAGACACTTATGTCGGCGAAGAACTGGTTGCTGAAGCAGACATGATGGCGATTATAGGGGATAAGGAGGAAAAAATTGATTCACGAGACTGCGATAGTAAGTAAAGAGGCAAAGCTGGGCAAAAATATAAATGTCGGGCCTTTTGCCATAATAGAAGCCGGGGTTGAGATCGGCGACGATGTAGAAATCGGGCCTAGGGCGCATATCATCGAAGGCGCGATAATAGGGAACAATAATTACATCGGCGAAGGGACAATTATTTCCGGCACCCCGCAGGATGTAAAATATAAAAATGAAAAATCATTTACCAGGATAGGCAATAATAACTTAATACGCGAATACGTCACGATACACAGGGCCACACACGAGGGAGAAGCGACTGTCATAGGCGATAATTGTTTTATCATGGTAATGGCCCACATAGCCCATGACTGTAAAATAGGCAATAATGTGGTAATGGTAAATAACGTAGGAATTTCCGGCCATGTTGAAATCGGGGACTACGCTTTTATGAGCGGGTATTCGCTGGTGCACCAGCACGTCAGAATCGGGGTACACGCGATGGTCGGCGGTGCAGTAAAGGTGGTAAAGGATGTCATGCCTTTTGTAATGGTGGCCGATGAACCGTTAAGAGTTTTTGGATTAAACAAAGTCGGCCTAAAAAGAAGGGGTTTCACACCTCAAAAACTTTCTGCTTTGGATAAAGCATATAGGATATTTTTCAGGGATAAACTGGTTTTAGAGGAAGCGCTGAAAAAAATAGAAGCGGAAGTCGAGCAAACCGGCGAGGTAAAGCAGTTTATTGAGTTTGCAAGGACATCAAAAAGGGGACTTTTACGTTGAACAATAAAATCGGGCTGCTGGCCGGACAGGGGAGCCTTCCGGTTGAATTCTTAAAACAGGCGAAAAAGCGAAAACTCGAAGTGATTATTTTTACAATAGCGGGCGAGGCAGGCAAAGAAATAGAAAAATGCGGGTACAAAATTTACCGGCTTAAGATGACGCAGCTGGGCAAAATCCTGAAAATATTAAAAAAAGAAAACATAAAACAGCTTATTATGCTGGGATATGTAAGGCACACAAACCTTTTAAAAAAAATCAAGTTTGATTTAAAGACTCTGCTTGTTGTTTTACGGGCAAAAGACTTAAGGGCTGTTTCAATATTAAATGAAGTAATAAAGGAATTCGAAAAAAACGGCATAAAAATACTGCCGTCCACATATTTAATGGAAGAATCAATAGCAAAATCAGGGTGGTGCACCCGTGCCAAACCATCGCGCACAGACTTAAAAAATATCAAACTGGGATTTTCCATCGCCAGAATGATTGCATCCCTGGATATCGGGCAGACTGTCATAGTCAAAAACGGGATTATTGTCGCGGTTGAGGCGCAGGAAGGCACGGATGAATGCATTAAAAGAGGGGCGAAAATAGCGGGGAAAGATTTTATAGCGGTAAAAACTGCAAGAAAAAGCCAGGATATCAGGTATGATATCCCTTCAATAGGAACCAGGACGATAAAATTGTTAAAGGCATGCGGCGGCAAAGGAATAGCAGTAGAAGCCGGGAAAACTTTTTTAATCGAAAAAGACAAGTTAACCGGACTTGCCGATAAAGGCAAAATTTTCATTTACGGCACGGAGGAATAAGATGATACCGATTTCAAAACCAATGATGGCCAGCGAGGAAAAAGAAGCGGTTTTAAAAGTACTTGATTCGGGCATGATAGCGGCCGGCCAGAAAGTAAAGGAATTTGAAGCGGAATTCGCGAAATACGTAGACGCAAAACACGCAATCGCGGTTTCAAACGGCACATGCTCTCTGCATACGGCGCTTTTTATGAACGGAATTGGCAAGGGGCACAGGGTAATTACAACGCCTTTTACATTTATTGCGACAGGCAACTCGATATTGCACGCAGGCGCCGAGCCTGTTTTCGCGGATATTGACGGGAACAGCTTTAATATATCGCCCGAGGCAATTGAAAAAGAACTGAAAAAAGACATATTCAAGAAAATAAAGGCAATTATGGTCGTGCATCTTTTCGGCCAGGCGTGCGAAATGGATAAGATAACCGCCCTTGCGCAAAAACACGGGGTGAAAATAATAGAAGACGCGGCGCAGGCACACGGCGCGAAATACAGGGATAAAAAAGCAGGGACATTCGGTGACGGCGGCTCTTTTTCCATGTACGCCACAAAGAACATGACGACGGCAGAAGGCGGCATGGTTACGACAGACTCCGACCAGGCGGCCGGGATAGCGAGGAGCTTTATCAACCATGGCTCTGAAAAGACCTATTACCATACCCGCATAGGGTATAATTACAGGACAACGGATATTGAAGCGGCAATAGGACTTGCCCAGCTTAAAAAACTTGATTCATTTAACAATAAAAGGCGTGAAAACGCTGCGCGTTTAAAAAAGATGCTCGCAGCTTACGCTTGGATTGTTACACCTGAAGAAGCAGAAGGCAATTTCCATATTTATCACCAGTTCACGGTAAAAGTAACAAACGGGAAAAGGGACGCGCTGCTCAAGTCTTTGAACGACTCAGGCGTGGGCGCGAAGATTTTTTACCCGCTGTCTTTGCACCAGCAGCCGTTTTACAAGCAAATACTCAAAAGAAAATACAGCCTGCCAATTTCTGAAAAAATAGCCAACGAAGTCTTGAGCCTGCCTGTCGGGCCTGCCTTGACTGACGCGGATTTTAAGACGATAGAGGAAGCATTCATGAAATTCGCAAAGACGATATAAATAATATTTACTGCGGTACTAAAGTAATTTAATCCCTCTTCGCGAAAACATCCTTAAATAAATTCCGGCCAACAGCACAAAAATCCAGAAAAATTATCCGAAACTATTCCGTGAAATGGTTGTCTTAATTATATAAATAACCATTATACAGGTGATATAAACTGGATAAGAAATTTATGAATTCATGTTCGTATTTTTTAAAGCGTGACTGGATTTTCATTTTAATGATATCATTGCCGCTAATCTTTTTAGGCACGGAACTGCATGCCGACGTATGGGCGGATTTTCACGGCACCACAAGCACAGCAGGCATAGACACCGGAACAAGGTATAATCCGTATTCAAACCTAAAACCGCCGCTGGTATTACTGTGGTCGCAGACAAACTGGGACGGTTATAACGCTTCGGGGAAAGCGATTAATGTCATACAGGAAACGTCTCCGGCCATAGCAAACGGGATTGTTTATATAGGTTCTGCGAATGACGCAAATCCTGCAAGCCATGGTTTATACGCCTTTGATACGAACACCGGGGCTCCCATAGCCGGTTTCCCTATAAGTATTCCCAATAATGTGATATCATCGCCGGCCATCGCAAACGGCAGGGTTTATGTAGGGGCAATTGACGGTAATTTATACGCCTGGAACGCTGCAAACGGAGCGCCAATTCCAGGCTTTCCGGTGAATACAGGCAATGGTATTTTTGCATCACCGGCAGTAGTAAACGGGATTGTTTATGACGGTTCGAATGATTATAAATTATACGCGTGGGACGCGTCGAGCGGAGCAGCCCAGCCGGGATTTCCCGTGGCTACAGGAAGCAATATTTGGGCATCGCCTGCAATAGCTAACGGGATTATTTACATAACGTCAACCGATGGTAAATTGTACGCGTGGAATGCGACGACTGGAGCCGTGATTCAGGGGTTCCCTACCGTGAATTTTGGGCTGGGTTTCTGGTCATCACCCGCAATATCAAATGGGACCGTTTATGCAGCGTCAGGCAGGTGGGACCTATACGCGTTTGACGCTGCAACAGGCGCGGTACAACCAGGATTTCCCGTAGCTACAGGCGGCGGTATTGAAGCATCGCCGGCAGTCGCAAATGGAGTTGTTTACATAACGTCAAGCGACGGAAAATTATACGCGTGGAATGCGGTAACAGGCGCATTGCAACCGGGATTCCCTGTAACTCTGGGCGGCGAGGGAAAGTCATCGCCTGCGGTCGCAAACGGATATGTTTATGTTGGCATGGAATACGGAAGCATACTTTATGCCGTCGACATATCAAACGGAAACATTACATGGCAATACCAGATGCCTACTAACTATGACGGCGAGGGATTTGATTACTGCTCGCCGGCAGTCGCGGAAGACAAGCTATTCGTGACATCAGACGAGGCCAACGGCATATTCGTGTTCTGCATGCCGAGCCCGACCCCAACCGGCACTATTACAGCAACACAAACACCCACGCTAATAGTAAGCGCGACATGCACATTAACAGCAACCCCTGTAATACCGCTTTGCCTGGCTTTATACAAAAATTCGCCGAACCCATGCTCGAACGGCACAAACATAATTTACCGGTTATGCGACACGGCGCAGGTGAATGTAAAAATATATACGATAAGCGGCGAGGTCGTAAGGGAATTCTCGCAGCAGGGCATTGCGGGCATGAACAGCATATACTGGGACACTGAAAATAAATCAGGCAGGGCAGTAGCAAGCGGTACTTTTATTTACAGCATAGAAGCTTTGGACAGCAGGACAAAGCAAAAAGCATGGGGAAAGATGGCGGTAGTAAAGTAAGATTTGGAATTTGGCATTTCGGGGATTTATTCATTAATTAAAAAAATATGATATAATATATATGGTGCAGGGAGCACGAGTTTCCATGATAGAGGGCAAAATGCGTATAAAAAGTTTTTTAATCATCATATTTTTGATATCTATTTGTTTGCCTGTCCATGCCGACGTCTGGGCTGACTTTCACGGCACCACAAGCACAGCCGGCATTGACACAGGCTCGCGTTATAACCCTTATTCAAACCTGAAACCACCCCTTGTCCTGCTCTGGTCGAAAACAAACTGGGACGGGTGGGACGCAAGCGGAAATACAAACAACGTGATTCAGGAATCATCGCCTGCCGTTGTAAACGGGATAGTATACATAACTTCCGCAAACGGCACAAAAGCCGCAGAGCCACGGCCTGTACGCCTTTGATACGAATACGGGCGCAACCATATTTTCCGAGAGCATACCGGATAATGCGATTTTATCGCCTGCAGTGATAAACGGAAAAGTTTACATAGGGTCCATTGACGGCAGCTTATACGCGTTTGACGCGCTGACAGGTGCGCCTGTCGCCGGATTTCCCGTTTCCACAGCGGCGTCTATTTTCTCGTCAGCCGCAGTGGTGAACGGCATTGTTTACACCGGCTCAAATGACGGCAGTTTGCACGCATGGGACGCGCTGACCGCCGCTCCCATAACAGGCCGTCCGGGTTCCCGGAAGCCACAGGCGCGAATATCTGGACGTCGCCTGCAGTGGGAAACGGCATAGTATGCATAACCTCTACCGACGGCAAGTTATACGCGTGGGACGCAGCGACCGGAGCCGTCATACCGGGATACCCGACAATAAACTACGGGCTTGGCTACTGGAGCTCGCCGACAATGTCAAACGGCGTGATTTACGCAGGCTCGGGCAGCAGCGGGTTTTTTGCGTTTGACGCCGCGACAGGTGTGACAAAAACAGGGTTTCCTGCAGGTGCTATCATCAGCGAGGGTTCGCCTGCCGTGGCAAACGGGGTCGTTTACATAGGCGCGACAAACTGCAAGCTGTACGCGTTTGACACTGCCACAGGCGTAACCATGACAGGGTTCCCAATAAGCCTTGACGGGAGCGAGATAAATTCTTCGCCTGCCGTCGCAAACGGGTATTTATATGTGGGGACATCATACCAGAACATTGTTTTCGGGGTCGACATTACAAACGGCAACATAGCTTGGCAATACAACCTGCCGCAGAATTACGATGATGAGGGCCTTGATTACTGCTCGCCGTCAGTCGCGGAAGACAAGCTTTTTGTGACGTCTGACGAGGGCAACGGCATATTCGTATTCTGCATGCCGAGCCCGACACCTACATTGACCGGTACAATTACGGGCACCATTACACCGACATTCACTATATCGCCTACCTGCACAATTACATGTACTATTACTCCAACCTACACTGCAACTCCAATATCCGGGCCGCCGCTCTGCTATATCACGCAATGGGGCAGTAATGGAACCGGCAACGGGCAGTTTAATGGTCCTGCCGGAGTAGCAGTTGGCAGCAACGGAAACGTGTATGTTGCAGATTATTATAATAACAGAGTCGAAGAATTCAGCAGTACGGGCACATATATCACGCAATGGGGCGGCACAGGGAGCGGCAACGGGCAGCTTAACCAACCTGAAGGAGTTGCAGTAGACAGCAACGGCAATGTATATGTTTCTGACAGGTACAATAACAGAATAGAGGAATTCAGCAGTACGGGAACATATATAACCCAATGGGGAACTTCCGGAAGCGGCAACGGGCAGTTTAACGCCCCTGAGGGAATAGCAGTAGACAGCAGCGGAGACGTGTATGTTACAGACGGAGGTAATTTCAGAGTCGAAGAATTCAGCAGCACAGGCGCATATATAACCCGATGGGGAAGTGCCGGGGCTGGCAACGGGCAGTTTAGCACTTCATGGGGAATAACAGTAAACAGCAGCGGAAACGTATACGTTGCCGATATTGGTAATAACCGGATCCAGGAATTCAGCAGTACAGGCGCATATATAACACAATGGGGCAGTGCCGGAACCGGCAACGGCCAGTTTGCGGCTCCTTATGGAGTGGCAGTAGACAGCAGCGGAAATGTGTATGTTGCAGATACAAGCAATAACCGGATCCAGGAATTCAGCAGCACAGGCACATATATAACACAATGGGGCAGTCGGGGAACCGGCAACGGGCAGATTTACGCCCCTGAGGGAATAGCAGTAGACAGCAGCGGGAATGTGTATGTTGGAGAATGGGGTAACAGCAGAATCCAGGAATTCGGCGCGTGCACAAGCCCGACGCCTACTATGTTTGTAACATCTATACAGACCAGCACTGTATCGCCGACTAATACAATCACAAACACATATACAGCAACAGTAACTATGACAGAAACATTTACTGCAACATTAACTTCAACCATAACGCCGCCTAATACCATTACAACGACACAAACATTGACATTATCGGCAAGCGTGACATGCACAGTAACGGCAACGCCTACGCCAATAATACTGCTTTGCCTGAATTTATATAAAAATTCGCCAAACCCATGCTCAAACGGCACGAACATTATTTACCAGTTATGCGGCGGGGCTGATGTAAATGTAAAGATATACACGATAAGCGGCGAAGTCGTCAGGGAACTCACGCAGCAGGGCATTGCGGGCATGAACAGCATATACTGGGACACTAATAATAAATCAGGCAGGGAAGTTGCAAGCGGCGTGTATATTTACAGCCTGGAAGCTTTGGACAGCAGGACAAAGCAAAAAGCATGGGGGAAGATGGCGGTTGTGAAGTAGAATAGTTGAAAGTTGAAAGAGGTGCTTTATAAAAAAATATTTATGGATAAGTATAGTGCTCATGGCTGTTTCCGGCGTCAATGTTTATGCCGACGTCTGGGCAGATTTTCACGGCACGACAAGCACGGCAGGCATTGACACGGGCACAAGGTACAATCCTTATTCCACACTTCAACCGCCGCTAGTGCTCTTATGGTCGCAGACAAACTGGGACGGCGTGGACGCGTCAAACAATACAATTAACGTGATCCAGCAGTCATCACCCGCAGTGGCAAACGGTATAGTTTACGCAGGTTCAGTTGACGGTAAATTATACGCATGGGACACCGCAACAGGCGTTACTATTACCGGGTTTCCGGTAAGCACAGGCGGTCAGATACGTTCTTCGCCTGCAGTCGCAAATGGCATTGTATATATCGGGTCAGAGGATAACAATTTATACGCATGGTACGCAACGACCGGGGTGCAGGTTTCAGGGTTCCCTGTAAGCACGACCGGCCAGATTATATCGTCGCCGGCTGTATCAAACGGCATAGTTTACGTAGGATCCGAAGACGGCAACTTATATGCATGGGATGCTGCGACAGGCGCGCCTGTTGCTGGATTCCCGGCAAGCACAGGGACAGGCGGTATTATAGATTCATCGCCGGCGGTGGCAAACGGCATAGTTTGCATAGGGGCGTCTTTTCCGGCATATCCAGCAAGCCAAAGCTTATATGCATGGTATGCTGCGACAGGCGTAAGTGTTACAGGGTTTCCTGCGGCAGCCGGAGCCTATGCCTGGTCGTCGCCATCAATATCAAACGGAAACGCGTACATGGCGTCGTCGAACGATGATTTATTCGAATGGAACGCATTGACCGGCGGGCTCTTAACGTATTTTACTATGGGAACCAGCACGGATAATTCGCCTTCATTGGCGAACGGGATTGTTTATATCGGGGCACTGGACGGCAAATTATACGCATGGAACACCTCGACATACGCGCCACAGCCTGGGTTCCCGGTGTCTTTCGGGAGTTATGTCGGCGTGGAATACTCGCCTGCAATAGCAAACGGATACGTTTATACAGGTGATTATGCTACAAACCATGTATATGCGGTCAATATCACAAACGGCAATATTACGTGGCAGTATAAATTCCCACAGAATACAAATCCGGGCTTAATCACGGACTGCTCGCTTGCCGTGGCTGAAAATAAATTGTTTGTCACATCCAACCAGGGCAACGGCATATTTGTTTTTTGCATGCCGAGCCCGACGGCGACCATAACCGTAACCGGGACAGCTACATCCACGCAGACGCCGACCCCTACGCCAAGCGCAACGCCTTCGGTCACGGCCACAATCACGCCGGCCGCGGATTTAGTCTGCGGCTCAATGACGGTTTTGGCTGATAATGCCGCTCTGGGACAGGCAGTAACCGTGATTTTGTCAGTTTCTAATGCAGGCACCGGCAATGCGGACAATGTGTCGCCTGATTTCAGCGTAAAACTGCCGGGCGGTTTAGATTTTTATATGCCTTCAATTTCCCCTGCGCCTTCCAGCGCAAACATACCTGCGGGCCAGTCAGCGAGCTTCACGTGGACTTATACCCTTGCGGGAGGCCTAGGTCCATATGTGTTCCGGAGCTCTGCGGCAGGTATCGACGAATCAAGCGGCCTGGGCATTTCCATGGACAACCTTTTTCTATGTACCAGGGTCATTTTTATATCACCCAGCAGTACAGTTACATACACGGCAACGCCCGTGGTGTCATATATAAACACGTTTACTATAACGCCGACTTATACTGCCACTTTAATATCCGGGCCCACGCCCTGTTATATAACCCAGTGGGGCGGGCATGGTACAGCTAACGGGCAGTTTAATTTTCCCCAGGTAGTAGCAGTGGACAGCAGCGGAAATGTGTTTGTTACGGATTCAGATAATTATAGGGTCGAAGAATTTACCGGGACAGGCACTTATATAACCCAATGGGGCGGTTATGGAACCGGAAACGGGCAGTTTTATTATCCTGTTGGAATAGCAGTAAGCAGCAGCGGGGATGTGTATGTTTCAGACTTTGGCAATAACAAAATCGAAGAATTCAGCAGTACAGGCACATATATAACACAATGGGGCAGTGCCGGAAACGGCAACGGGCAGTTTAATTATCCATGGGGAGTAGCAGTAGACAGCAGCGGGGATGTATATGTTACAGACACTTATAATGACAGAATCGAAAAATTCAGCAGTACCGGAACATATATCACCCAATGGGGCAGCCCCGGGTACGGCAACGGGCAATTTAATGCTCCCCAGGGCATAGCGATAGACAACAGCGGAAACGTGTATGTCGCGGACGAAGCTAACGACAATATCCAGGAATTCAGCAGTACAGGAACATACATGACACAATGGGGCAGTGCCGGAACCGGCCCCGGGCAGTTTAATAATCCTTTTGAAATAGCAATAGACGGCAGCGGGGATGTGTATGTTGCAGACATGGTGAATAATAGAATCGAAAAATTCAGCAGTACAGGAATATATATAACGCAATGGGGCAGTACGGGAACCGGCAATGGGCAGTTTACTTTTTCCCGGGGAGTAGCAGTGGACAGCAGCGGGGACGTGTATGTCGCGGATTCCTATAATTATAGAGTCGAAGAATTTGGCGTGTGCAGCAGCCCGACGGCGACGGAAACACCTTC
>CAWJRG010000010.1:0-908139 GCA_963845185.1 uncultured bacterium | reverse complement strand
GTTAGCCGTGGGTATCTATTTTTTTCTTGGTTTTTTAAGGTTAAAAATCCCTAAGTGAACAAAATTTAATATTTGTTCGGCAGACACCCCCGTACCTGAATTAACTTCCATTATATTTGCAAGCGGATTCTCCCTTAGATAATCCCTCACTTTTTTTAAATCTTCCAGATTCTCGCCTTGCATAAGCTTTTTCAGAATTTCCTTGTCCTGTGCCATTTGCATTCATCCTTTCTGTTTGTTGTAGTATCTCAATATTACTATCGCTAATAATTAAATAATCTTGAGTGAAAATACAAAATTTTTTATCTTTATGCAGGGTTTCCCGGAATTTAAACTGACAAACGGTTTTAATTTGCCAGCTTCACGACCAGGCTTAATGTTTTTATATCATGGGTTGACAATATTCTTTTTCCTGAATCAATCTTCTTAACTGCCCTTCCCAGCATACTTCCGCAGCCAAGCTCAACAAAGGTATTTACCCCGTTTTTTAGCATGGTTGTAAATACCATATCAAGCCTTGCTGGTTTGGTCAAATAATCCATGAAACTCTCCCTTATCTCGGCCACACTGTCGTAATAATTGCCTGTTGTCTGGGAAACAATTCTGTGTATGGGTTTGTCCATCTTTAAATTTTTAAATTCAGGTATGAGCTTTTGGGCAATTCCCTCAAGCAGTGAAAAATTTGAAATTTCCTCGTTTGGAAGTTCCGTAATTACAGCATCGGCTTTCAGCTTTTTGAAAATTTCGGTTAATTTGTCCTTTGCTGCCTTTTCGCATATTATAACCAAACTGTCAGGTGTAAGATACGCACAAATTTCGGCTTTCATGGTTTTATTTATCTCTGCCGCGACTTGACCTGCTTGTCCCGTTAAAATTCCTGTCACTAACAAATGGGTGAAGTTGTCCACGGTAATTTCCTGTTTTAAAAATTCTTCTTTTTTAAATATAAGTTCCAAAATATCCTCATAAAACGCTCCGCCTGAGCTCACAAGCCCGGCAAGCTGGCCTGATTTGTAGCCTGACATTTGTTCGGGCGTTACCCTGTATTGTTTCAATACTTCATAAATCCCGGTTTGGTATGTGTACATTATAGGCAGCCCGTTTTCTTCCTTCATCAATTCTTCAATTGGCCCCAGGAAAGCGAATTTATTTACCTTGAAGTCCGGCTTTTTTTTCTGCATTTTGTCAAAATACTGCCTCATGCCCCACGTTTTGTCGTAAACTTCTTTTCCGATGCCCACATACTGCGAGCCTATGCCTGTGTAAATGTAAGCAAGTACTGACATTTTTTTGCACCTAATTTTCAATTATCAATTCTCAGTTATCAATTAAAACCTTCATTGAAAACTGAAAATTCTTAATTGACAATTCTTTAACTTACTTCTTTTGTATAAGCATAACACCAAAATTACCCAAAGGCAAATTCAATTTCTCTAACAGTTCGTCAGCCGCAGGTACAAAATGCGCAATGTTAAAAGGCATATAAAGTGTGTATTTTATCCGGATATTGCAGCTTTTTATTTTATCGCCAAGCGCATTTTGCACGATCTTTTTTAATTCTGTGCCGCTGAAAAAACTTGTATCCCTGTAAACTGCTTTCCTTTCCCTAGGGCTGAAAAATTTTGCCAATGTATTATTGTTTAAAAATCCTATTCCTATTTTGTTTTTTGCCACTCTGTACGCTTCGGACAGCGCCTTTTCCTTGTCCGATGAGAATCCAAAAGTATGTATAAATACAACATTATCAAAACTGCTGTCCGCAAATGGCATGTTTTCATAGTGCCCCTGCACAATCTGTTCTTCCTTTATTTTCGACTTTAATTTTGCGACTTTAATCATTTCAAACATCGGTTCCATCCCTGTCACTTCAAGCCCGATGTCGGTCAGGTATTCGATATACCTGCCTGTGCCCGAACCAGCATTAAGCGTCATTTCGCCTTTTTTAAACCGTATGGTATCAATTAAAAGTTCTTTTTCTTTTTCGTCGACATACATGCCTGCCGGTGTTAAAAACCAGCTCTCGTAATCTGCTACTATATTTCTTTCGATAACCATTGGATACCTGCTGTTAAATGTTGAACGTTGAAAAGTCTAAGGTTCAAAACATTAAACTTTTAACATTAAACAGTTTTTAGACTTGCTTCGTAAAGTTTTGTATGAACCGCGCCCTGCGGATGCAACTCGCTTTTAAAAAGGATAACGCTTTCTATCTTTGTTTTATGCTCAAATTTCAACTGTTCCGAAATACTGCTTATATCAACGCCGTCTTTAACCCTGGCCATTGTTATATGTGGTGTATACTCCCTTTCTTCTTTCGCGAATCCTGCTCCAGAGAGGCTATTTTCTAAATCTTCAAATATCTTTTTTATAATTCCGGAATTCTTGTCGACATTTGTCCAGATAACTTTTGCTTTTCTTAATGATGGGAAAGCCAGCACTTTATTGATTGAGATATAAAAACTTTCTTTGCCTTCAATACTTTTGTCCAGGGCAGATTTAATATTTTCCAGCGATGATTCGAAAGTTTCCCCTAAAAATTTAACTGTCACATGCATGTTTTCCTTGCTGACCCATTTAATTTTGTCTGCATTTTTAAATTTGCTTTGTAGGTTTATAATATCGGATTTAACCCTTTCTTCAAGGGGTATTCCGATAAAAAGCCTCATTTTTTTCCGTATTCTTCAATCGCCCAGTTGATTACGTCTGCCATGCCGCTGTCAAATTTTATCCCGGGCTTCCATTTCAACATATTTTTCGCCTTTGAAATATCGGCTTTCATATGTCTCTGATCGCCTGGCCTTTCCTTTTTATAAAATACCTTGTAATCCTTTCTGCTGCGTCCCATGCTTTTTAACGTGACATCCACCAGCTCATTTATCGACACCCTTATCCCGGAGCCGATATTAAAAACCTCCCCGAATGATTTCTTGTTTTCAATCGCACCTATCCATGCGCGGCACACGTCCTTTATATGCACAAAGTCCCTTGACTGCTTGCCGTCGCCGAATATTGTTATAGGCTCTTTTCTCATTACATTGCCGATAAATATCGAGACAACCCCCTGATATGGGTTTGTAAGTGACTGCCGCCTGCCGTACACGTTAAACATCCTGAACGCAGTTGTATTAAGCTTCGTTTTAAGGTCATTGCGCATGCCTGTTGCCAGCACATAACGCTCGGAAGAATATTTGGTTATGCCGTAATAAGAAATGGGCCTCGTAGGGCTGGTTTCCTTTATAGGCAGTTTTTCTGGGATGCCGTATGACGTCATTGAACTCGCGTATAACAACCTCGTTACATTATGCTTGATTGCCGCTCCTATGATATTCAGCGTGCCGAGCACATTGGTAAAAAGGTCGTCTTCCGGGCTGTCAAAGGCCTTGATTGTCGACGCGCAGCCGGCTATGTGAAAAACAGCGTCTATTTTGTCCTTAAAAACCTTTTCAATATCCTTTTTGTTCTTAACATCCCCTTTTATGTATTTGGCGGCTGCAGGCACATTTTTTTTCAAACCTGTTGATTCGTTGTCTATTATTGTGACTTTATACCCTTCATTCAGAAGTTCATCCGCCATGTTTGAGCCTATAAACCCTGCTCCACCTGTTACCAGTACACGTTTAGCCATAACTGCCTCCAATGAATATTTTCAATTAAAATAAATGATTTAGTTTAAAATTTAGAGCATATTTCAATCTAAAATCAAAAATCAAAATTCCAAAATAATTGTTATTTTATCAACCCTAATTTCAGTTTCCATGGTATCACAGCGGCTTCCCTGATAACATCCTTTGACATTTTCGACTCGCCGGATTTCCTCTCTATAAATATTATCGGTATTTCCCTGATTTTAAAATTCTTTTTCCATGCCTTATAGTGCATCTCTATCTGGAAAGCGTATCCGTCTGATTTCACCTTGTCTATGTCTATGGCTTCGAGCACCTTTCTCCTGAAGCACTTAAACCCGCTTGTGCAGTCGGTCAGCGGCATGCCTGTAATCGTGCGCACGTAAAAATTTGCCCACATGGACAGCATGAGCCTTCTCAGCGGCCAGTTTACAACGCTTATTCCGTTATTGTAGCGCGAGCCTATTACCAGGTCGTTTTGCTTTATCCCGTCGAGAAAGTCGTTTATATATTTCGGGTCATGCGAAAAATCAGCGTCCATTTCAAATATGTAATCGTATTTTTTTGCCAGCGCGTACTTGAACCCTTCCTTATAGGCAGTGCCAAGCCCCAGCTTTGCTTTTCTTTCCAGGAGTTTTATTGTCCTGTCCCTTTTCGCGAGCCTTTTCACAAATCCGGAAGTTCCGTCCGGTGAGGCGTCGTCCACTATAAGGACATGCACCTTATTATTTGCTTTTTTTATAGCCGGCAGCAGCTTTGCAAGGTTTTCTTTTTCATTATAAGTCGGAATGACAATAAGTGTTTTCATTTGGTCTTCCTTTTTTCAAGCATGTAAACGGCTCCGTAAATCAAAAATCCGAGCAAAGTCAGCAGCAGGCTGACAATAATTTTTACCCTGCTGTAATAAAACTCTATTTCATGTGTTCCCTTATCAACCTGTATGCCCATTATCGCGTAATCAACGTTATAAATTTTTTCCGGCCTGCCGTCCACTTTTGCCCGCCACGAAGGGTAATACGCGTTCGAAAGCACAAGTACCCCTGCTTTGTTTGTCTCCAGGCCTATTTTTATTTCATTTGGCGTGTATTCAAGCATATGCAGATCATATTGCAGTTTATCCGTGCTTGTATTTATAAAAATATTGTCTGTTGTCAAAACCGACGCCGGGTCAAACTGCGCCGACGACATAAAAGAAAGCACCTGGTCGTCGTTGTCAAGTTTATTTACTTTATCCACAAAAAAAGCCCGCGGCATCACTTTTGTATCCTCTATTATTTTTATCGGGCCGTCGAATATTTTAATGATATCCTTCATGTTGACGTCGTTTTTTACCAGATAATATTTTATGTTATAAACTCTGCTTGTATTTATATTATTAAAAGCCCCTTTGGTTTCCATGGTGTAATATTTCAAAGGCAACAGCCCGTGATATCCCGACATAAATTCTACACCGTAATATATATTCTTATTCGGATACAGGTTGAAATCGAAATCCATAGTTCTCGCCGGCTCCTTGTCCTGCTTCAGCTGCTGCATTATCGGGTTATTGTCGTCAAAAAATTCCGACATGTTGTTGTACATAATGAATCTTTTGTCAATCCTGTATATGTCTATCAGGGCAAAAACCGCGATTAAGCACAGGAAAACATAGGGCTGTTTTATCTTCCGGCGCAGCCATAAATAAACTATAAACAAAAAAGCAAGTGCTATTACGCAAAAATACGCCAAATCCTGCCCCAACAATTCCACGCCTTTCATAATAAATGCATCCGACGGCTGTGTTTTTCTTGTATAAGAAAATGAGTCTTTAATAAAATCGGAAACCGTATTTATATTTGATGTAAAAATCCACATTATAAATATGGTTATTCCTGCCGCAGCTGTTGTCCACATCCATATTTTAAGAAACATGTTCCCTTTGAAACTGGCTTTATATTCTTTTTCCCGTGTCGCGAGCAGTAAATTGTTTATCCCAAAAGCCGAAAGTATTATTACAAACATGTCAAAAACATACAAAAACCGCGACGGGTTCCTGAATGTATTGAATACCGGGATATAATAAAATATCCTGTACAGCGGAGTAAAGCCTCCGCATCCGAGCATAAAAAATATCGCCACAATTACGGCTGAAAATATTGCAGGTTTTCTGAACTTCCCGGCAACAAAAGCAAAAGGCACCAGCATAAGCGGTATTATCCCCAGATAAAAAGTCGTAAGGTTGAAATCCAGCGGCCCCCAGTAAGTCTCTGCTTTCAGCCCAAAAAAATCCGGGAATAAAAAAGTCATAACTTCCTTTGGATTAAACGACCACGATACAAAATTGTCATAAGTAAAACTGCCTCTCCATGAATACGGGATATATCCCACGGATTGGAAAAACTGCAGCGCGCTGAATAAAACAATCATTGCCGTCGACAGTATGAAAAATATTGCTGTCTTTTGTATTTTTTCTTTGTCAAGCTCTTTTGTGGCGAATAAAAGCTCGTATAAAATATACAAGAAAGCCCCCAAATACGCGTATGCCATTACCTGCATGCCGACGCACAGGATACAAAGCGCGCAGAATATTGAGGCATTTAAAAAATAAAAAAACTTTTTTTCTTTTATCCCCCTGCTGATAAAATAAAATATATACGGCATGAGCGCAATTGCTTTTGTATTCCCCGAATGCCCGGCATACACAAGCGATACCAGGAAAGCTCCAGTCATGAAAACAAACCCGCCGAAAAGCGATGCTTCTTTTGACATTTCAAGCTGCCTTAAGAGCAGGTACATCCCAAACGCGGCTACAAGCATGTGAACAATAATGTCTATGACGTAAGAATAATAAAGCGGTACAGGCATCATCATATAAAGAAGGTTTGTCGGATAAAAGTATATTAGATTTGTCGAGTCTATCAGGGGTATACCCCCGAATAAATTAGGCATCCATAAAGGCATGTCGTGGTACTGCTGGAACATTTTTTGCGCAAAAATCCTGAAAGGAAAATCAAGCGTAATTGTGTCATGGCCGAAAAGTATCCTGCCTGCCGAAAAGCCGTCCCTGAAAAAATAAATCGGCACAAGGATAAAAATAAGGGCTATGATTATTCTTTCTATTTTCTTATTTCGCAGTGGAGCCACCTCGCTTCACGGGCAAAACATCCTTGCCTATAATATGCTCCCTCCCCGGAGCGTTATCAAATCCCGCCTCTACCGGCGGGGTTTTTCGCGGAGCGGGATTGAACCATTCTATTGTTTTTTGCAGGCCTTCCTCAAGCGGAATTTCAGGCTGCCAGCCAAGGATTTTTTTTGCTTTTGTTATATCCGGCTTCCTTCTCGTTGGATCGTCTTTTGGCAGTGGTTTGTATATGATTTCAACCTTTGCTCCAGTCATATTCTTTATTACATGTGCTATTTCGCTGATTTTCTTTTCATTTGTGTTTCCCAGGTTAATAACTTCCCCTTTTGTATTGTCGTGAAACATCGCGGATATCAGGCCTGCCACCATGTCTGAAACGTAGCAGAAGCTCCTTGTCTGCTTTCCGCTACCGTAAATTGTAATTGGTAAGTTGTTCAATGCCTGGCAGATAAAATTTGAGATTACCCTGCCGTCGTCTTTCTGCAGCCTCGGGCCATATGTGTTGAATATCCTTATTATCCTCGCGTCAAGGTTATGTTTCCTTAAATATTCCATTGTGAGGCTTTCAGAAAATCTTTTTGCCTCGTCATAGCAGCTCCTCACGCCAACCGGGTTTACATTCCCCCAGTAAGTTTCCTTCTGCGGATGTTCCTTCGGGTCTCCGTAGGCTTCTGAAGTCGATGTTAAAAGGAATCTGGCTTTTTTTATCTTGGCAAACTCAAGCACATTGTAAGTGCCCAGGGAATTTGTCATGAGCGTATCAATTGAATATTTCTGGTAATAAGGAGGCGAGGCGTATGAAGCCATGTGAAAAACACAATCAACTTTTTCTTTTATTTTTATAGGTTTAATAATGTCATGCTTTATAAATTTAAAATTTTTGTTTTTTATTATTCCTTTTAAATTCTCCATTTTGCCGCTGCCCAGGTTGTCTACACATATTACTTTGTGTCCCTGAGCAATAAGCGTTTCGCATAAATGCGAGCCTATAAATCCAGCCCCGCCGGTAACAAGAATTGTTTGTTTCATTTTTTGGTGTTTCTCCTTGTCAAAATTTTGGTATATTCTATAATAAATAAGTATTATTGTCAAAAAGGAATTAAGTAGAGTAGAGACGCGACATGGCGTGTCTCTACATTAAAAAAACATACAAAGGTGCTTATTATGCCAAAAATACTGCTGAATGTCTGCTGCGCTCCTGACGCTACGCACTGCATAAACGCACTACGTGAACAGGGCTATGAAATTACAACTTTTTTTTACAACCCTAATATCCACCCTGAATCAGAATATTTAAAACGTGTAGAAGATATGAAAAAGCTGGCAAAAACTGAAAATGTACAAAATATTGGTGATTTGCCTTATGATATTGACAAGTGGCATGAGCTTTGCGACGCCATGGCAAATGAACCCGAAGGCGGCAAGCGCTGCGAAATCTGCTTTAAAATGCGTCTTGAAAAAACATCGCAAAAGGCAAAAGAACTCGGCATTGAAATCTTTGCTACAACCCTCACCATTTCACCCCATAAAAATGCAGCGTTAATAAATAAACTAGGCAAAGAAGCAGGCTTAAAATACGGGGTTAATTATTACGAATCTGATTTTAAGAAAAAGGATGGCTTTAAAAAGTCAATTGAATTGTCAAAAAAGCATAATTTATACCGTCAAAATTACTGCGGGTGTATCTATTCCGTTAAAGCATAAAAATCCAAGGGCTTGCGCCCAAGGTATTTTTATTTATTTTTATCCAGCCAGTGTTTGACAGCGGCATCATCAGGTTTTAATTTCAGGTATGTTTCAAAACAGCTTATTGCATCGGCTTTTCTTTTCATTTTCACGTATACCGCGCCAAGGCGCTTCCACACTTCCGCGTAATTAGGGTCGTTTTCCAATATCGCTGTGTATTGCGTTTCGGCAGCGCTGAGCTTCCCAGCATTTTCCAGCGTGGCACCTTTAAAAAACATCGTATTAAACTCTTCTTCTGTTTTTTCAACAATCTTTTTTATTGCGGGTACAGGCGTCGGTTGCTCCTTTGCTTTTGCAACAGGCTGCGGATTTGGCTGTCTCGCCCCAAACATGTATTTAAGGGTGACACTATTCGTAAACCCCAGGTCGCCGTACGGCACAAAAGAGTAATCAAAACCTATATCGTTCAGGCTAATCCCTGCTCCGGCTGCTGGTCCGGTAAAACCATTGACATTATTTGGCCCCAGCCTGTAACCGTAACCTAGCCTTAAGGAAAGAAACTTTGAATAAGTATATTCAGCACCGGCGCAGACGACCGGAACATCCTTAAATATGTAATGGCAGTCCGCGTCAAGTAGTAGGTTATTTAAGGTTGTGTTTAAAGCTTTCACCGCAAACCCCAGCATGACGCTCATTGGCAGCGAATATGGGCCGGCTGTGCCTATGTTCTGCGCGCTTATGCCCGCAGATATAATTCCTGTTTTATATATTGCCCCAACATCAGCGGCAATGCCCATGTTTGAAGAAATATCCATGGACTGCTGCATGAATTTCGCTGATACTCCGGCTGAGAATCCGGGAGCAAGGTCCAGGCCGTAAGCAATTGAACCCTCCATACTGTAAGGCGACGCGAGCGAGCCTGTCACCATGTCGGAATCACTAACCCTGTTAAATGTCCCAAAATTCATGTAAAAAATATCAACGCCAAGGTTTCCGCTCGGCAGTCCTATTGAAGTCATTAAGTGGCTGTAATAAGTGTCCATGAACCATTTATCATATGTCATGTCTATCTCGTTTTTTGTTATCAACGCCAGCCCTGCAGGGTTCCAGTAAACCGCACTTACGTCATCCGCGACTGCGGTGAAAGCGCCGGCCATACCGGCAGCCCTGGTGCCCACGCCCATATTCATGGAAGAAAATATTATTCCAGCACTGTTATCCACTGCGGCAAAAGAAAATACTGAAAGCATTATTATTACTGCAGCAAAAAAATATCTTTTCATTTTTTCACTTCGCTACCATGAACTTATTCACGTTAAATTTGATTTCCCTGCCCTGGGCTTGGGCCTTAATAATATAGAAGTAAACTCCGGGCGAAAACCCTGAAATGTCCAGGGTAACCCTGTTATAATCCGATGCCATACCCGCGGCTTGCAGCTGCGCAACCGGCGTGCCTGCCGCGTTATAAATATATATTGAGACATTGGCCTGCTCGTTAAGCCCGAAAACAATATTTAAGGTTGTCGATGCCGGCTGAGGGAAAACATGGCTTGAACCTTCAGTCTCCTCCCTGTAATAAGGCATTGGTGTAACCGTTACTGTAAGAATTATGTTCTGCGTTGAAGTTATTGTGATAGTCATTGTTTCCGTGTTTGTAGGTGTACCGGTGAATGTCGGGGTTGCTGTAGATGTTTGTGTTTCAGATACAGTATATGTGTTTGTAAAAGTTCCGGTGAATGTCGGGGTTGTTGTGGATGTTTGCGTTTCAGTTGCAGTGCTGGATTGTGTTACCGTATCTGTATATGTTAACGTCGGGCTTGCAGTCAGTGTTGATGAATTTGTGCATGTCGGTGTCTCAGTGGATGTAAGCGTTATCGTGCCTGTTTCTGTATCTGTCGGACTTATGGTATATGTTGCTGAAATTGTGTTTGTAGGCGTTATGGTATAAGTCTGGGTTACTGTCGGCGAAGCCGTGTAAGTTTGCGTTGCTGTAAAAGTCACAGTATCGGTAGGTGTAGAAGTTACCGTGTATGTAGGTGAATCTGTAGGTGTTGCCGTGAAAGTCGCCGTATATGTAGGAGTCGAAGTTCCGGTATCAGTCAGTGTTTCTGTTGCCGTAGCTGTGAAAGTCGGCGTAGCTGTAAAAGTAGGAGTTCCTGTAGACGTCAGTGTTATTGTGTATGTAGGCGTATTTGTCGGCGAGCTTGTAAATGTAGGCGTTGCTGTCGAAGTTTGTGTAATTGTCGGTGAGTTCGTATAAGTTGCCGAGATAGTTGATGTAAGTGTTATAGTAGATGTCTGAGTTATTGTATATGTGGGCGTATTTGTTGCGGTTATTGTGAATGTTGCAGAATTCGTCGCTGTGCTGGACTTTGTAGCTGTCGGTGTAATTGTGTAAGTGGGTGAATTTGTAAATGTCTGAGTTATTGTGGGTGTCATTGTGTACGTTGATGTCGGTGTTTTTGTGGACGTAATTGTTTTTGTCGGCGAAAAAGTTGGCGTGGGTGTTGCCTGGAGATATACTATTACATTATTGCTTGTTCCAGTTATGGACGGTTTTACTGAATCAGTGGCTGTGACGGTCCAAGTGCCTGCTGCGTTAAAAGTCACGTTAAAAATTTTTACGCCCGCATCCTGAGTTGTAAAAGTATAGCTCAAAGGGTTAATCACAGCATTTACGCCAGCTGACGAAGTCATATTCACAGTACCGTTATAATTTGTTATTGTTGCGCCGTAAGCGTCCCTTGCCCTTACCACTGCCTGAACAGCTGTCCCTTTTGTGGCAGTAGCCGGCAATGAAACGTCAAAGGTAATCACGGGTATTGAGGTTATTGCCGCAGTTATTGTGCTGGCGCTCGGGTTTGATGTGTTAACCGTCACCACCTGCTGCGCATAAGGTGCTATTGAAAGTGTTAGTCCCGTGGACGCCTGGCCTGCCGCGTTTGTATAGGCTATGACCGGAGATACCGAGCCGTTGCTTGCGCTGAAAGCAACCTGCACGTTCTGCAGCGCCTGAGGAGTGCCGTTCTGGTCCACAATCCACGCTGTTATTGTCACATACGCACCTGCTGTAGCGGTAAGCGCCGTACTCGGTGACACATACACATAATAGCCCGTGGTTACCGTAATGGTGTCGTTTGTTGCCGCGAGCTGCCCTGTCGTGTTCTCGTCTATGACGTCGGCCAGATATGAGCCTGCCACTGATGATTTGACATACACCTGTCCTGCTCCGCTTGTATTAAGCTGAACTGCTGTAGAAGTCGCCCAATTTATGCCGTCAATCGAAAAATTAAACGCATTTCCCGCGTCTCCTGCAGGTAAATATATGAGTTCGTTTGTGTGCCCGCTGGTCGCCTGGGCGTTATAACCACCGGCGTCTTTTGCGTAAATATACAATGTTCCTGTTTTCCCAGCGCCTACAGAATAAGGGCTCGGCAGTATTGAAAGGTGGTTTGCGGTACCTGACCCGGATATGGTAAGGGTCTTGCCGAGCAATCCCGGCGAGTTGATTATGCAGTAATTTTCCGCGTCAACCGTTGCACCCGTAAGAAAATATAAAGTTATCTCGCCTATGGCGTTTGTAGTGTTTGATTGGGCAGTCACGGTTGCGCCATCGGCCGATGTGGCTGTAACCCACTGGCCAGCTGTCGGGTTTCCGTAAGCGTCTGTAATCTGTGCGGTTATTGTGACGTATTGCCCTGCCGGAACCGCGTAATAATTTGCCCACGCGTTAAGCAGTGCCGCTGTGTTGGGGACTATTGTCTCATAAGCTTTGCCGCTTGTGTACCCAGCCGAAGACGCTGTTACTGTCACAGGCATGGCGCTCATTGACGTATCCCTGTAATAGGCGCTGGCACTGCCGTCGTTCAGCGTGACGATTAATGAGTTCGAATAATTTATATTATCTGTCGAAAACATCATGGTTCCCGATGCTGATGTCAATTGCACGCTTGCCGTAGAATAAGCGTCGTTGTTATTCGCGTCTTTTGCCTGTATTGTAAAAAGCGGACCCACACCTGCCATTGTCGTGCTTGTTGCAGGAATTATCGCAAGGCCCGTGGCTTGCGCATTATTCACATAAACAGTTGCTGTGCCAGTGCTGAGCCCGGCGGCTGCAGCAAATACTGTCGAAGTTTCCGCAGTGGAGTCTATTACAAGTATATTACTTGGAGCGGCCCCGGAAACCGCCAGTGTCTGGTGCCATGTGGCTCCATTGTCAGAAGAAAAACGCAGGTTTGACGAAGCGTTTGCTGATAAGTTTATTGTCTGCGTGCTGACCGTCACATTACCGTACATATCCTGTGCCTCGACAACCATTGAGCCGCTTACATTTGTCTGCGTTGTAAGCGTATTTGGTATTACATCCACCTGCGTCGCAGGACCTGCCAGAAAATTAATAGTTATCATACTCGTGAGGTGTACGGAACGTACAGTCACTACAGCCGGGCCTGCAGCTGTCGAGCTTATTAAATTATAAGCGTAACCTTGAGCATTTGTGATCGCCAATGTATCGGCTGTATAAGTTGTAGCTAATATCGGCGTAATAGAGTCTTGAAACCGATTTGAAGTACAGTTAGCAAGTGCATAAGGCACCCGGTTATTTCCCACGGATAAAAGCTGGGCCGCAATTGTCACATACTGACCGCCGACCTGGACATCACCTATCGGGGTCTGGGTGACCGACAGGCTTTTTACTATCCATACATAATCATTTAAAGGCACCGGGTCATTGTTGGCCGGAGGCCCGCTTATTCCTCCGCTTCCGTTATTTCCGGCTCCGGCGCTTCCGTTTACCGACACAGCTGCGTTATAAGGAATTAAGTTGTTATCCGAAAAAAAGTTCCTCAGTATATTGCCGCCAGAGTCCGTAAAAACTATGTTGTCATATACAGCGTTGAAAGTGCCTGCCTTGTTTGAGGGTGCGCCGTTTTGCCCTGCATTACCCGTATCCAGCGCAAGCTCTGCCTGATTATATGTATGTCCTCCGAGAGAACCTATGTTAAATGTCCTGTGGTACCACTGCCCATACGCATACGCTGACAGGTCCATGGATGGATGGCACCTTATTCCGTTCTGGTCTATTATATAATTCTGAGGCTGTCCAAAATCCCTCATATCCCACTGGCCCGCTGCGGCCCCGGCCGTCTCTGCGAATTCAGTGCCCGTGTAAAAATCCGGGTTATAGGTTGGCATGAAAACATCGTACTGGAGATAAGTGTTATTTGCTATTGCAATGGTCTGTGCTGTATGCGAAATATATATATAATCATACTGATACGCGTTTGCTGCAGGCAGGTATGCTGTCAGAAGCAAAGGCTGGCTGTATAAAGTTGACCCGCTTGCCAGCACGTTTATGTTGTTGCTTACTCCGTTTATTGTAGCCGCTGAAACATCATTGACCGATATGGTCTGGGAACCCGTGGTATTCAGCGTGACAGGGAAAATCCTGCTGCCGTAGTCGCTCGCCTGGAAAGTGTAATTTGCAGGTAGAACAGCCGCGCCGTCGCTCGAGGTAAAATGCACCGTATTTGTGTAATTCTGCGCCACGTTTCCGTACGCGTCCATGGCAGATACGGCGAAATTAAAATTTGTGCCCGGGTTTGCTATTGTCGGCGCGCTTACATTGAAACTTACAACTATCCCGCTCGAGACAGCTATCGCGTTGCTTACCCCGCTTATTGAATTGTTCTCAAGGTCCTGTCCAGTTATTGTCTGCGTACCTTCGGTTTTCATTGTCACGCTTAATATTTCCTGGCCGTTGTCGTCGCGCTGGAATGTCGCGTCAGGGGGCAATACTGCCGAAGGATCAGTTGATGTGAAATGCACGGTACCGCTGTACGATATCGCTATATTATTATAAAGGTCTTTTGCGGTTACAGTAATGTAAAAAGCCTGCCCCGCGCTCGACGCAGCCGGGGCTGATATTGTCAGGAAAGCTGCACTGCCGCTGGTTATGGTGACTACAGTGCTTCCGGATATACCCGGCGAATTATAATCATTCACAAATATGCTCTGATCTCCGCCTGCCATTATCTGCACTGCAAAAACATGCACGCCTGCGTCGGAAGTCTGGAAAGTGTAGTTTGCCGGAAGGTTATAAAGCCCGGATGAAGTGCTGAAAGTTACAGTACCGTTATATGTTGTAAAAACCGAGCCGTCATTTGCTATTGCCGTCACCGTAATGAAGAAAACGCTGTCCGCGCTTGAGTTGACGGGTCCTGACACATTAAAGTGGTCCATTTGTTGGGAATATGCGAAAAATGGGAACATTAAAAATACAAGGGTAAAAAAAACAAAAAAAATTCTTTTAATAAAATTTTTAGCGTTAAAATCAATTCTAAAAAGTTTACTCTTTAACCATAAATTTTCACTCTTCATTTGTATCCTTTACACAACCTATCGGCTCTATAGTAACCGCCTCGGTTTATAAATTTAATAGAGCCGGCCAAACCCCTAAATTACTTTTCAAAAATTTTAAAGAAAATCCCAAACATCAAATCTAAAATGTCGTCAATGAAAAATTATAAGGCCCGTTGCTTAATGTCGGGTCCATAGTCTCCTGTACGGACTGCCCTACATAATCCCCTGTTTTTGGTGGCCTTGGCAGTCCTGACCCGTCGCCTGATACCTGCGCCGTAATATAAAAAGAGCCCGGCATATAACATAGGGTGCTATAATTATAAGTAGTTCCTGTCATGCCTGCAACAGGAGTGACATTTACATAAAACTCCGCAACTGCCGGGTTTGTGGTTGGACTTATAATTAAGATAATGGGCAGGCCATTGGCGTTCGCCGGCATGGTTATCGTGCCCGAAACATTACTTGTTGCGGCAACCATGGTGATATTCTGTCCAGCCAGCTGTTGCTGCGAGTTGAGTATAACTCCTGCCGAGCTTGGACTGGCCGGATAAAGCGCGCCATCCCATCCAAGCAAATCTCCTGCTATGGGTGGGCTTGTCAAAGCGCCTGCTGTTTTTACCAGCGCATAGACATAATACGTGCCAGCCGGCGCAGTAACACTGTAAGGTATGCTTGTTGCTCCAAGCGGGCATATCCCCACAACCATGTTGGTTATTCCATTATTGAAATTCATGTCTGTGTCTACTAATACCTGCCATGTCACGCCTAGTTCAGCCGCAGGCAATATGATATTTCCGGAAATAGTCCCGCCAACAGGTGTGGCAGTAGCAACAGGTGTATTTGGAGTAGTCGACTGGGATTTCTTGCTGCAATCAACTGAAATTAAAATTATCATAAAAAAAACAAGCATAAATAATAATAATTTTTTCATATATTTCCTCCTATGCAAGAGTTTATTTTGCAAACCTTCAGGGTACAGCAAAATATTACTCTTGCTTATACCCGTTCCAGTCCCGAACTTGCGAGGGACAAGTGGTACTCTTTGTTTTTTAAACTAACAATTCTATTTTTATCCTTAGTGCATTAATTATAATTGATATTTTATTGTTTGTCAAGTATTTTGTTAATATTTTATGGTTTATATAAAATATCAAAATAAAAAAGACCCGGGGCAAAATAAGGGGAATTAATAAGAGGGGGTTTGGAGGGTAATGCCCCGGGTTTTTGTCTATAATTTTTATAGTAACTGTCCCTCATAATAATAAGAACTAGATTGCTTTTCGTACCATATTTTTTAATTTATTTTTTTAGCTTTTAAGCCTTTTACTTTATAAGCTTTTCTTTTTTCCAACCAAGTCTCAACCTGTTCATATACAACAGGTACCACTATCAGAGTAAGGAAAGTGGAAGTCAACAGCCCGCCTATCACAGCCACAGGCATTGATTCCATGCCGCGGCCGCCCTCGCCTATGCCAAGCGCAATGGGCAACATGCCGAATATCATGGCAAATGTCGTCATAAGTATTGGCCTCAGGCGTACAGGGCCCGCGTGTAATAATGCTTCCCTTATAGACATGCCTTGCTCCCTTTTCTTGTTTGTAAAATCTATAAGCAGTATCGCGTTTTTTGCCACAAGCCCGAGCACCATGAGTATCCCTATAAATCCCATCATATCGAGCGGCTTTTTTGTAATCAAAAGTGCTGTAAAAGCCCCTATGATTGCCAGAGGTACAGACAGCATCAGGATAAGAGGTTGGATAAAAGAGTTATAAAGCGATGCGAGTATCATGTACATAAACAGCACAGAAAGAAGTATAACAAGTATCATCTGCGTTGCCATGTCTTTCATCTGTTTGTCCTCGCCGGTAAACTCGTACATATACCCCTCCGGCCAATTTATTTCTTTTTTCAGCCTTTTATCAATTTTTACCACTATCTCACCGAGTGAGTAGCCTTTTGCTACGTTCACATTTATCTTTACCATCCTTGTCTTGTCTTCACGCAGTATCTCAACCGGCGCCGATGAATAGTAAATTGTCGCGACAGCATCCAGGGGCACCTTTGCGCCTGTCTGTGTTGTAATCATCAGTCCATGCAGGTCGTCAACCGTGGATATGTCTTTTTTATCCATCCGCACTACAATATCGTAGTCCTTTCCTTCGCTCCTGTAATCGGAAATCTTATATCCCTCTATTAAAGTATTCAGGGTCTGCCCTATTTCAGCTGTCGATATCCCGAGCTTTGCCGCCTTTGTCCTGTCAAGTTTTACAACCAGCTCCGGTTTTGCGGGCTTGAAAGAGGTGTTTACGTCTATTGCTCCCGGTATCTCCTGCGCTATTTTCTTTGCCTGCCTGCCAAGGTCTTCCAGAACCGTAAGGTCGTCGCCTTTTATTTCAAGTGTGATAGGGCTTGTGCTGTTTGAGCCGGAAAGTACCGCCTCTGCGCCGTGCGTTTCCTCGTAAACAAAAAGCTCCCTGCCGAAATTTTTCCTTATATAATCCTTTATTACCTGGGACTGTTCCTTGGATGATAATATTCTTTTTCCCTCAGGCTTCATTGTCCCGAAAATAAATCCCTGGTTCTGGTCCGCCGCCGACCTTCCTCCGCCAATGCGTGAAAAATAACTTTCAACCGAAGGCTGTTTCATTATAAATGCCTCTATTGCCTTCAAGTCGCTGTCAAGCCTGCCTATTGGAGCTCCCGGATACGCTTCCACATTTACTGTAAACATACCCTCGTCGCCTGCGTTAAAAAATCCTTTGTCAAGATACGGCACAATAAAAAAACTGGCGCCAAAAAGCATGGCCGAGACGCCTATTACTGTCCACTTTCTGCCCAGTGCCCACAGCAGTATTTCCTTGTAAATGTCGTTTAAGTTATAATAAAATTCATTCCATTTTTTTGAAAGGTCTGCCGCGAATTTCGCAAATCCTTTCTTATGCGGCTCCTCTTTTTTATACCAGTAAGCCGAAAGCATGGGTGCTGTAGTGAAAGCGTCAAAAAGCGAGATGACCAGGGCAAAAGCTATCGTAAAACCAAACTGGCTGAACATTTTGCCTATTATGCCCGTCATGAAGGATATAGGTATAAAAACAGCCATTATCGACAGGGTGGTCGCAATTACTGCCATAAAAACCTCGTTTGTGCCTTTTACAGCGGCTTCCTTGTTTCCCATGCCCTCTTCCACGTGTCTGAAAATATTTTCGCGCACAACTATCGAGTCGTCTATAAGCAGGCCTATGGCAAGCGATAAAGCCATGAGCAAAATCACGTTTATCGAGTAACCGACAAGCCACACCAGGAAAAAAGCTCCTAGCAAAGAGTCCGGCAAAGCCACGGCAGTTATCATGGTGGATCGGAAATTCCCCAAAAACAGCCATACCACAAGTATGGCAAGCAGCGCCCCGATTATTATATTTTCCTGGACTCCTGATACGCTGTGCCTTATATAAACCGTGGTATCGTAAATTACATTTGTTTCGACTCCCTCGGGAAGGTATTTTTTCATATGTTTCAGCGCTTCTGTTACCTCGTCCGCGACCTGTATCGAGTTTGACCCGCTTTGCTTGAAAACACTGAACATGACCCCGTTTGTCCCCATGGTACGCGCTTTTGACATCTCTTCTTTCAGGTCAAACGTAACTTTTGCGATATCCTTGAGCCGGACTGTCGAGCCCATATATGTTTTTATCGGCAGGTTTTCTATGTCCTGTATTGTCTCAAACTTCCCCTTTACCCTTACCGTCACGTTTTTCTCGTCGCGTTTCATGACGCCGACAGGATAGTTTACATTTTCCGAAGCGACTGCTTTTATTACTGTATCAAGCCCTACTCCCTTTGCGATAAGCAGCGCTTTTGATATTGCTATTTTTACTTCCTTTTCCCTGCCGCCCCATATTTCCACGTCTCCCACCCCGGGCAGTTTTTCAAGCCTGGTCTTTACCACGTCTTCGGCAAGCTGCCTGAGCTTGAAAAGGTCAAAGTTGCCCTTTATTGACGCGTCTATGACCTCTATATCCTGGAAAGAAAACCTGCTCACTATAGGGTCGTCTATATCTTTTGGCAGGGTTGGCTTGACAAGCTGTACCTTTTCCCTGACTTTTATTTCGGAAAATTTTATGTCTGTCCCCAGGTTAAACTGCACATTTACTTCCGACAGCCCTTCTGAAGAAGTCGAGCTTATCTTTTCTATTCCTTCCACCGCTGCAAGCGAGTCTTCTATCGGCCTTGAGACTAGGTTTTCTATTTCCTCCGAAGACGCGCCGGGGTAAACAGTCATGATCGTTATTGTTGGAAACTCGACATTTGGCACGAGCTCAACTGCCATTCTTGAATAGCCTATTAAGCCGAGTGTAATAATTGCGACAACTATCATTACTATAAAAACCGGCCTTTTAACTGCAATTTCAGGTAAATTCATTTTTATTGTTCCTTGAAGTCTATTTTCGCGCCGTCATTCAGCATGAATGCCCCGTTTACCACTATCTGCTCTCCCTCTTTTATGTCGCCGCTTATCTCAATATAGTCGCCTTTAATATACCCCGTCTTTACCCATCGCTCGCGGGCTATGCCGTGGTCATTGATAAAAACGTATGCCCTGCCCTGTCCGAGCAGCACTGCCCTTTCAAGCACCATAAAAGCCTGCTTTGTTCCTGTGTTGACTTCTACTGTCACATTCATTCCTATTTTTATTTTTCCGTCAGCATTTTTGCCTTTGACAATCACTCTTCCATCTGAGTTTTCGCCGTTAACAAATGGAGTGACACTTTCAACTGAGGCCTCTATTCCCTGCTCCGGGTCATTTGCAGGATAAATTTTCGCAGCCATACCCTTTTTTATCTTTTCGGTTTCTTCCGGCCCCACAGGAATTGATACTTTTATTACAGAGCTGTCTCCTGTCTCGGCTATGGGCCTGTTTGTCCATACCTCTGCGCCTTTGTCCCTGTAATAAAGCTTTATGACCATTCCGCCTGATGCTGCCTTTACAGGCTCAAGCTCAAAGCCGCCTCCGGCAATATCCCTGTCGATATATGCTATTATCTGGCCCTTTTGTACCTGCTGGCCTTCACTTACAATATTTTTATCGAATTTCCCGGAAAGCATGGGGAAAGACATCACCTGCGGGTCTCCCTCTGCGTTTCCGTTCAGCCTGATTATCACATCGACACTTTCCGGCTTCAGGGTTTTCCCGGCTACTGTGTATAACAGCTCTTTATTTTTCTCAGCGCCCTGTATTATTTTGGCCGCTATCCTGAATATCATAAGCGCGGCAATCAGTGCCAACAACGCAAGTGCTGAATTTTTAAGTATCTTTTTCATTTTCGACTCCGGGTTCTTGTCCATAAACTGAAACAGGCAACCGCGGGATTAAATCCTCGGCTGCCTGTAATTGCATATGTATATTTAGTCTGCATTTATCCTATAATTTTTTTTGCTGCCCGTCCAGTTATTTTTTTGACAGTCTTTTTTTCTTTTCCTTTTTCCAGTTTGCCCTCTACCCACTCATAAACCACAGGTACAATTACCAGTGTAAGGAATGTGGATGTCAAAAGTCCTCCTATTACTACAACTGCCAGGGATTCCCTTCCCTTGGCCCCCTCGCCCATTGACAATGCTATAGGCAACATGCCAAATATCATGGCAAAAGTCGTCATCAAAATAGGCCTTAACCGTATTGGTGCCGCGTGCAGCAACGCCTGCCTTATCTGCATGCCGCGCTGACGCATTTTGTTTGTGAAATCAAGCAGTAATATTCCGTTTTTTGCAGCTAAACCCATGACCATCAAAAGCCCTATAAAAGCAAAAAGGTCAAGCTGGTAACCGGTCATAAGCAGCGCTATCGGGCCTCCAATAAATGCCAGGATAACAGAAAGCATTATAATAAAAGGCTGGACAAAAGAATTATATAATGAAGCCAGTATCATGTACATAAATAAAAACGCAAGCAGCATGGCAAGCGACATCTGGGTTAAAACATCCATAAACTGCTTTTGCTGGCCGCCGGCTACGTACCTGTAATTCGTCGGAAGCTTTACTTCCTTATCAAGTGCCTGCTGTATTTTTGCGTTAACCATGCCGGTGTTATAGCCCGGGGCCAGGTTTGCCGTGATGCGCACGATCCTGGTTTTATTTTCCCTGTCTATTTCTGTCGGGCCCGAGCTGTATTCAAAATCAGCCACGGCAGTAAGCGGTATTTTTTTGCCTGTTTTGCTTGTGAGGTAAATGCTTTTGATGTCGTCTGTGACTTTCCTGTCCGACTTGTTCATCTGCATTATGATGTCATAATTTTTTTCAGCTTTTTTATATATGGCTATTTTCAAACCCTGCACCAGCGTCCTTAACGCAGTGGATATATCATAGGTTGTAAGGCCAAGTTTTTCAGATTTTATCGGGTCCACTTTCAGGACTATTTCCGGCTGTCCCGGTTTTATTGAAATGTCGACATCGGCTGTTCCGGGAGTGGACTGGACTATTTTTTTGATTTTCTCCCCTATTTGGGACAATACCCTTAAGTCATCTCCCGCAATTGTTATCAGGACAGGCGTGTTTGAGTTGCTGTCACCGCCCATGCCTCCACCTACGGCAAAAGCCGCTGTTATATATTTATCGAGCTTCTGGTCCTTGATATACTTCCTCACTACCTGCTGCATATCATCTGTTGTCTTTGTCACCTTCCTCTGGCTTAAAGGCTTCATGGTTATGAAAAGCAGGCCTGTATTGGACCTCGCGTCCTGGGAAAATCCTCCGCCTGTTATAATGAAATATGATTCAGCGTCAGGCTGTTTTGCCACAAACTCCTCCAGCTTTTTGATGTAGGAATCTGTTTTATCGAGCGGCGCGCCTGTATAAGTCTGGATATTCATTATCGCGTACCCGGAATCCTGCTGCATGAATCCCTTTCCTACGAAAAAGCAGGAACTAAAGCTTGCCACAAAAAGCATGAGAGCAGCAAGCAGTACCTTTTTCTTGTTTTCGAGCGCCCATGCAATAATATCCTTGTATACTTTTTTTAGCTCATCGTAAAATTTATTCCAGTTATCCGATTGCTGGTAAACCCACTTTATAAAGCCTGTCCTCTTCTTTTCGTCGCTTTTCCTGTACCAGTAGGCGGAAAGCATGGGTGCCATGGTAAAAGCATCAAGCAAAGAAACTCCCAGGGCAAAAGCCACTGTCAGTCCAAACTGCCTGAAAAACTGGCCAATCATGCCGGATAAAAACGATATCGGAATGAATACTGCCATTATGGAAAGTGTGGTTGATATTACAGCAAGCGCGACTTCATTTGTGCCTTTTTCCGCGGCTTCCATAGGCTTCATGCCCTCTTCAATATGCCTGAATATATTTTCGCGCACGACAATTGAATCATCTATAAGCAGCCCGACCGCCAGGGCAAGCGAAAGCAGGGTTATTGTGTTTATCGAAAATCCTGCTATCCATATGAGAAAAAATGCGCCGATTATGGAATCAGGAAGCGCAACTGCAGTTATTATTGCAGACCTGAAATTACCCAGGAAAAGCCATACTATAAGTATGGCAAGTAAGGCTCCAATTAATATGTTTTCCTGGACGCCCTCAATACTCCTTACAATACCGCGGGTTGTATCGCCGTTAACCGCAAGAATTACATCGGAGGGCAGGTCTTTCTGGATATCTTTTACTGCGTTTATTACCTCTTTTGCCACTTGTACAGAATTCTCGCCGCTCTGCTTAAAAACAGCAAATGACGCTGCCGGTTGACTGCCAACCCTCACACGGGTGGTTTCATCCTCTGCAGTAAACTCGACTTTTGCAATGTCCTTTATCCTGACTATTTTCCCGGACATAGAGGTAATAGGGGTATTGGCTATCTGATTTACATCTTCAAACTCTCCTTTTACCCTTACTGTAATGTTTTTTTCAGGCCCTTCTACAATACCAACAGGAGAATTCAGGTCCCTGCTGCTTATAGCGGCTGTAATCTGGTTCATATTCAGTTTATTTGCCAGGAGCAGGGCTTTATCGACTGTTATCTTTACTATCCGTTTCCTGCCGCCCCATATATATATGGAGGCTACACCCGGCAGCTGCTCTATGCGGGGCTGTATTTTGTCTTCTATAAGCTCGCGCAATGTTACAGTATCCCTCTTGCCGGCTACAGACATGAAAAGTATAGGTATGTCCGCAAAAGTGAACCTCTGTATTATCGGCTCGTTTATGCCGTCGGGTAATATTGTTTTTGTGAGCGCAACCTTGTCCCTCACCTTTATTTCCGAAAATTTCACATCAACGCCGAGCTTGAATTGCGCTGTTACAACAGAGACCCCTTCAGTTGACGATGATATCACTTTGTCTAGCCCTTCAAGTGTGGAAAAAGAGTCTTCCAAAGGTTTTGTTATTAGGTTTTCCATTTCTTCAGCCGAAGCTCCCGGGTATGTTATTGTAACAACGATATTTGGGAATTCCACGTTAGGTAAAAGGTCTACTGAAAGGCTGAAATAACCAACAAGGCCTATTGTTATTAAACTTGCAACCAACATAACTATAAAGACAGGCCTTTTTATGGCAAGTCCTGCTATATTCATATTAAAAACTCCTTTTAAAGTTAATAATTTATTTTACCGCAGTTGTTGTTGTTACAGGCACCGACGTAACCTGGGATGAAGCTGCGCTTAACTTTGCACCTTCAAATAATTTGAAATTCCCGTCAGTAACTACTTCGTCACCATCAGCCAGAGGTCCTGCTATTTCTATTAAGTCATTTTGCCTCATACCGGTCGTCACTTTTGCCTGCGTTGCTTTGCCCGACTTATCAATGTAAACATATGAAAAATCTTCGCCAAGCAGGACTGCTCTTTCAGGGATCATATAGCTGTCTGTTTCTCCCGTTAAAATCTCCACATTTACCGACATGCCTATTTTCATTGTCTTTGCCTTATTCGGCGCCTTTACGACAACTGTACCGGCCATAATGTCCGTATCTACCACCGGCGGGACTGAAAAAACTTCGCCATCAATGGAAATAGCCGGGTCATCAACAAAGAATATCTGGACAGGTTGCCCTTTATGTACCTTTAACAAATCGTCCTGTCCAAGGTTAAAAACGACTTTTACATTATCCTCGTTTCCAATTTCTGCAACAGGCATTTCCGGGCTTACTGCGTCGCCTTTATCTGTATAATATAACTTTGTAACTATCCCTGACGCCGGCGACTTGACTGGCGCGAGTTCGTATTTATACCCGACCATGTCCCTGTCGAGATATGCCAGCACATCTTCCTTTTTTACGCTGTCACCCTCGGCAACCACATTCTTTGCGAACTTTCCAGGTACCTGGGGGTATACTTTGACCTGAGGGTCACCTTCAAGTATCCCCTGGACGGTCAGGATATGTTGTAACTTCTGTTTTTGAAGCTTGACTGTGTTCACATTAAAAACAAGCTCTTCAGGTTTTTTTATGCTTTTTGCAATACTAATAACAACCTGAATAAGTATTATTGCCAGAATTACTATCAATATCCATATTCCTATTTGTTTCATCTGTTTTCTTTGCATCATATTCCTCCTATGCAAGAGTTTATTTTGTAAGCCCCTAAAGGGCGCAGCAAAATATTACTCTTGCATGCACCCGTTCAAGTCCGAGGCCGCCAGGCCCAGGACAAGAGGTGCGGAATTTATTCCACAAAATTCCTTAATGTCTGAGCCGTTGTTATGTAGTTCATCATTGCGTTAAGGTAATTTATCTTTGCGCGCAGCAGCCCAGTTTCGGAATTTAAGAGATCCACGCTCTGGATAAGCCCGTTTTTATAGCTTTCCTTCGCTATCCTGTAGCCTTCCTGCGCCTGCTTTATCAGGTCATCAGCCGCCTCTATAATCTGCTTTGATTCTTCCAGCGATGTGTAAAACAGGTCGAGCTGTATTTTCAAAAGATTGTCCGTATTTTCCTTGCTAAGGTTGGCTTTTTCCTCTGCGGCAGCTGCTTCCCTTAGCGATGCTACATTTTTAAAACTGTCAAAAAATGTCCACTGTAATCCTACCATGACTGTCCAGGATGACTGCCAGTCCCAGGCTTCGTGGTGAAATGCAGGGTCCGAAGAAACATAATCATAATTTGCATTTAGTCCTATATTTGGCAAAAGCATTGCAGCCTCTAAATCTTTTGTATATTTTGCAATATTTGCCGCTGCTTCAATCATTTCCCTGTCGTTGTTCTTCTCTTTAAATTTCTTTTCTATTTCATCATAGGTCATTTCAAATTTTTTATATTCAGTTGTGCCCGACAGGGTTATTTCCTGGTCAAGCGGCAGGCCAAGTGTGTTTTTCAGCATTTGTTTTGCAATTATTACTCCATCCTCTGCTTTTTTTGCGTCAGGTAAAGAGTTTGCATACTGCACCTGTGCCTGTAAAACGTCGAAGTTTGACGCCTGTCCATTTGCGTATTTTGTTTTCGTTATCCTTAAATATTCCTCATTTGCTTTAAGTGCCTCCTGCTGCACATCGTTAAGTTCCTGAGCAATCAGGGCTCCGTAAAAAGCGTTTATTACGTCAAGCGTAAGCTTTTGTTCCGCTTTATTGAATTTTATTTTTGCTATCTTGTATGCTTCATCTGCAATCTTAAATCCAAAAAATGTTTTTCCAAAAGTAAAAATAGGCTGTGACAATGTTATTTGGGCCATGTAATAAAATTGAGGGGCTAGGCTCAAATAAAATGGTGAATGAAAATTTGCAGGTAAATAGGCTCCGACAAAATCATAAAGTGTATTGCCTGGAGCAGTTGGGGCAGGTACATTTATCGGCTCGTATCCGCCTGAAAGTGAGATACTCGGTCCGAAAGCAGCTATGCCCTTCTGCATTTCAGATTCAGCTATTATCTTGTCCATTTTAGCCATGCGGAAATCACGGTTTTTTTCAGAAGCCATCTTGTAGCAGTCGTCATATGTCAGGATTAACGCATTTGATGGAGTAACTGTTGCATTTGCAGTAGGCTGTGCCGTAGCTGCTGCAGCCGTGCCTTCACTTGCTGCTATTGCAGATTTTGGTTCTGCAGAGTATAGGTTTATTGAGAAAAATAGTATAGCCGGTAAAATTATGATTAATTGTTTTATTTTCATTGTTTTCACCTCAATACAGCATTTTCCAGGCAAGACCAACCCTGAAAATTTGAATTTCGCCTAATTTTGTGTCGCCGCTGCTGATAGCAGGCCTGTCTATTTTAAGTGAAAGTATTGCTATATCATTTACGTTCATGTTCAGGTCAAAACCAAAATTATAATATGTCCCGGCCCAGGAATAATCAAGGGGTGAATAAAGGGGACCTAATTGTGACATTAATTCATTATTCAAGTGCTGGCTGGATATTGCTTTTCCTAATTCAAAAAGCACTCCAGGATAAACAATCCAGTCCGGAAAAATATTTGCGCGTATACCGCCATAAATCGGGTAAAAAGTATAGTTCTCTGCGGAATTTGGTCTTAAGGCAAAAAACATTAAACCGCCTCCGGCGTATACATCCGCCCATTTTAAGATATCCACTCCTGCTTTTACGTCCAAAGAAGCAGTATCAAAAACTCCTGTTGTGTTGTTCTCAAGAACAGGCGGCGCTATCATGGAAGCGTAACTAATGCCAAATTCCGTGAAAATAAGCCTGTTGTCTGCAAGCAGGCTGGAGCTTATTGCCGCAGTTAAAAGAATTGCTAAAAATAAAGTTTTGTTTTTCATTTTCTTCCTCTCTTATCCCCGCTGAAGCCCTGTTTTATTTGGGCCCGCGGCTTTTTTATGCAATGAATCCAGCATTTTTGTAAGTATCTTTACCACTACCTGCTTTTCTTTTTTTGTAAGGCAGTCCATTATTTTGCTTAGTTGCTCGTTGCGGCTTTGTATATGTCCGTATACCTTGCTTTGAGCGTCTTTTGAAATTGAAATTACAATGCTTCTCCTGTCTTTTTCGTCGTGTTTTCTTTCGACAAGCCCTATCTTATGAAGCCTGTCTATCATATCTGTCATTGTTGACATTTGTACGCCAGCGTTGTTAGCGAGTTCGCTCATTTTTACTGCTTTATGCTGGTATAAGTAGGCCATGGTCTCAAGCTGTGATATTGTAAGGTCTTTCATTCCTATATCAATGCATTTTTTGGGCTTTATGGTCTTGATTATTTTTCCTATCTCTTTATGCATATCGTTCATACAGCTCAATATCTTCTGTGCGTTTTTTTCCATAAATCTCCTGAGTAGTAAAAATATTTCATAAAACTAATATTTAGGTTCCCGAAGTATATCAAATGAGATAGTTGTTTGTCAAGTTAATTTTGTATTAATTTTTTGATGTTTTTCTGCTTTATTGGATATCTCATTATTATAGACGTACCAGAATGGCTTTTATTGCAAGATAACGTTTGTTTTGTCAAGCCGAAGGCGCAGACAAAACATTACAATATCTTGTACCCGTTCAAGTCTAAGGCCTACGGCCAAGAGGTTAAATAGTCTGGTAGACTATTTAACGGGTTGTTACCACAAGTTATTTAATATAAAAACTACCCCCAAGTGGGATCAACTTAAATATTCCGCGAAATCGTCGCTTGTCATCGCATTCATAAAATTTTCCCTTGCGCAATCAAGCAGCTTGTTGTCCGACGACACTATTGCGTATTCGCGCGCCCTGCCTTTTCTGCCTTTTATCAGCTCTATTATTACGTCGTCCGCAATTTCGTCGTTTGCTGAATATACAACTTTTACTTTACCGCGTGTTTCCCTGCCCCTGTGCTGCGACGGGTTTTTGCCAGCGTCAAATACTACGGTAATAGTCCCGCCATTTATCTCGAGAAACTCATTCAGCAGTTCAAGCAGTTTATCGCGCTTTTTTTCAAGGCTTTCTGCTTTTAATACCAGCCTGTAAATCAGGTTATAACCGTCAATTATCAATTTCATTTTTACCTCTATTATTTATTGTAGAGACATTTTGCAAAACGTCTCTACTCTTATTTGTCAATGCGCAAGTCTGTTAAAATATTCCTGTCAATCGGCATGATTTTTATTGTTTCTTTATTGTCTTTGGCAATTATGTCCACTTGTACTTCCCTTGTCTTGTCAGTATCTGAATATGCCGCCACTGCCGCAGCAATAAATTTTTTTATCTCATCATCTATTCCGTCAAAAGTTATCCCTATTGGCCCAGGCGCTCCCGCGCAGTCAAAAATTTTCGCGTCTAGCTGCTTTGCATAGGAAAGAAGTATTTCGTTATCCTGCCTGTTCCTGCCTATAATAAATTTTACATTGCCTTTCCTGAAATGCCTGCCAGTGGCAAGTAAAAGCATATCCTCCTGCGTGAACTCCCCTGCCGCATTATGGCTGATAAAATCAGCCAGGCGCCTTGAATAGCTCTTTTCCGTCAATATGCAGCCCCCTGCAGGCTGCTGCGCGTATTCCTCTATATAATATAAAGAAGCCAGCTGCATTTGCATCTTTCTCGAACGGCCCCTTATGTCAAGCAGTTTGCTCCTGTCCACCCAGCCGAGCTTTTCAGGCTCTGTCTCCTCCATATTCTTCGCGCAAAGCGGCCTTAAAAGAAAACCCTCCAGGCCGCTTTTCTTTTCTATTATTTTCATTGAATTTTTGTTTTGCGTCATGGGCCTCTGGCCTAGAACCTCGCCTGTTATTACAAAACCTGCGTCATAAAAAGGCATGAGTTCCTTTGCCTTTTGAAGCATCAGTATCTTGCAGTCAATGCACGGGTTCATGTTCCTGCCGAACCCGTAGGAAGGTTTTCTTATCATCTCATAAAATTCTTTTGATATATCCACAACCTCCACGTCAATGCCCGGCGGCGTCCTTTGTTTGTATTTTAATTTGCCGCCTTCTTTTGTATAAGCACGGAAAAAAAATCCGGTATTAAAGTTTAAGGGGATTGTTTTTATTTCCTGTTCCTGCATAGCTTTGACAGACAGCATGCTGTCCAATCCTCCTGAATAAAGCGCAAGGCATGTTTTTTCTTTCATTTTTTATTACTTTTCATGGTATTTGATAAATATGCCGTATAAATCCCTTATTGTTTCTATTTTAATATCTCCTGCCCTGTCGGCAGGGCATGCAAAAAACGCGTTGTTCTGGTTTCCGCCCATACCTCCGTGCGCCGATAGCTGTTCCTCAAAATTGATCGTGAAATTATTGCTGTACCTTGAAAACACGATCAAATCGCCGCTGTCCTGCCGGTCAAGCAGGGACATTATTTCTTCATACGCGAAATGGGTGTCTTCGTAGCAGTTAAGCGGGTTTGTGCCTTTTACCGTATACAAGTCTTTTTCGCTTTCCTTTACCAGGATGCCGTTTTTGCCCAGTATAATCTTTTCATTTTTATTTCTGCATGCAATTATTTCAATATCCTTGTGCCGCATTATCGCCTGTATCAGGCCGGGTTGGTCTATTTCTATGTGTTCAGTATCTGCTTTGCCCAAAAGCTCAGGAAAATATATATGCGCCATTGGCCCGGAATATTTCACAATAACTTCCTGCTTTTTTTCAGGCATTGCCTGGCTTTCGGCCCTGATACGTTTTGTAGCGGATTTTTCTATGCTCGAGCCCAGCTTGCCCGCCATGTAGTTCACTGTCTTTGTGGGGAATATTTTCTGCTGTATATCACGCGCAAATTTAAGCACATTGCTGTTCCAGTCTTCCGCGTATTTGTCGCCTGCCACTGCCTGCTCCTTGATTGTATTCTTCACAAAATCCTCGAAAGTGCCGTCGTTTACATATGAATACGGTATTGAAAATGTCTGGCCGTGGTCTGACAAGACAAAAATATCGTATTTTATCTCCCTGTTCCTGCGAGCTGCCCTGTATATTTGCCTGATATTCGTGTCTATATCGCGCAGGACATGAAGCACGTTTTTCCTGTCAGGCCCGCGCTGGTGTGCGTTTTCATCATAAATTGTAAAATCCATGTAAATATATGGCATGCTCCTTTTTATATCCCTTATTATTGCCCAAACGGATATTTCCCTGAATATGACGTTGTTGACTATCCTGACGAGCGGAAAAAACCCCTCGCCCCTTTGGATCTGTTTTTTGAAAGTATAAAGTAAAAAATCCCTGATTTCCCTGTAAAATTCTTTCAATGAAAGCCACAGCATATTCAGTATTGTCACGATGTTAATAAGAGTAAGGCCCAGGACTCTCAGCCCGAAAAGCCTGTCGCCCCTCTCCTTTTCAAACGCCCTTGACAGAGTAAATAAGCCCTCGTCTGCCCCGCCTGACAATAAAGACACATAGCATGTCCCGCCTTTTAATATTGCTTTTGAAAAATCGTACTGCTTGTCGACATATACTGCGGTATCAGGCAATTTAAAGGTCATGTTTTTTTTCTGGCTTTTGATAAACCACCTGAAGCCCGGTATACTTTCCGGCTTATCGTAAAACATGTTTGCCTGCGTATAAGGCGTGTTGCTTGGCAGCCCGGTTTTCATTTCTTTTATGGCAATTTTTTTATTCCTGTAAATGCGGCTTAAAAAAGGCATGTAGCGGTATTTAAAAGCTTTTTGCAGGTCAATAAAAGACAGGCCGTCTATTTGCAGGATAATAAACCCTTTGTTGTGCATGTTTTGGGCTTCCCCTTTGTGGAGTCCCCGCCTTCACAGGCGTGGCACCTTTAAAAAAATCTCGGCTCGGTTTTACCTCGCCGAGTTTGCTTTCATTCGAATTGCCATCTATAATATGCTCCCTCCCCGGAGCGCTATCCATCCCCGCCTCTACCGGCGGGGATTTTCGCGGAGTGGGATTAAAATTTTTCTTGCTCAATGTTTGCTGTTATATATTATACCATTTTTTTGCGTAAATAATTATTACTGTTTTTTAAAAAATTATTGTGTATAATGTTGCTGCTTTTGTTGCTGAATAAATTTTTCCCGGAGGCGTCATGTACCCTGTTCTTGCTTACATAGGCGGGTTCGAAATAAAGAGCTATTATGTTTTCAACGCTTTGGGCATTATAGCCGGTTTTCTGACGCTTTTCCTGAATCTGAAACATTCTAGCGCTGTGAAGCGCCGTAACACCATAACACTTGCGGCATTTATTTTCATCCCTTTTATACTCGGGTCAAAAATAGGTTTTGTACTTGATTCCATAATAATGCGCTTGCCTGTCCACGTTTCTGATTTTTACCTTAACAGTGGATTTTCTTTATGGTGGGGCATGGCCTTCTCAATAGCCGCTTCACTTCCAGCGGTTAAAATGCTAAAACTTGACATATGGGAATCCGCCGACCTCCTTGCTCTGCCAATATCAATAGGCGCGGTATTTGTCAGGCTGGCATGCCTTTTAAACGGCTGTTGCTTCGGCAGGCCGTGCCCTGCTGATATTCCCGCTGCTTTTTTCGCGGATAATTCGCCTGCAGGCAGTGTCTTCCCGGGAAAGGCCCTATACCCTGTGCAGTTATATGAAGCAGCAGCGTGGCTTGGGATTTTCTTAACCTTAAATTTCCTGAAAAACAAAAAACTTTTTCACGGGGAATTGATATTAATCATGCTGATTATATATTCGGCGGCCAGGTTCTTTATCGAGCTTTTCAGGTATCATGAAACAGTTTCCGTTCTTTCAAATGCTCAGGTATGGTGTATAATATGTTTCGCAGCAAGCGTCTTTTTTTTCTTTCGTTTTATCAAGGAAACACACAAGCCTGGCCAGATGCGCATAAAGTAAAAAGTCCTTATTCTGTTATGGGTAACAAATAACCCTAAAATCCTACAAAATACTTGACAAAACCTAAAATAACATATATAATTAATATGGAAAATGACGCTCTGTAATGCGCATATAGAAAGCAGATTAAAGGAAAGGTGAAAATTATGAAAATTAATGGTATTTTAGAAAGAAAAACAGGCCTTACCTTTATCGAGGTGGCATTTACCGCAGTTATTGTGGCTGTTACAATGGTAAGCCTTGTAAAGCTTCTTAGCAATGTATACTCCGGAATTTTAGCTTCCAATTTAAAATCAAATTCATATAATATGGCAGCAGGTTATCTTGAAAATTTAAAAAAGGATGGTTTTAGTTCTTTAAATGTTACCGATGATTCATGCCTGACGAACCTGACCAACCCTAATTTAACGACTCTTGCCTCTTACCCGACCCCTACCAACCCGTATCCTGTCACTATCATCGCTACAAGCGGCGTTCCTTTTTATGTTTATCAGTTCGTAACTTACGCGCAGATGGACACAAACGGCAATTTAAGCCCTATGTATTCAAACGGGCTGACTTATACACCTACCATAAAAATGGCTTCTGTAATAGTAACCTATCGAAACGGCAACATGACAAAAAACAGCCAGGTAACAACATATATTGCCAACCAGTCAGTGTTGGGTTCCTGCACCTCGACAATATCGGGACAGGTATGCCTTTACAGAACAAACTGGTGGGGCAGCTGGTGCAGGGCCATAGGAAACTGGTGGGGTTGGCGCGGCACCCGCTATGCCACAGTGTATCTTCAGGGATATTCCGGACTGCAGGCCAATACGGACGCTAACGGCAACTATAAAATCTGGAATATCCCTCCGGGCAATTCGTACTATTTATTTGTGGGCGGCCCCGGCCTGTACACCACCACGTTTCCCGGCAACCCTTTTGACGTAGATGTCGTATGCCAGGATTATACGGGAGTAAATATGTCGGTCAGCGCAAACACCACATGCCTAAGCGGCTCTGTGTCTATTTACCTGACGCCCAATGTTCAAAAAACCCCGGTTTCCGGCAAAACTCCCACACCAATACCAAATTACAACGGCGTGTCCGTAACGGCAAACGACGGATTATCAGACCCGTCCATTTCAGGAAACGCGGTCAACTGCATGCTTACCCCTGTAACGACAAACGGTTTTTATGCTTTAGCCGATATTAATCCGCCCGCGACTGGAAAATATATAACAATAACTGCCATATACAGCAGCGCCAGTTACAATTATTACGCGCAGACAATCATGTCTATACTCCCAAATCAGCAGCTAACGTGGAACCCTGTTCTGACCTATGTTCCTGCCGGTACTTCAGGTACGGTAAATATTTATGTCAAGAGCGCAGTGGACGATACCACGCTAATAACAGACCCTGTGCTTGTTTATTTTACGCCGTCGAATTCAGCTACTAATGGGGGCTCGAATGTCACTTCCACGGCAAACTCCGGCTTATGTTCCGCTTTTATGCCGGTCGGCACTTATAATGTAACCGGCGGCGCGCCTAATTACATTTTATATTCGCCGTTGCCGCCGGCGTTTACCCTTGGCTCGTTTATATATAATGACCCCAACCCCATTTATTTAATGCCCGTGGGTAAAATAAGCGGCATAATTCTTGACTACAATACGGGCCAGCCCATACCAAATATAAACGTGCAGGTTACATCAAACGGCGGTTCAGGCAGCGTAGTTGCTACAACGCAAACCGATTCTACGGGCACTTATATTGCTGTCAGCATCCCGGCCGTCAGTACCGGATACAAGGTAGCGCCGGTGCTTGCAAGCACGAATTATAGCTGTATCAACCCTGCTGTTGGTTATTATGGTGCTGTCATGGTACAGCAGGGCGTTATAACCTCAAATATAGGTTTCACTCTCAAGATTACAAGCCAGCCCATACAGGGCAAAGTAACTTTCAACAGCACGCCTGTAGCAGGCGGCGTAATGCTTCTGGCCGTCCCTACCGGCATGACCGTTACACCCGACCAGTTTTATTGGTCCATGGGTTCAGCTTCCTGGCTTCAGTCGCAGGACAGCATGGTAAGGCTGCAATACAAGAGTTACGGCACGGTTTTACAGAGCAACAGTTATTATTATTTTAATGTACCTGCCGGCACTAATTATGATTTGTACGCATATTACAGTTTTGTGACGCCCTCGCCGGCGCTGTTTGCGGTGAAAAACGCGCCTACGCCTGCCGTCAACAGGTACTACCAGAAAATTTCAAATGTCTCGCCCAACTCTACCCAGAACTTCACCGGGCCATGGCAGACTTATTAACAAAGGCGGTATTATGAAAACAATACTAAAAAGCAAAAAAGGCTGGACTTTGATTGAGGCCATGCTGGCAATTGCAATAATGGGCATTGTCACAATAGGCATTTTACAAATGTTCCAGAACGGGATTAAAATATGGAATTACAGCCTGGCCAAGCTCTCGCTTATCTCAGAAGCAAATTATACAATGGGTACCCTGACAAAGGTGATACAGGGCTGCGAAGGCTCGACCATACAAATCTCCAGGTTTGACAATACCCAGCCTGTAAACAGCTATATTACCGCTACGCTTGCAGAGCCGTTATATATAGAGGCAGGCAGCGGCGGAAACAACGGCTGCGGCCGCGGCGGATTCCGGCAGAATTCTTATACAATGGCAGGTTCTGCAGGCAATCCAATGCAGATTTACCAGCAGTTGAATAAGCTTATTGTTATTGATTCCGCCGGGAATACTATCACCATTTCCACTCACATTGATTCCCTAATGTTTACTTTTGACAACTCACAGATTGGAAATACTGTCATAGTGGGCTCAAGGTTCTCGGAAACCCCGTTTGCCAACCAGCCGCCGATCCAGGTATTTATGCAAAAAACCGTTGTCATTACGCATATGTCCGGCGCTGGTTTTTACCAGAAAATTTATTAACCAAAGAGGTGATTTATAATGACCGCCCGCACAAAAATAAAAAGCCGGTACTGCCTGGAAAACCGTAAGGGCCAGACTCTTCCCGTAGTCCTTATTTTATGCTCGATTCTTTCTTTATTCGCCGTAACCCTGCTCTTTCTTTTCTCAAACCAGGCTAAATTCCAGGTGAAATATATGGACTCCATGGACCGCCAGGAAATAGCAAACATAGCTTTGCAGCATGCCATGGTTGAACTGCAGCAGGGCACAAACTGGAACAGCCTTCCGCTTACCGGGTTTCAATATGACCAGGAATATACCACCAACAAAGGCACATACAAGCTGAATATACTGGCAGGCAATCTTTTTATCAATTCGCAGACTGTCACTACAGGATGGGGATGGCACCGTACCACTGTCACAACCGACCAGAGGCAGGGCCAGATAAATTACAGGACAATAGGAATCAAGATAAAATCAAAGCAGTCCGGAGTCACGCACCAGTATTACGCCGTGTTAAAACAGGGATTCGGCGGGCCCCTGATATCAAAGGGCCTGATAAACCTGCCCTGCATTAGCAATTACTCCACTGCACACGATTCGCTTGATTTTTACTGGGGCGATGTTTATTCTGCCAATACCAATGACGGCGCTTGTAAAATCCCTTTCATACAGGTTGCCCGCGGTACCGACAACCCGCCTGCATGGATGCCGCATGTGTATGCGGCCGGCAACATATATACCGCACTTAATCCTGAACAGCCCAGCCCTGGTCCCTATACCTTTGGCTATGTGGCTGACGACATGACACCCACTGCTCATTGCCATCCCTATTCACCTGTGGCATACCAGGCGGGCCAGTGCCAGGTTGACCTTGATTATTATAAGTCCCTGGCAAGCAAGCAGAATAATTATTTCGGACCCCAATACATCGGCGGCGGAGTATCAGGCACCCCAAATCCTTACTATAACCAGGGCAATGACCTGTCGATATTTTCGCCTGCCCAAAATGCGGCCAATAGCAACGTATACAGCCAGATTGTCGCACCCATGGCCAGCGCAGACACGGAAGCGGTTGTATTTATAGATACAACCGACGCCCTGCCTGAGATGGCAAACGGCGCAAATACATACTGCTACACGACTGTTGTGCCAAAAACCCAGGCAACTCCCTGCGCGTCGCCCCAGGCAATATCCTTATATGCCGATGACGGCAACCAGTATTACACAAAAGGCTCACTTTTTGTCATGGGCCCTCTTATTTTTATAGGCGACGACCCTGACTGGCTTAACGGCAGCGGCAACTGCAACGGGTGGTGGAACAACTGCAACGGCTGCCCAAGTTCCTGTACAAGGGTGTCAATACCGAGCAATTATTACTACCCGCAGAATTGCACCAACGGTAATTACGGCTCGCATTTGAACTGCAATAATACATGGGGATGGAGATGGGGACAGAACAGCCGCACATACTATACGATTTGCAATCTAAAACACGAAGGCTTCTTGTATGTAAACGGCGAGCTGAGAATAGGCGGGCCGAGAATACAAGCCAATAATGGGGCTCCTGCAACTTCGGATATCTGCATATACGGCACAATCTTTATTGACCAATACGGCGAACTCACCGAGGATACCACCCTCGACACTCCCGCGCTGTGGGTGTATTTTAACAGCGACATGAATATGTTTTCAAGCGTGGGCAACAATGTAATGCTTGTTTCTTTCGGCGAAATGACTTTTCTCGTGCCTACGCCCGGCCCTTATTAACAGCATATTTATTAACCACTTCTCATGAATAATATTCGTAGAGACAGGGACGGAACCCTGTCTCAAGCATTGCAGAGTCATACCCGGGGGTTTCTACACAAATACGCTGATATTTTTGTTTTTTGCCTTGTCCTTTCCTGCATACTGTTTTCAAAGTCAATGTATGACGAGTTTCAGCTGGCTAAGGCCGTGTGTTTTATATTTTTTGCCTTAATGGTATTTGCTGCCATGCTTTTTTACCGGCAAAAACCAAAGGTCAACTTTGTATTCTTCGTGTTCACAGTTTTTTTCCTTTACGTTACAGTGCAAATCTTTGCATCCGGGTTCCATCCGCAGTTTTATTATACTTTGGCGCTTTTATCGCCTCTGTCTTTCATAATCCCCGTGCTTGCGGAAATCAACTGGAAAAAATTCCTGGTTTTTATCAACATGCTCGTGTTTTTAAGCTCCCTGTACGGCCTCTGGCAGTTTTTTTACGTGGTACCGAGGCCTTATTCTTTTTTCGGCAACCCGATTTTTTTCGGTGAGTTCATGATGATAAACTTTCCATTTCTGGTTGTTTCGTTTTTTTGCTTTAAAAAAAACAGGCCTGTTTTTCTTATAAACACGGGCTTTAGCCTCCTGTCAATCATGCTTGCCGCATCAAGGGGCGTATTCATTTCCCTGGTTATATGCCTGGTTTTTTTGGTTTTTCTTCTGGCGACAAGTGGTATGTTTGTACTGAAAATGACAAAGGCTGTCATTATATATTCCGCCTGTTTTGTTCTGCTGGCGCTGGCGCTATTTTTAACTCCCCGTTTTTCCGGTATGATGAAAAATAATATCTCCCGCAGCGCCGGGATTTTCTCCGCAAACAGTGGGTCCGTAAAAAACCGCATGCTGATGCTGAAAACCGCAATTTTAATGGCGCACAACAACCCGGTATTCGGCCTGGGTGCCGGATCTTATAAGTACTTTTACCAGAAATACCAGGCAGAAAGCCTGAATCAGGATAAAAATTACAGTTTTATAAGCACTTCTTATGCCCACAATGATTACGCGCAGATTCTCGCAGAATTTGGGATTACAGGCCTGGTTTTATTCCTGGCTTTTGTCTTTTCCCTGGTGTTTTATTACGAAAAAGCCTCGTATCTGCTTGCGCCTGGCGATTATGTTTTTTCTTTTGCGCTGCTGGCCTCTTTAACAGGTACGCTTGTGGAAAGTTTTTTTAACTTCCCCCTTTTTATACTGCCTTCTTGCGTCCTTTTCTGGCTTTATTGCGGTTTTCTTTACTCGCTAACTGCAGGGAAAAATGAAAAATCCGTAAAAATCAGTTCCGGGGTTTGCAGGCTGATTTCTGCCGCTGTTATCCTGACTGTAATTATTGTTTTTTTCACAAAGCCTTTTGATTTTATTTCCAATTTTTACCTGAAGCCCGGAGCTGCAGTTAAAAAATCCGGGTCTTCAATCACATGGTCTTTAAAAAAAGCCGTGGAATATAATTCCTGCAGTTATTTTGCCAGGGCCTGCCTGGCGGATTCATACGCATCGTTTAAACAGTTTAACGAAGCCTCAGCCGAGTACGAAAAAGCCCTTGCCTTGAACCCGTATGCCGCCGACCTGCTTTATGACGCGGCCATAATATACATTGGAAAAGGCGTTTCCGGTATGGCTGAAAATTACCTCAAAAAAAGCATCGTGCTTTTCCCTGATTTTGCCGCAGCGCATCTTGCCCTTGGCAATGTTCTTGTGGCACTTAACAGGCAGCAGGAAGCTGTAAATGAATTTGAGATTGTCCAGCGCATAAACCCTGGAATAGTGGAAAAAAATTATGAAAATAACCTTGTTTTATTTCAGGAAGTGACCTGGTAGGCTTTTTTGGCGGAGTGTCCCTGCAATTATACAAATATCCTGTTGATTACGTAATCCGAGTTTGATGTTCCGAAAACCCTCTGCACCTGCTGGTCTTCCTTTACGATTTTCCTGACGACTTCCTTGGCTACCTCGTAATTGTGCTCGTAATAAAAAAGTATTGTGTCCCTTGCCTCTGTCGGCTCTGACTGGGCCACGTAATTTAAAAGCAGCTTTATGTTGTTTTCCACGTTTTTTATCACGGCGTATTTTAAAAGCACGTTTATCCTGCGCTTGCTCATCTTCGGCCCGGGCCCGAGGCCGTTCATGACGTTAAACAGGAAATCCATATAGTCCTGTACAGCCTGGTCCCTGGACGCCGCGTCCACAAGCTGGGAAGAGATGACCATGTTGAACTTTTTATCCTCGCCTGTCCACTTGACCTGCGCCTTTTTCTCTATCTTGCCGGTATAATCACCCATAAAAGTGCCTTCATTTATCTCGCCGCGGTAGTTGTATATGGAATCCTTCGCAAGGTACATGCCTATTGCTTTTAACACCTGGAAATCCACGGGTGAAAAAGAAACGTTGGCGCCTTTTCTGCCGGGCTCGCCGCTGATAAACCCCATCACAAACCTGTCTTCCAGAAAGTCCACGTAGTTCCTTATGGGCTCAATGATTATGGGAGGTATCATGTATTTTCCGTCCTCGTCTTTCGGGAAAGCGTTTATGTGTATGCTGAGTATCTTCTTTAGGGCGTTTATTACGTTTTGCGGCGTGCAGAAATAAGCTTCATTTGCCTTTTCCAGGTCTGGTATCTGCGAATTTACCACTATCCTCGATCCTGAAAACGGCACCCTGTTCGGGTTTTTTTCCGCCGCGTTTACTATAAAATTGTTTATTATTATTATGTCCCTCTTTATTATATCGAGGTGCTCGCTGCCGAACTCGTCCACCTTCCTGTCTTCTTCGGTTGATATCATGCTGTCGGCCTGCTCAATTTCCTCTTCTTTTTGCTGGACGTCCTCTATCTTCTCTTTCAGGTTTTCGAGTTGTTCATTTGTCCTGTTGAATATCTCGGAGTAAGTCTTTGAAAACTCTATCAGGGTTTTTGAGAGGATGTCTATCCTTGTTTTTAAGGCGTTTTTCAGTTTTTTCTCTTCCGGTTCTATCCTGTGGCCCTTTAAAAGCAAATCAAAATATTTTTTTATGACGTCGTAATTTAATTTTGCGTTCTTTATTTTGTCTGAAGTCAGCTGGGTAAGTTTGTCAAAATCATTTGAAATTTCCCTTACAAGGTTGGCGCCCGATCGCAGCGAATCCGCTTTTTTCCATTCAAGTGCGGCTTTTACTTTTTTCGGGTCGACGCTGGTGTCAATGCTCCTTTTTCTCTTTCCCGAGGTGTCAATCAGCTGTATCCTGCCCTCGGCAAGCGCCTTCATTTTATCAAGCGTGGTAAAAATAACCTCGTTTAACGGCCCGACTTCCCTGTTTTCAAATGAATCAAAAAGCGCCGCGTAAATTGCGGGCTCGACCAGGGTTATGGTCGTACCGTTTGACTCTACAACGTCCGCAAGCACGCCTGTTGTCAAAAATAGCCTTTGAAATTTGTTTAATGCGTTCATCCTGTCCAGCAGCGCCGATACCAGGGTATTATACGCGTTCCTTAGTTTGTTGACTTTGACCATGTCCTCTATTTTATGGCCTGCTTCTGATTTTTCCTTGTTATAAAATTCGACGGCGTCTATGACGGTTTTTTTGACGTCTTCGCTAATGCCTTCCAGCACATTGTTTATAGCCTCTCCGGGTTTTACTGTAATTTGCGCTTCAGCCATTTTATTTCGCTCCTTTTATTTCATATAGTGTTTGCTCCCTTTTTAATCTTTACATAATTAACAAAAGGAGGGATATTTAAACCAGTAAAACATTTAAATCCAATTTTTAAGTTATATTTTGCATGTTGAAACTATTTTCCCGCTTTAAAACAAAAAAAATTACTTAATCTTGTTTTGTTCTTTCCTCTCAGTCAGCACATTATTTATTATTGTGGATATTTTAGGGTTTGCAAGAAGTATCTGTTTAAAATCCTTTTTATAAAGTACAAAAAGTTCGCAACGCTCTCTTGCTTTTATGGTGGCTGTCCTTGGCTCTTCAACCACAAGCGCCATCTCGCCGAAGAAAGCCCCAGGGCCAAGTTCTGCTATTTGTTTCTGGCCGCCCATCATGCCTTTTCTTACGCTTACCGAAACAGAACCCGTGCTTATCAAATAAAATGCGTCACCTTTTTCGCCCTGCCTTATAATCGTATTCCCTGCAGGAACCGTCCTTTTTTTCAGGGATTTTATCAATTCATCAAGTTCGACGTAACTTAATGAATAGAAAAAATCAACTTTTTGCAGCGCTTCCCTTAATTTGGACATATCGTCATTCATTGCATTCTCCTGATAAAAGAATCATTTATCCTTCATGTAAAATTTTACTAATAAATCAGGGCTTTGTCAAATAATATTTTTCGCTGCGTTTATACCGATGCTAGGGAAAAAGCAATCGGGTAACATCCATATTTACCGGCATTAAAAAATAATTGATTATGCGTTTATTATGTGTTATTATTAAGAAAATACAAAAAAGGAGAACAACCCATGGAAAAATTATTGAAATTTATTATTTCCGGCATTGTAGCCGGTTTTATTCTGTTTGTAGTCGCGAGCATAGCTTATAATTTCAATCACGAAATTTCAGACCCTTCTATTAAGTATTTCTGGCGCGAAAAAATCTCAATGGCATGGTTTTACAAGCTTTTAATAATTAACATTGTTTTCGGCCTCGTGTTTGCCTTTTTCTACTCGATAATTCAAAACGGACTTCCCGGTTCCACCCTTTTAAAAGGCATATTTTTCGGATTTATGTTATGGGCTCTGATGGTTACGCCTCCGCTTGTAACGGCTTTCCTTGCCGGCTCCTTCACAAAAAGCCTGTTAATATCCTGGCTGCTGCAGGGCCTTACAAGCTATGTTGCGGCGGGTTTAAGCATATCAATGATATACAAATAAATTTTTTAATTGTAAATCATATGGAATCACAAAGGGAAGAGTTTCTTAAAAATTATACGCTAGCCTTAATCCAGCCTCGTTTTTATCAAAATACGGCATTAAAGCGGCTTTCCCGGGCATAGTCTGACCCGGTTTATTCGTATATACTGCGTTGTAAATTGCGGTATAGCCAGGAGAAGATATAATATCATAAAGATATGAAAGCCCGAAAAGTCCGAGCCCTGTGTATTTTACCCAGCCCTGGCTGTTTGCAGGAATATTGATTCCATACCCTACATCCCACAGCTTATTTGAATCCGGGCCGTTTGCGGCAAGATACATTATTCCGCCTGCCAGTTCCCACCCTGCCAGGGTGAATGCCGTTATGTAATTTTCCGCGTAAAAATTACCCGCGCCATGCACCAGCGCGCCTGGTACCAGGGCTATACCGAAAGCAAGCATTGGGCTTTTTTCATCTTTAATTTCAATTTTTTTCAAAGGGCTGCTTGGGCATAACTTTTGCTCGTAATATTGTTCGTTTACTCCGTCTGTTTCGGCCGCCGAACCCTGTAAATCGGCAAACCGTAATATGGAGTACACTAGCGCATCTATCCCGAAAATTATTTCTCCGGCTAAATGCTGCTGCCCTATGACAAAAAATCCCGCGCCGGTTAAAACAGAGTTTATCCCGTAAGTTATAAAAAGCAGTTTCAGTCCTGCGTCAGTATCTCCGCAGTAAAAATGCCCTATGCCCGGCACTATGTTTCCTGCCGTCAAAGAAAGCGTAGCGGATAGAAGCGGGTCCTTATAGTCAACCGGAACCTTTGGCACTTTAATGTTATGCGTCTTGATATAATTGATGAATTTTTCCGAATTTTCCGTAGCCATAAAAGGGGCTGAGGCAAAATCAAAAAGCAATGCCGATGAAGTCATTACAGCGCACAGGTTTCCGGCAGGGTAAAACGGGCTCAGGTCTTTTGTGCTTCCTGATGACTTCAACAAATAATAAGTGCCCCCGCCAAAAATCATTATAAAATCGCTTACCATGGAAATGTATGCCGGTGGTGGGAAAAAATCCTGGCCGCGCGCCCTGGCGTAAAAACTGCCCCATCCGCTTAACAGCGGGAATGATATTAAATCAAAGTCGGACATCATAAACGCGGTTGAAGGCGACTTGAATTCGTAAGGCACAGGGCCCTGTGGCTCAGGTATAAGCAAAAGCCCTGTTGTCACGGTTGCTTTGGGCTTTGGGATTGCCATTCTCGCTTTTAAGCTGTCCACAAATTTCCTTAATTCCGTGTCGTTTGGCTTGTATACGAGGTATTTTTCATAAAAATAAACGGCATATTTGTAATTTTTCGCCGTAAAATATATATTCCCGAGTTTCCTGTAGGCGTTATAATAGGTTTTATCCATGGTAACGGCCGTGTAAAAATTAATATATGCCTTCTTGTAATCCATGTTTTTTTCGTATTTCAGGCCTTCGTCATAATAATACGCGGCTGTTTTGCCCTGATCCACGCCCGGCTGTGCCGTAGGCTGTATTTGCGGAGTCTGGGTGTTTGACACTGCTTCAGCCTGAATCTCTGCTGTTGCCGTCGGGGTAGGGGTGGCCTTTTTTTTCTTTTTTGATTTTGCAAAAGCCTGCCCGCTGAAAGCCATGCAAAAAATCAATATCAATATAATAATTATACTGCCTTTTAATTTGAAAATATTTTTCCCCGTCATTTTAAAAGCTCCATATTATGCTGAATAAATTATAATCCAAAAGTACATCATTTGCGGTGAGTGAAGTGTAAATGAGCCCGTTTTTGTAGTCATTCAAAGTATACGGCGGCTTTGGCAAAGTCACATAATATGCAATAGGGTAATTTTTCAGTTTCATATACCTTAGTATCCATCCCGCGTTCAATGAAATGCCCTCCGTAAGGTAAATCCTGAATCCAATTTCAAATCCGCCTGAAAAAGCAGTATAACTTTCCTGTTTAATTGAAGTTCCATCCTTAAAAACGGTTCGTGTTACCATGGCAACGCCTGGCAGTAGGCTGGATGATAAAACCATCCTGTCCCCTATTTTGGCAAAATTAAAGAGCATAACCAGGTCAAAATTGTAAATTGCGTCGGTTATAGCAAAAGAATCCGTTCCTGAAGGAATTGTTATATTTTCATTTTCTTCATTGTAATTCAAATACGATATTTTCAGCCCCATTATGGCGAATTCGTTTGTGTGGTACCCTATTTGTATTTGGTAATTCTGGGTAATATCATTATACGGCGTAGGGTATCCGAAACCCCCGAGGTCCAGGTCAATTTTCCCCGAGGTATTGCTTATCCAGTAGCAATTGGCAAACGAAGGAAAAAATGCTATGCCGCATAATGTCAGGATTAATGCTATTGAAATCTTTTTTTTCATAATACTACTTCCTGTCTTTAATATATTTAAAAATTTCTTATTCCGCTCATTGCACGGGCTTTTCATCATTCCCATTCCAGTAAAAACGCCATTTTGTTTTTTGCGGGGATTTCCGTTAATTTTATTTTTCTGCTTCCGCTCGCGCTTAAAATCCGTTTCATCCATCCCAAAATCCTTTTTGACAGGCAAATGGAATCCCCAAAATTTTCTATGTTAATCTCCGCCTTGCGCTCGCCCAAATAATTGGTTTTGACTGTGCCAGGAGAATAATAGGACGAAAATATTACCTGTCCGTTTGAAAGGAAAAGTTCTGGCGAAATGTTCTTAAAAAGTTCGTGGCTGGTTTTGAGCGCATTGTCTGCCGAAAACAATCCGAGCTCTTCAAGAAAGGAAAAATCGCCAAAACCAAAATACCTGTCCGCGTCCTCAGATAATTCCAAAAATAATGCTGCCGGATACCAGTCGATTTCCGAGAAATTTTCGATTTGTTTGTATTTTGGAAAATCTGCATAAAAAGAGCTTAATTTTTCTATGCCGAATTTTTGTTTGATAAACTCAACGGTAATTGTAAAAGTCCTTCCCTTTACTTCCATATTATCGTTTACCTCGAGCATCTTCCTCACCATGTTTGATAGTTTATCAAACTTAATTTGCTATGTCAAATAATTTTATCCCGCAGGCATTTCATTTCCTTAATTGCGCAGAACTCCCCGCACATTGTGCAGACATCCTCCATTTTCGGCCTTGACGATTCCCTCATTTTTTTTGCTTTAAGCGGGTTTATTGAAAGCATCGCCTGCTTTTCCCAGTTTAAGTTCCTCCTTGCCCTTGCCATTTCATCGTCACGGTCGCGGGCGCCGGGTATGCCCCTGGCTATATCAGCCGCATGCGCAGCAATCTTTGACGCTATGACCCCTTCCCTCACATCCTCTATGTCAGGCAGCTTCAAATGTTCTGCCGGGGTGACGTAGCATAAAAAATCAGCGCCGTTGGCCGCGGCTATTGCGCCTCCTATTGCCGAGGTTATATGGTCATAACCAGGCGCTATGTCTGTCACCAAAGGCCCCAGGACATAAAACGGGGCGTTATTGCAGTATTTTTTCTGCAGTTTCATGTTTTTTATTATCTGATTTATCGGGACATGCCCCGGGCCTTCTATCATTACCTGCACATTCCTTTTGTACGCACGCTTCGCCATTTCTCCGAGTGTCTTAAGTTCCTTAATTTGCGGTTTGTCTGTGGCGTCTGCAAGGCATCCCGGCCTCATGCCGTCGCCCAAAGACAAAGTCATGTCGTATTTATAGGCAATATCAAGAAGCCGGTCAAAGTATTCATAAAGCGGGTTTTCTGTCTTGTTTTTCATTATCCAGCTGGCAAGGAAAGTGCCCCCCCTGCTCACCATACCTAGTATCCTTTTACCGGCAATCAGGGCTTTTACTGTTTCGCGCGTAACACCACAATGCACCGTGATAAAATCAACGCCCTGCTCAGCCTGTTCCTGTATTGTTTTAAAAATATCATCGGCCGTTATTTTTTCAAACGCCTTTTTCGCTTTTGCAGCATTTGTAATTATTTCATAAATAGGCACGGTGCCGATAGGCACGGATGACGCGTTTAAAATCGCCTTTCGTATTTTTTTTAAATTCCCTCCGGTTGACAGGTCCATCACCGTGTCCGCGCCGCTGTCAACAGCTGTTTTAAGTTTTTTCAGCTCAAGCTTGGTATCACAAACATCCTGCGAACTCCCTATATTGGCATTAATTTTAATTTTCATGTTTTTGCCTATGCCTATAGGCTTTACTTTTTTATGTTTTATATTTACAGGTATTATGACTTCACCCCTGGCTATTAAAGCAGCCAGTTCCTTAATGCTTATTCTTTCATCAGCTGCGACTTTTTTCATTTCACCTGTTATAATTCCCTTTTTTGCCGCTTCCAACTGCGTCATATTTAAACTCCGTTATTGCAATTATCTGTAGAAACGACCCGCCGGGTCGTCTCTATCTTATTTTGTATTTTTATATTATTAGCTTCTCCTAATTATATCCTTGATCCTTTTTGTTTTATTATAAATATTTTTTGCTGATAAAATATCTGAAATAATAGCGAAGTTTTTTACGCCTACTTTTTTTAAACTTTCTATATTGCTTTCTTTTATTCCGCCTATTGCCACTATGTCTTTCTTCAGATTCTTTAAAATCCTTTTTAATTTTTTCAGTCCCAATGGTTTCGTGTTTTTTATTGCCGTCCTGAACACTGGCCCGAGCCCGATATAATCAATCATTTTTTTGTCTGCAACAATCGCCTCTTTTTCATTTTTTGCCGACAGCCCTATTATTTTTCCTTTTTTCATTATTTTTCTTGTTTCAGAAAGCGGCATGTCATTGAAGCCTATATGCACTCCATCCGCATCCACGCAATAAGCTATATCAACCCTGTCGTTGATTATAAGAGGTATTTTGTATTTCCGCGACATTTTTTTCGCGTATAAAGCCGCTCCATAGAATTCATTGTCTTCCGTGTTTTTGGATCTTATCTGGACTACCGTGGCCCCGCCCCGAAAAACCGAAACAACTGATTTTTTATAATTTTTACCGGCGGCTTTCAAATAATCCAGGTCAATAATGGCATAAAGGGAATAATCAATTTTTTTCATTGCCGCACCGGCCTTATCCCTATTTAAGCCTGCAGCCCAGCACGGCTTTTTTTTCAAGCACATAAGCCCTGTACCTCAAATCCTTGAACCTTGCCGCGGCTTTTTTGTCTATGAGTTTTACTATTTCTTCCAGAACCCGCATGGATTCCTCTACGCGCTTAAAATTTGATATTAATATTTCCTGCGGGTCCTGCCGCATAAATTCGCTTTTGACAAATGTCCTCCTGCCGACATCGCCTTCGCTGTCCCTGCTTAAAATCATGTCTTTATAATCAAGGGATATTTTTTTTACGGCCAGGTCAACAGCGTGCCTAAGGTTTTTCAGGTCTTTTGAAAGGTTTTTTTTCGCAAATATAAACCTTGTAATGTCCTCAATTACGCGCAGCCCCTCTTTTGCCCTGTTTATATTTGCGTCAATTACCGTATATATTGTTTTCTTGTTTTTTTTTAATGCCATTGATCCAGCCTGAAAAGGTTCATGATGTCTTTTATTGTTTTCTTGAAGGATAATCCGTCGTCAAAAAGCGTGCCGAGGTAATACCCTAAAAGCACGCAGAGGACTATGAATATAGTTTTTAAAAACCCGAATATCGCTATCATCAGCGCAATAAAAAAGGCAACTACCGCGCCAATTATCTTTCCTATATTCTGGATAACAATCCTCAGGATTTCCTTCATTATTATTTTTCTTCCTTGGATTTATACGCAACCTTACTGACTAATATCGTGGGTTTGATTTCCGCTTCAATTCCAAGCGTATTCTTGATGTAATTTATTATCGCTTCCTGCACTTCCTGTGTCACTTCGGCAACCGGCCTGTCCGAATATAAAACAACTTTTGCCCTCACATCCATCCTTTTTCTTTTTGCAAAAACCTTTCCTTTTATGTCCTTTACGCCGTCAATCTGGTTTTTAATGACTTTTGAGAAATCCTCTATTGCCGACAAAGACACCATAATATCCCCTAGCGGCGACTCGAGCACAACTGTCCTTTCCTGCCTTCTGGTTTCTATATTGCCGATTGTCGTGAATAACGCCACAAAAAGCAGGAACAGGCTGAAAAGAAGAATAATTATCCTGGCCGCTATCGAGGAGTTTAAATACTGGGCAAACGTTTCTATTAAGCCAAGCGACCATTTACTGGCTGTCTGGTTTACGCTTATGGAAACGCCGAACGCGCCGACAATAAAGAACAACGCGGTGTTTATAATGATTATTATCCTGTTGAATATTCTCATGTAAGTCCTCCTTTAGTTATTACAGGCTTTTTTCTTTGGCAAATCTGACGCTGTTTATGTTAACGTTGATTTTATCGACTATTAGGCCCGTCATATTTTCAATAGCCTCTTTTACTTTTTCCTGGACCTCGGCGCCCACGTCCGATATTTCCTTGCCGAATAAAACAACTAGGTTAACATCAAGCGATACGCTGTCTTTTCCCATGCTTACTTTTATGCCCTTTGTCATGTTCTGCATTCCCAGCGCCTCGGCTATGCCGCCCACCGGGCCTGAATCCAGGCCTATAACGCCTTCCACTTTTTTTGCGGCAATTGCCGCTATCATCGCTACCGCGTCGTCTGAAATTTTTATGTCGCCCGCTTCATTTATGTTTGCCGTCATAAATCACCTCAAATCATTTTTCCTTTTCCAGTTTTTCTATAAATAATGTGGAATAATTGTTCCTGAGGAAATTCTCGTTGTCCAGTATTCTTTTGTGCAGCGGTATGGTTGTTTTCACTCCCTCTATTACAAATTCATCAAGCGCCCTTTGCATTCTTTCTATTGCTTCTTCCCTGTCTTTTCCTTTTGCTATTATTTTTGCCATCATTGAATCATAATACGGCGGTATCTTATATCCCCTGTAAACATGCGTGTCTATCCTTATGCCTGCACCGCCAGGTACGTTATATTCCGTAATTGTGCCCGGCGATGGTATGAAATTATTATCAGGGTCTTCTGCGTTTATCCTGCATTCTATGGCGTGTCCCCTCAGCTTGAGTTCCTTTGGCGGAAACGAAAGCCTCCTGCCGGACGCGACCTTTATCTGCTCTTTAATAAGGTCAAAACCTGTGACTTCCTCGGTAACCGGGTGCTCGACCTGAATCCTTGTGTTCATTTCCATGAAATAATATTCCCTGTTTTTGTCCATGATAAATTCTATGGTGCCGGCTCCTACGTATTTCACTGCCTTTGCTATTTTCACCGCAAGCAGTCCCATCTCATGCCTTAATTTTTCGTTGAGCATGGGCGAGGGTGTTTCTTCAAGGAGCTTCTGGTGCCTCCGCTGGATAGTGCAGTCCCTTTCGCCCAGGGCGATGCAATTGCCGTATTCATCGGCCATTATCTGTATCTCAATATGCCTTGGTTCCTCGACATATTTTTCGAGGTAAACCGCCGGGTCGTTAAAAGCAGTCTGCGCCTCCTGCCTGGCGACGTTAAACAGGTTGCGCAGCGAAAGCTCGGTATGGGCAATCCTCATGCCCCTGCCGCCGCCTCCTGCAGATGCTTTTATCATGACAGGGAACCCTATCTTTTTTGCTATTTCCACGGCGTCGTTCTCGTCTTTTAAAACTCTTCCGCTGCCCGGCACAGTAGGGACTTTGTTTGCGATGGCTGTCTGTATTGCGCGCGCCTTGTCTCCCATTGCCTTAATGGCGTCGGGATATGGCCCGATAAATTTTATATTGCACTCCGCGCATATTTCAGCAAAATGGGCGTTTTCAGCCAAAAAACCGTAACCCGGGTGTATTGCCTCTGAATCCGTAACTTCGGCCGCGGAAATGATGGCCGGCATATTAAGGTAACTTTCCTTTGCCTGGGCCGGGCCTATGCATATTGCGTGGTCAGCGTAACGCACGTGAAGGGAATTTTCGTCGGCTTCCGAAAATACGGCAACCGTTTCAATGCCCATTTCCTTGCATGCGCGGATAACTCGCAGCGCTATTTCGCCTCTGTTTGCTATTAAAATCCTTTTAAACATTGTGCCATCCTTTGCAGTTTATGTCTTTTCTATTAATATAATTGGCTGGTTAAATTCAACAGCCTGTCCGTTTTCAACCCTGACTTCCTTTACCTTGCCTTTTATTTCTGATTTAATTTCGTTCATTATTTTCATTGCTTCGATTATGCACAGAGTCTGGCCTGGCGAAACATTGTCGCCGATATTGACAAACGGCGCCGCGTCAGGAGACGGAGCCCTGTAAAAAGTCCCTACCATTGGCGATTTCACCGTATGAACATTCGGGTCTTCTTCAACAGGCTTTGCCGCTTCTGCAGCTGGCCCTGTGCTTGCCGCTGACTGTACAGGCCCTGCGGATGCCTGAAAATTTGCAGGTGCCGATGTTGTAAAAATTGTTGGCGTTGAATGCATGATATTTGCCCCGCTTTTCTTCAGCTGTATTTTAAAATTATCCTGTTCGACAAGGAGCTCAACCAGGTCTCCTTTTTCCATTATTTTCAGCACCTGATTTATAAGATCTATATCCACTTTGGGTTCTTTTTCTTGTTTTGGCATTTTTTACACCGCCTTTTTAATTTATTGCTTTATTTTTTCATCAAGCCGGTTATATTTTACGGGATTTTCACCCGGATTTGTCAATTGCTTACCCTTTCCACATACTCTCCTGTCCTTGTGTCGACTCTGACGGTATCACCTTCTTTTATAAAAAGCGGCACCTGTACCTGTGTTCCTGTTTCCAGCACCGCTGTTTTTGTTGCGTTGCTCACCGTATCGCCTTTTACCGCAGGTGGCGCCTGCGCTACTTTTAAATCCACCTTGTTCGGAACAACAACGCCGAGGATTTCTCCTTCATATATCATCATGGATATTGTCATTTCCTCTTTCAGGTAATGGCTCTGCTCGCCTATCTGCTTTTCGTTAAACTCGTATTGTTCATAAGAATCCGTATCCATAAAATGAAGCGAATCTCCCTGCCTGTACTGAAACTGGAGTTTTCTTTCTTCAACTGCCACGTCTTCCATTTTATCATCAGGGCTGAAAGTCCTTTCTGTAACTGTGCCAAGTTTAATGTTTTTCATTTTTAAACGCACCAGCGGCGCCAGCCTGGGCCTCTGGACATGGTGGTAATATATTATCTCGTAAATTATGCCCTCGTGTTTTATAATGGCACCTGGCCTTAAATCTGTTGCTAAAGACATAAAACTTTGCCTCCTTGATATTATTTTTGCATTTGTTTGTTAAACTATTTTATTGTCAAATCGTTAAATCACAATAAGATCATCTTTCATCCTGCCGAGCTTTTCCGGCCCTGCACTGGTTATCAGGTAATCATCTTCTATTCTTATACCGTAATTTTTTAAATATATTCCGGGCTCGCAGGTCAAAACCAGTCCTTTTTTGAATCTGGTATTTTCCTTTAAATTGCATGCCGGTAATTCATGTATATCTATTCCAAGGGAATGTCCGAGCGAATGGGTAAAAAACCGCTCAAGCCCGCATTTCTTAAGGAATTCCCTTGCTTTTTGCTCGGCTTTATTTATGAAAATGCCTATCCTGTAGGAATCAAGGCTTATTTTTTTGGCTTCCTGCACAAGATTATAGTTTTTTTCCACCTCTTTTAGGCGAGATTTGATTATACCGAAGCCTGCCACCCTTGTCAAGTCAGAACAATAACCATTGTATTTTACGCCAGTATCCATCAGGATTACATCGCCTTTTTTCAGCTTTTTCATGGAAGTTATATGATGCGGGCTATTTGAGTTTTGCCCGAAGGCTATGATTGGCGGGAAAGACATTGATTCAGCTCCGTTTTTCTTTATAAAATATTCAAGTTCTGTTGCAAGGTCTTTTTCGCTCATGCCTTCCCTTATAATGGAAGTTATATATTTAATTCCTGCTTCGATTATTTTTACCGCATTTTTTATGAGCTCTACTTCCTCGTTATCCTTTATCATCCTCAAATCGCTTATAAGGCTGCTGAACTCTATTTCTTTACCCATGCCGTCCTTGACTGAAAAATATTCCTCAAGCTGCGTCTTTTTGCTCATATAAACTTTTTTGCTCTCTGATAAAAGCAGCCTAGTATCTTTTACATGGTCTTTTGTTATTATTACGTTGAATTTTTTTTCAATGCCTGTTTTTTCAACGACTTTTTCATATCTGTAATCGGTTATAAAATGTGCTTTTTTTTCTTTTACAATTATCCTGGCAAAAGTCCCCGAAAAACCTGTAAGGTAAAAAATATCTGAGGCGTTGGAAATATAAAATGCTTGGTTTTTTGTTATTGTTTTTAAAACATTATCAATCCTGGTAAGCATTATTTTGTTATTATTGCCAGGTTGTATTCTATTATGGGCGTATAAGGCGGGAATTTCTCAATAAGATCTTCCAGTTTGTCAAAAAACTTTATAAATCCGCTGTTGTTTATTGGGCATACTCTTGCGGAAAAATGCATAATTTCCGACTGCAGGCCGCTTGACTTTACAAGTTCTTTGAATCTTTTCTGTCTGAAATGGTTGTGTTTCCACATTAAAGTCAAAAAAATGTAAAAAAGCGGGTTATACCGGTTTGCCTCTATTAGTATTATTCTTTTCTTTGCTATTCTTGTCATTTCTTTTAAGGCTTTTTCCGGGTCAGACACGTGGTGCAGTACGTCTTTTTCTATGACAGTATCAAAGCTATTGTCCGGGTAATCCAGGTTTTCCGCATCTGCTTTCTTCAATATAAGGTTTTCCCTCCTGTGCTCGTTCCACGCCGGATTTTCATTTATGTCTATTCCCTCTATTCTTTTGAAATATTTCAGCATAAGCTCATCATCCAGGCCGTCACCGCAGCCCACATCAAGCAAAGTATCCCCGTAATAATATTGTTTTGTTTTGTTCAACACCCTCAGGCGGTATGCCAGGACATTTTCAGGTGTCATATTTTTTCAACTCCTCTATGATTTTTGGAAGCTCGGGCACATCAAAAAATCTCCTGCCTGTTATTTCATTTGTAACTGCGAGGTACATGTGCGACAGGAGGATTTTCATCTCATCCGGCAACGGCTCCGGCTTTATTTTTACAAACTTTTTCCAGTCGCGGCCCCTTTCCTTTTTTGCCTTTTCAACCTCGTTAAACCATTCTGTTTTCCTGTACCAGCGCCTTGCGAATTCCTTGCTTATGTGGAAACCTTTATATGAGAACCTGCATTCATCCGGCGTCCCGAGCACGTCTATAAGCATGGTGTTTTCTTCCCTGTCTATGGCAAACTCGAATTTTCCATCCTCGTTTTCTATTCCGTATTTTTTAGTATACTCGCTTATGACGCCGTTTATCAGCAGGGTAAGGTCTTTTACTTTCTTTATGCCTTCCGGCGAAAGGCCTGAAATTGCCGCTGCTTCCTCCCACCCAAGGTACCTGTCGATATGCTCAAGCTTGGTTGAAACATCTATTATGGGTTCAACAAGAACTTCTCCCGGCTTTGGCTCATGGTCAAGCCCCATATCCTTATATGTGATTGCCCCGGATTTGAGTCTTTTAAAAACGCTTGAACCATCTCCCAGCTTATTCCTGTAAATCACTTCGAGAGGAATAAGGTAATTGTCTTTTTCGCCGTTGTAAACCGAGTAATCATAGGAATTCTTTTGACTGTCGTAAGCCGGTTTTAGCACCCTCACCAGCTTGACGCGCATTTTGTTTGAATATGATTTTAATTCTGCGAACTTTTTTGCTTTTCCATCTTCAACAAGCCCTAAAAAATGCGTTCTTACGCCTTTTTTATCAAGAATATCAAAGAAAAAAGCCGAAAGCACGCATAAGGCAGCTCCTTTTTTGTCAATATGGTCAGGCATTTCTCCCCAGTCAAAAACCGAATACCTGTCTGAAAATATGAATTCTCCTTCGCCTTCCTTGTCTTTTTCCGCAGATTTTAAAACTTTCACTTCTTTTACGCTTCCCATTTGTTACCTCTTCCGAATTGTTTATATTTAAAAAATAACTCTGTTGCTTTATATCTATTTATTCTGCCCAGTCTTCTTCAGCATCTCGTCCATATCCCCTATTTGAATATCGCTGTCAGGCACGAATTTGGAGTCTGGAACCGCGGCATTTATCTTTAAATCGCTTATTTCGGTTATTGTCTTCATTGTCCCTGTTTGTTCTCCGGTGATTTTCATCCAGCTTTCGGTTTTCATCGGAAATCCGTCTGTCTGGTTCCGCCATTCTGTAATCTCCGCATAAATTTTATTTGCGCCGTTTTTGGTATTAAATGAATATTTATAAATGTCATATTCCACACCGTTTATTTTTTCAGACCCTGTCTTCTTCGCGTTTTTTCTGAATTTATCCACGCTTTGCTGTTCTTTTTCCGGATTATTCGCGCTGTCCATGGAATATTGAAGGCCCTGTTTTTTTTCGGGAATTATTACGTACATGTATTTATCCGTGACAATTATTATCTGGTCCCCTTCCTTGCCTGTTCCCTTGTCCAGATACGTACCTTCTGTCCGCATCTTTTTGTCTTTGAACCACACAGACTGTTCTATTGTATTGACGCCTGCGTCGTTCTCAACCGTGGTTTTTTGCTTCCATGTAGCGCTCTTGTACGGGATATAGGAAAACATATCCCCGTTTGTAGTTTTCTTTGGCTGTGCAAGAGCCACTGACACCGCAAACATGCATAAAACTGACACTAATAATATTTTCTTCATGAATTCCTCCTATGTCGATGTTTTTGAGACAAACCCGCTGGGTGCAGTCGAAAATTACATCGACATACACCCGTTCAAGTCTGAGGCCATCAGGCCGAAGACAAGCGGTGTCCACTTGGCCAAGCCGTCAACAGGCGCTGACAAAATATTACACTATCTTGTACCCGCTCCAGTCCGAGGCCATAAGGCCGAGGTCAAGAGGTGCTGGGCATAATTTGTTTTTTTATTGCTTCGAATCTACTATTCTTCGTAGGTACATAAAATAATATGCTTTCAAAATTGCTTTGTCAAACACAAAATCAGTTCGTATGGTGTCTGTTTATCTTACAACCACTGCCGTGCCGTAGCAAAGCACTTCGGTTGCTCCAACTGCAACTTCAGAAGCGTCATAACGGCAGCCTATAACTGCATTGGCGCCTATTGCCGCGGCGTGTTCTTCCATTGCCTCGTATGCCTGCTCCCTGGCCTGCTCGCACATTTCAGTGTATGCGCCTATTTTGCCGCCTATTATGGTTTTCAAACCTCCGAATATCCCCTGTACTATTGTGGGCGACCTGACTATTATTCCCCTCACAAGCCCTTTGCTTTCAACTATCTCTTTTCCCGGAATCTCAAATGCTGTCGTTACAATCATGCCTTGTTTCATTTTCTGCCTCCAATAGATCGTTTGTTTTGTCAAGCTTCATAGCGCAGACAAAACATTACGAGATATTGTACCCGTTCAAGTCCGAGGCTCAAGCCAGTCAAATAGTCCTGTGGACTATTTGACTGGCAGTTTCCATTAATCATTTAATAAATAAACTACCCAGACAAGCGGTACCTTATTTTTCTTCCAAAGCGTATTTTATTATTGTCTTTACGTCGTGTATCAGTTCTTTATTCTCAAAAGACTCCGGCTTGTGCCCTGGTAAAAATCCCAACACCTTGCCACCCCACTCATTCTTTGAAACAAAGGCCATAGGAAAAGTACCTTCATCTATGGTTGTTTCCATAAGCACATCAACTGGCTGTGTCTTTTCAAGTTTTGTGTATATTTCATCATTTTTCAATTCAAAACTTTTTAATTCTTTTACAATCGTGTGACTGCTCTTGGCTGGGACTACTAAAAAATCCTTTACAGGATGCACTGAAGGCTCTTTTCCTTCCGGGTTATTTTCCCTTACCCAGCGCAAACCTGTAAGTTTTCTCCACCATTCCCAATGCCAGAACGCTGCGCTGCCTGCATGTACAAGAAATAAAGGCCTTCCTCTCATGCAGTATTCTTTCAAAGGAACCTCTATTTCCTCACCCGGCATTCCCAGGCTTCCTGTACCGCAAATCAGATTGACAATCAGAAGACTGCAGTTCCGCAGGAATTCTTTTCCCGCAAGTACTGAAATATCGTCTTCAAAAAATTTTATTGGAAAATCATTTGTGGAGCCACCTTTAAAAAATTTTCTAATTTGCTCCCTCCCCGGAGCGCTATTAATCCCAGCTCTATCAGCTGGGGATTTTCGCGGAGTGGGATTGATTTTATCATAAAGGTAAAAACCTGCTCTTGTATTATAATGATTGTCGGCAAAGAAATATATCATCCCATTTTTCCCAGCATTCCCAAAGTAACTTCGTATTTGAGCCTTTTTCCACGCAAGAATGACTTAAATTCCTCAATAACGCAATCAACAAGCAGCACCTGTTCTTTGCCATAGGCGCCTGCTATGTGAGGGCTTAAAATAACATTCGGCAGTTTAAACAGCGCAGAATTGTTTTTTGGAGGTTCATGGTCTGTCACATCCAGCAAAGCAGCCAGGTCTTTGCGTTTCTTTAATACACGTACAAGGTCATGCTCATTTACCTGTGCCCCGCGGCCTGTATTGATAAATGTCGCGTTTTTCATCATGGAAGAAAACAGCCTAGCGTTTAAGGCTCCTTTTGTTTTCTTGATATCGGGCAAGTGATTTGAGACTACACGGCACTCCTTAAATATTTTTTCAAGCGAAGCCTTACGCGCTCCAAGCAGTTTGGCCTGCTGTACAGAAAGATACGGGTCAGCAACAAGGATTTCCACACCGAAGGGTTTCAGCAACTCAATGAGCCTGCGGCCAACTTTTCCTGCACCTATTATCCCTACTTTGCATCCATAAAATCCGGCTTTGGTGATGCTCCATATGCCGGATTTTTTTATTCTGTATTCCCTGACATGCCTGAAATAGCCTTTGCACGACAGAAGCACCTGTCCAAGCGCAAATGCGGCAGTTGGTTTTGCGTTTTCAGCCCATGCGCTGATTACCTTGATGCCTCTTTTAAGGTATGGTTCCGCAAAATATTTTACTGATCCTGCGGCATAAAATATTGCCTTAAGCCTGCTTAGCTCGTCAATCTGGCTTTCTTTCAGTTGCGGCATACCCCATGTGGAAAATATATATTCGATTTCTTTTATGCTGTTTTTATATTTATCAAAATCTTTTCCTGAAATAATTTTCGGAAAAATATTTACAAGGCTTTTTAATTTTTCAAGCCTGCCCTGTCCGAAAACATTTTGAATATTTTCAATCGAATCGCACAGTATTGCTGCTTTTGGTACGCATTTAGCCAATTTTTTCACCCGTTAATTGCTTTTTCGGCTTATAAAATTTATATTCGCAGCCAGGACAAGCATTTATTTCTTCATCTCTTACAATTACTTCAAAACATTTTGGGCATCTTAATATTATTCTTTTAAACTCAAACCCATTTATATCAATTCGCCTGTTACATTTAGTACAATAACAAGTTCCTTTATTAACCGTTCCACAGTAAGCACAAAAAAATTCTTTTTTCCCATAAACTAACCTGTATATTATACCTAAAATAATAAAACCTAAAAAAGAATATATAGCTGTCAAAAACAAAAACACTAAACCCCAATGTTTGCCATTCATTGCATAAAAAAAACGAGCAATAAATACTACATTTAAAGCTATTACGATTGCTGAAACAGTCGTAAAAATTCGATATGCTCGCATACTATAAAAACAATATTTATAATAAAAAAAATCCATCCTTTTATTAATAATTTGCAATATGGTCTTATTTTTAATGTTTTCATTCTTCTTCATATCGTCATAAGTCAAATTATCATATGAATACTTTATGTCGTTTTGTTTACCTTTCACCTTAACCTCCTTCATAAAGCATTACTTCCAGTATTTTCTCAGTAAATACGCGGCGAGCTTGGGTTTCCTGTCGCGCGTGAAAACGCCTTTCCAGTTCATCCCTCCCGGCCTGTGTATTGCCTGGCCTGTCTTGAAGTCGCACATGTTCCATACATGCGTGCCTGCCATATACGGCTTTGATGCCGCGATTTTCAAATAGCCTTCTATTATTGCTTTCTGGTAATCCTCGCTGAACATGTCGGGATTTATTGGCGACCGCCTGCCAGGCAAGGCGTCGGCTCCAAATTCCGTAAGTATTACTGGCTTATGGAATGTTTTATAAATCAAATCCAAATCCTTTGATAATTTTGGCAGGGCAACAGACAACTGCCCCTGCTCAGAATACCATCCCATGTATCTGTTCACGCAAACAACATCAAGGAACTCAAAAGACTTTTCATACGCTCCCATGAAACTCACGAGCGTAACAGGCCTTGTCTTGTCGAGCGACCTTGCAAGAGTAGCCAGCCTTTTAAAAAACGGCTTTGCCGCGGGCCTGTGTGTTTGCGGCTCATTGGCAAGGCTCCACACTACTACCGAAGCATGATTCTTGTCCCTGTCAATCATTTCCCTTATATATTGTTTACAGAGTTTTTCCCGCTTTTCCATGCCGGGATTTTTAAAAAACAGGCCCACTGCCGGAGTCTCGTCAATGACCATGAACCCCAGTTTATCGGCCAAATCGAGCTGCTCCTCAGCGTAGGGGTAGTGGCTGGTGCGGAAAGAATTCGCGCCAAGCCATTTTAAAAGCCTGAAATCCTTTGCCACCCAGTACGGGTTATACCCGCGGCCGGTACTGGGAAAATCCTCATGCCTAGCAACGCCTTTTAAAAATATCGGCTTGTTGTTTAAAAATATCCTGCTGCCTTTTACTGAGACAGTCCTTATGCCAAAAAACGTGCTGAAACTGTCTATTATTTTTTTATTTTTGATGATTTTCGAATTTAGCCTGTAAAGAAAAGGCGAGCCGGACGACCAGAATTTTGCGCGCGGTATTATAATATGGAAGTCGGCATACCTGCCTTTAAACTTTGCCTGCCTTGATATGGTGCCGATGCTGACACTAGCCGAAGCGTCTGCATCAAAATCACGCTCTATCCTGACATGGACAATGCCGCTTTTGTTTTTGATATCTGTCGTAATTGTAATATCTTTTATGGCCTGCTGCGGTACTGCGCACAAATATACTTTGCGGTGTATGCCGCAAAAAGGGAAAAAATCAAATGCCGCGGCAGGGTAAGCGGTATTCGCGAATGCATCTTTCGGGTTGTACGGTATGTTACCGGGCGGCACACGGTCCGGTGCAAGCTGGCCATCAACAACGACAGAAAGAAGGTTATTTTTTTTCAGAATTTTTTTTGGCAGCTCAAACTCAAAAGGTAGATTGCCACCCTCGTGCGAGCCGAGTTTTTTATTGTTTAAATATACACTTGCAAAGTAATTGACCGAATTAAACCTGAGGAGAATTTTTTTATTTTTGTATTCCGCAGGCACCTGGAAACGCGTGATATATGTTGCAGGCCCAAGATAGTCGCGCTTGTCCGGAAATATTTCGTTCCAGCTTGCAGGAACAGGTATGGACCTTGGCCGTTCTTTTTTGCCGAACCTAATAGTCCATGGGCCTTTTATCTCTATGGTGTGCCTGAAAGTATTGCTTTGCGGTCGCAGCATTTTACAAACCCCGTTTGTTATTTAATCATATAAATGATATTAAAGTAGAGACGACCCGACGGGTCGTCTCTGCCCTAGCAGAACAATCTATTTGAATTCTTTTTCCCCGAAAACTTCAGCATCAAAAATATATATTTCAGTGCTTTTATCTTTATAAGCGTCAGGTGGTAATCCTGCTTTCCCTGCGCACAGGTTTCTCATGAATTCTTCCTTTGACCAGCCTGTTTCAGTCGCGACCTGCGGCAGGAAGACCCCGCTGTGATATCCGTTTTTTACAATCACACCGTGCTTGCCGAGCTCGATTTCATCTATGCTTTTTATTCTTCTCTTTGGCGAAAGGGCTGATATTTCCAAATCTATTTCCTTTAATTCGTTTTCATTCAGAGGCATAAACCTTGGGTCTCCTGTGGCAGATTCGATTGCCATCTCTATCACAGTCTCATACAGCGGCTTTAATGCTTCTATCATGCCTATGCAGCCGCGCAGCTGGCCGTGGCTGTGTATGGTGACAAAAGCACCGCCGTTCTGGGTAAAAGCAGGGTCATCTGTCTGCACTGTAGAAATTCTCTCGTTTTTTATGTAGTTCTCAATTGTTTGCCTTGCAATCCTTAAAAAAATTTTTTTTTGATCGTCTGTAAGCATGCTCCCTCCTGTTTCCTAGAATTTCCTTGACAAATCCGCCATTAAAAATATAATTGTTATCCGCGGGCCCTTAGCTCAGTTGGTCAGAGCAGTAGACTCATAATCTATTGGCCGTAGGTTCAAGTCCTACAGGGCCCACCAATTTTCTATCTTACTATATAATCCAAAATACCCACTTTATCGGCAACCAAGGACTTGAAGCGAGCGCGCCGCACCTAACCCGATTCCCGGTTCCCGTACTTATTTACCCTTCCTCTTTCATTATCTCTACTTTTATTGGCTCTTTAACAAGCTTTTTGAACTCTTCCCGCGTTCTGCATGTCGCCTACAACAAGCTGGCCGAAATGCATTGGTACTGCTATTTGCGGCTTAAAAGCATTTACTGCCGCTGCAGCTTCTTTCGGGTTCATTGTATAAGTCCCTGCCACAGGCACAAGCGCAACTGTTATATCCTGCAAATCGTTCATTTCAGGTATATAATCCGTATCGCCAGAGTTGTATATCCTGGCCCCTTCTATCTCGATAATAAAACCCATGTTATCGTTGTTTTTCTGGTGAAAATTCTTTTCTATATTATAAGCGGGTGTCGCTTCGCATTTTATCCCTTCAAGCTCAAGCTTATCCCCGGGTTTAAGTTTCTTAAAATTATACCCTTTTAACTCCTTCGCAACCGCATCCGGACATATTATGACGGTCCCTTCCTTTAATATGCTGTCGATGTCGTTTAAGGAAAAATGGTCGAAATGCGCATGCGTCACGAATATATAATCTGCCGGCATTGTTTCCTTTAATTTAAACGGGTCTATATAAATCACCTTGCCGCCGGCTTCTATCCTGAAACTGGCGTGGTGAATCCAGTGTATTGATTTTAAAATATTCCCGTTCATTTAGTATCCTGCCTCCTCTTACAGCTTCCCTGAATAATCTTCAGTTATGTCTTTGGCTTCGATATTGATAAGGTTTACTTTATCCCAGAATGTATTTAATTTTTCCCTGTCCGTTATTATTTCCGGCCTGTAGTTGTTAAGGTAAACCGGCACCACCTTTACCCCGGAAATTTTGCCCTTTTCGATTTTCACCTTCACTATGCCGCTGTATTTTGTTTTTTCGCTGTCCTGGTCGAACACGAAATTGCCGAGGCCGTAAAAAATATATTTCCCGTTATAAAGCTCTATATCCTGGAAAAGGTGCGTATGCGAGCCTATGATAAGGTCTGCCCCTTCATCAATTATCTGCCTTGCCTGCGCATACTGGTATTTTAACACGCCCTGGCCTTCCTTTCCCCAGTGAAGGTAAATTACCAGCAAATCAACCTTTGGTTTGGCTGCCTTTATGTCTTTTCTTATTATGCTTATGTCAGCCGGCATTATCCCGAAACTTTTTCCGCGGGCGAAAAAACTTTTCGGCGACACCTGCGAATAGCATAAAAAACCGATTTTCATGCCGTTTACTTTCATTATCAGGGGCTCGTTTGCCCTGCTTAAATTGCCTTTGTATATTCCGGTGTATTTTATTTCGTTTTTATCAAGTATTTCCATTGTCTGCAATAACGCATCTTCCTTGTAATCAAGCGTATGGTTGTTTGCAAGCGATAATACGTTGTACCCGGCATTCTTTATTGCACCGGCGCAGCTTTCTTCCATAAATAAATACAGCTCTTTGCCGGGGGTCTTCTGCAGGTCCTTGGTTTTTTCCTTGTAAACAATGGGCCCCTCGCAGTTGCCGAAAACAATATCGCACCCGCTGAGCTCGCAATCGACAAATTTAAAAGGATAATCAACTCCGTATTTCTCAAGAAAGGGCTCCATCCTCCTGCCCATCATTATATCCCCGGTAAATGCGGCAACAGCTTCCTTTGGTTTTGGAGTTTTTTTCACCTTGTGCTGGCCCGCCGGCACGCATCCTGTGCTAAACAATAAAATAATAAATAGAAAGACTGCGGTATATTTCTTCATTTTATCTCATTTGCCGAAAAGGTTCTTAAGCAGGTCTTTTGACTTGTCCTGGAAATATTGTGTGCCTTGATTTTGAAGTTTCTTGCCCATGCTTTTCTTTATATTATCAAACATTCTTTTCTGGTTGAAATCATACCTTTTATTTTCCACCGTGCCGTAAACCCTGAAATCAAAAGGCATCCAGCCGTCGGAAGAATACGCGTAGCTTATATCCCTTATGCCCAGGTTCTGCGCAAACACGTCTTCCACCTGTTTTGCCACGCGCGGGTTCAGGTCGACAAGCATTGTAAAATCAAGCTTTGTATCCACGGTAACATACCCATCTCCCTTTGCCCTCATATCGCCCTTTTCCCCGTTTGCGCCGCTGTACATCCTGAAATTTTTTATGTTAATTACTCCCTTGCTCATGTTAAAGTCCGCCCCGAGGAAATCAAACGGCATGTCATTCCTGAATGCCTCTATTTTTGTCTTGGCATAAAGGTCCTTACCCGAGTCAAGGGCAGCCAGCTTGCCGTCTTTGACGGCAAAATTCCCGTCTCCTTTTATCGTATGCGGCACGTCAATAAAGGTGTCCCCGGAAAAATTCACCTTTGTGCTGAAATTTCCGTAAACCTTGCTCTTCAGGTCGTCAAGCAGGGTTTTCTTGTTCGGGTCCTTTTTCGGCAGCACGGAAATGGCGTCGTCAATCAGTTTGTTTATGAGCACGTTTTTCATCTCGACATTTGTCGAGTATTTTTCCTTGTTTATGTCAGCTGTCAGGCTGTTGTATATAGTTCCGTTGTAGGCGGATATTGATGTGTCAGACGAAAGTTTGCCGTTTATAAATTTTATGTTTGACGTTGTCTTTCCCGCCTCGACTGTTTTATAGGTTATGGCGTCGGCTTTAAGGCTGATATGGACTTCAGGCATTGCTCCAAGCTGCTTTGTGCCAGCACTTTTTTGCCTTGATTTTTTCGCAGATGCTGCCAGTGAGCCTGCCTTTGTTATGCTTGCTTCATTGCCGCCTGTATTTGCCCCTGATTTTGCCTTTTCTTTTTGCGGGAACAGGGCAAGCAGGTATTCAGTCGCAAACTTCGGAGAATAAATATTCACGTATATCCTGCTTGATTTGATTTTATTCAGCCCGTAACCTTCAGTGTCGAGTTTTACGCTTGAGCCGGCAAGTAAAAACGTAAAATTGCTTTTTAAATCATATTTGTCGGTTACTGATATCTTGCCCTTAAGGTTTTCAAGAATCTTTTTTTCGTTGTATGTAACTTCGCCCCTGTCTATTGAAACCGTGTTCTTAAAGGACAACTTTTTGCCGTCTGCCAGGTACCTGAACCACGCGTTGTTTGATATTTCTATGTTTGCAGTCGCGCCCTTTAACTGCGCCTTCATTTCTGCCGGCAGGTATTGTATTACCTCTGCCGTATTAAGCGTGGTGACCAGTTCGCCGCCGGCATTTTTAAAGTCCGTTATTACCAGCTCGCCCTGCGTGTTTATGCCTGCTATTTTAGCCGTTGATATGTTTAATTTTACCCCTTTTTCCTTCATGTCGAATACAAGGCTTGACTTGACAAGCACGGGTATCGCCAGTTTATTGTAAATGACATTGCAGTTTAAATCAACCGTAGCCGGCTTTACCGCGGTCAATATTATATTGTCCATGTCAAAATTAAAACTGTCCACTTTTAAGGACAAAGGGGCTGCTGCTGAAAAATCCTGGTAGGAAAAATTCCCGTTTTTTACCCCTGCGCTGGTTATTATTATATTTTTTATAAAATCCGGTTTATTTCCTGCTTCATTGCCTGCAGGCTGCGCCGTCGGCTGCGGCACAGGCGTTGGCTGCTGCTGATGTTTTTTCCTGGATTTTGACTTTGATACCGGAACATTTTTTGCTCCGGCAGCGGGTTTCTGGTTTTTGTCTATGATATCCTGAAAATTAAAAATCCCTTTCCTGTCCTTTATTATTTCCACGTAAGGCGAAACCAGCTCAAATTTGTATATGACGAGCTGCCTCACGAGCAGCGCGAAAAGGTTGTATTTAAGGAGTATTGTGTCATCCTTGATAAAATTATTCTCCCCGTCGCGTTCCTTTATCGTCACGCCGTCCAGCTCTATGCCCTTGAAAATATTGAACTGCAGTTTTTTTACCGCCACCTGCCTGCCGGTCAAATTGGACATCTCGGTGATAAGCATGGCTTTCATTTTTTCAGGCGGGAAAAATAAGGGTATTGACGCTATTGCGATTGCCATCAGTACCAGGATTGAGATGACTACGATTAAAAGGATTTTGAGTGTTTTATTCATGCGGTTTTTACCTCCGCTTTATGGGCGCAGATTCAGTCCTCTTTTTTTGCCTTGGCTTTTGTTTCTTTTTCTTTCGCGGGTTTTTCTTCCGGGAGCGGCTCCTGTTTGCCGCTGTTTTCAACCTTCATCTGCGCAAAGAATTTTTCCCTGGTTTTTAATTCTATTTCTTCAAGCACATTCGGGTTTTCAGTAAGGTATGTTATTGCCGAGTCCCTGCCCTGGCCGATTTTTTTGTCTCCATATAAATACCATGAGCCGCTTTTTTCAAGGACCCCCATGTTCTCCGCGGCCTCAAGCGTTGCCGGCTCCCTCAATATTCCCTTGCCGAATATAATGTCGAAGATAGCCTCCCTGAAAGGCGGGGCAACTTTGTTTTTCACTACTTTTGCCTTAACCCTGTTCCCCATGTGCACGTCGCCTTTTTTTATGGTCTCTATTCTTCTTATATCAATCCTGATTGACGCGTAAAATTTCAGCGCCCTGCCGCCCGGCGTTGTTTCTGGGTTCCCGAACATTACGCCGAGTTTTTCCCTGAGCTGGTTGATGAAAATAACTATTGACCCTGACTTGTTAATTATGCTTGTCAGCTTCCTCATTGCCTGCGACATGAGCCTCGCCTGGAGCGCCATGTGCGCGTCGCCCATTTCTCCCTCTATTTCCGCCCTCGGCACAAGCGCTGCCACGGAATCAACTACTATCACGTCCACGGCGCTGCTTCTCACTAAAGTTTCCACTATTTCAAGCGCCTGTTCCCCGTTGTCAGGCTGGGAAATAAGCAGCTCGTCTATATTCACGCCGATTCTTTTCGCGTATTCCGCATCCATGGCATTTTCCGCATCCACGTACGCGGCTGTGCCGCCCTGTTTCTGCACTATGGAAACTATGTTAAGCGCCAGGGTTGTTTTGCCTGACGATTCAGGCCCGAATATTTCTACTATCCTGCCGCGAGGTATGCCTCCGACCCCTAGCGCCAGGTCAAGTGACAGCGCGCCTGTCGGAACCGCCTCTACTTTCGCTATAGACGCCTTGCCGAGCCTCATAATGACGCCTTTTCCGAATTGTTTTTCTATCTGTGATATGGCAAGTTCAAGTGCTTTTTTTCTGTCGTCAACCATTGTTTTTCACCCCTGCTGTTAAGATTAGTGTAAATTTCGGGAAATTATAGCACTAATAAAGGCAGTGTCAAGAATAATACGCAGCCCATGTGACAGCCGGCTAATTTTGTATTTACACCATATTAAAATTAATATATCATTATGTTAATAAATTTAGGGAGGACAAATGACAGTCTCTGACACATTCAGGAAAAAAATACGGGTTGCATTTTTTTTGACGATGCTTTCCCTTTTTGCAGTGCCAAATGTATTTTCCGATACTGAAGTTACAAAAATTTTCCTTGAAATCTTCGGTGCGAATAACATTTATGAAACCGAGAGCGTCAAGGCTTTTTCGTCAAACGGCAATGAATACGTTTTTTTATCGCCCTCCCTGGGCGCAAACGCGGTCATGCTGATGTACACCGACCCCGTTACCTGGGCGATTTACTTAAAAAAAGACTATATTAATTTCACCGATTCAAGCACTTTCTATTATCCCAATAGCCAGAATGTTTCCGTTACTGCAAAAGAGGATTACAGCCTTCATTACCTGGGCATTGGCGCGCGCAAATACTTTTTTGACAGTTTCACGCTAAACGCTTTCCAGTGTTATATTGCTGCTGACATAGGCGTTTATATCGGCATGAACAACTATTCCAATATAAGTTATTTCAGCAGTTCCGGCAGTAATACCGGCACTGTCAACCTCGCGCCCTCCGGGAGTTTTGCAGGCATTAACTTTAATGCAGGCTTTAATTACTGGTTCAGCAATAATTTCGGCTTTATGGGTGAAGTTTCATACAGGGCATGCGGAGGCACTTTGAAAGACGGCTCGCAGAATGTAATAGTTCCTGTTGATTATCCGGGTTTTTCAGTTAAACTTGGAATATCCTTGAATTTTGACGGGTTTGGCTGATTTCTAACTTTTCCTTTTGATTGCATTTTTGAACAAATCATATCCGAGTTTTTTGCCTGTCCACAAACAAAATGCTTCTATGCCCTGATAAATCAGCATGTCAAGGCCGTTGATTATCCTCGCGCCCCTGCTCCTCGCGTGCTTTAAAAACTTGGTAAGCGGGGGATTATAAATCAAATCATAAACAACGCAGCCCTTTTTCAGTGTCCCTAATTTATACGGCACATTACTGTCGTGCATGCCCACTGACGTGGCGTTTACAATAAAATCCGCATTCGCCAATATCTTATCTTTTTCTTTGGTTTTGATTATGTCCCCTGTTTTCACATTTTTCAGTTTTAACTTTTTAACAAGCCGCTTTATCATGGGTGTGTCGATATTATATATGTAGAAACTTTTTGGCCTGGATAAATTTATTGCATAGCCGACCGCGTGCGCGGCGCCGCCCGCGCCGAGCATGACAACATTTTTATTTTTCAGATTTACCCTGTGTTTTTTCAGCGATGCGATAAAACCAAGGTAATCGGTGTTATGGCCAATCAGGAAACCATTTTTATTCACAATGGTATTTACCGCGCCTATTGTTTTCGCGGCTTTGTCTATCCTGTCAAGAAAAGGCATCACAGAGTGCTTGTGAGGTATCGTAACATTTATGCCTTTTATAGGCTGCTCCCTGATTTTGCCAATGAATTTTTTTACATCTTCGGGCTTTGTCTCAAAAACTTTGTATTCCCAGTTAAGCCCGAATTTTTTAAACCCGGCGTTGTGCATAAGAGGCGACAATGTATGCGACAGCGGATAACCTATAATGCCTGTAATTTGCTTTCTTGATTTTGTCTTCATAATGATAATAATATATCATAATGCTTCCTTTATCCAGTAATTTTTCTTGTATTGAATAGTAACAATGGTAAAATATGGATAAATAAATCATAAGGAGGCGTGTCACATGAAAAAATCAACGTTTATATTCGTAATTTTCGTTATTATTGTTGCACTCGGGTTATATGGCTTAAAATATATGGCAAAATATTCAGGCCCTGCCTACAAGCTTGCGCAGGAATTAAAAGCATCCGGCCTGCAGATTGACACAATTAAAGTCACCCAGGCAGACCCGATGCTCGAGGAAGTGCTTGCAACCGGCAGCGGCATAAGCATCAAAATAAACCATTACGGCAACGGCCTTTTTATGGAAAAAATCACTGACAGCCTTGAAAAAGAAAAGCAAAAGAATAAAAATGCGCCGGGCGGGCAGCCTGTATACATTGCAGGCATGTTCAGTATTGTGGTTTACAGCGAGCCGGAAAAAGGCATGGTGAAAAAAGAGTTGCTAAGGAAATTCGGCCAGGTGCAGGAATACTAAATCAAAAAACTGCTCCTTCCCCCTCGACGGGGGAAGGTTGGGATGAGGGTGGGGTAGCGGCTGACTCCATGATTACTTCACGCCTAACTTCAGATTCCTAAAATTTTTTTTTTTGCATTCTATCTTTTAGCTTAATTTATTTGGTTGTTGCTGCTGCTTCACCCTCACCTTTTTCCTCTCCCGTTGAGGGAGAGGATACCACCAACTTTGTTGGTAATCAATAAGGTAGTCAGTGGATGTCAATGGATTTGTTAATACTAACTTACTCTCTCCCTGCTATCTGCACGTCCTTGATTATAATGGTAGGCGAGCCAAAATTATAATAAAATTTCAAGTCGTCGCACACTTCTGCCACGTTTGAAAGCAGGGTCTTGATATTGCCTGTCATGAGCACGTCCTTTACAGGCTTTACTGCTTCGCCGGCATTCGAAATCCAGCCGTCCATTCCGAGCGAAAAATTGCCTGACACCGTGTCTATGGTATGCATACCCATGAATGAGTTTACGAATATCCCTTTTTCCTTTGTCATTACAAGGTCTTTCATTGCCTTTCCCTGCTTTATGTAAAAATTGCCTGTTCCAACGTCAGGCAGGGATTTGAAACTTTCCCTGACGCAGTTACCTGTGCTTGCCTTGCCCATAAGCTGGGCGTTGAACCTGTCGTACAAAATAGTTTTTAAGATACCTTTTTCCACGAGGGTCTTGTCCACACCCGGCGTGCCTTCTGCATCTGCCGGAAACCCGCCTATATGATTTGGAAGAAGCGCGTCGTCTGCTATTGAAACCTTGTCAGAAGCTATCTTGTCGCCTTCCTTGCTGAAACCCAGCAAAGACTTGCCTTTTCTCACATTACTTGAAAAAAACATTCTTGATATGAAATACAGCAGCTGCGAAGTCACATAAGGGGATAATATGATATTGTAAAGGCCTGATTTCAGGGATTTGCCGCCAAGCAGGTTCACTGCCCTCTGGCTCACATCTTTTGCCAGTTCTTCTGTTTTAATATCCCTTAAAAAGCACGCGCTTTCCGTGCCATCAACTACCTCGTCCTGCGTACCGTCAGATGCCACAACCGACGTATAAACATTAAAAATTGTTTTCTCGTACGAAGCGGCCGCGCCTTCGGTGTTTACATAGCTTATTTTTAAATTATTGTCCGTGTACATGGTATCGCGGACATATTTTATCTGTCCTGAATAAGCCTTTATGGATTTTTCCATGTTAAAAAGCATATCAGCTTTTTCCTCTGGCTTTATATGCAAAATTTTCTCGTCAAACAGCGCCACATTGTTATAGCGGTTATAACCTGCCAGCGAATAGTTTTCATAGCCTTCTATAAGCGCCTGCTTTTCAAGCCTCTCTATTAAATTTTCTATCTCGTTTTTTTCTTTTGTGGTAAAAAACCCGAAACTCATTTTTTTGTCTTTAACCAGCCTGACTCCGGCGCCGAAAGAGTCGGCTTCGACTGTCTTTTCTATTTTTCCGTCCTCAATGGCTATTTCACTTTGCCTGTTTTCCTCTATATAAACGTCGCCCTTTAATTTTTTCCTGCTCAATATGCCCAAAACAGTATCTTTTATGTCTTCCATGCGCTTCTCCTTAATGCCTGTATTAATACCCCGGCTGAAACTATGGCAGCGGTCTCTGCCCTTAAAATAGTGTCGCCTATGCTCACAGGCACAAAGCCTTTGTCCATGATAATCTTTGCCTCTGAATCGTCAAATCCGCCCTCTGGCCCAGTCAAAAAATAAACCTCATTTATGTCCTGTTTTATTTTTACAGCCTCATCTATTAGAAAATTCTTTTCCTCTTTTTCCCACACAAAAAATTTTACTGCTTTTTCATTGAGACTGATATTTTCCACGCCTTCCACGGTAGCCGCAAGCTCTGGGCTTTGATATCCTGCCGCATTGCTTGACAGCGGAATAGATTATTGACTCCCACCTTTTCTGCTTTTTTTCCTCTTCTTTAATTTTCACAACTGTTCGCTTTGTTATCAGAGGTATTATAATATTAATTCCTAGTTCAGTAAGTTTTTCAATGATAAATTCCATGTTTTCCCTTTTTATAATTGAAATTATCGCGCCTATCTTTACGTTTTTTTTCTCCCTTGCCTTGACCTGGTTTTCAATAGCAACATTTATCATCCTGTTCTTTGAATCAATTGATTCTATTATGGATGAATATTCGCCTGCTTCATAGTTAAAAACATTGATTGCATCCCCTTTTTTCAGGCGCAGTACATTGATTATATGGTTGTAATCCTCGCCGAGGATTTCAGCCCTGCCTTCTGATATCTTATTTACAAAAAACCTGTGCGCGCCCATTTTTCTCCTCAATGCATGTATAGAGTCTTCTAATATGATGACATTTATTGTTTAAGCAGTTACCTGCGCCGTTTTAAGCATGCTTACTGTACAGTTCATTGAAATATTTCAAAACAGCCTCAATATCAAATTCTTTTGCTGCTTCAGCCGTTAGCACCGGATAAAGTTCTTTTTCAAGCCTTGATTTCATTGCCTTGATTTCAGTTTCAGAACGCGAAAGGTTTCTGTAACTTTCCCTTCCCTTTAGATCAAAACCGTCTTCAGCAAGTTTTTTTTCAACAAGCCTTAAAAACTCTTCCGCATTAAAATCAAAACCATTTTTTATAAAATAATGCAGGTCAAAAAAATCCCTGGGAGCTATTACCTTTCTCGTTGTCGCGGCCCTGACCTTTTCTGCGGCTATTTCAGCAAGGGACAGGCACTGAATTTCGCCGGGTTCAAACAAATACTCTCCCGTGTAAGGATTTTTGAAAAGATGCTTTATTTTCATTTTATTTGGAGGTAGATACGGATTTGCCCTTAACCCAATCTCAAATTTTATGCTGTCCTTTGTTTCGGTTATAATCGAATCATATTCAATAAAATAAATGTACTGTTTGTTTTCGTTCCTGCCCGCCTTTTCTGTCTCATCAAGCCTTAAGCCAAAACTTTCAGCGTATCTTTTAATATTTCTTTTCACCCCGTCCATAATTTTGCTTCTTGTTGCCCTGCCGGTTTTTTCTTTCCGGCAGGAGCATGGTAAAATCCAGGTCTTCGCTAAGCCTGAAATACTCAAAATATATCTTATTCAGGCATGTGCCCCCTTTGAAAACAAGCTTTCCATCAAGTTCCCTATTTACCCCGCCCAAAAGTATCGTGAGGTAATAGTCTTTCTCCATAAGGTGCAATGGAAATCCTGTTGCCGCCGAAGACCTTTCGAGAATTTGCCTGAACTCTGTTTTATCCCCGTGTATCATTTACTATAATCCCCCACTTCTTATCAATCCTGCCTTTTCTAATCTCATTGTCATATAATTTCATAATCGAACCCGGATTTACTGCTTTTATCAGCCTACCTGTTTTTATTCCCGCGCTTTCGAGTATATATCCCGCGCGTTTTTTTACGTAGGCTGACGGAAAAAGGCACAAGTAATCAATAAACTTTTTAAGGTTTGCTTTTCCGTTTTTTAACCTGTCCGTTACTATATCGTATGCCGCTTTTAACCCGCCGACAGGATCAGGATAATAGATAAGATCCACCAGGGTCCTTTCCATGTCGCTTACCCTTACCTTTGCCCCCATTATTTCAATCTCCGCAATCCCGTACATTCTGTCTTTTGGTATTTTTAGAAGCTTATACCTTATACCTCCAATAATTCTTTCACTCTGTATGCTTGTATTTAAAACGTAAACAACCTGCGTTATCTGATCCGTAAATTTATAATAATTGAACATATTGTTATAGCCTATATAATAATTCCCGTCAGGTATCAAAAATCCTGGGATAAGATACTCATTTATATTTCTGCCGTTTGGGCCGGATTCTATAGGCGAATATATATACAATCCTTTTTTTATAGGGGATAAAATGCCTTTTTTTACAAGCTTGTAAACAAGCTTGGACCTCACGTTTTTGGGGTATTTAGCAAAATATTCGTCAAATTTCTGCCGTGAAATGACATCGGCCTTTTCATATGAAAGCCTGCCTATCACTTCCCTTTCCCGCTCTGTTATATATCCTGCTTTGGTAAGATTATTCACGATTTTTCCTTTATCTGGAATTTGCGTAAATTTATTTACCATAAGCATAACAATATAATATTAATTTGTCAAGAGGCTTTATAAGTTATTTTCGAATGGATTACTGGTGGCCCATTACTGAAATCGCCTCGTTCCCCTATTTTTTTGACTTATTGTCTGTCCTGATAACCTCGATGGCGCAGACCTTCGCGTTTTGGACCGAGGAAACGAAACGAATGCGGATTTGCCCGTCATCGGGTTCAATCCCATCAAAGCTCCGGTCTACTGCCTTGCCGAAAACCCCGGCTTCCTTGATGATGTCAAAGTTAGCAAGCACCTTCTGGCCGTTGATAAAGACGTCAAAAACCCGGTCCCCGGGCTTTGTCAGATACACTTCGGTGAACTTGAGGGTGACACGGTATTCCCCGGGTAAAACCTGGAAAGCATAGGTGAAATCATTTCCCCATCGTTCGGTCTGGTAAAGAGCCGGGTCAACAGCCCCCTGGATAGGTTCTCCGGTTATTGCAGTCTCGCCTCCGTCATATCCAATATCTGCGGCCCAGGCCGTTCCAGATTTGTCAGTCATGGCCTTGCCCCCGGTCCGGATACGCCAGGTATCCGAGGCCGGCAAGGCCGTCGGTGTTGGCCGTGGCGACAAAGCCTGGGGAGAGGTCACGGCGTCCGGGATCATCTCGAACCATGAGAAATCAGCGAAAGAGCCTGAATCCTTGCCGTTGGCACTGGCGTAAAGACCGATTGCTGTGCCTGTAAAGCCGCCTGCTTTTTCACGCGAAAGGTCATCCGCAGCCGAGGCTGCGATGGTGTTCCATGTTTTTCCGTCCTTGGACCAGGCAAACTGGTACTGGCTTTCGTCGCCTGTAATCTGCAGCAGGACCTTGCTGCCTGTAAAAAGCTGGCTTGCGACCTTGTAATTTTTGGCTTTCACACGGTTCTTAACGAAAATCTGCAGCTTGCCGCCGGATTTAGCGAGGCCAATTTCATAATAGTTAAAGTCATTTGCCCTTACGCAAAGTCCGGCTTCTTCCCCATCCTGCCCGGGCTTGAACACCATGGCAGTGCGTGCCAAAAATCGGAAGGAAGGCTGCCGCTGTCCAACAAAAGCCGGTGTGTCCTCCTTGTTATCCAGGCTGTCCTTGACTGCCTTGATCCTTAAATAACCCTTGTGTTCAGAGAGCGAAAAATATAAAGGGTCAATATTGCGTACGTGTATCCACTCAGGGCCCAGCTTCGAGACGTTGAAGAGCCACTTCACCGGAGTTTCTTGTACTGAAAAAGGCTTGAGATTTGGCGCCTGCATTTCCACTGCCACATGATGGTTACCGTTCACTACCGGCCATCCATCCTTTGTCCATTGTACCGGCGCCAGGAACGTCTCACGGCCCAGCACCGAAGTTCCGTTCTGGGGCCTGGTTCCAAGGAACACCATCCACCATGTTCCGTCAGGCGCTTCAACCAGGTCGCCGTGGCCCGTGCACTGGATAGGGCTTTTGAGGTCGTCCCGCTCCGTGAGTATGGGGTTGTAAGGGCAAGGCTCGAAAGGCCCCCAGGCTGACTTGGACCGCGCGATGAATTCCGTGTGGCCGGTCCCGGTACCGCCCTCGGCCAGCATCAGGTAGTAGAGGCCATTAATCTTGTAAAGATGGGGCCCCTCGTTCCAGTCTTCATTGAGGTCGTTATAAATCACCTTCATGGGTGTGGTCAGCTTTCCCGTGATTGGGTCGAACTCAGCCTGGCCGATCCCGCCTTTCGCATCGCCGAAATGCGCGGTGTAATAAGCTTTATTGTCGTCGTCGAAGAACATCGAACCATCCATGTGGAAATCATCCATCCACATTGACTCGGACCATGGCCCGGCAGGGTCCTTGGCCGTGACTATGAAATTTCCGCCGTGGGTCATGTTGTCGCAGGTAAGGTAAAAAAGGCCATTCCAATAGCGTAACGTGGGCGCGTAGAGCCCTCCGAAATCAGTAGCGCCCTTCAAGGGAAGCTGGCTGGGCCGCGTGAGGGCATTGCCTATTTGTTCCCAATGAACCAGGTCCCGGCTGTGATAGATGGGAAGGCCGGGAAACATCTCAAAGGTGGAATTGGTCAGGTAAAAATCGTCGCCTGCCCGGCAGATGCTTGGGTCAGGGTGAAAACCGGAAAGAATCGGGTTATGATAGGTCTGCATACCGGTTTTGTTTTCATTTTCGGCCGCGATCGCAACGTCTATCAGGGAAAACACTAAAAGGAAAATCATCAACAAACCGAAGAGCCTCGCAGCGCATATCACCTCAGGGTACAATAGTTTTTGCATAACTTACCTCCGTAACAAATAAAAGTATATCCCCTATTTACGGCATTGTCAATTCTCTACTATTGCTGACAAATTTTACGCAATTTTAGCGCGAGCCGGGGCTGGAGCACTATAACAGGAGTACTATCATAAAGTTTACGACGTCCCTGAAACAACTAAGTGAAAGGGATAATTTGCGACGTCCACGAAGCGACTATCAAATTCCGCTTCTACAAACGCGGACATTTTCGTGGAGTGGGATTAAAAGCAGTTTACTTGATAAAAAAATTAAATGCTAATCCACTCGTTCGAATTACTAATTTTTACTTTATCTTTTTTAATTGAATAATCAAAATTAAAAAAATCCTCAATACTTAAATCAATACTTAAATCCAATTCCTTAATTAAAGATATCCCTTGCTTTAAAATACAAATATTAAAAATAATTTTCTTTTTGTATTGCTTTTCCCCTATCTTTTCTAATGTCGTTTGGAATACGTTAAAAAGTTTAGTAATTGTTTTACTATCTACAGATTCAAGGAGATGAAACCATAATCCGCCACATGGTTCGGATAGAATTTTTTTAAAGTCTTTTAAAATAAACTTCGTGTCTTTTCTTTTATCTGATACGCCTTTTGCCTTAAATTCAACATTTAATTGTTTACTTGGTTTTCCTTTCTTTATTTCCCAAATCATTACATCACTTTCAGCACTGCGGCTATTTCCGATTTTAGAACTAAAATTATGCGCGTTTTCCGTGGGATTTTCCACAGAGTAATAGACCTGATTTTTTTCTAAGTTATTTACAAATAAAAATCGTGCCTCCTGTTCCGAAACGCGTATTTTGTTGTTACGATAAGGTGGAAAAATTAGGTATTTTTTGGATGCCGCATAGCTTCCCGACTTAGAGTTCCGATAACATTCTATAATATCCCTGTCTGTATCTTTAATAATTTCAATTATATTCACTACTTTTAACTCCATTTTATAAATTATCTAATTTATTTTTTTCCTCTAAATTATTTTGTTTGTCTTTTTCATTTTGTTGTTTCTTTTGTTTCATCAATTTTTTATCAACAATCTGTTTAATTTCATTGAGTACCTTATCATCAAAATAAAAAACAATTCCATTAATATTAAGAATTCTTGTTCCATCAATTATTCTTACAGATACATTATAATACTTTTTTTCCTCAAAATCCTTCCAAGGCTTAATCTCTTGCCCGTATTTTTTTATTAAGGCTTCTTCAACAGTTTCATATTCACCCACATAAGTTTCATAACAAAAAAATCTACCCTTAAAGAAAACAACCAAATCGTTTTCTTTTACATTATATCTTTTAAATGAACTATTTGGTACGTATATGTCAAGTGTATTTACTACATATGGATCGAATGAATAAGGTTCGCTCGTATCTATATCAAGCATTTTGAAAATAACACCATCAAAATCTTCATAACTTAAAAATAGGCACCCCCCATCATAAACACTAGAACTGTTTAATGGTTCTCTAAATTTAGCATTTAAAGCAGTTCTAACTACTTTTTCTGAAGAACCCCAACAAATATTTTTATAACCGGGGCATTGCGTTGTAAATACATTACTAAATAGACCCGTAATCAAAAATAATGCAAAAAAATATTTTTTGTGAGTAGACATCTTTTATAACCTCCTTTGGTTACTTAATGCCCCTCTCAGAACCGAACGTGACCGTTTCGGTCATTCGGCTCCACGGGAATACTTCCTAATACGATGACAGCGAATAGGTTAAATGATATATCCTGGGTTCCGGCAATGGGTTGTATCTTAGAAAGCGGCAAAACTGTTCCCAGTTGTAACTTCTTTTCTGGCTTCGCCTGTTTATCCATTTATAGGCGAGCGCACGATTTCTCCAGTAGAATTTTGTTATTTGGGGCATATTACCGCTTATCCCGTAATAATTGTAGTGGCCCGTTAACTTTCTTCCTAATGCCTGCCACCACTGTTTTAATTCCACAAGATTTCTTACGCTCTTTAGCCAGAAGTTCGTCGCCTTCATCTTCTGTTTGAATTTTGTACTTGCCGTCCTTCGGCCTAATTTGAAGCCGCCCTTTCTGGTTTTGTCGCAGTAATGAGTAAACCCGAGGAAATCAAAGGTCGGAATTTTCCCGCCTGTATCTTTGGACTTATACCAGGCGTGGCGCCCGAATACGATTATTCTCGATTTATCTTTGGCGATTTTGAGGCCAAACTTATCAAGCCTCTGTCTTAACATTTCGCCAAACTCCTTTGCTTCGCTGTCATATTGGAACAGCACAACAAAGTCATCGGCATAACGTATCAGACTGGCGTATCCTTTGAGCTGTCTCTTGACATGCCTTTCGAACCACAGGTCTAATATGTAGTGTAGGTAGATGTTCGCCAGTAATGGGCTTAGTATTCCGCCCTGCGGCGTCCCTTTATCCGTTTCGATAAACTTACCTTCTTCCATAATCCCTGCATTTAATATCCTGCCGATTAACCTTATCAGGTTTGTATCGGCAATCCTTTGCGTAAGGCATTTCATTAGCCATTTGTGGTTTATGGTATCGAAAAACTTCTCAATGTCCATATCCACTACTGCGTTGACTGGCTTTGTCATTACTTCCTTATCCAGAATTTTCAATGCCTGATGACAATTTCTGTCAGGCCTGAACCCGTAAGATACTTCGCTGAAGTCTACCTCAAAGATTGACTCAAGAATTTTCTTTACCCCCATCTGGATTATCTTATCCTCGACGGCAGGTATTCCCAGCGGCCTCTTGTCTCCGTTTGTCTTGGGGATGTAGACGCGCCTTGTTGGTTGCGGTATGTATCTCCACGCCTTCATCCTATTGATTAAATCCTTGATATTTGCCTCTTTGTTGACTTCATATTCCTCTATCCTTACTCCGTCAATGCCCGGGGCTTTGTCCTGTTTTAACTCCCCAAAGCACTCCATTAGAAACTCCTCATTGAGCAGGTGTATCAGCGATGTAAATCTCAATTTTGGATTTTCCTTTGCCCGCATTGTTATGGTCATAAGTTTTGTTGCCATTCCGTCTCCACCTCTGTGTGTGGCGGTTGTCTCCCTTATGTCCATACGCATTCCCTCTATCCCCTTTCTCCATCTACTTTCGTAGACTTCATCGATACTATGGGATAGTCAGACTGCCGGAACATCTTTTGCGGCTCCTTATCTTTTAGGATTTGTCGCCGCATACTCTCGTTTTGAGGGTGTCCCGGCTCTCCCGAGTTCATATCTGCTCCTTGACATCTTGACACGGACTTAGACCCCGTCGGATTCCCACTCTCTCGCCTTTTTATGATTGTGGGACTGCTGCCTGCTCTTTTATGAAAAATGTCGGCCTCCGACACGTTGGCGATTTCGGGGCTCAATACCTTCACTTGCGTTGTATCCCGATGTCTCCCGCCTTCCAGCTTCATTTAGCTCGTTGCCTCACTATTTGTGGAATTTGGTATTGGGCTGGCGGCTGACCTTTGCCCAGGCTGGACTTTCACCAGCGCGAACCGATACGCTTTTCTCGGCGCACTCATAATTGCCTCCAATATTTAAATGTTATACAAACATCTTGTTTTAAAAACAGTTTAATCTACGGTAATTTTAAGCCTGTTCTTTACCACAAAAACGACAAATTTTTGCTTCTTTTTTTATTATTTCGGCACAATACGGACATTTTTTTGTATCTTCAGTAATCTCATTGCCAATAGCTGCATTATTTTGTTCTGCCATTTTATATGCTTCTCTTATATTTTTTATCCAATTAATAACAATGACAATACCGGCAATGATTTCTATAATCAAAAAAACGACCGTAATATAAACTGAACTTGAACTTCCCCCCGGTATAGCAGCACAAAGAAAAGCCATTACAATACCAATAATAAAACAGGTAATATAAAACGTAAAAAATTTTCTAAGTCCCTTTTTAACATCACCAACATACATTTGCCCGAGACCATAAACAAAAAATGATAATACCCCTGCAAGGAAAGGATTTTTAACAATTTTCATAAAGCCTCCTTGTTGTTTTTTATTTCTAGTTTTTCAATAGGTTTATTTTTAGCCTTACTTTTCATTTTGAATTTTTTTGATTATGTCATAAGCTTTATCATATCCTAATTCTCCAGCTTCACTTAAATCTTCAAGTGCACCTTTTACATTGCCTGAGTCTTTTTTAACAAGCCCGCGGTCGTAATAAGCTTCTGCATCCTTTGGGTTAAGCTCTATCGCCTTATTAAAATCCTTGATAGCACCGGTATAGTCGCCTAATTTATATTTGGTTTCCCCGCGAACACCATAAGCTTCTGCGAATTTAGGATTGAGTTCTATCGCCTTATTAAAATCCTTAATTGCTCCTATATTATCGTCTAAAGCTTCTTTAGCAACACCGCGATAGCAATAAGCCAGCGCATACTTCGGGTCAAGCTCTATTGCTTTGTTGCAATCCTTAATTGCTCCTGTATAGTCGCCTAATTTAGCTCTAGCAAGCCCTCGACCGTAATAAGCCAGCGCATACTTCGGGTCAAGCTCTATTGCCATAGTATAATCATTAATAGCGGCTTTAAAATCTTTTAAATAATCTTTAGCAACACCGCGGTTGTAATACGAATCCGTATCCTTTGGGTCAAGCTCTATTGCTTTGTTGCAATCCTTAATAGCTCCTGTATAGTCGCCTAATTGAGCCTTAGCAAGCCCGCGGCCATTGTACAACGCCGCATCTTTTGGATTAAGCTCGATTGCCTTGTTATAATCCTGAATCGCTCCTTCATGGTCACCTGAGTTATCTTTAGCATTTCCACGACCATAATATGCTTTTGAAAGTGACGGATTAAGTTCTATTGCTTTGCTACAATCTTCAATAGCGCTCTTTGGGTCTATATCGCTTCTTGCCCTGCCGCGGTATGCGTAAGCCTCGGCATTTTTGGGATCAATAGATATTACTTTGTCAAAGTCTTTGATTGCCTCATCATATTTTTCTGCATCAAATGCAGTTTTACCGTCTGAAAAATACTTATCTTCGTCATTCGAATAAACAAAAATACTAAAACAAAATAATAAGATTATTACTGGTAAAAGTTTTTTCATAACCGTCTCCTTTGTCCTTAGTTTTCTTAATTATACTCCTTTTTGAAATACCTTTATATCTCTTATCTTTTCTATCCATTTTTTAGTTTCTTCTATTCTCATAATTTGATAATTACCGAAACTAAATATATTATAGCTGAAAATCACTCAACTGCCAAGAATTGTATTTGCGTCATGACTTAAATCCCCCTTTGTCCCCCTTTATTAAAGGGGGAAGTATGGTCACTCCTCGTCTTCCTCCTGTATTTCCTCTTTTACCTGCTGGTACATTTTCCAGTTAAAATCGGTATTGATTGAAAGAAAATAAAACTCATTCTGTGTGAGTGGTTCTGTTTGAAGCGCTGCTTTTATGTCCGGCCTGAATTTTACAAAGTCTATTCACTCCTGTTAAGATAGCGTTTATTTTGTCAAACCGCTCAAGATCGGATTGAATGTCTTAAAAACAGCATCAAGATTAAAATCTTCTTCATTCCGTATCACAGGTTTCAAATCCACTTCTATCTGCTTTCTCAAAAGCTCTATTTCACCATCATCCATACCAAAATTAACCGTGTAATTACCGGAATATTTTTCATCGCTTAACTTAATTTGAAATAACCTGATAAATGAGTCATTCCCAAAGTCAAAACCAGCATCATAAATATGTTTCAAATCATAAAAATCCCTTATAGCCGGGTTTTGCCTTGTTATGGACGCCTTAAGTTTTTCGGCAACAGCTTCGTTGTACGAGAGCGACAGCACTTTGCCGCCGGGTATCAGGTCCTCGCCGGTAAATATATCCTTGTAAAAATGTTTTACTTCCATCAGTACGGGCGTATCATACACACGCGCCCTTAATGATATTTCGATTTTAATTTTCTCATTTTTACCGATGAATACTGAATCATACAGCGCCACGAAAACATACTGGGTCGAGTTGTTAAAGCCCCTGCTTTCCTGTTGTTCCAGCCGCATGCCGAGGCCGACTAAAAAATCAGCCATTTCCTTTTTAAGCGGAGCCATGGCTTTTGACCTTTTGCCTCTTGAATCAATATCTTCTTTGCCGGCATAAGAAAAATCCAGGTCTTCGCTCATCCTGTAATAGTTTAGGTACATTTTGTTAAGCAGTGTACCGCCTTTAAGAACCAGGCTGTTGCCCGCTATTTCCCCTATATGACTCAGCAACATGGTCAGGTAATAATCCTTCTCAATGACTGCCGGCCTGAACCCGTGCTGCCCGGCAAGCGCGCCGCATAATTCTTTTAAACTTTCCCCTTCAATCCTTTTAATTTATGATTAACCCCCAATTCCTGTCTGTTTTTCCTTTTCCTGATTTATTGAACGGATTTAAAACAACCTTTGACGCGTCCGGGTCAAACGTCTTTTTTATTTTTTTCATGAACCGGGATTCTGCTCCCGCTTTTTCCAGTATATATCCCGCCCGTTTACGCACCGCTATTTCAGGGTATTTAATAAGATATTCCGCGAATTTTTCCATGTCTATATCCGGCGCGTTTGATATAAGCACTTCTTTAAGATTGTCAAATGAACCAAGCGGGTTATAAACAAAATCTACAAGTGTACGCTCTTTATCGCTGATATTTACTTTTTCACCGTCAATTTCCAGCTCCTGTATGCCGTAGTACTTGTCCTGGCTTATTTTAACAGCTTTGAACCTTAACACTCCTATTGTTTTTTCCAAAGACTTCGCGGTGTTTAAAACAAAAAGTATCTGCGGAATCTGCTCGGTGAAACCCCAGTAATTGTACATGGTAAAATATCCTATGTAATAAGGCGTCCCTTCCATCCAGTATTTGGCGGCTATAAATTCATTCGGCATCCAGAGCTGTTTAGGCGCCCGTATAGGCACAATAAAATACTTGCCGCGCTGTATCTGTATCAGGCGGCCTTTTTTAGCGAGGCGATAAAGTGTTTTGGCTGCCTTTTTCTTATCACCGAATACCGTGGCCGCGTACTCTCCGGTCAGTACCTTTTCCCCTGTAAATTCAGCCCGGGAAATAAGCTCAAGCTCATCTTTTGAAATACTTTTATAGCCCATGTCTTTTTTATCCATTTTTTTAGTTCCTTCTATTGCCATAATTTGGTAATTACCAAAACTAAATATATTATAGCTAAAAATCATTTAATTGTCAAGAATTGTATTTGAGGCATGGCTTGGTATGCCACATTAATAGGGTTTGCACTCAACTTTTGTTCATTGCTTTGCAAAAAAGTCAATACTTTTATGCAAATAGTTGCAGAAAAGTTGATTTTGTTGAAAAAAGCTTTATAAATATAGCTAAATATTCAATCCTCGTCTTTATCCTGTATTTCCTCTTTTACCTGCTGGTACATTTTCCAGTTAAAATCGGTGTTGATTGATAAGAAGTAAAACTCATTCTGCATGAGAGGCTCTTTCTGGAGGCCGGCCTTTACGTCGGACCTGAATTTCGCAAAATCCGCCGTTGCAGTCATTGGCGAATAATTGGCTATTTTTACCTTTAAATCAAATTGTTTCACGTAATCAACGTCTTTTAATATTGAGTCCAGGTCCTGCCCGGGCATGCCGGCGAGCAGGTAAATCCCTATATCGTCATCTTTATAGCCTGCGTCCCGTAAATTTTTTATTGCCTGCTCAAACAAATCATTTGACACTTTGCCGCCGGTTGTTTTCTGCATGCTGTAATCGCTTGTCTCGAGCGAGACCCGCACATCCACAAAGCCCGCCTGTTTCATGAGCACAGCGAGCTCGCCGTCAATGTAGGCGGCATGCAGGCCGTTTGGCGTGTGCAGGTTAAAACCGTATTTCCTGCTAACCAGCTCCCGCAAAATCTGTTTTATGAAATGGTTCTTGTAAAATAAGGCGTCGTCGTAAAACGCTATATTTTTAATGCCGCGGTTATGGTACGACTCGAATTCCTTCAGTATATTTCCGGGCTTGCGCTGGTAAAACCCCTCGCAAAGTTCCTTTATGGCGCAGTACGTGCAGGTGTAAGGGCAGCCTTTTGTGAGACGCATGACAACATACGGCGTATGCGGATAAAACGAATAATCAGGGATAAACTCGTTAAAATCATTTTCTTCCATGGGGTCAAACGACACTCCTGTGAGTCTGTTCAGCGACATTAAAAAATAATTATTTATGTCGCCTTTCCATACTGTGTTGGCGCCTGACTTTTCCCTGGCGTGGTCAAAACATAGGGTTGCGTAAATCCCGCCGAGTATTATATGGACGCCGGAAAAATTTTCTTTCAGCAGGCTTATGGCATGGTATACGCCTTCATAAGTATAAGTCATGCTCGAAGTCACAAGAACCAAATCTGGCTTTTCCAGCTTTTCAAGTTTTTTGTTGAAGGCATCAGGAGTAATGCCGTATCTTTTATAATTTCTCGGGACCTTATTATATGGTTTCGGCTTTTCCGCTATAATTTCGCTATAAAACCTGCCCTTGCCGTATTCATCGCTCTGCCTGAACTCATCAGGAATGCTCTCGTCCTGCCTGTCCATGCAGTCAATCAAGTCAACTTTAAATCCCTTGTCTTTGAGCAGCGACGCTATCCTTAATAGCCCGAAAGGCTTTATCCAGAAATCATGGCTCTTGAAATCGTAAATCCACGGGTTGATGAGCAAAATCCTTTTCATAATTTTCTTCCTTTTCAAAAAATGAAATTGTATACTTATTTTACCATGAAACCAAGAAAAATCATCCACATAGATATGGACGCGTTTTACGCGTCAGTAGAGCAGAGGGATGACCCTGCATTGCGAGGAAAGCCCGTAATTGTCGGCGGCACAATAAAAGAGCGCGGCGTAGTAGCTGCATGCTCTTATGCGGCGCGTAAGTTCGGCGTGCGCTCTGCCATGTCCTCTGCAAAGGCCATGCAACTATGCCCTCAGGCAATCCTTGTGCATCCGAATTTTGACAAATATGAAGAAGTTTCCAACCAGATAAATGAAATCTTCCATGAATACACCGGCCTTGTTGAGCCTGCCTCGCTCGACGAAGCTTATCTTGACGTCACGGAAAATGAAAAAGGAATATCATCCGCCACTGAAATAGCAAAACAGATAAAACAAAAAATATATGAAAAAACACGGCTCACTGCCTCTGCAGGCGTTTCATACAATAAGTTCCTGGCAAAAATCGCGTCAGGATTTAAAAAGCCGGACGGCCTGACCGTGGTCGCGCCCAAAGATGCCGACGTATTCATTTCCAAGCTGGCAATAGGAAGCTTTCACGGCGTGGGCAAGGTCACTGAAAAAGAAATGCATAAGATAGGCGTTAGGACTGGGCTGGATTTAAAGAAAAAATCCATGGAAGAACTTACAGAACACTTCGGCAAATCAGGCGAGTGGTTTTATAATTTAGCGCGCGGCATTGACGACTCGCCTGTCGAGCCGAACTGGGAAAGGAAATCAATAGGCAGGGAAACAACCCTGCCAGAGGACATAACCAACACGGAAAAAATCAGGGAAATACTCGAAGAATTGTGCTTTGAGGTGGAAAAGCTTTTAAAGGAAACCGATAAAAAAGGAAAAACAATAACCCTGAAAATAAAATATTTTGACTTCCAGCAGATAACAAGGAGCATAACCGTGGAAAAGCCCGTGCAGTCAGGCGCGACAATAATGGGATATATTGAAAAACTTCTCTTAAAAACCGATGCAGGGAAAAAGAAAATCAGGCTGCTCGGCGTCTCAATGCATAATTTCAACGAAAGCCCGCCTTTGCCTGTAAAAACAGAGGATAAAAACCAGCTTGATTTACCTTTCTAAGGCTTTTAAAATATAGGATTAGTAAGTGACAGACACATCCCAGCTGGCTTCATATATAATGCCTATCACGCCCATACCCACTCCGGCAAATACAGCCGAATCGTAGGCTAATCCACTAAACGATGAATTATTGCTATATGCATTGCCCAGCCAGAGGTTTACTGAATAATCCCCTACTGCAGCGTCATATGATGAAATATCCACGCTGTTTCCAGGCAGGTTAGTTTGATAAAATAATTGGTTGCCGCTTGAGTCGTCAACATCTACCTCATTATAGTTTCCGTTGCTAGTCCACGAAACCGTATTGGCGTCCGTGCTTAAATTCCCGCTTGCGATACTTGGCGCAGAAGCTTGTGCAGTATAAGTTATTCCGCTCACGCACACATCCACTTCATATGTATCTCCGGCTGTATAATCAGCCCCAATAACTTGGTAATAATTATTTGTTGCATTGTAATATACCGTAGTCTGCGAGGATTTTGTAAGGTCCTTTATTATTACACCGGCGTCTGTTATAGGGTTGTAACTTGCGTCCATAATATATACCATGTCCTGGGCAGACAGGCCTCCCTCCAGGTCATTTTCCATTATAATCGCCTCTATTGTTATACCGGTGACTGTCGGTGCAGGCGTGGACGTGGGCATGACAGTTATGGATCCCGATGTTACATCCACGTCCCAGGCTGTGTTGTGTTTGACGCTGAAACTGCTGGATGCCGATGCGCCTCCTGTAAATGTCCCTGCGTTTGATAAATTTACTCCTACATAGTATTCCCCGTAAACTCCGGGCGTGTAAGCCGAAGAGATATCCATGCTGGTGCCGGAAATGCTCTGCCCAAGGGTCTGATTCCCTGCCGGATCGTCAACATACACATTGCCGCTGGTAATGCCGGACTGCCATGAAACCGTGTTGCCGTCTGCACTCAACTGGGGGATCGCCGGCATAGCTGCCTGTGATGTATAAGTTACCCCGTTAAAATAAACATCCACTTCAAACGTGTCGCCTGACGGATTGGCATCATAATAATAGGCGTAGCAATAGCCGCTGCCGTTATTGGTTAAACTGACCTGGGATGCTTTTGTAATATCTTTTAATGTTGCGCTTACTTTTTGTACCGTATTATAGTTTGCGTCATACATATAAACAGTTCCGTATACATTAGTCCCGTAGGAGTCAAAGTCATAAAACGATACATAAGCATATATTGTATAAGGCGCAGGCGGAATACCCGCTGTAGGGGTAAGAGTCAGGGTTGGAGTGAGGCTTGGAGTAAGATTTATAGTCGGAGTATTTGACGGCGATATTGTAACGACTGTTCTCATAGCTTCCGCTGTATTAACAGCCGCGGCGGTTGCTGTAGCGTTTGCATTTGCGGCTGTCGCGGTCTCTGTCGCCGCTACCTGGGCAGTCTGGCCCGCTGTAGCGAGATATGTGAGTGTAATTGCCGCTTCAGCTGTCGCAATCTGCGCCGCTGCCGTTTCCGTGGCATTCGGCGTATATGTAGCCGTGCCAAAAGTGGCTATTGCTATTGCCGTGGCCGTCAGTTCCGCATCCGCTGTCTTTTGAGCCGCCGCAACCAAGGTGGCCATCTGCTCCACAGCTGTTGCCGTTGCCGCTGCCTCTGCTGTCGCAGTCTCCTGCGCTGACAACCCGGCTGTCTGCAATGCAGCCGCGGTTTGTGTTGCCTGTGCCTGCGCAGTTGCCTGTACCTGTGCCTGGGCTGTCTGCTGTGCCTGGGCTGTCACTGTCTCTTGTGCCTGGGCTGTTGCTGTCTCTTGCGCCATGGCAATTGCCGTTTGCTGTGCCTGGGCTGTTGCTGTCTGCTGTACCTGAGCTGTTAATGTCTGCTGCGCCTGGGCTATTTCTGTCTGTTGCGCCTGGGCTGTTAATGTTTGCTGCGCCTGGGCTGTTAATGTTTGCTGCGCCTGGGCTGTTGCTGTCTGCTGCACCTGAACAGTTGCTGTCTCTTGCGCCTGCGCTGTTAATGTCTGCTGAGCCTGGGCAGTTGTTGTCTGCTGTGCCTGAGCTGTTGCTGATTGCTGCGCAGAAAATCCTGCTGTCTCAAGGTAGATTGCGGTTTGTGTTGCCTGCGCCTGTGTTGTTGCTGTTTGCTGCGCTTGGGCTGTTGCTGATTGCTGGGCAGAAATGCCCGCTGTCTCAAGGTAAATTGCGGTTTGTGTTGCCTGCGCCTGCATTGTTGCTGCTATATTTGGCGTGCTAGTGGCCAAAGCCGCAGCAGGAAACGTAGGTGGTTTGAGCTTTTTGCATCCGCAAATGCTTATTAAAATGACGATAAATAGAACCAAAAATATTAAAAGGCTATTTTTCATATGTTCCCTCCTCTTAAATTATTGATACTTGACAATTATACCTGCCTTTTATTTTTTTGTCAATTCTTTTTGTATCTGTTTTTGTAGTTTTTGGCTATTACCATCAAAACAAAGGATAAAAAATACAAATGATCAATATAAATTCTTATTTGACAAGCGTTTCACCCCACTCTATTTTTATCCTGCAAACTTCTTTATCATCTTTTTTCCTGACGACATTATTTAAAAATATAAGCGGGGTGTCAGAAATTTTTTCTGAGCCTACTGCCACTTCATCGCCCAGTTTTGTTTCACCCTCGAAATTAACCTGTATTCTTTTAATTTCCCTTGTATCAATTATTTCCAGCGGATAAGAGTCAAGGGCCCACTCAATATACTTTACGTTGTTTACATGCATATTGACGTCAAGGTCGCTGTATTTTGCCTTAAATGCCGTGCCATATACCGGTTTTTGCAGGGTTTCAATCTTGTCCGCAGACTTCCCTATTGCTTTGTTATCGGGCAAAGACGGCCATTTTTTCGACATTTCATCCAGACGCTGTATTTTCCCTGTCTCTATGTCAATCACCACCCATGTTGTCGTGCCCCGCGCTATCTCATCGCCTTTCTCTCCTATCATTTTAAAATCCCTGAAAGCAAGCATCCTGTCAATGCCGCGGGACCAGGTGACAGCTTCTATATCCTCGTCCCATTGCGGGAACCTGCTGAACTCTATTTCCATCCTTGTCATGAGCCATATCTGCTTTATAGTCAAAAACGGGCCCCGCTGCATGTTAATGGCATTGTAATGCTCCCAAGCGCTGTTCTGAAAATAATTGCACAGGGATGTCAGTTTTGCCCTTGCCCTCTGGTCGGATTCATAAACGTGCACGTTGTATGTTTTTTTCCACATTGAAATATCGTTGTTCTGCATTTTTCTCCTTTCATGGAATTTTGAATTATTATACTTCAAAAACAAGCAAAAATCGAGTTTATTACTAACATGCAGTTTCCACATCGGTTTTAACAATATCCTTTACCCCTCAACGGGGTAAGGCTGGGATGGGGGTGACGTAGCAACTGTCCACTCATGTGTTAATGCTCTTTTGCCGCTACTTCACCCTCACCCTACCCTCTCCCGTCAAGGGAGAGGGATTATAACCAACTTTTTTCTGACTTGCTAAATATAAAGCGCCTGGGATATAATGAATTTACCATGATAATTTACCGCCTAACAAAATACAATAAAAGCAGCATTTCAGCCCTGATGGGTGCGCTTGAAACAGACAAATATTTTGACGATAAAAAAACCGCCATATTAAATGAGTTTTCCGTGGAAAAAATCAGGGAGCTGGTTAATCATGAAAATCCGGTTTTTATTTATTCTTTTTCAACCAAAGGAAAAGAAAAAGCATTTTCCGAAATAAAAAAAATCAAAAATAATTTCAATAATGCCGTTATAATCGCAGGCGGACCGCATGCATCGTGCGACCCGCAGGACTGCCTTAACAATAAAGCCGATTATATTATCTGCGGCGAAGGCGAAGAATCATTGCCGGCATTAATCAAAAACCTTGACTCTGCAGCGGATATTGTCTCCCGTGTCATTAAAGGAATCCCTGTTGACCTGAACAAATACCCGGCGTTCCCTTTTAAAAATCCGAATATGATATTATACATAGAAATAACGCGGGGATGCCCTTTTGCCTGTTCTTTTTGCCAGACATCAAAACTCGCCGGAACAAAGCCGCGGCACCGCAGCATTGAGGATATAGTAAGACACGTTGAGTTCATGCTTAAATACAAGCTTAACGACATCAGGTTTATCTCGCCAAACGCACTCTCATACGGCTCGCCAGATGGCAAAACGATAAATTATCAAGCTCTTGAAAACCTTGTAAAAACCCTGAATAAAACATTAAAAACCAGGGGAAAGCTTTATCTCGGCTCGTTCCCTTCAGAAATCAGGCCGGAATTTGTAAATGAAGACACCATTCTGCTGCTGAGAAAATACTGCAACAACGACAATATAATAATAGGCGCGCAATCCGGTTCAGACAGGATTTTAAAGCTGACAGGCAGGCAGCATACAAGCGCTGATGTTGAAAAAGCGGTCTCGCTCGCCAGAAAAAGCGGGTTTAAGACAAATGTTGATTTTATTTTCGGGTTCCCTTTTGAAAACCAGGAGGATATTGACACTACATTGAAAATGATGGAACGGTTTGTCGCGCAGGGCATAAAAATACACGCGCATAAACTAATTGCTTTCCCGGGCTCCAAATATTATAAAGGTGAAAAAATAAAAATACACAGGGATATATTGAATTTTTTAAAAAAACACGTGGGCAAGGGACTTGTTTACGGGAGATTTTAAATTAAAACCGGATTGTCTCGCAAAGAAAAATTGTGTTGTTTTTAAGTGTCACATCCACTGACCTTGCTTCCTCGCAGTTATAATTTAAGGCCGCGTCAACCATGCCGCCGATCCATATAAGAGCCGTGGCAATGCCGAAGGTCAAGGCCATGTTATAGGCATCCTGCGCTGCGCTATATGCTATATCAAGGTTCTCGTTTGCCGTTTCATACTTGTCGAATTTTGACCTTTCATCAACTATGTCATAAACAGTAAGCCCTGCAGATATCAAAAACCCGCTTCCAAAAAGAAGTCCTTTTAACACCTGGTTATTATAGATCTGACCCCATCCGGGCAGTACTGCCGATCTCCATGAGGAATCGGACATTTCCCTTTTTATCGGCTTTTTCTGGCCTTTTGTAATCATGGAATTGTAATAATCCATGAATTCCTTTGCATCCTTGTCGTTCGGGTCAAATGAAAGCACTTTTTTAAAGGCCGAGTAGGCGTACTGATGTTTTTTAAGTAGGTAATAACAAAACGCCATTTGTTTCCAGCCGCGCATATAATTGTCCTGCACTTTGACTGCAGCGTAATAATATCTTATTGCCTCATCGTACTTATATGCCCTAAAAAGCTCGTCGCCCTTAATCATATATTCAGCCCTGAGTTCGTCTTTTTGTTCCGGAGTCATTGTGAGCTGAGTGGGTGCATACGCGGCCTGTGTAGTGTTTGTTGCCGGCGCTGCATACCCGCCGGCACTTTGATTTGCCGGAGTTTGCTGGGGAACAGTGCCTGGTGCTGTCTTATAAAACTGCACTGCTGTGGTTTTAGTTGTGGCAGTGTAATAGCCAGCGTTTGCCGGCTGAGCGGCGCTGTATGTTGCAGGATATAAATATTGTGAAATTAAAAAAAACATGAAAAGACTTCCTGTTAATATGCTTTTTTTCATTTAATTTGACCCGAATATTTTTATTTCTGTGCCGTCAAGTATGTAAATTTTTCCTGTTATGTTATCATAAGCGATGAGCTGACCGTTAATGACTCTCCCGTCACCCTGCCCAAAATTGCCCCATTCTTTCGCTCCGGCTAACGACAGGTTTTCATTGATCTGATATACAGCCTGCTCGGATAAAAGCTGGATTGTATTGTTTGAATATAGCGCCGCGTCTATGACATCCGCCCCGAATATTATGTCTGCCTGCATTGCCAGAGATCCATGGCTTAACTTTAAAACTTCCTTTTTATTCAAACTGTTCACGACAAAGATATAATTTGCCGAAGTAAATATCCTGCCCGGGGAAAAATAGCCGTTGGCTGTAACCGTCACTGAAACTGAATTAGTCATGTTGTATATGTCTAGGTTTGTGGGACTACCTCCGCCATAAATTTGTATTGTCTTGTCCGAAGTATTGGCAAGGTAAATGCTGTTCTGATAACATGCTAAATATAATGTAGACACGCTTGTTGCCGTAACATTAAAATAATGAAAGTTATATTGAGGGTCGATTATCTGCACGGCACTTTTGTTGTCTGTTACAAATAAATCCCCGCTTCCGTCGTTGCACATGTCTGTTATATCGGCAAAAGTCCCAATGACATTGCCCGTCGTTCCTATGTATACCAGTTGTTGGCTTCCAAGTATTTCAATTACACAATCCCCTATGCTTGCGTATGTGGTATAAGCTCCGAAGGTTATTAAGCCGCTGTTTATGTTCATCGCCCTTATAGTCGCGCCTGACGTATTGGATAATTGCCCGTCATATGTTATGCCTATATATGTGCTGCTTTTCGGGTCAGTAGGATTATTTCTGTTTAGCTGTTTGCAGGAAATGCATAAAAATAAAAAAGATATTATGGTTAAAATTAATAATCTTTTTCCCATTATTTTCTCCTAAAAATAAGGTTTTGTACAATATGAAAAGCACCTATATCTGTTTGTTATTATACAACAAATTTTTTATTTTTTAAATTTGTTTTTATTATTTACCTTTACTCAACGCCTGATTTATTCCGGGTTTGTGACGGATATTTGTAAAATTGAAAATTTGTCAGTATTTTGAATTGCTGATTTTATGTCAATTTTTTGTATAAATGTCTTAAATTCGATAAAACCTTTCAAATTCAAATAATTCTTGACTTTATAAATGAATAGAATATACTATGATTTAAATAGAATTAAATATGCACGTTATGTTTTAGTATAAAAGCCGATGAGGAGAAAATGAACATAAAATCAAAATTTAATTTTCTTTTAATTATCACCTTCCTCCTTATTCCATTTTTTCTGTTTGGCCAGCCGGAAACCGAAAAAATACAAGCTTCGAATTATAAAACACTCATTTTTTATGTTATGGAAGACAGCAAGTATTTTCTGCAGATAGGCAGCATGAGTGTAAACGGCGAGGATAAAAACGTTCTGACAAAGGAAAAAAATAACTGGTGCCCTGCAATATCGCCTGACGGGGCAAAAATAGCCTTTTATTCCGACAGGTCGGGGTTTATTAATTTATGGCTGATGAATTTTGACGGCACAGGACAGAAGCCTCTTACCAACGACAAAGAAAATATAACAATTATAGATTTATACAACCGTGGACAGATAGGCTGGTCAAAGGATTCAAACAATGTGATATTCTTGAAAAAAGGCGATATTTGGACGATTGACAAAACCGGCGAAACCCCGTCTGTGCTGACAGGCACACACGATGTAAGCATGTTCAGGCTTTCGCCTGAAGGCGAAAAAATTATCTTTTCAAGGGAAAAAACAAAACTTCACAACGGCTTGTGGAGCATGCTGGCGGACGGCACAAATATGAACAAAATAGTAGCCAGCGATATAATAACCCCTTCTTTTGACTGGGGAGACGACAGCAACATAGCCTATTTTAATAACAGGGGAATATGCACAATAACGCATATAGGCCTGGACAATAAATTTATTAAGGAAACTTATTACCCTAATAATGACATAACCTGGAGCAGAAACAGCAAAGATATTAAGCAAAATTATATTGCTTATATATCTGATGTCAACAAAGGCCCTAATATATGGATAACCAAAATTGACGGTTCTTCAGAAAAACAAATCACTTTTAACGGCGGGTTTAGCCCTTTTTGGTTCCCTGACGGAAATTACATGCTTTATGTTGAAGGCAATGATATTTATAAGACAAATATTAATTCGACAAAGGAAAGCATACGCCTCACTTATTATTTTAAATCTTATTTCCCTGTACTTGCAGAAATAAAAACAAACAGTTCCATTATAGAAGATTCAGGTAGTCCAGATGAAAAATAAATTTATTATTATAATCAATATACTGCTTATTTTATGCCTTTTCCCCGCGTGTGAAAGGAAAAGGCAAAAAGCACTGCCTACTCCTGTACCAACCATGACGCCAATACCGCATATGGAAAAAATATTATTTACTTATAAAGGCGATTTATTTTGGTCAAATACAGACGGTACCGGGCGTGAGGAAATATTTTCGGATAATAACAGCAAATGGTTCCCTTCTGCATCGCCCGACGGGTTTTATGTCGCGTATTGGGCTAAAACCAAAAATAGTTATAACCTCTGGGTCGGCGATTTTAAGACAGGCAGGCCTTATCAGCTGACCTTCGATGAAGATACTGTTGAGGGCGATATACAGAATTTCGGCATACATAATGCGCCTATTTGGAGCACAGATTCGTCTTTTATTATTTATTCAAGGAACAAAGAATTGTGGAAAATTACCAGGGATGGCTATAATCAGGAAGCTTTAACTGCTTCGCATGATTGCATATCCCCTGCTCTTTCAAAAGACAATAAACTTGTTTTTTCAAGGATTGAAAAAATGAATACTTATAATTTATATATTAAGGATCTTTACAGTTTGCAGGATTCTCCCCTGACAAATTTATTGAATAAAATTGCGGCTTCACCGGCGTGGTCTCCTGCCGGAAATAAAATAGCATTTACTGTCCTGGATGAAGATGTTTCTAATATTTGGTCGCTTGATATAGGGGCAACCCAGAAACTTCAATTAACATTTGACGGCAGAAGCGATTCACCTTGTTTTTCTCACGATGGAAACCTTATCGTTTTCTCAAGCGCACGAAACGATAAGTACCAGCCCGAATTATGGACTATGAATAATGATGGTTCAAATCAGCAGAGAATATCAAACGGCGGCGGTGTTTCTCCTTCCTGGCTGTATAGAGTATTGGAAAATCCTTTGCCAACTGCGGTTCCAACAGCTCCGCCTGTTGCACAACCTATACATAAAGAAAACGTTGAAAATGTTTTCGCTGTAAAGTCATCCCCAGTTGCCTCGTCAATTACTGCGGTTGCAATACCTACTAGGCCGGAAACAGTTGTTACCATGCAGCCGGAAGCAACGCCAGAAGTAATACCCGAAAACCAATTGGCAGTTAAAGCCGTAAAAAAAGGCAATTATATTTTATTTTATCCTACTATTCATTTTGACAGCGGTTCCGCAAATATCAAAGAGGAATATTTTGCAGTACTTGATGAAATCTCAAAAATCATTAAAAAATATAAATTTTCTTATATTGCTGTTGATGGCCATACCGATAATATACCTATTCATACAAAACGTTACCCGTCAAATTATGAATTATCGACTGCGAGAGCAAAATCGGTAAAAAATTATCTTGTTGTAAGGCATAAATTAATTGACGCAAAATTTATTTTAAAGGGTTTTGGCGAGAAAAAACCTTTAAAACCAAACAAGAGCGAAGAAGAACGTTTTGTAAACCGGCGTGCGGAAATTAAATTAAAACTTATTACAAAAACCTCTCCAAAATAACCCTCTCATAAAATAATTAATTATCCTCATTAAATTATATATGTCATGACAATTTAATGGCGTAATTGCAACTATCTACAATGTCCGACCCTCGCAGTTGAAGCTGTTTTTAACCTTTGCTTTTCAGAAGGATGAATCTATACCCGGCGCCATGGAATATGATCAGAGCAGCATTAGTTGCGGTGTCTGGTCCCCACCTCGCCTAAATAGTGAAGATACAAAGGCTTAATCGCATCTGCGAGGAGTTCCACGATGGAGTAATCTGGGCTAATGAATTTTTATTGACAAAAATTATAATTGGTGTTATAACAGACCTCGTTGTTTTCTTAATAAATTAAACACTTTTTGATTATAATGTTTTAGGAGATATTTATTGCCTAAAAATGGCTTACCAAAAATTACGTGATAATTTAAAAGGTTTTAGCGAGAAAATTCTCGCGCCTATAATTGTTCTTTTGAGTAAGGCAGGCTTTACTCCAAATGCCGTTACATGGTTGGGTTTTATCATAACTTGCGTCGGCGCCTTTTATATTATTAAGGGCAATTTCATTTTAGCTGCTGTTATAGTGCTTTTGGGTAGTATTTTTGATATGCTGGACGGTGTACTTGCGCGCAAAATGAATAAAAAGACCAAGTTTGGCGGTTTCCTTGATTCTACGGTTGACAGATTATCAGAGGGAATCTTATATTTTGCGGTTTTAATGCATTATGTAAATTTAGATTCGCGGTATGGTATTATCCTTTCATACATAGTGATGTTTTTATCTTTCTTGATTAGTTACACTCGTTCAAGGGCAGGTGCTTTAAAAATAGACTGCGAAGTGGGAGTTTTTACGCGTCCCGAAAGGTTAATAATTTTTATTATTGGCTTGCTGATTAACAGAATTTTTGAAGCAATGTTAGTAATAGGATTTTTTTCTTTTATAACAGTTATTCAGAGAGTTTGGTGGGTTTTTGTTAAAACAAAAAATTTGAATAATGATTAAGGCGCTAAAAGGAGGTTTTACTAAGATGGGAAAAATAAGAATTGCAATTGCCGGGACGGGCAACTGTGCTTCTTCTCTTGTGCAGGGTCTTGAATACTATAAAAATGTGAAAGATGAAGAATTTGTTCCGGGTCTTATGAATGCAAACCTTGGCGGTTACAGGGTAAAGGATATTGAGCTTGTTGCCGCGTTTGATGTTGATATAAATAAAGTTGGTAAAGATACAAAAGATGCTCTTGCAAGCTTCCCGAATAATACCATTGAATTCGCAAAAATTCCAAAAACTGGAGTAAAAGTACTGCGCGGGCATACATTTGACGGCCTTGGAAAATATTATCGACAGGTTATCATTGAATCTCCAAAAAAACCTGTTGATATTGCCGCAGTATTAAAAGAAACAAAAACAGATGTTTTTATAAGTTACCTTCCTGTTGGTTCTGAAAAAGCAACAAGGTATTATGCCGAAGAAGCTCTTAAGTCAAAAGTTGCATTTATTAATGCTATACCTGTATTTATTGCCTCTAATAAAGAATCAGCGCAGAGATTTAAGGATGCTGGTGTGCCTATCATAGGCGATGATATAAAATCACAGGTCGGCGCAACTATAGTTCACAGGGTTCTCACAAAATTATTCGGCGACAGGGGCGTAAAAATATTGCGAACCTATCAGATCAATTTTGGCGGTAATATGGATTTTATGAACATGCTTGAAAGAGAAAGGCTGTATTCAAAAAAAATATCAAAAACAAATTCTGTCCTAAGCCAGTTGCAGAATGAAATAAATGAAAAAACCGACGTACATGTAGGCCCGAGCGACCATATCCCGTGGCTGGAAGACAGAAAATGGGCTTATATCAGGCTCGAGGGCACAAATTTTGGCGATGTTCCTTTAAATGTGGAGCTTAAACTTGAAGTATGGGATTCGCCAAACAGCGCAGGCGTAATAATAGATGCTATTCGGTGCGCAAAAATAGCATTGGATAGAAAAATCGGTGGCATCCTTGAAGGCCCGTGTGCCTATTTCATGAAGACCCCTCCGAAACAATATTCAGATACGACTGCAAAAAGAATGGTTGCTGAATTTATTGACGGTAATACAAAAAAACACAAAAAATAAATGTATTTTATTTTTAAAATATCAGAATTTATTTTAAAGAATATCCCGCGTAAGGCGGGATATTTTATTTTTGAGAAAATCGCATTAATCCTTTTTTTCTTTTCAAAAATTAAAAAACATACTTTAAAAAAGAATATTTGTTTTGTTTTAAACGCCACTGATGTACCGGATAAAATTTTGGCAGAGATTTACAAAAACTACGGCCGTTACTACTTTGACCTTTTCTGCAAAAAAGAAATTCTTTTAAATGCAATATCAGACCAAAATATATTTAAAGCAACTTTTAACTTTATAAGCGGATTACTTGAAAATGGCCATGGACTTATTGGGATAAGTACGCATATAGGCAATTGGGACTTGGGCGGATCTTTTTTAGCCAGCCTTTTTCCAGGCAGGACTAATGTTGTTGTTGAAAAATTATCATCCGGCGCTTTTCGCTGGTTTAAGGAAACACGCGAGCGTTTTGGTATGAAAGTAATAGAATCAAATGATATAAAATCGATGCTAAACGCTTTAAAACATAATGAAATACTTGTACTTCTATCAGACAGGGATCTCGATAAAAATGGCCTGATACTTGATTTTTTCGGCAATAAAGCTTATATACCGAGTGGACCTGCGAAGCTTGCCCTTGCTCATAAAAGCCCTATTATTTTTGGCGGCATGCTTAGGCAAGAAAATCCATTTTATTTTATACCGGCTATTAATACTAAAAAAATTCTTAATCTTGAAATGCTGGAAAAATCACAGGAAAATGTGGAAAAACTGTCAAAAGAAATCATTATTGAAATGGAAAAGATAATAAACCAATACCCGGAGCAATGGTGCATGCTTCAAAAAGTATGGATAAAATATGACTAAAAAGAAATTGTTCAAAAAAATCGCGATAGTTACCCCTTATTATTACCCTTTACCCGGAGGTGTACAGGAATATGTATATCATTTAAAAAAGGAATATAAGAAAATGGGATATTTTGTTAAGATTATAACAGGCCATTTCAGCGGACATAGCATAGATGAAGAAGATGTAATACGAATAGGAAAAGGAGTTCCTTTTTTTGTCAATGGCTCTACAGGAAGGATTATATTATTTATAGGTAAAAGCAGAACAAAAAAAATACTGGATAATTACAATTTTGATATCATACATTTTCAGGAGCCTTTTGTGCCTTTTTTATCGCATGAAATAATCAAATATTCAAAATCTACAAACATTGCTACTTTTCATGCCAATTTTAATTCTAACCTATTTTATAAATTAAGCAGAGGTTTTTTATATCCTTTATGGAAACGTTTACACGGCAAAATAGCTGTTTCTCCTTCCGCAAAACGGAGTATTGCTAAATATTTTAATGGCGAAGTTGAAATAATACCAAACGGAGTCAGTATAAAACGTTTTAAACGAAAAAATAAAAAAATTAAAAAGTATGATGATAAAAAAATAAATATATTGTTTGTTGGAAGGATAGAAAAAAGAAAAGGTCTTATTTATTTGCTAGAATCTTACAAAAAGCTTTTAACTAAATATGAAAATATACGTCTGATAATCGTTGGCCGAGGTCCTTTACTTAACCTTTATAAAAAATTCGTCGGGAAGAACAAGTTACAGGATGTTCATTTCGAAGGTTTTGTTTCTATAAAAGATTTACCCCGCTATTATTCAAGTGCTGATATCTTTTGCTCACCAGCAATTTTTGGGGAAAGCTTTGGAATAGTTCTTCTTGAAGCTATGGCTACCGGTATCCCAGTTGTAGCTTTTGATATACCTGGTTATAATGACGTTGTTTCCAATAACAAAGACGGTTTGCTTGCAAAAAGCAGGGATGTAGCTGACCTTTACGATAAACTTGATATTCTTATAAGCAACAGATCATTAAGAAAAAAAATCGGCGCGAATGGCATTATAAAGGCGCGTAATTTCACTTGGGAGAAAATAGCAAAAATGAACATACAATATTATAAGAAAATATGGAGCGCTGAATGATAATGTATCTCTTTTTAAAACTTTTTTCAAAATTCATATCAATTTTTCCGATAAAATTCCTTTATGGAGTTGCCGGTGCGATCACAAAATTCATTTTTTTTATATGGGGAGTGAAAAGAAAAAATGTATTTAATAATTATTCAGTTATTTTACAAAAAAAATTCGGCAGGCAGGCTACCCCTGCGGAAATATATAAAACGATGAATGACAATTTTACTAATTATGGCAAATTTAACGTGGAGTTTCTTTATATAGATAAAATTCTAAAATCCGGCAGGATTCCTGAGATGCGTGGTAAAGGCGTGGCTGAAATAGAACATGCGCTTAATTTTAAAAAAGGACTTATTATTGCCACATTACATTTTTCAAACTGGGATATTGCAGGCATAACAATAGCCTCTTATTTTAATAAAAAAGTCCCTGTTTGGGCAATCGTTGATGACCTTGGCGGCGGTTATTCAAAATTTATAGAGGAATCGAGAAAAAATTACGGCATTAACTTGATACTTCCTAATAAAAACTTAAGGGATGCCTATTCCTGTCTCGAAAACAACTGTATATTAAACGTACTCGTTGACCGGCCCCTGCCCAATACCGATATAAGCAGGGTTATGGTAGATTTTTTTGGAAAAAAGACTTATGTTGCTTCAGCCGCAGCTAGGCTTGCCTTGAAAACAGGCGCCAAGATAATAGTCGGTTATCTTATGCGTGAAAATGACTGGTTTTATGGGGTTCCTAGTGCTATACTTGATTATAAACTAACTGGCTCCAGGGAAAATGATTTACAGACAATAACGCAGGCAATTTTTACAGAAGCAGAAAAAATAATTATACAATATCCTGAAGAATGGTATATGTTTAGACCCATGTGGGAGCAATAAGTAATGACTAAAAAAATAATATTACCAAATAAACTAAAAGGCTGGGGTAAAGCTGATTATCATATACATTCATCAATAGGCGACGCTGTGTGCACGGTACAGGAAATTGTCGATTATGTTGAACATTATACCGATCTTGATGTAATAGCCATCACCGATCATGACCAGATAAAGGGCGGTCTGACTGCGCAAGAATATGCGCTGAAAAAAAAATACCGTATTCAGATAATAGTCGGCGAGGAAGTAAGCACTTTGAAAGGGCACCTAATCGGTCTATTTATGAAAAACAGGATAAAAAGATATACCGGCCTTTTTAGGACAATTGAGGAAATACATAGGCAGGGCGGTATTTGTATAGTACCTCATCCTTTGAGCTGGCTTACGACCAGCGTTGGCGAAGGCAGCTTTAAGGATGTGTTGAAAAGCAAAAATAAATTTATATATTTTGATGCTGTCGAGTTGATTAATCCCGCAATAGCAGGAAAGATTACCGATGCAAAGGCTCGAAAAATAAATAACAAATACTGGAAATTACCTGTTACAGGGGGTTCAGATTCACATTCGCTCGATGGCATTGGAACTGCATATACTCTTTTTAAAGGCAAAAATGCAGAAGATTTTAAAAAAAGCATACTTAATGGCACAACTACTTTTGCCGGGCGCTACTGGGATTTTAAGGACCACTGGGAGTTATTTGTAAAAAAATTCAAAAAATTTAAAGTTTTTTAAATAATTTAATCTTAATTATTTTTCTTTAACTAGATGCTTATAAATAAAAGAATTTCATTTGAATAATGGAGCAAAAATGGCTGAGGAAACGGATAATTTAGATTTCATTAATCTTGTACTGCTTCTTTCACAGACAGCCTTAATGTCTTTGGGTGAAGTTCCCCGTTTTATAAGCGGCAAAAAAATTCAGAACCTTCCTCATGCAAGGCAAATAATTAACATGCTTAAAATCCTACAGGAAAAAACCAAAGGTCATTTATCGGTAGGCGAAACAAAACTTCTATTTAGGGTGTTGGGTGATCTACAGCAGAAATATGTTACAGCCTCCGGCCTTGATAAATTGCACGGTGAAGAAAACAAATCTGATTCAAAAATAGACAGACTGGAAAAAGCCCTTGATAAATTAAGCAATGACGACCTTGCGAAAATACTTCTTGAAGTTAACAAATTTAAGAATGACATCAATAAATAATGTCGGAATCAAAAAAATAGGGGTTATTTCAGATACACATATTCCTTCAAGAGCTAAATCCCTTCCTAAAGAAATATACAATTATTTTAAAGGTGCAAATTTTATTATACATTGCGGGGATATTGTTAATAACGGTGTTATAACCGAACTTGAAACAATAGCTCCTGTTTATGCTGTAAAGGGCAATATGGACTCGCATGAAATTACTTATTCCCTTGAAATAACAACAAAAATAAATGATAAATTTATTGTATGTATATCTCATGGAAGCGGTTCCCCTTATGTAATCAAGGATAAATTATATAAAACTTTTTCAAAAGATTTTCCCTACATGATAATTTTTGGGCATACGCATTCTGCATATAACGATACATTTAAGAATATAAAATATTTTAATCCTGGTAGTGCGACATGCGGAATAAAATATAATTCTATTGGCCTATTAGAAGTTGAAGATAATGAAATAATATGTAATATTCTACAGATTTGACTGATTTTACAAGTGCTTTGTGAAAAACCTGCTAGATATATTGTAAAAATCCATAAAAACCATTAAAAATAAAGCTGTTTTTTGTTGTTGATAACTTGTGGAAAATTGGGGATGTTTTGTGGATAACTCACTAAAACTTTCCACTAATCAATATAAATCATATATGTTCGCTACTAAATCTACTAGGTTATTGATTTACATCTTTTTCAATTGTTGATATAGTATTTCTACTTGCGGATTTGGATATAGTTTTCTTGTAGTCTCCAATTCCTTTATTGCATCAGTTAAATCCCCTGTTTTAAATCTAATATAAGCCAAACAAAAATGCGAATAAATGCAGTCAGGATATTCGGAAATGGAACGCTGAAGCTCTTTAATAAGCTTTTGCCGCTTTGAATCATTGTTTAAATATTTATCCATTAAAGGAGGGGCCATTATTGTAGGCTGCAGCATCGTATATTCATCTCTGGTAATAATTGCGTCATTCTTTTTACTGAAGCCTCGCTTTATATAAACCAGCGAATTATTGTCAAAATATACAAGCGCCCAGTCTTTGTTATTAAATAGATATCCAGAATAATCGTTTGCTATCATTCTGCCAATGTTTGATGCATAAGGCACCACGGCAAAGGAAATACCGTATTTTTGGCACTGTTCGTAAAAATAAAGCGGTGGTTTTTGCAGGATCTTAATCCTGAAATTATTTATAAATTCTTCCGGATAAACCTGTACTCTGCCATCTACAAATACAGGATATTTTTGAAGCTCCCAGATAAGGTATCCTCCCCACTCAAATGAATTGAACATGCGTCCGTCAATATCTTGCTGTTTGAGATATTTGACAGAATTGACAGGAAAACTTGATTTATTCATGCCCATCCCATTCGGATTATGGTAATGCATTATCAGCACTCCCTGCGCTATCGCGAGCGTGGCAAAGATTATTATTAGCCCGTGCTTCAAGTTATTTTTTGTTTCACAGATATTTGTCAAGTCTTTTGCCGCCGGTACTGTAAGGATTCCTGCTACTATACCTGCATCTCCAAGGAATCTAACTGAATAAACTCCAAGTGCAGCAAAAAAAACAAGAGCAAACGACCTGAAATAGTTCTTTTTATTAAAGTAATACAGGCTTATTACAGCAAAAATAATGACGTAAAACATTATAAGGAACATATAAAAAAATCCGGATTTAGGCAGGATCTCAAATAAAGAAAAGAATTCTTCAGTATATTTTGTAGAACCCACAAACGGCGCGAATATCCTGCCCAGGTTCGGGGTACAAAAACATATGACAAATAATATGATAGCTATCCCTATCAGGCCTAATAAATTTAATTTTTTTCCTTTTTGCGAAAAATCCCTTAATGCGACCGAAATTATCCATATCACTAAGAGTGCATAACCTTCAGCAAATGACGAATGACTGTTTACCCAGAATAGGAATATAATAATTGCGGCGATTATATTCTTATTTTTTAGTAACAATTTAAAGCCGGTTTCTTGTTGGTCATGGGCAGCATTATCCATAATAAGTAGGTAAACTGTAAAAAAGACATATCCAAAGAGATGCGGCCTTATCATTATCCTTGGCATAAGTAAAAACGAAAATGCAAATAAGATATTGAGAGCAAGGAGGCCGGACAAAAATATATTCTTATTTACAAGATCTTTTTTAAAAAAATTAAACAGGACTAAGAAAAATATAATAAATGTCAATATTATCTGAAAATATATAAGCCCGTTTATATTTCCAAATGCATAAAAAATATAACTTAGGCTGTCAAAAATCCATGAATATGCTGGGTTGAAATTTCCTTTTGCCGTGTAGGAATAGTTTTCAGTTAAAGGGAAAAAATGGTTTTTTACTATATCCTGTCCTGTCCTTAAATGAAAGCCATAGTCAGGATTGTCAACCGGCGTAAACGAAAATAATATAGCAAGTAAGAACGAAATAATAATTATCATTATTTTTATTATCAATTCCTTATTTTTAATCAAATGATTATCTCCTTCTTAATTTATTTATTATCTTTACTGAATGAAACATTGTGGGTTTCAAGTTTTCAATATTTCTTTTTATTATATTTAATTAAATTACTAATTTCTAAAAATATAAATTATTTATAATATTTTATCATACAATCTAAATATCAGTAGCAAAAGATTAAACTTTCGTATTCATTGTCGGGATTATTAACCAAATTTAATCTGGGAAAGACTGTCATTTTATATATTTTTAATTGCTGATATCACTCCTCTATCTAATATTGTGGGTTAATTTTCTGGTTATATCCAGTTCCCTGGTTGCGCCAGTAAAATCTCCGGTTTTAAACTTTACATATGCAAGGCAAAAATGCGAATAAACACAGTCAGGATATTCCGAAACAGAACGCTGAAGCTCATTAATAAGTTTTTGAGTTGTACTGTTGTTATCCAAATATTGATCAAACACATGAAGATCTTTAATAAGTTTTTGACGTGTTGTAACATTGTTTAAATATTTATACAACAAAGCAGGCTGCCATATTGTTGGTTCCAGTATTGAATATTCATCTCTGGCAATAATAGCATCATTTTTTTTGCTGAAGCCCCGCTTTAAATAAACTAGTGAATTATTGTCAAAATATACAAGTGCCCATTCATTCTTGTCAAAAAGATAGTCTGAAAAATCATCTACTATCATATCACCAAAATTTGTTGCGTATGGAACCACGGCAAAAGAGATTCCGTACTTGGCGCATTGTTCATAAAAATAAATAGGTGGTTTTCGCAACATTTTACTACAATTATTGAGAAAATTATTTGAATAAACCTGCATTCTGCCATCTATAAATACAGGGTATTTTTGTAGTTCCCAAATGAGATAACCGCCCCACCCTAAATAGTTAAACATCCTGCCGTCTAAATCCAGTTTATTTAAGTAAGCCGTAGAATAAACCGGAAGTTTTGTTTCATCCATGCCCATTCTAACCGGTTTATGATATTCTAGTATAAGACCAGATTGCGCAATGGTAAGTGAGATTAATAAAATTAATAAAATTCTTTTTATCTCTGGCTTTTTTTCAGCATGCTTTACCATATCTACTGCAGCAGGAACAGACATAATTCCTACCACAATGCCAGCTTCGCCTAAAAACCTTATCGAATAAATGCCCAGTGCTGTAAAAAAAATTATCGAAAAAGAACGGTAAAAATCTTTTATTCGAAAATAATAAACTGCTATCCTAATAAAAAGTATGATATAAAGAAATATAATTACAGTATAGAACAATCCCCAAGCCGGAAAAATTTCAAACAGTGAATAAAATTCTTCAGTAGATTTTGACGCGGAAACAAACGTCGCAAAAATTTTATTAAAATTCGGAGTAAAAAAACTCAAAAAACCAAAAATAAGCGCAAAAAATAAAAATTTAGTAAATTCTGTTTTTTTATTTCCAAGTATATTACTGATAATTTCTGAAATTATCCAGATACCCAGAAACACAAATGCTTCGACAAATGATGAATGGCTATTAATCCAGAACAAAAAGATAACAATTGCAATCCAGAAATTATTGTTTTTAAAAAAATTTTTTGTATCATGTATGTCCTTTTGCTCATGCGCAACCCTGTCCATAACAATAATAAAAAGCGAAAGAAAAACATATCCCAGAAGATGCGGCCGGATCATTATTCTCGGCATAAGTAAAAACGAAAACGCCAATATAATATTTAGTGCCACAGGCACTGATAATAAAAAATTTTGCCGCAGTAATTCTGTCTTAAATAAATGAGTTAAAATAATTGAAAATATTATAAAAATCAGGAGAATTTGTAAATAAATAAGCCCATTAATATTCCCCGCCTCATAAAAGACATAGCTTATGCTGTCAAATATCCACGAATATGCGGGATTAAAATTACCTTTTGCCGTATAAGAATAATTTTCAGTCATGGGAAAATGATGGTTTTTTACTATATCCTGTCCTGTACGCAGGTGAAATCCATAATCCGAGTTATCAAGCGGTCTTAGCGAAAGCATAAAAGCAAGTAAAAATGAAATAACCACTATAATTATTTTTACGGTTAATTCGTTGTTTTTACCCACTTAATTACCGCCTTTCATCTGTTCTCGCCGATTATAGTTATGAGTGAAGTGAGCGTATATTACCTGATTTTTTTGTGCAGGCGAATTAAATTTCTTTTCTTTCCAGTATTGCCTGCCCAAGTGTAATCTCGTCGGCGTACCTTATATCAGAACCTGTAGGCAGCCCTTTTGCCAGCCTTGTTATTTTAAGATTTAAACCGGCTTCCTGTATTTCTCTTTTGATATATAACGACGTGGCGTCGCCTTCAACAGTGTGATTTATCGCAAGAATCAATTCTTTTACGGTATCTTGTTTTTTTAACCTTTCTACAAGCTCATTAATTTTAAGGTTTTCAGGCATTATATTATTTAATGGATTAATAAGTCCATGCAGTGTATGATAATATCCGTTATATTTGCCGGTTCTTTCAATTGTTACAATATCTTCTGGTCCCTCGACCACACAGATATATTCTTTATCCCTGGTTCCATCATCGCATATCGAACAAACCGATTTGTCCGCTACATTAAAACAATTTCTGCAAAAATTTATGTTTTTTATTTCTCCAAGCGCGACGGACAATTCGTTCACATATTCGCCTCTTTTTTTCAAAAGAAAAAGCGATATACGCTCGGCCATTTTAGGTCCTATCCCCGGCAATTTTGATATCTCATTAATTAATTTTAGCAGTGAATTTGGATAATTATACATTGGATCTAAAATAAATTGGGAAGGTTTAACCCCATTCCTCCTGTTAATTTTTTCATTTCCTCTTCCATCATGGCTTGTGCTTTATTTAACGCCTCATTGACCGCCATTATCAGTAAATCCTGGAGGATTTCTTCATCCTGCGAAGCCAACAGCTCTTTTCCGATTTTTATACTCAAAATTTGTTTTGCCCCGTTTGCCATAACGGTCACTGCACCGCTGTTTACAGATGATTCTACGGTTTTTTGCTTGATTTCTTCCTGCATTTGCAGCATTTTATTCTGCAATTGTTTGGCCTTTCCAAGCATATCACCCATATTTCCCATGCCTTTCATTTGCACTGCCTCCTGATTTACTTCGTCTTTTTAATTTCTACAGAAGAAATATCAAATATCTTTGATAACTTCCTTATTACCGGGTGGTTTTTTGCTTCTTCTTCTGTTATTTCTTTTTTCAACTTGTACCTATTTTTATATTCTTCCTTTTCGTAAATAACTATTTTTATTTCCTTTTTAAATTCTTGTCTCAATATTATTTTAATTTTTTCCATATTTTTTTTCAGAAACTCAGCTGATAGGTTAGTATCCCCTATCATGAAAAGCGTGGGTTCTTCATATGAAACAATTCCTGCTGTTGTCAAAGCATGTATAAAATCTTCATCTTCTTTTTTATTTTTTGCCCTCTCCATTACGTTTTCCCATCTTTTTTCAATTATTTCTTTTGTTAATTGCTGTATATTCGCCTGTTCTTCTATTTCATCTATTAAAATCGGTGCATTTACAGCCTCGGCTTCTTTATTGGCCGGTAGTTCGGTCTTTGCTTCTTCCTTGTTCTGTGTTTCAGCAAATACCTTTTTTAAAGATGTTTTTTGTCCATTTTCAGAAACATTTTCACTAATCTGGGTATTGTTGTCCTCCTGACGCAAAATAATATCTATTATAAAGGCTTCAAGAGCTATGTCGGGCAAATAACTTTTAATTATAAGCTGTTCTATATCAAAAGATTTCTGCAATATGTACAAAATATACTTTTTATCAATACCAGCGCTTAATTTAACTAGAAATTTGTATTCTTCATCGCCAAGCATTAAAATATCTTTTGTATCAACTGTCTTGATCATCAGCAGATTCCTGATTGTTTCTATAAAAATCTTAATAAAATTTTTCAGATCATAATCCGAATCAAAAATATTTTCAATGGTACCTAAGGCTTTTTTCATGTCCTTTTCTATTATTGCCTCGACAATACTATTTACTAAATCAATTTCTATTTCACCGAGCATTTCGCTTGCCATAGAGGCCGTTATCTTTTTCCCCCCAGCATAAGTGATTGCCTGGTCAAAACTGCGCTGTGCGTCCCTTAATGCCCCGTCTGCCGCCCGTGCTATTATATAAAGCGCCTGTTCTTCGTATTCTATTTTTTCATTTTTTGCAATCATCTGCAAATTGGAAATAATTATATTTACTGGCATCCTTTTAAATTTAAAATGTTGGCACCTTGAAAGGATGGTTTGAGGTAACGCTTGGGGATTTGTTGTTGCAAAAATAAATATGACATGCTTTGGCGGCTCTTCAAGCGTCTTAAGCAAAGCATTAAAAGCTTCAGTTGTAAGCATATGTACTTCATCAATTATATATATTTTGTACTTGCCTCTGGCTGCAACATACCCTACATGCTCTCTTAGTTCCCTTATTTTTTCAATCCCTCTATTAGACGCACCATCAATTTCAATGACATCAAGCGATACACCGTCTTTTATTTCATTGCAGTTTACGCATTTGTTGCAAGGCGTAATAATAGGCCCTTTTTCGCAATTTAACGCCTTGGCAAACACTCTGGCTGTAGTTGTCTTTCCTACGCCGCGCGGCCCTGAAAATAAATAGGCATGCATTATTCTGTTTAATTCAATAGCCCTTTTTAACGATATTACAACCTGGTCCTGGCCTATTATATCATCGAATGTTTGCGGCCGCCATTTTCTTGTAAAGACTGTGTACTGACTATCCATATAATTTCTCCTGCAGTAATAAATCAAAAATATACCCTTATTTAAAATACAGTATACAAAAATGTCTCGTAAGACCAGGTTTTATCATCTTTCTAATAGATACATCCGGATTAATTTAATAATGCCATACCACTTATCGTCGATTATGCTTACAGGCTCAAAAAAAATTTTGACTCCGGCTAGGCTGCCTGAGGACACCTCTCGGACATATTTTACCGCTGCTTCCTTCCGGACCTGACGGGGTTCAAGAGCCGATGAGTGCATCAGACCCGGCCTTCAACGCCAAAAATTAATTTTAAGTTGTCTGAAAAACATACCCTCGGATAAGTTCTCGGCCCGGCTGAAGCGGATTGCCGGTACAGGGCACCGCTGGTTCCCCGCCTAGGTATGGCATTAATTTCAAATTTATAATTTAAGCATATCCAATTTCATGTTGCTCTTTACATTTCTAACGTCTTATTTCAACTGATCTCTTATAAATTTGCAAAGTTAAATTAATTAAAAAAGCCTATATTTCAATAGTATAAACACGGCTTTAAACGCATCCATAACAGTTATTTTTTTCCCTTCATCATAGCTTCTGCCGTAATAGCTTATAGGCACTTCATATATTTTATATTTCCTTTTTAAAATTTTTGCGGTTATTTCAGGTTCGATTTCAAATCCTTTTGATTTCAGGTTAAGCCCTTTCAGTATTTCACTTTTAAAAATTTTATAGCATGTCTCCATATCGGTTAAAATGCTGTCATAAAGTACGTTTGTTATAAAGTTAAGCATTTTATTTGCTACATAATGCCAGAATAAAAAAGCTCTGTGAATCCCAAGAAATCTAGAGCCATAAACAACATCTGCCTTGCCAAGAAGTATCGGTTTTATGAGTATTTTGTAATCTTCGGGGTCATATTCCAAGTCCGCATCCTGTATAATGGAAAAATCTCCTTTTACATATTCAATACCTTTTCTTACGGCAGAACCTTTGCCTTCGTTTTTCTCTTTAATAATTATCAGCACATCTTTATATCTTTTTTTTATTTTCTTTAATTTGTCTTTGGTTAAATCGGTTGAACCGTCATCTATGATAATTATTTGCTTTTTTATCCCTAATAATTTTAATTTTTGCACTTTTTCCACAAGCTGGCTGATTGTGTTTTCTTCATTATAGACAGGTATAATTATCGATAAAATTTTATTTCTCATTTTTTTCCTTTGGTACGTATTTAAAAAATAACGCTATTATAATGATAAAATATATCACTGTTATAAAATGTTTTAAACCTATATTATCATAAAAGGAAGGTAAAAACCACAGTAAATTATATTTGTCAAAAAAATGGTATATTTTTTCTTTGCTGCTCATGTATCTCAATACGGGAAAAACCATAAGAATATATGAAATAAACAAAGAATATACCACAATAAATTTAAATAATCTCGTTCTGATAAAATTGCTTTCTTGTAAAAAGTATACTGCGTATAAGGAAGCCACAGGAAGTATAGGTATCATTTGACGCATTGGGGTGATTGAACCGCCCCAGTCATTCCACAACAAAAACATAAAAAAATAAGGCAAAATTAAGAAAAAAGGTATAAGTTGTCTTATTTTTCCTTGCTTTATGAAAAGCATTATTCCCCATAGTATAATTAAATAAAACATATTATATGTAAAAATTCCATAGCTTCTGTCAAACAATATTGCAAAAAAAGCCTTTATTGCATGTTGTAAGCTGAATATAAAATAAAATGAACTGCTAGTGCAAATGCTTACAAGTGCAAAAGGCGCAAAATTTCCATAAATTGAATAATAAAAATAGATAAAAAGCAATACTGATACTATAATTATTGAATTGTTTGTTATTTCCTTTTTTAATTTAAAATCTTTATATCTTATAATATTAACATAGTAATAAAAATAGAATATCACAGAAAATAACACAAGTTTAGAATGCAGCCACGGTAAAAAAGCAATACCCAAAAAAACAAGAAGTAAACTAAAGTTATTATCGGAAAATTTATATTCATATAAAACATAAAAACAATATAAAATAATAATTGCGGCAGGTATCTCTGTGAGCACAAGCGAGGAATTAGTAAGAATTGGGACGGTTAAAGCAATTAACATGCTTGATAAATATGCGAGTTCATTTTTAACATTTATTTTTTTTAGGAATAAATAAAAAACCAATATTAATACTGCTGTAAAAAAATTCATCAACAATTGAACAAAAACCCTTCCTCCTATTTTATAGAATAAGGCTATCAATATAGGCAGACCTATACTATGCATTGAATAAATGCCTTTTCCGTTTTTATCATGCGTATTGTGTATATTTTGATATTCAAGTTCTCCTGGATAAAAAGCTCTGTATGTTTTGTCTGTAATATAATTATTTTCAAGGTTTACATCAAAATCATTAATAAGACTTTGTGCTATGATAAGATAATGAGGTTCATCTGCTGTCGGCGGATATATAAATGTGATATATGTAGTAGTTAAGGTATAAAATATAAAAGTACTGACTAAAAGTATTTTTGCCGTGTTTGGCTTATGAAAATCATTATAATACATTTGTACAACAAATCTTAAAATAAAAATGAATAATATTGTAATGATAATAAATCCAAACAATATCAGTAAAAAATAACCTGCAGGGTTAAAATGAATGAATCCTCCCCATGGCATATAGACAGCACCAAGTACCTTCAAATTTAAAGCAACTAGTTTTGAGTAATATTTTACCAAAATAGGTAATGCCATTATCAGTAAAAAAGGTATGGCAAATATATAAGTATTTTTTTTAAATTCTTTTTCAGGACTTAATTTAAAAAATTTTATAAAAAAAATGCTTATCCCTGCCCATAAAACAGTATGCATAATAATAAAGATTAAAATGCATAAAAACAAGCAAATATAATCGTTTCTGTATAAAGTCAAAGACATGGTTCGATCATTTGCATGCTTGAATATAGCGAAGGCAAGCATTCCATTAATTCCGCCAGCGAGCGCCACAATTATATTATATTTTATTATGTTTAATCGCTTATTTTGTTCCATATTTATTCATTTCATAGGGATGTATTATTTTTCATACTATCATTTTTCTAGTTTTTACCGAATAAATATCATACATCCCTGATTTACCTTTGACGGTGGTTGCAGGTAAAACATCAACTTCAAGATCGTTTTCAAGTAACTTATAAATATAATCGCTTATAATAACCTGCCCGTCTTTAGCAATGTCACAAAGTCTGCTTGCAAAATTTACAGTATCTCCTATTACTGCATATTCCATTCTTTCTTCGGAACCTATATTTCCGACGATAATTTCTCCTCTTGCAATACCTATTCCTAATCCAAGGTTTAATAATGGATCTATTTCATCGCGCCACTTTTTCATTAAAATCTTAAAATTTGTCTGGATATCAAGTGCCGCTATTATAGCTTTATCCGCTTCTATATAATTCATATATTTTGGGGCTTCTTCGAAAACAGCTAAAACCGCATCACCTATAAATTTATTTACCTTTCCTTTATTGTTGTCTATTATTTTTGTAGCGCATGAAAAATACTGGTTTAATATTTTTATAATTTTGTTCGGATCCAAGCTTTCTGTTAAAGCCGTAAATCCACGAAGATCTGAAAAAAATATGGTTGCTGTTTTTTTCTTGCTACCCAAGTAAATTTCATTTATATTTCTGTCATAGATTTGCTGAGTAAGAGATGGGTCAAGATATGTTTCTACTGTTTTTGCAAATTTATCTTTATCCTGTTTTACAAGAATAAAATTGCGGATAAAAACATCAAATATATTTATTATATCTTTATATGCTTCTTTGAAACTTCTTTTCTTTTCTATGCTGAAGGTGGGAGGTAAAAGTTCTTTATATCTTAATTCTTTTACTAAATAATTTAAAATATGTTTTGAAAAGATTCCTAACGTCAAAGTTATTATAAAATAAACTGAAAGTCCGAGATAAAAAATACCAATAATGCTGAAGAAGCAATTTCCTGCCATGGTGAAACATTGATTTTCTTTTGAAAAAAATCTGAAATTATAAAATATAAAGGTTCATATACGAAAGCGATTAAAATACCTATTATTAAGCTAATTAAAAAAATTCTTTTTATCGGCATATCTAATTTATTTTGCATAAAAAATATTTCCCTTTCCTTTGTTACTGTTTTCGATAAAACATACAAAAAATTACAATATTAAATCGACTTACAACTTTTAAATCTAAAGTTTGTAAAATTTAAATAGTCAGTTAAATTATTTAATGACTAACACAATACAACTTTAAAATGATACCGTTATTTAAACAAATTATTTATTTTCTTTAAGGTTAAATCTTTAAGGTCTTTTATTAGTATGTCCGCACCTTTTATGACATATGAATCATCCCTGTTGATGGCAACACACTTCATTTTTGCTCTTATCGCTGCGTCTATTCCTATTTGCGCGTCTTCAAAAACTAAACATTCTTCGGGTTTCAATTTTAATTTTTTAGACGCCTTCAGAAATATTTCCGGATGCGGTTTTCCGTGTTTAAGATTTGCCCCTTCAACTTCGGCATCAAACAAAGAATATAGTTTTATCTTTTTTAAAATAGGCTTTGCATTTTTACTTGACGAAGCCATAGCGATTTTTATACCGGCTCTTTTAAGTTTCTTTATAAAATTAACTGTACTTTTAAATACTATTATTTTTGAATTTTCAAGAAATTTTATAAAATGCATTTGTTTTTCACTGCAAATTTTTTCAATTTTGGAATCACTTAGGTTAGGTAATATTGTTTTCGCACCTTTCGAACGCGGTTTTCCGTCTATTTTATTTTTAAATTCTTGAAATGAAAAATCAATATTATGCTTTTTCAGAACCTTTTCCCATGATTTATGATGTATGTGTGCAGTATCAATAATAACACCATCAACATCAAAAATTGCTCCTTTAAAATCTATTTTTTTAACTTTTATCTTCAATTTTCACCTGTACCGACTTTATTTAAATGTGTAGTAACTAATTTATAACTTTAGCTTTATAAAGCAATTTCTTCCAGTTTCTCCAGATTTTCAATTTTAATCTGCCTGTTGTTTGTATGAATAATTTTATCGCTTTGCATTTGTTTTAATATACGAGTTGTCGTTTCCCTGGTAATACCTGCAAGAGCAGCCATTTCTTGATGGGTTAATTTTATTTTATCAAAGTCGCCTTTAAAATCCAGCAGAATATTAGCCACTCTAGATCTTGCATTACCAAGGGCAAGATTTTTAATGTGCCTGTCTGCCTTTGCAAGCCTACCTGACAAAGTTTTTATTATCTGTAAAGAAATTGAAGGCTCCTGTCTTATAAGTTGCTCGAATTTGATACCGCTGATGCTTAAAGCAGTAACCTCTGTTAAAGCCTCGACGGTTGCAGATCTACCTTCGTTTGTTAAGATCGCCATTTCACCAAAATTATCTTTTTCTTTAAGGATTGCTAGGGTTTTATTTCTTCCTTGCTTTGACCACTTTACAATTTTTACTATGCCTTTATTTATTATGTAAAAATTAGAGCCTTTTTCACCTTCATTAAATATAATCTGCCCTTTTCTGAAAATATTTTCTTCCACATTGGCAGCTATAAGTTTAATTCCCTTTGTTGAAACATCTGAAAAAATTGGAGTTTGCTTTAAAAAAAATATTATCTCATCTTTTGTTAATTTCATGGTGTTAACAATTAAATGTCCAAATTCTTAACTTCAAGCGCATGTTTTTCAATAAACTCTCGTCTTGGCTCTACCACATCCCCCATTAGCACGGTAAAAATTTCATCGGCTTTTACCGCATCCTCGAGATGAACCTGCACTAAAGACCTTAAATCCGGGTTCATGGTTGTTTCCCAGAGTTGTTCTGGGTTCATTTCACCAAGGCCTTTATATCTCTGTATATTCATTCCTTCTTTTGCCCTGTTTTTGACAAAATCAATTAATTCTTTTATTGAAAATATAAGCGTCTCATTTTTATCTTCTTTTATTGCAAACATCGCATGAGTTAACTTTTTTTCCTCTTTATTCTTTTTATCCGTTACTTCAAGCTCTTCTTCAAACAATTCAGTGGCGTCCAGCCCTCTTGTTTCAAGCTTTTTCAGTATATCTTCCACTATCCTTATTTCGGCTACTTCCCTTAAATCAATTAACTTTGCCTCACTATTTTTTTCTGCTTTTAAATTCTCTATCTCCTCAACCAAATTTTTTGGCTTTATCTTTGGCATTAATTTTTTTATATTTTTAGCAAGCTCCTCTTCGGTATTTGAATAATATACTTTATTTTTAAAACTTAATTCAAACATAGGTAATTTAGTCATATTTTCTCTGTTGTTTATATAGCTGTTTATGTCAATGCCTGTTTTCTTGATTTTAGGCACAACATGTTCAAGCTCAATTGAATCGTGCAGTATTTCCCTAAAAGTTTTATCCGTAAATTCCTTGTCTTTTCCTTTTTTACTAAACTGTACAAGCTTTAAATCTGTAACTCCCTCTTCAATTAAAAATATATTCATTTCCTTGTCGTCTTTTATGTATTTTTCAGTTTTTCCCTTCTTAACTTTATAAAGTGGTGGCTGTGCAATATAAACATAACCGGAATCAATTAAAGGTTGCGCCTGCCTGAATAAAAATGTCAGTAAAAGTGTCCTTATATGTGCGCCGTCCACGTCGGCATCAGTCATAATTATAATTTTATGGTATCTAACCTTTGTAACATCAAATGTTTCTTTTCCAACGCCGCCTCCTACGGCGGTTATTATTGTCTGAATCTCTTCGTTATTTAAAACTTTATCTATTCTTGCTTTCTCGACATTTATTATTTTGCCTTTTAATGGTAAAATTGCCTGATATTTCCTATCTCGTCCCTGCTTTGCCGAACCTCCGGCGGAGTCGCCCTCAACGAGAAAAAGTTCGCATAATACAGGATCGTCTTCCTGGCAGTCGGCTAATTTCCCTGGCAGTCCACCCGAATCAAGTGCGCTTTTTCTCCTTGCCAGATCCCTTGCTTTTCTTGCGGCTTCCCTTGCCTCAGCTGCGCCTATTCCTTTGCTTATTATTCTTTTTGCTTCCGATGGTTGTTCCTCAAAATATTGAACTAGTTTTTCATAAACCAAGGAATTTACTACACCTTCCACTTCCGAATTGCCCAGTTTTGCTTTTGTCTGTCCTTCAAACTGAGGATCAGGTACTTTCACGCTAACAACTGCACTTAATCCCTCGCGTACATCGTCTCCCTGCAACGTGACGTTGTCGCTTTTTATAAGGTTGTTTTTCTTTGCATAAAAACTTACGGCTTTTGTTAGGGCAGTTTTAAATCCTGAAAGATGCGTTCCACCTTCTATTGTTTTTATGTTATTTACAAATGAAAGCACATTCTCCGAAAATCCATCGTTATATTGTATTGCCACCTCTATTTGGATTTTATCTTTTTCCCCGTCTATGTATATGGGTTTCTTGTTTAATGTTTCCTTATTTTTATTCATACTTTTTACAAATTCAATTATCCCGCCTTCAAACTGGAATATTTCACTTACTGCCTCATCTCCTCTTTCATCCTTTATTCTTATCTTTATTCCTTTATTTAAATAAGCCAGTTCCCGCAACCTGTTTGCCAGAGTTTCATAGCTGTATTCTGTTGTTTCAAAAATTTGCCGGTCTGCTTTAAATATCACTTTTGTTCCGGTTCTTTTTGTATCTCCGATTGTTTTTACGTCTTTTTCCGGCACTCCTCTTATATACTTTTGGTAATATTTTTTACCTTTTCTGCTTACCTCGACTTCAAGCCATTCTGAAAGCGCATTGACAACGGATACGCCTACGCCATGTAAACCGCCTGAAACTTTATACGCATTATGATCAAACTTACCTCCCGCGTGAAGTATAGTCATAACGACTTCAAGCGCTGACTTCTTTTTCTGTTTATGGATTTCCGTAGGAATACCCCTTCCGTTGTCTATAACTGTCACGCTATTGTCTGTATGTATTGTAACTTCTATTTCATTACAATAACCTGCCATAGCCTCGTCTATTGAATTATCCACCACTTCATAGACAAGATGGTGTAAACCAGCGGCAGACGTACTCCCTATGTACATTGCCGGCCTTTTACGTACAGCCTCAAGGCCTTCAAGCACAGTTATTTTATCTGCGTTATAAGTTTTATCCTTTTCAAGTGGTGGATTATTTTCCTTGGAAGTCGGTTCTTCCTGTTTAAATAAATCAAGGTTTTCAAATTTTTCTGATTTTTTTAAAGTTCCCTGATTTCTTGCGTCTTTTCCTTTTTTGCCAGTTTTCTTTAGAGATTTTATTCCTTTTGGTTTTGCCATTTATATCCTCCTGCTTTGGCTCAAATCCTTTCGGATGTTATATTAATGATGAAGTCTACCGAATTTAATAACTATTGTTTGATTTTTAAAATTATATCTTTAATTTTTTCTTCCCTGAAAATATTGTTAATCACTATTTTAATATCTTTTTTCTTATATGTCAATTCATTCATCATAACGCTGTTTTTCACGTACAAGTACAGTTTTCCTTCTAAAAATTTATATGGTTCAACGTTTTCCGCCAAATCTCTGTCTACTATATTTGACCAATTATTAAATATAAAATCTTCTTCCCTTTGTTCTCCTATATGTGCCTTTTTTAGGAATTTTTCAACAAATTCTTTTATATGTTGCATTGCCTTATTCGTTTAAAAAAAATGGCGTGCTAAAATATATTTTCGCTAGTAAATCTGTTGTTATATTTGAAAGCCCGCCGTTATTTGCCGGTGAATAGTTATAGCCGGCATTAAGACTTATTGACAAAAATTTTTCCGCAAAAAATTCCATGCCTACGCCTCCATATACAATATAATACATATTATTATTTTTTTTGGTCTCACCTGTTAAAAAATATTTGTATTGTTCAGATATAATTGATAAGCCATTACCAAATTTTACATAAGGAAGAAGAAAAACATCTTTTTTGTATCCCATATAGCCATAAAGATTAAAAAAAAGGTTTGTTGCGCTGTATTGATAGTTATAAAGCGATTTATTCTGGTTGTCAAGTCCTAGTGACTTGGCTTCAATTCCAAGCATAAAAGGCCCTGCAATTGTTGACACAAATTCAGCGTCAAAACCTAAGCCATAATAAGATTCTTTCTGCAGACTTTCCGGCGTAATAGGCATAAAAAAAGACATACCAGCGCTCAGACCTATATGGCGTATTTCCTCCTCTCTTTTAGGTACGTTTAAATAAATCCTGACAAGCGAAGCGAATGAAGGAGGCGGCATGAACAACGCAAGTTGTTTTTTTTCAAAAGGCTTGAAAACAATCAATCCAAAATTTTTATCCTTAGTTTTATCAGCAATAGTTTTCGATATGTCTTTTTCTGTTTTAAAACCCCAATAGTTATTTTTGCAATTAATTGGGTAAGATGTATAATTTATAACGTTCACGTATGAGGAATCAAAAAAATTGTTACCCTTTATTTCCCCTTTATATGGGTCCTTTAAATATAAACCATATCGGCACTTATTGAAAGTATTTCCGTTTGCAGTACAGCTTATTTTTTGGCCTTCTATGTATAATCCGTATGTATTTTCATAAAAATAGTTGTTTTTTAAAATAACATTTGAAAAATCCAAAATTTCAACTCCTGTTGAATTCAAAATATAACAGTTGTTCATTGTTAACGAAGTTCCCTCGGTGACTATGGCACCGCGAATCATTATGGCATATTCCATAACGTTTTTATACTTACTCTCATATCTTATACCGTCGTAAAAACTTTCTCCATCTGACGATACAAACCTTACTGGCGCTTGTATGGTCCCTTTTGCATATAGACGTCCTTGAACTATTATTCTTCCCTTTTTTTCAAACTTAACCTCAGTACCTGGATAAATAGTAATAAAACCTTTTTCTTTTATTGTTAATTCATCATTTATTATATATGGAGAATTCTGAGTCGTCCAATTCTCAATTTTATCAATAGTTCCACTGACGTTTACTTCTGAAAATGAAAATGAGTATAGGCAGGTTATAATAAAGATTAATGTAACGTATCGTTTCAATAAAATCACCTGCAATTATGTAATTGTTCCTTTATCATCTTCTAGTTCTATATTTGGAAGCGGCGGTAATTCATCCGGGAGCGAAACAGCCTTGGATTTTTTCTCAGATACTTTTGTATCCTTTAATAAATCCGGTGGAATCTGCACATCTTTACCAGGCAATTTCACCTTTTTATCAATGTCTTTATCGTCAAAAGATAACAGATCACCAAGAGTTACGGCCTTTTCCTCTTTTTTAGAAGATTCAGGCTCTATTTTGCTTGCCATTATATCAGACATTACATTTCTTTGTATTTTGATTCCCGAGGCAGGCGGCTGTATTGTAGGTTTTGCCGGTTCAATTTTTGGCACTGCGGCAGGCTTGAATGTATCTGATGCCACGGCAGTTGTTTTTATAAAAGGATTGACGCCAACCCCACCTGTTTTAATAAAAGCTATAACAAAAGTTTTTCCTTTTCCTATTTCCGACTCAATCCATATATCACCGTTCATATTATTCAATAAAGCCTTTATTATTGGAAACCGCAGGCCTGAATTTACGAATTCCGGTCCAGCCGATGAGTCTGTACCGTGAAAATTTATAAAAAGCGCATTTGCTTTGGCTGCAGGCAGGCTCATGCCGAAATCGGTTATCCTGACATATACATTACCTTTTTCTTCCTTTGTCAGAATTATAACCTGCCCTCCTCTAGGCGATACTTTAATTGCCTGCGTAATAAGCTGGGTTATAGTATTTGACACCCTGGCCGAATCTCCATTAACTGAGGGCAATGTTGGAGAAAAATTAACTTTTAATTCTACTTTTTTAATATCTGCCTGGGGCTGTATCGCAAATATAGTATCCTGTATTATAGTATTTATATCCATGGGCTGGTTTGTTAATTTTACCTCACCTTTTTCAAGGCGTGCAAGTTCCGTCAAATCATTAATCAATCTTTCCAGTCTTGCGGATTTATTAATAACAACACCTAAAAACTGCTGTTGCGCGTCCGTTATTTTTCCTTCACCGCCCAAAACAGAAGAAATATATGTTTTAATAACTGAAAGTACGCCTTTTAATTCGGTATTCATCATAAGTATTGATTCCATGCGCATATTTTCTTTTTCTGCAGGGATTTTTAATTCCTGTGCCTTTTTAATTTCCGCTTTTGCGCTGTTTAATTCTTTTTCCAAACTGTTAATTTTATCCTTATAAGTATTCTCCTTTGAATCAAAAAGTGATTTTTCTAGTTTTTTGACTTTTTCACTTTCCTGTTTTAATTTTAAAAGCTCGTCTTCCTGTGTTGTTTTTGTATTTTCAAGAACTTTTATAGTATCACGAAGCGCTGAAACTTCCTTGTCCGAATGTGAAGCTTCCTTTGAAAGTTCTTCCTCTAACTCTTTTGACATATGCGCAAGTTTTTCTGTTTTTTCCTCGGCTGCTTTCACTCTGCCTCGCAGTATTAAAAGCGAGTCGGATAATTTTTTATAATTGCCTTTTTTCGCTTTTGGCAAAAGCTCAGTAAAACCTTCCTCGTCTATATGTGTAAGTGCTTTTACTATTCTCCTTAATGGTTTATACGGCCCAGCGCTTATTGTTAGTATTAAAATAACTCCTAAAAACAATGCACAGCCCAGTCCCGCGAGTATTGTATAATCATATAAAATCGATTGATATTTGGAGCCTCCCCTCTTATAAAAACTGTAATCCGAATACGGAACAAAAACACACGTTATTAGATTATTCAATAACTTATTTTTTTCATAGCCTATTAAGCCGTGCAAATTATTATAATTGGCTTCCCTAATATTATCTTCTGAAGTACCGCCGCTTATGATATCTTTCAAATCTGGAATATTAGTAATATTTTCATTGTTTTCTTTCTGCTTTTCGGTATGTAAAATAACTCTGCCTGTAGAATCTATCACAAAATTATATGCATGTTTTGTAAGGGTACTGTTTCTTGCCTCTTCCACTTTTGATGTAATATTTTCTTTCAAATATAAAATAGAAACAAATCTGTCTTTTGTGTCTGTTAATGGTATAAAATATTCGGCAGTGCCGCTGCTAAAGCTAATTTCCTCCATAGCCTTTTTAGAAGAAGCTGTTTGAATCCGTTTCTGGTTGCTAATAAAATCTACATTTTTCAAAGCCGGTTTGTTCGCCTCATATACTCTACCATTTACCGATAAAAGCGCAACATCGTCTTCTATTCCGCCTGTTTTTGATGAAAACTCTTTTGTTATTGCCTGCAGAGTTTTCTTTTGAGAATAACTGTAATTTTGTATTATTCTGTTTTCTGTTATAAACGAATATTTTTTTGATATTTCCACAGGTGAAAGAGAATTGACTATTAAATTTATTTTATTCAAATTTTCGGTTATTTGATTTTTAATTATTGAAATATTTTTTTCGTTTTCACTGTAGACAATTCTTTTTTCCTGTTCAGTAAGCTGCTTGACTCTTTCGGAATCAAAATAATATAACAGGCTAAAAGGCGCTCCAAAAAAAATAACAATGGCTATAAACAATGTCCAAAACGCAAGCGTTGACCGCTTCATTAAAAAATCCTCCTTCAGGAATTTATTCTTCCTGGCTTTCCTCGTCTATTACCCTCGCAACTGCACTTACTTTTTCGCTCTCTTTAAGTTTAATCAGTCTTACTCCCTGGGTATTTCTTCCTATCGTTTTAATATCCTTTATTTTAGTCCTAATCAATGTGCCTTTTGTAGTAATAAGCATAAGTTCATCGCTATCATTCGCCGCCTTAATATTTACGACTTCACCTGTTTTGTCCGTAACTTTTACGTTAATAAGACCTTTACCGCCTCTGCTCTGCTGCCTATATTCGGTAATTTTAGTCCTCTTTCCGAATCCCTTTTCAGTAACGGTAAGAAGAGTTATATCTTTTGCGCCCGCCGGCAGTATTGCCGTACTCACTACTTTGTCTGTTTTGTTAAGCTTAATTCCTTTCACACCCATACCTGACCTTCCTATTTCTCTAATATCTTTTACCGCAAATCTTATAGCTTTTCCCTCATGCGTAGCCAAAAACACCTCGTCTTTTTCAGTTGCAATTTTAGCTTCTATTAAACTATCATCTTTATTAAGACTTATGGCAATTATGCCTCCAGCCCTTGGTTTTGAAAATAATGATAAATTAGTCCTTTTAATCAGTCCTTTTTCTGTTACCATTATAAGATTTGTATCTTCCCTAAATTCCTTTACTGAGACATAAGCAGTTATTTTCTCGTCTTCTTCAAGTTTTAAAAGATTTATTATTGCTTTGCCCTGGGACTGCCTGCTGGCTTCAGGTATTTCGTAAACTTTAATCCAGTGGCAGCGGCCTGTTGACGTGAAAAACATGATATAATCATGCGTATTGGAAATATAAATATCTTCTACAAAATCCTCTTCTTTTGTAGTCATGGCTATTACGCCTCTACCGCCTCTTTTTTGCGCTTTATATGCCGAAACCGGCTGTCGTTTGATGTACCCGTTGTGAGTTATCGCTATAACCATATCTTCATCCTGTATTAAATCTTCCATTGTTATTTCTTTTTCCCTCGCAATTATCTGTGTCCTTCTCGGATCTGCATATTTAGTTTTGACCTCATTTAACTCGTCTACTATCAAATCTAGAATTTTCCTTTCACTAGCAAGGAGCATTTTGAGTTTTTCTATTAACTTAATCAGCTCCTTGTATTCTTCCTCTATTTTTTCTATTTCAAGCGAGGTAAGTTGCTGCAGCCTCATATCGAGTATTGCCTGCGCCTGTACGTCAGTAAGCTTAAAAGTTTTCATCAAGCCGTTTTTCGCTTCTTCAGCATTTTTTGAAGCCCTGATTAATTTTATTACCCTGTCAAGGTATTTAAGTGCTATTTTCAATCCTTCAAGTATGTGCGCTCTTTTTTCCGCTTTATCAAGCTCTGAACTTTGTTCTTCTTATTATCACTTCTTTCCTAAACTGGATGAAGCTGTCCAAGAATTCCTTTATATTTAAAATTTTCGGCCTGCCGTTAATCAATGCAAGGGATATTATTCCAAAAGTTGTCTTGAGTGAAGTATGCTTATAAAGCTGGTTAAGGACAATTTCCGGGTTGTCGTTTCTTCCTACTTCTATTACTGCCCTCATTCCCTCCCTGTCTGATTCATCCCTTAAATCAGTTATGCCCTCGATTTTCTTTTCCCTGACAAGATCCGAAATATGCTCAAGCATCTGCGCCTTATTTGTCATATAAGGCAACTCTGTGATAATTATCTGTTGTCTGCCTTTTTTTGACTCCTCAATTTTTACTTTTGCCTGAATTGTAATGGAACCTCTGCCTGTTTTGTAAGCCTGTTTTATCCCGTCTTTTCCAATTATAAAAGCACCCGTAGGAAAATCCGGCCCCTGTATTATTTTTGAAATATCGTCAATATCGGCGTCTTTATTGTTTATTACATAAATTGTTGCGTCGATAACTTCGCCTAAATTATGCGGGGGAATATTTGTCGCCATGCCGACCGCGATACCTGAAGAGCCATTGACTAAAAGCTGCGGGAATTTTACAGGCAATACAACAGGCTCCTTGCGCGTCTCATCATAGTTCGGCACAAAATCAACAGTATCTTTGTCAAGGTCGGCTATAATTTCTTCGGTTATCCTTTGCATCCTTACTTCTGTATATCGCATAGCGGCCGGCGGGTCTCCGTCAACCGATCCAAAATTTCCCTGTCCTTCTACAAGCGGCATCCTGAATGAAAAATCCTGGGCCATCCTAACCATGGTTTCATAAATTGCCACATCACCATGCGGATGATAATTTCCCATCACCTCACCGACAACTTTAGCCGATTTCCTGTAAGGCTTTGAATGATAAAGCCCCATATCATACATCGTGTATATTATCCGGCGATGGACAGGTTTAAAGCCGTCGGTTATTACAGGCAAAGCCCGTCCTACTATTACACTCATTGAATAATCAAGGTACGAAACCCTCATTTCTTCTTCTATAGGGACCTGTAGAATATTTCTTACGGGCGTGTCTGCCATTATCTTTTTTCCCCCTTGAGGAGCAATTTCATTATAGTTTTTCCAAATATATGCGCTGTTTGCGGCCCATCTGAAGTCACTATATTACCCGCTATTACTATATCTTTTGAAATATATTTGACTTTATATTTCTTTAATTCTTGTTTTGCTTCTTTTATATTTGCTACCGTCGCTAATTTTTTTTCCAGTACTTTTGCTTGGGCAACGACAACAGGCGCAAGACTAATCGCCGCTATTATTTTATTATTTTGATAAAAATCTTGAATTAAAGCCATTAAATCCCTGTTTGCCCATTCGTATTTTATGGCGCCACTTCCTCCGACAATGACAAAAGCAGCGTATCCTGCAGAACTCTTTACAGAAGAAAGTGCCATATTGGGCATTATTTTTGCGCCAAGCATGCCACTTGCCTGTTCTTTTGTGTTTGAAATAGTTACAACATCATACCCGGCTTTCTTAAGAATTTTTTCCGGTTTTATATATTCCTCATCCCTGAAATCAGCTTGGGAAATAAAAAAAAGCACTTTTTCTTTGTTTTTTATATCTTCCGCTCCGGCGGGAAATATGAATAAAAAAATAAACCATATGTACAATACAACTTTGAAACTTGATTTAAAACACATACTTGCATCAGCTCCTATTTTCTAATGGGCATTATAATGTATACAAAATCATTGTCATCAACAGGTTTTATCAGGCCAGGATTCATAGAACTGATTAACTTTATTTCAATTTCATTCTGACTTATTGCTTTTAAAACTTCAGTGATGTATATCGCGTTATATGAAACTTCTATGGGTTCATTGTCGTATTTTATATCCATCTCTTCAAATGCTTCTCCTTCATCCTGCGCTTGAGCATTTATGTATAGTTTATTTTTTTCAAATTTGAAAGATACAATTTTAGCTTTATCGCTTGAAATCGTAACAGCCCTTCTTAAAGAAGAATGCAGTTCTTCTTTGTTTACAATTGCGCTCATGTTAAATTCTTTCGGTATCACCTGGTTGTAATTGGGATAATTTTCATCTATTATCCTTGATACAATTTCAATATTTTCAAGTTTAAACTCGATTAATTTTGGATAAAAATTAATGGTTATATCCTTTTCATCATCAGTTATAATTTTTGAAATTTCATTGATTGTTTTTAAAGGAATAATATATTCAAATTTTGTTTTTACCGGTTCTTTCGTTGTTTTCTTTACGTAAGCCAGTCTGTGGGCATCAGTGCCAACAACTTCAAGTATCTTTTCTTCAAACTTAAAAAATAACCCGTTTAAATTTCTTTTTGCAGTATCTTTAAGGGCTGAAAACGCAGTTAAATTAATAATTTCCCTTAACATTTTCTGCGAAATATTCATGGTTTCCAGCTTTTTATCGTCAAGCTGTAAAACAGGAAAATCATCTGCTGGTAAACCAGGTATTTTATACGACGATTTCAAGCATTGTATTTTAATATTGTCGTTTTTATCGGCTATAAATGAAATTTCAGCATCAGGCAGTTCTTTGATTAAAGGTATTATTTTCTTGGGTATAGTTGTTTTTCCTTCTTTTTCAATTTTGCTTAATTTACATTTTACCTTTGCGCTTATATCCATATCAGTCGCCATCAAATATAAATACTCATTATCCGCCTCAAATAAAATATTTGAAAGAAGAGGTAATGTAGTACTTGTTGAAATAAAATTCTGAATTATTAAAAGCGAATCAAGTATTTCCTTTTTATTAGTCTTTATTTCCATCTTTGCCTCCTTGTAGGTTTTTAAATTATTTTCCACAATTTCTTGGTCTATTATAATAACAAAATTTTATAAAGTAAATATTGTTGCTGTTGTTGTACTGTGCATATCACTAAAATTAAAAGAAACTCTTTTAAAACCTTTATAATATTATATTTCTTAATGTTGATAATTAATAATATTTTAATACATATTCCCTAATTTATCCACAAAAAATTTATCATTTTTATCAGGATTACTTTATGCACAGGATATCAATATATCAAATAACATAGTATTAACATTATTGTTTTATACGCATAATTAATTCATCAATAACAGCTTTAAATTTATCATCTTCTTTTATCAATTTTTCGATTTTATCTATTGCATGCATAACAGTTGTATGATCTTTACCGCCAAAATACTGGCCTATCTGTACAAGGGAATAATCAGTCATATTTCTGGTTATATACATGGCTATTTGACGCGCTTTCGCTATATTCTCGGGTCTTTTCTTTGACGACAAGTCCTGAATTTTTAAATTAAAGTAGTCAGCCACTGTTTTTTGTATTAGATCAATGCCGATCTTTTTTGTAAGCTCAATATCCGGGATTTTCATTTTTACGACCTGCTTGGCTACATCAAGATTTATTTCCTGATTGCTTTGTTGGGCCAGTGCAATAAGGGTTAGAAGCGTGCCGCTTAAATCCCTGATATTACTTACAATATGCTCTGCAATATATGCAATGACAATGTCAGGGATATTTCTGTTGAATTCCTTTGATTTTTGTCTTAATATTGCTACCCTGGTTTCAAAAGTGGGCGGCTGTATATCAACAATCAAACCCGCAGAAAAACGCGAACGCAGCCTTTCCTCAAGCCTTAATTCATGCGGTGGAGAATCAGAAGTTGCCACTATCTGTTTATTCAGGTTATACAACTCGTTAAAAGTGTGAAAGAATTCTTCCCTTGCGCTCTCACCTCTTTGCAGAAATTGAATATCATCAACAAGAAGCAGGTCTACGTTCCTGTATTTTTCCCTGAACTCATCCATTTTGTTTTCACGGATTTTCTGCACCACTTCAAAAAGAAACTTTTCAGATGTGATTATCAGGATTTTTGCCGAGGGTTTGTTGTCAAAAACAAAATTGCCTATGGCGTGTAGAAGATGCGTCTTGCCTAAGCCGACGCCTCCGTAAATAAAAAGCGGGTTATAGGTCTGCCCCGGGGATTCCGCGACTGCCATGGAAGCTGCTTGGGCAAACCTGTTATTGTCCCCTATGATAAAATTTTCAAATTTATATTTGCTGTTTAAATTTGGTATATGCTCCGGCCGTGGTTCCAGCGGCAGGGATATCTGGCGTTCATTAATGACAATTTTTGAGGAAGTTTCTTTTATATGGCCGGTTTCTTTTTTAATGTCAAAATCAAAATCAATTTCCTGACCTGTATTCTCCTTCAGAATATTGAAAACATCGGTTTTATATTTACTGTTAAGTGTTTGTTTATGCAGCGTATCTGAAACTTCTATGATATATTTGTTTAATTCATCATTAAACATAATTTTTGTTTTTTCAAGCCATATATATAAAGCCGGGTTTTCCACTTTAATTTTTCCCAATATATTGTCCCATTGGGATGAATCAACATTCATTTTTATCGTCTCCTTAGAAGTTATCCACAAAGTTGATAAGTATTATCCACATTAATAATATTACAAAAAACTATTATAAAACAAACGAAATATAATTTATCCACAAATATTAACATATTTATCAACAAATAGTTAACATATTTATTATAACATAAAAAATTTTTTCAGCCATATAAATCATAGTAAAATTACGAATAATATTACTATTTTCAATTGCCCCAAAAATTCTGCAATGAATAGATTATAGAATTATAAGCGAGTATAGTCAAGCAAAAACTTAAAAATAGGAAATAAAATTTCGAATAATCTTTAAGTGTATTACTAGTATACTTTTATAGAACTAAAAAATAAAACCCTGACAGAATTTTCAACGAGAAGTTTTCATTAAAGTATTATATGAAATTAAAAATTGCAATTTATATAAACATTTATAAGGTCGTCCCCCCTTTCACCATATGGATGAATATATTTAACTCGTTTGTAAAGCTGTTATTCAAGAAGAATTTTTTTTATTTTTCTATAGCAATTTGAAAATAAAAGTAATTACTTGTTTTTTTTTGGAAAATACATTACAATTTAACTATCAAAAATATCGGACAAAATTCCCGGTAAAATTGAATTTAAGAATGCGGGAGGAAAAGAATATAATTATGAAGAAAGTACTGTTATTAATTTCATTTATTATATTAATAAATATGAATCTACACGCAGGGCAAGAGCTTGCAGGGACAACAAGTTCGAATTTTTTAAAAATTTCACCTTTTGCAAGAGCCGTTGGTATGGGCGAAGCATTTACAGCCGTTTCAGACGGTACTTATGGTATTTATTATAACCCTGCCGGTTTGACATCAGCGCTTGGTTATGAAATTCAGATGACCCACATATCATGGTTCCAGGATATTAATTATGAATTTTTTGCCATGACAACTCCCATGCCTTTTATTGATGTTGGAAAATTTGGATTTGCTTTTACATGGTTCCAGGTTGATAAAATGGCAAATACAAGCGCGCTTACACCGGATGTTTTAAGCGATTTAAATAATCCGCAATATGACCAGAGTTTTTGGGACAGCCTTGTTAAAAACTATTTTACTCCTTATGATTACTCGGTAATTCTCTGCTATGGTCTTGACTTGAGGAATGATATTTCAGCAGGCATAAATTTAAAATACTCAAGCGAAAATATAAATGGAGCAACTGGTTTCGGCATTACAGGAGCTATCGGTGGAATGTACAAATTAAATTTAAACGACAATTATGTGCGCTTTGGTCTTACAATATCAAATATAGGCTCTGAATTAACCATGGAACAGCAAGGTTTTGAACCGCCGGCAATGGTTCAGCTGGGCATATCAGATAGTCTGCTCTCTAATTCCCTTCTTTTATCAGCACAGACAACATTGCAAGTTGATTATAATACGCTATATAGTATCGGAGCGGAATACTGGTTTTATAATATAGTTGCCATAAGGGCGGGTTATAAATTAGGCGCGTTTAACCAACCGACTATTGGGTTAGGAATCAGATATGATAATTTTGAATTTGATTATGCTTACAATAGCTACGATGAACTTGGGAATACGCAAAGGTTTTCATTATTATATAATTGGGGAACGCCTCCGGTAAATTTAAAGGTAAACCCAGCGGTTTTTTCACCCAATGGAGACGGATTTTTAGATACGACTTATTTTACCCCTTTGTTGAAATTTCCTGAAAAAATTAAATCTTTTAAAATAAATATTACAAATTATACAGGTACGCATCTTGTCACTTTAACAGGTGATAAAGCGGCAAAAAGCATAGAATGGGATGGTAAAGCAAATGGCATTGTATTGCCTGACGGGGTTTACAATGCTTCGCTTTTAGCTGAATATTCAAATGGCACTTCAGAGTCCAACCATATATCAGTTGAGATAGACAATACTCCTCCTGATGTAAGAGTGGATGCGGAACCTAAACTTTTAAGACCGGGTGAAAGACAAAGTTCGTTATTAATACCTGCTACATTTACTTTTTATGCGCATGATAAAAATAATATTGGCGTATGGCAATTTATAATTTGGAATAAGGATAAAAAAATATTTTTTACTACTAGCGGGTATGGAGATCCACCACTGTCTTATATATGGGATGGAAAAGGAACAAATGGAGAATACGTAAATACAGGGGATATTTATTATTACAGTTTTTCCGCCGACGATAAAGTGGGAAATAAAAATCAAACACAGGTGCAATCACAAGTAGTTTTGCTCAGAGAAGTAAAACTTACTTTTGCATCTGATGCTTTGTTTGATATAGGTCTAGCTGATGTTAAAATATCAGCTTATAATATTCTAAAAGAAATGAAAAAAGTAACTGATAAATACAAAGAGTCAGATATAGTTGTGGAAGGATATACTGATAACATACCTCCCACTGGCATAAAATATAAAACTAATGAGGAACTTTCTAAAGCAAGGGCTGAAGCAATTAAATTTTTTATGATTAATCTCCTTGGAATAGAAGAAAAAAGAATAACGACTGTAGGCTACGGAGATCAGCGGCCGCTAACAACAAATGATACAGACGAAGGAAGAGCGAAAAACCGCAGAGTTGAAATAACTATTAAAAGCACCATTTATAAATAAAACAATGAAGTTATTTAAGCTTTTCTCTTAATGAAAGCAAGAATAAAATCAGAATACTGAAAAGAATGAGTAAAAAAGGAATAGCGTTGTGCTTTAAAAATACAATAAATGCTGAAAGAACGAGATTCGGGATTAATATAAAGGCAATAATGATATTATATATAGACACATTCCTGGCAGCTTTTATCCTGAACCGGCTGATTTTTCTGAATTGTATTACAAAAGGCGGCAAGTTAGGGTTCCTGTCAAGCGAAGCCATCCTTTGTCCTACCCTGCTTCTAAAATCTTTAGGCGATAGGTTTTTGCCTAGCTCCTGCAGTAATTTCTGTCTATCAAGCGACTCGTTCCACATGCTAAGCTCTTTTTTGCATATGTAGCATGTGTCGATGTGCTTTTCCATTTCAGAGAGAAGGGCCAGGTCTTTTATTTCCCCTGCCGTGTATTGTTTTAATCTTTTTCTAACATCATTGTGTTCCACAGCTAGTTTCCGAAACCGTCTAGGAGTATGATAAGCTTCTTAACAACTTTTTTGTCGGCATTAAACCTCCTGATATACGACCTGTCCTTTTCTATTTTATGTACAAAATTTTTCAACTCATTTTTATCGTAATCAAACCTGGCAATATACGACAAAAATTCAGGCATATTCTTAAACACGAAATCAAGAGCAAGACTTTTATTAAAGTAGTTGTTTTGTGTATTGTTGCACGGCGAGGTTTCGTGGATTATCTGGAAATTTTCGGCAAACTTCTGCTTTTTATTGTGGTGCCACCTGACCAGCGCATCCTGTATTTTTACCGGGAAGTCACACATATCACATAAAAAAGGCTTCATATCATTTATATAATTTTTAATTTTGTGAGCATTTGACGTATTTTCATAGCATCTTCTTTTCGGTTTAATTTATCATATAGGGCAGCTAACCTTGTATATTCGTCAATCAAATTATTTTTCATTCCCTTTTTTAAGTATATATTTGCCATTATTTCATGAAGCTCAATATTATCGGAATCTACATTAATAACTTTATTACCCATAACTAGTGCGGCATCAAGCATATTTTTATTTAAAAGTAATTTAACAGCTGTAAAATAATATATAGAGGACTTTTTATATTCTCTAAGTTTCAAGAATATATCACCCAATAATTCATTTATCTCAATGTTATTTTGTATTAAATCAGGGCTTAAAGAAAGAAAAATGTCTTTTGCTTTATCAAAATCAAGTGTTTTAAAATATATTTTACCAAAAAGTAATTTTTCTTCCATTGTAAGATCATAAGCTTCAGAAAGTATACGCTTTGCCTCATCTATTTTATTATCTTTAAAGAGAAAATAAGCATAATATTCCCTTCCTATAAGGAGTGAATAATCCATTGCCTTTTTTGCTACTTCCTTTCCCTGTGCAATAAAATTTTTTTCTTTAATAAAAAAAAGTATTTCATTAAAAGCCTGTTCGCCTTTTTCTTTATCACCTTTTATAATATAACTTTCTGCTAGAATTGCCTTAGCGTCAATATTTCCTTTATCAAGAGTTAAAATTTTTTCAGCAGCGGCAAAAGCTTCCTCAAACATTTCTTTTTCGATTAATATCCTAAGTAATTTTACATATGCTTCAACTGCATCACCTATCAACATTTTTTTTTCACAAACATCACCCAAACGCATGAATAAATCGATATTAAAAGGATCTAATTTTATTGCTTCCTTTAATGCAGGAATAGAATTATCATAATCTTCTTTATCATATAAAGCCTGCGCATTAACAATTTGTGTAAGTTTTTCATGCAAAGCTTTTCCTTCTAAATCAAATTTTCGTGGATTTAATTTAACAATTTTTTTATATAAAAAATTTATTTTTGAAACTTGTTTTGTTTTTTGGTAATCATTCAGCACTGTTAGATAATGTTCAAAAGCTTTCCTATGTTCATCGGTTTTTGCATAAGCATCGCCAAGAGAATTATGCAAACTAATATCATTTTGATCACGTCCAAGCAGCTCTTCATATCCTTTGATTACTTTATTCCATTCGCCGGCTTGAGCGTATCTTGTTATTGTTTTTAATATGTCTTTTTTACTTTCTTGTTCCATAGTTTATTATCCTTTTAATTTAAATTAAATATTGGTCTACACCTATTTGTTTTTCAATTTTAACGAAATTGGCTCAAATATCTTTATAGGATCTTTCTTACCTTTAACTTTTATTGATTCAAGTTCTTTATAATCAATTAATTCTTTAGTTTCATTATAAGTACTTTCACTTATCCATATTGCTCCTGCGGGAGCATTTGCTTCGAGACGGGCAGCAAGATTAACGTTATCTCCTATAACTGTATAATCCATTTTCTGGGGAGAACCCATATTTCCAGATACAACATCACCAGTATTTATGCCCATCCCTATGCCTACAACTATCTGGTTTCTGTTCCGTCTTATTGAATTTAATTTATCGACGCTATCCCTTATGTCAATAGCTGTCATTACTGCTCTATATGCATCATCTTCTTTCGGAAAGGGCACACCATATACAGCCATAACGCAATCACCTATAAATTTGTCAAGAACGCCATTCCATTTAAATACTTTATCAGTTTGAAGTGTAAGATATTCATTTATTATATCGACTACTTCTTCCGGTTGAAGATTTTCAGCCATCGATGTAAAGCCTCTTATATCAGCAAAAAGTATTGTAGTTTTTACTTTTTTACCGTGAAGTGATAATTTTGTTGGATCATTTAAAATTTCTTCCATTATACTACTTGAAACGTACTTTGAAAATGCGCCTTTTAGTAATTCTTTTTCTTTTAAACTTTTGGCAGTATTATTAAAAGCTTCTGTTAACTCACCAAGTTCATCCCTTGTTTTGATTTTTATTTGTACATCATATTTACCCTCTCCAATTGCTCTTACGCCTTCTACAAGATACCTTATCGGTCTGACCATAATGTTAACAAGTAATATGGAAACAATTATACCAATTACAAGAAATACAAGAATTATTAATGCGATTTTTACCGCCGCAATAGTGACAACTTTGGAAATAATACTTTGTGATATAGTCAGATGGACTTCACCAACAAAATATTTTTTATTATTCACTACTGTCAATATAGGTACAGCAATATCAAAAAATTCTTTAATGCCCTTATTATAAGATTGTATTAAAATATCTTGGTCAGGTTTTAATGGATTAATTCCTGCTGGTAGTTGATATATTTTACCATTTCTATTTATATCATTTGCAGCCGCTATTGTTCCATCTTTATTATTAACAATAAAAGCTTCAAGTATTCCTTCATTTTTTACAGCGTTTTCTTCTTTTTTTTGCAGTAATTCATTTTTGAAAATACTAATAAAATTTTTTATAAAATTTTCATTTTCATTTTCTTCTTTCTGCGGAAATTGCACAACCTCTTTTGTAAGAATTGCAAGTGAAAGATCATCGTTTTTTATTAATGGGTCAGATGCATTATTTGCAAGATTTTTTGCAGTTGCAACGCCACGTTCCTTAACTTCTTTAGTGAGAGCCTGTTGCTCTTCATTATAAATTGATACTGTAATCATTATCATAATAGCAGTCAATAAAAGTGCAACAAAAAAACTAAATTTAAAACCAAGACTTATTTTAATACCTTTTCCTTTTGCTTTTTCTTTTTCAATTAATTTATCCTTGGCTTTTTTAGCCATTTTTATACTATTCCTCCTTTAATAAAATAATTCATGTAGAAACTTTAAACATATTAGAACCAAATTATTTAGCTTTACAGAAATCGAAAACATAGGAAATAAAAATATTCTTGTTCCAATTTCAAACAAGGAATATAACCGATGAAGGAATACCTTACTTACATATTTAGTTAATATCAAAATAATTTTTTTTAGAAAAAATCATTCAAATTTCAATTATAATTCAGAATTTAATACTTTTTTCAATATTCAACTCAAACCAAAATAGTTAGTTTGTTATATATAAATATTAGCATAAATATGTATTTTGGTCAATAATACGTAGAAGTTAGAGGATGATAATAAAATTAATTGAAAAATTCATTTTATAGTGAGATAATAAGTTAATATGCATACTAAAGAATTGTTGGAAAAATACTTTTCAAATTTTGATATTAAGTTATTAAATTTAAGTGTATTAGAAAAATTCTATATTTATTTAAATGAAATAAAGAAATACAATAATAAAATAGATCTAACATCAATTAAAACAGATAAAGAAATAATAGTTAAACATTTCATTGATTCAATATATTTATTAAAATCTAATAATGTTTCACAATATGAAACATTATTAGACGTTGGTTCTGGAGCTGGATTTCCTGGAATTCCAATAGCAATAATTTTACCAAGAATTAAAATAACTCTATTAGAATCCAATAAAAAAAGAGTTCTTTTTTTAAAACATATTGTTAATATACTTAATTTAAAAAATGTTGATATTTTGTTTAATAGAGCTGAAATTGCTGCTAAAAACTGTAAATATAGGGAAAATTATGATTCTTGCACAATACGTGCCTTTTCGAATTTTAATACTTCAATTGAAATTACTAATATTTTTATAAAGAATAATGGTTTAATTTGTTTTTATGCTAGTCAAAAACAGGTTCACGAAATTAATAAAAATTTGAGATTACATAGAGGTGTAGGCATAAATATTTGTAATATATTTAGTTATAAATTACCTGATAATTATGGTCAACATTCGATTATTTTTGTTAAAAAGTTGTGGAAAACTGCTAGTATTTACCACGGAATGCTCAATAAAATAAAGAAAAATCCTTTATAATTTAGAAAAAGTAAATGTGTACTATTAATGTTCCACGTAGAACATTATTGAAATTAATCTGTAAAATTATGGAATTAGTTAATGCAATTTAATGCTTAAATAAGCTTCAAATTATATTAAGGAGTATTAAGTCATAATGCAGATAAGAAATGTTAATATTAAAAATTTTAGAAATTATAGTGAACTAACTTTAAATCTTAATTCAGGAATAAATCTATTTTATGGTGAAAATGGAACAGGAAAAACGAATATAATTGAAGCAATTTATTGGTTGGCAATGACTAAATCATTTAGAACTTCTGATGATAATGTATTAATAAAGCAAGGGCAAAAACAAATGCAAATAGTTATTAATGCCTCATTTGCTGAAATAAATAAGGAATATATTGCGGAATATAATAATATTTTAAGAAAAAAATCTATTAAAATTAATAATAATAAATTAATGCGTATATCTCATATTGTCAGTGAACTTCCAATAGTTCTATTTGCGCCTGAAAATATAATGATAATTAAAGGCGAACCGTCTGTTAGAAGAAATTTTATTGATGAATTAATATCAAAAATAAGCAATGATTATTATCAAATTTTAATGAGATATTCAAAAGAAATAGCTCACAGAAATTATCTTCTTAGACAAATTAAAGAAAATAGATTGCAAAAGAATATATTAGATATATGGAATAATCAAATTACCGAAGATGGAACAAAAATATTAGTTTTAAGAAATACATTTATTGAAAGTTTAAATCGTATATTAAATGAAAATTTATTCCAGAATAAAAATAGAATTTTTTTGAAATATAGTTCCAAAATTTTTGATGTATTTGAACCTCAAATGATAAAAAATAAATATAATAATTTTTTTAATAACAATATAGATGATGAAATAGCAAGGGCTATCACTTTAATTGGTCCACATCGTGATGATATTGAAATCTTTTATGATAATAAACCTGCGAAACAATACGCATCCGAAGGCCAACAAAGAATTTCTGCAATTTTGATTAAACTTGCTGAAGGTCTAATGATCAAACAAGAAAGAGCAATGTATCCTATTATCCTATTAGATGATTTCTCTTCAGAGCTAGACAATCCAAACAAAGAATTTGTAATTAATACTTTTAGTTTATTTGAACAAATATTAATAACAACGACATATAAAGAAAATTTTAAAAATTTTAAAATTTCAAATTTATTTGAAATTAAAAATGGGGAAATATTATTAACATAGATGGTTATTAAAACTCATAGAATATTGCATAATTAAAGTCATATAATAAGGATAAAGGAGTTTGTTATTATGAGACCACTCGGAAGCCCACAAAAATTGGAAAAAAGACGTATAAAAGCAATATTACTTTTGAAAAAAAAGATTGGTCCGGTTAAAGTAGCAAGGAGATTAGGTGTAGAGTATCGTTCGGTTTACCGTTGGAATATAGCATACAAAAAAGGTGGAAAAGAGATGTTAAAAGCAAAAACGTCTTCAGGACGCCCATCAAAGTTGACCATAAAAAATAAATTAAAAATTGAAAATATACTTTTAAAAGGAGCTAGAAGTGTAGGATACTCAACAGATTTATGGACGTGTTCGCGAATAGCAGATGTTATATATAGAAAATTCAAAATACGTTATCATTCTGCACATATAAGCAAGATACTTCACACGATGCGTTGGAGTCAGAAAAAGTCTAATTGGCATCCAAAAGAATATAATCAGAAAGTTAGAATGAATTGAAATATGAATCAATTGCATAATTGTAAAATTTTTAGAAATTAATATAAGTATATTTATCAATGAAATGAATATTTTAATAGAATTGCTTGTTTGCAGTTCCAGTTTAATACAAAAAAAATAATTAGCTATTAATTTGATATAGTTTAACCAACTTACATAGATTCAATATAAATTTAATTAGATTTTTTATAACAATTATTAATTATTGCTTTTTTTTTAGATTAATTATATAAATAAATATACTAATTTTATTTGATACGATATTAGGAGAAAAAATGGAGCAAACAGAGGTAATATTCTGGAGCTTATTTATTATATTAACAATAGGGGAAATCCTTGTTGTTTTAATTTTTAAACTGTCAAAAACTAACGTCATAAGGGATTGGGTTGAACCAGCATTTGAAGCCATTATAATTGCGACTATTATAAGGACATTAATAATACAGGCATTTAAAATACCCACATCATCAATGGAAGATACTTTGCTTATAGGTGATCATATAATTGCAAATAAGTTTATTTATGGTACCAATTTACCTTTTTCCAATAAAACTATACTTAAATTTAAACAACCACAAAGAGGAGAAGTTATAATTTTTAGATACCCTCAAAATCCCAAATTAATGTTTATTAAGCGCTGCATAGGCGTACCGGGAGATACGATAGAAATAAAAGATAAAATAGTTTATGTGAACGGAATAAGACTTGACGAGCCATATATATTTCATAAAGATATTAGGACATTACCCATGGAAATGACAGTGAGGGATAATTTTGGGCCGGTTAAAGTGCCTTCAGATGCCTTTTTTGTTATGGGAGATAACAGGGATAATTCAGAAGACAGCAGGTTTTGGGGATTTTTATCTTACAAATATTTGAGGGGCAAGGCCTGGTTTGTTTACTGGCCGCCAGACAGAATAAAAATAATAAGACATTATAGTATTATTCTGCCTGACGCAAACGCAAATTCATCAACGCCTGCGACAGCAATAATAAAATAATTTTAATAAAAGTTTGAGTTTAAAAATGACAAATGAAAACAATAACAAGGTAAGTACATCCAAAAATTCAGGCTTATATATTCACATTCCTTTCTGCATACAAAAATGTGCATACTGCGATTTCAATTCCTACGACGACAGGGCTTACCTTATTGATGATTATATTAATGCAGTTTTGAAGGAGCTGAGGGTAAAAAAGGAAAAAGTCGGATTAATTTTTAATACATTATACATAGGCGGCGGTACTCCGACTTTTTTGAGCGTAAAACAGCTTGAAAGTTTTTTTTCAGGGCTGTATTCAATCGTAGACAAAAAAAATTTTGTAGAGATGACAATAGAAGCAAACCCTGAAACAGTAACCGAGGAAAAAACAGGGCTCTTAAAAACTTATGTCAACAGAATCAGTCTGGGCGCACAGAGTTTCAGCAATGGGCTACTGAAGAAATTAGGGAGAATACACGACGCGGATAAAGCCTACAAAGCGGTGGAAACAATAAAAAAGCACATTGATAATTTTAGTATTGATTTAATGTATGGAATCCACGGGGAAGAAAAAGAAGATATTTTCAGCGATATTAAAAAATCTATAGGTCTGAGCCCAAAACACATTTCATTTTATATGCTTACAGCTTATCAGGATACTGAATATTTTGATATGTTGCAGACAAAATCAATAACCCTGCCCGACGACGAAGAGATAGAGAGTATGTACATGGATTCTGCAAACATGCTAGAAAAAAATTCATATCTCCAGTATGAAATTTCCAATTTTGCCAAGCAAGGATATGAATGTCTGCATAATATGAATTACTGGAAAATGGGCGAGTACCTGGGCGTCGGGGCTGGGGCTGCTTCGTTTTTCAGCAACGAAAGGTATAAAAATACGGAAGACCCAGCCGAGTACATAAAAAGGATAAACAACAATGAAGACACAATAATGGAAAAAGACATATACGACGACGCCAAATATGAAAAAGATTATATAATGCTCAATTTAAGGAAAAAAAGTGGGGTAAGCATGCTTGAATACGCCGGAATTTTTAAAATTGATTTTTACAAGAAATATTGTAAGATAATAGACAAGTTCGCGGATATAGGGCTTGTCGATAAAGGCAATGAAAATATAAGCCTGACAAGGAAGGGATTCCTGCTTTCAAACAGCGTGATAGAAGAGTTTTTCTAATCACGCAAAGCGCAGGGATTTAACCGATAAAAATATCTGCCCAAAAGTATATTGAGGTGGTTTTATGGATTTGAAGGAAACAATAGCACAAAAGGCAAGGTCCGCCAAAGAGGCAAGCAGGGAAATGGTTAAACTGAATACCGACGTTAAAAATGTAGCCCTGAAAAATATAATTTCAGCCGTTGACGCTAACAGGGATAAAATTAAAAAAGAAAATATGAAGGACATTAAAGCGGCTGAAGCAAAGAAAATGTCAAAGGCGCTGGTGGACAGGCTATCCCTGAACGATAAAAGGATTGACGAGATGATAAAGGCTATAAACGATGTTATCGCTTTGAAGGATCCTGTCGGCGAGATCACACAGGCGTGGACAGTGCCAAACGGCCTTAAAATAGGCAAAATGCGTATGCCGCTGGGAGTAATAGGCTTTATTTTCGAGGCAAGGCCAAACGTCTGCACGGAAGCTGCGGCTTTGACCATAAAATCCGGAAATGCAATAATACTGCGCGGCGGTTCAGACGCGATAAATTCAAACATAATAATAACACAGTTGATAAAAGAAGGGATAAAAAAAGCTGGCATGCCCGAGGGTGTGGTGGAAGTCATTGACAACACAAACAGGGAATCAATAACCTGCATGGTTAAATTAAAGGAATATATCGACGTTGTCATACCAAGGGGCGGAAAAAGTCTAATAAAGTTTATAGAGGAAAATTCGTTAATACCAGTCATAAGGCATGACGAAGGGATATGCCATACATTCGTGGACGAAACAGCGGACATTGATATGGCTATAAAAATATGCTATAACGCAAAAGTGCAGAGACCGGCTGTATGCAACGCCATGGAAACGCTTCTTGTGCATAAAAATATCGCCAGAAAATTTTTGCCTTACATAAATGAAGAGTTTAAAAAGGCAAAAGTTGAAATCAGGGGCGACGCGGAAACAAAAAAAATCCTAAAGGACATAAAAGACGCGACCGAGGAAGACTGGTCTACAGAGTACCTTGACCTTATTCTTTCCGTAAAGGTCGTAAATGACCTGGACGAAGCAATACGGCACATCAATAATTACGGGTCGCACCACTCGGATGCAATAGTCACTCAGGACTACACAAACGCCATGAGGTTTTTGCAAGAAGTGGACTCAGCCGCATGTTTCGTGAACGCATCGACGAGGTTTACTGACGGAAACCAGTTTGGGCTAGGTGCTGAGATGGGTATTTCAAACCAAAAACTGCACGTCAGGGGGCCCATGGCGTTGCGTGAACTTACTTCAGAAAAATATATAATATTCGGGAATGGTCAAATCCGTGAGTGAGGAAAAAAATATAGGGTTGTTCGGAGGTACTTTTAATCCACCCCATATAGGGCACCTCAAGCTCGCCAAGGCCGCTAAAAAAGAATTTAAACTGGAAAAAGTGTTTTTTATCCCGTCATACCTACCACCGCACAAGGAGCCGAGGAACGTGCTGGACGCAAGCCACAGGGCTGATATGGTGAAACTGCTCATACATGAAGACCAGGATTTTATTTTTTCCGATTTTGAAATAGCTCAGAAAACAATTTCCTATTCCATAGATACCATTAAGTATTTTAAAAATGAATTCCCTGACAAAAAAGTATTTTTTTTGATAGGGACAGACGCATTTTACCTTATTGACATGTGGAAGGATCATGAACAGATTTTAAAACTACTTGATTTTATAATATTTCCAAGGGAATACTACACAAAAGAAATGATAGTTAAAAAGTATGGCAATATGGCAAATGTAATATACTGGGCCCATACAGATTTAATCCATATATCATCATCAAACCTTAGAGTGAAAATAAGAAGCGGCGAGGAGTGCGCTGTTGAGCTTGGAGAAAAAGTTTGCGAATATATAAAAAAGAACAACCTTTACAGGTGAAATTTTAAAATGGCTAAAATACTTAAAACAATAATAATAATTTTTTTGACAATCATAATTTTTGCCATGAATATAGCAGCGGAAGAAAACATATTAAACCGATTATTTTTTGAAGACTTTGAAAATTTGGGCTCAAGCGTGACTGAAAGTCCATTAAAAAGTTTAATAATAACTATAATACTTGCAGGCACAACTATTTCATTGATGAATAATGATAAATATATATCTACTGAAATTCAAAAAAATAAAAATAGTACAAAAGATCAATTTTTTAATATTTTTAATGACTGCGGTGATGGACTATATATTTTAGCGGCCGATTCCATTCTTTTTGCAGTAGGCAGTGAAAAAGAAAGAAAAGTAGGAAAAAGAATAATAGAAGGAATCGCGGTTAGCGGTATGGTTGCATATATAACCAAAATTATCGTAGGTAGAGAAAGACCATCTAATGCAAATACTCAGTTTAATTATAAACCATTTTCTTTATCCGATAGTTCGTTGCCTTCAGGCCATACCACTGCTGCATTTGCATGGGCAACAATATTAGGTGACAATTATAATATAGGTTATATTACTTATCCCATAGCTTTTTTGTGCGGTATAGCACGTATCTATAAAAACGCACACTGGCCATCTGATGTTTTGCTTGGAGGATTTATAGGAACAATTACAGGAAAAGTTATTAATTTTGAAAATCCAAATATGCAAATTAGTTATGAAAATAAAGATAATTTAAATTTTCTAACATTAAATTTTGGGTTTTAGGTAATAAAATGAGAAAATTATTTAGCCTTATAATAATCATAATTCTTATTTTATTCAGCAATTATGTTTCCTCAGCAGATCAACCCATACCTATCGATACGCCAGATGAAGATAAACCCGAGTTAATAATTGATAAGCCAACAACATTGGTTTATCCGAGTTTCTGGCATACTCCGTTTGGAATACACCGCGGCACGCCTTTTTGGCTTAAAGTATTTCTTGGTAACCGCACTTATTTTAATAACCCACAGGATCTTGCGGCAACAAAACTTATTGCTGATTACGGAAAAATAAATGAAGGTAAAGATGATTGGCAATTAACGGTTTATGGAATTAATTCCGGCAATTCAGAGATAATATATAATCCGTCTATGTATTCATTGGCTATATTCGGCAAGGAAGGACACGGGGATGGAGAATTTTTTCATCCAATAGGTATTGCTTGCAACGAATATGGTGATGTATATGTGGCCGATGCAGGAAATAATAGAATTGTAAGACTATACAACGACGGCAAAAAGATAATTTTTATCCGTACAATAGGCGTGCAAGGAACGGACAATGGCGAATTCAATAATCCAACCTATGTTGCACTTGATTCAATGGGAAGAATTTATGTTTCTGATACTGGCAACAACAGAATACAGGTTTTTGACAAATCTGGCGGATTTTTATACTCTATAGACAAATCGTATGGAATTTCCAGTCCTCAAGGAATAGCTATATGTGATATGAACGAAAGATACAACGGATATAATTACAACTTTATATATTTAATAGACGGTAATAATTCCAGAATACAGAAGCTGGATTTCAAAGGAAATTTAAGCCGCTCGATAAGAGTAAATGAATTATTAAATAAAAAAGTTTTTCTGACAACTCTGGAGCAGGATTATTACGGCAACGTCTATGTAGTTGATGAATTAAATTCACAGGTACATAAATTTTCTCCGGAACTATTTTATATTACATCTTTTGGAAAATATGGGATGAATGATTACGAATTTGAAAATCCAACGGGTATAGCTATATATAAACATTACGGACAGATTTTTGTTTCCGATAAGAATTCAGCTCAGTATTTTTGGGTCGGCAGTGATGTCATTAATTTTAAAGTAGAAAAGGATAAAATAGAAAACGACATGTACAAATTTGAGTTTTTTTTAACTGAAAAAAGTTATGCAACCATTGAAGTAGAAACTGAAAAGAACATAATAGAAGTGTGCAATGGGTTGCAACTTGATACTGGGAAAAATTCAATAAAATGGAAAATACCAAAAGAATATATAGATAAATATTTAAAAAAGGGTAACTTATATGTAGCGGTTATAAAAGTTTCAGCAACTTACTCTTCCTATCCACATATTCAAAAAGTTGTAAAAAACAACTTACTTTATGAATAAATTGATGTTTAATTTAGGATAATTAGTTAGTTTTCAAAATTCTAAAATAGATTTTGTAAATGAAATATTTTGTGCATTTATTGCTTTAAAATAAAGACGATTCTAAAATAAGTTAAATAAAAACTTGACAAATCGAATTTTCACAGTATAATTGCTAGCTAAAAGTATTATTGTTTTTAAATTCCATTTTTATCATAGAGGAGGGAAGATTTTTATATGACAGAGATTTTAATAAAGGAAAACGAAAACCTTGATGACGCAATGAAACGCTTCAAAAAGAAAGTACAGGACGCTGGTATTCTTCAGGAAATGAAAAAAAGAGAATATTATGAGCCGCCAAGCGTAAAAAGAAAACAGAAAATGTGGGCTGCCAATAAGAAAAGAAAGAAGAAAAAAATTAAAAGATGAGTTTACTCGATAAAATAAACGACGACCTAAAAACAGCCTTAAAAGCAAAGCAAGAACTGAAAGTAAGCACACTAAGGCAAATCAAAACGGGAATTACCAATACCGAGATAAAAAAAGGGAAAACTTTGACTGATGAGGAAATAGGAGAGGTCATTTTTTCCATTGTCAAATCCCATAATGAATCAATAGAGAGCTTTAGAAAAGGCAATAGGCATGACCTTGTGGAAAAAGAAGAATCGGAAATGCAGGTATTAAAGCAGTACCTGCCTGAGCAGCTGTCCGATGAAGAAATAAAAAAGATTGTTGATGAAACAATAAAAGAATTTGGCAATGTGACAGTAAAGGACATGGGAAAAGTAATGGGAAAAATAATGCCGAAGGTCAAAGGAAAAGCGGACGGTAATAAAATTAACGCTATAGTAAAAGAAGTATTACCAAAAGCTTAAAGGAAGGGCTGAAATTCATTTCCTTAAAACTGAAAAAACTCAATAGAAACTTCTTTAACAAAAATACCTTAATTGTAGCAAAAAATTTACTTGGTAAATACCTGTTCAGAATATATAAAGGGGAAGTACTTGCCGGAAAAATTGTGGAAGTGGAGGCGTACAGAGGCCAAAATGACCCCGGCAGCCACGCATACAGGAAAAAAACTAAAAGAAATTCAATAATGTTCGGCCCGCCTGGTTACGCTTATGTATATTTTTGTTATGGAAATCACTACTTGTTTAATATAGTCACGGAAAAAGAAGGGACTGCAGGTGCTGTTTTAATAAGGGCTCTGGAGCCGGTATCAGGCATACATGAAATGAAGAAAAACAGAAAAACCGACGACATCAGGCTCCTGACAAACGGCCCCGGGAAATTGACCCAGGCGCTTAAAATAGGAAAAGCAGAAAACGGCATGGATTTGACATCTGGTTATATATACGTTGCCTTAGGCCCGGTAAATGAAAAGGTTAGAATAACAGCAACAAACAGAATAGGAATAAAGCAGGGACTGGGCAAGAAATGGCGGTTTATAATAAATGGGAATAAATTTATTTCGGTCCCGGTAAAGGAGAAAAAAGAATGAAATTAACTGAAATTTATAAAATTGCGTACACTTTTGGTATAAAAAACGACCCGAGGGGCGAGAAAGAAGTACAGGAATTCCTAAAAAGCGAGGAGAAAAGCTACAACGCGCTTTCTGAAAAAGAGAAACAATATTATGACAAGGAAAAATTGACAAATCCTTACGCTGATACGAGAATTGTTTTTGATACAAATGAAGAAATTAAGACAATACTTGCTGGCATAGACATGGAAGTAGGGGAAATACTGTTGGCCGAAAGGATGAAAGAAAAAGGCATAAAAATAGACCTTGTATTTGCACACCATCCAGAGGCAAAAGCATATGCGAATTTTTATGATGTCATGGATATGCAGGCTGATATATTTAGAAATTTTGGTGTTACAATATCCGCAGCCGAAGACTTGATATCAAAGAGGAAAAAAGAAGTGCGCGAAAAGGTAATGGCCGCTAACCATTACAGGACCTATGACGCGGCACGGCTTTTGAACATTCAAATAATGAATGCGCATACGCCGGCGGACAACTGTGTGGCTACATATTTGCAGAAAAAATTTGATACTGAAAAACCAAAAACAATTGGAGATATAATTGATATGCTAATGCAAGAACCTGAGTACCAGGAGTATACAAAGCGCGGTTCAGGGCCTGCACTGCTTGTCGGGGACAAGAAAAGAAAGACAAGCAAAATTTTTGTGGATATGACAGGCGGGACCGAGGGGCCGAAGGAGATCTACAGGAGGCTTTCTCTTGCTGGTGTCGACACAGTGGTCGGCATGCATTTTTCACCTGACCATAAAAAGGCTTTAGAGGAAGCAAATTTAAATGCAGTTGTGGCCGGACATATATCCTCAGACAGCCTCGGAATGAACATACTTTTTGACGAGATTGAAAAACAGACCGGAAATTTAAAGATATACGAGACATCAGGTTTCATAAGAATAAAGAGATAAATGAAAATTATAGTTGACGGAGATGCCCAACCGTTAAAAGAGGAAATAATAGAGGTAGGCGTAAAAAGCGGCTTGGAAGTTATTATTGTCACGAGCGTTGCGCATTTTTCCGAAAAGCCGGAGTTACAAAAAGCGCGAGTTGTGCTTGTGGATAACAGAAAACAAGAAGCAGATATTAAAATCATGAATATTGCTGAAGCCGGCGACGTAGCAATCACAAATGACACAGGACTCGGGCTTTTTCTCGCTGGAAAAGGCGTGTACGTGATTAATTCCAATGGCAGTATATTAAACGAAAAAGACCTAGAAATAAAATTCCAGGAACTTCATATAAAAAAAAGACTGAGAAGAAGTAAAAAAGGCAAGGCTGTAAAGATTAAAGGTCCCAGAGCGTACAGTAAAGAAGACAAAGACAGGCTCATAAAGTCGCTTTTTAAAATTATAAACGGCAAAAAATGATTACAGAGGAGCAAATTTGATTTCTCCGGAGAAAATAGAAGAAATTAAAAATGCAAATGACATTGTCGATGTTATTTCAGAGAGATTGTCTTTAAAAAAGACAGGGAACAATTATAAGGCGCTTTGCCCCTTTCATCAGGAAAAAACGCCTTCGTTTATAGTAAGTCCCGAAAAGCAGATTTATCATTGTTTTGGATGCGGCGCGGGTGGCAACGTTTTTACCTTTATTGAAAAAATTGAAAATGTCCCGTTCATTGAAAGCGTAAAGTTTCTGGCAAAAAAGGCCAATATAGAACTTGATTTTGTGCAGAATAGCCAAAAGCAGGATTTGAAAGAAAAATTCATGGAAATATATAAAGAAGCAATGAATTTTTATAAAAAAAACATAAATGAAAATAACGAAGTTGCTAATTATATAAAAAGCAGGCAAATAGATACAGCTACGATTGATGAATTTCAGCTAGGATATGCCCTAAAGAATCAAGCAAGCCTTTACAACATACTTAAAGAAAAATTCAAAAATGATGAAGTAATATTAAAATCAGGAATGAGCCAGCGTAGAGAAAACGGGATATGGGACGTTTTCAGAGGCAGACTTATATTTCCAATTTTGAATGTTTATGGTGAAATTATTGCGTTTGGTGGAAGGGTGCTTGACGACTCGTTGCCAAAATATATTAATTTAAAAGAAACAGAAATATATATAAAAGGTAAAAACTTATATAATTTAAACAACGCCAGAAAATACAAGGAAGATTATATCGTAATCGTTGAAGGATATATGGATGCAATAGCCCTTTACAGGCACGGCATTAAAAATGTGGTAGCAACGCTTGGCACGGCCTTAACTCAAGAACAGGCAAAACTTTTGAAAAGGTATGTAAATAAAGTTGTTTTAATGTACGATATGGACGACGCCGGAATACTAGGTTCAGTGCGGGGAGGAGAAGTATTGTTTACTGAAGGAATTGAATGTTTTGTAGTACATTTTGAAAATTGCAAAGATCCTGACGATTTTATTAAAAAATTTGGGGCAAACGCACTGGTTGAACATATTAAAAATTCATTTCCTTTTATAGATTTTAAACTTGATTATCTGGCGAAGAAAGGCGATATTAAGAATGTTTATTACAAAGAAAAAGTGATTAAAGATGTTTTGCCTATGCTTGAAAAGGTTGATAATCTAATTGTAAAGAACCAGGGCATTAAAAAATTAGCCGAAAAATTAAATTTATCCGAGGAAATAATAAACTCATACTTTAATAAAGATTTAATAAGGAAAAATAACATTGAACCAGCAATGCCGCAGGAAGAAACCATGAAAGAAAGAGGCATTATTATGGCTGAAAAAATGTTGCTAAGTATAGCATTAAGCGCCTTTAATAAGGAGGATGAATATTTGATTTTAAAACATGTTATAAGCAAGAAAGAATTAATGGAAATTTCATATGAAGATTTCAGGCATAAATTGTACGCAGAAATTTTAAAAAAAATAGAGGAATATTTTAAAAATGGAGAAACGGAAGTTTTAAAAAAAATTGAAACAGACTATATTGACAAGGAAGAAGCAAATAAAATAATAGCAGAACTACTGGCTGAGAGTGAAGAGAAAGCATCAGACAAGACAACCAAAAATAAAAAGAACACTGAAAGCAGTGTTCAAATAATTGACGATTGTTATGCAAAAATAAATAAGGAGAAGATTAGCCGGCAGATTATTATGTTGAACGACAGAATAAAAGAAGCAGAAAGACAAAACAAACTTACAGAACTAGAAGATTATTTAAAACAAAAACAAGAATTTCAAAAATTATTGCAGCAGACGAGGTGGAAAAATTGAGTAAAAACCTTAAAAATCTACCTGAAGTACAGGAATTGATAAAAAGGGGCAAGGAAAAGGGTTTTTTAACCTATGAAGAACTGAATGATTCTTTGCCTGGAGATTTTACATCTGTTGAAGACATAGATGATATGCTTAATATAATGGATGAAATGGATATTGAAATAAGGGAAGAGGGTAAAATTGACAAGATTTTATCCGGAAAAACAGCCGAAAAGACAGAGGATATGGAATTCCTTGATGAAGAAGGCTTTTCAGCAGATCCTGTTCAGATGTATCTCCATGAAATGGGAAAGGTGCCTTTACTTGAAAGAAGAGAAGATGAAGTAAGACTAGCAAAAAAAATCGAAAACGCTGAGATAAATGTTAAAAATGCTTTATTTGACACAAAAATCGGTTTTGAAGAACTTGGAAAGATAAATGACGATCTTAAAAAAGGGACAATAAGAATAACAGATATAATAAAAACAAAACTCGAAGGCGATATTCCCCCATCAATTGAAAAACGCCTGCAGGAAAGATTTAATAAATATATACTGCAAGCGGAAAAGATGGAGAAAGAAATAGAGAATATTAAAGACCGGTTGAAAAACAGCAGGATAAAAGACACCAAAAAGACCAGGCTTGGGAGAAAACTGGAACTATTTAAGAAAAAGAAAAGGGATTATCTGCATATGCTCAAGCTTAATAACGATCAGATAAATATAATTGCCAAGAAAACCCTTAACATTGCAGAGAAAGTAAATAAGGAAGAAAAAGAACAAGCCGAAGTTGAAAATAAAATAGGGAAAAAAGTATTTGAAATAAAGATAATGCTTAAAAACAAAAATATGCTTAAAAAATTTTTAAAAAAGTCCAAAGTGAAAAAAAATGAGTTTAAAAAGCAGCTTGAAAAAGTAAAAATTATTTTAAACAATATCCATAAAGAAGAAGAAATAATAGATATGAAAAAGGAGGATTTAAAGAAGTTAGCAAGCATTATACGCAGAAATATGGAAGAGGCGCGGAGAACAAGGAAAGAATTGGTTGTTGCAAACCTCAGGCTGGTTGTAAGCATCGCAAAAAAATATCTAAATAAAGGACTTTCATTCCTTGATTTAATCCAGGAAGGCAATATTGGCTTGATGAGGGCTGTCGAGAGGTTTGAATATAAACGCGGTTATAAATTCAGTACGTACGCGACATGGTGGATACGCCAGGCCATAACTAGGGCAATAGCAGATCAGGCAAGAACAATAAGAATCCCAGTCCATATGATAGAAACGATAAATAAACTTAATAAAGTCGCGCGGATATTTGTCCAGCAGTCAGGCAGGGAACCTAAACCTGAGGAACTGGGAAAAAAGATGGGAATGTCAATTGAAAAGGTCAGGGCAGTTTTAAGAATATCCCAGCACCCAATATCCCTTGAAACTCCTATAGGAGAGGAAAAAGATTCCAATCTAGGCGATTTTATTGAAGATAAAGAGGCAATTTCTCCGGCTTCAGCAGCAGTTAACGTGCTTTTAAAAGAGCAGATTGAAAAGGTACTTCACAGCTTAAAAGACAGGGAAGCGGAAGTTTTAAGGTTAAGGTTTGGAATCGGAGACGGAGTACCTCATACACTTGAAGAAGTCGGTAAAATATTTAAAGTCACAAGGGAAAGAGTAAGACAGATTGAAGCAAAAGCATTAAGAAAATTACGTCATCCAGCAAGGGCAAAAAATTTAAAAGGATTCCTTGATTAAAAGGATACCTTATGCAAACTAAAAAGATGAAAAGCCTAAAAATCGGGGTTATTAAAACCGATAATATAGGGGATGCAGTGCTTGCATCCCCATTTTTTTTTGAATTAAGAAAAAACTTCAAACATGCCAATATCACTGCCTTTTTAAGCCCAGCCGGCAGGGAAGTACTTGACGGCTTAAATCTATTTAATGATATAAAAATAATAGACCCACTTTGGCTGAAATACAAAAAAGTATCATTAATAAAAAGAATATTGTCTGCTTTGAGATTTGTCAGTATTATAAACAAAGAAAAATTTGATATTTTAATAGGAATGAGGTACCAGGACCGGCTTACCTCGTTGATTATGTCGCTTTCAAAAGCAAAAAATAAATTTGGTTATAATGTCAAAAGTATGGGATTCGGGATAGACACAAAAATTAAATTGCCAGATAAAAAAGATCATGAAATATTTAAAAATTTTGCGATTTTAAAGTACCTGGGAATAACTAAAAAACCAGAAATAAAATTTGGATTTTCAATATCAAAAGAGTCAGAAAAAAAAGTCAAATCCATATTAAAAGAAAATAAAATACACAATTATATTGTAATTCATCCGGTTTCCGGTCATATATCCAAAGATTGGGGAATAGAAAGGTTTAGTACATTAGCAGACAATCTTTCCAAAAAGCTTAAAATTGTTATTGTCGGTTTAGCAGAAGATAAAGGAATTAATGAATTTAAAGCGGAAAATATACTTAATTTAGCCGGGAAATTGGATATAAAAGAACTTGGGAGTTTGATTAAGAATTCTTTTATGGTTATTGGAGGAGATTCAGCTGCAGTGCATATAGGGCAGGTTTTTAATAAAAAAACACTTACTATATTCAGCGGTGCCGCTTTTTACGAAGGCTGGATGGCATGCGGGAATAAATCCTTTGTTATCATAAAAGATACTTCCTGCCGGGGCTGTGAGCTTATTGAATGTAACAGGAAGCATGAATGCCTGGATATTGAAGTTGGTTATGTATTAAGAATAATTGAGAAAATTTTAAAAGGCATTCAGAAGCAAAAAATAATAGAAGCGTGAAAAAGTGGAAAAAAAGCATAATTTGCAAAAACAAATTTACAATGGTAGAGAAAAAAATTACATACCGATATACTTAAACAAAGATTATTTTACCGGGTATATGCAGAGACATATTAATGAAGCAAAAGAGGCAGGAATACTTGGATACAGCCTGAAAGCAATTAGGAATAAAGAGGAGATTAAAAAACTAAATTTTAAACAAAAAGCTAAAGTTCTAGATGCCGGATGCGGGCCGGGAATATTGATTAATCAGCTTAAAGCATTATATGGAATAATAGGTTATGGGGCCGATATATCCTCACTGGCCATAAAAAGAGCAAAGCAAACAGGAGACAAAAATATAAAATATAATGTAACAAAGCTCGAAAAAATACCTTACAAAAACAACTTTTTTGATGCTGTTATTTCATTCGATGTCTTGGAACATGTTGAAAATAAGGAGAAAACGCTGGAAGAAATAATACGTGTGCTGAAACCAGGAGGTAAAATTTTAATTTATGCAATATCAACAAGGGATTTTTTAACATGGCATTGGATATTGAGGAAATTTACTTTTGGAAAATTTGGAGTTGACTCCGAAGGGGGACATATTAGAGAAAATTTTGTGGACCCCGAATGGACAAAAAATTTCTTATCATCACTTGAAATACAAAATATCAAAGTAAAATACTTTCATTCCTTTTTCACATTGATAATTGATGAAATTTTGTTTAATATATTGAAAATAAGAAAGATTAAGCAAATAAAGACACAAGAAAAAAAAGACCTAAAAAAATACAGGATTAATTTAAAAAGAAAAATTGCATACTGGTTATTATCTATTGCCCTGATATGTGCTGAAATTTTGGAATTACCGTGGAAAATATTTCAACTAAGCAACGGTTTCTTTATTTACGGGGAAAAGAGAAAAGCAAATGAAAGATGACGAAATAATAAAAAAGTGGGAAGAAACACAGAAGAATTGGGACGATACCGAATTTCTGACAGAAAAAGCAAACGCCCTGATGAAAAAAAGATGGCAGCGCCTTAATAAAATTGTTGCACAAATAATAAGCGCGGAAGTGCTTTTAAAAAATGAATATGTAAATTTACTTGATATTGGAGCAGGCAGGGGCGATTTCTACAAAAATGTGCAGGATATCATAAAAAAATACACAGGTATTGAACCTTCTTTACAAATGCTAAAGAATGAAATAACAGAGGATGATTTTATTCTTAAAAGAGGCACAGGTGAGGAACTGGATGAAAAAAATGAATTTGACATTGTGCTTATAAAGGAAGTCCTTGACCATTGCTATGCCCCCGATAAAGTAATAACCAATGCCTTTAATTCACTTAAAGAAAATGGCATTATTATAATTACTCTTACTAATAAGGACGCCTATTACAAAAAAATATTTAAAAAACGGGCAAAAAAGCTTGAAGAAGAGCATAAAGACCACCTTTTTAATTTTAATATTAAAGAGGTAACAGATTTATTAACAAAGGCAGGATTCAAAACTGAACAAATATTGTCAATAAATTATTTAAGGCTGCCTTACTTTGCAGAAGATTTAATAGGAAAATTACCAGTTAGTTTTGTTTTTTTTATGCTAAATATAACAGATGCTTTTGCCAGGATTTTTTTAAACGAAAAGGGCGGAAGCTTTATAATTACAGCAAGAAAATAAAAAATTTTTAAGGGATATTTGATGAAAATTGGAATAGACGCTAGGATAATATTCAAGAGAGGCGTTGGAAGGTATATATCAAACCTTTTGTCAAATCTGCTGGAAATAGATAAAAAAAATGAGTACTATATTTATCTGGATAAAAATACAACGTTAAACAATGGTGATTTTGTTAAATGTAATATAAGGCGGGCTAACACAACCAACGCTTTTTTATATGAACAATTTTTCCTGCCGCAGCAGGCGCAAAAGGATAAGGTTGATATACTACACAGCACCGATAATACACTGCCATATTTATTTAAAGGGAAAAAATTGGTAACCATACATGACACCATGTTTATAAGGCCCATTAAACAGGCAATATTAAGGCCAACTTTAAAACAAAGGTTGCACGATATATATAAGAAAATAAGCGTGCCGTTATCTGCAAGGAAAGCCGACCATATAATAACTGTTTCCGAATATTCCAAGGCAGATATAATTAAAAACATAAATATTCCTGCAGAAAAAATATCTGTTATTAAAGAAGGCGTTGACCAAAAGTACAGGTTGATAAGAGACAGGGATAAAATAGATCAAGTCAGGCAGAAATACGGCATAAACAAGCCATATGTACTTATAAGCGCGGCAGCAGACTTGAGAAAAAATACAACAAGGGCACTTGAAGCTTTTAAAATTTTTAACGGAATGTCAGGGAATAAATACCAGCTTGTAATCACTTCAATAGGGGAAAAGGAAATAGCAACTACAGACATAAAAGATAAGATAGTCGAATTAAATCTTGAGCAGGATATTATAATAACATATTATGCCCCGGAAGAGAATATGGTTATGCTTTATAACGGAGCATTTTTTTTCCTTTTCCCGTCTTTATGGGAAGGTTTTGGCCTGCAGATTTTGGAAGCTTTTGCCTGCGGCCTGCCGGTAATTACATCAAACAATACATCCCTGACTGAAATAGCCGGCGATGCCGCATATTTTGTTGACCCATTTTCTGTGGAAGACATTGTAAAAGGCATGGTTGAGCTGGAAAAGAATGATAATAAGACTCAAGCGTTTATTTTAAGGGGTTTTAAACAGGCAGATAAATTTTCGTGGAAGCAGGCGGCGGAAAAAACCCTGGAAATATACAAGGGGCTTGCATAAATGGAAATACAGGAAAAAAACAAGAACGACATGCTTTTAATCGCGATTTTTGCGGTTGGAATAATCCTGAGGATATTCAAGCTCGGGGATCAGAGCGTATGGATTGATGAGTTTTGCACTGCGCGCTTTGCCGCAAGCAAGGATTTATTCGTGGTTTTCTGGAATTCAGTGGCAAATGACATGCACCCGCCGACTTTTTACATGCTTGAGCATATTTTCTGCAGCATATTCGGTTACAGCGAGCTTTCTATCAGGGTACTGCCGCTTTGTTTCGGCATAGCAAACATGTTTATTTTTTATAAGCTGGTCAGGGCTTTTTTCAGCGAACAGATAAGCCTGATTGCAGCTTTTCTTTTCTGCCTGAGCCCATACCAGATTTATTATTCACAGGAAGCAAGAAACTATTCAATGTTCCTCATGGTTTCAATGCTCATGGTTTACTATTTTATAATATCAATAAAATACAATTCTTTTGTGTTCGGGAAATTCATTTTTTGGAGCGTTATAGGCATTTACACTCACAGCTTTACTCTCTTGCTTCTGATTATAATGAACGGTTTGATATTCATACTTTACAGGGAAGAGATACGCCTTAACCTATGGCTGAAAGCACAGGCAATAATAGCGGTTTTTCTGCTGCCAATTATAATTTTTTATTTAAAGGGATTTTCAGCACAATCTTATTATCATAATATTGGCATGCTGCTAGCGCCTTTTCACACGCTTAAAAATTATTTATTCGGCATTACCATAGACTGGAATATCCTTACCATTGCAGCTTTTATAATAGCAATTTATTTAATGATAATGGGGATTTTTACATACAGGCAGAAATACAGTAAAATAATCAAAATTATTTCCTGGATATCCTTGTTATTTATGATGTTCCCGTGGCTTATATCAATAGCACTTGGAAAAGCTATTTTTTCCGAGAGGCTTTTTATTCTTGTATCAGCTCTTGTACTGATAATACTGGCTGTCGGTATATCTTACCTTTCTGACCAGGGAATAATGCTGGCGGTTGCAGTTATGACTGCAATATACGGCGTAGCGCTTTTTAATTATTATTTTACTGAAAAATACCAGAAATCTGATTACAAGAGCCAGTTCCTTCAGATGGAAAAGGAATGGAAAGACGGCGATGCCATAGTGCATAGTGATGTTTGTTCATATTCATCTTTTGAATTTTACAACAGGATAATGTACAGGACAAATTTTGAGAACAGGATACTGGGCGAGATACCGGAATTTTCAGGCGGCGGGGTGAGGTTTAAAATAAGGGAAATGTGGAGGTTTCTTAAGGACGAAATATTAAAGAAGAAATACAATATAGACATTTACGCTGGCTATGACAAGAATACTCTTACAGCAAAAGAAGCCTTGGAAAACATGAAAAATTATAAAAGGGTTTGGTTCATACGGGATAACCCGATAGGTGAAAAACAGGTGTGGCTGCCCATGGGGTATATATGGAACAGCAATATAAGCCTGGAAACGCCGCCTGATGTGGAAAAAATACCGTGGATAAGCAAATATTTTAAATTGTCAAAAGAACAGCATTTTTATCCTGATGACATATTCCTTCTGGTGGCAAAATGATACTGCTGCCAATAGCTGCACATATTTGTTTTATTGCCGGATTTATTTTTTATGCAAGGCAGTTTTTTTTAAACTGCGGCATGCTCATATACCCGGTTTACCTGGCGCCGGCCGTCATATATGCCCTGCTTGCAATATCAACGGCCGGCATTAATCGTTTCACGCGTGAAGGATTTTTTAAAATCTTTGGAAAAGTTTCAATTGTTCTTTTTGTTTTTCTCGTGCTTTTCTTGGCGCCGGAACTGATTAAATTTAATTTCCCGGATCCGCATAATTTTATTTTAAGAAAGTTTGAAATACTGCTTGGAGCATCCTACGCGTGTTTCACAACAATACTCATGGGCTATATACTATACAGATTGAACAAAACGGTGAATCTGTCAAACGTGAAGAATAAGGATATATTTGTTTTTATTTTTACATTCATTTTTATTTTTTCTTTTGCAGTTTCCATGTGGTTCAATTATGCAAACCAGCCTACCGGAGACGAGCCGGTATACCTGCTTGCAGCGCACAGCATGATTTATGACAGGGATATTGATTTGAAAAATAATTATGAGAAAAAGGATTATTTGCATTTTTATGACAAGGAGCTGGAGCCGCAGGGAATAGAATCAAACGGCAAGCTATATTCATATCATCCGGTTCTTATATCCATACTAATATCGCCTTTTTATTTTATTGGCGGCAGGTTTGGTGTTTCTGCTTTCGTGAATTTTTTATCAGCTATATTGAGCGCGCTGTTATTTCTCTTTCTTGCAGGATTTTATGAAGATAAAAAAATATCCATAGCTGCATCTTTAATAACCGCTTTTTCTCTGCCTGTTTTCATGTTTGCAAACCAGATATGCTGCGAAGTTTTATCAGGTGTTTTAATACTGGGTTCTTTCGTGCTGTTTACACAATACAGAAAAAAATTTTATATTGCGTGCGGCCTTTTGGCGCTGGTTCCATGGGCACACCCTAGAAATTTAATTATATGGGCGATACTTTTGATAATTATTGCATACGAGCACAGAAAAGAGATTGAAAAAGTAATGGCACTAATTGCATCGCAGGCAGTATCTCTTTTATTGCTTTTCTGGTTTAATTATGGTCATTATCATGCCCTTATACCGAGGCAGACTCAGGCAAACATGACTTTTTCACAGGTTTTTAAGTTTAACTTGCAGGGAATAATCGGCCTTTTTTTTGACCAGGAATTCGGCCTTTATTTTTATACTCCGATTTTTATACTAATGTTTGCTGGTGCAATATCGCTGTTTAAAAGCAACAAAAAAGCATTCTGGCAGGCAGCGCTGATTTTTGTACCGTATTACGCAATGATTGCGTCCTGGGCAGATTGGAGGGGAGGCGGAGGGGCATCACCTAGGTTTTTTGTGCCTGTTGTTTTTGTATTTTCACTTCTTATTGCCGAGGTTTTAAACAACTTAAGACATAAGTTTTCAATAATGCTTGTACGCTGCCTGACTGCACTGGGTTTTTTCATAAGCATGTGCATTTTTTTAATACCATGGTTCAGGTGGAACAAAGGGTTAGGGGAGAACTGGATACTAAAATTTGCATCGAGGTTTTTAAAAATACATTTCAGTTCGTTTTTCCCTTCGTTGTGGGCACCGGGCAAGAATACTGTTTTTCTTACGGTTTTTTGGATAATTATAGCAGCCGGGCTGAATTGGTTTTATCTGATAAATAATGGTTTAAAAAGCAGTGATAAAAGTCCGAATAACGGCAAATAAAAAAGTATAGAAAACACATTAATCGCCTTTTATAAACATCGCGTCGCCGTAGGAATAAAACCTGTAATTATTTTTAATTGCCTCATTATAGGCATGCCTTATATTATCAATTCCGGCAAAAGCGCATACAAGCATTAGAAGCGTGCTTTCGGGCTGGTGAAAATTAGTTATCAAACCATTGACAATCTTAAACTCATATCCGGGATAAATAAAAATATCCGTATATCCGGACTTGGGCATTATTTTGCTGCCGGATACGGCGCTTTCAAGGCAGCGCAGTGATGTCGTGCCGCAGGCAATTACCCTTTTTGCCTTATTTATTATTTCAGCAGAACTTTCAGATATTTCAAAATACTCCCTGTGCATCCTGTGCTGCCTTATATCTTTTGCAACTACAGGCTTAAAAGTGCCGATGCCTACATGCAGGGTGATTTTAACGACATCAACGCCTTTTGACCTGAGATTTTCAAATACTTTTTCGGTAAAGTGAAGGCCTGCGGTAGGCGCGGCCACGGCACCCTCTTTTGCTGCAAAAACAGTCTGATAGCGTTCTTTGTGAATTTTGTTATGTATGTCCTGCTTGATGTAAGGAGGCAGCGGCATGGAGCCGGATTTCCATAATTTGTCCTTTAATATTTCTTCAGTAAAATTCAGCCTGACCCGGGAAATTTTGCCGGATTTCTCAAGAATGACAGCCTTTATATTTTCCGGCAGGATTATAGTGTCGCCCGGCCTGACCCTCCGGGAATTTTTTATCATTACTTCCCAGTCATATTCTGATTTTTTTTCAAGGAAAAGCAGCTCTATTTGTGCGTCAGTTTTGTCTTTTACCCCATAAAGCCGGGCAGGAAAAACTTTTGTGTCGTTTATTACAATACAATCGCCGGGATTTAAGTAATCATGGATTTTAAAAAATTTTTCATGGGTTATACTGCCGCTTTTTTTATCAAGTATCAAAAGCCTGGAGGCGTCCCTTGATGGAAGCGGTTTCTGGGCTATTAACTCCCTGGGAATATCATATTTGTATGTTGATAAATCGTATTTTGCGTCCATTAATGCTTTAACCGGACAATTTCCTATAAAGACTGTCTATTTGCCCTGCAATTACGTCATTTGTATAATTATCAGCAACCCTTTTATAACCCTTTTTTAAATACGAAGCATAAAGCTCCGGATTCTTTATCAGCAATAATATTTTTGATGCAAGGTCATGAGAATCTCCCTCGCGAAACACAAGTCCTGCGTCTGCTATAACATGCGGGATTTCGCCGGAATCAGACCCAATCACAGCAACTTGGGCTGCAAATGCCTCAATAAGAACCCTGCCGAACTGCTCTTTCCATGCCGGGGACGTAAGTGAAGGAAGGATTAAAATGTCCATTTTGGACAAAAAACCGGGGATTTTTTCCCTGTCAATAAACGGATATAATATCACTTTATCTTTCATGCCCAGGGATTCTATCTGCTTGCAAAGATTTTCTGTAAATAAGGCTGAACCTGAGCCGGCTATATGAAGCTTGATTCCTGGCATATCTTTTAAGGATTCAACCAATGTTGATAAGCCTTTTTCAGGCGTCAGCCTGCCTATATACACCAGGTTTAGCACTTTATTACCGTTCTTTTTTTCTGTTAATGGAAAATCCTCAAGATTAATTCCATACTGGGGTATTACTTCCAGGCTACCTTTAAACCCTTTTTTAAAAAGTATATTTTTACCATCTTCATTGCCGGATATGGCGGCATCAGCATTTGTTATGCAATATTTATCAAAGTAGGAATACACAGGGTTATGATTGCGTTCTATGTTTTCCCACGTAAAAAAAACTGTTTTTTTATGCATTTTTTTTGCGGCACGAAGGAACTGCCAGCAGGCCGGTGCAAAAGGTTCCTCCTCTATATGGACTATGTCGGGGTTTGCCTTTTTTGTTATAGCAGCGGCATTCATGTAAAAATGCAGCATCCTTTTCTTAAAAGTGACTGCTTTTCCAGTTTCATATTTTATTTTGCTGGTTCCCGTATATACCGGTATTTTGGCGCCGCCTTCGTACCAGAAAGGCGGTGTGACAAGGGTAATGTCGTGGTTGAATTTTGACGCGAGTATCTCAAGCTTTTGCTGGTGATATTTCAAAACAGAACTATGGGAAACAAATAAAATTTTCATTTTTTTTCCTTTTTAAAGAATATTTTTATATTATTTTAACACAGGTTTTAATCAATTAAAACTTATCTTTTGATTGAAAAAATAGGGAATTAACTTTAATATAAAAATTATTTCACGACAGCCATCTTTCCCCACTGTTTTTGTCTGGAGCCCTCGACTGTTTCTACGCTGTAAATATATATGCCGCTTGCGACTCCTTTGCCATCCTTGTTTTTAGTATCCCAATAAAAGCTGTTTATGCCTGGCTGCCCCTGCTGGCCAAGCTCAACCACTAATTCGCCGCTTATAGTATATATTTTTATTTTTACTTTATACTGGCCGCACAACGCATAAATCATGTTTGTGCCGTCGGAAAAAGGGTTTGGAGAATTTTTATATAATTGAAAGCATACAGCCATAACTGCCTGTGTCGGCGTAGGGGATGCATTTGTAAATATCCAGGTCGGTGTTATTGTAGGAGAAATTATATAAGTAGGAGTAAATGTGGGCGTTGCTGTTAATGCCGGACTTACAGTTGCTGTAGGATATTCAGGAGGTGATCTCCATACATCATTGCTAATTCCGCCACTGCCTACATAGCCTGCTATTATCCACATATAATTGTTGAAAACAACACATCCAGAATCATTTCTGGCTGACCATGGCGCTGAATTCGTTGCTTCTGTCCATGCAGTTCCGTCATAAGAATACCATACATCGTTATAATAAACCCAACCGCCGATTTCATACCAGCCGTCGTATATCCACATGCGTCCATTAAATACTACATTCCCCTGCGTCAATCTGGCTGCCCAGCCTGCAGAACTTGTTGCATTTGTCCAGTTTATTCCATCACTTGAACTCCATACATCATTAAATGTCGTAGAAACAGCGTCATCTCCGCCCGAAACCCACATTGCACCATTATACACTACTGCAGATAATCCCTGTCTGGCTGCCCATGCTGCCGCTGTTGTGGTGTATCCCCAGTTTACGCCATCGCTTGAATACCATACGTCGTTATAAACTACATTACCGGTTCCGCTTTCCCCACCCATTACCCACATCTGGTTATTAAATACAACAACTCCCATACGAAGTCTTTGGCTCCATGCTGCCGCCGTTGTGGTGCATCCCCAGTTAAACCCGTCGTTTGAATACCATACGTCATTTTTAGTGCCGCTGGCTGCGCTTCCACCCATTATCCATATTTGATTGTTATAAACCAGCGCTTTATGCTCGTCTCTGCCCTCCCATGCTGCCGCACTTGTTACCTCATTCCAGTTTGCGCCATCTGCTGAATTCCACACATCGTTTACCGCCCCGCTGCTGGTATTTCCACCTAATACCCATATCATATTATTAAATACAACACATGCCAATTGCTGTCTTGGAGAGAATTGCGCTGCTGTTGTCACTTCTTGCCATTGTATTCCCGCTCCGGGTATAATTGTTGGTGTCGGTGTGGGCGCAGAAAATAAATTATTTCCTAATAAAAAAAATAAAATAACGATTACTGTTAAAATGTTTATTTTACGCATTATATTTTACCGCATTCATTTTACCCATTTTTAGTTTCTCCTTCATTTGTACTATAAATATATATGCCGCTTAAAATAATATTTTTCCATTTTACCATGTGTCAGAAAATAACAAATTTAGAAAGAGAAACAAAGATAAAAAAAACAAGATGGATTTTTAAATTTTGCCTCCAGAAATCCAGCTTTTAATAAAATTATTATCTATATATATTAAGTATAATTTTGGTTTTTAGAAAAGTCAAGGAGCAATTTTGTACGTTTAATTTATTTCCGTAAATACAGCAGAAATACCCATAATCTAAAATCAAAAACTTGACCGGCTGAAAAATCAATGATATACTTTTAACAGCTTTAAAGATGTTGAAAAACAATAATAATTATCAAAATACGGAGGGCAAAAATGCAGGAAAAAATTCACTTTAAGAGACATTTTTTACTACGGGTGCTTCTGTTTTTCGCAGTAACAGCCATATTTGTTTTGCCTCTATACGCTGGTTATGACGAAGATTTACAAAAAGGGAACGAAGCGTACAAGGCAAAAAACTGGACAGACGCCAGCATGTACTATAAAAGCGCGTACGCGGTAAAACAGGACCCTACCCTGAAAAAATTCCTTGATTACAGCGTCGCGATGGCATACAAGGAAGACCTTGCAAAAGGGTACGCCGCGTACAAGGCAAACCAGACAGAAGAGGCGCTGAAATGGTACAAAGCAGCAGACGCCTTATACCCCACAACGCAGGTTGAAAATTTTATAGCAAAACTTGAGGGCCAGGCTCCGCCATTGCCGAATACTCAGGAAGCAGGGATAAAACACGACGAAGGAAGCCCGGTTTTAAAATGGGGCCTGGTGATTGTGGATGTTTCGCTTGCAGCATACTCGGTGGTTTCTTACCTTGACCAGAATAAAGCGTCGGATGATTACAACAGCCTCTATGGCCAGATAAACAATACAACCGTGGATAATTACAACACGCTGGTAAACAATCTGTCTAATGCGCAGAACAAACAAAACCTTTTTGGGATAGTAGCCGGGATTACAGTCGGCCTGGTGGTATACACGCTTGTTGACGCGTTTTTTTTGCACGCAGTTTTCACAAAAGACACAGCTTTAAATATTGATTATAAGGGAGACAGGTTCGCAATGGTTTTAACAAAGGAGTTTTAATATGAAAAAAATTGCAGTTTTGTTTTTTATAATAATACTTTTTTTAGCGGCGATTTCAGGGTGTAAAAATTTAAAGCTGCCATCCGTACCTACCCCAATCATGCCCACGCCTATAACCATGCCCACTGCTTTGCCTACGGTTACGCCTATATCAAATCCAGGAGTTTACTGGACTGACGCGACAATGGCAGCCGGGTTTGCCGGCAGGTATCAGGATACAAGCCTTGTATACAACAATATGATGTGGGTTATAGGCGGGTTAGGTAACGGGATGGTTATTCTTAATGACGTATGGAATTCAAGCGATGGCGTTACATGGGCACAGACAACAGGGGCAGCCGGATTTAACCCCAGGTATTTTCATTCAAGCGTAGTATTTAATAATATGATGTGGGTTATAGGCGGATTTGATAACACAACTTATTATAACGATGTATGGAGTTCAAGCGACGGTATAAACTGGAATCTTGCAACAGGCACAGCCGGGTTTAGCGGCAGGTATGGACAGACGAGCGTAGTATTTAATAACATGATGTGGGTTATAGGCGGAACGAACGGAGCTTCTGGCCTAAATGATGTTTGGTATTCCAGTGACGGTATGGCATGGACGCAGGCAACAGGGACAACTGTATTCACCTCCAGGTATGGACATGCAAGTGTAGTGTTTAATAATAAAATGTGGGTGATAGGCGGATATGATGGCGGAACGTATAACTATGGTTTTGAGAATGATGTTTGGAGTTCAAGCGATGGCATGACATGGAATAATGTGACAGCAGGGTTTCCCGGTAGGGCCGGGCTTTCAAGTATTGTATATAATAATAAAATATGGGTAATTGCCGGATATGATGGCGGTGCTAATTCGCCTTATTTAAATGACGTATGGAGTTCAATTGATGGCATAACCTGGACACAGGCAACAGGCATAGCCGGGTTTAGCGCCAGGTATGGGCAATCAAGTGTTGCATATAATAACAAAATATGGGTAATTGCAGGGTATAATAATAGTGGTTTCCTGAATGATGTATGGTGGTCGCAGTAATGATTAGTGCTATGTGGTAAGTGGTATTTGATGAGCCCGAAAATTCGGAAAAGAAAATATTAATGGAGTTTTAATGAAAAAAATAATAACGGTACTTATTGCCATATCTCTAATTTTTATTGCGCTTACCGGATGCAAAAATCTAAAAGTTCCGGTTTTACCTACACCGGCCATGGCCACGCCAATAACTGTTCCTACGCCAGGAACCATTCCCACGCCGTCAAATTCCGGGGCATTCTGGACAGACACAACTATGACAGCTGGGTTTACTCCAAGATACCAGCATACAAGCGTTGTATATAATAATATGATGTGGGTTATAGGCGGGACTGTGGATGGCACTACTGGCCTGAATGATGTATGGAGTTCAACTGACGGCTCATTATGGACTCAGATAACAGGAAATGCCGCATTCCCTGGAAGGAATTTGCATACGAGCGTTGTATATAACAATAAAATGTGGGTTATAGCAGGGCAGAATCCCAGCATATATAATGATGTATGGAGTTCAACTGATGGCGTGATATGGACGCAGGCAATAGGGACAAATGTATTTTCCAACAGGGCGGGACATACAAGTGTTGTATATAATAATGAAATATGGGTAATAGGCGGATTAAATAGCCTTGGTTATCTAAACGACGTATGGAATTCCACTGACGGCGCGACATGGACGCAGGTAACAGGAACAGCTGCATTTTCAGCAAGATTCGGGCATACAAGTGTTGTGTTTAATAATAAGATGTGGGTTGTAGCCGGTTCCAACTTTACCACTTATTATAGCGACGTATGGAGTTCCAGTGACGGCATGAATTGGGTACAGGCGACTGGTTCAGCTGGGTTTGGAACCAGGGCCGGGCAAACAAGCATAGTATATAACGGAAGAATATGGATTATGGCCGGTACTAATAACGGCAATAACTTTAATGATATATGGTATTCAAGTGATGGTATTGCATGGACGCAGGCAACAGGCATGGCAGGGTTCACAGCCAGGTACGGACATACGAGCGTTGCATATAATAACAGGATGTGGGTAATAGGCGGTTATAATGGTGCCCCACCCCCTCTTAACGATGTATGGTGGTCACAGTAATCTTGTCTAATTCGCAAATAATATTTAAAAATGGAGTCATATGCATTCACTAGATGTTTACCTTTACGGCATGACTTGTTTGTCCACAATACATATACTTGACGGCGATTATCCTGAACCTGATTCATACAGGGAAATAAAAAATACAATAATAACACCGAGCGGGGAAACGGGAAATGCAGCGCTTTTGCTTGCAAATTTCGGCCTAAAAGTAAAGGCAGACGGGCCTTATCTCGGCAGGAAAACAAAAAAACCGACCCTTGATTTATACAATAAACACCATATTGACTGCTCGGGCATGAAATATGACAGCTCTTTTGACGGAGTGGAAGACCTTATACTTGTGGACGCAAATTCAAGGACAATATTCGGGAAGTTCGGGAATTATTTGTCATCCAAAGAAAAAAAGTGGTCAAAACCGAATAAAATCGATATAAAGGACGCAAAAGTTGTTTCGCTTGACCCGTTTTTTGGAGAGGATTCAAAGCTTGCGGCAGAACATTGCGTTGCGTACGCTAAAAAATATGTAACCATAGATTTAAAGCCTGATGATTTTATACACAGGCATGCCGCAGTCACAATAATATCTGATGAATTCACTCAAAGGGAATTTCCCGGAGCAAACATTAAAAAGCAGATTAAAAAATACTCGGACAACACAGAAGGGCTTGTTGTTTTTACTTTTGGGAACAGGGAAATACTTTATTGCAGGAAAAACCAGGGGATAAAAAAATTCATACCTTTTACAGTAAAAGCAAAAGGCACGCTTGCGGCAGGCGATTTTTTCAGGGCAGGGGCGGTTTACGGGGTTTTACAGGGGTATGAAGACGAAAAAATTATAAAATTTGCCGCTGCAGTCGGCGCGCTCGCGTGCGAGCATTTCCCGGCAGCCTTAAACCTGCCGTCACTAAAGGAAGTGCTTAATTTAATATAACTTCAGGAGAGGATATTACGAAAATAAGACAAATATTTTTCTTAATATTTTTACTATTGTTGGTCAATTCTGCTTATTCAAATACCTGGCAGGATGTAACTGCAGGATACCCGACCATTGATTCACAGGTGTTTTCCTCGATTTGTGACGGCGGGACAGGAGTTGTCTTTGCAGGTTCATGGGCTGCCGGAGGCATATACAGGACCACGGACAACGGCACAACCTGGGCACAAATATCAACCATGTATAATTTCGAGAGTTTATTAATAGACCCAAACACTCCTACGACGCTGTGGGGCACCAACTGGAATTCGTCGGAAATGGTAGAAGAATCGCTTGACGCGCTCGACCCGGCAATTACGCTCCAGGATTTGCAGACAGGCATGACTGCGACAAGCACACATTCAATAAAAATAGTAGGAGGAAACAGCAGCCAGTTGCTTGTTGCAACTACTATGGGAACTTACAGGACCGTTAATGCCGGGCTGAACTGGACCGGGTGGACCCCTCAAACCCGGTCAGCAATGCAACCATAATGTCCATTCATCAATCTCCGTGGAATACAGATCAATTGTATCTTTGCGGGGACTATCTCGTGGCTGTTTACTCGTGGAGCACTGACACAATCACCACTTTGTCAACAACAACCTCGCGGGTCGTGTGGATGTCATTTGACTGCGCAATACGGGGCAATTTTTATTTTTTGGAAACAAGCGGGGCAGTTTATTATTATAACAGCACTTCGGGCGCAACATCATTTTTGAGCCAGGTACCAGGGGAATCTAACGCCAGAAGCATTGAAAATGTCTGCTGTTGCGGGTCTCCTGTGCTTTATGAGTCAGGAATGGCAGGCGTTCAATTAAGCACAGATAACGGCATGACATGGCAGGCTTACAATGACGGCATGACTTTCAGCAGCATATGGCCCATGATGGCTGATTGCTCTGAAGGATATTTATGGGCAGGAGGCGGGAGTGGAGGGCACGGCCTCTGGAGAAATAGTATATGCCCGTTTACACCTTCAAACACGCCGACTGTTACCCCATCTTTAACCAGCACGATAACATTAACACCCACAATTACTATAACATCAACAATAACCGGAACGCCGCCGACCATGACGGTTTCCGCGACAATAACGCCAACTTTTACCATAACATCAACGCCTACGACGCAAGTGCCGCCTTGCCTGACATTATATAAAAATTCGCCCAACCCATGCTTTGAAGGCACAAATATAATTTATCAGTTGTGCAATGAGGCAGAAGTAAATGTAAAGATATACACAATAAGCGGGGAAGTTGTTGTGGAACTTTCGCAGCAGGGACTTGCGGGCATGAACAGCATATACTGGGATACCAGGAATAAAACAGGCAGGGAAGCGGCAAGCGGGGTATATATTTACAGCATAGAAACAGCCGAGGGCTCCAAACAAAAACAATGGGGAAAGATGGCTGTGGTAAAATAAGCACCGGAAGCAAGGCATGCTTTCTTAAATTTTCCTGACAGTAAAAAATTGGCTTTGACTTTTTCAGTGCGCTGGAGGATAATAAATATAGAGGAAAAATCCAGCAAGAATAAAAATATTCGGCTTTATGTAATCTTTTGGGAAAATTAAACGTCTAATTTTCAGATACGATTTAAAATACATTAACGAGGTGAACAACATGAAAAGATTAACAGCATTGATTTTGACGGTAATTTTAGTGCCTGCCTTGAATGTCATGGCACGGGGCGGTAATTTTCAGAATAATGACAATGGCAATTCAGACAACCAGAACCAGTCAAAAAACCAGAATAACGATAATTACAAGCAAAAGGGCACAAAGAACAACTCGGTGGTAATTAACATGAACCATGGATCCAGCGGCGGGCATAACCGGAATTATCCATCGCAGCAAAAACAGCAGCCGGCACAGCAGCAGGTAAACAATGCGCCCAATTACGGCAAACTGAAATGGACGTCCAATAACCAGAACAAAAGGCAGAATTATTATAATACCCAACCAAAAAATAATGAAGTCAAAACTTACAATAAAATGAACCAACGGCAGGTTGTAAATACAGGTGTCAATCAGACAAGCGTGGTACACCATCATCCTTATCAGGTGAATTATGTCCGTACAAAACTGAAAAAACTCGGCGTGAAATCCGAGCCGGGTTATATTACAAACAGGGAAGAGGTTATACATACGGACAGGCAGCATTCCATGATTGCTTATCCAAGAACAGGTTTTAATAATCATCCTTTGAACGCTGCGGCTGTTTCTTTACGGCATTTCAATGACAAGGTGGTCAAGGCACAAATGTCACTCGTTGCCGGTATTTCCTTTCAGTCAAAAATACGCGTTTTTAATCAGACCGAAACCCAGTATAACCATTACTACTGGCATAACGGCGGGAATTTTACCTATTGCCATTACATTGACAATTCGGGCTATCACTGGTATGGCTGGTATGTTGGCAGCAAATATTTCTGGACGCGCCATTTCAATAACCGCTGGTGGTGGTATGACGCAGATTATGACCGCTGGTGCTTCTGGAATGACGGCTTCTGGTGGTGGCAGGACCCGTATCACATGGGAGACCTGTACTGTTATAATAACACCACTTACATACCGGTAAACTCGGCAGAGGACAATGTAGCAGTTACCGTACCTGAGAATAACAATACGCAAAATTATACAAGCCCGGATAATACCAGGGTAGTAAAAGTGGTTGCGGATACACAGGATGCTTACCTATATGATACGTCAAACCCGCCTCAATTTAACCCGATTTATCTGGCTTCAGGCGTCCAGGATGTGATGTTTTCTGACCCAAACAATGGAAGGCCGCTTGAAATAATCTTGAAGCTAAATGACAAGTCTTTCGATATGTTTGACGCCAATGGGAACCCTTATAACCCCGGAGCTTCTGAAGAAGAGATGGCAAACCAGGGCGCTCCAGGCATTCCGGCCCAATAGAATAATTAACAGGTATAATACACGAAAGAAAGGCATGATAAAATTAGTTTGCCTGAGTTAAGTGTTTTATTACTGCGAGTTTATATGCAGACAGATTGTAATTATATTAATCCGGGGTTTTTGTTTTCAATCCATCAATAATTTTTAAAAAATTTTTTGGTTTTGCCGGTATCTAATAAATCTCTATATCATCCAAATACCACTGTATACCATAGTATGCGTTGCCGCTCCCGCTGCCGTTGGTTTCAATTGCCCATTGTATTCCGCTTATATTGGCGTAAGTATCCGAGCGTGTATAGGAATCGCCTGTGCCTCCCCAGCCTGCTATGTTAAAGTATGAAAAAGGCACGCTTACCGTGACCCATGTATTTGGCACAAGCAGGGTATTCATATCATACATCCAGTAAGAACCATCACGAATACGCCAGTCGAACAGTTGAATGTCATAATTAACATGGCTGCCGCTCCCGCTGCCTGGCACAAGCTTCATTTTCATTCTTATCCCGGTATAACCGTTTGTTGTAAGCGTGTTTATATCAACAGCAGTATATGTAGCAGGCGTAAAAAACGTAGGGCACGTAATGCTTGGAAAGTTATCTCCGACAATATTTGCAAGTATCTGCAGGGCGTTTGACCCGGATCCGCCTGTCCCTGTCAGAACAGTCAAAGTGATAGAGCAGTACTGCGAATTTGCAGCATTTTGGGCTGCCCAATGACCCCAAGAACCACCAAGCAGATTTTGCGCAGGCGTCATTAAAGGTGTATCTGCTTCAAAGTTGTCTATAATGGTCGGTATTTTAGTGGGAGTAGATGTTGCTACAATTATTACTGTAGTAGGCGACGAAGTTTTTTGGTTCTTGCATCCTGCAGAAATTATCACTGCCATAAAAATAAGGCAAAAAACAGCTACAAAATTTTTTTTCATTTGACCCTCCTGTTATGTTTTTAATATAACCAAAATAATACCAAAATCAATTTTTTTTGCAAGTCTTTAATCCTTTTTTGTGCTGCTACCTGATGGCAGTTCCAGACCCAAAATATTCCTATTTTTTTATAGTGCCATGTAAAAAAGGAAACCAAAAAAATGGCACGCGCTGCCGGCTATGACAAACAAGTGCCATACGGGATGATGGAACGGCATTTTTTTAAAAAGGTAAAAGAACGACCCGAACATGTAACATGCCCCGCCTATTGCCAGCCATTTAATAAACCCGCCAGGCGCATTGTGCAGCAGGGGCTTAAACGCGATGACCAGTATCCAACCCATGAGTATGTAAAATATTACTGAAAGAAAATCCCATTTGCCCAAAAGAAAGACTTTGCACAATATGCCTATTACTGCAAATCCCCAAATTATGCCGAAAATAGACCAGCCCCAGGGCCCCCGCAAATACATAAGGGTAATGGGTGTGTATGTGCCTGCTATTAAAAGGTAAATGGCTGAGTAATCGAGCAGCTCAAAGAAGCGCTTTAACCTTATTCCTATTATGGCATGGGAGAGCGTGGACATAACATATAATATAATGAGGGTCGAGCCGTATATAGAAAAGCAAGTTATTTTCCAGGCATCGCCCTTCCTGGCCGCGAAGACGACCAAAAGAACCAGCGCTGCCACGGATAACGCAGCCCCAAGGCCGTGGGTTATGGAGTTGGCAACTTCTTCGTCTTTGGTTTGTGGATCCACGACAAGGCCAGGTTCAGCGGAAATTATTTCCTTTTTTTCAGCCATTAATGTCCTCCGGTGTATTGTTAAAAATTGATTTTTTTCCTTGATATAATTCCGGTTATTAATAATGCAAAATACAAAATCAAACTTATTACGGTAATGACAGTGCCTTTTTTTACAGAATCAGGCTCATATATCAGCCTAATTTCATGCGTGCCTTTTTCAAGCTTTACAGCCTGAAAAATGTAGTCTGCATTATAAATATGTGTTTGCGCCCCGTCCACATATGCTTTCCATCCGGGATAAAATGAATTTGAAATCACAGCATACCCCTGCACCGGGGTTTCTGCGGTAAAATTAATTTCACTATCCCATCTCTTAACATTAATAAGGACAGGCTTACCGGGACTTTTTTCATTTTTACCTTCGCCTTTAATAAGCACTTCACGCGAAAAATTCACCCTGTTTCCCCTTATTTCGCCGAGAATATCCGTGTCGTCTTTAAGATAACGTGCCGATGACGCAAAACTGATGATGGGAAGGGCAGCGGTATTTTTATAAATTTTTATAGTTTTTATTGTATTTATAAGCCTCAACTGCCTAAAATCCAGCGAAAAAGGAGACAATATATATTTTGTGCATGTCAGGTTCAGCGTATTAAAGCCCTTGGACAGGCATTCATTGGATGAATCCCCGCCTTTCATGCCGCCGCTGTCTGTGTCTGCAAGAAAATCAACATGCTTCTTGTATTCGAGAGGGTCATAACCCCCGTAATTATTTATTTTATAGTACATGCTTAAATTGGGAGTCAGCATTTCCAAAGAGTCCTTATATTCGTTATCCGTCCCAAGAGCCCTTCCGTTTTTAAATACAAATACCTCGTTTTCAACATACCTCCACGGCAGTATCCTGTAATACCCCTTATCGTATTGCTTAATAAACGCGGCTGTTTCCGGCTCATTTTTAAATATTTTTGAATCCGCCGCCCACCCAAAGCCCTTAAAATTAAAAAATAAATCCGCAACAGTCATTGCAATCAGCAGGACGATAAAAGCTCCACGGCCTATTTTTTTAGTTCCATAAAACAAAAAAACAAGCAATACTGCCACAAGAACACCCAGCTGGAAGGCCATATGCGCAATAACAAAATTTGCCGCGTTCAAGAATTTGCTGTAATAATAATCATAAGAATAATGATGAAACTGGCCCGACATGAATTTGGTTTTAACAATATTCCCGATTACGCCCGACATCGACTGCAATAAATTTTTTTCCTCAACAAGCACTGCTGCTGCAGAAATTAAAGCTATCAATGCAAGGCACAATATGATTTTCATGGCTTTTGCCGGGACAGCCTCTTCCTTAAGCACGGATAGCGTGTACATGGCCGCAGAAATTACAAGAAAAATACAAGGCTCCATCATCCTTATCGGATTCCTGAAAACTGAAAGCCCGGGTACAAATACAAACAGCCTGTTAATGAAAAAATTCCCTCCCATAGAAAACAGGAATGAGGCCGCGACCAGTATAAGAAAAAGCCTTATTTTTTTGTCGTTAAGCACGCGGCCAAAAGAAAATAATAAAAAAATAAAACATGATATTCCGGTATATACGGATATATACGACATGGACCAGGATTTTGTGACACCAAAACCAGCATAAGTGTTGTTTTGCGTGGAACCGAACATGTAGGGGAAAACAGTATTAATTATATTAGTCAATGATACTTTTTCCGTACCCAGCACATACTGCATCCAAGTGCTTCCTTTTCTGGTGGAAAATTGCGTCAGTTCAAGCGACGGGAGCACCTGCACCCCGGCAATTGCCACGCCGAAAAGGGCGCACAACGCAAAAAAAACTGTGCTCTTTATATTTAACAGAACAGTGTTTTTATTCCATTCAATACGCAAAATGTAATACAGCATGGTAATGATAAATATATACAGGGTGGACTGCACCTGACCAGTAAAAATAGTGATTGAAACAACCAGAGGCAACGCAAAAGCATACCTGATTTTTTTTGTGGCAGCATAGGATTCGGCAAGATAAAAGAAAAGAGGGGTATAACTCATGGCCATTATCCAGGATACATTCGACCAGTATACAAACATCCCAGAGAAGACCCATGTTACCATTCCAAGGAATGCAATTTTCCTGTTTTTTATAATGCGCATCAAATATATAAACATAAAAATGCCGGAAATAAGGTAATGAATCAGCACGGAATAATCAATCTGCCTGTTTGCCGGGAAATGCATCAGGGCAAGATTGACAGGATACAGCACTCCCTCCTGGGCAGAAGCAAACAAAGGGAATCCAAAAAGTATGCCAGGCATCCATAAAGGGAAATGCCCGTTAAGCAAGCTTGACGATATAAACTGTTTATTGGGCACATGCTCCAATATCAAATCCCCGCAGACAAGGCTTTTTCCCATAAAAACAATATTGCTGAAAAATACCAGAACAACCAGGATAAAAATGAATATTACAGCCGGAGTTTTTAAGCTTTCCCTGTTTATTTTTATGTTCATATTGCAGGTTCCTTTAATATATTGATTTTTAACCGCTTTGTTTCATTACCAATGTGCGTTGAAAACTGGCCGGGGTGATTAATATCAGGCATGGTCCTTCAATATTTTGTTCTGCCATACGAACTCATTTCTGTACATTGGCCATAATATTAATATGAGGACTACCCAGTAAAAATACGAAAGAAAATACGTGTTCCATGCCCACGGTATGACAAGCAGCAGCATTATAGCGGTTCCGTACCATTTCATGTTTTCAAATTTTTGCGTATATAAGTAATACATGAAAAATCCAGGCACTAAAAACATGTACTGATGCGCCTTAAACCGGGGCGCAATCACATTTAAAATAATAGTGGACAGCAGAAGCATTGTACTCAAATCATATTTGTTAAACAGTTTTGCAAACAATACCAAGCTCGCCGCGGAAGCGGCAAGCCAGATAATTGCAAAAGGTATCGTAAGCTGCGGCAAGGGATTCCTGTCGATAAGCGGGTATGGATCGTTCCTGGTTGTAATATTTTTTATCCAGCCCGCGAATTCCTGTTTATAAAATACGTAATTTGCAAGCAAATAAACTGCCACAAGCGCGACAAACACGGCTATTATTTTTTTCCTGTCTTTTTCCTCACCCACAAAAAAGAACAGCGCCCCAAATGCCCAGAAATACAGTTTTACGCTCCCGGCAAGGACAATAAATAAAGCGGACCAGTAATATTTTTTTTCAGCGATAAGATACAGTCCCAGCCACAGGAAAAGCATTTCAAGCAAGGACATGTTGCCCTGATGCAAATCAATAATTGTACTGTCATGAAATCCGAACAAAAAGAAAACAACAAACAACACTGCCTGCGTCCTGGTCAGCCGCATAAATTTTATCAACAGGCAGAGCAAGCCCGCCAGCGCAGCGATATTGATTATTGTATGCACGTAATAATGGTTCCAGTGTTTTATTGCCTTAAAATAGTTGAGCCAGATGGGAGGATATAAAAACGGCTGGGCTTCCTCGCCTTTAAAAACACCGTATGGGTTTATCCCCTTGTCCATCCTGTCCGAAGCTGCCACAAAAGTCCTGGTCAGATCCGGGCCGTTTCCTGCCAGGCAGTATCTGGCCACTTTTATTGCCATAAAAACAAGGGAAACACATATAAGGCCTATGGCTATTATATTCAACCATTTATTTTTTTCTTCCATTCATGCCTCCGTGCTTTTATATATTTATTTTCAGGTACTACATAATACCTCAGCCTTTGCTTGCTTGCAAGTTTTAAATTATTTGGACTGCCGGATTATGGCATTCTCAAGTTTAGCATGTCCATCGTCTGGTCAAAATAGTCATGGTTTGAACGGGAATGAACGCCTGTTTCACAGCAATTTCAGATACTTTATGCAAAAAACTTGACAATATTTTACCGAGTGATATAATCATGCGCGAAAATAAAAAATTTTACTACGGCATTAAGCCCCAAGAAATTTTGGGGTTTTTTAGTCTCAGGCCAAACGAAAATATAAAAGCACCCCTTTTATAGGCCACAAGCATATAAAAGGGCTTTTTTGTTTAAACCGACCATTTAAGCTAAAAGAACGTGCATAAACAAAGGCAAAAAATGATAAAACCGGGTTTTCCTGAAAAACAGGGTTTATACGACCCTTCCTTAGAGCATGACTCCTGCGGCGTAGGATTTTTATGCAACATAAAAGGTGTAAAAACCAATTATGTCGTAAAAAAAGGCATTGATATAGTAAAAAGGCTGGCTCACCGCGGTGCAACAGGCGCTGACCCCAAAACAGGCGACGGCGCAGGCATACTGATACAGATGCCTCACGAGTTTTTCAAAAAAGTATGCACAAAAAAGAAAATTGATCTGCCGGGTCCTGGCGAATACGGCACAGGACTTATATTCCTGCCGAAAAACAAAAAAGACTATGCATTCTGCAAAAAAACCTTTGTTAAAATCATCAATGAAGAGGGATGTTCTCTGCTTGGCTGGCGCAGCGTGCCTGTCGATAAAACCGCAATAGGAAAGACTGCGAAATTGACAGCTCCGAAATTTGAACAGGTATTCATAAAAAGACCTGAATCGCTTCAGGACAGCCTTGCTTTTGAAAGGAAACTTTACGTAATCAGGAAGAGCATTGAAAACAAAGTCAAGGCAGCAGGCATAACCAAATCGTGGTTTTATATTACAAACCTTTCATGCCGTACTTTTATTTACAAGGGGCTTTTAATGCCGGAACAGATTGACGAATTTTTTCTTGATTTGCAGGATACCAGCATCAAAAGCGCCATCTGCCTGGTGCACTCCCGCTATTCCACAAATACTTTCCCGACATGGGACCTTGCCCAGCCTTTCAGGTTCCTCGCGCACAACGGTGAGATAAACACTCTCCGCGGGAACATAAACTGGATGACGGCGCGGGAGAGCCTTCTTGAGTCCGAACTTTTTGGAGCTGATATTGAGAAAGTAAAACCTGTCATAGTCGAGGGCGGCAGCGATTCGGCAATGCTCGACAACATGTTCGAGCTTCTGGCGCTTTCAGGCAGGCAAACTCAGCAGGCCATTATGATGCTCATACCGGCTGCATGGGAGCACAATGATTTTCTTGACGATAATTTAAGAAGTTTTTATAAGTACAACGCCTGCCTTACTGAGCCGTGGGACGGCCCAGCGGCAGTGGCTTTTACCGACGGCACAAAAGTCGGGGCAGTGCTTGACAGGAACGGCCTGAGGCCTGCAAGGTATATAATTACAAAAGACGATTTTGTCATAATGGCGTCAGAGGTCGGAGTATATGATGCAGAGGCCGATAATATTGAAAAATCAGGCAGGCTTGAGCCGGGCAAGATATTTTTTATAGATACCGAGAAGGGCAAAATCGTAAATGACAGCGAGATAAAAAAAGAAATGTCGCAAAAAGAACCTTATTCCGAATGGATAAAAAATGAAATGGTATCGCTTAACGAGCTGGCTGAAGAGCCGGCAAAAGATTATTCAGATGCAGATACCATGACACTGATGAAGGCATTCGGATACACAAGGGAGGATTTAAAGGAAATTTTTAAACCCATGGCCGAGGAAGCAAAGGACCCGACAGGTGCCATGGGCAACGACACGCCGCCAGGCGTTCTTTCAAAAAACCCACAAATGCTTTATCTGTATTTCAAGCAGCTGTTCGCGCAGGTTACAAACCCTCCCATAGACTCGATACGCGAAAAAGTCGTAATGAGCCTGGAAGCTTACATAGGCCAGCAGAAAAATATACTCATGGACGGCACCAGCCACTGCCACAAGCTTGAGATAAAAACGCCTGTACTGAAAAACAGCGAGCTTGAAAAAATAAGGAACATCAATACTAGGGGGTTCAGAACAAAAACAATATCGCTTTTATACGGCGCAAATAATAAAAAAGATTTTTTATCCGCTCTTGACAACATCTGCAGCCAGGCAGAGGCCGCGATTAACGAGGGATATTCCTTTATTATATTAAGTGACAGGGGTATAAGCAGGGAAAAGGCTGCCTTGCCTGATTTGCTTGGCCTTGGCGCTGTGCACCAGTACCTTGTAAAAAAAGAGCTTAGGACAAGGATAGGCATTATGCTCGAGTCGGCCGAGGCAAGGGAGATACACCATTTTAATGCGCTTTTGGGATTCGGCGCTGACGCAATAAACCCGTATTTGTCCTTTGACGCAATAAGGCACATGATAAAAGACGGGGACATCAAAATCAGCTATGAAAAAGCCGAAACAAACTATATTGACACTGTCAATAAAGGCATACTTAAAATAATGTCAAAAATGGGCATATCAGCGGTGCCGAGCTACAAGGGCGCGCAGATATTCGAGGCAATAGGTCTGGACAGCGAAGTAATAGAAAAGTGCTTCACAGGCACGGTCTCGCGCATAGGCGGAGCCGGCTTTGACGTGATTTTTGAGGAAAACAGGCTCAGGCATAGAGATGCGTTTCCGGATACAGGCACGCCTGGCAGCATATTGAAAACAGGCGGCATTTACCAGTGGAGAAAAGACGGCGAGTTCCATTTATGGAACCCGGATTCAGTCGCGGCTTTGCAGGACGCGGCGAAAAACAACGACGAGGCGTGCTACAGGCAGTTTGCGTCGCTGATAAACGACCAGTCAAAAAATCCTGCCACTTTGCGCGGGCTCATGAAATTCAAAAAGGCAAAACCAATACCCATAGAAAAAGTCGAGGCGATTGAAAAAATATTCAAAAGGCTGGTGATAGGCGCGATGAGTTTCGGCGCTATATCAGGCCCTGCGCACGAGACCATGGCAATAGCCATGAACAGGATAAAAGGCCAGTCAAATACAGGCGAGGGCGGCGAGGACCCGGCAAGATTCACGCTCATGCCGAATGGCGACTCGAAAAGGAGCGCTGTAAAGCAGGTGGCATCAGGCAGGTTCGGCGTTACGACAAATTACCTGGTGAACGCCGATGAATTACAGATTAAAATAGCGCAGGGCGCGAAGCCGGGCGAGGGCGGGCAATTGCCCGGGCACAAGGTTAGCGAAATAATAGCAAAGACAAGGTACACTACTCCGGGAGTGACTTTGATTTCACCTCCGCCGCACCATGACATTTATTCAATAGAGGACCTGAAGCAGCTGATTTTTGACTTAAAAAACGCCAACCCGAGGGCGAGAATAAGCGTGAAGCTTGTGTCTGAGATAGGCGTTGGCACAGTAGCAGCAGGAGTGGCAAAAGGCCATGCTGATATGATACTGATATCCGGAGGCGACGGGGGCACAGGAGCGTCGCCGAGAGCGTCAATAATGCACGCCGGCCTCCCGTGGGAACTCGGACTTTCAGAAACACACCAGACCCTTGTGCTGAATGACCTGCGCAGCAGGGTGAGACTGCAGACAGACGGCCAGATGAGGACAGGCAGGGACATAGTCGTGGCTGCATGCCTTGGGGCAGAGGAATACGGGTTCGGAACTGCAGGGCTCGTGGTAATGGGATGCGTCATGCTCAGGCATTGCAATCTAAACAACTGTGCGCTGGGCATAGCTACGCAGGACGACGTGCTGCAAACAAGGTTTAAGGGCAGGCCGGAACATCTCATTAACTACTTTACTTTTGTGGCAAGGGAAACAAGGGAGATAATGGCCCAGCTTGGTATAAGGACAATTGACGAACTCATAGGAAGGGTTGATTTGCTTGAGATGAACAATGATATTATTCCCTGGAAAGCGGAAAACCTGGATTACTCAAAAATATTATACAAGCCCAGAGTGCCGAAGACGGTCAAGACACACTGCACTATAAAACAAAACCACCAGATAGACAAGGTGCTCGACAGGAAACTCATAAAACTCGCTGCTCCTGCTTTAAAAAACTCGAAGAATGTCTCGGCAAATGTCGAAATCAATAACACCGACAGGACAACGGGCGCCATGCTTTCAGGCGAGGTATGCAGGATATTTGGCGAGCAGGCATTGCCCGAGGACACGATAAATTTCAAGTTCAGGGGCGTTGCCGGCCAGAGCTTCGGCGCTTTCCTCGCAAAGGGAGTGACGTTCGAGTTAGAAGGCATGGCAAATGACTATGTGGGAAAGGGAATATCAGGCGGAAAAATCATAATTTACCCGGAGAAAAAAGCAGGGTTCAAGCCTGAGGAAAATATTATAATAGGCAACACGACATTTTACGGCGCCATATGCGGCGAAGCGTATATCAGGGGCATAGCAGGCGAGAGGTTCTGCATAAGGAACTCAGGGCTTCTGGGCGTAGTGGAAGGCACTGGAGACCACGGCTGTGAATACATGACAGGAGGGAGCATAGTCGTGCTGGGGCCGACAGGCAGGAACTTTGCCGCAGGCATGTCAGGAGGCATAGCGTACGTTTTTGACATAAACGGAGATTTTAAGAAAAAATGCAATATGGACATGGTTGAATTCGAGGAAATAAGCGCGGAAGACTCGAAAATCATAAACAACCTGCTTTTTAACCACCACAAATATACCGGAAGCCCACGGGCGAAAGAGATACTCGACAACTTAAACGCGTCACTGAAAAAATTCGTCAAAATAATACCGACAGAATATAAAAATATTTTAAAGCTCAGGAAAGCAGTCGCGCAAAAAGACCTGGAGGATGAAGCAGATGGGTGACCAGAGAGGATTTTTAAAATACCCCAGAAAAACTTTTACGTACAGGCCGGTATGCGACCGTGTAAAAGATTTTGAGCCAGTGGTTTTAATACAGCCGGTAGAGCACACAATGGAACAGGCGTCGCGCTGCATGGATTGCGGCACGCCTTTTTGTAACTGGGCGTGCCCTCTGGGAAACTACGTGCCCGAGTGGAACGACAATATGTTCAGGGGACGTTTTGCAGCTGCTTTTGACCTGCTGAACGCGATGAACACTTTCCCGGAAATCACAGGCAGGGTATGCCCTGCGCCGTGCGAATACGCGTGCGTGCTTGGCATAAACGACTTTCCCGTGACAATCAGGGAAAATGAGCTGGCAATCATTGAAAAGGCGTTTGAGCTTGGGCTTATCAAGCCAAACCCGCCGGCTATAAGAACGGGAAAAAAAGTTGCGGTTGTGGGTTCAGGGCCCGCAGGGTTATCGGCTGCATCCGCTCTTAACAAACTCGGGTACAGCGTAACTGTTTTTGAAAAAGACGACAAATTAGGCGGCATATTAAGGTACGGCATACCTGATTTCAAACTTGAAAAAAATGTGATAGACAGGCGTGTCAAAATATGGGAAGCAGAAGGAATTGAGTTTAAGACAAATACAGATATAACAGCCGATAAACTGAAAAAGGATTTTGATGCTGTATGCCTTGCGATGGGATGCAGGGCGCCAAGGGATTTGAAAATAGAGGGAAGGAATTTATCCGGCATATATTTTGCCATGGACTACCTTACCCAGTCGAATAAAAGGGTAGCAGGAAGCAAATTCAGCAGGGAAGAGCTAATGGACGCAAAAGATAAAAGCGTGCTTGTGATAGGCGGCGGAGACACAGGAGCTGACTGCGTGGGTACGGCGCACAGGCAGGGCGCAAAGTGCGTTACGCAGGTGGAAATACTGCCTGAGCCGTCAAAAGAAAGGCCAAAAGGGCAGGAGTGGCCAAAGTACCCGCTTATACTTAAAGTGTCGTCGAGCCACGAGGAAGGCGGGGAAAGAAAATGGGCAATAACAACAAAGAAATTCACAGGTGAATCCGGAAGGGTGACAAAAGCAGTATGCGCAAGGGTTGAGTTTGTAAAAGAGCCCGGGCAGGCAAGGCCGGTGATGAAAGATGTAAAAGGAAGTGAGTTTGACATAGAAGCAGACCTTGTGATACTTGCAATGGGGTTTACAAGCCCGGAAAAGCAGGGGCTTTTAAGCGAGCTGAAAGTAAAATTCGACGACAGGGGAAATGTTGCGAGAAACGAGGATTTTATGACGTCGGTCAAGGGAGTATTCAGCGCCGGCGACATATACCGCGGGCCTTCACTGATAGTATGGGCGCTGGCAGAAGGCATAAAAGCAGCAGAAGAAATAGATAAATACCTTATCCATCCTAAAAAGTAATCCACATAATTTTAAATTACCTTATATTATTATCTACACTATTCGTATAAAATACTTTGTACGAAATTGTAACTAACCGCATTAATCAAGGCAATTCGGACGAATCCACAACAATAAACCATTCGCTGACGTTTAAGTTTATAGAATGCCCAAACCACCACAAACTATTCGCTACTGCTGCTCAAATTTAGGACACGCTAATTATTCGTGGCATGTATGTTTCAATTTGAAACGAATTTATAAAAAATGTGGTGATAAGGCGCCTGTTTCATGGTAATTTATTGCAATGCAATAAATCCGGTGGCTGGGCGGGTCAAAGATGGGGTAGCAGTATAGCAATTTATTGTCGGGCGTGCCATAAAAGCCTTGTCAATATTTGGGGAAAACGGAAAAAAAGGCAATTCTTACCAATGGTAAGAAATTTAGGTCTGGGAGGGGAAAATTCATACCATCGGTATAAAACCCCCTATCCTGGGTAGAAAGGCATATTATTAAGATGACTCTACCCGTTAAACATCCCGCAGGCATGTTTACCCCCCTCTTGTTAAGGGGGGACAAAGGCAGGGCAATTTACATTTAAAGTGTAAAACTCGAGGGGTAAGATCGTACAAATTATTGCTAAGCTATAAAATCCAGTGGCTGGGGTGGCAAATCCCCCTGCAGTCCCCCCATTGTTAAGGGGGAGATAAATAGCAAAACCACGGCACAGCACCCCGTATTCTTGGGGTAAGAATGGTAAACCCTTTTATTTTTCCTTGAGCTTTCTCCATAAAGTCGCCTGGCTGATGCCCAGGGCTTTGGAGGCTTTTGTCTTGTTCCCGCCGCATATAGCAGGTTTGATTAACACTGCGTTACCCATCATTGACAATGCCATAAACAGGGGATATAATTCAAACATAAATTTACACAGAAAATGGTGACATATTTGCAAAAAATATTTATCAAAACTTTCGGATGCCAGATGAACGAGTATGACTCGGAACGCATGGCAGGAGTGCTGCAGCATGACGGCTACGAGCTTACAGCAAACGAAAAAGAAGCTGATTTTATCGTGGTCAATACATGCAGCGTCAGAAAGCATGCAGAGGACAGGGAAATAAGCTATATAGTTAAAGCAGCAAAGGATAAAAAAGTCATTGTTGCAGGTTGCATGGCGCAGAATTTAAAAGACAGCCTGATAAAAAAATATCCGAACCTTTATGCAGTTTTAGGCACATTCCATTTTTCCGACATATCAAAAATAATAAAAGACAACAGGAAAAAGGTATATGTCGACGAAATAGAGGAAATATACGACCTGAATATTAAAAGGACAGATGCTGTAAAAGGCTATACCACAATAATGCAGGGATGCGATAACTACTGCTCCTACTGCGTCGTGCCTTTTGTGCGCGGCAGGGAAAGGAGCAGGCCGGCAGCGGATATTATCAGGGAAATCAGGACAATGGCAGACAACGGTTACAAGGAAGTAATGCTTTTGGGGCAAAATGTAAATTCATACGGAAGGGATAAACATGAAAAAAATTTTCCCGAGCTGCTGAAAGAAGTTTCAAAGATTAACAGTATAAAAAGGATACGGTTTATGACATCGCACCCGAAAGACCTGACAATGGAGCTTATAGATACAGTCGCAGGGGATGAAAAACTGTGCAAGCATTTTCATCTGCCGCTGCAGTCGGGCTCGGACAAGATATTGAACCTGATGAACAGGAAATATACGGCAAAAGAGTACATTGAAAAAATAGGAAGAATAAGGTCAAAAATCAGCGATGTGGCCATCACAAGCGATTTGCTTGTCGGGTTTCCTTACGAGGAAGAGCAGGATTTTAAGGACACGGTTTCAATCATGGAAAGCACAAGGTTTGACAACGCGTATTTATTCAAGTATTCGGCAAGGCCGGGCACAAAGGCCGCAGAATACCCGGACAGCGTTCCCGAGGAAGAAAAACTGCGCAGGCTTAATTATATACTTGATTTGCAAAAAAAAATCAGCGAAGATATCAGCAATAAATATATTGGGAAGGAACTTGAAGTGCTTGTGGAAGATACAGACGCCAGGGACAGCGGCAAATTAAAGGCAACAACTGACAACGCCAAAAACGTATTTTTTGAGGGTTCAAAAGGCCTGATAGGCAAAATAATAAGGGTGAAAATAAACGGCGCAAAAGGCGCGTCATTGTCCGGAGTAATGATATGAATAATACGGGATTTGGGATTCAAAATTTTGGATTAAAAAAAATATCGTTAATAACAGTATTAACGGCAATGATTATTTTATTAATGACCGCGGTTTCCATATATCCCATAGCGCTTGAAGGGGATGCTTATAATTCGGCCATAAATGCTTATAATAACAAAGATTTTGACCAGGCAAGGGAAGAAATGAACGCTTTTATCAAGGATTTTCCAAACAGCAAATTTGTGCCGGAATTCCTGATAAAGCTCGGCAGCATTGCCGAAGAAAAAGAAAAAGCAGCCGATTTATACAGCAGCGTCATAGACAAATACGCAGGCAGCGAATACGAGGCTGAAGCTGAATATTCGCTTGGCCAGCTGTACTACGCCATGGATGATTATAAAAAATCAAAGGAATATTTCGCGGCAATACTTGAAAAACACAGGGACAGCGCATGGCTTGAGCCGTCTTATTACGGGATGATGCTCACGCTTTACGGCCTTAAGCAATATTCAGAGGCAGAATCGATTTACAAAGATTACAAGGGCAATAAAACTCCTGAAGCCTTTAAAAACAGGATAAGCCTTGCTTACGCTAACGCGCTTTTTAACCAAGGAAACTATCAGGACTCAATTAATATGTACAAAGAAGTAATCAAATCAGGGCTTGAAGACCAGAATATATACATGCCTTTTGTTTATTCCAAAATAGTGGCTGCATCAAAGGAAAACCAGGACAACAAAGGAGCCGAGGCTTTTATCAAGGAACTTGTAGAAAAATACCCGGACAGCAAAGAAGCAAGGTATTATACAGCCAACATGGAAGGGCCCACGCCCGAAGAAATAATGACGCCTGAGCCGGTGGAAACCATTGTCATACAGGCAATGCCTAAAAACGGCACATATTACACCATACAGATAGGCGCGTACTCAAACAAAAAATTTGCCGATATGATATACGGCAAAATGCAGGGAAAAAAATATGTTGCCTTCCTGAAAAAACACGACAAGTTTTACGCCGTGCAGATAGGTAAATTCGTTTCGCAAAACGATGCAAAGGCGTATGCCTGGGATTTTATAAAAAAGGAAAAATTAAAAGCGTATTTAATAAAACAGGAAACGCAATGAAGGAAATTTTTGCCGTGTGGGGAAAGACAAGGCAGATAGTCATGGTAGCCATAACTGCAGCCATATATGCTGGCACCCTGATACCTTTCAAACCCATACAGATAATACCGGGGCTTGCCGAATTAAGGCCGGCAGGCGTGATACCTGTTTTGTTCGGGATTTTGTTCGGCCCTGCTGCGGCGTGGGGCTCTGCAATAGGAAACTTAATCGCGGATTTTTTCGGGATGCTTTCCCCTGCAAGCGCTTTTGGATTTGCGGGAAATTTCTTTTTTTCCTATACAGCGTTCATATTGTGGTGTGTCATGGTCAGGGAAGAAGTAACAATGAAATGGAAACAATCGGCAATATTTGTCTTATGCGGGGTAATATCAAGCCTTGTCTGCGCGTTGATTGTCGGTTTCGGGGTGCAGGTTCTGGGTTTTGCGCCTTTTAAAGTCATATTTCTAGTGGTTTTTATCAATAATTCAATAATGTCCGGCATACTCGGGCCCATACTCATGAAATTATTGTACGCCAGGATAAAAAAAATGGATTTGATTTATGGAGAAAAGGATTAGTTAGATAAAACTCAAATTAGGTTTTGCTTTATTGCGCTCAGCCATAAAATTAAAACTGGCATAAGAAGACGGGGAAAATGATAGAAATAAAAAATCTTAATTTCAGGTATAAATCAAATACGCCGCGGGTCTTAAAAGATATAAATATTAAAATAAATCCGGGCGAAAAAACACTCATAGCCGGTAAAAATGGGGCGGGCAAAACAACACTTTCGAAAATTTTAAGCGGCATAATACCAAATGTTGAAAAGGGCAGCGCGCAGGGGCAGTATTTATTCCGAAACAGGGATATCAATGCCTACGTATACAAAAATCTTGTCAAAAACATTTCAATATTGTTTCAGGATTTTGAAACCCAGATAATATCAACATCGGTAAAAGAAGAACTTGTTTTTTATTCTTTAAATACCGGCTCAAGTTACAAAGAAGCTTTAAAAAAAGCAGAAGAGCTTGCGGAAAAATTCGGCATCACAAGCCTTTTAACACGCAACATATACGAACTGTCCGGAGGAGAAAAACAAAAAATAGCGCTTTTAAGCCTTTTCGGCATTAACCCGGAAGTTTTAATCCTTGACGAGCCGTTTACTGACATAGAGCCGGCATCCAGGCAGTTTATTTTGGACTTTTTAAAAAGCGGCGGATATAAGGGAAATATCATATTATTTGAGCAGTCACTGGACTTTTACAGTTATTTTGACAGGATAATAATCATTAATGACGGGGAAATAATTTATGACGGCGATAAAAGTGCAGTTAAAGACAAGGAATTGCTTTCTTTGGCAGGGCTTTCCGCCCCGGGGGCGTATAAAATATTTTCACAGGGAATAAACGAAGATTTGATAAAAGAAAGATATTATTTCGACGAAAAAGAATATGAAACAATCACGCAAAATAAAAATGAACAATCTGAAACAATAGTAGAGGCAAAAAATTTGTACTTCAAATACGAGGATATAAGCACGCAAACAATAGATAACATAAATTTTGAAATTAAGAGGGGGGATTTTGTAACTGTGGTGGGGGCAAACGGCTCTGGCAAAACAACGCTTATGAAAATTCTGGCAGGCATATTAAAACCCGAGTACGGTTTTATTTTTTATAAAGGTATGAGCATAAAGGATAAAATGCTTTCAGGGGTTATCGGGTATGTATACCAGAATCCTGATAACCAGATATTTGCTGAAACTGTATTCGATGAAATCGCTTTTATACTGAAAATGCAAAAGTTGGATGAAGTAAAAATGAGAGACAGGGTTGACAGCCTGATGAGAACCATGGGGCTTTATGATAAAAAGGACATGGACCCTTTCATTCTGCCAAAAGGCGACAGGGAAAAAATCGCGTGCGCTTCAATAATCGTTGCTGAACCGGAAATTATCATCCTTGACGAGCCTACAACAGGCCTTGATTATCCGTCGTTATGCGAATTAATGGGCATAATAGAAGGGCTTAACATAAACGGGCATACTATATTAATGATTACCCACGCGATGGAGACAGCGGCTTTGTACGGCAATAAGATAATGGCTTTAAACGAGGGAAAAATAATCTTCTACGGCGACAAAAGGCGGTTTTTTTCTGATGAAAACCTGCTTGAAGCGGCAAAAATAACAAAAACTGAAATTATGGAACTGTCGCTGAAGCTTAATTCAAAGCTGCTCCTGAATGAAAATGAGTTTAAGCAGTGCTGGAGGGAAAGATGAGCGTATTTTTTTACAGCGACAAAAACACTTTCCTGCACAGGTTTAACCCTGTTGTGAAAATCATTTTTTTATTTTTTTTGTTCATAATTTCCGCCGCAAGCACAAATATTTACAACATGCTTTTTATTTTTGCGTTTATTATTGTATTTTTTTTACTTGCCGAAAGCACGGCAAATATCAAGAAAATAGCTGCTTTATTTATCCTGATAGGATTTATGACTTTTGTGCTCTGGCTTGTTTTCTATCACGGCAGCGGGGATAAAATATTTGTGTTTTATAAGAATTCCATTTATTACGCCGCCACAGCTGGCATGAGATTTGTCAACATGCTCCTTTCAGGGCTTTTATTTTTGTCGATAACGTCGCTAGAGGAATTTTCCGACGGGCTTGTCATGCTTAAAGTGCCTTACGGAGCGGCTTTTGCCGTATCGCTGTCGTTAAGAATGGTGATAATTTTTATATCAACCGGATTCACAATAGTCGAGGCGCAAAAAGTGAGGGGAAACAACGTAGAAAAAGGCGGCATAATAATGCGGATTAAGTCATATGTGCCTCTTCTGATACCGCTGATTTTAAACGGCATAAAAAAGGCGCAGAGCCTGACAGCTGCGCTTGAGTCCAAAGGCTTTTCGCCGCAGAACAAAATAGATATCAGGGAAAAATACAGCATGAATTACAAGGATATATTCGCACTTTGCTTTATGGCGGTATTATTTATGCTGATGATATATTTTAAATTTTTTGTAAAATCTATTTAACCACTGCAAGTTTTTTCCATATTGTCTTTTTACTGCCTGAAACACTTTTCATTTCAATACTGTAAATATATATGCCGCTTGCCAGCTGCCTGCCGGAATAATTGGTCAAATCGTATGTTATGTTGTTAACTCCATACTGGCCGTGTGAGCTTATCTCATTGATTTTTTCACCGGATACGGTATACAGGGATATCTTTACGTTACAATCTTCGTAAGACACGAAGATAAAGTTTGTTGTTTTCTTAGCCGGGCTCGGGTAAACACCAATAAGATCAAATCCGCTATAGATTAGTGTCGGCGTAATGGTAAAAGTGGGAGTAATTGTGGGCGTTATTGTGAAAGTTGAGGATGCAGTGTAAGTAACAGTTGCAGTAATTGTGCCTATAATTGATAGCGTATATGTGAATGTAGGGGTTTCGGTGAATATAGTTGTTTGTGTAAAAGTTTCAGTTATTGTTAAAGAAGGCCCGCCGGGCGTGCAGGTAGGAGTAGCTGTCAAAGTAGGTGTCTGTGTCATTGTTCCGTGGCTTGAACACGGCCAGAATTCAACATCATCTAAATAACCGTAAAAACCATCGTTTGTAGTAGGAAAGATTCCTAAATACAGGTCGGGGCTATCCTGTGCGCCCTGGTCCCAGATGGAAAAATCTCCTGCTGCCATAACACCATCAATAAGAAACCTGGTGCCAAAACTACCCCATTGAAAATTGAAGTGCTGCCATTGGTTCAATACCAGCCAGTCCCCCATAAATTCTTCTGTGACAACATTATTTGTACTGTCTAATGTAGTATAATCAACCCTAATAATATCCGGGCTTGTAACTGCACCATCTCCAGTAACTATAAAAAGATAACAAAGCGGGTTGGTTGACTCTGTGGCCCAGACCAGAAAATAGTTTGAAGTACTGGTTCCTGAAAAAGTTACATATTGATACCAGTCAATTTCTCCTTCGGACCTGTATAATACACATGCGGGTATTGAAATACTGGATGCCCCGCTAAAATTATCAACTGAATAACCCGGCATACCGCCTATGTTCTGGTAATAATTTACGGGAAATGCAGGATTACCGTCGCCAGCTGTCAAATTGTTTCCGCTTGAGTCGTTTAAATTATTTTGAAACAGGTATTCAGCCAGGGGAGTGTCCCTGTCTGCCGGACAGTTTTTGGTAGGGCAGGTAGCAGGAAAAATATAAAAAGGCAATAATAAAAGAATACCTGCAATTATTAATGAAAAATACAACTTTTTCATTTTATGCAACCTTTCAATATAATGCATTTTAAAGCCTATTTTACCACTGCAAGTTTTTTCCATATTGTTTTTTTGCTGCCTGAAACACTTTTCATTTCTATACTGTAAATATATATGCCGCTTGCCAGCTGCCTACCGGAATAATTGGTCAAATCGTATGTTATATTGTTAACTCCATACTGGCCGTGTGAGCTTATCTCATTGATTTTTTCGCCTGACACGGTATACAGGGATATCTTTACGTTACAATCTTCGTAAGACACGAAGATAAAGTTTGTTGTTTTCTTAGCCGGGCTCGGGTAAACACCAATAAAATCAAATCCGTTATAAATTAGTGTCGGCGTAATGGTAAAAGTGGGAGTAATTGTAGGTGTTATTGTGAAAGTTGAGGATGCAGTGTAAGTAACAGTTGCAGTAATTGTGCCTATAATTGAGAGCGTATATGTGAATGTTGGGGTTTCGGTGAATATGGTTGTTTGTGTAAAAATTTCAGTTATTGTTAAAGAAGGCCCACCTGGCGTACAGGAAGGAGTTGCTGTTAAAGTGGGAGTCTGGGTCATTGTGCCGTGGCTTGAACATGGCCAGAATGTAAGATCGGCTATGTAGCCGTAAAAACCAGAGCTTGCTAATCCGCCCCATGTACCTAAAGCCAGGATAGTGCTATCCTCTGCACCCTGGTAAAAAGTGGAAAAGTCTCCCGCGACCATTACACCATTAACATAAAATCTGGTACCAAAATTTCCCCATTGAAAACTAAAGTGCTGCCATTGATTTAATACCAGCCAGTCTCCCATATATTCTTCTACGGCAACATTGGTACCGCTTAATGTAGTATAATCAACCCGTACAATATCCGGGCCAAAAACCGAAGCATCTCCTGTATATATACCGAGAGAACAAAGCGGGTTGGTTGTCGCTGTAGACCAGACTAAAAAATAATTTGTATAGCCATTGCCGGAGAATGTTACATACTGATACCAATCAATTTCTCCTTCATTTCTGTATAATACACAAGCGGGTATTGTCACGCCGGTAGAACTTCCGAATACAAAATTATCAACGGAATAGCCCGGCCTGCCGCCTATGTTCTGGTAATAATTTACGGGATATGCAGGATTAACGTCGCCTGCAGTCAAATTATTGCCGCTAGAGTCGTTTAAATTATTTTGAAACAAATATTCGGCCAAGGGAGTGTCCCTGTCTGCAGGGCAGTTTTTGGTAGGGCAGGTAGCAGGAAAAATATTTTGGAAAAATAAAAAAAAGGCTGAAATTATTATAACTGAAAAATATAATCTTTTCATATTGTTTGGCCTTTAATAAAGATTTTTTTCAGTTATAATATACACTGATATTGCAATTAAATCATTATCTTGTTACGGCTATTTTTTCCTTTGCAGTGTAATTCGAGGTTTTTACAACAACCAGGTATATCCCGCTTGAAACTTTATCGCCGTTATCATTGGTTCCATCCCATAACGTTTCATACTGGCCCTGTGCCTGGGCTGTATTTACCAATGTCTTAATAAGCGTGCCGCTCCTGTCATAAATTTTCACGATTACATTGTCATTTTTATAAACGTTATACATTATCGTGCAATGGTCGCCCTTATCAGGGTCTATCACATTGCTGAACATTTTAACATCCTGGTCAGTAATTACCTGCTTGTCAAAAGACCCGTCGCTTGTTCCTGTTACCCCGCACATATCAGTGCCTTCAATAACTACTTTGTCAATATTACTAAAACCTGCCTGATTGGGGTAAGTGAGGCTGTATTCAAGATTTTCACCCTGCACTGGCTGTGCGGTAAATGTCAATGCTTGTTGATTACCTGAACACTGCGCTTTAATTGAATTTGCGTTTATAACACCAGCACCTTCCGTGTATACAGTAACTTTTGGGGGTGATTGCAGAGGCTCAGAGCTTGTAATTTCAAATACAGTGTTATTGGCATTATCAGAATTATAGACCATTTTCACAGTAAAATGAGGAGGCGTTACGCCGTCACACGGCAAAGGAGTCGAAGTTATAGTTGGCGATGGCGGCAATACCAAAGTTGGCGTAGAAGTAAAAGTCAGGGTCTGCGTTAAAGTTGCAGTAAATGTCAATGTGTATGTAAAAGTTACCGTTATTGTACAGGTTAATGTTTGCGTTAAAACAGGGGTAACTGTATATGTCGGCGTTATTGTAAATGTCCAAGAAGGCGGAGGCGTCGGGGTGGAAGTTGGCGATATTGTAGGCGTCTTTGTTACTATCCAAGGATTTGCTGCTTCAAAAGTCGCGGTCGGCCTGGCGTCACATGCACACGGGCAATTCCCACATTCGCCTATAGAATACAGGTAACTGTCTTCGGAAGTTGAAAATATATGCTTGTTCCAGTAAGCTGGTGTAGTGTAACTGCCGCTTGACGCATGGCATATCCATTCTTTAAGTCCCTGGTCAACATCAATCATGACAGTTTTGTCAACACAGCCGTTTACAAATAATTTTGAGCATATTATTATACAAGACATTTTACACATATTATCTTCGGTATAAATTTTCCATGCAATCTCGCCTGTATTAGTGTCTATTGAATAAACATACCTGTCGTCAGAACCGCAATAATAATGGCCATTAAGCACGGTCCCTGTGCTATTGCTAAAACTGCCCATTAAAACAGACCATTGGATACTGCCATCCGAGCGGTTAAATTTTAATATTTCATTCTGTGCGCATACATATGCAGCATTATCATCAAGCGAGGCGCTTGCATTAATGGGATTTCCGCAATATGTCCGCCATTTTACCGCGCCTGTATTGCTGTCTATTGCATAAAAATAACCGTCATCAGCGCCAAAATATAGCACACCTTCCGTGTCAATCGCAGGCGCGGCCTGTATGCCGGTAGAAGTTACTTTAAAAATGTTTATTGTATCTCCTGTATCGGGGTTTACCACTATAATTTCACCAGCTGAATCCCCAATATATATTTTCCCGTTATATAAAGTAGGAATTGGATTGCAAGAATAACCCTCGCCAAAATTAATAACCCCGGTATTTCCAACAATATCTTTCTGCCATAAGACATTACCGGTTCCAGTATCAAGAGCCCTGAAACCATCATTATAGTTATAAATAAACATATTATTATATAAAATACCTGCGCCATCTACCGAATTGGTGGGATCAATATTTGTGCACCAATCAACAGCGCCTGTTATTGCATCAAATCTATAAACAGAAGTCATACTATTTAAATATACTTTGCCATTATCGTCAATTAAAGGCAAAGCACATGAATATACTCCGTCAATTTTATGCCTCCATGAAATGCAGAGAGGTGAATTTATGGGCACATCGCATTGTGCCGCATTATGCTGCGCATTGCACTGGAATTGCTGCCAACTAGCAAATTCAAGTGGAACAAATGCAAATACAAAAACTAACAAGAACAGGATAAATTTTTTCATTTTTGCACCCCCGTTTTCTTTGGAGGCACCGAATCAGCTTTTCCCTCTGAAGCCGTTGCCGCAGGAAATTGTATTTTGTTTGCTTTTATATTTTTTTCAACATCACCCATAAGTGATGGATAATCTATGTTTAATGCCTTGCATATTTCGTCCCAGGTATTTCCTTCATCATGCAGTTTTATTATATCCGCGGCCGGAGCATTTGCCTTGTGCGCAATTGAAAGCATGATAAAATTAAAAAACGGGCTGTAACCTTTTTGCCTGAATGCCTTGATATCGGCATCCTTAAAATTAAATTTATCCTTAATTTGCAAATAAAATTTGTCGCGTTTATCCTTTATCTCAGCCTTAAAATCAGCGGAATTATATGCCTTGTTTCCCGCATAAACGCTAAAACAAGATAAAATGAACAATATAACCATGAATAATGTTATTTTTTTTCTCATAACGAACGCCTCCTTTTGTTAACACTTACTACCTACTTATTAGACAATTTTTAATCAAATTTGTTCCAAAAATTTTCAATTTATCCTCCGCTTTAATAAGTATACCATATTTTTATCGAAATGCATAATTTTAATAGAAATCAGGGGAAAACTATGATATAATTTTTTGGCATAAATTAAAGGTAAAAAGCAGTCACAGGAGGGATTATTATGGCAGAAAATGAAAAAAAGCAAGTGCAAATGATTCAAAAAACGATAATTCTCGGTACCGACCACGAGGGCAATACGACTTATAAAATCAATTTTTACCAGGATGGAAGACTGCTTACCGCAAAAAATAATGTGGAAACTTACGCAGTTGAAGTTGTCAATAAAGAGGGTGTATTGATCAGGTACGAACTTAACGGTGATGTGCCGGACGGGGATGTTGTGGAATATTATGAAAACGGCGCTTTGATGGTTGAAAAAAAATATCTCGGCGGACAAAAAAACGGAGCATATAAACTATATTATCCATCGGGTAATGTATGGAAGGAAGGCCGTTTCAGGTCGGATCAGATGATAAGACTGAAAACCTATGCGGAGAACGGCATGCTTTTGTCAGATAAAATATTTGCAGAAATTGTGAGCATAAAGACAGGGAATATAGAAGTTTTCTATAAAATGGGCAGGGAAATAGCGAAATGGACTTATAACGAAGATGGTACCATAATAAAGGAAGGCGAAATAATAGATGGTATAGTTAAATACTATGTCGGCAAGACTTTGAAAGAAGAGCATATTTATGACGAGGGGGCCCTGGTTACGATAAAAACTTACAATAAAAAAGGCGAGGTTGTTTCCGAAAAGTCATTTATAAACCCGAGTGCAAAGTAAAAAATAAACTGCCTTTTATTATAAATAGAAACATATAAAGAGAAATGATAAAAACGGGGTGGTATTTGAAGCTGATAAGGCCAAAATACCTGAGATTATACCCATTGAACCTGATACGGACAATGCCGGCGCAGGAAGAAGAGAATGAAATTGCAAGATTTAAAATGAAAATCAAACCTTCTTGCCGGACAGGCAGAAGGTTTTTGTTTTTGATTACGCAGGGTTCAAACAGGGCCTGCATATTTTCAGGAGGCTGTCATGGCTGATTTACCGGAAATAGGAAAGATTTCGCCTGAGATATTTGATGAGCTTATTTATACAAAGCTGGGAAAAAAAGATAAATCGATCCTCGTAGGGCCCCAGCACGGGGTTGATATAGGAGTCATAGACCTTGGAGGCGGGAAAGTCATGGCTACAACAACCGATCCTGTTTTTATTGTTCCTGAATACGGATGGGAACGGGCGGCATGGTTTGCCATACACATACTTGTGTCGGATGTAGTGACCTCAGGTTTAAAACCAAATTATTTGTGCATAGATTTAAATTTGCCGCTTTCCATAAAAAAACAGGAATTAACCACTATGTGGAATGTTATAAACAGAGAATGCGATAAAATGGGCATATCAATAATAAGCGGGCATACGGCGAAATACGAAGGATGCAATTATCCAATGGTGGGCGGAGCGACCGTGATGGCAATAGGAGACAAGGATAAATATATAACCCCAAGGGACGCAAAGCCGGGCGATAAAATAATAATAACAAAGGGGGCTGCCATTGAAGCAACAGGCATATTTGCAGTTGCTTTTCAGGAGAAAATAAAAAATATTTTCGGTAATGATTTTGCGAAAAAGGCGGAAGAGATTTTTTACAAGATGTCGGTTGTTGACGACGCGCTGATTGCAGCATCGGTTGGTGTGCGCGAAAAAGGCGTTACGACAATGCATGATGCCACAGAGTGCGGAATATGGGGTGGGCTGTATGAAATAGCACAGGCATCAGAAACAGGAATGCGCATAGAAAAAGAAAAGATAATAGTTTTACCGGAGACGAGAGCAATATGCGAGCAATTTAATATGGATCCATATTCTTCAATCAGCGAAGGGACATTACTGATAACAGCCAAAGCTGACAAAGCAGATGATATAGTTAAAAAGTTAGAACAAAACAATATTCATGCATCAATTGTGGGGGATGTGATGGAAAAAAGCAGGGGAATCAATATAATCGAGGATGGTATGGAAAAAAAACTGGAACATCCAAGGATTGATCCATTTTGGGTTGCTTTCGCAAAAGAACTTGGAAGGATGTGAAGCTAATGCAGCCTAAGAAGCGTGAAAAGAAAAACAAAAGGTTTCTTTTTGTTTTTATTTTTTTATTCTGTATGTTCAGCGTGGAACATGCCGCTGATGAAATTATCGTACAGGCAAACAAGGTAGAGTTATACGACTATAATTTTAACCAGGAAAAAATAGCACACGAGAAAGTTCAGAGTATTGGGGATTTAATCAACGGTATATCCGGCTTCAACGTTGTCAGCCGCGGGTTTTCTTTGATTCAAAGCGATCTCTTCTCAAACGCCGGAACATTTGAGCAAGTATCAATAATTGTTGACGGCATAAAAGTAAATGACAGCCAGACAGGGCACTACAGCTTGGATATGCCGCTTTCAATCATGGATATAAGCGAGATAAATGTCATTAATAGCGCGAGCGTGAGTTACGGCGACGGAGGGTTTACAGGGCTTGTAGACATCAAGACTAAAGGCTATTCCAAGGATACTGTCGCAGTAAGCGGGTTTTACGGTTCGTACAATACTTATGATACGGCAATAAACGCAGCAAAGTGGCTTGGAGACTCTGCGGTATCTGGGACATTTGAAAAAAGCTCATCCGCCGGATTTCACAACGATACGGATTATAATTTTTTTACAGCTTACATTAAAGCAAACTATAAAAATGATTTTATTGCGGATATCGGATTAAACGATAAAGACTATGGCGCGTATGATTTTTACACACCAGGCTTGAATCTGGCATCAAGGGAACAAATATACACAAAATACATGGACCTTAAATTTTTTAATACGCAGGATTTATCATTCGATTCATATTTAAGGACACACAGCGACAAGTTTACATTGATTGAAAACAACCCTAGTGAAAACAACAGGACAAATGAGACGGAATACGGGGCAAACGCAAAATATTCCTATACCATAAATAAAAACGAGATGTTTTTATTTAAGTACAACCTGCAGAGGGAAGAAGTACAAAGTTCAAATCTCGGCGATCATTACAGGGACAAGAATCTGCTTCTTGCAAACGGGGTTTTTAACTTTACTGACGAGCTTTTTGTTGATGCAAATTTAAGCCTGGAGAAATACGATATTTACAGCAATTATGATTTTTTACCGGAAATAAGCGCGGTGTATTCATTTGACAGCCTGCTTAAAATGTCAATCGGTTCCAGTTATACCGTAAGGTACCCGAATTTCACGGAGTTGTATTATAAAGACCAGTATGATTTGGGGAATCCGGAATTAAAACCCGAGAGAAGTTATGAGGAGAGACTGGGATTGGGGAGCAACCTGGGTATTTTGACCATTAAAAACAGCGTGTTTTACAGGTTTAATTTTGATGCAATTGACTGGGCGGCTGGAATGGTAACCGGCTCCGACGGCATTGCAAGGAACGGCTGGCAGATAAGAAACATAGGCAAAATAAATACGGCCGGCTATACTCTTGACGCGACAGTTGATTTTGGAAACATGAAATTCTCGACTGGGTATACTTATCTTGACTCCAGCGAGTCGGAACAATATAAATCAAAATACGGCATTACATACTTAAAAGACAAGCTTGTGCTGGGAGGGGATTTTAATTTATTGGGTATGGATATTAATTTAAAATATATATATAAAAAATATATCAACAGGAGCGATTTGTATAATAATTTTGACTGTACCGTAGCGAAGAAAATTCTTGACTGGCTTGAAATTTCGCTAAAAGTTGAAGACATTTTCAATGCTTATTATGAAGAAATTATAGGAATACCTGCAATGGGAAGAACCATAATGCTAAGGGCGGATATTAATTACTAAACTTGAAATGCTAAAGGAATTTTATTATAATAACAAATATTAACAAAAGGAGTTTTAGCATATGAAGAAATATTTTATAGCTTTATTGACAATATTCCTGCCGTGCTTTATTTTATCACTTGGTTATGAAACCCAGCTTGAAACAGCAAAAAAATATGCGGATAAAGACGAAATACCGGTAGAATTTTACGATCCAGGAACAACAGAAACCAATGGTTATATACTTTACGCAAATATAGACGGAGAACCGGGAGACGAATTAATTATACCTTACAGAGTCAGGCATATGCCGGAAGGAAAAAAGCAAGCAGTCAGCATATACAACCAGCATTTGGTAGTAGATGTAATAAAAGGAGGGGAAAAAGTCAGCAATTTTATTAATATAGAGCTTGATTACTCAAGAACCCCTATTGTTTATCTCACTACATGGGAACTATTCAACGGCGAAACGCCAAAAGTTGTACTAATGGCATATGATGGAAAAGAAAGCGACAAAAATAAAGATAAGTTTTTGACACTGGTCTACAACGGGTTTGATCCTAAAGATTTAAAAAGGAGCAAGCAGCAGTTTACTACGATTAAAATGCCTTGGGATCTTATTTTTTACCAGTTTGACGACATGGTACCTGATATAATTGAATACCACACGTTATTGAGGGAAGGAGAGGCAACTTTTTACATAAAAAAAGCCGATGAAGAAATGCCGGATCCGTTTATCAGTCAGGAAAAGATGAATTTTTTGAAAGATCAGTTGAAAGATTACAATAAAAATGTAAAGTGGAAATGGGCAGGTAAAAACGAGAAGTAAATATACAATCAGCAAATGATTCTACTTATCCTGTAGAAAGAATTTATCAAACCTCATTTTAGTTTTTCCTTTTTCAGTAACCCAACTGCTCCAGAGGTCGGCAAAGTGTATTAAAAACGTTAGAGGATAAACATTCCCATTGATATCTTCCCAGCTGGGGACAAATGGCCCGTCATGATAGGCAATTGCCTGCATCTCATCCTGACACAGGCTTATAAAACCTGAAACTATAAGCAGACTTTTTTGCGCACCTGAAAAACTGAACTGTTCTTTGTTCCATAAATAAGGTTGCATTTGTGTTTCACGTGGTGATTCGTTTTTTAAATAAGTCGGGTTGGAAAAACCATCGGTAGCCTTGTGACAATCGTGAAAAAGGGAACACAGGATGACCGAATCTTCAGAAATATCAGGGGCAAGGATTTTTTTAAGTTCAAGAGCAAGGTTTGCAACATGCAAGGTATGCGCTAGAAGGCCGCCTTCCACGCATAAATGGTATTTTGTGGAAGCGGGCGCTGTAAAAAAACCATTTTTAACAAGATAATCGCTCAGTGCTTTTACGCCGGGCTTAGTGATGATTTTTTCAAGCAGGAAAAAATATTCTTTTTTCAATTCTTCAGTGTTTGGCATAAATAGCATCCTTATATTTTTTTCCGGATATGACTTTTTATTGTGCCGGATAAAAATATAATACAACATAAAAGGGAAAAATAAAATGATATTTTAAATTCAAAAAATAATTTTAGCTGCTATTCAATTATACAAAAATGTACTAAATTAGTGATAATCTTCCCAAAAAATTAGAAAACTTAATTTGTATCAGAAATTTAATTTATTTAAAAAATAGGATTTATTAAAGTTGTACTTTAACAATTTGACATAAATTAAAATCTCTTTTTAACACAACATATAGGGCTATACAATTATTTAATATGCTGTTTTATACAATATATTATAGCAAAATATACTAAAAATAGGTCTTTTTTGTATAATATAACACAACATATAGTGTATGCACTGTCTACAATCAACAATATATTGATTTTTTTCTTGACATAGCCTTGTTTTTGTCCTACAATATGCAACAAATAGTAATTAAAAGCTAAGTGGGAGGGACGTAGAAATGGCACAAGTTTCACATATTAGAAAAAGAGACGGAAGAGTTGTTGTTTTTGATGAGGCTAAAATTACAGAGGCGGTTTTTAAGGCGTTTAAAGCAAACAACAATTATGAGAAAGACAAGGCGGAAAAAGTTTCAGCACAGGTAATATCGATAATCAACGCAATATATAAAGACGGCAAAGTTCCTACAGTTGAAAACGTGCAGGATTTGGTCGAAACAACCCTCCTAAATAACGGATATACCAGCATAGCAAAATTATATATTCTATACCGCGACCAGCACGCCAAAATGAGGGAAGTGAAAACACTTCTTTCGGACTCAATAACCATGGTGGATGATTACCTGAGGAAGCTTGACTGGAGAATAAAAGAAAATTCGAACATGAGCTTCTCGCTTCAGGGCCTGAACAATTATGTGTCATCGATTATAATATCAAACTACTGGCTTAATAAAATCTATCCTCCTGAAATCAAAAAAGCGCATGCCGACGGTGATTTCCATATCCATGATCTTGGGCTGCTTTCCGGTTACTGTTGCGGCTGGGATTTAAAGGACCTGCTTCTGCGGGGATTCGGCGGAGTCGAAGGAAAGATAGAATCAGCGCCGCCGTCGCATTTCGAGTCTGCCCTGGGACAGATAGTGAACTTTTTTTACACGCTTCAGGGCGAGGCGGCAGGCGCCCAGGCGTTTTCGAATTTCGATACGCTTCTCGCGCCTTTTATAAAAGTCAACGAACTTTCTTATGAAGATGTAAAAAGGGCAATGAGAAGGTTCCTTTTTAATATGAATATACCGACAAGGGTAGGCTTTCAGACCCCTTTTACCAATATCACGATGGACCTTACCGTGCCGGAAATTTTTAAAAACGAAGCAGTTGTAATCGGCGGCGAGCTGCAAAATATCACATACGGAGACTGCCAGAAAGAGATGTACATGATAAACAAGGCTTTTGCGGAAGTAATGCTTGAAGGTGACGCAAAAGGCAGGATATTTACTTTTCCGATACCTACATATAATATAACAAAAGATTTTGACTGGTCGAATCCCGAACTTGATGCATTGTGGGAGATGACTGCAAAATACGGAATACCGTATTTTGCAAATTTCGTGAATTCAGACATGAAGCCCGAGGATGCGCGTTCAATGTGCTGCCGGTTGCGCCTTGACAATAGGGAACTTGTGAAGAGAGGCGGAGGTCTTTTCGGTTCAAACCCGCTTACAGGCTCAATCGGTGTCGTAACAATAAATATGCCACGGCTTGGGTTTAAATTTAAAAACAACAAAGAGGCTTTTTATTCGGAGCTCACAAGCCTTATGGAAATGGCAAAGGAAAGCCTGGAAATAAAAAGAAAAATTCTTGAAAGGCTTACCGAGCAGGGGTTGTATCCTTATTCCAAATTTTATTTAAGCCCGGTAAAAAAGCGGCATGATAATTACTGGGCAAACCATTTTTCGACTATAGGGCTCATCGGTGTAAATGAAGCGCTTTTAAATTTCATAGGCAAGGATATAACAACTCCCGAGGGAAGGACAATGGCAATAGAAATACTCGAATTCATGAGGAATAAATTGATGAGCTACCAGGAGCAGACCGGTCATCTTTACAACCTTGAAGCAACGCCTGCCGAGGGAACGTCATACAGGCTTGCAAAGATAGACAAGGAGAAGTACCCTGAAATAATATCAATGGGTAAAAAAGAACCGTATTACACCAATTCAACCCAGCTGCCTGTTTATTACACAAAAGACATTTTCAGGGCGCTGCAGCACCAGGATGAGATCCAGACAAAATATACCGGCGGAACCGTACTGCATGTATATCTGGGCGAACGGCTGAATTCAATAGGCGCGACAAAAAATATAGTAAAGAAGATAGCCGAGCAGTTTTCTCTTCCTTATTACACGCTTACACCTACATTCAGCGTATGTCCTGTACACGGCTATATCCAGGGCGAGCACGCAGAATGCCCTGTTTGCAAGGATGAAAAACAAAGTCAGATAATAAACCAGATTGAGGAATTAAAAGCGCAGCTGGCGATATAAAAAAATGTGTGACGTGGGGTGTGTGACGTGCAGCAAAAAAGTATTTTTGCGCAGCACGCGGCACAAATCACGTGGCACGCAACAAGGAGGGAGCAGATGGAAAAGCAGGAAATATTTTTAAAGATTGAGGCTTTAGAAACAGAATTAAAAAATGTTAAGGGCTCAGAGTGCGAAGTTTACAGCAGGATTGTCGGGTATTTTAGGCCGGTAAAGCAATGGAATAACGGCAAGCAAGAAGAATTCAATGATAGGGCAGAGTTTGAAATCGTCCAGGAAGAGGAAGAAATCAAGGTATCTTAGAAGCTATTTTGTTGCTGATTCAAGGATAGCAAAGAATAACATGAAAGGATTTTAATTAATGATAATAAACGGTTTTTTAAATGCTTCCCTCATTGAATATCCGGGTCTTATATGCGCTTTGCTTTATACGTCGCCATGCAATTTTAAATGCCCATTCTGCCATAATCCATCGCTTATACCCGTTAATTCGGATATTATAGATGAAAAGGAAGTCATGGAGGATATTTATAATACCCGGCAGTTTATTGATGCAGTTACAATAACAGGCGGCGAACCCACGATGCAGAACGATCTTGAGGATTTTTTCAGGCAGGTGAAATCAATGGGATTAAAGGCAAAACTTGACACAAACGGGTATTCGCCGGAAACAATAAAAAAACTTGTCGGAGATAATCTTGTCGATTATATAGCGCTGGATATTAAAAATTCATTAGAAAAATACAAACTTACAGCAGGTATAGAAATAGATACATCAAAAATAAAGGAAAGTATTGAATTTGTGATGAAGTCAGGGGTTAGTTATGAATTCAGGACAACCGTGGTCCCGAAACTGATTGAAAAAGAGGACTTCGTAAAAATAGGGGAATTAATAAAAGGCGGCGAATATTATGTTTTGCAGCAATATAATAACCAAAGGACGCTTGATAAGTCATGGCGCGGAATTAAGCCCTATTCAAAATTAGAACTGGAAGAATTCGCAAAAATAATGGGCAATTATGCCCATAAAGTGGAAATTTTTAACATATAGGGTCCTGAATAATTGCTGGTAAAAAGAATAGGCGGCAAAGAATAAAGCCGATTAAATTGAAATAATAATAGTGAAATATTTCCGGGGCAGACCCCCTTAATATCCCCTCCAAAACCCCCAAAAATCTGCCCCGGGAAATAAAAATTCATGGGCGTAAACCCATGGACTTTTTTATTTTAAACGAAATAGAAAAAGTTTGTCCTTTGCAATAAAAACATTGACTTTCGTTTTAATTTTGCAGTATAATTCCGGCGAAAGACAATTAATCGGGTGTGATTTAAAAATGATATGAGGTGGTATTCATGCGGAAAACTTTTTTTATTTTTTCATGTATTATATTTTTAACACATCTTATTTTTTCTACCGGCATGCAAATAAACCTCGAAAAAGGCACATCGCAGGTAATCAATGCGGACAGCGTCAGCAAAATCGACATATCAAACCAGGATATCGCAGCAGCCACAATACTTTCCGACAAGGAAGTGATCGTGGAGGCAAAAAAAACAGGTACATGCGTGATTAATTTATATACTCCGCAAGGTGTTGAAAATCTGGTTATAAATGTGAAAAACAGCGTAAAAACAGAGGCAATGATAGAAATAGATGTGCAGGTACTTGAGATAACAGATTCGGATACGGCTAATTACGGAGTTGATTGGCCTACATTGATAAACAGCGCTGCCAATGTACAGGAACAGAACCCGCCGTTGCTTGCTTTCGGCAAGTTCCAGAGGGGACCTATTGATGTCATAGTCGATTTTCTTGTCCAAAAAAATTATGCCAAGGTCCTAGCGAAACCAAAACTTTTAACAGCAAATGGAAAAAATGCGGAATTTTTATCAGGAGGCGAAGTTCCAATAGCGACAACAGATACCCAGGGACATACAAGCGTGGAATGGAAAAAATACGGTGTAAGCCTCGGTATTGAACCTGTGATTGGGAAAGACAATAACATAACCGCCAAATTAAAGGCTGAGGTAAGCGATCTGGATTACGCAAATGCGGTAAAAATAGGAATAAGCGGCGGTGTGATGCCTGCTTTAAAAACAAGAAAAGTGGAAACAACTATAACAGTCGAGCCTGAGAATACCATAGTAATAGCAGGTATGATTCAAAACGAGCAATCAAAAGTAACGAGCGGGGTTCCGATAATATCAGGAATTCCTTTATTGGGAGAATTATTCAAAACAACCCAGACCATTGATCAAAAAACCGAGCTTGTTATTTTTGTAACGCCGAAAATATCTGGCGGCTGATAAAAATTTATCAGGCACAGCTTTGGGGTAGTTTTCATATTATATTAACCCATGGAAACTACCCGTTAAATAGTCCACTGTACTATTTAACTTTCAGCCTGGCGGCCTCAGACTTGAGCTGGTGCAAGCAAGAGTAATATTTTGCTGCACCTTGAGGGCTTGCAAAATAAATTCTTACTTAGGGGTAAAACATGAAGCACATCATAACACTACTAAATAAAAAATCAGGAACAGGAAAAACCACAATAGGCCTTAATATTGCTGCAATACTTAGTGATGCGCTTAAATTAAAAACCGGCTTTTTGGATTATAACGAGGCAATATATGACACTGAGCTTTATGCGGGCGTGAAGAAAAGCCATTTATACAGCGCGGAGAAAAATATTGATGATTATTTGCCGGCAAAAGACAGATTTTCATTATTGTGGGCCGGCAAAAGTAAATTTGGGGAAGTAATTAAAAAGTTCAACGATAAACTGGATATATTGATTATTGATACTGACGGGATAACCGAGGAAATTATATTTGAAATATCCGACAGAATTATAATACCAACTGCCATGACCGCGCTTGATATAAAATATGCCCAGTATACCGTGCAGAGGCTGCTTGACTTAAAATTTCAATCATCATTATTTAATATTATAGTAAATAAAAACACAAATAATTTTATAATCATAGAACATATGCAGGAAGTCTTTAAGGAAACAAAAGTCCAGGCTATACTGCCTTTTGTAAAGGAAATCGAGGACTGCGGCAGCAGGGGAGAGATTTATTATTATAAAAACAAAAAAAGCGCCTTTATTAAATCATTGCAGGCATCTGTCGAGGCTATTATAGCAACAATGCCGTCTACCAGGCCGTATATTGAGCTGCTTGAAAAATACGCTGATAAAACTGCGCTTGAAGAAAAAACAACGGAACCTCAGCTGCTATCAAAAGAACCAGCAATGGTTGCAGTTAAAAGCAGCGTAAAAGTTGAAAAAACCGACAAATACAGCAGCTTAAGAAAAGCCGTACATAACGAATTGTTCGAGGAGATTGACATCAAGAACCTGGAAAGGGATGCCCTGGTCGATCCGGAAAAGAAAAAACAGATGTTTGACAACGTAATGGCAAAAATACGGAGCATACTTGACAGGATGGATAATACCATAACAGACAGGAGCGCGAGGGAAGTACTTGCCAAAGATATTTTTAACGAGGTTACTGGCCTTGGCATAATCGAGGATATGCTGGTCGACAGGGAAATAAGTGAAATAATGGTCAATAAATACAATGAGGTGTATGTCGAAAAAAAAGGCAGGTTAACTCTTTATGACAAGAAATTCACGGATGAGAAAACCGTGCGGAGGGTAATCGAAAGGATTGTCATGCCGCTCGGCAGGAGGATTGACGAAAGCCAGCCTTATGTAGACGCGAGGCTGCCGGACGGCTCAAGGGTAAACGCAATAATCCCTCCACTCGCGATAGACGGTTCAGTACTGACCATAAGAAAATTTTCAGACAGGAAACTCACGTCAGACGACCTTGTGAAATACGGGAGTATTACGCCTGAAGCCGCGGAGTATTTAAAAGCCGCGGTTGCCGGCAAAAAAAATATACTTATATCAGGCGGCACGGGCTCAGGCAAAACAACCCTGCTGAATGTCCTGTCGTCTTTTATACCGGAAGACGAAAGGATATTGACAATAGAGGACTCGGCTGAATTAAAATTAAACCAGGAACATGTTGTCAGGCTTGAGTCAAGGCCTGCAAATATAGAAGGCAGGGGAGAAGTCACAATAAGGGACCTTGTGAGGAACGCATTAAGGATGAGGCCGGACAGAATTGTGGTAGGAGAGTGCCGAGGAGGCGAGACTCTTGACATGCTGCAGGCAATGAATACCGGGCATGAGGGTTCCATGACAACGCTTCATTCAAATTCACCCAGGGACGCGCTTTCCAGGATGGAAGTCATGGTCCTAATGGCAGGCGTTGATTTGCCTGTCAAAGCAATAAGGGAGCAGATAAAAAGCGCGATAGACATAATTGTCCAGCAGTCCCGATTAAAAGACGGCACGAGAAAAGTGACTTATATATCAGAATTGACAGGCATGGAAGGCGATACCATATTGATGCATAATGTTTTTGAATTTAACCATGAAGGCATTGATGATAAAGGTTATATAATAGGGAAGTTAAAAAGGACAGACAGGCTTTCGACAGGCAAGAAATAACGGGAATTAACTAAAAAAAGGCTATTATACTGCGTAATAATAAATTCAAATATAATTTTTTAGCCAGTCACTTCAAAAGCAGGGAATTCCAATAATATTTTTATGGAAAAGCAATAAGATATATGATATAAATTATCAATTAAGAGTTAGCGTAAATAATAAAGCATGATATCAAATACCGCTTGTCCGGATAGAACTCGGACTTGAGCGGGTGTAAGATTCCGTAAGATTTTGCTTTCGCTGTTGACGCTTGGCAAAATCAACGGACTCTTAGGAGGCAAAAAATGGAAATAAAAGAAGGGCTTTTTACATCAGAATCAGTCACATCGGGCCATCCCGACAAGGTCGCTGACCAGGTTTCAGATGCTGTTCTTGACGCGGTCCTTGCGCAGGACCCGTACTCAAGGGTGGCATGCGAGACCCTGCTTGCAAAAGAGCTTGTAGTCGTTGCAGGGGAAATCACTACAAAAGCAAAAGTCGATTATGAAAAAATAGCAAGGGACACAATCAGGGAAATAGGCTATACAAGCCCTGAAATAGGCATAGGTGCTGATACCTGTAAGGTCTTAATATCCATAAGCCAGCAGTCGCCCGATATCGCGATGGGCGTGGACAGGGACGGCGCAGGTGACCAGGGAATGATGTTCGGTTACGCGTCTGACGAGACAGATGAATTCATGCCGCTGCCAATAACACTGGCGGACAGGCTTACACAGCGCCTGCAGGAAGTAAGGGAAAAGGGTATTATTCCTTATTTAAGGCCTGACGGGAAATCGCAAGTATCGGTCGCGTACAAGCACGGGAACCCTGTGGCTGTGACAGCAATTGTTGTTTCAGCCCAGCACGGCCCTGGCGTGGAACTTAAAACAATACAAAAAGACATAAAGCAGTTTGTCATAGATGCTGTCATACCAAAAAGAATGGTTTCAGCAAAGACAAAAATATTCGTGAACCCCACAGGCAGGTTTGAGGTGGGCGGGCCGCTCGGAGACACAGGCGTGACGGGTAGAAAAATAATTGTTGACACCTATGGAGGCATGGGCAGGCACGGAGGCGGTGCGTTTTCCGGAAAAGACCCGTCGAAAGTGGACAGGTCAGCTTCTTACATGGCAAGGTACATAGCAAAGAATATTGTTGCCGCGGGACTGGCAAAAAGGTGTGAGGTTCAGCTTTCCTACGCCATTGGAGTGGCTGAGCCCACGTCTGTCATGATAAATACTTTCGGCACAGGCAAGGTGGACGAAAAAAAAATATCAGAGCTTGTGAGAAGGTACTTCAAGCTTACACCAAAAGGAATAATGGAAACATTGAACCTGCGCAGGCCGATATATAAAAAATCCGCTTCTTATGGCCCTTTTGGAAAAAATGACAAGGATTTTACATGGGAAAGCACAGACGTGGCGGCTGCCATGAGAAAAGAAGCTTTCGGCGCAAAACCAAAAGTTAAAGCAAAAAAGGCAAAAAGTAAAAAGAAAAGCAAAACAAAAAAATAAAAATATTAAATTTGGAGACTAACCAATTTTATACCCTCTCCCTTGACGGGAGAGGGTAAAGGGTGAGGGTGAAGAAGCAGTAAAAACTATTTATTAAAAAATAGCATTGCTCATTATTTGAGTGTAGCCGCTACTTCACCCCCATCCTGACCTTCCCCCATCGAGGGGGAAGGAAAGTTTACGGAGGCATAAATGAAAAAATACGACGTAAAAAATTTAAAACTTGCTGAAGCAGGAAAAAAAAGGATAGAATGGAGCGAAAAAAACATGCCGGTCCTGCGGCTTATAAGGCAGGATTTTAAGAAAAGCAAGCCTTTAAGCGGCCAGACACTTGTGGCATGCCTTCACATTACCACAGAAACGGCAAACCTATTGTGGACATTGAAAGAGGGAGGCGCAAACGTGGTTGCCTGTGCGTCTAACCCGCTGTCCACGCAGGATGACGTGGCAGCAGCGCTTGTCAAGCATTTCAAAATCCCCGTGTTCGCTATCAAAGGCGAGTCAAACAAGGTTTATTATTCTCATATACTTTCGGCCCTGGCATACAAGCCCACCATGACCATGGACGACGGCGCAGATACAGTTTCAGTGATACACAAGACACACAGGCACCTCATTCCGGGAATAATAGGCGGCACAGAAGAGACAACGACAGGCGTGATAAGGTTAAAAGCAATGGAAAAAGACGGTGTGCTTGCTTACCCGATAATAGCGGTAAACGAGGCAATGACAAAACATTTTTTTGACAACAGGTACGGTACGGGCCAGTCGACCATAGACGGCATTTTACGCGCCACAAATTCGCTTATTGCGGGGCTGAATTTTGTGATAGCAGGCTACGGCTGGTGCGGCAAAGGCCTGGCTATGAGGGCGTCCGGTGCTGGCGCAAACGTTATAGTTACTGAAATAGACCCGATAAAAGCGCTCGAGGCAAGGATGGACGGGTATTCAGTCATGCCCATGTCTGAAGCTTCTGCCAAAGGAGATATTTTTGTTACGGTTACCGGAGACATAAACGTAATAAGAAAAGAACATTTCTTAAAAATGAAAGACGGGGCAATAGTGGCAAACTCAGGCCATTTCAACGTGGAAATCGATTTGTCGGCGCTTGAAAAAATTGCCGTATCAAAAAAAGTGCCCAGGGCTTTTGTCGTCGAATACAAGCTTAAAAACGGCAGGACAATTAGTGCGCTCGCAGAGGGCAGGCTGGTAAACCTCGCGGCTGCAGAAGGCCACCCGGCAATGGTCATGGATATGAGCTTTGCAAACCAGGCAAAAGGCGCTGAATACATGGTTAAAATGGGCAAGAAACTTCAGAAAAAAGTTTATAATGTCCCTGAAGATATAGACAGGAAAATAGCGAAACTGAAATTAAAGTCAATGGGCGTAAAGCTCGAGAAACTTACGCCGGAGCAGGTAAAATATTTAAGTTCATGGCAGGAAGGCACTTAGTTTAGAAGTATATTTAATCATTCAAAACGCAACAGGCGGCGTAGCCAAGTGGTAAGGCACGGGTCTGCAAAACCCTTATTCATCGGTTCAATTCCGATCGCCGCCTCCACTTCACTTAGGGAATAGGGTAAAAAATCATGGCTAAACTACTCAACGGGATAATGAAAGAATATTACAACAACGGCGCTTTATGGAAAGAAACCACATACAAAGATAACTTAAAGGACGGCATTGAAAGGGAGTACTACGAGTCCGGCAATTTGAAAAATGTTACAGAATATAAAACGGATTTCAGGATAAAACAGGTTGAATACGAGCCGGACGGCATGCCAAAGGAAGGCATACTGAAGCAGCATCATGAAAACGGGGTTTTATGGGTGGAAGCGCCTTATGAATCAGGCACAATCAACGGCATTGAAAAAATATTTTATGAAACAGGCGAGTTGTGGTTTGAAACCGTTTACGTGGAAGGCATAAAGGAAGGCGTCGAAAAAGAGTATTACGAGTCAGGCGAGATTAAAAGCGAGACACCTTACAAAAGGGGGATTAAAAACGGCGTTGAAAAATGGTATTACAGGGACGGAGTTTTAATGCTCGAGCTGCCCTACGTATTCGGCAAAATGAGCGGCATGAGCAGGTCATACTATAAAAACAAGTTTCTAAAAAGCGAAGTTTATTACAGGGACGGAAAAGAAGAGGGCAGTTTCAAGGCATATTACGAAACAGGCAATTTAAAAGTCGAGATTGAATACCGCAGCGGCAAGCCCATTAAAAAAATAGAATATGACCCGGGCGGGATAATGATATACAGCGTGAAATTGTAATTGAGAGTTTAATGAAAATCTAATCCACCGACTAAAGTCGGTGGTATCCTCTCCCTCGATGGGAGAGGAAAAAGGAGAGGGTGAAGCAGCGGCAAAATGGCATTAAAGTATGGGTGAAAAGTAAAATACTTTCAGCTGCTACATCACCCTCATCCCAGCCTTCCCCCGTCGAGGGGGAAGGGGTATTATAAAAAAGTTAGTGGTAACTTATTCAGCAATAACCCTCGAGGTAATAACAATGTTTAAAAACAGAATATTATCTTACACAGTGCTTGTGCTTGGTATTTCCTATTTGTTTTCGCTGATTTATATTATTTTCCCTTACAGGAGCACTGTCGGGACATTGCTTACGGTTGTATACATGTTCTTGCCGCTTTTGACCACAGTCATTTTAAAAAAGGCCGTTTACAAAGAATCCTTTAAGGAAATCGGCATAGGATTCAGGTTCAGCGGCTGGTATATAGTTGCCTGGCTCATGCCTTTGATATACTCATTTATCTCTCTTGGCATTGGCCTGCTTTTTCCGGGCACTGCGTTTGCGCCTGACATGTCAGGCATAAACAGGTTCCAGAATATCATGACAAAGGGAAAAATGGATTTGATAAAAAGCCAGATGCAGGGCCTGCCTGTAAATTACATTTTTATAGCCATACCGCAGGCCCTGATTGCAGGAATTACCGTAAATGCCCTGGCAGCCTTTGGCGAGGAAACAGGCTGGAGGGGTTTTTTATTCAATGAGCTCAAGGACAAGGGCTTTTATAAGGCGTCGCTTTACACGGGCTTTCTCTGGGGAATATGGCACGCGCCCATAATACTGCAGGGGCATAATTACTTCCAGCACCATAAAATCGGCGTGCTTTTTATGGTACTGTGGTGCATGCTTTTGTCGCCGCTTTTCCATTTTATTAGGCTAAAAACAGGCTCGGTTATAGCCACATCCATAATGCACGGCACTTTGAACGCTTCTGCAGGTTTCGCGCTGTTGTATATCAAAGGCGGGAACGACCTTACCGTAGGCGTAACCGGAGCTGCGGGTTTTGCCGGACTTTTAATACTGAACATACTGCTTTTTCTTTACAATAAATTAACAAAAAAGACAAAAATAATTAACTAAATTTATTGTATAATATGCAGGAAAGGCGGTGCCTTATGGAAAACCTTATAGCAATAATTGACGACGAAGACGATATAAGGGAACTGGTGTCAGTAAACCTTAAAAAAGCAGGTTTTAAAATAAAAGAATTTTCAAACGGGAATTCCTTCATAAAATCCCTTTCCAAATCAAAGCCCGACCTGGCAATTCTTGACATAATGATGCCCGGCATGGACGGCATCGAAGTATGCAAAATCATAAAAAAAGACGACAAGTTCAGCGACATACCCATAATAATGCTTACTGCAAAAACAGACGAAACCGACAGGGTATTGGGGCTTGAAATGGGCGCAGATGATTATGTGCCAAAGCCGTTTTCGCCCAGGGAGCTGACTGCCCGGGTAAAAGCAGTGCTGCGGCGGAAAGAAAGAAAAGAAAAAAACACGGGCATCGAGCGCGGCGGAATACTGAAAATAGACCCTGAAAAGTTTGAAGCATACGTAAAGGGCGAAAAAGTCGAGCTGACATCCACCGAGTTTAAGATACTTACAATACTCATGGAAAAGCCAGGAAGGGTTTTTTCGCGCGAGCAGCTTCTTGACTTGCTGTGGGGAGACGAAAAAATAGTGGTGGACAGGACAATAGACGTGCACATAAAGCACCTTAGGGAAAAACTAGGCGTTGGCGGGAAACTGGTAAAAAACATAAGAGGGGTAGGTTATAAGCTGGAAGAATGAAGAACACAATTTTTTACAGGCTTTTTTTAAGATACCTTTTGCTTATTGCGGCGCTTTCAAGCCTCATAATAATTTTTTCCTACATAATAATCAGGTCCCATTACATAAGCTGGGAAACAACAAGCCTGAAAAACGACACTTTCATGCTTAAGGACGAGATAATGCCGCTGCTTGAGAAAAACAAAACAAAGGAAATGGATGCATTTGTAAAGGCAATGCGGCGGCAGATAGACACGAGAATCACGGTCATAGCGCCGGACGGCAGGGTGCTGGCAGACTCGGAGATGGACCCTGCTTTGATGGAAAACCACAAGAACAGGGATGAAGTCAAGCAGGCGCTCAAAAACGGCATAGGCAAATCCATGCGGTTTAGCTACACGTTAAAGGACAGGATGCTTTACGTTGCTATGCCTTTGGAAAAAAACGGAAAAATCATTGCCATACTCAGGGTAAGCGTATTTTTACGCCAGGTGAACAGCCTTCTGGAGCAGCTTCAAAAAAGCATAGCCGGCATATCATTGCTCATAGTAATTTTATCCCTTGCGGTTTCATATTTTTTCGCGCGGACATTCGCGGGCCCGATAAACAGCCTGGCATCAGGCGCAAGGGAAATAGCCTCGGGAAATTTCGGAGTGAAGGTCCCCTCGGAGGGGAAAGGCGAGTTTAAGGAACTGGCGGACAGTTTCAACAACATGTCCACGGAAATAAAAACCCTTTTTGAGGAGCTGAATTTCCGCACCGAGGAGCTGGACGGCGTGATTTCTTCAATGAAGGAAGGCCTGCTCCTGGCAGACGACAAGGAAAAAATCCTGATGTGCAACGAGAGCTTTAAAAAAATCGCGCAGGATGAAGCGCCCGAAGGCAAGCGTTCGTGGGAAGTATTAAAATCAATGAAATTCAACGACCTGTTTGCAAGAAGCATAAAAGACAAGACAAGCATAACCGAGCAGATTGACATAAACCAGAGGATTTACCTGGTGAGCGCGGCATATTTGCAGAACAGGAATGAAATAATGGCTGTATTTAACGACATCACCGAAATCAGCAGGGTGGAAAAAATAAAAAAGGATTTTGTATCAAATGTTTCGCACGAGCTGAAAACCCCGCTTACTGCCATAAAGGGATTTGTTGAGACCATGGAAAGCAGCGTTGACGAGGAAAACAGGCATTACCTAGACATAATAAAGAAAAATACCGAAAGGGTAATCAATATAGTAAACGACCTGCTTTTGCTGTCAGAGCTTGAGGAAAAAGGAATCGTCGAGGAAAAGGTCGATTTGATGCAGTCAATAAATACCGCAATAAAGCTTTTTGAGCAGAAGGCAAAAGACAAGGGGATAGAAATAACATTAAAAAATGAAGAAAATATCCCGATGATAAAAGGCGATTCTTTCAAGCTCGAGCAGGCATTTATCAACCTTATCGACAACGCAGTCAAGTACACTGAAAAAGGCAGGATAACCATAAATTTAAAAAACCAGGATAACAACGTTACCGTTGAAATCCAGGATACGGGCATAGGAATACCCGAAGAGCATTTGCCGCGGATTTTCGAAAGGTTTTATGTCGTGGATGCGTCGCGCTCCAGAAAAATGGGCGGCACCGGGCTCGGCCTTGCGATTGTAAAACACATAGCGCTTCTGCACAGGGGCGAAATAAAGGTCGACAGCAGGTACGGCGCAGGCACGAAATTCATTTTGACACTGCCGGTATAATTAATAACCAACCCCCTTATAAAAATTCCAAAATCATTTATTCCAAACATGAAAATTAACCAACATTATTCCCCGTTATTTAACTTAAGGAAAATTTAATATTTCTTAATCAAATCTTAATAATATAAAAGTACAATTTACCCAAAGTAAAAAAAATCTAAAAAGAATAAAAAGAAAGGAGGTGACAAAATGAAAAAATTTTCAATGAATATTGTTTTAGGATTCACAGTTTTAGCTTTATTAATTGCAGTGTCATGCGGCAGGAAGGCAGTAACAGCACCTTCGCCGACAAAGACAGCGGTACCATCTACAAAAACAGTGACAGCTACAGTAACGTCTACTAATACAGCAGTTCCAACGGCAGTACCAACAGCGGTTACGACTGCAGTTCCAACGGCAGTTCCGACTGCAGTAGATACAGCGGTTCCGACAGCAGTTCCAACAGCAGTCCCGACAGCGGTTCCTTGTAATGCGCTGTTTTGTTTCGATACAGACCAAACGCCGAGTTGGAATTTAGCAGGTGATAACGCAGCCTTATCGGCAAAAACCTGGAATACTACTGCAGGCGCAGGCCATAACGGAAGCACAGGCTGTATGCAGTTTACAGGAGATTATTCCACTGTTCCTGTTAAAGGTGATATAAACACCAATTTCAGCTCAACTCCGGCAGATTTTACCGGCAAAACGATTTCATGCTGGATAAATGTTCCGGCAGACATGACCGGTGGTAATTATCAGGTTGATATATACGCCCAGAGCGCAGCGTACGGCTGGGACGCAACTTATATCAATATTACCGCAGCGGGATGGCAGCAGTATAGCTGGGTTCTGCCTGCAACATTGACCAACGACGATATTACAGCGATTATCCAGGTTGGAATGCAGATATATTCTAATACCGGCGCGACTGCAGCTACATCTTCAGAGACAATTCTTTTTGACGACATAAACTGGTAACAGGTTTTAGGCAATACAAAAAAGGGACGGTTTAATAACCGTCCCTTTTTATTTAATTACCTGACATGTCAGATAAGAGTTCACGCCTTAACACGAAATTAATTATTATATAATTTTCTTTTAACCTCCTTTTTATATCATTTCATTGAAAATAAATGTTTCATTGGTTTGAATATTTACAGGAAACAAAAATTTAAAGGGAGATTTGATTATGGAAAAAATAAATTCAGGAAAAATAAAGATTCTTTTCATATGCGAGCACAACAGCGCAAGGAGCCAGATGGCCGAGGCTTTCATGAATAAATACGCAGGATATAAATACGAGGCACAAAGCGCCGGGCTTGAGCCGGACATGTTAAACCCATACGCGGTTGAAGCAATGGCTGAAATAGGCATTGATATATCGAAAAACGAGACCAAAAGTGTTTTTGACGTCTATAAAAACGGGAATTTGTTCAGTTATGTAATTACCGTCTGTGATGAGGCCACTGCCGGGAAATGCCCGGTATTTCCCGGCACAGCGACAAGGGAGCACTGGAGCTTCCCTGACCCTTCAAAATTTGACGGCACAATAGAAGAAAAGCTTGAGATGACGAGGAAGATAAGGGATGCAATAAAAGTAAAAGTATTGAAATGGGCTTCAATAATGATGGTAGGCAAAGAATTCTGACAGGTCAATTTAAACATTGGGAAGTTTAAAACACTGTATGCACAGCAAAGGAGGTTTTGATTATGGAAAAGACAAGGGTCCTTTTCGTATGCGAGCGCAACAACGCAAGAAGCCAGATGGCCGCGGCTTTCATGAACAAATACGCAGGATACAAGTTTGACGCTCAAAGCGCAGGGCTTAAGCCGGGCAAATTAAACCCGTATGCGGTCGAAGCAATGGCTGAAATAGGCATTGATATATCGAAAAATCCGACCAGAAGAGTCTCTGATTTTCACAAAAAAGGCAATCTGTTCAGCCATGTAATCACGGTTGGCGATGGGGCTTCTACCGGGAAGTGGCCGGTTTATATCGGTGCGGCAAAAAGAAAGCACTGGAAATTCCCTGAGCCGGCGAAGTTTAAAGGCACTGAAGCGGAAAAACTTGAGAGGACAAGGAAGGTAAGGGACAACATAAAAGTAAAAATGGTGGAATGGGCATCTGTAATTACGGCAGACAAGGGCTTTTAACAAAAGTCCGGGCCGCACGCCGGGGGCAAAAGGTGTTAACCAAAAATTAATTTTTTGATTATCTGTTCTTAACCGTCATTTTATATCATATACATGAAATTTAAGACAGACGCATAAGGCAAAAGAGATTTTAAGATTTTATGCCAATAAGGAGGTGAAGTTTTACAAAAGCATAGCCGGATTAAAGCCCCGGACAGGAAAGAAAGCAAGGCATCGCAAAAATATGCGATGAAAAAATTGAAAAAACAAAATATTGCACGGGAGGAAAAAATGAAAAATATCGCTTTAAGGATAATTTTTACCGCGGTAATGATCTGGGTAACTACAAGCCTGTCGTTTGGCGTGACGGTTGTCCAGCAGGACGGCGACAAGCCAGGGCTCGATATTTACGGTTACCAGTGGATCAGGTACAGCGATCAGTATAATAATTTTAATGACGTTTCAAGCCTGATACAGGTACCGAGGACATACATCAGGACAAAAGTAAAGACAAACGATTACGAAGGCGAGTTGACACTTGATATTAACAATGTGGCAAACGACCAGGGGTTCAGCGTGGCGACCGGTGTTACACCGGTATCGGCTCCAAATGCAAATACCTATACCGCAAATACAAAGACGTTAAATGTGGTAAATTCAGCAACAGGTTCAGGGAGCGTTGACTGGGCAATCTGGATAAAAAAAGCTTTTGTTGATTTAAAAGCCCTGCCTTTCCTTAAGGACGCGGATATGAAGGTAAGGGTTGGGCAGCAGGACAGCTATTTCGGCACAATAGACACGTGGCAATATCCTGTTATCGAAAAGGTAATTGAGGATTACACCGGTGTAATAAGCAGCGCAGACATGGGAGTCGCGCTTCTTGGGAATATACCCATGGGTTTCGGGGATTACCAAATAGCGGTTTATGACGGAAACGGCTACAAGAAAATGGAATCAGACCTTGACAAGCCGATACTTGCAAGCGTAAACATAGTTCCGTACGCTGGCTTTTCTCTCAGGGGTTCCATTTACGCAAGCCATTTAGGCGAGGACAGATGGATAAAAGGCGCCCCAAGCGCTTTGTACCAGCAGACAATCAAACAGGCGCTTGTACTCAGTTACGCAAGCGGACCGATACAGTCGTTTTTCGAGCTTATTCAGCAATGCGGCCCAAAAAGCGCAGGCAAATCAGGGATACTTGAAGGAATATCAGGTTATCTTGGAATACAGCTGCTTGACCCGCTTTCCCTGCAATTCATGTTTGACTATGTAAACCCGGATACATTTATGCCGGGCCAGGAATACGACGTGTATATAGCAGGACTTAATTACAAGGTTGCAAGCAACGCTACTTTGCAGTTAAACTATGAATTAAAGGAAAATGAATACGGCGGTAAAGCAAACGACGCGAGCAGCAAAGACGCAAATGGAAATCCAATCAACCAAAACCAGTTGCTTGCCCAGATGGTCTGGGCTTGGTAACATAAAAATTGTCAATGAAAAATTATCAATTGATAATTGAAAACTGAAAAATGAAAATTATTCTAAGGAGGAAGCAAAATGAAAAAAGTATTCGCAATAGCAACAGTATTAAGCATGGTTTTTGTTTCAGCGCTTTTCGCGTGGAACTGGCCATGGATGCAAAAGAGCGCGAACAAGCTTACTTTATCCGGCTCGACAACGGTCCTGCCCCTGGCGCAGAAAGCAGCCGAAATGTACATGCAGAAAAATTCCGGCGCTGACATCAGCGTTAGAGGCGGCGGCTCTGGGGTAGGTATAGCGGCGATAATCGACAGCACAATAGACATAGCAGACGCCTCGAGGCCAATGCAGTCAAGCGAGATAGCAAAAGCAAAAACAAAAGGCGTGAACCCGGTCGGCACGGTGATATGCAAGGACGGCATATCAGTGGTCGTAAACGCAGAGGCAAACAACCTGACTGACATTACCCTGGAGCAAATTAAGGACATATACACAGGTGCGATAAAAAACTGGAAAGACCTTGGAGGCCCGGATTTGAAGATAGTGGTAATCTCAAGGGATTCCTCTTCAGGTACTTTCGAGGTTTTCAACGAAAAAGTGCTTAAGGGCAGCAAGCTCAGGGAAGATGCGTTAATGACAGCGTCAAACCAGGAAGTTGCCTCGGCAGTGGAAAGCACACCGGGCGCAGTAGGCTACATAGGGCTTGGTTTTATGACAAAGAAAATGAAGGCATTTGTTGTTGACGGCACAGCGCCTTCCGAAGAGACAGTATTATCCGGGAAATACGAGCTTTCAAGGCCGCTTTACATGTACACAAACGGCGACCCGTCAGGACTCGCAAAGGATTTTATTGATTTTATCCTGAGCGATGACGGCCAGAAAATAGTAAAAGAAACAGGCTATGTGCCTTTAAACGGAGGCAAGTAAGAAACACTTCATTAAAAGAAGCGTTTCTTAAATATACGTTCTTTATATATAAGGGCAGAGTGTTTTCTCCCTTATAAGCCTGCACAGCCGTCTGGTTAATTATATGCCAGACGACTGTTGCGGCTTACGTCGCCAAATGATAATTTTTTGGTGAAACTCCAGTATGACGGCGGCTGAAAAGGCCGCCGTTTTTTTTTGTAAAAAACCTCCTCAAATCTCCAGTCACGATTTAACCCAAAATTAACCAATTATTTATGCATAGTAAAGCATAAGATTGTATATTTTGTTTGAAAAAGCATGATGACTAACACCCTGCGGGTTTGTTTCAAAAACTGGCACCGCTTGTCCCTCGCAAGCTCGGGACTTGAGCGGCTTGACAGAGTTTGATTTTGCAAGCGTCAACAGCGAAGCAAAATCATTACTCTGACATGTCCATGCGAAGCATGGAGCTTGTAATACTTTGCTGGGTAGCTTTTATGATGATAATTTATGGGAACTACCCGTCAAATAGTCCACAGGACTATTCGACTGCCATAATGACGGCTTGACAAAGTAAACGAAATCTAAGGAGGTGAAACATGGCAAAAGAAACAAAAGAAACGAAAAAAGCACAGAAGAAACCAAGCCTTGAAGATTTGCAGTACGAAATCTGCATGCACGCCGAGGAAATCTATAAGAACAGGATGGCCAAAAAGCAGCCAGGCGACGCGCTTTCGGACTGGCTGCTGGCAGAAAAAGTGATTAAAAAAAAATACGGATTGTGAGGTGATTTATCATGGCTGATTTAAAACACATGATTGTCAAAGGAAAGCACAACATCTATTCGCTCAACTGTTCCATTTACGGCGGCAGTACAAAGCCTTTTAACCCGCCGGCAGAGCGGGCTGTACTGATTTGTTCTGTTTGCAATAAAACAAGGCTTGATATCCAGGCCCTGGAAAAAGGCAAATGGGCAATACACGAGGATAATCTGGATTAAAAACACTGTTTGTTTTTTTCCCTTCTTAACAAGGAGGGGTCAGGGGAGGTTTGCCTTGCGACTGTAAAACCTCCGATAGCTAGTCCACCGGACTATTTAGTTAGTCCACTGGACTATTTACCTCCACTTGCTAAAGGGGAGGTATTGTAACATACAGGGATTAACCACGTGTTTCCTCCCTTATGTGGCGGCGGCTGAAAAGGCCGCCGTTTTTTTTGTAAAAAATTCCAACTTCGGTTGGTGAAGAAATTATATATTCGGCTTAATATGAAAAATTACACATTGTTTTATGCACTCCATAATCCAATTCACCTTGACAAATCAAAAGGATTACAGAGGTGAATTATAATTAGGCATAATAAAAAAAGCCAACAGGCAAGATAAAAATTGCGCCCGTTGGCTTTTACAGGAGATAAGATGTCCTCCTTTTTCCAAGGTCCGGACTACTCTTATTGAAAATTTTAGGTGTTATATACCTGCGTCACATCCGATAAATCGTATGCGACGCCGTTTATTACTACCTTTAATTTACCGTCTACCTCCTTTACCGCTTCCACTGTCCCTGTGACGCTGCCAGAAGAATTTTTTGATTTGACCGTAACCTTGTCTCCTACGAGATTCTGTAGCGTTTTCAACAGCTCCTTTAAAAAATCATGCTTTTTTGTTTTCTTGGACGAACTTGAGGTTAACAAATCGTTTGCAGCAGCTTTCTGCAAATAAAGCAAATAATTTGATAAAGCTGAAGATATAGAGGATACTGATGACGTGCTCATGTTTATCACCTCCTTTCAGTTTTAGTATTCATGCCACTGTATATATAGACGCAAGCCGGTGATTATATGCTCCCTCACAAAAGGCCATGCAGCATATACGGCACGATAAACGTCTAAATTATCAAAGAAAGAGCGAGGTGTTTAATGACTGTGGATATCCAAGGCATCTACAGTGAATATTTTTTGTTTGTATATAATGTAGCTCAAAAGATGCTGAAAAACAGGAACGATGCGGAAGATGTAGCCCAGGAAGTTTTTGTAAAACTGCAGGAAAAATTAGAATCTTTTCTGGGTACTTCAAGCATTAAGACTTTTATTTACAGAGTTACCATAAATAAATGCATAGATTTAATAAGAAGGCAACATTCACAAAGAGACCGCGCCGTGAAGAGCTTTCAATCAGGTGAGATAACTATAAGTACCGACCGGTTGCTGCTTGATTCTTTGCTTTCAAAACTGACCTCAGGGCAGAGGGCTGCAGTTTTGTTGTATGAAATAGCCGGTTGTTCGCAGAAAGAAATAGCTTTAATTCTAAAAATAGGCGAAGGAACGGTTAGGTCACGCATAAGTAGAAGTATTAAAAAGATGGCGAAATTCGTGGCGGAGGAGGCATAAAAATGCATTACAACGAGGATAAATTGTATTTTTATTTTAAGGACGATATTGACAGAGACCATAAAAAGGCAATAAAGGATCACCTTAAAACCTGTGCCGCATGCAGACGCAAACTAAAAAAGGTTTCAAAAATAAGCGGGCTTTTTAAATTAACAATGGAAAAATCCCAGGGTCTTGAGCCGCGCATATGGCCAAGGAAATCCGTGGCGAATATATGGAGGCTGTTTTTAAAACCGGCAACTGTCGTATTATGCACCATATTTATACTTTTTTCGGCACTTTTTATGGTCCATTACAAGCTTAAAAAAGAAAGCAAGAACAAGGATGTATATGAGTTTGTTTATACCACGTATAAAACAATGTATGATTTTGATTATTACCAGGAAAAATATCTGGATAAATCATATTAAATAAAACAGACGAGGTGAAAAAATGAAAAACAATCTTGCTGTGTTTTGGACATTTTGTATGTTGTTTGTCCTTTCGACGTACTCGTACGCAGGTTCGCGGCCAGGACCGGGGCCTGGACCTTTTATGTCGCCCGGTCATATGAGCATATTGAATTTTGCCGATGACCTTGACCTGACGTCCGGCCAGATAGAAAAACTTATTGTGATTGAGAAGGAATCAAAGAAAGTAGAAGAAAAAGTTATGAGCGAACTAAGAGCAAATATGGAGGATATGCGTAAAGAAATAGACAAAGACAATCCCGACGAGAAAAAAGTAGACGAGCTTATAAATAAAATTTCCGAGAACCACAAGGTAATTATGAAAAACCAGTTCCAAAGTATAATTAAAATCAAGTCCGTATTGACAAAAAAACAACAGCAGATATTGAAAGAAAAAATAAAATCTGAAAGTAATAAAATGATGGGAAAAGGCTTTCCTGGCCCCCTAAATTAAAAATAAAATATTTGTTGTAGAAGCAGGTATATTATAGTTGAAAAAACAAAACCAAAATAAAAAAAGTTTTTTAGCAAAAAAAACGGAATTTTTTTTGATTATAGCGTTAACAGCATGTAATTCATTTGCTTTTGCCGGTGGTACATGCATACAGAACAATTACCTAGGCATGAATGTGGATTACGATTTCGCAAACTATGATTTCTCGCCTGATTCTTCGATGCTTTTTTCCGTCGGCACATCGTCATCCTATACCCCAGCCAATGCCGGGTTGACCTATGCCTATGGCGGAGAATGCCTTTTCTCAGCTACAGAGAATGACTGGTTTACAAGCTTCGTAATAATAAACATAGACGGAGAGGCATATGACGCGCAGGACAACTGGCCCATGGTAGGTAATATTTCAAATACCGGTTCTGAGATATATGGGACTAAAACAATAGACAGCTACATTGACCTGAAAATGGATTATAAATTTGTAAATAACCCCTCGACCGGCATTAACGCGGATACCGCAGAATTTGAATTTACAGCCACAAATATTGACGCATCAAACAGCCACACTGTTTCCCTTATGCTTATGTTTGACACCGAAGTAAACGGAAATGATGGCGCGATTCTTTCGACCAATGACGGGTTTACGACAATAACAAACAGCGAAATTTTTTATAAATCATCGCCCATGCCTGCGGACTGGTGGGATTATGACGTTGACCCGAAAACCGGCACTCCAAACCTGGTGGGCAGGGGACATCTGTACAACAACCCGTACGATGACCCTGCTAGTGAACCTGATATTTTTATGATAGGAAGCTGGTCTGCCATGACCAACCAGCTTTTTACCACGTCAAGCCCGTGGAGCCTTACACAATCGGGTTCCGCAATAGGGGATGACAGCGCAGTACAGCTATGGTGGACAAACGGCAGCGGCGGAGGAGTAAACAGCAGCTATACACTGCCACCGGGACAGAGCCTTACCTGGGTTGCTTATTACGGATTAAACCAGGGCGTTCTGCTTGCCACGCCGACCGTCAGTGCCACTTACACACCCAGCCCGACTCACTTGACAACGCCAACTTATACATACACTCCAACGCTAACAGCATCGCCAACCAATACAATTACGAATACTGATACATTTACATCAACTATGACAGAAACATGTACTGAAACACCGACTTATACAGCATCGTTAACCAATACAATTACTGGCACTGATACATTTACATTGACTATGACAGAAATATGTACTGAGACACCGACTTATACAGCATCGCCAACCAATACAATTACGAATACTGATACATTGACACCGACTATAACCATAACACCAACCAATACAATTACAACAACACAAACATTTACAACAAGCATAACATGTACTACAACAATAACACCCACGCCTACAGCAACGCTTTGTTTAAAGTTATATCAAAATTCGCCCAGCCCTTTTTCAAACGGCACAAATATAATTTATCAATTATGCAATGAAGCAGATGTAAAGGTAAAAATATATACAATAAGCGGGGAGGTTGTTGTTGAATTGACGCAACAGGGCCAGCCCGGCATGAACAGCATATATTGGGATGCAAAAAATAAAACAGGCAGGGGAGTGGCAAGCGGGACATATATTTACAGCATAGAAACAATGGATGGCCAGGGAAAGAAAAAAGTATGGGGAAAGATGGCGGTGGTTAAGTAAAATGCGGGATTTGGAATGAGGAAAGGAAGAACATGGCAGGCAATTATAAATAAGGTAAGTCAAGATACAGGTGGGACCTAATGAAAAAGGTATTAATATTTATAGCTGTTAGCACGGGTATTTTTATAAACAGTATTTACGCCGGGGCAGAGCTTGCAGGCACAACGAGCACAAATTTTCTAAAAATCGTGCCTTTTGCGAGAGCAGAGGGAATGGGAGAGGCCTATACTGCGATATCAGACGGGACATATGGTTTATATTATAATCCCGCAGGCATCGGTTCGCTGATGGGATATGAGGTTCAAGCAAGCCATATTGCTTGGTTTCAGGACATCAATTATGAATTTGCGTCTTTTGTAGGGCCAATTCCACATGCTGAGGATCTTGGAAAGATCGGCATTGCTTTTGCATGGCTGCAGGTTAACAACATTGGTAAGTCGTCTGTATTACCTTCCTACGATTCATCATATTTAAACAGCATAAACCCGGATAGTTTAATAAACGGATATTTTTCTCCATTTGATTATTCGGTTATAATTGGATATGGGCAGGACATAAATGATAATTTCAGTGCTGGATTAACTTTAAAGATTAATTCGGAAAACATAGATAATTTCAGCGGCTCGAATCTTGCAGGGAATATAGGCGTGATGTATAAAAAAGAATTAAATAATAATCTTATAAGGGCGGGGTTGACGGTTTCGAACCTTGGCGCAAGCTTAAAGATGAATGATGAGGCATTCAGCACGCCGTTAAATTTGCAAATTGGACTGGCGGATCAGGTTAATTTATACGGCAATGAACTTACAGTATCGGGGCAGGTTATACCGCAGACTGATTATGATCCGCTATGCGGAGTAGGCGCGGAATACTGGATAAATAATATACTGGCTTTAAGGCTGGGATACGAATTCGGAGCATATAACCAGCCGACATTCGGCGTAGGTTTAAAATACGCGGACATTGAGTTTAACTATGCTTATGTAAGTTATGATGAACTTGGAAATACCAACAGGGTTTCCCTTGTTTATGCGTGGGGAACGCCGCCTTTAAAACTGACAGTTTCGCCTGCGGTATTTTCGCCAAACGACGATAAGTTTATGGACACAACATATTTTTCCACTTCTGCGAAATTACCCGATAAAATAAAGTCGCTCAAAATCGATATTTATGGCGAGACAGGGCAGACGTTTTTAACAAGCATAGACGCGAAAAGAGGCCTTGATAAATCAGTTGAATGGGACGGTAAGGCAAACGGCGTTGTTTTACAGGACGGCGCATACAAGGCAAAAGCAACAGTAGAATACGACAAGGGGAAGTCAGAGTCGAACGAAGCTCCTGTTGAAATAGACAACACACCGCCTGACGTGAGGGTTGATGCCGAGCCAAAACTTTTAAAATTTGGTGAAGAAAACTTGCTGATCCCGGTAACGTTTACTTTTTATGCGCATGACAAAAATAATATAGGGGCATGGCAGTTTGTTATATGGGATAAGGATAAAAAGATATTCTTTTCAACCCAAGGGAAAGGCGAACCGCCAATTTCTTATATATGGGACGGCAAAGGAAACAATGGCGATTACGTGAATACAGGAGATATTTATTATTACAGCTTTATCGCGCATGACACGGTGGGAAACAAAGCGCAGACACCGGTTCAGTCGCAGGTTGTACTGCTAAAGAACATAAAACTCATATTCTCGTCGGATACACTGTTTGACCTTGGCCAGGCAGACGTAAAAATATCCGCTTATAATGTTCTGAATGGGATGAAAGAAACAATCGACAAATATCCGGATAGCGACATAATAGTCGCGGGCCATACCGATAATACCCAGACTACGGGTAAAAAATACAATTCAAATATGGAGCTGTCCAAAGCAAGGGCAGATGCAGTCAAGTTTTTCATGGTGAACCTGCTTGGAATGGACGAGAAAAGGATAGAAACAGAAGGCTATGGGGAAACACAACCCATAGCGACAAACGATACGGATGAAGGCAGGCAGAAAAATAGGAGAGTTGAGATAATAATAAAAAGTACGGTATATAAATAAATTAGAAGTATTAAAATTCAGTGTTTGCTGAAGAAAAGATTGATTAAAGGTTGTGTTCGCGGAAGGGGGAAAAATTAAGATTTAAGTAAAATTGGGAGTAAATAGTGTCAACAAGAATACGATTGAAGTTGGGAGAGCATAAAGATAAGCATGGGGAAATAGTAAAAGAGATACATCTTCCAAAAGGGAAAGTTGCATTTACTATCAAAATGGATACGGGGGAACACGAGCAGTTTGCTTTTCACGAAATACATGAAATCAAGGATAAATAAGAAATGCCAAAGTAGAAGCAATATGATGAGAACAAAATTAATCCCGATGCAAATAGGGGCCAAAGCAGAATTCGGGCAAAATATATCATGAAAATCTAATTTCATATAAAATGTTATACAAATTCCTTTAAACCAAAGATTTGTATGATAAACATTGGAAAAAACCTCTTAAAAACAAATTTCGTATAAAATACTATATACGCACTATGCCCAACCCAATTCGCATAATCATCCCCCTTATTTCTCCACAACCTATAAGTATCAAGTGGAAAAAAGACTGAAACATATGTAACTGCGCCATCCAAGGTAGTGGTAAGGGTAGGAGTAAGTGGTAAGTGGTAAGTGGTAAGGATGGGGCAATGAAGGCATAAAATATATAAAAATTTTCATTTAATCCCACTCCGCGAAAATCCCCGCCGGTAGGGCTTCGACTGAGCTCAGCCGAAGTCAGGCTGGGATAGGAATATATCCCGGTGGGATATATGACCGCTCCGGGGAGGGAGCATATGAGAATTTTTTAAAGGTGCCCCGCCTGTGAAGGCGGGGGGCTCCACAGCTCGCTTATCAGTCCAAAAATTTTAACAAATAATTAACTATTTCTTAAAAATTCCACAATACTCATATCTTATAATTTAACTACAAAAATAGGTGAAAACATGACCCGATTATATTTTATGCGGCACGGTCCGGCCGTGGACAAGAACATCCCGCTTTTCCGCGACAGGGATTCAGAGAGGCCGCTCACAGAAGACGGCATAAAAAAGGTGGCAAAGGCAGCAAAAGGACTGAAAAAAATTGTGCCTGACATCGCGTGCATTTTTTCAAGCCCGCTAAAGCGCGCATTTGAAACTGCCATAATAGTCGCGCAGGAATACGGGTTCAAGAAAAAAATCGAGGTTATTAAGGAACTCGCGCCTGGCGGAAGCATGAAAATGCTTGCCCTGACAATAGCCGAGCACAAGGCGTGCAACAGCATTTTGCTTGTGGGACATGAGCCCGACTTATCGGTGATGATCGGGTTTATGCTGGGCTCAATGAATATTTCAATTGTCCTGAAAAAAGGCGCGGTCGCTAGGCTTGACATGGACGGCCTGCCGCCTGAAAATACCACGAAGCTTGTGTGGCTCATGCAGCCCAAACAGCTTCGCGCGATTAGGTAAAAATAATGCCAAGAAAATATCTTGACCAGCACCCTTATCCGGGAAAACTAATAATAGTTGAAGGCATAGACGGCTCGGGAAAATCCACGCAGCTCAGGCTGCTCCAGGAATGGCTCAAAAGCCTCGGGCACCAGGTTTTTTTCACGGAGTGGAACTCTTCCGACCTTGTCAACGAAACTATAAGGAGAGGAAAGAAAAAAAATCTTCTTACTCCGACTACATTCAGCATTTTGCACGCTGTTGATTTTGCAGACAGGCTGAACCATTTGATTTTGCCGCCGTTAAAAGCAGGAATGATAGTCCTTGCCGACCGCTACATATATACTGCATTTGCCAGAGACGCAGTGAGGGGAGTTGACCGCGAGTGGGTCAAGGATCTTTACGGTTTTGCTATAAAACCAAATCTCGCATTATATTTCAAGGTTAACACGGATGTTTCCATAAAAAGAATAATGATAGGAAGGCCGAGCCTGAAATACTACGAGGCAGGCATGGATATAGGCTTTTCCGACGACCCGGAGGAAAGTTTCAAAATATTCCAGGGAAAAATACTGGAGGAATATGACAGGATATGCGCTGAGTACGGCCTGAATGTCATTGACGCGACGCAGAGCATAAACAGCCAGCAGCATCTGGTGCGCGAAATGACAAAATCAGTGCTCGAAAATTATGTGCCGGAGCCCATAATATGATCAAGACTTTTTCAGGGATAACGCTGCCAAAAATTGACTTGAGCGACATAACAGGCAAGCTGATTGTGATAGAGGGCACTGACGGTGTTGGACGTTCCACCCAGATAAGCGACATTAAGGAGTGGCTCGAAGTAAAGGGTTATCCGGTATCTGTGACCGGCTGGATACGCTCGCCTTTTATCGGCAAGGCAGTCCAGGACGCAAAAGAACGCCAGAATTTAAATGTACATACTTTCAGTTTGCTTTACCTGGCTGATTTTGCGGACAGGCTCGAGCACGAGATAATACCTGCGCTGAAAGCGGGTTACATAGTGCTGGCAGACCGTTACATATACACTGCTTTTGCCCGCTCGCTCACCAGGGGCATTGACAGGGAGTGGCTGTTGAAATCATACGGTTTTGCGCTTGTACCTGACGCGGTTTTTTATATGCGCGTAAGGGTAAAGGCGCTCATCCCGCGCATATTAAACAGCGACAACCTGGGAGACGAGTACTGGAAAAGCACGGAGAAAATGATGGATTTCTGGGAATCGGGCATGGACATGAGGCTCGGTGAGGATTTTTACGACAGCTTCATCCATTACCAGAAAAAAGTTATCTCAATATTCGACTCAATGGCAAAAGAATACGGGTTCCAGGTAGTTGACGCAGGTAAAAAATTTTCCCATGTCAACAAAATACTCAAGGAAGGCATAATGTCGGTTCTGGGGATCACAGAATAAATGAACAAACACATTGCAGCAATAGACGCCGGCACAAACTCATTCCATATGATAATAGCCAGGGTTGACCTTGAAAACAGCAAGCTTTACATAATAGACAGGGAAAAAGAAATGATAAGACTCGGTTCCGGGTCTGCGAACATGAAATTTATAAGCGGCGAAGCTATGGCGAAAGCCGTAGACACGCTGAAACGATTCAAGAGAATCTGTACTGCAAAAAAGGCCTCGATCAGGGCAGTGGGGACAAGCGTGGTGCGCGAGGCGCTGAACGTGGATTTTTTCCTGAAAAAAGTAAAAGTGGAAACAGGAATCGACATAGAGGTCATATCGGGATTCGAGGAAGCGCGGCTCATTTACCAGGGAGTGCTTCACGCCCTGCCTGTTTACAACAAGAAAATCCTGGTGGTCGACATTGGCGGCGGTTCCACGGAATTCCTTGTGGGGCAAAAGAACAATATTTTTTACGGCAACAGCCTCAAAATAGGCACGGTGAGGCTGACTGAAAAATTTTTCCCGGAACATAAATTCAAGCGCAAGGCCGTAAAAAAATGCCGCAGTTTCGTTAAAGGCATGCTGTTCCCCATAGTAAGGGCAGTAAAAAAAATAAAGTATGACGAGGTCATAGGCACATCCGGCACAATAATAAATGCACTGAATGTGGCGCGGAAGCTTTCAGGCAGCCATGAAAATGAAAACAATGTCCTGACAAGGAAGGAATTTGAAAAAGTTGCTGAAAAGATACTCCATGCCGGAACCCCGGAAAAGATAGCTGTGATTCCCGGGCTTAATAAAAAACGGGCGGACATAATAATATCCGGCATAATTATACTAAGCGAGATATTCAGGCAGTTTGATATTGAGGAATTAAAGGTTTCGGAATACGCGCTCAGGGAAGGCCTGATTTTTGACACGATGCAAAGGGCATATCCGGGTAAATATTCGCACATGTTCATAGACCTGCGTTATAAAAGCGTGATAGCACTTGGCAGGACTTTCCGGCTTGAGGAAAAACATGCTTTCCAGACGGAAAAACTTGCGCTTGAGATTTTCGACCAGTTGAAATCTTTGCACAGGCTCAAGCACGCGGAGCGGGAATATTTGCGCTACGCCGCCATACTTCACGACATAGGCCTGGTGCTTTCCCACTCACAGCACCACATACACTCATACTACCTTATCAGGAACGCCGAACTTTTCGGGTTTACCGAAAACGAAAAAGAAATAATAGCAAACATAAGCAGGTACCACAGGAAAAGCCACCCAAAAATGAAGCACCCGGGCTTTTTAAATCTGTCGGACAATGACCGCGAAAAAGTCAGGAAACTGGCTGCAATACTCAGGATAGCAGACGGCCTGGACAGGATGCACTCCTCGGCAATCGAATTTGTCAGATGTGTTATCCGCAGGAATACCGTCAACTTAATACTAAAATACTCGTCAAAAAGCAATATTGACATTGCCATATGGGGCGCGGATGTGAAAAAGTTCCTTTTTGAGGAGGTTTACGGCAGAAAGGTCAATTTTGAAAAGGCGACTTAACACAAAATTAACACAATTTTAATATGTTTTTAAAGGTTGGTTCATATACTTGTAATGCGCCATGAAGCATCCTTTTTGGCAGCGTCCCATGCCAAAAAAGGCTGTTTCGAAGTTAGATTTTTGGGACGGCCTATGGCCGTCCCTGCAATTAAATAAAGGCGATGGAAAGAGGGAAAACAATGAAAAAAAATTTCATAGAAAAAATGCTCCCAATATTTGCTTCGGTGTCCCTTATATTCCTTGGAGCCATTGCCCTGACGCTCCTATTCGCAGGATTTCCGGTTTTTAAAGGATACGGCATTTTAAAATTTTTGTTCGGTTCCCAGTGGCAGCCGACTGCGGCAGACCCCGAGTTCGGCATAATGACCATGGTTGTCGCGTCGTGGGTAATTACCGTGGCAGCAGTACTTATAGCCCTGCCGCTCGGCATAGGCAGCGCAGTGTATATTTCTGAAATGGCAGGCGCGAGGACCAGGGAAATAATAAAGCCTGTGATGGAAGTACTCGCAGGAGTTCCATCGGTTGTTTTCGGGTTTTTTGGGATAGTATTTGTCGCACCGCTTGTACAGAAAGTATTCCATTTGCCGACGGGACAGTGCGGATTTACTGCCGCGCTCATACTGGCAGTAATGGCAGTGCCGCTTATTGCCAGCATTACAGAGGACGCGATAGCTGCCGTACCAAAGGAATTAAGGCACGCTTCATACGCGCTGGGAGCAAACAAGTGGGAAACAATAATAAAGGTGGTTATACCTGCGGCAAGGTCAGGGATATTCACGGCAATTATCCTCGGAGTAAGCAGGACAATGGGCGAGACAATGACGGTGCTGATGGTGGGAGGCAATGCCATAAAAATGCCCGGGACGATTTTCGAGCCGATGAGGGCGATGACCGCCTCGATAGCGCTTGAAATGGGCGAGGCCGTGGTCGGCAGTATGCACTACCACGCGCTCTTCGGCATAGGCATAGTACTTTTTGTATTCAACCTGATTTTTTCCCTGCTTGCGGAAATATATGTGAGGGCAAAATAAAATGAATTACAGGAAAATATCCCAGGCATTAGGTTTTCTCTTTATAAGGCTTTGCCTGCTTTTTGTCCTTGTGTTTTTAGGCACAATAATTTTATTCATCGCGGCAAAAGGCATAAAGGTATTGAGTTTCGGGTTTTTTACCCAGTTCCCGAGCGACGGCATGACAAAAGGCGGGATATTCCCGGCAATTATGGGAACTTTCCTGCTTTCAATAGGCGCGGTAATTTTCGCGGTGCCTCTCGGGATATTGACAGCAATATGGCTCACGGAATACGCCAGGAACAGGAGGGCAGTAAGGATTGTACGCGTCGGCATAGATGCGCTTTCAGGCGTACCTTCGATAGTTTTCGGGCTTTTTGGCCTGGCTGTTTTTGTGAAATTCATGGAGTTTGGCGTTTCCCTGCTTTCAGGAAGCCTTGTGCTGGGCATGCTTATACTGCCCACGATAATAAGGACATCAGAGGAGGCTATACTTACAGTGCCGCTTACTTTCAAGGAAGCATCACTCGCGCTCGGCGCGACAAAATGGCAGACAGTTTATAAAATAGTGCTTCCGAATTCGCTGCCCGGCATATTGACCGGAGTCATACTAAGCATAGGCAGGGCAGCAGGAGAGACAGCGCCTATACTTATGACAGCTGCCACGTTTTACACAATAAAACTGCCGACGTCTCTTCTCTCGGAAGTAATGGCTCTGCCGTACCATATTTACGCGCTCATGACAGAAGGCAACAGGCCCGAGCAGGTAAGCATTGCTTACGGCACTGCGCTGGTGCTTTTGCTGCTCGTGCTTGTCATCAACGCGTCCGCAATAATAGTAAGGACAAAAATAAGGAAGGAAAGAAAATGGTAAATTTCCGGAACAAAAAAAGTTTTGAGGAACAAAATATAATAGAAAGCACCGCTTGTCCCCAGCTTTGGCTGCGGACTTGAGCGGGTGCAAGACAGCGTAATGTTTTACCAGCGCCTTCGGCTTGATAAAACAAACGCTGTCATAGGGAGTAAACCCATGAATGAAAATAAAACAGAAACGCCTGAAGAAACGGCTCAAACTGAAACTGTGCTGATTGAGGCAAAAAATTTCAACGCCTATTACGACGGGGTGGCTGCGCTGAAAAATATAAATCTGCAGATACAGGCAAACAACGTGGTGGCAATCATAGGCCCGTCAGGGTGCGGCAAGTCAACTTTTCTGCGCTCGATAAACAGGATGAACGACCTTATACAGCATTTCACCGTGGACGGGGATTTGAACCTTGATGGAAACAACATATACAATGAGGGTATTGACGTTACCCAGCTCAGGCGCAGGGTAGGTATGGTTTTCCAGAAACCAAACCCTTTTCCAAAATCAATTTTCGAAAACGTGGCGTACGGGCTCAGGATAAACAGGCTTCATAAAAACCAGGCAGAGCTTGAGGCAAAAGTCGAGCAAAGCCTGAAAGAAGCAGGGTTGTGGGAAGAGGTAAAAAATATTTTGTCACGCAATGCTTTTGACCTTTCAGGCGGCCAGCAGCAAAGGCTGTGCATAGCGCGCTGCCTTGTGATAAAGCCGGAAGTCATTTTGATGGATGAGCCCACGGCGTCGCTTGACCCTTTGTCAACCTCAAAAATAGAGGACCTGATAGTAGAACTTAAGAAAAATTATACAATCGTAATAGTCACGCACAACATGCAGCAGGCAGCAAGGATAGCGGACATGACCGCATTTTTCATGCTGGGAGAGATTATGCAGTACGATACTACATCAAAGATGTTCACAAACCCGGGAAAGAAAATTACCGAGGACTATATTACAGGAAGGTTTGGATGATAAAGGCAAGATAATCAGCACCTCTTGCCCTCGGCTGTAGCCTCGGGCTGGAGCGGGTGCAAGACTCCGTAAGATTTTGTTGGGTAGCTTTTATATGATGACTTATGGTAACTACCCGCCAAATAGTCCACAGGACTATTTGACTGCCTTCGACGGCTTGGCAAAGTAAACGGAATTTAAGCACCTCTTGCCCTCGGCTTGTAGCCTCGGGCTTGAGCGGGTGCATGCAAGAGTAATATTTTGCTGCACCCTTAGGTTTGCAAAATAAACTCTTGCAAGGAGGAAAATAATGTTTGAAGAAAAGATAAATGACCTGAAAAAAATGCTCGTGGAATACGCGCTGTTTGTGGATGACATGATTAACAAAAGCGTCAAGGGCCTTTTAAAAAACGACAAGGGCATGCTGCTCGGAGTGATACAAAAAGACGAGCCCATAGCAAACAGCAGGGAACTGGTGATAGAGGAAAACTGCTTTGTGCTCATAGCCCAGTTCAGCCCAAAGGCAATTGACATGAGGACAATACTCATGGTGCTGAAAATAAACAACGACCTCGAGAGAATAGGAGATATGGCGGTAAATGTATGCCAGAGCAACCTTTTCCTCGCAGGCAGGCGTGATGTGGAGCACCTTGACGACCTTGAAAAAATGAGCTCGCTTGCAGAGTACATGCTGAAAGACAGCATAAATTCTTTTATAAACAACGACCCGAAGACTGCAAAAGACGTCTGCGAAAGGGACGACGCGGTTGATGAGATAGGAGACCATATTCTGCAGGAGTCAATCAAGTCAATGGGAGAAAACCCGGCAGGCATCACGGCATCTTTACACGTGCTGAGGATATCGCGCGACTTGGAGCGCCTTGCTGACCTTGCCACAAACATTGCAGAAGACGTGATTTTCATGGTTGAAGGCAGGGTAATAAAGCACCACAAGGACGAAATTTTGGATGATTCAGGGCATAAGGGCGAAAATAATTTAAAATAGCTTAAAAATTTCTGAATATTTAATTTTGGTTATTCATAAAAAGGGCTCCGCACCCTCCAAAATCCTCTCTCTCCCTATTTAAAGAACACTCATCAAAAACGGGGCCCTTTTTTTATTTCATAAGATATTGATGGAAAGTATAGTATAATTGGAAGCAGAAATACAAAAAATATGCAAAAGGAGGAAAAATGCCAAAAAAAATTCTTGTAGCTTTTGGGTCGAGCGCGGGTTCAACTGCCGAAGTTTCGGATTTCATAGGAAAAATACTGGCGGAAAAAGGAGCTCTTGTCGAGGTAAATCCTGTTGAGAAAATAAAGAATATTGCGGGATATGACGCGGTTGTTATAGGAACAAATATCAGAGCAGGGCATATAAAAGGGTCAGTAAAGAGTTTTGTTAGCCGTTATAAGGAAGCGTTAAACAAAGTTCCTGTGGCGCTTTTTGTGGTGTGCCTGACAATGAAAGACGATACGCCGGAAAACAGAATAAAGGTAAGCTCGTGGCTGGAACCGATAAAAGCCGTGGTCAAGCCCGTAAGTGAGGGGTTGTTTGCCGGTAAAGTGGAACTGGCGAAACTTGGATTTTTTGCGCGTTTTATATTTGAGAAGATGGCGAAAATGAAAGACCAGGACTACATAAACTGGGAAACGATAAAATCCTGGGCAATGGATTTGTACGGGAAACTTTAATTCGGATTTAAATAACTTGACAAATAACTCTTAATAAAGTATATTTGTAAAATCAAATATACTTTAAAAGGAGTATTTAATATGGAACAGGCAATCAAGGCATTCAGGGCGCTGGGGGACGAAACAAGGCTGCGCATCTACAGGCTGCTTTCGGAAAAAGGCGAGCTTTGCGTTTGCCACATCATGGATACTCTTAAAATATCCCAGACACATGCTTCCAGGGCACTCGGGCTGCTGAAGAATTCAGGGCTTGTGAAAGACAGGAAAGACGGTCTCTGGATACACTATTCAGCAGTTAAAGACGATCCAGGTAGGGCAATATCAAAATTCGCCAGGGCATTGACACGGGCGGATAAGACACTGGGCAAAGATTTAAAGAAAGCAAAAATTGTTATTAAGAAGAAAGCAGAATGCTGCATGAAATTCCGCAGCCAGGATAAATAGATGGAAACAACAATCAAAAAATTATCATTTGTTGACAGATTTTTGACCTTATGGATTTTCATGGCAATAGGCGCGGGCGTGGCAATAGGATATTTCTGGCCGCAGGCAACCGGGTTCATAAGCAAATTCAATATAGGCACGACCTCCATCCCTATTGCCATCGGGCTCATGCTCATGATGTACCCGCCGTTTACGAGGGTGCGCTACGGGGAAATGGGGCTTGTTTTCAGCAATAAAAAACTCCTTTCGCTTTCCCTTGTCCTTAACTGGGTAATAGGCCCTGTGCTTATGACCGGGCTTGCAGTGCTTTTCCTGCATGATAGGCCTGAGCTTATGATAGGGCTTATTATGGTGGGGCTGGCACGGTGTATAGCCATGGTTATAGTATGGAACGAGCTTGCGGGCGGTGACCGCGAACTGGCTGTTGGCCTTGTCGGTTTTAACGCAATATTCCAGGTGCTTTTTTATTCCGTATATATATGGTTCTTTGTCAGTTTTTTCCTTAACCTGACAGGGCTTGTCAAAGGAATCAATGTAAATATTTCCATGTGGGAAGCGGCAAAAAGCGTGCTCATATACCTCGGCATTCCTTTTGCCGCGGGTTTTATTACTCGTATAACACTGAGGCCGATAATTGGCGCGGAAAAATACGACAATGGGTTTGTAAAAGCAGTTTCGCCCATAACACTTTTTGCGCTACTTTTTACAATAATTGTAATGTTTACTTTCAAGGGCGGGGCAATTATTTCGCTTCCCATGGACGTCCTCAGGGTAGCCATACCGCTTGTCTTTTATTTCGGCATCATGTGGTTCGCGGCTTTTTTCCTGGCAAAAAAGGCAGGTGCGCCTTATGAAAAGTGCGCGACCATAGCGTTCACGGCAGCGAGCAATGATTTTGAGCTGGCAATAGCAGTGTCTGTTGCGCTTTTTGGCATAAGTTCGGGACAGGCTTTTGCTACAGTCATAGGCCCGCTCGTGGAAGTGCCTGCGCTCATACTTCTTGTAAACGCGGCGCTGGCAATGAAAAAAAGTTTCCTGTAAAAAATATAATTAAAGGAGCTGCCATGAATTTTAGCGGCATAAAAACAGATTCCATAACCGTCAAAGCGGTTATATTCACATTTTCGGCGGTTTTAGCAGTATTTCTGGGGTTTGTGGACCGCTGGTTCGACGTGAAGACAGGCACTGACCTGCCTTTTATAATATTTTTCCTCATTCCCGTAGGGATCACGGCGTGGTTCACGGGTAAAAAAACAGGGCTGGCTATTTCGGTTTTAATTGCCGTAACGCTATTTTTTGCGGACAAACTGGAAATCAGCTAAAAGGGAGGCTATTTTATCCCAGTATGGAGCGCGGTAACCGGGTTTATATTCTGCGGTATTTTTACATTTATGCTTGTTGAATTTAAGAAGGAAATCAAAAGGCAGAAAGAATCGGCAATGGAAGACTTCCTGACAAAGGCATCAAACGCAAGGGCATTTTATAATTACGCGGCTATAGAAATAAACAGGATACAAAGGTACAACAAACCCCTGACAATTATTTACATGGACATAGACGATTTCAAGAAAGTAAACGACACGATGGGGCACCTGGAAGGCGACAGGCTCGTGATTACAGTGGCAAACATCGTAAGGTCCAATATAAGGAGAACCGACGCTTTGGCAAGGCTTGGCGGGGATGAATTCGTGATTCTCCTGCCTGAAATGGGCGCGGATTCGGTACAACCGTTTTTAAAACATCTTGGGGAAATTATCCGCGAGGAAATGAAGAAATCCGGCTACCCGTTAACTTTCAGCGCCGGGGTACTTACTTTGACGAAACCGCCTAAAAGCATAGACGAGATGATAAAAGCAGCGGATAGCCTTATGTATGAAGCAAAAAATCACGGAAAGAACAACATCAGGTTCGGAGTATACGGGTGATATATCCGAAAAATACAATTATTGGAGGATTGCATGAAAATTGTAATTATAGGTGGTAGCGACGCGGGCATAAGCGCTGCGCTCAGGATACGCGAGCTGGACAAGACAATAGAGCCCTTGATAATTACATCAGATGAGTTCCCAAATTTCAGCATATGCGGCATACCTTTTTATATAGGAGATGAGATTAAGGACTGGAGGACTCTCGCGCACAGAACGCGGGCCGAGATAGAAGGCACGGGTATAAAGCTGCTCCTGGACACGGTTGTCACAAAAATTTTACCGGAAGAAAAGAAAATATATGCCGCGCCAAAAGACGGCAAGCCCATGGAAATAAAATACGACCGCCTTGTCATAGGCACAGGCGCAACATCAGCTGTGCCTCCAATAGAGGGCAGGGACCTGCCCGGCGTATTTTATATTCGCTGGATAGGGGAATCAGTCGCTTTCAAGGAGTACATGGAAAAGAATAAGCCCCAAAACGCGGTTATCATAGGCGCAGGATATATAGGCATTGAAATGTCCGAGGCTTTGCTCAACCGCGGCATTGGAATAACCGTAGTCGAGTTCTTAAACACGGTGCTGCCGACCATGGACGTCCAGCTTGGAAACCTTGTCATGGCAAAGCTCGAAGAAAAAGGCGCAAAGGTTTTTACAGGCGTATCGGTATCGGCAATAAAACAAAACAACAAAAAACTGGATGTCACGGGAAGTAATGGCTTTTCCGCCTCCACTGACCTTGTATTAATAGCGACAGGCGCAGTGCCGAACACAAAGCTCGCTATGGAAGCCGGGGTCAAAACAGACCAAAAAAACGCAATTATCGTAAACAGGAAAATGGAAACAAATATTCCGGATATTTTCGCGGCAGGGGACTGCGTGGAAACATGGAACAGAATAACTCAGAAATATGTTTACCTGCCGCTGGGCACCATATCGCACAAGCAGGGCAGGATAGCGGGAGAAAATGCGCTCGGCAATAATGTTAAATTCGAAGGCACACTTGGCACCCAGTCATTGAAATTGTTCGACATGGTCATGGCAAGGACAGGGTTGAACGACAGGGAGGCGACAGGCGCAGGGTTTGAACCTTTTACGTCCGAGTTTGAGGCGTGGGACCACAAGGTCTATTATCCTAGCGCGACAAAAATTTCAATAAGGATGACAGGCGACAGGAAAACAGGCAGGCTCCTGGGGTTCCAGATGATAGGGAGCAGGACAGCAGAGATTTCAAAAAGGATAGACATAGCGGCTGCGGCCATTTATAATTCAATGACGATAAGCGCCTTAAGCAGCCTTGACCTGAGCTATACGCCGCCTTTGAGCACGCCGTGGGACCCTGTGCAGATGGCAGGCCAGGACTGGATGAAAAAAGTTTAAATTAAAATACCAGAAGGAGAAAAATGAAAAACATAGGGATTTACATACGTTTAATAAAGTGGATTTTAATACTGCTATTAACATTATTTTATCAAGGTTGCGCAGAAAAGACGCCAAAACTGGAAACAAAAGTAAAGCCATTATTTGTTTTATGCGGACCTAATTGTACCTGCGTTGATAACGACAACATTATCATTCCCCTGGTTAATTATTATTATAAAAAACCATAAAACCAAAGGAGAAAAAATGAAGAGAACATATTCAATTTTATTGCAGTTATCAGTTTTTTTTACCCTAATGTTTTTATCACGTAATATTGCCGCGGCGCCGCAAAGCGCGCAGGAGGCAATAAGCGAAGCTCAGGCAAAAAATCAATGGGTATTTGTAATTTTTTATGAAAAAAAAGACAGCTTGTACAAAGTAATGAATGAAAAAATAAAAGCTTTTAAAAAAGACGGTATGGACAAACCTTTGATTTACAGGGCAAAGATAAGCGACACAAAAGAAGCGGAAATAATAGCAAAATACAGGGTAACGGGCACACCTATGCCTTTGTTGCTTGTTTTTGCGCCAAACGGCGTGGTAACAGGCGGATTTCCGCAGCAGGTATCGGATGAACAGCTTGAAAAAAGTTTCCCGGGCCAGACTGTTTTGAATATTTTAAAAATCATGGAGGAAGGAAAGCTTGCGCTTGTGATGCTCCAAAACAGCGGCACAAAATACAACAAAGAATCGACAAAAGCGGCTGAGGATTTTGCGAAGATAAAGAACCTCATGGGCGCTGTGGAGACTATTTACATCGACCCTGACGATGCGGCCAGCAAGGAATTCATCACAAAGTCTACAATAACAGGGCCAATCACGGAAGCAACCATCGTTATGATCGTGCCTCCGGGAAGAATAGGCGGCGTGTATAAGGGTAAAACAAACAAAGATCAATTATTAACAGGCATTAAAGCCTGCAGCGGCGGCAGCTGCTGCCATCACTAGGAAAGTGAGATAATCAATGAAAATATCAGGAATGCTTTTAAAAGAAATATTTTTGAAAAAAAACAGGCTTTTTTCGGGATTACTGGCGGTTGCGCTGGGAGTAGCGGTCATTGTTGCGATAAAAACCATATCGTTTTATTCTGAAAATAAAATATCCTCCGAGCTTGACACGCTTGGCGCCAATATTCTTATACTTCCAAAATCCGCCACCGTGCAGGATTATTACCAGGCGGATTTGCAGGAGGATGAAATTCCGGAAGTGTATATATCAAAGCTTACAAATTCAGGAATGGAGGGGCTTGATAATATCTCGCCAAAACTGAATGTCAAAACAGAAGTGGAAGGCATGAGGGTAATTGCGACGGGAATACTGCCGCTCAATGAATTTAAATCAAAATCAGTCTGGGCCGGAGCGGTCGGATTATTTACAAAGCCCAAAGGCTGTGCGCCCGGGTTCGTGGTTCCCGGCAACGTGGACAATAAAAAGAACAGGGTCATAAGCGACCTTGGCAAATTTCAGGCTCTTGTAGGCTATGACGTCGCTTCCAGGTTGAAGATTAAAGAAAACAGCCGGTTTAAAATTAAAGGCGAAACATTTACGGTAATGCAGGTGCTTCCGCAGACAGGTACCACAGATGACGCCAGGATATTTATACATTTAAAAACCATGCAGCACCTCTTTAATAAAAAACAGGTGTTAAGCGCCATAGAAATAGAAGGATGCTGTTCGGCAATATCGACCGGGCTTATAGCCAAAATTAATAAGGCTCTTCCAGACGCGAAAGTCGTGACCATAAGCCAGATAGTAGCTACGCAGATAAATACAAATAAGATAATGAATGGCATCTCAAATATCCTGATAATAATAGTACTTTTAATGGGCGCTGCAAGCATCGCAAATTTCATGTTTGACGACGTTTATGAGCGCAGAAAAGAAATCGGCATCCTGACTTCGATGGGCGCGGACGACCGGTTCGTCGCAAAGCTGTTTATATCCAAAGCCCTGATAATTGGATTTTCAGGCGCGGTGACCGGTTTTATTCTTGGTTCGGTTATCGCAATGCTGCTGGGACAGGCAATAGCCGGAATAGAAGCAAGACCAATTCCCTTATTGGGTTTAATAGTGGCGGTGCTGTCTTTAATAGTGTCAGCTGCCGCTGCTTTTGTCCCGGTATTGAACGCAATAAGGGTCGACCCATATTCTATAATAAGAGAGGATTAATTATGCTTAGCGCAATTAATATAACAAAAATTTTTCAACACAAGCATGGAAAGGTAACAGCCGTTGACAACGCCTCGTTTGAAATAAAAAATGGCGAATTTTTGGCAATAACCGGACCGAGCGGAAGCGGTAAGAGTACGTTGCTTCTTGCCCTGGGAGGAATGAGCGCCCCGGAGGAAGGCAAGGTCAAATGGAACAACTCATCTATATACGAATGGAACAGAAAAAAAAGGGCCGCATGGAGAGCGAAATATATAGGATTTTTATTCCAGACATTTAATTTAATACCTTATCTTACGATTTTTGAAAACATAGAACTGGCGCTTGGTTTGTCAAAACCCGTCAGTATCGATAAGAGCCGGATAACGGCTGTAATTGAAAAAATGAATATCCCACACAGGGCAGGACATTTACCCGGAGAATTGAGCGTGGGGGAACAGCAAAGGGCGGCGCTCTGCAAGGGCACTGATAAAAGACCCCGAGATAATACTTGCAGACGAGCCTACCGGCAATCTTGACCCGGATAATGCCATACAGGTAATATCAATGCTGAAAGACATAAAGACCCAGGGTAAAACCGTTGTAGTTGTATCCCACGACCCGAAAATATCAGAATCAGCCGATAGGGTAATAAGGATTATAAATGGAAAGATAGGCAATTAAATAAAGAAAAATTAAAGGAGCAAAACATGATTGGAAAAGTATATTTTAAAGTATTTGTTACCTCTGCTTTTTTAACTGTGTCTTTACTTGTCAATTCGGAAGTAATCAAAGCGGATAATAATCAGCCTTCACCGCCGGTTATCAAGGTTCAGCAGGACTCTAACCAACAGACGGCAGCTTCCGCGCTCAAGCCTAAAATAAATTATAAAATACCTGCTAAATATAAATATCTTTTTGCGGAATCAAAGACCAAAGAGACAATACCTAAAATCCATCTGAAAGAAGCAAAGGTCTTGTATGAAAGCGGCAAAGCGCTGTTTATAGACGCGAGGGGTATCGGCGAGTACAATATTTCTCATATACCAGGCTCGGAATCCATGGGAGCAAGCGAAGCAGCCACAAAAATACCGTTGTTAAAAGACAAATTGCAGGATAAAGTACTCGTAACTTACTGCCACGGAACCGGATGCCATCTGTCCGATAAAGTTGCAGCCGCCCTGTTTGACGCGGGCTACAGGAAAATTTGCATATTTTTTGGCGGATGGCCGGAATGGACGCAGGCAAATATGCCGGTACAAAAATATGAGCCGCCTGCTGAATATAAATATCTTTTCGATGAAGCCGCATCAGCCGGTGCTGTAAAAAAATTGACACTGACCGAAGCGAAGTTTCTTTACGATAACGACCTTGCCAATTTTATAGATGCAGATGATGCGGATAAATTCAATAAAATGCGAATAAAGTGGGCTTATTCAATACCTGCCGATAAAACCGGGGATATGCTGCAAAGTTATAGCGCAATTTTAAGCCAAAAACCAATTGTAGTTTATTGCCGCGGGTTTTTTAACGGAAACGCCTCAAAAGCCGCAGAAAAATTGTTCAAAGCCGGATATAAAAAAATCCATATTTTTAACAACGCGCTGTCGCAGTGGGAGAAAGCCGGATATCCTATTGACAAAGCTGCGGAACAGGGTAAGTGAAGGATAAATTTATCAGAAAAATTGTTCAAAATGTAAGAATGGATAAAAAGATTTCACCGATTTACTTTTGAAGTACCAGCATGTGCAATACTTCCGGAATATCTCTTCAGGAGGTTAAGAATATGATAAAAGTATTGTTCGTTTGCAACAACAACAGCGCAAGGAGTCAGATTGCTGAAGCGTACCTTAACAAGATTGCTGGCGACAGGTTTATTGCGGAAAGCGCTGGCATAGAGCCCGGAGTTTTGAACCCTGTTGCAGTCAAAAGCATGCAACAGGACGGGATAGATATTTCAAAAAACAAAACCAAGTCAGTTTTTGATTTTTACAAGCAGGGAAGATTATTTGACTATGTCATAACCGTATGCGACAGGGAAGCAGCCGAGCGCTGCCCCATATTCCCGGGCGTGACGCAAAGGCTGCACTGGTCATTCCCGGACCCATCGGCACTAAAGGGAACTCCGGAAGAGAAGCTTGAAGCCACAAATAAAATCAGGGATGAAATTAAGAAAAAAGTGGTAGAATGGGTAAAAGGATTTCTAGCAATATAAATAGGAGGAAATGTTAATTATGATACGAAAAATATTGCTGATTACCGGGGGAGTTTTAACTGCTGTATGGGGAATTGCACACCTGTTTCCAACAGTATCGGTTGTAAAAGGATTCGGAAACATCACCCTTGACAACGCCAGAGTAATAACAATGGAATGGGTGACCGAGGGCATGGCGCTGATATTTTTGGGCATATTGGCTATTACTACGGCAATTGTCGAGGACAAAGGCATTGACGTGGCAAAGGCAGTGTATGTGCTTATATTTTTAATGCTCATCGCCATGTCTATACTGTCGCTTTTCACGGGCTTTCAGATAAATTTCCTGCCGTACAAGCTTTGCCCGTTTATTTTTACCGGAGCTGGACTGCTTATTTTACAGGGAGTGTTTATAAAATGAGCCATTTGGACAATAAACTGCTGCCGGAAATTGCGCGGTTTGAATCGCTTTTGAATGAGAAACAAAACAGCCAACCAGGGCTGGACGGATTTTTCAACCAAAGCGGAATCACTGTCACAAGGGTGCCTGCTAGGCTTGACATCATGGGCGGCATAGCCGACTATTCGGGCAGCAACGTATGCGAAGGCACGCTCGGCTGCGGCATAGCCATGGCAATACAGCCGCGGAAAGACCGGACAATCAGGATAAGGACACTGCAGATGGGCGCGCAGAACCTGGCTGCGGAAACAGGAATACCGCTGGATTTATTCAACTCAAACGGGGAATATGCGGCATACGGGCAAATCAGGTCCATCTGCCGGTCAAACCCTCTTGCGGCATGGTCCGCTTATATAGTAGGTTCTATTTTTGTCCTCCTAAAAGAACACAGCATGCGCCTTTATAACGGCCTCAATATTTTCCTTTTAAGCGGGGTGCCCATGAACTCGGGCATAAGCAGCTCGGCTGCCGTGGAAATATCCACGCTTTACGCCCTGCAGAATTACCTGAAGCTGGACATGCCGGCATTGCGCATGGCCGAGCTCGGGCAGCTCGCTGAAAACATGGTAGTGGGCGCGCCGTGCGGCGCAATGGACCAGATAACAGTTGCCGCGGGCAGGCACGGGAAACTACTCCATATTTTATGCAGGCCGGGCAGCATAGCAGGCGAGATAAGCATACCCCGAGGCGCTGCTTTTGCAGGAATTAATTCAATGGTCAGGCATTCAGTCGCAGGCAGGGCATACGGCGACGTGCGCACAGGCGCTTTTATGGGCAAGCGCATAATCAACGCTGCGCGCGCGTCAAAAGGCGAAAAAGAAATACAGTACCTGACCGAGCTTGGCGCGGCGGAATTCGAAAAAAAATACAGGGGCCTGCTGCCGGAAACGATAAGCGGCAGCGGGTTTTTGAAAAAATTCAGGACGCATGAGGACCCGGCAACCGAAATAAGGCATGACAGGGCTTACAGGGTAGCCGGGCCGACGGCGCACCCGGTACACGAAAACCAGAGAGTGCTGGGATTTATACAGGCGCTGAAAACAGCAAAGGACGAAAAGGATTTTATAAAAGCCGGTACGTACATGTTCGCGTGCCATGAAAGCTACGGTAAAAACTGCCGGCTGTCGGTGCCTGAGACGGACTACCTGGTGGATTGCGTAAAAAAAAGGGTAAGGCCGGGCGGATTGTACGGAGCAAAAATAACAGGCGGAGGCTCCGGCGGTACTGTGGCGGTATTCGGCAGCAGGAAAACCATCGCAAAAGAAATACGCGCCGTAGCAGATGAATACGAAAAAGAAACCGGGTTAAAACCGGATGTTTTTTCCGGAACCTCGCCGGGCGCGGAAGAGTTCGGCGCGCTGGCATACAGGAAAGGTAAAGCAGGATGGAAAAGGGAAATATGATGATAAAAAAAGCAGTCATACCTGTTGCAGGCCTGGGCACGCGCCTGTTTCCTGCGGTCCACGCTTGCAAAAAAGAGCTTTTCCCTGTGGTCGGGCCCGACGGCATAGCAAGGGCAATGATACATTACCAGGTGATGGACCTGATCGGCGCAGGGATAAAAGAAATCTGCGTCATTGTGAGGCCCGGTGAAGAAAAGCTTATCGAGGATTATTTTAACGGCCCGGACGCCGATTATATCGGAAGGCTGAAAAAGCATAAGGCATTATACGGTGAAGCAAAAAAAATGCGCGCGGCATTAAGCAGGATATCATTCGCAGTGCAGAAAAAACAGGAAGGATACGGGCACGCCGTATTCCAGAGCAGGAAGTTCGCGGGCAATGAGCCTGTACTGCTTTGCCTCGGCGACCATTTGTTCAGGTCAGGCGCCAGGTCCTGCCATAGCCGGCTGATGAGGGCGTATGAAGAGTGCGGCAGGGCTGTCTCTGCGGTCAACCGCATCCGGACAAAAGATTTAAAAGGCTACGGGGTGATTGCGGGCGTGCGGAGGAAAAACAACCCGTGTTTAATAGACGTGTCGCTTATCATAGAAAAACCAGGCGCAGAAACAGCCGGGAAGAAACTGAAAGTCAGCGGGCTGAGACCGGGCGAATTCCTCGGCTGGTTCGGGATGCATGTGCTTACGCCGGGTATATATGATGTGCTTGAGGAAATGATAGCAGCCAATATCAGGCAGAACAACGAAATACAGCTAACCTATGCGCAGGAGCTCTTAAGGCAGAGGCAGGGATACTGCGCGCTGGAAATAAAAGACGCCAGGCGCTTTGATTTCGGCACGCCCGGTGATTTCATAAAAAGCACGATAGAATTCGGCAAACAGGCGGGAAAAGGAGCAGGCAGGTGAAAAAACAAAAGCAAAGCTGCTGCTGCGAAGAGGAAAAAGAACAGGCTTCATGCGGATGTGCGGCTGAAGAAGATAAAGAAGAAGAGGAATGCTGCTGCGGCGGGCCGATAAAGGAAATAACAAAATTTAAAAAATTCCGCGTGCTGGATATATTAAAAACAGCAGGAGGCAGCGCGCCTGTTGTGCCGACAAAATTAGGAATAACCGATATAATAGGAAACCTGCTTGCTCGGTTCGGGATAAACAGGATGAACCATGGCGTGCGGCCGGGGTTATACGCGGTGGGAAAGCCAGACAGGAACTCGCCTGTGCTGGTATCTGCAAATTACAAGATGTCTTTTGACTCGCTGAGAAAAGAACTCACAGGCATTGACGCGTGGATACTTGTGCTGGACTCAAAGGGAGTGAATGTCTGGTGCGCTGCAGGCAAGGGCACTTTTGGGACAGAGGAACTTATTAAAAGGATAAAGCTTGTGAAGCTGGACAGGGTTGTCGCACACAGGGACGTGATAGTGCCGCAGCTCGGCGCGCCGGGGATAGCAGCGCACCTTGTAAGGAAAGGCGCAAGGTTCAAAGTCATATTCGGGCCTGTTGAGGCGCGGGACATAAAAGAGTTTTTGAAAAACGGGATGAAGGCAGATGAAAAACAGAGGACAGTTGGTTTCGGGTTGCGGAAAAGGATGGAAATAACAGGTATAGAGTTTGTATCTGCTGTGAAGATAATACTTACTACTTCTGTTGTTGCAGTACTGGCCGCAAGTTTCACAAAAAATGGTTTTAACCTGGCCACGGGCTTTTCCAACGCAGCGTATTTTATAGAGGCCCTGTTTGTCGCAGTGCTATGCGCGACTGTACTGCCTGCTGCGCTGCTGCCTGTATTGCCGGGCAGAATGTTTTCGGTTAAAGGAGCAGTTACCGGACTCATAGGTTCGCTGGCGTTTGTGCTGCTCGCGCTTGGCATGACGCATCTCACGCAGGCATCCATTGTGATGCTATCTACCGCATTTACTTCTTTTATTTTCATGAATTACACAGGCACATCTACTTTCACATCGCTTACAGGCGTGCGCAAAGAAATCGCAGTATCAGTGCCTGTGATGATAATTGCGGCAATAATCGGTATAGGCCTGCAGATAGCAGACTTCGTAATAAAAGGTGCAATAAAATGGAACTGACTTACCTTGGCCTGAACACCCTTGAATACAACGAGAAAAAATGCACAGGATGCCAGATGTGTGTCATTGTGTGCCCTCACAGGATATTCCAGATGAAAGGGAAAAAGGCAATTGTGACCGCCAAAGACAAATGCATTGAATGTGGGGCATGCATGACAAACTGCGCGTTCGGCGCGATAAAGGTCGACGCTGGCCCGGGCTGCGCGTCAGCTGTGCTTGCCTCAAAGTTCAGGGGCAAGGGCAAAAAAGTCTCCTGCGATTGCGGGTGAATAAAGCAATAACGGTTGGATGGGCACATATAGATTTTCATGCATGATACTAATCTTGCCTAAATTGATTATATATTTTATAATATCAACATGAAACTAACCACAATCAAGGACATAGCAAAAAAGCTTGGCATAAACCATTCAACTGTGTCGCGCGCCCTGAATAATGACCCGCGCATAAACAAGGCAACTGCCGAAAAAATCAGGCAGACTGCAATGGAAATGAATTATATCCCGAATACTGCCGCAAAAGGCCTGGCAAGGGCAAAATCAAACGCAATAGCCATAGTGACATTCTCGTATTTTTCCATTTACCCGGCCGAGGTCATGCGCGGGATAGAGCCTGCAATGATAAATACCGGGTTTGAGATGGATTATTATACCACCCAAAAATTCACGGTTGTAGGCACCCAAGGCAGGGACACATATATATTTGAAAAGATACTCGACGAGAGAAAGGCCGAGGCAGTCATCATAATAACTGCCAATATGACAGGCAGGGGGAATATACTGGACAGGTACAGGCAGGCTGGAATACACGTAGTATTTATAGAAGGCAGGGGCTTGTGGGGTCACAGGGTGCACTACGACAATGAGAAAGCTGCTGTACTGGCAGTGAACCACCTTGTGGAGAGGGGCAGGAAAAGAATAGGAATGATGATAGGCAACACGCGCTATGTGCAGAGCTACAAGGAAAGGCTGACCGGTTTCAAAAGGATCATGGCAAGCCACGGCCTTAACGCCGGCGAACATAACATATTCGAATTCCCCGAAGACTACCCGGAGGTGCACAGGACAGCGCTGAATTTTTTCCTGGACAAAAAAGTGGACGCTATATATTTCGCGGCAGGAGAGGGCTACATGCTGAGGGTGCTCGATGAGGCAAGGAAAAAAGGGCTGAAGATACCCGATGACCTGGCGATCGTAAGCCAGGACGACATGCGCCTGTCTCTCGCTGCAGGCATGACAGCTGTCAGGCAGCCGGCAGCTGAGATGGGCAGGAAAGCCGTCGAGATTGCTGTCAGGGCAATACAGGAGAATGATTTGAAAAACATGCACGACGAGATATTCTACCCCGAGCTTATTATAAGGAACAGCACATGAAAAAATGAGAATTCAGTCAGAGGGATAAACGACAGAATCTGTCATTGCGAGCTATTTTTAAATTTTATAGTGTGCAGTAATCCATCTAATCATTTTTTAAAACGTCGTTTTAAACTGCAAGGTATTTGTTTTTCGCAATCATATTATGAACGTTCATTATTGGAAAATAAAACGTGAAAATGCTTGACAAATTTATAATTATTTGATATATTTTATTTGCACACGTGTGCAATGAAAATCCAGGTCAAAATGAGGTGTAAAAATGAAAAAACAGTTAATCGGTTTAATGGCTTTACTTTTAGTTTTTGTTTCACAAGTTTTTGCAGGAACAGCTACAATTGATTCAACCACAAAATACCAAACGATCTCAGGTTTCGGTGCAAGCAGCCAATGGGACAACACATTCTCGTCCTCGCTTGCCAACACTTTCTGGGCGGACGATTCCACCAACGGCCATGCCGGGCTATCCATACTTCGCCTCGGCATTGATGATTCCGGCAACGGCAACTGGGGCTCACAATGCGCATTTGCGACACAGGCACTGGCCATCAACCCCAACGTCAGGGTCTTTGCCAGCCCGTGGAGCCCGCCGGCGAAATGGAAGAACAACAACAGCACAAGCGGCAACAACACCGGCAACGACAACTTCAATCCCGGATCCAACTCCAACCAGCTTAACACCTCGCACTATGGCGACTATGCCAGCTACCTGACAAGCTTTGTTACAGCCTGCAAAAACACCTACGGTTTTACACTTTACGCGATCTCGGTCCAGAACGAACCGGACTACGACCCCAGCTATGATGCCTGCCTCTGGTCGCCATCGGCATTTGACACCTTCATCGGCAGCTACCTGGGCCCGGACCTCGCAGCCGCCGGTTTTAACAACATCATCATGATGCCGGAATCCTTTGCGGACAACCTGACCGGTTCCAACACCACTATGGCGGACTCGAACGCGGCGAAATACGTGAAAGTCATCGGCATGCACCTGTACGGCGGCGGCCCTACCGCGATACCGTCCAGTTATTCCACTACTGCCGGCCATACGGTCGAGAGCTGGGAGACGGAGATCTCGGAGAAAACCAGCGATAATAATATAGACAGCGGTATCTACTACGCCGCTCTGCTTCACAAATGTATCGTGGACAACAATTTCAACGCATTTTGTTACTGGTGGCTGGTCCCAACGGGCTCCGACGATGAGGGGCTGTGCGACTCGAGCGGCAACCCGACAAAGAGGCTTTATACCATTGGCAACTACAGCAAGTTCGTCAAGCCCGGCTTCGTCCGCATAGGCGCTACAGAGGCGCCGACATCGGGCCTGAGCTGCTCGGCATATACGGACCCGAACTCAGGCAAGTTCGTTATAGTCGTCATAAACCAGAATTCGTCGGCCACAAGCCAGCAGTTCAGCCTTAACGGGCTTTCCGCGACGTCGGTCACGCCCTGGCAAACGGACGCTAACAATAACCTCGTTGCGCAGTCTGCCGTGTCAGTTTCCGGGAACAGCTTTACCTATTCGCTGCCGGCGCAGAGCGTGATGTCATTTGTAGGCACATCAGGCGGAGTGACACCGCAGCCTACGACGCCTATACCGACCAATACTTTCACAAAGACAAATACACCGGTGGGGCCGACTTCGACTCCAACTACACCCGCTCCTACGAATACACCTGTTACTCCTTCGCCGACACCGACGCCCGTTATTCAGTCAATATGGAGGGTGGATGCCGGAGGTTCGTCGTATACGGACGGCAGCGGCAATGTGTGGGCCGCGGATGAGAATTACAGCAGCGGCACGGCAAAAACTTTAACAAACAGTATTTCAAATACCACGGACCCGACACTTTACCAGAGTGAAAGGTACGGCAACCCGTTTACTTACACATTTAACGTGCCAGCGGGCAGCTACCAGGTAACGCTGAAATTCGCCGAGACATATCTGGACCGCAGCCGGGTCGCGTGTGTTCAACGTGTCGATAAACGGCACCCAGGTCCTGAGCAACTTCGACATATTCGCTGATTCGGGTGCGGAATACAAAGCTGACGATAAAGTGTTTAACAATATATCGCCAAGCAACGGGCAGATCACGATCCAGTTCGGGCCCGCGAGCGCGGACAATGCACAGGTATGCGCTATCCAGATAATACCCCAGCCGGCGACGCCAACCAATACGTTAACGAGCACCAATACGTTTACTTATACGCCGACGAATACGTTAACGAGTACCAATACACTGACTTACACGGCGACGAATACATTAACAAGCACCAATACTTTTACAAAGACAAATACGCCGGTGCCGCCGACAAATACTTTCACGAACACTTATACGGCGACGAATACTTTCACAAGTACCAATACATTCACAAAGACAAATACACCGGTGACACCGTCAGCGACGCCAACGACGCCGGTTCCGACGAACACGCCAATAACGCCGTCAGCGACGCCGACGACGCCGGTTCCAACAAACACGCCAATAACGCCGTCAGCGACACCGACGACACCGGTTCCAACAAGCACGCCAATAACGCCGTCAGCGACACCGACGACACCGGTTCCAACGAACACGCCAATAACGCCGTCAGCAACACCTACGACACCTGTACCTACGAATACACCAATAACGCCGTCAGCGACACCAACAACGCCTGTTCCGACGAATACGCCGATAACGCCATCACCTACAGTGCCAACTACTGTGAATCTGACCATTGAACTAAGAAGCGCTGACACCAACAACAATTCAAACAGCCCGCACCCGCAGTTCCAGATAGTAAACAGTGGTACCTCTGCGATAAACCTTAATAATATAGAGGTGAGGTACTGGTTTAACTGCGACTGCACAGGCCAGGCAATACAGGCCTGGGTTGATTGGGCGGGATTACTGCCGGCCGGAACCTCGGTTACCCAGGATGTGCAAACCACGGTAGTACCGACAACTCTGGGAGGACAGACCGATTACATAAGTTACAAATTTACGGGAAACCTGGTGCTGCAGCCCGGACAGACGATAGAGATCCAGGCAAGGTTCAACAAATCAGACTGGTCCGCCATGGTGCAGTCAAACGACTGGAGCTACTCAAATACGCAGAGCTGGCAGGCATGGACCAGGGTAACTGCATATTCTTCGGGAGTGCTGGTCTGGGGACAGGAGCCTTCATCTACTCAAAGTACAGCCGTGGTTTCCAATGTAATGACTTACCCGAACCCTGCGACAGCGGCAACAGGTGTGAATATAAAGTACACTGTGAACACTACATCCACAGGAGCGGCTGCCGCAGCCTTAGGTCAGAGAGTCTATGTCCCATCCCCGGACACTACAGTATATTTGAAAGTATACACAGTGTCCGGCAGGCTCATATGGCAGCAGGAGCTTACAGGAGTCTATTACGTTTCCACAGGGGACCACACGGTGCAATGGAGCGGTAAAGCTTCAGGCGGCCAGACGCTTGCACCCGGCGCTTACAGGCTCAAGGTAGAAATGAAAGGCCAGGGCATATCCAGCGCAGGCTTTTCAACAATATTGATACTTAAATAATAAAATTTGACATAAGGGGAGACCCCCGCCGATTCGGTCACCGCCATCGGTGGGGGTTTTTTTGTTTTTGTGACGGAATATATCCATCTTAATTCCTGCCTCATCCAATCCAAAAACCACAAAAATTTATTGAATAAGCCTGCTTTCAGGAGTATATTCGTTATAAGCATTGAAATTATTATTTTGCCGGTTTGGTTATCAGCCGAATTTCAGGATTAGAAGGGAAACTTTAAATGGCGCAGGAACCGCACTTACAGCAAATTAAGCAGCAGAAATTTCCGGAAGGATATAAATGGGTGGTTATGGGTATTGTCATGCTTGGCATGATTATGGCGGCAATAGACCAGTCCATCGTCAACGTGTCCATCCCGAAAATAATGGCTGATTTCGGCGTGAACCTTGATGATATAGAATGGGTATCGACGGGCTACATGCTGGCCTTTGCTACGCTAATGCCCATGACAGGATGGCTGCGGGATAGGATAGGGTACAGGAACATTTATATAGGCGCGCTTTTCCTTTTTACGCTCGGCTCGGTCCTGTGCGGGCTTGCATGGAACCTGCCCATGCTGATATTCGCGCGCGTAATACAGGCTTTTGGCGGCGGGGCAATGCAGCCCACATCCATGGCAATGGCAGCTGAAGTTTTCCCGCCGGAAGAGAGAGGGAGCTCCATGGGCGTATTCGGCGTGGCGATAATAATCGGGCCTGCGTTCGGTCCCACGCTCGGCGGGTTCCTTACTGACTATTTCGGGTGGCGCTCGATTTTTTTCGTCAACCTGCCGCTCGGCATAATAGGCATTGTGGCTGCCATGGAACTGCTCCTCAAGGACGCACCGCACAAGCTGGTCAAAAAACCGTTTGATTTCTGGGGGTTCGGCTTTTTATCGGTGTTTCTCGTTTTTGCGCTGCTCGGCCTTTCAAAAGGCCAGAGGGAGGGATGGTCATCCGCTTTCATAATTACCTGCTTCAGCCTGGCTGCAATCGGCTTCATAGGCTTTATGCTTGTGGATTCATACATTGATTACCCCATAATAGACCTGAGCCTTTTTAAAATCCCGGTATTCGCCAGCGCCACGGCAATAACAGTGGCGCGGTCCGCCGGGCTTTTCGGCTCGATTTTTTTAATACCTGTTTTTGTGCAGCAGCAGATGGGGTACACAGCGCTCCAGAGCGGGATGTTGATGCTGCCGTCAGCGCTTTTTATGGGGATCGTACTGCCCCTGGTCGGCATTATGTCCGACAGGATAGGGCCGAGAATACCGTGCACAATAGGAGTTTTGATAGTGGCTTACAGCCTGCTTGTTTACGACAAGCTTGACGTGAATACGGGCATATGGGGAATGATATACCCGATGATGTTAAGAAGCATAGGCATGGGCCTGCTTATGGCGCCGGTCATGCTGGCATTCATGAATTCCGTGCCGCAAAGAAAAATAGGCATTGCGTCCTCGATGAACAGCATAATACAGCAGGTGGGAGCGTCCATAGGCATAGCCTTTTTCACCGCAATCCTTTCAAACAGGTCGGTGTTCCATATAGCGATGGCCGGGCAAAACATAAAGGCATCAAACCCTGCTTTCAGGCAGTCGCTGGAAAATATCATGGCGCATGTCCACGAGCTGGGCTACGGTTTCGGCACGTCAATGCTGGCCTCAAGAGGCATGCTGATGGGCGCCATTGTCAAATCAGGCGTGATAAAGGCTTTTCAGGACACATTTTTTATAGCCGCGCTGGTGGTCATGATAGCGGTGCCGCTGGCCCTGATGCTTCCGGCAAATGTTGTGCGACAGCCGCACACCCACGGGCCCAAGCGCGGGAAGACTAAAGAAGAATCACTTGATATTGTAATAGACTGAAGGCATCAGCCTTGGGCAGAAAATAAGGCTCAGGGATATTTTGTTCATATAGCAAGGCGGATAATTTGTTTTACTAAATAGAATTAACTTTCAGGTTTTTTAGCTGTATAATTAATACAGCCAAGAGACTAGTACCACTTGTCCTCGCCTTTGTGGCCTTGGACTTGAGCGGGTACATGATAGCGTAATATTTTGTTGCTGCCTTTGGCTCGACAAAATAAACGCTATCATAGGAGAGCTTTATGTATAAGAGCATTAATCTAGTACCAAAGATTATATTTATAACCTTCACAGCATTATCATGCATATTCCTTATAAATACAGTCCTTATTGCGGCGCCTCCGCAGCTTGCGGTGTCGGGAAAATACTTTGTAAACGCGGCGACCGGCTGCCCTGTAAGGCTCGTGGGCGTAAACGTGGACGGGCTGGAATGGGAAGCGGACGGCAAAGGCCTGGCAAGCGGGCCAGGCGGGGATATGACACAGTCAATAACCGTGGCAGTGAACACATGGAAAGCCAATATCGTAAGGATACCCTTAAACCAGGATTTTTGGTTTGGCTACAGTAACGGCGTAACATCTTCCTCTACCACGCAGGATTTGACAAACCAGAGCAATTACAGAACCCTTGTTGCCGATATGGTAAACACTGCGTCGGCACTCAACTGCTATGTGATCCTGGATTTGCACTGGTCAGGCCTTGGCACATGGGGTACTTCCACTTCTGTGCAGGCAACCGGGCCGGCCATGTGTGACATGAATGCCCTGGTGTTCTGGCAGAGCCTTGCCGTGACATTCGGCAATAACCCTGCTGTGCTTTTCGGCCTTTATAATGAGCCGACTTATATGCCGTTGACCACATGGCAGAACGGCGGCTGGACCGGCAGTTTTGTCAGCCCGGGATACCAGACTATGGTAGAGACTATCCGCGATACAGGTGCGAAGAATATAGCCATTGTGGACGGCCTGGTCTGGGCGCATGACCTGACCGGAGTACCGTCGAATCCGATAACGGACAGGAACACCGGCAACACCCTGACAGGTTACGGCATAGCTTATGACGCGCATATATATTACGGCAACCCGGGGAACAATGACGCGGCAAGCTGGGACCAGTATGTAGGGGTGGCAGTGAACGCCGGTTACTGCGTCATAGTAGGGGAATTCGGGTCTTTAATGGGCGGCACAAACAACGAAGGCAACTGCTGCGGCTGGGACGACAGCGGGTGCAACCCGTATGAGTCCAGCTTTATTTCATGGCTTGACGGCGGCAATAACGCGAATTACATGTACAACGCGACTGCATGGGACCTGAACCCGTATTCAGGGCCCACACTCATAAAGGATTGGAGCTATACGCCCACCTCGTGCCACGGCGCGGATGTTCTGGCATGGCTGACAGGGACGGCGCAACCGCTATGCCCGGCTCCGACCCCTCCTCCCCTGGCAGTTGCGCCTGGCAAGTCGCTGATATATCCAAACCCTGCAAAAGACAAGCTTAAATATGTATTTAACATCACAGAAGACGCCAATATAGAATTAACCATTTATACAGCGGCATACAGGTTGATAGGAAAAATTAGCCAGAATTTGAACGCAGGGGTAAATACCGTTGAAATCAACGTGCAAAACCTTGCAAGCGGCATATATTTTATAGCATACAAGCAAAAAGGAAAGACAACAAATTTTAGCAGGGTTGATAAATTTATTGTACTGAAATAATATGCGGGCAATCATCAGTTAAATCCCGTGGAAGAAAAAAGAGTATGAAAAGTTGATTTTGTTTCTTGAAATACCGGAATTATTAATGTATCATTTAATGCGAAAGATAAAAATTTAGAGATGAATACACAGGGCAGGCCTTTATCCCCCATTCCCCTCCAAACCCCCCTTGGCCTGCCTTGTTTTATTTATCCCTGCAACACCCGGGGGGTGCTTTCACCTTGACAAAACAAATATTAAGGGATACAGTTAGTTATACAGCAGGCGGAGTCCGCCTGCAGGGGTAAAGTGTACAAATGAATTGCAAAAATATAGCAAAGAAAAAAGAATCCTTAAAGACTTTCGGCAGGCATGAGCTGATTACGGTATGTTTCTGCAGGCTTAAACAGATGAATAATAATAATGCCCTTGAAATCAATACAAGATTAAAAGTACTGGGATTTAAAAGGGAATCACCGGTTTTTGACACGTCCTGCGATTTTTCATTCACGATGAGACCTTATTCCTCGTGCCCGTGGAAAGACAAAGAAGAATTGTAAAAATGCAATTATTTGGAGTAGCACCATTGTTAGGGGTTTGGCATTAGGCGTTCGAATCCCAAATGCCAAATACAAATTACTGAATGGAATTTGTGCCCGCGGAAAGATAAAGAGGAAGTTTAAGGCATATAAAAAAAGTAAAAGGAGGGTAATAATGAATACAAAACGATTTTTATGTTTACTGTTATTATTAGTATCTGTATTAGTAATAAGTTCATGCTGTGGATGCCCAATTAGATGCGCGAACGGAGAGCCTGTAAGAGACATAGATGTTTCAAAAGATTTTGCTGATTATACTCAAGGGTACGATACTTCCGTGGCATTGGCAGTTTCAAATGTAGCAAATGTACTGGGCAGCGGCCAAATTTCTGTTAATACAAAGAATGAAATCACTAATTTTCAGCAAACACTGGATCAGGATTCAATCCGGCTGAAACTTAAGTTAAAAAGCGCGCTCGAAACACTGCGTATGACCCCGTGCAGCGATGAGGCTCTCAAAGGTGTACTTGCCCTGCAAAATTTTATCGATTCCCAAAGCCTGGCTGTCGCAAAAATTGCAAAAGGATTTGCAATAATGCAAACCGTAGCTATTGCAAATGCGACACCAACTATAAGCACAAAGGTTGTAGGGACTACAACTCCAAAATATGATAAAGCAGTAAGTACATTATTGGAATTATACAAATCTCCTCAATAAATATAATGGTAAGGGTTTTAACATATTAAATGATTTTGTTTGTAAACGAAATGTGCAGGACACAAAAATTTTTCATTGAAAATTGGGAATTGAGAATTGGAAATTGTTAAAAATGTATGGTGGACGAAGTAGCCCTAAACCATTCACTTATGGTTCGGGTTTAGGGCCATGTACCGGAATGAAAAGACTGGTACATGGGTAAACGGCTGGTATAGGATTTGGCATTCGAATCCCAAATTTGAAATGGAAAATTGGTTTGAATTGTCAATTTTTAATTAAAATCATTAATATTTTTTATAAGATTTCAAATATTATTGACGCGATAAACAATGAGGCGTATAATTTAAATGCTTAAAACTGTGAATTTTAAACTACTTTTGATATGCGAATGTTAATTAGAGGTGAAAAATATGAGTAAAAATCATGAACAAATCTTTTATGACAAAAAATTAAAGTTAAAATAATGTCAATAATAAACGAATTAAGACAAGCATATGAAAATGTTGCTATTATTAATCAAGGAAAGCAATGGGAATTATATGAATGTGAATATTATGATTATGCTGAAATTAAAAAAATAAAATTTATTTTTTTTGATTCTGATGCTAATAATACGTCACTTGATGATGCCTTAGAAAAAAATTCTCATGAAAGAAAATTAAATATTTTAATCCAAAATTCTTCACCATTAATTAGTGGTAAAAATTCAAGCAAAATTCAAATGAAATTGGAAAGTATTAAAAAAAGTCTTAGTGCTACAACAATTAGGACTGTTAGACAATTTTCGTTTGATATAATAAAAAGGAATATTGATAAATCTTTGTTTGAAAACTTAAACGAGCCTAAATATACATCCCAAGCTCTTATTTATTTTCGCCATGATTCGCATGAAGAATCAAAAGATAATGCATTAAATTATTTTATTAATGAATGGTTGATCAATGGTAAAAGAAATGTGGCAGTAATATTGGGAGCTGGGGGTGGTGGAAAAACTAGATTATGTGAAAAAATTAATTTTAATTATGCAATAAATTTCGAAAATAGACAAATTCTTCCAATCTTTATTGATTCTTCCCAATGGAAAAATTTATTAGATAAGTCCCCCATTGCGATTGAAGATATTCTATCTGAATCATTGGTTCAATTAAAATTTAAAAGACAATCTACAGAATTTTTAGAAACTTTTTTGAATAATGGTAGTTTTTTAATAATTTTCGACGGATTTGATGAGTTATGTACAATGTTTTATCATTCTTTTAATGCACAAGATGTTTTAGAGAAAATTACTTCTCTTGTCAGCGGTCTTAATAAGACAATTGATACTGGTCGAATATTACTTACAACAAGAGATGTTTTTTGGGATGAAGCAATAAAAGATGTTAAAAGTAGTGAAGTTATGCAATTAATAGAGAAAAATATAGATATATTTGCTTTAAAAGATTTTAATGAAAAACAAATGATTGATTTTATTCAATCTTCACCTGATTTGACAAATGAAATACAACGTAAGCGTGCCGAAAAACTTGCTAGAAGCGTTATAGATGCTTATGATAATAAAAGTAAGATTGAAATTAATCCTTATATGCTAGAAATGATTTGTTTAGCAGCAGAAGATACTAATAATGCAGAATTAAGTGTTTCTAACTTAGGAATTATGTATGCGGTATTAAAAAAAGTTTGTGATCGTAATTCATTAAAACAAGGAATAGGGTTAGATTCTACTACACAAATGGAAATATTTAAAAATATTGTTAAAGATAGAGAATATATTGGAAATTCATTTTCCGAAGATTTTATATGGATTTATTCAAATATTGATAAAGAAAATCCAAAAGACAAAAATAGATTCCGTTCATTTATTAGCCATCCTCTTATTAAAAAAAATAAACAAAATAATTATGAATTTAGGTGGAATTTTGCAGGACCATTTTTCGAGTGTTTGGTTTTTTACGATATTTTGTTTCAAGAAGAAATATCTGAATATGAGTATTTAAAAAAATTCTCTGAAAAATTACATTCGGGGTTAACTGAATATTTTGGGAATTTAAATGAAATTTTTAGATTAAATAAAATTAATAATTTAGAATATAAAGCTCTAATAAATAGAATAAAAATTTTATCAGATAAATTAAGAGGACATAAAGATTGGCGAAATTATTATTCACCCGCACTCTTTAATTTAATCCAATATCTATCAACAAATTTTAAAAGCACTGAAAGAAAATCGGAGGATATTATAGAAGATATATTATTTGTGTTTGATGGAAAATTTGAAAATATGTCTATCAAAGGAACAATAACCAAAATTAATTTATTCAATGTTACTTTTATAAATTGTAATTTTAAAGACGTAGTATTTGATAAATGTGATTTCAATGAAAATACATTATTCGAAAATGGAGAATTTACTGGAAGAATTGAATTTAAAAACTGTAAAGGACTTAAAAGATTATCATTTAAAAAAAATTTTTCAAAAGTAGAAAAAATTGATGAAGATTCTAAAGCATGTTTAATGAAAATATTAGCTGAGAATGAAGTACCTGTTTATGAAGATGACGTTAAAAAATGGATTAATCAAATACTTGGAAAATTTAGAACGGGAAAGGTTTATCATTCAGTAAAAAAAATAAATATAATTATTGGTTGTATAAAAAATATTCCTAAAATTGAAAAAATTTTTGAAGAATTTATTAAATTGCAAATAATTACGTTAGATCAAAAAACTATATCAACTAAAGATGAAAATATTCTATATAAAATTAACGTAAATTATATGAATATTGTAAGTTCTTTTCTTGATAATAATAAAATTTCAGGACCGTTGAATAATATTTATTCTTATATTTTTAAATTAATAAATGATTAAATATTAAAAATTTTTAAAAAGGAGAACTATGGATATTAAAATAATTAACGAAGCTTTTTCGCCTACTCAAGAAATACAAAATCCTGATTTATTTGTAGGAAGAAAGGAACAAATACGTAATGGTATAATTTGTCTAAGCAATCCCGGATCTTTTCTTGCTATATATGGCTTAAGAGGTGTTGGAAAATCTTCAATAGGACACCAACTATCCCTAATTGCTTCTGGAAATAATAAATTGCCAAGAACATTAAGTTTAGATCGTTTTATCCCTAATAATGGATTCAAGTTTATTACATATTACATTAAAATAGATAGTTCAATTAAAAACGTTTTTGATTTATTGAAAAGAATTTTATTTGGCGATGATAAGAATCCTCCTTTATTTAATTTAACAAAATCTGGTGATATAAAATTAGAAAGTTTTAAAAAAACAATAGGAATAGATGGAGGCGCTAATTTTTTTGGAGCAAAAATAAATGGTTCGGGAAAAGAGGAAAAAACATTTAAAACATATATGTCGGATGATTTAACACAACAATTTAGACAAATGTTAGGTACGGTTCAAAAGGATAACCAAGATAAAACAGGAATTTTTATTTTAATTGATGAATTTGACACTTTAAAAGATAAAAAAGGTTTTTCATCGTTAGTAAAAGCTTGTTCGTCAGAATTTGTAAAATTTGGAATAATTGGTATCGCATCATCAATAACTGAGTTGATTGAAGATCATTCTTCTGTTGGTAGACAAATTGAATCTATCGAAATTGAAAGAATGCCAGAAACAGAATTAATGGAAATTATAACGAAAGCCGAGCATCATATTTCTAAAAAAATTTTATTTGATGAAGATGTTAAAAAAATAATTATTAATAAAAGTGAAGGTTTTCCTTATTTCGTTCATTTATTAGGAAGAGAAGCCATGTTATTGGCATATGAAAGAGGGCAAGGAACAATTAATAAATCAACAATTGATATTTTAGTCAAAGAAATTTCAGAAGGTAAACTAAAGACTATATACGAAGATATTTATCACGCTGCTGTTAAAAATTCACCACAACGAGAAATATTATTAAAAGCATTTTCAGATACTGGGCTGCACCCAAGAGACTGGACACATGTGTTAGAATAGACGGAGACCTGGCCTGATAAGGCAAAGGAGACCATCTATGAAACCAAAGAGAGTTTTTGACAAAGAATTTAGGATACAAGTAGTAGAAGAATTGCTATCCAAGGTAAGTACGCCGGCGCAGATAAGCCGGAAATATGGAATATCAGGGGGATTACTCCAGAATTGGAAGCAAAATTATGCCCGTGGCAAATACGGCAATGAACCTGATGAAGTCGAGGGGCTTAAAGAACATGTCCGGGAGCTTGAACGCAAGCTTGGGCAGATGACTATGGACAATGACTTTTTAAAAAAAGCCTGTCAACACCTTGCAAAAGCACCAAAGAAAAGAGAGAGTTTATTCGGCGGGCCATATCCGGGCGAAGAAGGCAAGGAGAAGTTAAAAGATGGTGCAAAATGACTGGGTTGAGCCGAAGCAGTTATTACTACAAACCCAAAGAAAAAAACCAGAAAAAATTAAAGGTGGACTGTGATTTAAGAGATAAAATTGAACGGATAGTTCTTGAGTTTGCAGGATATGGATATAGGCGGGTTACAAAACAGCTTCACCGTGAAGGTGTGATTGTAAACCACAAAAGAGTACAAAGAATCATGCGTGAAAGCTCGCTTTTGGTGGTGTACAAACGCAAGTGGGTAAAAACCACAGACTCCAATCACCCGTTCAGGATTTACCCGAATATAGCGAAGGACATGATCCTGACAACGTTAAACCAGCTCTGGCGTTCAGACATAACATACATCAGAATTTTGCTTGGCTTCGTGTATTTAGCGGTGATACTGGACGCTTTTTCAAGAAAGGTCATAGGCTACAATATTTCGCTGTATCTTGATGCCGACCTTGCTATAGGAGCGCTTAAAATGGCCATAGAGAGACGTAAGCCCGGAACAGGCGTAGTCCATCATTCAGACCGCGGCGTGCAGTATGCCTGCAACGATTACGTTGGCATCTTGAAGGAACACGAATTTACTATCAGCATGTCGCGCAAAGGCAACCCGTACGACAACGCCGGAGCCGAGAGTTTTATGAAAACAATTAAATGTGAAGAAGTTTATATGTGGGATTATAAAACTATCGATGACGTCTTGAAAAGGATTCCATTTTTTATAGAGGAGGTGTATAATCAAAAAAGATTGCATTCGGCAATAGGCTACGTTCCACCGGTAGAATTTGAAACTAAACTACAGGAACAGGCCGGTTTGTTCTAATCCGAGTGTCCAAACGAAGGGGTTCATTCCATACTACTGATGATGAAATGGATACAGAAAGTATTTATGCTACCGTAAAAGAAATGGGAATCACAAATCCTTCGCAGCTAATGAAGGAATTAACGGCAGATCCAAAATCCCCAATATTAATAAAAATTCGTAATAAATGCTATAGATTCTCGGATCCAGTATTTAAAGCTTATTCAAAGATAAGAGGATGGAAATATCAATCATAAAACAAATTATTGAAAGTATTATTAGAACATTTAGATTATAAATTAAACTCTAAAACATTCTCCTCTCACCTATTCGTTGTAGCTCAAGTTCAAGGTTAAAACTCACTATAACTCGGGCAAGTCCTGCACCCAGACGAAATGAGTGGTACAGGATTTAGGGCTCCGGAATGAAATGACTAATACATGGGCCCCATCCGCAATAAACCTCGTTTTTCCCTTGATCTTGAAACATAAAGTAGAAAAAAGACTGAAACATATGTAACTGCACTATCATTTTATGTTAGAAGTCCGAATCTATCCCGCTCAACTTTTTTTACCAGAGGGGTTTTTTATTGACAATTTTTCTGTTTAGTAGTATATAAAGCACCCTAAAATTCCATTTAGGAGGACAAATATGCCCGTAATAAAGGATGAAATTTTATTGGATCAGCCCCCGGAAGCCGTTTTTAATGAAGTTTCGGATATAAACTTTCTAAAGAAAGCCGGAGCAAGCCCTGGAATCGAAAATATAGTATCCTTCCAGGATGAGCGCGTAATACAATATACGGTAAAAGGTGTTTTTAACGGCATCCCGGTGTCGATGAAATCAGAAAGGATTCTCATCCCGGAAAGCATGACAGTAGTCAATACGAGAAGCGGCATGCCGGGGATTACATACGCCATGAATATTTTCACAGTGCAAAAACACGGCCAGGGGTCGAAACTGACCCTTATCGAGGATTTTAAAAAGGAAAGCGGGGAGCCGGAACCGCAGGCTTTGGAAAATAATGTCAAAAGGAACCGGCTGCTTGCCGAATCGTTGGCAAAATACCTGAACGGGAAAAAATAATAAAAGAAGGAATATGAGCACATAATGATAACAATCCCAGCTTCTACCTTTGAGAAGCATGCCTGTTTCAGTTTGAAACGACACTGGTAGTTATAAGGAGTAAGGGGGAAGTGGTAAGGGGCAAGGGGTAAGTGAGAAGGGGGCCTTCGACAGGCTCAGGCTTGGAAAAATAGCCGGAATTTGATCCAAAAAAAAGTTGCAATATTGCGATTTTTGGCTGTTCGTGCCAAAAAAGGCTTGTAAATATTGGGGAAAAATAGAAAAAAAGGCAAATTATTACGACGTAATAAAATGGGGTAGGAAGGCAGGGCAATTTATGGGAATCCCATATTATCCACATTTTGGCAGGGCAATTTATACCCAGGGTATAAAATAAGGGGATAGGTTTACATTTAAAGTGTAAAACCCTAAATCACTCATTTTAGTTCGGGTTTAGGGCCATATTACCGGAAGGTACATTGGTCGGAAAATAAAATACACTAAAAGTGTAAAATTCTGAGTTAGTTAGCTATGTTTTGTATAGAAACCGCATGGGTTAAGCCGTCCCCTAGTAGTCCTATATAATGAAATAATCACGTCACCCGCCAGTGCTCCCGGGGCGACACGGAAAAGAATTTGACAAGGTTGTAAAGCCCGCATGATTATGGATTTTAACGGCTTCAAATTTGAAAACATAGACTAACCGGTAAATGCGACAATATGGAGGTAAACACACCTTAAAGCTTTAAGTCCGCCACAATATTAGCAAGGTCTTTTTTTTTCATTAATTCAATTATTTCTTTTTTCCAGTTTTTATGCAGTTTGTTAAAAATATCACGGGTTTCTTTTTGTTTGTCTTTTTCAATCATTAATTTAAGTATAGAAGCCGCATGTTCAAGATTCTTTTCAGCCTTTTCTTTGTTTTTACGTCTTGGATAAATCATCAAATAATGAAAAGCTAATGCCGCAGGATGGGCAATATTAACTTTTATGCCATCGTACACTACTGTTATTATATTTTCATAAAGGATATCCATAAACCTTAATGCAGGGGCATTTATGCCTAACCCAGGCAAAGAAACAGGTTTATTATCAACTCCTTTGCCCTTTTCCGGCACAATAAACTCAATTGTGAGGTCGGGATGAATAAGTTTGACGAAACCTTCGTTTCCTTTAAATTTAACTATAAATCCAAGGTCCTTCATAATTTCCGGTATATTGGATTTATGGATTATTTTTGAAGGATTTGGAACCAAAAAATCCACATCTGTCGTTCTTAACTGTGGTATTTTTTCGAAATCTTTGCCAAAAAAGTCTCTGTAAAGAAAGATGTTCCAGCTGCCGGCTATTATAAGATCACTTAAAACGCCGGACTTGTCGAACCTTTTTAATACTTCGGTAAACAACTCATATTTCTCTTTTTCCACGTAAAACTCCTTTAAGATACTTGATACGAATTTTTACCTGGGACAGCAAGCTACGGTATTTTGCTCTTAGTTTCTTTGATTCGTTATATTCATTAATTTTGTCTTTATCCAGCTTCCCCATATATTTAAAATGGACCTTTTTATCTTTCCTTGAAATCAGGTACCAGTATTCCCTGTTTTTAATCATCTTTTTAAAAAGCGCCCCTTCAGGAAGGTTGGATAAGGCTTTTTCATATTCTGACTTCATAACAACAGCATTACGAAGTTCTTCCCTTAATATAGCTTTAATTACTGCCATTGTACTCACCTCGTTATCATACATTATTTGAATTAGCATATATTGTATGGTAACTGTTGTCAAGAAATAATTACCATACAAATTGTATAGTATTGCACATTGTATGGTAATTTAGTATATAACATTATATGAGATTTTTTTTGTGAAAAACGGTGTAGAAGAGGATTCTTATCAATAGCAAGAAATTCCGGGTAGGGTCGCGTTTGGGCAGGGGTAGTTTTTTTGGAATCCAATAAAAATCTGTGGTAGGGCATAATCCCCCCTACGCCCCCCTTGTTAAGGGGGGCGTTAAACCCCTTACAATTCAAATTTTTTTAACTATCATTTGCAACCTTTTTCATTTAACTCCATTATACAGGGTAAGGTAACGATGTTAATCCAGAAAGAAATCCCCCATGTTGAGGGGATGTATTATAACTTTCCGGAGGGAACTTATGATAATCTCCGGCGGTTTTTAGCGATGTTCCACAAAATGGAGGCAAAAATGAAAAGAAAAATGAAAGGACTTTTAAGTTTAGCAGCGGTTTTGTTATTCCTGTCTTCGGCTGCTTTTGCGGCAGTCATTGAGGACTGGAGCAGGGTGAACCATGGTCAGGACATAGGAACGTTTGCGGACACCACGGGTTCCAAGATCAGTTTCACGGCTGAAGCCGGGCCTGACAACAACAAGGCCATCAAGCTGACCTCAAAAATATCCGAGAGCGGCTGGTGCGGAATATGGCGCGCTGTTGCGCTAGACCTTTCGAAGTTTGGTTCCTTGAAATTCAAGGTCAAGTCAAACACTGCCGGGGAAGTGCAAATAGCGCTCAAGGACTCATACAACGTGCAGTATGTTGCCGTGTTTCAGATTTCATCCGGGGACTGGACAGAAGTCACAGTACCTTTTTCATCATTTAACAAGGACTCTTATTACACGCCGCCGGACGCGATACCCGGGCATGCCATGGACCTCACAATGATCAAAAGCATGAACTTGCAGCCGGAAATTACCGGAGACTCAACCGTGGAAATCGGGCCCATCGAGGCAGCCGGGAAAGCATCTGCAAACGCGGCTCCAACGCCCATCAGCGGCGCTTCTTCTGCTTCAAAAAGCGGGATACCGGGCAATGATGTTTTACAGCCTGTAAATGGAGACTTCAGCCAGGGAAATAATAACTGGTATTTCTGGACAAACCAGACAGGCAAGGGCGTATTTACCGCGGCAAACGGCCGGGGGCAGGTGGAAATTACTGAGCCGGGGCCATATTTATGGTCAGCGGGTATTTCAAATCCGGGCATAAATATTGTAAAGGGAAGAATATACAGGGTTGAGTTTGAGGCCAGGGCAGACCCGCCGATAAGCATAGTTTCTGAAATACACCTGGACAAAGAACCGTGGACCTCATATTCAAAGCAAAGGACATTCAAATTATCCGGAAAAAGCGGGAAATACTCCTATACCTTTACCATGCACATGGAGACCGACCCCAAAGCATCCTTCCAGCTGATGTTCGGCGGGCAGGCAAAGAGCACAATAATTTTCAGTAATGTCGCAGTAACCGACCTGGGCGGGGACAAATCCGAAATTATTTTTCCTGAAAACCTGGAAGATAAAAAGTTAAACAAGGATATTGGCGATTGTACGGTCTTTGTGTTTGACCAGCTAAGGCCGAAGGAATATGACCCGCTGATTTATAAGGTAAAACCGGATATAAATATCAGGAATTTCTGCAAATGGGGCGCGGACGGAGCCGCTAAGACAGATTACGATTTCAGCAATATGAAAAAATACCATTATTCCGGCATACTGGCCATGGGCGGGATTACGACGGTCATAGATAAAAATGAATTTAAATCAAACGGGGATTTTTTAAATATGGCTTCCAGGGACGCAAACAACGAGGTCGTGCCGTGGGACGACTTCCTGGGCGTGGGAAACCGCGGCGCGCTCGCAAACCCGAAATACAGGCAATACCTAATAGAAACCTGCAAAATGCTCATAGACGGCGGCGCAGACGGCATACACCTTGACGAGGCAAATTCAGGGTATCTGGGCGGGCCCGCAAAAAACTGGTCGGGCAACGAAGGGTTCGATGACTATTCAATAGCGGATTTCAACAGGTACCTTATGGACAAATATCCAAATTATAAAGACGCGGACTGGAAAAATAATTTTAAAATGACGGACGACAACATCATAAAAAAAGGCGTCCCGGCAGACGACCTTGACAGGAATTTCAACTACAGGAAATACCTGCAAAAAAACGGCTGGACCGGCAAAACATGGGGAAAGGATACGGTGCAGGAAGAGTCAAACCCGCTCGCGAAAGAATGGGGCAAGCAAATGGGAAACAGGCTGTATAATGACGGCACTTTTACAGGCGTCTACATAAAGAAGTATTTAAAAGAAATATTTGACGCTGCAAGGGCGTACGGCAGGGAAAAATACGGGAAAAAGATACTGATAACCTGCAACGGCATTATGCCATGCGTCGATTTTAACAGCCTGGGCATTTACATGCCGAACCCGGATAACGCCCCCATGGACTGGAACGGCCTTGATTATGTGCCCATAAAAGACGGAAAACTTGACGGAAGCGTGTCAGTCATGGACATATACAAGAAAATGTATAAACGCAGTAAAGAAGCATCGGGAGATGTCCCGCTTGTATTTTTTCTTGATTTTCCAAACAGGGTAATTGACGGCTATTACGCGCTTTCAGCCGGACAAAAAATGGATTTCTGGCGGATATACGCCGCTGAAGCATACGCCGCGGGCTGTTATTACGCCTTTCATCTCGCGACCGTGATGCCCGGCGAGCCCACGGCTGAAGAATCCGGGTATTGGATTTTTTCGCGGAATACGCGAAGTATTATAAAGACAACAGCGGCTTTTACCACGGCAACGATTATTCGCCGGTAAACGTGAGGATACCGCGGAAAAATATTTCATACAACCTTATGGAACAAAAAAAGGACAACCGCTATGTCCTTCACCTGGTCAATCACAACTATAAGGGCAAAATCCTGCCACAAAGGGATTTTAATGTACTTATAGAGCTGCAAAAAAAGCCGTTAAAAGTGTACGCTGTTTCGCCTGATTTCAACGGCAAAAAGGACGTTAAGTATGATTTTAATAACGGAGTCTTGAAACTGAAGGTGGACAATTTGAAATATTATAATGTTATTTCGATTGAAATGGAATAAACATAAATGGAGACAAAAATGAAAAGAAAAATGAAAAGACTTTTAAGTCTCGCGGCGGTTTTGTTGTTCCTGTCTTCAGCTGTTTTTGCGGCGGTCATCGAGGACTGGAGCATGGTGAACCCGGGGCAGGACATTGGGACATTCGCGGATACCACGGGTTCCAAGATCAGTTTCACGGCTGAAGCCGGGCCTGACGGAAACAAGGCCATCAAGCTGACATCAAAAATAACCGCGAGCGGCTGGTGCGGGATCTGGCGCGCTGTCGCGGCCGACCTTTCCAAAGACAATTCACTCAAGTTCAAAGCCAGGTCAAACGCGGACGGGCAAGTGCAAATAGCGCTCAAGGACTCATACAACGTGCAGTATGTCGCCATGTTCCAGGTTTCATCCGGGGACTGGACAGAAGTCACGGTTCCTTTTTCATCCTTTAACAAGGACCCTTATTACACGCCGCCGGACGCGATACCCGGGCATGCCATGGACCTCACCATGACCAAAAGCATGAATTTGCAGCCGGAAATTACCGGAGACTCAACCGTGGAAATCGGGCCCATCGAGGCAGCCGGGAAAGCATCAGCGGGCGCGGCACCCACGCCTGTAATAATAGTTTCTACTTCAAACGGCAGGATAATCGAGGACTGGTTTACCAGCCCTTTCCAGATGCTTGGGACTTTCGCAGACTCTATGGGCTCCAGGTGTGACGCTGTGCTTGAGACAGGGCCCGACGGACAAAAGGCAGTAAAGCTTACCTACAGCCTGGCCAAGGGCGGGTGGTGCGGCATTGGACGCAATGTCCCGGTTTCCGACCTTTCCAAAAATACCTGTTTCAAATTTAAAATAAAATCAAGCGCGGCAGGCAACGTGCAGATGTCTTTGAAGGACTCATTTAACGTGCAGTATGGCACAGTGTTCCAGGTATCATCCGGGGACTGGACAGAAGTCACGCTCCCATTTTCATCATTCCAAAAGGACCCATATTACACACCGGCCGGCGCGCGATTGGGGCACAGCATGGACCTGAAGTTGACCAAGGGCATTACTTTTATGCCAAGGATCACAGGCGATTCTGTCCTGGAAATAGGTCAGGTTGAGGCGGCAGGCACAGGAGGCGCTTTTTTTGACAAAGCAAAAGCCGGCGCCCAGATAAAGACGGTAAAGATAAGCCGGGACAACGGTGTCCCAATATCACCCTATGCTTTCGGCAGCTGCTACTTTGACTGGATAGACTGGAACAAAAACGGCCTGGTCGGGTTAAAGGGATCAGAGGAGCCTGTCAAGGCGCTGAAACTTAACGTAATTGTAGGCGCGGACAACCAAAACGACGCGAACAGTCCTGAGCTTTTCGACAATAGCCAGGAGGATAAGTTTATAGAATATTGCCGCGCAACAGGCGCAGAGCCTATCATGATGGTACCTGTTTACGGAAACAACAAGGATGGCGGCAAGACCTCGGCGCAGGGAGCGGCGGACATTGTCACCTATATAAACGGCACCAAAAAGTACGGGGTCAAGTACTGGAGCATAGGCGACGAGGTGGATATATATGATGTATTCTTTCAAAGGAAAACAGGCCTGCCTGTTACGACCGTGTCCGAATATGCCGCTATCTACAATTCCTACGCAAAGGCAATGCTGGACGCCAATGAAAAGGCGCACAGCGGCGTGGATATTAAATTCGTAGGGCCGGAGCTCGGCGCCAAATACAATGATGGCAATGACTGGCTGAGCCCGATGCTCGACGGGTGCAAGGACTACATCGACATAGTGAGCATACATCATTATGGTTTTTCCGCACGGGAGCTCACTGAAGCGGGCGTGCTAAATGATATAGACGGGTTTCCGGAGTTTGTCCAGAGCGTAAAAAACCGAATAGCAAAACACGGAAAGTCGGGCACGCAGCTGGCCATCACCGAGGCAAGCGTCTGCTACGACGCTAATACCAATTTATACACTCCGGAGACACGCAAGGTAGGGCCCGGGACATTCTACGCGGCCATCTGGGACGCGGACAGGATGGGCGCCGCGCTCGAGGCAGGGCTCTGGAACTTCTCGTTCTGGGAACTTGCCGAGCCTGTACAGAGCGCAAACTTTACTGTCTTCGGGTTTGTGCTGACTGACCCAACAAAAAATCCGGTGACATATAAACTCACGCCTGAATATTACGTCCAGCAAATGGTGGACACAAACTTCAGCGGCATATCAGTCAAGCCGTCTGAGGCGCCTGATGGCATGTCTGTATATGCGAGCTACGACGGAAAAAAGGCAGCCACAGCAATACTGGTCGTCAACAAAGATACAGTGAAGAGGGTCCTGACGCTTGCGGTCGAAAAACTCAAGCCCAGGAAAATAACTTTTTCGCCCATGTCCATAAATATCGTCACGATACCGGACGACGCCTCAGCAGCATACCATATGCTGGAGTACACCATGCAGATGGCGGACGCGGGGATAGGGCCAAAAGCAATCCAATAAATTTATGCGCATATATTTTATTTACCAATACCTTACGCATTCTGCTTCATGTAGGTCATATTACTGCCACAACGGCAAGCGTTAGATTAGCAGCGGCGGGCAGAAAGCGAGTCCCACGACTCGCTCAGGACGGAAAAGAGTCGTATGCCGTTAACTGGTACTACGCGCATGCGCGTGATGGGGCTCCAGTATAAAATATTATGTATGAAATTGACAATCAAAACAAAACAATATAAGAAAGTTGTTGACAGCCGACTGCTGTTTATGCTAAGTTTCTGGCAGAACCATTATTACAGAGGAAGTCCCTGTGAAATTCAGGGCGCTGTGTCGCAACGGTAATCCCGAAAGGGTAGCCCGGTCCACTGTAGTTTACAGGTTAGTACCTTCGCACAAAGGGAAAATATAGCAAAATTATGATTCCATTCCCGGCGCAGGTTGCCGGGTTTTTTATTTTAAAACCGCTATTACTCCCTCCTGCCGAAAGGTGCTTCATTATCCGCCTGTAAAATTATATGCAGAATTTTTAAGTAATAAGGAGCGCTTAACTGATGAAAATTAATTTATTAAGAAGCACCGGGTTTGTTTTCTTTATTTCCTTTTTCTGTATAATTTCAGCGCATGCTGAAATTATAACTGATGATGCCGGAAGAAAAACAGATATCAAATTACCGGTAAAAAGTATTGTTTCGCTTTCTCCGGCGCAAACCGAGATGGTCTATGCCCTTGGCGGCGGGAAGAAGCTTAAAGCTGTCACTATCAACTGCAATTATCCGATTTCTGCCTTGACAAAAGAAAAGGCAGGCTCGTTTGTCAGTCCGGATATTGAAAAAATATTGGCGTTGAAACCGGATGTTGTGCTCGCGACAAAGGACCTTCAGGATAAAATAATAGAAAAACTTGAAGAATTAAAGATTAAAGTCGTTATTTTTTATTCGCGGGATATTTCAGCCATAGAGAAAGACATACAAATTATGGGAAAATTGCTTGGAAATGAAATAACCGCCGGTAAAATAGTTACAAGCATCGAAAAAACCATTTCACATATAAAACAAAACAAACATATAAAAGTATATTTGGAGTTATGGGGAAATCCCGCCATAAGCATCGGCAGGGACTCTTTCATAACCGATGTCATCTCAAAAGCAGGCGGAATAAACGTGATGGCCGACTCAATTTCTTTTTATCCCAAAGTATCGCCCGAAGAAATAATCAAAAGAAATCCAGACGTGATACTGCTCTTATATACACCGGAATCCGGATACATGGAAAGAAGCTGGTTTAAATTGGCAAAAGCGGGGATTTTTGGAAATATCTTCGTAATCGGGAAAAAAGATATGGATATAATGCTCAGGCCCGGGCCGAGAATATCAAAGGCTATCGAAATGTTGGAGAATATTTTCGATAAAATCCGGTTAAAATAACAACAGGAGGGAACATGCCGATTAAAAAAGTAATTTTTATCTGTCTCTGTTTGTCCGCAGGAGCGCTGCAGGCGCATGCTGACGATGCGGGCTATTTGCCTGAAAGTGCAACAAATGGAAGCTCTGCCATAATACAAAAAAGCGAACCGGATAAAACAACGCAACAAAATGTCGCAGAAACTGCGCCGCCGGAGGCCGGTAAAAAGGAAAATAATTCAAATTCTATGCAGGCGGCGACTCAAACAGCGCAGCAGTCAACGCTAAACGAGGTAGTAGTAACAGCGCGTAAGGTGCCGGAAATATTAAACCTTGTGCCGCGCAGCGTAGATGTAATAACAAATGAACAGATTCAGGACTCGGGAAAGACAAAAGCGGAAGACATCCTTCAGGAGATTTCCGATATTACGATAGAAAAATATTCCGGGGCAGAAGGCACGGCATCGCTGCTGATGAGAGGCTCAGCATCAAACCAGGTGCTCGTGCTGGTAGACAATATGCCCACGGCGGATATGCTTTCAGGCGCAACCGACATGGGTTTGATAAACCTTTTGAATATCGACAGGATTGAAGTTGTAAAAGGAGGGTTATCTTCAATATACGGGCCGGATGCTACGGCAGGCGTGGTAAATATCATCACAAATTCCGGATTGAAAAACATTATAAATGCATCTGTTTCAAACGGGTCCTATAATACCCTGAGAGAAACGCTCGGCACCGCTTTCAAACTTGGAAAAGCAGGGATTTCGGCAAGCGGGCTGCAGGAAAGAAGCGCGGGATATCTTCCAAACATTGATAATTTTCCCGGCAGCGATTATCTGAAGAGATATTTTAACGGGAAGCTTACGTTCGAAGAGGGCTGGAGCAAAACAACGCTGACAGGCAATTACCTTAATAGATATGCGGCATACCCGGGTTCCATTTCAAACCCTGAATTTTCCGGCAATCAATATGATGAAAATTATTCATTCGGCGCCGATGAAATTGAAACTCTTGACGCCGTAAAGATTGATGCGAGCGTGTTTAAGAGAAGCGGGGACATGACAAACACCTCTCCAATGTATCCATCTACGCGGACAGTCGCCAAAGAAACGCAGGGAAGCATAATGGGAATTTATGACCAATTAAGCTATCTTTCGCTTATAGGCGGTTTTGATGAGAATATTAAAACGATAAATGATACCAGCATAGGAACGAAAATTATCCAGAACGAAGGCATCATGTTAAATGTGTCCCTGATGCCGATAAAAGCGCTCGTGGCCGATGCCGGAGGGAGATATGACATCAACACGGTATATGGGAATATGTACAGCTGGAGCTTCGGGGCAAAGTACGCGCTGCCTGAAAATACGAATGTTCACGGAACCATGGATTATTCATTTTCAGCGCCCACGCTTGACGAGCTTTATTATTCCGATATAGCGTGGGGCATAAAGTCCAACCCTGATTTAAAACCCGAGCAAGCCATGTCCTACGAACTTGGAGTGGATAATAAAACCGACAGGTTTACAGGATCGCTGGTGTGGTTTTACAGAAGCGTGACTGACCTGATTAATTATTCATATAATCCCGCTACTTATATAACGACACCTGTAAATATCGGCAAAGCTGTCATCACGGGCGCAGAGGTAAAGGCGAGTTATAGGCCTTATGATTTCTGGTCCATTGCCGCGGGATATACATGCATGCTCGGCACCGACGAAGTAAGCGGCAAACCCCTGCCGTATATGCCGAGGAATAAAATTACCGGAAATACGTCGGTCTCTCTGCCTTACGCGATAAAACTTTCGGCTGACGCCGAGTATGTCGATAACAGAATTGACTCTACTTCAGGGAATTCAGTAATTCTAAAGCCGTATTATCTTTTAAATATAAATGCGGCACAGAAACTCAACGATAATATACGGATATTCTGCAATGTGAGCAACATATTCGACAATACGAAATACCGCATAGTTTATGATTATCAGACACAGGGACGGATGATAATGGCAGGCATGGAAGTGCAGTTTTGATATTTTCCGCCATCAGGGTGGAAGGAGAAATTTTGAATTTGGGAGGACGGGTAGATGAATAATATCAGCGTGGTTTCGTCATGGAGCGGCGGAAAAGACAGTTCATTCGCCTTATATGAAATTCTTAAATCCGGCAATTATTCCGTGGAGGCTTTACTGACAACAGTTACGGAAGATTATGACAGGATCAGCATGCACGGCGTGCGCAGTGTCCTGCTTGCGCAACAGGCAAATGCCCTGAACCTCCGGCTTGAAAAAGTGCTTATTACGAAAAACGCGTCAAACGAAGAATATGAAACCAACATGGCGCGGATTCTCGGGAATTACAGGGACAGGGGCACGGATTCCGTCGTTTTTGGAGACATTTTTCTTGAAGATTTGCGTAAATACCGCGAAAACAACCTTGCAAAACTTCAAATGAACGCGATTTTTCCGCTGTGGAAGAAAGACTCCAGGCAGCTTGCCGATTCATTTATCAATTTAGGCTTCAAGGCGGTTATTACCTGCGTCGATACGAAATTTCTTGACGCAAGCTTTGCAGGACGGGAATTCGACAAAACCCTGTTATCCGATTTGCCGTTTTCAGTTGACCCGTGCGGCGAGAACGGAGAATTCCATACTTTTGTTTATGACGGGCCCATATTCGACAGGAAAATTTACGTGAAAAGAGGAGACGTCGTTTTGAAAGAAGGCAGATTTTGTTTCTGCGACTTGCTTCCGGACGAAGGGCTGAGCAAGGGTTAAAATGTGTACTGTAAGAGCAAAAAAAGAACAAAGAGACAAAGATTTGACAAAATTATTCCTGATCAGGCACGGCGAGACCGGCTGGAACGCGAAGAAACGTTATTTCGGCATGACCAATACAGGGCTTAACGCCGCCGGCATAAAACAGGCAAAAGAACTGAGAAAAAAATATGAAAACGCGCATATTGACCGCGTATACACAAGCGACAGGAAAAGAGCGCTTGAATTTGCAAGGATTATTTTTCCAGACAGGGAGCCGGAGATAATGCAGGATTTACGGGAATATGACTTTGGCGCGTTTGAGGGCATGACGCACGCGCAGTTGATGAAGAAGCAGGAAAAAACATACAGAAAATGGATAACAGACCCGTATAACACAACAATACCATGCGCTGAAGCAATGGATGAATTCGAGAAAAGAGTTGTAAGATCCATAAAACGCATAGTTTCAGGGAACAGGGGAAAGACAGTTGTCGTTATTACACATGGAGGGCCCATATGCGTAATAATGAATGTTTTATTTAAAAGCAAGGACGTTCAAACACCGCCCGGCGGCGCGCGGCTGCTGAAAATTGGAAAAGGAAAGGCTTATTATGAGTAAGATAACTTTTATACTTGGCGGGGCGAGAAGCGGGAAGAGTTCCTATGCCGTCAAACTGGCTGAAAATCACAAAAAGAAAAAGGTTGCGTTTATCGCGACCTGCGAACCGCGCGACGACGAAATGAAAGAACGGGTCAACATGCACAGGAAATCAAGACCGGCGGCATGGGACACTTTTGTGCGGACTGAGGATATAGCAGGCTTGCTCGAAAATTTCAGGAGCAAATATGATGTAATCATCATCGACTGCCTGACACTGCTTGTATCAAACTATATGGTGGCTCGGCGCAGGATGGAATATATAGCGCATGAAATAGACGTTTTGCTTAAAGCTTTAAAAAAAACGAAGTCAAAAACCGTCATTGTATCGAATGAAGCCGGGCTTGGGATAGTGCCGGAAAATAAGATGGCGAGAGATTTCAGGGACATTGCAGGCAGGGTCAACCAGATGGTCGCAAAGAATTCAAACCGGGTATTTTTCATGGTGTCCGGAATCCCGTGGAGGTTAAAATAGTATGGAAAAACTGAAAACAACAGTAGAAAAAATCAGCAGCCTTAACGACGAAATTATGGAAAAAACGCAAAAAAGACTTGATAACCTCACAAAGCCACAGGGAAGCCTCGGCAGACTGGAAGAACTAGCAAAGCAGATAGCAGGAATCACAGGCAAAGAAAAGCCGTTGATTGAGAAAAAAGTAATATTTGCCTTTGCCGGCGACCACGGGGTTACGGATGAAGGCGTCAGCGCCTTCTCAAAAGAAGTAACCCCGCAGATGGTCTACAATTTCCTTCACGGAGGAGCAGGGATTAACGTGCTGGCCAGGCATGTTGGCGCAAAAGTGATTGTGGCCGACCTTGGCGTAGCAGTTGATTTAACCCCAAATCCCGGGCTTATTATAAATAAAGTGGGTTACGGTACAAAGAATATGGCAAAGGGCCCGGCAATGACGAGGAACGAGGCGGTAAAATCAATAGAAGCTGGCATGGAAATATTCGAGGACGAATACAGGAAAGGCATCGATATCGCCGGGACCGGCGAAATGGGCATCGGCAACACCACTCCTTCCAGCGCCATAGCTGCCGTGTATACGGAAGAGAAAGTCAGGGATCTGACCGGGCACGGGACAGGCATTGATGAGAAAGGATTCGAGAACAAGGTCAAGGTGATAGAGAAGGCGCTGAAAATAAACAATCCGGATAAAATGGACGCAATAGACGTGCTCGCAAAAGTAGGGGGTTTTGAAATAGGCGGCCTGACAGGCGTGATACTTGCGGCAGCGGCTCACAGGGTGCCTGTTGTCATAGACGGTTTTATTTCAGGTGCCGCGGCTATGCTGGCTTATCATATAGAGCCGAAGGCAAAGGATTTCATGATAGCCGGCCACTGTTCAGTTGAAAAAGGGCACAGGGCAATGCTTAAACATATGGGGCTTGTGCCTTTGTTTGATTTTAACATGAGGCTCGGCGAAGGCACGGGCGCTGCGCTTGGAATAAGTATAGCCGATGCGTCGGTAAAAGTGCTGGCACAGATGGCTACTTTTGAAGAAGCGGCAGTTTCGAAAAAAAATGACTGAATTCCTGCTCGCCGTCCAGTTTCTCGGTATAATCCCGGTTAACGTTAAATATTCCGTAAAAAAATTTGCCGGGGCGGTGATTTTTTTCCCGGTTGTCGGGCTGCTGCTGGGGTTCCTGACTGCAGGGCTAAATATGCTTATGATACGGGCGGGTTTTGACGCTCTGCTTGCAAGCACAATGACAATTATTTTACTGACGGTTTTGACGGGGGGACTTCATCTGGATGGGCTGTCCGATACTTTTGACGGATTATACGGCGGGAAGAACATAAAGGATAAATTAAGGATAATGCGCGACCCGCATACCGGTTCAATGGGAGTGCTCGCCATAATAAGCGCGGTTATTTTAAAAATCTCACTGCTTAACGCCGTCACCGCGCCTGCAAAACCTATAGCCATAGTTTTAATGTGCTTGCTTGGCAGGTGGGCCATGGTATTTGTAATGTTTTTGTTTCCTTACGCACGAAAACAGGGCAAGGCAAAACACTTCATGGAAAAATTAAATTTACCAATATTTATTCTCCCGTCAATAATTGCCCTGTCGGCCGCTGTTGCTTTATGGCGGTTAAAAGGCATGATTGCTTTTGTATTGGCTGCCCTGGTTTCATATACAATAAGCCGGTATATTAATAAAAAAATAAACGGCATAACAGGGGATACAATCGGCGCGATAAATGAATTGACGGAAATAACAGTTTTATTTGCCGTATGTTTGTTTGAGCGGGCTGGTATATGATCAATATCAGCGGGGAGTATCCATCAACAAATCAAGCGGGGATTTAACTTGATATTTTCTTTTGGGAAACATATCCAAACACCTCATATTTTTTGTTTAAGTTAAAGAAAAGAGGTATTATCCATAATAATCTATAAATTATCCTGGTATTCTGGATTCACAAATGTTCTGCCTTATTGATTTATATTGACAGTGGGGTGTTTCATTCATAAAATATAGCGGAGGGCATAAAAATTCCGGAAATATAACCCTGGTGGAGAAACATAATGGATAAAATAAGATGTCATATTATATGACAGGAAACGGAAGGGCAATGATTTTATTCCTTTTTACAGTAACATGGCTTGTCCTGGCAACCTCCGCAGCCTGCGCTCCGGCTGTGGATTCAAAATCCGCTGAAATGATTTACGGCTCGGATAAAGGGCCCGAGGGCCGCTATATCCTATGGTATAGGCAGCCCGCAAAGAACTGGTATGAGGCGCTGCCAATCGGCAACGGGTATATGGGCGCCATGGTTTTTGGCGGCATTGATACGGAAAATATCCAGCTTAATGAAGGTACTGTGTGGTCCGGCGGGCCATATACACCGGCGCGGGACACGGCGTTTAACGCTGTCAACAAGGCCAGGAAACTGGTTTTTGAAGGCACACCTGCGGCATTGTCGGAAGCCTGCGGGCTTCTTTACCAGAACGCCATGGGCCAGCCGATGAAGGAAACATCCTATCTTCCTTTAGGAGACCTGCTGCTGACATTCCCGGATCCTGTTGCCGCAGTTACGGACTATAAGCGCTGGCTTGATCTGGATACAGCCATGGCCGTGACTACATATAAAGTTGAAAATGTCATCTATACCCGCGAAGTTTTCGCCAGTTACCCGGATCGAATAATCGTAGTACACATCTCGGCGGACAAACCCGGCTGCGTGAGTTTCAACGCGTCGTTTGCCTCGCCCCTGCCGGGATTCAGGCAAAGCGCTGACGGAAACACGCTTATGATGAAAGGAATGGGAAAAGATTACAAGCGGACCACCAAGGAATGGTGGCTTCCGGACCAGATGCCGAAGTCTGCCTGCGCCAACATTCCTGATGTGGATGTGCCGGCCGCCATTACGGCATATGCGCGGCTGGCGACAATGCATGAGGGAGGGACGTTCACTGTTACGGATGGCGGGATTATTATCAAGGGGGCGGATTCGGCGACGCTTATCATTTCAGGCGCAACGAATTTCAAAAACTACCATGATGTTTCAGGCGACGCGAAGAAAAAAACCGGGGCGATACTGGGCTCAGCGCTGAAAAAAACGTATATTAAACTCAAAGAAAAACATCTCGCCGACTACCAGGCCCTGTTCGGGCGCGTATCGATTGATCTCGGCAGTACCGATAGCGCCGGCAAACCGACCGACGAACGCATATCCGGTTTTGCAAAAGGCGGAGATCCCGGCCTGGCAGCGCTTTACTTTCAGTTTGGACGCTACCTGCTTATCGCATGCAGCCGCCCGGGCGGCCAGCCGGCGAACCTGCAGGGTATATGGAACGGGGCGAATTTCCAAACCGGAGAACTCGATATGAGCGGACGGGACTACTATGGATCGCCGATGTCACCGGCATGGGGAAGCAAATATACCGTCAATATCAACACGGAGATGAATTACTGGCCAGCCGAGAGCGCCAACCTCTCTGAATGCGCCGAACCGCTGTTTGCGATGATCGCAGACCTGTCCAGTGCCGGCGCAGTAACCGCAAAAAAAATGTATGGCGCGGGCGGCTGGGTGGTACATCATAATACCGACCTCTGGCGCGGCACCGCGCCTGTGGATTTTCCTCCTATGAGCCAATGGCCGCTGGCCGGAGCCTGGCTTTGTACACACCTCTGGGAGCACTACCTTTTCACCGGAGATAAGGTGTTTTTAAAACGGGCTTATCCGTTGATGAAAGGCTCATGTGAATTTTTTATTGATTTTTTGGTACAGGATCCAAGGCATATTGATAAGGGCTGGTTTGTGACATGCCCGTCGTATTCCCCGGAGAACGGCGGCTTATGCGCCGGGCCCGCGGTGGATAACGGCATCCTGCGCGACCTTTTCGCTCAGACTGCTGAGGCGGCCAGGATACTTTCCAAAGATGAAAAGTTCCAAAGGAAAATCCTGGCATTGCGCGCGAAACTGCCTCCGTTCCAGACCGGTAAATGGGGCCAATTCCAGGAATGGCTGGAGGATGTTGACAGCTGGAACGATACCAACCGCCATGTTTCGCAGCTCTACGCGCTGTTCCCCAGCAGCCAGGTTACCAAAAGCGGTACTCCGGATTTATTTAACGCAGCGAAGGTCACGCTGCGTGCGCGCGGCGATGCTGGCACAGGCTGGAGCCTCGCGTGGAAAATGAATTTATGGGCAAGGCTGCTCGAAGGCGACCACGCTTATGTTATGCTGACGAACCTGCTGAGCGCGCCGGGCAGCCATGGCAGCTCATTCGACACAGGAGGCGGTACTTACCCGAATCTCCTTGACGCGCATCCGCCTTTCCAGATTGACGGCAATTTCGGCGCGGTTTCAGGCATAACAGAGATGCTGCTGCAAAGCCACGAGATGGAAACCGGAGATTCGGCCAACGTCATCCGGATCATCAACCTGCTTCCCGCACTGCCGAAAGCATGGCCCAATGGGAGTGTGAAGGGACTGCGCGCACGGGGCGGCTTTGAAGTGGACATATCATGGCAAGATGGAAAACTTGTCTCGGCAAAGGTCCGGTCTTTGGAAGGCGATACGATAAAATTGCGTTACGGTAAAAACGAGCGTGAATTGAAGCTGGAAAAGGGCGGAACATACGTCTGGGATGGGAAATGATATTGCATGAAGAAAGGAAAGATGCCGAATTCTGCCTTTAATTCCAACCGGGAACGGGTATGTTAAATTTCTTGCACAAATCAAAAACAGCCTGTTTGTATTTTTCCGGATATTTGCTCATCCACGGAGTCAGGAACTCAACCATATATTGGGAAGAGATGCATTTTACAACCTGGCCATCTATAGAGCCAGTGCCTGTGAGGGATTCGGCAGGATACATGATTCCGTCTACCACATTGCCCTTGTCATCATAAACAAAGGCATGTACATCAAGCTCATTGCCGCCAGTATCGGCCAGTACAAAGTTCCATTTGTTGTCTTCTTTGATTTGTTTGTAATCTTTAGCCTCCATGAATTCACGGAGCAGAGGAACATCTTTCCACTGGACAGCTATGTCCAGGTCCTTATGCGGGCGTGTCTGCCTGCCCAAAAGGGCATCGACACCCCAGCCGCCGTCAATCCATATCTGAATGCCGATGTTTTCCAGCGACTTATATAGTTCTATAACAGTTTTGGAATCCATGTGTTTATTATAGCCAACAGCCGGCATTTAGGCAACCCCCTTAAGGCCTTTTATACGGAAAGGAATTTGACAGGGCTGTCAATAAGGGATATAATTATATAAAACTAAAGGAAAAGGAGGCGGTCATGAAAAAACTATTAATCATACTTGCAGCTTTAGCTATGATATTCAGCAGCGGTTGCTGGAGCTGCAGGAAGAACAACAATAATTGCAAAAGATCCATTGCACCCGAAGCAAATACCCTTATTTCGAACGCGCAAAGCGGTAATTTTTTGTATCCGGCCGGATTTTATATAGATACAACACCGCCTGTATCTACCTGTTATTATTATTCTTTTGTATGCGCGAGCACAACGGTCCAGGCAGACGCTATTTTTGATTATTCAAATACGGTTAATGCCTGGGGTTATACCTCATATTCCGAGCGCGCAACAAGCATGTATTACGAACGCGACTGGAACGCAAATCCGGTTTTTCAACAAAGAGTTTATAATTGTAGTTATTATGATCCCTCAACAAGGGTTTTGCAATCTGTAACATCAACAGCAGCAGTCAAGGAATTCGCGGAATACTGGCTGCTTAACGAGAACTGCAGCGGCTACGGCCCCGTCTCTTATCCGGGTGAGGTAAAAGATATATACAGCTCTGATGTCACACAAACTGCGGGCGCATATACATCCGATATTAAATATTATTATTATCAACCGTCGGTCGATTGGGGTATTTGTTCTGCGGTGATAATGAATGAAGCAATCTGCACAGTCAGCACAACGGATGGTACAGTAACATGGCAATGCAATTCAGTAAATTCCTATGAAACAGGAAATTGAAGCCCTATAAATGCCAAATACAAAATAGAATAGTATATATTAAAGCTTGTCCTCGGCTGTAGCCGAGGACTTAAGCGGGTACATGATAGCGTAATATTCAGGGTAGTTATTAATATGATGATTTATGGAAACTACCCGTTAAATAGTCCACAGGACTATTTAACTGCCCAAAACTGAAGAAATAACAACGACTAGGTAATTCGTGAATTACCCCTACAACAAAAACATACTGGCACCTCTCGTCCTCGACTTAAAAGTCTCGGACTTGACCGGGTGCTTGGTCTCGTAATGTTTTACCGGCGCCTGTTGACGGCTTGGTAAAACAAACGATACCAAGGAGGCAAAACATGAGTAAAAGCGCGTTACTGGTTATGGATGTACAGCCTGGGACATTAAGCAGGCTGGAGAAAAAAGACGAGTATCTGGCAAAATTAAGGCCCGCGATAGACGCGGCGCACAGCAAGCAGGTGCCTGTCATCTATGTTGTGGTTGGGTTCAGGCCGGGTTTCCCGGAAATAAATCCGCAGAACAAGAGCTTTAGCAGGATAAAGGAGTCGCCGCTTGGCAATATGGTCGACCCAGCTCCTGCCATAGAGCCAATTGCCGGCGATGTCGTTGTTACAAAACGGCGGGTCAGCGCGTTCAGCGGGAGCGACCTTGAGGTGGTGCTGCGTTCCATGGACATCCGGTACCTTGTACTTTGCGGCATAGCCACCAGCGGTGTGGTATTGTCAACTACAAGGGAAGCGGCAGACAAGGATTTACAGCTCACCATCCTGTCGGATTTGTGCAGCGATGCGGACCCTGAAGTGCACAGGGTTTTGACAGAAAAAATATTCCCGAGGCAGGCTGAAGTATTGACAAGCAAGGACTGGATAAAAACGCTGTAAAAAAAACAGGAGGTTCAATATGTTGAAAAAATTATATGTAATAATCATATTAATTTTTCTGATGCTGTCATGCGTATCAGCAACTACGGAAAAAGGCGGTGCACCGGTGATAAAGGGATTTGATGAAAATACAAGGTTCCAATGGACTACAGGCGAGCCTGTCATATTGCCACAGCCTGAAAAAGGCCGCGAAATAGTATCTGCAAAGGACCCGTCAGTGGTATTTTACAACGGCAAATGGTATGTGTTTTATACAACATGCGATAAGGCAGGCGCATGGAGCATGCAGTTCATAAGCTTCAAGGACTGGAAAGACGTTAAAAAAGCAAAGGCATATTCAAAGGACAACAACCCGAATTTGCAGGGATACCACTGCGCGCCCGAAGTTTTTTATTTTACCCCGCAGAAGAAATGGTACATGATATTCCAGTCGGGCCAGCCCCAATACTCGACAAACGACAACATAGACAACCCCGGCGGCTGGACAAAGCCGCAGGATTTTTTCAAGACAGCGCCTTCCGGGCTGGAAAAAGGTCAGTGGGGGCCCGAATGGCTTGATTTCTGGGTCATATGCGACAGCAAATACGCCTATCTTTTCTTTTCAGGCGACAACGGCCATTTTTACCGCTGCAGGACAAAGATAGAGGACTTCCCGAATAATATGAGCGATGCGGTTGCAGTACTGCATAACAGCGACAAACGCATGTTCTATGAGGGCAGCTGCACTTATCACATAAAGGGACAGGACAAGTATTTGACCATAATAGAGGCGGCAAACGGCGATTCCTGGGACAGGTATTACAGGAGCTTTGTTGCGGACTCGCTTGACGGCGAATGGAAAGAGCAGGCAACCACATGGGAAGAGCCTTTTGCCGGAATCAACAATGTGACGTTTGAGCAGGGCGTAAATCCATGGACAAAGGACATAAGCCACGGAGAGCTTATACGCGATGGTTATGATGAGACTTTGACAATAGACCCGGATAATCTGCAGATGCTTTTCCAGGGCAGGGATCCTGCGAGCAATGGTTTAGAGTATCATTTGCTGCCGTATAAGATAGGACTTTTGAAAAGCGTCAAATAACAAGGGCTCCTATACAGCAAATCCCCTTAAGCCCCCTTGTTAAGGGGGGGTGTCCAAACCTTGAGGTATCCCACACCCTGTTTATTTCATTACCTTGATTTTCCTACATTATCTGATAAAATATCAATAATTGAGTTCCAACCTTTGACTTTAAGGAGCGCATATGAAATACCGAAATCCCGTATTGCCTGGTTTTTATCCGGATCCGAGCGTCTGCCGGGTCGACAGCGATTTCTATCTGGTTACAAGCAGTTTCGAATATTTTCCCGGCGTACCAATCTTTCACAGCCGCGATCTTGTACACTGGCGCCAAGTCGGACATTGCCTGGACCGGCAAAGCCAGCTGCCACTCACAGGTGCAGGCGCCTCAGCCGGCATTTACGCGCCGACGCTGCGCCACAATAACAGAACCTTTTACATGACAACAACAAATGTATCATCCGGCGGAAACTTCATAGTTACCAGCCAGGCACCGGAAGGGCCGTGGTCAGAGCCCATCCCAATAAAGCAGCAGGGCATTGACCCGTCTCTGTTTTTCGACAAAGACGGGAGCGTCCTATATACTACCTCAAGCGGCGGGGCGCTGCAAAGCCGCATTGATGTCAAAAGCGGCAAGCTTCTGTCTGAACCGAAAGTCGTGTGGACAGGCACAGGCGGGCAGTATGCTGAAGCTCCGCACTTGTATCACAAAGACGACTGGTACTATCTGCTTATGGCCGAGGGAGGCACTGAGTACGGGCACATGGCAGTAGTGGCACGCGCAAAAAGCCCGTGGGGGCCATTTGTATCATGCGGCCGCAATCCAATCCTCAGCCACAGGAGTTTTAACAGCCCAATCCAGGCAACCGGGCATGCAGACCTGGTTGAAATAAACAATATCTGGTTCGCGGTCTTTCTCGGCGTCCGTCCCAATGGCTACCCGCCATGTTATCACCTTGGCCGCGAGACATTCCTGAGCCCTGTCGCATGGCTGGAAGACGGCTTTCCAATGATTGGCGACCATGGGCATGTGGCGCTGGAAATGAAAACGGGCTTAGCGCTTGAGCCGGAGACTGACTCGTCAATGCGCGACGATTTCGATTCAATAAGGTTTGCCCTTTGCTGGAATTTCCTGCGCAACCCGGAACCAGCGCTTTATTCTCTCGACGAGCGGCCGGGATATTTGCGTATGCACGGGTCAAAGGACGGGCTCGACGATGTTGCGTCGCCTGCATGGGTGGGCAGGCGGCAATGCCATTTCGCGCTGAAAGCAATGGCGTGCCTGGAGTTCCAGCCGAAAACAGATAACGAGGAAGCAGGGATAACAGTGCGTATGAACGAGAAGCATCATTATGAAATCTTCGTAACCATGCGCAACGGGCAGGAAAGCGTTGTGCTGCGGAGGCGGATAGGCAGCCTCCAGGCAGAGGTGGCGTGCCATGTCCTTCCACAGGCTTTGAACTGGGTGCTCTCCATAGAGGCGGACCGCAATAAATACATGTTCTCTTACGGTCCATCCGAAAACGACCTGAAACTTTTGGGTGAGGGCGAAACGCGTTATCTCTCGACAGAAGTGGCAGGCGGATTTACAGGAGTGTATCTGGCGATGTACGCGAGCGGAAACGGCAAGCCGTGCCAAAACCCGGCTGACTTTGACTGGTTTGATTACCAAAAGAAAGAGGAATAATATTATATATAAATGATTGTGGCAGGATTAGTTTATGGTTTTACTCGTTGCCTATCAACAAAGTTGGTGGGCTCCCTCTCCCTCGATGGAAGAGGACTTAGGAAAGGGTGAAGTAGCAGCAAGATCGTCGTAACAATAGTTAAAGTTGTGATTTACGTATAGCCGCTACTTCACCCATAAAATAAATTTATATATGCTTTTCTCAATTGTATCCTATGTATCCTAAAATATTTTATTCAGGAGGAATCATGGAACGAAAAGACCTTATTGCACCATGCGGGATGAACTGCAATATATGCAGGGCACATTTACGGGAAAACAACCCCTGCCATGGCTGCACTTACGCCGGGCAAAACCGGCCTAAATCCCGCGAACATTGCAGGCTGCGGATCTGCACAAAACGCAAAGGAAAATTCTGCTTTAGCTGTGTTGAATTCCCGTGCGACAGGTTACAGCGGCTGGATAAAAGGTACCGGACGCGCTATGGCATGAGCGAGATTGAAAACCTGGTGTATATCAAGGAGAAAGGGATAAAAAAATTCATAGAAAAAGAAAATAAGAAGTGGGTTTCCAAAAAAGGAATTCTCTGCGTCCACGATAAAAAGTATTATAAAATAAATACATAACAAGGAGTAATCGTCGGTTCTCAAAAAAGCAGGCTTTAAAAAATACTCGATGATATGGTTTTATTTAAAATTCGGCGTATTTCTGGCGGTAAAATAAGTAGGAGCCTGTATTATTTTCCTTAAAACTAGTAAAAGATTTAAAAAGATAATGCATCAGGAAGGCTGCATGAAACAAAAACAGATAAACCTGAAAAAAATAATGCTTATAGGCAGGGTGTTTGACGAGTATGATAAAATGTTCAACCTAAAAAATATCAACCTGCAAAAAGAAAAGATCCTTGACGCTGGCAGCGGAGTAAGTTCATTCACTGCAGAGGCGCGCGCAAAGGGCATGGACGTAACAGGCTCGGATAATATTTATGCTATTCCGGCGGGGAAGCTTTACAAAAAATCCGAGGCGGATATTGCCACAGTAACGAAAGAACTGGATCCTGTGCTGCACAAATACAGGTGGGAGTATTATAAAAATCCGGAAAGGCTCATGACATTCAGGCAAAAGGCGCTTGATTTATTCATTGATGACTATAAAAGATACGGCAAAAAACTTTATGTTTACGCGGATTTTCCAAAATCCCCGTTTAAAAATAAGCAGTTCACTATGACACTTATGTCGCATTTGCTTTTTCTTTTTGAGGACAAACTCTCCTACGGGTTTCACAGGGACGTAATAAAGGAGCTAATCCGTATCACTTCCAAAGAGATACGGATATATCCGGCGTGCAACATGGCAGGAGAAAAATGCGGGTATGTGGATATGCTGAAAAAAGACAGGGAGCTTGCGGGTGTAGCTTTTTCACTGGAAAAGACCGGATATGAATTTTTAAAAGGCGCAAAAACCTATCTTAGTATAAAAAAGAAAGGAATAAAATGAGAAAAATAAAATTATTTATATTGATTTTTATTCTTGTTGTTGCTTTATGCTTTAAAGCATCAGGCATTGAACTGCCGTGGAATACAGCCAATAATACAGAAAAAGAAACTGTTGTTCTGCTCCTGTCAGACATACATTTCGATCCTTTTGTTGACGGCGCTGCCAAAGAGCTTGAAAAAACGCCGATAAGCGGATGGCGCGCAGTACTGGAAAAACAGAAGCAGGGGGATTTCCCGGCCTACATGAAAGACACAAACTACCGGCTGCTATTGTCCGCAATAGATGAAATAAGCCAAATGTCCGCGGACATCAACTCTGCCATAATAGGCGGGGACCTTTTATGCCATAATTTCGAGACTAAATACAGGCTTTCAGGCCTGGCAGCGGGCGCATGCCCGTCCTTTGCAATAAAAACCATAGAATTCATAGCAGACATGATAAAGCAGGCTTTACCCGGCAAGCCAATATATTTTGTCATGGGCAATAACGACTCTGATAACGGAGACTATAATATAGTACCCGGCGGCCCAATGCTAAAGAATTTGGCGGATTATTTTGATACTGTCAAGGCAGACAGGCAGGCAGCTGCGGATTTTTACAAAGGCGGTTATTACGAATTGCTTTTTCCAGGTGTGGAAAACAACGAGCTTATTGTTTTAAACGACGTTTTCTGGCATAAAAATTACAGGCAGGCAAAAAAAGCAAATAACAACCCGGGCGAGATTGAGATGAAATGGCTGGCAAGCAAGCTTGCCTCGGATGAGAAAAACGGGAAAAAGGCAATCATTGCCATGCACATACCGCCGGGAATAGACACATTTCTTGCGGCAAAAGACAAAAACTGCAAGGGCGATGACGGGTTCCTTGCGCCCGAGTACAACAAAAAATTTTTTAAAATCCTGAAAGCCCACATTAAGGCTTTAAAAAATATGTTTGCAGGGCACTCCCATTTTGACGACTTCCGCGTGTTTTCACCGTCAGGCAGGCCTGCGCTTTTGACATGCATTATCCCGTCAATAAGCCCGGTTCACGGCAACAACCCGGCATTTGAACTGGCGCTGATAAAAAATGACGGGGATATAAAGGACACTGCCGTGTATTACCTGTCCGGGTTCGGCGCAAAAGACGCCCAAACCAGGGCAAAATGGGCCTTAGAATACACGTTTTGCGACGCATACAGATACTTTGACTACACGCCCGAGAGCCTTTTTTCGCTTACTGTGTCCATGACAGTCGATGCCGATAAGCTGGACAAATACCTTCTATATTATACGGTAAGCAATCCCACGCTGTATTCGCTGATTAAAGAAAAAAGCCGTGTATATGAATGCGCTTTGACAAGCAGGGATTTCCAGGACTTTTATGCCTGCTCATGCGTTAGTAATTATTAAAACTTATTATTTTTTTAACTCTTTTATAACAGAAATAATATAAATTTTGTCCTGAGTCCGGAGTAAATAAACAAAGGAGGAATAGACATGAAAAGATTTTCAAAGATTGTGCTGGTTTTATCTGTTGCCTTAATTCTGGCAGCAGGCGTATTGTACGCTAAAGGGAAAACTTACATAGCGCCGTCTGACATTGACCTGACAAAGCTTCTGCCACCGCCGCCTACGCAGGATTCAATACAGACGAAAAAAGAAATAAAGGAAATACTTGATTTTCAGAAAAACAGGACCAAGGAAATGGTCGATTACGCGATTGCGGACCAGACTATTACTGTTTTCAGGTTCAGCGACATACTTGGAGAAAATTTTACAAAAGAAAAACAGCCGTTTACAGCCGAGTTTTTTGACAACTTAATCAGCAATGAGCGTGACATAACAGACCCGGCAAAAGATTTCTGGAAAAGGCCGAGGCCGAGCGTGTATGACAGCAGGGTAAAACCATGCGTCAAGGTGCCTGTAAACCCAGCATACCCGAGCGGGCATTCTGCTGCTGGTAACCTCATGGCCATAATACTGGCAAACATGCTGCCGGAAAAAAGCGCCGAGATTTTCAACCGCGGCTGGGCATTCGCAGTGAACAGGATTATCGGAGGCGTGCATTACCGCAGCGATGCCGAAGCAGGCAGGATAGCTGCGACATTAATCGCGGCTGACATGTTCAAAAGCAGAGAATTCAAGGCTGACTTTGAAAAATCAAAAGCTGAAATCCGCAAGGCACTTGGATATGATAAGGAGCCTGTGGCGGCGGGTACAGCAGCAAAGTAAGCCTGAATATACTATTAAAAAATGGAGGATGATTATGAAACTTATGGACGTCAGGATTTTAAGCACGGGAATTTTATTCATTCTTACTATTGTATCAGGCATATGGCTTAGCAGGATGGACAAGCCGCTGGACACCGCATTATTAACGGTGCATAAACTTATCGCGCTTGCAACCGTGGTATTAATGGTAATTGTGATAAAGGGAATGAGCAAAGGCATGCCTGTAAACAGTGCAATAATCACCGCGATAGTTGTCACAGCCATATTGTTCCTGGGACTGTTCGCGACAGGCGCAATATTAAGTTTTGATAAGCCGGCGAATCATGTGATAAAAATCACACACGCAGTGCTGTCGGTGCTGGCTGCCATCTCGGCTTTTATCAGTATATATTTAATGGTGGGCAAAGCGTAAAATAAATAAGTAACAAACTGATAGAATTCAAAATGAAAAATAGTACCGCTTGCCCTTGGTTATAGCCTTGGACTTGAGCAGGTATGAGATAGCAAATAAGCCTGTGGTAATAAGCTCCGGGCTTTTTTATTTGGAAGGTTAAAAATAGATGAATACCACACGGACAAATCTAAAATTAGGTAAAAATTATAATTAAATGTAGAGACGTTTTGCAAAACGTCTCTACACCTATAGATAAAAGTCAATTATATGGAGAATTTTGGGATACAAAAACCATTAATTAAAAGTAAACTTATTTTAAATAACGCATCAATATTGAGATGGAGAAAATAATGGAAAATACAATAACTGAAGCAAGGATAAGGTCGCAGGCGTGGAAATTTTATTTTGTGCTTTTTGCCTGGCCTGCTTATTTGTTTTTCCTGCCTGCGGTGTGCGCGAAAGCAGGCTACTGGTCTATACTGTATATGGTATTTCCGGGTATATACCTTTTTACGTGGGCAGGCTACATGATGCATGAAACATGGCACAAATACGTGCCCAATGTACCGAACGGCCTGTTTTATAACCTGTACGCATGGATGCTCATCACTGACCCGCAGGTTTACCGCGCGGTGCACGGGTTCCATCATTCAAAGGTGCATACATGGGATGACACAGAGTTCCACCCCGTAGGCGAAATAAAAAACAGGTTCCTGAGGGCTGTTTATAATTTTTTTGAGATATTCATAGGCATTATTTTTATTTCGCTCCTTGCCCAGTTTGTCATGCCTGGCCATCCTGTGCACGGGAAAAAATTCAAGGCATGGAAAGCTTTGCTATCGCTTTTATTCATAGTAATATTCCTGGCAGGTATAGGGTTATTATCGCACCTGGCATTCGGAGTGAGCGCGAAACAGGTAATAATCCCGTTTATCGCCAGCATATGGCTGAACAGTTTTATAATACACCATTCGCAGATGATAGAGCACGGCAACCTGATAGTTGACGGAAGCTTTGACCAGAGAAATATCTGGGCGCGGAACCTTAAGGATACGGCATGGCCGGAAAAATTGTTCCTGTTCTTTACGCACGGCGATTCGAGGGAACATGTCCTGCACCACACCCTGACTTCGGTTTATTCAAGGCCTTTTCCCCATGAAATTGCTTTGCCTGAAAAATCGGTTTATATTAATTTAAAAGAATATTTGGGCGTTCTTGGCCGGATGCTAAAAGGCGCGACTGACACAATAAGACCAGGACAAACAAATCAATAATAGTACTGAATAACAGGCGCCGGCAGGCCATTGAACACAGTTGTGCTGCTTTAAAACCCTCTATTTTCTATCCCACTCATTCACTTGCCTTACGCTAAAAGTCCGGAAAATTTGAAGATTGACAAAATACACAGGGTGGATATATGATTTATTAGTACTTTGTGCTTTGTCATTGCCTGTTGACGGCTCAATAAAACAAACGCTATCATAGGGAGTAATAGAAATGAAAAAAGCAGTATTTCTTTTTGTTTTAATAGTTATTGCTGCATTCATTCTTATTACAAATTGCAGTAAAAAAACAGCAACCACGGCAGTTGATTCTTCTGCGCTTGCAACCGTTCCCGGAGGCACATTTACCCAGACCAACGGAACAATCAGTTTCATCCACACAATCTCTTCTTTTAAAATAGGAAAATATCCTGTGACATATTATTTATGGTACATGGTATACCAGTGGGCCATTGCCAACGGTTATGCTTTTCAAAATGCAGGCACAGAGGGAAATAAAGGGAAAGCCGGAGCAGCGCCGACCGCAGCACAATACCAGCCTGTTACAACAGTGAACTGGAGGGATGCCATAGTGTGGTGCAATGCATACAGCCAGAAATCCGGGCTGATACCTGTGTATTATTCGGACGCAGGTTTTACCGCAGTGATCAAGAGTTCTGCAGGAATGCATGGAGAAAATATGGATACAACACCAGGCAGCAGCGACAATCCTTATGCCAACTGGAGTGCCAACGGGTACAGGCTCCCGACCGAGGGGGAATACCAGTACACGGCAAGCTATATTAACGGTACTAACTGGACGCCATATAATTATGCCAGCGGCGCGACAGCAGATTACACCAACGCAGCGGCAACCGGGCTTGTGGCGTGGTATAACGCGAATTCCGGTTCTACGCAGGATGTGGGCGGCAAAACAGCAAACGCTTTTGGCATCTATGATATGTCAGGCAATGTATTTGAATGGTGCTGGGACTGGTACGATAACTACCATGCTAAAGAATCCACAAATTACAGGGGACCTGCAAGCGGAACCTGCCGTGTGATGAGGGGCGGCAGCTGTGTCCTTGGCGCAGAACATACCCAGGTCGGATTCCGCGACAGTAATTACCTGGGCTACCCATATTATAAATACAGTAATTATTTCGGATTCCGCTTTGCGAGGAATGACTGACTTTGGCTACCATTCCGCCCCCGAGCGTTTTACCCAAAAAACCCGACTCTGCTGGCAGAGGGTGGACAATACGGCCATGGTTTTTCCCGCTTTTTGCATGCTTTATACTTCTTTTTATCTTTTCTCTCCGTCTCATTTCAGACTTTGACCTTGGGTATCATTTAAAAAGCGGGCAGTGGATACTTCAACATCACGCTTTCCCGGCTAAGGACCCATTTACTTATACTGCCGTGAACAGGGATTACGTGGACACTTACTGGCTGTATCAAATCATACTTTATATTTTTTATAAGCTGGGAAGTTATACCATCTTAACCTGGGCAAACGCCTTGCTTTTGGTTCTGGCTTTTTACATCCTTCACTTGAGGCTGCGGCTTAACGGAATCCCTTTATGGATAGGAGTCCCGCTTGTTTTTTTCCCCATACTCGGCTCTGAAACCCGCTTTATCGTGCGGCCTGAAATCGTCACATATCTCTGGCTGGGCCTGACGCTTTATCTGCTGGAAAAACGGCTGAAGCAAAAATCCATGCCTCTTTTTTTGTTTCCATTGATCCAGCTGGCCTGGGTCAACATGCACGGCCTTTTTATTTTAGGATGGCTTGCCATGGGAGCTTTTCTTTTGACGGGCTGGGCCAATGAAAAGCGGCTGGACAAAGGCCTGTTGAAGTATTCTGCATTATCCGCGGCAGCTTCCTTCCTGAACCCGTATTTTCTGAAGGGAGTGCTTTTCCCTTTGCAGCTTTTCACCCGGCTGAACGGCACGGTGCTCAAGGCAAACATAGCCGAATTCCAGTCGCCGTGGGCCATGCATGCAAACGGCTATTATCTTTTTACGCCGGGCATTGCGCTTAACGCTTATAAAATCATCAGCGTTATATGCCTGATTCTAATACTCGCGACTTTTAAAAAACGAAAAGCACACGAAATTATCCTGGGAATTTCCTTTATTTATTTATCAGCCACCGCAGTCAAGAATGTGCCGCTTTTTTTTATAGCGGCACTTCCGATAATGGCACAGTGCCTGAAGGATTTGGAATGGGGAATCTGGCGTAAAACTGGAAATTTTCTTGCCGTAAGGAAGTGGGTGCCGATTTTCCTTTGTGTTTTTATTTTATTAATTGGTTTAAGGGTTATTACTAATGCTTATTACATCTCGGACAGGAGGGAGGACCGCTTTGGAGCAGGCATTGACCTGGAAAAGCAGCCGCAAAAATCAGTGGACTTCCTCATTAAGGACAAATTGAATGGGGTTATCCTGAATCAGATGAATGCCGGCGGGTGGCTGGACTGGCAGGGGCCGCAAAAGACTTTCATTGACGGGCGTACCGAGGTCATGGGAGATGACTTTTTTAAAGAATACATGACTTCATTTAATCCCGGTGGGCTTGCGAAACTGGCGGAAAAATACAAGGCTGACATTATATTTTTCAACCCTTTTGCAGCTCCCACATGGATCCTTTTTCTCAAGCAAATGACTGACTGGCGGCTGGTTTATCTGGACGAATATTTCGCAATTTATTTAAGGAAAGATTACGCGCCACAGGTGCCGTTTTTGGATGACGTCTCCTTGTTGAAGGAAAGGGGAATCTCGACTGGCATCGCAGATGACGCCAACCGGATCATCAGGCTTTCTCCATCGGGTTTCCAGACATGGATGGAAGGCTTTTACCGGACGCAGGACTATCCTGACGGGCTGTTCACCATGGCCATGTTCGAGTTTTACAACAGCCATTTTGAGACAGCTGAAGCCATGTTCCTGGAAACTATACGCCACACAGGCGGGAAATATTTTGAGTTTGAAGTTAACCTTGGCTCGATGTATTATTATATGAAGAAATACGATTTTTCCAGGGTTTGCATGGAACGGGTGCTGGAGGATTCACCGGATAACTCGGTCGCCCACCAGATCCTGGCGCGTCTTCCCATGTAGAAGATGCCGATAAATTTAATCCAGAAAGAAATCCCCCAACTTCAGTTGGTGGGATGAATGATACCTTTCCGGAGGGAACTCTTTATAACCTCCGGTGGGTTTTAGAGGAGCCGCCGACTTCAGTCGGCGGGGTTCCACTTTAATGAATTGGAGATAATAATGAAAATAAATACAGGATTATTTTTTAAAACAATAGTATTCATCTGGCTTATCAGCCTGCCTTTTTGCATCCGCGCGGCAGACGGCCCGGCCGCTAACACAATAACCCCTGTATCTGGAGATGCGGCAGCAGGCACGCTGACAGCATATGGCAGTGTCCACGGCAGGACGTTTGAGCTGGGCTCGCCGGATACTGTGGAATACGCGCTTGTGCAGGTAAAAGGGACAAGCCTGACAGCGGAAAGCGACGCGAAAGGGCACTACGCAATTAAGCTTCCTGCAGGCGACAGCAAGCTTGTATTTACAGCGGACGGTTACGCGGAGAAGACAAAAAATATTACAGTCAAGGCAGGGCAGGACCTGGAGCTGGACGTACACCTTGAGAAAGTGGACTTTACTTCGAACGCGGTTGTCATAAAAGGGAAAAAAGATACCGACCATGTAGTCGAGAGCACGGTAAACAAGGAGGAAATAAAGAAAACTCCGGGCAACGGCGGGGACGCATTAAGGGCAGTGCAAAGCCTGCCGGGAGTGGCAGCTCCGAACGACTTTTCCGGACAGCTGGTTGTACAGGGCGGCGGGCCTGATGACAACCTGTACCTTCTCAACAATATACCGTGGCCCACGCCGTTCCATTTTTTCGGCATGCTGGCAACCGTGGATTCAGACCTCCTTTCTTCAGTTGACCTGAATGCCGCGGGTTTCGGAGTCAAATGGGGCGACTGCATGGGATCTGTCCTGAATGCCCAGACAATAACCGGCAGAAAGGACAGGCTTCATGTAACAGCTGATATAAACATGATAATGTCACAGGCACTACTTGAGGGGCCGCTTGGCATAGGCGACGCTTCTTTCACGCTCTGCAGGCAGGCGCAGTTACATAGACCTGCTGCTTAAAGGATACCTTGACAGCATGGGGTTTACCGTGGTGCCGGCATTCTGGGACGTGGCAGGCACGCTTGATTTTTCACTTGGACCGAACAACCATTTCAAGGGCCTGGTGCAGAGCAGCGACGATTTTATGAGCATGAACCAGACCGCGGATGAGGTAAATAACCCGGCTTTTGCCGGGAATTACAGCTTTAACAGTTTCGGGTTTACAAGCGGCATGAGCTGGGTAAACACTTCTTTGCAGGGAATAATATCGACGCTGACCCCTTATTATTACTGGACAGAAGAAAAAAATATCACGGGTGCGACTGACCAAACTGCCGGTGAAAATTATTTAGGGATAAAAGAAGAGGCTGTATGGGACATCGGCGAGCTGCTCGGGATGAAAAATGAAATTGGCTTCGGCGGAAATCTGGGAATAATAGACGAAAGCGACAACGAATATAATTTTAAATATTATTCATCCAACACCGAAACATATGCGGACCTAACCGGCGTGACTGTAACCTCCGCGCTTTATGACCGCGGGGTTTACCTACAGGATAAAATCCAGATAAACAAGCAATGGGCATTTATACCTGGTGTGAGATATGACAAGAGGGATGACGTGGCGCATGACACCGTGATGCCAAGGATGCGGCTGGAATACCAGTACGATGACAGCACGCAGTGGAAAGCAGCGTGGGGATACTACAGCCAGTTCCCGAACGCTGAGCAGTTGAACCCGGAACTGGGAAATCCCAACCTGAGCGCGAATATCGCCGAACACATGGTGCTTGGCGTGGAAAAGAAATTTTCAGACAGCCTGATTGCCAGCATGGATGTTTATTACAAGACATATACTGACCTTGTAACCAGCGTTACCAGCATTAATACAAATGAAACATACAACAATAAAGGTTTTGGAATAGCAAAAGGAATGGATTTCTTTTTGCAGGAGCGCGCTGACAGGTTTTTTGCATGGGCATCCTATTCTTTGTCGGAATCCCAGAGGCTTGACCCTAATACAGGGCTATGGTCATTATATGAATATGACCAGCCCAATATAGTAAACCTTGTAGGGGGTTATAACATAACTCCGGCATGGAGCATAAGCGGGAAAATGCGCTATAACACAGGCCCGCTTCAGCAGAGTTTAATGGGCCGTTTTCAAAACGGCGGGATATGGTACCCTGAATTTTCAGACACTTATAATATGAGGCTCGATGACTATCTGCGCTTTGACCTGAGGACGGACTATTCATTCCGCTTTGAGGGGTGGAAACTAAACCTGTATTTTGAAATAATTAACGCGCTGAACCGGGCAAACCCGCAAGGGCTGATATTTTCACCGGATTACAGCACTATAAGCATCCTCAACAATTTGCCGAGGCTGATGTATTTCGGGCTGGAGGCTGAGTTTTAAGAAGTATTTGTAAGGATTTATTGATAAATACTAAATAATAGGGAATGAACTTTATAAAGAATTTAATCGTCTAATATTTTGAATGCGGGAAGCCAAATAAAAATTAAGCGAGGTGAAAGCATGAAACGTTTGACAATATTGGTTCTAACGGTAATTTTGGTATCTGCCTTGTATGTCATGGCACGGGACCAGCGCGACTTGCAGGAAGATAAAGATAAAAAGGAAGCGCCCCCGCCCTCGGTACAGGCCAACACAATACACCAACAGGTGGTAATTAATATAAGCCACCCATCAAGCGGCGGGCATAACCGGAATTTTCCATCGCAGCAGCCGCAGCAGCAACAGCAGCCTGTACAGCAGCAGGAAAATCAGGCATTGACTTACAGCAGACTGCAATTGCCGCCGGCAAACGAGACCAAACCTTTTGTCCAAAACAAGCCGCCTGTACAGACCAAACCGCAGGTACAGCAGCAGGCCGTGGCCCCTCAAGTAAACAATTACCCAAATGAAATTAAAAATATCGGCGTGATAAATCAAATGCCGATTGTCAATACTTCAGGGATTAAAGCCACAAGCGTGATACACCATCACCCTTATGAACCGAATTATGTGCGTAAAAAATTGCAGAAACTCGGAGTGACAGTAGAGCCGGGTTATATTACAAACAGGGAAGAGGTTATCCATACAGACAGGGAGCATTCAATAGTCGGCTATCCAAAAACAGGCGTTGACAACCAGCCGCTTAAAGTTGCAGCGGTTTCTTACAGGCATTTTAACGACAGCGTTGTCCGGACACAAATGTCCCTGGTTAGTAGCAGTGACTGGCAGGGCAAGATTAACGGATTTAATAAAACCGAGACAGACACAGGCCATTACTACTGGCATAAGGATGATAATTTCAATTATTGCCACTACATAGACAACTGGGGCTACCACTGGTACGGCTGGTATGTGGGCAGCAATTATTTCTGGACACGGTATTTCAACAACCGCTGGTGGTGGTATGATGCGGATTACGACCGCTGGTGCTTCTGGAACGACGGTTTCTGGTGGTGGCAGGACCCTTATCACGTAGGGGACCTGTACTGTTATGACAATGCCTTTTATATACCGGTCAACTCGGCAGAGGACAATGTTGCAGTGACCGTGCCGGACAGTACCGATATGCAGACTTTCACAAGCCCGGATAATACCCGGGTAGTAAAAGTGATTGCTGATACCCAGGATGCTTTCCTGTATGACACGGCAAACCCGCCGGCATTTAACCCGGTGTACCTTGCTTCAGGCGTGCAGGATGTATTGTTTTCGAATTCAAACAACGGAAGGCCTCTTGAAATGGTCTTAAGGCTCAATGACGGTTCTTTTGATATGTTTGACAGCAATGGCAATCCTTATAATCCCGGAACTTCTGAAGAAGACCAGACAAACCAGCCTGTCCAGACACAGTAGCATAATTGGTTTAATATATATTTAAGAGCCCGGGGCCGCAAGCTCCGGGCTTTGTATTTTTGGCAGTTTACTAAAAATTACTCGATAAAAATGCGATATATTGCCACTTTGACCGTAATAAATAAGGGGGATACTTTTAAATTGTAAAAACGCCGGGATTATGATAATATTTTTGCTGTTATCGGTATGAAGTGCCGGTCGCATTCATCTAAGACGGAGGTAATTTAAGAAATGAGCATTTGTGTAGTAGGGACAGGATATGTTGGGCTGGTTACAGGCGCATGCATGGCTGACCTGGGAAACAATGTGATATGCGTAGATATTGACCTGAAAAAAATACAAAATTTAAAGAAAAATATACTTCCTATTTACGAGCCAGGGCTTGAAGAACTTGTGAAGAGAAACAAAAAAAGGCTCACTTTTACTACCAGCCTTAAGGACGGTGTTGTTAAATCAGACATAATATTTATTGCAGTTGGAACGCCGCCCACGGAAACCGGCGAGGCGGACCTGACTTACGTCAAGTCGGTTGCCAAAGAGATTGGGAAAAACATGAACTCAAGCAAAATAATTGTGGATAAATCAACCGTTCCGGTGGGATCGGGGGATATTGTAGAAAGCATAATAGACGAATACTCAAAAGGGAAATACAAATTTGATGTTGCTTCCTGTCCCGAGTTCCTCAGGGAAGGAAGCGCTATACATGACTTTATGAACCCTGACAGGGTTGTTATCGGCGCAAAGCGGAAGGAAGCCGCGGAAAAAGTAGCGGAAATATTCAAGCCGCTTAACGCGAAAATAATAATAGCCGACATAAGAAGCGCTGAAATGATAAAGCACGCTTCTAATACTTTCCTTGCTATGAAGATTTCTTTTATAAACGAAATAGCGAACATCTGCGAGAGGGTGGGGGCCGACGTTGAGATGGTAGCAAGCGGCATGGGGCTGGACAAAAGAATAGGGAAAATGTTTTTAAATGCCGGCGCAGGATACGGCGGTTCGTGTTTCCCCAAGGACGTCGCTGCCCTCAGGTGCATGGCAAGGAATGAGGATTACGAGCCGATTTTGCTGAGCGCTGTCATGGAAGTAAACAAACAGCAGAGAAAAATAGTCGTTAATAAAATAAAAAATATCATGGGGACACTGGAGGGCAGGCAGGTTGGGATACTGGGGATCGCGTTTAAGCCAGATACCGACGATATAAGGGAAGCTGTGGCAATAGATGTCATGGCGGCGCTGCTTGAAAAAGGGTGCAGGATAAAAGCTTACGACCCGGTGGCTGTTGAAAACGCAAAAAAGGTGTTAAAGGGAGTAAAATATGTGGAAAGCCCTTATGAGGCCGCTAAAGATTCGGATTGTCTTGTGGTTTTGACCGAGTGGAAAGAGTTTAAGGAGCTTGACCTTAAAAAAATCAAAAAGCTCATGAAAAACCCGGCAATAGTCGACGGCAGGAACATTTACGAGCCAAAGGATGTTAAAAAAGCCGGATTCGAATACACGGGTATAGGCAGGGAATAATAAATAAAAAATGTTGATGGTTGATTGTTGAATGTTGATAGTAAAATATACAAATAAATGTTTGATAATTAATAAACAATACTTAGCAGATAAAGAGGTGGATTATGGCGAAAAATAAAAACAAGGAACAAAGAGACCAAAAAGAAAAACAAGAAGAAGCCAATAAGGAAAACTTTACCCTTAAAGACTATTTCTATATAAACCTGTTTTTTTGGGGGTTTCTCGTGTTGCTCTCAATAATTGTGTTTTTTACAACCGGAGCCCAGATGGACCCTGTAATGGAAAATGTATTTGTATTTATTTTCGCGGTATTCGGCGGGGGATTTACCTTTGTTTCGCTGTTTGATTTCATATATGAAAAAGTCGCAAAGAAAAATGAAACACAAAACCAATAATTTTATTTACCTTTTAATTATTATTTTTGTTTTTGCCCAGGTAAATTTCTGTTTTGCTGCGCCTGCGGCAAAAGACGCGGATGCAGACGCGGCGCTTAAAGCACAGGGAAACGCAATATCCGACGACAGTGACAATGCCGGAACAGGAGAAAGCGGTGCCGGAAACCAGGTCACCCCAACTGCGGGCGAGGCAAAAAAGGAAACAAAAGTAAAAGCCAAGAAACAGGAAACCAATGCTGCTGCCGATGTAAAAACCAAAAACCAAGAAACCAACGCTGTTACCGACGAGCAAATAAAAGAACTGAACAAAAGAATAGATGAAATTCAGGATAATTTAAAAAGGCTTGAAGAGAAGACGATAGAAATAGCAAATATTGCGGATGATGTGAGCAAATTGAAAGATGATTTAAGCACCCTGAATTCCGGATATGCGGAGAACAAGAAAAAAACAGATAAATACATGGATGATTTCACAGACATGCAGGACAGCCTGAAGGAAAAAATGGATAAAATGCAGGGCTGGGACGATATTCTCGGGGTGCTGAAAAAAAGCATTAACAACAATGATATTGAAATTGCCAGGCTGAAAAAAGAAATCAATTCCCTTAAAAACGACCAGGGCGAAGACAACGTCTTTGTGCAGGCTTCAAAATCACCTTACGCCGTGCTTGCCGTAGGCGGCATAGCATTAATAGGATTGATAATAGCCTGCGTCGCGGCTTCAAAATAAAGGAGGAAGATTAATGCCTTTAAGCATGACCGGATGGGGATCTTGCAAGACCCTGAAATACACCATAACAATAAAAGGACTGAACTCAAAGTATAAGGAAATTTTTCTGCATATGCCCCAAGAATTTTTTGCTATCGAGCCGCTAATTTATAAATATTTGAACGACAATATAACCAGGGGAAAAGTGGATGTGTATGTCAACCTTAACAAGGCAAAACTTGAGAAAAAAGTTGTCTTAAATAAAAAACTTTTTAAAAGCACCTATGATTCCCTGAAAAAACTTCTCGGGTCGGTGAAATATAAAAAGGACATACCTTTAAATATAATATTTTCCAACGTTGACGGCATAATAACGCTCGAAGACGCGGTTGACAGGGAAATATTCGACTGGGCAAGGGTGAAAAAGAATTTTGCGAAAGCACTGCTGAGTTTTAATAAAATGAAAGAAAAGGAAGGCAAGGACATTGCGGCTGATACTGGGAAAAAGCTCGTCCTAATAGAAAAACAAGCACTTAAAATAAAAGAAATGTACGAAAAGTTTAAGGACCAATATATGGAAAAGGCAAGGGAAAGGATTAAGACAGTCTTTGCAGGACATGAATCCGCGCAGGAAAACCAGAATTTTTTGCGTGCTGATATAGTTGAGGTACTCGACAAATACGATATAACCGAAGAAATAGTCAGGCTGCAATCACATTTAAAGCAGGCATTCAGTATGCTTAAAAGCGAAAAATTAATCGGGAAAAAACTTGATTTTATTGCGCAGGAAATGCACAGGGAAGCCAATACCATAACGAGCAAAATCGGCAGTTGCGATATTGTGCACAGCGCCATAGCAATAAAAGAAAATATCGATAAAATCAGGGAACAATCGCAAAACATGGAATGAAACAAAGGAGCAAAAAGCCGAAATGAAACAGGGCGTTGTATTTGTCATATCCGCGCCTTCAGGCACGGGTAAAACAACAATAATAAAGGAATTTTTGAAAAGACATAAAAAGGATTTTGTCCTGTCTGTTTCAGTCACCACCCGCAAAAAAAGGAAAGGCGAGGTTGACGGCAGGGATTATCATTTTTTTACCTGTAAAAAGTTCAAGAAATTCATAAAGGAAAGAAAATTTCTTGAATATGCGAATGTGGTGGGTAATTTTTACGGGACTTTGCGTTCAGCAGTTTTTGGCAATACAAAAAAGGAAAAAAATGTCATAATGGATATAGATGTCCAGGGCGCGGCCAGCATGAGGAAAAAGATAAAAAGCTGCGTGACAATTTTTATAAAGCCTCCGTCGCTGCCGGAACTTAGAAAAAGGCTTTTGAAAAGAAAAACGGACAAAATGCCGGAAATAAGAAGGCGGCTGGCACTGGCGAAAAAAGAATTGAAAGAAACAACAAAATATGATTATATTATTGTAAACCGAGATTTAAAGAAGAGTATCATGCGCCTTGAAGAAATAGTAGCGCGTCAAAAATAATTTAGACTTGGAGGTAAGGCAAATGAAAAAAATGGAATTTACTATAAAAGACATAGAGAAAAAAATCCCGAATAAATACGCAGCCGTGCTGGCGGTATCGAGCAGGGCAAAATACATAAGGGAAAATCCGGAAGAAACCGAAGACGAAGACAGGAAACTTAAACCTACCCTTATTGCCATGAAAGAGTTTCTGGAAGACAGGGTAAAATACCCGGATTTTGATGTAAAAATAATAAACGAAGCAGACTGATACATTGGCCAATATTATACTCGGAGTAACCGGAAGCATAGCAGCTTATAAGGCTTGCGACATAATCAGGGGTTTTCAAAAAAAAGGCGTGGGGGTGACGTGCATCGTAACAAACGAGGCAAAAGAGTTTATTACACCACTTACGCTTCGAACCCTATCAGGCAGGCCGGTATATGACGACATGTTTTTTGAATCGAAAAATTTCGGAGAAAAAGTCCAGCATATAGACCTCGCAAGGGATAATGACCTTATTTTGATAGCGCCGGCAACAGCCAATATAATAGGAAAGATAGCATCTGGAATTGCCGACGATTTGCTTACTACCGTGGTAATGGCAAGTGAAAAAAAGATTTTAATGGCGCCTGCTATGAATGCCAGCATGTGGAATAATACGATAGTTCAGGAAAACGTGAAAAAACTGACAAAAACAGGTTATATATTCATCGGGCCAGGCAAGGGAGAGCTTGCATGCGGCGAATACGGAAACGGACATATAGAGGACACGAACGCAATAATAGGAAAGACTTTAAGCTATTTAAAAAAAAAACACTGACAAATAAGACCGTGCTCATTACTTCCGGCGCTACCCGGGAGCCAATCGATGATGTCAGGTTCATTTCCAATCCTGCCACAGGCAAAACCGGATACTTTCTCGCAAAAGAGGCACAGGCAAGAGGGGCAAAAGTAATTTTTATTACGGGGAAAAGCAGCTTTATTCCAGAGGCTGATGTTGTCTGCGAGGCAGTGTCGGCAGAAAATATGCTCAACCTGGTGAAAAAATATTATAAAAAAGCAGACGTGATAATAGGCGCGGCCGCGGTGGGCGATTTCACGGTGGAAAAGGTAAAAGGCAAAATAGAAAGAAAAGGGACAATCAGGCTTGAGTTAAAGCCGACGCATGACATACTGGCCGAGGTTGGAAGGCATAAAGGCAAAAGGATCCTTGTGGGTTTTTCCGCGGGTTACGGCCGGGAAGTTGGAAAAGCCAGGGATAAAGCAAAAGAAAAAAATCTTGACTTGACAGTTTTTAACGATGTGTCAAAACCGGATTCTGGTTTTGGGACTGATACAAATGAAATTACGGTTCTAAATAAAAAAGGAAGAATAATTTTTGAGGGCAAAGGCACAAAAGTAGAACTTGCAGGGGAAATAATGGACTGCATTGAAAAACAAATGCATAAAAAAGCGTGACAGATAACAGGGGGGCAGTGTTCCGGGAAAGCAGCATAGAAAACCAAAGGATGGCCTAATGAAAAAAATAATTTTAATAAGTTTAATTTTCACCTTTACATATTCGTTCATTGCTGCCGCACACCGCAGCATGGCAAAATTACCGCGGTACGGCGATAAAATTATCGTACAGTACAAAGACAATATCACGAGCAACGACATTAACCTTTTTAAAAATAAGCACAATGTTGACCTGCGGGACAAACAAGACATGATAACCTTGATTGAAAATATCCATCACCTGACAAGGGCAAAGAAATATCTTACAAATTTGCCTTTTTCGGTCTATCAGCTTCAGGCTGCGGACAAAAACAACCTTGAAAATATTGTAAAAGATATCAACTCTGAAAATATAGTTTTATTCGCACAGCCGGACCATTTCGTATATGCACTATATACGCCACAGGCAGGACCGAACGATACTTTTTATCAGCAAGGATGCCAATGGGGTTTTTCGCAGATACAGGCTGATACTGCTTTCAACGCAGGACTGATTGACCCGAATAAAAATAAAACCATAATAGTTGCCGTGCTTGACACAGGGTTACTGTCCTCACATCCGGACATGTTAGGAAGAATAACAAATGGTGCAAATATGGTAACTCCTTCAGCTTCGACGAATGACGATAATATTGATTCAAGCGAGCCGATTTACGGACACGGCACGCATGTTGCCGGCATAATAGCGGCAAATACAAATAACGGAACCGGTATTGCAGGCACGGCTTATTTGAACTCCACATGGGCAGCAAAAATACTTGTTATGCCTGTTAAAGTCCTGTATTTTGACGGAAACGGAGAAGAAAGCGATATAATTTCAGGAATTTACTGGGCAGTCAATAACGGCGCGAAGGTTCTCAATTGCAGCTTTGGAGAACCTCAGGGCAGCGACGCGCTGCAGAATGCCATAAATTACGCTTATAATCAAGGCTGTATAAATGTAGCGGCGGCAGGGAATGGCGACGAAAATAACAACCCTATAAATACTTCATATCCTGCAGCTTATCCAAACGTAATAGCAGTTGCGGCAACTGACCAGAATGATCAACCGGCTCCATGGTCAAATTACGGCAAAATTGATGTGGCGGCGCCAGGGGTTTCTATTATGAGCTGCAATACCAACGGTTCTTACGACGGTAGTTATAGCGAAATTAACTTTTCTTGCGACGGAATTGAGATGGATGGGACTTCCTTTTCTACACCATTTGTTTCAGGGCTTGCCGCTCTTTTGCTTTTAAAATACGATGATAAAACGCCCGACCAGATAATAAACATAATAGAACAAAGCGCGGACGATGTTTACACGGCCGGATACGATAACCGCACAGGCTGGGGCAGGATAAATGTTTACAGAGCACTTTCAGGAAACTTAAATACTCCAAGTTCAACCAGCGGTATAACAACATACAACTGGCCAAACCCATTTTCCCCGACTAAGAATGGATTTACAAACATAACTTTTATTATGCAGGCTCCTGCCAATGTAAAAATAGAAATTTACGACGGTGGAGGAAACCTTGTCTGGTCACAGGACCTGCAAAGCAGCAACGTAGCGATGGGGTATAATTTTGTTCACTGGAACGGCACGAACTCGAGCGGTAAACAAGTGGCCAATGGCACGTATTTTTACCTCGTAAAATCACAAAATACCTATGGAAAAAATAAAATAGCGGTATTGTATTGACATGTTGATTTAGAAATTTTTAAACCGGAAACGGGAATTAAAATTTACAACATTAAAAAGGAGCCTATTGCGGTGAAAAAAGCGGTAATAATCACAGTCCTATTCCTGACAGCCTGCAGGGCGTTTGCCGGTTACGGCGGGCAGCCTGACGCATTTTTGATGCTAGGCTCATCGCCGCGCGCGACAGGCATGGGATCAGCTTTTACCGCAATTGCAGACGATTGTTCAGCTGCTTTTTATAACCCGGCTGGATTAACGCAGCTTTCAAGCCTGCAATTCATGGCGGAAACATATTTTTTGACATTTGGAAGAAATATGAATTATTTATCACTGGCAAAGCCTTTTTTGATAGACCAAAATACTTATTCCTACGGCATTTCATGGATTAATTATTCAGCCGGAAGTAATATTGAGGCGAGGGCGACAAATTCCCCAAACCCGGACAGCACTTTTTCGGATACGACGAATATATTTACAGGCTCGGCAGCCCTACGGATTTCAAAAAGTTTAAGCCTGGGGGTAAACGCAAAATACCTGATGCACAACATAAGCCAGGCGAGCTCAAACGGCTTTTGTTTTGATATTGGGTTGCTTCTTGAACTTATGCCCGGATTAAGGGTGGGCGCTTCATTTGAAAATATCGGGTCAGACATAAGCTGGGCAGGCAGTTCAGCTAATGAGTCAATACCCGCTACAATCGCAACAGGGATATCGTATAGTTTTAAAAACCTGTTTAATATAGATAAAACAGAACTAACAGCCGACGGCGATATTCTATACAATACTTTCGGGCCTGCGAGGTTTAATGCTGGAGTTGAGGCAAGGATAGATGCGTTTTGTATCCGTTTAGGCTATGACAACGGCCTTACAGCAGGCGCGGGAGTATGCTTTGTCGCGTCAAAAGTATTCGATATAAAAGCTGACTACGCGTTTACCATTGATCCCATATTACCGGACAGCATTAACAACAGGCTCGGTATAACACTTGACTTTGTTTTTCCTTCAGACATTAAAGGCGGCGTGCAGGGCGACCAGATTCAAGAGCAAAAAGACGGGCAGATAAATAGTTATAGGTTAAACGATGATTGGTAAAAAGATACTTTTTTTAGAGTATTTTCCTTTTATAGGCGGCGGTCAGGCAGTGCTTTTAAGGCTTATTGACAAGCTGAAGTGTAAATACGACATTTCAGTGCTTGTTTTTAAAAAGGGAGATATAGAAAAAGAACTGACAAAATTAAAAATAAGATATTTCCACATACCTTCACCGAAAACAGTTAAATTCAGGCATTTTATACCAATGTTTTTATTTCAAAAAAAATTGCTGGCTTTTTTAAAGGAAGAGAAGCCGGACCTTATATATGCAAATAATTTTTTTTCGGTAAAGCTTTCGGCAGATACGGCGAATTTTTTAAAAATACCGCTTATATGGCACAAGCATATCATAATAGACAAGACACATAATTCTTATATGGCAAGGCAGATAAGGCATTTTTCAAAAATGGTGCGGAAAATAATATGTGTATCTAAAGCGGTCCGTGACTCGCTTGCCGCCTTGGGTGTGGACGAGAACAAATTAATAACAGTGCATAATGGCATTGAAATAAAGGACTTTAAAGGGCGTAGCCAAATACAAAAAATAAGAAAAAAATACGGATTCAAAGATAATTTTATGGCCGGAAGCGTTGGTTTTTTGCGCAGCAACAAGGGCTTTGATATTCTGATAAAAGCAGCCGCGCTCATAAAGGAAAAGAATAAGGATATTAAATTTTTGATAATAGGCAAAGGGGAGGACAACGACGTAAAAACAGAACATGAGCTGAAAAAATTGGCAGAATACCTTGGGCTTTCCGACACGCTTGTTTTTACAGGATACCAGGACAAGCAGGCGTATCTTCCGGCTTTCGATGCTTTTATTCTACCGTCGCCAGCGGAGCCTTTCGGGCTGGTGACAATAGAGGCAATGGCGCAGGGGCTTCCTGTAATCGCATTTAATGCAGGCGGGACAAAAGAAATAATAAAAAACAATTATAACGGATTCCTGGCTGACAATATAAATGAATCATCGCTTGCAGAAAAAATACTAGAAGTGTATACGAAAAGAAACAAGCTTTTAAAAATAAAGAAAAATGCGGTTAAAACAGTAAGAGAAAAATTTACGCTTGAAAATCAGGTAAAAGAAATAAGCAGGATTATTAATGGAGTTTTAGGGGAAAATTAGATTTCAGCCTCCAAGCACAAAGGGAAAATAAAAATTGACTATAAAAATCATTTTTATTGTTAAATAACTCAGATAACTTTAATTTATATGGAGGAGCTAAAAATGACTTGTGAAATTAAAACTATCAATTTGGGTTTTGTAAATTGTTATCTAGTAAGAACTGATTCCGGTTTTATTCTTATTGATACGGGCATGCCATTTTCGCGCAAAGCCGTTGAAAAAGAACTTGAACAAGCCGGGTGCCTGCCCGGAAGCCTAAAGCTTATAGTAGCAACACATGGGGACATAGACCATACGGGAAATTGCGTTTATCTTCGGGATAAATATAAAGCAAAAGTCGCCATGCATAAAAATGATTCTTTTATGGTTGAAAACGGCGATATGGCTGCGAAAAGGAAAGTGAAGTCTTTTTTTATGAGGCTTATGCACGTATTCATGGGCCGTTCAAAAAGATTCAAGAAAACTCTCAATAGTTTTGAAAAGTTTAAACCGGATATTTACCTGGAAGAAGGTCAGAACCTGAAAAAATTCGGTTTTGACGCAAAGGTGCTGCATATACCGGGACATACAAAAGGATCGATAGGAATATTAACAAACGAGAATGATTTTTTTGCAGGCGATACAATAAACAATCATGGCTGGGCAATAATAATATCGGATGAAAAAGAATTGGCTGAAAGTGTTAAAAGGCTGAAGGGCCTGAATATACGGAATGTGTTTCAGGGACACGGAAAGCCGTTTAAAATGAAAACATTTAAAGTTTAGCCTGAAAAAATATCATATAATTAAACAAAAATAAAAGTGGAAAAACGGACATAAAATCACAAATTATATTTATTGACAGTTGCGGAAAAATCGCTTACTTTATCACTAGATAGGTGATATACAAAGATTCTTAAACGAGGTGTAGGTTTGAATATTTCCACGAAGGGCGATTATGCCTTAAGGGGCCTCGCCTTTATGGCGTTGGCGCAAAAAAGGGACAAAAAAAAGGCAGTTACAATAAAGGAAATTTGTGCGAAAGAAGGAATTTCGCACAGATACCTTGAAAATATATTCGTTAACCTGAGGAAAGCAGGCCTTGTGAAAAGCAGCATGGGAGAGTACGGCGGGTTTAAGCTTGTAAAAAGCCCCGGAAAGATAAAGGTCCTTGATATTCTGACAGCGGTTGAAACAAAAAAGACGCCTTCGCGTTGCGTAACCGACATAAAGATGTGCAAGAACTCAAGCCACTGCAGCATAAGAAAGATCTGGATGAACCTTCACGAGAACAACAACAGGTATTTAAGCAAAGTAACGCTAACAAATATAATGAAAGTAGGTCCTTTAAAGGGAAAAGCAAAAGCTTAGCAATTTTTAAGGCACGTCCCGCTATGGGACGGATAAATAGAGGTGATTTATATGGGAAAAATTTATTATCTAGATAATAATGCAACTACTCAGGTAGACCCGGAAGTTTTCGCGGCAATGGAGCCGTACCTTAAAGATAGGTATGCAAATCCTTCCGGAGTTTATACATTTGCCCAAGAAATAAGGCTCGATATAGAAAACGCAAGAAAACAGGTAGCTGATTTTTTAGGAGCTGATCCTGCAGAGATAGTTTTTACAGGGGGCGGTACAGAGTCCGACAATACAGCGATAATGGGCACAGCAACAGCCTTAAAAGAAAAAGGCCGGCATATAATAACCTCAAAAATAGAGCATCACGCTGTTTTAAACATGTGTGGTTATCTTGAAAAACAGGGATATGAACTTACTTATCTGCCTGTGGATAAATACGGCATTATAGCAATAGAAGATTTGAAAAAGGCAATAAGGAAGGATACCATTCTTATAACAGTCATGTATGTAAATAACGAGATTGGGACCATCGAACCGATAGAAGAAATAGGCAAAGTGGCGAGGGAAAATAAAATATATTTTCATACTGACGCCGTGCAGGCGGCAGGAAAATTGCAAATAGATGTTAAAAAATTAAACGCAGATATGCTTTCAATATCCGGCCATAAAATTTACGGACCGAAGGGAGTGGGCGCTCTTTACATACGCAGAGGTGTCAGGATTAACCCGCTTTTAATAGGCGGACACCACGAAAATAATCGCAGGGCTGGCACGGAGAATGTCCCGGGAATCATAGGACTCGGTAAGGCGTGCGAACTTGCGGTAAACGATTTAAAAAAAGGACATAATTTAGAAATTAAACAATTAAGGGACAGGCTGGAAAAAGAGATACTGGATAAAATCCCGGAGGTTATCCTTAATGGTCATCCGGAAAAAAGAGTGGATAATACTTTGAACGTATCGGTAAAATATATAGAAGGCGAGGGAATGCTGATACATATGGATTTTGAAGGAATATGTGCATCGTCGGGTTCTGCATGCACTTCAGGGTCACTGGATCCATCGCACGTGCTTTTAGCCCTCGGCCTGCCGCATGAAATAGCGCACGGCAGCATACGCTTCAGCCTGGGGAAATTCAGCAAAGAAGAGGATATAAACAAAGTGCTTGAAGTGCTCCCGCCTGTTGTGGAAAAATTACGGAATTTATCGCCTTTCTGGCGTGAAAAGGACAAATTTTTGAGTGATGATCCGCCCCATGCAGGGCATCATCACCACCACCATGAACATGAATAATAAATATCACTTAACAAGACAAATGATACTGGAGGAGTAAAACATGGAAAAAGAGCAACTCATTGATAAAATAAGAGAGTTAAAAATAGAAAAGAATGCGTTAATTGTGGCGCATAATTACCAGATTTCAGACGTGCAGGATATAGCTGATTTCACAGGTGATTCACTCGAACTCTCGCGTAAATGCGCGGTAGCCAAGGAAAAAATAATTGTTTTTTGTGGCGTTAAATTCATGGCTGAGACAGCAAAAATTCTAACGCCGCAGAAAAAAGTTTTAATACCGCGGGAGGACGCCGGATGCCAGCTGGCTGAATGCATTTCACCGGAAGAAGTGGAAGAATACAGGAAGAAGTACACGGATGCTGCCTTAGTCGGGTATGTAAACACAACCGCCGTAGTGAAGGCCAAACTTGATTATTGCGTAACATCAGCGAATGCTGTGGATATAGTCAGAAAGATAGAAAACAAGAAGATTGTTTTTTTGCCCGACAGAAACCTTGGTCTGTGGGTACAAAAAAATGTGCCTGAAAAAGAACTGATAGTTCATAACGGCAGGTGTTATGTTCATCAGAAATTTACAAAGGAAGATGTATTGAACGCAAGAAAAGCGCATCCGGACGCAAAGATATTAGCGCATCCAGAATGCCTTCTTGAAGTACTGGATCTTGTAGACGTTGTGGCTTCAACCGCAGGTATGATTAAGTATGTCAAGGAAAGCACGGCAAAAAAATTCGTAATAGGAACCGAGGAGGGACATATTCACAGGCTTAAAAAGGAAAGACCTGATGCCGAATTTTTTTCGCTTGGAAACGCACAGGTATGTTTTAATATGAAACTTACAAGGCTTGAGCATGTATATAAATCACTTTTGAACGAAGTCACCGAAATCAAGATCAGTGAGGAAATAATAAGGAAAGCAATAATTCCTATAGAAAGAATGGTAAAGATGTAATTTCAGATATCAGGAGGTAAAGATATGTTACAGTACACGCCGAAGACAATGGAATATTTTAAAAACATGAAAAATATGGGAAGAATTGAAAATGCCGACGGAATAGGAAAAGTCGGAAATCCTATTTGCGGGGATGTAATGTGGATATATATCAAAATTGATGACGGCAAAATAACAGATTGCAAGTTTGAGACTTTCGGATGCGTTGCTGCAATAGCAACATCGTCGCTTGCCACAGACCTTGTCAAAGGCAAAACAATAGAAGAGGCGCTTGAAGTTACAAACAAGCGCATCGTGGAAATTCTAGGAGGCCTGCCTAAGGAGAAACTTCACTGCTCACTGCTTGCAGAGGACGGCATAAAAGCTGCGATTGAAGATTATAAAAGCAAACACAAATAACATGTCAAATTTGGATTTTGAGTTTTAACAGGTTAACCAATTATGTCAAAAATAATAATTGGAATGAGCGGCGGAATAGATTCGACAACAGCGGCTGCCATATTAAAAAGCCAGGGTAATGACGTAATAGGCATGACGCTAAAGCTATGGGATGGCGCGTCACGCTGCTGCGATTATGATGATATAATGGATGCGAAAAAAGCTTGCTGGAAACTAGGCATTAAACATTATGTTATTAACGCTAAGCGCGAATTCAAAAAACAAGTAGTCAACTATTTTATCTCCGATTATCTAAAAGGCAAAACCCCAAACCCCTGCGTCATATGCAACGAGAGGATTAAATTCAAGTTTTTAATTAAAAAAATGAAGGAAATAGGATTTGATTATGTTGCGACCGGGCACTACGCGCGTATTGAGAAGGAAAATGGCAAATACTGTTTAAAAAAAGGTGCGGACGACAAAAAGTCCCAGGAATATTTTTTAAGTATGATTAAATCAAAGGATCTTAAGTATATAAAATTTCCACTGGGCGAGCTTACCAAAGAAAAAGTAAAAAAAACAGCCAACGATATGGGTTTCGATACGAGCAAGAAAGAAAGCCAGGAAGTTTGTTTTTTGCAGGATAAGGAAACACCATATGAGTTTATTTTAAAAAATAGGGATTTAAAAGAAGTTGAAAAAGGCGCATTTTATTCTGTCGAAGGGGATAAACTTGGGGGCATTGATGAGGCTTATTTTAAATACACAATAGGACAGCGTAAAGGGCTTAGGTATGCTGCAGGCAGGCCGCTTTATGTAGTTGAAATAGACGCTAAAAAAAAGAGGGTGATAATAGGCGAAAAAGAAAAGGTATATTCAAATAATTTTATTATTACAAATATTAATTTATTTTGCGTTAATTATAAAAACCGCAAGTTTAAGGCTGAAGTAAAAATCAGATATAAAAGTAAACCAAGCATGGCAGAAATAGATTTATCCGAAAACCTTGGGAAAATAGAATTTCATGAACCACAATTTGCAGTTACACCTGGTCAACTTTGTGTATTTTATAAAAATGATTGTGTTATTGGTTCTGGATTCATATTTAGGAAATGAAAATAAACTTGCAAAAATTTAAATATTTTGTTATAATATATGTAAAGTATTTAGTAAGGATTGAAAATGGATGCTAATATAAATAAATTATTAAAATACACAAAAACAATTGCAGTGGTTGGTTTGTCGCCAAAACCTGAGCGAGCTTCGAATATAGTGTCAGAATATATGCAGTCACAGGGTTATAAAATAATACCGGTTTACCCTAGAGAAGAAATAATACTGGGTGAGCCTGTTTACAGGAATCTTAAGGATATAAAGGAGCATGTTGATATGGTTGTTATTTTCAGACGTTCCGAAGAAGTTATGCCTGTTGTCGAGGAAGCAATTAAAATTAAGCCAAAGGCTATATGGATGCAGGAAAACATTATAAACGAGGAAGCAGCCGATATAGCTAGAAAAAACGAAATAGATGTTGTAATGGACAAGTGCATAATGAAAGAGCACGTCCAAAGCAAAAAAGGATTACAATCATGAGCATAAAAACAACGCGCTTTGAAGAAATGATGAAAAATGTTTTAAAAGTAACTGAAGAGATAAATAATATCGCAGATATTGACGAACTTCTTGATATGGTTTTATTCAGAGTAAGGAAAGTCACAAACGCAGAAGGCGGGACTATATTTTTATGCGAAGACAATAAATTAAAAATAAGTTATATTCAGAATGACAAGCTTTTTAAAAAAAGTCCGGCAAATAAATATAAATACTTAGATCATTTTATTGAAATAAACAACACTTCAATAGCGGGTTATGTCGCTTTGAAGTCGGAATCCCTTAACATATCCGATGCATATAAGATAGGCGCAAAATCATCTTTTGGCTTTGATAAATCATTTGACGAGTCATCCGATTACAGGACAAGATCGGTTTTAACAATGCCTCTTAAGACCTCAATGAACAGGGTAATAGGCGTGCTACAAGTAATAAATGCGCGCGATGAAAAAGGCAAACCTAGGGTCTTTAACAACGAAGACGTAATGTACGTGACATACCTGGCCAACAGTGCCTCAATAGCTATAGACAAGGCAAAATTAACAAGGGCCATGGTTTTGCGAATGATTAGAATGGTTGAATTCAGGGATCCCAAGGAAACAGGCGAACATGTGAACAGGATGTCGTCATATACGATTGAAATTTACAATAAATGGGCTGAGCAGAGGGATTTTCCCCAGGAACTTGTAAGGAGATTTAAGGATAAGCTTAGGATTGCTTCGATGCTCCACGATGTAGGTAAAATTGCGATTTCGGATAAAATCCTTAAAAAGCCGGGGAAACTTGATGAGGAAGAGTACAATATAATGAAGCTGCATACAATTTATGGGGCGAGGTTTTTTGAACAGTCAGATTCAGAACTTGATTTTATGTCCGCCGAGGTCGCGCTTAATCATCATGAAAAGTGGGACGGCACAGGATATCCCGGAGTGATTGACAATGTTAACAATGGCCCGATAACATTAAAAATGGGCAAGAAAGAAAATCAGATACCAGTCACAGCAAGGATTGTCGGCTTGGCCGACGTTTATGACGCTTTAATTTCGAAAAGAGTGTATAAGGATGCCTGGGAGGAAGGAAGGGTTCTTGATTATATAAAAGAAAATAAAGGCAAACATTTTGATCCTGAAATTGTGGATATTTTCTTTTCAGTATACGACATAATCAGGGCTATAAAGGAAAAATATAAGGAAGAAATGAATTGATCAATATGTAACGCTATTGACAAACATATCATTATGCAGCATGCGGTAATTTTAGAAGCCTTACAAAATTTTGTAAAATTACAGAACTTACTTTCTTGACAAACCTTTATTAAACATTATAATTAAACAAACCTGTCCATTAAAATGCATTTTTAAATTTTATATTATAATAATTCCATTTAAAAATTATTAACAAGGTGAAAAATTTGAAATTAGAAACTTTGCTTAATGAACAACAGCTTGAAGCAGTAAAGCATAAGGACGGCCCGCTTTTGATTTTAGCCGGAGCCGGCAGTGGAAAAACAAGGGTAATAACATACAGAATAGCTTATCTTATATCTGAATATAAAATAAGCCCCGATAATATTCTGGCTGTTACATTCACGAACAAGGCTGCTGATGAAATGAAACAAAGAATACAAAACGTCGTGGGACAACCTGCTGGTAAAATCTGGATGAGTACATTTCATTCTTTTGGAAGCAGGATATTGAGGAAGCAAGCAGGCAAACTTGGTTTTACAAACAGCTTTTCTGTTTTTGACGAGGATGATAGGGAAAGACTTGTAAAAGAATGCATGCACGAGGCGAGAATTTCCGAAAAGGAGATAAAACCATACAAAGTTATAAAGCTGATACAGGATATAAAAAACCAACTTGTGACTCCGGATGAATACGAAAAAGAATATTCAAATACAATAGAAGGAGACGCAGTTTCTAAAATATATTCAATTTACGAAGATAAGCTTAAACGCAATAATGCCTTTGACTTTGACGATCTCATAATCAAGCCTATAAAACTTTTTAAAAATGATCCGGACACACTGCAACTTTACAGGGAAAGGTTTAGGTATATACTTATTGATGAATATCAGGATATAAATAATTCCCAATATGTCTTGATTTCGCTTCTTGCTGAAAAATATAAGAATATCTGTGTGGTTGGCGACGACGATCAGAGCATATACAGGTTCCGTGGTGCAGATATTACAAACATACTTGAATTTGAGGAAGATTACAAGGAAACAAAAGTTATCAGGCTTGAACAGAATTACAGATCGACAAAAAACATTTTGAAAGCTGCACATGCAGTGATAACAAATAATAAGGAAAGAAAAGACAAAGAATTGTGGAGCAAGAACGAAGATGGCGATAAAATTGTTTTTTATTACGCAGATGACGAAGGCGACGAAGCCGATTTTATTATAAATGAAGTAGCAAGTTTGCTCTCGCACTCTGATGTAGAGCTTAAAGATATGGCTATTTTTTACAGGACAAACGCGCAGTCAAGGATATTTGAAGATAAATTCAGGCGTGCAGGAGTTCCGTACAAGCTGATTGGGGGCACTCAATTTTACGCAAGAATGGAAATAAAGGATCTGGTGGCATATCTAAGGATAATTGCAAACCCTTTTGATGTTATCAGTTTTAAAAGGATAATAAACGTACCGCCTAGAGGCATAGGGGATACTACTGTATCAAAAATTGAGGAGCATATCTTTAAAAACAATATGTCGCTGTTTGAAGGCTTAAACGTTGTGGATGAAATTATCGACGTTAAGGATTCAGCAAAAACAGCAATAAAACAATTACATGCCTTAATAAAAGAACTTAACGCGCGAAAAGATAAAATGAAACCAACCGAAATACTCAACGCCATACTGGTTTCAACGGGTTATCTTGACTACTGGCAAAACGATACGTCAATAAAGGCCAAAGACAGAGTTGAAAATATAAAAGAGCTTGTATCCGCGCTTGCGGAATACGAGGAAAGAGGCGAAGAAACGAATCTTCAGGATTTTCTCGGGCAGGTAGCCTTAATGACTGATTTTGATAAATGGGATAAAGATGCTAACGCAGTGACACTGATGACTCTGCACAGCGCAAAGGGACTTGAATTCAGCGTTGTCTTTATGACAGGCATGGATGAAAATCTTTTCCCTCACAGGAATTGTATGGAAGAGCCGGGTGGTATTGAAGAGGAAAGACGGCTGTGTTATGTGGGTATAACAAGGGCAAAGAAAAAATTATATTTATTAAGTGCAGTGGCAAGAAGACAGTTTGGTACAAAAAAAATGGGCACAGTTTCAAGATTTTTGAATGAAATACCAGCCGAGTTGATTGACTATAAGGGCAGGATGCCGATTAATGCGGTAAAGGAAAAATATCTTGAAAACGGCGATATAATTGATACAATCCGGGATATTGATACAGAATACCTTGATATGCCGTCGGATATAGATATACCTTATAAACCAGGGGAAACAGTTAAGCATAAGAAAATGGGTACGGGTACAATCATGAAAGTCGAGTCATACGGTGACGACCTAAAACTTACCATAAATTTTAATAAATACGGCAAAAAATTGATATCGGCAAAATATGGCGGTCTTGAAAAAACAGACAATTAAGAACAGTGATAAGATGCTACTCCGGGTTCATTGCAGTAAAGTACAAAAACAAAATATAACCACTGATTGACATGGTACAGTTATTATGATAAATTAACTTCAAATGCTTGAATTTTAACGCAAAAAGGGATGAATTTTATGCCGGAAAACGACGATTACAAAATAGATTTTACCGACATTGTTTCTATTTTGTTCGGTGAACAAATTGAAAAAGTAGATGCCGACAAGGCAAAAAAGATATTAAACGGTGAAGAAAAAGAATCCATACATAAGCACACTGATGATACAGCTAAAAAAGAGCTATCTGTCGATGAAGAAGAATTGTTAAAACAATTTGAAGTGGAAAGAGAATTAATAAAAAAAGAGGAAGAAACAAAGGGCGGGTTTGCAGGTTATCTCGTAATCGACAGGGAGAAACTGGCAGAAGCTTTATCCGGGTCAAAAAAAGAAAATTCCGTGGTTGAACAAAAAACAGACCAGCAGAACCCAGATAAACGTGAAGTTCAAAATATGCAGGATAGTATAAATTTTACAATGACATATGGCGAAAGGATTGCCCTGATACAGCTTTTTGACCGTGCACAAAAGATTTTGGCCGAATTGCTCGGCAAACTTATAAAGAAGAAACCGGTCAATACAATGTTTTTAAAAACCCTTGAACAAGCAATTGAAAAACATAATGAAGTTTTAAAGAAGGTTGATTATAATCAAAACGGAAAATTAAAGAATGACGGTATAATAGAAGCAGGCAGGCTAATAGCCAATATTAACGCACTTCAGGGCGGAGAGGATATTAAAACTAAAAAAGTTATTGAAGCGCTTGAAGATATATTTGAAGAAAGGCTCATAGCAATTGAAATTGCGCTTGGGAGCCAGGTTAAAAATGAAATTATGTCAAAGCTGTTCCGGCAGTTTGGAAAAATAACTGAGAATGTTTTGTTTACACAAAAAGTCAAGAGTATATTTATGGATTTTGTAGTTCCAAGTACCGCTATAAAACCAGGGGAATGATGTTAAGGGCAGGTAGTGAGTAATCATTAAATTAAAATTATTAATTTATTGAAGTTATTTCAAAATCGTATGTTTTGTATGTTAAGCCAGTAAATATTACTTATAAGAAAAAGGAAATAAAATGGCAAAAAGAAGATTATCAGAAGAGGAAGAGGCGCTTTTACGCGAATTTGAAGCCGAGCGCGAAAGTTTAAAAAGGCAAATGGAACACGAGCTTGAAGATGATATCGAGCATGAAATAGAAGAAGAAATCAAACAGGCTATGAAACAGGGAACGCTTGATGAAATTGAGCTCGAAGTGAAAAAAGAACTTGACGTGGAGATTGAACGTGAGGTACGCGAAGAAGTTGAGCGTGAAATTGAGCGTGAGGCCATTAAAGAAGCCGAAAAAAAAGCTGCGGCCGTTGTCGAGCCCGCCATTGATGTGGAGGAACTTAAAAGGCACCTTGAAGAAGAACTAAGGGTTAAAATAGAAAATGAACTAAAAGGAGAAATTGAAGCAGAAGCAAGGGACAGGATAGAGGCGACAAGAAACGAGCTTGAGGAGAGAATAAGGGAGGAAGTAATTGAAAAGGAGAAAATCCGAAGGGAAGAATTACAGCAAAGGCTTGATCTTTTCAAGCAAATGGAGGAGGAAAGACGGAAACAGCATGAGCTGGAACTGGCAGATAAGTTAAAGGATGAGCTTTTACGCCAGTTTGCACAAGAGGAACAGAAAAAAAGAGAAGAATTATTAAAACAGATACAAGAAATCAGGAGAATGGACGATTTAAAAAAGGAAAAATACGAGGATGAATTAAAAGATAAAGTACGCGAGGAATTAAAGCGTGAATTTGACGAAAGGGAAAAGATAAGGAGTGAAGAAATACAAAAAGAGCTTAACGAACTTAAAAAAGGCAATGAAATTACAAAAGCAGAAGAAGAGAACAGGAAAGCAATTATTGAACAGGATTTGAAAGAGAGAATGAGGAAAGAGCTTCTAAGGGAATTTGAAGAGCACGATAAGCGAAGAGAAAAAGAATTAAGCAAACAAATGCTGGAATTAAAGAAATCAGTTGAAATAAGCAAGATGGAGGAAGAACGGGAAAAAGAGAAATTAGAACGAGAATTAAAGGAAAAAATGAAACAGGAACTGCAGAAAGAGTTTGAGGAACGCGAAAAAAGGAAAATGGAAGATTTGCGCAAGCAACTGCAGGATATAAGAGACTCGGAAGAGTTTAAGAAAATACAGGCAGAGCAGGAAAGAATAAAGAAAGAACAGCAGTTAAGAAAAGCCCAGGAAATGAAAAAATCAGAGGAAGCTAATAAAGAAGATGAAGCACGCATAAAGGCAAAAGTGGAGCCGGAGCTAAGGGAAAAGATGAAAATAGAGCTCCGAAAAGAAATAGAAGAAGAAAAGGAAAGTAAGAAAAAAGAAATAATTGCCAAGCTTGAAGCTGCGAAAAAAGAAAAAGAGGAAAAAAAGAAAGAACTGGCACTAAAAAAGGCAATGGAGAATGTTGCTGTTAGCAAGGACGGAAGGATAGCCCTAATGCAGATTTTTGAGATATCGCAGAAAATCTTCCTTGATATATACGGCAAGAGGATAAACCGTAATGACGCAGAAAATATGTTTTTTAAAGTTGCAACAAACGCAACTAGCAAGCACTATGATGTATTGCAAAAGGCAAGATATAACAAAGAAGGAAAATTAAAATCTGACGGTTCCTTGGATGTTGCACAGGTGGCGTCAAATGTAGGCGCGTTAAAGATGCCGGAAGAAGAAGCGTCAAAAAGCTTTTTTGAAACGTTACGCGAAATTTTTGAAGAAAGATTAAGGGAAACCGAGAAAACACTTGGCAAAGAAGCAAAAAACGAAATCATAGCCTCCGTACTTACACAGATAGACAGGCTTTTGACAAAAGCAAATTATGATAAAAAATTCAAAGATTTATTCATGCAGAATATAGCACCGAAAATATGAACAAAATTGAGGGATAAATATGGCCAATGAATTTGGACAAACAGGAAAATTGACAGAAGAAGAAGAACAGCTCCTGCGAGAGTTTGAGGAAGAACGCCAAAGACTTAATAAGGCCATGGAAAAAGAAGTTAAAGAAGAAGTTGAGCAGCAGCTTGCTGAAGAAATTAAGGAAGTAATGGAGAAAGAAATGCAGGGCGGCATGGAAAAAGAAGTAATGAAAGAACTGGAAAAAGCAATGGAAATAGAAACGCAGGAAGAAAAAGAAAAGCTTATTAATATCGAAATACAGGAGAAGACCGATGAAATGATAGAAAAAGAAAACGCCATGCAAAAAAGAGATACAGTAGAAACAACAACCGAGGAGGAAATGAGAGCAAGGATAGAAGCTGAAATCAGGGCTAAACTGGAAAAGGAAATGAAGGAAAAGATAGAGGCAGAAGCAAGGAAAAAGGCCGAGGAAAGCCGTAAAGAAATCGAGTTAAAAATAAGAAAAGAGCTTGAGGAAGAAGAAAAACGGAAAAAAGAAGGAATACTTAAACAACTGCAGGTCTTAAAACAATTGGAAGATGATAAAAGGGCAAAGGAAGAAAGCGAGCTTAAAGATATTATAAAAGATGAGCTAAAAAAAGAAATGGAAGAGCAGGAAAAGCAAAAAAAAGAAGCGATACTCAAACAGCTCTTTGAACTTAAAAAGGCCGAGGACGAAAAAAGGACGCAACAGGAATCCGAGTTAAGAGAAAAAATGAAGGAACAGCTCCTGACGGAAATCGAAGAGGAAAGAAAACGCAAAAGGCAGGCTATATTAAGCAAACTAGATGAGGTTAAAAAGGAAAGCGAAATACTGCAAAGTGAGCTTACGGAACTTAAATTAGCCAACGAAGAGAAAACCAGCCTGATAGGTCTTTTTGAGGAAACCCAGAAAGTTTTTTTTGAACTTTTTGCCGCCAGGACGGACAGGAAGAAAGCAGAGGCACTTTTTTTAAAAGCCGCTGATGCTGCTGCAACAAAAAACAAGGATGTTCTGAAGAAGGCTTTTCAGGATAAGGACGGCAATACGCGTCAGGACGCGATGTTTGAAATACCCAGGGTAATATCCAACTTCAATGCCATGACCGGCGCCGAGGGCGACAAGGCAAAAAGATTCTTCAAGGCACTAAGGGAAATTTTCGAAGAGAGGCTGGTGGCGGTGGAAGTCGCCACAAACATGGAAATAAAAGACGCGGTATTTTCCGATTTGCTGAAAAGAATTGAAAAACTTGCGGCAAAAGGCGATTATTCAAAACGCCTTAAGGATTTATTTATGGAATACATTATACCGAATACCACGTTAAAATCAGGGGATTAAATGGAGAACGTATTTTTATTGACAAGGCAAAAGCTTGAGGAATTTGAGGAAAAAATGCTTGCGCCTTATGCCATGAAGAGCAAATACACAAAAGGCCGGAAATACCCGGAAAAGGAGCATCCTTTCCGCTCGGTTTACGGCCGCGACAGGGACAGGATAATACATTCGACCGCTTTCAGGAAACTGGAATACAAAACCCAGGTATTCGTTAACCATGAAGGTGATTATTACAGGACAAGGCTTACACATACCAACGAAGTTGCGCAGATAGCGCGAAGCATAGCAAAAACACTACGTCTGAACGAAGAACTTACAGAGTCAATAGCCCTGGCTCACGATATAGGCCACACGCCTTTCGGGCATTCCGGCGAAGCAACTTTGAATGAGCTTACAAAAGACGAGGGCGGGTTTGAGCATAACATACAGGGTTTACGCGTGCTTGAGGAACTGGAGGAAAAATATCCGGATTTCCCGGGATTAAACCTTTCATGGGAGCTGCGGGAGGGAATGGTAAAGCATAAGACATCCTACGACTCGCCGGTTTATAAAGATTATAAGGAGTATGAGCTTGAGTTGAAGGCTACGCTCGAGGGCCAAGTCGTAAACATCGCCGATGAAATCGCCTATAATTCACACGACGTGGATGACGGCATAACATCCGGTATTTTGGAAGTTGAGGACCTGAAAAAGACACTGATATGGGGAGAAATTGAAAAAACAATCGATATGAAAAAATTTGTGACACTGTCGCTTGATATGAAAAAATATAATATTACAAGGGCACTTATTAACATACAGGTTACAAACCTGACAAACAATACATTTAAAAATATCGAGCAGCATAAAATAGATTCTGTGGAAAAAGTGAGAAAGCACAAAAAAAACCTTGCTGTTTTTGACAAAAAAACCGAAGAAATGCACAAAGACATCAAGGATTTTCTTTATAAAAACCTTTACAAGCATTATAAAGTCATCAGGATGGAGGATAAGGCATACAGGGTAATAAAAGAACTGTTTAAAATATATGAAAGCAGGGCAATAATAAAAGACAAACACGGCGCATCTTCGTCAATATTGCCTGAAAATATCAGGAAACGCCTGGAAAAGGATTCCCTAAAAAGGGTAATATGCGACTACATAGCCGGCATGACTGACAGGGCAATACTTGAGGAATATAAAAGGCTTTTTGACCCTTATGAGAAAGTATAATTGGTTTTGAAATCCAGAAATAAAAAAATCAAACCTTAATTTTATGAACCCGCAGAAAAATCCAGCCAAAACCAACAATACCTACACCCCCAAAGGCATTGTATTCATACCTACCTACAACTGCACGGGCATGTGCAGGCACTGCAATATAGATTTTACAATCCATGACATGGGGAAAAACATGGATATAAGCCGCGCAATAGAAATCCTGCGTGAAGCAAAAAAAATGGGAATGCATTCCATGCAAATAACAGGCGGGGAACCCACAATGTACCCTGAGTTTATGCTAACCATAATACCACACGCGCAAAAGCTAGCCATCAGGGTAAATAAACCGCCCACAAACGCCTATATAGGAAAAGATGATAGAAAAACAGAATGGCTTTTCAGCGAGCTTAAGAAAATAAATTATACAGCAGGGTTCAGGATAAGCATTGACCCGTACCATAACGGCAATATACCAATAGAATGGCCTGCTGTTTTTACGGCTATTTATTCAAAATATTTCCCTTTGGAAACCCTCACAATAGGTTCGAGTTTTTATGATTTAAAGAAGATATTTGAATTATATGACAATTATTTTGAGAAATTAAAAAATTACGGCATTAAAGATGCGTGGCTTGATGCCAAAAATAAAAAAATTTACATAGATGGGCATAAGATAAAATTCGGCACATGGCACCCGACAAGGCCGGCGCGGGAAGAACTGTACGATTATGAGGTTCTCATGCAGGACGTGCCGGATAAAGCATGCCTCGGGCCAAAAGGCGTTGGCTATCTGTGGGTTGAACCGGATTTTAAAGTGAGGGTTTGCTGCGGAAACGGAAACGGGTTCCTGAATGATTACATAATAGGGGATTTAAGCAGGGAAAGCGTCAGTGATGTTGTAGACAGGGCAAAGAAAAACAAGCTTTTTACCATACTGGCGAATTCCGGGCCCAGAGGCTTGCGCGAAAATTTAAATAAAAAAAGAATTATTTTGGATCCTTACAAGAAATATTCATTTATATGCGAATTATGCAATGAAATAATGGGGAATGAAGAATATAAAAATATAATAACGGACTGCCTTTAATCTGCCGCGTTTAAAACCGTTTACAGATATAAATCAAAGAAAAGCGGAAACCGGTAATTCCAAATTTCCATGCCAGGATATAAAATTTCAATATGAAGAAATAACGAATATTGATTTTTTTAGGAGGCAAATATTATGGAGAAAATAATATGGACAAAAGACCTGAAACTCGGGATAAAGATTCTTGACGAACAGCATAAAGAGCTCATAACGCGTGTTTCGGATATTATCGAATCAATGGGTTTAAATGAAAAAAAAGATTACACAATTGACCTGCTGAAAAGGTTTAAAAACGAAGCCATCCGTCATTTTTCAACCGAGGAAAAATATATGGACAATTCCGACTACCCTGACACTGACGGCCATAAAAGGCTTCATGAGAGCTTTATGAAGGAATTCCAGACCCTTGCAAATAAAGTTTTAAAAGGGGAGGCCGGGACTGAATGCGCTGTTGAATTCAAGGAAAATATTGGGGACTGGTTTATACGCCATATAAGAATGAACGATTTAAAATTGGCGTCGTACATAGATGGGAAGTCACAGTTACATGCTAGCAATATTTAAAAAATTACTTGCTATAGCTGCCGCAGCAGTTTTATGGTTCAAAATCAGCAGAAAACAATAAGGGCAAATATTAAATTATCTGAAAATTGAAAAGGAGTGATAAAAAATGGAAGATGAAAAACCATGGTATATGAAACACACAACCATAGGAGCCGCGTACCAGCATTTTTCTTTGACAGTGGGTCAAAAAAGTGTATTAGACACCAAGACGAGGGAGCTTCTCAGGCTGGCGCTGGCTTCAGTTTTCAGGTGCAGGCACTGCACAGTAGACCATATCGAAAAAGCGCTGGAAGCCGGAGCGACCAAACAGGAAATATCTGAAGCGCTGCTTATTTCGGCACTCCAGGCAGCAGGCACGCAGCTGAACTGGGACAAGGAAGATTTTGAAAAGTACCTCGGGACCGAATAATTTATCAAAACAAAGTACGCAAAGGATAAAATCAACGGATTCTAAGGAGACATCTCTTATGAAACATGATACATGCGAAAATTGCGGTAAAAAAATCAATAAACATGAAAAAGCTTATATCTGTAAAAACTGCGGGGCACGGTTCTGCCGCCAGTGCGGGAGCAGGCATACTTCATGCAAAAGCTGTTCTTCGGGGAGTTCGAGGAAGTAGAAGGGTTAAAAAGTTTTTTCCGCGATTATGTAAACGGACGGGAGCAAAAGCCTGATTCCCGAAATCCTGGCAATAAACGAAATAATCCGGTTCTGCCCGGACATTATGCCTGAAACATGAATTATTCTTAATTTTTTCTGCTTCAGGAAGGACATTACCGGAGCCAGGTTGGAAACAACTATCGCGTCATCGTCGGACTTGAAGACTTCACGGATAATAGGCGCGTTCATTTCCAGTTTCCCGCCCGCCAGGTACTTAACCTGCCTGGCAAATTTTTCTTTTGCTGTATATCCCCTCACGCTGTTAAACGGGCTTAAAAAATTCGGGCAGGCAATTATTATATAGCCGCCTTTTTTTGTGACCCTGATTTTTTCCTCGAGGAAAAGGTATGGCTTTTCCACGTGCTCGAGGACAGTAAATGAGCCGGTTATATCGAAATACCCGTCGCCAAACGGAAGTTTTTCTCCGTCATAACGGCTTACGTTAAAAAAAGGCTTAAGCTCGTTGATGAAAAATTCGCTGATATCGACCCCGTAAAGGCTTTCCGCCGGGCACTCTTTTGCCAGCAGCTTGATTACATTGCCGGTACCGCAACCCATGTCAAGGAATTTGTTGCCTTTTTTAAGCAATTTTTTCACATCAACGACATATTTCAGGTAAAAAACGTCTGATGAGTTTAAAAGCCAGTTTTTATATACTTTATTGTTGGCAAATTCCATTGGCATATCATTGTACCGCCGTTTTTTTATTTCCCATGAAAACCCGCTGTTTATCCCGGAGTTTTCCGGATATATATGCAATTGTAGTTCTGAATTATACGCTTTACGGCTTTCCAAAGTCAACTTTTATAATTTTTCTCTTTTTAGCAATAAAGAATTGAACACTACGGACACCGAGCTCAGAGCCATGGCGCTGCCGGCTATAATTGGGTTTAAAAAGCCAAGAGCGGCAAACGGGATTGCAGCTGCGTTATAAAACAAAGCCCAGAACATGTTCTGCTTTATTTTTGCCATAGTTAGCCTGCTTAATTTTACAGCCCGGTAAACATCCATGACATCATTTTTCATTAGTACTATATTGCCTGCTTCCATTGCCACGTCTGTCCCTGATGAAAAAGCAAAACCTACATCTGCCTGCGCCAGGGCTGGTGCGTCATTTATGCCGTCACCCACCATTGCGGTTATTCCTTTTTGCTGAAGCTCTTTTATTTTTGCAGCCTTATCCTGCGGCAGGACGCCTGCCATTATGTTTCCGATGCCCGCATAGGCCGCGATTGCCTTTGCTGTTGTTTCGTTGTCGCCCGTTATCATGTATATTTCCATGCCGAGATTCTTAAGGAACTGCACCGCATTTTTTGAGTTTTCCCTGGGCCTGTCAAGGGCGGCAAGTATACCTATTGCATTATTTTCTTCAGACAGCACAAGCACTGTCTTGCCCTGTAAAGCGAATTTTTCAATATCGTATACGAAAGAGTTTATCCCGGCCATGGCTGACGCGAATTTTACGCTTGTAAGAGTGTAGTTTTTGCCGGAAATTTTTCCCTTTATGCCATGGCCTGGCATTGCCTCAAAATCGGAAACATCAATCAAACTGATATTTTTTTGTTTTGCTTTTTTTAAGACAGCCTCGGCAAGTGAATGCTCTGATTTTTTTTCCAGGGACGCTGCTATCTGAAAAACGCTGTCTACGCTGATACCGTGAGCCGCGGTCTCGTCAGTAATTTCCATTCTTCCGCTTGTTATCGTCCCTGTTTTGTCAAAAACAATATATTTGATTTTCTGTGCAAGTTCAAGTGCCGAGCCTTCTTTAATCAATATCCCGTTTTCAGCGCCCTTGCCCGAGGCAACCATTATTGCCGTAGGAGTCGCAAGGCCGAGCGCGCACGGGCAGGCAATGACCAGCACTGACACGCAGGCAATCAGGGATTTCGCGAACCCTGCATGCGCAAAATAAAACCACGACAGGAAAACAACGAGCGATATTATTATTACAACCGGCACGAAATACGAAGCTACCACGTCGGCAAACCTCTGTATAGGAGCTTTTGAGCCCTGGGCATCTTCTATTAACTTTATAATCTGGGCAAGCACGGTTTCGTTCCCGACCTTTTCGGCTTGGAACCTGAAAGAGCCGAGTTTGTTTATGGAGCCGGCAATGACTTTACTGTCAGGTTTTTTTTCGACAGGCATGGACTCTCCTGTCAGCATGCTTTCGTCAATTGACGAAAAACCTTCGGTTATTGCTCCATCAACAGGAATTTTTTCGCCGGGTTTAATGGATACTATATCGCCTTTAATAATTTCATTTATCGGCAGTATAATTTCTCTGCCATCCCTTATCACATTCGCCTGCTTTGGCGCGAGTTCCATAAGTTTTTTTATGGCGCTTGAAGTCCTTGCTTTGGCGTTTTCCTCGAGGAACCTGCCCAGGATTATTATGGTTATCAAAACCGAGGAAGTTTCAAAATAAAGATGGCCGGGATGGCCGGCGAGGACAAGGTACACGCTGTAAAAATAAGCAGCGCTTGTGCCGAGAGCTATCAGGGTGTCCATGTCCGCGGAAAAGCTTTTAAGCGCCCCAAAAAAGTTCCTGTAAAACTGCCAACCGATTATAAACTGTACCGGCGTAGCCAGTATCCATATTATATAAGGCTGGAAAGGGAGGGAGGTTTCCTTTACAAACATGCTTAATATAAAGACAGGAGTAGACAATATTATACATGCAATGAGCTTTATTTTTAGTTCCAGGATTTCTTTTTGCTTCAGGTTTGGCTCGTCTTTTACAACTTTATAGCCTTTGCTCTGGATGGCTCTGATTATTTTTTTGTCATCCGCCAGTTCAGGGTCGTAATGGACAGTGGCGTTTTCAGTGGTGAGGTTTACGACAACGTCACTTACACCGGGCTGTTTTTTAACGGTTTTTTCTATCAAAAGCACGCAGCTCGCGCAGTGCATGCCCTTTATTTTGAAATCTCTGCGGACCATTTGGTTGTCCATTATTCCGGCGTATACCCGGCTTCTTTTATAGCTTTCTTGATATCATCAAGGGTTGTTTTGGTTTTGTCAAAAGAAACTTCAACCACAGCCTTTTTATGGCTGGCTTTCACCTTTTTAATTCCGGGAAGCTCTAAGACAGACTCCTGCACAAGCTGCTCGCAGGATTCGCAATGCATGCCTGAGGTGTTTATCTTTACAGTTTTCATAAATCACCGCCTTTTATTTTATGGTTTAAGCATATATTTATAGAATATAAAAGTCAAGAATGATTAATCAGCTGTAACAAACCTCCCCTAACCCCTCCTTGTTAAGGAGGGGAACATCCCCTTTTAACAAAGGGGGATAGGGGGTTTTGACTTACCTGATTATAGGCGCCGGCAATAATTTTGGCGTTACAAAGGTAGAAAAAAGTCAGTCTAAACAAGAAAAAAGTTGTTAAAAGCTATAAAAATTGGTATAAACTATAGAAAAAGTTTAATGTTTGAAGTTAAATGTTTAATGTTTTAAAACTTTCAACTTGAAACTTATTTTTGGAGGTGCAGACATGCCTTATCAAATTTTGCTGGTGGACGACGACGCGGATTTCAGGGAAGAACTGGCTGAATCGTTCGACGATTATGAATTTGTGCACGCGCCAAGCGGGGAAAGGGCTCTCGAGATAATAAAAAAGCCGAACGAAATAGACCTGGTGCTGCTAGACGTCATGATGCCCGGCGCAAGCGGGACCGAAGTCCTCACCGAAATCAAAAGAATTGAGCCGGCCATGAAAATAGTCATGCTGACCGGCCACAGCTCAAAAGACGTGGCTATCGAGGCATTAAAGGGCAGGGCAGACGATTTTCTCGAAAAGCCCCTTAACATAAACGAGGCAAAGGAAATCATAGAAAAACTGCTCGACAGTACAGACAGGGACGAGAAAACAGAAATCGGAGATATAAAGTCAAAGATTGACAGGGTAAAACGGTTTGCTGAGAGGAATTTCCATAAAAAAGTGAGCCTGGATGACGCGGCAACGGTCGTGGGCTTAAGCCCGAAATATTTAAGCAGGGTTTTTGAAGAGATTACTGGCATGGGATTTTCAGATTACAAGACAAAAGTCAAAATAGACAGGTCAAAGGAATTCCTAAAAAAAGGCTATAACATAAATCAGATTTCGGACAAACTGGGATACCAGAACACGGAATCCTTTATAAGGGCCTTTAAAAAACTCACCAAAATGACGCCTACTGAATTCAGGAACGCAGGCAAGCCCAAGGTTGCCAAAAAAGAGCCGGGTAAAACAAATAAAAAACGCGGCAAAAAACGTAAATAAATAAAACATCCGGAGCATAAATGGGAAAAGACGAGACGATAAAAGCAGAAGATGAATTAAAAGACAGCGAGGATAAGCTTAGAATTTTAGCCGAAGCCATGCCTGTCCCCTTGAACGTGTCAAGAGTTTCGGATGGAATTGTGCTTTTTGTCAACGACTCTTACAGAATGATGTTCGGTTATAATGACAGCGAGCTTGTTGGCAGGAAAACTGTTGATTTTTATTGTTACCCTGATGAAAGAGACGACATCGTAGGTATTATAAACAACCGCGGTTTTATAAAGGACCGCGAGGTAAAGGTGAAGCACAAGGACGGGACACCTTTCTGGATAAGCGCAACCATACGTACCATAACATACGCAGGGGAAAAGGCTTATCTTGGCGTTTACATGGATATTACAGAACGCATGAAAAAGCGGGAGGAACTCGATAAACTCAACAGGATACTCAAAGCACTTGGCGATTCAGCCCATGCAATGATGCATGCAGACCATGAAGCTGTATACCTGAACGACGTCTGTCGTATTATAATAAATGATTGCGGTTATAAAATGGCATGGATAGGTTTTTGCGAAGAGGACGAGGCGAAAAGCGTGAAGCCCGCCGCGCAGGCAGGTTTTGACAAAGGGTATTTAAAAACATTGAACATTACCTGGGCAGACAATGAACGAGGCCGCGGCCCCACAGGCACAGCCATACGAACAGAAGAAACAGCAATGTGCAGGAATATGCTGACCGACCCTTGTTTTAAGCCCTGGCGGAAAGAGGCGCTGGAACGCGGCTATGCGTCTTCCATTGCCCTGCCTCTTTCCTCGGGCGATAAAACATTCGGGGCGCTAACCATATATTCGGCAGAGCCAGATCCGTTTTCAAAAGACGAGGTTACACTGCTCGAAGAGCTGGCCAATGATCTGGCCTATGGAATTACTTTTATCAGAATGCGCGAAAAGAACAAAGAAGATGAAGAGAAAATAAAAAAGGTAGCGTCTTTTCCGGAACTTAATCCTAATCCGATATGCGAGATAGATTTTGACGGTAATATAACTTACAGCAACAAGGCTTTTAAGGAATTATTCCTTGACGCAGAGCAAAAAAATTTCAGCCACCCATTTTTCACTGGACTTGTCCGGCTTATCAAGTTATTCAAGGAAAAGAAAACCAGATTTATAAACAGGGAAATAAAAGTCAATCAATGCTATTACGCCCAGACAGTAGTGCACGTGCCGGACAGCTGGGGCCTGCGTTTTTACGGCATGGATATAACCAGCCGCAGAAAAGCAGAGGACCAGTTCAAGGAATTATATGATGAACTTGAAACCAAGGTGTACGAGCGCACTGCGGACCTTATGCGGGTGAACAAAAAACTTGCAAGGGAAATAAAGACACGAAGGGAAGTAGAAAAGAAAAACCGCGCGGGAAATGCAGTGCTTGCTCTGCTGGGAAAGGCATTGAGCAGGAAAGAATATTTGGAAGACCTGGACAAGCTTATCGGCAGGCTGTCAGGTTGCGAGAACCATGGGATTAGGATTATTGATAAGAAGGGTAATATTCCATATGAAGCATATACGGGTTTTACAAGGGAATTCTGGGAATCGGAAAACTGGCTTTCAATAAATACCGACCATTGCGTATGTACAAGGGTGATGAGGGGCAAACTTGAATCGCAGGACAGGTCGCTTGCAACAAAAACAGGGTCGTTTTGCTGCGGGGACATGGGAAAATTTGTAAAAGAATTAACAAGAAAGCAGGCATCAAGATACAGGGAAGCGTGCGTCGGATGCGGATTCAAGTCCCTGGCAGTAATACCGATAAAATACAACAATAAAATAATAGGCGACATACACCTGGCTGATAAAAGAAAAGACAAAATAACAAAGGAATTTGTAGAATTCATGGAAACACTTGCGCCGCTAATGGGAGAAGGGATAAAAAAGTTTGATATAACCGACGACATGACGCAGACAAACGAGCTGCTCAAGGAAATATTTTCAAGCAACGAACTGCTTGACAGGATTTTTTCAAGCGGAGATTTTTTGATTGCCCAACTGGACACAAATTTCAATTACATAAAGGTAAACGATGTTTTTGCAAAAGGAGTAAACCATACGCCGGATTTTTTCCCGGGAAAGAATTATTTCAGCATTTCCCCGGGCGAAGAAAACAAGGCAATATTCAGGAAAGTCGTTAAGACAGGCGAATCGTATTTTGCCTACGCGAAGCCTTTTGAGTACGCGAAAAACTATTTTCATAACCAGACTTTCTGGAACTGGAGCCTGCAGCCGGTGAAAGGCCTGTCGGGCGAAACAGAGAGCCTCGTGCTGGTGCTGGTGGACGTGAGCAGGTGGAAAAATGCCGAGGAAGAGCTTGAAAAAACCCAGAAGGAGCTAGCTGACGCGAAACACCTGGCAGAAATCGGCACACTGGCGTCCACTGTGGCGCACGAGCTGCGAAACCCGCTTGGGGTCATAAACATAGCCGCTTACAACATGAAGAAAAAACTGCCGGACCCGTCCATGCACAGGCACCTGGAAAACATAGAAAAAAAGGTCCTCGAAAGCAACCAGATAATAACCAACCTGCTTACATACTCGAAAATGAAAATGCCGGTTTACAAAAAAATAGGCATTTACTCAATCATAGAGGAGTGCGTGGACAATGCAAGCAAAAGGTTCGGCAGCCAGCGCACGAGGGTAGTGAAAAAATACAAGCCAATAAAGGACAGGTTTATTTATATAGACCCGTTCCAGATGAAAGAAGTTTTCTCGAATATCCTGAACAACGCGTTCCAGGCTGTGGAAAGCAAAAAGGAAAAGGGCAGGGTGGAAATTGAGGCAGTGATAAGGCCGCACGGATTTTTGAGTGTAAGCATAAAGGACAACGGCACCGGCATAGAAAAAGAAAACCTCGGAAAGATTTTCCAGCCGTTTTACACGAGCAGGTCAAAAGGCACTGGCCTGGGCCTTGCAATTTGCAGGGAGCTGGTGGGCCTGCATAACGGGAAGATAGACGTGGACAGCGCTGCCGGCAAAGGGAGCACTTTTACGATAACCATACCAATAAAGGGGAAAGTATAATGGGAAAACGCATACTTGTGGTCGACGATGACAATGAAATGAGGGAAGAAATCTCGGCTGTGATGCACGACGAGGGCTTTGCCACGGATACGGCAGGCGACGGGCCAGCCGCAGAAAAAAAGGTTGAAAACGGAAATTTCGATCTGGTCATACTCGACCTGAAACTGCCAGGGATGACCGGATTTGATGTCCTAAAATTCATAAGGAAGAAAAATTTAAAAACAAAAGTGATCATAATAACAGGTAGCCTGCTGGACGAAGACATGCCGGACGAGAAACTGGGAGATGTAAGGGAAAACAAAAAAACTTTGAAAACAGCGGATTATGTACTGAAGAAGCCGTTTGACATTAAAACTCTTATTTTTATCACAAAAAAGCTAACAGGCAAAAAAAGCAATCTTTAATGTATTTTTTAAAAATTTTTTAAACACTATCCAATAAAAATCAACGCAACCCATCTGAAAAAAGTCAAACAAATAGCGAAGCAGGCAATACCATATTTTAAAAGAAAATACTACCATTTACTTAACTTTGAAAAGTCAATACCGCTTTTCGGAATAGAACCCGGATTTGAGCGGCTTGACAGAGTTTGATTTTGTAAGAATCAAAAGTAAATCAAAATAATTACTCTGACAAGTCTATGTGAAGTATAGGGTGTCGCACACTTAAGTTTTGAAATATAAACTTTTGAAAAGGAGGAACTTTATGGAACAGGAAACCGTCAACCGTAAGGCAGATTTGATTAAAAAAACTATCACCGGCTTTGCTTTGGCATGCCTTTTTTTATACGGATGCGCGTCGCCGCCTCCTGCGCAAAAACAGATGGCAAGGGAATACTGGACATTTACAAAATTTTTTAGTTTTTTCCCGGACAACCTTCTTTCGTCGACACCTGAAGTCAGGCAAAAGGCATTTAACGATTTTAAAATTATGGATCCGCCGTCTAAACAAAGGGTACTCACATACCTTGCGTACACGCTCGGCGATGAACAGGATCCTGAGATAAGGCGTATGACATTCAACGTTATTAGGGATTTAAAAGCCGGGGAATATATTGTAGTACCTCTTATACTTGCTTATGGAAACAATAATTCCGATATTGCCAGGCGTGAAATAAAGCGTTTTATAATGGAATATAACCCGTCAAAATTTGACCTTGATGCGCTCAAGGACCTGCTTAATGAAAATAAGTGGGAGACAAAGTTAATGGCCATGGAGGTCATTTCTATGATGAAGGCTAAGGCAGGCCCTGCATTCCCGGATATTACAGAAGGCATGTGCCAGACAGGGCCGAGTTACGGTATTTACGCGGAATGCTATGATTTCGCGGAAAGCATAAATAAGGATGCGACAATGGCGTCTGTAGCCCTGGACATTAAGAACAAGTCGGACAGGATAAGGGAAAGCGCGCTGAGAAAACTTAATGATATTTTTAAACAAAGCCGCGTCAAGACAAAAGCATGGGATATAGCCTTTCACGGAATTGTGAGGGCATTATACAGCGATGACGCTGAATTATCGTCAATCGCAAGGGGAATGCTTACTGACTCGGCCATGCCGGAAGCCGTAAAAGCAGTCAATGATTATGACGCAATAATGAGCATGAAAGTGGCGGGCATGAAAGATGCGGCACTGAAAAAAGCAAAACTTGAATTTGCAAACGAAGAAACAGGCCTGTATGCAATGCTTAAGGCATATTATGAAAAAGTCGGCCGCAGCGACGCGGCAAAAAAGCTGAAAGAGTGAAATGCCCAGGCCGGAGCGCAGGGGTAATTTAGTCCTTTTTGCTAAAACAAATGCCTGCAGTTTTACAGCATTTGCCCGAATTAAAGCTAAATGAATTTTAAAAAAGAGGCGCAAAATATGGAAAGGACCAAAAGCCTGAAGAAAGAAATTCAAAAGAGCGCGAAATGAAAAAAACAAAAGTAATGATAGTGGAAGACGATATGAAATTTGCCGATGAAGTAAAAGAAACCCTTGTTTTAAGCGGGTACGAAACAGAAATATGCAACGACGGAGAAACGGCTTTGAAAAAAGCGAAGAAAACAAGCCCGGAGGTAATTCTGCTCGACATCAGGATGCCGGGTATAAGCGGGCTTGAGGTGGCCTGGAAGCTGAAAAGAGACAGGGAAACGGCGAAAATACCTATTGTAGCTGTGAGCGCGTTTTACATTGAAAAAGAAACTTTACGCATATGCGGCATAGACACAAGCTTATTGAAGCCGTTTAAACCCCTGGATGTTATTTCGAAAATAGAGGCCGTTATTGAAAACGGCCAGTAATTGCGAGGAGATGATGAAGATGATAATAAAAATAAATTCCTATTTGTGCATAGGCTTCGGTGACTGCATGAAGATATGCCCGGAGGTATTCAAAAAAGTAGGCGGCAATACGGTGATAGAGCAGATATTAATGAACGCTGAAATGAAAAAGGCGTGTTTAAAAGCCGAGATAATGTGTCCGGTAGGCGCGATTTCAATAAGCGAAGAAGTGGCAACCTGAGTTTAATCACGCTACGCAAAGGTAGTATAATAGAAAATTTTTTAAAGGCGTCCACCTGTAAAGGCGGGGTTACATATGCTTAGAAAGTAAGGCTGAAAATGAAAGTCCGGATAGTTTTTAATGAAAGCGAATCCGGAATGCATATTGCATAAATAAGGAGGTGATACGATATGGAAATAAATTTTGGGGAAAGGAGAGACCACACGAGGATTGATATAGAAGCCAAAGCCAAGTTTAAAAAGCTTGATTCGAGTGCAGAAAGGCCGAATTTTGATTATGAAATGGTAAAAATAAAGAACTTAGGTAAAAGAGGGGTCTGTATTGTAACGCCCAATAAGCTCGAGAAAGAAAGCATGGTAAAAATAGAATTATACCTGAATAAAAGAGTAATAAAATCCTTTGGTGAAGTCATATGGTCCAGGCAAAACGGCAGTCCTAATACTTACGAATCAGGCATAAATTTTGTGGCGCTGAAAGCCGAGGATATTATTTTCCTGGAAGAATTTATAGAAGATAAGGCTATAAGAAGGCACGATTTTTTTGAACGCGAATAAACTTAAAAAGGATGTGGCTAGCATGAAAAACACAGGCAAAAAAAAGCATGATAATAAAACAGGAAAAATAAAATTGCCAAAGACCGGGAAATTAAAAAACAGGGATATCGGCCAGGTTCCTAAGGCTGAACCTGCGTGGCAGGAACAGGGAATAATTTATAATAATATAATGCAATCTTCAAAAGAAGATAATATACCGGACAGGTATTATGACAATAAGATAGTGCTGCTTGTAAGGGATCCATACTGGTGTTTTGCTTTTTGGGATATTTCAAACGAACTCATGGAACAAAAAATAAAGGAAATAAGGAAAGAGTGGGGGAATTACGGCCTTGCCTTAAGAATAAACGAAATACAGGCCGGTAATAAAAAGCAAACGTGTGGAGATATTATTATCAGCGGCGGTGCGGATAACTGGTACATCAAGATAAACGAACCGGGAAAGTGCTACATGGTTCAAATAGGATTAAAAACCGAAGACGGGCATTTTATCCTGCTTGCAACATCCAACACAGTCGAAATGCCGAACGACAATGTGTCGGACATAGTGGATGAAGAATGGATGGACGGCGACGGAAATTTCGGAGAAATTTTAAAAATGTCGACTTACGGCAGTCCGGCAGGCGGGTCTGAAAATGTACTGAGTTCCGCAAGGTTTTATATAAAACACTAATAAATAAATCATATAATTTTTCAATTCCAGATTTATACAGCCAGCACGATAATTAGGCGTGTGCCCTTCGTAGAAAAAAGTCGATAAAAAGTAAATATAATTAATTGTTATACAGGGAAGAATGTGAAAATAAAATAAATTAAAAGTAAACATAAAATGGAAACCCGGATCCCGGGGTTTTACATATTTAAAAGGTCTTTGAAAGGCTAGATGGGCAAAGCAGTTTAAAACCCATTTGACCATAAAGCGGCTAAATAGTATAATTATCCGTGATAAGGCATGAAAAATTGACCGATGTAGTTTACTTTACGTTATTCTTAAAAGTCAGGTAAATATTACCTGTCTTCAGCCTATTCCCGAATAGAAGGCATAGCGACTTGTTTTATCCGGAGGAGTGGAAAATGGCAATTTCTACCAGAAGCAGATACGCAATAAGGGCCCTTGTAAACCTAGGAAAATTTGCAAAATGCAAAAAAGGCGAGCCTGTAACAATCAAGGAGATAGCGCGGGAGCAGGGTTTATCAGGAAGGTACCTTGAAACCATTTTTTTACTGCTTGGGGAAAAAGGCTATCTTAAAAGCGTAAAAGGGGAAAAAGGCGGGTTTAAGTTTGCGGAAAGTCCGGCAAAAATAAGCCTGTATGACGTAATTCTGGCGGTTGAAAATAAAATCGGCCCGGTTGATTGCGTTCTTGACTCAAAAATTTGCAGCAGGTCTAAAAATTGTGAAATGCGTAAAATATGGATAGGGCTTGCCGAATGCATGAACAAGTATTTAAAAGACATAAAGCTGGCAAGGCTTATAGAAAAGTACAGCATGAAAAAAGGCCATATAAAAAAAGGCCCGTGCAAATGCAAATAACAGGAAGGTGAAAAGGAATGGCAAAAGAAATAAAAAAAGACATATATTATGTCGGTACAATACACTGGGACAGGAGATTATTTGACGAACTTATACCCCTGCCTGACGGGACAAGCTATAATGCATATATTATCAAGGGGAGTGAAAAAACAGCTCTTATAGATACGGCTGATCCGGCAAAAGAAGAAGAGCTTATTGGCAACCTGAAAAAAGCAGGCGTAAAAAAGATTGACTATATAGTTTCACATCACGCAGAACAGGACCATTCCGGAGGCATACCGAGGGTGCTGAAGGAATATCCCGAAGCAAAAGTAGTTACAAACGAGAAATGCAAAAGCATGCTCAAAGACCTACTCCTGATACCGGAGGAAAAATTTATAACAGTGGCTGACAGGGAAAAAATTTCACTCGGCAACAAAACGCTTGAATTTATCCTTACGCCGTGGGTGCACTGGCCAGAGACAATGGGCACTTACGTGGCCGAGGATAAAATACTTTTTTCGTGTGATTTTTTCGGGTCGCATTTTGCCACTTCGGATTTGTTCAACGACGACGGGGTTTATGAAAAGGCAAAAAGATACTACGCGGAAATAATGTCGCCTTTCAGGAGCAACGTGAGGGCAAACATTGAGAAAATAAAGGATTTACAGATTGAAATAATAGCGCCGTCGCACGGCATTGTCTACACGAAACCTGAAAGGATAATCAATTATTCCCGCATCCGTTATATCAAATTCATAAAAGAGAATGAAAAAGGGCTAAAAGTATTATATAATAAGGTAAATAAAAGTTTTTGAGCTGTAAAAAGGAGGACACCTAATGGGTGAAGCGAAAAAACACTGTTTTAAATTCAGTTTTACTGACAAAGTAAAAGCATATTTTAAGGGTTCTGAAATTACGTCGGACGGTGGATTAATTGCTATTCGAGAACTTGATGAAAAAATGGGTCTGACTATTTTGGCTGAAAAACACCTGACTGATAAAAGAAACGGAAGAAATATTCAACATGACTTAACCGAACTTTTACGACAATCCATATATAGCCGTTTGGCGGGCTACGAAGATGTAAATGATGCCAAGCAACTAAGGAACGACCCTTCTTTAAGGGCAGTACTTGGTGACCGGGCATTACAGAGAAATGGCAGCAGTGAGGCCACTGTTGGAAAATTCGAAACAGAAATACTCACCGAAGGAAATAACCTGGAAAAACTCGATGAGATGTTAATGAATTGGATAGGCAAAGCGGATAAGATTAGGGGCGTTAAAAAAATAGTGCTTGATTTGGATTCGTCCGAAAGCCCGGTATATGGTGAACAGGAAGGAAGCGCTTATAACGGTTATTTCGGATCAAAATGTTATCACCCCCTTTTCTGTTTCAATCAATTTGGAGATTGTCTTAAGGCAAAATTAAGACCGGGTAATGTCCATAGCGCCGATGCGTGGTTGGAGTTTATCGAACCCGTTTTAAGAAATTATATCAGCAAAGGGTTTAAAGTCACCTTCCGTGCAGACGCGGCTTTTGGGATACCGGAATTATATGAACTCTGCGAAGAACTTGGCGTAGAATACGTCATTAGGCTAAGAGAGAATAATTGCCTTGCAGAAGAGATATCCGGCTTACTGAAAAAGCCCGTCAAAAAAACCGACAAAAAGTTCATCACGCTGTATAAAGATTTTATGTATCGAGCCAAGTCGTGGAATAAAAAAAGAAGAGTGATTGCAAAAATAGAATATCACCATGGCGAATTGTTTCCGCGGGTGGGATTTATTATAACAAGTTTAAACTGGCTCGATAAAAAAGCAGTAAAATTTTATAACAAACGTGGTACTTGCGAACAATGGATCAAGGAGGGAAAACACACGCTGAATTGGACGAAGCTATCCTGCAAGAGATTTAAGGAGAATGAAGCGAGATTGAAATTATTTATTTTGGCATATAATTCAGGAAATTTCTTACGGACCTGGTTTTACCAAAGAAGATAAAACACTGGTCGTTAAAAACGATACAGTTAAAGTTGATAAAAATAGGTGGCAGATTAATAAAACATGCCAGGTATTACTGGTTGTTATTGGCCGAGGTTTCTATTACAGCAAAGATATTTTCCGGTTTAATGCATAATATTCGGAAATTACGCCCGGCAAGCGGCTGATAGAATTGGCTTGGTAACATGTAACATATTTATAGAGGAGCAAACAAAAATGATTGGACAGGCTTGTCTAAAAATATGGAATTGGGAAAGATTAGACCGAAAAATCGGGTAATCGGTATAGTTTGGAGGAAAATATTTCATTGAACCAACAGAATAAAAACATTTCTCTTGATTTTGACATCATTTGGAGTAAAATTAATGATGAAAATAGGCTGGTTGATTTTGATATGACGGATACCAGTTATTATAAGGAATGGGCATCGGACGACGTGAAAAACGAGGTTATCCTTGCCTATGTCTCCATGCACGACAGCGTGAAGAAGATGGCTGTATATTTAAGGGATTTGCTTGTTGAAAAAAAAATAAACGTTGCCTTTTTCAACCTGACCGTGGCTGATATAGGCCAGCTTGCCATGAAACTTGTAGACGCCGCGACACTGGTGCTGGGCGCGCCGACCGTGCTTGCCGGTATACACCCCATGGGTGCTTACGCTGTATACCTCGCTAATGCCTTAAGACCGAAAACAAAATTTATTTCATTGATAAGTTCTTACGGCTGGGGAGAAAAAGCCGGCGAAGTTGTGAAAGGCATGCTGACAAATTTTAAGGCTGAGCTTTTGACTCCCGTGATTTCAAAAGGACTTCCAAAAGAAAATGATTTTAAGGAGCTTGAAAGGCTGGCCAGTGATATTGCAAGAAAACACAAGGAAATAGGCTTGTTAAAATAAGTAATCAAGCAAAAAAATCAAATGGAGGTGTAAAGATGGCAATGAAAATGGGAATTTACAAGTGCTTGAAATGCGGAAATGTTGTCGAGGTTTTAATTGAAGGCGGATCCCCGATTATCTGCTGCGGGGAAGAAATGAAGCTTATGGATGAGAAAACAAAGGAAGGCGCGGGAGAAAAGCATTTGCCTGTTGTTGAAGCATCAGGCAGCGGCGTGATTGTAAAAATAGGGGCAGTGCCGCATCCTATGGAAACTGACCACTGGATTCAATTTATCGAGGTTATAACAAAAGACGGATATGTTTTGAGAAAAGACCTTAGCCCAGGTAATAAACCAGAGGCAATTTTTAACGTTGCCATCGGGAATGTTGCGCAGGCAAGGGAGTTATGCAATAAGCACGGACTGTGGACGAAATAAAAACTGTTTAAAGTTGAAAGTTTAATGTTCAAGGTTGAACACAAGACGCTACATTAAACTTTAAACACAAAACATTAAACCGGAGGTAATGATGGCAAGCATTAAAGGCACACAGACAGAAAAAAATCTGCTCGCGGCTTTTGCAGGCGAGTCTCAGGCAAGGAACAGGTACACGTTTTTCGCATCAGCTGCAAAAAAGGAAGGGTATGAACAAATAGCAGGGTTTTTCCTTGAAACCGCAGAGAATGAAAAAGAGCACGGCAAGAGGTTTTTTAAATTTTTGGAAGGCGGGGAAGTGGAAATAACCGCAAGTTTTCCTGCCGGTATAATCGGGACTACGGCACAAAATTTGAAGGAAGCCGCTGACGGCGAAAGGATGGAGCACACAAAGCTTTATCCGGACGCAGCTGATATAGCTGAAAAAGAAGGTTTCAAGGAAATCGCGGCCTGTTACAGGTATATTGCAAAAGTTGAAATACAGCATGAAATGCGTTACAGGAAACTTCTGGAAAATATTGAAAAAGGCCTTGCTTTTAAAAAGGATAAAGTGGTCAGGTGGAAATGCAGGAATTGCGGTTACGTTCACGAGGGAAAAGAGGCGCCGGAAAAGTGTCCTGCATGCCTGCACCCGACTGCTTATTACGAGATAAAAGAGGAAAATTATTAATTGCACTAATGTAGAGACACGCCATGGCGTGTCTCTACATTTATAAACAATCAGGGGTTTAAATGTCAACTATTGAATTTAAAAATGAAGTATCCATAGTGCTGGCTGGCGAAGCAGGGCAGGGGATACAGTCCATAGAAAACCTGCTTGTAAATATCCTGAAAAAAGACGGCTATAATGTTTTTGCTACAAAGGAATACATGTCGCGCATAAGGGGTGGCACTAACTCTACGGAAATCAGGGTTTCGTCAAAAAAAGCCTCTGCTTATGTGGACAGGATAAATATACTGGTGCCGCTCGACAAAGACTCGATACCTCACCTTCAAAACAGGATAACAAAAGATACGGTCATACTGGGTGAAAAAGACCTGCTGAAAGACAGCCGTGTTCTAAATATACCTTTCCAGAAACTTGCCTCAGACATAGGCAATGCCATTTATTCTAGTACCATAGCTACAGGCGCAATATGCGGCTTGCTGCAGGTTGATAAAAAAGCAATGGCTGATTTTATTTTAGGTTATTTTCACAAAAAGGGGCAGGAAATTTCTGATAAAAATATTGAAGCCGCAGGCATAGGTTATAACATAGGCGGGGAATTAATTAAGAATAAAATAATCAGCATAATAATAGATAAGGATCCGGTTGCTAAAAATGAAATAATGATGAGCGGCTCGGACGCCGCTGCGCTCGGGGCAATCGCGGGCGGATGCGATTTCACGTGCGCTTACCCCATGACGCCTTCGACAGGCGTTTTTACAGCTATGGCGGCGTACTCAAAAAATCTTGATATAGTTGTAGAGCAGGTCGAGGATGAAATAGGCGTGATAAACATGGCGCTTGGAGCATGGTACGCCGGCGCAAGGGCGCTTGTTACGACATCAGGCGGCGGGTTTGCCTTAATGGTCGAGGGCTTGAGCCTGGCAGGCATGCTTGAGCTGCCAATTGTGGTTTACCTGGCGCAGAGGCCGGGGCCGGCGACAGGGCTGCCCACCAGGACTGAACAGGGGGATTTGAATTTCGCGCTTTATTCCGGGCATGGCGAATTCCCCAGGATTATTTTGGCTCCGGGAAATACAGAACAGGCGTTTTACATGTCACAAAAAGCTTTTAATATGGCTGATAAATTCCAGAGCCCTGTGATTATTTTAAGCGATCAATATCTGGCTGACACGTATTATAATACCCCTGAATTCAAAGTTGACGGCTTAAAAATAGAAAGGTTTATAGTGGAAACAAAGGAAGATTACCAGAGGTATAAATTTACGGAAAACGGCATATCACCGCGCGGGATTCCGGGCTTCGGAACAGGCAGGGTACATGCGGACAGCGACGAGCATACCGAGGACGGCTATATAACCGAAGACATGGATAATGTAAGGGTCAAAATGGTTGAGAAAAGGTTAAAGAAGCTTGGTGAAATAAAAAAGGAAATAATCGAACCCGAGCTTATAGGCAGTCGTGATTATGAAACCCTGGTGGTAGGTTGGGGATCCACATATAATATAATAAAGGAAGCTCTTGAAAAAATTGGCAACAAACAAATTACTTTTTTACATTTTTCCCAGGTTTATCCTTTGCATGAAAGTACGGCAGCGTATATCAGTAAGGCAAAAAATACCATTATCATCGAGAATAATGCCACCTGCCAGTTCGGTCAGCTTATCAAACTCAGCACAGGCATTGAAATAAAGAACAGGATATTGAAATACAACGGCATGCCGTTCTCAGTGGAAGAAATAACAAAGAAAATTTTGGAATTTGGATTTTAGGATTGAAAAAAGATAAAATACATAATAACAGTACCGCTTGTCCCTCGCAAGCTCGGGACTTGAGTGGGTACAAGATTTCATAATACTTTGTTGGGTAGCTTTTATTATGATAACTTATGGAGACTACCCGTCAAATAGTCCACAGGACTATTTGACTGCCATAATGACGGCTTGGCGAAGTAAACGAAATTTAAGGAGCGATATATGGCTGAAGATTTCAACAAAGATGACGTGGAAATTACCTGGTGCCCGGGATGCGGAAATTTCGGCATAAGAAAGGCAATGATAGAAACTTTAAACGGGCTTAATATAAAAAAGCAGGATATTGTTTTTGTTTCAGGCATAGGCCAGGCTGCTAAAGCGCCGCATTATATGGACGTAAGTTTTTTTAACGGGCTTCACGGCAGGTCTTTGCCTCCAGCCACAGGCATAAAGGCAGCCAACCCGGCATTGACGGTAATTGTAGAAAGCGGCGACGGCGACATGTACGGCGAGGGGGGAAACCATTTTTTGCACGCTATAAGGAGGAACCCGGACATAACCGTCATAGTGCACGACAACATGGTGTACGGCCTGACAAAAGGCCAGGCATCGCCTACTTCGCAACTGGGCATGCAGACTCCAATACAGGTTGACGGGGTTTTTGAGTCGGCTCTCAACCCGATCGCGCTTGCAATAGCAATGGACGCATCATTTGTGGCAAGGGCCTTTTCAGGCGACATCGAAAAGACAAAAGAGATATTTAAGGAAGCAGTCAGGCATAAAGGATTTGCGCTTGTGGATGTTTTCCAGCCGTGCGTTTCTTTCAATAAAATAAACACCTTCAAATGGTTTAAAGAGCATACTTATTATATAGAAAACACATACAAGCCAACTGACAGGGCCGCTGCATTCAAGCGCGCGCTGGAAAATGAAAAATTGCCGTTTGGAATATTTTATATAAATGAAAATAAAACAACCTTTGAAGACAACCTGCGCTTATACAAACAATATAAGGAACCGTTGTATGAAAAGCAAATAAGCATGGATAAAATAAAGGAACTGATAAAACAAAAAGCATAGGAGGGTATTATGGCAAACAGACCTGTTAGACCGGGAGATAAAGTAAAGGATTTTATACTTGAGAGCCACAAAAGCATCAAGATAAATACTGCGGAGTTCAAAGGCAAAAAAATCCTGCTTTCTTTTCACCCGCTCGCGTGGACATCAGTATGCGCAAAGCAGATGAAGGCGCTTGACCAAAATTATAATAAATTTGTAAAGTTAAACACAATACCGCTTGGATTCAGCGTGGACAGCGCGCCTTCAAAAGCAGCATGGGCAAAATCATTGAAAATAACAAAGCTTAATTTGATGGCTGATTTCTGGCCGCATGGCGGGCTTGCGGAAAAACTGGGCATATTCATAAATAAATCAGGGATATCAGGAAGGGTAAATATAATGCTTGATGAGCAAAGAAAAGTAATTTTTATCAAGATATATCCGATGTCACAGGTACCGGATTTTAATGAACTGCTTTTATTCCTGAAAAAAAGAGATAAATAAAAACCCAAAAGGAGAAAATGAAAATGGAAAAAGGGATAGCCCTGGCAGTTATTTTTTTATTTGTCTTTTGCTTTTCGGCTCTGGCTACCCCGCCGACCGATATTATTATTACTTTTGACATGGCGAAGTCCATTGTAAAGGCGGATATTGAGCATCCCACTGAGAACCCAAAGGAACATTTTATTTATTTGATACAGGTATCGGTGAACGGGAAAAAGCTTATTAAACAGGAAGCTACCGAACAGCTAAATGCGGATAAGCAGGAAGTCATGTATATCATTCCCGGCTTGAAACCCGGTGATAAAGTATCAATAGACGCGGATTGTAACAAGTATGGGGATCTCACGAAGGAAACAGTTGTGTCTCAAGCGCCTGTAAAGGCCAAGGAAAAGAAAAAGGCAACGGATAAAACAAAAAAATAGGAGGCTAAAAATGGATGTAAAGGAAGCTATAGAAAAAAGAAGGGCATACAGGTCTTTTGCGCCAATTGAAATCACGGACGCAATGATTGAGGATTTCGCGAAATGCGCGCAGCTTGCCATGTCATGCAATAACAACCAGCCGTGGAGGTTTGTTTTTACAAGAGGAAAAGACGCGCTTAGCAGGCTTCATGAAGCGCTTCCGCCGGGAAACGCATGGGTAAAATCAGCTTCGCTGATAATCGCGGTTTTCAGCAAAAAGGAAAAAGACTGCATTAATAATAAGGACGGCAGGGAATATTTTTTGTTTGACTTAGGGATAGCAACAGCCTTTATCGTGCTCAGGGCTACGGAAATGGGGCTTATCGCCCATCCAATAGCTGGATTTGACCAGGAAAAAGCAAAGCAGGCGCTTTACATCCCTGACGAGTATACGCTTATAACAATAATAAATGTCGGAAAAAAATCCGACACCTTAAACCCGATACTTTCAGATAATATGAAGCTCGGCGAGGCAAACAGGCCGCCCAGGCTGGAACTGAATAAAATATATTCCATAGACAAATACAGCGCTGAACTGGGAGGGTGACGATTATCCCACGATATTTTCATAAGGACAGTTAAAGTAGAGACACGCCATGGAGTCTGTCTCAAAAGCCTCTTAATTCTTTGACATAAATGGTATAATGGTTTCAAAATTTAGCGAAGGAGAAACCAAATGCCAACGATAAGAGCCGATAGAAATCAAATGTATCTACTGCCACCGGCAATAGAAGATTGGGTTTCAAAAGATCATTTAGCTCGATTTGTCGTAGAATTCGTAGAAGAATTACCGCTTGAAGAGATGGGTTTTAAAATGGAAGAAGAAACCGGAAGACCGGGATATTTTGTAGATCTTTTACTTGGGGCATGGATGTACGGCATACTGGAAGGAAAAAAGAGCAGCAGAAAAGTTGAAAAAATGACTTACGATTCAATGGGGATGATATGGATAACCGGGAATAATCATCCCGACCATAATACGCTATGGAGATTTTTTAAAGGAAATAAAGAGCAGATAAGGGTTTTACTGAAGGAGACGGTGCGTGTGGCAACAAACAACAATTTGGTTGGTTTTGAAATCCAAGCCGTGGACGGCACAAAAATACAGGCAGATGTAAATAAGGAAAAGACCAAAACAATAAAAGACATGAATAAAAAAATACAAGAATTAGACAGAGAAATAGACAAAATAATGGTGGAAATTGAGAAAAATGACGAACAAGACGATGAAGAGGGCAAAAGTAAGTGCGGAATGCCAAAAGAATTGCAGGAAAAGGAGAAACTGCGTCAGGTAATAAGAGAACATATAGAACGTATGAAAAGTGAAGGAAAAACAACTGAAAACCCCACAGATAGAGACAGCCGGTTCATGATGACAAGAGGTAAAGGACTGCAACAGGCATATAACTCACAGGTTGTTGTGGACGCAAAGAAACAGATAATTGTGGCAGAGAATGTGACAAACAAGGAATCGGATGCTCACATGCTGAATGATATGATAGAAAAAGCAGAGTCGAATACCGGACAAAAATCAGGAGTAACGCTTGCGGATGGAGGGTATTATTCACCGGAAGAACTGGCAAAAGCCAAAGAAGAAAAAAGGAATATAATTGTTAACTTGCCGGAGGATGACAGCGATAGGCCGTATGGCAAAGCGCATTTTAAATACGACAAAGAAAAAAACGAATATGTATGTCCTAAAAATGGCAGGCTTGAATATACCAGTATAAGGAAGAAGAAAAACGGAAAAGAGACAATGATATACCGATGCGGGGATCATAGGGATTGTATTTATAAATACGAATGCAGCAAGGTAAAATCCGGAAGGATAATAGAAGCAAATAAGCATGAGTATGAGGAGATAGTGTCAATATACAGAGAAGAAGCTAGGGTCAATAACTGGAAAGAACAGCTTCGAAAGAGAAAAACAATAGTTGAGCCATTATTGGGACGTATAAAAAACGTACTTGGTTTTACAAGATTTAGTGTTAGAGGAATCGAAAGCGTAAAAACACAATGGTCTTTTATATGCGCCGCCCATAACATAAAGACAATGTATGCCTTGTGGAGGGAAGGTAAGGTTAAATTAAGGTTCGCAACCTGACAAGAAAAGAACCACAAATCGAAAAGAAGAGAAATAATAAAGATAGGGGCTAAAAAACGCGATAAGTGTAGGCAATGCAAGGCGTTTAAAAGAGTTTTGAGACAGACTCCATGGCGTGTCTCTACAATTAAAAAATATAGAGTCGGTGGTATAAAAATGGCTGAAAACAATATTGACGAGCTTTGCATAAATACTTTACGCATGCTTTCCATAGACATGGTGGAAAAGGCAAAGTCAGGGCATCCTGGCATGCCGCTTGGCGCAGCGCCCATGGCTTATGTCTTATTTTCCAAATTTTTAAAACACTCACCTGAAAACCCGAAATGGGTGGACAGGGACAGGTTCATACTTTCAGCAGGACACGGCTGTGCGCTGTTATATTCACTTTTACACTTATACGGTTATGGCATTACAATGGACGACCTGAAAAAGTTCAGGCAGTATGGCAGCATAACACCGGGCCATCCCGAATACGGGCTTACGCCCGGAATCGAAGCCACGACAGGGCCGCTTGGCCAGGGTTTTGGCATGGGTGTGGGCATGGCAATAGCTGAAAAAGTGCTGGGGGACTGCTTTAACACGCCTGATTTAAAAATAATAGACCATTATACCTACGCTATTGTGTCTGACGGCGACCTGATGGAAGGGATATCTTCTGAAGCCGCGTCGCTTGCAGGCACAATGAAACTAGGGAAACTCATTTACCTTTACGACGAAAACCATGTATCAATAGAAGGCGATACTTCGATTACTTTCGGCGAAAACGTTGCTGAGCGTTTTGACGCATACGGCTGGCAAACAATTAAAATTGCAGACGGGAACGACATTGAGGACATAGCAAAAGCATTAGAAGAAGCAAGAGGGGAAAAACAAAAACCTTCGCTCATAATAGTTCGCACGCACATAGGATTTGGTTCACCAAAACAGGATACAGGCGCGGCGCATGGCGAGCCCCTGGGAGAAGAAGGCGTGAAAGAAACAAAGGAAAAATTCGGCTGGCCGGCTGATAAAAGTTTTTTTGTGCCGGAAGAAGTTTACGCGCATTTTAAACGGCTTGAGTCAGATACTGATGAAAAAGTAAAGAACTGGCACGAGCTTGTGGAAAAATACAGGAAAAATAACCCGGAACAGGTTGAGCTTTTAAACAAATACATGGAAGGCCGCGTGAACAGGAAACTGACGGAAAATTTTCTGGAATTTTTCCCAAAGGACGGGCCTGTATCTACAAGGGTTGCTTCGGAAAAAGTCATGAATAACATAGAGAAATACATGACTGAATTCATGGGAGGCTCGGCTGACTTGAGCCCGTCTACAAAAACACTGCTTCACGGCTACGGAGATATAGGCGTGGCAAGCGGATGCGCGAGGAATATGCATTTCGGCGTGCGCGAGCACGCAATGGGAGCCATTACAAACGGCATCGCGCTTCACGGCGGTTTGATACCTTACTGCGCGACTTTCCTGATTTTTTCCGATTACATGCGGCCTGCCATAAGGCTTGCTGCTCTGATGAAAACCCACTCGATATTTATTTTTACTCACGACAGCATAGGCCTGGGCCAGGACGGGCCCACGCACCAGCCCGTGGAGCAGCTTTCTTCGCTGCGCATGATACCCGGCATGACCGTGATAAGGCCGGCTGACGCAAACGAGACTTCGGCTGCGTGGAATTATGCTATAGCAAATAAAAGGCCCATAGCACTCTGCCTTACCAGGCAAAATCTGCCTGTGCTTGATTTTGAAAAATATAAAATATTTGAAAATTTAGAAAAGGGCGCATATATCCTTCTGGATGCGGGCGATAAGCCGGATGTTATCCTGATTGCGACAGGCTCTGAAGTTCATCTGGCTCTTGGCGCGTATGAAAAATTAAAAGCAAAAAAAATAAAAGCAAGGGTCGTATCAATGCCTTCATACGAAATATTCATGGAACAATCAGAACAATACATGGAAAGCGTGATACCTTCGGTAATAAAAAAGCGTGTTATAATAGAAGCAGGCTCGCCATATTTCTGGAAAGGCCTGGCAGGCGATGAAGGCTGCGTGATAGGCGTGGATAAGTTCGGCGCGTCTGCGCCGGGCGAGATAGTAATGGAAAAATACGGGTTTACAGTTGAGAATGTCGTTGAAAAGGTAATGAAGATTTTAAATTTAAAGTAGAGACACGCCATGGCGTGTCTCTACAAATAAAAGACAAAAAATGGAGGCACATATGCAATTAGGGATGATTGGACTTGGAAGGATGGGCGGCAACATGGCAAAAAGGCTCATCAAAGCAGGCCATAATATTGTGGCTTTTAACAGGACGGCTGAAAAAACAAAGGAAATAGAAAAGGAAGGTGCTGTTGGGGCATATTCTATGGCGGAATTCATACAGAAACTGCAAACCCCGCGGATAGTGTGGCTTATGCTGCCGGCAGGGGATGTAACTGAAAAGCATATTGCAGACCTTGTTAAACTGCTTTCAAAGGGTGACGTCATAGTTGAAGGCGGCAACTCGCCATACAGGGAAGACATAAGAAGGTTTGACGAGCTGAAAAAGGCAGGAATACATTACGCTGACGCAGGAGTATCCGGTGGAATATGGGGGCTTAAAATCGGATACTGCACCATGGTGGGCGGCGAGGAAGAAATTTTTAAACGCATGGAACCGATTTTAAAAGACCTGGCGCCGAAAGACGGGTATATGTATTGCGGCGGCCCGGGAGCAGGGCATTTTGTAAAGATGATACACAATGCCATCGAGTACGGGCTCATGGAAGCGTACGCCGAGGGTTTTGAGATTTTAAAGGCATCGCCTTACGCAGGCAAGCTCGATTTACAGCAGGTGGCCCATTTATGGAACCAGGGCAGCGTGGTGCGTTCATGGCTGCTGGAGCTGCTTGAAAATGTATTCGACAAAGACTCGGGCCTGGACGAGATACAGGGTTTTGTAGAGGATTCGGGAGAGGCAAGATGGACCATAAAAGAAGCCATAGACACGGGCGTACCCGCGGATGTCATAACGACAGCGCTGTATAAGAGGTTTAACTCGAGGCAAAAGGATGCTTTCGCCAACAGGGTGCTCGCGGCGCTGAGGCGCGAATTCGGCGGCCATGCAGTGGCAAGACAAGGCGAAGACGTAAAAACAAGTGATGCAGGCGCGGGCAGAGTAAAGCATGCGGCTGCGGATAAAAAACCAAAATAAAATGGATAAAGAATTTTTAAATATCAAAATTCCCTTTGCAACCGGGCAGAAAGAACCTGTCTTTTGCGAGCAGCAATTGCCCGGGCCATGCGGGTTTGCAATATTCGGAGCGTCAGGCGATCTGACGCAAAGAAAACTAATACCCTCGCTTTACAACCTTTATAAAAAGAAACAACTTCCCGAAAATTTTTTTGTTATAGGATTTGCAAGGACAAAAATGAGCGACGAATCTTTCAGGGAAAGAGTGAAAACCAGCCTGAGGGAGCACGCAAACGGCGCTGACAACGCGACAGGGATTGAATTCGCGAAAAAATGCCATTATTACTGCGGAGATTACGCCAGCCAGAAAGACTATGACGGGCTAAAACAGGACATAAACAACTTAAGCGCCAGAAACAATACAGGGGACAACATGGTTTATTACCTTGCGACTCCGCCGGATTTATACCCCGGGATAGTAGAACACCTTGGCTTATGCTGCCTTGTGGAGAAAAATCCAAAAGCATGGAAAAGGGTGGTTGTTGAAAAGCCTGTCGGCAGGGATTTAAATACAGCAGTGGAATTAAACGAAAAACTTCTTAAATTCATTTCTGAGGATCAGATTTACAGGATAGACCATTACCTGGGCAAACAGGCAGTACAAAATATGCTTGTCTTGAGGTTCGCTAATCTAATATTCGAGCCTGTGTGGAACAGCAAGTACATAGACAATGTGCAGATAACCGCGGCAGAGACACTAGGCGTGGAGCACAGGGCAGGATATTTTGACACAACAGGAATTATAAGAGACATGTGCCAGAGCCACATGATGCAGCTTGTGGCAATGACTGCGATGGAACCGCCTGCTGCCTTTGACCCGGAGTCCACAAGAAACGAGAGAACAAAAATAATAAAGCCGATAATGCAGTTAAAAACAGATGAAATTATAATTGGACAATATTCAGCAGGGAAAATACAGGGCAAGGACGCGGCTGCGTACATAAACGAACCGGGCATTTCAAAAGATTCAAAAACAGAGACTTTCGCGGCAATGAGGCTTTTCATAGACAATGAAAGGTGGAAGGGAGTGCCTTTTTACATAAGAACAGGGAAAAGGATGGGGGAAAAATGCACAAAAATTTCGGTTGTCTTCAAAAAGATTTTCCGGTGCATGTTCTGCCCTATACCTGAAGCAGAACTTGCGTCGAATATACTTGAGATTTATATACAGCCTGAACAAAGGGTATCGCTCGTGGTACAGGTAAAACATCCCGGCCCGAAAACGTGCATCAATACCGTGAGAATGGATTTTAATTACACGGATTTGCTGGGCTATGAACTGATCGACGATTATGAGGGGCTTTTGCTTGACGTAATGCTCGGGGACCAAACACTTTTCTGGCGCAAGGACGGGCTTGAGGCATCGTGGGCGGTTTTTACGCCTGTTCTGCATGAACTCGCTGAAAACAACAATGAAAAAAGGAAAAAATTCCTGAAATTATACGAATCAGGAAACATGGGCCCGGTTGAGGCAGACGAACTTTTAAAAAAAGACGGCAGGAGCTGGGTGTAAGATGTGCAATTTTGTCATTGCGAGCGACCAAATGGAGCGAAGCAATATTAGAGGTCTCCTCTCCCTCGACGGGAGAGGAAAAAGGAGAGGGTGAAGTAGCGGCAAAATGGAGAAAGGGTATGCTTGAAAAATAGATACTTTCAGCTGCTACGTCACCCCCATCCAGACCTTCCCCCGTCGAGGGGGAAGGGTGTTCCTAATCAAAACAAAGGACAAAACATGAAAACAAAAACAATGCATTTTGAAAATTTAAAAACATTGAGCAAAAAGGCAGCGGGTTTGATAACAGATATGGCAAAAAAAACTATAAGGCAAAAAGGTTATTTTACGCTTGCTGTATCAGGAGGCAGCGACCCTGTGCCAACATACCGGGACCTGGTAAAATGTATGATTGACTGGAGCAGAGTTTTTATATTCTGGCAGGACGACAGGTATGTGAGCTTCAAGGACGAAAAAAGTAATTTTAAGCTTGTATACGACGCTATGCTTTCAAAAATAAAAATACCACCTGAAAACGTATTTATGATACCGCCGCCGGATGAAATAAGCCCGGCAAAAAAGTCGGCTTTAAGCTATGAGGACATTATAAAAAATTTTTTCAAGGATATAAACACAAAACCGAGTTTTGACCTTGTAATAGCAGGCATGGGGCCGGACGGCCACACATCCTCGCTTTTCCCGAAGGATAAAAAAGCATTAAACGAAAAAAAGAGGCTGATAATAGCGGTTAAAGCCCCGTCTTATGCCCCTGTACGCGACAGAATAACTATGACCCTGCCTTTTATCAATAACTCAAAAACCGTCCTCTATATTATAGCGGGCAAAGGCAAGGGCGGGATAATGAAGGAAATACTGGCATCGTCTGCAAAGGCAAAAAAGAAATACCCGGCAGCCATGGTTAAGGCAAAAGAAAATTTGATATGGATGATAGATAAGAATATCTATAAATAATAACTCTTTTGGCGGTTAAATATTAAAAAGACTGGTAAATATACCGGCTTATCACTTCGCCGGAGGAGGCGGGCAATAAATCGTAGCATCCGGGTTATAATATATGGTTGTCATCCTGTGCGAGCATTCGCTAACGTGTTTTATCGCAATGCTTACCTGGTCAAGACCGGAGCATGTGGATATAGGCGGGGTATAAGTGCCGTCAAGCACAAGTTCCTGGCCTGGTTTTAATGTAACATCTTTCCATATTGTGGTTGGGTCACCCGGCAAAGCCTCGCCTGCAGTGATAGTAACAAACTCAGGATTTGGATCCCACCATCTGTCGCATATTCCTGAATCATGATATTCCTGAACTGTTATGACTTCAAGATTTTTAAAGTCCTTTTTACCATTATTTGTTATTTGCACTTCGAAATTAATCGGGTCGCCTATATAATACCCCGGATAATTGTCGGATGTATAGAAATATGGATTTTCCATAACAATGTTCACATCAAGGCATTTCAACTCCTCGGCATGCTCGCCAGAGCACGGTATGTGGCACATTTTGGTAAATTTATCGTGTTTTTCCCAGCCGCATTTATTTCCTTGATTTGAACTACAGGCATTATTGGTATTTGATCCGGGGCAAACATGTATAGCTGTCGCAGTTGCTGTTGGTACATATGGGTACGGGTGCTCAGGCCCTATTGGTTCAGGCCCTATTGGAGTGAGTGTCGGCGTTTGCTGGCAGCCATTCTTCATCGCTGAAACCTGCTGGATAGGAGAAGTTGGGCTGATTTTGTTTGAACTGCAGCTGAAAATAAGGGAAATAACAAGAATGGCTGAAAAAATTAAAATCACTGTTCTTTTCATGGGATTCCTCCTTGAATTAAATATATAACAATTATATATGATAAAACGGTAAAGTCAAGTAATATCGTTTTTAAAATCGGTTTTTATGGTAAAATAAAAATGCTAATACCGCTCGTCGGGCTAAAGCCTCGGGCTTGAGCGGGTAAGAGTAGGGGCGATTCACGAATCGCCCAAAACGAATGAAGAACAAATGCGGGGTAATTCGTGAATTACCCCTACTGTAGAAAAAAAATAAACTCTTTCTTGGAGGAAAAAATGAGAACAATAACGCTAAATAACCCGGTAAAATTTATTTTCGGGCCTGGAGAAGTATCTAGGGCAGGCGTAGAAGCTAAAAGCATTGGAAAAAAAGCCCTGATTATTACAGGCAAAAGCTCGGTAAAAAAAACCGGCACGCTTGACAAAGTGACAAAATCGCTTGATGCCGCTGGTATAAAATTCGTGATTTATTCGGACATTACTCCAAACCCGAAAGTCACGGAGATCGACGCTGCAGGCGGGCTGGCAAGCAAAGAAAACTGCGATATCATAATCGGGCTTGGCGGCGGCTCTGCAATGGACGCTGCAAAGGGAGCGTCCATTGTGGCAGGCAGCGGAGGATCGGTATGGGATTATATGTCTGTCGGCTCAAAAACAGCAAAGCAGATAGGTAATGCATTGCCGATTATTATGATACCGACCCTGCCGGCAAGCGGCTCAGAGGGCAACCCTGCGGCTGTTTTTACAAACATGAAAACAAACGAGAAAGCAGGCATTTACAACCCGGATAAACTTTTTCCGAAGATTTCCATATTTGACCCGGAACTTACCCTTACAATACCGCCGAAACCTACGGCAGAAGGCGTCATAGACATAATAATGCATGTGCTTGAGGAATATTTTACAGGCGATACAGACTGCGATTTGCAGGACAGGATAACAGAAGGAATTATAATGACCTGCATGGAAAACGTGTACAAAGTACTTGAGAACCCGTTTGACAGTCAGGCAAGGACAAACATTGCGCTCGCAAGCTCGGTCGCGCTCATGGGACTGCCGAACGCAGGCAGGGCAGGCGCGTGGGTTGTGCACCCGATGGAGCACGCGATAACGGGCTACTTTGACAATATAGCTCACGGTTCGGGTATAGCAGCGCTCCTGCCGGCTTACCTGAAATACCTCGGCGAGACAAAGCCGGACAAGGTGATACAGCTTTCAAAAAGGATTTTTGGTATATGCGAAAAGGTTGACGACAGCATGTATATAACAACCTGCATAGTGGGTTTCAAGGATTTTATACTCGATATTAATTTAAAGGATAATTTGCAGGATTTGGGAGTGGAAGAAAAAATGCTCGAAAAATTCGCTGACAAATATTTGAGCATGGCAAATATGGAAGGAAATAAGGATGAAAAAGAAAAACTTATGAAGATATACAGGTACGCCTGGGAAGGCGTATGAACGGGAATAGGGAATAGGGAAAGGCATGGAGATTTTTTTTATTTCGCTCTTGTAGAGAAGGGGCAAGGAGTCTGTCTCAAAAGCCTCTTAATTCTTTGACATAAATGGTATAATGGTTTCAAAATTTAGCGAAGGAGAAACCAAATGCCAACGATAAGAGCCGATAGAAATCAAATGTATCTACTGCCACCGGCAATAGAAGATTGGGTTTCAAAAGATCATTTAGCTCGATTTGTCGTAGAATTCGTAGAAGAATTACCGCTTGAAGAGATGGGTTTTAAAATGGAAGAAGAAACCGGAAGACCGGGATATTTTGTAGATCTTTTACTTGGGGCATGGATGTACGGCATACTGGAAGGAAAAAAGAGCAGCAGAAAAGTTGAAAAAATGACTTACGATTCAATGGGGATGATATGGATAACCGGGAATAATCATCCCGACCATAATACGCTATGGAGATTTTTTAAAGGAAATAAAGAGCAGATAAGGGTTTTACTGAAGGAGACGGTGCGTGTGGCAACAAACAACAATTTGGTTGGTTTTGAAATTCAAGCCGTGGACGGCACAAAAATACAGGCAGATGTAAATAAGGAAAAGACCAAAACAATAAAAGACATGAATAAAAAAATACAAGAATTAGACAGAGAAATAGACAAAATAATGGTGGAAATTGAGAAAAATGACGAACAAGACGATGAAGAGGGCAAAAGTAAGTGCGGAATGCCAAAAGAATTGCAGGAAAAGGAGAAACTGCGTCAGGTAATAAGAGAACATATAGAACGTATGAAAAGTGAAGGAAAAACAACTGAAAACCCCACAGATAGAGACAGCCGGTTCATGATGACAAGAGGTAAAGGACTGCAACAGGCATATAACTCACAGGTTGTTGTGGACGCAAAGAAACAGATAATTGTGGCAGAGAATGTGACAAACAAGGAATCGGATGCTCACATGCTGAATGATATGATAGAAAAAGCAGAGTCGAATACCGGACAAAAATCAGGAGTAACGCTTGCGGATGGAGGGTATTATTCACCGGAAGAACTGGCAAAAGCCAAAGAAGAAAAAAGGAATATAATTGTTAACTTGCCGGAGGATGACAGCGATAGGCCGTATGGCAAAGCGCATTTTAAATACGACAAAGAAAAAAACGAATATGTATGTCCTAAAAATGGCAGGCTTGAATATACCAGTATAAGGAAGAAGAAAAACGGAAAAGAGACAATGATATACCGATGCGGGGATCATAGGGATTGTATTTATAAATACGAATGCAGCAAGGTAAAATCCGGAAGGATAATAGAAGCAAATAAGCATGAGTATGAGGAGATAGTGTCAATATACAGAGAAGAAGCTAGGGTCAATAACTGGAAAGAACAGCTTCGAAAGAGAAAAACAATAGTTGAGCCATTATTGGGACGTATAAAAAACGTACTTGGTTTTACAAGATTTAGTGTTAGAGGAATCGAAAGCGTAAAAACACAATGGTCTTTTATATGCGCCGCCCATAACATAAAGACAATGTATGCCTTGTGGAGGGAAGGTAAGGTTAAATTAAGGTTCGCAACCTGACAAGAAAAGAACCACAAATCGAAAAGAAGAGAAATAATAAAGATAGGGGCTAAAAAACGCGATAAGTGTAGGCAATGCAAGGCGTTTAAAAGAGTTTTGAGACAGACTCCAAGCCGCCTCTCTACAAATTCGGGGATAATGGACTAATTTATCTATTATTTTATGTATAAAACTGTCATTATTTGACAGTTTCTTACAAAAAATACTTGAAAAATTTTGATTAATATGCTATATATTAGTAGAAATGACAGTATGTTACATAATAAACATGGGTGGAAAATCAATGCATAGTATTGATGAATTAAAAGAAAAAGTGCCGGGAGATGTTTTTACCGATACGTTTTTAAAAAATTATCTCAGCGGCACAGAGGACAGCCGTTACAGCCTTGTAAAACGCTGGATGAAACAGGGTGAAATTATCCGGCTTAAAAAAGGGCTGTATGCTCTCGGAGACAACAACCGTAAAAAGGGCCTAAATCTTTTCCAGGCAGCACAAATGCTTTACGGGCCTTCCTATATCAGCTTTGAATCCGCGCTGTCTTATCACGGATGGATCTCTGAGGCTGTGCATACAGTCACAAGCGCGGTTGCTAAACGCTGCAAAGAAATTAAAACACCTGTCGGAGTTTTTAGTTACACCCCGGTTAAATTCAGAAATTTTTTCGCGGGTGTGGACAGGGTGGAGAATGAAAGCGGAGTGTTCCTTATGGCTTCGCCCTGGCGCGCGCTTGCAGACTACATTTACGCATACAGGAAAACATGGAAAGGCCTGAAACCAGCGGTTGAGGACCTGAGAATCGACCCGGAAAATTTTAAAAATACAGATTTTAAGGAGCTTGAGGAGCTTTATAACTCGGCGCAGAACAGCCGGGTAAAAGTGTTTATCGAAAAAAGCAAAAAGGAGCTTATCGCGTGAATATTTCAATCATCCAGTCGCGCCTGGATTCCTACGAATGCAAAACAGCCCAGGAAGAGGAAAACGCCATCCGGGAAATCGCGCAGGAAATCGTGCTGAGCGGACTTTCCCGCACCGGGTTTTTTAAAAAAGCCGCATTCCAGGGCGGCACATGCCTGAGGGTCATTTACGGCATGGAGAGGTTTTCAGAGGACCTCGATTTTGTGCTGACGGAAACCGGAGAGAAATTTGAACTGGAAAAATACACAGGCGCCCTGCACGAGGAACTGAAAATGTATGGTTTTAAATTCACGCTCGGGAACAGGAGCGACGCGGATGCGACAGTGCAAAAACAGTTTATCAAGGACAATTCAGCCGTGAAACTCATCACTTTCAAACATTTTAAGCCCGGAGCGGATACTCGCAGCGTGAAAATCAAGCTCTGAGATTGATACCAACCCGCCGATGGGAGGAAAAACCGAGGTTAAATACCTTGATTATCCTTTTGTTTTTGAGGTCATGGTGCAGGATATTGAGTCACTTTTCGCCGGTAAGTGCCACGCTCTTTTATGCAGGGAATACGTGAAAGGCCGGGACTGGTATGATTTCACCTGGTATGTGAGCCGTAAAGCAGGGATCAATTTTGAGCTGCTTTCCGCCGCAATCGACCAGGTCGGGCCATGGAAAGACAAGGATCTAAAAATCGATAAAGCATGGTGCGTGGAGAACCTGAGAAAGAAGGTGGCTGAAATTGACTGGGAAAAAGCAAGGAACGACGTAAGACGCTTCCTCAAGCCCCACGAACTGCCATCGGTGGAATTATGGAGTGTTGATTTTTTTAACGACAGGGTCAACAAACTCGCACAGTATCTTGTCTGAAGCCAAAGTGCCAGGCAGATATGCATAGAAAGGCATATAATGTAAATAATAAATCATGTAACTAAATTTTAAAGGAACAAAGCATGCATTTGAAAAAAATAACAATCAACCACAAAAAATTTCCGGTAAAAGACAGGTATCCGTTTAATATAAAAATATTAAATAAAACAAAACAAATTGTTTTTGATTCAAATGTAACTCTTTTCGCCGGGGAAAACGGGACGGGAAAATCCACGCTTTTAAAAGCACTTGCAAGGACATGCGGGGTGCATATATGGGAAGACAAGAACAGGGTAAAATTCGACTTGAACCCTTACGAAGAAATGCTTGACCAGGCAATAAGCCTTGAGTGGGCAGACGGGCAAGTGCCGGGGAGTTTTTTCGGGTCGCAGATATTTGAAACGTTTGCCGGGCTTCTTGACGAATGGGCGCATGACGACCCGGGGCAGTTCAGGTATTTCGGGGGCAAGTCGCTGCGTTCTATGTCGCACGGCCAGTCTTTGATGGCTTATTTCAGGTCAAGGTACTGCAGGAAAGGCATTTATTTTTTGGATGAGCCTGAAACCGCGCTCTCGCCGAAGACACAGCTTGAACTCCTGGATATATTAAAGGAAAACGATTTGAAAGGGCACGCGCAATTTATTATTGCCACGCACTCGCCGATACTTTTGTCGATGCCGGGCGCGCGGATATATGGATTTGATGCTGAGAGTATAAAAAGCATTGCATACAAAGACACGGGACATTATAATGTTTACAGCAAATTTTTTGAGAGCATGAAAACAAAAAACAAAAGGAAAAAAAGGAGGACAAAATGAAAAATGTATTAATTTTTATAGGCTGTATTATTGCATGTTACGCGGCAGGCGGCATAGGGACAGTATTTACAACTTCCTCGATACCTACATGGTATGCGGGCCTGCACAAGCCGCCGTTAAACCCGCCAAACTGGGTATTCGGCCCGGTTTGGACCCTGCTTTACACGCTGATGGCAATAGCGATTTTTATGATAATTAAAAAAGGTTTCGAAGGAGATATAATAAAAATGGCAGCAGGCATATTTGTGACCCAGCTCGTGCTGAACACTTTATGGTCTGTTGTGTTTTTCGGAGCGAGGACCACGTTTGCTCCTATATTCATTATATTGGCGCTTTGGGTTGCGATACTTGCATGCATAATCCTGTTCTGGGGCATATCAAAGCCGGCCTCGATAATGATGATGCCGTATATTTTATGGGTCAGTTTCGCGACATATCTGAATATTGGGGTTTGTGTATTAAATAAATAAAGTGGTGAAAAAATGCTGCATGGAATCGAAAAATTAATGGGAAAAGAATGAAAAAGCAATCCTATATTTTTTATCTTATTTTATTTTTGTTAAATTGGAATTTGTTATACTCCAAAGAAAGCAACTTGAATGCAGATTTGGAGAAAAATGAACATATCAGTATAAAGTCTCTTATACCAAGATTTCATCCGTCAATCTCTGTAGATGAGAATGATAAAATTGATTCGCTAATTGTGCAAAAAATTATCAAAAGAAAACTTGATGGTATAAACGATAATCTTATTGTTATTTTACAATGTATAAAAGACGGAAATGATCGAGCGTCAGATGGAATTGCGATATTTTCTAAGGATAATGATTCGTGGAAATTAATTCAAACTGATTCTCTTTGTGATAGCATATTTGATGTCAAATTTATGGAACCTAACATCATCACTTTCAAACGATATGATTGTTGAATCTGCCTGTGGCGGTTCTGGGCATGCTATTGCTATTTACAAATTCAAAAATGGCAAATATAAGCAAATATTATTGGATAGGTCTGGAAATGACCATATAAATATAATCAAAGAGAAAAACACATATAAGGTTATTAACTTTGCAGCGGAGTTTTTCAGCTTAATTGACCTCAAACCGTCACCCAATCACTACTTGAAGCTTGGAAGCCCTGAAAGCCTCCAACCTTATAATGTTTGCAGTGATCAGGTTGTTCTTTCTCTGGCTTAAAATCACCTCCATTTTTCCCGCGAACGCCTCAGCCGGTGTAACATAATGTAGCGAGCTATGAGGATCGTTGTTATGCAGTGGTTTAAATTTTTCTAACCAGTCCAGTACATCTGAAACCGTTGGAAAGACAGCCGGCACATCCCTGTGATACTTCGAGTTTTTATTCAGGGCCTCAATCCATGGTTCGTCATCCGGCGTGTTTGGGCGTCCGTAGCGTACAGGAATTTTTAGCACATCTTCCAGGAAGGCAACAGTCTTTTTGGCTTTCATAGCAGATCCGCGGTCTGAAAAAGCCACTATGTTGTCAGGAAAGTCATCCGGCAGTTCAAGTATGGCTTGAGCAACGGCATCCCGTAAATCCGCTGAACTGACGCCGCGTAAACTGTGTCCGATATGCAGCAGATACCTGTAAGGCAGAAGCAGAACCGGTATGGACCAAACAGTTACGCCGGACTCGGTTTTGAAGCATGAACCGTCATAGGTCAAAAGGGAAAATCCAGCATCCAAAAGATCGTGAGCCGAAACATGATTAGATTTCCGTTTTTTGGGTTCGAATGGTTTTACGAGATCTTCGGCTTTTAGATACCTGTATACAGTCGATAGAGAAGCATGAAAAGCGCCTGAATTATGGCCATATACGTAAATATGGCTCAATGGCTTGCCTATATTTTCAGGTCTAAAGGCAGAGTCAATAATCGATGTCTTTTCAAACGGCAACAGTTTGTTACATGCCGTTCTTGGCGTTCTCTTTTTTAGTTTAGCCCAGCGTCTGAATTTTCTGGCGTCTATGTCAAAGATCAAACAAGCTCTTTTCTGCGTGAAACCGGATAGTACGGCTTCGTTTATAGTGATAACAACTATCTGCCTAACTTGGGCCGGATAGTGCCCCTTCAAAGGACCCTTGAGACTCAACTCATCTTTTTTTTTAACAACGCAAGCTCATGCCCGACAGCAGCCAGCGCGTCCTTTGTTTGAGAAAGTTCCTTATCCACTTGAGCAAGGCTTTCTACGGGAACCATGGACTTCTTTCTGCCGGATTTTGCCGGATTCGATAGTTCTGACAGGGCAGCTTGCTTGATTCTCTTACGCAAGGCAATAAGATGCCACGGTTTAAGCCCGCACCGTTCCAGGATGGCTTTTACTGGCGCGTTGGGTAAGGAACATTCCTGATAAATATCAAAAAGTTGTTCTGGGGTTAACTTTGGTTTCTTCAATCCGTTATTCTGTTGGTTGTCAGTCATTTGTCACTCTCCTCGATGAAAGTATACATAAAAATTTGCTTTATGCAAACCCTTACGTTTGGTACAATTAATTAACTGATACAAGTAGTCAATTCTTTTTGAGTTTGAGGACACTATCGCTGAAAAACGCGGGCAGATAGTGTTATTGAATCACCTGAAAGTTGGCAAATATATCATGAACAAAAATATAGGTGGAATGGTCAACAATTTGTTGCGGATAAAGATGAAATTAAAGAACTTATAAATGCTTTTTATAAAATTTATGGAAAATCTGAGGAAAATTCAGAAAAAGCAGAGAGATCATATGAAAATTCCTTAGATCAATTTGAAAGTTACCTACAAAAGCATCCTGATAGTTTTGCTATTTCGGTCGATTGCGCCAATTTATGCTATTTATTGAAAAACAATAAAAAAGAAGAATACTATTATGAAAAATTGTTAAAATTACCTATTGACGTATCGGAGTGTCCGCATTGTAGCGAAAAAGTGGCAAATTGGATAAAAGAAAATAAGAAAATGTGGATTTCAATAATTAGCAAGCAGATAAATGGAGAAAATTAAAATGAAAAAAACACTTATGGTTTTATTAGCAGCAATACTCTGCACGGTTATCAATGCTGGTACGTTTGATTTTTATCTGCCGTGGGACGACTGCGAGAAAAATTTTATTGACCTAAGCTGGATGAATGACAAGCCTGCAGGCAGCGCCGGGTTTATACACGCTGGCCAGGACGGGCACCTTTATGCCGCAGATAAGCGCATAAAATTCTTCGGAGTTGATATTACAGGCGCATCATGCTTCCCCGAGCAGTTCCAGGCAAGGGCAATAGCAAAGCGCATGGCAAAATTCGGGATAAACATAGTAAGGTTCCACCTCATGGACATGCAGTCACAGAATTACATATTCAAGCCAGGCAGCACAAGGGACCTTGACCCTGACTCACTCGACAGGCTTGATTATTTTTTCGCGCAGTTAAAGGAAAACGGAATATACGCAGACCTTAACCTGCTCTGCGGCAGGGATTTTGCCACAAGCGACGGCCTGCCTGCCGAAATCAGCGGTCTTTCATGGAAGCAAAAACAGGTACCGTGCTTTTATTACGAGCCTCTCATAGAACTTCAAAAGGAATACGCGCAAAAACTTTATAACAGGAAAAATCCTTATACAGGCACAAACTATACCGAGGACCCCGCAGTGGCAATAGTGGAAATAATAAATGAAAACGGGCTTTTGCAGGGATGGCTGACAGGCACCCTTGACAAGGTGACGGGCGACATACTGGACAACCTCCGGAAAAAATGGAACGATTATTTAACAGCTAAATACAAAAATAACGCCGCGTTAAAAGACGCATGGGGCGGGGTTGATTTTACAAAAGGCGGTCAAAGCCTTGACGAAAAAACCATGAAAACAGTCATGCTTGCATACAAGGCGTCTGTGCCCGAAGCAGAGTTAAACGACTGGATTGGTTTTTTGTACGCGACAGAGGAAAAATACTGGGAGACAATGAGGTCATATATCAAGGACGACCTGAAAATGAAATCCATTGTAATGGGCACGATAGTCGGGTGCTCCACGCCGAATATGATGGCGGGCTTTGACATGGTGGACGCGCACGCTTACTGGCAGCACCCTTCTTTCCCGCATTCCGACTGGAGCAACACTGACTGGTCCGAGAAGAACGCGACAATGGTGACCGAGTTCGGCGGCGGCACAATAGGAGACCTGGCTATGAGGCGGGTGTATGGAAAGCCGTTTTGCGTTTCAGAGTACAACCATCCTGCGCCGAACACTTATTCAAACGAGGCATATATATTCCTGTCGGCATACGCGGCCCTTCAGGACTGGGACGCGATATTCGGGTACACTTATGCGGACTTCAGCACTGCATTTGGCTCAAAAAGAATAAACGGTTTTTTTGACCTTGACACGCACCCCGGGAAAATGGTGAGCTTCATACCTGCCGCATATATTTTCAGGCGCGGCGACATCTCTACCGCAAAAACCCTTGCGACAGTAAAGCTGACAAAGCAGGACGAGCTTGAATTGCTCCCGTTTGCGCAGCAGTGGGTGCTGGTTGACGCGAAGAGCAAGGATGTGGCAAAAGACTCTGCGCTAATACACAGGACAGCAATAATACCGGATGGGTTTACAGGGACAGTGAACTCGATAAGCATGGAAAGCATAGTTCCCGGTGATGATTATTTTTCAGACACCAGGGAAATAGAATGGGCTCCCGGCGACGGCGTTTTTAAAATAAATTCGGCTAAAGAAAAGGCATTGCTCGGGTTTATATGCAACAAGGATTTTAATTTGTCCGGGGTTAAATTCAAGATAGGCAAGGCAATGCAGAACTGGGCACTGATTACAATGTCGCTTGTAAACGGGGATAATTTTAAAAAAGGCCCGGGCAAAATACTTATTACAGCCTCCGGCGCGGTGGCAAACACAAAGATGGTCTGGCAGATTTACCCGGACAAACCGCTCGATTTTCCGCCGCCCTTAAACTCAAACATAACTATTGGAAGCCAATGGGGATTGGCGCCATCCGTGTGCGAGGGAATAAACGCGGAAATTACCCTGCCATATGACGCGGGTAAAGTGAGTGTTTTTGCGCTTGATAATACCGGCAACACAAAGGAAGCAGTGGCAGTCACCGGCAGCAAATCAGCGGCGAAATTTGAAATAAACGAAAAATACCAGACGCTGTGGTATGAGGCGGACGTAAAGTAATTTTAGAGTTTAAATTGTTGGTTTTAGAATGAAATACTAAATGCCAAATATATAAAAAACAATGATTATATAAATTTTTCCTTTAAATTCTGAATTCTTTTTTCTTTTGGCCACCACATTTTAAATGGAGTATTTATTTTCTGGACTTTACCGGTCTTTGAGGAAACATAAGCCTTGTGCATTATTTCCATTATGTGAAGCCCCTGCTCTCCGTTATACACAGGCTGCTTTTTCTGCCTTATCCAGCCGATAAACTTGCCCATTATGTCGTCATCCGGCGTAAAGCCGGGAAATTTTGACGGTACATAACAATTGTCAAGGTTCCTGAAGGCAATTTTTTTGCCCTGAACCTTTCCGGTTGTTTTAATAACCAGAGGATTATTGTCTGCATTGATAAATATGGCGCCTTTTCGGCCGTATATCGCAGTATGGTTGTCAACATAAGTGTGGCACCAGGACGCTTTTACCGTGGCGAAAATCCCGCCTTCGAATTCGAGTATCATTACGGAATTATCATCCACGTCAGGCCTGATTTTATCACCGTTTGGCAGGATTCTTTTCGGAATTATCATATTCACAAAAGCAGAGACTTTTTTGGCAGGGCCGAGTATGGACACAAGCCTTGACAGGGCATAGCAGCCTACATCAAGAATGGCGCCGCCACCAGCGGTCTTTCTGTCATAATACCAATTGTTCCTCGGCGGACCGGGAAAGGATAGTTCGGAATGGGCGGATGTTATCTTGCCTATGTATTTTTCCCGCACAAAATCAAGGGCCCTCAGGTAATTCGGATAATGGTCGAAAGGGAGTACCATTAGCAGTTTTTTATATCTTTTTGAAGCCAATACTATCTGCTTTGCCGTATTAAAATCAGCGGACATTGGCTTTTCAACGAGCACATGCGCACCGGCTTTCATGGCGGCTATTGCATGTTTTGCGTGAAGGGGATGCGGCGTCGTCACAATAACACAATCGGGGGTTTCTGTTTTAAACATCTTATTATAATCGTCATAATAGGCAGGTATGCAGTATTTTTTCGCTTTTGCCTTTGAGTTTTTTAAATGCCTCGAATAAATTGCAGCTGTTTCAATATCTTTTAACTTTTGCGACTGGATTATGAACCTGTCGGATATTTCGCCTGCGCCCAGGAACGCAACTTTGATTTTTTTCATCTGGCACCGCCTTTGAATTCGAGATTCTGGCTAAAATTCACTTAAAACTAACAAAAAAAAATTAAATTTACAATAACAATCCATAAGGAAGGATTATAATTAGAAGTAGAGACGTTTTGCAAAACGTCTCTACCGTACTTCCAAATAGCCCCTATCGCTACGCATTATCACTGAATACATATTGACAAAAGCAAAAAATCAGATTATATTCTGTAAAACCAGTTTGAAGTTGAAGGGTTGAAGTTTAATGTTTTAAACATTAAACAGGAAACAGCGGACTTTAAACATCCGGAGGTAAAAACATGGAAGAAAATAAAACACAGATGGGAATATCCCAAAATCTGGAAGCTTTGTTGTGCTATTCCCTGGGCTGGATTACAGGGATCGTTTTTCTCATAGTAGAAAAAGAAAATAAGTTTGTCAGGTTTCACGCAATGCAGTCAATAGCAACTTTTCTCCCTATTTTTATCGCAATGACAATCGTGAATATACTACCCATACTTGGACAACTCATAGCGCTTTTATTGATAGTTTTTTCAATGGTTTTATGGATAGTCCTTATGTACGAGGCATATAAGGGGAATAAATTTAAGCTGCCGTATGCCGGGGATTTTGCGGAAAAACAGGTAGGAATCTAATATATTTAAAGTACGATAAAAATCCCGAATATAAATTTCTTTTAAAATCTAACAGTGTTCTGGAAAATTTTTTTAGGTGTCATTACGAGAGTTAAAAAGTCCAGTGGACTTTTTAACGGGTAGTTACATCATGTCCGTTATAGAGGATATAAAAACTACCCCGAAGCGACGAAATAATCCCGCATCTAAAGGCAAAAACGAGATTGCTTCGCTCCTGCTGGTCGCTCGCAATGACAATTCAGCAAATTGCTAAACAACAAGGAGATACGATGAACAAATACAAATGCACTGTTTGCGGATATGTTTATGACCCTGCCAAGGGAGACCCGGACAACGGCGTAGCCCCAGGCACGGCGTTCGAACAAATACCAGATTCCTGGTCATGCCCGGAGTGCGGTGCCGCAAAATCGGATTTTGAAAAGATTTAAAAAATAATGAAAAAAGGCCTGAGGGTAATTTTAGTCGCATTTTTTATTGCGCTTGTCATTTATCTGCTGAAGTTTTCACCGGTTTCCTATTATTTACTGACAAGTCAGGGCAGGGACATATTTATCGAAAAATTTTCTACATATATGACCAGGCTGGGCCCCTGGGCTCCATTTGTTTTCATACTGCTTTATTCTTTGAGCATTATTTTTTTTGTACCTGCCAGCGTGTTCACATCAATCGGCGCCGTCGTATTCGGGCAATGGTACGGCATGCTCCTTAACATAATAGGCGCAAATATCGGCGGGGTTCTTTCTTTTTTAATGGCAAGGTACCTGCTCAGGGATTTCGCGGCTAAAATCCTGCAAAGCGGGCGTTTTAAAAGATTCGACGATAAAATCGAAGAACACGGGTTCAGCATACTGATTTATTTAAGGCTCATGTTCGTGCCTTTCACTTACCTGAATTTTGCAGCAGGCCTCTCAAAAATAAAGTTCAAATCATTTTTCTGGTCAACTTTTGTAGGCATAATACCAGGACTTGTAGTAATCACATTTTTTGTGGGCGCGATAAAAGACCTGCTGCTGCACCATAAGCAGCTTGGTGATTTTTTCAGGCCTGACATAATACTGCCTTTTTTACTTTTTATTTTTTCCTTTTTTATCCCGGCAATAATAAAACGATTCAGGCAGAAGTTTTTCATTACAGACGACATTGAGCAGGAAATTGAAAAAGAAATAAAGGGTGAATAGAATATGGTAATTTACGTGCTGACGGGGCTGGTTATAGTGGCGATAGCCCTGATAATACTTATGCTTTTTAAAAACAGGCCGGATGCTTCCTCGGGGGTACATCTTGACAACATAAATAAAAATATAATCTCACTTAACAGCGTGCTTACATCCGAGATTGGAAAAGTAAGGGAAGAAAATAAAGAAGCCATGCTGAAGATATTCAACGACGTTCAGGCAAGTATTCATAACTCCCTTTCCGGCGGCAGGAAGGAAATAAAGGATACGCTTGATGCCGTCTCAAAAACGCTCGAAGATAAATTCGAAAAACTGCAGAAGTCAAGCGAAGAAAATCTTGAAAAAATAAGGGAAAATGTTGAGGCAAAGCTCACAAAGTCAATAGAGCGTTCAAGCGAGGATTTCCAGAAAATAGCCGAGACATTCACGAGGGTAAACGACAGCGTAAATACAGTCATAGAAGTCGGAAAGGATATCAAGGGTTTGTCCGATATACTCGCGTCGCCGAAATTGCGAGGGAATTTCGGCGAGTTCACCCTGCAGCAAATAATATCGCAGATAATACCTGTTGATAAATTTGAAATGCAGAAAAATATAGACAAAAACAATATTGTGGACGCGGTCATATATTTAAAGGAAGGAATACTGTGCATAGACAGCAAATTCCCGCTTGAAGATTATAAAAAGGGGGCGGACGAGTCGCTGGACCCAAAGGAACGGGAAGACGCCATGAAAAATTTTTACAGCCAGACAAAAAAGCACATAAACAGCATAAAATCAAAATACATAATACCGGATAAAACCCTTGACCTTGCCTTTATGTTTGTGCCTGCGGAAAGCGTGTATTATGAAATAATGAAAAGTTCGGAGGTAATGGCCGCGGCGAGGGAAGCAAGGATAGTGCCGGTCTCGCCGAATTCTTTTTACGCTTACTTGGCGGTCATATCAATGGGTTTTAAAGGCATGAAAATAGAGGAAGAGGCAAAAAAAATATTAAGAACCCTTTCGACTCTCGAGGGCAAAATAACCGACGTCAAAGAGAAGTTTTCGATTCTCGGCAAGCATATAGAAAACGCGAAGACTGCATATGCCGACACATCCAAAAAAATTGACGCAGTCGAAGCCACGGTAAAGCAGATTGAAACAGGAAAAGACGAGCAGGTAAAATTGCCGGAATAGTTAAGGCAGCAACGGAGGAAACCAGTGATAGAAATCGAGAATTTAACCAAGAAATTCGGCAATTTTACGGCGGTAAACAGCCTTAATTTGCAAATAGAAAAGGGCGAAATCTTCGGGTTTTTGGGACCAAATGGCGCCGGCAAAACGACAACAATAAAAATGATGTCAGGGCTTATTACAATAGATAAGGGCGATGTCCGAATGGGGGATTTAAGCATAGTAAAAACCCCGGTTGAGTATAAAAAGAAAATAGCCTTGATACCGGACAAACCTTACATGTTTGAGAAACTAAGGGGCATTGAATTCATAAAATTTATAGGAAATCTATACGGAGTTGGCAGGGAAGATTTCAAAAGACTGCTTGACAAGTACGCGGAAATTTTCGGCATTGCCGGCTTTATGAACAATTTCATACAGGGTTATTCGCACGGCATGAGCCAGAAACTTTTAATAGTAGCGTCTTTGATACATTCGCCGGATGTTTTCATTCTTGATGAGCCAATGGTCGGACTCGACCCCAAAAGTATGCGCATACTAAAAGACGAATTTATAAAACTCGCGAAATCCGGCATGACCATATTTATGTCCACGCATTCACTCGATACGGCAGAAGAGGTATGCACAAAAGTCGGCATAATAGACAAGGGTGTTTTGATAGAAGAAGGAAGCGTAAAGGAAATAAAATCAAGGAACAAGGAAAAAAAGTTTGAAGAGATATTTTTCAAGCTTACAGATGAAAAATGAAGGGTTTGAGCTGGCTTTTGAAGTTTTATTTCACCCAGGTTAAAAATACGTTTAAGAGCCCTACACCACGCGATATAATCCGCATTGTAATGGTTTTGATATTTGCCTCGGCTTTTTTCTGGCTCATATACCAGCTGTTTTATTTTATCATTAAAAATTTCTATTCGGCTCCCATAATCGGGGGTTTCCTGGTAAACAAGATACTGTCTTCCATATTCATGGCCTTTTCAATAATGACGGTTTTGTCTTCCATAGTGGCATCAATATCCATACTTTATTTAAGCAGGGATATGGATTTCCTTTTCAGTATGCCGATGAAAATAGAGGATATTTTTACAATGCAATATTTAAAAATTATTTTTAACGCCTGCTGGATGATATTTATAATGAGCATACCTATTTTCGGGGCTTATGGAAAAGTGCTCCATGTAAGCACAGCAAAATTTGCCATGATTTTATTGAGCCATATACCATTTTTTATATTACTGTCCTCGGCAGGTATAATAATCACCATGCTACTGGTAAAATTTTTCCCGGCTGAAAATGTGCGCAACATTGCCGTGGTCTTAAGCGGACTCTTCATGGTATTTATAATAATATATTTCAGGGCATTGCAGCCCGAAAAGATAACCGGCTCAAACCTTTCGGATACTGCAATAATGGATTTTGTGAGAAACCTAAGAACGAGCGACAGCATTTTTTTACCGCACACTTGGCTTATAAAAATAATACAAAATATCACATCTTATGGCGTCATCAATTCCCTGGTTTTTTTCGCTGGTTTTTCCGCGGCGGCCGTAATAGTTTTTTTCATTGTGGTAACAATGGGAAGATTCTTATATTTTGAAGGTTACGGCAAGAAAGACATATATACTCAGGAAAAACCAATGACAGCTTACAACTATAAAAAGGAAAGCATTTTTTACGCCCAGATAGTAAAGGACCTGAAATATTTCATAAGGGACACATCACAATGGATACAGATAATCTTTTTAGTGGGACTTGTGAGCATTTACCTTTTCAATATGCTGAAGCTTCCTGGTGACCTATTCAGCCTGAAAAACCTGATTTATTTTTTAAATATCGGATTTGTGGGATTTGTGCTTTCAGCAATAGGTTCAAGGCTTGTTTTGCCTGTCATCAGCATAGAGGGGCAGGCTTTCTGGATATTAAAGGCAGCACCTTTTTCAATCAGAAAATATATATTTTATAAATTCCTGTTATACTCGCTGCCGCTTGTAATAATAGGACAGGCAGTGGCTTTTATATCGGTCAAAATTTTAAAAACAGACGTATTTATAAGGAATATGACGGTATTTTCTGCATTTTTTATTACAGTTGTAGTAGCGGGCGCCGGCGTTGGCTTCGGCGCATACTTTGCAAAATTTAACATAAAAAACGCCGAGGAATTTATCACCGGAGCGCCGGGGCTGATTTACATGTTCGTGACGTCGATATTTATAGGCGGAGTTTTGTGGCTCGAAGCAGGGCCTGTCAGGGATTTTTACTTATACAGTTTCATGAAAGGTCAAAAGTTTTTTGTTGGAAATTATAAAATGAATTTTTTGCTTATTATTTTTGTTTCGATTATAATTATAGCCGCTACGCTTGAAATGGGCATAAGGCGGCTGGAAAAAATGGAAGACTGAATACGGCAGATAAAAAAGTTTCTAAGTCTTACAGTCTCTTTGTTTCTTAGTTTTAAGACTAAGAGACGCAGAGGCACAGAAACTGAGAAACGATACATAGACACAGGATTTAAAATTAGAAAAGTATATGGGTGATTACAAATGGACTTAAAAAACAAATTCATCGTGGAAGTCGGGCACGTGACTGAAGTTTATGGCCCGGTACAGGCTTTACGCAATTACCTGACGGCTAACACCGGAGAATTCATATATATAACACATCCGTTTTCCTACACCAAAATGCAGGGCACTGAGGTTAATTACTATAAAAATGGCGTACTTGATAAACAGGAAAAAGGCCATAAACGCGGCAAAAACCAGCTTCTGCAATGGCTAAAAGACATGTTTTTTAATATGGGGTTTATCAACAAACAAAAACGAAAAATCGACCTGTTTTTAGGCGTTGACAACCTGAACACGCTTACGGGCATAATCATGAAAAAATTCGGAAAAGTAGGCAAGGTTGTTTACTATATTATAGACCATACTCCGCGGCGGTTTAAAAACCCGGTATTTAATTTTTTATATGAGGCCATAGACGGATTTGCCTGCAGGCACAGCGATTATATATGGTCGCTCTCAAAAAGGATAGCAGACGCCAAAAACACAAAATTCAAGCTGAAAGGCAGCAATAACCTTGTCGTACCTGTGGGCATTGAGCTTGACAAAGTCGATAAATTTACGGTTGAGGAGAAGCTGAAAAAAAAGACAATGATACTCATGAGCATGCTCGACGAGACAAAAGGAGTGCAGCTTTTAATCGAAGCGATGCAGGATATTACAAAGGAAGTGAATGAGGCTGAGCTGCTCATAATAGGTACTGGCCCTTATGAGCAAAACCTGCGGGACCAGGTGAAGAAACTTAAACTCGAAGATAATGTGAAATTCATGGGATTAATGGATCATGATTCGCTGTTTAAATTCATACCCCATCACAGGTTAGGCATGGCGCCTTATATTGATGACGCAAATAACTACACATATTTTGCCGACCCGACAAAGCCAAAGGAATATCTGGGCTGTGGCCTGCCGATAGTCATTACAGACGTGGCATGGATAGCAGAGGAAGTGAAGGCGAGGCCAATGGGGATTGTATGCAAATATAACAGGGAAGAAGTGGCAAAAGCAAGCATTAAGCTTCTAAGTGATGATGAGTTTTACAAGAAATGCCTTAAAAACGCTATTGAATTCGCGTCAGGGCTTTCGTGGAATAAGATATATTCCGAGGTTTTTGAGAAAATGGAATTATAGCAATAATGTACAGTTAAATTTTATAAACTTCAAATAATCCCTTTCGCAACCTAAACCTTCAGCGCCCAATCTTTTTGAAAGCGGTTTTCCGGTTTGCAATACTATTTGACACTAAGAAATAAACAATATATAATTACGAAAATTTCAAAATCGGAGGTAATTTGACATGGCGCGACTTGCGGTTACAGGCGGATGCGGTTTTTTAGGTTACCATATCTGCAACCAGCTTGCGGATAAATATGAACAAATTATTGTTATAGATATTGATGATTTTAACCCGGCGGAATATCCGAAAAATGCTATTTATAAAAAAGTGGACATAAGGGATTTGCCTAAACTGGAAGAAGCATTAAAAAATGTTGATTATGTCATACACGGTGCTGCCGCGCTTCCTTTGTGGAAGAAAAAAGATATTTATTCGGTCAATGTTGCCGGCACAAAAAATGTGCTTGAAACAGCAAAAAAATACAGTATCAAAAGGGTAGTTTATGTTTCGTCGACAGCGGTATACGGTGTCCCTGAAAAACATCCGCTATATGAAACTGACCCGCTGGTAGGAGTAGGACCGTACGGTGAGACAAAAATACTTGCGGAAAAATTATGCGAGGATTACAGAAAGCAGGGAATGATAGTACCTGTAGTTAGGCCAAAAACATTCATAGGCACAGGACGGCTAGGCGTGTTTCAGATACTGTACGACTGGGTGGAAAGCGGAGCGCTAATACCTGTAATAGGCAACGGCAAAAACCGTTACGAACTGCTTGAAGTCGAGGACCTGGTTGATTCCATTTACCTGATGCTCACAAAGCCTGCAGATGTGGCAAACGATACCTTTAACGTAGGTGCCAAAGATACCAAGCCGATAAAGGAATATTTGACAGAATTTTTCAACGCTGTAGGCGCAAAATCAAAGGTTATGACAACGCCGGCAGGGCTTTTGATTTTTTTTCTTGAAATTTTCTGGGCATTAAGGATATCACCTTTATATAAATGGGTTTACGGTACAGCGCACAAGGATTCATTTGTTTCCATTGAAAAGGCAGAAAAAAAATTGGGGTGGATACCAAAATTTACCGAGGCTCAGGCTCTGACCAGGGCATATAACTGGTATATGCAGCACAAAGCTGAAGTTCAGGGCGCTTCGGGTATAACCCACAGAGTTGCATGGAAACAGGGTGTTCTCGGAATTTTCAAAGGGCTTATGGTTGCATTAAACAGAAACAAATAATCTAAAAAGAAATCCAACAACTCCGGGTGAGGTACAATAACTGTTCACTTCTATTGATTGAGGTTAATTTTTATAATTTTTTTTTATTGAATTTTAATTAATTTAAAGCAAAGGGGAAATTTCCACTATAATTTTATAAAGTTTGACAATTCAATTTTATTATATTATAATTTTATTAAGAGATATTTTTTGTAATATTTTGATACAAATATTTGGGCAAAAAGTTTAAAGAGCTGTTTTAGATACGAATAAACAAAAAAAGAGGCTTGTGTTTATGTGTGCAGAAAGCAAAAAAGACATTGTAAAGAGCGCTTATAATTTTACCCAGGAAGGAAAATGGGATAAGGCTATACAGGAGTATAAAAAACTACTGACTCTTGATCCGACAGATTATAATGTCCATAATATGCTCGGCGACATTTACATGAAAAAAAAAGACGACAGCAATGCTTACCAGGAATACCTTATTGCCGCTGAAGCCTATATAAAACAAGGACTGGCAGACAAGGCGGCCGTTATATATAAAAAAATAGCCAAACTAGATTCAGATAAATTAAATGAAACTGACAGAAAAAAGCAAATAGTTATTAAAACACATTCTGAAGCAGAAAAATTCCTGGAAGAAAAACAAATAGATAAGGCAATAGATACATATCTCAAACTTTTGAAAGTAAACCCTGACGATTTTGAAAGTTACCAGAAATTGGGGGATCTTTATACCAAAGTTGGAAATAAAACAGAAGCAATAAATTATTATAAAAGAATAGTCGATGTTTATTTTAAGAACCGTATTTTTAAAAAAGCCCTGCCGATTTTCCAGAAGATGATTGAATTGCAACCGGATGACATATCGCTTCATGAACGAATTGCTGAAATTTTTGAAAAGGAAAACAACGAATCCGACGCAAAAAGAGAATATCTTTTTCTCGCCGAATATTTCTGGAAACAAAAAAACATTGAAAAGACAGATTTTTACAGCCAGAAAGCGATAGATTTCAAAAGTATTGAAGCCCATTATTTCAAGGGCGTAGCCATGTTTGAAAGGAAAGAATACGGCGAAGCAAAAAAAGAGCTGGAAATGTTGCTTAAATTCAAGGCAAATCACGTGGGTGCAATTTTAGTCATGGGCGAAATTTATAAGAGTAGCGGGCAGATTGACGATGCGATTTCGACCTTTAATAAAGTTATCAAGATTGAAGAAGATAATACCCATGCACATGAAATGATAGCGGAATTACAGATGCAGAAAGGATTAAAAAAGGAAGCTGTTGCCAAATACATTATGGTTGCAAATATATATATAAAAAAGCACGAGCAGGCAAAAGCCGAGGAGGTTTTAAATAATGTTTTAAAACACGATCCGGAAAATATTGAAGTCCTGCAAAAACTTGGGGATTTATATGCGTCACAGGATATAAAGAAAAATGATGCGGCAAATGTTTATATAAAAATAGCCGAGATTTATAAAAAGGAAAATATACCCGACAAGGAAACAGAGTATTACAAGTTAGCCGAAGAAATGAATCCGGCACATCAAAAATTAATCGATAAGTCAAAAAAGATGGGTGGTTCGGCACCGATTACACAATCTACCCCCCCTGCGGCTTTTCCGGCAGCTGAGAAACCGCCGGCTAAGGAAATAATTATTGAACCAATTATCCAGTCGTTTAGGCGGACTGAGACTTCGCCAGAACCGGAGCTGTTAAAACAAGAACCTGTGAATAAATTTGAACCGGTTATGCAGGAGGATTTTTTTAAATCCCCAGCAATAAGCAAAGAAGAGCAATTAAAGAAAATTGAAGAAATACCAGAGACAGTATTTGATACTGTTACGCCTGTAAAAGCAAGCGCGGAAGATGTTCCTGCATTAATAGCCATGGCAGACAGTTACGTGGCTGGAGGGTCTTTTGACGAGGCAATAGAAATGTACCAGCAGGCTGCATCGCTTGATCCGGGGAATCAGGACATAAAGAACAAACTTAATTTTGTTTATTCAAAATACGCCGGTTTGCCACCTGTGGATATAAACGCAAAGAAAAAATCCGAGGAGGATAATAAAAAGAAAGAGGCCGAGGAATACAAGAAAAAAACCGAGGAAGAAAAGAAAAAGAAAGAAGACGAGGAGCGCAGAAAGAAAGAAGAGGAACAAAAGAAAAAAGCCGATGAAGAAAAGAAAAAGAAAGAGGCCGATGAGCACAGAAAGAAAGAAGAGGAACAAAAGAAAAAAGTTGAGGAAGAAAAGAAAAAGAAAGAGGACGAAGAACGAAAGAAAAAAGAAGCTGATAAAGCAAAAACAATGAAAGCAGATAAAACGGAAGAAATTATTGATAATGATGATATAGGCAATGATTTTATTACCGTTACGACGGCTGAGATATTCATGAAACAGGGATTATTAAGCGAGGCTGAAAAAATTTTAAACAAAATAGTTAATAAAGACATGAACAACCTTGAAGCAAGAATGAAGCTCGAAGAACTCAAAAAGATAAAAGATCAAGACGATAAATCAGCTGAAACTGAAGAGAAAAAACCAGATAAAGACGACGATCAGGGGAAAAAAGGAAAGCAAAGCAAGGTATCATATATATAATTTTACTACTCAGAAATTGCTGGAAAACTATTTGGGGTGGAATTTGCGAGATTGGTTTAACATTGAGACATATTTTCATTATTAAAAATATAAAAAAAATTAATCCTTTACTAATCCGCTTCATTTTTTAATTCCCGTAATTACATCAATAATATTTCAGGGACTGGCTGGCAGATTAAAATTATAGACTAAAAAACCAGAATCAGAGGCCGTAAGACTAAAAGAAATGTTGCCAGTAAAAGCAAAAATTGATATTATATGCCGGTACTGAATACTATCGGAAAATCTGTTTGCGAGAAACACATAAGCGATCAAGTTATAATGGGTTTTTCCAGCAGTATCTAACCGGCGTTATTATTTTTAACTCGCGGAGGAAACAAAAAAGTGAGCTACGAACAGTTTTTTGGTCTTGCAGAACAGCCGTTTTCAAATGCGCCTGACAGCAGATTTTATTACGAAAGTGAGCAACACCAAGAAGCCATGTTAAAGATAATGCATGCTTTGGAAACAATGAAAGGGCTTGTTGTTATGCTGGGAGACATAGGCACGGGGAAAACACTTCTTGCCAGGAAAGTACTTGAAAAACTTGAAGAAGATGAAAAATATGTGGAATCACTTCTTGTTATAGTACATTCCGAAATAAGCGCAGCATGGCTGTTAAAAAGGATAGCCGTTCAGATAGGAATAGAAAATCCGGCTGATTCAAAGGAAATCCTTTTACCACAGTTTTTTAAGCGACTCATGGAAATTTATGAAAGCGGGAAAAATGCAGTTGTACTAATTGATGAAGCCAACATGCTAAAGACAAAAGAAATATTTGAGGAATTACGGGGGCTTTTAAACCTTGAAATACCGGGCAGAAAACTCATATCGATAGTACTAATCGGACTGTCGGAACTGGAGACGAATATCGCACTGGATCCTCCACTCCAGCAAAGGGTAGCTATAAAATTTAAACTGAAAGCGCTTGATAAAGAAGCAACCATTAATTATATAAAACATAGGCTAAAGATAGCGGGAACATCAAAAGAACTTTTTACGCTTGCCTCGCTGGAAGCAATTTACGCTTATTCAAAAGGGACACCGAGAGTAATAAATACAATTTGTGATAACTGCCTGCTTGAGGCATTTTTAATGAAAAAGGAAATGGTTAATGTTGAGATAGTAAAAAATGTTGCTGAAGATATGAATTTCAGCAGGTAAGGTGCTATGATATGAAAATAGGGCTTGCATTAGGAGGCGGAGTTGCGTACGGATTTGCGCATATAGGCGTAATAAAAGCATTAGAAAAATTTAAAATAAAACCCGATATAATAGCGGGAACAAGTGTCGGTGCGCTAATAGGCGGTATATATGCCTCGGGAGTTCCGATAGAAAAAGTAGAAGAGATCGCCATTAATTTTAAATGGCTTGGAGTACTCAAACCCATACTGCCGAAAGACGGGCTTATTTCATTGGAAAAACTGGAAAATTTTGTGGAAGAATATGCGGCTGTAAAAAATGTCGAGGATACAAAGATAAAATTTGCCGCTATCGCGACAAACCTTTCAACAGGGTCTGAAAAAGCTTTTTATAAAGGATCGCTTGCCAAAGCAATAAGAGCAAGTTGCAGTCTCCCGGGTATTTTTACACCTGCAAAAATAGAAAATAGCATATTTGTTGACGGAGGAATTTTGGACAATGTACCGGCAAAAATCGCAAAAGAAATGGGCGCGGATTTTGTGATAGGCGTTGACGTTACAGCAAAAGCCATTGTCGCCGACCAGGGCAAAAACGATATTTTTGATATATTATGGAAAAGCCTTCAACTTATGATGCAGGGAAATACCGCGTTAAAAGGATATAGCAATGATTATAAATCTGCGGATATAATGCTAATGCCGGATATAAAAAATTATAATCCTTTTGATATTAGCAAAAAAGAAGAGATCATATCAAAAGGTGTTGAAATAGTGGATGGGGAAATTGATAATATAATAAATACCATTAAAGAAAAAAAATCGGTATCGAGCAAAATAAAGAATTTTCTTCAAAAAAATATCAGTAACAGGGAAAAAAGTCAATAATTTCCGTTTGTTTCTTATAAATCTGCAAGGACTAGTAAAAATACTAGCTAAAGATAATAATAAGCTCAATTTTGCTAGATAGCAAAAGAACAAGAGGAATTGCGTTTTTGCGGTTAACCGGTCTTCGAAAATATTGGATGGTAAAGTGTGATAATAACTTGTAAATAAAATTGAATTTTACAATAAGAAATAATAAAAGTGATTAAATTTTACATTGACAATGATTATGAAAGTTATTATAATACTGCCTACATTATTGTAATTCGTTTTCAAAAAGCGGCGGGAATAGCTCAGCGGTAGAGCGTCTCCTTGCCAAGGAGAAGGCCGCGGGTTCAAGCCCCGTTTCCCGCTCCAAGATGAAGAGTAAGATATTTATTAAAATTAGAAGGAGGGTGTGTATGAGTAAAAAGTTTTGGTTTTTTGTTTTTGCGTGTTTTTTTGCAATTGGTTTTATTTTAGTTCCTGCGGTAGTCAAAGCTGCGGATGATGTAGCATTACCTCCCCCACCTGATGCAAATGAAGATCTGGTACCCCCACCACCGGGCGATAATACATCAGCAGCGCCCAACAGTGATGCATTGCCGCCTCCGCCAGCAGGAGGAGAAGCGGCTGCTGCACCAGCAGGAGGAGATCAAGGCGCATTGCCGCCTCCACCAGCAGAAGGAGAAGCGGCAGCAGCACCAGCAGGAGGAGAGGAAGGCACATTACCGCCACCACCAGCAGAAGGAGAAGCAGCAGCACCAGCAGGAGGAGAGGAAGGCACATTACCGCCACCACCAGCAGAAGGAGAAGCAGCAGCACCACCTGCTGCGGAACAACCTGCACAGGAAGAAGCGAATCTTAAGGGATCACTTAAAAAATACTCAATAAAGAAGGGCGATACACTGTGGAAGATATCCGGCGTGGATGACATATACAGCGACCATTTCAAATGGCCATTGATATTTAAAGCAAACAGAGCAAATATTGATGACCCGGATTTAATTTATCCAAGGCAGCTGTTGAAAATAAGCCGCAGTTTTACCCAAGAAGAAATAGACGACGCTGTTAATAAAGCAAAAGAAACGCCAGGCTATGAACCACATTCAAAACCAAGAAAAAAATTACCAATTAAATATTAGAAATAAATTTTTATTCATAGTGAAAAGCCCCTGTACTTCCCAAAAGTCAGGGGCTTTTTTCTTTATAGGGATATTATGAATTACAAAAACGTATTTTGCATAACTATCGCAGTTTTATTTATTTTCATGCCTTTTAAAGCTTACGGCTCCTACGAAACCTCTGAAAAAGACCAATATGATTTTGCTTATGTGCTTTATTTAAACAACAATTTTAATCTTGCGGAGAATCTTTTTAAACAGTTTGAAGCAGAGTTTCCTGAAGCAGCATTAGCAGGGAATTCAGGATTTATGATAGCCGAGAGCCGGTACAATAACCGTCATTTTAAAGACGCACTTTATTCCTACCTCGACATAATAGAAAAATACCCGAGGATAAAAAATAAATATAAAAAGGAAATTTATTACAGAATAGCCGAATGTTATTATCAAGTTAAGGACTATCAAAAAAGCATACAATACCTGCAATTGCTGCTTACGGATTATCCGGAATCATATCTTTCGAAAGATGCATATTTGTTATTAGGAGAAAATTTATTCTTAAATGGGGAATACGACGAAGCTTTAAATACGACGGCAAAACTAGAAAAATACAGCAGTTACGAGCATTTTGATTATGTTTATTATCTGACAGGCAGAATTTATTATGAAAAATCGTTGACTTCCAATGACAAAGAAAAAAACTCGAATGAAGCAATAAAATTTTTTAACAGGGTAAAAGAGGAATTTCCGGGAAGCAAAATACTTTCGCATTCCGAATACTGGAAAGCCAATGTTTATTATTCACAGGGCGATTACAACAAGGCCATAAGCATAATAAACAATATACTGGAAAATGAAAAAGATGGGAAATTTAAGGTACTTCTTGATTATTTCAAGGCATGGAATTATTACATGCTTGGTGAATATAATAAAGCTAAAGGAATATATGATGATATAATAAAAAATTACGAAGGGGAAATATTAAGCATATGGTCCGAATATAAAAAAGGGCTTTGCTATGAAGCTCTATCAAATAAAGAAAAAGCAATGGAACAATACAATAAAGTAATAAATAAATTTCCAAATACAATTCCATCCGCATATGCGCAATATGCAATAGCATATTATTACTATAAGACAGGCGATTATTATACGGCGCTTCGTGAATACCAAAAGGTTGTCGACGAATACAATGTAGAAGAAATAACAAGAGCAGCTTATTTTATGACCGCCGATATATATACCCTTGTGAACGAATTTAAAAAAGCCGAGGAAATGTACGGCCAAATAGAGCAAAAGTACAAAGGGGATTACTTTATCGCCGAGTATTTAAAGGCATGGTCTCTCTATAAGGAAGGAGAATACAACGATGCGATAACAATTTATAATAATATTATTTCCTCTGAAAGCGCTCCGGAAGACCTGAAAATCAAAAGCACTTTAAAGATAGGAGATAATTATTTTGAATTAAACAATTTTGATGAAGCTAATAAATATTATGATGAAATAACGGCCAAGTACATGAATTATCCGGATATTTCAGCAGAAGCTTATTACGGCAAAGCATGGATTTTATATAAGAATAGTCAATTTGAAGACGCTTTGAAAATATTCTCAAAGTCAAATAGCACGGCAAAAGACAACGATATAAGATTTAAAGCAAAATTTATGAAAGCCAACACACTTTATTCCATATATAAATTTGACGAGGCACTGAATATATATTCGGATATAATGAACGGCAAGGAAACCCCACAGGACATAAGGGACGAGTCAATGTTTTATGCAGCGTGGTGCTTTTACAGAAAGGAAAATTTTGATACGGCAATAAATCTATGGAAAAGATACCGCGACATTATAAAAGATTCAGTAAAAAAAGCAGAAGCACAATATCGGATAGGCTGGGCTTATTTCAGAAAAAATGACTTTGATCAGGCAATAAACGAATTCAAAGTTATTATCGAGACATTTCAAAATACACATCTTTACCAAGAAGCCATATTGAAAACAGGCGACAGCTATTACAATAAACACGATTATAATACGGCCATACAGTATTATAAGGAAATAGTGGATAAATTTCCGACACATTACAGGGTGGGGGAAGCATTATACGGCATACAGTGGTCTTATTACCAACTCGGTGATTACGATAAGGCAATCGAGTTATCAAAAAAATTTGTTGATAAGTATCCAGAAAGCAGTTTTACCCCGGAAATACAATACAGAATAGCGGAACATTATTATAATATAAAAAAATATGAAACAGCCGTTGATGAATTTAACAGATTTATAGAAAAATATCCGAAACACGAGCTTATGGATAACGCATATTACTGGCTGGGAATGTCTTATTTTAATATTAATAAATTCAGCGAATCAATCAATACGATGAAGATTCTAATAAAAAATTATCCATCCACCCCTTTTGCAGATAAAGCGCTTTTTAAAACAGCCAACTCATACTATAAGTTGCATGAATACCAGAACGCCATTGATTATTACAAGCAACTTATTGACGCACACAAGGATTCCGAATATATAGCCGACGCTTATTTTAATATAGCCATGTCATACAAACGCCTAAGCAATGTAGACGAGGCAAAAAAATGGTACCAGAAACTTATTGACGAATATAAAAATTCAGAATTACTCCTGAACGCTTATATGAATCTCGGATATATTTACCAGGATGAGAAAAATTATGATAAGGCAATAGAACTTTTCAGCCAAGTAGTTGATTCGGGCAAACAGCCTTCAACAGGCGCAGAGGCCCAGTACTGGATAGCTGATTCCTATAATTTAAAAGGCGACACGGAAACGGCAGTGAAAGAATATATTAATGTATATAAAAAATTCCCCAGCGAAGAAATGTGGGCAATTACCGCTTTGAGCGACGCTGGGAAACTTTATGAAAAAAACGGGGAAATAAAAAAAGCTATGAATGTTTATAAAAAAATACTAGGCGCAACAAAAAACCAGAAATGGCTGGAGACAACGAAAAAACGAATGGAGCTTTTAGACGAGGAATATAAAATATCAAACCCGGTCCAGAAAAACAAAACGGTTAAAAGGAAAAAAAGATGAAAAAAGTTTCGTGCTTTTTCACCTGTTTTTTGCTTACAGCCGCAATTTTTGCAGCAGAAGCGGACAAAGAGGCAATAACAGACATAAAAGAAAAACAGGTATATGAAAAAGGAACCTATACTTCCGATTACGAAGGTACTACACCGACGGTGAAAAAAGAAGAGGGTTTGGATTTTAAGGTTCCGGAGATAAGGATAACAGGGGAAATAGATACAAATATTCTTGTTACAAGGGAAATGAAGTCTTTTGAAGACATCCAGAATATTAAAGAAATTTTATATGAGAAAGATAATATAAATGTTCCAGACTATTATTTAAAAAGCGAGGAGGAACTTTCCCCGCAGGCGATGGAACTTATGTCTACCCGTGATTTCGTAGGCAAGATTAAGCTATCGGCCGGCACATATAATGATTTGCTTGGAGATGCGATACTGGGCAAAGTATTCGATGAAGACAACAAGCTTATATTAAGGCTTTGGCACGAGAATTATTACAATAATACAAATGACAGGGTGGTGGTTGATAATTTAAACAGGGCAAGCTGTTATTATAATACACGATATGATTTTCTGGATGTATTATATAACCTGAAACTTAAATTAAATGATTATGACAATCCATACGCAGACAATCTGTTTAAAAACAATCTTTCAACGAATAATGTCACAGCAGGATTCAACGTGGAGACCAACATACAAGAAATAAAGACAAACGCCCTGTTTCAGTACGATTATTTTGCACAGAGCAATGATGCAAACAACATTTTTTATAAAGAAAACAGGTTTACAAATAATATAGGGCTTGAAAAGGATTTTGTAGTAGGCAATGAAAGAAAGGTAAAAACAATGCTTTCAATAGACTATTACATAGGTGATCCTTGTTTTACAGACGGAACCCATACAAATATTTTCAACATTTCAGCATTTTTTAAAGGCATATTCCATTTTGAACCGATAATATTCCAGGGCGGGATAAAATTTCAGGATTATAATTTGATTGAAAATTATTACAGGGTAAGCCCGTATTTAAACATTGATTATGACCTAACACCGGCAATCAGTGCATATATTGATTTTAAACCCGAGATGAAGACGGTGGATTACATAAACATACTTGGAGACACGCCATTTATAGCGCCAAATAAAAATTTGATAATGCCAGTTGAAAATACAAGCGTAAAAGCGGGTTTTAATTTGAATTTTTTCAGCCTGTTTTTCGACCTGTATTACATATACGAAAGCATAAGCGACAATATTTATATAAATGAAATGCCAACAATGCCCCATGTTTTTTCTTTATTTAACAATGATTTGGACTACAATGCGTTTGGAGTTTCCTTGGAAACCTTAAAAATTATGAATTTAAGCATATCAGCAGATTACGAGCACAGGAATATTCTGGCTATTGATACGCCAAGAGAAACATATTTTCCCGAAAACAAAGCTGATGCCAAAATAATTCTTGAAAAATCAGAATGGAATTTTACGCTTGCCTGCAACGGCTTTACGGCGCAATACGGGACGCTTAATGCCATTATTCCTGCGTATTGCGTAATTGATTTTTCCGTTTCGAGAAAAATCAACGATATCCTGACGGTTTCAGGCTATATAAATAATTTATTGAATAATAATTATTATATGTTATATTATTATAATGAAAAAGGGTTAAATTTAGGCATTGGCGTAATATTTAATTTCTGATTTTAAATTTTCTATGTTAAAAGAAAAAATCAACAAATATCATAATCAATGGTTTAATCAGTTTACCCTGCGGGTCGCAGGCATTAACAGTTTTCAAAAACAAAGCAAGTTGTGGTATTAAAAAAAATAGTTTCAGGAGGCAAATATGTTCGGAGAACTTTCATTTTGGCAGATGCTTATGAAAGGCGGAATAACTGTAATAATACTTTTGATAATTTCGGTAATATCGTGGTGGATTATAATCGACCGCGCAATACGGTTTTCCCAAATGAGAATTAAAGCACAGGAATTTACCGACAAAATAAGGAAATTACTTGACAAAAACGATCAGGTCGGTGCCATAACTTTTTGCGAGACAACACCGGGTCCGGTGAGCGCCGTGACGCTTACAGGCATTAAAAATATAAAAGAAGGGAAAGAAAAGGCGGAAAATGCCATGCAGCGGACTCTGAATTCAGAAGTCGAGAGAATGCAAAGATACCTTGGGGTGCTTGGTTCTATAGGAAACGTAGCGCCTTTTATCGGGCTTTTTGGGACTGTTATAGGAATAATAAGGGCTTTTCACGACCTTGCGGCAACAGCAGGCGGCGGGCCAAGCGTTGTGGCAAACGGAATAGCCGAGGCACTTGTAGCTACGGCAACAGGCTTATTTGTTGCAGTGCCGGCTGTTATAGCTTACAACTATTTTGTTAGGGCGATAGATAACGTGGAAACAGAGGCTATAAACGCGTCATCCGAATTGCTGGATATAATTGATGAGGATTAAGGTAAAATGCTGAAAAAAATACAAAGAGAAAAATTAATATTCGCGATTAATATCACACCTTTAACCGACGTAATGCTTGTACTTCTGGTTATTTTCATGGTTACGACCCCATTTATAATACAGGGAAATATCAAAATAAACCTGCCGTCGGCAAATGCGCAGTCTGAAAATATGCTGAAAAAAGATATAATAATAGGCATAACCGAGGACGGAAAGACTTTTTTAAACTCAAAGGAAGTAGCGACAGATGATGAATTGTCCGCGCAGCTAACACAGCTTTTAAGCGCAGCGCAGGACAAGACCGTAATAATTGAAGGGGATAAAATGGCTTTGCACGGGAGGGTTGTTGCAATTATGGGCATGGCCAAGGCAGCTGGCGCTGAAAAACTTGCAATTTCAACAATACCGGAAGAACAAAAGCAGGAACAGATCCAGAATGAACCGAGATAAAACCGATATTATTTCATTTGCCCTGTCAGCCGGGATACACGCGCTGCTGATACTGGCTTTAACGAATATACTCATAAAATCAAATCCGCGCCAGGTGGCGCTCATAACAGACGTAACTTTAATTGACGCCAAAGATTTTATGGGAAAGAAAGGCCAGGAGGAGAAAGTTATAGGCCTTGAACAGACACAGAAAAAAATTCCGGAAGCCATAAAGGAAAAGACACAAAAGAAAACGGAAGTGAAAGTCACAAGCGCAAAAGAACTCCTGAAAAAAATACAAAAACAAAAAGCAATGCTTGAGGATGTCGGCATATCGAGGGACAACCTTAAAGAAGCCTCGCAGGAAGCAGTTGAAACAACAGATGAACAAGCTTATGAACAGGGAGGCGAGGTTGTGGCAGGAGGGGCTCCAACCGTTACCGGAGACCTTGCGACACGCAAATACAAGAAAATAGACTGGCAGTTTCCCAAAAAGCTTCCTGAAGAAACAGAACTTGCAATAGAAGTGGTTGTCCAGCCAAACGGAATAATAAGCAGTGTCAAATTAATAAGGACGTCCGGGTATCCGGAACTTGACAAAATGGCGCTTTCCCAGATAAGAAAGCTTCAATTCGATCCACTGCCGGAAGATGCCAAAAGGGAAGAGCAGGCGGGCATATTACTTTTTAAATTCGGCGCGCAAAAATGACGGCAAAGCAGAAATTGATTGATGCGATAATGCTTATTAACGAAAAAAAGGGCGAAGATATAAAAGTGTTTAACGTGAAAAAGGCGTCAGACATATGGGACTATTTTTTGCTTTGCAACGGCACGTCGAATGTCCATATCAATGTACTGCATGATTACCTTGGAAGCGAAATGAGAAAGAAAGGTTATGAGCTGCTTTATAAAGACAGAAGCATTGACAGGTCGTGGATTGTCATGGATTTTGGGGAAGTACTGATACATATTTTTGATCCCGAACTGAGGAACTTTTATTCGCTCGAAAAATTATGGGGCGAACATGAAGAAAATGTGGAAAAAATACTTGCAAAGGGCAAAACGAAGAGGAAATAAAAATGGACAAAAGGACAGCTTTCAAATTAAACGCAAGGCTTGTTAAAATAATGGAGGAATTTTGCAATTCGAGGGAAATTGATATAAAAGATTTTATAGAGGAAGCAATCATTGAAAAACTGGAAACTGAAGAAATAAAGAACGAAATTGCGGTTTACGACAAACCATACGAAGAATATAATTTAAACCAGGCCAGGGCGGATGTCCGTATAGCAGAACCGAAAAAGGGGAAAATGCATTAATTTTTTTTCGGCATCCGTTGTTACCTTTTAAAAGCAAACAGAATTAATTAAGGTTGGATAAAAATGTCAAAAAATTACCAAAACCTTTGCGATTTTGATTCGAAATACCAGGGCGTTATTGCGGGCGTGGATGAAGTCGGGGTCGGGCCGTGGGCAGGCCCTGTTGTCGCGGCTGCCGTTATACTTGATAAAAATAGGTTATTCACGCTCGGCGATGTGGACGATTCAAAAAAGATAGCGGAAAAAAAACGCGAAAAATTGTTTGACATAATTATTTCAGCATGTATTTCTTACGCAATCGAGGAAATCAACAGCACGGTAATTGACGAAATCAACATATTACAAGCAAGCCTTTTGGCCATGAGGAAGGCAATAGGCAAATTAAGCCCCGCGCCCGACATTGTGCTTGTTGACGGCAGGAATAACCCGGGTGTAAAAAATTTGAATATTAAAACGATAGAGGACGGAGACGCCAAAAGTATGTCAATTGCCGCGGCGTCAGTTATTGCAAAGGTGCACAGAGACAAAATAATGAGGGAACAGGATAAAATTTATCCTCAATACGGGTTTTCAAGGCACAAGGGATATGGCACATCGGCGCACCTAAAAGCTTTACGCAAATATGGTGTATGCGAAATACACAGGAAATCATATAAACCTGTGAAAAATGTGATGGATATACGATAAAACGTGAAGGAAACCGATTGTCAAATACGCTAAAGGATGTGATAAATATGTATAACGGCGAAATCAGCAGAAGAGAAAAGGGAAATTTTTATGAAGGGGAAGTAGTAAATTACCTTAAAAAAAGAGGTTACAATATAATAAAGAGGAATTTTTACTCAAAATACGGCGAAATCGATATAATTGCAGAGGATGAAAAAAACAAGTTAATTACTTTTGTGGAAGTAAAGGCAAGGGAAAAAAGCACGGGCATGCATCCTTTTGAAGCCGTTGATTTGAACAAGCAAAAAAAAATAATACTGGCAGCGCAGGAATATATGGTTAAAAATAATATATCTAATTATTTCATTCGTTTTGACGTGGTGGGAGTTATTTTAAACGGAAGAAAAGTTGAAAAAATCGAAGTTGCCCAGGATGCGTTCCAACAAAACAGCTTGCAGATTTATAAGACATTCTGAATTGAGGGTTCATAATGGCTGAAGAAAAAATTAAACCTGTTATAGCGATAGCGGCAGCGAATTTTTCGCACGTATTCCCGGCGCAAATACTAAAAAGCGTCGAAGCAAGGCTGGACCCGGAATATGCACTTTATCAGGTTTCAACTTCGGGGCTGGCGGAACCCGAAAAGGAAAAGCTCAAAAGGGTGCTTGAGAGGGAAAAACCAATTGCGTTAATCGGCGTGTGTGTCAAGCCGGACAAAGATATACTTGACGAATACAGGATTTCAGGAGTGCCAGTTGTTTTAATAGATGAGGAAGTCGAGGGGCATACGACAATTACAACCGATAATTTTGCAGGAGGTCACATAGCTGCTATGTACCTTATCAAAACCGGCAGAAAAAAAATAGCCATTGTCTCGGGCAGAATGAAAATTCAGGGCGGGTACAATGCTCAAATGCGTTTTAACGGCTTTAAAAGAGCACTGGATGACAGCAGTATTGGATTTAATGAAGGCAATCTAATAGAGGTAATTAGTTATGCATATAATGAAGGTACGGAAGCCTTTGAAAAATTTAAAAACGAAAAAAAAGATATTGACGCCATTTTCTGCGCGGCCGGGGATATGTGCGCGCTGGGTATTCTAAAAAGTATTAGGGATTATAAAATCAGAGTGCCTGAAGATATTGCCTTAATAGGATATGACGATGTAGACGCAGCAAAAACTGCGAAACCCCCGCTTACCACGATAAAACAGCCAATTGAACAAATGGCGATTAAGGCTTACGAAACTGCTGTTTTTGACAAGAAAGAAATTTTAAAAGAGCCTAAAAAAATACTTTTTAAGCCTGAGCTTGTAATAAGGGCATCGGCTTAAATAATGAATTTATAAAAAAACGAAGAAAGGAATTTTTCGAAAATGAAAGCAGGAAAGATAATTTTGGCAAGTACTTTTTTTATTTTTTTGTGCAGCGTTTTGTTTGCACAAAATCTTGTGCAGGCAGAGGCGACGGTTGACAAAACAAACGTCAAGCTTGGCGATGTAGTAAGGTACAGCCTTGTGATTAAAAGGCAGGGCAATAACCAGCAGTCGCCTGCTGTCCAGGCTCCGGATTTTGCCGGATTCAGGGTAATGGGGACATCCTCCCAGAGCAGTATAAGCATTATTAACTCAAGCGCCAACATTACAAACCAGCAGGATTTTGAACTTATGGCAATTAAGCAGGGTGACATTATAATTAAACCGGCAAAAATACAGGTACTTAACCCTGTGACAAAGCAATACGATGTAATACAAACAAAACCTATAACCATTCATGTCACGAGCGGGAAAAAAGTTTACACAGGCCAGCAGGAAACCCCTACGGCAATAATTACCCAGCAGGCATACAGCGATATCAAGGAAATAAAATTAAACCTTGAGTTTAGGCTTGGTGATTACCCGCCGTATTTAATATTGATTGCAATATTTATAACAGCGGTTATTGTAGCATACAGGTACATATTTAAAAAACCCGAGGAAAAGCCGGTTGTTGTTGAAGATACAGATTTCAGGGAGAACGCATTAAAAAGGCTTAAAAAGGCAAAAAATCTCATCAAAGAAGGGGACAGCAAGGCCTTTTATTACGAAATATACGAAACAGTGAGGGAATTTTTATCCAAAAATTTCAAGGAATCCTTTGCCGAACTTACAACACTCGAAATATTAACAAGGCTTGACTCTAAAAAAATAACCAAGGCAAAACTAAGAGAACTCACTGATTTTTTAAAGGATTGCGATATAGTTAAATTTGCAGATTATAAGCCGGGTGATAAGGAAATTGAGAATAATTATGCTGCGGCTGAGAAAATAATAGCGGAATTATAACAATTCAAACTATTAAATTTTTTAATAGCATACGAAAAAGATTTATTCTTGTTGTTTTAGCTTTGAGCCTGCCTGTATGGGGCTTTAGCTGGGGAGCTATCGGACACAGGGCAATAGCCTATATAGCTGAAGACCATTTGACCGCTAAAACCAGACAAAAAATCGATAACATTCTCGCTGAAAACGGCGACAGGAACCTTGCGTATATTTCTACTTGGGCGGATGACGCAAGAAACCAACCTGAATATTCTGAAACAGGCTTCTGGCATTTTATCAACCTTCCGATAAGAAAAGACATAACCAAAAATGTTGTCATGAGATATTGTTATTATAACAACTGCATTGTTTCGCAGATAAATAAGGAAATATCCGAACTAAAAAACAAAAATATGGATAAAAAGACGCGATACGAAGATTTGAAATTCCTTGTGCATTTTATCGGCGATATACATATGCCTTTGCACTGTGCAAACGATTCGGACAGTGGCGGAAACAAAAAAGTTGTGAGGCTTTATATACCTGCTGAAGACAGCTATGGAAACACTATAAGCCTGCATGCGCTCTGGGACTGCCTGATTGAATATGAGCCGGTCGAAAACCCGAAAGATTTTGCCGCTTACCTTGAAAAATCAATTACAAAAACCGACAGGAATAAATGGGAATACGGGTCAATTGAGGACTGGGCGCTCGAGAGCTACTGGGTCGCAAAGTCCAAAATATACAAAGATTTTCCGTATCCGGGCCCAACAAAATACGATGTAAGATTGGATAAAGATTATTACTCAAGTATGCGGCCGATAGTTGAGGAGCAGTTTAAAAAGGCAGGCATCAGGCTGGCAAAGCTTTTAAATGATATTTTTGGGAAATAAATATCCTGGTCTCTTAGTTTCCTTGTCTCTAAGTTTTAAAACCAAGAGACTGTATTTAACAAAATGGAGGATATATAAAAATTCAAATAATTAAAACTACTGTTGCCCTTCAGGTTTTAATTTTTAGCATTGCTTTTTTTGACGGCCTACATGCGGCGCCGGTTACCTACTGCGACAGCGCATCTGCTGACGATGAAAATACAACAAGCAACCTGTCCGCAAAAATAAATACATGCGGCCCGGACGGGATGCTTCTTGTGTATGTGCACGAAATACCCGTGTATAGTGTACCTTTAGGAACATTAATTACGCCGACAGTCAGCGCAATGTCGTACGACAATATTCCTATGAATTTCGTAGACTTGATTGCGGATACTATTGAACCGTTTGCTATGGAAATTTATGCCCTGGCAAAACCTCCGGCTGGCAATTTTCCCATAAGCATTACTCTTTCTGCATCAGATTTCGCCATAATGGATGCGGTTAGTTACTATAATGTCTGCACAATCGGAGCAATGTCGGTCAGCCAAATAACATTATCCTATAATAGTGTTTCACGCACGACATATTTTTCAACAACTATTACCACGACAACAGCAAACAGCCTGGTAACAGGGGTACTCGCAATCAGGGGCGATCCGGTTACCGTAACGACAGACAGCTCATTGAATATACGATTGTTTGTAGAATGCAACAATACGGACAGGTCTTTACTGAGTTACGACCAAATAACTAATGCTCCGGGCAATTATGCTCCGGGCTTCACGTATGTAATAAACTCAAATAGCTCAGGGTCGGGTTTAATAACTGCGGATTTTGAGCTTATTTCTGATGACGCTTGCTTCAGCCCAACATTTACTCCAACCAGCACAATAACCGATACCATAACCGCAACATACACATGCACATGGACATATACAGGCACGGCCACGATTACCCTAACAGATACCTACACATATACGCTGACGCCAACCAATACATTTACACCAAGCCTGATTATAACAGTTACAAATACTTATACGGACACATTTACCGCCACACCAAGTGCAACACCGTCAAACTTGGCGACCGCAACATTGATTATAACCGAAACGCCGACAATAAGCGCCACGCCGGTGATTACATTGACTTCAACATGTATACCGACAATGACAGCGACTAATACAGAAACTACAACTTTGACCATTATAGCGACATATTCATGCACCCGGACTTATACCGATACTCCGACATTTATTATGACGAAAATTTTCACCATAACGCCGACTTTTACCATCACAAATACAATCACACAAACATCCACAATAACGCCAACTTTTACCGTCACCCATACATTCACAATCACGCTGACCATCACCCGGACAGCCACAATTACACCGACTATGACGCCGTGGCCTGTTGGAGACCTGCTTATCTATCCGAACCCTTACAATCCCCATAAAGGAACATTAAAATTCGCGAACCTGTACCCTGAATCGACCGTGTTCATATACACCATTTCAGCAGAATTAGTTATAACAATCAGCCATGCGGGCGGTATGGTGATATGGAACGGGAAAAATAGCTACGGCAACTATATTTCTTCTGGTATTTATTATTATATTATCGCTAATAATTCAAATGGCCAGGTTTTCACGGGAAAGATATTTTTAATTAATAGATAGGGAAAAATCTACTGCGAGACCTTGATTCGTACGTACGTGTAAAGAAAAGCTCTTTAATTTCAATCCGGCTGCGCTGAAGTTTACACTTTCTCTAAAGATACACCAGAAATTTTTCCTGCATTTTCGCCTTCGTAAAAACTTCTGCGGATAAACGAGGCCTTTACCCGCGCCATCCACGAGCCTGAAAGCAAATCCATATTCATACAGCGTTTCAGGCCCCTTTAGCCCTCCGTGTTTTAAAGCAATAACTATTGATAAAACAAGCATTATTTTATATAATTAGCGTAAGTTTTTAATCAAAAGTAGAGACGTTATGCATAACGTCTCTACAAATAAATGGTGAAAAATGAAAGGAATAATTCTGGCTGGAGGTTTGGGAACAAGATTACATCCCCTGACCCGCATAACAAACAAGCATTTACTGCCTGTTTATGACAAACCCATGATATATTACCCGATTGAAATGCTTGTAAAGGCCGGTATAGACGATATCATGATAGTGACCGGCGGAAATAATTCCGGGGATTTTTTACGGTTACTTGGCAACGGAAAAGAATTCGGTTTGAGCCATATTCATTACGCCTATCAGGAAGGCGAAGGCGGGATAGCAGATGCGTTGAAGCTGGCCCAGGAGTTTGTTGGCGATCACAAGATGATAGTGGCGTTGGGGGATAATATTATCGAAAAAAACATTAAAAAATTCGCGCAGGAATTCAGGAAGCAAAAATCCGGCGCAAAAGTTATTCTAAAAGAGGTGAAAAATCCGCGCGAATACGGAGTTGCCGAGTTTAAAGGCAAAAAAATAAAAAAAATAGTGGAAAAGCCAAGAAAGCCTAAGACAAATTTTGCCGTAATAGGCATTTATTTTTACTCACCTGACGTTTTTGAAATAACAGAAAAACTGAAACCTTCAAAGAGAGGCGAGCTTGAGATTACCGATGTCAATAACGCTTACTTAAAAAGAAATGAATTGTCCTGCAATATACTTGACGGCTGGTGGAAAGACTGCGGCGAATCAAAAGATGCGCTTTTAGAGGCAAATATATTTGTGGCAAAGCATGGAGCGAACCATATATAAAAACCAGTTTAAGGTTTAAAGTTAAATGTTCAAGGTTTAAGACTCTAACATTAAACTTTCAACATTAAACATTGAGCGGAGGTTTTACAATGATACAAGGAGTTAGGGTAAAAAATTTAAAAGTAATTCCTGATGAACGCGGAAGACTGGTGGAGATATTAAGGAACGACGACGATCTGTTTGTTAAATTTGGGCAGGTATATATGACTACAGTGTATCCGGGTGTGGTGAAAGGATGGCATTACCATAAAAAACAATATGACAATTTTTTTGTGGTACAGGGCATGATAAAGCTTGTGTTATATGACTGGCGGGAAAAATCAAAAACAAAAGGCGAGATAAACGAGTTTTTTTTAGGGAAGCACAACACCATGCTGGTACAGGTACCGCCTTATGTTCATCACGGCTTTAAAGGAATATCAGAAGAGGAAGCGATAATAATAAACACATGCACCGAGCCATATAACAGCAAGAAACCGGACGAATTCAGGGTTGAAGCCCACAACGGCGAGATACCGTATGACTGGGCAAGGAAAGACAGATAAAGGAGGCAGGTTTGAGAATACTGATAACAGGCGGGGCGGGGTTCATAGGCTCTAATTTTACGGAATACATGCTGAAAAAATACAAGAACCTTAAACTGGAGGTTTTTGACCTTTTAACTTATGCTTCAAATCCGGATACAATAAAAAGGTTCGGCGAATATAAAAATTTTAAATTTATAAAAGGCGATATAAGGGACATAAAGGAAGTGGATAAAGCTGTCAAAAACGCCGATGCTGTAATCAATTTTGCCGCGGAAACCCATGTTGACAGGTCAATAATCAACCCGGATATATTTGTCGAGACAAACGTAAAAGGCACAAACAACCTTCTTGAAGCAGCGAAAAAATACAGGGTGAAAAAATTTATTCAGATATCGACAGACGAGGTTTATGGCAGCATAAAATCAGGGAAATCAAAGGAAGGCGACCAGATTGACCCCACAAGCCCTTATTCGGCGTCAAAGGCAGCTGCGGATTTAATAGCACTTTCTTACTACAAAACTTTTAATGTGCCTGTGGTAATTACAAGGAGCTCGAATAACTTCGGTCCTTACCAGCATCCCGAGAAATTTATACCACTATTTATAACAAACGCTCTTGAAGACAAGGATCTTCCTTTGTACGGCGACGGAAAAAATGTAAGGAACTGGATATATGTCGGGGACAATTGCAGAGGCATTGACTATGTGTTACGCAAAGGCAGGAATGGCGAAGTATACAATATAGGCGGCAATGTCGAGGTTCCGAATATAGAAGTCGCAAAGGAAATAACAAGAATACTGCATAAACCAGGTACTTTGATAAAACCGGTGAAAGACAGGCCTGCCCACGACAGGCGATACGCTCTTGATTCGGCAAAAATAAAAAAAATGGGCTGGAAACCAAAGTACAATTTTAACCAAGCACTGAAAAAGACGATAGACTGGTATAAAGACAATAAAGAATGGTGGATAAAACTAAAAGGCAAGGCTTTTAACAGCTATTATAAAAACTGGTATGGAAAATAACTACTAATATAATACGGCTTCAGGGTAGCTTTTATATTATAATAACTTATGGAAACTACCCGTTAAAAAGTCCGCAGGACTTTTTAACTCTCGGCTGAAGCCTCGGACTTGACCGGGTGTAAGTCAATGTGATTTTCGACTGCACCCTTCGGGTTTGTCTCAAAAACATCGACTAAGGAGACACAATGAAAATATTTATTTTTGGTTCGACAGGGCTGCTCGGGTCAGATCTTATAAAAGTCTGTGATGGTGAATACGAAATAAAAGCTACCGACATAAACGATATTAATATAACAAATTTCAGAGATGTCCACAGGGCCATAACAGATTACGCGCCGGATGTTGTAATAAACGCAGCCGCGCTAACCGATGTGGATAAATGCGAGACCGAGCAGGATGTTTCATACCTCGTAAACGCCATAGGACCTGAAAAATATCGCAATAGCATGCCGCGACAATAAAGTTAAAATGATACATATAAGCACCGACTATGTTTTTGACGGGACCAAGGGAGCGCCATATACGGAATTTGACAAGCCAAACCCGATAGATGTCTACGGCATGTCAAAGCTTGCCGGCGAGGAGTTTGTACAGACGATACTGAACGATTTTCTTATAATAAGGACGGCGTGGATGTTCGGCGAAAAGAGGGCACATTTTGTAGATTACGTCGTGAACGGCATTTTAAAAAATGACGAGATTGTGGCCGTAAAAGACATGGTATCCTCGCCAACGTATTCGTTTGACATGGCAAACGGAATAAAGAAACTCATGACACTGAACCAGACGGGAATATTTCACATGGTAAACAAAGGCTACGCGTCACGCGTAGAGATGATTGAGGAAATTTTCAAGATAATGAAAAAGCAGACAACGGTTAAAGTCATGAACCAGAGCCAGTGGAAAAGGCCGGCCAAGAGGCCTGTTTTTTCAGCACTGCTTAATTATCACCTGCACCTGATGGACTGCGATGAAATGCCGGGCTGGAGGGACGCCATCAGAAGATATATAAAATACAAGTTTAAAAGGAGTTAAATTCCAATGAAAATTCTTGCGACAGGCGGAGCAGGTTTTATTGGCGCAAATGTGGCTGACAGATTTTTAAAAAGAGGGGACAGGGTTTATATTTTTGACAATCTTTCGCGCAGGGGAACGGAATGGAACTTAAAATGGCTTAAAAGGCACAACAACATGGTCTTTATCAAGGGGGACGTGAGAAAGTACAAGGATTTATACAATCTGTTTAAAAAGGAAAAAGATTTTGACGCAGTCTTTCATTTTGCGGCACAGGTGGCTGTTACCACGTCGGTCACAAATCCAAGGGAAGATTTTGAAATAAACGCGCTGGGCGCTTTTAATGTGCTTGAGGCAATAAGGGAAAATAAGGCAAACCCGGTAATACTTTTTTCTTCAACAAATAAAGTCTACGGCGGAATGACAGATATCAAAATCGTCGAGAACAACAACAGGTATGAATATGCAGACCTGCCAGGCGGAATAAGCGAGGGCCGGTTGCTTGATTTCCATTCGCCTTACGGCTGCTCAAAAGGCACGGCAGACCAGTACATGATAGATTATTCCAGGATTTACGGCTTACGCACGGTTGTTTTCAGGCAGTCGTGCATATACGGCTACAGGCAGTTTGGCATAGAAGACCAGGGATGGGTGGCGTGGTTTACCATAGCAACCATGATGGACAAGAAGCTTACTATATACGGCGACGGCAAGCAGGTAAGGGACGTGCTTTTCATAGAAGACCTTGTTGACGCTTACGAGTCAGCAATAAAAAATATTGATAAAGTAAAAGGCCAGGCATTCAATATAGGCGGGGGGCCAAAAAACACAATGTCGCTTTTGGAACTTATTGCTTTCCTTGAACAGTTTTTCGGCAAGAAAATACCCCTTGTGTACTCGGAGTGGAGGCCGGGAGACCAGCCGGTTTTTATATGCAATATAGATAAAGCAAAAGAAATGTTGGGCTGGGAACCGAAAATTTCGCCGCAGGAAGGCGTAAAACTGCTTTATGAATGGGTGAAAGACCATAAAAAGCTTTTTAAAGACATTTAATATACATCTTTACAGGGGTGCGGAAGCAGCCGGGGATTGCTTTAATGCCTGCCGGAAAATACTAAAGAACGGATTGTTAAGCCTGCTTTTCCCGTGCGCATGCCCGTCGTGCAAAAGGTATATCAAGGATTTCACTTATTTATATGTATGCGAGAAATGTTACAACGAGATAAAAAGCCTGCCTAAACCACATTGCAGAATATGCGAAAAGCCGCTTGATACTGACGCCACGGCAATATGCCGCGAATGTTTTGAACGCAAAAATTATTTTTCTTATACAAGGGCTGCGGGAACATATGAAGGCGCTTTAAAGGAAATGATACATTTTTTTAAATTCAACAAGAAAAAGAAGCTTTTTAAGCTGCTTTCCGAAACTCTGCTTGATAAAATCGACAAGAATATTTTTAACGGCATTGATTTGATAGTGCCGGCGCCTTTAAGCAAAAAATCGCTGGCAGAAAGAGAATACAACCAGACCGAATTATTAGCAAGACATATATCTTTTAAGCTAAAAATTCCGGCAAATAACATTGTAGTTAAGACAAGGGAAACAGAGCGCCAGAGTTCGCTTGAGCGGGAAAAAAGGCTTGGAAACCTAAAAGGCGCTTTCAGCATAAAAGACGGATTTATCAGCGCAGTTGAAGGCAAAAATATTGTTATCGTGGACGATGTTTACACCACCGGGAGCACGATAAACGAGATAGCGAAAGTACTTATCAAGGCAGGAGCCAAGGAAGTAAGGGCAATTACGATTGCAAGGGCTGTATGAATATGCGCAAGATGCGAGGTGAAGAATGAAAAATATTCCGGCGATTGTTTTGCTCAGCGGCGGTCAGGATTCAACCACGGCTTTATTCTGGGCAAAAAAGAAATTTAAAAAGGTTGAAGCAGTAAGTTTTGATTACGGGCAAAAGCACAAAATAGAGCTTAAAAGCGCGAAAAAAATAGCAGGTATTGCGGGAATAAAACACCACATAATTAACATATGTGAATATAAATATATAAAAAACAGCGCCCTTATGGATAAAAAAATAAATTTAAATAAAAAAGACAAAATAAACAAAAACCTTCCTGCTTCTTTTGTCCCCGGAAGGAACATATTGTTTCTCACAACAGCGGCGGCACTCGCTTATACAAAAAAAATGCATGATATTGTCATAGGCGTATCACAGGTGGATTATTCCGGCTATCCGGACTGCAGGGCTGAATTCATAAAATCAATGGCAAAATCGCTTTCACTCGGCATGGAATATAAAATAAAAATCCATACCCCGCTGGTTAAAAAGTCAAAAAAACAAATTGTCCAGCTGGCTGCAAAATTAAAAATACTGGAATACATAAAATACACACATACCTGCTATAAAGGCAAAAGGCCGGGATGCGGAAAATGTGCCGCGTGCAAATTAAGGGCAAAAGGATTTAAAGAAGCGGGATTGAAAGACCCGCTTCATATATAGATTTTAACCGAAGCAATGCTTTAATGAAGCACTCGAAAAATATTAGAGTCCACTATCTGCAACATGTGAAAAGCGAAAACCTCGGCAATATAGAAGGATGGCTTAAGAAAAGAAAATACAAAATAACCAAAACCCTTTTATACAAAAACCAGAATCTGCCGGGACTGAATGAATTTGACTGGCTCATCATAATGGGCGGGTCCATGGGTGTTAATGAAGAGGGCAAGTACCCGTGGCTGAAAAGGGAAAAAGAATTTATTAAAAAATCGATCAAAGCGGACAAAGCCATACTGGGCATCTGCCTCGGCGGGCAATTAATGGCAGACTGCTTGGGCGCAAAAGTAAAGAAAAATAAGCATATAGAAATAGGGTTTTACCCGGTCTGGCTTAAAAAAGCGGGGAAAAAATCATGGCTGTTTAAAGGCCTTGCCACAAAATTAAATCTATTTCACTGGCACGGCGATACTTTTGAAATACCAAAAGGATGCAAAAATCTTGCTTTTAGCAAAGCATGCAGTAATCAGGCGTTTACCTACGGAGAAAAAGCCGCGGGAGTGCAGTTTCATTTTGAATATTCGTTAAATTATATAACGGAAAATTTTAAAATCAGGCCAAAAAAGCTTATTAAAAACAAGTTTGTTCAGGACGAAAAGGAAATTTTAAGTCAAAAAGCAAGATTTGAGGAAATAAACAGAATTATGAACAAAATAATGAGTAATATTGCAGGGCAGTTATAGAATTTTATAATGAATTTATATTTGTAGAGACGCAGCGTTGCTGCATCTCTACGTTAAAAAATACAGCAGGGAGAAGAGGACATGAAAAAAGCTATTTCAATAACAGTTATAATTTTTCTTCTTGGTTTATTATTATGCGCAGGAGGCGAGGTTGTGAAACAGGAAACAAAAGCAGACACAAAAATTAAATCTTCGGGAAAAAGCCTTGAGGAATTACAGAGGGATTTTGTTGATTTACGTTTTGGCATGTTCATTCATTTCGGCATATTGACTTACACAGGCGTATGGTCGCAGAGAAACCTGGATATTACAAAATTCAATCCGGAAAAATTAAACCCGGGCCAGTGGGCAGACGCGGCAAAATCAGCAGGCATGACTTTCGGCGTGCTCACGACAAAGCACCACGACGGTTTCGCGCTGTGGCAGACAGAGACAAGCGATTTTAGCGTTAAAAGCATACCGTGGAAAAACGGTAAAGGCGACGTTGTACGAGAATATGTGGAAGCTTTCAGGGCAAAAGGCCTGCTGCCAGGGCTTTACTATTCCATATGGGATAACACAAAAGGCATAGGCAACAAACCGATAACCCGGGATGACATTGACTATGTAAAAGCCCAGCTAAGAGAACTGCTTACAAATTACGGGCCTATACCTGTCCTGATATTAGACGGCTGGTCGTGGAAAATGGGGCACAAGGCAATGCCTTACGCGGAGATAAGGGCATATATAAAATCGCTTCAGCCCGACTGCCTTATAATAGACCACACTCATCTGCAGTGCCAGTGGGACAACGATATTTTTGTATTTGAGGAGCCAAAAGGGGTTTTCTCGCCAGCAGGCAACAAGCTTGCGGCAGCGCAGGATAATAAAATTATCAGCGGCAATGACTGGTTTTGGGGCGAACAAACAGAAAAAGAAAACCCAATGAGCCTTGACGACATTGTTGAAAAGCATTTAAAACCGCTGGAGGAACGTTATACCGTTTTTATTTTAAACTGCCCGCCGAACAGGCAGGGTCTGCTTGATTCCAAAATAGTGGACAGGCTTGCTGAAGTAGGAAAGAAATGGAAACCAAACCTTAAACGCAAGCCTTTGCCTAAACAGCCGCTACAAAACGAATTTCCTATTGCAGTGCAGAGCGCTGAAGCCACAAGCGGCGATGCAGCTTTGGCCATTGACGGCATAAACGACGCTGGTTATTATACGGCATGGGAATCGGACAAGAAATTGCCGCAGTCAATAACGCTTGACCTTGGCCAGGTATACCCGGACATCGGCATGCTTTGTTATGTGCCGAAATATATAGTAAACGCCACGCCCACATCAGAAGGAGCAATAACGTCTTATGTAATATATGTAAGCGGGGATGGCTCAAAATTTATCAAGGCAGCATCAGGCAAATGGGCTGCTGATTCAAGCATGAAAGTTGCAACATTCGGCCCTGTAGCAGGGCGATATGTTAGGCTTGAGGCGATCGCTGCAAACAACGGGTTTGCAGCGGCGACTGAAATTACTATAGGGAGGCAAAAGTGAAAAGAAAAATTATAGTGTTTACCGGTTTAATTACGGCGTTTTTTATTCTGGGTTCCTGTTCATCAGCTTATATCAAGCCTACAATCCCGGTCACGCTTTACAGGCAGTCAGTGCCGGGAAATGCGGTGATGTTAATGAAAGCCACACAAAAAATACTGCCGATGCTTGGCTATAAAATAGACAGCAGTGACGAGCAGGCAGGGACGCTCACAACAGTTCCTGTTGAAATGAACCTTGGGCCCGAAAGCTGTGACTGCGGCACTGCCATGGGCATGCCTGTAATAAAAAACGAAGGAACCAAGGTAAAAGTGACTTTTGTCCTGGGGGTAACCGATAATGAAATAAATATCAGGGCTGATATTGTGCCTGAACTTTCCGATACCATGGCTATACTGGCAACAAGCATGAACCTGGTGTGCGTTTCAAAAGGTAAACTCGAAGAACAACTTGCAAAAAATTTCCTTTCAACAATGAAGGAGAAAGCTTTACAGCTTTTATTAAAAAATTTTTTAAATTAGACGGATTATATCCAAAACCGGAAAAACGCTTCCTTAATTGTGCATATTCCCCAAAATTCCATTATTAACGCTTTCACGCAAGCAGCTCTTGTTTATAGGCTGTGTCTTAATACGCCTGTCCGTATAAAAATAATTCCGTAAAAAAGTCAATAAAAAGCAGAATCTTAAGATTGAAATTTTAAACCCTTCAATATATAAGTTTATTACGTATAAATAATATGTCCATTGCAAGTTTTATACTTGAATGGAAGCAAGCAAAAAGCAATATTTAGCTTCGCCTTTTTACGGCTTGCTAAATAAGCTTTAACAAAGGAGAAAATATGACAGATGAAATGAAAGAAAAGACAGTAATAGTCACAGGCGCCAACTCGGGCATAGGATTTGAGACATACGTTGGGCTCGCTGGAAAAGGCGCTGAAATTATTATGATGTGCAGGAACGAGCAAAAAGGGCTTGAAGCCATGGGAACTATAAAAAAAAGAAGCGGTAATGAAAATATAAAGCTTATTATTGTGGATTTTTCGTCTCTTGAGTCTGTTAGAACCGCGGCAAATGAAATACTGGCTAAATACAGGGAGCTCCATGTGCTTGTTAACAACGCAGGCGGCGTGGTTGGAAAGCGTACGCTTACAAAGGACGGTTTTGAGACCACTTTTGGGGTAAACCACCTCGCGCCGTTTTTACTCACAAACATGCTGCTACCGCTTTTAAAATCAAGCGCGCCTTCGCGCGTGGTTACGGTTTCTTCAATGGCGCATTTATCAGGTCATATAAATTTTGACGACCTTCAGTCAGAAAAAAGATACAGTATGATGGGCGCGTATGGCATGTCAAAACTCGCAAACGTGCTTTTTACATCTGAGTTGGCAAAAAGATTACAAGGCACGCAAGTGACTTCAAACTGCCTGCATCCCGGGGTAGTGGCCACGAATTTTGGCAGCGGCGGCGGAGCTTTAATAAGTTTTTTTTACAGGGCCTTCGCGTTTGCCATGGTATCGCCGGAAAAGGGAGCGCGGACATCAATATATCTGGCTTCGTCACCGGAAGTTGAGGGTGTTACGGGGAAATATTTCGTTAATTGTAAAGAAGCAAAGCCTTCAAAAGAATCAATGAATCAGGAAATCGCGAAAAGACTCTGGGACATCAGCATACAACTCGTGAAGTTTCAGTAAATATTTACTGAAAAAAATTACTGGCAACAAGCAAGCAACGGCTTAAAACAAATTTAAACAGGAGAAAGAAAGATGCCAAACGTAAATTCAAAATTACCGGACAACGTGAAAGGAAAATATTACGTGGACGACCAGTGTATTGCCTGCGAACTGTGCGTAGTTACAGCTCAGGCGAATTTTAAAATGAGCGGGGACGATACGCACGCATATGTTTATGAACAGCCGGAAAATGCGCAGGAGGAAAAGCTGTGCGCGGAGGCAATGGAATCCTGCCCGAGTACCTCAATAGGAAATAACGGCGAATAACTATGGGAAAGAAAACAAAAATTATGCTGATTTTTTTCTTGATTGCCGTGGCGGCTAAATGCATTGCTTACGACCACTCGATTTTCGTGCAGGCGGAATTTCCAGGATATAACGTTTGGTTGTTGGGATATAACCATCTCGTATTCAACAGACGATTGACTATATCCGTGGATGCCGGAGGTCGCCTCTTAACACCGGCGTGGCTAACAGAAGCTTCAGTGGATTTGCATTACAACATAACGGATTTGTATTATGCTGGTTTGGGCAATACATTTATCGCAGCAGATATGGATGCAGACCGTGACCACGCAATCATGTTATCATTTGCCGAACCCCAGGCCGGCGTGCATATAGGACTGGGAGACAGGCTTTCTATTTTTGCAGAGTTAGGTTATATGTGGTTTTATAAAACAATCACAGATAAAGCTGAAAAAGACGAAGGCCTGGACATTGTAATACCATCATACATCACCATAAAAGCAGGGTTTGAATACTGGTTATAGTACTAAGCATTGACAGGTTCTTAAACTGCTTAAAATGCAGTTTTTCTTAATATAACCCAACAAAATAGCACTTCAAATTATAACTTGATTTTGCGTTAATTATTATGTAAACTTATAAAGATGTAATGAATTAAAAACGATTAAATCCAGAAAGAAATCCCCCAACTTCAGTCGGCGGGATTCCACTGGAACAAAGGGATAATTAATTGAAATTCATTAACACTCAAAAAACCAAGAAGTTTTTTATAGTTTTGTGCTTTTTATCCGTTTTTTTGGGGATAACAGGCAGCCTTTATTCAGGCGTGCTCACGCTTGTGAAAAGCCAGGATAAAGATGTTGTTTCAGTAGGAGACACTGTTAATTACTGCATTACAGTAAACCCCCAGTATGTTACACCACAGGCGGATATTATATGGGTAATAGACCGCAGCGGGTCAATGAATTATGGCATAAATAACATCATAGCAAACCTTGATTATTTTACCCAGGAGCTCTCAGGCAGGCACATTGACTACAGGAACGGGCTAGAGACTTTTGTCGACGGCAATTACGATTCCTACGGTTTCGCAGAAACCGACAGTAAATTTGAAAGCTGGCTGGCTGGAATACCGTGTGCAGGCGGCATAGAACAGGACCTCGAGGCCCTGTATGTGGCGAATACATTCCCGTGGCGGCAGAATGCGTCAAAGACAATGATACTGATTACAGACGAGGCCATACCCTGTTCCGAGGCCGACGGTGACCCGCTGTCTTTGAGCCTGACGGCGACCGACCTTTATTCCCAGGGCGTAATAATACACGCCATTACTTTTAACCCATCAAGGTACGGGACAGGCGACCTTTACGAAAAATGCAATCCTATATACCTGCCGCCGCTCGCCGGAGGAATCTGGCTTGATTACAGCACACCTGCCAGCGGCTGGGACGTTTTCCTTCAGATACTAGGCCAGGCAGTCGCGACCATGAATAATTTCGTTTTACGTGACCCGCTGCCGCCCCAGCTTGCGCCTGTTACCGGGAGTTTAAACGGCGGTACGGTAGTAGGCAACGAAATTGTATGGAATTACAGCCAGATTGACAGGGGAACTCCGCTGCAGGTCTGTTTCCAGGCGGTCGTCACCCAGCCGTTTACAGGACAGCTTGCAAATGTGGCGTACGGCTCAGCCGACGGGATAACAGAAACATCGTCAAATGAAACAGACCTTTTTCAGGCGACTTATACAGTCACGCAGACAGATACGCCCACCTACACTTTTACGGACACACCCACATTAACGGTTACACTTACGGCAACGCCGACGTTTTCAGAAACACCGACATATACGCCTTCCTTTACGCCGACTTATTCAATATCCGCGACTTTTACAGAAACATTCACATATACCCAGACGCCCAGCCTGACTTTTACCTGTACGCCGACTTTTACCTGCACAGAAACATTTACAGGCACATTCACTATAACAGGAACTTACACTGCCACGCCGACAATCACTCCCAGCGCTTCACCTTCTTTTTCAGCTACAGTAACAGGGACATTCACATATACCATTACTTCAAGCCCTACTTTTACATATACTGATAGCCAAACTTCCACAATGTCGCCAACATATACACCTTCATTTACAGACACAATAACCTGCACGGTAACTCCCACACCGACAAAGGACCACGATCATTATATAATCACAGCGCCTGCCACGGTGAAAGCGGGACAGCCTTTTTACATAACAGTCACAGCAATGACAAGCGCCATATACGGAAACGAAGTGGCGGACAATTATGCCGGGACACTGCACCTTTCCACAAGCGCGGCAGTGTTTACGCTTCCGGATGACTATGCATACGTGCCGGCGACTGATGCAGGTTCGCATATATTCCAGGTTGTGCTTATGACACCCGGGACACAAACGATAACGGGCAATGACACAGTGGATACGGGCATGACAGGCACGGCAAGCATACTTGTCACAACAGGAGACGCAATTGGATTTATTATAAACGCGCCGTCATCCGTGACAGCAGGGCAGGTATTTTATATCACGGTCACTGCAAAAGACGCGTATGGAGACGTGGCAACCGGCTATACAGGGACAGTAAGCTTTTCATCCACAGACTCAAACTGGGTTTCCCCGGGGGATACCCAGTTTACGGCAGCGGATAACGGGGTAAAAATATTAGCAGTTACAATGAAGACGACCGGCATACAGAGGATACACTGCCAGGACATCACCGACGCTTCAATCAACGGCACAAGCAACGACATAAATGTCATAGCCGGGGCACTGGCAAAATTCCTTGTGACAGCACCGTCTTCCGCCGACTCCGGGGTTGCGTTTAATTTTGTCGTAACAGCCCAGGACGCTTACGGAAACGTCATAACCAATTACACGGGTACCGTGCATTTTTCCTCAACCGACGGGTCGGGAATACTGCCTGCTGATTACAGTTTCCAGCTTTCAGACTCGGGCAGCAGAATTTTCTCATCCACACTCATTACAAACGGAATACAGACAATAACAGCTACCGACATAATTTCAGGGTCAATATCAGGCACCAGCAACAATATAAACGTAATCACACCGGCCACCTCATACGGACAGCCGCTGCTTTTGACATCATATTTAACAGCGGCAAACACATACGAGTTTGTCTATATTTACATATCGCAGCCGGCAAACACCGCGATAGCAAACAACAATTACCTCGAATACGACGTTTTCGTACCGTCATCGAGCGCGGATTTTTACACAGGGACCGAGTTCGCAGGTTCTTTCGGCGACATGAGGGACTATGGCCAGGCTTCACAAACTTATATAATAGACCAGAACGGGGTAAGGTGCCATCCTTCCATGGACCTTGGCGCTTACGCTGACGGAACCTGGTACCACAGGAAATTCAACATATCGGCCCTCGGAGGAGCCACTTATAACCAGGCCGAGCTTTCACAGGACACGGGCAACATCGGTTACAACGGCGCGCCGTCAAACAAAGCAGGCACATTCAACGCGGTCTTTGACAACATACAGTTCAAGGATTCGAGCGGCAACGTTGTGAAAAATTTCTTTTCAAACTTCAACACCATACCGTTTAACAACACCGTAATGGTTGACGGCAATTTAGCCGCCAACCAGGGAAACGGAGGCATAAGCACGCCGGCTCCGATTAACAATTATATCTGGGTCGTAAAGGATTACAGCCTGGCGCAGTCGCCGGCAGGGAATATAACCGCGGACGGGGCAAGCTCGTGCACGATAACCGCGCACATGTACGCGCCCGACAATACCGCGATAGGATACGCAATTTTTGATTTTACGTCCAGCAGGCCTGAGGACATCATAGCGCCGGTAGCGGTGAGCCTTAATACAAAGGCAATAACCGACTGGAGCGGGAACGCGTTTGCCCGCGTGTCGTCCACAAAAGCAGGACAGGCAAACATTACCGTTCGCGGCGCGCACATATCAAAGATAATCACGGTGAATTTTATTGCAGGGCCCGCGTCAAAAGTCAGCTTAAGCCCCGGCACGCTGTCCATGCAGACGGGAATGACAAGCACGCTTTACGCCGACATCACCGATCAGTTTGGAAATTTTGTTTCAGACACAAGGAATATTACAGTAAACTCGGGTTCAGGCACATTCCAGTTTTCAACTGACAACGGGTCGACATGGTCGCCGTCGGCCGTGTTTCAGGGGACTGCAATTAAAAGCCTTCTTGTCAGGGATTCAGCGCCGGAAACTGTCACGGTAACCGCGTCAGCATCAGGGGTTTTATCCGGCTCTTCGGTGATTTATGTAAATAACTCACAGGCTTCATACCTTGTTATACATCCTGTCACAAGCACTTCCGCAGCTGGCAATCCGTACGCGATAGCATTACAGGCAAAAGACTCGTCAGGCAACAACGCGTTCTCAAACAGCGTCGTGCAGGTTTCGTCAGTTTCGTCAACAATGAAATTTTCCGTTGACCAGACCACATGGAGCCAGTCGCTGAACGTAACGTTAAATAACGGCAGTGCGAACCTGTATTATATGGATACCATTGTCGGAAACAGTAAAACAATTACTGCGCACGACAGCGCCGGCGCGCTTACTGACGGAAAGGCATACGCGACAATTGTTGCCGGCCAGGCGGCTATTTTAAGCGCGACATCAAACAAATACTCGGTACCCGCGGGGCAGTGGGTCACAATAACAGCGCAGGTCACGGATTTATACGGCAACCCGATAGTCGGGCAGTGGGTAACAGGCACAGCCATGGTACAGACAGGGAAAACGCAAAACGCGGCAATAGCGTCGCTGTCAAACACGACAAACGCGAGCGGCCAGATTACAATCTTTTTCAAAGTAAGCACGGACGCGACAGGAAGCATGGATTACTGCGTGATAGATTCGCCCGGCCTGCTTGGCACGACAATAACAATATCCGCATCCGCGGCAGCGACACACCTTGCGTTTTTGCCGGCTCCAATGTCGCAGGGCGCAGACAAAATTGGCACGCTTTATATAAACGCGAAAGACGCGAACGGTTACGATTCTCCGGCGACTGTCTCGCCTGATTACGTGACACTCACGGCAAATTCGGCCAATGTGCTTTTTTCACTTGATAAAATTAACTGGGGCACAACAGTAATAGCCGCTCTTGATTCCAGCGGCGCTGCCACGGTTTACGTAAAAAGCCATTATACAGGCACCTACACCCTTACAGCGCACGACGGGCATATCACAGACGGCACAGACACGCTCACGGTGGTGACCGGATATTTTATCATGGTGTCGCCGTCATCAAACACTACTGCAGCCGCAGGCTCTTTTGTCACAATAACAGCCCAGGTAGTGGACCAGAACGGCAATACCATAGGCATGCAGGGAGTGCTCATTGATTTCTCGACGAACAACGGCTCAATAAGCCCGCTTGAAACCTCCACTGACTCATCAGGCAAAGCGACCGCGCTCCTGCAGCTGTCCATACTTTCAGGGGTACAGCATGTAGTGACCGTGAAAATGACAAACCCGGACGACACTGAAACATCGGGAATAATAACAACAGTGCCTGTTGTATCGTTCGCGGTGTCCGCGCCGGCATCGGTATATAAGGGACAGCCGTTTACAATAAACGTCAGGGCAAAGGACGCGTACGGAGCGACAGTAGATACCTATAACAATACGGTAACTTTTTTCTCAACGGACGCAGCAGCTTCGCTGCCGGCGGATTATAAATTTGCATTGGCGGATGCCGGGGTGGTTGCATTTACCGCAACGCTGAATACAGACGGCATATTTACAATAACAGTAAAGCAGACAACCGACATGTCCGTCACAGGGACAAGCCCTAATATACTTGTCATTGAGCCGCCTACGCCGACCCTGACCGTCACGCCGACAAAGACGGCAACATCCACTTACACATATACTCCAACAGCCACGCAGACAGCGACAGGGACCGCGACTTTTACGCCGACGCTTACCGCAACAGGCACATGGACCGGGACCGAAACTCCTTCAGCTACCGGGACATCAACGGCAACAGGCACGCAGACATTCACGGGCACTGCGACTTTTACGCCTACAGACTCGCCCACATATACTCAAACGCAGACTTTTACAGAAACACCCACGGCGACAGCTACGCAGACTTTTACCGCTACACCAACAGACTCGCCCACAGTCACGCAGACCATAACGCAGACAATAACACAGACATTTACTCCGACAATGACATTCACGGAAACAGAGCCTTTTACAGCCACGGCGACGCCAACCACTACCCAGACAGAAACCTTAACAGCCAGCCCGTCAATGACGCAGACAGCCACTTATTCAGAAACCGAGACCAGCACGGCCACTTTGACAGCGAGCCCCACATTGACCAGCACAATATACCTGACGTTTACATTTACCAATACTCCTACAGTCACTACAACAGCAACGCCAACACCCACAATTACGCTTACCCAGATACCGCTGGACGCGTATGAATACGACGGCGACTACGAGCACGCGAAACCGATTTACCCGTGGCAGCGTCAGGAGCACAATATAGTGCCTGCGACCGACGTTGACTGGCTGAGTTTCACGCTGTCAGCTTCATCGGATGTCATAGTGGAGACATGGGGCGACGCTATAGATACTGAAATGTGGCTTTATGATTCGTCAGGCGTTGCCGCAGGCACATATCTTGCCTATGACGACGACGGTGGTATCGGCGCGTGCTCAAAGATAGAAGAGGTACTGCCTGCAGGCACTTATTATGTAAAAATCCAGAGCTATGATAATGAAACAATAATACCTGATTATTTTGTTACAATGACAATAGCCGGGCCCGACGCGTATGAGCCGGACAATACATACACGCAGGCCAAATACATACAAAACGGGGAGACGCAGATACGCAGCATATTCCCGATGACAGATGTTGACTGGATAAAATTTGACGTAACAACGCCGTCATACGTCGATATTAAAACAAGCGGCGTGAGCGACGAAGACACAGGCGACACAGTAATGTGGCTGTACACATCCGCGGGCGTGCCGAACACATACTTACTGTACAACGACGACATAGACGGAAAGGGCCTCGGGTACGACTATTTCTCGGAAATAACAGGGAACTTAACGCAGGGCACATATTACATACGCATACAGCAATACAGCCAGAGCGAAATCATACCGTATTATAATTTAAGCCTGAACATGACGCCCATTACACCGACGCCCACATCAACCGCGGTGCTGCCGGACATGTACGAACCGGACAATACATATTTACAGGCAAAAACAATACTAAGCGGAGTCCAGCAGGAACACTCCATAAACACGCCCACGGACGTTGACTGGGTGAAATTCACCGTCGCGGTAAACTCGGTTGTGACAATCAACACTTCGGGAGTTTCAGGCGACACGGTTATTTACCTTTACAACGCAACCGGGGTGCCGAATACATACCTGGCAATGAACAACGACGACGGCCTGGGATTTTTCTCCGGCCTGACTGAGACTTTAGGGCCGGGCACTTACTACGTGGAGGTAATGCAAAACGGTCAGAACGCAATCATCCCGTCGTACTACCTTGCCGTGAATATCAACCCGATAACGCCGACATGCACGCAAACGCCTGTAGTGGGCGACATGTATGAAAACGACGACACTTTCGAGAACGCGAAGGTTATAGTGCCGGGCGTCACTCAGACGCACAGCATACACGTGCCAACCGACGTTGACTGGGTGAAATTCACCCTCACGCAGGAGTCGATGATACACATATGGACATCCAATACTTTGGGCGATACTGAAATGTATTTGTATAACGACGTTGGAGTGCCAACGACATACCTTGCGTACGACGACAACAGCGGAGGCGGGTTCTGCTCATCCATAACAATGACCCTGCCGCCCGGGATTTACTACGCGGAAGTAAACGAAAAAGGCAAGAACCAGACGATTGACAGCTATAATCTGGACCTCAATGTTTTGGCGGTTACGCCGACATCCACGCAGACACCGGTCCCTCCGGACATATACGAGCCCGACAATGTATACACCAGCGCGTCTTGGATATACACAGGCACGCCGCAGACGCACAGCATTGACAATCCTGCAGACACTGACTGGGTAAAATTTACCATAGGCTCGCAGGGCACGGTCAACATCACGACATCAGGAGCTTCAGGCGCGACATCCATGTGGCTTTATAGCTCGTCAGGAGTGCCGGTCACGCCGATAGCCAGCGACATCGAGCAGTCCGGATTTGCCGGCATCACGCGCATGCTTGGCCCGGGGACATATTACGCGGAAGTGCAGGAGACAGGGCAGAACGCAGTCATACCGCAGTACACGATAACGCTGAATGTTTCACAGTTTACAGCCACAATAACAGTCACTTACACAGTCACGCCGACAAGCACGCCGCAGGGAGAGCTTGACAGCTACGAATACGACGGGGATTATCTGCACGCGAATTATATTTACAACGGCGTGCCGCAGATACACTCAATATACCCTGTGGGAGACGTGGACTGGGTAAAGTTTACTTTAACATACCCGTCTGATATTGTTATTTCATCAATCGGGCCGGGCCAGTCAGGCGACACGGGACTATACCTTTACACGGCAGCGGGAGCTGCAACGGGCACATACTTGTTATATGACGACGACAGCGGCGGCATGGGAGTATGGTCACTGATATCGACTACGCTGCAACCGGGCACATATTACGCCGAGGTAGTATCAGTATATAAATATTACGGGATGCCGCAGACCATACCGGAATACACGCTTTCGCTTTCAGTGGTCATACTGTCGACGCCGACATCCACCATCACCCCGGCTGTGAGCGCGACGCCGACTTTTACAATCACAAAGACCGCAACCCAGACAATCATAGCAACGCCGACAGTTACATTAACGCCAACCATGTCCTTAAACCAGGCGCTTGACAATTACTCGCTCACCTTTACCACAATGGGCAATTCCCAGTGGGCAGGCGAGGGCTCGGTTTATTATTACAACGGAGGCGCTGCGCAGAGCGGCGCGATAGGCAGCAACATGCAGACGTATCTGCAGACCACGACAACCGGGCCGGGCATGATAAGCTTTTACTGGAAAGTATCGAGCCAGCCGGCTTCCGGCCTCCTGGATTTTTACATAGACAACACCAAGATACAGGAGATAAGCGGGAATGTTGACTGGCAGCAGTTCTCATATTTAGTACCGGACGGTGTCCACACGCTGACATGGGAATATTCCAAGGACAGCTCAAGCCCGGCCGGCTCAGATGCAGGATGGGTAGACGAGGTTGTATTTACTTACATGACGCCGACAAATACGCCGGCACTGACATCAACCGGCACGCAGACCATCACGCCAACGGCAACGGCAACAATTGATTTCGCGACGGCAGTGGACTGCCCGGGCACGGTTTTTTCAAGCTACGGCGCAGCCGCGTGGTTTGGAGAGGCGTCCACTTATTACTACGGCGGCTCAGCCGGGCAGAGCGGCCATGTTACGGCAAGCCAGTACAGCTATGTGGAGACAGACTATGCAGGGCCGGGAAACCTGAGCTTTTACTGGAAGGTTTCCTCGCAACTGAACAGCGATTACCTGGAGCTTTTCATAGACGGCGTGCTGACCAGCTCTATTTCAGGCGAAGCCGGGTGGACTTTACAGACATATACGCTTGGGGCGGGCGACCATGTTATAAGGTGGATGTATACCAAGGACGCTTCCGGTGATGCTGGCAGCGACTGCGGCTGGATAGACAAGGTATCATATTCCCAGTACACCATGACGGTTACATATTCAAATACGCCGACAATGACAATCACCCGTACGAGCACAATATCGCCGACATTTACAATAACTCCCATAGGCGGAAGCTATACAGCAACAGGACTGTGGCACCAGGTGCCGGACAGCCAGACACCGCCGGGCAGGACATCTCCAAGCCCGGATTCGTGGTATTACGGCCTGGATTCAACCCTGACCTATGACACAGGAGCGAGAAACACGGGCGACCTTATAGGGCCGGTTTATTACAACATCGCACCGGGCTCAAGCCTGACTTTTTTAAGCTGGGAACAGACTGAAAATTCGCCGTATTATGACACGAGGAATGTTTATATTTCAACTGACGGTGGCACAACCTGGGCGCAGATATACAACCTTTTCGGCATTGAAAATGTCTGGCACCAGGTGACCATAGACCTGTCCGCATACGTTGGCCAGAACGTCAGGTTTAAATTTACGTTTGACACGGTGGACGCCTATGCAAACGATTACCGCGGATGGTACCTGGACGACATTACACTGGCAGGCCCGACGCCGACCATTACGCCGACAGGCACATTTACCGGCACCAGCACCAGTACGGTATATGTTTCGGCCACAAATACGCGCACATTGACTTCTTCAATAACGCCGAGCGTTACAGGCACAATGTCCAGCACACTTACATGGACGCCGACATTTACGCCAAGCATTACAAGCACGATGTCCAGCACGCCCACGTACACCCCGACATGCACGTCAACCGTGATAATTTTAGGGCTGTGGCACCAGGTGCCGGACAGCGAGGCGCCCGGGGGAGACCCGTCCACGAGCCCGCTGGTATGGTACTACGGCATTGATTCAACCCTTACTTACGACACAGGGGACAGGACATACGGCAGCATGATAACCCAGGCTTATTACAATATACAGGCCGGGTCATACCTGACTTTCTTAAGCTGGGAAGAAACCGAGGATTCGCCGGATTATGACTTAAGGAACATTTATATTTCCACGGACATGGGCGCAAGCTGGGTAAAAATAGACAACCTTTACGGCACAGAAGACGTATGGTACCAGGTTGCCATACCGCTAAGCGCCTATGCCGGGCAGGATGTCATGTTCAGGTTTGAATTTGATTCGGTGGACGGTTACGCAAATGATTTCCGCGGATGGTATGTGGACGACATATCTGTAATAGTGCCGACGGCAACAGCCACAAACACAGGAACAGTGACGAGTACTCCGCCTCCCACAGAAACATATACAGCGACAGAAACCTTGACGGTAACCGAAACCGGGGTTTGCAGCCCCACATATACGCCGACGGCGACCCAGACGGAAACAGAGAGCCCGGTTTTATCAGAAACGCCAACCTATACATATACGCCGACTGCAACTGAAACCGAGTTTGACAGCCCAACATATACGGCGACAGAGACCCAGACGGAAACAGAAAGCCCGGTTGTGTCCGAGACGCCGACCTATACGGAGACGCCGACGTCAACAGAAACAGAGGTCTGCAGCCCGACTGGTACATTCACAATATCGCCGACAAGCACGGAAAGCCCAATTGTGTCCGAGACGCCTACCTATACTTTGACTGTTACAGAAACAGAAGTCTGCAGCCCGACTTATACATTCACAATATCGCCGACAAGCACGGAAAGCCCGATCGTGTCCGAGACGCCTACCTATACAGAGACGCCGACGCCGACGGAAACAGAGGTCTGCAGCCCGACTGACACATTCACAATATCGCCGACAAGCACGGAAAGCCCAATCGTGTCCGAGACGCCAACCTATACAGAGACGCCGACATGGACAATAACACTTACAGGCACTCCCACAGCGACTGACACAAGCACGGCAACAGGAACAAATACTTCGACGCCGACAGATACTTATACGGTGACAATGACCGAGACAATGACAAAGACGTTTATTATGACACGCACGTCTTCCATGACGCCGACGGGAACCTTTACAATCACGCCGACATATACGCAGACATACAGTTCCACCCCGACAAGTTCATTTACCGGAACTGCGACTATTACGGAAACATATTCTTATACTGCTACAATTTCACAGACCATGACCGGAACATATTCTTATACAGCGACTATGACACTGACTTTGACCCCTTCTGAGACACAGACGGCAACTGGCACAGTACCTTCGGCAACACAAAGCATTGTTGTGACAGTTACGCCGACAACTGCAGCCACGCAATCTTCTTTTGAGGTAAATGACCAGAAGGTTTATCCGAACCCGATTTTAGTGCAAAGAGGCGGGAATTTTATGGTGTCATATTATTTAACACAGGATGTAAACGACGCATACATGATGATATATACCCAATCTTACAGGCTTGTAAAGAGGATACAGCTGAGCGGTTATGATACTGCAGGATTAAAAATAAAACCTGAAGACGTAAGCCAGTTTAACAGCTTCGCGAGCAGTTCGTGCTATTATTATATAGAAGCATCAGGCGTGAACGGCAGAAAAGCCCGTTCAAAAATAAAGTGCATAATAATATTTAAATAGTTGCAATAAAATATCATATCTTGCTGAATTACATAAGGAGACGCATAACAGTGTGGGAAGACATAACAACAAGATATTACTACGACGGTTCTTTATCTTTAAATAAATAGTTGATATAAAAAAAGAGACGGCACTGGGAGTCTGTCTCAAAAGCCTCTTAATTCTTTGACATAAATGGTATAATGGTTTCAAAATTTAGCGAAGGAGAAACCAAATGCCAACGATAAGAGCCGATAGAAATCAAATGTATCTACTGCCACCGGCAATAGAAGATTGGGTTTCAAAAGATCATTTAGCTCGATTTGTCGTAGAATTCGTAGAAGAATTACCGCTTGAAGAGATGGGTTTTAAAATGGAAGAAGAAACCGGAAGACCGGGATATTTTGTAGATCTTTTACTTGGGGCATGGATGTACGGCATACTGGAAGGAAAAAAGAGCAGCAGAAAAGTTGAAAAAATGACTTACGATTCAATGGGGATGATATGGATAACCGGGAATAATCATCCCGACCATAATACGCTATGGAGATTTTTTAAAGGAAATAAAGAGCAGATAAGGGTTTTACTGAAGGAGACGGTGCGTGTGGCAACAAACAACAATTTGGTTGGTTTTGAAATTCAAGCCGTGGACGGCACAAAAATACAGGCAGATGTAAATAAGGAAAAGACCAAAACAATAAAAGACATGAATAAAAAAATACAAGAATTAGACAGAGAAATAGACAAAATAATGGTGGAAATTGAGAAAAATGACGAACAAGACGATGAAGAGGGCAAAAGTAAGTGCGGAATGCCAAAAGAATTGCAGGAAAAGGAGAAACTGCGTCAGGTAATAAGAGAACATATAGAACGTATGAAAAGTGAAGGAAAAACAACTGAAAACCCCACAGATAGAGACAGCCGGTTCATGATGACAAGAGGTAAAGGACTGCAACAGGCATATAACTCACAGGTTGTTGTGGACGCAAAGAAACAGATAATTGTGGCAGAGAATGTGACAAACAAGGAATCGGATGCTCACATGCTGAATGATATGATAGAAAAAGCAGAGTCGAATACCGGACAAAAATCAGGAGTAACGCTTGCGGATGGAGGGTATTATTCACCGGAAGAACTGGCAAAAGCCAAAGAAGAAAAAAGGAATATAATTGTTAACTTGCCGGAGGATGACAGCGATAGGCCGTATGGCAAAGCGCATTTTAAATACGACAAAGAAAAAAACGAATATGTATGTCCTAAAAATGGCAGGCTTGAATATACCAGTATAAGGAAGAAGAAAAACGGAAAAGAGACAATGATATACCGATGCGGGGATCATAGGGATTGTATTTATAAATACGAATGCAGCAAGGTAAAATCCGGAAGGATAATAGAAGCAAATAAGCATGAGTATGAGGAGATAGTGTCAATATACAGAGAAGAAGCTAGGGTCAATAACTGGAAAGAACAGCTTCGAAAGAGAAAAACAATAGTTGAGCCATTATTGGGACGTATAAAAAACGTACTTGGTTTTACAAGATTTAGTGTTAGAGGAATCGAAAGCGTAAAAACACAATGGTCTTTTATATGCGCCGCCCATAACATAAAGACAATGTATGCCTTGTGGAGGGAAGGTAAGGTTAAATTAAGGTTCGCAACCTGACAAGAAAAGAACCACAAATCGAAAAGAAGAGAAATAATAAAGATAGGGGCTAAAAAACGCGATAAGTGTAGGCAATGCAAGGCGTTTAAAAGAGTTTTGAGACAGACTCCTGGTCCCGTCTCTTTTTATTTTATAAGATTATTTCGCTGGTTTGGTTACTGATTCTGGCGCGGAAGCCGGTGTGGGAACAGGGGCAGCCGGGACCTTTATAAGCGCCATTGAAGCAGCAGGCAAATCAACCTTGAAAACATTCCCGGTATCTATGGTCTTGCCGTCACCGGGCAGGGAACTGATGGACGGGTCTTCGCTGCCGTTTATTTTCAAATGCGTGCGCTGCAGGACAGGCTTGTCGCTGCCGTAATAAGTGTTTCCCGAGGGCTCAAAAAGCCATATTTTCCCCTGCTTGTCCGCGTTAAATCCGTTTATCGTGATGTTTGCGGTCGCGCTATTATTGGAATCATTATTTGCCACAAAGATAGTCAGGTTACCGGATGCATCCTTTGAAGCCCACGCTCGGATCCTGTTGCCTGTAACTGTGTTCAGGTTCCAGTCAACCGGGTATTTTCCGGGAACTGCGTTCGGCACGTATGCAGGCGCTGTACACTCGACCATCTGCCTGCCGAACACGCGTGACAGGTAAGGGAATATATAATATGTAGGGCGCGGGCTGTCTATTGGATTGTCGTCCGCAACGTCCTTGTTCACGCCTGTGCGGAGCAGGCCAAAGTCACATCCCTTTTTCACGTCAAATCCGTTTTTTAAATCCCATATATTTGCGCCCTGCCAGCCAAGCCTGCCCATCTCGAGCAGAAACTGTGCGGAGAACATAGTGTCCACAAACTCGTCAAACTTGTAATCCAGTATTGAACGCCACTCAGTGCACCAGTACGGTATTTTTCCAACGTATTTTTTGCCGAAGTATTTTTCCACAAGCTGGTCAGTCTGGGTGGTGATTGAAATACCCTGAGCTACATTGTCCATTATCCTGGCGTCCAGCACAGGGTTTGACGCGTAAAGGGTAGAGTCCCAAGACATTCCCTTTAACCTGTCAGTCAGCCAGATGGTGTAAACATGGATTATAAAAAAGTCAGGGACGACTTTTTTGGCTTTCAGGGCCTCGAGCTCGCCTTTGGTGAAACCTGCATGGTCAAACTGGCACTGGGCGCCTATCTGTATTTTCGGGTCCACTTTTTTCATGGCTTTATAAAAGTCCACGAAATAGTTGCCGTAGCGCGTGCCGCCCTCCTCGTCGTCGCTCCAGAATCCGCTTTCACCGCTGCCGAAAGTCTCGTTGCCTATTTCCCAGTATTTCACGGGATAAGCGCCGCCGTTGGTAACGTTCATGTATTTCACCCAGTCCGCGGCTTTTTTCACGGCTGCGTCATGGCCCTGGTCCTTGTCGCACCAGTTGCCGGCGTAATTAACTATTATCTGCATTTGTATGCCGCAGGCCCTGGCAAAGGCAATGCCTTTTTGCATTGTCACCGGCACCCATGACAGTTTGCACTGGGGTATGTTCTCCCAGTCAACAATATCAGCGTAACTGCCGCCAGGGAACCTGACAATGGCGCACTGCATAGCCTTGACCGCGTCTATATAACCCGGGTCTGAACCGTCGCCTGTTTTTTCCCATACCGCCATATTCTGACCGAAAAGCTCGTTTGGCAACACACGTATTGCCTTGTCAGCGTTTATGCTGATGTCAGCCACAGCGCAAAAACCTGTGATTGAAAATGCAAAGAATAAAACAAATAAAAAAATGGTTTTAAAAATTAAATCCCTGCTATTAAATTTCATAACTGCCTCCTCGTTTAATTTTTGCAGGGGTAATTCATGAATTACCCTGGTTTTTATTTTCTTTGTTTTTGGGCGATTCGCGAATCGTCCCTACAATTTGTTTATTTTTTTTAAACAAGCTATAATGATTTGCTGATTCAGTCAAGCTAAATTTTGGCAATTTTCCGATAAATTTTATTGACATAAATATAATATCATTTATAATTACAGGGAATGTGGTTCTAATTTAAAGAATTTAACCGGCTTAAAATACAGGGAAAGGGATTAATGAAGAAAGAAGACATACCTGTATCAACGGCTTGGGTTTATAATTTAAAAAATTAAGGGATTAAAATAAAGCATAAAATCCTTTTTTTTATGACTGATTTGAACAGGAGTTATTATAAATGAAAAAATTGTTTACGGTTGCCGTAATAATTCTTATAGGTATTTTATTTACGACTGCATGTTCGAAGAAAAAAAATCCAACACCCGCAACAACCCCAACCATCATAACAATTCAAACTCCGGTAACTGTGGTAAAGCAGAAACACAGAAAGGCGCGGATAAAGCCCGCGCACACAATGATAGAAACACCAACAGCGCCGCCAACCCCGGTGATTGCAATAACCCCGGTACCGGCTGCAACAATTGCGGTTTTGCCTAAAAATGAATTAATAATCCCGCAATCAGACAGGATTTATACGGACTTTTCCAATATGGCAAATGACGGCCTGATAAAATCCGAAGATTCGAAATATTTCAAGCTCAACGCCATAACAAATAAAGAAGCTGCCGTGTATATATCGGAAGCAGTCAAAAATTCTTCCCGTGCAGCCACACCGGGTACGGCTCAAGCCGTAAGCCGGCAGGCAGGGGCAGAGTACAGCGACACGCTTACAGCTTACGCCGGCAGGTTCGCGAATGAACTCAGCGAGCTGCCGGATACGGAAAAATATATTAACCAGCCGGAAACAGACAAGTTCAGCGAAAGCGTGGAAGCGCTGCTTGCGGAAATCGGAGACATAGAAAATGATTTTAAAAATACGGTTTTCTCAGACCAGCCGCCGTTAAAGATAACAGGCAATTTAACATCAAGGTGGACGGACATGGAATCATCCGGCGCGAGCAATATGCGCATATCGGCTCTCAGCACCATCCTTGGCATGACCATAGACAGTACGCCCATGGATAATGTTGAATTATCTCTTGGATATAATGTAGGAGAAGGCGGAACTTCAGACCCGCGTGCCAATGGAAATTACAACACTTCCACCGTATCTCTTACTTTGTACAACTGGAAAATAACTGCAGGAATGTTCTGGGATAACGTAAGTTTATTTACCGTTTCGTCCGGCATAACATTGAGGCCTATAATTTTTGACAGGGACATCTATGCCGGTGAGGAAAAAACAAAGGATCATTTCGAGAACCTTATACACAATTACTCTATACATCTGGATGATAGATGGTCCATGCACCCGTGGATGGGAGCGGATGTTTTAAACAGCAATTTCTTCGGGCTCGGCCAGCTCAAGCTGATGGCCGGCAAAGTAACTTATAACCAGAATTTTCTTTATGAATACGCCGGCCAGTTGACCCGCAGGCAAAACCTGCCCGGACTTTATGACACGGATTGGTCGCTTAATTTTTACAATCAATCAAATGAAAAAAGTGAGATATACGCCGGGGCGCCAAGCGGGCAGCCGACTGACTCTACTATAGCCAACACCGTGGCAGGCGCAAGCGTAAAAACCAATGTGATAAAGTTAATGAAAACAAACGTAGAATTCGCAATAGCGAATAATTACGGAAAATGCGCGAACGATCCCGATTTTTATGACAACTGGAATGCTGTCCCGGTAAAGCCTTTTACACAGACAGGGAGCGCTCTTTTTATAGACGCGTTTCCCGCGCTGCCGGTAAAAAACATGGAACTTGAATTAAGATACACAAGGATAGACTCTGATTATTTTTCGGCTGGCTCAGGCGTCAATAATACGACTTATGAAGAGATAAATCATACGACAAACCAGGTAGACATAAAAAACATTACTTCTGCCCAGGATCCTACGACAATGTCAAACAATGAAAATAAGATTGAGGCAACCGTGAAAGTGAATATACCAAACGGCATGTTCATGCTGAATTACGGGGTATCGAGCCAGCTCAAAGATACGGGCAACATGTTCTTTTCAACGCACTTTTTAAACGGGGATGTCAGGGATGGAGCCGTATATTTTAACTTCCTTGGAAGCAATTACGGATGGCTGGGGAGCAATATTTACCAGCCGTTTTTAAATTATAACAAAAACAGGTACGGAATAGCGCCTACTGCCGACAATACTCTCTTAACAAACCAGATTATTCATTTTAATAAGGGAGGACTGGCGACTGCTATATGGGAATCAAACACCGAATACATGGTTTCAAGCGCGGTAACCGGCAATACCGATAAGTTTTATAACAATCTGACGCTTGATTTCAGGTATGAACTCAACAAGCTGATAAAATACAACAGGGATGTTTTACTCATGGTTTACAGCGAATTGACCACGTTAAACAATGACGCCAGCTTAATGGTGGATTATAACCCCAACAGGCTTTTATGCCAGAACATAACTTCAGGGTGCCTCGCGTATAATATAATAAACAGCGTTAATTTAATCGGTTTTTACGCAGTGGAAAGATGGGCGTCGAACAATGTAATTCCTTACGGGATTGATTACCTTGACACAGCGTACGGAACAGGGTTTGACTATGATTTCGGCTCAAGGGCATCGCTATATTTAAGGCTGAAGGAATTTACGCACAAGGACAGCGAGGTTCCGGCAAATAATTTCAACGGCTGGGAAGTATACGCGGAAGTAAAGGACTATTTTTAATAATTGACAATTAAGAATTATCAATATTCAATGAAAACATTTTTATTGAGAATTGAAAATTGTGATACACGGAGGTAATTAAATGTTGAAAAAGACATTATATGTTTTAGCGGTTTTACTCGTGCCGGCTTTGATTATTGCGGCAGAGGAGGCAATAGACAGCGACACTTTCCATGCAATAAAGTCCCTGGCGGATGCGAAGGTTATAACGACCCCGCTTGATAAGGAGCAGCTCTCACGCCAGGATGTAGTGGCATACATCAATAACGCCGTAACCAACCTGCTCGGCGACGCGACAGGCGACCTGGCTACAAATGAAAACATAGACAAAGTCTTTGACCTGGTAAAAGAGTTCCAGACCGACATGCTGGAAGCAGGCCAGAAGCTGAGCACTATTGAGCAGACGCTCATAGACCTTAAATTAAAGGAAGAGCAGAACAAGGAACAGCAGCTTAAGGAAAAACAGGACAAGCTGCTTTCCAAAACCGGGCTGCGCATAAACGGAGATGCAGGCGCGTATATGACCGACCTGCTGCTTTACGGCAATAACAGTACATACGCCGGCGCCGCGCCCAAAAGGTTCAGGCCTATTACCGAATATGTTGACCTTGATTTTAACCTGATAGCTTTGAAAGGATTATCCATGGACGCGGTTTTAAGGCTGGAGGAAGTGTTCGGCGGGTTCTGGGGATCCCAGAGTATTGTGGTCACAAAGAGGATTTCCATATACGGAGATTACCGGATAAAATTTTCAATTGGAGATTTTCAGGCAAAACTCACTCCGTATACAATATGGGCGGTGGACGATGAAAGGCCGGATGAATCAAAGGTTTTTTCCGATAAAAGGGACATGAACAAAGCGGAACTTTACCTTGGCGATAACTCCTGGCCCGTTACAGGCGGCAAGGCAAGCACAACGATAAATTTGTTCGGGCCGGATGTTTCATTTGATATAATGGCTGCCAGGATTGCTGCGGCAAATTTTACAAATTACTCGGTAATACCCGGCCTCAGCCAGTCAGGCACCATCATAATTCCGTACACTCACGACCAGTACATGGGCGCGGGCAGGATATCCTCAGAAATACTAAAGGATATATTAAAACTCGGCGTGAATTTCGTGGAAATAAAGGACGCGCGGGACACGGGCAGCGTAAACGGCAACCCGGTACTTGACAACTATGTCGGCTCGGTTAACGGAGAAATCAATATAATGGGCATGGCGAAAGTAGAAGGTGAGTTTGCCGCGTCGGATTATTACTCGGGCAGTGACGCCGGACAGAGCTGGCAGAACAAATATATAAGCGACACTGCTTTTAGAATTGCGGCAGAGACAGAATACAACGATACAAAAATTGAAGCGGCATTTTTTGTAAACGGCAACTCTTTTACCGCATACGCGGCCCAGACCAGGATGTATGACGCCCAAAATAATTTTCCTTATGTAACGCAAAACAATACATGGAGCGCATCGCTTACATGTACGCCGTACTCGGTTAGCGGCTTTATCTATCCTTTTACAAGGTATAATCCTGCGATTGTGGCTTCGTATTTTCAGCCCGGATCGAACCTGATGCCTTATGTTTTTTATGAAAACAACTCTATGCCTTACGGCGACGCAACGCCGGACAGGCAGGGGTTGATATTCAAGCTTTCGGGGAAATATTTTGACGGCATTTTAATGCCTTACATAAAATACTCGGACCTGGAGGAAATCATTTCGTACCTTCCCGGGGATTCGGCGTATTATGCCAGGACATTCAACACCCTGGAAGCGGGCGCAAAATTAAAATTATGGGATTTTATGCTTTCGGGCGGATATAAAAACGAATACACGTTCAATGATGCGCCTGTCGGCAACGACGTGGATTTGAGGTCGGGGATAACAGACATGGGCATTGAATACAGCCCTGACAAAAAATGGGTGCTTGCAGCGGGATATAAAGATATTGCATTTAAAGGGTCTGAATATCCGTATACTTACATAACCGGAACCAGATGGGGATACCAGAACAGGCAGGAATACGACGAAAACATAGCGAGCTACGGAGCAGGAATTGATTACCAGTTTATCAGCGCAGCAACAATAGGCATGTCTTATACAAATACAATCATAAAAGACAACAAAAACGATTCGAACAGCTTTAACGCGCAGGAAATAGACGCGAAAATGACAATGAAGTTTTAATAAAAACAATAGGAAGGGCACCCCCCTCCTGTTGGGTAGAAAAGTAATATTTTAGAATATCAATATGACTTCTACCCGTTACATATCCCACAGGGATATTTAACTCCCTTGTTAAGGGGGAGGGATCAGTTTCCCCCTTTGTTAAAGGGGGATGACAGGGCGTTTTATGCTTGCTTGCAAAAATAAACACTATCACGAGGAGGTTTTGACATGAAAAAAATATTACCTGTAATTATCGCAATTTCTGTAGTTATGTGCCTGATTTTCATTTCAAGCTGCAGAAAGCAGCAGGACGGGCCCATGCCGCCGCCTCTGCCGCCGACCCCCACGGCAACACCGGCACCTTACCTTTGTTATGACTTTGAGGGCAGCCTTGACGGCTGGAACATTGGCGGGGATCCTGGAATCACCGGCGCTACAGATGTGCCGGCGAGCTCGGTACCCGGCGGAACCGTAGTATCCGGAAGTTATTGTGTGCAGCTTACATGTTCTTTCCCAGCCACGGCCAAAAGCGGAGAGTTTGAAATAGGCAATCCCAGCCCGTCGAACCTTCAGGGAAAAACATTGACAATAAACGTATTTTTACCAAGTAATTTCCCCACGACATATTCATACCAATTGTATATTTTTTACAGCGCCGGCAGTTATTGGAGCGGGACAACGCCAATATCAGGGCATCTCACACCAAATACCTGGAGCCAGATAACTTACCTGATGTCGTCGTCTAATTACAGTGATGTCACGAAGATCGGGATTCAAATAGTCAGCGACGGCACGAATGCGTGGTCCGGCAACATTTATATTGATGATGTCACTGCAAACTAAAATTTTTGCCGATGTATGTTATAGCTTGTTTCTGAAAATGTATTGAAAATTCAATTTACATAGGCGCAAAATGAAAAAGTTAAAATATTTTTATGCTTATTTGTTGCCTTACTACTAACCACGGCTATTTTTTTACTCGTGTGGAGGGACACAGGACAAAAACAGGATCCGCGTCATGCACTGGGGTGACGTAATAGAGATGAAGAACGTGGAGAAAATCATAAAAGACCTGAAAAAAACAAAAAGCATTACAGTGACCCAGGAACGCGCGCCTTCGGGAAGCCCGTACATGGAAAAAGTCATGACCGAGGCAGCGGCAGGCGCCTTGCCTGACGTGCTTTTTGTCGAGGTTAGGAATTTCAAGGATCTGGCAGAAAGTCTCAAAGATACAGAGCAGCAAAACAAAAAATATTGAGACAGGGTTGAAATCCTGTTTTTTACAAATGCAAGCGAAGGATTTAAAATGAAAGAATTTAACGAAAAAACCAGGTTTAAATGGGTCTCAAGCGGGCCTATTATACTGCCGCAGCCTGAAAAAGGCCGCGAAATTGTTTGCTCAAAGGACCCGTCAGTTGTTTTTTATAATGACAAATGGTACGTGTTTTATACCACATGCGACAGGGCACATTACTGGAGCATGCAGTTTATCAGCTTTAAGGACTGGGCTGACGCGAAGTCCGCAAAGGCATACCCCAAGGACAACAACCCAAATCTGCTCGGCTACCACTGCGCTCCGGAAGTTTTTTATTTTACGCCGCAAAAAAAATGGTACATGATATTCCAAGGTAATCAACCGCAGTACTCGACAAACGACAATATAGACAACCCTGATGGATGGACCGCTCCCCATGACTTTTTCGATGGGGTACCGAAAAGCGTTGTGGACGGGTCATGGCTTGATCACTGGATAATATGCGACGACAAACACGTTTATCTTTTCTTTTCCGGCAATAACGGCCGCTTTTACCGCAGCAGGACAAGGATTGAGGACTTCCCGAACGCTATGAGCGAGCCCGAAGTGGTCCTATGTAATAAGGAAAGGAACGAATTATTTGAAGGAAGCTGCACCTACCGCATAAAGGGCCAAAAAAAATACCTTACGATAATTGAGGCGAGCAAGCTTCCTGACTGGGAAAGGTATTATAAGAGCTTTGTCGCGGATTCGCTGAACGGAGAATGGAAAGAGCAGGCAGCCACATGGGACGAGCCTTTTGCCGGCTTAAGCAATGTGACATTCGAGCAGGGTGTAAAGCCGTGGACATTAGACATAAGCCACGGAGAGCTTATAAGGGACAGTTATGATGAGACCCTCACCATAGACCCTGAAAATTTGCAGATGCTTTTCCAGGGCCACGACCCAGATAGCAACGGCATGGAATATCACCTGCTGCCGTACAAGATTGGGCTCTTAAAGGCAGTTCACAAAAAGTAAAAATATGAAGGAGTTCAACGAAAAAACAAGGTTTGCTTGCACAACAGGCGAGCCTGTCATACTTCCTTAGCCTGAAAAGGGCTGCGACGTTGTTTCGGCAAAGGACCCATCCGTTGTGTTTTATAATTATAAAATGCAATTATCTTTTGGAGGTTTGAAAATGAATAATTTCTTTATGACTGTTTTGATTTTTGTTTTAGCTTTATTTATAGTTCTTGTATCTCTGCGAAAAACTTTTGTTGAAAAAACCGGCCTGAAAAAAATCAAAGGAGAATTTATGCGGAAACTTTTTTTGATCGTTTCTTTTGTTTTGATCTCTGCAATCGCATGGAGCGACGAGGACGTCACCTTTTACGGCCCTTGCTGGGCAGATTCGTCCGGAAAGGACGGGAAAGGGGGCGTAAGCATTGTCAGCATGGGAGACCAGCATAAATTTATTTTGCGGTCCGACCCCTGCAACCAGAAAATAGAATCCAGGATCACAAACAATAACGCGAGCTGGGTCATTTTCGACAGCGATAACAACGACGGCAACTGCCTTTCGTTTGAGTTCACATGGGTCACCCAGGGCGACAACAAGCATTGGGATAAGAAGTGGGCGGGCGGCGGTGTGGCTTTCAACGGATCATGGTCGGGCCAGGATTTTTCCAAGGCAAAAAACCTCGTAATGTACGTGAGGACCAATTCCCCGGGGGTGGATTTCGAGGCTGCTCTTAGCGGCGACGTAGATTCCGGTTCGGTCAAACTAAGCAATTACGCCGAAGGCAAGAAAATCGGCGAAACCTGGACGCGGGTGGTCATCCCTTTTGCTTCGTTCCCGAATTTTTCCAAAATGAGCTCAACCAACATGAAAACCCTTAATATCAATTTAACGGGTGATTTTCCCGAGAACAAGCCGGTTTACGTGCATTTCGACAAAATTTACGTGACCGACACCGCGCTGGTCACGCCGGTGGAAAACCTCGGGTGGTACCGGGTGCCGGGAGGCGTGATGCTCATCTGGGACAAGGCCAGCGACGAAGGCATCCAGCAGTACATAGTGACTATAGACGGGAAGGATACGGCCCAGGTAAAGGGAGCTGACAAACGGCAGGTGAAGATCGAGTCCGGCTTGCTGTCTGCAGGGAGCCCGCACCTCGTGGCCGTGGCGGCGCAAAATGAGAAAGAAACCTCATCTTACGAAACTGTTACGGTGACCGCTGAGTCTGCTTCTATAAAGTCAGCCTCAATATCGCTCTTATCCAAGCCCGGTCGTCCCATCTCACCCTACCTCTGGGGATACAACTACCAGGATAGTGATAAGCTGAAACAATTGGGCGGAACCGTGAACCGCTGGGGAGGAAACGCTACTTCCAACTATAACTGGAAAGAGAACTCGACCAACCGGGGCGGAGACTGGTTTTTCCTGAACTCCGGCAGCCCACCGGAAAGCGGCCAGGAAAAGGACAAGGATTATGCCAAGTTCATCACCGATAGTTTTTCAGCAGGCTGCCAGTCCATCATCACCATTCCAACCACCGGATGGGTAGCCAAGTCAGTGTCTAAAGACGGGCCGAGACTTTGTTCCTTTCCGACATCCAAATATCCCGACCAAACGTCCACTGACGGGCAGGGCGCGGGAAACGGCATATTGCCCGGGGGCAAAAACATCCGTGACAACGACCCAAACTACAACTATGTGCCGTCCGACCCGGAATATCAGAAGGAATGGGTCAAAACCATTGTGAAGCTATTCGGGACAGCTTCCAAAGGCGGGGTGAAGTTCTACCAGATGGACAATGAGCCCGGGTGCTGGATAGCCAACCATCGTGACGTTTGGCCCAAGGGCATAAGCTATGACCAACTCGTGGACCTGAACGCCAAGTACGCCCAGGCAGTGAAAGAAGCTGATCCCAGCGCTAAAGTGATCGGCTGGAGCGGCTGGGGTGTCATGGAACTGGCAGGCTCGAACTGGGACTATAATCCAGGCGGTATCAATGAATTTGACGTGGAGGACAGCAAGAAAAAGAGCCATGAAATGTGGACCGACCGCAAGGCACATGGAAATCTTCCGCAGGTGGTGTATTACCTGAGGCAAATGAAGAAGCTCTCGGAAAAGGCAGGCATACGGCTCATCGACTACCTGGACAACCACGGCTGCCCGGATGTTTGGGACACTGATAGTAAGGGCAACACGATCAGCATGAATGGGGACTATCCCTACGATCCAGTGGTCACGCCCAAACAGTTTGAGGCCCTGAGGGTTTGGTGGGATCCGACCTTTGAGGACCCGGCAAGCTGGTGCGCAAATTCCGCCAACAAACCGTACTTATGGGATCCCTTTGTGGGGATGATCCCCAAGATGAAAAAGATCATCGCGGAGAATTATCCCGGCACCAAGTATTCCATAACCGAATATTATCCCGCCGGCCCGCACTATTACCATGGAGGACTGATTGAAACCGTCAAACTCGGCATCTTCATGCGGGAAGGGCTGGACATGGCCTGCGATTGGAGCGGGGCACAACCCGACAATTACCTGTTTTTAGCCCACCGGCTTTACGGCAATTACGACGGCAAGGGGTCCAAAGTGAATGGGAAGACTGTGAGCGCCACCAGTTCCTCACCGGACCTTTATTCCTTCGGCGCCAGGGACGCCACCAAGACTTTCGTGGTCCTGGTAAACAAGAATCATGATACGGCCTTTGACACCACCATTGCCCTTCCGGCCCGCGCCACTTCATACAATACCTACTTTTTCACCGAAGATTCCGGCAAACGGCTTGTGGTTTCGGGGATTCAAAAAACATCGGGTGCGAAACTTAAAATCCTTGTTCCGGCTTTTTCAGCTGTATTGGTAGTCGCGCAGTGATTCATTTTTGTGGCAGAGTGTATTGAAAACCCCATAAAAATCAGTTCCATCACCGAGAGAAAATAACTCCCGGAGCTTAAACACTATCCCGGGAAGAATCATGAAAGGAATTTATTGTATGAAAAAAATATTTAAATGGGCATTCCAGCTTCATTTAGGATTGGTTGTCATTATGACGTCATATGGTATTTCCATGGGAATGGATAACAAGATTTCAGACGTTAATGGCCGGAAATTGCCGGCTTTGCCGCATAAGACTTTGCCGAAGCGCACTGTCGCCAAGGGTCCTTTCAAGCCGAACTGGAAGTCGCTGGCTAAAAATTATAAATGCCCTGAGTGGTTCCAGGACGCCAAGTTCGGCATCTGGGCGCATTGGAGCGGCCAGTGCCAGCCTGAATGCGGGGACTGGTACGCCCGCCAGATGTATCTCCACGTCAACAACAACGACCAGTACGACGACCATTTGAAAAACTACGGGCACCCTACAGAATACGGGTTCAAGGATATTGACAACATCTGGCACGCCGAGAACTGGGATCCTGAGAAACTCATGGCTTTATACAAGGCCGCAGGAGCCAAATATTTCGTGGCTCTTGCCAATCACCACGATAACTTCGACTGCTACGATTCAACATACCAGGAATGGAATTCCGTGCGCATCGGGCCGCATAAGGATATAGTAGGCATATGGCAAAAGGCGGCGCTTGCCGCAGGGTTGTACTTTGGCGTTTCCAACCATTCCTCTCATGCCTGGCACTGGTTCCAGACCGCGTACGGTTATGACCCTGAAGGCCCGAAAGCCGGTGTCCGCTATGACGGCTGGATGACCAGGGAGGACGGGAAAGGCAAGTGGTGGGAAGGGCTTGACCCACAGGAATTATACGCCGGACCGGCCATTGTGGTTCCGGACGGCATTAAAACATGGCAGGATATGCAGGACTGGTACACGAAGAACGACGATGAGTGGTTTGAGACCGGGCCTCCAAATAATCCTTACTACGTTGACAAATGGTATTTGCGTACCCAGGAACTCGTGGAAAAATACCACCCGGACCTGGTATATTTTGATGACACCGAGCTTCCCTTCGGCCAGACAGGCCTGGACCTCGTCACGGACTTTTATAACTCCAACATGGCCTTCCATAACGGCAAGCTTGAGGCTGTTGTTACGGCTAAGAAGCTGAAACCAGAACACCTTTCTGCAGTAGTAGAAGATTATGAGCGCGGCGGCGCAGCCGGCATCGAGCCTCTGCACTGGCAAACCTGCTCCTGCATTGGCAACTGGCACTATGACGCCGGCATTTATAAGCGCCATGGATATAAGACCGTAGACCAGGTCGTGCACATGCTCTGCGACATTGTTTCCAAGAACGGGAATTTGCTGCTTTCCATCCCGGTAAAGGGCGACGGCACGCTTGACCCTGACGAGCTGGCATTCCTGAAGGGCATGGCTGACTGGATGGCTGTCAACCAGGAATGCATTTTTGGCACACGTCCATGGAAGGTTTTCGGCGAGGGCCCCATTAAGGCCCGCGGGGGAGCGGTCAGCGAGAGAGTTATGCATTACAAGCCGGCTGATATCCGCTTTACTGTCAAAGGGGATATACTCTACGCCATAATAATGGGCTTGCCGCAGGACAGCAAAGTACTCGTAAAGTCTTTGGCTTCTGTGGAGGGCAAAAAACAAAACATAATTCAAAACGTGAGCTTATTGGGATATCAAGGCAAGCTGGACTGGAAACAGGACAAGGATGGCCTTTTAGTCACGCTTCCGGACCGGCACGTTTCAGACTACACCGCCACCCTGAAAGTTTCGGGAACGGATCTGGAACCGGTGCCGTTCCAGGAACCGCCTTACCCTGAGCATGACTGGACCGTCCCAAAACCGAATGGAACAGCATATAATGCCGAGAATGCTGTTTTATCAGGCGGAGCATATATAGCAAATGATCACGACGGCTATTCAGGCAAGGGGTTTGTTGCCGGATATTACATGGGCATGGGCCAAAAAACGGAATTCAAGGTGAAGATTGAAGAAGGCGGGAAACACAAAGCTGTTATAAGGTATTCAAACGGAACGGGAAGCGTGCAGGCCCTGAGCATGTACGTCAACGGAAAGTTTACGCAGAAGCTGGAGTTTGAAACTACCCCGGATTGGGAAACCTGGGCTAACCTGGATTTTGAGCTGGATTTGACAAAAGGCGATAACACCATAGCCCTCCAGAAGGAAAAAGGTGACGGATGCGTCAACCTTGATTATCTGGCGATACAGTAACCGGGTTTAAAAACTATTGAGCGAGAAAAAACCGGATGAAAAAACTGTTTGAAAAATTTTTTATGCTGCTGGGTTTAACCGCTTTCCTGCCGGCAGCAGGACGGGCCGGCATATGGAATTACCAGCCAAACGACGACATCCTGCCTCCTGCGACCGGGGCGGTCAGGGCCGTCAATTTCGACAACCACGGGTTCGTCATCAACGGCAAGCGCGTCTTCATAGTTTCGGGCAGTGTGCATTACGCGAGGGTGCCGAGGGAAAACTGGTACGATATACTGCTCAAGCTCAAACGCGCCGGGTTCAACACGGTCGAGACATATATTTTCTGGAACTACCACGAAATGAAAGAAGGGCAGTTTGATTTCACTACAGAAAGCCGTGACATAGGCGAATTCCTTGATATTGCCAAGAAAGTCGGCCTTTGGGCCATTGTCCGGGTAGGTCCATACATCTGTTCCGAGTGGGAAAATGGCGGGTTCCCCACATGGCTTTACTTCAAGGATGGCGTGGAAGTCCGCAAAGATAACAAGCCTTTCCTAAAATGCGTGGATGCCTGGTTTGACAAGATGCTCCCGATCATCGCCAAACGCCAGATTCATAAGGGTGGCAACGTCATCCTAATCCAATTGGAAAACGAGCAGGCCACAGACAATGGCCGGCACTGGGGACTGGACATGGACAACGGTTATTTTGAGTACCTGCTCGGTCTGGCGCGCCGGAATGGGCTGGAAGTGCCGATGTATTTCAGCGGCCTTCACCACGGCAGCGACCCGGCTCCGGAAACGCCCATTGACACCTCCATGCGGAAAAACCCATGGATGTGCACCGAACTGTGGACAACCTGGTTTGACCGCTTCGGAAACAGCAAAGAGGATTTAAGGAACGGCGAGCGGCATCCATGGCGTGTTTTAGCGCACGGCGGCAACGGTTTCAATCTCTATATGTGTCATGGCGGCACAAATTTCGGTTATTTCAATAACGACGAGGTGGCGTCCAGCTATGATTTCGGGACGCTCATAGGGCAGGGAGGAGAGACGCGTGAGCTTTATTTCAGGCTCAAACGGCTGGCCTATTTTGCCGGCACCTTTTCAGGAATTCTCGCCTGCAGCAATGATGCCACAGAACAGTTCCAGGGTTTCGCACAGGGCGTCTCAATAACGGCCCGGACCGGTCCGGATGGAACCCTGGTGTTCCTGGACAACCAAGGAACCACCGGGGCCACGGCAATCTTAAAAGATGGAACCAGGATTAAGCTGGCTCCGGGCGAAATCACAGGAATAGCCGTCAATGTTCCTGTTGCTCCGGGAGTTACTCTGGCCCGGGCAGACAGCCGTCTTTTGGGCATTGTCTCACAAGGAGACATTACGACCATGGTTTGCTTCGGCGGGACAGGGGAATCCGGAAAAGTCAAATTTGAAAGCGTGAAAGCCGGAACCGGGGTGACCGTTCAAAACGCGGGGTTCCAGCTCAAGCCCGGATCCACCACCACTCTTTCTTTTGTTTTTCCGTCAAAGGGTGTGGGCGAAGAACTGCTCGATTTTAGTACGGCTAAAATCCGGCTACTGGTTATGAACAAGGAAACTGTTGACAGGACATGGTTCGTTGATACTGCTGCCGGCCGCCAGATCGTCGTCGGCGCTTCCTATCTCAATGAATTCAATCTGGACGCTTCAGGCAATCCGCAATATTCCGTAGATTATCCTTTTGGAGTTCCCGCGGCCTCCGAACTTGTTATTTACAGCGGGAAAGGCAGCCAGAAAGCCAAATTACCGGCGGCCGATGCTGCTTCACCTGAAATAATTCATTTAGCCGGGTGGAATATGGCTTTGGAGATTCCTCCCCATCAGGATTCCATGGCATGGTTCTCCCTGCCGGACGGAAATCCGCCGGCAATGGGCCAGGATGGGGATACTTCTGCTTACGCCTGGTACTTTACCCGGGTTTCCAGCATAAACACGGTCAACATATTTAAGTTCAAGCATATCGGCGACAGGGCTTCCTTTTTCGTGGATGGAAAATTGGCCTCATATTATGATGCGAAAATAATGGTGAATGCGTTTGAAGTCCCCATCACCATGACAGCCGGGAACCATGAACTGTCTGTTTTTACAGCGCATGCCGGAAGAAGCAAATTTTACGCTGTTACAGGCAGCTTAACTTTCCTGGACGCATGGAAGGGGCTGGCCGGCCCGGTAGTTTCGCAAGACAGCTCCGTGACATTGGCCGGATGGAAAATGAAGGGAGGCGTGAACCCTGACGATTCCGGCCTGAAATGGTCGGCTCCGGCCGCGACCGGCGGGATGCCCGCCTATTACAGGACGGCTTTTAACCTTTCTAAAATTCCGGAAGCAGGCTGCGTTTACCGCTTTGCCACGGACGGGCTTTCCGCAGGCAGCATCTGGCTCAACGGCCATAACCTTGGCCGTTACCCTGAAATACTGAAGGGATGCCCCGGTATCTGGCTGCCATCATGCTGGATGAAAGCCGGTGAGAATATCCTTGCCGTGTTTGATGAGCAGGGCAAATCTCCTGAAAAAACAAGCGTACTTTTGGAAAAATCGGCCAGCCGTCACCGGATATACTCGGGAGGAGAAGGAGCAGCGGCTTTTTCCCAGGCCGGTTCCTGGTTTTTTTCGCCGCCGGCAAACGGAAAGGCGATTCCGGAAAGCAAACCGGTTGCGGATGGACAACCTGGCCCTTTCCTGCCGGGCGATTACGGATACTCGACACATAAGAACAAAACGATTTATATACATCTCAGCCAATGGCGGGAAAATAAACTTATTCTTCCCGGTATTCCGGCCAGGGTCGTGTATGCGGCCGTACTGACCGGCGGACATGCCGGCTTCCTCCAGACAAAGCGCAAAATTGAAGTTTTTCTTGATACTGAAAATAGCGAAGCCAAAGAAACAATTGTCGCTCTGGAATTGGACCGATCGGCCGATGAAATACAGCAGGTTGCTGCTACAGGGAAGCCCAATCCGGTTCCGAAGCCTGCAGGCGCGGTTTATGAGGCTGAGGATGCGTCCTTATCCGGCGGTGCCGGTGTAGCTACGGATCATGACGATTATTCGGGCAAAGGATTCGTAGCAGGTTATTACCAGGGCTTCGGGCAAAAGACGGCCTTTACGGTAACGGTTTCCACCGCCGGGAAATACCATATTTTAATCCGTTACGCCAATGCCATGGGAAGCGAACAGACATTAAGCCTTTATGTGAACGGGAAATTCAAGAGGAAATTGAAATTCAAGGCCCTTGAAGACTGGGACACATGGGACAACGTAGCCATCATTCTTATGCTGAAAAAAGGCGACAATATAATAACGCTTCAAAAGGACAAAGGCGACGGGTGTGTCAATCTGGACTATCTTGCGGTGCAATAAAGTGAAATAATAATGCATCACCATGAATGCACCCGCACCCCCGCCCCTTTCCCTATTTAGGGAGATGTAATATGAAAAGAAGGCACCCCCCAGGTATAATGGTAACGCGGCGTGCGTTAGCACCCACAACATTAAAAACATAGGAGGTGCCGTATATTGTATTTCGGTGTTGATGTGTACAAGAACATGTGTTATGTTACAGCGGTGACAAAAGAAGGTTAAGTCAGATTTAGAGGAGCTCTTTCAAACGAAACAGAGGATTTTAAGAAGATGCTGGCTGAGATTGGGGGTTTTCGGCCTTGCGGCCTTAAACTGGAGTGGGTACAAGATTTTGTAAGATTTTGCCGGGTAGTTTTTATATTAAATGATTTACGGAAACAACCCGTCAAATAATCACCCCGGACTATTTGACTGCATGTTGACGCTTGGCAAAATGAACGGACTCTAAGGAGGTTTTAAAATGAAAAAAATTAGAATATTTTTATATTTATTTTTTGCTTTTATTTTATTAGCCCTAATTTTTGGTGCCTGCGGCGGCGGCCAAAAAACCGACAAAATCCGGGTCATGCACTGGGGCGACATAATAGAAATGAAAAACGTCGAAAAAATCATAAAAGACATTAAATTGACAAAAGGCATTACAGTGACGCAGGAACGCGCGCCATCGGGAAGCCCGTACATGGAAAAAGTCATGACCGAGGCAGCAGGAGGAAATTTGCCCGACATACTTTTTGTCGAGGAAGGTAATTTTAAGTACCTGCAAGACAGCGGCCTGCTCGTGGACCTCACGCCTTATATCGAAAACGACAAGGACAAGGATTTCAATATAAAGGATTATTACCCGGAGATTGTGGACAGGTTCACGGTTGACAAGAAATTATACGTGATACCCAGGGACATAGCGCCCATATGCGTTGTTTATTACAACAAAAAGCTGTTCGACGAGGCAGGTGTAGCGTACCCGAAAGACGACTGGACATGGAAGGATTTGCTTGAAAAAGCGCAAAAACTGACAAAAAGGGACGCCAAAGGAAATGTAACGCAGTACGGGTTCCTCGACGAGTGGACAATATGGGAAGCGTGGGTTTACTCAAACGGCGGCGCCATAGTGGACGATATTAAGCACCCGACAAAAATAGTGCTTGATTCGCCTGAGGCAATAGCGGGAATCCAGTTCAGGGCAGACCTGGCGAACAAATACAAGGTAACACCCCCGCCTGTGGTAATCAATTCCACTACCATGGGATGGTACGGCACGGCTTCCAAATTCACGGAGGGCAAGATAGCCATGTTTTATACAGGTTACTGGAAAGCGGGGTATTTCAGGGACATAAAAGATTTCGACTGGGATGTAGTTATGTTTCCCAAGGGCCCGAAAGGCAAAAGAGGATTTCCTTCAGGCGGTTCAGGCTATGCCATAACGAGCCAGTGCAAAAATAAGGAACTGGCATGGCAGGTCTTAAAAAGGTTCGCGGGCGAAAAGGGCCAGATAGATTTGTCGAGCGAAGGCGGCCTGCAGCCTGCCATAATAAAACTCGCGGAGTCAAAGCAGTTTATGGACGACCAAAAGCCGAAAAACAAGAAAATCATGCTTGACGCAGTTAAATACATCCATTTCACGCCGCTTATAAAAGAGTGGGAGGAAATAGGAATCAAATATATAAGCCCGGCGCTTGACAGGGTGTGGAACGACGAAGACACGGCAGAGAAAGCCCTGAAAAAAATAACAAAGGAAATAAACGACGAGTATTTCAGCGGGAAAAAATAAAATCTTTAGACAGTAGAGACGGCCCGGCGGGTCGTCTCTACAAATATAAATTCAAAGGTATCTAATGAGCGTCAAATCCAGGACAACCAAAGCAAAAACAATAAAAAAACATACTGAAAAAACTTCATATACATGGAAAAGTGTTATAACCGGAGGCGGGGGGTTCATACCCGGCATTATATTCCACCCAGGTGAGCCCGGCCTTATATATTTGCGCACAGACATGGGCGGGGCGTACCGCTATAACGCCAAAAAAGGCGGGTGGTTATGCATAACTGACATGTTCGGCAAGGATGAGGCAGACTACAACGGCGTATTGAGCATGGCAGTGGATGCAAACGACCCGGACAAAGTTTACATGATGAACGGCAAATACACGAGAGAAACAGACAGGAACGGTGCTTTCCATATTTCAAAAGACAGGGGAGAAACATGGGCACGCGTGATTCTGCCTTTTAAGGCCGGCGGCAATGAAAGAGGCAGGGGCGCGGGCGAAAGACTGGCCGTTGACCCGAACTCTGGCTCCATAATTTTCATGGGTACGACAAAAGACGGGCTGTGGAAGTCGGCTGATTACGGTAATACCTGGGCGCGTGTAAATTCTTTTCCTGTGCTAAACATAAATTTCGTGATTTTTGACAAAGCAAGCGTTAAGAAATCCAAGGCTACGCAGAGGATATTCGCGGCAGCAGCAGATAATTCAGGCAGCCTTTATATATCAAATGACGCCGGTGACAGCTGGTCGCTGGTATCCGGCCAGCCAATGGATTTAATGGCATTAAGGGCTGACATAGCAGGCAAAAACCTTTTTATGGCTTTTTCAGATTCGGCAGGCCCGACAAACGCTACAAAGGGTTCGGTATATAGATATAATATGGAAAGCGGGGAGTGGGCAAACCTTAATGTGCCGGCAGGCGAAGGCGGGTTTGCCTGCATATCAATTGATGCGCAAAATCCCGGGCACATGCTCGTCAGCACGCTTAACAGGTGGTTTCCGTTTGACGAAATCTACAGCTCAATTGACGCAGGCAAAACCTGGACAGACCTGCTTGAAACATCAAAGTGGGACAGGACATACGCTGGCTACACATCAAACCTGATACCGCACTGGATTGCTGATGTCAAAATAGACCCGTTTGATTCAAACAGGGCAATTTTCACGACAGGCTACGGGATATGGACAAGCAAAAATATTTTGTCATCACCTGTCACGTGGTTTTTTGACGACAAAAAAATAGAACAAACAGTGGCAATGCAAATAATAAGCCCTGGTTACGGTGCGCATTTGATATCTGCAATGGGCGACATTGACGGGTTTGTCCATAAAAATTTAAACGCATCCCCTGAAGACAGGTTCAAACCGCATGTTGGCACAACACTGGCCATAGACTTCGCGGAAAAAACGCCTTTTATGGTAAAGGCATTTAATTCAAAACCGCCATACGGGGCTTTTTCAATTGATAACGGCTTGAACTGGACTGATTTTGCTTCATATCCGGCAGGAGCGACAAAGGGCTGGCTGAGAAGCATAGCTGTATCAAGCGACGGCAAAAACATAGTATGGCAGCCGCTAAACGCTGCAATGTCCTATTCAAAAGATAACGGCAATTCATGGCTCACCTGCGCCGGAGTTGAGGCAAAAAATTTGTGGCCGTTTTCAGACAGGGCCAATCCAAATAAGTTTTATATTTATGACGGGGTCAAGGCATGCCTGCTTGTCAGCACAGATGGCGGTCAAAGTTTTTCGACAGGAGTTTCAGGACTGGATGCCGGGGGGTATTACAGCGGCTATGACGGCATGGCTGATTTCAGCGCAGCAGCCGTGGCAGGCAGGGAAGGCGACATATGGATTGCCGCGGGCAAGTGCGGGCTTTTTCACTCAAATGATTCAGGAAAATCAGCGGGTAAAATAGAAATTATCGAGGAGGCTTACAGAATAGGGTTCGGCAAGGCAGCGCCTCGAGCAAAATATCCTGCAATATATTTATGGGGGAAAATCGCGGGGATTACTGGTATTTTCAGGTCGGATGATACAGGCAAAACGTGGGTGCGCATAAACGACGACAGGCACCAGTACGGATTCATACACTGCGTAATCGGCGACCCGAGGATTTATGGCAGGTGCTATATTTCGGCAGAAGGCAGGGGAGTATTATACGGGGAACCGAAAATGAAATAAGCCCAAGAAGTTGGCTTATTTCATTTTAGAGCAGGTGAGCAGGAGATAGGTGAACAGATGAGAAAAGTAAAACCCAAACAAGGAAGATGTTGACTTGACCCAGTTCACCTGCGGTCAACTGTTCAATTGCTCGATTGTTCATCTTTATGGACGATTTGCAAGAATTTTATTCAAATTAAGTAATTCGTGGCTGGCGCTTGGGTTTAAGACACTTCAGGTAAGCCTTATCTCCACGGCCTTGGCCTGCGGCCACCCCGCCTGAAAAACTTGCTGCTGGAAAAAGCCAGGTTTGAGTTGGAGCCTCCAAAAGCAGGAGCTTTAAATTTTTCCGTAGGTACTTTGGGGTGGGTTGAAATCGGGATGGTTGTCCTTATTATTCTTTCTATGCTCCGGACGTCGCTTGCCTGGTCGGGCGTTGCTATGGATATTGCGTGGCCTGTCAAACCTGCCCTGCCTGTCCTGCCGATGCGGTGTACATAATACCCTGGCTCGTCGGGCAGGTCGTAATTCAGCACAAGCTCTATGCCTACGACGTCTATGCCGCGGGCAGCTATATCGGTCGCGACGAGCACGCGGTACCTGCCTGACTTAAAACCCTGCAATGCTTCTTTTCGCTGGCCCATGGACCTGTCCGAGTGTATCTCGGCAGCGGAAAAACCGTTGTTCCTGAGGCTGCGCGTGACTCTTGCAGCGCCCCTTTTTGTGCGGGTGAAAAGCAGGACCGAGCCGGTATACTGCTTGAGAATCTCGTTTAAAATTACGGGTTTTAAATTTGCCTGCACCACGAATATTTCCTGCGACACAAGCTCTGCCGCTGTTCCCTGGGGCGCGATCTCGGTGCGCACAGGAAGTTTCATGTAGCCTGAAGCTATTTTCACGATGTCGGAAGGCATGGTCGCGGAAAAAAGCATGGTCTGCCGGTCTTTTGGAAGTGCGCGCAGGATTTCAATTATCTGCGGCATGAATCCCATGTCAAGCATGCGGTCAGCTTCATCGAGCACAAGTATACGGACATCGTCCAGCCTGACAGTGCGCCTTTCCATGTGGTCCAAAAGCCTGCCTGGCGTGGCTATTATTATACGGGGTGCCTGTTTTAACGCGATTATCTGGTTGTACATGGAAAGCCCGCCTATCAGTACCGCGGTTTTCATTTTAAAAACGGGCGTGAGTTTTATCATGGTTTCGTTTACCTGCATTGCCAGTTCGCGCGTGGGGAGTACTATAAGGCCGCGGCCATGCGGGGTTTGTGCCAGGCGCTGGACCATGGGCAGGCCAAATGCAAGTGTCTTGCCTGTGCCGGTCTGCGCTATTCCAATTATATCAGTGCCGGTGACGGCGAGAGGGATTGCCTTGTACTGGATGGGAGTTGGTACGGTGAATTTTAATTTCGCTATGATATCTAAGAGGCCGGGTGCTATCCCGAGCCCGTTAAAACTGTCTTGTGTTGGTGTCATATGCAAATAGTATAGCACAAATAAATTAAAAATTACAAATTAAATATTTAAAGATAAAAGGCGTGTTTTTTGGTATAATTTATACCGCTTGCCTTTCGCAAGCTCAAGACTTGAGCGGGTATAAGTCGTTGTAATTTTCGACTTCACCCTTCGGGTTTGTCTCAAAAACATCGACTTAGGTGAAAAAATGAAAAAATCAGTTTTAATGATGATATTTACATGGCTGGCCGCGGCATTTGCCCAAGGTGACGAACTCGGGGACATGATTGGCACTTCACTTACCAGCAGCCTGCCGCCTGAGGCAAAAGGCCTGCTTGCGGGGTTTTCAATCTGGGGCATTATGTGGGGCACGGTTTTCAGCGGGGTTGGAGTTTTCGCGTTCCTGTACGGGAAGAAAAAATCAAACGCTCCATTTATAATCATAGGCGTAATATTATGTGCTTATTCGTTATTTGTCCGCGACACGCGGACTATTTTTATTGTAGGCGCGGTTTTAACCGCTGCGCTGTATTTTTTCAGGGAAATGTAAGCAGAAAAATGTTTTCATAAATGTAGAGACACGCCATGGCGTGTCTCTACGATAAAAGAAGACAAACATCGAGAAAAGGAGACTGTGCATGAAAAAGGCAATGAAGTTTTTAGTCCCGGCAATACTAGTTTTATCTTTTATATTTTGCGGCTGCGCTGCCACGGCAGTAGCGCCGGAAAAGGCTGTAAAAACCCAGTCATATAACTGGAAGAGCGTCATAGCAGGAGGCGGCGGGTTTATACCCGGCATTATATATCACCCTGCGGAGAAGGGGCTCGTGTACCTGCGGACCGACATGGGCGGCGCGTACAAATGGGACAAGGATAAAAAAGAGTGGGTATGCATAACCGACATGTTCGGCAAGGACCAGTCAGAGTATAACGGCATATTGAGCATTGGCCTTGACCCGGATGACCCAAACAAGGTTTACATGATGACAGGCAAGTACACGCAGGACTGGGCAGGCAAGGGAGCTTTCCAGATATCAAACGACAGGGGTGAAACATGGAAAACAGTACCGCTTTCTTTTAAAGTCGGCGGTAACGAGAACGGCAGGGGCTGCGGTGAAAGGGTGGCAGTTGACCCGAACCTCGGCTCGGTAATTTTTATGGGCACGACAAGGGACGGGCTCTGGAAATCAGCGGATTCGGGAAACACATGGGCAAAGGTCACTTCTTGCGCTGCTGTTAATTTTAATTTTGTCATTTTTGACAAGTCAAGCGGCGAAAAAGGCAGCCCTACAAAAAGGATATTCGCGTCGGCAGCTGAAAATTCAGACAGCCTGTACGTGTCAAACGACGCTGGAAATACCTGGTTGCTTGTCGCGGGCCAGCCAAAGGACTTAATGGCATTAAGGGCAGGCATGGCAGGAAGCGAACTTTATCTTACATTCTCGGACAATCCCGGGCCAAACGGCGCGTCACGCGGGGCGGTGTGGAAATATAATATAGAAACCGCTGCGTGGACAGACCTGAAAGCACCCGAAGGTTCAGGCGGGTTCTCGGGCATATCAATTGACGCAAGAAACCCAAAGCATATACTCATAAGCACGATTGACAGGTGGGCTGAGCATGACGATGTTTTCCAGTCCATGGACGGCGGCAAGACCTGGAAGACTATTATAAAAGAAGCGAAATGGGATTATTCATTTGCGCCGTACACAGACACGAAAAACGACATGAAGCCGCACTGGATAGCAGACGTGAAAATAGACCCTTTTGATTCCAAAACCGCGATGTGGGTCACCGGCTACGGGCTGTGGGCAAGCAATAACATAACTTCAAAAAATGTTAAGTGGTTTTTTAACGACAAGGGAATAGAAGAGACCGTGCCAATGCAGATAATAAGCCCGCCTTCAGGCGCGCGTTTATTCACTGCTGTAGGAGACGTGGACGGATTCAGGTACGAAGACAACCTTGACGCTGCGCCGCCAAACCGGTACTTTCCGCCGAAATGGACAACGCTTTCAATAGCCTGCGCGTGGAGCAACCCGCAGTTAATGGCAAAGACATTCGATAAGCCGCCTTTTGGCGCGTATTCAACTGACAACGGAATAACATGGACTGATTTTGTTTCGCATCCGGAAGCAGTAAAACGCGGAGGCAGCAGGTCAATAGCAATATCGGCTGACGGCAAAAGCATAGTGTGGGCGCCGGAAAAAGGCAAAGGCTGGCAGGCTGAAAACGCAAAAGTTTATTATTCTTTTGACAGCGGCGCGACGTGGAAAGAATGCGCTGACCTTCCGGACGGCATATACCACCCCATAGCAGACACGGTCAACCCTGCCAGGTTTTACATATATGATTTCGTGAACGGCCTGATGTGGATAAGCGAGGACAAAGGCGCGAGCTTTTCGCGCGAAGCTTCGGGTTTGCCTACGGTGAAAGATTTTGGCTGGGGAGTAGGCACCGCAGCGGCTGTGCCCGGAGTAGAGGGAGACATCTGGATTGCGGGCGAGAACGGCGGGCTTTTCCGCTCGACTGACTCTGGCAAATCAGCGGATAAAATAGGAAATGTCGGGGAAGCTTACAGGATAGGTTTCGGCAAGGCAGCGCCTGACGCAAAATACCCGGCAATATATTTATGGGGAAAAATTTCAGAGGTAGTAGGAATTTTCAGGTCAGATGATACTGGAAATACCTGGGTGCGCATAAACGACGACAGGCACCAGTACGGATTTATACATTGCATAACCGGAGACCCGAGGATATACGGCAGGTGCTATATCTCCGCAGAAGGCAGGGGCGTGTCTTACGGGGATATTGAAGTGAAATAATGAAAAAGAAACTGCTTGCGTCACGGTGCGTGTTTCCGTGTACTGACATATTAAAGACAGCGGAATATTATGAAAAAGTAATGGGATTTAAGGCAGTGCAGTATCTTGACGCGAAAGAACCGCATATTTGTTTATACCGCGATTCTGAAGAAATTATTCTGACAAAATCAAACGGGCAGGAAGTCATTCCAAACAGGAAACTATACGGGTATGGGTATGACGTGTATTTTCTCACTGACAAACAGGAAGAACTGCAGGAGGAATTCAGGGTTGCCGGCGCAAAAATAGCCCGTCCGCTGTTTCAGACTGATTATCACAACAGGGAATTTGTCGTTGAGGATGTTGACGGCAGATGGCTGGGGTTTGGTATAAAAAGTAAAGATAAATAAATTTAAATTTTTGAGGTGGGAAAATGAAACAACTAACAAACCCGGCAGTCTTGGATTCTAAATTTGCATTTTTTATAACTACGGAAGACGAAGCTATTTCATACCTGTCCGAAGCATACAAAAAAATATACGAGGACAGCCCGGTTGTCACTGGATTTGTTGACGAGGACAGCGAATTTGCAGGCCGAGCACCGGAAGGAGCGGAAATTTATACAATTAGGACGAAAGTTGAAAATAATGAAGATAGAGGCGGCGGTATGTGGGGAAAAACAGCATCCCAGAAACCCAAGCTTTCGAATTACGAGGAAGAAACAGATTTTGACTCGACAATCCGGCTGGATTATTATATAGATGAATGCCTTTTAAGCATACAAATTTTTGACGAAGAAAACGGGTTGCCTTTAAGCGATAATATAATGCTGGTTAAATATCTTTCTGAAAATGAGGTGCCCAGATGAACTTCTTACACCGTTTACTTTGCCTTATGGGGTTTCATCAGTGGAGGCTTAAAGATTGGGGAAAAATACAGGACAGCACTAAATTATGGGAATGTAAATACTGTGGAAAGGAAAAATGATAAGAGTGAAATACAGGGTTGCAATGTATTTTTGGTAAATAAAATTAAGCGTTGCATTTTATTATAAAGAAATAAGGGGTTTTACGGCACAATAAAAATATTTATTGTTAAAAAATAGAAAAAAATGTGTTATATTAAATGCACTCATTAGAGGCAAATATCAGCAGTCTAAAAATGAAAAATATTGAAAAGGAGGCAGGGTTATGAGAAAAGTTTTATTGTTTTTGGCTTTAGCAGTACTTGTTTTACCCATGGTGTTCTCAGGATGCGCTACGCCGGAAGGGACGGCATCAAGCGGAACCACGGCAACAACAGCGGCAGCTGCAGGCGCGACAACAACAGCTCAGGCAGCAGCAACCACAGGCAAGGGCACAGTGCTCTGGGGTTTTGAATCAAATTCCACTGACGGATGGCAGGGCAAGGGCAAATGGGCTGACGCATGCCAGGTAAATGATGACCCGAAATACGTGACCGAAGGAAAGTATTCAATGAAAATCGACACGAAAAATTCAGCGGGCTGGAACCAGAATGTGGCAATAAACGACGGGCCGTTTTCCCCGGACCTTACGAAATTTACCAGTATTACCATGGATGTTTATGTGCCGAAAAGCACGATAGCTGACATGGATTATGCGCAGATTTTTCTTGTTTTTTCAGGCTCTGCAAACGCCTGGTATCAGGTGCAGGGATTTTTAAAAGCGGGCTGGAACAAGCTGGAATATAAACTGGACAGCTCACAACTGAGCGGCGACATGTGGCACATGTACCTTGTTTTAAACTCAGGCAAGCCATTTGGCGGGCCCATATATATAGACAATATCTCAGGAGTGAAATAAATAAGGGATAATTTTTAAGCAAGAATATTTTTGATAGTGCATAAATAATAAAGGCGCCGAAAGGGCGCCTTTATTATTTGCAAATTTATATAATGTTTAAAACGCGTAGCCGAGGTCGCATCCCAAAAACGGCCCTATTCCGCCGAAAGGCGCGTATGCGCCGTTGATTGCGCTGCTTATCGGTATTGTGAAGCCAAGGCCTGCAATTACGTCAACAACAAACCCGTTGTCAAATATCCACCTGTAACCGCCGTGGCCCCCAAGCTGCATGCCGAGCCCGATAGAAGAACCGGTTACGGATGCTGTCTGCCCGGCCGGAGTATATTTATGACGGATTAAGAGCAGGCTGATACCGGCGCCGGGGCCTGCAAACCAGCCGTTTAAGGCGTGGTTCTGGAAATACCAGTTATATTCTGTTCCTGCGTTTATACCGAGCCAGAGCCAGTCGCCGCCGTGAAAGTCAAGGCCTGCGTTAAACCCGAGGCCGTTTGAGCGGCCCATGGTCATTTCATAATGGGCGCCCAGGTCGCCGCCGAGAAGCCCGATCGGGTTCACGGTTATAATCCTTTCCTGCGGGGCCCATTTAATGCCGTCGCTGCTGTAGTAATTCTCAGCCCGGGTATTCTTACGCTTATACAGCTTATTTTGAAGGTACACTATGTAGTCGTAAACCTGTCTGGTGCGGTGCTGTTTATATGCTTTTTCATAAAGCCTGAGCGCTTCTTTGTAATGCCCGGCTTTGTATTGTTTGTAGGCGTTTGAGACGTCTGACTGGTAAGAGCCAAAGATTAAAGAAAAAGACAGGAAAATAAACGCGGAGAGGATTAAAATTTTTTTCATACCCTGGCCTCCTAAATGTTTTGCCTTTAAATCATTGTAAAAATTATACTACGCGGTTTAATTGCCTGTCAAGGCATTCATTTGGCAAGGATGCTATTGACTTATTATAAAACAAGTATTAAATTATCAAAGGGTAATTCATAAATTGCATATTATTCGGGAGAAAACAAATGACTGAATTGAGATGGAACCCTTTGCTCGGCACATGGACAATGGTCGCTGCAAAAAGGCAGGGCAGGCCTGATATGAAGGAAAACTTCTGCGCGTTTTGCCCGGGGCAGGGGAAATTAAAAAAATACGATGTGCTCAAATACGACAATGACTTTCCCGCGCTTATGAAAAACCCGGGAAAGCCCGGGAAAATAAAATCATCCGTTTACAAAAACGCGCCTTCATACGGCAAATGCGAGGTCATACTTTATTCGCCCGAGCACAAGACAACCATGTCGCAGCTGCCAACCGAGCATATAACAAAGATCGTGGATTTGTGGGCAGAGCGCTGCGAAAAACTTTCAAAAGACAAAAAAATAAAATACGTATTCCCGTTTGAGAACAAAGGCGAGGAAGTCGGCGTCACCATGATACACCCGCACGGCCAGATTTACGCATACCCGTTCATTCCGCTAAAAATAAAAACCGAGCTTGAAAACGCAAAGGCACATTACAAAAAGACCGGCAAATGCCTGATATGCGGCATTAACAAGGAAGAGGAAAAATCCGGAAGCAGGATTATATATGAAAACAAAAGCTTCATTGTGTACCTGCCTTATTTTACGGATTACCCGTTTGGCGTGTTTGTTTCAAGCAAAATGCACAGGCCCTATATAACGGATTTAAACAGGGAAGAAAGAAAAGACCTGGCAGAGGCGCTGAAAATCATAGAAGGCGCTTTTGATTTTGTGTTCAACCGGCCGTTTCCCTTCATGATGTGCGCGCACCAGTGCCCGGTGAACTCGCCTGAGCACAAGGACAGCAAAAAATATTACCATTTCCACATAGAGTTTTACCCGCCTCTGCGGGCAAAGGACAAGATAAAATATTACGCGTCTTCAGAGTCAGGCGCATGGGCTGCCGCGAACGTGGCTGCCGTGGAAGACACGGCAAAGCAGCTCATTGCAGCTAAATATAAATATTTTGCGTCGTGGGACAAGGAAAGGTTTAAAATAGAATTTATAAACGAATTTATAAAAGTGTACGGCGCCAGCCCGGAAAAAGGCAGCGCCATAAGGGTATTCTCTGCGCCTGCAAGGATAAACATAATAGGCGAGCACATTGATTACAACGGCGGGCTTGTGCTGCCGGCAGCAGTAGACCTGAACTCTTATATGGCGATAAGGAAAAGAAAAGATTCAAAGATAATTTTAAAGGATATAAACGCGCCGGAAACCATAGAACTCGATGTGCGGGAAAAATCGGCATTTAACAATGAAATATTATGGGCAAATTACCCGGCAGGCGTATTGAACGCGTTAATGGATGCCTGCTACAATATAAAAAGCGGGGCCGAGGTTTTGTTTTTCAGCGAAATACCTGCAGGGGCAGGAATTTCCTCGTCGGCCGCCTTTGAAACGGTATTCGCGTACGGGTTATCTGAGATATTCGGGCTGGCTATTGACAAGGAGGACATGGCATTATTATGCCAGAGGGCGGAGAACGAGTTCGTGGGAGTGAAATGCGGCATCATGGACCAGTTCGCTTCAGCCGTGTCGAAAAAAGGCAGCGCAATGATTTTAAACTGCAACACGCTCGAGCACGATTACATACCGCTTGAATTCGGGGAATACCGCATTGTGCTGGCAAACACAAACAAAAAAAGGGAGCTTGCAGGCTCAAAATACAACGAACGGCGTATGGAATGCAGGCAGGCTTTGCTGGATATTAAAAAAGCAATTGACATAAAAGAACTGTGCGACATGGACATGGAAACATTCGAAAAATGCAAGAATCAAATCACAAGCCCTGTGCTGCAAAAAAGGGCCAGGCACGTCGTGTCGGAAAACGAACGCGTGAAAAAGGCTGTAAAGGCCATGAAGAGCAATGACCTTAAGGCGCTCGGCAAACTGCTGGAAGAGTCGCACATATCTTTAAGGGACGATTACGAAGTGACGGGCCCTGAGCTTGACGCGCTTTTTGAAGAGGCAAAAAAGCAGCCCGGATACCTTGGCGGGCGCATGACAGGCGCGGGCTTCGGCGGCTGCACGATAAACATTGTGCACAGGGACTCGATATTTGATTTCAAGGCAAATGTCGCGGCAGGGTATAAGAAAAAAACGGGATTGACGGCGGATTTTTACGTGTGCGAGCCTGGGCAGGGCGTGAGGGAAATATAAAAATGGAAAAAAGCGCAGATAAAAGAATTTATCTTGCCATAATCATAGCTGCGTACGCTGCTTTTTTTGTCTTCGACGGGCTTATGGCCATCCCGAAAACAGCGATTGACTTCCCGACTTTTTATTTCCCGGCAAAACTGGCGTTTGAAAAGGGAATATCGCCTTATGATTACGAGGCTCTGCAGAAAGCCGGGAGCGGGGAAAAAACCTTTGTGTACCCGTACCCGTACCCGCCTGCGGGCCTGATGTTTTTTTACCCGCTAAGCCTGCTGCCGTACAATATAGCGAAGCTGGTCATGTTTTTCATAAACCAGGCAATGATACTTCTCTTCCTTTACATATTCCTTTTCAAAGTGATGAAAGCCGGCAAAGAATGGGCTTTTCTGGTTTTTTCCGCAGTTTATGTTTTTTTATTTTATTCATGCAAGGCAAATATAGAATTGGGCCAGGTTAACCTGATACTTGTGGTCTTAATATGCCTGGGCTGGTCGTTTTTAATCGAAAACAAACACCCGGCGCTGACAGCTGCGCCGTTTGCGGCAGCCCTGCTGCTCAAGCTTTTTCCGCTGATTTTTTTGTTTTATTTTATATTCGCCAGGAAATTCAGGGTTCTTTTGTGGTCAATATTTTACGTATTTGCCGCCTACCTCTTGTCCATAATAGTCCTGCCAAGCGCAGCGTGGCCGGCTTGGGCGAAACAGGTGGCTCCTACACTCGGGTACTCAAAAACCATTCTGGACTTTTTGTCGCCGACAGTGCCGTGGAACGTGAACGTAAACAGTTTTATGTCGCGCCTGTTTATGGAAAGCGAATACTCGAAACCGGTTTTTGCAAGCAAAATTCTGGCTGCAGCAACACCGTACCTGATAAATTTTGCGCTTGTCGCGGTTTCCTGCTTTGCGCTTTTTATAAACGCGAAAAACACTAGGGCGGCAAGCATGGACGGGGTGTGCGCTTTTCTCCTGCTTTTGCACATGACATCATCATATTCCGGGGAAATGCACCTTGTGTACATAATTCCGGCCTTATTGGTACTTATGTACAGGGCGATTGAATCGGGCGAAAATTATTTTTTTAGCCTGTCGCTTGCGGCAGCCGTGTGCATAGCGATGCCTTTCCCTTTTTCCAGTGCCAAAAACTGGTTTTTGTCACTATTGCTTTCATTCAAGTTTTTTATCCTGCTGGCAATATGGGTTTATTTTATAAGGTCTTTGTGGAAGCAAGCAGGCAATATGGTTAAAAAACGGGTTCGGGCCCCTGTGCAAGTCAGTAGCATATGATTTTAAAACAGGATGCACTTAAAATATAATATAATTTATTGTGGAGGAAAAGATGAAGAGTAAAGCAAACAGAAATAAGGTTGAATTAAATACAGGAAAAGAAAAGCTTGTTGTCGAGATTTTTTCGCCGGAGATTATAAGAGTAAATCATTGCCCGGTCGGCGCGAAAAAGCAAAACAAAAGCCTTATTGTGACAATGAAGCCGGGAAAGACAGCCTGCCATTTGCAGGAAAGCGCGAAAGAAATGGTTGTAACAACGGAAAAACTAAAAGTCAAAATCAACAAGCGAACCGGCTTAACCTGCTTTTACGACAAGGCAGGCAAACTGCTGCTTGAAGAAAAAACAAACACAAGGATTTTAAAACCTGCAATAGTACAAAAGGAAAAATGCTTTCACGCCGGCCAGGGGTTTGAAATTTCAAAACAGGAAGGATTATACGGCCTAGGCCAGTATGAGGAAGGTTTCATGAATTACAAAAACTGCGATGTTTTAATGGTGCAGGCAAACAGAGTGATTGTAAATCCGTTCCTGATTTCCAGCCGCGGATGGGGAATACTCTGGGATAATTATTCAGAGACAAAATTCCACGCAGGCGAAAAGGATTTTTCTTTTTTGTCCGAAGCAGCTGACTGCGTGGACTACTATTTTATTTACGGGAAAAATATTGACGGGGCAATAAGCAAATACAGGGATTTAACAGGCCATGCTCCCATGTTCCCTAAATGGGTATTTGGCTACTGGCAGTCAAAGGAACGATACCTTGACCAGGACGAGCTTTTAAACATACTTAAAGAATACCGTGAGAGGAAAGTTCCAATCGACAGCATAGTGCAGGACTGGAGATACTGGGGAGAGAACGAAGTTTTTTCCGGAATGATTTGGGAGAAAAACCGTTTCCCTGAGCCGAAAAAAATGATGCAGGAAATACACGGCCTGGGCGGGCATCTCATGGCTTCTGTCTGGCCGGCATTCGGGCCGGAGTCGGCAATTCACAAGGAAATGAAAGCAAAGGGATTCTTGTTCAAGCCGCCGCACTGGACAGGGTCCAGGGTTTATGACGCTTACAGTGAAGAAGCCAGGAAGATTTACTGGAAATATTTAAAAAAGTGTTTATATGACAATAACGTTGATGCGTACTGGATGGACGGTTCAGAGGCTGAGTTCGTGTCTGCAGAGGACAGGTTTGTCTGGGAAGAAACAACCAAGGCCTGCGGAAAAAACGCGCTCGGTACAATGGCAAAGTACCTGAACGCGTTTTCACTCATGACAACAAAAGGCGTTTATGAAAACCAGCGCAGGGTGTCCAATAAAAAGCGCATATTTATACTTACGCGCTCGGCTTTTGCGGGCCAGCAGAGAAACGCTTCAGCCTCATGGTCTGGCGACACGTTTGCAGGATGGGAAACTTTAAGGAACCAGGTCGCGGCAGGAATCAATTTTTCAGCTGCAGGCGTGCCGTACTGGACAAGCGACGTGGGAGCTTTTTACCCGTTTTTCAAATACAAAGACCCGCTCAATGACCCTGCGTATAAGGAGCTTTACCTCAGGTGGTTCCAGTTCGTGGCTTTTCTGCCGGTGTTCCGCACGCACGGCACGGCATTACCAAGGGAAATATGGAGATTCGGAAATCCGGGCTCAACAGAATATGACACACAGGCAAAGTTCATAAAACTGCGCTACAGGCTTATGCCGTATATTTACTCGACTGCGTGGAAAGTGACAAGCGACGGCTATTCGTTCATAAGGCCGCTGGCATCGGACTTTACTGAAGACAGGCGTTCGTTAAACATTGCCACACAGTACATGTTCGGCAAGTCAATCATGGCATGCCCAATAACAAAAGAACTGTATGCTGATACTAAAAATAAAGGCGACTATATCTACCTCAACAACCTTTTTACGCCTGACGGCAAGGAAAACGGGCTTGTTTATGAAATATTCAACAACATGGATTTCACCGACTTGCGCGCGAAGCGGAAACTCGACACGTCAAGCATGGGATGGGCAGGCAACATACCGCTCGATATAGACGCTGAATATTCGCAGAGATGGACAGGAAAGATACTGACAGGCGCTGCAGGCGAGTATGATTTCACGGCTATCACTGACGGCAGCGTGAGAGTGTGGATAGATGACAAGCTTGTGATAAACGAATGGAAAAACAGGGAGGAAAAAAAATTTAACACGAAATTAAAACTCAAGGCAAATACAAAATACAACATAAAACTCGAACATCAGCAATTTAAGATGAAGCAGGCAATAATGAGGCTGAACTGGCACACGCCAGAAATGAAAGCTGATGAGGCAAAAAAATATGTAATGGTTTATCTGCCGCTAGGCAAGAAATGGTTTGACTTCTGGACAGGCAGGGTGCTTGCGGGCGGCCAGCAAATAAAACTAAAGCCATCCCTTGGCACAATGCCGCTATTTGTGCCAGGTGGTTCGATAATACCAATGGGCCCGGACATGCAGTACACGTCTGAAAAGCCTGCTGACCCGATAGAGCTCAGGGTGTATACCGGCAAAGACGCGGAATTTGATTTGTTCGAAGACGAGGGAGACAATTACAACTATGAAAAAGGAAGCTATTCCATAATCCCGATAAAGTGGGATGAGAAAAAGAAAACTTTGATAATAGGCAAACGTCAAGGCAAGTTTCCGGGTATGCTTTTGGCGCGGAAATTTAAAATAGTATTTGTGAGGGCAGGCCATGGCTCAGGCTTGGAAGATACAAAAAAACCTGATGCTGTGGTGAAATATGGGGGAGAAGAAGTAAAAATAAAATTATAATTTAATTGTAGAGACACGCCATGGAGTCTGTCTCAAAAGCCTCTTAATTCTTTGACATAAATGGTATAATGGTTTCAAAATTTAGCGAAGGAGAAACCAAATGCCAACGATAAGAGCCGATAGAAATCAAATGTATCTACTGCCACCGGCAATAGAAGATTGGGTTTCAAAAGATCATTTAGCTCGATTTGTCGTAGAATTCGTAGAAGAATTACCGCTTGAAGAGATGGGTTTTAAAATGGAAGAAGAAACCGGAAGACCGGGATATTTTGTAGATCTTTTACTTGGGGCATGGATGTACGGCATACTGGAAGGAAAAAAGAGCAGCAGAAAAGTTGAAAAAATGACTTACGATTCAATGGGGATGATATGGATAACCGGGAATAATCATCCCGACCATAATACGCTATGGAGATTTTTTAAAGGAAATAAAGAGCAGATAAGGGTTTTACTGAAGGAGACGGTGCGTGTGGCAACAAACAACAATTTGGTTGGTTTTGAAATTCAAGCCGTGGACGGCACAAAAATACAGGCAGATGTAAATAAGGAAAAGACCAAAACAATAAAAGACATGAATAAAAAAATACAAGAATTAGACAGAGAAATAGACAAAATAATGGTGGAAATTGAGAAAAATGACGAACAAGACGATGAAGAGGGCAAAAGTAAGTGCGGAATGCCAAAAGAATTGCAGGAAAAGGAGAAACTGCGTCAGGTAATAAGAGAACATATAGAACGTATGAAAAGTGAAGGAAAAACAACTGAAAACCCCACAGATAGAGACAGCCGGTTCATGATGACAAGAGGTAAAGGACTGCAACAGGCATATAACTCACAGGTTGTTGTGGACGCAAAGAAACAGATAATTGTGGCAGAGAATGTGACAAACAAGGAATCGGATGCTCACATGCTGAATGATATGATAGAAAAAGCAGAGTCGAATACCGGACAAAAATCAGGAGTAACGCTTGCGGATGGAGGGTATTATTCACCGGAAGAACTGGCAAAAGCCAAAGAAGAAAAAAGGAATATAATTGTTAACTTGCCGGAGGATGACAGCGATAGGCCGTATGGCAAAGCGCATTTTAAATACGACAAAGAAAAAAACGAATATGTATGTCCTAAAAATGGCAGGCTTGAATATACCAGTATAAGGAAGAAGAAAAACGGAAAAGAGACAATGATATACCGATGCGGGGATCATAGGGATTGTATTTATAAATACGAATGCAGCAAGGTAAAATCCGGAAGGATAATAGAAGCAAATAAGCATGAGTATGAGGAGATAGTGTCAATATACAGAGAAGAAGCTAGGGTCAATAACTGGAAAGAACAGCTTCGAAAGAGAAAAACAATAGTTGAGCCATTATTGGGACGTATAAAAAACGTACTTGGTTTTACAAGATTTAGTGTTAGAGGAATCGAAAGCGTAAAAACACAATGGTCTTTTATATGCGCCGCCCATAACATAAAGACAATGTATGCCTTGTGGAGGGAAGGTAAGGTTAAATTAAGGTTCGCAACCTGACAAGAAAAGAACCACAAATCGAAAAGAAGAGAAATAATAAAGATAGGGGCTAAAAAACGCGATAAGTGTAGGCAATGCAAGGCGTTTAAAAGAGTTTTGAGACAGACTCCATGGCGTGTCTCTACATCTATATTGGTAGAATTTGGTCAGTAGAATGTTCTGTTTTGAAGTTGAATAAAATGAATTATTAAGTTATTAAAGTTATCAAGTAAGCCCCCTCTAACTCCCCCTTGTTAAGGGGGAGAATTTTAATTCCCCCTTTAATAAAGGGGGACAACAGGGGGTTTTGGAGGTGTTTTATGAAAAAAAGGAAACTTGGTTGGACAGACCTTGAACTGACCGTAATCGGGCTTGGCACTTGGGCAGCGGGCGGAGCAGGATGGAGGTTTTCGTGGGGGCCTCAGGACGACAGCGACACGATAAAGACCGTGCACGAGGCAATAGACAGCGGCATTAACTGGATAGACACTGCAGCTGTTTACGGGCTCGGGCACTCGGAAGTAGAAGTGGGAAAGGCAATAAAAGGCAAAAGGAACAAACTAATTATCGCCACAAAGTGCGCCAGGAGATGGAACGAGGACGGCAGCGAGATTTTCGGAGTTCTTAAAAAAGAAGAGATAAAAAAAGAATGCGAGGACAGCCTGAAGCGGCTGGATGTTTCCGTAATAGACCTTTACCAGATGCACTGGCCAGACCCTGAAAAGGATCTGGAAGAAGGCTGGGGCGCAATGACAGAACTGGTAAAAGAGGGCAAGGTCAGGTACGCGGGCATATCGAATTTCAGCACGGCGCAGATGAAAAAGATAGCGGGCACAGGCAGGATAGCGTCTTTGCAGCCGCCTTACAGCATGCTAAGGCGCGGAATAGAAAACGACCAGCTTGTTTTTTGCAAAGAAAACAATATAGGCGTCGTAGTATACTCGCCCATGGAAAGAGGGCTTTTGACAGGCAAGGTGACAAAAGAATGGGTCAGCAGCCTGCCTGAATCAGACCACAGGAAGCGCGACGCCAGGTTTAATGAGCCTGAGCTTTCAAAAAACCTCAAGCTCATTGAAAAATTAAAGGCAATCGCCGCGGATAATAAAATTACCATCGCGCAGCTTGCAATAGCGTGGATTTTAAGGCGGCCTGAAGTAACTTCAGCCATAGTTGGAGCGCGAAAGCCCGGGCAGATACTCGAGACAGTCAAGGCAGGGGATGTTACGCTCAAACCAGAGGTTATAGAAAAAATAGAGAAAGAATTAGAAAATTTTAAATAAAAATATATCGGCTTTAGTTTGAGGTCTCCTCTCCCTTGACGGGAGAGGAAAAAGGTGAGGGTGAAGAAGCAGCAAACAGCATCGACGCTATGGGCAAAGTAGCCGCTACGTCACCCTCATCCCAACCTTCCCCCGTCGAGGGGAAAGGGGTCTTCTTTAAGCCGTAGACAGGAGAAACAAAATGAAGATAATATTCCAGTCTTACGCAAAGTATAACAAGGCCGTTAACCAGGAGATTCTGAAACTGGTTGAGCCTATGCCAAAAGAAAAGATATTTCAGAAATCAAAAGCATATTACCCGGCGATTTTTGACACTATGTCACATATTCTTAATACGGATATTGCGTGGTTAAGGCGGTTTAAGGCATCTTTGCCGGAAAACAAGGCGCTGGCAGGCTCTTCTGTCCTGCAACTTGACAACGAAACCCTGAAAAAAGAAATGGAAGGGGATTACACAAAGCTGTTTAAGTTCAGGAAGGACCTTGATGAGACAATTATCCAGTTTGTTGAAGAACTTGACGACAATAAACTTAACGCAATAATAAAGTTTAAGAACTATAAGGGTGAAGAGATTGAAAAGGAACTGTGGAAACTTTTGCTGCAGTGGTTTAATCATCAGACCCACCACCGCGGGCAAATATCGGTGCAGCTTGATATGCTGGATTTGTTCAACGACTACTCATCAATGCTGAATAAAATATAATATTATTTTAAAGCTGTTTCGCAGTATATTTGGATTGCCTTGTTCATAAAATCAGCAAGGCCTTTCCTGTAATTATCGTAGTGCGCGAGGAACCTTCCGCCGGAAATGTATAGGCGGAAATGTTTTCAATTGACAATTGGAGATTCCGGATATAAACTTTATACGGGAAAATTGAGAAATAAAAATTATGCAATAATATTCTAAAAGACACGCTTAAGGCGTATCTCAACAAAAAGGGAGGAATAAATGAAAAAATTTACAGCATTTTTTGTTTTAGTATTTTTTGTTTTTGCCCTATTTTTCACAGTAAACTGCAGAAAAAAAACCCCCACAACCCCGGCCCCAACGCCCACTCCGCAGAGCTGGACAAACGTCGGAGGAGCTGAAGTTGACCCCGGAGCTGCTTATGACGGGCAGATTGTAGTTTCCGGCGGCACTACATACGTGGCTTTTGTTGATTACTCAACTTCCAACTACGGGATTACGGTTATGAAATATAACGGGACAAGCTGGGTAGATGCCGGCAGCCCGGGCTTTACCACAGGCTCTGTTTCTGACGGATATTACTCGCTTTTTGCCATCAACAATACGCTTTATTTGGCCACTACTGACAGCAGCACCGGCAATATAACAATATATCAATTAAGCGGAAACAACTGGGTGACGCTTGGAACCAGCGGCTTTGCGGTAGGAAGCTTTGATGAAATGATCTCGATGGCAGTGTTAGATAATGTTTTATATATTTCTTATATTGATTCAAGCGGCGCATTGCATGCTGCGTGGTATAACAGCTCGAATTTGTCATGGGTTGATTTGGGCACGATTTGCACTTACGCGGAAAACGCAGCGATGGTGGTTTACAACAATACCCTGTATATTGCCTATGATGACGATAATAACAACTATCTCAGCCTTATGTATTATAACGGAACAAACTGGTTGCCGGTAACCAATACCACCGTAACGATTGACGAACAATGGGACCCGGTAATGACAGTAAGCAACGGCAATCTGTATTTGATATATTATAATTCAACTTATGGCGCTGTTGTAATGACACTTAATACCAACCTGCAAAGCGTAGGCACTCTTGGAAGCATATCGAACGGTGATGATATTGAGTCTGTTTCCGGATGTGTTTACAACGGCGTGCCTTATGTTGCGTTTGACGATGAAGCCCAGGACAGTATGCCTAACCCTGAAGCAGCTACGGTGAAATACTACAACAACGGCAGCTGGCAACTTTACGCCGGTTACCCGAATTCCTGCGATATAGAAGACACATGGCTTACGGTAGACCAGTCAAGCGGGCATCTTTACCTGACATACAGCGACTGCAACGGTGATATGACGGTGCAGGTGCATTAGAATAATAAAAAGCCCGCAGCAGATTTGAACGAAAATCACAGCCATTCAGAATACCACGGGTTTCCTGACGCCGAAGATTTAGCTTTCCCGGCGCAGGAAACTGCCTGTGGATGAATGAATGCGGTAAAAATAAATTACATATTACCAGAATTTTTCAAGCCGTACTCCAATAGCAGCACTTCATGCATGCCTCGCCTGTTTTATCCGCTTTCGCAGACATTACCAGCCGTAAACTCAGGATAATGCATGAATATATTAATAATTGTTATTAGGCCGATCGTATGGTATATATTATAAATAAGGGATGATTATAGCCTTTTTTTTAAGGAGCAATTTAGTGGGCAAAAGCATGGCAAAAAAAATAATCACAGCGCTGTTGTTTTCAGCATTCATTTTCGCGGCAAATAATTCATTTGCTGATACTGCTCCCTGTTATATAACACAGTGGGGAACTTCTGGAACCGGCAACGGGCAGTTTAGTTATCCTTTTGGAGTAGCCATAGACAGTAGCGGGAATGTATTTGTTGCAGATAATGGGAATAACAGAATTCAAGAATTTAGCAGTACAGGTACATATATTACACAATGGGGTAATGCTGGGATCGGTAATGGACAGTTTAATGGTCCTCAGGGAATAGCCATAGATAGTGGTGGAAATGTATATGTTTCAGAAGTGTACAATAATAGGATTCAAGAATTTACATCTGCTGGTGTATATATCACACAATGGGGTACTACTGGAGCTGGTAATGGGCAGTTTAATTATCCTGTAGGAGTAGCAATAGACAGCATTAATAATATATATGTTGCAGATACTCTTAACAGCAGAATTCAAGAATTTAGCAGTTCGGATACATATATAAATCAATTTGGAAGTTTTGGAAGTGGCAACGGGCAATTTAATCGTTCCTTTGGAGTGGCAATAGATAGCAATGGAAATATTTATATTGCAGATACAACGAATAACAGAATCCAGGAATTCAGCAGTACAGGAGTATATATAACACAATGGGGCGGTTCCGGAAGCGGCAACGGGCAGTTTAATTATCCTACGGAAGTGGCAGTAGATAGCAGCGATAATATATATGTTGCAGACGCAAATAATAATAGAATTCAAGAGTTTAGCAGTTCAGGTACATATATAACACAATGGGGCAGTGGTGGAACCGGTAATGGACAGTTTTCTCAGCCCTATGGAGTGGCAATAGACAGCAGCGGGAATGTTTATGTTGTAGAGTGGGGAAATAACAGGATCCAGAAATTCGGTGTGTGCCCCAGCCCGACGGTGACGCCAATTCTGTCATTTACAAATACGCCGACGATTACATATACTCCAACTTTTACATCAGGGCCGGCACCTTGTTATATTACACAGTGGGGTACTACCGGGACAGGAAACGGCCAGTTTAACGGCCCGAGCGGGATAGCAATAAACAGCAGCGGGAATGTATATGTTTCAGACTTTGGAAATAATAGAATCGAAGAATTCAACAGTTCGGGCACTTATATAAGACAATGGGGCAGTAATGGGACCGGTAATTATGGTTTTATTGCTAATGTAGGAATTGCAATAGACAGTACTGAAAATGTTTATGTTACAGATGACTGGAATAACCGGATCCAGAAATTTAGCAGCACAGGAATATATATAACGCAATGGGGTGCTTCTGGAAACGGTCCAGGACAATTTTTTCATGGGCCTACCGGAATAGCAATTGACAGCAGCGGAAACGTATATGTCACAGATTCTGGGAATAACCGGGTTCAAAAATTCAGCAGTACTGGAGCATACATTATGCAATGGGGTGTTTCCGGAAACGGTCCTGGACAATTTAATAATCCTTATGGAATAGCAGTGGATGGCAGCGGAAATGTTTATGTTACAGATTCCGGCAATAACAGGATAGAAGTTTTCAGCAATACAGGCGCATATATAACACAGTGGGGCAATAGCGGAACCAGTCCGGGTCAATTTGAATTTCCTTACGGAATAGCAGTAGACAGCAGCGGTAATGTATATGTCACAGACCGTAATAATAACAACATTCAGGAATTCAGCAGTACAGGTACTTATATTACCCAATGGGGTAATTCTGGTAGCGGCAACGGGCAATTTAATTCTCCGAATGGTATAGCAGTGGACAGCAGCGGAAATGTTTATGTTTCAGACGGGGGGAATAACAGGGTGGAAGAATTCGGCGCTTGCGGGAGCCCGACGCCGACCCCTTCGGCAACGCCTTCAATAACACAAACCACAACCATGACAATATCTCCAACTGCAACAATTTCAAACACAAGCTCATTGACATATACAATTACTGCAACAAGTACAGGCACAACTACATACACGCAGACACCGACTTACACAGGTACGGCAACGCCGACATGCACGAATACAATAACGCCGACCTTTACAGTAACACTAACTTACACGCAGACCGCGACGCTTACAGCAACCCTGACTTATACTGCAACAGGAACAATTACCCCCACATATACGCAAACACCTACTTATTCAGCAACGTCGACTTACACAAACACGGGATCTGCCACATGCACATATACACAGACAGTGACATATACAAATACATGCACTGACACGCTTACAGCCACAGCGACAAACACTGCGACAATAACGCAGACATTTACCGTGTCGTTGACCGGCACAATCACAAATACTGCAACATCAACATTAACCATAACAGAAACGATTACTGAAACGCTGACTTATACAGCGTCGCCAACCAAGACAATTACAATAACACAGACTTTTACGGCAAGTTTAACGCCTACCTTAACAATATCACCTACAATAACAATAACTCCCACTCCTTATCCTTTTGACAATATCATTGTTTATCCAAATCCTTTTAATCCGGATAAGGCAGTGGAAGGGGAGTTGAAAATCATCAACCTGCCAATAGGCGCAAACATACACATATATACAGTATCAGCTGAGCTGGTAATTTCATTGACTGCGCAAACACCGGATGTGTACTGGAACGGCAGGAATTCATACGGAGGCAAGGCATCGCCGGGGATTTATTATTATGTAATTGAATTAAATTCCAATAATATATTAAAGACGGGCAAAATATTCAAAACTCATTAACTAAAAAACAAAAGGGCCCAAACCAAAATTTTGATTTGGACCCTGATATCCTTAGACTGCTTACCTGCAGCTGCACTTTTTCATTGGTTTCCCACATACGGAACAAACTTTTGCTTTCTTTTTCTTTGCCGCTTTTTTAGTTGCCATGCTTTGCCTCCTCCTGATTAGTTTGAACTAAATAACTTTCTTTGTTATTTTCAATTAACAATTTATAACATATACCTGCAGGGATTAAAACGCAGGCAATCCACTTTTTATTGATTTTAATCCTCCTTTTAAAGTTATTTTTTAATAATAAAATGAAACTTTCTGGTGTATAATTTGTCTAATTGCTCATGATTTAATTATTAGGGTATATTTTACGACACATCAGAGGAGTGATATGTGAATAAAAGAAAAATACTGTTCGTGAGTTTCTGCTTATTATTGCCTTCCTCATATATTTTATCCGCGCCGGTCAGGGGAGTTTCAGGAGACTTGTGGGCTGATGTGGTGCTGGGACAGGATGATTTTACCGGCGCAGCGCCGAACACAGTAGTAAACGGCAGGGGTTTTAATCTGTCAGGGGTTGTGGTTGACCGCTATTCAAACCCGCAGCGACTTTATATTTTTGACGGGAACAACAGCAGGATACTTGGCTACAGCAATATTTCAATTTTTACCCCAAACCAGGGCATAACAGGCACAGGCTTTAACGCGGACATGGTGTTCGGCCAGCCGGATTTCACGCACTGCGCGTGCAACGGCGACTCGAATTTCGGGAACTATCCTGTTTACCCCCAGCCTTCGGCAAGCTCTTTGTGCGGCACTCCTTTGGAAAGCGGGTCTCCGTGGGAAAGCGGGTGCCAGGTCACTATGGCTGTTGACCAGCAGGGAAACCTGTATGTGCCTGATGTTTTTAACAACCGCGTGCTGCGCTACAATACACCGGCAGCCGGGTCGCAGGGCATTGCCGCGTCCTATGAGTGGGGGCAGGCTGACATGGTTTCAGGCTACCACCAGTGCGCTGTATCAGCGGCAGGATTATGTTTTTACCTTACCGGCAGGGGAGGAGTTGCCATTGACTCAGTTGGCAACCTATGGGTGTGTGACTCGGGAAACAACAGGGTCCTCAGGTTCCCGAACCCGAACGCGCCGAATCAGGGCGTGCCGATTTCAACTGCCGATGTTGTACTCGGGCAAATTGATTTTACACACAATGTTTCAACCTCGGACAATACAGTACTTAACCAGATGAACCAGCCTGACTCGGTCTGCGTGGATAATGCAGGAAATGTTTTTGTCCTTGACGCAGGCTTGGAAAGGGTACTGGTCTTCCAGCCTTCAGGCACCGATACAAACGGCAATCCCGCATACACGAACGGCATGAGCGCCAGCGGAATGATAACCAATTATTTCCAATGCCCTACAGGCATGGGGCTGGATATTTCCGGAAACGTATGGGTAACAGACATGTGCACCAACCAGGTGATTTTGTTCAATGTTTCTTTTCCGGGAGGGGTATTTTCCGCTGCGCCTAAAGAGGTATTGCTTCAATACCAGCCTGTGGGAGTAGCGACACCGTTCTCGGCAATTTCCGGCGACGCCCGGATTTTACATACACAGACGGGCAAATAGCGCAGTCATATATAACCACAAGGCCTGTCGGCGGGGTTGGCGTGGACCAGGCCGGTAATGTGTATGTGGGTTTTGGAAACGGCGTAAACACTGCGCTGAGGTTCCCTGCTCCCATACCCACGCTAGCGCCTGTGCTCGTACCTGGAGCCACCGGGCCCGGGCATTCAGCTGATGTAGATATTTTAAAGGCGCGCCAGCACGGTATGATGAATAATATAACAAACAAGGGAATATGCGTTCCAGTAGGTCTGGCTGTGGCCGCGGGACAGCTGATACTGGCTGATCTATACAGGTTAATGTACTGGAATATGCCCGGGCTTGGTCCCGCTTCATCGGGCCTATATAATAACAAGCCTGCAGACGGGTTTGCCGGCATAGACAGCACAAACGTAAATTTCGCGGCTGAACCTTATTCATATTACGGTTATCCCGTGTCTTTTAGCCGCATCAGGGAGGATTATGCCTCGCCCCAACAGCATTTGTGGGCAGCCAGGAACGGCGGCGGAACATCATCGGTGGAAATTTATAACCTGCCTCTTACTCCATTTGCGGCGCCTGCTGAGCTGCTTGCTAATTCAATACCGCTGCTCGGGCAGCCGTCTGTAAAGGTGTCATGGGCAAATTCGGTATTCAGCGTGGCGCCGGATATTGATTCTACCGGCCGGAATTATGTTTGGATATCAGATACCATGAACAACAGGGTTTTCCGCGTGCGCAATCCGCTTACAAATCCGCAGGTGGATATCATACTCGGCCAGCCTGATGCGGTTTCGAACGCCATAAATTATATTGACGCGACACATTACGGGTCAATGCAAAACGCTTCCGCGGCTTCGCTTTACGGGCCGGGCAACGTAGAGCTCGACAAAAACGGCAATTTGTATGTGTCTGATTTTACGCTGGAGTCATACGGAAACTGGCGGCTGCTCAGGTATGATTTTGCCACGATACAGAACAACTCGGCAACAACGCCGCTTTTCCACATACCTGCCTCTGCTGTTTTCGCGAGGAACGGGGATTTTAATACAGGATACGGTTTGTGCGACGTGCCTCCGGCGCCTGAACTGAACGCATGCGGGCCTTTTGAGCCTGCATTTACCACTGACAACAGCACCATGGTGCTCGGCACAATGTATATAGGCTCTCAATTCCCGAAGATATTCATTAACCCTGCGGCAAGCCCGCTGGTGGACGGCGAGGCCTCGGCGTACATAAAAGATTTTGGCTCGGCATATTTTTGCTCTACGTTTGACAGCCAGAACAATTTGTATATAGGAGACCTGAACAGGGGAAGGGTGCTGGTGTACTGGCAGCCTGTTGCCACGCCCATACCCACACCGACTCCGGGCTGCTGCGCGTTTGACAATACATGGACCGACCCTACACTTACAGGACCGGCAGGAGGGCTTGCTGTGGATATGGAGCGTAAGAGGGTATACGTGATGGACAATGCGCCGACTAACAACTCCACACTGTGGGCCTTTGATTACAACGGAATAACAATCACATCTTTTGGGACGGGCGGAAGCGTAAGCATGCCGGGCGGATATGGCATAGCCCGGGGCAGGTGCAATTTTGACGGCATATATGTGGTGAACAGAAATACATTCGACATAATAAAAGTTGATGCGTCAGGCAATACAACGCTTTTTGCAGCCCTGCCGAACTCGGGATTAAGAAGCGTAAACGTGGATAGTTACGGGAACGCATATGTGACAAATGACCAGGGACTGGTTTACGAGCTGGACCCGACAGGAACACAGCGCGCCCTGATTCAAAGCACAGGCCTTACCCTGGGGCCATTGACTGGAGGCGTAAAGACAGGGACCAGCCTTTATTTGAACGACACGACCAATTCGAGAGTTGTAAAATATATTGAAACAGGTGGACTGAACAGCTATGTTTATTCAAACCAGCCTATTGTTGTTTCAACCATGTCCGGGTGGCCAACTGCCATGGCAATGGACATGGCTGGAAATATATATGTCCTGTCAGGCTCGACAGGAGGGTATGTTGTTTACAACAATTCTTTCAGCTCGCAACTGCTGGGCTGCGTTCCGGGCTTTGCCACGGGCAACGGCATAGACGTGGACCAGAACGGCAATGTGTACCTGGCTGATACTATTTTCGGCGTTTATACAGCGGTAAAAATGAAATCCTGCAATCAATTGCCCCAGCCTGCTTATTTCACATGCAACCAGACAGCGACGGTCACAATCACATACACAGCGACCAGGACATATACGCAGACATTCACTGCAACAGCTTCGCCCACGCAGACATTATACCCCGCGACGTTTACTGCCACATGCACCACGACACCGGCATACACACAGACGCCTGTGTGCGACATGAACCTGAGCGCCATGTTATATCCAAATCCGTGCAACGGGAGGACAGTGAACCTGCTTTTTGATATGTGCGGCGTAATAGACTTAAGGGTGAAAATATTTACCGTAAGCATGAGAAAGGTTTATAACAATGTATTTGCCGGTGTGACACCGGGCACAAAGCTGGAAATAATACTGGAAAACAGCAGAAAAATTGATAACGGGATTTATTTTGTGGATGTGACTGCAGTAAAACAGGCAAACCAGGGAAAAGCAAAAAAACACTGGACAGGCGTGCTGGTGGTATTGTAATGAAAACACTGATGCGGTTTACGACTATAGCCACATTTATCGGTTCGTTACAATGAAAAAATCCAATCCGCAGCCGCCAAAGCCAAAAATATACTTTGAAAAAAGGGGCGCGAAGCAGGTGACGATCATATCGGGCCTGCACACTTACGGCGAATACAGGTTAAACGCGATTGCAAAGGATTTAAAAACAATCCTTGGAACAGGCGGAACTGTAAAGAACGGCACAATAGAAATACAGGGGGATAAAACAAAACAGATTAAAGAATGGTTTAATAAGCGATAAAGGAGACGCAATGAAAATATTGATAATACTGGCAAATCCAAACAAAAAAAGTTTCTGCAGGGCAATAGCAGAAACAGCGGCAAAGGCGCTTGAGAAAAAAGGCTGTGAAATAATTTTCCACGACCTTTACGAGGAAAAATTTCCGCCTGTCTTGCCGGAGGGGGAAGATAAAAGAGGAGCGATGCTGCCTGCAATCGTAAAAAAGCACTGCAAAGAAATCTGGGAAGCAAACGGCATTATTATAGTGCACCCGAACTGGTGGGGCATGCCGCCGGCAATAATGAAAGGCTGGATAGACAGGGTGATAAGGGTTGGCACAGCATATAAATTCCTGGAAGGCGACAAGGGCGAGGGCGTGCCTGTAGGGCTGTTAAAGGCAAAAACCGCGATTGTTTTTAATACTTCAAATACAAAGCCGCTAAGGGAAAAGAAAACATTCAGGGACCCGCTGGAGACAATATGGAAAAACTGCGTGTTCGGCCTGGCCGGAATAAAGGATTTTTACAGGAAAACCTACGGCATCATGGTAACAAGCACGCCGCAGCAAAGGAAAAACTGGCTCAAGGACGTGGAACGGATTATTAATAATAAGTTTAGCTGATTTTAAAAGCAGGGGGTTTTATAAGCCGAAACAATAAAAAGCCTTAAACCATTGAATTTTTTTAAATAAACAAGGAACTTATTGGTGTATAATTTGTCTAATAATTCAACCTGTAATTAAGGGCGTTTTAATGCATTTATGTCAACTGGAGCGGAAAAGATGCATATTTTTTAAAAGGAGCATTATAGGTGGGCAAAAGTAAGGCAAAAATAATAACCACAATTTTGTTATTGTCATTTATTTTCGCGGCAAATAATTTATTCGCAGGCACTGCCCCGCCCTGTTATATTCTCAGCTGGGGAACTTACGGAAGCGGTAACGGGCAGTTTGATTCCCCGAATGGGATAGCAATAAACAGCAGCGGGGATGTGTATGTTGCAGACAACTCAGTAAACAGTAGAATAGAAGAATTCAGCAGCACAGGGACATATATTACACAATGGGGCAGTTATGGAACCGGCAACGGGCAGTTTATGGACCCTGAAGGACTGGCAATAGACAGCAGCGGGAATGTGTATGTTGCAGACCTGGATAATAACAGAATCGAAGAATTCGACAGCTCGGGCAATTACATAACACAATGGGGAAGCGGAGGTCAGGCCAACGGGCAGTTTTGGTCCCCTTATGGGATAGCAATAGACAGCAGCGGGTATATATATGTAACTGACTCGAATAATAACAGGGTCCAGGAATTCAGCAGTACAGGCGCATACATTACACAATGGGGCGGCATTGGAAACGGGAAATGGGCAGTTTAATATAACCACGGGAATAGCAGCAGACAGCAACGGGGACGTGTATGTCCTGGACCAATATAATAACAGAATCGAAGAATTCGACAGTTCAGGCAATTATATAACACAATGGGGCACCCAGGGATACGGCAACGGGCAGTTTAATCATCCTGTCGGAGTGACAATAGACAGCAGCGGGGATGTTTATATCGTGGACGGCAATTACAGGGTACAGGAATTCAGCAGCACAGGCGCATACATTACACAATGGGGAAGTGAAGGAAGCGGCAACGGGCAGTTTAATGATCCTGACGGAATAGCTATAGACAGCAATGGGGATGTGTATGTTGCAGACACTTTAAATTACAGGATACAGGAATTCGGCACATGCCCAAGCCCGACAATAACGCCTGTTGTATCGGCAACAAGCACGCCTTCTATGACGCCGACATTTACCGAAACACCGACTCCGCAGGATACGCCGACGCAGACTGCGTCGTTGACAAACACACCCATAGTATCTCCGACAAACACGCTGCCTGTAACACAGACATTTACCGGAACAGAGACTCCGCAGAATACGTCCACTCCAACTGTGACACAAACGCAATGTATCGGCGAGGGGAGCATAGCTGTAAACCCGGCATCATTTTGTGCGGGAAGCACTGGCAATACGATTGTTTTTACTTATACAGCAGGGCCTGACACATGGCGAGCTTGCCCGGATACGGGACTTTAATAATAACAATGTCCGGGACAGGATGGAACACGCCGAGCGCAACAACTACTGACCCGGGATATTTTACAGTAACAGTAAACAGCGGGACTCTGGTCAGCTCAAGCGTAAGCGGAGGCAATATAACAGTTGAGGTTGCGGGCCTGGCTGCCAATACAGGGCAGATAACAGTGACTTACGGCGACACAAGCGCTGGAGGTCCGGGCGCAACTGCCCCAGCAAACTGCTGGGCGCCGGGTCCTGGGGCGGGTGGCACCTGTTTTCGTATAGTATCATATTTCAAACAGAATCATCGCCTGACAGTTCCATAATATGCCCGATATTATCCCCATGGACTAATATAATGTGCTTGTGCGTACCGACAACAACCCAGACAGATACGCCAGTGCCGCCCGGCTCGACAATGACAAATACTCCTGTAGTATCTGTGACAGATACTCCTTCCATAACGCCTACCCCGCCGGACACGTTTACACCGACTGCGTCTTTGACAGACACGCCTGTAGTGTCTCCGACAGGCACATTTACTTTGATGCCGACCAATACTGCCACTTTAGTATCAGGGCCGACGCCATGTTTTATTACTGCAGTGGGCAGCGGCGGGAGCGGCAACGGACAGTTTTATGGCCCTAAAGGAATAGCAACAGACAGCAACGGGGACGTGTATGTCGCGGATTCTGGTAATAACAGGATAGAGGAATTCAGCAGCACAGGAGCGTATATTACCCAGTGGGGAATTTCCGGATCCGGCTATGGGCAGTTTATCAACCCTGTTGGAGTGGCAGTCGGCGCAGGCGGGAACGTATATGTCATAGATTATGGTAATCTCAGGATAGAGGAATTCAGCAGTACAGGCGCATATATCACACAATGGGGCGGTCATGGAGCAGGCGACGGGCAGTTTGTCCGTCCCAACGGAATAGCAACAGACAGCAGCGGAAACGTGTATGTTACGGACGGCGGTAATGACAGGATCGAAAAATTCACCAGCACTGGCGTGTACATAACCCAATTCGGCAGTTATGGAAGCGGCAACGGGCAGATTATTGAACCTACCGGGATAGCAACAGACAGCAGCGGAAACGTATATGTAGTAGATTCAAGCAATGACAGGGTCGAAGAATTCAGCAGTTCGGGCGCGTATATAACACAGTTTGGCGGTTATGGAAGCGACCCCGCACAGTTTCTTAACCCTGTAGGGATAGCAATAGACAGCAGCGGAAACGTGTATGTAGCGGAAAATAATTCCACTCTTGACAGGGTCGAAGAATTCAGCAGCACAGGCACATACATAACGCAATGGGGCAGTCCCGGAAACGGCAACTGGCAGTTCCGCAATCCTTATGGAGTGGCAGTAAACAGCAGTGGGGATATTTATATTTCCGATTATTCAAACAACAGGATTGAAGAATTCGGACCGTGCAATATAACCCCGACGCCGACAAGCACGACAGCGCCCGGGGCGCCTTGTTTTATCAGGGCATGGGGCAGTTATGGAAACGGCAACGGGCAGTTTGGAGTCCCATGGGAAGTGGCAGTATCAGGCAGCGGGGACGTGTATGTTGCGGATGGAATTAATAACAGGATTGAAGTGTTCAGCAGCACAGGCGCGTATATAACGCAATTTGGCAGCGGCGGGAGCGGCAACGGCCAGTTTGGAGGCCCCACCGGAATGGCAATAGACAGCAGCGGAAATGTATTTGTTGCAGACTGGACCAATGGCAGAATCGAAGAGTTCAGCAGCACAGGAACATATATAACACAATGGGGCGGAGGGTTAAACCAACCCCATGGAGTAGCGATATCAGGCAGCGGAAACGTGTATGTAGCAGATTCCAGCAACAACAGGATTGAAGAATTTACCAGCACGGGAACATATATAACACAGTGGGGAAGCCTTGGATCCGGGAACGGGCAGTTTAATTATCCTTACGGAATAGCAGTGGGCAGCGGCGGGGATGTGTATGTCGCAGACCTGAATAATAACAGAATTGAGGTATTCAGCAGCACAGGAGCATATATTACCCAGTTTGGAAGTTCATATTTAAATCCCGGAAGCGGCGACGGGCAGCTTAACTATCCTGTGGAAGTGGCAGTGGACAGCAGCGGAAACGTATATGTTGCAGACGACGGGAATAACAGGATCGAGGAATTCAGCAGCACGGGCGCGTATATAACGCAGTGGGGCAGTACTGGAACAAACAGTGGGCAGTTTGAAGGTGTTAACGGAGTAGCAGTGGACAGCAGCGGAGACATTTATGCTTCAGACGGGGGCAATTACAGGATGGAAGAATTCGGCGCGTGCCTCAGCCCGACGCCCACTTTGTCGGCAACGCCTTCAATAACACAAACAATAACTCAAACAGAGACACCGACAAACACTATGTCCATAACGCCAACCAATACACCGGAAGCTGTACCACCGCCCTGTTTTATCACGGCATGGGGTATTTTGGGAACCGGCAATGGGCAATTTAATTCTCCGTGGAATTTAGCCGTAGACAGCAGCGGCAATATTTATGTGGCGGATATAGACAATAGCAGGATACAGGAATTCACTTCAAGTGGAAGTTATATAACTCAATGGGGTAGTTCTGGAAGCGGCAACGGGCAGTTTAATCATCCTTGCGGAGTAACCGCGGACAGCAGCAGCAATATTTATGTTTCGGATAGCTGGAATAACAGGATAGAGAAATTTACATCAAGCGGAGCATATATAACTCAATGGGGCAGCGCTGGAAGCGGCAACGGGCAATTCAGTACTCCCCACGGATTAGTCACGGACAGCAGCGGAAACGTGTATGTTGCGGATACAATTAACAACAGGATACAAAAATTTGATTCGGCCGGAAATTATTTAGCACAATGGGGAAGTCTTGGTAACGGTAATGGACAATTTAATTCACCTATTAACATAGCCATTGATAATAGCGGAAATATTTATGTGACTGATATGGTGAACAACAGGATACAGAAATTCACATCAAGCGGTGTATATATAACACAATGGGGCAGCGCCGGGAGCGGGGCAGGGCAGTTCAATGATCCTACTGGAATAGCCACGGACAGCAGCGGGAACATATATGTGATAGATATGAACAACAACAGGATACAGAAATTCACATCAAGCGGGGTATATATAACACAATGGGGCAGTGCTGGAAGCAGTGCCGGGCAGTTTAATTGGCCTGAAGCAGTAGCAGTGTCCAGCAACGGCAATATATATATTGCAGATACATACAATTACAGAATCCAGGAATTCGGCGCATGCGCCAGCCCGACGCCAACTTATACAAACACAAAGTCTCCTACATGCACATATACAAATACATACACCGCCACAACTACAAGCACAAGTACAAACACTGCTACAATAACACGGACTTATACATTAACGCCGACTTATACCGTGACGTCAACCTATACAATTACTTATACGGACACAGCGACATTAACAATAACGGAAACGTTTACCCCGACCCCAACTTATACAATATCGCCGACCGGCACGATTACTTCAACACAAACACCCACATCAAGCATAACGCCCACTATAACAATATCGCCTACAATCACGCCAACACCTACTCCATATCCCATTGGTGACATTATTATTTATCCCAACCCTTTCAGCCCCGGCAAAGCATTTGATGGGACTTTAAAAATCATCAACCTGCCTATCGGCGCAAACATATACATTTACACAATATCAGTGGAGCTTGTAATTTCACTGACGGCGCAGACTCCGGATGTGTACTGGAACGGCAGGAATTCATACGGCAGCCCAGTATCTCCAGGGGTGTATTATTATATAATCAAGTTAAAGTCCGATATATTAAAAATGGGCACGATATTCGTGATTCGTTAATATAATATTTGCCTTGAAGATGCGTTAGTGTACACTATTGTGTGTAATTTCAAAAACAAACAGACTCTCGCCCCTTGAGGGAGAGAGTAAGAGAGAGGGGGCGGAGGAAATATAGGAATTATCACCCTCACCCTGTCCCTCTCCCATCAAGGGAGAGGTAATATGAAAAGAAGGCACCCCCAGGTATAATGGTAACGTGGCGTGTGTTAGCACCCACAACATTAAAAACCTAGGAGGTGCCGTATGTTGTATCTTGGTGTGGACGTGCACAAGAACGTGTCTTATGTTACAGCGGTGACAAAAGAAGGTCAAGTCAGATTTAGAGGAGCTCTTTCAAACAGGACAGAGGATTTTAAGAAAATGCTGGCTGAGATTGGAGAGGAATGCGAAGCGGTAATTGAGACAACGTACTGCTGGGGAGTAGTGTACGACCTTTTGGAGGAACTCGGCGTAAAGACAAAATTGGCGCATGCGCAGAAGCTGAGAGCGATAGCGGAAAGCCAGATAAAAAACGATGTAAGGGATTCGGAGATATTGGCCCATTTGTTGAGAGCAAATTTAATACCGGAAGTATATGTGCCGTCGAAGGAAATAAGGCTTAAGAAGAACATATTAAGAGAGAGGCAATTCCTGGTGAGCACACGGACAGCTGTAAAAAATAGGGTGCACCAGTTATTGACAAGGAACCATATAGATACAAGCGTACACAGCGATTTGTTTGGGAAAAAAGGCAGGGACACAATAGAAAGAGTCGAACTGGTAAAAAGCGAACGTGAATTGCTGAACCTCGAGATGCATTTGGTGGACGAACTTAATACAGGAATAAAGGCAACAGAAAAACTTGCAAAAGAAATGACAGGGAAAGATAGATATGTGGAAATAATAAAGACGGTACCTGGATTTGGAGAAGTTCTTTCAAAGGTAGTGGCGTTTGAAATAGTTGATATAAATAGATTCTCTAAGGCAAAACGATTAGCGTCATATGCCGGATTGGTTCCAAGCGAATATGCGAGTAATAAAACAATACATAGAGGTCCGATAATAAGGCAGGCAAACAAACATTTAAAATGTGCGTTTGTAGAAGCAGCTTGGACAGCGGTAAGAAGTTCTTTGTATTTTAAATCAATATACTTGAACGTAAAAAGCCGCAGAGGTTCAAACAAGGCAATAATAGCAGTTGCAAGGCACATGGCAGAAATAATATTTAAAATGCTCAAAGAAAATCGTGGTTATGAAGAAAGGATATATAAAAAATATACTTATAGGCCGCTCTGTTTTCCCCTGAGTCAGTAAATCTTCTGGGCTGTGGGAGAGGTTAGAGGGCCTTAATTTGATTTGTTATAATGCCGGGTGAAAAGAACTGCGGCGAAGAGAAGGTTAATTAACATTTTAGCCCTTATACTTGGATTTGTGCTTGACAAGCCTTTTCAGAGAAGGGGTTTCTCTTTCTAATTATAATAGAATTGAAATTACACACTAATAAAGACAATATCGAAAATGCTTTGGCTTTGACAAACGGAAGAAACTGTTATATACTTTATTTAAATAAAAAATGGGAAGGTTAAAAAATGAAGAAATTCCTGGTTAGTCTTTTTGTGTTAATTATGCTTTTGGGGAGCAGCGCGTTTGCGGATTACAGCCAGGACATGAACAAGGGCAAAGAAGCTTACATGGCAGGCAATTACAATGAGGCGCTGAAATATTACAAGGAAGCTTTCTCGGAAAATCCCACCACGCAGCTCGGGAGCTTTATAGTCAAGCTTGAGCAAATAGTCAAAAAATCAAACGTGCAAAAGCAGGCAGCAGCGATTCAGCCTGAAGAAAAACCAAAAACATCAATTTACCCCGCATCAATCGCCATGGTGATAGTTGACCTGGCCCTTGTCGGCATATCAGCATACGAATATCTTGATTATAACAACACGCTTGATAGTTATAACAATTTATACGCGCAAATAAACTACACAACCCAGCAGAATTACCAGACACTGCTGGGGGATATGGATAACGCGCAAAGCAAGCAAAATACCATGGTATTATTCAGCAGCCTGGCCGGCGCTGCGGTGATATACACTTTAGCCGACGTGTTTTTTATCCACGCCGCTTTCCCTGTAAATATTTCGGCAGGCTATGACCCAAATAAAGGGCAGGTCAAGCTGGCCTTAAAAAAGGAGTTTTAACATGAAAAAAATACTGACGGCAATATTTTTAGTAATTATTATTTTAACTTTGGCAAACGCATGCAGGAAAATAAAAACACCTACTGCGCCGCCGACTGCCTCAACAGCCACGCCTACAAATACCCCGGTCCCGGGCCTTAACTGGACAAAAGCAACTTCTGCGGCGCTTTTTAGCGCAAGAAATGCCCACACGAGCGTTGTGTTAAATAATAAAATGTGGGTGATAGCCGGCAATGATTCGGGCGGCCTGAAAAGTGATGTATGGAGCTCAAGCGACGGGGCAACATGGAACCAGGCGACGGCAGCAGCAGGGTTTGTCCCAAGGAAATTACACACAAGCGTTGTGTTTAATAATGAAATGTGGGTGATAGGTGGCTTTACCGGAGGCTATCTAAACGATGTATGGTATTCAAGCGACGGTATAAGCTGGGGTTGCACCACGACGGCAGCGGCATTTTCTGCCAGAAACGGGCATGCAAGCGTAGTATATAATAATGCGATGTGGGTAATAAGCGGATATGGCATTTCCACCGGCTATTTGAGTGATGCATGGAGCTCAAGCGACGGAGTAAACTGGGTGCGGGCAACGGCTTCAGGAGGCTTCAGCCCAAGGTGTTATTTTGTGAGCGTGGTTTATAACAATAAGATGTGGATAGCGGCAGGGCTCGACGGCGCCACTTATTTAAGTGATGTGTGGAGTTCAAGTGACGGAATAACATGGAATCAGGCAACGTCCGGCGCGAATTTTGGCGCACGGATAGCTCCTACGGTTCTGGTATTTGACAATGAAATGTGGGTGATAGCAGGGCAAAATGGAAGCAGCAGTTTTTTAAATGACATATGGCATTCGAGCGACGGAACAAACTGGACTGAAACGACAGGAAACGCGGGATTCAGCCCGAGAGTGGGCCATACGAGTGTAGTGTATAACAATGAAATGTGGGTAATAGCAGGAACTAACGTCACTGTTAATTATAACAACGTGTGGTGGTCGAATTAAGTGCCGGAAGATAAAAGTGCCAAGTGGGATGGGGTAAGGGGTAAGTGATAAAAAGCAAGAGATAGGCGAAAGGTGATAGGTGAGTTAACAGGAAACAAGAAACTAGAAATAATAAGCTACAAAAAGCCCGGAGGATTTTTCTCCGGGCTTTTTTGTTTATCAAACATAGCAGGTACGATGCTGACTTAATTTTTGTGTAATTTCAAAAACAAATAACCTCTCTCCCCCCTGCGGGAGAGAGTCAGAGTGAGGGGTGCGGAGAAACCATCAAAATCCTCACCCTCACCCTGCCCGTGGGTAGAAAAAGCATATTTTGCATTACAAAGATGACTTCTACCCGTTAAATATCCCACAGGGATATTTAACTCAGTCGAGGGAGAGGGGAAATTTTTTTTAGACAATAATAAGAATTGAAATTACACACTTTTTTATTTATCAAGCATAGCAGGTACGCAGTCATTGACAAATCTTTTTTTTATAATATAATCTTTCCACTATGGATGCCATAACAATAACAAACCTTACAAAGAATTACGGAGAGCTGGCCGCGGTCAACAGCATAAGCTTCAGCGTCAGGCAGGGCGAGATTTTCGGCCTCCTGGGCCCAAACGGCGCGGGCAAGACCACGACCCTGATGATGCTTTCCACTTTGCTGAAGCCGACCTCCGGCAGCGCGACGGTGAACGGCTTTGACGTTGTCGCAAAGCCTAGCGAGGTGAGATCGTCAATAGGCATGGTGTTCCAGGACCCGAGCTCGGACGAGCTTTTATCCGCATACGAGAATTTAAAGCTGCACGCCCTGCTTTACAACCTGCCCATGGGCATAATAAACAAAAAAATAGACGATGTCCTGTCCCTTGTCGATTTGCAGAAAAGGAAAAACGACATGGTCAGGACATACTCGGGCGGCATGCGCAGGAGGATGGAAATAGCGCGCGGGCTGCTGCACGAGCCGAAAATACTGTTCCTTGACGAGCCCACGCTCGGGCTCGACCCTCAGACAAGGGAGCATATATGGGAATACATAATGTCGCTTGCCAAAAACACGGGCATGACCATAGTTGTTACCACTCATTATATGGAAGAGGCTGACCACCTGTGCAACAGGGTAGCCATAATAGACCACGGCATGATAGTGGCGCTTGACACGCCGGATAACTTAAAGCACGCTTTGGGCGGGGATATTGTTCTCTTAAAAGGCGACGCGCTGAATATTATCGCGATTAAAAAGCTTGCTTTTGTGAAAAGCGTGGAAAAGCAGGGCGCGTTCACGCAGATATCGGTGGAGGAGTCTGCCAAGAACCTTCCTGAGCTGCTGCGCGCCGCGGGCGAAGTGGCGTATGTGCAGGCGCACTCACCGGATTTAAACGACGTCTTCCTGTATTATACAGGCAAGGAAATCAGGGAAGAGGAAGGGACCGGCATGGAGCATTTGCGCGCCATGACAAAGGCGAGACAGAACAAATGAACATGAAAAAGACATTAAAAGGCATATACGCCATCTGGTACAGGGAATTCAAGGTTTTTACCAAGGAAAAAATAAGGGTCATTTCCTCGGTATTCATGCCGCTCTTCTGGTACCTTGTTTTCGGCGGGGGCATGGGCTCTATCACGAAGCCAGACGTAAATTACCAGCACTTTATTTTCCCGGGGTTCCTCGCCATGCTCGTGATATTCAGCGGGATATTCAACGGCGCGTATATAGTGTGGGACAGGAAAATAGATTTTTTAAAGGAGGTGCTCATAGCGCCGCTTTCAAGGACAACCATTTTCATGGGCAAGGTCGTGGGATGCATGACAGACGCCCTGCTACAGGCTTTCATACTTCTTATCATAGGTTTTTTCCTCGGCATACCGTACACGGCCGTGGGCATTTTGCTCTCAATCATAATGCTTGTCCTGCTTGCAATGGGGCTTGTGAGCTTCGGGCTCATCATAGGCTCTTTCATGGAAAGCCCGGAGGGTTACGCGATACTTTCAGGCTTTATTGTTTACCCGCTGTTCCTTTTGTCCGGCGCGCTTTTCCCGCTGGACAAGCTGCCTGTGTGGCTCAGGATACTGACGCGCATTGACCCCGCGTCATACGCTGTGGACGGGCTGCGGAGCGCGATACTTGGCGCGAGCTTTGCGGCGATGCCGTACATGCAGAATTTAATTATTATCCTCGGGTTTGACGTTGCGCTGATAGCCATAGGAACGTGGGCTTTCAATATAATGAAGCTTTAAAAGGTATTTTAGCAGGTTGCTGAAAAATTCGATAATTTGTCATTGCTAGCGACCAAAGGGAGCGTGGCAATCTCGGTTTTTCTTTTAAATGCGGGATTGCTTCGTCGCTTCGGGGCAGTCTTTATCATGATAATATAATGTAACTACCCGTTAATAAGTCCACTGGACTTTTTAACTCTTGCAATGACACTTCGAGAGATTTAAAATATTGAAGGTGAAGGAAATGCCAAAAACTGAATTTATCGAGCACAAGGGGAAAAAAATACTTTTCATGGATTTTTCAAATTCCCAGAAAAAGGACATATTAAAAGCCTTGGAGCAGACAAAGGGCATGATTGAAAAACAAATAAAGCCGGGGACAGGGCTCGGGCTCATGGACGTGACTGACAGCGATTTTGACCCTGATATTGTCAAGGCGCTTAAAGACTTCGCGGCCCACAACAAGCCTTATATGAGGATGACCGCGATAATAGGCGTTGAGGGCCTGAAAACCGCGATTTACTCCGTTGTAGCGGAGTTTACAGGCAGGAAAAACCTGGTGCTTTTTGACGACATTGAAAAAGCCAAAGACTGGCTTGCCGAGATATAATATGGCGGATAAGTTTTTTCCAAGGACAATTGTTGGGGGGATTTCAATGCCGCGCATGATCTGCGGCACAAACTGGTTTTTGGGATACTCGCACATATCAGCCGCCAAAGACAAGTTCATAAAGGATTTTTTTACCCGCGAAAAAATAACCGGAATACTTTTAACCTATTTAAAATACGGCATTGACGCGGTAATGGGGCCGGCGAATGACATGCTGGCCGGCGCAATCAGGGACGCGCAGGACAAATCCGGCAAAAAAATCAATTTTATCTGCACAGTGAGCGAGATGAAAAGCATTGACTGGGCCAAGGAAAACGGGGCGGTATTCTGCTTTCCCCACCAGTCAATAACCGATATTTTTATCAGCCGCGCCAAGCAGGACATAAAAGGCATTGAGCCGTGGCTTAAGGCTGTGCGCGAGCGCGGCATGATACCCGGGCTTTCCACGCACATGCCCGAGGCAATAGTTTACGCTGACAAGAACGGCCTTGACGTGGAAACCTATTTGCAGCCTTACAACGCGGAAGGGTTCTTGTGCCAGGTGGAAACAGACTGGATAGCAAAAACAATCAGCGAAGCGAAAAAGCCGGTTATGATTATAAAACCGCTCGCTGCCGGAAGGATAATGCCGCCGACCGGGCTTCATTTTGTGTGGTCGAGCATAAGGGAAATAGACATGGTGGCAATAGGCACCATGAGCACATATGAGGTTGAGGAAAACATAGAGCTGTCGCTTTCCATGCTGGAAAACAGGAAAGCGGATATAGAGCTACAGAAAACCCGCAGCAAAAAAAGCCTGGAATAAAGCAGGCATATCTTATGGACACCTTCAATAAAATCAAAACAGAAGCAAAGAAAATGTTTTCCTGGTCCAAGGGCAGCCACGACTGGGAGCACACTGAAAGGGTGTTTAAGCTGGCGCTGCGCATAGGCAAAAAAGAAAAAGCTGATATTGAAACAATAAAATACGCGGCAATCCTACACGACATAGCGCGCAGCTGCGAGGACAAGTCAAGCGGCAGGATAGACCACGCGGAGCGCGGCGCCGCAATAGTGGGGCATATGCTGAAAAGGCACAAATTCGGAGCGGAAAAAATAAAACAAATTACCCAATGCATAGCGAGCCACAGGTTCAGGGGCAAAAACAGGCCTGACACGCTTGAGGCAAAAGTGCTTTTTGACGCGGACAAGCTGGATTCTATCGGCGCGGTCGGCATAGGAAGGGCTTTTTTATTCGCGGGCGAAATAGGCGCCAAACTCCATAACAGCAAAGGCACTGACATAAGCATGACAAAACCATATACGGCAGAAGACACGGCATACAGGGAGTATATGGTAAAGCTGCGCAAGGTTAAAAGCCGCATGCTTACCAGCGCCGGCAGGCGCATGGCGCAGAAAAGGCATGAGTATATGAAGGATTTTTTTGAAAGGATGAATAAAGAAGTAGAGGGGATAATGTAAAAAACAGAGCTGGCAGAATAGGGGTAGGTTAAAAAAGAAAGGGGAAAGAATGAAAAAAGTATTAATTTTAGCAACGTTAATTATGATACTGTTTAAATTTACGATATCTGCATCTGGGAACTCTAATGCTACAACTTCAGGAATATCTAAAATATCAGCTAAAACGACTGCAACATTTACGGGAACTCCGACAAGTATAATTGTTAATTTGCCTACGATAACAGCAAGCGATTTAAATTCGCCTTCGAAAGAAAACATCGTTAACCTATATACTGAAATGCACCCTATAGAAAGCCATTACAATGAAGAATGGAATAGGACTTTCAAGCAAACTAAAGATGAAATGTTAAATACAGAAATTAAGGCAGGATATAAGACTCAAATTAAGAATGCTCCGTATGTTTTTCATTACTCGGAAAATGGAGATTGCGGTAATTGTGTATTTGATGGCTATATTCTTTGCGATTCAAAACTGAATACAGTTGCTGAAATTGAACTAAACGAACATTTTGAAAGCGGATTTGATTCGCAAACAATATATTCTGATTCAAAAACTATTTTTATTGGTGTCTTAGATACACATTATGGGAATGGTGGAATTAGTGACCAGAGTTACCAGATATATAAATTAAAGGATATGGATTTTTACAAAATATTTGATTTGTCCTACGGCCTTTGGTTTCAGGATAATTATAAAAACCTGACTAAAACAGACGGATATTTAAGTATTATTCCGGATACTGCAAGTGTTTATCCGAAGGTTTATATTGAACAAATTTTTGAAAAAGGTAATGTCTACAAAACTATTCAGGAATGGACTTATAATGGAGATGTATATGGTTTATCAAAAAAAATATCAGAACCAAGATAACATAAACTGATAAAGCAAAGATATATATCAATTATTTGGTTTGCCATTAAAATTTAAGGTGATAAAATAGGGGCAGGTTAGATAAAAGAAAGGGGAAAGAATGACCGTAGTAAAACATGTTGTAACAGGAGCATTTGGATATTCGGGGAAATACATAGCAAGACGATTATTAAATAAGGGTTATGATGTCTATACGCTTACCAATTCACCTGATAGGACAAATCAATTTGAAGGGAAAATTAAATCCTATCCCTTTAATTTTAATGACAAAAATAAAATTGTTGAATCATTAAAAGGGACAAAGGTTCTGTACAATACTTATTGGGTGAGGTTTGATTACAGAGATTTTAACCACACAACAGCGGTTGAAAATACTTTAAAGATGTTTCAAGCGGCAGAAGAAGCAGGAGTTCAGAAAATAGTCCATATAAGTATTACGAACCCTTCAGAAAATTCGAAATTGCCGTATTTTAATGGCAAGGCAAAATTGGAAAAAGCATTAATAGAGTTAGGAATTTCGTATGCTATTTTGCGTCCTGCTGTCCTTTTTGGAAAGGAAGACATATTGATTAATAATATTGCTTGGATGCTGCGATACCTGCCCGTTATGGGTATATTTGGGGATGGGAAATATCGATTACAGCCAATTTATGTTGATGATTTAGCAAAATTAGCAGTTGAAAAAGGTGAGAAATCAGAGAATGCAATTATAGATGCTATTGGTCCTGAAACATTTTCTTACAGAGAACTTGTTGAAATTATTGGCAGGATAATCGGTAAGAAACGGCTGCTTGTTTCAATTCCACCTTTTTGGGGATATATAGCGGGATGGATTTTGGGCAAGATTGTTAGGGATGTGGTAATTACAAAAGAAGAAATAAAGGGGTTAATGGACGGACTTTTATGTGTCAATTCGCATCCAACAGGAGAAACCAAACTGACTGATTGGGCAGAAGCAAACAAGAATAGTTTAGGTTTCAAATATGCGAGCGAACTTGCGAGGCGGCACAATAGAACAGAATCATATGAAAAATTGTAAGTTTAAAAAGTCGGTAGGCGATATCAAAATTCTTTGCCGTCATTTTTCACCACACATATCCTTGATATTTTAATGATAAAAGTATATAATTAGTTATAAAGCAAATTAAAAGGCGCAGTTCAAATGAAGCGCCGAAACAGGAGCAGTGCAATGCCCAGGGAGAATTATTCATGGAAAGAAGAAGGCATAAGAGGGCAAATAAAAAATTGAAAGTGGTGTATAAAATAATTTCCAATTCCGACATTGACAAGCCGGGCTGGGAGCCGCCGAAAAAGACGGTTGACAGCGCGGACATTAGCATAATGGGCATACAGCTTTTGTGCGACGAAACCCTCAACCCCGACCAGATGCTGAGGCTGGACATAATGCTCGAGGACGAGCATGAGCCGATAGCCACCTTTGCCGAAGTCAAGTGGTCGAAATTCGACGACAGCATAAAAAAATACAGGTCTGGCATGGAATTCCTGGTGATAAAGGAAGACCATATAAACATAATAAGAAAAATGATAGGGGACTAAAACCGTGGCAATATCAGGCAGCCGCTTTTGGGAAAGAAAAAAACGCAGGGGGCCGCAAAGTTGGCGGCAATGTCCGAGCTGAGGCATAAAGCTTCAAGAGCGGCGTTTTTCATGATATTCAGGCAGGCTGCCATGAACCTGGTGAATTTTGCCGGGCAGGTGGCGCTTGCGAGGGTGCTCATGCCCTCGGACTTCGGGATATATTTCATAATACTTTTTGTCATAAATTTTCTGACGTACGTGGGGGACGGCGGCCTGGGAAGCGCGCTCATCAGGAAGCCGGGCAAGGTTTCCGAACGTGCCATTGACGCCGTGTTTTCCTTCCAACAGGTAGTGATGGCAGGCATAGCCGTGCTTCTGCTCATCGCCTCGTTTTTTGCTGGCGGGCTTTTCGCCGACAGGTCGACAATCTGGCTCATACGCATTTCCATAGTATCCTACTACCTGGTTTCTTTCAGGATAATACCGGTCATGATGATGGAGCGCAAGCTTTCTTTTGCGAGGATTGCCGCGCTCGAAGTCATAGAGGTCGTGGCTTTCCAGGCAACCGCGGTGACGCTGGCGCTCATGCACAAAGGGGTTTTCTCGCTTATCGCCGGGCTCGCTGTGAAAAACATTTGCATGCTTTTATTTGTATTCTTTTTCGCCAGGTTCAAGCCGCGGTTTAAATGGAACTTCAGGCTCATCAAGCCCATCCTTCCTTTCGGCCTTTCTTTCCAGGGCGTGCACTTCGTAAACATGGCAAAGGACAGCTTCATACCGGTTGTCATCGCGCCGATGCTGGGCACCGCTTCCGTGGGACTTATCAACTGGGCGACTTCGGTCGCAAACTACCCGCTGCTCGCGTCAGCCATATTGTCCAGGGTCCTTTTCCCGCTTTTTTCCAAGCTGCAGCAGGACAAAGAGAAGTTCAGCCGCGTGCTGAACACCACCGTGCGCCTGAACGCGCTGTTGATAGCGGGATTTTCATGCGTAATACTGTCGCTGAGCGGGCCGATAACGCACATAATTTATACTGATAAATGGGCCAGCGCGCTCGTGCTTTTCAAGTACTTTATACCGATAAATTTCATACTTGCCGCGATATACCCGCTTGTCGCGGCGTTTAACGCCATGGGCAGGGCAGGCTATAATTTCAGGTATTCCTTTGTCTGGGCCGGTACGATGTGGCTGCTCTCTGTCTTTCTCGTGCCGAAGTTCGGCATAGCGGGCTTTGGCATGGCGAACCTGCTCATGAACCTCACTTCGTTCAAGTACATGGCTGACGCGGCAAGGGACTACGGGTTCAAGCCGATAAGCGCGCTCTTTGCGCCTGTGGCTGCTTTTTGCCTGACTGTCCCGCTCATACAATGGCTTGCGGGAATGCACCCGGTGAAAAACCTCTTCCTGCTGATAATTTTCGCGTGCCTTGCAATCGCCGTTTATGCCGCAGTCTGCTTCGCGCTCAACGCAAGGACTTATGTTGAGGACATCAGGTACGTGCTGAAAAAAAGGCAGTAAAAATATGGACAACGATGCAAAAAAAGACATTTTAGACAGGGTTTGCTTTTGGCTGGGGCTGGCGCTTTACGCGTCATTTTCTTTTTACCTGCTTTTGCCTTTTTCTGTCAAACTGCCGGGCCTGAATACCTTTACGCTCACAAAGGCGCTTGCTTTTATTTTCATCCTTGCGTGGCTTTTGCGCCTGCTGCGCAGGGAAAAAAACACTCTGCCAAGGGAGCTTCTTTTTATCTGCGCCTGCGTTTTATACGGGGTGATCCTGGCTTTTTTCAGGGAGCCGCGGCTGCAAAACCTGAAATACGCGCTTAACCCGGCAGTTGCAATGCTGGTTTTTTGCGCGTGTTTAAGCGCGTTTCAGCATGACTCAGGAAGGGAAACCCTGGCAAAAGTACTGCTCGTTACAGGCATAATAAGCACGGCAGCGGCATTTCTGGAGCTTTTTCCCGGGAATTCCGCGGACTGGTTTTTCCGCATTTTCAAGGCAGGCAGCCTTGTGCACTGGAATTATAACGGCAGCCTGAGGCTGGGCGGGATTTTCTGCGACACCAATTATTTTTCCAATTACATGCTTTTTTTCATAACCTTCATAACCGCGTATTTTTATTTCAGGGCTGACAAATCAAAAATCATCTTCTGGCTGCTGCTGCTGGCAGCAGCAATGGCCGCGCTTATCCTGACTTTTTCGCGCTCGAACATTATCGCGGTATTTGTTTCCCTGGCAGTAATGGCAACAGTTAAATTCAAGCCCGCAGCAGGAATGCAAAGGGCAAAGGCAGCGGCGCCGCTGCTTCTTTTTGCCGTGCTTTACATTGCATTTATGCTTTTTGTGCCGGCAATGCGCCAGAGGCTGGCGAGCTCGGAGCAGGATATTTTGTTTTCTGAAAGGGCAAAACTGCAGGCAGCTGCCATGGACATGCTCAATAAGTCCCTGTGGACAGGCACGGGCTTCGCAACGTATGGCATAAAAATCCACAATGACCCGCAGTATGTTTTTGATGGCATCAACAAGGGAATGGCGGCGCTGATAGAATCCCCGCATTCGTTTTACCTCGGCATAGCGCTGGCGTCCGGGGCTTTAGGCCTCCTGGCAGCGCTGTTTTTTTTCGGCTCCTCGGTCATTTTCCTGGCGCGCAGGGCAGCAGGAGACGCCTTTGCGCTTGCAAGCCTGTGCTGGCTGGCAGGCTGGCTGGCGTCGGGATTTTTCGGCAAGGAGTTTTATTTTATAGAGGACTCAATTTATTTTTTCGGGCTGCTCGCGCTCGGATTCATCCGGAAAGAAATCCCCACAACTCCGGTTGAGGGATGAATAATATCCGCTCGACTTCGCTCGGGACTATAGCCTTTCCGGAGGGAACTTATGAGAACCTCCGGCCCCGCTACGCTTTGACGCTTCGGGGACGTCGCGAGATGATTATAATGCTCCAGTGGATTTTAAAGGTGCCGCCGACTCTCGTCAACGGGGTTCCACTGAAAAGGCAGGATTAAAAATGGCAAAAGTTTTTGCAGTTGTGCTCACATGGAAAAATTTTTCCGACACCATAGAGTGCATAACGCCGCTTAAATCGCAGGACACGCAGGTTTCCATATTGTGCGTGGACAATGGCTCGCATGACGGCTCTCTGGAAAAAATAAAGCAGGCGCACCCTGACATAAGCTACCTGGAACTTGCGGCTAATCTCGGCTACGCCGGCGGGAACAACGCGGGCATAAGCCGCGCCATGGAGCAGGGCGCAGATTACATATGGATACTGAACAACGACACGCTGGCTGACAAATCCGCGTGCAGCGGCCTGCTCAGCGCGTTTGAGAAAAAACCGGGGACAGGCGCGGCAGGCTCCAGGATACTGTGCTACCCTGACAAAAAAACAACGTGGTTCGCGGGCGGGATTTATCGCAAGTTCAGCGGCACTACGTCGCATTATTTGGAGAACAAACAGGACACGGGCATCAAGGTCCTTGACGGCGCGCGCCTCGACTATGTATCGGGCTGCAGCATGATGCTGTCAAGGCAGGCAATAGAAAAAGCAGGCATGCTTGACGAAAAACTCTTTCTTCTGTTCGAGGAAACAGACATATGCGCGCGGATAAAAAAATCAGGCATGGCAGTAACCATGGCAGCGGACTCAACAGTGTACCACAAGGTTTCAAAAACCTTCCCTGACTCGCCTTTAAGGCTTTATTATTTCACACGCAACAGGCTTTATATATCGCGCAAGCATTTCCCGGCTTTCCTTTTTTTTGTTGCGGCGTGGTGCGTGCGCTGGCCTTTGCTCGGCGCCATATTTAAAAACAGGCAGAACTTAAAATACGTGCTCAGGGCTTTTGCGGATTTTTTTAACAACAGGATGGGGCAGTATGAAGAAAAATAATTTTAACGTGCTGTTTGTAACAGGCAGTTTTCCGCCCGAGGTGTGCGGCATAGGAGACTATACTTCTTTGCTTGCCGGGGCGCTCGCGCGCACCGGCGCTGGCGTGTCGGTGCTGACGTCATCTTACCTTGGCATAAAAAAATCCAAAGCAAACCCGGCAGTCTATCCTGAAGTAAAATCATGGAAAGCAGGCAATGTTTTCAGCATATTGAAAAGAATAAGGGAACTGAAGCCTGACATAGCGCATTTCCAGTATCCGAACACGCAATACAGGAAAAACCTCGGCACAAACCTTTTGCCAATGCTGATAAAAATTTTTGTGCCCGGGGTGAAAGTCGTGTCAACGCTGCACGAACCTTTAAAACGCCTCAAATTTACCGGCAGGCTGAGGCTGGCAATAAACCTCGCGTTCTCCGACGCAGCAGTTTTTGTGGAAGAGGAAAACATGAAAACAACCGGCCTGCTGATTGGGGCAGCGCTCGGCAACAGGGCAAAAAAAGTGATAGAAATAGGCTCAAACATACCAAAGGCAGTTTTAAAAGGCAGCGAAAAGGAAAAAATACAAAAACAGGCAGGGCTTAAAAAAGGCCAGAAACTAATGGTAACATTCGGGTTTATAACCGCAGCCAAAGGTTTTGACGAGCTTATCAGGGCTTTTGACAGCAAAAAGTTCAGATGGGTGCACCTTGGCAGAGTCAATGAATCAGAGGCATTTCAGCTGGAGTGGAAGCAAAAGGCAACAGAAGCAGGCGTATTCGGGCAAATTAAGTTCATTCCCGGGCTCGGCCCGCAGCAAATAGCGCAGTGGCTGGCTTCTGCGGATTTATGCGTGTTCCCGTTTAAAGGCGGCCTTTCCCCGCGCAACGGCAGTTTTTCTCGCCGCTGCGCAACAGGATACGTACATAGTGACGGCAAGCAGGGATAAGCACGGGTTTTATCCCGGTGAAAATATATATTACGTGAAACCCGGCCCGGCAGAAGAACTAAAAAAAGCCATGGATTTCAGGGGGAAAAGCAAAAGGACTAAAAAATTAGTGCCGGAGTGGGAGGATATTGCAGGGAAGCATTTAAAAATGTATAGAGAAATTATAAAAATTTAATTCATTTTTTCGTAAATTACAACCCTGTCTTCTTTTGTGTCGGTCTTAAACATGTGCTCTTCGGGATTTTCCCTGGTTTCAAATGTTGTATCAGGGTAATTTATTACTATCTTTTTGTATTTTTTGAGGTCAACCAGACTTAAAATTTCATTTTTTGAGAATTCATCCCTGTCATACACCGTATGTTTCCTTACTATCACCCATTTTGCATTTAGTATATCCTGCTTATTCAAGTCTTTTGATTCTCCGCCAACCACTCTTAATCCCGTATGGAATTTAATTGCTATATCGCCGTATCCCGCCATAGCGACTATATCACCTTTTTTCGCGTTTTCATTCAGGTATTTTGATATGCCTTTTATTGGCCCATCATAATTATGGGTAAGTTCATATAAAAAATCTTTTATATTATAAGTGTTTAACAATAAAACAATGAGTACTGCCGGGATGACAGGAGTAATCTGCGCGGATTTAATTAAAATCACGGCCGTTATCAGGGCAAAAAATGGTATTAACGGCTCGATATACCTGGAATAATCATTGCGCCCTGTGAAGAGAAATATGAATGTAAAAACTATTAAGAAGAAAACAAGGCTTAATCCTTCCTGCATGCCGTCTGTCCGAAAAAAATAACTTTTATCGTTTTTAATCTTTATAAAAAGCAGTAGTCCACCAATAGCCACCATATAACCAGGCAGTATATATTTTAAAATAAAGGATGTATAATAAAAAAAGTACGAATGAATCCTTTTCAACATATCCCAAATGAAATTTTTTGTGAGAAAATTTGATTTATAAAAAAACTGGTACATTGGGAAACTTATGATAAAAACGCAGGCCATTATTACAGCCAGAATTTTCAACCGGTTTTTATGGTATAAAAACGCATGCAGCAGTACGGCTCCTGCGGCAGGCGCGCAATATACATACTGCGTATGAAAAAGAAAAAACATGGCGACTGCAAAAAGCGTATAACCGTATTTTCTCCCTTTTATTGCCCTAATATAACCCAGGAGGGTCAATAAAAAAAAGAAGTTTAACAGGCTGTAATACCTGCATTGCCTGGAAATCAGCATGAAAGGCACCGTGACAATAAGCAATAGCGCCGAGAAAAAGGCGATTTTTTTATCTGAAAACAGTTCCATGGCGAAAAAATATAAAATTATTATTGTAAACAACCCGAAAAGGGAAAACAGGAACCTTGCGCCAAAGGAATCAAATCCAAAAAGCTTCATGGAAGCCGCGGCTATGTAAAACTGAAGCCATGGATGCCATTTCCATATCCTGCCGTTTCCCCAATCACATCTGTCGTTTTGCGTTACGATATTCAGTCCGTCATCCCCGTACGGTAGTCCCCGCTGGATTACAGTCTTGCCGACAAAAGCCGTTACTGCCTCATCCTGCCACAGGTATCGATTGCCGAGGTTGCCAAAAAGAAAAAATACAGCAATTGCCGCAGGAATGGTATACAAAAGGATAATAATAATTGTATTTAATTTAAAAATGGGTTTATTCAAGCTGCCGATACCACACTTGCTTTTCTAATTGACCTGCATTTGCTATAAATGACTTGCATTATTTCTGTTTCTTTTTTCAGTATTATATTTGCCATTATTGTGCTCCTTTTGTTCGAATCTTAATACTTTTTCCTTCCAAGCGCAACCTTAAAAACCCAAGCTTGCCAAATCAATTTTTTATCCAATAAGCGTTAATTTCAATTTTTTAAATAATTCTTGACAACCCGCAGGGTATTTCATAAAATTAAACTAATTTATTAGGTGGCAAATGATAATACTCTATAGGCAAATAATAAAGAAATAGTTATGCGGATTTTTTTAACAACAGGATGGGGCAGTATGAAGAAAAATAATTTGAACGTGCTGTTTGTAATAGGCAGCTACCCGCCTGAGGTGTGCGGCATAGGGGACTACACGTCTTTACTTGCTGAAACGCTCGCGCGCAGCGGCGCTGGCGTGTCAGTGCTGACGTCATCTTACCTCGGTATAAAAAAGTCAGGCGGGAACCCATCGGTGTATCCTGAAGTAAATTCATGGAAAGCAGGTAATGTTTTCAGCATTCTGAAAAGGATAAAGGGACTGAAACCTGACATAACATAGCGCATTTCCAGTATCCAAACACGCAGTACAGGAAAAATCCCGGCACAAACCTTTTACCCATGCTGATAAAAATTTTCATGCCGGGCGTGAAAGTGGTGTCCATGCTGCACGAGCCTTTAAAGCGCCTGAAATTTACCGGCAGGCTGAGGCTGGCAATAAACCTCGCGTTCTCCGACGCAGCAGTTTTTGTGGAAGAGGAAAACATGAAAACAACCGGCATGCTGATTGCGGCAGCGCTCGGCAACAGGGCAAAAAAAGTGATAGAAATAGGCTCAAAAATACCAAAGGCAGTTTTAAAAGGCAGCGAAAAGAAAAAAATACAAAAACAGGCAGGGCTCAGGAAAGGCCGGAAATTAATGGTAACATTCGGGTTTATAACCGGGGCCAAAGGTTTTGACGAGATTGTAAAAGCTTTTGATTTCCTTAAGTTCAAATGGGTGCACCTTGGCCGCGTCAATGAATCAGAGGCATTTCAGGCAGAGTGGAAACAAAAGGCAATTGAAGCAGGCGTATTCGGGCAAATTAAGTTCATTCCCGGGCTTGGCCCGCAAAAAATAGCGCAGTGGCTGGCTTCTGCGGATTTATGCGTGTTCCCGTTTAAAGGCGGCCTGTCCCCGCGCAACGGCAGTTTTCTCGCCGCTGCGCAACAGGATACGTACATAGTGACGGCAAGCAGGGATAAGCACGGGTTTTATCCCGGTGAAAATATATATTACGTGAAACCCGGCTCACCGGAAGAACTAAAGACCGCAATGGATTTCACAGGCCGCAGGAAAAGGACGAAAAAGATGGTGCCGGAGTGGAATGATATTGCAATGAAGCATTTAAAAATGTATGGGGAAATGATGGGGAGGGAAGATTAGTTGTAAACTTCGATTGACGAGGTTCTGCAAAAAACAAGGTCTAATTTGCTGCAACCCGCAAAATAATTTGTGATAAACTGTTTGAAATAAGAACAGTTTTATATCCAAGGTATATATTGCACAACGGAGGAATTGAAATGCCCGAATTAAAAATAGGAAATAATTTAACAATAATAAAAATTTCTATTTTGGTTTCATTACTTATATTTATTGCAATATCTAATGTCTTATGGCTAAGGATGGATAATACCCCGCAACGATGGGATGAATCATTGCATCTTAAAAATGCTGAGCAATTCCGCATAACCAAGCCGCGCGATTTTCCGGACGCTTTTTTATCAATAAACCGCTATTATCCGCCGTTTGTTCCGATAGCTGGTTCGGTTTCAGCGCGGGTATTTGGAAGCAACGAAGACGGGTTTACATATATAATTATTTTATTTCAATTACTGTTAATAACAGGAGTATTTCTTTTTACCAGGCGGATTTTTGGGTTTAAAAGCGCTATTGCCGCAGCGTCAATAGCAGCGGCATATCCGGCATTAATTACCGAAGGACATTATTTTATGCTTGACGTTCCGCTGGCTTCAGTTACAGCCATATATATTTATCTCATATTAAGAACTGAAAATTTTAAATCGGGTGTCTGTTCTTTTCTTGCGGGTATAACAGCCGGAATTGGAATGCTTACAAAATGGACATTTATTATTTATGCAATAACCCCATTAATATTGGAATTGCAGGTATTCAACAGGGAGAAGATGGGGGACAGGCTGAAAAATCTAGCTATTTTTGCTGTTTCCTCAATACTTATATGCGGTGCATGGTATATCGAGAACGGGTTCACTGCATATGACATATTAAAATTTGCAGCATATAGCGGAGCTGACTTACAAAACGCGCCTCCTGTATTATCTTTAAAGAGTTTGGCACTCTGTTTTCAGGCACTGGCCGGTTCTATGAATCCAATATTTATTTTTTTATTGATGGCAGCAATTGTTATCATGATTTTGGATGAAAAAAACAGGAAGTACGTGATGTATGTTATTGTGCCGCTTACAATTTTTTTTCTAATAAAAAACAAGCAAGGCAGATATTTGATGCCAATTCTGCCTTTTGCGGCAATATTGACGTCTTATTTGATTTATATAATAAAAAACAAAATCGCAGGCATAATTACTACGACAACTGTAGTTGTTTTGTCCATGGCAATATACATTGTAAGTAATTTTAATATTATTCAAAACTGGCCTATAAAAATATGGCCATCAGAATCTGATTGGAAAATTGAACAAATGCTTTCCGACGTTAAGTCTGATTCAAAAGGCAAAACCCGTTTATGTGTTATGCCGGATTTTTGTTATATAAATAATTACACAATGGGGTTTAAAGTGCTAAGCGGTAAATACAACATTGCTGTTACTGAAAGCGATAAATTTCCTTATTTTACAGATTATGTCCTGATAAAAGACAAAGATAACGGGCTTGAATCCGGAAGATTTGATGAACGAAAAAAAATAACAGATTTACTATTATCGGGCAAGTATACCGGTTTCAAGAAAATGGCAAAGTATCCGCTTCCTGATGGAACAAATGCGTTTATTTTTAAAAGGCAAAACAGGTTTGTGAATAAGGAAGAAGCTAATATAGTATTCAAGAGAATGTTTCCATTTATCAAAGGGGTAAATGTTAAGGCAGTAAGTCAAAACCAGAGCGGAACAGATATTAGGCTTGTATCAGACGGGTGCATAATAGGAAATAAATTTAATAAAAATGAACAAATATTCCGGATAAGTAAAATAGATTTAAATGTCAAAAATGCCGGATTTACAATGTTTAACGGTAACATGGAATTGTCCACTTTTGATGCAGTTGAAGTAAACGAACTGATAATAAGTCAAAATGATTTTGAAAAATTTAGTAAAAATTATGGAATGAAATTAAATGATAATAATTTTAAGATTTTTTCAACATTTATCCGATACAGGGTAAATAAGATTGAAAATCCTGTAATTCGATTTGAAAAAGGAAATATTGTTTATAGCGGCATAAGAAAAAATAAAACTTATGAATATGCTGTAAAACCATATCTTGATATAAACAATGAGCCGCGTTTTAAATATACTTACTATAAAATTAATGGTTTTCCTTTGCCGGGTATAATTGTTGATAACAGATTGAATGAATATAACTCGCTCTTTGACGAAGGCGTTGTAAGTACTGATTTATATAAAATAAATAATATAACCATCAAAAATGAGCAAATAATTATTCAACAGTAATTTTTAAAACAACAAACAGGAGGTTACATTATAAAAAATGTCTGGGAACATATCCCGGCACAGGGGAGCCTTAGTTATTATGATGATGCCTGGTATTCGAATTTTAAAGGCGGGGAGAACGATTTTTAATTAATTTAATAAATTACAAACCTGTCTTAGCTTGTCAACTCAATTTTTTATCCAATAAGCGTTAATTTCAATTCTTTAAATAATTCTTGACAACCCACGTTATATTTCCTAAAATCGGCCTGTTTTATTAGGTGTAAAATGATAATATTTTAAAAAAAGAATCAAAGGAGGGTTTTAACATGAAAATTCAAATCTCAAAAATCCGCTTTAATCCCGAAAATCCCAGGCATTTTATCAACCCCGACGGTATTGACAGCCTTGCTGCGTCCATGAAGGCAAACGGCCAGCTCGAATCCGTGAAAGTCCGCGAACTGACCGCCCAGGACACAGCCTCGCAGGGGTGCACCGGCAAAGAGCTTGCCGGGTACGAGCTTTTTGAGGGCGAGAGGCGCCTGCGGGCAGCCATGAAACTTGGCTGGACCGAGATAGAGGCTGAAGTATTTACGGGTGGCAGGGAGGACTTTTCCCTGAAGGGATTCATGAACAATAATGGGGAGCCATACCACTGGCTGGACAAGTACAGGTATATTGCCGATTACATGGAAAAACACCCTGACCTGACCCAAATACAGATAGCTGATAGAGTTGCACTCAGCCAACAAGAGGTAAGTAATGCCATAAAAGCCTTGTCAATATTGAATAAATCAGCACAGGAAATGATTTACCGAAATTCGGTAAAATCCAAAGACTGGCAGCTGCCGGTGGCCGTTGTAATGATGTTGACAGCCCTTGCCAAAGGACAACCAAATGACCAGGATACAGTCGAACAGGCTTTAAAGGTCGTGTTTGACCGCAAAATGACGGTTAAGCAGGCAGAGAAACTGGTAGAATGGGTAAATAAAGGCAATGCTCCTGAGACATTCCCGGCTGACGGAAAGACCTCAAAGGTTAAAGGGGCAAAGAACCAGAGGTTTGACCCGAATGACCCAAACGCCGGGCGTTGGTCTAAGGCCCCGAAAAACATACAGGTGCGCATGAAGCCCCATGGGTACCAGGTAATAATGAACCTGTCCGAGCCTGAGGCGCTTATGGCGTTTTACAGCGCTATGGCTGGATTAAAAAGGCTGGAACTAAAGGAGAGGCCGGGACAGGCCGGCGACGCTAACGAATTTGAGAACGAACTGCCCTCTATATATGATATCGCTATTGGCAAAGCGGATAAGGATGCCAAAAGGCAACAAGAGGCTGAGGCGCTCCGGGAAGAGGTGGAAGGAGAGGTTCAAGGTTCAAAAGCTCAAGGGGTTCAAAGTGAGGGTATGGTAAGTAAATTCCAAATCCCAAACTCTGAAAATCCCAAATTGAATTCCCTTGACCTTGTTAAAAATATTTTGACCGCCGCCTCGGGCCACACGCCAAAGACTTTTTCCGGCAAAATATTGAAATCAGTTGCCGTGTTTTTATACGGCCTGTACACCCGCAGAAAGCAAGCGCAGGATCAAAGTTCAAATGCGCAAAAGGATGAAGAAAAGGTTCAAGAGCTCAATGCTCAAGGTTCAAAAGCTCAAGAAATTCAAGAGGTTGAAAGCTCTGGAATGCTAAATGCCAAATCCCAAATTCCGAATGGCTCTGCCATCGCGCGAAACACAATACTTATAGCCATGGCTGTTGCTGTTGTAGCAGGCGCCTTTGTCCTGCGGCTTGGCATGAAGAAGATAGTACATGCTATGCACATCAATAATGCATATTCCTTGAAAGCGCAGAAGCAAATTGCCATAGCGCCCGGCGCGGACAATAATACAACCAAACCCGCTGTCATAGCGCGCGGCCCGTATAATGAGAGCAGTGAGTGGAAAAATGCAATGCAATATTTCGCACAAGGGGACAACGCAAGCGCGTTTATGTGGCTTGAAAAAACCAGGGAGCAACACGGAGACCAGGCGGAAATTTACAAGTATATGGGAGAATGCGAAGAGAATCTGGGTGATTATACGGGTGCGGTAGAGTTCGATGAAAAGTATTCTAAAATGAACCCGGGCGACAAGGAGATAAAAGCGAAGATTGAAGAGTTAAAGTCAACCGTGGCACCGCCCGAAGGTATGGAAGAACCTACGCAGGAGCAGTCTAAATGATCCCGTAAAAAAAGGTGTAAAGAATTTATTATTGACAAAGATATTAAGTTGGTTTACAAATGAAAATTACAAAGGGCTCCGTTCACACCTTTTGATATACCCTCTATATCATTTGCACACCTAACAAACACGGAGCCCTTTTTTATTATATCCTATTGACTTTTTTATTTTGGGGTGTATTTTATATTAAGAGGTGATAAATAACTTCGTGAATATGGTTTAAAACATATTCAGATATATTATATAAATATAAAATGCAATTTTTAATCAGGAGGGAAAAATGAAAATTTATTTAAAACTATTAATGATAATTATATTTTTATCCTCAAGTTATCTTGCCTACTCTAATGACGCGACTGCACTTTTTTTGCTGGGGTATCAGCAAGATAATGAGCAACAGCAGCAACTAAAACAACAACAACGACGTGAAACAAAAAATAGTGAAGTTAATTCAGACCTCTGGAATATTTTTGATGGATTGAATCCGGATGATACAACCGAAGGTGAAATCCATAAAGATTTTAGCGGATTGATAGATAAAATTGTTCCGTATGTTGAAGGTGTTAAAGATGGTTGGGAATTGGATTTTGATAGCAGTACCGGAATTGTTAGCTTAATAAAGTGGAAGCATGGCAAGCTTGTTAAAGAAACTACATGGCGACCTGGGAAAAAAATTAAATAAATATAACCTATATAACATAAATGTCGCAATTAAAGATAAAAATTTAAGGGATATTAAGACAAGTCAAAGATGAATAATTTTATACACCTCGAAGCCTTTTTTTTATTTGCCTCTCGAAAATAATTGAGAAAATAATAGAAAAGTGGTAAAGTAAGACAATTTGAAGGAGGATTAATGAATAATAAAATTTTGAAAATAACTAAACAAAAAATTGAAAAATTATTAAATGATTTTAAAGAAAATAATGCCGTTGAATCCTCAGAAGAAAATATTCAAGCAAATTATCTTTTGGATTTACTAAAAATTTTAGGCTGGGAAAAAAATAATATTTTCATTAATGAAGGACAAGAAGTCAAAACTGGTAAAAGACCGGATATTTTATTAAAAGACGATGAAGGCAATACTATACAAGTTATTGAAACGAAAGACGCTTCTAAAAGTGATAAACTTAATGGAACTAATCAAGATACAACGTATGCAGAACAACTTTATAGTTACTGTGAAGCAGAAGGTATTTACTGGGGTATTCTTACAAATTTTATTGAATGGCGTGTTTTCAATACACATTTGAAAAGACTTTATAATGATACAAAATATGCTTTTCATTCAATTCTATGGGATAAGGTAGATAAAAAAAATTATATCAATATATTATCACCTCAAGGCATTGAGTTTTTATCAAAATTAACGAAAAAAAATCTAATTAAGGAACAAGGGCGTTGGGACTTAAATTCTGTATATTATCCTGAACAAGAAGAAATTAAGAATGATTTTTTTATAAAACTTAAAAATTGGAGAGAACAATTACGCACATATATTTTAAAAAAATATTCAAAACATTATAACTCCACGCAGATTGAATTAATTGTACAAAAAATTATAGATAAGCTTATTTTTATTGATTACTGTTCCGACAATCAAATAATTGGGCAAGACAAACTACACGCAATATTACACTCAAAGAAAAACATATATGACGAATTAAAAAATATTGTTTTTAAAGAAATGGATGAGCGTTTTAATTCGGAAATTTTTGCTATAGATGAATGTACTAAACTTGACCTTGACGATGCTATTATTATTCCAATAATTCGAGAACTAGCTTCTATTAATTTCTCAAAATTATCTGTAAATATCATTGGTGAAGTTTACGAAAATTATTTAGGTGAATTGCTTAAAAAAAGTAAAAAAAGTATATCTTTAGACGAAGAAGAAGGTAAAAAGAAAAAGAAAAAACAAGGTATTTATTACACACCCGAAAGCATCGTTCAATACATAATTGAAAATACCATTAGACCCAAACTATCAAAAATTAAGACTGAAGAGGATCTTAAAAAGATAAAAGTATTAGACCCTGCTTGCGGTAGTGGTTCTTTCCTTATAAAGGTATTTGAAGAATTACTCTTTCATTATAGGCGGATTGCTGGAGGAACATTGTTATTTGATTTCGATTTAAGAAAAAAAATATTACAAAACAATATTTATGGCGTTGATTTAGATGAAAGAGCTGTTGAAATTTCAAAACTGAATTTAGTAATTAAAACCTTAGAAGGAATTAAGTATCAAAATATAAAAGGGAAAAAATTATTGCCTAATATGAAATTAAATATTCGTTGTGGAAATTCATTAATTTCAGAAGAAGTAATTAAAGAAACAACTTTGCTTAGCTCCAATTCTAATAGTAAAGAACTTATAAATGACATATTAGAATTAAAAAAACATTTTCATAAAACCACAGATGATGAAGTAAAGGAAAAACTTTATAAAAAAATACTTGTTTTGGAAGAACAATTAAAAATTAATTCCCGGAATCTGTTAAAGGAAAATTTCAAAGACATTGAAAAAATTAGACCTTTTAATTTTGAGATTTCCTTTTGTGAAGCACTTAGTGATAATGGCTTTGATTTTATTATAGGAAATCCGCCATATATTAACGTTGAAAATCTTGAAGATGAAGAACTTGCTTTTTATATGAAATTTTACGAAACTTCGCTAAAAAGATTTGATATATATATAGCTTTCATTGAAAAATCTATATTGCTACTTAAAGAAGGCGGTTTATTGGGCTTTATTATACCTTACCCATTTCTTACTCAAGATTATGGCCAAAAATTACGTAAATACATTTTAGATAACTGTAAAATAATAAATATTTATAATTTATTTAAAACAAATGTATTTGAAGGCGTTGCTGTTAAAAATATTGTTTTAATAATTGAAAAGTGTTCTGACCAGGCGCAAAGAAATGGCAATATCATTTCCGTATATGACGGCAATAAAACTGATAAAATTAAACAAAAAGAATTCTATGAAATTCCGGAAAATATGTATCGAATAGACGCTTTTTCTAAAAAAACAATTGGTATTATTAATAAAATAAAAGAGAATAGTATTAATTTGGGGAAAGTAGCTATAGCTTCATGGGGAGCTCGAGGGGTTCCAGTAGAACAATTTCATTTGGATAATAAAATAAATGATTTTTGTAAAAAAATGATTAAAGGTAAAAATATAAGTAGATATAAACTTGATTGGGCGGATAAATGGTTGTTATATGATAAAACAAAATTATATAGGCCAGCTTTCGAGGAATTATTTGAATCAGAAAAAATTTTTATTTCAAAAGTTACAGGTGTAGAAGGTATTAAAGCTGTTTATGATAATAAAAAATACTATTCAGATGACTCATTAAGTTGTGTAATCCTAAAATATAATATTGAAAATAAAGATAAATCTTTTTTAGGTAAAAGAAAAATAAATATTGAAAAAAACGATATAGAACTTTCAAGGGAATATTCACTTAAATTCTTGTTAGGATTAATTAATTCAAAACTAATAAACTTCTATTTTAATAATTTTCTAGGTTATAATTTAAATGTTTATCCTGAAAGTATTGAACAAATACCAATAATTAAATTAAATAATACCAATAAAGATTTAGTTGTTGAAATTATTAGTTTGGTAGAAAAAATATTGTCATTAAATGAATCTAAATCGAATAGAGAAAATGAAATACAAGCTGTTGATAAAGAGATTGACCGAAAAATTTATGAACTTTACGAAATTTCAGATAAAGAAGAAATAAAAATCGTTGAGGAATCGTTAGAATAAATTTTAAAGGAAAAGGAAAAGAAAATACATGGATAAAAATAGGATTAACGATAGGTTTGATTCACTTATTACTCGCGGAATTTTGCTATTAGAAACTAAAAAACAACCTTTAATAATTGGCATTGATACAACAAAAAATGATTATACAGTACAAAGTGTATTTTTTTGTAAATGGAAAGTTGAAGTAAAATTATTTTTACAGCGCCTATTTAAATCAAATAATGTCTTTCTAAAAGAGTTTGATTTTAATGTTAAAGAAAATAAAGTTGGTGATACAAAAAAAGGCATTGAAATATTGAAATCTGCAAAAGATGATTTTAATGAAGAACCTTTAGATATAGACCGGCAAGTAGAAAAGAAAGAAATAAGGGTGCTTCAAAATCAAAAGAAAAAAATACAAGTCTTTATATCTTCTACTTATAAATTAATGGAAGCCGAGCGACAAGCAGCCGTAGGAGCTGTTTTACAAGCGGGTCATATACCTGCCGGCATGGAACTATTTACAGCAAATGATGAATCACAATGGAAAACAATACAGAAATGGATTCAAGATTCTGATACATTTATGTTAATTGTTGGAGGAAGATATGGAAGCATTTATAAACGACATGGCCGAAGCTATGTTGAATTAGAATATAATTATGCAAAAAAATTAAAGAAAAAGCCTTTTACGTTATTAATGGATAAAGAGTATGTAGCTATAAAAACTTCGGAAAACAAAGATTTTGAAGAAAAAGACAATGTAAAATTGTATAAAAACTTTAAAAAGAAACTTTTGGATAGTAAATTATGTGCATATTTTTCAAATATTGATGGACTTAAATTTAAAATACTAACTATATTAAAGGAATATGAAAACAACCCTCAATTTCAAGGGTGGATAAAAGCTCCTGTTCAAACTACAAAAGAAATCAAAACTGTTGATAGTATTACCAAAAAAACTTTTGATGTAGAAGCTTTTAAAAAACTTAATGAACAAAGTAGTTTTGACCCGGACCTGATAAGTACTAAAAAAACTTAATAGGTGATACAAACCGCAAATGACCGTGGACCAGTTTAAAGGCTTTATCATTTCCCTGTTCGGGCCCGAGCACCACGCCCAGGAGAAAACTTTTTATATGAAGGTATACGTTGCCGCTTATAAAAACAATGAATTGGGCGAGCTTTACGAAGTTATAGACGATATCAAATATATGTTTCAAAATCCTAAAATTTTAGTTAGAAATCCGGCTTCTTTTTTTAATGATTTTTTAATCTGAATCGAAGAGAATTTTTGATTTATAAGGAGATAATTATGAAAAAATTATTAGTTGGTGATGAATTAAAAAAACGCGCAATTGAGTTAGGAGTAAATACTATGGGTTCTGTTTCTCAGGAAAGCATTCCGTGTAATGCTGATGATGCTGAAATTCAGAGACGTGTAATTGAAGCTGAAAGGTCATTAAGAGAATCTAAACTTTGGATAATTACTTTAGTATCGGCAATAGCTTCAGTTATAAGCGCAATAACCGCTATAATTGTTGTGCTATTGAAGCGTTGAGGAATCGTTAAAATGAATTTTAATTTTTTAAAACAACCTATTTTTTGGACAGGGTTTACCAGTGCGTCAGCTTTATTTATTTCATTATATCAAGAAATTAGACATTTTAAGGAAAATAAAATAATTGTTAAGATTAAAATATCAGAAATATATGAAGAACCGACAGGAAGCTATGATGATCTATTTAATGATAATGAATTTATATCTAATGATAAAAATAAAATAGATTGGAAAATCGAAAAATTTTTTAATGTTTCTGTTATAAACAAAGGAAACAAACCAATAAAGATAAGTGATGTTTATTTATTAATTAATATAGATAAAATCATTAAGTTTATTAAAATAACTCTAGATGAAGCTGATAGATTACGTCAAATTCTACCTAATGACGGTATAACATATAAAAAATCATATGATTTACTTAAAAATTATAATTTTAATGATATAGTAATTAAAGCAGAAGATACTACGGGGAAAAAATATTACTCATGTAATTGGTTTTTACGTTTATTTAAACTAAGCAGAATACACAAACTTAAAGACCTAAATTATGGACCTTCAAAGACTAAATAACGCTCTACCTGGGGGAAGCCTTTCCTTTTCTAAGTAATTATTCTTATATAGAATACTATGACAAAAATACTTATTACGGTATGTATATTAGTTAACATTATTTAGAAAATACAAGCATTTGCGATTGATGCCGGCAATACCGAAGCGGCACGAATGCTGGAAAAAATAGGCGCAATGGAAAACACGGATAATAACAATGATAATCTGCAGAAAAGGTAAAATCCCCCCGCATTATTTATTATAATCCTTGACAACCCGCGGGATATTTCCTAAAATTAAGGGCAGATGATAAAAAAGGGAGCAAATAAATTACTTTTTAAATAAAACCGGTATTTTATGGCGCGAAAGGTGTGAAAAGATATGAGGGAAAAACGTAAAGTTTTAGTATTTCAAGCACAAAGCAAGCCGCTTTCTAACGTTTATTACAATGCGAAAGGAAGCGCACTCTCCAACCTTTATTCCTGGAAATCCCATTTTGAAGCAAAAAAGCATATCGAAAATCCCGCTAACTACAATATTTCAAAAATCACAATCATTGAAGAGCGGTAAAATGCGGAAACTATTGCGGGGTATGCGGGGACAGGCGTTCACGGAATACGTGCTGCTGACGGCTATTGTAGGCATCATGTGCATAGCGGGCATCCAGTTTGGGCGTTTTATTTTATCCAGGTATTTTGAAACCTTTGTTTTCATATTTTCATTACCAATACCATAGAAGGGAGGTGCGAAAATGAAAATAAGCGAAAGGAAAGGACAGGCAATGACCGAGTATATTTTGATAATTGCCCTGATTGCAATACTTGTTATCGCGGGAGTCAAGCTCTTCGGCGGGAAAATAAAAGACGCCTTCAGCAACTCCGGCAACGCGGTGGGATCGCAGGTAGATAACGGAATAAAGAACGGAACAGCCGGGCAGTAAATAACCAGGGACAAAGAGTGCAGTAGGGGCAATTCGCGTATTGCCCCTAGCTGTTTTATCCGGAGGTTAATTTTTGAAGTTAATAAAAAGCAAAAAAGCCCAGAGCATGGTTGAGTTTGTCTTAATCCTGCCTGTTTTCATTTTGCTTGTGCTGGGGATAGTGCAGCTTTCCATGATATTCATAAATAAAATGATGCTGCAGTATTCCGCGTATATGCTCGCAAGAGTGGCAGTGGCCTATCCTACTTATACGCTTGAAAGATACACACAGGTGCCAAAAGCGGACAGCATACTGGAAGGCATGATGACGGCGGCAAACAACCCTTCAGGCAGCATGCTGACGACTCTATCCGGAATGAGCGCTGATTCGCTGCAGGGATTTTTTCTCGGGAAATTCAAAGGCGCAAATGTAAGCTGGCGATGGGACAATTCAATAAAGAGTTCAGCAGGCAGGTTTATAGCCGTAAGCGTAACATACGACATGCCGTTAAAAGTGCCGTTTGTAAATAAAATTTTCGGGCTATTTCAAAAAAGTTCCTCAAATTCCGGAGATATCCTGGCGGCAGAATCCGGCTTTCCGGTTTACACAATAAATGCCTGTTCCGTAATGAGGTATCATCCCGGGTTCTGGGGATTATGAACGTGATTAAAATAAGATTGTCGCCGAAGAACAAGGGCCAGGTTATCGTGCCGGCGCTTGTGGCGCTGGTTGTGCTTTTTATAATCGCGATAGCGGTCATAGAGTCTGGCAATCTGATTTACGAGAAAATACACATGCAAAATATAGCTGACTCAGGCGCCATGGAAGCCGGGTTATGGTACGCCAGGAGTCTGAACATACTTTCCCTCAGCAACAAGATACTCCTGTGTTCAGCTGCAGTGGCCGGAGTACTTACGATTCTGGAAGTGCCTGAGGCGGAAAAAATACCGCAGATAGTGCAAAAACTCCAGGATGTATTTGCCGGCACAGGCGGTTATGGAAAATGGAAAATAAAGCCGGCTGCCATGATGACGGCAATGCTGGTTTTGCGCAACGGCATGAGAAACGGGGTTGTTGACGTGCCGCTTTTCAATACGGAAGAATTCAGCGACCAGGGGTTTAACCCTTCTTTTAACGTTGAGCGGAGATACATAGATGATACGGAAAACGAGGAAGTGACATATTACTTTGACAGCGACGTTGACGGCAAAAGGTATACTTTTAATCAAAGCGAAGTGCATCTTGAAAACGGCAAAAGCTGGAAGACCAATGCGGGATGCCGTACTACCAACGGCGTAAAAGTATACGGCGGCCCGCGATATGTAATAAGAAAAGTGGAAAGAAAACGGAAATCAAAATCAATACCTCTTACCATAGAAGAGACAGGCATACATACAGTGCAGGTTGTTTCAATTAAAACCGGGGTAAAACAGCTTTTAAGCTCGGGCTTTTTAACCGACGACAAGGGCAATGAAATCAAGCCTGCTTTTTTGCTGAGCACAGCCATGACGACCATTGACGGAGGGTCAATGTCAATATGGGACATTAACGGCGCCGGATATACGCCTAAAATAAGGCATGTTATGCTGCCAAAAATGCAGCAGTTACAGACACTTGCGAAACTAAAAGACTATTTAAAGTATATAAATATCCTGTCCGGCCAGGCAAGCAATGACATTTTATTGCACTAAAGATTTTCGTGCAAAAGTTTGCAGGTATATAACAAAAATATTTTCAGGAGGATGGTTTGAAAAAAATATTAAAGTCCAATAAGGGGCAGGCGATGACCGAGATGGTAATAGTCCTTCCGCTGCTTATCCTGTTTTTTATTGCGATATTCCAGTTTACCGTGCTCCTGATGAAAAAAATACAGCTCGCGATGCTCGAGAGGGAAACCATGCTTTTTGTGGCGTCGGACGCTGACCAGGGAAACGACATACAGGCATTCGCAAACGAGATGGGGAAAAAGCTGGGAATGGCCAACGGGGTTTCTGTGACTTACTCGGGCACCCAGCAGTCGGGCGATGCGGGATTCGGGCAAATGGGGCAAATGAACCTTCTGAAAAAGTTTACCGGCACGGATGTGCAGCTTGATTACAAGCAGGGACTTTTTAACCTGTTCACGGTTATTACGGGGAAAAGCGCACTGGATTTAAGCACAAGCCTTTTTACAGCTACCGGCGGAAGCTTTACCTTTAAGGTTACTGATACAATAAAACTAGACAAGGAATACACGGGCCAGTACAGCGAGGGGACACAATGAAGAAAATAGCCGCCTTAATTTTATTTTTATGCTTTTGCCGCCAGACTTGCGCAGGCGTTTTCGACATAATGGAGGGCACACCGGACTCCCTGCAGTATAATTTTAACGCGAAGAAAACAAACCAGGTAGAAATGAAAATAAATGACAGGAAACTGGAAGCCACACGGTACGAAAGCGACAAAGACGCAGGCGACATAATAGGGTATTACATTGCGCTGGCCCGGCAGAAAAAATATATTGTGATAGACAACGCTGGCATTGACAGCATGGCGAAATTTTTTATAAACAGCGGCAGGGAAACGCCGGTTTACGATTACGACTATGTTTTTTTCAGGGATGAAAAGAACAACGGGACTTTAATAACAGCTGTAAACGGCAAAAGCAAAACCGAAGTGGTGAAGGTAAAAATCAGGGGCGGCATGAATCCGGATAAATTCAAGGGCTTTGACGACGGCCTTGCGCATTTTCCGGGCGCGGAAAAAATCTTAAGCATAGAAATGCTCTCTTCGGGCAAAACCGCCGGTTTCGGCAATTTTTACAGGGTGGCTTATTCAGGCAATGCGGTAAAAGATTATTACAGGGATTTTTTTAAGAAACAGGGCTGGGAAATTTTGTACGAAAAAGAGGAAAAAGACAGCGTGTCTTACATGATACAAAAAGCAAAAAAACAATACCTTTTCAACATTTATTATTCCGGAGGGGAGCAATGGCTCACAATAATAGGCTGAAGGCGGCCTTTATAGTCGGCCTTATCCTGTCCGCCGGCGCCGGTTTTGCCGCGGCAGACATGTCGTACGGCGAAATAATAGCGAAATTTGTCATGTCGCCTTTTGTATCGAACGGAGTTTTTGGCGATATTAAAACCGCAGGCCAGGACATAACCGGGGCAATACAAAATACTTTGCCTATAGGGCAGATCCAGGGCTGGCTCCAGAAAATAAGGGTGGCAAGCATGATTTTGAAGATTTTAAAGGCAACCGGCGCGCCTAATCACATTGATTTAAAGCAATATTTCGCTGCAATCAGGAAAATAGTGGCCAGCAACCAGGATTTTACAGGCATGACAGACGAAATGAGAGCAGCAGCGCTTAATTATACCCAATTTAACACAGGCAATGACTTTTCATATACGGGCGCAGGGGTTACTGCAAGCTCAGGTTATACCGCCAAACTGAACCTGCTGTCCGAAGAAAACAACAGCCTGCTGAGCAGCGATACCAAACTCGGGCTAAGCGACAACAGCCTGGGGCTGGACAAGAACATGCCCGGAAGCCTGAACATAGGAAACGCGCCAAACCCGGTAAACATCAATTCCAAACTCGATATTACAGGCAACGGCCAAAATAACAGAGACGAGCAGGGCAGCGGCATGCTCGATATAATGGAAAAATTCCTTAATATGATACTCGCAAACGCGGATTTCATATCGAAAATCGGCGGGGCTGTGGATAAAATAGATGCTGTGACAAGCGAGGGGCAGGTGGCCCAGGACCAGATAGCGGGTTTTATAGACCAAAAAGGAAATGGAGCCCTGTCAAAGTACGGCATTACAAGCCAGGATATAAGCACGGCGCAGGACGTGGTGGAAGGCAAATACAGCCTGGAAAATTTCGACAGCGTAAGGCAGATAATTTCAATGCTCGGCAAGGGTAACAGCACCATAGATACTTTCGGCAAGCTTATTGATTTATGCAAGGAGACCGGCAGCATGGAGGATATCTCGGAAGATACCGCGGCGCAGCTGCTTATAAAAGTTGTGAACCTGATTCCGTCAACGGCTTCGGCAATAGACAATATAAAAATGTAATAATAAAATTTACAGGAGGTTTATATGGCAAGCGAAAAACCTGAACGAAGGCTTTTTTTAATAGCGGTTACAGCCGGATTGATAGCGGCTGGGCTGGGTTATTTTTATATCACAGGCATGGAACAAAGCGTCATGTCGAAAATGGAGCCGGTCAAGGTGCTGGTGGCAGCGGATTACATCCCGGCTTACGCTGAAATAAAAAGGGAAAATGTCGAATACAAGGAGATGCCGAAAAATTTCATCACGTCGGCGCACGTGCTTGACTTTCAAAAGGCGAAAAACAAAATCACGCTGGTGCCTTTCATCAAGGGAGAGCCCATAATGATGAACAAGATTTCCGAAAGCGCGGAAAAATTAAACACGGCCATACCCACGGGCATGAGGGCCGTGAGCATAGCAGTGGACGAGCAAAGCTTGGTTGACTACATGGTCAAAGCAGGCGATTACGTGGATGTGGTGCTTACTTTCGAAATAAACGAAAATAAAAAAGTTTATACGGTCACTGCCACCATACTGCAGGCGGTGAGGGTGATAGCGGCAGGCAACGATTTTTCTGGAAGCGCGTCAAAAGAAGCAAATTACAGCGCGGTGACGCTCGCGCTCACGCCTGAAGAGACTGAACTGCTGGTTTTTGCCAGGGAAAAAGGCAGGATAAGCCTTTCGTTGAGGCCGGTGGGCGACACGGCAAAGGAGAAAATCAGGCTCGCGTCAATAAACGAGCTCATAAACCAGATAAAGGCAAATGAAAAAGGCGACGAGGAAAAGCTGAAGCAGGAATTAAACAGCGACATGATGCTGAAAAAAAGGGAAGAGTGAGTGAAATTATTAATTAAGAATTATTAGTTTTCAATGAAAGGCTGTTAATTGACAATTGAGAATTAATGACATTGAAAATTATGTAGAAACGGAGGCGTAAAATGGCGGAAAAGGACATAATTCAGCAGATAGTGGAAAAGATTTTCGGTCACTTGCGCGGAAGTGTGGTGAAAAAACTGGGTCTTGACAATGTACTTGGGAACCTGCTTGGGCAGAGTTACGGCGGCAATCCTCAGGCGCAGCAGGAGGGCGAAGAGCCGGGCAAACTGTGTGACGAGCTGTATAAGGGCGAATTGCCGTACGGGCTGTTTGCCTTTATCGAATACTGGCAGTCCGAGGACATACATGCCGCGGACACTGCAGGGGTTTTTGCCGTGTCAAAATCCTATAGCGGCGACGTTGCGATTTACATTGACGGCCTAACGGAAACAATCAGCATAAAGCCATGCTCGAAAGCATATTTTGAAACGAAATTACCGGCAAAAAAAGGCACAATAGTGGAAATTACTGCGGCAGGAAGCAAGCAGAAACTGACGATGAATTACAGCCATGCAATGGCCATAGACTGGGGTGTGGGCATATCCGCTAAAAGTCCGGTGCCTGCTCCAGCCAAAGGAAAAAGCGCCGAAGATAACTGCGATTACATAAATGACAGCTCAATGTTTTCGTCAGGCACAGGGCCGGCTGTCATTTACGGAATATCAAGGAAAGATGATGCCGTGTATGAGCCTCAAAACCAGGATGTGGTATTTTTTGCCCTGCTGACCGGAAACGCGCTGTCCTTAAAAGACAAACAAAATCCGGGAGTCATCAAGAGCGGCAGGCTTCGAACCCGGAAAAAAATATTTTCATTTCGGGTTTAACTGCGACGCAGGCAGGAACGTAGTTGGAGGATGGGGTTCAACGCCGGTTATATACACGGCATAATATACAAATCATATCCCTGTTTTACAGGCATGTGATACGCATTTAAAAGATAAATTGACTTTGCAACAGTCGGACTGTATAATCCTTTTTCAAATCAGAAAAAATCACAATCATCAGTACTAAAAAAATGAACAGAAAAGGTGGACATTTGTGAAAAATAAATACATATTCATAATCATGATAATTATGCTGTTTTCGCCAGTACGCGCGGCTGAAACAAATAAAATTACAGAATCAACAAACGGGCTGGCGGTGCAGTATTTATATGACGGGAAAGAACTGGGATGGGACTGGGGCTGGGCTGCCCCACAGATAGAGCCTGTTATAAAAGGCTGCCCCGCGGCCATGGATTCGCTCAGGAATGCAAGGATAGCCAGGATAGCAATGTTTGTGTTCGACATACCCGCGCTTTATTTTGCCGTTGATGACCTTGTGCTGGTACTGCATAAAGGGCAGCCGAATTATATTTGTTTGCCTCTTGTCCTGTTGGGTGTAGCGTCAAGCATTCTTCAAACAACTTTTATCTATGATGCCATAGATAAATATAATTATACCTGCAGCAATATAACGTCGGAAAATCCAATGGATATTAACAAGCACGATAAAAGTATTGCAGGCTTAACACTGCTTGAGGCACGGTTTTAGCCTAAAAAAACAGCATTTTTAAGCAGTTTTAAGCACGAATATCATATAAAAGCCCGGGGCCGCAAGCTCCGGGCTTTTTTAATTGCGCTAAGACTTTTAAAAATTCACTGCTTGGCAATGAATGCTTAACGGGAATTACTGGTTCATACAAAAAAAATTATGGCAAAGCGCATGGCGCTGGCATAAGGGCAATGCCGTATTTAATAATTCGGTTCCGGCGTAAATATGTCTATTGGAAAATCAACGCCAAGGAATATCCTTGAGAGCCCGTTAAAATAATAGGCGTATGAAAAAGAAAGCATCGCGTCGTTAAGAGTAAACATCATTCCTGGAATGTTTCTGTTTGTATATGACGCCCCGTTTGAAATGTCATAAAATAAGCGCGCAATAAAACGGAAATCACATAAATTCATATAAGCCTCGCGAAAACTTACAGCCGGATAATCTTTATAAAAGAATTTATTTTTCAACTCTATCTCGAAAAATAATATATTTTCCATAGCATTGATTTGAATTTGCTCCGGGAAATATTCGGTCCAGTTGTTATAATCAGCGCCTGCGTAGGGGCAAATTGTGAAAAGGCTCTTTCCTTGTTCGAGGTGCCAAATAGTCGTTGTTGTTTTGGAAAAAAAATCACTGTGCTCATAATTTGCGTCTATTACACAATAATCCGCCTGCGAATTGAAATATTTAAGCAGATTTATTCCGGCCTTTATTTCAGCGCCAAGGCCGCTGGCTGTGCCGAATGATCCATATACAGAATTATTATAAAGATAACCGGCATACCCGCCGAAATTAAAGACAGGGCTATTATAGAAAAATCCACCTCCATATAGTGCCGGTGAAAAAATGTCGGAAGAAGATGATATATTCCATTGCATTTTAATAAGGATACTTGAATAATTTTCATATGAAGCATATGAGTCTTCATCGGCTCTCACTGATGCTGAAAATATTGTAAAAGCAATAAGAATACCCGACAGGGAAATTAATTTTAAATGTTTCATAAACCCTCCTTTTTACTGGTGATTCTATTATAACATATAAAATTATAGCAATAATATAGTCAACTTCATATCTTTGTCAAGGGCATATTCAAGACATCTTCCGCGCTGTTTATTAATGACAAAAATTACTATATAAAATTAATTTATCGCAGCAGCAAATAACTTTATCTGGGAAATTTTGGCAGGGATTTTCGTCGGATTGGCGGAAAGATAACGAAAAGACTTTTTAAGCGCGTGTAATAGATACAAGCCCGGGGCAAAGCTCCGGGCTTTTTTGCGCTGGCAGATTATATTTCATTTAAATTGGGCAAATTTACCCTGCTTGACAGGGCGTTTTTAAGGGGGTATAATTATAACAATTACCAATTAATAATTTACCGCTTGTCCGGACCTGCGGCTCGGACTTGAGCGGGTACATGATTTCGTAATACTTTACCTGCGCCTGTTGACGGCTTGGCAAAGTAAACGAAATCAAGGGAGGCATTAAATGAAAAAAATCTTAATCCCGGCATTAATTCTATTTGTATTCATAATTATATTCAATTGCAAAAAATTGCCTACCCCTACCCGTCCTGCAGCAACAAACACACCCAACATGACAGCCACAGCGCAGGCTGCGGCGGCAACAGCCACGGCAGTTTATTTGCAGACAGCCGGGCTATCGGCGCAGGAAACAGCCACGGCACAGGCACAGCAGACAACCACGGCGCAGGCAAATGCGACACAAACAGCTATTGCGCTGCAGACAGCCGGAACTTCAGCGCAGCAGACAGCGACAATGACCGTAATGTTTGTAACCACATGGAGCAGCCAGGGAAGCGGCAACGGGCAGTTTTATTATCCTTATGGAGTGGCGGTAGATAGCAGCGGAGATGTATATGTTGCAGATACTTTAAATTACAGGATCCAGAAATTTAACAGTGCAGGCACATATATAACTCAATGGGGCAGTTTTGGAAACGGCATTGGGCAGTTTGGGGCTATTGCTGGCAGTAGAGGTCCTGCTGGAATAGCAGTAGGCAGCAGCGGGAATGTGTATGTTGCAGACTATGGAAACAGCAGAATCGAAGAATTCAGCAGTACAGGCGCATATATCACACAATGGGGTAGTTTAGGAACGGGCAACGGGCAGTTTAATCATCCCCAGGGAATAGCAACAGACAGCAACGGAAACGTGTATATTTCAGACACAAATGGCAACAGAATCGAAGAATTCAGCAGTACGGGCGCATATATCACACAATGGGGCAGTCCCGGAATAACCAACGGGCAGTTTGATGAGCCTGTCGGAATAGCAATAAACAGCAGCGGAGATGTATATGTTGCAGATTATTATAATAACAGAATCGAAGAATTCACCAGCACAGGCGCATATATATCACAATGGGGCAGTTCTGCAACAACTCCCGGAAGCGGCAATGGGTCGTTTAATGGCGCCGGGTGGATAGCAATAGACAGCAGCGGAAACGTATATGTAACGGACGTAAACAATTATAGAATCCAGGAATTCACCAGCACGGGCACGTATATCACGCAATGGGGAAGTTATGGAACAAGCAACGGGCAGTTTAGTGAGCCTACTGGAATAGCAATAGACAGCAGCGGAAACGTGTATGTTGCAGACACTATAAATAATAGAATCGAAAAATTCCATCCGTAATCTTTAAGATTTGGGATTCTGGATTCGAATGCTTGAATGCTGAATGCCGAATACAGAATAGATAAATGCAAAAACAACAGGCCCGGGGCATAGACTCCGGGCTTTTTTGTTTGACAGAAGCGGGATAAGTGATAAAATATAGAAAACATTAAAAGGGAGGAATTAATCATGAAAAAGTTCGGTATAATCGCAGTCGGAATTCTATTATTCGCAATCCTTTCCAATTCCTGCTCGAAAACAAAAACACCGTCCACGCCCGATGTGCAGGGCACGGTCGGCGCAATAATGACCACGCAGGCAAACGCAAACGCCACTCAGACAATGATAATAAAGCTGTATTCACCGACAAATACGCCGACAATCACGGATACTCCGAACGCTACGCAGACAGCAGCGGCAATTTTGACGCTTGTAGCCCAGCAGCAGACAGCGGGCGCGGCAGGATATACCGTTACAGTAACATTTACGCTTACCCCGACGCTGAACGCTACGCAGACAGCAGCGGCAATTTTGACGCTTGTAGCCCAGCAGCAGACGGCAGGCGCGGCAGGATATACCGCGACGCCTACATTTACTTTCACGCTCACGCCGAATGCCACGCAGACAGCAGCCGCGATCGCGACAATAGTTGCGCAGCAGCAGACAGCGGCGGCGGCAGGGTACAGCGCAACAAGTACTTATACCGCTGTGCTGGCTGATACATATACTCTTACGCCAAACGCGACGCAGACAGCGGCGGCAATAGCCACGATAGTGGCGCAGCAGCAGACAGCAGCGGCAATTCAGACGCAGGAAACAGCAACCGCGCAGGCACAGCAGACGGCAGAGGCGCCGGCTACACAGACAGCTGTAATACTGCTGACGGCAGGCGCAACGGCGCAGGCGCAGGCAACTTTAACTGCCATAATGCAGGTGCAGGCAACGGCCACAACGCAGGCTCAGGCAGAGTTAACGGCGCAGGTGGTTGGCACAGCAACGGCACAGGCGCAGGCGACAGCCGCAGCGCAGGCAGAGTTAACAGCGCAGGTGGTTGGCACAGCAACAGCGCAGGCGCAGGCGACGCAGACAGCGGCAGCGCTGCCACCGGCAGAAACTGCGACGGAACAGGCAGCGGAAACGGCGCAGGCGCAGGCACAGGAAACAGCCACAGCACAGGCAAATGCGCAGGCAACGGCAACAGCGCAGGTGAATGCGCAGGAAACGGCAACAATGACCGCAATGAACATGTCGGCATGGGGCAGCCCCGGTTCCGGAGACGGGCAGCTTTACGTTCCCGGTGGCGTGGCCGTAAACAAAAACAACGGGAATGTGTATGTCTCGGACTCAGGCAATAAGAGAATAGAGGAGTTTACGTCAGCCGGTCAATTTATAATTGCATGGGACGGCAGCGCCTGCGGCTGGAATTTTTATATGCCACCTGATGGAATAACGGTGGACAACAGCGGTAATGTTTATTTAATTGATAATGGCGGAGTATTTGAATTCACATCAACAGGTGAATGCATAAAAACACTGGCTGGTATTACTGACAATAAAACAATAGCAGTAGACAACAGTGGCAACATCTATGTCTTTGCCGGCTATAATGTCATGGAATATTCGCCAACGGGAGAGTTAATAAAGTCGTGGAGTTATCCTCTTTGGACAAGTTCTACTTTCCCAGCAGGAATAGCCATAGACAACAGCGGAAATTATGTATATGTAGTTAATCTCGAAGGGCTATGGAAATTCACGTCAATGGGAGTATTTGTACAAGGGATTGGGGGAACTTATGGGAACGGGCCAGGGCAGTTTGAGAATCCCCAGGGAGTAACAGTGGACAATAGCGGAAATGTGTATGTCGTTGATCTTCAAGGTTTAGATGTGCAGAAATTTACGTCAAACCTGGATTTTATAACAATGTGGGGCAGTTCGGTGCAGTTTGCGTATCCGTGGGCCATTGCCGTTGGCAACAGCGGCAAAGTGTATGTTGTTGATCCGGATGCCGACCCGTATGTAGAGGTGTTCAGCCAATAGAATTTCGCTGTTTTTAAAATATACGGCGAAATAAATAGGAGGAGTTGAAATGATAAAAAACAGATTTGCGCTCTTAACTTTCACCACAATTTTAATAATGGTTATTATTCCGGCGTGCTCCAAGTCCAGCAACCCTGCGGCACCGACGCCCCAGCCCACGCAGAACGTGCAGGCGACGGTGGACACGCAGATGGCGGCGCAGGAGACGCAGACCGTGGCCGCGCACACGCCGACAGTCACGGCAACGTCAACTGCCTAGCCGAACGCTACACAGACGGCCCAGGCAATATGCACCATGGTAGCCAACGCAAACGCAACAGCTACCATGACCGCGATGTTTGTGACTTCCTGGGGCAGCTGCTGCACCGGTAACGGGCAGTTTTCTGCACCTGAAGGAATAGCAGTAGACAGCAGCGGGAACGTGTATGTCGCAGATTATGGGAATAATATAGTTGAAGTGTTCAAACCGTAATATTTTAGATTTGGAATTTGGTAATCGGTATTCCAAAGGCCATATATAATATAGAATAAAGCAAAAGTAATAAGCCCGGGGCAATAAAGGCGGAGGAATGGAAGGCCGGAGGGTTGGATGGTTTGCTGAATGCAGAATACAGAATAGAATAATATAAAGCAAAAGGCCCGGGCGAAAGTCCGGGCTTTTTGTTTGGTACGCCCAGCAGCGCACATCCGATAAGGGATGAAAGTTCCTCACGAACCCGGCAAGGGGAATCGTTAGCTTAATGGCAAGGGTGTCCACCGTGAGGTGGAATCCGCAGGAAGCCAAAGGCAAAGCGCTGGCCTGACGAACAGAAACCGCATATAAGGCGGACGTATCGGATGAGGAGGCCAATGTCTCTAAAGTCCAGTACTTGCACGGGAGGTACGGACGTAGATGCGGCAGGCATAAGCGTGAAAGCGGGAGTGTGATATCTGGGGAGACCTCGAAGGAAAATTCGAGGAGTCAGCAGAAGCCATAGTAGTTTGAGGCCACAAACGAAGGGCAGAACTTGAAAACAGGGAGAAAAAGAAACTTTGAAACCTACAGGACGAGGAGACGCAGCAAGAGAGGATAGAAACCCTCCGCTCTGCACATAGGAGGCTGACGGAATCAGCCATGGATGTTAACGAGTGTGTCAATCGAGCCAGGACTAAACGCAGAGTTAAGTAACCCGGAACAAAAGATGTCAGGAAACGGATGGTTGAAGGATAAACCGTTAGCTGCATAAATTGTTTATAATTTTCAGGAACCGCCCTGTGCGGAACCGCATGCAGGGTGGTGTGAGAGGACGGCTGGTGAACTAATCGCCAGACTCCTACTCGATTACAGTCTGGACAGATTAAATAAACATATTCCCCGTCGGTCTTGCCACGGGGTTTCCTTGTAAGGGAAGAGTTTGAGAAACCGTAGGTTACTCAAATCATCAATGCCTTTAGAATACCCTGCGGTCTCTGCCGCAGGGAGATTTATAATAGTTGAGCACTCCTCTTTGCCTTTTGAAAAAAACATATTTTGGAGTATCACGATGACTTTTATCCGTCGAATAACCCGGGGAATAGTCAGGGATAGTACTATTTGCGTATAATATTGAACTGCAATTTGCTCAATTGACTGAGCAAATTGTTGACAAGGTTTTTAGCGCGTGATAGAATAAAACACAATGAAAATATATTTGCGGAAAAAACAGTACAAAGAGATAAATGGAAAATTAAACCGGGGGCCGCGGTTTATACAGGCTTTAATTGGGCCTAGGCAGACGGGCAAAACTACGCTCGTATTGCAGATTAAAGACAGTTGGAAGGGGCCGAGTTTTTACGCGACCGCAGACGCGCCCGGCGCGGAGAGCAGAAACTGGATAATTGAATTAAATAACACTGCCGCCGATGCCGCGAAACGGATTAAGCGCGAGACGTTGTTAATAATAGATGAAATACAGAAAATACCCGGGTGGAGCAATACTCTAAAATATGTTTACGATAAGAATGAAAGAGAACAGGCACGCGTAAGAATAGTAATTTTAGGCTCGTCATCTTTGTTAATGCAGCGCGGATTGACAGAAAGCCTTGCCGGAAGATTTGAAATAAACAGGCACAGCCACTGGTCTTATGAGGAGTGCAAAGAATTTTTTAAATTTACCCTAAATGATTATATTTATTACGGCGGGTATCCCGGGGCCGCAAAAATCAGAAAAAATATAAGACGATGGGCAATATATATAAAGGACGCCATAATTGAAACTGTAATAGCAAAAGATGTCCTGCTTATGAATCCGGTCACAAAACCTGCTTTGTTAAGGCAGGCTTTTGCGCTTTGCCTTAATCACCCTGCTGAAATACTCAGTTATCAAAAAATGCTGGGGCAACTGCAGGATGCGGGTAACACCACCACAATAGCTTTTTATTTAAGATTAATGGCAAATGCTTTTTTTCTTGTTCCGCTTGATAAATACAGCGGAAGCAGGATAAAACAGAAAAGTTCAAGCCCCAAAATACTTTCCCTTGATAATTCAATAATAAGCGTCGTAAACAACCGTACTTTTAAACAATCGTTTAAAGACCTTGCTTACCGGGGAAGGCTGTTTGAAAACGCTGTCGGTTCCAGATTATACTGGCTGGCCCAGGAACAGGGCGGAGAGCTGTTTTATTGGCGTGAAAGAGACTTTGAGGTTGATTATGTATTAAGCATAGGCGGCAGACTCATTGCAGTGGAAGTAAAATCCGGGGATCCAGGCAAGGCCGCGGCTGCGCTGGATATTTTTTCGAACAGGTATAAAAACACGGAAAAAGTTGTTGTGTCTTTCATGAAAAAACATGATAAATCAGATACGAAATGTCTTGAAGCAGAAGAATTTTTTATGAATACGGAAAAAATACTGGAAAAACAGCATCAAACCTAAATAACGCCCGGAAAGAGTTCTTTGAGGATGTCCGCAAGGAGTTCAAAAAGAGTTCAAACATAGTTCTTAAAGATGTTCGGAAGGAAATATTAAAGAAATGCCAAATGGAATAATATTAAAAACAACAGCCCCGGGGCGAAAGCTCCGGGCTTTTTTTGTTTGACAGGGGCGGAGTAAATGATAAAATATATGAAAATTATTTAAAGGGAGGCATTAATCATGAAAAAGCCCGGGATAATCGCAGCCGGAATTCTATTATTCGCAATCCTTTCCAATTCCTGCTCGAAAACAAACAACCCGTCCACGCCAAATGTGGCAGCTACGGTAAACGCGGCATTGACAGCGGCAGCAGGGACAAACGCCACACAGACAGAAATAATAAAGCTGTATTCGCCGACATCGACTCCGACAATCAGCGCGACACCGAACATTGCCCAGACAGAAGCGGCAGTGCTCACAATGATTGCCCAGCAGCAGACAGCTATTTCAGCAGGGTATACTGCCACCGGCACGCCGAATGTGGCGCTTACGCAGGCAGCTGTACTTACTATAATAGCGCAGCAACAGACAGCAGCAGCGGCCGGATATACCGCGACAAGCACTTTTACAAATACGTTGACGCCGAACGCGACACAGACAGCCGCTTCGATTTTGACAATGATTGCGCAGCAGCAAACAGCAGCGGCAGTCGGATATACCGCGACATGCACTGTTACAATAACGCCTACAATAACAGCAACACCTACCAACATAAATACGCCGGACCAGACGCAGACAGCCGCGGCAATAGCGACGATAGTGGCCCAGCAGCAGACAGCAGCAGCGGCTTTATGGACAGCTACAACGACGATAACGGCTACACCAACAGTGACGCCTACTTTTACGGCAACACCAACTGCTACGATTGATTATTCAGTACTTGTTTCGGTTCCGGGCGGGACATATGTACAGGAAGATACAAGCGGAAACAGTTTTGCGCATACAATTTCTGCTTTTAATATAGGGAAATACCTGCTGACCTATAATTTATGGTACACGGTGCGCATATGGGCCACAAGTTATGCATTTCAAAATTATGGCATGGAGGAGGCAGGCAGCGGGACACCCGGGGCAGCGCCGGTTACTGTAAATCAGCCGGTAACAAAGATAAACTGGAGGGATGCCATAGTGTGGTGTAACGCATATAGCCAATATAAGGGTTTAACGCCTGTTTACTATTATGACTCGGCATTTGCCCAGCCAATTACATCATCTGTAAGCGGGAGCTATAGCACTACTACCTGTACTGCCGCCGGATGTTTTGATAATCCGTATGTGAACTGGGCCGCGAACGGTTACAGGCTGCCTACAGAAGGCGAGTACCAGTACGCGGCAAGTTATACAGGCACTCCGCCCAACTATGCAAGCGGCGCAACAGACGTTTATTCTGACACGACAGCAACTGCGCTTGTAGCGTGGTTTCTTTTTAATGCAAGCGGCGGAACACAGCCTGTGGGCACTAAAGCGCCAAATGCCCTGGGCATCTATGATATGTCGGGCAATTTATACGAGTGGTGCTGGGATTGGTATGCGGCTTATCCTGCCGCTGGTGAAATTGATTATAAAGGCGCAACGAGCGGCTCTAACCGTATAATGAGGGGTGGTAACTATCACTATGACGCGTCCAACCTCCAGGTTGGCTTCCGTTGGGACGACTTCCCGGCCGACTCATCTATAGTTGGCAACGGCATACGTGTTGTTACACGCCAATAATAACAGCAAATTATAAATATTATCTAAGCCCGGACGGAAGTTCCGGGCTTTTTTGTTTGACAGAAACGGGATAAATGATAAAATATATGAAAATATTAAAAGGGAGGCATTAATCATGAAAAAGTTTGGGATAATCGCAACCGCAATTTTACTACTCACAATCCTTTCCAATTCCTGTTCAAAGACAAAAACACCGTCCACACCTGACGTGCAGGGCACAGTCGGCGCTATAATGACCACGCAGGCAAACGCAAACGCCACGCAGACGCAGGTGATAAAATTATATTCACCCACTGTAACGCCGACAAGCACTATGACGCCGAATATGACGCAGACAGTGGCCGTAATAATCACAGCAGTAGGCGCGGCAAACGCCACGCAGACGAAAATAGCCGCGATAACGCAAACTTATATTGCGTATTTATTTACCGCGACAAGCACTTATACAAATACACTTACGCCGAATGCTACGCAGACAGCGGCGGCAATAGCGACAATAGTTGCGCAGCAGCAGACAGCAGCAGCGGGCGGGTACACGTCAACAGGCACTTTTACAATAACGCCTACGATAACAACAACACCTACTAATATAGATACACCGGACCAGACGCAGACAGCGGCGGCAATAGCGACAATAGTTGCGCAGCAGCAGACAGCGGCTGCTGCCGGATACACGGCGACAGGCACGTACACTTCGACGCCGACGCAGACATGCGTGCCTTTCCAGGCTTTGTCAATAACTGGCGGAGTATATAATAGCCTCGCGTTAAAGGACGGCGGCAGTTTGTGGGCAACGGGATATAATACTAACGGTCAGCTTGGCAACGGGACCACAACGAATCTAAACACATGGACGCAGGTGCTGACAGGAGTGAGCGCCATAGCGGCAGGGTCACAGCACAGTTTAGTTTTAAAGAGCGACGGCAGCCTGTGGGTTACCGGGTATAACATCGACGGTCAGCTTGGCGACGGGACCACAACCCAGAGAAATACATGGGAGCAGGTTTTAACAGGAGTGAGCGCGATATCATGTGGATATAATCATAGCCTTGCGTTAAAGAACGACGGAAGCCTGTGGGCCACAGGGTATAATCCCTACGGGCAGCTTGGCAACGGGAACACAACGAATTTAAACACATGGACACAGGTGCTGACAGGAGTTAGCGGGATAGCCGGCGGATTCTACCATAGCCTCGCGTTAAAGAGCGACGGCAGCCTGTGGGCCACGGGGTGGAACGTCACCGGTCAACTTGGCAACGGGACCACAGCCGACATTCATGCATGGACGCAGGTGCTGACAGGAGTGAGCGCGATATCATGCGGATATTTGCATAGCCTCGCGTTAAAGAGCGACGGCAGCCTGTGGGTCACAGGGAATAACGCTGTCGGGCAGCTTGGCAACGGGACCACAACCGACATTCATACATGGACGCAGGTGCTGACAGGAGTGAGCGCGATAGCATGCGGAGATGAGCATAGCATCGCGCTAAAGAGCGACGGCAGTTTGTGGGCAACGGGATATAATAGTGTCGGGCAGCTTGGCAATGGGACCACGACGAATTTAACCACATGGACGCAATTGCTGACAGGAGTGAGCACAATATCATGCGGATATTATCATAGTCTCGCGTTAAAGGACGATGACAGCCTGTGGGCCACAGGGTATAACGGTTACGGGCAGCTTGGCAACGGGACCACAACCGACATTCATGCGTGGACAGAGATAAGGCAGTGCCAGTGACGCGCGATGCGCGGGAAAGTTGAACAGATGAAAGTGGATAGTTGATTAAGGAATTATAAAAGGCCCGGGTCAAACTCCGGGCTTTTTTGTTTATATGGATGGGATATAAGTAGAGACACGCCATGGCGTGTCTCTACTTTAAATAAAAGAGGATTTATGATTAAACGTAGAGACGTTTTGCAAAACGTCTCTACAACGAATGATAATACCCCCCGTACTCTTTAAAATTGGCGGGATTTACCCTGCTTGACAGGGCGGTTTTAAGGGGGTATAATTGCTATAGAACGAAATAAATAAAGGGAGGTTAAATCATGAAAAAAATCCTGATTCCGGCACTTATACTTTTAACCGGGATAATAATCGCCATTGGATGCAAAAAAATGCCTTCGCCGACGCCGCCTGCGGCGACTAATACTGCACAAATTATAAGCACACTGACAAAAACTCCGTCCATTCCCGCTGCGACTCCGACATCAACAAATACGCACGTGCCAAAAACACAGACGCAAACCGCAACAATGAATTTCGGTGTTACATTCACTGAAACAAATACCCTGCAAATCCCGTTTACAGCATCTGCAACCACGACAATAACAGCTTTAATAACACAAACAATTACGGCAATTCAGCCAAGCGCGACATTGACGGCAATTGTGTCCTCTACAGCGACGCCGACCGCAACACCCATCGTATATACGTGCGGAAATTATGATAACGGCACAAAAAGTATCCCGTGTTACTGGACAGGGACAGTAAAGACCGACCTTGACGGCGGGGTCAACGCAGGGTCAGCATCTTCAATATACATATCCGGCGGTGTAATGTATATAGGCGGAGGCTTGGTTAACGGCGCATGCTACTGGGCAAACGGCATCAGGACCGACCTTAGCGGCGGAGGCTACGCCAATTCGATTTTTGCCGATAATGGAACGGTATACGCAGCCGGAGGTTACAGCAACGGCACCATTAACGTGCCATGCTACTGGGCAGGAGGCGTAAAAACCGACCTTTACTGCAACAGCGTAAACGGATACGCGAACTCGATATATGAAGCGAATGGCACGATATATACAGCGGGTTATTATTATGACGGTACAAACTACGTGCCCTGCGTATGGAATGGAAATGCGCTGGGCGCTCTCCCTCAAACCAGCCCGAATGGTGCTGAAGCATCTTCTGTAGTTGTATCAAACGGGACAGTGTATGTTGGCGGTGATTTAAACACCGGCGGCACGCAATCCCCGTGTTACTGGATGAATGCCAATTGTATATGGCTTACTCCTATGGATTTAACCGCAGGATGGGTAAAATCAATATATGTCACACAGGATGGCTCGGTATATGCCGCAGGATATGACATAATGCCTTATACCCCGTGTTACTGGGCAGGAAATGTAAAGTACCACCTGACTGTAGGCGCAGGCGCGGGCCAATATGGAAGTCAGGCAACTTCGATATTTGTCTCAGGAGGCACGCCCTATATAGCCGGATATTATGTTTCAAGTTCCGCAGTGTTATATACCGGATGCTTTTGGACAGGGGCAACCAGGACCGACCTTGTCGGCGACGGCACACACAGCACAATGGCATTTTCGATTTCTGTCCAATAATAGCTGAACCTGTTTTTCTGAATTGTTTTTCATTGAAAATTGGCGATTGATAACTAGGAATTTTTGATTCAAAATCCAAATAAAAACAGCAACGGGCCCGGGCGAAAGCTCCGGGCTTTTTTGTTTGACAGAAACGGGATAAATGATAAAATATATGAAAATATTAAAAGGGAGGCATTAATCATGAAAAAGTTTGGGATAATCGCAGTCACAATCTTACTACTCACAATCCTTTCCAATTCCTGCTCGAAAACAAAAACCCCGTCTACGCCGGACGTGGCAGCCACGGTGAACGCGGCGCTGACAGCAGCGGCAAACGCAAACGCCACTCAGACTGAAATCATAAAATTGTATTCGCCAACATCAACTCCGACAATCAGCGCGACACCGAACATTGCCCAGACAGAAGCGGCAGTACTTACCATGATTGCCCAGCAACAGACAGCTATTTCGGCAGGGTATACTGCCACCAGCACGCCGAATGTGGCGCTTACGCAGGCAGCTATACTTACTATAATAGCGCAGCAAGAGACAGCGGCTGCCGCGGGATACAGCCCTACAAGCACGTTTACTGATACTCTTACGCCGAATGCGACTCAGACAATGGCAGCGATTTTTACGGCAGTTGCGCAGCAGCAGACAGCGGCAGCGGCAGGATATACAGCAACAAGCACTTTTACAAATACAATGACGCCAAACGCGACGCAGACAGCGGCGGCCATACTGACAATGATAGCGCAGCAGCAGACGGCAGTAGCGGCAGGCTACAGCGCTACGAATACCTATACTACGGTGCCGACTGACACATACACGCTCACACCGAACGCCACAGAGACAGCAGCAGCAATAGCTACGATAGTGGCGCAGCAGCAGACAGCAGCGGCGGCGGGTTGGACAAGCACAAGCACTGCGACTAATACGCCGACTATCACAAATACTCCAACCCCTGACGCTAATGCAATAGCTACTGCAACAGCGCAGGCAATTCAAGCGCTCGCGACAGAAATAGCGCAGGTGCAGGCAACATCAACGGCACAGGTATATGCCACGCAAACAGCGCAGATACAGGGTACGGAAACGGCGGTGGCAATTTGTTCGGCAACTGCCGCGGCGCAGCAGATAGCGACAGCCGCAGCACAGCAGACGGCAGCGGCGGCGGCAGCCACTGCCGCGGTGCAGCAAACAGCGACAATGACGGCGATGTTCCAGACACAATGGAGTTTCGACAGCGCGCAGGGACTGGCAGTTGACAACGGCGGAAATGTGTTTGCTGCCTCGCAAAATGGCACAATACAGGAATTCACTTCATCGGGAGCAGCTATAAACAGTTGGCCGAGCATGGGAATGTCCACCGGCTTAGCTCTGGACAACGCCGGTAATGTATACGTCGGGAATATCGACACTGGGTTAATAGTGAAATTTACAACCGCAGGTCAATACATAACTGCATGGGGAGGTCAAGGATTCGGAGACGGGAATTTTTGGCCTTCTGATACTGTCTGGGGAAATGGATTCGATTATTATATTGGAATAGCTGTAAATATGAGTAGCGGTAACGTATATGCCACGGATATGGGTAATAACAGGATAGAGGAATTCACATCATCCGGAACATTCATAACATCATGGGGAAGCGCCGGAACCGATAACGGACAGTTTTCGTGGCCAGTTGGGATAGCTATAGACAGCGCAGGTGATGTGTATGTCGCGGATTCTAATAATGAAAGAATCCAGAAATTTACATCATCGGGGGGGTTTATAACTTCATGGGGCGATGGTTTTGAAAACGTGTCGGATTATGGAATAACTGTAGATAGCAGCGGAACTGTGTATGTGCTGAATAATAACGGAGTGGGAAATGGGCCGGTTAGAATCGAGGAATATACGTCATCCGGAGGGTTTATAACTTCATGGGGCGGTTATGGAGGATCCGGGAATGGATATTTTCTCAACCCCGCTTATATGGCAACAGACAACAACGGGGATGTTTATGTGTCGGATCGATATCGTGGCATAATCCAAAAATTTAAACCATAGGCTTAAATAACATTTTGGATTCGGAATTTGGCATTCGGCATTCAGCCAAAGCTAAAAATAAATGGAGAACATAATGAAAAAAATATTAATGTGCATGGCTGTGGTTTTGGCGGTTATTTTGGCATTGGCAGGCTGCAGCAAGACAAGCAACCCTGCGGCACCGACGCCCCAGCCCACGCAGAACGTGCAGGCGACGGTGGAGGCGGTGGACACGCAGATGGCGGCGCAGGAGACGCAGACCGTGGCCGCGCACACGCCGACAGTCACGGCAACGTCAACTGCCTAGCCGAACGCTACACAGACGGCCCAGGCAATATGCACCATGGTAGCCAACGCAAACGCAACAGCTACCATGACCGCGATGTTTGTAACCGTGTGGGGCACTCAGGGAAGCGGCAACGGGCAGTTTAACGGGCCAAAGGGGATAGCAGTGGACAGCAATGGAAATGTGTTTGTTGTAGATCAAGGCAACAACAGGATAGAAAAATTCAGCAATACAGGCGTGTATATTTCGCAATGGGGCAGTTACGGGACCGGCAATGGCCAGTTTAACAGTCCTTATGGAGTAGCAGTAGACAGCAGCGGGAACGTGTATGTAGTGGACAGCGGGAATTACAGAGTCGAAAAATTCCACCCGTAAGTTGACTGCCAAGCTCAAGGTTCAAAGTTCAAAGCTCAATTAAAGAATACAGGCCCGAGGCGAAACTCCGGGCTTTTTTGTTTGACAGAAGCGGGGTAAATGATAAAATATATAAAAATATCAAACTGGAGGCATTAATCATGAAAAAAACCTTGATAACCGCAATCGCAATTTTATCATTCATAATCCTTTCCAATTCCTGCTCAAAAACAAAAACTCCATCCACGCCGGACGTGCAGGGCACAGTTGGCGCGATACTGGCGGCGACGGCAAACGCGAACGCCACGCAGACAATGGCGATTAAACTTTACTCGCCTACGAACACGCCGACAATAACGGCAACTCCAAATGCAAGCCAGACAATAGCGGCTATAGAAACTATCATAGCTGCCCAGCAGACAGCCGCAGCCGCGGGCTTTAGCCCGACAAGCACGTTTACTGATACTCTTACGCCAAATGCCACGCAGACATCAGCTGCGATAGCCACGAGCATAGCGGCACAGCAGACAGCGGCAGCGGCAGGATACAGCCCGACGAGCACGTTTACTGTCACGCCGGAATATACAGATACCCAAACGCCAAATGCGACACAGACTGCTGCGGCAATAGCGACAATAGTTGCGCAACAGCAGACAGCCGCGGCTGCTTTGTGGACAAGCACTTCAACCCCGACATACACCCCGACTATTACTCCTGTGCCCGGCAGCGTATGGACGCAAGCAACCGGCACTACAGGAATAAGCGGAAGGGGAGAATATACGAGCCTGGTTTACAATAATAATATGTGGCTCATAGGAGGGGTATATTATCTTTCCGGAACACGCTATTTATACAACGATGTCTGGTATTCGAACAACGGCGCAAACTGGACGCAGGCAACGGCAGGCGCCGGGTTTAGCGGCAGAGCCTATCATTCCAGCGTAGTATTCAATAACGAAATGTGGGTAATTGGAGGCAATATTTATGGAGGCTATTGTAATGACGTATGGTATTCAAACGACGGCGCAAACTGGCAGGAGGCAACCGCATCTGCGGCGTTTGGCTTAAGGGGCTATCATGCCAGCGTGGTATATGACAATAAAATGTGGTTGATAGCAGGAGGCGACAGCGTTGGCTATTTTAACGACGTCTGGTATTCATCTGACGGAGCAAACTGGCAGGAGGCAACAGCGGAGGCCCCTTTCATTAAAAGGGCAGGGCCTTCATGCGTGGCATTTAACGGGTCCATGTGGCTGACCGGCGGATACAACAACATAGAAAATATATTCTATAACGACGTCTGGTGGTCCACGGACGGAGCAAACTGGGCAGGCGCTACGGGGAACGCCGGCTTTACGCCTAGGTTTCTGGCCGCATGCGTGGTATATAACAATAAGATATGGGTCATTGCCGGCCAGACGCTGGCAATAGCCGGGAACAACAGCACCAATGACGTATGGTACTCGGACAACGGGTTTAACTGGACGCAGGCGACTTCCGGCGCTGCTTTCAGCGCGAGGGCAGGCGCAAGCTGCGTTGTGTTTAACAACGCAATGTGGATAGTGAACGGATGGGGCAGTTACGATGTTTTTCCGACAGATTCGTGGTGGAGCCAGTAGCGCGCGATGCGCGGGAAAGTTGAGCAGGTGAAAGTGGATAGTTGATTAAGGAATTATAAAAGGCCCGGATGACCTCCGGGCTTTTTTGTTTGACAGAAGCAGGATAAATGATAAAATATATGAAAATATTAAAAAGGGAGGCATTAATCATGAAAAAGCTCGTGATAATCGCAATTGCAATTCTATTATTGGCAATCCTTTCCAATTCCTGCTCAAAGAAGAAAAGCAACCCTGTTGCACCGCAGGCGACAGACACGCCTAATATGACACAAACTGCAGCTGCCAGCGCAACAAACGCTGTACTGCACCAGACAGCCACGGCTGCAATGTTTACAGGCACTCCGAATTGGTCCAAGACATCCACAAGGACGCCAACTTTTACTATTTCCTCTACTCCGGCAATATCGCCCACGATTACAGCAACAGCTACGATAAGGACGCCAACTTTTACTATTTCCTCTACTCCGGCAATATCACCCACGGTTACAGTAACAGCTACGATTACATACACTCCTGTATCCGGCAGCATGTGGGCGTTATCGACAGCGGCGCCAGGATTCAACGCAAGGGGCAACCATACCAGCGTGGTATATAACAATGAAATGTGGGTTATAGGCGGAATGGATGCCAGTAAATACTACAACGACATATGGTATTCCAGCAATGGTACTACATGGTACGAAGCAAATGCATCCGCTGCATTCAGCGTAAGGTACGGACATACAAGTGTGGTATACAATAATTTAATGTGGGTAATAGGCGGTGCATGGAGCGGCGTACACAGCGATGTCTGGTATTCCAGCAACGGCGTGAATTGGGGATGCACCACGACCGCAGGCGCATTTACACCAAGGACATACCATACCAGCGTTGTGTTCAACAATGAAATGTGGGTGATAGGCGGTTATGGGAGCAGTTTTTTAAATGACGCGTGGTATTCAAGCGATGGTAAAAACTGGGGATGCACCACAACAGCGGCTTCTTTCAACGCCAGGCAGAATCTTTCCGGCGTTGTATTCAAAAATGAAATGTGGGTAATAGGCGGTGTAGACGGCAGCGCCTGGTACAATGATGTTTGGAGCTCAACCGACGGCAAAAACTGGGCACCTGCAACAACAGGCGCGGCATTTTGCGCGAGATACGGCCATACGAGCGTGGTATATAATAACTTAATTTGGGTGATAGGCGGGGCAGGAGCATGTGGTTTCTTGAACGATATATGGAACTCAAGCGACGGAATAACATGGATAGAAGCAACGTCAGCGGCAGGATTTGCCGTAAGAACCTATCATACAAGTGTTGTTTACAACAATGTTATGTGGGTAATAGCCGGCTGGGATAATGGCGCTGTTTATTATAATGACGTGTGGTGGGCGCAGTAGGTTTTAAAACAATTTGGCATTCAGCATTCATGAATTTGAATCCAAAATACCAAATACCGAATGTAAAAACTGGAGGCTTCAGATGAAAAAATCAGTATTGTTTTTTGTTTTAATTGCATTTGTTGTTTTATTCAGTATTATAACAGGCTGCAGCAGTAAAAAGAATTCATCGCCTACAACCCCGGCTGCGACTCCTGTACCTACGATTGATTCTTCAGCGCTTGTATCGGTTCCAGGCGGCACATTTTACCAAACTGACGGGACAAACGGCTTCACCCATACAATTTCTGCTTTTAAAATCGGTAAGTACCAGGTGACATATGAGTTGTGGTACACGGTTTATCAATGGGCCATCAACAACGGTTTTACTTTTCAAAATGCAGGCAGGGAGGGCAGCAGCGGGACAGACGGAGCAGCGCCGACAGCAGCAAAATTTCAGCCTGTAATAATGGTGAACTGGCGGGATACTATAGTCTGGTGCAACGCGTACAGTCTGAAAACAGGGCTGACGCCTGTGTATTATTCTGAAGCTGGTTTTACCACGCCCATCGAGGATTCTACAGACGGGGCATATGGAGCCAGCATAAATACAACAGCAGGGAGTTATGATAACCCGTTTGTGAATTGGAGCGCGAACGGATACAGGCTGCCTACAGAAGGCGAATATCAGTGTGCGGCAAGCTACATAGACGGGTCAAGCTGGACGCCGTATGATTATGCCAGCGGCGCGACTGATGATTATACCGATTTAACGGCAACGGAGCTTGTAGGATGGTGCAGCGAGGATTCAGGGTCTGCTACGCATGACGTAGGCAGCAAAAAACCGAACGCGCTTGGCATTTATGATATGTCAGGAAATGTTTATGAATGGTGCTGGGACTGTTTTGGAAATTATCCCGGCACATCCACTGATTATAGAGGAGCCGCACTTACAGACATCCGGGTGGCAAGGGGTGGCTGTTTTGACAATAGCGCGGCTGTAATGCCGGTGGGCAACCGCGGCATTGAAAACCCGTATTATGCGATGTTAGATTACGGATTCCGTTTTGCCCGTACTTATTAAATTTGTTTTTAAATAGTAAGTTATAAAATTATTGTAACAAGCCCGTGGCCGCAAGCTACGGGCTTGTTCATTTAAATAGCTGCTAAATGCCAATAATTAAGCTATTAAAATGAATTATAGTATTTGAGGAAGATTTAAAAAATCAAACAAAATACTTGACAGAAACTAAATTATCAATTATGCTATATAAGATAACAATTAATCATATAAATAGAATTAAGTAAATCAAAAAGGAAAACAGGAGGCGCAAATGAAAAAGTTATTATTGTTTTTGCTGGCTGTAGTTATTGCCCTTTTCATGGTGGGATGCAGCCTGACTTCCTTATTGTCTCCGGCGAGGAATCTCATCGGCACATGGAAAACATCAATTCCCGTGACATTTTATTACCAGAGCGATTTTTGCAACGGCATGAACGGCGTGCCTGAAACAACGGCGCAGGCAAGCTGGACAATGACGTGGGTTATTACGAAATACAACGGCGATTCAAACAAGGTCAATATTTCATTGAATTATTCAACCTCAAATTACCAGACGGTGCAGAGCAGCTGTAACGGCGGAAGTGACGGCTATGTGCCGCTTGTGACTCCGGATGGCATGGTGGGGACCATAAGCAGTTCCTCGCTGAACGCAGTTGACGACAACAACGGCATAACTTTCAAAGGGAATTTTACGACGCATAATATTACAGGCACGTGGAACATGTGGGACTGCATTTTATACTGCACCGGCACGTACACGAACACCAACGCGCTGATCCTCAACAAACAATAAAAAATTCAGCTGTATTTATATAATATCCTTTTAACATAAGAAGAGATGGAGACCATGGGGACATGCTGAAAAAATGCTTTTTAATAATCGCAATAACCGTAATTTCAATCCCTGTTTATGCCGCGACAGCATCGATATTGGTTGATTATAACACCGATGTCGCCGGCTTTAATTACGGCAATGTTTACGGCAACAATACAATGATATGGATTCTAAACGCCAGTTATTCGGCCGTGACATATCAGGTTTACAACGCAGGGTGCAGGTTTTTAAGGTTCCCTGGCGGGTCGCTTTCAGATGATTACCACTGGAACGGCACTGGCGCCTACAACGCTGACGGGGTGTGGGTTCCGTCGTCAACGGCTTATTCGCGCGGGTTCCCGGGGCTTATCAATTACAGGGGCACATCGTCCTCATATAATATACCATCCAAACTGACCGACGGGGATACTTCGGACGCTTCACAGTGGCGCTCGGACACGGTCAATGTTTACGCCGGCCAGCAGCCGTACGTCATAGTAAACTTCAACTCCGACACCCTTGTCACCTCGTCCGTGCTTTACTGGAGCTCGCCGTACGCGGTGTCCTATGACATCCAGGGATGGACAGACACAGGAGATTATGACTGGGCGCCGCACCAGGCAGCCGGTAACCACTGGACTACAATTAAAAGCGTGACAGCCGGTACAGGAGGGGTGGACGTGCAGTCTTTTAACGTGCTGTCCACGCGTAACCTGAGGTTTGTGTTTAAAACAAGCTCAGGCACGGGCTACAGGCTGAACGAAGTTATGCTTTTTTACAACAATACCACCCAGACCGTAAACGTAAATGACTACAACACACAGACAAAAACTATTTCCTCGCCGACCGACATATCAAACCAGGACGCGAACCCGGCAGGCCACCCTGATTTTGGATTTGAGGAATTTATAACAATAGTCCATAACATGGGCAGCAATGTGGAACCGCTCATCACGGTAAATTTCGGCTCAGGCACGCCGCAGGAGGCAGCGGCCTGGGTCAACTACGCCAATAATGTGCAGCACTACAATATCAAATACTGGCACATCGGCAATGAGGAGGACGGGGCGTGGGAGACAGGCGGCCCGGATGACGCAGAGTATTACGCCAATAAATACATACAGATAGCCCTGGCAATGAAGGCCGCTGACCCCGCTATTAAAATATACGGGCCTGTTGTATCTTCCATAGAAAATAATTCAGAACTGTATGACGGATACTCGTATATAGAGGGGTTCCTGCGGGTTTTGCAGGCGCAGGGCCAACTCGGGCTATGCGACGGAATAGATTTCCATTTGTACCCGAACTGGACAAATACAGACGAAGCCGTCACGCTTGCTGAGTCAGACAACTGGGCTTCCGGGACAAACTGGCAATCGTTTATAAACGGGATACAGACAAGGATATTCGGCGCGCCCGGCACAAAAGACGTGTTGATGACAGAGTACAATTCAGGAGGCACGACTTTTATTACAACCGGCCTCGTTAACGGCATCTGGGCGGCGAACTGGCTTGGCGAATACATCAAGTCTTTCGGGTGGTCGGCAAAGGCAAACTTCTGGGACGTAATGAACAACAACGCGGACGCTGTAAATTATGATATGGGATACCTGGAGGACGGGACGCAGACCCTCCAGCAGTACAAATACCAGCCGAGGTCCGCATACTGGGCGCATTATATGATGAACAATTATTTTTCAGTGCCTGACCCGGCCGGCAATACACTTGTGTCGGCGTCGTCAAACCAGGCGCTCCTGCCCGTGTACGCCTGCAAAAGAAGCGACGGAAAGCTCAGCCTTATGGTTATTAACAAGGACCCCTCAAACTCATACACAACCAGTATTTCCATAAACAATTATCCTGTGAATTCGACAGCTGACTTATACACATTCGCCGGCGCGGCAACCGCGCCTTATTATATAGAGAATTACGCGTGGCACGCGGTAAACCCATCTGCATACGCCGACCCTGACCTGCCTCCGCAGGCGAGCAGTTTAGGCCCGGTTTCATCAGGTTTTTCATTTACTTTCCCGGCTTACAGCATATCAATATTCAGTTTCTGCCCGCCGGGTTCAACGCCCACCAATACGCCCATACCGACAGCTGTAATATCGCCCACGGTGACACTGACCATAGCGCCCACGGCTGCGGACGCGTGCCAGGTGGATAAAATGGCAAACTGCAGCAGCCAGAACGCATGGGGAGGGTACTGGTATACATATGGCGACGTGTCATCCACGGTATGGCCTGTAAAAGGCGCTTTTACAATGAGCTCTCCCGGGTATGACGGCGGCGCGGACTGCGCGGCGCAGATGACAGGGTCAGTGGCAGCCAGCGGGTTTATAGGCATGGGCCTGGGGCTGAACGCAAACTCAGGGGGGTCGTCGTTTCAGGTTACAAACATAAGCGGCGCCACAGGCATAAGGTTTTACACAAAAGGGGATGGCAGGACGTATTCAATAAACATACCTTACACGGACGCCGCGGGAAAGGAACTGGACGGATACAATTATTTTTCTTATTTATTCACTGCGCCGGCCGGCGGATGGACACAGGTGACCATACCTTTTTCATATTTTACGCAGGCATCGGGGTGGGGGACAGACGTGCAGCTGACTTCGGTGCTGCAGAACGTGAAAGAGATAGCGTTCCAGACCACGGCAGCGCCGCAGGCAAGCGTGGATTTATGGATAGACAATTTTGAAATATACGGGTGCGGGGCGACGCCGACAAATACGCCAAATGGGCCTACACCCACATACACGCCGGCATCAGCAACCCTGTGCATGGTGGATACAAACGCAAACTGCAATAACCAGGACGCGTGGGGAGGGTACTGGTACACTTATAACGACGTGTCGTCCACGGTATGGCCCGTGACAAGCGGGACAACATCGTTCCAAATGAGCTCGCCGGGTTACGGCGGGGCATCTGACTGCGCGGCGCAGATGACAGGGTCAGTGGCAGCCAGCGGGTACATAGGCATGGGAATGCAGCTGAATTCAAAAGCAGGAGCGCCGAGTTACCAGGTGACTGACTTAAGCGGTGCTGCGGGAATAAGGTTTTATGCAAAAGGAAACGGGGCGGCATGCGAAATAAAACTGCCTTACTCGAACTCAAGCGGGACAGAGCTGGACGGGTGGGACAGCTACGCCTATGCATTCACGGCGCCGGCAGCATGGTCGCAGATAACCATACCATTCACGTCGTTAAAGCAGGCAGGATGGGGGACAGCGGCGGCGCTGAATACGGTGCTGCAGAACGCGAAAGAGTTCCAGTTCCAGACGACAACAGCGCCGCAGGCAAGCGTGGATTTATGGATAGACAATTTTGAAATATACGGATGCGCGGCGCCTTCAGCGACAAAGACGCCTGTAATGACTCCTACAATAACGCCGACAATGGCACCTGCAGGGCCGCTGGAAATAGGCTCTGTAAAGCCGTACCCGAACCCTTTTAATCCGGCAATAGGGCAGCTGAAAATCGCGGTTAATGTCACGTCGGGCAGTGCGGACAGCATGACGCTGAAGATATATACAGAAGCGTTAAGGCTGATAATGGAAGAGACATTTGATGCAACGGAAATGGGGCCAACAGGGAACGGGGTGATTTTAACATGTGACAGCAGCAAAACCGGCGGCCTCGCTCCGGGGTTATATTACTTTACAGTAACTGCGGAAAAAGGCGGAGCAAAAGTAAAATCAAGGGCAGACACGATTATTGTATTAAGATAAGCCATGGTTGCATACTAAATATTGATTTGGGAAATAAATTATAAAAATAGTGTAATATAAATAAAAGTCAGGGCCGTAAGCTCCTGAAATTTTTTGTTTATATGTTCCGGAATTCTGAAAATCAAACTTGACAAGATGCACAGTAAACCATAAAATAAATTCAAAATTGGATTAACTGGTACTTGACCAATACTGGTTAAAAGGCGGTGGACACATGAAAATTTCTAAAGCAAGAAAAGGATTTACCCTTATTGAGCTGATGATTGTTGTTGCCATTATCGGCATACTTGCGGCAGTGGCAATACCGAAATTCGCTCAGATGCTGGAGAAGGCAAGGGAAGGGGCCACAAAAGGAAACATTGGCGCAATAAAATCGGCAATTTCCATTTATTATGGCGACCAGCAGGGCAATTGGCCGACGTGTATAACAGACGCGCTTTTTATGAATTATATGAAGGTGCCTTTACCTGCCGTAAAAGTCACACATCCAGCAAGCATATTTTCGGGCCAGAATACGCTTTCGGGGACATGCGCTACAGCTGCGACTGAAGCTGTAGCACAAAGCACCGAGGGGCCAACCACACTCACTGGTGACGGTTGGAAGTACAATCTGACTACCGGCAATGTGTTTGTAAACAACGCGCAGACAGATTCAAGTGGAGTATATTATACACAGTATGGTTATCAATAATTTTCATTCCTGCTTCGCGAAATTCTTATTAACCCGGCAGGTCTGCATTCCGTTATCCTTGGTATAGTTAAAAAAATATTGGACGGCAAATGTAATGTGGTATAATACTGCCATGGAAAACATTTACTCTCAAAATAACAAAGAAAAAACTTTTAAAAGGCTGTTTATGCTCGTTGCCTTTATATCCCTTTTCCAGGCGGTAAACGCCGGAACCTTTACAAACCTGCCCGAAGGCCTGGTAGGGTTTTATACCAGGCTTTATGATTATGCCGGACAGCTTGAGAGAAATTACGGCATAAAACTGGACATTTATTACGACCAGGACAAAACGAAATACGATTTGCAGGCAAGGGCAGAGGCGTACCTGGCGAGCCTGAAGCCGCAGAATGAAGACAGGATAATATTAATCTGGGTTGACAGCGCAAGGAATAAAGGCGCTATCCTGTGCACGGACGGAGCAAAAGCAATAATTCCCGCAGAAGACATTGACATACTCCAGAACGACGTGATGAATTCATTGCTCGGCAAGTGGTACATGGGAGACAAGACAGTGTTTACCAAAATAGCAGGCACGCTGTGCTATATCGCCGACACGCGCTCCGGGCAAAAAAAGACAAACGTGTCGAAAGAGGATTATGTGCCGCTTGACGACAAGCTTTACAGGATATCCCTGAACCAGCCTTTTTACGCCATAACAAAGCTTTTTTATATTGAGCCTATTTCTTTTGTCTTTTATTTCCCCATGGTAATGTATTTTATTTTTGTCAGGCTGATAGGGATGCCTTTCGGGCAAAAAGGCTTTGCTGTTTCAAACACGGCATGGCTGGCTTTTGTAATATTCTCAGCCATCCTGATACTGCAGCGCGCAAATATGTTTTTCCCGGAATATGTCACGGCTTTTAAAATGTTTGCAGGCCTTTCATTGCCTGTTTATATTTTTTTATATTTTGCCTTTAAGGATAGTATCGACGTGGCCGTGTACGACTACTGGTGCCATATAACAGGCGGAGGCTTCGGAGGAAGCAACGCTTTTGAAGGCAAGGCGTGGTAACGGCTGCGCGGCAGAGCAGATAGTTGAGCAGTTGAAAGTTGGTTGTTGAAAGATAACATAATAAGAGGGAGGCGGATTATGAGTGCGCCGAGAAAAGCGTATCGGTTCGCGCTGGTGAAAGTCCAGCCTGGGCAAAGGTCAGCCGCCAGCCCAATACCAAATTCCACAAATAGTGAGGCAACGAGCTAAATGAAGCTGGAAGGCGGGAGACATCGGGATACAACGCAAGTGAAGGTATTGAGCCCCGAAATCGCCAACGTGTCGGAGGCCGACATTTTTCATAAAAGAGCAGGCAGCAGTCCCACAATCATAAAAAGGCGAGAGAGTGGGAATCCGACGGGGTCTAAGTCCGTGTCAAGATGTCAAGGAGCAGATATGAACTCGGGAGAGCCGGGACACCCTCAAAACGAGAGTATGCGGCGACAAATCCTAAAAGATAAGGAGCCGCAAAAGATGTTCCGGCAGTCTGACTATCCCATAGTATCGATGAAGTCTACGAAAGTAGATGGAGAAAAGGGGATAGAGGGAATGCGTATGGACATAAGGGAGACAACCGCCACACACAGAGGTGGAGACGGAATGGCAACAAAACTTATGACCATAACAATGCGGGCAAAGGAAAATCCAAAATTGAGATTTACATCGCTGATACACCTGCTCAATGAGGAGTTTCTAATGGAGTGCTTTGGGGAGTTAAAACAGGACAAAGCCCCGGGCATTGACGGAGTAAGGATAGAGGAATATGAAGTCAACAAAGAGGCAAATATCAAGGATTTAATCAATAGGATGAAGGCGTGGAGATACATACCGCAACCAACAAGGCGCGTCTACATCCCCAAGACAAACGGAGACAAGAGGCCGCTGGGAATACCTGCCGTCGAGGATAAGATAATCCAGATGGGGGTAAAGAAAATTCTTGAGTCAATCTTTGAGGTAGACTTCAGCGAAGTATCTTACGGGTTCAGGCCTGACAGAAATTGTCATCAGGCATTGAAAATTCTGGATAAGGAAGTAATGACAAAGCCAGTCAACGCAGTAGTGGATATGGACATTGAGAAGTTTTTCGATACCATAAACCACAAATGGCTAATGAAATGCCTTACGCAAAGGATTGCCGATACAAACCTGATAAGGTTAATCGGCAGGATATTAAATGCAGGGATTATGGAAGAAGGTAAGTTTATCGAAACGGATAAAGGGACGCCGCAGGGCGGAATACTAAGCCCATTACTGGCGAACATCTACCTACACTACATATTAGACCTGTGGTTCGAAAGGCATGTCAAGAGACAGCTCAAAGGATACGCCAGTCTGATACGTTATGCCGATGACTTTGTTGTGCTGTTCCAATATGACAGCGAAGCAAAGGAGTTTGGCGAAATGTTAAGACAGAGGCTTGATAAGTTTGGCCTCAAAATCGCCAAAGATAAATCGAGAATAATCGTATTCGGGCGCCACGCCTGGTATAAGTCCAAAGATACAGGCGGGAAAATTCCGACCTTTGATTTCCTCGGGTTTACTCATTACTGCGACAAAACCAGAAAGGGCGGCTTCAAATTAGGCCGAAGGACGGCAAGTACAAAATTCAAACAGAAGATGAAGGCGACGAACTTCTGGCTAAAGAGCGTAAGAAATCTTGTGGAATTAAAACAGTGGTGGCAGGCATTAGGAAGAAAGTTAACGGGCCACTACAATTATTACGGGATAAGCGGTAATATGCCCCAAATAACAAAATTCTACTGGAGAAATCGTGCGCTCGCCTATAAATGGATAAACAGGCGAAGCCAGAAAAGAAGTTACAACTGGGAACAGTTTTGCCGCTTTCTAAGATACAACCCATTGCCGGAACCCAGGATATATCATTTAACCTATTCGCTGTCATCGTATTAGGAAGTATTCCCGTGGAGCCGAATGACCGAAACGGTCACGTTCGGTTCTGAGAGGGGCATTAAGTAACCAAAGGAGGTTATAAAAGATGTCTACTCACAAAATATACACCAAAATTTTTATGATGCTGGTTGTCCTTGCCGGGGCTGTTTTTTCATCATGCTCAAAGCCGGAAGAGGCAAAGATTACAAGCGCGCAAAAGGGCGATACCAGGTATTTTTATGCAAATAACCAGGAAATCGCAAGCTGGGTTTATAAAAAAGGCAATGAGTTGAAAAAAGAAGGCGAAAGCATAAATGGCCTTGTAAAATTTTATTTATCCGGAAATAACGGGAGTGAGTATTATGAAACAGTCAGATATAAAAACGACGAACCTGTTGACGGAAGATACGAGATGTTCTATAAAACAGGGCAAAAAGCGGGAATTTTCGGGTTAAAAGGAGGCAAGGAAGACGGGGAAATAAAGGATTTTTTCAGCAACGGCAAGATTAAATCGGAATATTTTTTATCCAATGGCAGGCTTAACGGCGAATACAAGGATTATTATGAAAACGAAAATATGAGCAGGCAATCAAGTTACAAAAACGGCATCCCGGAAGGCCGGATGGAGATTTTTTTCAAGAACGGCAAACTTAATTGCGCCGGCACTTATATGGCCGGCAGGCGCGAAGGAACCTGGGCATGGTATTATGAAAACGGAAAAAAACAGTCTGAAATTGAATATAAGAAAGGCATAGAAGAAGGCGTTTTTAAACAATACAATAAGAACGGCGTATTGGCAGGGCAGGGAACAAACAAGGACGGGAAGCTTGACGGAGTTTATAAATGGTTTGACGCGGACGGCAAGCTGAACGCCGAATCCGGGTATAAAGACGGCAGGAAAAGCGGTACCAGCAAAGAATATTATGAAAATGGAAAGTTAAAAGCTTCGGGAAATTACATAAACGGCAGAAAGGACGGGCCATATACCGCATATTTTGAGGACGGAAAAAAGAAGACAGAAGCAGTTTACAAAAACGGAAAGCTTGTCAGTGCGGTTGAATACGACAGTTTCGGGTATTCGATGAAGAAAAACATACATTAGATTTAATTCCGAACGAATCCACCGACTTTAGTCTGTGGTAGGGCGAAGGCCCTACATCTTGTTGACAACCAACAAAGTTGGTGGTCTCCTCTCCATCGACGGGAGAGGAAAAAAGAGAGGGTGAAGTAGCGGCAATAACTATATAAATTAAGATAAAGATAGAATGCGAAATAAGAAAAAGAAGTTTTTGGGATATGATGTTGGCGTGAAGCGACACGCAATTAGCTGCTGCCTCACCCCCATCCCGACCTTCTCCCGTCGAGGGGGAAGGGGAAGTTTTTGAATCCTCCGACGAACAGACTGTGTCATAATGTTTTTGTAGTCTGAAACGATATTTGACAGATAAAAAATGGTATAATGTCTCCAGAAAACACATCAGAAAAGGAGACAAAAATGGCATACCGATATGGAGACCGAAGTCAGTTGACAATGTTTCCGCAGAGCATAGAAGAATATGTAGGGGAAGATGATCCTGTAAGGGCGTACGACGCGTTCGTAAAGGCGTTGAAAATGGAAGAACTTGGGATAGTAATAGATGAAACGCAAATGGGAAATTCGGAATACGACCCTGAGGCTATGATAAAATTGCTGGTATACGGATATTCATACGGGACACGAAGTTCGAGAAAACTGGAAAGAGCGACGCATCATAATGTGTCTTTTATGTGGCTGCTGGGAGGATTGAAGCCGGATCATAAAACAATAGCAAGGTTTCGAAAAGACAACCGGGAAATGTTGAAAAACGTGATGAAACAAAGCGCAAAGATGTGTATGAAACTGGGATTGATAGAAGGAAACACGCTATTTGTAGCGGATATAACGGGCAGATAGTGGTAGATGAAAGACACGGACTGATAGTGCATAGCGACGTAGTAAACGAAAGCAATGACCGCAAGCAATTCGGGAGTCAGATTGAAGAAGCGGCGAAAACAGTTGAAAACAAATGCAAAAATGCGTGTGGGGATGCCGGATATGCCAGCATAGAAGAAATGAAAAAGATACACGACAAAGACATAAATGTAATAGTACCTTCTCAGGAACAGGTAGAGAAAAAAGACATCGGGCCGTTTGGGAAAAATAAATTCCAATACGATTCAGAGAAAGATACCTACACTTGTCCCGAAGGACAGATATTGACATGGCATAGTTTTGATAAAAAAAAGAATCTTGAAGTATATAGGTCTACTGAAGAAAAGGCTTGTATAGAATGTAAAAACTTTGGAGTATGCACCCGGTCTCCGAAGGGCAGAATGATAAAGAGGCTAAAAAACGAAGAACTAAAAATATTGCTTGAAGAAAAATATAAAACAAAAGAATCGCAGGATATTTTCAAGTTGAGAAAAGAGAAAGCAGAGTTGCCGTTCGGACATATTAAAAGAAATCTTGGAGTAAGCGGGTTTCTGCTGCGAGGGCTTGAAGGAGCAAGAGCTGAGATGGCGTTGTTCACAAGTTGTTTCAATATGGCTCGAATGATAAGCATTGTAGGTGTCAGGGAGTTGATTGCGCAGCTTGGATAGCAAGAAACATCGGGCCACGCAGGTTTTTTGTATAAAACAGGATATTTTGTAGATTTTTTAATTTACCTACGGCAATCAGCTGTGGACGGAGACTTATGACACAGTCTGGAAGTCGGAGGTAATTCAATATAAATACGAGGTGCAATATGCCGAAAGCAGAAGGAAAAAAATACAGGTTCCAGCCGGAAACTGAAATAGACGCGAAAGTGCTCGAGACCATCAGTTACAAGGGCAAAAAACAGCTAATAGAATACCGCACAAAAGAATTTTCGGCAGTATGCCCGTTTTCCGGGCTGCCGGACATTGCCGAGGTGATAATAAGATACATCCCGGATAAAAAAATAATCGAGCTCAAATCGCTGAAATATTATTTTATATCTTTCAGGAACGTGGGGATATACCAGGAGGCGGCGACAGACAGGATATTCACGGACATAAAAAAACTGCTGAGCCCCAAATACCTCTATGTCGAGACAAATTACAACACGAGAGGAGGCATTGAAGCAAAATGCGTGATGCAAACAGAATGAAATTATTTAAAACGCTGGCGGTTATAACGGTAATTTCGGCAATTATCCTGGCTGCCTGCGGCTGCGGGGCGCAGGGGATGCAGATAAAAAACCCGGGGGTCGCGGGAGGCTTTTACCCTGCAGAGCCGGACATATTAAGCAACAATATCAACGAATATTTTGACAATGTCAAGCGTCTGCCGAAAATGCAGGGCAGGGTGACAGGCATTTTAACCCCGCACGCTGGCTATGAATTTTCCGGCCAGACAGCGGCATACAGCTTCAGCGTGATAGACGACAATTACGATTATATTATAGTGATAGGCACGGCGCATTACTCGCCGGTGTACGGCCTGAACACATGCCTTTATGACAGGTTCAGGCTGCCGAACGGCGACGTGCAATGCGACACAAAAATAATCAAAAAACTTATTGAAAAATCAAAAGTCATAAAGGAAGTGAAAGACGCGTTTGCGCAGGAACACTCGGTTGAGGTGGAACTGCCGTTTTTGCTGAAAAAGGTAAAAACATTCAAGCTTATACCCCTGATTGTGTCTGACATATCACTGCAGGACGCAAAGGACGCGGCTGAAGCAATTTACGAAGTGTTAAAAGGCAGTAAAGTCCTTGTGGTAATCAGCTCTGACCTCTCGCATTACCCGCCTGCCGACATTGCGGAGAAATCGGACAGGGAATGCATAAACTCAATTTTAAGCCTGGACACGCAAAGGATAGAAGAAACTGCCGACAACCTTGTCATAAATTACGCCAAGCAAAACGAAGTGACCGCGGCCTGCGGGGAAAAGGCAATAATAACAGGCATAGAGATTATGAAAAAATTCGGGCTTGATAAAGCGCAGCTTTTGCATACTGCAAATTCAGCCGGAACATCCGGCGACAAGTCAAGGGTAGTCGGCTACGGCGCAGTTGCTTTTTTAAGCAGCGGTGCCACAGCGGCGGCAGACACGCTTGACGTCAGCCTGGATAACGCGCAAAAAACCAGAATGCTGAAAATCGTAAGAGAGGCGATAAAGACCTGCATAAAAGACAAAAAAATGATGGAAATAAAGGATAAGGGCCCTATTTTTGACAAGAATTACGGGGTGTTTGTCACGTTAAATGAAGGCGGGCAGCTGCGAGGGTGCGTGGGGCTCATAGAGCCAATAATGAACCTGAGGCAGGGGCTTGTGGAAATGGCATGCTCTGCTGCCCTGAACGACAGCAGGTTTTCGCCCGTAAACCTGAGCGAGCTCGATAAAATAGACATTGAAATTTCAATACTGTCGGAAAACAGGAAAATAAAAAGCCCGGATGAAATCGTAATGGGAAAAGACGGAGTAATAGTGAAGGAAGGCAACAGGACAGGCCTTTTCCTGCCGCAGGTCGCGACAGAGACAGGATGGAGCAAGGATGAATTCTTGTCGGAACTCTGCGAGCAAAAAGCAGGCCTTCCGAGGGACGCGTGGAAAAAAGACAAGAACCTGGAAATGTTTATTTTTACAGTGTACGCGTTCAGTGAAAAGGAAATGAAATAGTTTTTAATGTAGAGACGTTGCGCCGCAACGTCTCTACAAAAAATGCAGGGAATAACAACATGAAAAATAAAATACACAAAAAACCAACAGGCATTATTTTCCTGGCAGCGCTAATCTTATTACTTTGCCTTTCCTGCACCAAAGAAAAGACCATGGAGGAAAAGCTAAAGTCGCAGGATAAAAGCGAAATCAAGTCAGCGCTGACCGATATATGGAGGTTAAACCAGAGCGAATATCTGCCGGCAATAATAAATTTTTTAAACGACCCTGACTTGCGCGAAGACGCGGCTTTTACCCTTTCGCTCGCGGGCTCCGGCGCTCTGGACGAGGCAATATGCGGCGCCATGGCTGCGGCAAAAGACAAAACAGGGCATTTATATTATCTGCTGTTAAGGAGCAGGACGGCCGGGTTTGATACGGGAAAAATTTTAAAAAGAATTAAGGATGTCCATCCCGGCGGCGGGGAAGCAAACCCGTCTGAGTTTTTTGCCTATTGCGCGCTTATTGGCGATTACGCCGGTGCCGTGAAGCTTTTTGACAGGGCAAACGCCTTAAAAAACGCGAAAAAGGAATTTATACTGCTTCTTGGAGAAAAAAAATACGCGCCTGCTTACGGGTTCCTTGACATGATATCAACCCATGACCCGGATTTAAGGCCTTTTGCTGTGTGGGCAAAAAACATTATCAAGCCTGCGGGGAAAATAAAGGCTGATTTCAAGGACCGCGTTATAAAAAGCAACCCGTACTGGAAAAAATACGAAGCAAACCCTGCCATACCGGTGGTGCCCGGCTCTTACAAAAGCGTGCACACTGCAAACCCGGATATACTGGTAAACAACGACACCATATATTATTATTACAGGGGAGGCGACGGCACAGACAGGATTTGCGTGTCGAGCGTGCCCTATGACCAGTTTAACGGCAGGAATTTCATTGATTACCCGAAAAACCCAATAATAGACATAGGCAGGGATGATTTTGAGAATTATGGCGTGCTGGACCCGTCTGCTATTTATTTTGATCAAAAGGTTTTTCTATATTACAGCGGGCTCGGCAAGGGCACGAACGCAGTCGGGCTCGCGTTGTCAAAGGATTTTTACAATTTTTCTAAATATCCTAAAAACCCCGTGATCATTGGCCGTGCGCCGAGCGTAGTGGAAAAAGATGGGGTTATCTACATGATATATGTGCTGCCGAATGACAGGGGCGGTTTTTCCATATTCCTCGCGACATCGCGCGACGGGTATAATTTCAAAAAATATTCCGACACGTCGGTGCTGGATTATGACAGGGATGCGGAAGCGTGGGACTCGAAATCAGTCACAACCCCGAGGATTTATGAGAAAGACGGAATTTATTACATGATGTACGCCGGGGACAATATGTACCATGATTACCCGCCCTTTTTTGGGCTGGCTTTTTCATACGACATGGTGCACTGGATGAAAGGCACGCAGAATCCCGTGTTTTCGCGCGGCGAAAAAGGCGAATGGGACGACGGCGGCATATGGTTCGCACAGGTGTTTGAATACAACTGCAAATGGTTCTTGTGGTACGAGGGCTGGGGCGGCGGCGAGTCGCATGAAAAAGAATACGGGCCCGGCGGGCATTCGCAGATAGGCATGGCAACAGGGGAATATGACCTGGCGGAAATGCTGTAATGCGTATAAATAAATATAGGGGTAAATGAAATAATGCAATATAGGAAAATAGAAAAAACAATCATCGCGCTTGCATTTATACTTATACCGTTTTTATTTTTTAAAAACGGTTTCCAGCATGGTAAAATACTTTTCGGTCCTGACACAATATCCCTTGATTTTCCTTTCAGGCTTTTTGCGCAAAGGATGTTCCAGCAGTACCACGACCTGCCTTTGTGGATGCCTTATTTATTCGGCGGAATACCCCTGATAGATTCGACTAATTTAATATATTTTTATCCGACAAACTTGCTTTATATGTTGCTGCCAATCCCTCTTTATTATACCTACACCATGGATATCATAATTCACATGCTTGTTGCAGCATTCGGGATGTATTTACTTTTAAGGAGGTTTGAAACAACAAAAGAAGCTTCGTTATTCGGAGGGTTCGTATTCATGATAAGCGGTTTTTTAATATCGCTTGTAAACGTAGGGCACTGGGGCAATATAAAGGCAATGGCACTGATACCATATGTATTTTATTTCATAAGCAGGGGGATAAAAGAAAAAAAGATTTTCCATTTTTTAAACGCGTCGCTGTTCGCAGCCCTTATGATACTCTGCATAGGAATGCAGCTGTTGCTTTACACATATTTTGGGGTTATTTTGTATATTGTTTATGAACTTTTCTTCACGGAACATAGCCGTGATATGAAGGCAATAAAAAAAACAGCAATATTTTTTATCTTGTCACTGGTCATGATTGTTTTATTCAGCGCACTGCAACTTTTCCAGACAACCGGGTATATTGAATATTCATGGAGGGGCGATTTTACATATTTTGATTTTACGCAATGGTCTTTTAATCCATTGGAAAGCATATCCTTTTTATTCCCGAACTTTTTCGGTCTGCAGGGCGATACTTACTATGGATTTGAAGCGCCTAACTACACCACGCTTTATATAGGCATCATACCATTCTTGCTTTTACCTTTCGCATTTATGCTGAAAAAATCCAGGAGGCAGGCAATATTTTTTTCCGCGGCTGCAGCTGTTTTTTTTATACTTGGATGCGGCTGGTACATCCCTTTTTACAGAATATTATTTTACGTGCCTGTAATCAATAAATTCAGGACTCCGCTGCGGTATATATATTTTTTTGATATGTTTATAATAATGCTTTCTGCCATTGCGATAAGCAATATCCTGGCTATAACACGGGAAAAAAAATATAAAATCAATTTTAAGGGGAATACGCTTTTTAAAATATGGAGCTGGACAGCCGCGGCAGCAGGAATTATCTTTTTTATAATGCTAGTTTTTATTTCAAACCCGGTGCATGTGTCTGATTTTATTAATAATACATTTTTTTATGTCTGGAAAAAAAATCCGTCGCTGGAGTTTATATCACCCGCGATATCACAAATCAGGCTGGATGTCACATATTTTGGTGTAATAACTTCAGGTTTTTTATTTACTGTTTATTTAACTTTGCGCAAGGGAATAAAACAACCCTATATTTTCATATGCATAATCGCAGCTTTAATATTTATAGATTTATACAGAATTGACAAAAAATTTATTAATTATGCCAATATGCCGGATTATTTTGAGGGTAATAACCAGATAATGCAGAGTTTGCAGCAGGATAAAGAACCTGCAAGAACCCAGGACGTTGACAGGCATTTTTTTTATAATAAAAATATATATTATGGCCTGGAATTTATGTCAGGAGACCACGGGCTTTTACCTTTAAAATACGCCAACATGCTGAAGAAAAGGGCATTTGACAGCCTGACCGTGAACAGACTTTACAATATTAAATATTACATAACAGATGTTTATATTAAAACGAAAGACTTTATAGAACTAATCAACGGCCCTATTCAATTAATAGAGGATACAAAAGTAATGCCGCGCGCTTTTTTCCTGGACAAGGCAAGCAAACTCGATAATGACGAGCAGATATTTTCGTTTATGAAGTCGGCACAGTTTGACCCTGATGTGGTTTTGACAACCGAAGATATTTTAACAAATACAAGCTCGGAAAAACTGCAGTATGACCTGCATATAACCGAATACACGCCTAACAGGATAAAAATAGGCCTTGAGACAAACAAAGCAGGGGTGCTCGTGCTTTCGAACACGTATTACCCTTCATGGCGGGCAAAAATAGATGGTACACGTACAAAAATTTATAACGTTGATTACGCGATAATGGGAATACCGGTTGATAAGGGAAAGCATGAAATAGAATTTTATTACAGCAGGGTAAAAATACTGATTAGCCTGGTTTTAACAATGTTAGGCATTTTTATTTATGTTATAGTATATTTTACTGAAATAAAAAAGAAACGGAAAAATGTTAGTAAATAATATAGCCAAAATTGCGCTATCTGTGTAAAAAAATTACCAGCCGAGGATTTTTCTTTCCTTACAAAAAATAACCTGACTGAAGCCTTGCTATATTTTCGGTCGCGAGCCGGACTGGCGTGGCTATGCTTTTACTTTAAAGGTTCAGGCCGAAAGCCGCGAAAACCGACATTAAAAATAAAAAACTGTGCCCGTCATAGAAGAGATAATTTCTTTCTGCAAATGTTAAATACTGTGGGGTTGATTCGTCTGTGGCAAATCCAAGAGTGAAAACCCCGCTATAACCGGAGCTTACATTCGCCAAATTTGATTGCGCATTGACGTATGATATGCCTATCCCGCATTCCGCAAAATTGTTTAAAGAAACAAAAACCGATACAGGCAAAAATTGCTCGTTAAATGAATAGTTTTTCCCCGATATGCCCGTTGTAAAATCCGCGTAAGGTATATAAGAACAGGAAAGCCCGAACCTCGTATCATTTTTATTTCCCAAAAGCAGGTCTGCGACAGGATACAGGCCCACGCCGTGACCGGAAAGTAAAAGCCCCGGAATATCCAAAAATACTCCTCCGCCGACCCTGAAATAGACGGATGGCTCATGCAGTATTGCGTTTTTATTTTCTTCGAAATTCCCGGATGTCTCTGATTCGAGCGGGCTGCATGAGATGATTTCGGATTTGCCTTTTTCCGGGTTAACGTATTTAATAACCAGTCCTGTAAGAAATTCATTAACAGCGCTGTAATAATATTCCTCATTTTCCTGAATTGTTATTTCGTTTTTGTTCTGATTGCCGGAATAAGGCATGGTCAGGGTATATTGGCCCGGTTTAACATGCAAAACGTAATATGAAGCGTTTTTTAAGACGCCTATTAAATTACCGTTCAGGAAAACTTCAGGGGCGGCGAGCATCCCTACAAGCCCGGTGTTCCTGTAGATATACAATGTGCCAGTGCCGGAATTTTCAGGAGCTTTTAAAGATTCTGAATTTTTGGCGTTAACTCCGGGAACCAGCGGTGTTTCAGGCTGGCCGGAATTCAAAAAGACCTGCTTTTTATAGTCTGACGGATAATTATTAATTTCTTCCTGCCCTTTTACTGTGCCTGCATCCTCCAGCTCTTCAAACCCGTTCCAGTCATTGCCAACGCTGATAAAGTAAGTATCATTCCCGGCTATATCATATTGAAGTTTATTCGCAGACTTTTCCAGCATGATTTCGTGTTTGCCGGGCGCCACATAAACCTCGTAATAAGTATAACTGTTGATTTTTCCCACAGGTTTATTGTCTATCAAAACAACCGGAGGCGAAATAAAATCATGCTTGCCGGGATTTTGATATACATAAATTATTCCGTGTTTTGAATCCGCATCATGGCCAGCAGGCTGGCCTGAAGCCGTATTTAACCCCGCAAAAATTAAAAATAAGGCAATCAAAACAAAAATTTTTTTCATAATTGTTTCACCACCCGGATTTTAAAAACAACAAAAAATCTGCAATCCGAGAAATTACCACCCCAGTATTTTTCTTTCCTTGTAAAAATAGCCTGACTGCAGCTTGCCGGCATCCTCAATAGCCAGCCATATAGGCGTGTCAATGCCTTCCTGTATTTCCAAAGGCGCCTCTGGCCCGCCCATATCGGTTTTTACCCAGCCGGGGTCAGTAGAAAAAACCAATATATTCGTGTCTTTTAACTCGTCGGCCAGCAATTTCGTGACTGCATTTACCGCTGTTTTTGAAATACTGTATGAAGGATATGGCCCCATCCTTGGCACTGAAAGCTGGGCCAGACCGGATGAAAAATTAATTATCCTGCCTGAGGCGGATTTTTTAAGCATGGGTATGAAATATTTACACATCAAAATGGTTCCGCGCAGGTTTATATTTATGATTTTCTCAAAAAGCGCAATATCAATGGTCTCGATTGTAACTTCGCCGGGCTCGGTATTTGTTCCGGCGTTGTTTATTAGTACGTCTATCAATGGAAATTTTTCCGATATTTCACGGCCAAGCTTTTCAATGTCCTTGGGATTTTCCACGTCTGCTGTTTTCAGGACAACATCAAGATTTTTGCTTTTTAATTTTGAAACAGCTTCTCCGCCCGTTTTTGAAGACCTGCAAACCATGATTACCTTTGCGCCGAGGCCAGCCAGCTTTTCAGACATGGCAAAGCCCATGCCGCGGTTGGCGCCGGTAACGACAGCTGTTTTTCCTTTCATATCCTGCATGTTAATACCTCCTTGTGATAGCGTTTGTTTTGTCGAGCCGTCAACAGGCGAAGACAAAACATTACGCTATCTTGTACCCGCTCAAGTCCCGGGCTTGTGAGGGACAAGCGGTGCTGATTTTTAAACCCGCAACATATTATTATATAATAAATCAAAAGTCAAATTTAAACTTAACGCCGATAAAATCGGCGGTCTCCTCTCCCTCGACGGGAGAGGAAAAAGGAGAGGGTGAAGTGGCGGCAAAACGTCATTAAGGGATATATGCAAAATGAAACACTTTCAGATGCTACGTCACCCTCATTCCATCCTTCCCCCGTCGAGGGGGAAGGGGTGTTCTTAAAACCGTCGACAAAGTAGATGATAATTTGCTTTAGATTCACCCTGTTTTTTTGAAAGAAAAATATGATATAATAAAACTCATTTTAGATTTAAAAATTCATTGTACCGCTTGTTCTTGGCCTGACGGCCTCGAACTTGAACGGGTACATGATTTCGTAATACTTTGCTGGGTAGTTTTTATATTAGATGACTTGTGGAAATTACCCGTCAAATAGTCCACGGGACTATCTGACTGCCTTCGACGGCTTGGCAAAGTAAACGAAATCAAGGAGGTTATTTATGGGAGTGATGAACGACCGCTGGATTATTGAAATGGCAAAGAAAGGAATGATAAAGCCTTTTTGCGAGAGGCAGGTCGCAAAGGGAAAAATATCGTTCGGCGTGTCTTCGTACGGCTATGACATGCGCATCAGCGACGAATTCAAGGTTTTTGACGACAATGCCACGCATATCATTGACCCGAAAAATTTTTTGGAAGGGCATTTTACTTTTTACAAGGGCAAAGAGTGCATTGTACCGGCGAAATCATACGTCCTGGCAAGGAGCGTGGAATATTTTAAAATACCGCGGGACATACTCGCGATAACTTTCGGCAAATCGACTTACGCAAGGAGCGGGATAATCGTGAATGTCACGCCTTTTGAGCCGGAATGGGAGGGGTTTGTCACCATATCAATAGCAAACCTAACGTCAAGGCCGGCTAAAATTTACTCGAATGAAGGCATTGCCCAGGTGATATTTTTAAAGGCTGAAGAAACATGCGAGGTTTCATACGCAGACAAAAAGGGCAAGTACCAGGCGCAGAAAAAAATAACAATGGCGAAAGTAAAGAAATAGATACGGTTAGTCTCCCGGTTTCTCTGTTTCCGGTCTCTTGGTTAAAAACTTAGGGGACAGAGAGACCCAGAAACTAGAAACTAAGAGGAACGTAAAAACCTGAATAGAAGAACAAGAAAATTGTAATTCCGAATCAAAATAATAAACTGGAGGTATAACATGAAGACATTCTGGTTTGCGATATTTACGGCTGTATTCTGGGGCTCGGTGCCCCTGCTTGAGAAAGTCGCCCTTGCCAAGGGCATAAACCCGGCTTTCGGTGTAGTGCTCAGAAACATCGGCAGTTTTATAGCTGCAATGCTGCTTTTCTTGTTTTTGAGCAGGAACAAGGCCAATTTCACGAATTTTACGTGGGATTCCGCCGCGCTGCTGATGGTCGGCGCAATGCTCGCAAACGTTTGCGGCCAGGTATTTTTTTACAACGCGCTGCAGGGCGGGGATGTTTCAAGGGTTGTGCCTATAGCGGGATGCTACCCGCTCATAGCATTTATTTTCGGCATACTGGTTTTTGGAGAAGCGTTTACATTGCCGAAGCTGGCTGGTGCGCTGCTTATAGTAGGCGGAGTAATACTGCTGAAATAAATTAAAATACCTAATTTAATCAGCGACATCCTCTCCCTTGACGGGAGAGGAAAAAGGTGAGGGTGGCGTAGTTCGACTGTTGCTTCACCCTCATCCCAACCTTCCCCCGTCGAGGGGGAAGGGGTTTAAAAATCTAGAACTTTTATATCAAGGAGCAAAACTATGGCATGCGATAACCTGAAAAAGAATCTTTCCATTTGCAACTGCACATACGAGCCATGCCCGAGAAAAGGCAAATGCTGCGAGTGCATACAGTACCACAGGGTTTCAAATGAGCTGCCCGCGTGTTATTTTTCAGACAGCGTTGAAAGCAGTTACGACAGGAGCATAAGCAATTTCATAAGATGTAATAAGTAAAAAAAGAGGCTGAAGTGAGCGAGTTTCACACCGGAGACTTAAAGACACATATAATAAAATTATCATACCCCATGGTAATAGGCAATTTACTGCTGAATATTGCGGCAGCATTCGAGCTTTTTCTTGTTGGAAAAATAAGCCTCGAAGCGCTGGCCGCGTACTCGATAGCCCTGTCTTCCATTCTGGCCCTCTGGTCGTCGGTGCACGGCGCGCTTATCAACGGCGCCCTGGCTCTTGTGTCAAGGAAATGCGGGGCCAGGGAGCAGAAAACAATAAGCGAGGCCCTGCCGGGCATGCTGGCATTCGGCATGATCCTGTTCGTGGCATTTGGAATCATATCCTACGCGCTGCTGGGGCCGACCCTCGTATTTTTCGGCGCAAAAGCGGAAGTTTATACGCTGGCACGCGGATATATGAACATAATGCTTTTAACCTGCCTTTTCATGACTTTTTACTCGGTGATGCTGGGCACGGCAAGGGGCGCGGGCGACTCAATGACACCGCTGAAAATAGTAGGGGTGCTGATGTTTTTAAACGTCGCGCTCGACCTGGTGCTTATAGTATTTTTAAAGATGGGCATAAGAGGCGCGGCCATATCGGGCGTGGCATCATACGCGGGCGGGGCAATCTGCTATATTTATGTATTCAGGAAAGGGATAAACGGCATAAAACTCGACGGGTTCAAATGGAACACTCCGCTTTTTAAGACTTACGCCGAGCTCACTACAAAATCAATGGTGCAGAATTTCACGGGCGACATAGGGAACATGGCAATGCTGAAAGTAATCTCAATGTACGGCAACCCGTTTATAGCTGCATTCGGAATAGTTTCAAGGCTTGTGAATTTCCTGATGCAGTTTGGATGGCCGATAAGCAATTCAGGCGGGGTCATAGTGGGGCAAAACCTGGGCGGCAGGAAAAACGACAGGGCAATGACAACGGTAATGGAGAGCTTTAAAATATTCTCGTGGGTGGCAATACCGACTGCAATTGCTTTTTTCATTTTCGCGAAGAATATAATACCGTTTTTTACGGCAGACACGGCCACGATACATTACGGCATTGACTACCTGGTAATAATGGCGCCTTCGCTTGTTTTCCTGGCGCTGGGCATGACAATGCAGTCATCTTTCACAGGAGCCGGTTCCATAGGCATGCCGACGGTTTTGAACATACTTTCGTTTATAGTGGTAAGGTTCGGGCTTATAGCTGTTTTCGCGCTTTTTACCGCCGTCCGCGAGGCCGGGGTGTACTGGGCAATGTCGCTGTCGATAGTTTTTTACGGTATAATAAACCTGTATTTTTACCTGACCAAAAAATGGATGAACAAGGAAATATAAATGGCTGAAATAAAGATAAGGGAGCTTGAAAAGGGAAACATACTTTCACACCTTATATATTTATCCCTGCCGCTTTTGATAACAAACCTCCTGCAGAATTTTTTATCCATATTCGACATGTTTTTAATCGGCAGGATAAACGTAAAGGCGCAGTCCGCAATATCCATAATAGGCTCGGTGTTCGGAATTTTCTGGGCGATGAGCGGCGGGCTCCAGGCAGGCAGCACTGCCATAACATCCAGGCTTTGCGGCAGGAAAGACTACGGCCGCCTGCGCACAACCATAATAAACATGATATTTACCGGCTATCTTATGGGCATACTTTTCAGCGGGTCACTGTTTTTTTTCAGGGAAGCAATCTTAAGATATTTCGGCGCAAAGGGCGCTACATTTGACCTGGGAATGCAATACTTCGGATGGGGGCTTGTGAGCCTGATAAACGACAGCGGGCTTTTTGTTTTTTTCGCGATTTTGCGCGGAACCGGCAGCATCAGGAAACATTTTTACCTGGTAGGCGCCGCGATAATACTTAACACCATACTCGAACCAATACTTATTTTCGGGTTTTTGAACCTGCCGCAGTTCGGCATAAAGGGAGTGGCATTCGCGAGGCTCGGGGCATATTTTGTAACTACGGCAATCATGATTTACATCCTGACAAACGACGAAGGCGTCTTGAGGATAGACCCGAAAAATTTAAAAATTGACTTTGGCTTCCTTAAGAACTACCTTGCAATATCAGCGCCGGCAGCAGCGCAGGGTATTTTGCCGAACTTTGCAGCAATGATCCTTCTTAAGTTATATTCCGGCTACGGCGACAACTTTATTGCCACAATGGGCATATGCGGCAGGCTGGATGTCTTTGTCATGATGCTCGGATGGGCAATAGGCTCTTCGACCGCTGTCATGGTCGGCCATAACCTGGGCGCGAACCAGCCTGAAAGGGCGGAAAAAAGCACGATGACAGCGCTGAAGTTTTATTCGATTTTCACTTTTACCTGTTTTATGATTTATTTTATATTTTCGCCGTTTGTCATGAGGATATTCACGGGCGACTACTCGGTTATAGAGTACGGGTCACGATACCTGAAAATAATGCCGCCTGTTTACCTCCTAATGGGCGTGGCAATAATAACAAACGCAGCCTTTAACGGGTCAGGCTCGACAAAAACGCCCATGGTAATAAACCTGATCGCGATTTACGCGGTGCAGGTGCCGCTTGCTTTTATCCTGACAAGGATTCCGTCTATACATGAAACCGGCATATTTATAGCAATAGCGTCGGTGCCTTTTTTCCAGGGGATTGTGCAGTGGATTTTTTACAAGAAAGGCGACTGGAAACTAAAGAAAATATAATTCGGTTTTAAAACACTGTTAATGTACAGACGACCCGGCGGGTCGTCTCTACGATAAAATATCAAATAATTTCTATTATGTGTTTACTTTCCGCGCCAAAGTATATTTGCAAAATCCTTATATTATGATATAATTGCTTTATCTTATTTAAAGCATATTTATCCCACTACGCGAAGAACCCCGCTTTCGTAGAGGCGGGTATGATAGCGCTCCGGGGACGAAGCATATTATAAAAATTTTTAAAGGTTGCTCCGCAGTTACAAGAGTAAAGCGAAGGAAAAATGAAAAAAACAATAATTCTCCTATTTATCATATTATTTATCACAGCAAAAGGCTTTCCCCAGAATAAAATACGCTGGAAAGACATGGACTGGCGCATATATGAAACCGAACATTTTGACATATATTATTACAGGGGCGAGGATTTCCTTGCAAAAATGGCGGCCATATACGCGGAGCAGGGGCTGGAAAACGACTCTCAAACACTAAAATACCATCCAAAAGCCAGGATACCTCTTTTTATATACGAAGACAGCCAGGATTTCGGCACAACAAACATCACGCTCAGCTATCTCGGCGGGAACGTGGGCGGTTTTACTGAGCCTTATAAAAACAGGGTGGTGATTCCGGGGGGGGGGTCGCTCCTCAGCTTAAAGCAGGTGATTTTCCACGAAATAACGCACGCCATTCAATATGACATCCTGTTCGGCGAGGGCATGCGCTCGTACAACATGGTTTATAAAACAATCGCAGTGCCGCTGTGGGTAATGGAAGGCATGGCAGAATACGACGCCGACGACTACGGCACTATCGGCGACATGATGCTGCGCGAAGCCGTGACAAGCGAGAAGCTCATCACGCTTGACAAGCTGGACGGCTTTGACCACCTGGAGGAACCGTACCTCGCGTACAAGGAATCGCAGAGTATTTTCATGTACATAGACAAATTTTACGGCAAGGACAAAATAGCCAAAATCATTAATTTTTTCAAGGATGAAAACAGCATAGAGGCAGTAATCAAGAAAGTCCTTAAAAAAGAATACCCGGATTTCCAGAAGGAATGGCAGTTTTACATGAAAAAGAAATACTGGGCGCAGATACAGGGCAGGGACACGCCGGACAAATACGGGCCGAAACTCACAAACAACAACCGCCAGAATATCGTATATAACCAGGGGCCTGCTTTTTCGCCAAACGGCGAGACAATAGCTTTTGTGTCGACAAAGGACGGGCATTCTGAAATTTTCCTGATGCGCAAAGACGGGCAGGACGTAAGAAAAGCATTCAGGTATGTGCTGGAGGGCGTTGACTCTTCCGGCTGCCCGATTTCATGGGGCAGCGACAACAGGACTTTATATTTTTCAGCAGTGGACAGGGGCAGGACTTACCTGTGCAGGGGCGACATTGAAAGCGGCAAAATAGACAAGCTGGAAACCCCGGATATCCCTTATGTTTTCTCTCCGGCAATATCGCCGGACAACAAGTTCCTGGCTTTCATAGGGGTTAAAAACGGGTTTTCAGACGTATATGTTTACGACATTGAAAAAAAGAAAGTAACAAACATAACTGACAATTTATTCGCCAACGATTACGTCAGCTGGTCAAAAGACGGAGGCTCGCTGCTTTTCACGGAGGAAAGGGACGATTTTTTCAGGCTGGCAACGATTGACCTGAAGTCGGGCGTAAAAAAATTCATTACAAAACCGGCAAAATACGATTATAAGTGCCCTGCTTTTATAAGCGATGAAGAGATAGCTTTCACCTCGGATAAAAACGGAATATTCAACCTTTATAAAATGGATGTTAAGACAGGCGAAGAGCAGCAGCTCACAAACATTACAAACGGGATTTTTAACGTGTGCCCCGTGGGAAATTACATAGCGTACAGCTATTATGAGGACGGCTGCTACAACATATATAAATACCTTATTGACAGGGAAAGGGCATTCGCGGAAATACCGCTTACATACATACCGCCCAGCGAAGAGAAGGCAAAGCCGAACGCGCTTTCAAATACGGCGGCCCAGGCGCCGCAGACTGAAATCAGCGCCAGCTTTACGGGCGACGACGGTGATATGAAAAACCAGATTGAAAAACAGGCGGAAAACATAATAACGAAAGACAGCAAGTATGACACGGCGTTTAGCATAGACCTGATATTCGCGATTTTCGGGTTTTCTTCGGACGCGGGGCCGGTGGGGACAGGCTATGTCTTCACTTCCGACATGCTGGGCAACCACGATATCCAGCTTACCGCGGATTTTATACCGGGATATTTTTCCCAGTTTGACCTGACTTATTATTACCTGAGCCTGCCTTTTGACCTGGGGCTCGATTTATTTTATGACCAGAATGTCTATGAGCTTTACGACCCTTTGCGCGGTGTTTTCTTCAGCGAACTCAACCAGACGCAGGAAGGCGGCACCGTATCCATGCAATACCCCTTTAACCTGTACACAAGCCTTAAGGTAAGCCTTTCGGAGAAAATAGTGACAGACATATACAACAACTACGATATCGAGAGCAGTTATTTTTTCGGCACGAATTTCTCGGGCCCGTTAAATGTAATTTCGGCGCTGTTTGCCTATGATTACAGCGCATGGAGGGATTTCTGGCCTTATTCCGGCGAAGCTGTAATGGCCTATGTTGAAAGCGCGGAAAAAATATTCGGTGGGCAGCAGACCTACAACCTTTACGATATTGACTTAAGGAAATACTTTGACCTGTCTTTTATTACAAATAATAATTTGAGCCTTGGCCTGCGGCTCGCAGGCGCCTTGACTGACGGCCCTGACAAGCCGCTTTTCTTTTTCGGCGGTGAAGGGACAGTAAGGGGCCTGGATTACGGCCAGTTTTACGGCGACAAATACGCGGTTTTTAACAGCGAGCTGAGATTTACCGTCGCAAAAAGCATTGATTTTGTGCTGTGGCCGCTGACGGCGTACATGATAAAAAATATAAAAATAGCGTTTTTTGACGACGCCGGGATAGTGGAGCAGGGTATGGTTGACTATGTCGCGCCTGAAGACGTAAAAAACGGCGTGGGCATAAGCTTGATTTTCGACACGTTCCTGCTCCAAAGGGAGTTTATACCACTGACATTCGAGGTGGCAAAGAGAACGGATATCACATCCAACAATTATAATTTTTATTTTTCAATCAATACGGCATTTTAAAAAACGGTTTAAAGTTTAATGTTTGGTGTCATGTTGGAAACAGAAAATACAGTTTGTTGAAGTTTAATGTTAAAAATAAAAACAGCAGCTTTTATCTTTTCCAACTTTCAACTTTAAGCTCTAAACTTTAAATGGGAGGTAAAACGTGGATTACATATGGTCGTTAATACTGGGAATTGTCCAGGGACTGACCGAATTCCTTCCGGTGAGCTCATCCGCGCATCTTGACGTCATCCCGGCAATTTTCAAGATGAACTCGCCGCTCTTGAATTCCCTGACTTTTGACGTGGCGCTTCACGGCGGGACACTTCTGGCGCTTGTGATTTTTTTCCGGGAAAAGATAATATCGCTCTGCAGGGCATTTTTTACAGGCCTTGTAAGCGCGAAGACAAGGGAAGCCGGGGATTTTTGGATTGCGGTTTATGTATTAATCGCTGCTGTTCCTGCCGGGCTGGCAGGAGTGCTGGCAGGCGACAGGGTAGAAGACAAAGTACGCGAACACCCGGCGGTCATTGGAGCTGTGCTTTTGATATTCGGCATAATACTTTATCTTGCCGACAGGGCAGGGAAAAAACAAAAAGAAATCGGCGGAATGAAAATACTTGATTCCATTATTATCGGCTGCGCCCAGGTCCCTCGCACTGATTCCGGGAGTGTCGCGCTCGGGGATAACAATAATGACCGGCCTTTTTTTTGGATTTAAAAGGGAGGATGCGGCTGAGTTTTCGTTTTTGCTGTCAATACCTGTAATTGCCGGAGCTTTTTTATTCAAGTTCAAGCATATACTGCATACGCCGGGCCATGAAGGAAAATCCTTGATGGCTTTGGGCTTTCTGGCGGCAGCAATTTCGGGCTACTGGGCGGTTAAATTCCTCCTGGGTTTTGTTAAAAAACATTCCTATTTTGCTTTTGCGGTTTACAGGGCAGTATTCGGAATCTTTTTAATAGTATATTTTTTCAGGGCTTAAAATGCGGGTAAAATTCCTGGGCACCGGCACTTCGCACGGCGTGCCTGTGCTCGGATGCAAATGCAAAACATGCACTTCAACTGACCCGAAAAATACAAGGTACAGGACATCGGTTTTTATCGAGGAAAAAAATACGCCGCTGGTTATTGACATGCCGGCTGAATTCAGGCTGCGGGCCATAGAATACAACATTGCAAGGCTGGACGCAGTGCTTTTTACGCATGCGCACGCGGACCATATAGCGGGCCTCGACGACATAAGGCGTTACAATGAGATACAAATGGATTTTATTCCGGTTTACAGCAACGCGGAAACGCTGGGGGAAATAAAAAAAAGGTTTTTTTATATATTTGAAAAGACACAGGAAGGCGGCGGCAAACCGAAGCTAAAACTGGAGGAAATCGGGCCCTATGAAGATTTCAGCGTAAAAGACCTGGACGTAATGCCTGTCCTGGTCAAGCACGGCGAGCTGGACGTAATGGGGTACAGGATAAATGATTTCGCCTATATAACCGACGCTTCTTTTATACCCGCAAGGACCTTTGATTTTTTGAAAGGGCTGAAAGTGCTTGTGTTAAACGCATTAAGATTCGAGCCGCACCCGACCCATTTTAACCTTGAGCAGGCAGTTGAAATGGCCGGGAAAATCAAGGCAGGCATGACATATTTCACGCATATAACCCATATTATGGAGCATAATGTGGTTGAAAAACAGCTGCCGGACAACATACATCTGGCATACGACGGGCTGGAACTGCAAATTTAATCCCGCTCCGCGAAAATTCCCGGGGTGGAGGCGGGATGGATAGCGCTCCGGGGAGGAAGCATATTATATAACTTGTAAAAAGTGTTGATTGTAAGATAAACACGGCGAGACGCAGTCGCGCCGTGATGTCTTAAGGTGCCACGGCTGTGAAGCCGTGGGGCCTCACTCCTGCCCGACGAAAATCCATAGGTAAACATTCTATATCAATTTCTGACAAATCATCAAAATTTGACAATTGTGCATTCTTCTGGTATAATTATATCCAGATAATTTCAATAACCTATCCGGCATAGTAGTTGCTCTGTATATAAGCCGGACAGGCCAAAGGAGGCTAAGGTTTGAAGACAGCAATACTTACAGCGCACAAGGACACATATTACACGGCAACGGCGCTGCTGCTGAAAGCGGTAAAGGAAGCGGATATTTTGTTCACATCCGCGGATAATTTCCACGCCGACCTGACGGGGCTGAAAGACACGGGATATGAAAAGCTTTACATAATAGGCGTGAGGTTCAAGGATGACTACAAGCAGGAGATAAAAGCCGCGCTTGAGGCCATGCTTGACGCCAAAAAAAAGATAAAGATATATACCATAGAGGACAGGTTCGAGATAAAAGGGCCGGATGCAAAGTTTTTTTATAAAATGCTCACCACGTCCGAAGAGGCAAAGGAAGGCAAGAAACTTATTGATTACATACATGACATTGAGAAGCCTCCCGAGGCGGATTACGGCCGGTTAAAGGACCTTTATGACCTTTTCGAGGCGCAGGAGCTTAAAAAACCATGCAAAAAGCCCGAGGAGATATGCGACATTGCCGGGTACTCGCAGTATTCCATAAACATGTACTGGAAATGGCACGTGGGCGAGGACGACATGCTCAGGGAGCTTATTTTAAAGCTTGCAAACAACACAGTAGCACCGGCCGACATAGAGACGGCGAAAAATTACGACATGAACAACTACCTTTTGAGCGGCTCAGGAACTGCAGTATCTGTGCTGAGGAAAAACATAGAAAGAGTCGGCAAGTACAAGGACGCGCCGGTTCTTATATACGGCGAGACAGGCACAGGCAAGGAAATTGCCGCGCGCATGATACACGACGCGAGCGAAAGGCGTGAAAAGCCTTTTATGCCCATTAACTGCGCCGGAATACCCGCAAACCTCATGGAGTCCATGCTTTTCGGCCATGCGAAAGGCGCGTTTACAGGCGCGGATAGGGACAAAAAAGGAGTGGTTGAGGAAGCTGACGGAGGCACGGTTTTCCTGGACGAGATGACCGAGATGCCCATGGAAGTGCAGGCAAAGTTTTTGAGGTTCCTTGAGGATTTTCAGTTTGTGCCGCTCGGCTCAACTACTGCCAAAAAGGCAAATGTCAGGATACTGGCTGCCACAAACACGAACATTAAGGAAATGATAAAAGAAGGCAAGTTCAGGGCTGACCTTTATTACAGGATATCAGGGGTGGAGCTTTACATACCGTCGCTGAAAGAAAGGAAAGAAGACCTGGAAGCGCTCGCAAACGTTATTCTTTACAGATTGTTCAGGGAACAGGGGTATGAGAGGGTAATTTTGACAAAAAAAGAATTTGAAATGCTGAAAACATACGATTGGCCCGGAAACATAAGGCAGTTGCAGAAATTCCTGATGCGCACCATAATATTCAAGGCAAGAGGAGAGGATTTAAAAAAGCTTTTAAAAGAAATGGCAGCCGGCGATGAGGAAACAGTGCCATCAGGCGGTTTGATTAACGATAACACGGTCACGACAATAGCAGACGCGGAAAAATGGGCGATAAAAAAAGCGCTGCGTTTAAACGCCATGAACAAGTCAAAGGCGGCTAAAGGCCTCGGCATAGCGCTGAATACGCTGAAAACAAAAATGAAACACTACGGAATAAAGGAGGAATAATGTGACCGAACATTTTAATAATATGAATCGTCCCGATAAGGATTTAAAACTGAATTTTGGTGGTGCGAAAAAATGGCTATTGCTGTTTCAATCGCCTGGTATAGGAGGGAAAAAAGGGCAGTTCGTTTTTGGCTTTAAAAAAATCAATAATGATTTAAATAATATAAAAACCTATTTGAAAAACAATAAAGTTAACCCTATTGGTGAAAGATTTATTAATGTATTACATATTTTGAAAAATAAAAATGCAGGGGAGGTTATGTGTGCGGATATTTTTAAAACACTTAATGACTATCATAAAAAAAAGATAAGAACAGATATTAGGTTTAATAATTATGATTCGATAGTTGTCTTTGGCAAAGAAACGCAGAAGGCCATAAAAGATTATATATTTTCAGGTAAACTTAAAAAGGTAAAATCCATATATTATGTAACCCATTTAAGCCCGCAAACGCATGTAATGAATCAATTTGAAGTTTTTAAACCACTATATTCAGATTTAAAAAGAAACTTTGAATCTATATGGAAAAATGAAAAGAAAGGCGGAAAATAATGAAGATAACAGCATACGGAGGAGCGGGCGAGATAGGCGGGAACAAGATACTGCTGGAGGCGGGAAAGGCAAGAGTGTTTTTAGATTTCGGGATACCTTTTGACAGAGGCGCAGGAATTTACAGCGGTTTTGATTATCTGGAGCCCAGGGAAAAACTCGGGCTTAGGGACTATTTTGAATTTGGAATGATGCCGGAAATACAGGGCGTGTATTCACGGGACGCTTTATATTACACGGATATGAAATATAAAAAGCCCACCATTGACGCCATTCTTATATCCCACATACACAGCGACCATATAGGAGACGTGGCTTATGTAGACCCTGACATACCTGTTTATCTCGGACACGGCGCGAATAAACTAAACGAGGCGTTTAATACCATTTACCCGAGTTTCAAGACAGAAGCCGGTGAAAATATTGTGGAAATGAAAACAGGGAAGAAATTTAAAATAAGGGACATTACTGTCACGCCTGTGCATATGGACCACTCCATACCAGGCGCATATGGGTTTATCATTGAAACGCCAGAAGGAAATATTGCGTACACAGGCGATTTTCGTCTGCACGGTTTCAGGCCTGAAATGACAGAAGATTTTATCAAAGCAGCGGCAAAAGCAAAGGTAAAAGTGCTGATAACCGAAGGAACCAGGGTAAAGAACAACAGGGACACCATATTTAAAAAGAAAATGCGGGAATGCGACGTGGAAGACGCGCTTTGCGACACCATAAAAAAGACAGACGGCATAACGTTCGCGCAATTTTCTTTCAGGAACGTGGATAGGGTCAGGAGCCTGTATAATGCGACTGCACGCGCAGGCAAAGTGCTCGTTGTAAATCCGGGATTTGCATATACAATAGATAACGCAAGGGAGCTCATTGACGACCTGCCAAAGACAATCGGCAATACCAAAATGAAGATATTCAACAAAAACAGCGACATACCTGATGATGAAAAAAGGATATATAATTACCAGAAACCTTATTTTGAGGAATGCGTGGATTATAAGTGGGTGAAAAAGAACACAGGCGACGTGGTAATGTTCGTGACAGCTTCAGAGCTCTCGCAGATGGTGGACATACAGCCCAAAAGCGGGACTTTCATTTACTCCATGTCAGAGCACTATATCGAAGGCGAGGATAACGAGGAATACAGGGAATGCCTGGAAAACTGGCTGGGGCACTTTGGCGTGAAACTCGCGCAGATACACTGCTCGGGCCACGCCGACGAGGAAGGCGTGAGAAAGATGATAGACGGCGTGAACGCGGATACTGTCATACCCGTACATACCGAAAACGCAGAGGCTTTCAAGAACTTCTGCGAGAAAGTAATACTGCCGGAGAAAGGGAAATGCATTAAATTGTAGAGGCGGGCACATGAAAATGCAAGAAGAATTGCTTTCAGTAGTTGAAAAAGCTTTTGATGTTTTTATCAAAAACTACGATAACGGCAACGTAGTTAAAAAATCTATTCCAATTTTATATTTTGGCGATTATAGGACGTATTTTGCTTCAATGACTAAAGTTATTACTGTTGGTCTTAATCCGTCAAAGATAGAGTTCCCGGAAGAAGACGCATTTTTAAGATTTGAAGGCGGGGAAAAGATAAAAGATGCAATTCTACAGAACCAAAAACCTGTTGATGATTATTTAATGACTTTAAACAAATATTTTAGTTATAGCCCCTATAAATTATGGTTTAATTCATATGAGCCAATCTTAAATGGCATGGATTGCAGCTACTACGCAAGGAAAGCAAATACAGCTTTGCATACAGATATTATGACACCAATCGCAACAGACCCGACATGGAGCAGGTTGAATGATAATGATAAAAATTTGTTTGAGGCAGAAGGAATAGGTTTATGGCACGAACTTGTAAGTTGTTTAAAACCTGATATTATTTTAATATCAATGGCTGAAAGATATCTTCAAAAAATCAAATTTAAATTTAATAAAAAATGGGAGAACTACTATACAATTGAAAGGGATAATCCTTTTTATGTTAAAAAGGCAGTGATAGAAATCGGAGAAGGTAAATTTCCAAATATTCATTGGGGGAAGGCAGCAAATATGCCTTTTGGAACGGTTAGCAATCTAGATAAAGTGGGGATAGGAAAGGCGATTATACATGGGAAAAATTAAATCTTTATTTTTTATGCATCCGGGAAAAGATGAATCTGTTTCTGATGAAACAGGATATGTGGAATGGAATAATAAAAAACATAACAGGAAATTTCTCGAAGCAATTCTTGAAAATGAACAAAAAATCTATTTTTGGGGCGAGTGGGAACCTCCTAGTATAAAAGATAAAAATACACAAATACACAGACCGGTTTTTATCATGCCGCCTGCTTTCCAGAATACAGATCCGTTTGTGTTTGGTGGGATTTTTTTATATACTGTTTGTAGGCAACCACGATGCAAAATTCTTAGAAATTTGGGGAAAGATTCAATAATATATTTTGGTTCGAATATTAAAAGAAAATTTGTTTTAGATACTGTTTTTGTAGTAGATGATTTTATAAATTATAAAAATGAGAAAGAATTAATAATTAAATTGAAGGAGAAAAGCAGAGATGTACCAAAAGAATATTTTGAAATAACTATAAGAAGGATTATTGATAATAAAACAGAATTCAGGTTGTATTTTGGTCAAATGGATAAAAGTAAAATACCATATAGTTATATACCTTGTAGTTATTCGGCTAAAATTTTTGAAAGGCCGGTAATTCGAAAAAAAATAGTACCTGCATTTGTATATGTAAAAGAAGATCGCTTAAGATTTTGGAATGAAGTCCTTGAAATTGTTAAAAGCGATCATCTGAATATAGAATCAAAATTTGCAATGCCAAAACATGGACAACGGATGCAAAATATAGCAGGAAAAACAAATGCTTCTCGCGCCTGTTAATATAGTGTTTAAATAATTTGTAAATTCTAAAGGAGGTATTTTATGTTACCAATTATTGGTTATGGGGAAGATGCATTGACATTATGGTTTTTAAAGCAAGATGACAAAGTCAAGGAATTAGTAAATAATGAATCAATTAAGTGTATTTTTTATAGACCAAGTTTTGGGCGTGGCACTTCACCTGCGATTGGGGAATTCGATGCAATAATTAAAACTAATAGTAAAATATATTTAATTGAAAGCAAGTGGGAAAAATCGCAAGAAGTAAAAAAAGATAGAATAGTTGTAAAAGCACGTCAAGTTCTAAGACATTTGTTTTTACAAAGTTACATATTAAACAAAAAGAGAAATCAAGACCATTACAAAATAATCGGGAAAAAAGTTGATGATTTTATTAAGTGGTTCGCTAGTGAAGAAAAAAAAGAATCAAAATCTATTCTTTATAACAATTTTAAAAATATTATGGATAAAATTGATACATTTGAAAACACTAAAAAAAAGGAAATTGAAAATATATTGTTGTTATTTTGTAGTAAAAAATTAAATAACAGTATAAAAAATCATAAAATTGATTTTGAAATAGATACTAATACTGAAATTAATAACAGATGGAGAAAAGGATCAGCAAAAAGATCACTTAAATTTAGAGTTGTTTCTATCATAATGCCTGAGGATTTAATAGATTTAAATACTCTAGTATAAATATAATATTTCTGTCAATTTTTGACGCTTCCTTTTACCCAATTCTATAAAATCCTTTATCTTTATTCCGTTTTTATGGCATAAGCCTTGCTCTATATGTATTCAGTAATTCAGGATTTGGAATTTGGCATTCTAAATACTGAATATCGAATGCAAAAGGAGGCGTGCTATGAGGCAAAAAATGAAAGATAAAGAAAAACGAAAGCCACAGAAAAAATTTGTGGAAGTCACAGAGGAACAAAGGCGGGAAATCTGTAAAAACATATTCGGTAACGACAAAGAATATAAAAATCTCATCGCATACCAAGTAATCCCGGTGAGAAAGAAAAAATTACAAAAAAACAAAATGTAAAGGTCTCAGACCTATCGCAAAAAATTGTTCTTGTAGAGATACCCCTAATGGGCGTCTCAAAAAGAGATAGCCATTAGGGTTGGCTCTACGAAAGACAAAGCAAACCCCCTTTCTTGGGTAGAAAAGGCATATTTTGGAATAACAAGATGACTTCTGCCCGTTAAACATCCCACGGGGATATTTAACTCCCTTGTTAATGGGGAGCAAGGCCGGCTTGGCAAAGTAAACGATGATATCAAGTACCGCTTGTCCCTTTGGGACTTGAGCGGGTACTTAATCTCGTAATGTTTTGCCTGCGCCTGTTGACGGCTTGACAAAACAAACGATCTTAAGGAGGCACTTATGTGGCTGGAAAAAATGGGAATATACGGAATGGACAAAATAGAAGATATAATCATGGCAGGTATCGCCACCGGCGACCCGGTGCTTTTCATCGGCTCGCACGGCACTGCCAAGACCACGCTGTGCAGGAAGCTGGCGGAGGCGCTGGGCCTGAAATTTTTTGCCTATGACGCGTCAAAGGCGCTGTTTGAGGACCTTATCGGCTTCCCAAACCCGGACACCATATCAAAGGGCGAGATAGAGTACGTGCCGACAAAGCTATCCATCTGGGACAAGGAATTCATTTTGATAGACGAGATATCAAGAGCCAGGGCAGAGATGCAGAACAAGTGGCTGGAAATAGTCAGGAGCAGGCAGGTCATGGGCCTGAAAGCAGAAAAACTCAGGCACATATTCGCCGCCATGAACCCGCCGTCATACGCGGGCGCGAACCCGCTGGACGAGGCGCTCGCCGGCAGGTTTGCCTTTGTCATAAAAGTGCCGCAGGCAATCGAAATGACGGACGCCAACCTCAGGAAAATAATAAACAACATAAACGAGGACGACGGCGCTGCCATATACAAGGGCAATGAGATGAAAATGGACGAAAAAGAAAGGCAGGATTTCCTCGCGTACATAGAGGCAATCAGGGACAGGATAGGCTTTGTGTCAAAAAAACTCAACAGCAGGCTGGACGACTACATAATAAAATTCGTGTTCTTCGCCAACAACAAGGGCATCAACCTGGACGGCCGCCGAATAAACATGATAAAGAGGAACATTGCGGCTTACATATCCACGGCAATACTAAAAGAAAAGCAGGAGAATTTTGACCTCATGGACATGCGGGAGGAGATATTCACGGCGGTAAAATATTCCATGCCTTTTGAGGCGATAAACGTGGAGCTTACCAACATGCGCATAAAGTACATCCACGACATGGCTTTTGACCTGATAGACGATAACGGCGCAAACAGGGTCTTTGACCTGAAAAACCCGCAGGACGCGGAAAACCTAACCCGGGAAACTGTGGAGAATAATTACCCGTTTATAAAAGCCGGCATCACAAAAATAATTGAAAAGGTAAAAAACAGCAATTGCCTGGATGAGAAACCCATAAACATGGCAATACTGCGCGTCCTTGCCGGGAAAATAGCGTCCGGTGAACTGAAATTCCAGATGAATGAAACCGAGCGCCTGTTTGAAACATACAGAAGCATGTTTGATATGTCCGTGGGAAAAAAATTCCATTATTCGGGGCTCCAGCATTTCGGTGAAATGGTGAAACGCGGGATCATAGACGATGAATTAAGCGACATAAACGATTTTAAGGTTGTTTTTAACACACTACGCGACCCTGACAGGGACGATACAGACATAGAGAAACTGGCAAAAGCGCTGTCAACTTACAAAAATTACCCGGGAATGGAGGAGTAAAATGAAAACACAGGCATATGAAAAATTACTGGATAAGGGCGACATAATAGTCTATAAAAAAGCAAAAATTGAAATGCCCATGGAAAAAATAATAGGCAAGGATTTCAGCTGCGGCGAAGTTTACGGCAGGAACATGTATCTTTACAGGGCGATGCAGGCGATGACAGAGGACGTGGATGATGTTTATTTAAGCCATTTGCGCAGGTACAGGGGCGGAAGTCTGAAATTTTCAAGGACTGATATTAAAATTGAAATACCCCTTAAAACCAAAAAAGGCGTTAAAAAAATAGACGGGCTCATAGCTTACGCTTCATTAAAATCCCTGGTTAAATTTCTTGTGAAAAACCTGGACTTAAAGACGCAAACTCACATTACGGAGATCATAACAGACTGCAGGAACGTCAACGGAAAGGTTGACAGGAATATACTTTATGAAAGGCTGTCGGCAAAGATACCATATGACGATGGGCTGAAAATCATGTTTTTCCGGATGAGAGATTCGGAAAGAGAACAGCGCGGGAATAATTTCGGCAGGTACTGCACAAACGGGAAAATATACCTTTTCAGGAAAAACACAGACAGGGGGGAGCAGTATGTGTTTGTCAGGGAAAAATACAGGGAAATAAGCGGCTATAAAATACCGGGGAGCGAATACATATATTTCGGCGCGGGAACTTCAGGAAGAGACAAAATGTCAAGGGTGATAGTGAGCATGATTGACGGAAAACTCAAAACCTATGAGGACATCAACGACTTAAACCCGGGCATATTGAGCAGTATGGATAAAACCGCTGATTTTTTTTCAGGCACATTTATTGACCTTTTGCCCGACAGTTCAAAAAAAGTATCGGCAATTTTACGCGTGCCCACAAAACAGGAATACCTGAAATACAAGAAAGAAACAAAGAAAAATACTGCGCCAGAGACAGTAACAAACATGGTGTATTTCATCGAGCCGTCTCAGAAGGCTGCTGAAATACCTGAAAGCGCAAAGGTGATAGACGACATAGGCATTTTTGAGCACATAATGTCAAGGATGGCGACAGGCATATACATACCCGGCAATACGCCGTTTAATATGGACCCTGAGCTGCTTGGCGACAAGGAAGAGTTCTTGCTCCTGATGCAGCCGGCGTGACGCCGATGCGGGGTGCGGGTGTGGTATGTGGGATGTGGAAAGGGAAATCTCCTCTCCCTCGACGGGAGAGGATAAAGGTGAGGGTGAAGTAGCGGCAAAACAGCATTAACTTTAAGAAATGCATGTTACTACGTCACCCTCATCCTAACCTCCCCCCGTCAAGGGGGAAGGGGTTTTTTTAAAGCCGGCGGATTAGCCTATAGGAAAGGAGCCGTTATGGAAATAAAAAACGTGGACGAAATAGAAGGCTACATAAAAGATTTTGTAGTAGGCAAAAAGGACAATTTCCTTATTGACAATATATACTGGATAAAAGCCAACTGGAAAATAGTTTTAACCGAAGATAAAAACACAACAAAAACCGCGTGCATATCTATGCCAAAAGAGGATTCAGGGCATTACACAATGTATTTTAATAAGGATTTCATCATGAAAAATATTGAAAACAAGGACTGGCTTATTTTTGTTTTCCTGCACGAGCTCATGCATAAATTAAACGGGGATTTGCTCAGGGAAGAAAGGAACTCTCTTAGAAATAATTTCAACCTGGTGTTTGACATAAAAATAAACGCCGGAATAATAAAAGATTATTTAAAGGAAGGCTGGCATTTTTTAAAAAGTTTTTATAAAGATACAGGCCTGGTCGTGAATTTTCTTTTAAACCCTATTTTTAATTTTATTGACATACCCGATATTTACAATAACGGAGAAAAACAGGCTAACGCAATGAAGGCAATAGAAAAAATGAAATTTAAGGATGAAAAATGGATTTTAGATAAACCCGGCCTTGCAAGATGGTACATAGACGCGTGGTTTAAGGATGTTTCAGTGGCTATGCTATATGAGCGCCTTGAACGAATCATAAATCGGCAATACCTGTCAACTTTTGTGGATACACTGGTTCTTTTGGGGTATCACGGATTTTCAAGGGGATATTTGCTGGCTGAAAAGAAGTTCATAGAAATAGAAGAAGAGATAGAAAAGGACAACTCACGCATTATTATAGAAGCAGTAAGGCACGCACTGGAAGACGACGGAGACAACAGGATAATGGACAGGGTCATAACATCGCAGAGGGGCATAATTCCCGCGGCGGGCAGGCGCGAGCTCATGCTCCTGTACAGGAAAAAATACCCGTTTTTCTTCCCGAACGACATGGAAGCAGCAGCCGCAACTTACAGGAACATGAACCTGTACATAGATGTGTCAGGGTCCGTAGAAGATGTCCTGCCGCTTATTTACAGGCTTGTGGACTCGGTAAAGTCCTATTTAAATGACCCGATTTATCTGCTGTCAGGAATAGTGAAAGAGATAAGCCTCAGCGAGTTGCACAACGGACTTCTTATAACAAACAGCGTGACTGATTTTGACGAACTGTTAAAGCACGCATTTAACAATAATTTCAAGAAATTTCTGGTCATTACAGACGGGGAGGGAGACATAGATATGGATCGTGTTAAGGATGTAAAAGAAAGAAAAATGGAGATATATCAAGTGTTGACTGAGGAAGTCAACGAATACGCTAATCCATGGGAAATAATAGCAAAAAAGATATGGATTTTAAGGAGCAATAAGTGAGGTTTTTGATGGAATAATGGAAAAATCAGGGTTATAATAACATCGTTTCCGAAAATCAGCAAGCTGACAGACGGGGCCACCGTAGAGTATGATTAATGATAACTGTATCAGTAGAATAAAAAGAATTTATAAGTATAGCTATGGAGAATTAAAACTATGAAACTGTACTTACAAGAAAAAAATATGCATAATATTGTCGATAAATTTGTTCAACAAAATAAAGAATTTCTTTCCATGAGGAAAAGAGGAAGTAATAATCTTATTTTTGGACGGACTTTCAGTCTTGGCCAATATCTTTGTTTATATATAGGTCAAGAAATTTTAAGGCTATTAAGAAATAGAAAAGATTACTTTGTACTAGTTGATTGTGGACTTACAAAAGTCAGAAAAATGCATAGAAGAAAAAGCAAATATCCGGATATTCTGGTTGTGAAAAAAACAAATTCAAGCAAATTCACAAATATAAATTTAATTGAAAAGGTCACAAATCAAAACAATAAATTATTTGAAAAATTTTCCTCTATAAAAAAACAAGAAAGCGCTGATGTTTTTGAAGCTATTGCATTACTTGAAATAAAAACAGATCTCGGATATATAAATTCCAGAGACGTTATAAAAAATTTCATTGCATGGCAGGAATTCAGTAAAAAAAGTGAAATTTTTACCTTCAAATGTATGTATGAAAAAGAAAAAAATTTATCATTAGATAAAGGCGATTTTTGGTATAAACCATCCAGTATAATCAAATTTACCCCAAAAATGAGAAGAACTCTTATTTTTGGATGCTTTGAAAATCATCCTGTTAGGAAAAATGAAATTTTTAAGATAAAAAGAAAGTATGAAATTAAAAAAGGACTACGAATGAATGGTCCGTATAGTTTACTTAAAGACAAACGTCACATAAGAAATAGAGAGGCATTAAAATATATAACAGAAAAACCATTGAGGATTATATAATATTGAATTGAGTTTATGTTGAAATTCAGCGGGGCGTGGGTACAACTTCTCCTATTGCAATCCCGATACAGGAACGCAATCCCTGTAAACACCGCAATCCACGTAAACTTGACAATTGAGAAAAATATGGTATAATTGATAGGAAATCAAAACCTTGTGGTGAGGGAGCGAGAGATGAAAATGACGAATAACATAGAAAAGAAAGAATCGGAAATTTACGTTCAGGAACTTTGGAGAGCTTTTGAAAAGACAGGGGCAATAAGCGCGTATATCCTGTATAATATTGCCCGAAGAAGAGAAGGCAAAAAAGAAAAGAGAATAAAGGCAAGAAAAGAAAAAGCCCTGTAAAAACAGGGCTTTTTTAGGTTTAATCCCACCTAGGTACCGCTTGTCCTCGGCTAAAGCCTCGGACTAGAGCGGGTACCTGATAGCGTAATATTTAGGGTAGTTTTATATTAATAACTTATGGAAACTACCCGTCAAATAGTCTACAAGACTATTTAACTGTCGCCTTTGGCTAGACAAAATAAACGCTATCAAGGGAGCATATAAGAATATTTGTTAATAGTAGCTCCACAAAGAACTTTACAAAGCCGGTAAAGCTTTATATAATACGAATCGGGTTATACCCGATTTTTTTATTTATCCACCTAGTATGGTGGACATCGCATATTATATGAGGTCAAGGTCACAATGGACATTGATAAGGACATGAAAGAACAGATAAATAAGGATGCCGGCGCAGTACAGGACACCGCATCATTAAACCAGTTCAAGGCAAAATATACGGGCAGGAGCGGTGTCATTACCGGCCTGTTTTCATCGCTTAAGGATATTGGAGGTAAGCAGGAAAAAATAAACAAAGGCAAATATTTCAACGAAATAAAAAGTTATTTCGAGTCTGTTTTTGCCGAAGCCGAAAGAAAATTAATTGAGCTTCAAAAGACAAAAAACCTGAAAGATTTCGACATTACCCTGCCTGCCTACTCGATAGCAAAAGGCACACAGCACCCGTTGATAAAGACCATGGAGGAAATCAAGTCCATTTTTTTAAGAATGGGTTTCTCTGTCGCGGACGGGCCGGACATAGAGAAAAATTATTACAATTTTGAAGCCTTGAATTTCCCGGCGGACCACCCGGCAAGGGACATGCACGACACTTTTACGATAGACGATGAATATATTTTAAGGACGCATACATCCCCGATACAGATAAGGGTTATGGAGAAATGCAAGCCGCCTCTTAAAATACTCGCGCCGGGCAGGGTTTACAGAAAGGACGCAGCCGACGCGTCGCATTCGCCGGTGTTCCACCAGGTGGAGGGCTTCATGGTAGACGAGGGAGTACGCTTTTCCGACCTTAAGGGCGTATTGGAAATGTTCACGCAGGAAATATTCGGCAAGGAACTGAAAGTCAGGTTCAGGCCCAGCTTTTTCCCGTTTACCGAGCCGTCAGCCGAGGTTGACGTGCAGTGCGTGAGCTGCAAGGGCAAGGGTTGCGCAATCTGCAAAAATACGGGCTGGCTTGAAATACTCGGGTCGGGCATGATACACCCCGACGTTTTTAAAAACGTCAATTACGACGCCGAGAAATACACAGGGTTCGCGTTCGGCATGGGGGTCGAGAGGATAGCGATGCTGAAATACAGGATTGACGACATGCGCCTGTTTTTTGAAAACGACATAAGGTTTTTGAGGCAGTTTTAAAATGAAAATTACCATATGCGCGGCGATATTCGCCGCAATAGCCATAGCGGTTTATTACAACGGGGAAATAATAAAAAAAATATCGGACATAATGACGAAATATAAAAGCGATATAAATAATTTTATCAAAACAAGCCTGATTAAAGTCGGCAAAGGGGAGATTTTCAGGACTGAAGCCATGATTGCCGCGGCAACCGCGGCGCTGTTTTTAATAACAATGAAAGTTTCAGTCTTAATCCTTGGGGCGGCGGCGGCAATAGCCGCGCCGAAAATATATGTCAACTTAAAACAAAAAAAATACATTGATGAGTATTACAGCCAGCTGCCGGATTTCATCGAATCCATATTAAGCAGCTTAAAGGCGGGATTGAGCATAGTCAAGGCATTCCAGGTAAAAGCTGAAAAAAACGACGGCGCAATAAGTGCCGAAATAAACATGGTTATCAGGAAAATAGAGCTCGGGCAAAGCATTTCACAGGCATTAAACGGGCTTAAGGAACGAGTGCCGCTTAAAGAAAATGAAATATTCATAGCCGCGATAAACACGTCCATGGAAACAGGCGGCAATATTACGCATGTTCTGGGCAACATACTTGCCACCATACGGAAAAGGGAAGAGTTAAAAAGGGAATTAAAAGCCATGACTTCGCAGGGGGTTATGTCGGGAATAATAGTAGGGATGCTACCCCTGTTTTTGCTTGTAATAATATTTTTTATTGACCCGCAGTTCGTGACGCCTTTATTTACCACAACAGCCGGAAACATCATGCTGATAGCCGTGGTTATCATGGAATCCATAGGCGCCTTAATAATAAAAAAAATAGTCACCATCAATTAGAGGAAAAATATGGCATTAATTTTAACAGTCATAATATTCATATCAGCGGCAACATGCACTTACGCTATAGCCGTTATCCTGCACAGGCAAAAAACCTTAAAAGCCATCCAGGGCAGTTCTACGTGTCCTATTACAATAAGGCAAAGGACTTCATGCTGTATTTAAGGGATAATATCATTGCAGCCAACAAAAAACTGGCCGGCGGCAAAAAATACCGCAATATATCTTTTGATATTCAAAAATTAAACATGGAGAACAAGCTGACAGCCGAAACTTTCCTTTTATTGCAGCAGGCAAGCGCGCTGGCCCTGTTTATAACGGGATTGCTGCTTTTTGACAGCGCGGTTTTGGGTGTTGCCGCGGGAATATTCGGGTTTTTTATTCCTTCCATGATTTTAAAAAATAAAGTGGCCGAAAAGCAGGAACTTATCCTGAAAGAATTACCGGACGCGATTGATATAATTACCGCCAGCATTGAAGGCGGCCTTTCCCTGAACCAGGCAATTTCACGCTACGCGGAAGAAGGGGATAAAAGCGGGCAAAAAACAAAGAATGAGTTCGCAAAAGAGATGGCCGTGACAATCAAAAAAATCCAGCTTGGCAAAAGTTTTGAAGAGGCTATGCTGGAGCTTTCCTCAAGATGGAAATTGAAAGAAATGGACAGCTTTGCCGGTATTTTTATACAGGCGGAAAAAATGGGCGGCAATATCAAGGAAATCCTGAGGTCGCAGGCCGAGGAAATGAGGAACAAGAGGTTCCAGTCCCTGAAAAAGAAAGCGTACGAAGCGCCGGTCAAACTCCTGATCCCGCTGCTGCTTTTCATATTCCCGGTCGTGTTCATAGTGCTTTTCGGGCCCATAGTGATTAAACTGATGCAGGGATTTTGAAAATTGCTGCGAAGGAATAACGAGATTATATCCGAGAACGTCACAATAGCCGATAATTTAATAAAAAGAATCATCGGGCTCCTGGGGAAAAAAGAATTAAAAGACGGCCAGGTATTATATATACCTTCCTGCAATACGATACACACTTTTTTTATGATGATGCCGATTGATATTGCCATGACAGACAAAATGGGCACGGTTGTTTTCACGAGGGAGAATTTAAAGCCGTGGAAGTTTGCCGGAAGTTTTAAGGCAAAAGATACTTATGAGTTCAAGCAGGGACTTATAAGATTGAAAAATATTAAAATCGGGGATAAAATGGCAGTATCCGAAGACAACACTGTAAAATAAGAGGCGAAAAGTGGGCAAACTCAATATTTTCCCGAAAAAGATAGACATCAACTTTTACCATAAAAATTCAGAAGTTTCATACGACCCTTCCAACAAATTTTACCAGGTCACTTTCCCTTTCAACATAGAAAAGGACATATATTTTTTCATCGATACCTTTATAGAAATGATATTCACCGACGAAAAATTCAAGGATTTCGGCGCCCTGCCCAGGGACAGGAACATGACTGATTTTTATTTCCATATAATGTCGGAGTTTTCGAACATAAGCTGGGCCAAATACAGCAAATGGTATTATGAGCGCAAGGCAACGCTGGCGACGAGCATAAAGCGGATAATTTTAAATTCCATAAAACAGCAGAACCAGCTTAAAATCGAGGACCTTGATTTTTTTACATGGCTGTCTTTGACATCGCTTATATCGGGAATTATCGAGGAATATTTTCAGAGGCATTTTGAGAAATTCAACGTCATGAAAGACACGCTTTTTTACCTGCTTGGCGAGATTTTTGAAATGACGCTCAGGGAAATATTTGAGGACCCTGAAATGGAGAAAATACGCATTGAACAGACCGGCGCCGGCAGCAGGAAAGCGGCGGTGCTCTTTAATAAATATGCGCTTATTTTCAACGATGTGGCCGAAATGACACAGATAGAAAAAATAATTTTTACAAAGGATAAGAATATATTTGTCGACAGGAACGCGGTAAACAAATTCTTAAGCTATTTTGACGAGATAATAAAAAAATCCAAATCCGTTGATAAATACGATAATTTAAAATACATACTGGCCGATTCCAACATTATCAAGCTTATACTTTCGGACAAAAAAGACAGGAAAAATTTAAGAAAACTTGTAAAAAAAGACAAGGAATTAACAGGCAGGCTTGTTTTCAGGCAAGGGAAAGCAAAAGTGAGGAAACTCATTTACAACGTAGTATCGGAGATTGGCAGCAGCGAACTTCTTAACTTCATAAGGGATGACGAAACGCTCAGCGACGTATTCTACGAAAGCAAGGTAAGGAAGTACATTATAATGCTGCTGAAAGACGTGAAAAGCATTACCAGCAGGGAACTTACCAGGGCGATATTCGACGCATGCGACAAAATGGACCGGAGCCAAAATTCATTTTTCAACACGCTTTTTAACAAGGAATTCGATGAAATCATGCTTGCCTGCATAGACAACCTTTCCTATTACCTGCGAAGCGTCAATAATTTTATTGTAATAAGGGAGAAGTACGGGAAAAAATCGTCGTACAAGGAAGAGATTATAGGGATAAAAGTTTTGAGGCAAAGCAAGATAAAAAGCATTATTGCGGAAGAAACGGGCAAAGAAAGGCTTGAGTGCGTAATGGCGCCGGACGACGAACGCTCAAGGATAGAAAACATGTTTGAAGAAGGAAACATCTTTTATTTCCGCGAGGAAGGCGCTGTTTATCCGGGCGTGGAAGGCAGCAAGGGCAGGGGCAGGAAAATATTTTTATTTGCCGATTTGAGAAATTCGACTGAAACAAGCATGCGTCTGACAAAGGACACCACGGTATTTTTAACGCCTTACTTAAGCACTGTGTATAAGACTACGATAGAACAGGGCGGCACCGAAATTTATTTCGCCGGAGACGGGTTTGCCGCGCATTTTGCCAAAATACCGGACTGCATAAGGTCGGCGTACCTGGTGCATAATGAATTCGCAAAATTAAGGAAAGAAGCCGAAGAAAAAGTTAAAATAAACGAGAAATCACTTTTCAAGGAGTTAATAAAGCAAGAAATCATAGGCGATGACGGGCAGGTTAATGCCAAAATTGTCCCGGATGACAAAATGCCGGACAATATTAACTCTTTTTTAAAGCTTGCCGGCGGGGATAAAAACGTTAGCCTGCAGGCCGCAATAAGAAAAACCGCAGAGCAATTTTCAATGCCCAAGGTGGAAATAGGCATAGGCATAACCGAAGGGGACCTTTTTGTTGCCGTTATAGGCGAAGGCGAAGGTGACGTTAAGTTTAATATAGTTTTATCCCCAAACCTAAACCAGGCGGCAAGGTTATCCGGCTCAAACGACGAGGTAAAGGCCTATCTTGAAAAACTATACGGTTCAAAAACACTGCCGAGGAAAGTGTACGTGCAGAACAAAAAACTTTTTAACCACGGCATAGTCATAACAAAGGAAGTTTTTAATTCCCTGCGCAAGGAAGTCGAGGTAAATATGCTGGAAAGCGATAAAATTAACCTTTCTTACGACGCTTACTATTATTACGACAGGATACTGGATAAATATATCGCGCTTGCAAAGATGGAAGAGGGGCTTAATTTGAAAGGCATAGACGAAGAGGTTGAAATTTTTGAAGTCTTTACGGGCGGAACAGACGTAGACATTTATGTTAATAACTGGGTAAAGAAGTCAAAAAAACAGTAAAAATCCGCTCACAGACATCCTCTCATCAGAATAAAAATACCTTGACAGGCATAAGATAAAAATATAGTATTTTAGCCACAAAGAAGAGGTGGGGCTGTAGCTCAGTTGGGAGAGCATCAGGCTGGCAGTCTGAGGGTCGTCGGTTCAATCCCGATCAGCTCCACCAAATTTTTCGTTTAACAACAAATCAAATAGCAAAATCTTAATAAATAAAAGTAGAGACGACCCGGCGGGTCGTCTCTACAAATAGTGGGAGGATTTATGGTTGAAGCAATTGTAGGGGCTTTGGGACAGTTTATCCAGAACATGTTCATGTTTTTCGGGCCGTTTGGAATCGGGGTAATCCTGGCAATGGCAATTGAAAGCGCGTGCATACCGTTGCCAAGCGAAATAATAATGCCTTTTGCGGGATACCTGATAGTAACCGGTTTTTTTAAATTCGGCGGGGCGCTTGCATCCATTTTCTGGATTGGTTTGATAGGCGCTTTCGGGTGCCTTGTAGGCTCAATCGTGGCATATGCCGTGGGAAAGTGGGGAGGCAGGCCGTTTTTGGACAAATACGGGAAATATGTTTTGATATCAAAGCACGACCTTGATCTTGCAGACCGGTTTTTTAACAAATACGGCGAGATAGCGATATTTACCAGCAGGCTGCTGCCTGTCATAAGGACATTCATATCACTGCCGGCCGGCATAGCAAAAATGCGTTTTGTAAGGTTTTGCTTTTACACCATGCTCGGGTCAATACCGTGGTGCTGGGCACTTGCGTGGGTAGGATGGAAAATAGGCCAGCATGCGGCAGACATAAACGCATGGAAAGAAAACCTGAAACACAGCCTTGGAAAATGGATGCACCTGGTCGACGCCTTGATACTGGTTATAATCATTGCCGCAATAGTGTGGTATGTCATGAGGCACCTAGGCCTTATGGAAAAAGAAAAGCAGCAGGCGAAAAAGAAAAAGAAGTAAAATAAAGTAGAGACACGCCATGGAGTCTGTCTCAAAAGCCTCTTAATTCTTTGACATAAATGGTATAATGGTTTCAAAATTTAGCGAAGGAGAAACCAAATGCCAACGATAAGAGCCGATAGAAATCAAATGTATCTACTGCCACCGGCAATAGAAGATTGGGTTTCAAAAGATCATTTAGCTCGATTTGTCGTAGAATTCGTAGAAGAATTACCGCTTGAAGAGATGGGTTTTAAAATGGAAGAAGAAACCGGAAGACCGGGATATTTTGTAGATTTTTTACTTGGGGCATGGATGTACGGCATACTGGAAGGAAAAAAGAGCAGCAGAAAAGTTGAAAAAATGACTTACGATTCAATGGGGATGATATGGATAACCGGGAATAATCATCCCGACCATAATACGCTATGGAGATTTTTTAAAGGAAATAAAGAGCAGATAAGGGTTTTACTGAAGGAGACGGTGCGTGTGGCAACAAACAACAATTTGGTTGGTTTTGAAATCCAAGCCGTGGACGGCACAAAAATACAGGCAGATGTAAATAAGGAAAAGACCAAAACAATAAAAGACATGAATAAAAAAATACAAGAATTAGACAGAGAAATAGACAAAATAATGGTGGAAATTGAGAAAAATGACGAACAAGACGATGAAGAGGGCAAAAGTAAGTGCGGAATGCCAAAAGAATTGCAGGAAAAGGAGAAACTGCGTCAGGTAATAAGAGAACATATAGAACGTATGAAAAGTGAAGGAAAAACAACTGAAAACCCCACAGATAGAGACAGCCGGTTCATGATGACAAGAGGTAAAGGACTGCAACAGGCATATAACTCACAGGTTGTTGTGGACGCAAAGAAACAGATAATTGTGGCAGAGAATGTGACAAACAAGGAATCGGATGCTCACATGCTGAATGATATGATAGAAAAAGCAGAGTCGAATACCGGACAAAAATCAGGAGTAACGCTTGCGGATGGAGGGTATTATTCACCGGAAGAACTGGCAAAAGCCAAAGAAGAAAAAAGGAATATAATTGTTAACTTGCCGGAGGATGACAGCGATAGGCCGTATGGCAAAGCGCATTTTAAATACGACAAAGAAAAAAACGAATATGTATGTCCTAAAAATGGCAGGCTTGAATATACCAGTATAAGGAAGAAGAAAAACGGAAAAGAGACAATGATATACCGATGCGGGGATCATAGGGATTGTATTTATAAATACGAATGCAGCAAGGTAAAATCCGGAAGGATAATAGAAGCAAATAAGCATGAGTATGAGGAGATAGTGTCAATATACAGAGAAGAAGCTAGGGTCAATAACTGGAAAGAACAGCTTCGAAAGAGAAAAACAATAGTTGAGCCATTATTGGGACGTATAAAAAACGTACTTGGTTTTACAAGATTTAGTGTTAGAGGAATCGAAAGCGTAAAAACACAATGGTCTTTTATATGCGCCGCCCATAACATAAAGACAATGTATGCCTTGTGGAGGGAAGGTAAGGTTAAATTAAGGTTCGCAACCTGACAAGAAAAGAACCACAAATCGAAAAGAAGAGAAATAATAAAGATAGGGGCTAAAAAACGCGATAAGTGTAGGCAATGCAAGGCGTTTAAAAGAGTTTTGAGACAGACTCCATGGCGTGTCTCTACAAAATAATTTATTGAGGTTTAAGCATGTACTTCCAGGAACTGATTTTTACCCTTCAAAAATTCTGGACAGAAAAGGGCTGCATTGTAATGCAGCCTTACGATGTCGAAAAAGGCGCGGCTACTTTTAACCCGGCGACTTTTTTCAGGTGCATGGGCAAAAAGCCGTGGAACGCGGCTTTTATAGAGGGGTGCAGGAGGCCGAAAGACGGCAGGTATGGCGAAAACCCGAACAGGATGCAGTATTATTACCAGTACCAGGTCATCATGAAGCCCGCGCCTGAAAACATACAGCAGATGTACCTGGAGAGCCTCGAGCGCATAGGCATAAAGACAAAGGAACACGATATAAAGTTTAACGAAGACGACTGGGAATCTCCCACAATAGGCGCGTCGGGCCTTGGCTGGCAGGTGTGGCTCGACGGACTTGAGATAACCCAGTTCACGTATTTCCAGCAGATGGCAGGCATACAGCTCAGCCCTATTACAGTAGAGCTGACTTACGGGCTAGAGAGGATTGCCATGTACATACAGGCCAAGGACAGCGCTTTTGACATAATGTGGAACGATAAAATAACATACGGGGATGTTTTCCTGGAAAATGAGAAAGAATTCTCGGTTTATAATTTCGAGCAGGCAAACGTGGATATGCTCATGTCCACGTTCAATAATTTTTATAAAGAAGGCGAGAGCCTGGCGCAGAAAAAACTTCCCAGGCCTGCCTATGATTATGTCATCAAAATATCCCATTTATTCAACCTGCTCGATGCGAGGCGCGCAATATCCATATCCGAGAGGCCGAGCTATATAAAAAAAATAAGGGACCTGGCCAAGATGTGCGCGGACGCCTACATGGAAAAGGAAGAAAAATGAACAAGGTAATTTTTGAAATAGGGGTGGAGGAGATACCGGCAGCATACCTCGCGCCTGCCTGCGCCAACATCAAGGAAAACCTTGAGAAGTCCCTCGCGGAAAAAAGGATAAAATTCGAAAAGTTGCAGAGCTTTTATTCGGTGCGCAGGTTAATAGCTTTTATAGAAGGCGTGGCCGAGAAACAGGAGGACCTGCCTTATTCCAGAAAAGGCCCGGCTTATGACGCGGCGTACAAGGATGGCAAGCTTACAGATCTGGGGAATATTTTTATATCAAAAAACAATATCAGCGAAAAAGACCTGAAATTCAAGGAAGAAAAAGGCAAGAAATACCTGTTCCTGGAGGGCATTGAAAAGGGCAGGGCGACAACAGAAATCATGGCAGAGATTTTACCCGAGCTAATCAAAAACACAAAATTCCCGAAGTCGATGATATGGGACGACTCTGGTGTTACTTTTGCGAGGCCGGTGCGCTGGATACTGGCGCTTTTTAACGATAAGACAATAGATTTCAAGTTCGGCAACTGCAAATCCTCGAACAAGACTAGGCTCCACAAGTTCCTGCAGCAGGGCGCAGAACAACAGGTAAAAAATCCGGATGATTATTTTAGTGTCATGACCAGGAACAACATACTTGTAAATCAGGATGAGCGCAAAAAGAAAACCGAGGAAGCGGTTAAAAAGGCGCTTGCCGCGAAAAAGCTGGACTTACTTTCCGACGATGAGCTTATGCAGCTGGTCGCGGATTCTGTGGAGTCAATATCTGTGATTATGGGTGAATTCGACAAAAAATTCCTGTTTTTGCCTGTTGAGGTTATCATCACTGCAATGCGCGAGCACCAGAGGTATTTCGGCGCAAACAATGAAAAAGGCGAGTTTACAAACTGTTTTGTTAATATAAAAGACGGAGTCGACGGCAATAACGATTTCATAGTGAAGCAGCACGCGAAAGTCCTGTTTTCCAGGCTCGAGGACGCCGCGTTTTTCTACAACGAGGATTTGAAACAGCCGCTTGAAAAAGGCGTTGAAAAACTGAAGGACAGCATATTTATAGCTGGGCTCGGCAGCATGCTGGAAAAGGTAAAAAGGCTGGAAAATCTGGCGTCATCTGCGGCTGAAATATTCGGGTATAAAGACAGCGCGCTTTTACGCGAAATAGCAGGGCTGTCAAAGGCAGACCTTGTGACAAATATAATAGGAGAAAAGGAATTTGTCGGGCTGCGCGGGTTTATGGGCGGCGTGTACCTGGAAAAGCAGGGCAAAGACAAAAAAATATGCACGGCAATCAAAGAACACTATCAGCCGAATTTTGCGGGCGATAAACTGCCTTCAACTGTGGAAGGCACGCTGATAAGCCTGTTTGACAAAATAGACAATGCAGCAGGTTTCTTCATCGCGGGCTTTAAACCTACCGGAAGCAAGGACCCGTATGCAGTCAGGAGGCAGGCTCTCAATATAATATATATGGCGATTGAAAAAGGCATGGATTTTGATTTTGGCAGGCTTGTGCAGAAAGTCACGGAAGAATATAAAAAACAGCAAAACAAGAGCCTAGATATTGCGGATTTTACCGAGTTTTTCAGGCAGAGGGAAATAAATTATATAAAAGACAGGGATGTTGATCATGATATTGCAGCAGCAGTGGTTTCCGGAGAAACCGTAAACTTCCTGTCTGACTTCAAGAAAGCGCAGTTCCTGGCAGGAGAAAGGCATAAAAAGAAAGATTTTGACGAGTTCGCTTTCCTGATGCACAGGACAAAAAATATAATACCGGCAGGCTTTAAGCCGGCAAAAGTAAATCAGGGGCTTTTAAAAGAGGATCAAGAGAAGAAATTATACAGCGCTTATACCGCGGAAAAAGACGGATTCGCAAGCCATATGAAAGCAGGCGATTACGCCAAATGCTATGAAACCGCATTGGGCATGAAGTCATTAATCGACAGCTATTTTGACAAAGTGCTCGTAATGTCGGAAAACGAAGAAATAAAAAACAACAACCTCAGCATGCTCGCGGAAATAAGCGGCATGTTTGATAAATTCGCGGATTTTTCAAAGATAGTTATTGACAGGAAAGAAAAATAGCATCAAAATTAAAAACCAATGAAAATAATTTAACCATCCGAGGAGGTAATTTATGGGAGTGCCTGTTCCTGCGAATGACCTTAATTTTGAAACAGAAGTATTGAAAGCGAACCTGCCCGTACTTGTTGATTTTTGGGCCACGTGGTGCAACCCATGCATGATGATAGCGCCCATGATAGAAAAAATTGCAAAAGATTATAAAGGCAAGCTCAAAGTCGTGAAGGTAGACGTGGATGTAGCGGTGGAGACCGCGTCAGAAATGGGAATCAGGAGCATACCGACCCTTTTTATTTTCAAAGCAGGCGAGATTGTCGAGCAGATAATCGGGGCTGTTACCGAAGAACATTTAAAGAAAGCCATACATAAAGTAATAGGAGCATAAGCAACAGCCGATATAGGCTGCTGACAACTTTTTTAGAGGCGCTTTTATGACAATACGCAAGCTGCTCGTTTAAAGCACCTTTACCATGCGCATAATAACCGGAGTTTTGGATAAATATTTAAAAGACGAGTCAAATTTCCAAAGCATCAACATTGAGTCTGTTTTCCTGCCCGAAACTCCGGACGAAATAGCCGGAATAATCAAAACTGGAAAAGGAAGCCCGTTTACTTTATACGGCGGCGGCACAGGAATTGTCGCGGGTGTAATTTCAAGCAGCGGCTCAATAATCTCAACTGAAAAACTCAAAAAAATCCAGGTAAACGCAGGCAAAAAATACGTTGATGTCCAGGCAGGCGTGCTGCTAAAAGAACTTCATGAAGAAATAAAAAAGCATAAACTGTGGTTTCCCGTGGATTCAACCGAACAGACAGCAACCCTTGGCGGTAACATAGCCACAAATGCGTCAGGCGCAGGAAGTTTCAAGTACGGGAACATAAGGGATTTTGTCGACGAGCTAAAGATAATCACTGCAAACGGCGAAAACTTAATAATAAGGCGGGGGCAAATAAAGGCAGACGGGACAAAATTCTATTTTAAAACCGGCAATGACAATATTAAATTTAATATCATAGATCTTTCCTCTTACTTTACTTATAAAAACAGCGCCGGTTATTATATGAAGAACAACATGGATTTGATAGACCTTTTTATAGGCAGCGAAGGGACGCTTGGCGTTATAACAGAGGCAAGGATAAAACTGCTGCCCGCGCCATTTGATATAAAAGCTTTTATGATAGATTTTAAAAGTTCAAAAGAAGCGTTTGATTTTATTAAAAGCATAAAAGAGCATAAAAAGGACTTATCCCCTCTGTCGCTTGAATTTATCGACGAAAAATCACTCGGCCTTATCAGGGAAAAATTCGACAAAATAAGCAAGTTTAACACGCTTGTGTTTGTTGAGATCGACGCTGCGGATGAAAAAGATGCGGATATGAAGCTGGAAAAGTTTTACGGATTTTTACAGGACAGAGGCATAAGTGAGGACAGGGTTCTTGTTACAAACACAAAAGCAAAAAAGAATTTCATATATGAATTAAGGGAAGCAGTGCCAAATGCCGTGAATGAATATATTAGGCAAAAGAATTTAACAAAAGTTTCAACTGATTTTGCAGTTGACGACAGTATGTCAGACAAAATGCTGAATATTTACGAACAAATGCTGAAATATGTTAAAATCAAGCATGTGGTTTTCGGGCACGCTGGCAACAATAACCTGCACATCAATTTCCTGCCTGAAAATGAAAAAGAACATGGCGAAGCCCTGGCAATTTATGAAGATATGGCAAAAGAAATAATAAAACTTAAAGGAACGATTTCTGCCGAGCACGGGATAGGGAAAATCAAAAAGAAATATTTAAGCGAAATGTACGAGGTTGAAGTAATAAATAAAATGAAGGAAATAAAAAAAGTCTTCGACCCGAATTCCATACTGAATCCGGGGAATATATTTGATTGATTAAATAGAAAAAGGAGACATATGCGCAGGGAAGCGATAGACAAAATAAAAGACGGGGACACGGTGGCAATAAATATTTACAGCGTGAACGGGAAAGACCTGCTTAAAAAGGACACGGTTGTCAGGGATTTTCACATGGAGAAGCTGAGGCTTTACCGCATCCCGTTTCTTTACGTAAAGGACGAGGAAACGACCATAAATTATGTTTTTGACATGGGATTGCGGGCAGAGCTTTTAAGGGTCTTGGCCTGCTTTTGCGAGAGCGAGGGCGAAAACGCTGAAATATTAAAAAGGTACAATGTTGATGAAATCAACAAGTTCCTTTCATATAATAACGAGCGGGGGAACAAAATAGCTTACGGCCACATATTCAAATATTTCATGAACGAAATGCTGAAAAGCCTGAAGGCTGAAAAGGAATTATATTATGATTTTATCGACTACAGGAACGTGGAAACCTATTTTTATTTCCACATGGTAAACGCGTGCTGCCTGAGCATGCTGCTCGGATATAAAATGAAGCTTGACGACAAGGAGCTCATTGACCTTGGTGTCGGCGGGCTGCTTTATGACCTTAAAATGCAGCTATATAATTTTGTCCACGAGAGCAAGGAGCTTGACGCGCTCGAGCGCGACGAGATGGAACAGCACACTATCCTGAGTTTTGACGCATTGAGGAAAATATACGGCATATCAGCAGTATCGGCCAGCATAGGATACCAGCACCACGAAAGAATTGACGGCAGCGGTTACCCGAAGCAATTAAAGGGCGACGACATATCAGTCATGGGAAAAATAGTGGCTGTTGCAGATGTCTATGACGCGCTCATCAGCCACAGGCCGTTCAGGCCCGCTTATGATTCGGATACGGCATGGGATTATTTGGTGTCAAACGCAGGTGTGCTTTTCGACGGAGAAGTTATCCACGCTTTCAAAAGCGTAATACCAAAATACTGGCCGGGGGACATTGTGCTGCTGAATACAGACGAAAGGGCAGTTGTGCTTAAAAATAATTACACGGACATGGAGAGGCCCGTGATTAAACTAATTGAAAAAAAGGACAAAGGTGATATAATTTCTCGCTGGAAAATGGATTTGACAGTAGAAAAAGGAATAACGATTTTAAAAGTAATCAATTCTGTGAGATAAACAGGTGCGATAAAAAATGGGAAGAGCAATAGCTGTAGTAAACCAGAAAGGCGGGGTGGGTAAAACAACCACCACAGTAAACCTGGCCGCGTACCTTGCTGAAAAAGGGCAAAAAGTACTCATAATAGACATGGACCCGCAGGGAAATTCAACCCTGGGCGCGGGCTTTGACAAGGATTCAGGGGAAGCAAACATATATGAAGTGCTGCTTGAAGGCGTGCCGATAAAAAATACGGTCAAAGCCTCAGCTGTTGAGGGCCTGTCTGTGGTCCAGTCAAACATTGATTTGACAGGCGCCGAAGTCCTGATGGTAAGTGTCCCGGGCAGGGAGACCCTGCTCAGGAAGGCGCTCGAGGAAATAAGGGACAGCTATGATTATATATTCATTGATTCACCGCCTTCGCTCGGGCTTTTGACCCTGAACGCGCTTACCGCAGCGGATTCAGTGCTGATACCGATGCAATGCGAGTTTTACGCGCTTGACGGACTGGCGCAGCTTCTTAATACCATAAGCATTGTAAAAGAAAGCCTGAACCCGAAAATAACAATAGAAGGCGTGCTCATCACAATGTTTGACGCAAGGACAAATCTTACACGCCAGGTGGTCCAGGAAATAAAGAATAAATTCCAGGACAAGGTGTATAATACAATTATACCGCGCAACGTGAGGCTATCCGAGGCGCCGAGCTTCGGGCAGCCCGTGAATATTTACGACAAGCATTCCAGGGGAGCGCTGGCTTACGAGCAGCTCGCAGATGAAATACTTGCCGGGAACGGCATAAAAACAGAAGGGAGGCGGTGAACATGGCAAGACAGGCACTTGGAAAAGGCCTTGACGCGCTCATATCGGGGGCGGCGAAGGAAAAGCAAAAAGGCATCATGACCGTGGATATAGAAAACATCAAATCAAATACAATGCAGCCGCGCAAGACTTTCAGCCCGGAAAAACTCGACGAATTAATCAAGTCAATAAAAGAAAAAGGCGTGATTCAACCTGTAATAATAAAGGAAATCGGAGATGACAAGTATGAACTTATAGCGGGCGAGAGAAGGTTCAGGGCAGCTGAGCGCGCGGGTTTAAAATCAATACCAGCAGTGGTTAAAAACGTATCGCCCGTAGAACAGCTTGAAATAGCTTTAATTGAAAATATACAAAGGGAGGATTTAAACCCTGTGGAAGAAGCCCAGGCATACAAGCAGCTCATGGAGGGTTACAGCCTGAACCAGGAAGACCTGGCAGACAAGATAGGGAAGAACAGGGCGACTGTGACAAACATACTGAGGCTTTTAAAGCTGCCCGCGGAAATACAGCGGTACCTGGTTACAGGTGAAATCTCAACCGGACACGCAAAAGTGCTTCTGGGGCTTGAAGAAACAGGCAGGCAAAAGGCTTACGCGGAGCAGGTCATCAAAAAATCACTTTCAGTCAGGGAACTTGAGAACCTCATCAAAAAGGAAAGCGCAAAAAAAGCGCCAAAAGTAAAAGTGGTCATGCCTGAAATAAAGGCGGTAGAAGACAGCCTTAAACTGAAATTCGGCACAAAGGCGAGAATAAAAGGCAGTTATAAAAAAGGCAAAATAGTAATAGAGTATTATAACAGGGAAGATTTCGAAAGGATTTTGGAATTGCTCGGAATATAATAGGCATAAAATGATTAAGAAATACAAAGGAACTATTATATTAATAGTTTCTTTAATCTGCATATTTCAAGTTTACCTTTACACAATGTTTCCCGCGTTTAAAAACGACGACTCGCCTGAAACGATAACCTCGGCATATACCCTGGGCATAAGCCATCCTCCTGGATATCCACTTTTCACAATGGCCGGGAAAGTGTTTTCATTATTGCCTGTTGGTTCGCCTGCTTTCAGGATTAACTTATTTGCCATATTTCTTGCCTTGATAGTGCTATTATTGTCTTATTTTATCATCAGGCAAATTACTTATTATGTTTTCGCTTATGAAAATAAAATAATAAATTTTTCGGGAATTTTTATACTCGCTTTATCGTATATTTTCTGGAACCAGGCAATCGAAGCAAAAGGCGGGATATACATATTAAATCTTTTGTTTCTTGCAATATTGATGTATTTAAGTATAAGGCTATTTAAAAAATTTAATATTAAATATCTTTATTTAATGTCATTTATTTACGGGCTTTCGCTTGCTAACCACTGGCCGAGCATGATAATACTTTTACCGGTTTTCGGGTACCCGTTTTTTATCTACAGAAGAAAAATAAACCGGAAAAATGTTACAACAATACTGTTGTTTCTGCTGGCAGGCATTAGTCCGTATCTTTACCTGCCTTTAAGAGGCGGAACAGACGGCATTTTTATGTTTGCCGCAAGGCCAAACACATGGGAAAATTTTTGGTGGACAATATTAAGGACTGGGTATGACAATACGGAATCACTTCCGGCTTTACAGATATTTGGAATTCAAATAAAAGAATTTTTTGTGTTTTTATTCAGTAATTATTCCATGCTCTGGATTTTAATGCTTGCAGGCGGGTATATCATTAATAAAAGGAGCAAAAAGCTTTTTTACTTTTATTTAAGCACGGTTTTAATAATTATCTTTGCAGTTGTTATTTACAACCGCAGCAATGAAGGTTCATTGTGGGTAATCGATGTTTTTCTTATGCCATCCCATTATATATTAGTGTTTTTTATTATTGCAGGCATATATTTAATTTTCAAATTTTTCAAACAAAAGGTTTTTCAATACGCTTTTATATCTGTTGTATTTGCAATAATATTATGGATGGGATATAAAAATTTTGAAAAAAACGACAGCAGATATAATTATCAGGCGTATGATTTCGGATACAATATTTTAAAAACCATGGACAAGAACAGCCTGTATCTTTGTGAGCGCGACGACTATATTAATCCTCTTTATTACATTCAAACAATTGAAAAACAAAGGCAGGATATAAAACTTTTACCCGTGGTGCCTTTGCCTTCCAAATGGGGAATCGATAATTTTATTAGAAAATACGGGAATATTTCCCTGAAAGAAAATAACCCGGCTTATAATTTAAATAATATTATTGGTTTTTTTGCAGGGAATAATTTCGAAATATATAAAGGCTCTGCCACGCCAAATATGGACAGTTTAAAATTAGAATACAATTTTAAACAAACTGGATTGCTAAGAAAATACCTAAAAAGCGATAAAACAATGCAGCCTAAAATATTTGAACTTTATTCTTATAACCGGGAATTATATGATAAATATATTGACTACAGCAGGTTAACCTCAGGACTTGTTATGAATTATCCTTATTGTATATCGATGCAGGGCAATGAACTTTTGATGGGGAAAAATCCTTCCGGAGCACTGCAACTTTATAAAAAAGCCATGCTGTTTCCTTTTAAGTATGAAATAAAAGAAAATGAACCTTTCTTTTATTATAACATATCTGCAGCTTATAAAGAATTGAATGACAAAGGCAACCGGATAAAATATTTAGAGAAAGCAATTTTGTTAAAAGAAAATTTTTGGCAGGCTTATCAGGAACTTGGAGGGATTTATTTTAATGATGGAAATTTACCGATAGCAAGGGAAATGTTTGAAAAGGCAATACAATATGGCAGCACGGACAGACAGGCACTTGAGCAAATGATATTTAAAATAAACCAAGACATGGGAAATATACAATAGCAACCCTTTTTAATAATTAGTATTGAAATTCAAAGTAATTGCATATTGAAGGAAATGATTATTTTTTCGCCGGAATAGTATTGGAGGCGCTGTTAACTTCACCCTCAAGCTGTCTTACCCACTCGTTATATTCAGGCTCGACTTCTTTTAAACGCTCCCTTGCTTTTTTAACCCATGAACTCTCGGGCGGGGTGAATAAATCAACAACGGTTTTGTATTGTATGTAAGCGTTTTTAAGGGCGTTGTCGTCCATAAGCATCTCATATTCAAGATCGGTGATTTCCTTTTTATCGAGTTTATCCTTATAATAGGTGGCTTTTGCGCCAGGGTCCTTATAAAAATTAAGGAACTTTTCGCCTTCCAGGTATTCACGCTTTGCCCTTCTCATGACCTCAAAATCAGCCATCAGAAAAGCTATAACTAATGTAATCACTACCAAGCCGGTTATAATAAGGTATTCCTTATTTTTTTCCTTGTTTTCAAACATGATTTTGAGGCCTCCTTTTAATTCCGCTCCGCGAAAAACCCAGCCTACTATAGAAGCTAGATTTGATAACGCTTTGGGGAGGGAGCATATTAAAAATTTTTTAGTAGCTCCACTTTTGTGGACAAATTATAAGATGAAAAATATAATTTGTCAACGCAGAAAAGAGCATATGCTATAATTTCTATTGCATGCTCAAAAGGGGTAATATATAATCAATGTTAATCCTGCTTCGCGAAAATCCCCGCCGGTAGAGCGGGGATTGATAGCGCTTTGGGGAGGGAGCATAGCAGAGAATTTTTTAAGGTAACCCGCCTGTGAAGGCGGGGGCTTCACATAAACGCAAGCTACAGCCGGAGAGTGCAATGAATACAACAATTAAAAACATGTTTGACAGGTATAAAATACAATTTGTAATTTTCACATTAATCGTACTGTTTTTATTTTATATGATTGATTCCAAATACGGTTATTATATAAATTTAATCATTGACAAATTAAACTATAACGCGGTGCTTTTGGTACTTTCTTTTTTCACCCTGATTGTTGCCATAGTGTCGTATCCGAGGATATATAAGTTCAAAATACTTATTTCCGGTTATATACTCACGGCGTTTTTCCTTAATTTTTTAATTGCCAGCAACGACATAAAAATTTTTGATATAAATGTTTATGAAAAAATAAAATTGTTGCATGAATATTTCGGCCTTAAATTCCTGTTCTGGCTCTTTAATCTAAATTTGCTCGCGGTTATACTCGTGCCATCATATATAAATTATTCCACGGGCAAAAACATATCGCCGTTTGCGCTTGTATTTAACCTGGCGCTTTTTATTTCCCTTATTTATTTTTTCAGCGGCGCGAAACATTCACATGCTTTTATACGCGCGTTTGACAAATTTTACATGCCAATCAATATAGTTACTTTTGCGATAACAGCAATTTTATCGGTTGTTAACATAGAGGAGGAGCATAATTACGGGAGTATTGTGGTAAGTCTTGCTATTGTTCTTTTAAATGCGAATGTTTATATCGACGCCTATTACAAGATAAGGCTGCTTTTGCTGCTCATGGCGGTTATACTAATCGTAGGAATTTTTTACCACTGGATGGGGTCGCTGCTTCATAAAGCGCAGTATGACCCGCTTTTGAAAATTTATAACAGGCAATACATGAACGGAATAATTGATGGGGTGGTTGACGTCAACCTCGGGAAAAATTTTTCAATACTCCTTTGCGACATAGACCATTTCAAGAAGGTTAATGATACATACGGCCACATGGCAGGCGACAGGGTGCTCTTTAAAGTTGGGCAGGTAATAAGGGACACATCGTTGCCGGACGGTGTGGTATGCAGGTACGGCGGGGAAGAGATAATAGTGTTTTTGAGGAATAAGATTGGAAGCGAGGCTGAAGCAAAGGCAAAGAAAATAAACGCTGCGGTTAAAAAGCACGCAGTAAAATATAAAAGCAAAAGCATACCGGTGCGCATAAGCATTGGCGCGGTTTCGTCGCGGGAAGGCGCAAAGGACATAAGCGCCATGCTTAGAAAAGCCGATGAAGCGCTTTATAAAGCAAAAAAAACAGGCAGGGATAAAGTTGTGATGGCGAATTAGATGCATGTAAACCCATTGATGATATAAAACGTCTAAGATGTATAAATGAGGCTTTAAAGCAGGATTGTTCTTGAAGTTGAAAGGCTTGATAAAGTAAATGATTGCTGATACCGCTTGTCCCTCGCAAGCTCGGGACTTGATAGGGTATAAAAAAGAGTAATATTTTTGCTGCGCCTGTTGACGGCTTGCAAAAATAAACTCTTGTTAAGGAGTATATTATGAAAACTATTTTAGCGGTTACAAGCGTAATATTATTCATGGCTGCAGAGTTATACGCAGGGAGCGGGATTTTTATGCTCTCGGCAAACAGCTTTTTAATATCCAAACCAGTTAAGATTTACGGGCAGGTACTGGTTAAAAATCTTCAATACAAGACAGCCATAAAGAAGAAAAGCCACGGGAAAAATGAAAATGCAAAAATAAAGGGAAAGTTATTGCTAAACGGCGAAGAAATCACCAAGAAAGTAAATAATAAAACAGTTAACATATACTGCGCAAGGCAGAATGAGCCTGAAAATCAGGCAAGCGGCATAATAGATAAAAATAGCAGGATGTTTAAAGAAAAGATAAATATCACAATAAGAAAATCAAGAAACTGACTCTTTTTAGGCCCGACCTATTATTTAATCTGATGATTTATAATTCTAAAACTAAAAAAATCAGGAGGCATGTCATGAAAAAGTTAATAGTATCTGCAATAGCTTTGTTATTCACAGTATCGGTTTTCGCAGCTGGAGAAACAACTGCCCCGGCAACTACAGGCCAGGCAGCTCCGGTAAAGACAACAGCAACAGCAAAATCGGGCCAGAAAAGAATTAAGAAAGTTAAGAAAGTTAAAAAAGCCGCGGCAGTAGCCACGCCGGTTGCGGCAGCGACGCCAGCGGTAAAGTAAGGCAAAATTTAAAAACTAAAAAAATCAGGAGGCAATATCATGAAAAAGTTAATAGTATCTGCAATAGCTTTGTTATTCACAGTATCGGTTTTCGCAGCTGGAGAAACAACTGCCCCGGCAGCAACAGGCCAGGCAGCCCCGGTAAAGACGACAATGTCAGCAAAATCGGGCCAGAAGAGAATCAAGAAAGTTAAGAAAGTTAAAAAAGCCGCGGCAGTGGCTACGCCGGTTGCGGCAACTACACCAGCGGTAAAGTAATACCGCTTATTTTGAAAAGGCACGCAGCAAGAGCTGCGTGCCTTTTTCATTTTACAAAGCATTGATTAATGATATAATTTTTACACCGCTTGTCCTCGGCTTGGCAGCCTTGGACTGGAACGGGTGCAAGATATCGTAATGTTTTATCTGCGCTAAGAAGCTTGACAAAACAAACGATATCATAATATCTCAAATCCAATAGTCAGGAAGGAAGAATAAATGCCAAAAAATGACAATACAAGCGCGCACAAGTCTTCGGAATTTGACGTTCAGGTCAAAAAAACAATTCCATATTACGACAACATGCATAATGAAACATTAAAATTCGTTAAAGCGGCTGGAATAGAACCTGCCTTATGGCTGGACGCAGGGTGTGGCACAGGCAGTTTCGTGGAAAAGGCCCTGGCTGTATTTCCAGGTGCTACATTTGTGCTGTCCGACCCTTCGGAACAGATGCTGAAAATGGCAAAGAAAAAACTTGAAAAGAAAAAAGGCTGGTTCAGGTTCATTCCCCCAACTGGAACGCAGGACCTGAAAATGTCTGGAAGCCCTGATATAATTACGGCAATACAGGCACATCATTATCTGCAGGCGAAACAGAGGATTAAAGCAACTGCTGTTTGTTTTAACCTTTTAAAACCGGGCGGAATGTATATAACTTTTGAGAATATACGGCCTATGACAGAAGAAGGGATTAAAATAGGAAAGAAATACTGGAAGAGTTTTATGATATCTGCCGGCAGGACTGAAAAAGAAGCTGACAAGCACATGGAAAGGTTCGGCAAAGAATATTTTCCAATAACTGTTGAGGAACACCTTTCGATGCTGCGCTACTGCGGGTTTAGTTCTGTGGAACTTTTCTGGTATTCATATATGCAGGCAGGATTTTACGCAATTAAATAATTTTAGACAAAAGTACCTCTTATCTCTCGCAAGCTCGAGACTTGAGCGGGTACAAGATCTCGTAATGCTTTATTTGCACCGCAGGCTTAACAAAACAAACGATATCTTGGTTGGTGATGAATGAAACAAATAAGCGTTGTTTTTATCACAATTGACAAAGAAAAAAGCGCCGATAAAATAATAAATGTACTGTTAAAAGAGCGGCTTGCCGCATGTGTCAACAGGGTGAAAAACGTTAATTCGTCATATTGGTGGAAAGGAAAAATTGAAAGAGCAATAGAAAACCTATTGATAATTAAAACAAAGAAATCCATGGTGAATAGACTTATAAACAGGGTAAAAACATTGCATCCATATACTGTGCCTGAAATCATAGCTTTTGACATAAACGAAGGAAATAAAGACTATATTAAATGGGTAATGGAAGAAACACTTTAAAATGATTCAAAATCGGAACAAGTTATCATTGAATAAAAGTTTAATTTTATCCGGTTTTTTATTTGTATTCTTTATGGTTTTATTCTTTCTTACCGAAAAACGCGGAATTGAATATACCGCGGCAAAAACAATCTATGCTTTATTCCTCGGACTTATTGCTTTCCTGATTTTTTACAACGGGGAAATATCGAAATACCGCAGTATTTTTTTTATCACATCGGCAATAAGCTTTATAATAGTGTTTAAATTCAGGCTGTGGGGCGCGACACAAAATATTTTTATAGCGAAACAGGCAAATGTCCCGGAAGTGCCTTTTTGCCATATCGCGATAGCGTCAAACCTGCTTATCACGCTGGGGGACCAGATAAAATCCGCGGTGTTTTACGGCTGGGACAAATGGGGATTTTATACGCTTGGGGTATTATATGTTTTTTCAACGTTAAGTATCGGGCAGGGGTTTTGTTCCTGGGCCTGCTTTTACGGCGGGATTGACGAGGCAATGAGCAAAATTTTCAAGAAACAAAGATTAAAATTTAATTTTTTGCCGCAGCGTCTGCGAGATTTTCCGCTGGGATTCTGGATATTCTTGATGCTGGCGTCGATAGTGCTTTTCGAGCCTGTGTTCTGCATGTGGGTGTGCCCGCTTAAACTTACGACAGCCTTTTTAAACAAAGGCGACATGACAATATATAAACTGCAGATAATTGTTTTCTGCGCCATAGGCCTGATTTTTCTAGCTATTTTGCCGCTAATCATGAAAAAAAGGACATTTTGCTCTTTTATTTGCCCGTTCGGCGCGTTTATATCCATAGCGGGGCAAGCCAATCCTTACAGGATAAAAATAAACCAGGAAGAATGCACAAAATGCGGAATATGCGCGATAAACTGCCCTGTGTTCGCTATAAACGAGAATTATGAAATATCAAATTATTGCGTGCGCTGCGGCGTGTGCATGGATAAATGCCCGCAGAAAGCCATAAATATGAAAATTACGGAACTGCGATTTAAAAGCCGGTATAAAAACAGAGAAGAGAAAATTATTTATAACGAAAAAGTGCACATAATTTACATATTAAGCGCGTTAATACTCGGAGGCGCCATATCTTCATTTTTTGTGCCTGATGCAATGATAGTGATTTTGAAACTAATTGGTGTTGCGCGCTGATGGGCAGCCATATGATAAACGCCCTCTTGCTGGGCCTGTCATCAGGTGGGAGTTGTCTTGGGGCATGCACGCCTTTTTTGGTGCCGTTTTTGATTGCAGAGCACAGAAACACCAAGGGCAATTTCCTTATAGTAATGGAATACCTGACCGGCAGGTTGATTGCCTATATGATAGCCGGAATAATAGCGGGAATGACAGGCATATTAATAGGAAATATGAAAATATCAGGAAAAATATACGGAATATTAATAATTGTTACGGCTTTTTTAATGCTACTTTATTCATCAGGCATTATTTTTGAAGGGATTGAAAAAACAAATAAATACATGAATTTTTTGAAAGTGTCGGCGAGAATACCTTTTACTGCAGGACTTATCAACGGCCTGAATTTTTGCCCGCCTTTCTTAGCGGCGTTTTCATACACAATTGCATTAAAAACAGTTTTCGGGAGCATTTTGTATTTTGCGTTTTTTTTCGCTTCGACTACGGTTTATGTCTTGCCTTTTATTTTTACAGGGCTAATAACAAGATTTGACAGGGTAAGGAACGCCGGCAAGATAGCAGCAATTCTGGTTTCAATCTGGCTGCTTATTTATGGCATTTATCTTATAACGAAATAGTTTTAGACCGTAATTTAAGCGAATGTTTACCCGGCATTTATTACAAGACAGTTTCGCGTAAACATTCTGTATGAAATTAGCGTCAAATACATAAAGATTATAAAGGAGGATTCGCATGAAAACATTTTCAAAATTTTTTATGATGTTTGCGGCACTTGTTCTAATATACCAAACACAGCAGCCGGCGCAGAAAATCTATGCGGCAGAGGAAGGTCAATACTCAATAGCGTATATAAATGACTTCAACGGCGACTGCCAGATAAAGAGAAACGGGGAAAACAAATACGAGGATATAGACGATATGTACTTGCCGCTGTATGAAAATGACACTGTTAAAACAGGAAAAGACGGTTATGCCGAAATTGCGTTTGACGATGATACCATTGTAAAATTGGACCCAAACAGCGACATGGTGATACTTACCCTTGAACGCAAGGACTGGAAACAAACAATAATTGAATTAATAACCGGCAAACTTTTCACATCTGTAAATAAGCTTCAGGGCAATGACAAGTTCGAGGTTAAAACCAAGATGGCGATGGCTGCCGTAAAGGGCACAGACTTCGCAGTCGACGCAGGGGACCAGAATAACAGGGACAGCAAGGTTGGTGTTTATGGCGGAAGCGTAAAAGTTTCTGGGCTTGACGCAAACGGAAAGGTTGTAAATGAAGTAATTATACCAGAAAACCAGGAAACGACCGTTGGTGAAAAGGACAGGAAGGCGTCCAATCCTTATAAAATGAGAGAATATTTTTTAAAACGCAAGACCGAGATGTTTGACATGAGAAACAGGGTAAAGTATATGCGCGAATTGAAAAGAACAGGCAGGCTGCGCCAGTACCAACAACAGGTAAGGCAGAAAAAAATGGAGAATTTCAGGCAGAGGCTTAACAGCTCGCCAAATTCATTTTCACAGGAAAGAAGAATGAAAGTGCAGAAGATGCTTCATAAATATGACAATAATAACAGAAATTTTTCAAATAAAAAGGTAAAGATGAAGAGGAAATTATTTGAAAGAAGGCCTGAGAAATAGTTAGAATTCATAAACGTTACGAATGAATTTTATACAGTCCCTGCCAACGTCAGTTTTTTCAGGGAGAGGCAAGCATGATATTCTGGCGCGGCGGAACCATCCATTAAAACCAGCCTTATCAACTTTTTGCTTGTAAATGAAAAGTTGTATGGTTATAATAGGGGACAAATTTTATTCAACTATGTACAAAATTGTGGTTTTTAGAAAAAACGGTTAAATGTAAAATGTTTCTGAATGAAAAATATGTGGGACTCCCGCATTAAAAAGAGGAAAAATGACCAAAAAAAATAAAAAGGAAAAAGAAACAAAACAAATAGAATTTGTTAATGCACTTAGTTACCCATCAAAGGAATTAAGACCCCTCGCAATGCAGCCGGTTTCAGTGCCGGCGGATCCGCTTGTCACGAATTATTCACCTTTTGCAGGCAAAAAAGTCAATCCCGAAAATTTTTCATATTCACTTTATTTTACAGCCTTTGACGTCAGGGATTATGACAAAATCATGGAGGATTTCATAGATATTTTTTCTCCGCTTAATGTAAAAAAGGTCTATCTCGAAACCTACAGAGACGGTTTACTGGTGGATGAAAATACGATACTTTATGCAAAAGAAATCCTGTCAAATAAAGGTTTTGCGGTTTCTGGCGCGGTAACAACCACTCATTTTTCCAACAGGACGAAATACAATGAATATGCCTGTGCTTCGACCTGCTATACCGACAGGCGTGGAAATGAAAAAATGGCGGAAATTTTCAGGTACACCGCCGGCATGTTCAATGAAATAATAATTGATGACTGGTATTTTACCGTATGCAAGTGCTCAAATTGTATAAAAATGAGGCATAATAAAACATGGCAGGAATTCAGGAGCGAGCTTCTTTTTGAGGCGGCAAAAAAGAATATAATAACCCCGGCAAAGGAAATAAAAAAAGACGTTAAACTTATATTAAAGCTTCCCAACTGGATGGAATCATACTATGACAGGGGTTATGACCTGGCCAAACTCGTGCCAGCATTCGACGAAATTGCCGTTGGAGTTGAAACAAGGGATTTTAACAAATCACGGTATATGCCGGTCTACGGCGCAATGCTGCATAGATATATACATGAGATTGCAGGAAATAAAGTAAAAAAAGCGTGGCTTGACGCTTATATGTGCGATGAAAAAACATACCCGGAACAGGCATATCAGGCATCTTTAGCAGGCGCTGAAGAAATAATCTTATTTTGCGCAGGAAACCTGCCGCTGCCTAAGGTAAGGCCGCTGGTAGAGTCGCTTATAAAACATACCCCTAAAATAGATTCAGCGGCAGAGGACAAAACCGTTTTTTCAATACCTATTATAAGGGCATTAAACACTTACGGTGACGAGAAACTGCACCAGTATTTTCTCATGCTTGATGCCCCGGCTTTTATTACGCCAAACCTGAAAACACAGTCAAAAGGCGTAATTTTAACCGAGCAGTCCGCTGAAAGAGGAGAATTTGAAAAAGTTTTCACATTCCTATTGAAACAAAAAAAAGATATATTTATGACAATTAATTTTGCAGGGCATATAAACAAAAAATTTGAAATCAAAAAATCGGAAGAAGGCATAAAAATAAAAACAATTGATATAAAGGGGAAAAGCTATAAGATTGAAGATAATATTTTTATAAGCCAGACGATAAACAAGGGGAAAAATCTTATACTTCTCAATAATCAATATCCATTGCTCACGCAGTTTAAAATAAAAAGTTCAAATGTCTGGGTTTTAAACCTGCCGCATACAACAGACAAAATTTTGAACGTCACGAAAGCGGAAGTGCCGGCTGATTACAGGTATCTTTTGCATTTGCCGGGGCAGGCTAAGAAGATATTTAAAAATATTTTCAAAAAACTAGGAAAAACGAACAATTACGAAAAAATTAAAACAATGTTTAAATATTCCATATAAAAGTATCATATTTTTCAAAAAAGCAATGGACCTAGTCTTAAAGAAATTTCTTGCAAAATAATATATGGTATGATACTATTTAGCAGCTTTTAAAGGATTTAAATAACACATGCTTGCCTGATTTCAGCGCAGGTCCCCTTAAGAAACAGGGGAACGTTGAAAAATGACGGAAGCAGAGGAAAAAACCTAAAGGAGGAAGTTTTATGCCACAGATTTCCATGAAAGCACTTCTCGAAAGCGGGGTCCATTTCGGGCACCAGACCAAAAGATGGAACCCCAAAATGAAACCCTACATATTTGCCGCAAGAAACGGTATTTACATCGTCGACCTGCAAAAAACCATGCGCTATACAAAAGAAGCGGTTCAATTTCTTAGGCAGGTTGTAAGGAACGGCAAAAAAATCCTTTTTGTCGGCACCAAAAAACAATCCAAGGACGCAATCAAGGAAGAGGCAATCCGCTGCGGCATGCCATATATCAACAACAGATGGCTTGGCGGGATTCTTACGAATTTTGTAACCATCAAAAAAAGGGTTGAGCGGCTCAAAGAACTTGAAGAGATGGAAGCTACGGGCGGATTTGAAAAATACCCGATAAAAGAAAAAATGGCTATCCAGAAAGAATTCAAAAAATTAAAAAACAACCTTGAAGGATTAAAAGACATGGACATACTTCCTGGCGCAATATTTGTTATAGACGTAAAAAGGGAAGAGAATGCGGTAAAAGAGGCAAACAGGCTCGGAATACCTACAGTAGCCGTTGTAGACACAAACTGCGACCCTGATGGTATTGATTTTTTAATTCCAGGGAACGATGATGCGATAAGGGCTGTCCGCCTGATGTGCAAGATAATGGCGGACACGATAACAGAAGAAAAAGTCGCTATTGAAAGGGAAAAGGCAGTTGAAGTTAAAGTAGAACAGGAATCCTCAGCAGAGGCAATTGCCGCAAAAACAGATGAATCAGGCGAAAAAGCAGCCGCGTTTGAACCCAATATGAATTTTGAAACTGTTTTTAAGGAAGAACCGCCCCAATCAGAACCAACATCGACGCAAAATTAAAAATATGTCACGGCGTAAATTAAATAATCGCCATGCATATATGAAAAATAAAAGGAGAAAGTGATATGGCTGAAGTAACAATAGAAATGGTAAAAGAACTAAGGGAAAAAACAGGGGCGGGTGTGAATGATTGCAAGAAAGCCCTTGCTGAAACAAGCGGAGACATTGGCAAGGCAGTTGATTATTTGAGGGAAAAGGGAATAGCTGGAGCGGCAAAAAAAAGCGACAGAGTTGCAAAAGAAGGGCTTGTTTATTCATACATCCATTCAAACAATAAACTTGGAGCAATGCTTGAGATTAACTGCGAGACTGATTTTGTGGCTAGGACCGATGATTTCCAGGAACTCGCAAAGGAAATCGCAATGCAAATAGCGGCAATGGCACCTCAGTATGTGAAAAGAGAAGATGTCCCGGCTGAAGTCATTGAAAAGGAAAAAGAGATTTACAGGTCACAGATGAAAGATTCAGGCAAACCCGCACCGGTTATTGAAAAAATTATCGAAGGCAAACTGGATAAATTTTATAAGGACACATGCCTTATTGAACAGGCTTATATAAAAGACGACAAAAAGACAATAGAAAGCATCATTAAGGAAAAAATTGCCAAGATAGGCGAAAATATAGTAGTAAAAAGGTTCGCAAGATTCAAAGTGGGAGAAAATTAAAGCGATATTGGACGGTACTTATCCAATATCGACAATGGAGGTTTGCTAATATGGCGAAGGGTTCCAAATATAAACGTATCATGCTAAAAATTTCCGGCGAAGCTCTTGCCGGCGAAAAATCATCAGGGATAGATTATGATACGGTTTACAATATAGCCGAGGAAATAAAAGAAGTGCACAGGATGGGAGTCGAAATCGGCGTCGTCATAGGAGGAGGAAATATATTCAGGGGCGGCAGGGGAAAGAATTTCAAAATAGACAGGGTTGTCGGCGATTATATGGGAATGCTTGCGACCATAATCAATTCCATTGCGCTTCAGGACATACTGGAGCAGATGAATATACAAACAAGAGTACTGACTGCAATTGAAATGCATGAAATTGCCGAGCCTTTTATAAAAAGAAGGGCGCAAAGGCACCTGCAGAAAGGCAGGGTGGTAATATTCGGAGGCGGCACAGGCAATCCTTATTTTACAACGGATACAGCAGCGGCTTTACGCGCAATTGAGATGGGTGCCGAAGTAATTTTAAAAGCAACAAGAGTATCCGGCGTATACAGCGGAGACCCTGAAATAGACAAGAACGCAAAAAAATATTCCAAACTTTCATATATTGACGTACTGAACAAGGGCCTTAAGGTGATGGATGCCACTGCAATATCTCTTTGCATGGACAATAAAATTCCGATAATTATTTTTAATCTGAAAGAAAAAGGGAACATAAAAAAAGTTGCTGAAAAGAAGAATATTGGTACCATAATAACTTCATAGCAGGAGGATGTATTATGGAGGAAATTTTTAAGGAATCAGAAGGAAAAATGACGAAGACTGTCGAAGTTTTTCAGAAGGAACTTGCGAATATAAGGACGGGCAGGGCAAACGCGGGGGTTCTCGACGGCATAAAAGTGCAGTATTACGGCAGCGCAATGCCCATAAATCAGGTGGCAAGCGTAGCGGTAATTGAAGCTAAAACCATCGACATAAAACCATGGGATAAAATCATGCTTGCCGAGATTGAAAAATCCATACTTGCGGCAAACATAGGGCTTTCGGTGGTGAATACAGGGGAATCTTTAAAAGTTAAATTTCCGGAACTAACCGAGGAAACCAGAAAAGAACTTGTTAAAAAAGTGGGGAAAATAGCCGAAGAGACAAAGGTAAATATAAGGAACGTGAGAAGAGATACAAACGAAAAACTCAAGGATAAACAGAAAACAAAGGAAATATCCGAGGACGATTTAAAACACGGCGAAGCACGGGTGCAAAAAACAACGGATAAATTTATAAAAGAAATTGATGATATTGCAAAGGCAAAAGAACAAGACTTGATGACCATATAATGCCGAGCAAATTTTACACCTCGAAAATCAAAAAGAAAAAATTTTTAAAAATTCCACTTTTCGGTATTTATCATAAAGGTGACTGATGAAAAGAGGCGAAAAATTACCCACACATATAGCCATAATAATGGATGGGAACGGAAGATGGGCAAAACACAGGAACCTGCCGAGAATCATGGGGCATAAAGAGGGGGCAAAATCCGTAAGGGCTGTTACAGAAGCCTGCGCGGAGCTAGGAATCAAGTACCTCACACTCTACGCTTTTTCAACGGAAAACTGGAAAAGACAGGAAAGTGAAGTAAACTTCCTGATGAGGCTTCTTAAGGATTACCTCGTAAAAGAAAAAAAGACAATGATGAAAAACAACGTGCGCTTTTTAGCCATAGGAAATATATCAAAACTCCCGGCTGGCGTAAAAAAAGAAATAGCTAAAGTCATAAAATTAACCTCGAAAAACACAGGTTTGACCCTTGTGCTTGCTCTTAATTACGGTTCAAGGGATGAAATAACCATGGCGGCTAAAAGCATAGCAAAAAAATACGCGGACGGCAGGATACGGGTTTCCGACATAACGGAGAACACAATAGCAGAGCACCTGTATACCAAAGGCATTCCAGACCCGGACCTGATGATACGCACCAGCGGGGAAATGCGCCTGAGCAATTTTCTTTTATGGCAGCTTTCTTACGCTGAGTTTTACGTGACTGACACACTTTGGCCGGATTTCCGCAAGCTGCAGCTTGTCGAAGCAATAAAAATATTTAATAAACGCGACAGGCGTTTTGGCGGGGTAACAAATGCTTAAACGCATTATAATAGCCATCATAGCATGCCCGACAATTTATTTTATTATAATGTCTGCGATAACCTGGCCGTTTTATGCATTTGTAACGGCTGTTTTTTTAGCAGGATTGATTGAAATCTACAGTATTTTTAAAGCAAAAAAGATGGCTTCATTCATGTACATCGGGCTTACGGCTTCGGTTATAACATTTTTGCTTGTGGCATATACAGGAAACCCTGCGTACGGGTTTTATACTTTGGCGGCGCTGATAATGATCCTTCTCTCAATTATTCTAATAACAAAAAATGTGGACAGGGATATGCCAAAGGTTGTGAACACCGTATTCCCTTTTGTTTATCTTACTGCCCTGGGCACATTTGTGATACTTTTAAGAAAGTTACCGCAGGGGAATTACTGGATATTCTCGCTGATGATGTTTACCTGGATTTACGACGCGGGCGCTTATTTTACAGGCGTGGCTTTTGGCAGGCACAAGTTAATTGTAGAGCTCTCACCTAAAAAGTCAGTCGAGGGATTTATAGGAGGCATAATTATTAATATTGCTGCCACAGTAATATTAAAACTTCTGATATTCAAGGATTTTTTTCCTTTTTTCCCAGTGACGCATCTTATAATACTTGCTGTACTATTGTCCTTCACCGGGCAGGCAGGCGATATAGCAGAGTCCGTGATAAAAAGATACACGGGAGTTAAAAATTCTTCGAACCTGCTGCCTGAAATGGGCGGAATAATGGATAAAATTGACTCGCTGCTTTTTAACGCGCCAGTCTTATACCTATATATTAAACTTTTTATTATCAAATAACGAAGAGTAGGGGCGATTCACGAATCGCCCAAAACGAATGAAACAACAAAGACGGGCAATTCATCCGCTTCGACTTCGCTCGGGACTATAGCGAATTGTCCAAAACGAGATGAACGGCAAAGACAGGGTAATTCGTGAATTACCCCTACATAAGGAATAAAACGCTGTGCATTACGTAGGGGCGATTCATGAATCGCCCAAAACATAATGGGGGTTCTAACATGAAGATACCTATTTCCGAGATCAAGCCGCATCCAAACAACCCGAGGAGCTTCCTGCAACAGGATATTGTGGACGCTGTCGCAAAGTCCATGGATAAGGACGGGCTGCTTAACCCTGTCAAGCTGGTGCTTTTGACGGACGAGAGAAAGGCCGGCGACGGCCTGTCGGGGCAGGGAATCAACTATTACATCCTATGCGGGCATACAGGTACGCAGGCGCAAAGCAGAACAACTGGACCGAAATAGAGGCGGTTGTTGTAAAGGGCCTCAGCCCGGCAGATGAGATGCTGGAGTTGATTATGGGCAATAAGGCGGAGCCGCCAAACTGGTTTGACAACTACCTGGGTATTGAAAAATACATGGCTTTATGCCCTGACCTCAACAACCAGGAAGTCGCGGATAAGCTCCAAATAAGGTTTCAATATGTGGGGAATGTGGCAAAGGTAATGAGGCTGTTGAATACAGCGGCAAGAGAGCAAATATGTGGACAACTCCGGAATCCGGAGTTATCCACAGCCTGGAAGATACCTGAGTCTGTCGTAATTGCCCTAACCGGGCTTGCGAATGGTTATCCGGACGACGTTGATAAGATGGAAAAGGCAATAAAGGTGCTTATAGCCGGGAAAATGACTGAAAAGCAGGCCAAAAAGCTGGCTGAATGGATAAAAGCAGACAATACGCCGGAATCCTTCGGGGATGGCAGCAAAACACACCCCTCGCCCCCTGCGGGAGAGGGGGTCTCTTTGGCAGCCCTTCGACAAGCTCAGGATGGAAGCTCAGGGCAGGACGGGCCGTATGCCAAGCTGTGGCAGGAGTTGAAGGATACAGGGTATTTTCAGATAAAAACGCCGGCTAAGGGCAGTGTTCATATTATAATAGCGGACGAGGACAGCGGCGCAGCGGCAGCGCTTGGCGCGGCAGGGGCAATATGGGGATTAAAGAATAAGGGCAGTAAATTGGACGAAAATCCGTATCTTGCAGATTTGCCGGGACTGTATGAGCAGATAAGAGCGGGGGAGGTGGTAAGTGGTAAGGGGGAAGGGGTAAGTGATGACAAGGAAAACAAGTCTCTGGTTTCTGGTTTCAAGTCTCAAGGTAATACCCAACCAGAAACAAGAGACCAGAGACCAGAAACAGAGAAAAATCCCGGCTTTGAACTGGTGAAGAACATTATAACGCAAGCGGAAAACCATGTGCCAAAGTCACTTTTTGGCAAGATAGGGCATGCAGTGTTTAAACAGGGTGTGAAGATGGTGAAAAATTGGATGAAAAAAAGGTAGGAAAAAGATGTACGAAGGGTTGCATACGATAAAAACGCGGGAAGGAAAGAGGTTTTTGAAGGTAGCCGTTATTGACAAAGCCGTAAACAGGGAATATAATTACACTTGAAAATTGATTCTAATTTCAGGAGGCGGCAATGAAAAAATGCCCTTATTGTGCCGAAGAAATACAGGATGACGCGATAAAGTGCCGATATTGTGGGGAATTTTTAAAAAGCACAACAAAAAACGAACCTAATAATGTAGTAAAACGCCAAGACACAATAAAAAATATATCCGGTATAAAACCATCTAAAGATGAAAAAATTTCTAAATGGTCTGATACCGAAACACGGGTATTTTATTTAGGCACAAAAGAAATAGCGCGTTGGATTTATGACGGAGATAAAATTGTGGAAAAAAAAGGGGAAATACTAAACGGCATTTTTAAATTGTATCATAATGAAGGATATTTATTTCACGAAGAACAGTTTGTAAATAATTGTGAATCTGGAGTAAGCAAAACGTATTATAAATCAGGAAAAATTGAATCAACACAAGAATATAAAAATGATAAGCCCGATGGAAAAAGTACTTGGTATTATGAAGACGGAACCATTGAAAAAGTTGAGATTTATAAGGAAGGGATACTGGAAACAGCTTATAGCAAGTCATATGAAAAACCTGAATATAACGCGGAGTCTACTGAAGAAGATATTGCTAATGACAATTTTGAAACTTTTCACTCAAAAACAAAAAAGTGTCCTTATTGTGCTGAAGAAATACTTTATGAAGCTATAAAATGTAAACATTGTGGAGAAATATTAGATAAATCATTGGCTGCGGCCCAAAAAAAAGAAACAATATCTAAGAGTGTTGAACGTCCGTTTATTATCACGTTATTTTGTGTTTTAGGAATTATAAATTTGTTTATATTGGCTATTTTGGCTTTTCCGTATGGTTTATTAGGATCATTATTGGGTTTAATTCCGATTATTGGATTATTAATGATGAAAAAATGGGCGGCGTATTTTGCTATAATTATTAACGCTTGTACAGCAATAGTATCATTGCTATTTTTATTTTCGTCATTGCAAATAAGATCTGGTCTCTATACCCTTCTTTGCTCAATTCAAATTATATATAATATATTTTTTATCGGAAACATTTCTTCAAATATGAATAGAATGGATTGATTTTAACTGCTTTGCCGAAAAATAAGGAAGTAAGTAAAGAGAAATTGAATACGCACCACCAAGGGAGGCTTTTATGAAAAAACTTTTACCTGTAATAATCTTTTTATTTTGTTTCAGTATTTTTGCTTATGCTGAAAAACAATGGCGCTGCTGATATGGGCTTTCCAGGAACTCCATATGAAGGAGCAAATTGGTCAGATATTTAAAGAAACCTCTAAAAATGCTAAATGAAAAATATAGTAATAAAAATTATAAAGATTAAATATATTTTCTTGACTTAAATACCTTTTGGGATAAAATTAATGATGAAAACAGGCTGGTTGATTTTGATATTACGAATACCAGTTTAAATATGTTTAATAACGTGGGTATTATTATGGCAAGGATTAGGATTGCGATAAATGGGTTCAAGTGTTAACGCTACAATCATATAAGGGTGTCTAGAAACAAGGATGAAGTCCCAATAATTTGCCCCAAGCAAGAGTCCCTACTGGAACAAGCCGAAAAAGAAGGAAGATGATGAAAAATGATGAGTAAACTTGCAGACGAAATTGATAAGCACTACATTAATCAAAACGTTTTGGTTTGGATGATCAGCTTGATTGGCATGGGAATATCTGAATATTATTTTAGTGAATTGCGGTTTTTATTTTATTTATGTACAATAATGTCAATCTTGATGTCACTTTCAGTCCTGTACACTATATTTGCTTATAGTTGTGAGTATGCAGATAAAAAATATTCAAAGATAAAAGAAAGAATAAAGTCAAAAATCATAATCCATTAATAAAAAAAAATAACTGATTTGGTTTTATTAAGTTAAAATTTTTGCACTTTTTAATTTTTCCTCGTTCCCCATTTCTCTTTGTCGCTTCGTGGACTTTCAATATCCTTATATTCTGCATCGAAAACTTCTTTTACATTATTTTACAGATGATTTTCCGGGTTTTGTGTTATAATTTATCCACATGTTTTACAAAAAAGTTAAACTTTAAATCCCTACTAAATAAAATAAGTTTTGAGGTCTGATGTTGGCGTGAAATGATACGGAATCAGCCGCTACTTCACCCTCATCCCGTTCCTGGCGAGGAATGCTTGATTATAAATTTTATTGACTATCGCCATTAAATATTCCGCTGGAATATTTAATCCTTCCCCCGTCGAGGGGGAAGGGGAAGTTTTTAAACCCTCCAACAAAGCCGGAGGTAATTCAGTATTTACGAGGGAAACAATGGCAAAAAAAGTGGTCATAATAGGCTCCACGGGATCCATAGGCAAATCAGCACTTAACCTTTTTGACAAGGTACTTAAAGATTACAAAGTCCTGGCAATTTCCGCGAATGATAATGCCAGAGAACTGAAAAAACAAATGAAAAAGTATTGTCCAAAATACGTGGCGATACTTGATAAAACAAAAGAAAAAGAGCTTAAGAATGCCTGTGACAGGACAAAAGTATTGACCGGTTTTCAGGGGTTCGCTGAAATATCTTCACTGAAAGAAGCTGATATAGTGCTTATAAGCGTTGTCGGCGCGGCAGGAATAACGCCGCTCATGGCAGCGATAAAGGCAGGCAAAAAAATCGCGCTCGCCAACAAAGAGTCACTGATTATAGCAGGAGATATCATAAAATCTGCATTAAAAAAGTACGGAGCTGAAATAATACCGATTGACAGCGAGCACAGCGCCATATTCCAGTGCCTGCAGGGGAATAAGATAGAACAGGTGAAAAGGCTTATTATCACAGCCTCGGGCGGGGCATTTATAAATTATCCTGCGGAACAGCTAAAAAAAGTCACGGTTAAACAGGCCCTTATCCACCCGACATGGAAAATGGGAAGAAAGATAACCATAGATTCCGGCACTCTCATGAACAAAGGCCTCGAAGTAATAGAAGCGCATTATCTTTTTAACATACCGTATGAAAAAATCAATGTTGTAATCCACCCGCAAAGCATAATACATTCAATGGTTGAATACATAGACGGTTCGGTGATAGCGCAGATGTCAAACCCGGATATGCGTTTGCCGATTATGTATGCCCTCACTTACCCGGAAAGAAAACACGGCGTCATCAAGCCGCTAAAGTTAACTGAGCTGAAAAAACTTGAATTCCATCCTGTTGATTTAAAGAAGTTCAGGGCGTTCGGCCTTGCTATTCGCGCTGGAAAAACAGGAGGCACAATGCCCGCGTGCATGAACGCGGCAAACGAAGTTGCAGTGAAAAATTTTCTGGCAGAAAGGATTTCCTTTGATAAAATACCTTATTATATAGAGAAAGCTATGAAAATGCACAAAACTGTTAAAAATGCGAGTTTAAATGATATAATGGCGGCTGACAAAATAACGAGAAAATTTACGGAGGACATAATAAATGCTTGAAATAATTTATATAATAATAACCCTCGGTTTAACCATATTCGTTCACGAGTTTGGGCATTTTGTTGTGGCAAAAAGGCTGGGAATCAAAGTTGAGAGCTTTTCAATAGGGTGGGGCCCGAAAATTTTCGGATTTAAGCGCAATGAGACCGAATATATCATATCCCTGCTTGTGTTTTTGGGCGGGTATGTCAAGCTTGCCGGCGAACTGCCTGAAGAAGCTGAGAAAGTCGGGGAAGGTGCTTTTTTAAACCAACCTGCCTATAAGAAAATAGCCGTTGGCTGTGCCGGAGTGGTCCAGAATTATTTGCTTGCGATAATTTTAATGTGGATTGTTTTTATTTCGGGAATACCGAATTTAAAGCCTGTTGTAGGTGAATTAAAAAAAGGATACCCTGCGGAAACTTCAGGGCTGAAAAAGGGAGACGAGATAATTGAAGTAAACGGCAATAAAATCAAATACTGGGACGAATTGACAGACGCAATAACAAAAAGCACAGGAGCCCCGCTTCTAATTACTATAAAAAGGACGGGCAAGACCATGAATTTCAAAATAACACCGAAGATTGAAGAAGTGGAAGACGTGATAAAAGACAAAAAAGACAGGGCATTTATCGGTATAATGCCGTCCGAGCAGGATGTTATAGTGGAAAAAATAGGAATTATTGATGCCGGCAACCGGGCAATCCAGCAAACCTGGTTTTTTACGGTTTTAACAGTCAAGGGCGTTTATAAAATGATAACAAGAAAAATTGCTCCGGATATTGCAGGGCCAATAGGCGTTGCGCAGATTACATGGAAAGTCGCGAAAACAGGGATTTTAAATCTTTTAATGCTTATCGCAATTATAAATATTAACCTGGCTTTGTTTAACCTGCTTCCCATTATTCCGTTTGACGGAGGCCTTGTATTTATTTTTCTCATAGAGTTTATTACAAAAAAAAGAATGAGCCTGAAGGTCCAGGAGGCGCTCGCGCAGTTCGGATGGGCGCTTATAATAACCCTGATTATTTTTGTCACATATAACGACATTATGAGGATAATCAAAGGCGGATGAACGTGGCAACCAGAAAAGTTAAAATAGGCAATTTAATCATAGGCGGAGGCAATCCCATACGGGTGCAGTCCATGACAAGTACAAGGACCAAGAATGTAAAGGCAACAATAGGGCAGATTAAAGGACTGGAAGCCGTGGGATGCGAAATTATCAGGGTAGGGGTACCTGATATGGACTCCGCAAAAGCCATTGGCGAAATAAAAAGAAAGATTAAAATACCGCTTGTTGCAGACATTCATTATGATTACAGGCTTGCCATTGAATCTGTCAGGGCTGGCGCTGATAAAATAAGGATAAACCCGGGAAATATAGGGTCGGAAGAAAAAGTAAAGGCAATAATACAAGAAGCCAAGAAAAGAAAAATCCCGATAAGAATAGGCGTTAATTCAGGCTCGCTGAAGGAAACCGCCGGCCGTCTGCCGGGCAAAAAAAGCGGAAACATTAAAGCGAATAAAATGGTGGCATCACTGCTTGAATATATCGGTTTTTTTGAGAAACAAAAGTTTTTTGACATAGTCATATCGCTTAAAGCATCGGATGTAATTACAACAGTTGCGGCATATGAATTATTCTCGGAATACAGGGATTACCCCCTGCACATAGGCATCACGGAGGCAGGCACCGAGCTTGGCGGGCTAATAAAGTCGTCAATGGGGCTGGGCATTTTGCTCAACGAAGGGCTTGGCGATACCATAAGGGTTTCTTTGACGGCAGCTCCTGAAAAAGAAGTTTATGTTGCCTACAGGATACTTGATAACCTTAATCTCCGCAAAAGAGGGGTTGATATAATATCATGCCCTACATGCGCGAGGACAGAAATAGATGTAATAAAACTTGCGCATAAGGTCGAAAGAATAACCATGAAACTGGATAAACCTTTAAAAATAGCGGTAATGGGCTGCAGCGTGAACGGCCCGGGAGAGGCAAAAGAAGCTGACATCGGTATTGCTGGAGGCAGGGGAATAGGCGTTATATTTAAAAAAGGCATTATAATAAAAAAGGTAAGCAAAAAAAATTTGCTGCGGGAGTTTGAAATGGAACTGGGAAGATTTTTAAATGGAAAGGGATGAATATTTTTGGACGACAAGACAAAGCTAGTGCTGGTGCGGTGCGCGAGGGTTTACACAAGCACAAAAAATTGGGTAAAAGCAATCAGCGAATATGAAAATTTGAGAAAAGAATTTCCGGAAGACCCTTATATAGTTGAGCCGCTTGCAAAATCGTATTATGAAATTGGCGATAAAATGAAGGCCAAAGAATTATACGAACACGTAAAGCAAATATACATAAATAAAGGCGAAGAACAAAAAGCTGAAAGAGTCAAGCGGGACATGGATTTAATGTTCCCTCCCGGAACTTAAAAGTTATAACAGAAGATGAATATATAATACAGATGCCAGGAGGAAATTATATGAGATGGACAAAGGCGTTTATCAATACCATAAGGGAAACACCGAAAGAGGCTGAAACTATAAGCCATAAGCTTATGCTCAGGGCAGGGTTGATAATTAAAATCGGTGCAGGTATTTACGACCTGCTTCCTTTAGGCTGGAAGTCCACAATGAAAGTGATTAATATAATAAGGGAGGAAATGAATGAAGCAGGAGCGCAGGAAATCCTGATGCCGATACTCTCGCCATCGGAGCTTTGGCAGGAAACCGGGCGCTGGAACCTTTACGGCAGCGAGATGATGCGGCTAAAAGACAGGCATGACAAGGAATGGGCTCTGGGCCCAACGCATGAGGAAGTAATCACCGACATAATACGCAGGCAGGTAAGTTCCTATAAGCAGCTTCCAATAAACCTGTATCAGATTCAGGTAAAATTCCGCGACGAGATAAGGCCACGCTTCGGCGTCATGAGGGCACGCGAATTTATAATGAAAGACGCCTATTCTTTTGACCGTGACGAACCAAACGCGCTTATTGCTTACAAAAAAATGTATGAAACTTACGACAAAATCTGCAAGAGGATAGGCTTCAAGTACCGGCCGGTCGAGGCTGATCCGGGAGCAATAGGCGGCACATCTTCTGCGGAATTTATGGTTTTGGCCGATACCGGCGAGGAGACAATAGTATACTGCGTAAAGTGCGATTACGCGGCAAACGTTGAAAAAGCAACAGGAAAGATTGAAAATAAGGGCGGGGACGCGCCTGAAGAAAAGATGGAAAAGGTGCATACCCCGAACATCAGGACAGTTGAAGAACTGGCAGGGTTCCTTAATAAAAAGCCGGAGGACACCGCAAAGACAATATTGTATATTGCAGACGGGAAAATGGTTGCCGCAATGATGAGGGGCGACAGGGAAATAAACGAGATAAAATTAAAAAATGCGCTTAATGCTTCCGAGTTAAGGCTTGCGACGCCCGAAGAAATTACTTCGCAAACAGGCGCACCTGTAGGATTTGCAGGGCCGGTAAACATCAAGCAAAAAGGCATTACGCTGATAATTGATACCACAGTGGCAGCCATGAAAAACATTGTGTGCGGCGGTAACGAACATGAGTATCATTATATTGGCGTGAACCGCAACAGGGATTTTAAAGAGGACATGACAGCAGATATTATAAGAGTACAGAAAGGCGACGGATGCCCGAAATGCAACGGTGTTTTATCGGAACAAAAGGGAATAGAGATCGGGCATGTGTTTTACCTGGGCACGAAATATAGCAAATCAATGAAGGCAACTTTCCTTGATGAAGATGGAAAACCAAAGGAATTTATAATGGGCTGTTACGGCATAGGCATCACCAGAATAGTAGCTGCCGCGATCGAACAGAATAACGATGAAAACGGGATAATATGGCCATTTGCAATAGCGCCGTATGAAGCTGTAATAACCCCTGTAAACATGAAATATGAAGAAGGCGTAAAATACTCTTTTGACTTGTACGAGAAATTAAAGGGCGCAGGCATAGATGTGATAATAGACGACAGGGACATATCCCCGGGCGCAAAATTCAAGGACGCGGATTTGATAGGGTTCCCGTTAAGGGTGACAGTTGGCGAAAAGAATTTCAAAGATGGGAAAGTAGAAATAAAACTGAGAAGGAACAAGGATTTTGAACTGATGGATAAGACAACAGTGTTTGATAAAATTGTGCAAATAGTAAAGGAAGAAAAAAGTTTCTAATTTAAAATATCAATTTTAACATTTCTGTCCGATAAAACCAGTCCAATGTAAGACTCATTTGATATTACCGAAGAGTTTCATATTAATCATGAATTGTTGGTATAATTGTCCCTAATGGCTCAATTGTTTACAACTTATAGCCTATTTTGCATATTATTATGCGTATAACAATAAAACATACAAAAAAACCAGCAAATCTATTGTATATTTTAATTGAAAATATTTTATAATATATCTTGACAGATTACAAAACGTATGGTAAACTTTCAGCATAAGTTAAGTAAGAGAATAACAGCTATTTGATAAAGCTTAAAGATGAAGAAAATATCAAACAATTAATGAGGCATAAAAGACCTGGACTGTTTTACAATTTACCGCCGCCTCACACCTTTTGATATACCCCCTTATATCATTTGCCATTTGAAAAAGTGGCTCACACCTAACAAACGGCGGCGGTAAAAAAAGCCCTTCCTTAGCCGGGAGGGCTTTTTTATTTTATATGCTCGAAATTCTTTAAATAAAGCCAAAAAGAAAGGCTGGGATCAAGTTTTATAGCAATTTGAAAAATGCAAACCTGGACTTGCTTTTTTTTCAGACTTGGCTGATAATGAAAAATGAAGTGCAATTAAATAAAAATATTTTTTATACGGCATATAGAGGTTGCGAATGTTTAACAAAATCTGTAGCTGGTTTACGAAGTTTCTCGTTGTTTGGGTATTGCTTGTGTGCTTTGCGGGATATCTTTTCCCTAAGTCGCTTATCATATTAAGGCCATACCTTGACTATTTCTTCATGTTTGCCATGCTCGGCATAGGCTTTGTCATGTCGCCTGAAGATTTTAGGCCGCTTTTAAAAAATCCTTTTGTGGTTCTGCTCGGCACGCTGACGCAGTTTGGGGTAATGTCGTTTTTGGGGTGGTTCTTCGCAAAAACTTTGAAGCTGCCTCCTAACCTCGCCATAGGCCTGATACTTGCAGGCTCGGCGCCTGGCGCAATGGCGTCAAACATAATTTCATACCTTGCTGGAGCAGACGTGGCTTACTCAATAGCGATTACAAGCACAACAACTTTTTTCGCGCCTTTTGTCACGCCCGCCCTTGTGCTTTTCTACGGGAGTACATACATAAAAATGGCATTCTGGCCCATGTTTTTCAGCATAATCCAGATGGTGATATTGCCGCTTTTAGTCGGATTTACCATAAAGCATTTTATGAAAAAGCAGGTTGAAAAAATAAAAGCGGTCTTCCCGGCCATTTCAACACTCTTTATAGCTTTTATCTGCGGCCTGGTGGTGGCGCTTAACAGGGAATATTTACAGCAGGCGAACATAATTATTTTTGTGGCAGTTTTCCTGCATAATTTTTTCGGGCTTGTGATTGGATACGCCGCTGGAATGCTTTATAGGTTTAAGGAAAAGATGCGACGTACGCTGACGCTGGAAGTCGGCATGCATAACGCTGGACTCGGAGCTGTGCTGGCTTTGAAATACTTGGGCCCGCAATCAGCCCTGCCGAACGCTTTGTTCGCTGTATGGTGTATTGTTACAGGTTCAATACTGGCGAATATATGGTCAAAAAAGCCTGCGGAGTAGGGTAATTACAAAAAAATATATGCCCTTGACGTATTCAATGATTTTATTATAAAATGATTCGAAATTTTATCATTAGATTAAGTTTGTTCCCACAATTAAAGGATAATAATAATGGACTATAAAAATACAATACTTTACGAAGAACACTTAAAATTAAATGCACTTATGGCTCCTTTTGCAGACTGGAACATGCCAATCCACTATGGAAGCATAATCGAAGAATCAAAACATACCCGGACAAAAGCTTCAGTATTCGACATATGCCACATGGGTGAATTCCTGATAAAGGAAGACCCTACTAAATCGTCGCTCGATAAAATAATAACAAACCCGTTAGTTAAAATGAAAAATAATATATGCAGGTACGGATTCCTCCTGAATCCAAACGGCACGATAATAGACGATCTAATAATTTACAGGAAAAAAGACGACGAGTGGATGATAGTAGTAAATGCTTCAAACGAGCAGCGGGACGCGGAGATAATAAGCAAGGGGCTTTCGAAAAACGCTTCTTTTGAGAATATTTCCGCAAGGACGGTCAAACTTGATTTACAGGGACCGCTCGCAATGTCTGCCATGAAAAAAATAGCAGGAGACAACATTAAAAAACTTAAATATTATGCTTTTGATTTATTCGACATGCTGGGTGGTAAGTACATAATAAGCAGGACAGGGTATACGGGCGAGCTGGGGTTTGAAGTTTACGTGGATATAAGCAAGGGCATTGATTTGTGGAGGCTCATGCTTAAAGACCCTGACGTAAAACCGGCTGGCCTTGGCGCAAGGGACATTCTCAGGCTTGAGGCAGGCTATCCTTTATACGGCGATGAGTTAACTGAAGAGACCACACCGCTTGACGCCGGCATGGAAAGGTTCCTTGATTTTGAAAAAGAATTTACAGGCAGGCAGGCGTTACTTGCACAAAAATCAGCAGGCATAAAAAGAAAACTTGTGGGGCTGGCAGTGGATGGCAGGAGGACGCCGAGGCACTTGAACAAAATAATGGTGGACGGCAGGGAAAAAGGATTTGTTACAAGCGGGGTATTTTCGCCGCATCTTAATAAAGGAATAGCATTTGCCTACGTTGATAGGGAATATTCCCAGGAGGCTGGCAAATTGACAATCGAACTAGAAAGGGGCGCGGCTGAGGCAATCGTGACAGCGCCGCCTTTTATAAAGAATACTTCAATAAAAAATAACGAATGAATATATCCAGCACCACTTGTGGGTAGTTTTATATTATACCAACTTATGGAAGCTACCCGTTAAATAGTCCACAGGACTATTTAACTCTCGGCCTGACGGCCTCGGACTTGAACGGGTGCTAGCAAGAGTAATATTTTGCTGCACCTGTTGACGGTTTGCAAAATAAACTCTTGCTAGGAGGCTTAAAATGAACGTACCTGACAATTACTATTTCACAAAGGAACATGAATGGGCAAAAATAGAAGGTGCAAAAGCAAAAATCGGCATTACTGATTATGCCCAGCATAAATTAGGAGATATTACTTTTGTCGAGCTGCCGGCCACAGGCAAGCAGGTGAAACAATCCGAGGTTTTGACAGGAGTGGAGTCGGTCAAAGCGGCAAGCGACGTTTATTCGCCTTTATCCGGCAAGGTTGTGGCAATAAACAGCGGCCTTGACGCTACACCCGAGCTTATAAACAAAGAACCTTATACAGCCGGATGGATAGCAGAGATTGAAGTAAAGGACGCGGCTGAAACCAAGAACCTGATGGATACAACGGCGTACAAAAAATACATAGAAGGCCTTGAATAAAATGGCAACATTCACGCCTCACACTGAAAAAGAAGTAAAGGAAATGCTTTCGGGCATAGGCATTGGGTCTGTTTCCGATTTATTTAAGGACATACCCGGAGAATTTTCCCCAAAATCATTCAACATCCCGGCAGGCATGACTGAATATGAAACAATGAAAGTTTTTAAAACGCTTGCTGATAAAAACAGGATAGATTACGTGAATTTTTTAGGCGGGGGATATTATGACCATTTTATACCTGCTGCGGTTGACAGCGTATCTTCGCGCTCTGAGTTTTACACTGCATACACGCCTTACCAGCCGGAAGCTTCCCAGGGCACATTACAGGCGATATTCGAGTACCAGACAATGATGGCGCGGCTGACCGGGTTAGGCGCGGCAAACGCTTCCTTGTACGACGGCGGCACTGCCTTATACGAGGCAATGGCAATGGCAATAAGGATAACAAATAAAAGCAAAGTCGTAATAGATAAGGGAGTAAACCCTTTATATACAAGGATACTATATACATACACAATAAACCTCGATGTCGAGATAGTCGAAGCTGATTTAAGCGACATAAGCTCTGACAGAAAAAAAATAAATTCGCTTATAGACGACAATACTGCGGCCGTAATAATGCAGAACCCGAATTTTTTTGGAGTGGTTGACGATTACAGTGATATTTTTGAATACTCAACGTCAAAAGGCGCTCTTAATATACTTGTTTTTTATCCTATATCCCTTGGCTTGCTTAAAAAGCCAGGAGAAATGAAAGCAGACATTGCAGTGGCAGACGGTCAGTCGCTCGGCATGCCGCTTTCTTTCGGAGGGCCGTACCTCGGTATAATGACAGCAGACAAAAAATTCGCAAGGAAAATGCCGGGCAGGATAGCAGGGGAAACGGTCGATAAAAACGGCAAAAGATGTTTTGTCCTGACTTTACAGGCAAGGGAGCAGCACATACGCAGGGAAAAAGCCACTTCAAACATATGCTCAAACCAGGCACTTTGCGCTTTACGTGCAGCAGTATACCTTTCCCTGCTCGGTAAAGACGGATTCAGGAACCTCGCGTTGATAAACCTTGAAAAAGCCGGATATCTGAAAGAAAAACTTATGCAAATAAAAAATATCGAGGTGAAATCAGGCCAGACTTTCAACGAATTCACGATAAAACTGCCTGTCAAGGCAGAGGATTTTACCAAGAAAATGTTGAGCCGAGGATTCAGCGCAGGCCTGCCTGCCTCGCTTTTTTACGACAACAAAGACAATTACCTTATTGTCGCGGTTACAGAGAAACGCACGGAAAACGAGATGAACCTTTTTGCAAAAGCAGTGAGGGAGAGTCTATGAAGCTGATTTTTGAGAAGAGCGTAAAAGGAAGAAAAGGCGTTGACGCGGGGAAAGCGGATCCGGATACAATCAAAAAAATAGACGCTAAATATTTAAGCAGTATTGACGCTGATTTGCCCGAACTTTCGGAACTTGACGTAATAAGGCATTATATAAATTTATCGCGTAAAAATTTCTCGGTCGACACGCATTTTTATCCGCTGGGCTCATGCACCATGAAATATAATCCCAAGATAAACGAGGCAGTCAGCGTGCTGCCCGGGTTTACTGATTTGCATCCATACCTCGCGTATATAGACGAAAAGTCGGCCCAGGGAGCGCTGGAGGTTGTTTATAATCTGTCCTTTTTGCTTTCAGAGATAACAGGCATGAAAAAGTTCACTACACAGCCATATGCCGGCGCACACGGCGAATTAACAGGCATACTTTTAATGGCTGCTTACCATAAAAACAAGGGCAATAAGAAAAAATACGTAATAGTACCGGACTCGGCGCACGGCACAAACCCTGCGAGCGCTGCAATGGGCGGTTACACTGTAATATCAGTGCCTGTAGACAGCGAGGGCGAGATGGACCTTGACCTGTTCAAGAAAAAGATGAACGACGAGGTCGCAGGCGTAATGATGACCATGCCGAATACGGTCGGGATTTTCCATAAAAGGGTAAAGGAAATAATAGATATATCACACAAGTACGACGCGCTCATGTATTACGACGGCGCGAATTTAAACGCAATTCTTGGCAAAGTAAGGCCCGGGGACATAGGTTTTGACATAATTCACATAAATTTGCACAAGACTTTTTCAACACCTCACGGAGGCGGTGGCCCGGGTTCGGGCGTTGTGGGAGTATCAGAGAAAATTTCCGGATTGCTACCGACGCCAATCGTGGAACGCGGAATGGACAACCAGTACAAGGCAATTATACATAAAGAGGACACAATAGGAGCAGTGGCTTCGTTTTTCGGGAATTTCGGAGTCATGCTCAAGGCTTACGCTTATATTTTAATGCTCGGGAAGGAAGGCCTGATTGACGTAGCTGAGAAAGCAGTTTTAAACGCGAATTATGTTAAAGAAAAATTGAAAAAATATTATTATTTGCCTTATGACAAAACATGCATGCATGAATGCGTGTTTTCAGCTAAAAACCAGGCAAAAAACGGGGTACACGCCGTTGACATAGCAAAAGCGCTGATAGACCGCGGCATACACCCGCCGACAATATATTTCCCGCTGGTGGTGGAAGAAGCAATAATGATTGAGCCTACGGAAACAGAGTCAAAAGAAACCCTGGATGAATTTATTTCAGCAATGATAGAAATAGCCGGGCTAGCCGAGAAAGACCCGGAAAAAATCAAGTCCGCGCCAATGATGACCGAGATATCAAGGCCGGACGAAACAAAAGCGGCTAAAGAAGTAAAAATTATTTGTGAATAATTTAAAAGTTGAGACGCTTTGCAAAACGTCTCAACAAATATATACAGCAGGAAACGGGGAGATAAAATAAATGAAATCCTGGCGTTACATACCGTATAAAGCATACCATGCTTTTGAAAACATGGCCATAGACGAGTCATTGTTTGAATTTTATAAGCTGAATAAAACGCCGATCCTCAGGCTTTATTCATGGCAGCCTGCGGGGATATCCGTCGGGAAATACCAGGACGCAGGAAGGGACGTAAGCGTTGAAAAATGCAGGAACGATAATGTTGCAATTGTCAGGAGGATGACCGGGGGCGGAGCGATACTGCATGATGATGAACTTACTTACTGTATCATATGTTCTGAAGAGGATATAAGATGTAAAAAAGCGCCTGTAAAAAAATCTTTTGAAAGGCTGAATTCTTTTATCATGAAATTATACCAGGATTTCGGACTGGAACCCGGATACGCGAAAGATGTTATCAGTTACACGAGGCCCGAGGAACGGCCTGGGTTTTGTTTTTCAGGCAAGGAAGAATACGACATAATCATTGCAAACAAGAAAATAGGCGGAAATGCGCAGGCAAGGAAAAAGGGATTGATTTTTCAGCACGGGTCAATACCTCTTTCGATAAACAGTGGAAAAATATCAAAATATTTCAACGCCGATATTAATTACGCCAATTTCGGTGCGCTTAATGAATTCACAAACAAACAAATCATGGTTTTCGAAATTGTAGAAAGATTTATCGCGGCTTTTGACCGCACATTCAGGTTCGGCCTGAAAGAACAGGATTTGACAGTTGATGAAAGAAATACAATAAAAAGATTAATAGATGAGAAATATTCAAAAGACGAATGGAACCTGAAAAATACGGCCGACGGGCAGAATGAGCCTGCCCTGACGATGGAAGGCGAATAATATCATGAGAAAACCAAACTGGCTCAACAAGAAAATAGATTTTAAAAAGATCGCGGGCACTGACGATTACATGAAGGACCTGGGCCTGCATACTGTCTGCCACCAGGCAAGGTGCCCGAATATCTCGGAGTGCTTCCACAACAGCACCGCGACTTTTTTAATACTCGGAGACACGTGCACAAGGCAGTGCGGTTTTTGCAGTGTAAAAAAGGGCACGCCAAAGCCAATTGATAAAGATGAACCAAAAAGGGTGCTTGAAGCTGTAAAAAGGATGAAATTAAGATATGTTGTGATAACTTCCGTCACAAGGGACGATATGGAGGATGGCGGGGCAGAAATCTTCGCGCAGACGATAAAACTGATCAAAGAGCACAATATAGCCATTAAAGTAGAAGTACTTGCCCCGGATTTTAAAGGTGATTTTAGAGCGATACAGAAGGTCCTTGACGCGAAGCCCGAGATTTTCGGCCACAATCTTGAGGTTGTGCCTTCTTTATATAATATAAGGAAGGGCGCTGATTATGGAAAGAGCCTCCAAGTGCTGGCTTTTGCCAGGAAAACACCGAATATATTCACAAAATCGGGCATAATGCTCGGCCTGGGTGAAAAGCATGACGAAGTTAAAGGGGTTTTCAGCGATTTGAGGAAAGCGGGATGCGAATTTTTAAGCATAGGTCAGTACCTGAGGCCTGGAAACCAGAATTACGAGGTTGTTGAGTTTATTAAGCCGGAGAAATTTGAAGAATATAAAAATATCGCGCTTGATATGGGGTTCCTGCACGTCGAAAGCGGGCCTTATGTCCGGAGCTCGTACCACGCTGGGGATTATCTTGTGGCAGGAGAGTAAGGGTGTTAAGTGGAATTTATAGGTTCTTCCTGAAATTTCTAGGATATTCCTGATGCAGGGGAGCAGCCGATAGCTGAAAGGAGCTTGACTTTTTTGCATCCAGCCGTTATAATTAGAATAAGTAAAAAGGTCTTTTTTTTTGAGTTTCGGGAATATACAACCTATTTGGTTGATTACTTGTATATCAGGAGGAAAGCATGGATAAATGGGTTAGAAAGAGATACCAGATATTAAAGGATAAACTGGGAGAAGGAAAGTTCAGGTTTGAGAATGCCGCCAGGATTCTTAAAGACACATATGGAGACGAAGAAAAGCAGGTATTGACAATTCTTTCCTCCATCAGCAAGGATAAGTGCCTTGAGGTGGTGAAAGACCCGGAAAATGCCAGAAGAAAAATATACAGGCTCCTGGAATGCGGCGACGGGGTGAAACCAATGCTTTCCGAAAGCAAGGAATTGACAAGGGATGACATAGAAAAGATTTTAAAACGCGCGGCGGACCTTATACGCACAAGGGTTGATTATAAGTTTATTCTCGTGCTTTTGTTTTTAAAAAGGATAAGCGATAAGTGGCAGAAGGAATTTGAAGACGAATATGAAAAAGCAAAAGCAGACGGGTATTCGGAGAACCAGGCAAAGAAAGAAGCCATGAACGAAGCGTATCATGACTTTATCGTGCCCGACAAATACCTGGGTGTCAATATGAATTTCTGGGACAACATAAGAAACGATGTGTCCCATTTGCCCGAAGGGTTGTCGGAAATATTGAAGGAGATCGGCGACCATAACCCTAAGATAAAAGAAATAGTATCACAGACTTCCTTTATCCAGTTTTCCGGGAACAAGGAAAATTCCGAGCTGTTAAGGCAGCTTGTCGAGCTGTTCAGCGAAAAACGGCTTTCAAACGTTTCCGACGACGTGCTTGGAGACTCTTATGAATGGATAATCAGGTATTTCGCGCCGCAAAAGGCAAAGGAAGGCGAGGTGTACACGCCAAAAGAAGTGATAAGGCTTCTTGTGGAAATAACAAAACCAAAATCAGGCGAGAATGTTTATGACCCGGCCTGCGGCGCGGCAAATATGCTGTTGCAGGCATATAAATACGTGACTGAAAAGGAAGGGCCAGGAAAAGCAAAGACCCTTTCCCTGTACGGTGAGGAGGCAAACGCCCAGTCAGTCGCGCTCGCGCAGATGAACCTGTACATTCACGGCATAAAGCAGGATGTTTTGAAATTAAGCGACAGCCTTAAATATCCGAAGTTCGAGGACAAAGGAAAACTAAAAACATTCGACATTGTCCTTGTGAACCCGCCGTGGAACCAGGACGGGTATCCCGAAGAAAACCTTAAAAAAGGAAATTTTGTAAAAGAAAGGTTTACCTACGGTTTTACGCCCAACCAGTCCGCTGACTGGGCATGGATACAGCATGTAATCGCAAGCCTTGACGATAAAAAAGGAAGGGCGGGTATAGTGATAGATAACGGCGCAATGTTCCGAAGCGGGAAAGAAGGAAATATAAGGCAGGCGGTTTTAACAAAAGGGCTTATCGAATGCGTCATGCTGCTGCCTGAAAAGCTTTTTTATAACACGGGCGCGCCGGGCGGTGTAATCATTATAAACAAAAAACGTAAAGAAGAGATGAAAAATAAGGTTTTGTTTATTAACGCTTCCGGATTATTTGAAAAACATCCCGATGTCAGGAAATTAAATATTATTGCTGATAAAAATATTGAAGAAATCAAAGGTTATTACGGGGAATTTATAAATAACGACGGTTACAGGGGCAAAAAAGGCGTTTCCCGTGTTGTGAGTATATCGGAAATTGAAAACAATGGCTGGTCGCTTAATGTAACCATGTACTGCTCTAAAGAAGAGGAAATCGAGGATATTGATACGGATAAGGTCTGGAAAGAGATAAAAGGACTGGAGAAAGAACTGACTTTAAAGGAAAAGAAAATAGAAGGATATTTAAATGAGATAAAATAATGTGAGGTGAGTTTATGAGCGAACGAGATAAAAACATAATAGATTTATCTGAAGAAATTATTTCAGATTTTGAAATGGACAGAATAGCTTTTGAGAAGATTCTATTTAAGTGTCAAAAATTGGCAAGATTAACAAATGATAAAGAGGCGGAAAAATGGTTTGCTGCAGAACTTATGGGTTATCAAGAACAGAATGTTACCGATATAAAAGATGATAAATTACAAGCATTTGCTGGATGGTCAGGAAGGTATATAAAGACAAAAGATAATGCGGGAAAAGAAATATATCAATATTGGACTGATTCGGTGCCGGAAATAGAAAGTGAAATAGAAACAGATCAAATTTCATATAAGGATTCAAAGGGAAATCATCTTGCTGCAAGAATTAAGAAAAATAAGGGATTATTAGCAAAAATACGATCACATATTTATATTTATGTTGTGAGGATAAATCACAAATATAAATTTGGAAAAATACTTGAAGATATATTTATCAAAATGCAAAAAGATGTTAATAAGAAACTTCAGGAAATTTCTCCGGATATTATAGACAAATTTATTGCTGTATATGACAGACTTCCTTCAACAAATCCTGAAGAATGGTCGCAGGCCTTATCAACATGTCGAAATATAATTAAAGCTTTTGCAAATGTGGTATTTCCTGCTAGAAAAGAAAAATTTGTTCGTAATGACGGGACAGAAATTGATGTAACAGATGATAAATATAAGAATAGAATTATTGCATTTATTGATCAAAAAGCAAAAGACGATAAAGCAAAATTATTAATGGCAAGGGTATCCGATTTAGATAGTAGAGTAATTTTTCTCCATAATATACTTTCGAAAGGAACGCATAACGATCTTAAAGAAACAGATATTAATTTATGCGTAATAGAAACGTACATGATTTTAGGTTCGCTTGTTTTGTTAATGGATGAAGCTGGGGAGGAGAAGCAATGAAATCCGGCTATAAAAAAACAGAATTTGGCGAGATACCGGAAGAGTGGAACCTTATATCAATTGGGGATATTTGTACACTTGAATATGGTTCTGCCTTAAAAAGGAATGAACGGGATGGAGGAAAATATCCGGTATATGGTTCAAATGGACTTGTTGGCAATCACGATTCCTACAATGCTAAGGGGCCGGGTATATTAGTAGGTAGAAAGGGGTCTATTGGGTCAATTCATTTGTGCAATACTGATTTTTGGGCTATAGATACAACATATTTTATTAAATTTAAGCAAAAAGATATTGATTTAAAATACTTTTATTATTTATTAAACAAGCTTGATTTATCAAAAATGGAAACTTCCTCTGCTATTCCGGGATTAAATAGAGACATTGTGTATAGAAGAAAAACTGTTATGCCTCCTATCATTGAGCAAAACAAAATCGCCAAAGTCTTGTCCACTGTTGACGACGCCATCTCGATGGCGGAGGAGAAGATACAGAAGACCGAGCGGCTGAAAAAAGGCATGATGCAGAAACTGCTGACAAGAGGCATAGGGCATAAGAAGTTTAAAAAAACCGAACTTGGGGAGATACCAGAGGAGTGGGAGGTGGTTAGGCTAGGAGATTTTTCATATATTAAAGCAAGAATTGGATGGAGAGCATTATCTTCAAAAGAATATACTAAATCGGGGCCCTATCTTATAGCAGGTAATCATATTGAAAACGGAAAAGTAATCTGGAATAGATGCCAACATATTTCAATTGAAAGATATGAAGAATCGCATGAAATTATTTTAAAAGAAAAAGATATTATCATAAGTAAAGATGGAACAATTGGAAGAGTGGCTTATATTGATGAATTGCCTGATAAGGCAACTATAAATGGAACAATGATGCTTATAAGAACTGATGAAAAATTATATGATGCTGAATTTGTATTCCAATATTTCCAATCAAATAATTTTACAAGCTTAATAAAGGAAAAAATATCCGGCAGTAGTATTCCCCATCTTTTTCAAAGGGACATTGTTAATTTTAAGATTGTTAAATTGTCTATAATTGAACAACGTGAAATTGCTTCTATTATTTCAAATATTGATAAACAATTAAATATCGAAGAAAATAGAAAAGGAAAATTTGAACTTCTGAAAAAAGGGCTTATAAATGTACTTTTGACAGGAAAACAAAGGATTAAAAGGGGTATTAAAAATGACATTTGAAAAAATTATTTTAACTTATAAAAAAAATATGATTTTGTTTTTATTAATTATAGGAATAATGTTAATTTTGACTTTTACCACATTAAAAGATCAAAACCTTATAATTAAACTAATAATTAATTTATTTTCATTTGGGTGGCTTGCTTTAAAAGAAGTAATTGATGAATATAAGATAAAAAAATTCAATAAAGACTGGAATACTAAAATAATAGATAGGATTTATAACGCATTGGTCTTTATTGGTAATATTAAAAAGATTGAAGCAACGGATGACTATCCACTTAGTTTAGAAGATTGCATTGAAAAAATATTTGAGAAAAATCTTATTAAAGCAGATGAACCATTTAATAACGCTCTTATATTTATATGCTTGTTGAATATATATATAAACGCAAAACCGCATGATTTAAATAATGAACCAACGCTAAAAGATTTAAAAAATTTTATAATAACAAGATTAAATAAATATAGTTTTCAGAAAACAACAAGAAATGAAAGAGTTATGGCTAATGTTTATAATTTAAGAAATGAAAAAAATAAATTGGAAAATTTAAATAATGAATTAGGATTTAAAAACACATTAAAAATTCTATTTGAAATTGCTCGCTTGTTAAATGCTAAACAAATGTATGATTTTTTTCAAAAAGAAATTAATAAAAAAGCAGAATTAAATAGTGTTTTAAGAGAAATAATTCAAGAAAAAATAGATAAGAAAATTTTTAGAGATGCTGGTACTTTTGATAAAGTAAAAGGAGCATTTTTAATAATTGGTAAAAACATTCCAAAAGATATTGAAAAAAATTACCTCCCAAAGTTACCTATAATTGTTTTGGGAAATCGAATATTTGCTTCTAATATTCCGCAAATTGGTACGAAATCAATAGCTTTATATTTAGTTAAACCTAAGAATAATAGATTAAGTGCTATCGAATTTTCTGAAATTTTACGAAAAAAAATAATTAATAGTAAGGATCATGATAGAAAAACGAAGACGGAATTATATGTAATAAATATAAAAACTGATGACATTTTTAGATTTAATATGAAGGATGTCCCTAATGACCAAGATTATTATAATTTCAGGCAATTAATTTATTTTTTCTTTGGCGCAAAAGAAGCTATTTTTATTGAGGGAATTAACAATCAACCTTTAGAAAATTTATGGAAAACAAGTATTTCTTATGCGGAAATAATTCAAGAATTACCTCCCAAAGTACTTTGTAAATCCGCTAAAAAATTGCATTTTGATTTATTAGATGAAATTTCATCAAAATTAGATAATGAATTTCAAATTAAAAGTTTGTTAGATTGGAAAAATAAAAAGTCAAAAGATATATTTAGTTATTTAAATTCCCAGATAATAACATTAAATAAAATAAAAAAATGGAAATTACGTTTTACTCGTGCTTGGAAAAATGATGTTCAAAAAGAAATCGAATTAAAAAGAATAGCAAATGAAATTGTAAAAAACTCAAAGAGATATAGCGAAGCTGTATTCTTTCGAGATTAAATTATATAATTTTACTTCATATTTTTTACGTAGAGGTAGGTAAATGACAGAACAAAGTCTTGAACAACAGTTTATAGAGCGGTTAAAGGCAGCAGGATGGAAATACATACCCGGGGCGGGGCTGGTGAGGAACTCGCTTGGGGATGTATTGCTGGAAAACAGCCTTAAAAACGCCATAGAAAGAATCAATAAATCCACAAACATCAGCCCTGAGGAAATCACGCGCAAGATTCATGAGTTTAAAATGCTTCCTACGACCGAGCAAGGCATGAAACATGCCCTGCAATACATCAAATTCGGGCAAAGAGTGGAGGATAAGAAAGAAAGAATATTAAAAGACCTTAATTTCATTGATTTCAATAATACTGAAAACAATGAATATATTGTCACGAACCAGCCGGTTTACAGGGCTGGAGACAGGGAAATCCGGAGCGACATAATGCTGTATATCAACGGTATACCGCTCGTAAACATAGAGTTGAAAAGTCCGGAAAGCGCGAGGAAGAGCTGGCTGGACGCCGTGACAGACATAAAAACATACGAAAAGAAAATACCTGAATTATTCAAATATGTCCAGATAGGAGTCGGCGCTGATGTCGTGTCAAAGTATTTCCCGATAGTCCCATGGAACGGGGAATTGCCGCAGATGTACGAGTGGAAATCCATTGAAGAAATACAGGATAAAACTGAGACAGGTTTGAAACCTGTCTCTACGAATACAAAAGATTTATTTGACATAATTGAAATGCTTGAGCCTGCCAGGCTGCTCGATATTATAAAATATTATTTATTTTTCAGGGAAGAGCGTGGCAGGAAAACCAAAGTAATATGCCGCTATATGCAGTACAGGGCAACTGATAAGATTGTAAAAAGGGTGACAGGCAGGATAAGCGGGAAAAAGGAAAAAGACCGCGGCCTGATATGGCACTGGCAGGGTTCGGGAAAGACGCTTACCATGATATTTGCCGCGAATAAGCTTTTCCAGATGAGGGAAGCGGCAAACCCGTCCATTTTTTTTATTGTGGACAGGGAGGAGCTTGAGACCCAGTTATTCGACGAGTTCGGTTATCTTGATTTGTTCTCCGACATTGAACCGATTTCATCCATTGAGGATTTGCGGAAAATCCTGAAACACGACGGATACAGGGGCAAAAGGGGCGTATTTGTCACGCTCATCCATAAGTTTAATCCGGGCCAGCTACGGGATTTTGAAAGCGAGATGAAGGCAATAGAAGAGGAAATAAAAGCCTCGGGCAGCAGCGAGTCAACCATAGCAGGCAGGAAAAACGTCATTTGCCTGATAGACGAGGGGCACAGGTCGCAATACGGGATTTTATCAGCGCAGATGAAAAGCATATTTAAAAGCGGAAACCTTTTTGCTTTTACAGGCACGCCGATAGCAAACAGGGAAAGGAACACTTATAAAGAATTTGAATACGGCGACAAACTTTACCTTGACCGGTATTTTATGGAAGATTCCGTCAGGGACGGGTACACGCTTGAAATAGCCTACCAGCCGAGATTGACGGATGAAGTGCACGTGGACAGGGACCTTATCAAGTTCTTTTACGACCAGGAAGATATAGATGAAATAAACGAGACCATGAAAGAAGACGTGGAAAAAGGGGTCAGGGAACGCCTAAGTAAAATAAACGTAGTCCTTGAAAATCCTGAAATAATCAAGATAGTAGCAAAAGATATCGCGGGGCATTTTAAAGCCAACCTTGACGGGAAATTCAAGGCAGTCGTGATAGCCGCGTCCCGGCATGCATGCTGCCTGTACAAGGAAGAACTGGACAGGTATTTTGACGAAGACGAAACCGAAATAGTCATGTCAATGGGTCAAAAGGAAGCAGACCAAAAAATAGCCGCGCAGTACAGCAGGATAACTGAAAAATATAATGAAAAAGATATTTCTGAAATCAAAAAGAAAATAACGCCCAAATTCAAGGACAACGCCGATAAAAGCCCGAAGATTTTGATAGTAACGGAAATGCTTATAACAGGGTTTGACGCGCCTGTTTTGCAGACCGTATACCTGCACAAAGCCCTGAAAAATTACAGGCTTTTACAGGCGATAGCGCGCACAAACAGGCGCTATGAGGAAAAAGAAGCAGGGCTGGTAATAGATTATGTGGGCGTGCTCGACGACATAGACAAGGCTTTTAAGGCGTATGAGGAGAAAGACAGGGAAAACATATTGTATGACTTTGATAAAATGGCGGATAAGTTTGCCGATACAATACAAGGATTAAAAAAGCTGCTGGAGAGAGGAAAAGTTGATTTTGAGAATTATGATGTCCAGCACTTGACTTCTATCCTGAAATTCATAAGTTCCGAAGACAGGCGGCAGGCTGAATTCGACGAGAAATACAGGCAGGCAAGGCGGCTGTACGAGCTGCTCGGAAGCTCTGAAGTCAAGATAAAATTCTTAAAGGAATATAAATGGCTGACCGCGTTTTATTATTACTACAAGAAAAACTTCGACGAGCCGGAAAAAGATTATTATATACGCAAGTATTTCAAGAGGACGCTGGAAAATATTTACAAGGGCACGGAGATAAAAGGCTTAAAAGAGCTTCCGGGCATACGGTATGACGAGGCAAGGATGAGGCAACTGCTCGCGAAAGCGGACCCGACAGAAGAAAAGGCGGCGAGCATAATATTTGCCCTGCGAAAGTATGTACTGGTAGACAAGGCAAAGAACCCTATTTATGAGGAGCTGGCCGACAGGGTAATGCGGCTCATACAGGAATGGCAGAGCAATGTGAAAACCTACATGGAAATAATAAAAGCCGGGAACGCCATATTCGACGATAAAGAAGCAGTGGAAAACAAACAAAAAGAGCTGGGGCTGGACAATATAGAGTATGTCATGTTCCTGCGGCTGAAAAAGGAAAAACTGAGCGATGGGGACGCCGTGGAATGCATGAAACAGGTGAAGGAAAAAATCAGGGAGGAGGGCGAGTACATGCTCGAGTACATATCCAACCCCGAAATAGGCAAGGCAGTCACGCAAATCATCAGGAGAATATTCAGGAAAAAGGGATATAACCCGGATGAGCTGGACAGGATATCAGGCAGCATAGTTTCCGATATTATAGGGGCGCAGGATTATGGAAAAAATACGGATAAATGACCTGGATGTAACGTACCGGGTCGAACGCAGGGACGTAAAGCACGCAAGGATAGAGCTTAAAACAGGCAGGCTTGTCCTGATAGCGCCGAGAAGGCATATGGACGAAAAGAGGATAATACAGAAACATAAAAACTGGATTTACAGGAAAATAAACGAGATACAGGCGATAAAGCAGAATGCGGCTGGACTGGTGCCAATAATCAGGACGATGAATGAATTTAAGAGGATAGTAAAAAAATCCATCCTAAAAAACGAACAAAGAATGGGCGTTAAGGCGTCAAGAGTTTTTTTCAAGAACATGCGGTCGAAATGGGGAAGCTGGAGCAGCAGGGGCAATATCACAATAAACTGCGCGCTGTCAAAGCTGCCGGAGAGGCTGATAGACTATATTGTCTGCCACGAGCTGAACCATTTCAGGCACAGAAGGCATAACAGGGAATTTTTTTGGGATATTAAGAAGTATTTCAGGGACTATGAAAAAATCGAGAGACAACTGGCCGAATACTGGTTTGCGATAAATAACTAACTTCCATATTGTCAAAAATCTCAAGTTATTGTATAAATCTATAAAAGGTGCTTAAAAAAATAATTCGGAAGATCATAGGAGGTATTTTATGAAAGTAGTTGCTTTTAACGGCAGCCCGCGGGCAAACGGCAACACGCAGCAGGCAATAAAGTTTGTTTTTGAGGAGCTTGAAAAGGAAGGCATACAGACCGAGCTTATTAATATCGGGACAAAAAAACTTTCCGGCTGCATTGCCTGCCTGAAATGCAGGCAGAACAAGGACAAAAAATGCGGCGCTGCCGACGACGGCATGAACGGGCTCATAGCCAAGATGGCAGAGGCAGACGGCGTCATAATCGGCTCGCCTGTTTATTTCGGCAATGTCACTGCCAATATCAAGGCGCTCATAGAGCGCTGCGGTTATGTTTCCATGGCAAATGACGGTATGTTTATACGCAAGACCGGCGCTGCTGTAGTAAGCGTGCGGCGCGCAGGTTCGAATTTTACATACGCCGCCATAAACTTTTTCTTTGGAATAATGCAGATGGTAATACCCGGCTCAACTTACTGGAACATGACTCTTTCCCGCAACCCAGGCGATATAATGAACGACGAGGAAGGCATAAGGAACTTCAGAAACTTGGGTAAAAACATGGCGTGGATAATCAAAAAGACAGCATAATATTTTTAATAAAGTCCTGAACCAAATAAGCAAATTGCTTGATTTAGACAGTTCTAACTGCTATACTCTTTATATATTAATCCCGCTACGCGAAAAACCCCGCTTGGTAGAGTCGGGGTATGATAGCGCTTCGGGGAGGGAGCATATTATTACATATTAAGAGGAGGCTCCTTCGTAGGCATTTCAGCGTTTTCCTGCAAAACTCAAAAGGAAATCCGGCTTAAAATTCTAATTGAAAGTGAGATTATTCTATTTTATGAGCAAAATCAAGAATATAGCCATAGTGGCGCATGTTGACCACGGCAAAACCACGCTTGTCGACTGCATGTTAAGGCAGGCGGGAGTGTTTAAAGAATATCAGACACTTGTGGAGCGCGTAATGGATTCGAACGATATCGAAAAAGAGCGCGGGATAACCATATTCTCAAAAAACGCGGCTTTTCATTACGGGGGATATAAAATAAACATAGTCGATACGCCCGGACACGCGGATTTTGGTGGGGAAGTGCAGAGGATACTTAAAATGGTGGACTCGGTGCTGCTGGTGGTTGACGCTTTCGAGGGGCCCATGCCGCAGACAAAATATGTTCTGAAAAAATCCCTGGAAGCAGGGCTTATGCCCATAGTTGTTATAAATAAAATAGACAGGCCAAATGAAAGGTCCACTGAAGTACTCAATATGATATTTGACCTTTTTGTGGAACTGAACGCTGCGGATGACCAGCTGGATTTTCCGGTGATTTACGCGTCCGCGAAAGACGGTATAGCAAAGGACCACATGAAAGACAAAAGCGACAGCATGAAGCCGCTTTTTGACATGATAATACGCCACGTCGAGGATACAACAGGCGACCCCAACAAGCCGTTTCAGTTCCTGACATCAGCAATTGGTTACGACAACTATGTCGGGAAAATGGGCACAGGCAAAATATACAACGGGAAAGTATCTCAAGGCGAGGAAGTGTATTTGATAAAGGCTGACGGCCAGAAAATCCTTTACCGCGTAACAAAGATAATGGCTTTTGAGGGGCTCGCGAAAGTTGAAGTAAAAGAAGCTTTTGCAGGCGATATTGTATCGCTGGCAGGGCTGGAAATAATTGACGTGGGAGATACTGTGGCGAGCAAAGAATTCCCTGAGGCGCTTCCAACTATTGACATTGACAAGCCGACCATGTCAATGACTTTTATGGTGAATAATTCGCCTTTTGCGGGACGAGAGGGAAAGTTTGTAACATCACGGCATCTGGGGGAAAGGCTGCAAAAAGAACTCCAGACAAACGTGAGCATAGTTGTTGAAAAAACAGACTCGACCGAGGCATTTACTGTCAAGGGCAGGGGCGAACTGCAACTTGCCATACTCATAGAAAATATGAGGCGCGAAGGATACGAGCTACAGGTATCAAAGCCGCAGGTAATTTACAAGGAAATAAACAATGAAAAAATGGAGCCAATAGAACACGCAATTATGGACGTGCCTGCCGAGCATGTGGGCACTGTGATAGAAAAAATGGGAATAAGAAAAGGCGAGATGATAAATATGGTGCCGGGGAGCGACGGCTACACAAGGCTTGAATTTTATGTGCCGACACGGGGGCTGCTCGGATTCCGCAATGAATTCATCACTGAAACACGCGGCACAGGCATACTTAACCACAGTTTTCACGAATACGGGCCATATAAAGGCGAGGTGCCTACAAGGAACCGCGGGGTGCTGATTGTGATGGAAAAAGGCATAACTGTTGCTTACGCGCTAGATAAACTGCAAGACAGAGGAGCTTTTTTCATAAAGCCCGGGGACGAAGTGTATCCTGGCATGATAGCAGGAGAGAACAGCAGGGACAAGGATATGATAATAAACGTGTGCAGGGAAAAGAAGCTTACAAACATGCGGGCGTCCGGTTCGGATGAGGCCATAAATCTCGAGCCGCCCAGGAAATTCAGCCTGGAGCAGGCAATGGAATATATAGCCGACGACGAACTGCTAGAGATAACGCCGCAAAATATAAGGATGCGCAAAAAAATACTGGACCCGACAGTTCGCAAGCGCGCCCATAACGCAAAAGCAAAAGAGGAAGAAGAAGAGAATTAGACTATGGTAAGCAGGAAGCAAGGGCAAACCCTCTCCAACTCCCCCTTGTTAAGGGGGAGGGAAGTGCATTGCATCCCCCTTTAATAAAGGGGGATAATAGGGGTTTTAATGTTATAATGTTTCAAGGAAAACATTATCCAAGCAGCATTTGTCCTTTACAAACTCAGAGCTGGAAAATAAACGATATAATTAGGAGGCAGGATATATGAAATACAGGAAACTTGGAACAACGGATCTGGAAGTCTCGGAGATTTCGCTTGGATGCTGGACGCTTGGCGGGCTGAACTGGGTAAACGGCGAGCCGAATGGCTGGGCAAACGTGGATGAAAAAGACGCCATTGACGCCATAAATTACGGCATTGAAAAAGGCGTTAATCACTTTGACAACGCTGATGTTTACGGCAACGGCAGGGCAGAGCGCATGCTCGCAAAGGCATTGGGCGACAAAAATAAAAAAGTCATAATAGCAACAAAAGTCGGCTGGTTTCCCGGGACGGCATTGAATGCCTATGAGCCGCAGCATATAATTCACCAGTGCGAGCAGTCGCTTGTAAATTTAAAACGGGATTTTATCGACCTTTATTATTTTCACCACGGAAATTTCGGTGAAAAAGACGAATATTTAAACGGCGCGGTTGAGGCAATGTACAAGCTGAAACAGCAGGGCAAAATACGTTTTATCGGGCTTTCATCCTATTCAAGCAACGATTTCTTAAAGCTTTCACCATCCATAAAGCCTGATGTGCTGCAAAGCTGGGCAAATATCACAGACGACCAGTTTGTCAGGGAAAACACGCCGGTAAATAAGCTTTTAAAAGAAAGGAAAATGTCGTTTGTTGCCTTCAGCCCTCTTGCGCAGGGGCTGCTTCTCGGGAAATATACGTCAAAAAATCCGCCGAAATTCGAAGAGGGAGACCACAGAAAAGGAGACCAGCGCTTTACAACCGAAGAAATATCAAAGCTAGAACCAAAAGTCGAGAAGCTGAAAAAAAGGTTCGGAAGCGAAATAAAGGATTTGTCAAGGGTTGCCCTGCAGTATGTTTTAAGTTATGATACCGTGGGATGCGTAATACCGGGCTTCAGGAACAAAAAACAGGTGGAAACAAACTTAACTGCCGCGGATAAGCCCCTGACGCAGGATGATTTAATATACATAAAGGACGTGTTTAAATGAAACAACCTGAAGTAGATTACGATATAGCAATTATCGGTTCAGGGCCGGCAGGTTACACTGCCGCGCTTGAGGCTGTGAAGCATAAATACAAAATAGCTATTTTTGAAAAGGATGCCGGTAAACTCGGCGGCGTCTGCCTGAACGAGGGGTGCATACCCTTAAAAGGCCTTTTGCATTATTCTTTACTTACAAAGGACTATTTTAAAATAAAAAATGATGTAATGCAAAAAACAAAATTTTTGCAGGCGGGATTAAAGGCAAGGCTCGAGACCCATAAAATAGAAATAATAAACGCAGATGCTAAATTCATATCAAGCAGCGAGATTATGGCCGGGAACAGGACAATCAGGGCAAAATATTTTATTATTGCTTCAGGGTCATCGTCTAAAAGGCTGTTTAACATGCCGGAAGTTTTTTCCTCGGAAAAAATATTTGACCTGGAAAAAGTACCGAAAAAAACCCTTATAATAGGAGGCGGGGTTATAGGGTGCGAATACGCATCTTTCCTCAGCAATTTGGGCGTTGACGTCACGATAGCTGAAATACTCGACACTATACTTTTTGGCGAGGACGAAGAGGCTGTGAGGACGCTGTCCAGGGAATTCAAAAAGAAAAACATAAAACTACTTGAAAAAAGCAAAGTAAAAGAAATCACGGGCGATAACACGGCAGTAATTAAAACGCCTGAAGGCGACAGCATGGAAAAATACGATATGATTTTTGAGGCAACAGGCAGGAAGCCAAACACCGAAACCATTGGACTTGGCAAGGCAGGCGTGAAACTAAAGAAAAACATGTTTATTGAAGTAAACAACAATATGCGGACGAATATACCGAATATTTACGCTGTGGGCGACTGCATAGAAACGCCCATGCTCGCATACACAGCTTATAAAGAAGCTGAAACCGCAATCATGCATATAGCCGAAGGCAAAGAGGGCAATATTGATTACAAAGTGATTCCCAAGCTTGTTTTTTCAAGCCCGGCGCTCGGGAGCATAGGGCTTAACGAAAAAGAAGCCAAAGAAAAAAATTTGGACTGCAAAATTTACAAATACTTTTTCAAGGCAATAGGCAAGGCTGTAATGGAAGGCAAAGACAGCGGGTTTTTAAAGCTCATAGCCGACAAAACGACCGGGCAGATACTCGGCGCGGCTGCTGTAGGCGAGGAAATAGCGGATATTATGAACGAGCTGTCAGTAATAGTAAAAAATAGAATGAAAACAGAAGACATAAAAGACGCTGTTCACATACACCCGTCTTATTCGGAAATAATAACAGAGGCTATTAATTACGGAGGATAATAAATAAGGGGCGAGGGGAAAAACAAGAAAAGATGGGGGTAGGGATAAGGATACAGGATATATAGACTAAAAATGGGAAAAATGAAATTCATTTTGGACAACATGTTCGGAAAGCTGGCAAAGTTCCTGCGCGTGGCAGGGTATGATACCGTATATGTAAAGCATAATGAGAGGGAAAAACTAATACCCCTGGCCGTTTCCGAACAGAGAGTTATAATAACAAAAGACAGCAAAATAAAAAGCCCGGATACCAGAATCTATTTTCTTACGGAAAATAATTTGAACGGGCAGATTAAAAAGGCAGTGAAGGATTTTAAACTGGATTATAAAAACGCTTTTACCCTGTGTGTCGAATGCAACAAACCCCTCGTAAAAATACCGAAAGAATCAATAAAGGAAAAAGTACCCGAACGTGTTTTTTCGATAATGAACGAGTTTTATATATGTGAAAACTGCGGCAGAGTATTCTGGCACGGGACTCATTACGATAAAATAATGAAAAAATTAAGGGAATTTATGGATGAAAAATAATAGAGACTATGGCTTTACCAGGCCGAATGATTTCATTTTTTGCAGCCAGTCTTTTGCAAGCTGATAATTCGGGTCTATCTCAAGCACTTTTTGAAACTCCAGGGCAGCCTGGGGGTATTGTTTCAACATGAAATATACAGCGCCGAGGTTGTAGAGTGACTCAACGCCGTTCGGGTTATATTTAATTGAGTCCAGGTACAGGTCACGGGCCCTTGCGTAATCTTTTTTTGCGTAATAGATATTGGCAAGGTTGTTTATGGCAGCAGTGAATTTCGGGTTTAAGGACAACACAATATTATATTCCCTTATGGCGTCGTCGGTCATGGAGTTATTCATGTATACGTTGGCTATATTATAATGAGACTCTATGAAATTGGGGAACATAGCAAGCCCTTCCTTATAATAATACAAAGCTTTGTTGATGTTTTTTAAGGCGTTATACGCGTTACCGGTATAAAGCACAAGTTCGATTATATCGGTGCCGCGCGGGTTACTGGCAAGGGCTTTTTCAAAGGTGACTCTTGCTTCCTCGTATTTGCCTGCGGCAAAAGATGCCTGGCCGTATTTGATGCAAATATCCGCGTATAAAGCTTTTACCTGCAGCGCCGAAACGAACAAAAGCAGGACCGCGAGCAGCGGAGCGAGCCATTTTATATTGATGTTAAAATTGATTCTTAATATTTTTTTATTTTCAACGAGAGAGAAAAAGCCAAATACTGTCCACAAAAGAACGAGAGTAGGCACGACGCGCCAGGGGAAATTAAGCAATCCGTTCAACAAAAAAGCTATTGCCGACGCCGTTATGCCGAGAAGTATGTTTTTATAAAGCGGTTGTTCCTCTTTTGATAATTTTGAAATTGCGAGAACAAATAAACAGACAAAAAGCCACAGAAAAACCCCAAAACCTACAAGCCCGATTTCAGACATTGTCTGAAGAAAATCATTGTGGGTATATAATTCAACATGGGGCTGGATTTTGTCCGCAAGCGGCGGATAAACCCTGAGCCACCTGTCATAAACTTTTTTCTGGTAATAAGCCGTGTTCAGGGAAAAACCCCCAACGCCGACGCCGAATAAAGGGTTGTATTTTACCATCTGCAAGGCGGATTCATAGTATAAAAGCCTCACGGCTACGGCATCGCTTGTAAGGCTAAACCCGTTTTTCAGCCTTTCAAAAACGGTATTTGCGTTTTTATTCAAAGGGTTTGGGAAGGAAAAAATACATACCAGGAAGATAACAAACGCGATTATGCCCGTAAAGAAAAACCTGTATTTTTGGAAGAAAATTTTACCGTAAAACATAGCAAACATGACAAGCATGTAAAAAAGGGAACCCAGAAAACCAATCCAGGCGCCACGGCCGTGAGACACCAGGACAAGGAAAAACATCATGGCGAGGAAAAGGGAAATAATGAATTTGTATACGCGCCTTATATCGGCAAGCGAGAGTATTATGAGCAGCGGGATAAGGTCGCTGAACTGGGTTGCCATATAATCGGGGTTGCCCATGGTCGAGTAAACCCGCCCTTCGCCGAAAGAAACCCAGTGTATAAAATCAACGCCTAAATACTGCAGCACACCGTAAACAACAACCACAAAATGGGATAGAAGCACGAAAAAAATCAATTTTAAAATGTCGTTTTTTGAAAAGATGTTTATAATAAGAAAGTAAAGTATAACATTTCCAAGTATAAGCTTAAAAAACTGCCAGTGAAGCGGGAAAGCATATTTGTTTATGGCAATGCTTTTCATCAACGAGGCAAAAAAGACAAGCAGCAATAGAATAACCGGAACGGAAAAGGTAGTCCATTTAAGGCATAAATTTTTGTTTAAGGCCTGCTGGATAATAAACAGAACTACGGATAAAACAAGCAGGACATAAAAATTGATGCTTTTGGGCGTTTCGAAACTTTCATGAGCTGAGAGCCAGAAAGAAATTGGAACGATAAAAAAAATCGTATAAAGAGTAAAATGCAGAAGTTTATTTAAGTATTTTTTAACCAAAGAAATATCAGTCAATATCATATGCCTCCTGGAACGTAATAAAAAGATTTTATTTTAAATTTTAGTAAAAGTCAACCTACGAAAAATAAAAAGGTAATGATATTTGACAAAATACTATACATGATGTATAATTATGTGAAAATAAATAATAAAAAAGGAGAAAGAATAATGAAAAAATCAGTGCTTATAATATTGATACCTTTGTTATTCCTTTGCGCATGTTCGCAAAATTCAGGCACTTCACCGACAAGCAGCTCATCATCATCACCATCACCAGGAGACTCTTCATCATTATTAACCCCAACTGCGGTTCCGACTCCTCGAACACCTTTGGCAGTTTTTGGAAACCAGGGAAGCGGTTCCGGTCAACTTGTTTATCCTTATGGGGTAGCGGTGTATGGAGGCGGAATTGTTTATGTTACTGATTTTATTAATAATAGAATTGAAGAATTCAGCAGTACGGGCACATATATAACGCAATGGGGAACTCTTGGAACAAATGCAGGGCAATTCAATGATCCTGTCGGAATTGCCGTTGATGGTGCCGGTAACATATATGTCACAGATATAGGAAACGCCAGGGTTCAGGAATTTGCTCCCGGCGGCGGTTATGTAACACAATGGGGAAGCTACGGTCCAGCAATCGGACAATTTAATAGTCCTTACGGGATAGCCGTGGATGGAGCCGGCAATATATATGTCGCTGATGCCGGCAATGACAGGATAGAAAAATTCAGTTCACCGGGAGTGGTAGCAGCGATTTCAGCGGAATGGGGAACGCAGGGCAGTGGCAATGGGCAATTTAACACGCCTATGGGAGTTGCTGCAGACAGCAGCGGCAATATATATGTTACGGATTCCGGCAATTACAGGGTACAGAAATTTGATTCATTCGGTAATTATATATTGACATGGGGCAGCCATGGAGACACTGAGGGAAAATTTAACATTCCCTGCGGAATTGCCGTAGATGGAAACAACAATGTGTATGTTACAGACAAATACAATGACAGAATCCAGAAATTCAATTCCACCGGCGGATATATAACGCAATGGGGATTTCTCGGAACCGCATTTGGAGAGTTTGGATGGCCCATGGGAGTCGCGGTTGATGGAATCGGAGATGTGTATGTGGCGGATTACGGAAATAACAGGATTCAGGTATTTGGGCCGTAGACAATATAAAATTATTATTAGGGTTAGAATACCATATTATTAAATCGACATAAATCAATAAGTCAACTTTCATTTTTAAGTTAAACCTCCGGTAAAATATAATAAATCAAACAAAAAATACTTGACAAAAACATTCTTATGTTGTATTTTTTAACCAGATGGTTAAACCAAATGGTTAATTATTTATGGTTGATATGCTAAAAACGAGGAAAAGGACAAATTTCATGGGAAAGCAAAAAAATAGAGCAAAAAAGATATATAAGAAAAAACAGTACGGAATTAAAAGATTAACCCGTAAAAGGGAAAATATAATGAATTACGTTGCGTTTATTCTTGCCCGATGGATAAACTGAAATAACAGGAGGGCTAATATGATAAAAAAGAACGAAGTTGAAACAAAAGACAGGATACTAAAAGCTGCAATAGAGGAATTTGTGGAGTACGGGTTTTACGGGGCGCGCACACAAAATATAGCCAACCGCGCCAAGGTCAACAAGGCAATGCTTCACTATTATTTCCGGAACAAGGAAAACATATACGAGGAAACACTGAAAACCCTGTTTTTTAGGCTTATGCAGAGGCTAAACAGCATCAGCGACGAACCTGTGGATCCGGAAAAAAAGATGAGCCAGATACTGGACGCCTTTATTGAAATATTTACGGATAACAGCCTGTATGTAAAGCTGCTTCTTTATGAAATTATAAGAGGCGGAGATAAGCTGGCTAAAATAGCAAAGGAAAATTTTATGATTGTACCCATGAATCCGGTGAACGGAAAGATTTACAAATATTTTAAAAGCCAAATGAAAGCCGGAAAAATAAAAAACATAAACGTTTTTCACCTGCTTATAAGTTTAATAGCCCAGGTAGCGCCGGTTTATGTTGCAAAATCGTTTATAGGAGACAAAGCAAAACTTTTTGGCATTGGTGACATGGCGCTTAATAAATTCGTAAAGGACAGGAAGAAATTTGTGCTGGATGTGATGAAAGAAGGAGTAATTAAATAAACAAATATTACAGGAGGTTGACATGAAAAAGGCAGCAATTGCAATAATATTTGCAGCGGCAGCAGCGGTTATTTGCGGGTGCGGGAAAGCGAACGTGATAACCGCGTCCGGGACAGTGGAAGACACAGAAGCAGACCTGGCTTCGCGCATATCGAGCCGAGTCACAAAGCTCTACGTTGACGAGGGCTCAATGGTGAAAAAGGGAGATGTGCTTGCCGAGCTTGACCCGTCCATAGTAGTGGCGCAGAAAGACGCCGCGGCAAGCATGTACAAGCAGGCGCAGGACTATTACAGCAGGACAAAAAACCTCTTTGAGACGGCTTCCACTTCGCAGCAGTCGCTGGACAACGCCAGGACAAACTACATTTCAGCGCAGAACCAGCTAATAGAGGCGGAAGTCATGCTTAACGAGGCAAAAGTCATTGCTCCATGGAGCGGAGTAATACTGAAAAAGCACGTGGAAGAGGGAGAGCTTGTTTCTTCAGGAACCCCGCTTTTCACGCTCGGCGATGTCGCGTTATCCAAAGTGACCATTTATTTGCCGCTTGTTGACATAGGAAAAATAACTTACGGAGAGGCCGCCAAGGTAAAGATTGACTCGTATCCCAAGAAATGGTTTGAAGGCAAGATTACATTCATATCAAGCGAAGCCGAGTTCACGCCGAAAAATGTGCAGACACAGGACGAAAGAATAAAGGAAGTTTTTGAAGTACAGGTTACGGTGCCGAACCCGGATTATATACTGAAGCCGGGAATACCAGCGGATGTGGAAATAGCAACGAAATAGTTTAAAGTTTCAGGTTTCCAGTTTCGAGTTGAAAGGCTATAAGTTTGTACCCCGGAATTAAAAACTAATAAAGAGGTTTTATGGCTGAAACAGTTATTCAGGTAAAAGAGCTTGTTAAAAAGTTTAAAGACATAATTGCAGTGGACAAGCTGAGTTTTGAGGTAATGGCAGGAGAAATATTCGGGCTCATAGGGCCCGACGGCGCAGGGAAGACAACAACATTGCGGATACTCTCAGGCATTATGCTGCCGGGTGCCGGGAGCGTGGAGGTGCTCGGGTTCAAGCTGCCGCAGGGGGCAGAGGGGCTGAAGGAACACATAGGTTACATGTGCCAGAAGTTCAGCCTTTATACAGACCTGACGGTCGAGGAAAATATAAGGTTTTTCGCTGATGTATATAATATAGAAAAAGATACACTGGATAAGCGCCTAGGGCCGCTGCTTGACATGACAAGGCTGGAGCCTTTTAAGGACAGGCAGGCAGGTAAGCTGTCAGGCGGCATGAAACAGAAACTCGCCCTAATATGCACGCTCATACACAGGCCGAAAATACTTTTCCTTGACGAGCCGACCACAGGCGTAGACCCTGTGTCGCGCAGGGATTTCTGGGAAATACTGCAGCAGATACACTCCGAGGGTGTGACCATAGTGGTAAGTACGCCGTACATGGACGAGGCAGAGCAGTGCTCGCGTATTGGCCTGATGTTTAAGGGGAAAATAATTTCCAGCGACACGCCAAAAAACATGAAAAAAGCGCTGGACGGGGTGGTGCTGGAAATATTCCCGGAAGGAAAAGGTGCTGAGGTAGAGGCCATGCTGAATTCCGTGGACTATGTAAAGGACTGGCAGCAGCTCGGCGAGCGTTTCCATGTGGTGGTCAGGGACGAGGCAGCAGCAGAAGACCTGAATAAAAAATCCGGAGGGGCGCGTGTCCGGAGAATCGCAGCGAATGTGGAAGATGTGTTTGTGGATAAAATCAAGTAAGGCATTTTAGAGTTTATATTTTGGATTTTTGATTGAAAAATTAATACAGGAAAAGAAAAAACAAATTGGAGAAAAAATGGAAATATCGGTAAGCGCAAAAGACCTGACAAAGAGATTCGACAAGTTCACAGCAGTGGACTCAATTTCTTTTGAAGTTAAAAAAGGAGAAATTTACGGGTTCCTGGGCGCCAACGGCGCGGGAAAAACCACAACTATACGTATGCTTTGCGGTCTGCTGGCGCCTACGTCAGGTGACGCTGTCGTGGCCGGGTTCAGCATAAAGGAGCAGCCCGAGGAAATCAAAAAACGGCTCGGGTACATGTCGCAGAAGTTTTCTCTTTACCCTGTGCTGACGGTTAGGGAAAATATAGCTTTTTACGGTGGAATATACGGGCTTGACGACGCTTTAATAAAGGAAAGGGCTGTAGAAGTTGCGAAAAGAGTAGGGCTTGAGGGGTATGAAGACAGGATAGTCGGAGATTTGCCGGGTGGGCTGAAGCAGAGGGTGTCGCTTGCCTGCTCCATAGCGCATCACCCAGAAGTGCTATTTCTTGACGAGCCGACCGCAGGCGTGGACCCAATGCTGCGCCGCAGGTTCTGGGAGATAATAGCCCAGCTGTCATCTACAGGCACCACGGTATTTGTGACCACGCATTACATGGACGAAGTGGAACACTGCAACCGCATAGCGCTGATGCACTCGGGAAAAATAATAATGGAAGGCACCATACACGACATAAAAGCCGCGGTTTTCAACAAACCTATACTTGAGATAGAAAGCGACACCCCAGTAGAGGCGCACAAACTGCTCTCACTGAACAAAGAAAAGCTCGGGGAAGTGTCCATACATGGGGCGCTTCTCCACGTGATACCTTCCGACGGCGTTGAGGAGACAGCAGCGGCGATAAAAGCCATACTTGAGCCGGCAGGCATCAAAGCCACAGAACCAGAAAAAGTGGACCCTACAATGGAAGACGTGTTCGTGAACCTGGTAAAACAATATGAGAAAGCCAGCACTTAGCTGTTGCTTGGAGTGAAATTATGGCAAACGAAAAAGGAAGAATAGACCCCAAGAGAATAATTCCTGTCATGAAAAAAGAGTTCCTGCATATAATCAGGGATGCGAGGTCACTTGGAATAGTCATTGCAGCGCCGATAGCGATGCTTGCACTTTTCAGTTACGCAGTTAATTTTGACATAAAAAAGATAGATCTTGGCGTGGTGGACTATGACCAGTCATCACTCAGCAGGACAATAATCCAGAAGTTTACGGCAAGCGGGTATTTCGATGTTTACAATCCCACGGAAAATGACATGAAAAAATGCGTGGAAGCGCTGAAGCTTAACAGGATAAAAATGATTCTTACACTGCCGAAAGACCTGCAAACCGACATAAAGAAAAACCGGACAGTAAGGCTCCAGGTAATAGGCGACGGTTCGGACTCCAACACGACAAACGTGGCAATAGGGTACGCCAACGTCATAATAGCTTCATTTTCGCAAAATATTATGCTTAACGCGGTGCAAAAGCGCGGGTTCAACCCCAGGGTCATACCAATGGTCGAGCCGGTGCCGCGCGTCTGGTACAATCCGGACCTTGTAAGCACAGATTACATAGTGCCGGGGCTTTCGGCGATAATCATGATGCTTGTCGCGGCCATGCTCACGTCCCTGACCGTGGTCAAGGAAAAAGAAAACGGGACTTTTGAGCAGCTGATAGCAACGCCGATAAAGTCTATAGAACTTATGGCGGGCAAGCTGGTGCCGTACATCCTCATATGCCTTATAGACGTCGCGCTTATAGTGCTGGTGGGGGTATTCCTTTTTAAAGTGCCTTTCCGCGGAAATGTCCTGACTCTTATATTGTTCACTCTGCTTTTCCTTTTTTGCGCGCTGGGCATGGGTCTTTTCATCTCAGCCGTGGCGCCAAATCAGCAGATAGCGGTGGTAGGTACGGCTTTCGGGACAGTGCTGCCGTCATTTTTGCTTTCAGGGTTTGTTTTTTCGATTGACTCGATGCCATGGATACTGCAGGCAGTGACATATTTCATGCCGGCGCGGTATTTTATTACGGCGCTGAGGACAATATTTTTAAAAGCAGATACGGGGATATTGACATTGTGGAATGAGGCGTTTTTTCTCTTTATTTTCGGCATGTTTTTCATGCTTGTGGCTGCGAAAAGATTCAGGAAGGACCTCGGATAGAATGTATATAAATTACAGATTGGAAAATTATGGACATTAAATTAATGATGGGGCCGGTTAGGCATATTATAGAAAAAGAATTCATTGAGCTCAGGAGGACGAGGCTCATAGCTTTCCTGCTGGTGGCCCCCATAATAATGACAATTGTTTTCGGTTACGTGGCCACCACGGACGTGACGCATGTCAGGACGCTGATATGCGACGAGGACAACACAGCGCTTAGCAGGAAACTAGCTGACAAATTTATGCATACGGAATATTTTCGGGTTACGGGTTTTACGCGGACGCCAGAAGACATACAAAGAGCCATAGGCGGTAACAAGGCGAAAATATGCATCAGGATATTGCAGCGTTTCGAGGAGAACATTAAAAAAGGCAAAAGGTCGCCGGTGCAGGTAATAGTGGACGGCACAGACTCAAATTCCGGCGGGATAAGCATGACAAGGGCAATACAGATAATAATGGCGTTTTCAAACGAAATTTTCGCGGATAAAATAACCGCAATGCACAATATAGTAGGTGCGCTGCCGTCCGTGGTCATGGAAGAGCGCGCCTGGTACAACCCCGAGCTGCTGAGTGCGTACGACATGGTCCCGGGAGTATTGGCACTGATACTCGCAGTGGTCACCATGGTGATCACTGCGCTCGCGCTTGTCAGGGAAAAGGAGTCAGGGAACATAGAGCAGATGCTGGTAAGCCCCATAAAACCGTGGCAGATAATAGCCGGAAAAATAATCCCATATATTTTTATCTCTTTTGTGGACATAATTACTATAGTGGTAATAAGCCTGCTGCTTTTCCATATATCTTTTAAGGGAAGTTTTTTGCTGCTGCTCGCGCTCTCGTTTTTTGTGATACTTACAAACCTGGGGTTAGGCATACTGATATTGACGATATTGACTACGCAGCAGCAGGCAATGCTGTCGGCGATATTCTTCATGCTGCCGCAGATGCTTTTGTCGGGGTTCATATTCCCGATAAAGAACATGCCTGAGGCGATACAGTTGCTTACTTACATCATACCAATGAGGTATTATCTGATAATAGTCAGGGGAATTTTTCTCAAGGACATGACTTTTATTGAACTGCTGCCGCAGACATTTGCATTGTTCGCGTTTGGAATAATAGTTTTTTCAATAGCTATTAAACAGTTCAGAAAAACAGTGGAATGATTTGAATACGGGATCCGAGAAATGGGATTAGGGACCCGGGAAATGGGCGGGGATATACTTGATTTTATAAAAAACTGTTGATACAATATAGCAAATATTTTATCAAGAGGTTTTGAAATGAAGAAGATGCTTATATTAACCTGTATGTTTTTGCTTCCGATAATCGCGCAAGCAGACAACCAGTTTAAAAATGGCAATGAATCATATTTAAAGGGCCAATACCAGGATGCGTTAAAGGAATATTCGGATTTTGTAAATAAAAATCCGGACAGGTTTGAGGGATTTTATAACCTGGGGAACGCTTTTTTCAGGACAGAGCAGTATGATAAGGCGCTTGCAGCATATAATTATGCATTAAAATTAAAGCCAGATGATGAGGACACGCAATTTAATATAGATGTGACAAAAAGAAAACTTGAGGAACAGCAGAAAACCCCCCCAAATAATCAAAACCAGAATCAGCAAAACAAGCAGGGGCAGGGACAGCAAAGCCGGGGGCAGAAGGGCCAGCAAAATCAGGCGCAACAAAATAAGCAAAACGGCCAGAGCCAACAGCAGCAGGCAGGCAATGGCCAACAAGGCCAACAACAGCAAGCGGCTAAACCAAGGCCAAACATGTCAGACGATGAGATTCAGGCTATGCTTAACGCGATGAAAAACCAGGAAAAACAGGTTAAGGGGTATTTAAGCCAGCAAAAACAGCAGCAGCAGAAAGCTATGAACCAGGACATGCCTGATTTATTCAACATGAGCCCCGAGCAAATAATGCAGTACATGGAAAGAAGAATGAACGGAAACCTTAACCAGCCGAAACAGAATAATAACGAAAAGAACTGGTAGGATTTAATCCGGGAAGAAATACCCAAATCCGGTTGGGGGATGAATTAAGCCTTTCTATATGCCAAGCTATAAGAGGTATTTAATGAAGAAATATTTTGAAAAAGAGCTGCCCCTTCACATAGAAAATTACGAGGAAAGATTACAGCAGGTCATGATGGCCGAGATAATAAAAGAAACAATAAATAACGGCAAGGGCAACCTTATAATAGAAGCAGGCACGGGCATAGGGAAAACTTTTGCCTATCTCATGCCGCTGGCGGAATACGCAATAACAAACAAGAAAAAGGTTTTTGTTTCAACCTATACCAAGGCCCTGCAGCAGCAAATATACAAAAAAGACCTTCCTGTCATTAAAAAAATATTCCCCGAGCTCAAGTACGAGGTGGCTTTTGGCGCGGAAAATTACATGTGCATGCGTAGGGCTGCTGAATTTAAAAATAAAGGCACGCTTTTTATGAATACAAACTCAATCAACGAAATGCTCGAGTTTTTAAAGGACGGGGCAGGACTGCGCGGGAACAGCAGGTTTCATATACCGGACGAGGCATGGAGCGAAGTAAACAGGATGCCGGAACTGTGCAGGGACGAAAGTTGCGAGGATTTTTTTAAATGCTATTATTTCAAGATGAAAAGGAAACTCACAAAAGCGCATATTATAGTCATAAATCACCATCTTTTTTTCAGCGACATGGCTGTGGACAACAAGATCCTGCCGGCTTCCTCAATAGCGCTTTTTGACGAGGGCCACAGGGTGGAAGACGTGGCCAGGGACATGCTTAGCAGGCGTTTTTCAACGCAGGGATATTTGAAATTAATATCCGAGCTTGAGGAATTTTTAAGGCAAAAAGACAGGCTCACTAAAAAAACATACAGCAACCTGCACAGCCACCTGATATCCGCGCGGAAGGATTTTACGGAATTTAGCAAAGCTGTTTACAATAACCCAGAATTAAGGCTTTACGAAAAAGAAGCAGTGCTTATTGATTTCCCTTTTAAGGATAAAATAGACATCCACACCAGGCTTAAAGACACCCTGTTCGAGCTGGCTGAATCAATAGCGTATGAAACCGGAAGGAATGAGGATTTAAAAAAGTACTATGAGTTCCTGCTTTCAAGGTGCAACGAATACATAAGCACCATGGAGCACTGGCAAGAGCGCGATGAAGAGGAGTTTTTTTACTGGGTCGCCATGGAGGGCAAAGACAACGCGGTGTTTTATATTACTCCTTACAGGATTGATAAAATATTCGCTGCTACGGTGCTGGATAATTACGACAGCACTATTTTTACTTCGGCAACGCTTTCGACGGGAAAGGATTTTGATTATATAATAAAACAGCTTGGGTTTTCAGGCCCACGGACAAAGCTCCTGAAATCGCCGTTTGATTACAAAAAGCAGGCGCTTTTATACCTTGAAAGCGACATAGCCTCGCCGCAGGACAGCAATTATTCGGAAAGCCTGGCAAATAAGCTGGCGGATATAATCGGTACGGTATCAGGCAACATGTTAATACTTTTCACAAATACCGAGTTCATGAAAAAAACCTATAAAACCCTGAAAAGGGAAAACAGGGACAGGGAATTTATGATGCAGGGAGAACTGAACCCGAACGAGCTTATTGCGAATTTTAAAAACAGGCGATCCGTGCTGTTCGCGACAAACACATTCTGGCAGGGCATAGATATAAGCGGGAATATTTTGAAATGTGTGGTTATTACGCGCCTGCCTTTTGAGATGCCCGAGCACCCTTTGCAAAAGGCAATACACCGGTATATCGAAGATAGGGGAGACGACGCTTTCCGGGAGTATTCGCTTCCAAGAGCCATTTTTATGCTGAAACAGGGATTTGGAAGGCTTATAAGGTCAAAGGAAGATACCGGGGTTGTGATGATTCTTGATAAAAGGATAACGACAAAATCTTATGGCAGGGAATTTATCGCAGCTTTGCCGGAAGTAAATATTACCCGCAATATTGATGACGTAAAAGAATTTTTTAATCAATAGTCTAAATTAGAAAAGACATATTGGGACAAGTAGTTTTAGAAACTGCCTAGCCGATTGACACAAGTAGGAAAATTGAGTAAAATGCTTTAGGATAAAAAAAGTCAAAACGATATTGTAGCACCGCTTGTCCTCGGCCTGTAGGCTTCGGACTGGAGCGGGTACAAGATAGCGTAATGTTTTGCCGGCGCCTTCGGCTGGACAAAACAAAAGCTATCGTAAGGAGTTTAAAATGCTAAGGGACCCTGCTGTCGCAGGAATGTTTTACGAGGCAGATGCTTATGCCCTGAAAAAGCATGTCAATAAATACATCGTAGAAAAAGAAAAAAAGCTCGACGTTAAAGGTATTGTCGTGCCACACGCAGGATATATTTATTCCGGGAAAGTGGCGGGCGAAGTGTATTCGTCAATAAACATACCGGACATAGCAATAATAATGGGGCCGAACCATACGGGCATGGGGCCGGCGATTTCAATCATGAACGAAGGAGTATGGAGGACGCCGCTCGGCGATGTCAAAATAAACCAGCCGCTGGCAAACGACATATTAAAAAATTCAGATAACGCGCTAAAGGACACTTCGGCGCATATAAGGGAGCATTCAATTGAAGTGCAGCTGCCCTTTTTGCAGGAAATCAAGAAAAATTTTACCTTTGTTCCAATCATATTCAGGGATTACAATATAGAGCACCTGAAAGAAACAGCAAGGGCGATAAGCGAAAGCATTAAAGACAGGGATGTGCTGCTTATTTCGTCAACCGACCTGACCCATTATGAGGATTCAAAAACAGCGCATACAAAAGATTCTTTTGTACTTTCTGCCATAGAGAAAATGGACGAAAACGCCCTGGTCGAGGCTGTTCAGGAACATGACATATCAATGTGCGGATGGATGCCTACTTTTGTACTTCTGCATGCGTGCAAACTCCTTGGAGCAAAAGAAGGAAGGATAATCAGATATATGAATTCCGGGGATGCGAGCGGGGATTACAGCCAGGTTGTTGGTTACGGCGGGGCAGTTATTATATGAAGGAATTCAGCATGGTTTTCCCTCCGAAGATATTTTTTGGGTACGGCAGCATGGGAAAACTGGGCGGGCTGGTAAAAGGGGAGAATATCCTTGTCGTTACAGGCAAAAATTCAGCAAAAAAATCAGGGGTTTTAAACAGCGTCTTAAATATATTAAACGGCCTGCAAAAAAAAATATTTATATTTGACAGGGTTGAGCCTGAAGTTTCAGTGGAAACGGTTGATTACTGCGCTTCTTATGCCAGGCAAAACAATATAGACTGCATAATAGGCATGGGCGGCGGCAGCGCGCTTGACTGCGCAAAAGCCGCGGCAGGCATATTCAGGCACAATTTAAGCGTAAAGGATTTTCTTGACGAGAAGGCAAAGGTAATTCAGAAAGGCGCCTATTTTATAGCCATACCAACAACCGCGGGCTCGGGTTCAGAAACAACCAAAAATGCGGTTTTGACTTATACATTAAAAGGCATTAAAATAAGCTTAAGGGGAGATTCGCTGATATCAGACGCTGTTATAGCTGACCCCGAATTGACCCTCACAATGCCGCCAAAAATAACAGCATACAGCGGCATGGATGCCTTAAGCCACGCAGCCGAGTCGTATTTTTCCAAATCGGCTAACGAATGCACAAGGGCCTTGTCCGTAAAGGCAATCGAGACTGTATTCCTGAGCATTTATAAAGCATATAAAAGCGGCAATAACAGGAAAGCACGCTATGATATGCTTTTGGCAAGCCTTACAGCAGGCATGGCTTTCGCAAACGCAGGATTGGGCGCGATACATGGTATTGGGCACCCGATCGGAGCAGTACTTAAAGTACCGCACGGCCTTGTAAACGCTGTGCTTATGCCTCATGTACTTGAATTCAACTCAAGGCAGCGCAGAAAAGAATTCAATAAATTGAATAAGATACTCGAGTTTAACATTATCAAAGGTGTAAGAAGCCTGAACAGGAAAATGGGAATCCCGCTGAAATTAACGGGCATAGACAAAAATATCAAAGAAAAGATTCAGGAGATTATGGAAAAGACAATTTACACAGGCTCAATGGCTTATAACCCGGTGGAAATGGACAAAGAAAAAGTAATGAAAATAATTAAAGCGGCAGTCTGATGGAAAAGAAAATAACCATACTGGAAATCTGCATGCTGCTGCTGTTAATAATAATTATGGCTGCCATAAGAGTGCCGTTTACCGGCATGCCGCTTGACAGGGATGAGGGCACATACGCCTACATGGCGCAGCACATATACCATAACGAACTGCCCTATAAGGACACTTTTGACCAGAAACCGCCCTTTATTTATTATATTTACAAAACCGCTTTTGATTTTTTTGGGATTTCCGTATATGCCATAAGGACATTTACAACTTTATGCGTCATTGTAACCATGATACTTGTTTTTATTTTTATGCGGCATATAAGCGGTAGGTGGTTATCTCTGCTCGCAGCGCTTATATACATGGTATACCAGAATAATTATATGATGGGGGGCGAAACAGCCAATACCGAGGTTTTTCTGCAGATACCCCTGATTTTATCATTGCTGTTTTTAACGGATATTGAAAAAAAATATGCGCATGTCAACTTTTTTATTTCAGGCATTTTCATAGGCATAGCCGTGTACATAAAAACCATGGTTTTATTCGTGTTTGTGGCGCCGGTTATTTACCTTATTTTTTACTATAAAAATAAAAAAGACCTAATCAGTTACGCAGCATGGTACACAGCTGGGTTCCTGACAATAACCCTGCTGGTATTAATATGGTGCGTAAAAAACGGTATATTGAATTATTTTATTGACTGTAACATCATGTACAACCTTTTTTATATAGGCGCAAAAGCAACCGGAACTAACAACGACGAACTTTTTGCGGTTTTAAGGTTAATAATAAACTCGAATGCGTTGCTTCTTATGGCCTTTTTATGGTCGGCATACAAGCTTTTCAAAGCTCCAAAAGACAGGGTCAATTTTTTAATTTGTTTCTCTGTAATAACAATGTATATAGGAATAAGAATACTTAAGGATACATACGCACATTATTACATGGTTTTTATTCCTGCACTTGCTATCCTTGCGGCAATAATGTTCAGGGATTTTTATACAATGATTACAAAAAAAACTAATTACAAGGCGGCTTTAACGGTATTAGCAGTTTTTTTCATCGCTAATATATTTTTTTTCATCAATTATTTAAAATTGATAGAATTTTATAAAAGCGGTGTATATACCAAGGAAATGTTTTATGAGAGCAGCGCCGTGGCAGAAATAATAAACAGGGGAAAAACAGACAAAACCACTTTGTTTGTATGGCCAAACGAGCCTGAAATATATTTCCTGACAGGCATTAAAGCGCCTTCCAGGTTTGTATACGCTTACGCTTTCGGGTATTATCAGCACGACATGGAAACGTTTGGGGCGAAAATGGCGGATAACCCGCCTGATTTTTTTGTCCTTACGCGGCAGGAAAAAGAAGAAGCATTTTCGCAATTGTTCAGATCTTTTTACGACAAACAAATCGAAACAAAGGATATTATTTTATATAAGAAAAAAAAATGATAAAAGAAACCACTTACTCCTTATGGAGACAAGAACGGGTGCAAGATTCCGTAAGATTTTGGCTTTGGTTTTTACACCCGGCAAAATCGACGGACTTTAACACCTCTTGTCCCTCGTAAAATCGGGACTTGAGCGGGTGTAAGCAAGAGTAATATTTTGCTTCACTCTGCGGGTTTACAAAATAAACTCTTACTTAGGAGGAAAAATGAAACATGTAAACGACAATGAGGTGGAGTTTAAAAATAAGGAAAAACAGTCTGGCTCGAAGTACCTTTTTACCGCGGAAAAATATGCACTTGGCGTGGCTTATATAAAGCCCGGAGATGCCATAAACGAGCACTCGCATGAAGACGAGATTGAGCTTTTTTATTTTGTGTCCGGGGCACCTAAGTTTATGGCAGGCGGGAAAGAATTCAGGGTAAAAGCAGGCGACGCGTTCACCGCGGAGAAAAAAGAAAACCACAGTATAACAAACGACACAAAAGACACGGTAAAAATGGTTTTTATCAAAATAAAAGATTAATATGGCCGTAAAAAGCACTCTAATAAAAGGTTTTTTCCTTTTGGCCGCCTTATTTGTCCTTTTTTCCATTTCTTACAACAACTTTCTCGACAGCGACACATGGTGGCATATGTCATCGGGCAGGGAAATAATAAAAGCTCACGGCCTGCCGAAATATGATACTTTTTCCTATGCTGCGAATCAAAAATGGTATTCGCATGAATGGCTTTTTGACGTTATTATTTATTTGTTGTCGATTTTTATTGGAATAAACAACCTTTTATATTTCAAAATACTCATGGCAGCAGGACTTTTTGGCCTGCTTTTTCTTGTTATACGAGTGAGGCAGCAGGCCAAATACCTTGAGCCGGTACTGCCTTTTTGGCTTCTTGCCGTATATTTGCTGTCGCCTTTCCTGGTTTTAAGGCCCCAGTTTTTCACTTTTTTATTCATTCTGTATTTCATATATGTACTTGAGCATGAGCCGGTAAAAAGCCATAAAATATTATACTATTCGCTTCCTGTTGCAGCTGTTTTATGGGTGAACATACACGCGACAGAAATAATCGGCGCGATTGTTATGTTTATATATTGTGTTTTTTACAGCGTTAATTTATATAAGTTAAAGGAAAAGAGACAATCCTACGATTTTAGAATATTACTGATTTCACTTGCCGGCGTAATACTCGCATCGTTTATAAGCCCCGAGGGCCCGAAAAGTTTAATTTTTTTCATGCAGGATTTCGGAATCAAACAATATATAAAAGAATGGCAGACTGGATTTGATTTTTCGAATATTGATAACGCAGCATATTTTTCAGTTTTTTTTATTTATTCGGCAACGGTTATACTGGTATTTTTTCGCAACTTGAAAGACTCAGATATAAGGAGAAACGCGGTATTTCTAAAGGACGGCGTTATAATCCTTTTATTCCTGACAGCCGGTCTAGCAGTCAGGAAAAACATACCCTTGTTTATAATAACATCCTTGCCAATTTTATCCTATTATATCTTTTTGGCTATTAAGAAGGATGTTTTGTTGACTGAAAACAAAGACCTTGTTACATTCAACAATAAAATTTATATTGCCGTGACTTTGCTACTGCTTGCTTTTGGGGCATTCAAAATAGCAGCAGTTCCAAAAAGTATTTATCCTGAGCAGGCGCTTAAATATATTACGAAATCAAAAGTACCGCCAAATTTGTTTTCAAATTACGAATGGGGCGGATATTTTGAGTATATGCTTTTCCCGGAATATAAAATAATGGTAAACGGCAGGCTTAACGCGCTGTTTACAGTAATTCAGGAATATTCTAATATATATTACACGCAAGGGAATTATAAGGATTTCATTGCAAAAAACAACATAAACAGTTTTTTACTTTCCTATGGGGCACCAGTTATTGATAAGTTATCCGGACTTAATTATAAAGCTGTATATTTTGACGATGAAGCTATTATTTTTGTAAACCCCCAAAAAATCGATAAATATTTTAAGTATTTAACACCTGCAGATGACTCTGAATTTTATACCAAAGCTAATTTTAAAAAGGCTTTCAGCGAGCTTAAGGACTTTACAACAGATTATCCGTCAGAAAAAGCCTGCTTGATGCTTGCGATAATGTATTTGGATAAAAATAGGGAACAAGCGATAGAATACTTAAATAGAATTATAACTGCGCACGGTAATTACAGCGCGCTTTACAATCTGTTGGGCAACATATATTATGACATGGGGGAATATAAAAAAGCAGTGGATATATGGACCAGATCCGAGAAAAAGACCGCAGAAATAAAAACGCTTTTAAATGCTGCAAAAAATAATAGTAAGCCTGAATAAATCAGTAAAATTCGGTTTTTTGGGGATACAATCAACCTCCAATCTCCAGATAGACCTTGAATACTTTATTTTTTTATGATAAATTCTTTTGTACAGGTAAAAAAGATAAGTTTAAAAGTACCCCGCAAAAACGGGCGTAAGTTATTTATTTGCATTTTTAAAGCACCACTTGTCCTCGGCCCAGTGGCCTCGGACTTGAGCGGGTACAAAATCTCGTAATGTTTTGTCTGCGCTGGAAGCTTGACAAAACAAACGATATTTAGGAGTGAAACATGGCAATAACAAAGAAAGACGTTGAGTATATTGCGCATTTATCACGGCTGGAGATAGCAGAGGAAGAAAAAGATAAATATGCGCAGCAGCTTTCGAATATTCTTGAACATATTAATAAACTTCAAAAGCTTGATACGGACAATATTGAGCCGACTTTTTACACTATTGATATGAAAAATGTTTATAGGGAAGATGAAATAAAGCAAACAGTTGACAGAAAGAAAGTTTTTGACGCGGCGCCTTCGATAGAAAATAATGGGTTTAAGGTACCGAAAATTATTTAAAAACAGTTTAATGTTTAAAGTTAAAAGTTTAATGTTAAAAAAAAGAGGAAGGGTATGGAACTGTACCAGCAGACAATAGAGGAACTGAGCACGCAGTTGAAAGAAAAGAAAATAAAGCCAAAAGATATCCTTGACAGCGTTTATAAAAGGATAAAGCAGGTTGATCCAAAGGTAAAAGGCTTTGTGTCTTTGACAGAAGACCTTGCGTATAAGTCGGCTGAGGCTGCCGAGGCTAGATTATCAAAAAATCAAAACGTCACGGAACTTACAGGCATACCAATAGCAATAAAGGATAATATGGTGCTTGACGGCTATCCAACCACTTGTTCGGCAAAAATGCTCGAGGGATACAGGCCACCTTATACTGCTACTGTACTTGAAAAGCTGCAGGAAGCAGGCGCGGTTTTTATAGGAAAAACAAACATGGATGAATATGCATTCGGTTCTTCAACAGAAAACTCGGCTTTTTTTACTACGCGCAATCCGTGGGACATTGAAAGGGTTCCAGGAGGTTCAAGTGGTGGTTCCGCAGCTGTGGTAGCTGCAGACATGTGCATAGCGGCGCTTGGTTCGGATACCGGGGGCTCGATAAAACAGCCAAGCGGGCTTTGCGGAATAACAGGGCTCAAGCCTACATACGGAAGGGTATCTAGATACGGCCTGATAGCGTTCGCGTCATCGCTTGACCAGATAGGCCCGATTACAAAAACAGCGAGAGATAACGCCGTATTGCTGAAATATATAGCAGGGAAAGATAACCGTGATTCGACATCGGCGCCTGTTGAGGTAGCGGATTATTATAAGAATTTAAAAAGTGACATAAAAAATAAGGTTATAGGGCTTCCGGAAGAATATTTTATCGAGGGAATGCAGCCGGAAGTCAAGGTAAGTATTATTGACGCGGTTAAGGTGCTTGAGAAACTCGGCGCAAAAACAGAAAAAATCAGTTTGCCGCACACGGATTACGCTATAGATGTTTATTATATTATAGCGCCGGCCGAAGCTTCATCGAACCTCGCCAGGTTCGACGGCGTACAATACGGGCTCAGGGACACGACGACTGACAATATGATTGATATGTATAAGAAAAGTAGGCAAAAAGGATTCGGTAAGGAAACAAAAAGAAGGATAATGCTTGGTACATATGTGCTTTCTTCGGGTTATTACGACGCATATTATAAAAAAGCACAGAAGGTGAGGACGTTGATAAAAAAAGATTTTGACAAGACATTTGAAAAAGTTGACATAATAATAACTCCGGTATCGCCTACGACGGCTTTTAAGGTCGGAGAAAAGACAGAGGATCCCATGACAATGTATTTATCCGACATATTTACCATAGCGCCAAACCTTGCCGGACTGCCAGGGTTGTCCATACCGTGCGGTTTCGACAAAAAAGGCTTGCCTGTGGGAATGCAGATACTGGGAAAGCCTTTTTGCGAGCAGGATATGTTCGACATCGCGAATATCTACCAGCAAAACACTGATTGGCATAAAAAAAGGCCAAATATATAAGGAGGTAGCATATGATTTGCAGAAAATGTGGAAACGACAAAGGCTTTTTAAGCGTTGTTACTGATTACAAACCACTTGAGCTGTGGGAATTTAACGCAGGTGTGCTGACACGTTACTGCCAGAAAGATTCCGGGGATGTGGATATTGAAGTCCAGTGCGCTTCTTGCGGATCGCAGGATATTGCTATGGAAAATTTTGATATGTCCATGTATCCGGATAGGCCGCTTGTTATCCTGCAGGAAAATGAGTGGGAGGAAAAAACCGCGGAGTTCAAGAAAGAGGAAAAAGAAGAAGAGGAAGCGGAAACAGGCGAGGAAAACAAGGAAGAGCCAAAGCAGGAAACGCAGGAACAGCCGAAACAGGAGACACAGGAACAGGAACCCGGCAGCAGCGAGAATAAGGCAGAATGACAAGAGGCATAAAATAGTAAATGGAAAATCTGAAGGAAAAATATGAAGTGGTTATAGGGCTCGAGGTGCATGCCGAGCTTAATACAAAAAGCAAGATATTCTGCGGGTGCCCGACTGAATTCGGAGCCGAACCCAACACGCACATATGCCCGGTATGCCTCGGTTTGCCGGGAAGTCTGCCTGTAATAAACAAACAGGTAGTGCACCACGCCATCAAAGCAGGCCTTGCCTTAAACTGCACAATCGCGTATAAATCGAAATTTGACAGGAAAAATTATTATTACCCGGACCTTCCCAAAGCCTACCAGATATCCCAGTACGACATGCCCATTGCTATAAAAGGATTTATAGAAATCGCGGATAAAGACGTAAAGAAAAGAATAGGGATAACACGGCTTCATATGGAAGAGGACGCAGGTAAACTGCTTCACCTGACAAAAACAGGCCAGATAGGCGACGCCGAGGAAAGCCTCGTGGATTATAATAGGGCAGGTGTGCCTTTGATTGAGATTGTGAGCGAGCCTGATTTAAGCACGCCGGAAGAAGCATACCTTTATTTAAAGCAGGTAAAGTCAATACTGCGTTATATTGATGTTTCAGACTGCAATATGGAAGAAGGAAGCCTGCGCTGCGACGCAAATATTTCGGTGAGGAAGAAAGGCGAAGAAAAGCTAGGAGCTAAAGTCGAGATTAAAAACATGAACTCATTCAACAACGCACAAAAAGCGTTGGAATTTGAGGCGGAACGCCAGATGAAAATGCTTGAATCGGGTGAGCGTGTAACGCAGGAAACAAGGCTGTGGGACGCAAACAAAGACAAAACATTTTCGATGAGGAGTAAGGAAGAATCTCATGACTACAGGTATTTTCCTGAGCCAGACCTTCCGCCCATGGAAACAGACAAAATTTATATTGAAAGTATAAAAAAGGAAATACCCGAATTGCCCGGCCAAAAAATGGAAAGATTTATCAAGGAATACGGCCTGCCAAAGTATGACGCGGAAGTTCTGACCGAGGACCAGGAAACAGCCGGCTTTTATGAAAATACGGTAAAAGCATGCAATGAACCCAAGCTCTCAAGCAACTGGATAATGGTAGAGCTTTTAGGCCGCATGAACAATGCGGGCGTAAAGAACATAACGGCAACAAAGATAGCGCCCGCGGCCTTGGGCAAAATGATACAGATGATAACAAAAAATATCATAAGCGGAAAAATAGCAAAGACTGTATTTGACGAGATGTTTGAACACGGCAATGACCCTGAAAAAATAGTAAGCGATAAAGGGCTTACGCAGATAACCAACACAAAGGAAATTGAGGCATTGATTGACAAGGTGATATCCGAGAATCAGCAAATTGCCATGGAAATAAAAGGCGGCAAGGAAAAAGGGCTTGGTTTTCTTGTGGGCCAGGCGATGAAAGAATCAAAAGGAAAAGCCAGCCCTCAAATGGTAAACGAGATTCTCAGAAAAAAGATAAAGGATCAGAAATAATCAAGATTATAAATTTAAGAAAGGCAGGCCTGAATTGAGTTTGAAAAAAAATGAGAGCACGGTTAATTTAGCTGAGGGCCAGGAGGTAGTTGTTTCCATTGAAGACCTGGCATACGAAGGCAAAGGTGTGGCAAAAAATAAAGGTTTTACGATATTTGTGCCTTACGGTGTGCCGGGCGACAGTGTAAAAGCAAAAATTACGGATTTAAAAAAGAATTTTGCAGTAGCACGCATAAAAGAAGTCCTGACAAAATCTCCACTTCACACAAAAGCAATGTGCCCGCATTTTACCATATGCGGAGGCTGCCACTGGCTAAACGTAATTTATACAGCCCAAGCGAAATATAAACTGAAGATTTTAAACAGCATGCTCGATAAAATAGCGAAAACCAGCGGGGTAAAAGCGGAAAAAATAATAACCTATAAAAGCCCATTTTTCTATAGGAACAGAGCGCAGTATAAAGTTTTGCTTGAAAACGGCAGTTTGTCAGTAGGATTTTACAAGGCAGATACGCATGAAGTGGTGGATATACACAGGTGCTATATAATAAACGAGAAAATCAACGATATAATAGATCATATTAAAATTTATTTAAAGCACAAGGAAGATATTTCTGTATATAACGAAAATAAAGAAGAGGGTTTTTTACGGTATATAACGGTCAGGGTAAACAGACAGGGCGAAAGCCTGATTACTTTTGTTGTCACAGAAGAGCCGGCAAAATACTTTTTTATGCAGGGGCTTGTAAAATATATGAGGGAAAAAATACCAGGAATTAAAGGGATAATTGCCAACATAAACAAGGCAAAAGGCAACAGGATATTCGGCGAAAAAGAAATTGTTTTGTGGGGGGAAAGTTATATAAGCAAAAAGTTTAAAGGCATAGAATACCTGCTTGGTTCGGATACCTTTTTTCAGGTAAACACCGACATGCTGGAGAATATGACGGGTTTTATCGAGAAGTATATAAACGAAGGTGATGTGGTGGTAGACCTTTACGGCGGGGTCGGAACACTTTCGCTGCCGTTTTACAAAAAATTAAAAAAAATAATCATAGTGGAAATCAACAAAAACAGTATTGATATGCTTAATGAAATCATAAAAAGGAACGATATAAAAAATACGGAAGTTATCAACGCCGATGCCGAACAAATAATAGACGATGTTTTTAAAAGAAACACGGCGAGCACGCTGATACTTGACCCGCCGAGAAAAGGCTTGGCTCAAGGCACAATAGAGGCCATAAAAAAACATAAAATCAAAAACATCATTTATATTTCCTGTGACCCTGCGACGTTCGCGAGGGATCTGGGCGATTTAAAGGAAATGTATTCCGTGAAAGAAATAACGGCCCTTGACCTTTTTCCACACACCTACCATATTGAGACAATGTCAAAGCTGGAATACAAAAGCTGATATAAAAATGAGGGCAAAGTGTTTTTACCTACCGTAAAGGAAGAATTGCAAAAATTAAAGTGGGATTACCTTGACGTCATACTTGTAACAGGTGATGCCTATATCGACAGCCCATATTCGGGCGTTTCAATCATAGGCAAAGTCCTTTTGGAGGCGGGTTATAAAACTGGAATAATAGGACAGCCGGATATAAAAAACGGGAATGATATAATGCGGCTTGGGGAACCGAAACTTTTTTGGGGAGTAACTGCCGGCTGTGTCGATTCAATGATCACAAATTTTACGCCTTTAAATAAACGACGTAAAAGTGATGATTTTACACCGGGGGGACGCAATACTAGAAGGCCGGACAGGGCAGTAATAGTTTATTCAAACCTTATAAGACAGTATTTTAAGAAAACAAAACCAATTGTGCTGGGCGGCATAGAAGCAAGCCTGAGGCGCATAGCGCATTACGATTTCCAGTCTGATGGCATAAGGAAATCCATTTTATTCGACGCAAAAGCGGATTACCTGATTTACGGCATGGGGGAAAAGGCTGTCATTGAACTAGCAGGTAGATTAAAAAACAATATGAACGTAAACAACGCTAGGGGAATATGCTATATTTCGGCTCAAAAAAAGCAAGGATATATTGAATTGCCATCCTTTGAAGAGGTAAAATCCGACAAGAAAAATTTTTTGGATATGTTTATTAAATTTTATGAAAATAACGAGCCTGATTTCGCGAATGGTATTATTCAAAAGCAGGACACTAGGTATTTAATCCAGAACCCGCCGGCTTATTACCTCACACAAAAGAAACTTGACGAAATTTACGGCCTTGATTACGAAAGGGACGCTCATCCTTATTACAAAAAACAAGGCAGGATAGCTGCCATGGATACTATTAGGTTTTCCATAACAACACACAGGGGATGTTTTGGCGAATGTAATTTTTGTTCAATAGCAATTCATCAGGGTAGAAAAATAATTTCGAGAAGCGAGGAATCAATACTGAATGAGGTAGAAAATAATATCCAAGCTGCCGGATTTTAAAGGCTATATACTTGACATGGGAGGGCCAACGGCAAATATGTACGGAATGTATTGCGGCAAGGAAAATATATGTAAAAATAAAAAATGCATGTCCCCTAGAGCCTGTAAAAATCTAAAAATAAGCCATAAAAAACAAATTGAACTTTTAAGAAAAACAGTAAAAATAAAAGGGATAAAAAAAGTATTTGTTGCGTCCGGAATACGTTACGACCTTGTGCTTGACGACAAAGAATATGGAATAGAATACATAGAGGAAATAACTGCCGGCCATATATCGGGTCAGCTTAAGATAGCACCAGAACATACGAATGATAAAGTATTGAACCTTATGAATAAACCGGACGCAGGGGCGCTTTTACGGTTTAAAAATGAATTTGAAAAAGCAAATAAAAAGGCCTGTAAGAAACAGTTTTTGACTTATTATTTGATGGCGGCGCATCCCGGATGCGGCATGGATGAAATGAAAGAACTTAGAAAATTTATTATAAGAGAGTTGCATATAAATCCGGAACAAGCCCAGATTTTTACGCCGTCACCGTCAACTTGGTCGTCGTTTATGTATTATACCGGCGTAGACCCATTTACCAGTGAAAAGATATTTGTACAGAAAGATTTTGCAGGAAAAGAACTACAAAAAGAAATGATAATAAATAAAAGTACAGTTTGAACTTCAATATTTTGTGGTTTTGTTATATAATAATTTGAATTAATGAAAGGAGATTTATGACAATAAAATTCGGAAATTATTCTTTTGAGGGACCTTTCCCTTCAACAAAAATGGTTTATGACAAACCTGCCGTTTATGCAATGCTATGTAAAGATATTCGTGAAGACAACAAGTATTACCTTATTGATATAGGAGAATCGGAAAAGCCGAGGACCGAGATAGAAACAAGCGACAAGAAAATTACATGGGCAAAACAGTGCCATGGCACAGGGATTTTAAATGTAGCGATATATTATGCAGAAAAGATGAAAAATTATGAAAGACAGAAGGTGGTAAGTGAAATAAAAAGGATTTTTGAAAACCAAGAAAGTGGCGGTGGATGATGTTTGAAAAAATAAAAAAAATGTTTTTTAAAAGCAAAACAAAAGATAGCATTCCCGAAAACGGAGTGGACCTCAATTTAAACATTTTTATTAAAAAGCCAAGCACGCAGACAAGTATTGCTGAGTATCCTATGATAATAATTTCAAAAAGAAAAGCAAAAAAATTTCAAGACGAATTTTCGCGAGCTGTTGCGGGTTCTGAAGACTTCGTAAGGATAAATATCAAAGGTGAAATAAATCCGAAGAAAGAGACTGCAGAAGATTATAGCTTTATTATTATGGAGGAAATGAAAGGTGAAGAGTAAGCAAATGAAGGTAATGCTGTGAAAAATATAAAGTCGGTAAAAAAGGAAAAGGTGGATAGGGCAATGGTGGATTTGGAAGTTGATATTTTTATTTTAAAACCCACATCATTCTTGGTGCTTCCTGATACTCCCAATATTTATTTAAGTTCTGAAAAGACAAAGAAATTGATAAAGAGCCTGACTGACGCTCTGCCAGGGGCAAAAGACGGTGTAATAATAAGGTTAAAGGGTGCAATAAACCCGCAACAGGAAAAAAAAGATTCTGACGGTAGTATGTTTTTAACTAGAGAACTTAATATTGAAAAAGGAGAAAATAAATGGGGATAATTTTTGCAACTATTGAGCAGTTTTAACAACAATAAAAAAATACTTGACGAAATAAGATAAATTTGATATTGTATTATCAGTGAAGTGGTGATAAATCTTACTTGGAGGTAAGATTTATAAATGGAGAAAACTCCCGAAGACAAAAGAAATAAATTATATTGATTATATTAGGTTGAAAGTAAGGAGTGAAAAATAAAAAACCATAATTATATATGAACTAATCAGGGTGCAGAAACGTCTAATATGTAAATAAATAAAGTTATCAGAATATAATTTTAATGTGGGGGCAGGCCTTTATCCCCCATTCCCCTCCAAACCCCCCTTGGCCTGCCCCCCTTTTTTATTAGTATAATTGCCATACTTAATTGCAAAACGGTATGAATTAAAAACTGCATATTAAAGGAGGGATTTCGGCTTGGATGAAGATATAAAAATAATGCTGGAATTTAAAAACGGGGACAAATCCGCTTTTGATAAAATAATGGATAAATATGAAAAACCTATAATTAATTTTGCCTATCGCTTTACATGGGATAAAAATAGCTCGGAAGATCTTGCACAGGAAGTATTTTTGCGCGTTTATAAAGCAGCAAAAAATTACCTGCCAAACGCCAAGTTTTCAACATGGCTTTACAAAATCGCGACAAATGTATGCATTGATTATAAAAGGAAAATAAGGAGGGACACGTCAATGCATAGGGATTTTGGAGCGGGCAAAACAACAAAAGGCGAAGACAGCAAGATATTAATGGATGTGGAGGACAAATCAGCATCTGCCGATAAATCACTTGAAGAAAGGGAAACAGAGGAAACAGTAAAAAAGGCGCTGGCATCGCTTCCTGAAAGCCAGAGAATAGCTGTTATTCTCAGGATTTACGAGGAAAAGTCCTACGAAGAAATATCAAGAATAATGGAAGTTACCGTCCCATCAGTCGAATCATTACTTTTCAGGGCAAGGCAGGAACTAAAAAAGATATTAGTAAAAACAGATAAAAACTTATAAAAAGCATATATTTTTCTTTTTTTCAAGCCCTTTCATTCATACTAAAATTAAAAACGGGATCATAACAAAATTTACCGCAAGTTTTTCGTTCCAATTGCGTTTATATAAGTGAGAATAAAAAAAGAGGTAAAATTATGGAACATAATGAAGCAAGGAAAAAGATGTCAACTTTTATAGATGGTGAAGTAAAAGAGACGGAAAAAGAGGCAATATGGCAACATATTTCAGGCTGCCAGGAGTGCAATAAAGAGTATAAACTGTTTTTGAGCCAGGTGGAAATTTTAAAGTCTATAAAAGATATTGAACCGTCAAATTATTTCAGAAGCAAATTCAATGAAAAAGCTAGCGCAATACAACCTGAAAAAATTATGTTTCCTTTGTTTAAATGGTTGCCTGTGCCTGTTGCGTTGTCGGCTTTGATAGTCATGTTTACTTTTTTACTAATTGCATCGCCCAGAATATACGGAATTAATAACGCTGGGGCGCAAAAACAGGCGCTGGATATTGCACAAGCGTCATTTTTCAACAACGCAGGCCAGAAGATTTTAGCGCCTCTAAATTTTTCAGATTTTTGCGACAAATGCGGCATGATGCTTTGCCAGTGCTGCAAGAATAAAAACTGTGAAAATAAATGCATGCAGGGAGGGAATATACATGAACAACAAAAGTAAGATAGCAGTATTGAGTCTTGTCATCGGGATTTTGTCATTTGTACATTTTTTTGGTATTGAAAAAGCCGTAATCGCGATAATAGCGGGATGGTTGGGATTAAGAGAAATATTTTATGAGGGAAAAAGCGGGAAAAAATTCGCATATGCCGGCATCATACTCGGTACGGCTTATATAATTGTCATTGCCGTGATTGCCGTTGTTAAATGGCCGGAATTACTAAAATCCATTAAAATGATTGGAGGATGAAAAATAAAAAAGATTTCCGCAACATTGTTAGCGGATTCGTTGAATGCGCAAATAAAGAAGTAAAGTAAAATGAACTATAAAGTGAATAACAAATGAATAACATGAAAGGAGGTGAAATAAATGAAAAAGTCGATAATGATTCTATTTTTTACAGTAATCACAGCGATCGCCACATCTGGCATATATGCGGCCTGCAGCGACATGAAAGATATGAAAAACGGCGGCCAATGTAAAATGATGGATAACTGCAACTGCCCATTTTGCGTTAAGGGTGCAACAGTAAAGGTTGTGAACACGAAAGACGGCATTCAGGTGCTGGTGACATCAGCGGACAAAGCAACAATCAAAGAGATACAGGAAAAAGGCGCCAAATTCACGAAATTCTGCTGTGGAAAGAAAGCAGGGGCTATCACTCCAAAAAATGGAGTGACCGAGGCAAAGCTTGAAGGAAACCCAAATGACATGGTACAGTGCCCTGTCATGGGAAAAAAACTAAAAAAGAAAGACGCTACTGCAGTGCTTGCCTATAAAGGCAAAACATATTACGTTTGCTGCAATCAGTGCATAGACGAGTTCGCAAACAATCCAGATAAATATGTAAAGTAAACATAGAGTAGAAACACCTGGGGCAGGCCATTTACCCCCCCCATTTATTCCCCTCCAACTCCCTTGGCCTGCCTCTTTTTTTTGAGTTAATATAATTCAGCGCTCATCATTGACAGGCCCATAAACAGGAGTTATACTAATAATTGGTTATTGTTTTTAATTTCAGGCGGAGGCTTCATGGGAAAAAAAATTTTGAATATATCAATTTTTTTTGTATTTATATTTTATTTTGGAGTTTTTATTTATTCTGATAATAATGATGCTGATAAATGTTTTTCGGAAGGTAAAACTGCATTTGACTCAGGAAAATTTGACGAAGCAATAAAATGGTTTGACAAAGTAATTGATCTTGAACCCAAGAATGCCGAAGCGTACTCTTACCGCGGAAGGGCGAAATGCAATATTGACAACAAAGGAGCCATTGAAGACTGTAACAAAGCAATAAAGTTAGACTCGTCTCTTTCAAAAGCCTACTATGGCCGAGGGAATGCCAAAAATGCGTTAAAGGATTTTTCGGGCGCAATCAAGGATTTTAACAGGGCAATAGAACTTGACCCGGAGGATTCGGCAAATTTTTCAAGCCGCGCGTTAACCAAAAACAACCTGGGCGACTATAAAGGCGCAATTAAGGATTGCACCAAAGCAATCACGCTTGACCCAAAGTCTGTTTATGCATTTGATACATGTGGATTTGCCAAATATCAATTGGGCAATTATACAGGTGCTATTATTAATTACGACAGGGCAATAGAGCTTGTCCCTGCGGATGCGCAGGCTTATTTTGGCAGGGGTCTTGCCGAAATAAATCTACGCGATTTTAATAATGCGGTTAGGGATTATGACAAATTATTAGAGTTTGATCCTAGGAACGCAGATGCTTATTACAACCGCGGAACTGCCAAATATAATTTACATGACCTTAATAGTGCTATTGAAGATTTTAACAAGGCAATAGCGTTTGACCCGAAGGGCGCGAGAGCCTATACCGGGCGCGGCATTGCCAAATACAATTTAAAGGATTTTAAAGAAGCGATCAAAGATTTTGACAAGGCAATTGAATTTGACCCGAAGGATGCGAAAGCTTACACCGGGCGCGGTATTGTCGAATATAACTTAAACAGGCTTGAAGAAGCGATTAAAGATTTTGATACGGCAATTGCACTTGACCCGAAATATGTGCCGGCTTATGAAAACCGTGGGCTTGCTAAATGCAAATTTGGCGACTTAAAGAACGCTGTTATAGATTATGACAAGACAATCAAAATTGACCCATTGGACGCGAATGCCTACAGCAACCGCGGTATTGCCAAGGGCAAATCAGGCCACAACAAAGGGGCAATGAAGGATTTTAACAAGGCAATAGAACTTAACCCTAAATACGCAGATGCTTATTATAACCGCGGAGTTGCCGAAAAAAATTTAGGCGATTTAAAAGAAGCAATTCAAGATTTTAACAGGGCCATAGAATTGAATCCGGAATATGCAAAGGCTTATGTCGAGCGCGGGGTGATTAAGGGCGCATTAGGTGACTATACAGGGGCAATCAAGGATTTTAACATAGAAATAGAGCTTGAACCGAAATCCGTGGATGCTTATTATAACCGCGGGGTTGCCAAATATAAATTAGGCGACAATAAAGGCGCTATCAGAGATTTAAACAAAGCAGGAGAGTTAGGATATAAGACTGCATATGACATAGTAAAAAAAATTCAGGGGAAGTAAAGGAATTATTAGTTTTCAATTCCGCGAAAAATGCTTTTCGAATTTCCATTCCTGATATAAATCCAACAAATTCAACCGGGATATAAGTCAATTATAAGTGGAAACAAGCCTTGTTTAATATGTTTCTGGGGGATAACCTTATATTAGTTATATTTCCACGCATACCAGGCTTGGAGGAAAAGAGGCATTTTATGAAAGTTCTAATGGTTTATCCGGAGTATCCAGCCACGTTCTGGAGTTTCAAACACGCACTCCCGTTTGTCAATAAAAGAGCAGCACTTCCGCCGCTCGGGCTTTTGACGCTTGCGTCAATGATGCCGGCGCAGTGGGAAAAGAGAGTCGTCGACCTAAACGTCACAAAATTGAAAGACGCTGATATCAAATGGGCGGATCATGTCTATGTGAGTGGCATGATTGTGCAAAAAAAATCCGCGCAGGAAGTAATAAACAGAGCAAAAGCGCTCGGCAAATTTGTCGTTGCGGGCGGGCCGCTTTTTACGACAGGGCATACAGATTTCAGCAACGTCGATTGTTTTGTTTTAAACGAAGGAGAAGTTACTTATCCCATGTTTTTAAAGGATTTGGAAACAGGGGCAGTAAAACTCATATACTCTTCAAATGAAAGGCCGGACATTTCAAAGACACCAGTGCCGGATTGGAGCCTTTTGAATACAAATTATTACGCTTCGCTTGCGATGCAGGTTTCCAGGGGTTGCCCTTTCAGCTGCGAATTCTGTGACATAATAGTTATTAACGGAAGGGTACCGAGGGTGAAGTCCCCGGCACAGGTAAATGCGGAATTTGACGCGATATACGCTTCAGGATGGCGCGGCAGCGTGTTTGTAGTCGACGACAACTTTATAGGTAATAAGGAAAAGGTAAAACTGATACTAAAGGAAATTGGCACGTGGATGGAGAAAAAGAAAAGGCCTTTCACTCTTTATACAGAAGCGTCGATAAACCTTGCCGACGACCAGGAGCTCATGACGCTGATGCAGAAAGCCAATTTTGATTCGGTTTTTGTTGGCATCGAAACACCCGAGGAGGACAGCCTTTTTTCATGCGGCAAGGTGCAGAATACAGGCAAGAACCTTGAGGAAAAAGTAAAGATACTCCAACGGAACGGGCTGCAGGTCCAGGGAGGATTTATAGTAGGTTTTGACACGGACACTTCAAAAACTTTCGACAACATGATAAAATTCATCCAGAAAAGCGGCATTGTGACGGCAATGGTCGGGCTTTTAAACGCGCTGCCCGAGACAAAACTTTATCAAAGGCTGCAGGATACGGGCAGGATATTGAAAATGCCCACGGGAAGCAATACGGATTTTACCATAAATTTTTTACCGAAAATGGACAAGGAAAAACTGATAGAAGGCTACAAAAGAATACTGAACACAATTTTTACCCCTGAAAACTACTATAACAGGGTAATTACATTCCTTAAAGAATACAAAAAAGTGGCCACTGAAAGAAAGCTTTCGCTTGATGTAAAGATAAATGCGCTGGTAAAGGCAATATGGCGGATGGGTATATGGGGCGAGGGAAAAATTTATTTCTGGAAAATGGTTTTCTGGACCGCATTTAAAAAACCAGAACTTTTGGCAGAAGCTATCACACTGGCTATATATGGTTTTCATTTCCGCAGGGTGATGGCGAAAAGCCTGGCAGGCGCGTAAGAGGTTTTCCCGAAGACGCCATTAAAGAAAGAGCGTCTTGATATGAATATATAGTCAGCACGTCTTTTATGAAATTACAAGGGGAATTCTACCACATAAAAAAATATTATTGTCGTTTATAATTATAAATGTTATTATGACCGCGAATAAATTTTTTTGAAAAACAATGGAGGCATTTATGGATGTAAAAGGTTCCACACTTGTGGCTGCCAGGGAATTCATAAAACTAAATTTTGGAGAAACAGGATTAAAGAAATGGGTCGCATCGCTGCCGGAAGAGGCGCAGAGTGTTTTTTCGTCTGCCATCATTTCTGCCAACTGGTATTCAATGAACGAATATCTTGTGGAACCGACCAAACGCGCGTGCGCTATGTTTTATAACGGCGATTTAAAAGGCGCATGGGAAATGGGCAGGCACAGCGCCGATTACGGGTTAAAAGGCATTTACAGGTTTTTTGTGCAATTGGCGAATCCGCAGTTCATAATAAAAAAGGCCGACAGGATACTCCCGACCTATTACCGTCCCAGCGAAATAAGGGCTACACAGACCGGGGCGAAAAGTACTAAAGTAGAAATACTTGAGTTTTCGGAAATATCACCGGTAATTGAAAACCGCATAGGCGGGTGGATAGAAAAGGCATTGGAAATAAGCGGCTGCAAAAATGTGTCGGTAAAAATCATAAAATTTACCGATAATAAAGATGGTAAAACGAGTTATGAGATAGCGTGGGATTGAAAACGATGGATTCCAATAAGCGGGTTTTTAAAAACCTGCCTGAATTATCAACAAAAAGGCTTTTATTGCGCAGGATAATAAAAACAGATATTGACGACATATTTAATTATGCTTCGCGGCCAATGGTGACGAAATATACAATATGGGAATATCACAGGACAAAAAAAGATACTAAAGCATTTATTAAACATGTTTTGGCAAAATACAAGCGCGGGGAGCCTGCTTCCTGGGCAGTGACTGATAAAAAATCCAGGAAAGTGATAGGCACAGCGGGATATGAAACATATTCTGACACCCATAAAACTGCGGGAATAGGCTATGCATTATCACCAGACGGTTGGAATAAAGGATATATGACAGAAGCTGTAAAAAAATAATAGAATTTGGATTTAAAAAAATGGGTTTAAACAGGATCGAGGCGGTGTGTGATATTAAAAATATCGGCTCGTCAAGAGTTATGGAAAAAGCAGGAATGAAGTTTGAAGGCATGCAGAGGAGCAGGATAATAACGGTCAGAGGAAGAGTGCATGATGTAAAAAGCTACGCAATCACAAGAAAGGATTTTGATAAATGATACGCGATTATAAAAAAATCAACGCCAAAGAACAAATGAACCCGGTAAAGCCCTGCCTGGTTATTATAATGTTTTTAATGACTTCCTTGGTTTTTCCCCAAAAAGCCGTCGAAACGCAGGTCTCGGATGCAGCCGTCAAATTTGCAGCCACATTCGGAGGAGATGGCGATGATAAAGGCGAGTCTGTGCAGCAGACAGCCGATGGCGGTTATGTCATTACTGAAAACACGACATCATACAGTACGCCTGCTAATCCCCTAATATACCTGATAAAAACCGACAGCAACGGAAACCAGAACTGGTACAAAATATTCGGCGGAAACGGTGAAAATGAAGGAAATTCAATACAACAGACAAAAGACAGGGGATACATTATTGCAGGAAGCACGAAGGCGTGCGGTGCGGGCGGCTGGGATGTTTATTTGATAAAGGCCGACAGCAGCGGCGATTGCGTATGGACAAGGACATTCGGCGGTAACAACGATGATTACGGATATTCAGTACAACAGACAAAAGACGGCGGATATATTGTTGTAGGAAGCACAAATTCATTCGGCACGGGTGGTGTTGATATATATTTGATAAAGACAGACAGCAACGGCGATTGTGTGTGGACAAGGACATTCGGCGGAAGCGGAAGTGACGAAGGCCGTTCAGTGCAGCAGACAAGAGACGGCGGGTACATCATTGCAGGGACCACAAATTCCTACAGCCCGGGTTATAATGAGATATATCTTATAAAGACAGACAGGAATGGTGATGGCATGTGGACAAGGACTTTGGGCGGAAGCGGGGATAGTTATGGATATTCGGTACAACAAACAACAGACAACGGATATATAGTTGCAGGCAGCACGAGTTCAAGCTTGGCCGGCAATAATGATGTTTGTTTAATAAAAATAGACAACAATGGAAACCAGAATTGGTATAAGACATACGGTGGAAAAAATAGCGACGAAGGCTATTCGATGCAGCAGACAAACGACGAGGGATACATTGTTGCGGGGAGCACACATTCATACGGGGCGGGTAATGCCGATGTGTATCTGGTAAAAACAGACAGCGACGGAAAACAGAAATGGCATAAAACTTTCGGGGGAAGCAAAGATGATATAGGCAGGTCGGTGCAGCAGACTAAAGACGGTGGATATATCATCACCGGGTATACCGAGTCATATCGCGCAGGCGGTTGGGATGTATATCTGATAAAAACAGACAGCAACGGCAATATTAATAAGAAATTTAAAAAATGAATTGCTGTCGATTTTATTGGTTGAAATTATTTTTTAAAAGTTCCCATCAGTTCACCATAGCCAAGCACGTGTCCTTCCGTTGATTTTGTTACCGACATCTTGGTCGCAGCCGCAGGTTCGAGGCTTAAAACAATGTCAAGCGCGTAGACCTTGAAAAAATACCTGTGTGTGCCTGACGGCGGACACGGGCCACCGTATCCATATTTGCCGAAATCAGTACGGCCTTGTTTCGTGCCATCCTTTAACTCAACGGTTTTTGGAAAGTTCTCATTAAGTGAAGTGACCAATGATGGGATGTTATAAACCACCCAGTGAACCCACATGCCGCCCGGCGCATCAGGGTCATCGGCAATCAAAACAATTGATTTCGTGTTTTGGGGTGTGCCCAGCCAGCTGATTTCCGGCGAAACATCAGCGCCTTTGCATGTATATTTTACCGGGATGGCTTCGCCCTGCTTAAATGCGCTGCTTGTTACGATAATTTTTTCCATTTTCTTTTTTCCTCCTGTAAAGATAAGCGTTAAAAAGAGCAAAACAGCGAGAATTGCGACTGTATTTTTTCTCATGCAATCACCTCCTATGATAGCGTTTATTTTATCAAGCCGAAAGCGATGATAAAATATTACGCTATCTTGTACCCGCTCCAGTCCGAAGCCGCCAGGCTGAGGACAAGTGGTACTCAATATTACCCCAATTATATTCCTGTGTTTAAAATTGTCAAGTTCGGTTTCAACGCTTGATTTTTTGTATTTATTGCCTGATAATATGAATCCCGCTTCGCGAAAAACCCCGCCTATTGTTGAGGCAGGATTGATAGCGCTCCGGGGAGGGAGCATATCAGAAAATTTTTAAAGGTGCCCCGCCTGTGAAGGCGGGGGCTCCATAAAAGGCTGGTGATAAACTATTATATGAAAACGGATATTAAAAAGAATTTGCTTCATGACGGATTTTTAATCGGAATTTATATAAAAGGCTTTGACGGAATCCTTGAGATTTTGGGCGGTTTTTTGCTTATGCTGACCAGCCCGGTCAGGTTAAGCAAAATAATTCTTCTATTGACCCAGCATGAATTATCTGAAGACCCGAATGATATGATCGCTAATTATTTAATAAAAATAAGCCATGAATTTACAGCCAGTTCACAGCATTTTGGAATTTTTTACCTGTTGTCCCACGGTGTGGTTAAAATATTTCTTGTTGCCATGCTGCTGGAAAAAAGGCTATGGGCTTATCCACTTGCGGTTATTTTTCTCGTTTTATTCGTCGGCTATCAGATATACCGGTATTCATATACCCATTCTTTTTGGCTGATTGCCCTTACTGTTTTTGATACAGTAATGATTTTATTGACCTGGATAGAGCATAACAGAATTAAAGATATTTATTTAAACAAGGCCTGACAAAATATATAGTATGCCCTGTATTTAAAGGATCATGATATGCGGAATTATGTACATGGTTATACAAAGAGAGAACATACACGATTGTTTGACCAGGCTAATACTCTTACTGGACTTTTGCACGGCGATACGCATTACCCAAAAGGCAGCAAAGTGCTTGAAGCAGGATGCGGTGTCGGTGCGCAGACAGTAATACTCGCCAAAAACAGCCCGGGAGCCCTGATAATATCCATGGATATTTCTTCGGAATCGCTGGATAAAGCACGCTCTCTAATAAAAAAATCAAGAATAAATAATGTAGAATTCAGGATAGCTGATATTTTTGACCTGCCTTTTGAAGACAATACCTTTGACCATGTTTTTGTCTGTTTTGTGCTTGAGCATTTGCGTGAGCCAATTAAGGCTTTGAAGAATTTAAAAAAAGTCTTAAAAAAAGAAGGCACATTAACCGTTATAGAAGGGGATCATGAAACATCGCTTTTTTACCCTGAAAGCAAGGACGCTATGAAAACAATACGCTGTTTGATTGATATTCAGAAAAAGCTGGGAGGGGATTCCCTTATCGGCAGGCGCCTTTATCCTTTGCTGAAAAAAGCAGGGTTTAATAATATAAATATTTCGCCAAGATTTGTTTATGCAGACGAGAGCAGGCCGAAAATGACCGAAGGGTTTACAAAAAAAACATATATAGCTATGGTAAAAGGAGTGGAAAAACAGGCTATTGCCTGCGGGATGATTGATAAAAAAACATGGAATAAAGGGATAAGAGATTTAAGTAAATCGGCAAGAAAAGGCGGGGTTTTTTGTTATACTTTCTTTAAAGGTACTGCGGAAAAGTGAACGATATAAGCCGCCATTTTCGAAGAAGGGATCGAATTTTACGGATTGTTTGACACCTGTTTTATTTAATGTTAATATATGATTTGTCATCAAAAAAGGCGCCGGTGGACCGGAGTCAAAGACTTTTTTAAGAGGTGTGGTTTTATGAATAATACCTATATTGACGCATGTCCGGGTAAAAAATGAAAAGAATATTATTTATCATTTTCCTTTTCCTGACTTCCATATTTGTTTATGCAGGACAAATGCCTATCGGCGAAATTAAAGTACAGGAATATTTGGATTCCAGCCGTCAAATGGTAGATAAAAAAAGTACATTAAAGTACGACGTACGAAGCAAAACAACCTACATGTACTTTGAAGACGTCATGGGCGATTATGCAATAGTCCTTAACGAAAAGATAAAAAACGAATTTTTCGCGCTGTGCAAAAAGTTTCTTGAAATCGCCGCAGGGCAAACAGACAATGACAGGAAAAAGCAGGCAAGGCTTGGCGTTATAACTACGAGCCTTTATTTTAGCAACGCCGGCAGGTGGTACATGTCAAAACCGGATGTGCCAGTATTTGTAAGTTTCCTTCCACAGGCAGAATCAGTATACGATATGGCACTTTCGTTCGGAAGGGCAGTAAGCATGAAAAACAAAACTATACTGCGCTCGCCTTCAGATAGGTATATAACTGAAGAAGAAACAAAACGCCTTGTTGAAATGCTTTCTGCCGAAAACGGGCAAAAAAAGTAAAATGCGGGGCATGCATGCTTATAAATAAAAACGGGATATACTATAGAAAGTGGCAGACGAAAAATTCGAAAGCAGTTATTCTTGCTGTGCACGGCATGGGCGCACATTCTGAAAGGTTTGCTGAAATGGGAAATTTTTTTAAGACAAAGAGAATTTCAGTTTACGCACTTGCATTGCGCGGGTTTGGCGAACTTTCTCAAAGGCCGGGATATGTGGAAGCAATCAATATTTATTATAAGGACATAGCCATCCTGAAGGAAATAATAAAGTCGGAAAATTCCAAAAAACCAATTTTTATCATTGGCGAAAGCATGGGCGCCCTCATAGCACATATGACCGTGCTTGATTGCGACAGCAATTACAAAGGTCTTATTGAGGTTGTACCGGTTTATGAGGATTCAATGAAAATCAGCCTGATGAAAAAGATTTTGATAGGTTTTACTGCCTTGTTTATTCCGGCAAAACCAATTCTAATGCCTTTTAAGTCCGAGGAACTGTCGAGGGATGTTTCCATATTAAAAAGGCTGAAAAGTGACAAGCGCGAACACAGGTTTGCCTCGGCAGGGCTTTTACTTGGCATACTTTTAATCCAGATAAAAGCAATGCTAAACACGGCGAAAATAAAAATACCGGTTCTGTTTCTGCTTGCCGGGAAAGATTACCTGGGAAAAAACTCCTCTTCCCTGAAATTATTCAATAAGCTTAAATGCGACAAGGAATATCACTTATACAAGGATTCCTTCCACGCGCTGACAATAGAGAAGAACAGAAAACAGGTATTTGGTGACATCTACTCATGGATAAATAATAAATTAACAAAAGACATTTAATACCTCTTGTCACTTGCAAGCTCGTGACTTGAGCGGGTATAAAATATCGTAATGTTTTGTCTGCGCTGAGAAGCTTGACAAAACAAACGATATCTAAGATTTTTATTGATTTTAAAGCACTTCGGGTATAAAATACTTAACCGCATAAGGCCCCTGGCTGAATTTCCGGGGCTTTAAACTTTTAAAGACACAATAATATCATTTGGGACTGTTGCTGCCGTGCAAAGCCTAAGGATACCCAAGGGTATAATAGTTTTAAAAGATTTTGCCGCATAAAAGATATACCGGACAAAATCAACTGACTTTCAGGAGGATTGGATGAAAATTATGAAAATAATACATATTGTAATCCTTTTTAGCGTAATAATTTTTTTCTGCAACTGCGCTTTCGGTAAAGCCGAGATAACCGAAAACCAGGCCAATACGCAGTCGCCGCAGAAATCAAGCGTGACAGCGCAGCCGCAGGCATTAATCAGCCCATCGCCGACAAATGCCGTGGCTAGGCAAGCAACCCCGACATCAGGAATGAAAGAGGCAGAGGCAGTATCACCTTCTCCCACGGAATCGGCAGTTGAAATCCCTTCGGGCCAGGCAACTCCGTCAATAAATCCGAAAAAGAAGCCTGCAAAAACAGCCGCACAAACAGGAAAAATCAAGCTTTTTATCGACAAATTAATACGTGAGCAAAAAGACAGGAAAGCCCTTACGGCGAAAATAGAAATCAAGACAACTTATCTTGACGCCGACATGACGCAAAAAGTAAAAGGCGACGTCATGATAAAAAAACCGGATAAATTTTACGTGCATTATACCGAGCCAAACGAACAGGCGATGATATCTGACGGCAAGATGCTGTGGATATATACGCCGAAATTAAACCAGGTAATAAAGCAGAACGTGAAGGAAGCAAACCTTAACATGCACTTTTATATAGACCTTGAGACATCGATAGCATTTTTTGCCAAGAACAGCAAAACAAAGCTTGACGAGCAAAACGAGAATTATTATGACCTGAAAATGATTCCCCTGCATAAAAAAGACATGGATTTTGACTCGATAGAAGTGAAAATAGGTAAAAAAGACCTGTTGCCTTCATACATGAGCATGAAAATGGCAAACACAATGGTTGAGGTCGAATTTTCGGATATAGTGACCTATAATTCCGCGCAGCTGGGTGAAACTCCGGCATTGAGTGATGATAAATTTGTTTTCAAGGCGCCTGAAGGCGTGGAGGAAATAGACGGGAGTGCTTTGACCGGAGAAAGTGAAGGGTCCGGGGCGGGCGCTGAAAAGAAAAATAAAGGAGAAGAAAAATGAATAAGAAAGGATACGGAGAGCTCTTAAAAAGCCGCAGGGAAGAAAAGAATTTAAAATATCCCGAAATAGAAAAAATCCTTAAGATAGACGCAAGGTACCTAAAAGCCCTGGAGGATGAGGACGTAGGAGCTTTTGATAAACCTATTTATCACAGGTTGTTTTTAAAGACCTACGCAAAATTTTTAAAGTTAAATATAGATGAAATCATGGCGCTTTTAACGCCCGAGCCGGAAACCATTTTGGCTGATGAAAGAAAGGAAACAATAAAAAAGCAGGAACCGCAGCAGGCAAAATTCAAGCTCTGCAAAGCAGGATATGATAAATGAAATAGACAGGAAGACAGAAACCCTGCAGAGCTTTTTCAAGCAGAACAACATTTTGGTGATTTGTGCCGCTGCAGCAGCTTTAATAATAATTATATTATTACTCGCAGTTGTTTTCAAAGGATGCAATAGGGCAAAACCTGCCGGAACCAAGGAAGTTTACACGACGCCTGTGCCGGAGGAAAGCATAAAAGTGGAAATTAAGGCAAAGGAAGACGTGTGGCTGAAAGCAAAATTCGGCGACAAGGAAGAGGAATATTACCTGAAGAAAAACGATGAAAAACAGTGGAGCGGCATAAACAAGATGGTTTTTCTAGTCGGCAATGCCGGTGGAGTTGAATTTAACGTAAACGGCGATAAAATCGGCGTAATTGGGCAGGAAGGCGAGGTAATAAACGGCCTTATTTTTGAAGCAGGTAAAAACTGGTATATTGACAAAGGGCAGGGTTTTAAAAGGATGAAAGTCAACTCTCCGGAAGGCGAGAAAACCTCGGCGAACCCGCCTACAGGAGAAAAACCGTCAGCGGCGGCAACAACCAAGTCCGCTGAAGCGCAGCCTGTTCTAAAAGATACAGCGACTGTTTCGCCGTAAATAAAATATGAAATTTGAAATTCTTTGCGAGGTGAAACATGCCTGAAGATTTCTCGTTCGATATAGTGTCAAAAGTGGATATGCAGGAAGTTGTCAACGCAATAAACCAGGCGGATAAAGAGATTATTGGGCGGTATGATTTCAAGGACACAAATACTACAATAGAGTTTAATAAGGAAGAAAGGACAATAACAGTAAAGTCAATCGACGATTATAAGGTTAGGACGGCTCTTGACGTCATGATGAACAAAATGGCCAAAAGAGGAGTGCCGCTGAAGGCGCTTAAGGCCGACGAGCCGGTGGAGTCGGGCATCAAAAGCTTTTTTATCAAAGTGACAATCCAGGAAGGTATCCCGCAGGAAAAAGCAAAAGATATAGTGAAATTTATAAAGGACACCAAACTTAAAGTCCAGCCTTCAATCCAGAAGGATGTAATAAGGGTATCAGGCAGGAAAAAAGATGATTTGCAGGACGTGATTGCGGCGCTTAAACAAAAGGATTTCGGCATAGACACGCAATTTACGAATTACCGATGAGTGGTATGTGCTATGTGTTTGAAAACAAGAATTAGGCACATAACACTTCCAACATAACTCCTACCACAAAACAATACATGCTAATCCGCGAAAAAATCAAATCATCATTTAAACCCAAAAGGCACAATTTGAAACTTGGGATCGTAAATCTCGGCTGCCCGAAGAATATTGTTGATACCGAATGCATGATATCATCCCTCGGTGAATATTCAATCACACGCTCTCCTGAAGATGCGGATGTCATACTTATAAACACATGCGCTTTTCTAAAAGAGGCAAGGGATGAAACCGAGAAGACAATCAGGGAAATGCTGGCTTATAGAAAAAAAAATAGGGATTTAAAGATTATTGTCGCCGGCTGCCATGTAACCAGGGATAAAAACCGCCTTATAAAAAAATTCCCGGCTGTATATTCGTGGCTCGGGGTAAATGATATTAAGAACGCTGCCCTGGCCTTAAACAAAAGAGGAGTGTATGCCGAAGCCAAGCCATATATATATTCCTGCCGGGACCGGCGCGTGCTTTTAAATCCGTATTCTGCTTACGTAAAAATTTCGGATGGCTGCAACCATAGGTGCTCTTTTTGTACGATACCGGCGATAAAAGGGAAATACCAAAGCAGAAAAATAGCCGACATAGTAAAAGAAATAAACATTCTTGTCGATTCGGGAATAAAAGAAATCAACCTTATAAGCCAGGACCTGACTTTTTACGGCAAGGATATGTATAAAACAAAAAAAATCGGTGCGCTGCTATCTGAGATAATAAAAAGGACGGATAAAAAATTCTGGCTGAGGCTGCTTTACTTGTACCCGGATTTTGACGCCGTAAAACAGGTAATAAGCGTAATGAGGAAAGATAAAAGGAAAATCATATGCAGGTACCTTGACATACCTTTCCAGCACGTGAACGACGCGATACTTAAAAGCATGAAAAGGGGATACGGGAAGAAAGATATCTTAAAAATCCTTGATTACTCCGGAAAAAATGTCCCGGGCATAACCATAAGGAGCTCGTTTATTACAGGCTATCCCGGCGAGGATAAGGAAAAATTCAGCGAGCTGCTCGGGTTTATAAAAGAAGGCAGGGTAGGAAAGGCCGGGTTTTTCACTTATTCTGACGAGCCCGGCACAGGCGCCTATAGGCTGGGCGGAAAAGTAAGTGGGAAAAAGGCAGAAGAAAGAAAAAAAAGATTATTGCTTGCAAGCAAAAGGGTTTATTATTATAATAACGGAAAGGAAAAGGGAAAAATTAAGAGGGTACTTATAGTGAGCAGGGCAGGAAAAAATTTATTTATGGCCAGGGACGAGCACAACGCACCGGATATTGACTGTAACATTATAATTAAATCACGGAAATCCCTGAAGATAGGGGAATTTTATAAAGCTGAAATCAAAGGATTTAAAGGCTATGACCTTGCAGGAGAGGTGCGTTGAAAAAAATTATTAAGTTTGAAAAATGGCCCAACAGACTCACGTTGTTAAGAATGGTCGTGCCGATAGCATTCATACCATGCGTGCTGACAAACAACATAATATTGAATTACACCGCACTTTTGCTTTTCGCGCTTGGGGCGTTCACGGATTACCTTGACGGTTACATAGCTAGGAAATATAAAATAGTCAGCGATTTCGGCAAAATAATGGACCCCGTGGCGGACAAGCTGCTCGTTTTTTCCGCTTTTATTTGTTTTGTCCAGCTCGGTATAGTGCAGGCATGGATGGTGATAATAATAATAAGCAGGGATTTCTTTGTTTCAGGCGTCAGGATAATGGCAGCGAAAAAAGGCGGGGATATTATCGAGGCGTCTGGTTGGGGCAAAACAAAAACACTAATGCAGATACTGGCAATAATCATAATACTGGCCTTGATTGCCATTCAGAATACCATCGAATTTTACGCTTCCCCGTGGGAAAAAGCCCTGATGGACGGCGGTAACGCAGGCAAGGCAATTCTTTACCTGATTTATTACGCGCCATACTGGCTTATGTTCGTCGCTGCCATACTTGCGCTTGTATCGGGCTTTGATTATTTTTTCAGGAACAGGAAACTTTTTGACAATGAAGTGTAGTTATATTTCAAATTTTAAAATTCAAATTTCAGATATAAAAGACGCGACAGAATTCCATACAAAATTTGGAATTTTCGAACAGGTGCAAACATGCGGCAGTTAATCATAATAATATCTACTTTTTTTTACACCGGTTACTTACCGAAAGGTTCAGGGACTTTTGCCACGCTGTGTTTTTTGCCTTTTTATTATTTTTTATTCAGGAACATGCACCCGGCTGTTTATTTCATCATAACCGTCGCTCTTTTTTTTATCGGTATATGGGCATCAAATTATGCGGCTGCGATTTTTAAAGAAAAGGACCCTCACAAAGTGGTGATTGACGAGGTTGTGGGGTTCCTCATCACTATGATGTTTATACCATACACTTTAAAACGAATGATTGCGGGTTTTTTTATAGCCAGAATACTCGACATCATCAAGCCGCCGCCGGCGTACCAGTCGCAGGAATTATACGGAGGCAACGGCATTATGGCGGATGACGCGATAACAGGAGTCTACGGAAATATACTTATTTGGGCATTGATATATTTTAAAATCTTATGATGGTTTTATAAACCGGTAATTTTGTTTTTATATGTTATATGTTTGACTTGCTCGAACAATACAGGGAAATAAAGGATGTTTTAAAAGAGGCAGAGGCGGGCAGCCGCAACATCTTCGCGGGGGGCCTGACCGACTGTTTCAGGGGGATATTCTACGCATTTTTGGCCGCAAAGGTAAAAAAGGACATATTCATAGTAACTTCTTCGGAAGACATATATTCCATTTACTCCGAAATAGACAGCCTGAAAAAAATATTCAAAATAAGCAAGGAAGTGCTTTTTTACCCGGCTGACGACAGCCTTATTTACCGGCACATACAATCGTCAAAGGAAATCTCAAAGGAGCGTGCCGCGACCTACAAACAGATATTCATGAGCGCATCAAAAGTCATTGTAACCAACATAGACGCCCTTTCTGAAAAAATACCTGGTCCGGCGCAAACAAAAAAATATTTTTTGACGTTTGAAAAAGGCAAAAAACTGAAGATAGAAGCAATGAACGAAATACTTGCCGAGAACAATTACAGCAAGACGCTGAAAGTCGAGGAGGTTTTTGAATACAGCATAAGGGGCGACATTATCGACATTTTTTCCCCGGATTACGAATATCCCCTGCGGATATCGGTCTTCGGCGACGAAATAGAAAGCATAAGGCTTTTTTCACTTGAAACTTACAGCACGACAAAACAGCTGGATAAAATAGAGCTGTCTCTTTACAACCCCGGAAACAAAAATAACGAAAAAAAACATTCGATAATAGACTATTTTTCGGGCAAAGACACCCTTGTAGTAATCGACGACGTGGACAGGGTGAAAAACGAGATAATTGCGAAGATTTCGAAAATAGAAAAATACCTGCATATCGACGAGGCAGAGGAAAACCTTTTCACGCTCAGGAATATTTTTAGAAAACTGAACGGATTCCAGAAATTAAGGACATTTTCTATACCGAAACAGGCAAGAGGAATAAAATTCAGGATAAGGATAAACCCGCTTTTTAAAAGGAATTTGGGTATATTTTTTGATTACATCGGCCAGATGCAGGCCAAAGGATACTCGACCTGCCTGATATCAGACAACGAGGCAGAAAGCGAGCATATAAAAGAAATAATAAAAAACCATGAAACCAGCGTTATGGGCAGGCCGTTATCCAATATAAAGTTTTTAATTGCCGATATCTACAGGGGCTGCGTCCTGCCCGACATAAAATTGTGCGTGATTTCAAACAGGGAGGTTTTTGAGAGGTACTCAGGCAAGCCGACAAGAAAAATAAAATCCAGGTTCTTAAAGCCGGTAAAACATTATATGGAATTAAAAGAAGGAGACCATGTGGTTCATGTGGACCACGGTATAGGGATATTCACCGGCATTAAAACGTTGACAATAGAAGATTTTACCGGGGATTTTATACATATCAAATACGCGGGCGATGACAGGCTTTATCTGCCGATCTACAAGATAAACCTTATAGACAAGTACATAGGCTCGGACAGGGTGCCAGCGCTTTCAGCTTTCGGCTCGCCTGTGTGGCGCAGGACAAAAGAGGAAATTTACCGAGAAATGCGCGCCATGGCAGAAGAGCTTTTAAGGATTTACGCAAAAAGGCAGGTGGCAGGCGGCATACAGTTCCCGGAAGACGGGGAAGAACAAAAAATATTCGAGGACGCATTCATATATGACGAGACGCCTGACCAAGCAAAGGCAATAGAGGACGTCAAGCGCGACATGGAAAGGCAGAAACAGATGGACAGGCTGGTATGCGGGGACGCGGGTTTCGGCAAAACCGAGGTTGCCATGCGGGCGGCTTTTAAGGCAATAAACGCCGGAAGCCGGGCCTTGATGCTGACTTCGACCACGCTGCTGGCGCAGCAGCATTTCATGGTTTTTAAGGAAAGGATGGCGGATTATTCCGTCAATATAGAGATGATTTCGCGGCTTGTATCAGCTAAAAAAAGAAAGGAGATCATCAGAAAATTAAAAGAGGGGAAGATAGACATACTGATAGGCACGCACGCGGTGCTGTCCCAGGACATTGAAATCCCGGATATCGGGCTTGTAATAATAGACGAGGAGCAGCATTTCGGGGTGAAAGCCAAAGAGTCGCTGAGGAAAAAATATCCCGAGGCAGATATACTCACGCTCACGGCCACGCCCATACCAAGGACGCTTTATTTCTCGCTTTCGGGAATAAGGGACATAAGCACGATAAATACGCCGCCTGCCGGAAAAAAGCCGATTGAGACTTACATAGTGGAGGAGAAATTAAACGCGGCAAAGGAAATTATCCTGAGGGAAATCCTGAGGCACGGCCAGGTTTTTTACGTGCATAACAACATCAAGACAATAAATAAGCTCAAGGAAATACTCGAGCAGAATTTGCCTGAAGTAAAATTCAGGACGGCGCACGGCAGGATGCCCAAGCACGAGCTTGAGAAGATAATGTCGGATTTTCTTGCGCGCAAATTCGACGTCCTTATAACTACCACTATAATAGAGGCCGGCCTCGACATGCCGGACGTGAACACGATAATAATAAGCAGCGCCGAAAATTTTGGCCTGGGCCAGTTGTACCAGCTGAGGGGCAGGGTTGGACGCAGGGACAGGCAGGCTTACGCGTACCTCATGGTGCACGACAGGCGGGCAATGTCAGGAGTAGCGGAAGAGCGGTTAAAGACAATAGAAAGCTACGTGGACCCGGGCGCCGGGTTCAGGATCGCGATGAAGGACCTTGAACTGCGCGGCGCAGGAAACATACTCGGCATAAAGCAGCACGGAAACATGGAGAAAATAGGGTTTGAACTTTACTGCCGCATGCTGGAAGAGGCTGTCTCGAAAATGAAAGGCGAGGAAATAGAAAATGAGGTGGACACGAAAATAAAAGTGGGGTTTATGGCTTTTATACCTGAAAGTTATATATGGGATTCAGCTGAGAAACTCAGGATTTACCGCAGGCTTTTCCTGGCGCGCGAGCTTGAGGACATAAAAAAAATAAGCGCGGATTTAAAGGACATATGGGGCGAATACCCCGAAGAAGTAAAAAACATACTTTTTGTAGGCAAGTTAAAAGCCATCGGCAGGAAATTAAAGGCAGGCGAGATATCGGAAAAAGACGGGAAACTCATTATATTATGGGGAGATAAAAAGGGAATAGACCAGGGCAAATTCCAGAAATTCGCGAACAAATACAGGCCTCATGTGAAGTTTTCCGGGAACAAGATGGAAGCAGAATTCAAGGATGAAAAGCAGTTCATGGATATGATAGTGGAATTATTATAATGCCGCTATACTCTTGCCTGGAAGGGGATAGATTACGGGAGTTTTGAAAAGACCAGCTTGTTTTCCGCCAGCTTGTAAGTAATGATAATGGCTTTTCTTAAAACGTGCTTCACGAGAAGCTTTACTGTGTCTTCCTGGGACGAGTCCGGAACTACAAGGTAAAAAGTGCCGAGAGTCGAGATATTTGACCACTCCATTGCCTCATCGTCGGTTATAGAATCCATGGTTTCAACCTCGAAAATCAAATAACCCCTCTGGTTTTTGACTATAACGTCCGGGTATATGCCGTGCAAAGCCGCGTTTTTTTCCTGGGCCGGGTTGACGTAAACCTCTTTGACATCCTTGCGCCGGCTGTAGACTTCTTTTAAGGTTTTAATAACGTGATCGTGGAAATCCTGGTTTTGAAAACTCCTTACAGCCATTTCCAGCGCCTCCTGTTTATGATTTTAAGCCCAGCAAACATAGCCGGGAATAAATTTAACTTTTAATTCAGGGTGATAGGGCAATACCCGTATTGTATATTTTACTATTCCTGATGAGGAAGCGGGGATATTGGCCTCGAAAACAAAAGTATTGTTGTCCCGCTTTTCAACCAGGTTCATTTTTAATGTCGCAACATTGGCAAGAACGTCGTCGACTTCCGAGTAACCGTAATAAACTTCGGCAAGCAGGTCCTCGGCAGCCAGGCCGTCCACGTGCACTACCGCCCTTATCTTAAACGCTTCCCCGAGTTTTATGTCTTTTTTCTTGTCTTCTATTACTTCGGTTACCCGCGTCGCTTCCCATTTTTTCTGTATTTTATCCTTCCACCGCGCCAGGTTCCTTAATTTGTCATAGTTATTGGGTATAAAGCTTAAAAACTGCCCGGCGCCGGGCTTGTAGAATTTCTCGGCGTATTCCATTACCATCCTGTTTGTGTTGAATATGGGGCAAAGCGACTGCATGGAAGTTTTCATTTTTTTAATCCATTCATGAGGCAGGTCATCGCCGCCCCTTTTGTAAAAAAGCGGGACAATATGGTTTTCCAGAAGCTCGTACAGCGCGGCTGACTCCACCTTGTCCTGGTACTCGCCGTCGTTGTATTCCTCGCCGTTTCCTATGGACCAGCCGCTGTCGGCTTCAGGCTTTTCAGCCCACCAGCCGTCCACCGTGCTTAAATTAAGGCCGCCGTTAAAATTCACCTTCATGCCGGAAGTGCCGCTGGCTTCAAGCGGCCTCTGCGGGTTGTTGAGCCAGACGTCGACCCCCTGCACCAGGTAATGCGCGCAGTTCAGGTCGTAGTCCTCGAGGAAAACTATCCTGTTCTTTAGCTCCTCTTTTTCTGCCATTAAAAAAACCTGTTTTATAAATTCCTTGCCGGCGTCGTCTTTCGGGTGGGCCTTGCCGGCAAAAATTATCTGCACAGGCATGGTTTTATTCGTGAGGATTTTGATTATCCGTTCTATGTCCTTGAATATCAAAGTGGCCCTTTTATAAGTGGCAAACCTACGCGCGAAGCCTATCGTGAGCGCTTCCGGGTCCAGCACTTCGGAAGCTTTGTCGATTTCCTCCTGGGAAGCGCCCTTGTCCTTTAACTGTTTTTTTATTTTGCGCCTTACAAAGTCCACGAGCCTCTCGCGCCTTCTCTCGTGCGTGCGCCAGAGCTCGATGTCCGGGATTTCTCCGACCCTTTTCCATATCTCGTGGTCGTCGGGCGCGTCAACCCAGCGGGTCCCAAGGTACCTGAAAAACAAATCCGAGATTTCCTTTGAAATCCATGAGTTCATATGTATGCCGTTTGTGATGTGGGTAATGGGCACGTCATCCACCGGGATATCGCTCCATATGTCCTTCCACATTGTCCTGCTTACGTGCCCGTGCAGTTTGCTGACGCCGTTATTGAAGTTTGACAGCTTAAGCGCGAGCACGGTCATGCAGAAAAACTCGTTTTTATCCTCGGGGTAAACTTTGCCCAGCTTTAAAAAGTCGTCGAAGGATATTTTTAGGCTGTTTTCTACGTAGCCTTTCAGATATTTTTCCATAAGGTCCCGCGGGAACCTGTCGTTCCCGGCAGGCACGGGCGTATGCGTGGTAAACCCGTTTGACGCGGCAACAAGCTCGCGCGCCTCGGCGAATGAAAAATTATTATCTTTTATGAAAGTTTTGATGCGCTCAAGAGACAGAAAGGCTGAGTGCCCCTCGTTCATGTGCGTTACCGTCGGGTTTAAGCCCAGCGCCGAAAGCGCGACTATGCCGCCTATTCCAAGCAGGAATTCCTGCTTTACCCTCATTTCCAGGTCGCCGCCGTAAAGCTGGGATGTTATGGCAGTGTATTCAGGTGGATTTTCAGGCAGGTTTGTGTCAAGAAGGTAAAGCGAAACCCTGCCCACCTGGGCTTTCCATATCCTGAATTTCATGGGGCCGTTGGGCATGCCGATTTCGAGCACCATCGGCGAACCGTCGTTATTTTTTACGATTGAAATGGGCGAGATGTGGTAATCGTATGTGACATATTTTTCCTGCTGCCAGCCGTCGCGGGTCAGATACTGGTGAAAATAACCCTGGGAATATAAAAGGCCCACGGCAACAAGCGGCAGGCCAAGGTCGCTTGCCGATTTCAAATAGTCGCCGGCCAGGACACCAAGGCCGCCGGAGTATACAGGCAGGCATTCAGCGATGCCGTATTCGGCGGAGAAATATGCTATCCTGAAATTTTCAGGCAGGCTGTTCTTGACTTTCTCATACCATGTGGACCTTGTCATGTACTGGTTAAGCCGGTTTAAGATGGTCTTAATCCTGAATAAAAACCCTTCGTCGTTTGACAGCACGTCCAGGCGCTCCTGGGAGACCTGGTATAAAAGCTTTACGGCGTTATGCGAAACAACACTCCATAAATCAGGGTCAATATCCCTGAATAGCGCAAACGCCTCTGAATCCCATGCCCACCACAAATTATAAGCCAGTACAATCAAAGGCTCAAGCTTGTCGGGCAAATTCGGTATTACGCTGAATTCTCTGAATTTCATTCAAGCTCCTTCCATATAATAAATGACAAAGCCAATGGTTTTAATTTTTAGAGTCTCACGGGCACAAAGCCCGGGGGATTAAACGCCCCAAAACAGCACGCATATATTAGCATAAAAAGGTTTTTCAGAAAAGACAAATTTTACTGCCGGGGCAACGCGCCGGCAGTAAAAAGGCAAATACGGTATTTCCGGCATCGCAAAAAAACTGTTACAAAATGCCGATTTTATTATATAATTGGGGCCAAAGCCGGAGTTAAACCAAAAAATATGAAAATAATTGGAACTTTTCCGGCTAAAAATTGTCAAAAGAGGCAGAAGAGGAATAAATGGAAGAAGTGAATTTTAGCGAGATTAAAAAAGCGCAAAAAGGCGATAAAAAGATATTTGAAAGGATAATAACAGTTTACAGGCAGCGCATTACAGAACTCTGCTACAGGTACATGAGGAACACGGACGAGGCGGTGGATATCGCGCAGGAGGTTTTCTGCAAGGCGTATGCCGAATTAAAAAGCTTTGAGTTTAAGTCAAAAGTTTCAACGTGGCTTTACAGGATAACGGTTAACATTTGCCTGAACAGGAGGACCTTCCTGAAAAGGAGAAGGTTTTTTGAAACCGGTTCTTTAACAGCGGACGAGGAAGACAATGAAAGGCAGGTTGACGTAAAAGACACAAACCAGCTCGCGGACGAGGAAATGGAAACGAAAGAAACACGTGCCGTGATAATGGCTGAAGTTGACAACCTGGAGCCTGAGGAAAAATCAGTGGTGATACTGCGGGACATTGAAGGAATGGAATACGAGGAGATGGCAAAGATATTGAAAATGCCGGTTGGCAGCGTAAAATCAAAGCTGTGGCGCGCGAGGGAAAAACTGAGGAAAAGGCTCATGGAAAAACTTGGTGATAAGTGATGAAATGCAGGGAATTTAAAAAGATATTAGAGGAATACACGGAAGGCAAAGCATTAAATGAAAATGCCCTGGAGCACATGCGGGAATGCCCTGCGTGCGCAAGGGAATTCAGCGTAATAAACAAAATGAAAGCCGCTTTCCGTGAAAAAGAAAAGGTAAACATCCCTTTGGATTTTAACGACGCTGTGTGGCTGAGGCTGAAAGAGCAGCCGCCCGTGACATGGCAGAGGGCTGTTAAATCCATATTACAGAGGCCGCTGGTGCCTCAGGCAGCCGCGGCAGTGCTCGCCGTGATATTAATACTGGTTTTTGGCGTCAGGTTCAGCACAAATACGCAGGGGCAAAAGGTTGCGCAGGCGAATAAGCCCCAGACTTTAGCAGCACAGAAAAAAATGCCGGTTTTGCAGGCAGCTGCTCAGCCAAAGAAACAGGAGGCCGCAGCCAAGGAAAAGCAGATGGTTGCTGAAAATAAACAGGCACAAGCAAAAAAGCAGGAAGCAGAGGGGAACAAGACAACGCAGGCAAAAGAGGCCGCGGTCACGCAAAATGAGGGCGGCCAGGCTGTGCCGCATATATCGCTGGCGCTGGCAGGAAAGCAGGTTAACACGGGCGCGGCGCAACAGCGGTCCGGGGCTGCAGTTGAAAGCGGAAACAGCGTAAGCGCGGCGGAAGTACAAAAGACGCCGACAGAGGAAGAGATGAAAGAAGACCTTCAGATAAAAAACAATGTCATTAACCCTGAAAAAGGCGAAAGCGTAACCGTGCAGTACAAAGTGGCGCAGCCTTCGGAAATCCTGATTAAAGTATATGACAGGAGGGGCGAACCGATAAAAACGATAGAATCCGGGTTCAGGGAAACCGGGATATATGAGGATTCATGGAATGGCTACGACGATACTGGCGCGCAGGTGAGCGCCGGGATTTACGTGATATACATAAAGACCGGGCTTGTGGAGACGAAAAGAAAGGTTTGCATTGTAAAATAAATCTGGTAGAATAATCCTTATCAAGGGCAGATACAAAAAATTTATTTTGCAATAACCGGTTCCAAGCCCGTACAACGTTGAATCCCATGGGGAGCTATACTGAATGAAAAAGTTTTCCGCGGTTACAGCGCTTATTATCCTGCCGTGCCTGGTATTAGCGACAGGGACAGTAGGCCCTGATTTTTTAAGGATAGAACCTCCGGCGCGTACGGCTGCCATGAGCGACGCTTTCTGCGCTATTGCCGACGATTCAAACGGCCCGCTTTTTAACCCCGCTGGCCTGGCATACGTATCAAAATCAACCATATCACTTACCCATTTTGCCTCTTTTGTCGACACCGATTATGAATATTTAAGCTATGCAATGCCGTGCGGCGTGAAACTCGGCACGTTTGGGGCAAGCCTTTTATTTGACAGCACTTATAATTTTGACCAGATTGACAGCTTCGGAAACGTAGTGGGGAAAGTGAACAATTACGACATGCTGCTGACTGCATCATACGGTTATGAACTGGCGCCTGGCATTTCCGCAGGCGCGAATTTAAAATATTTTTTCAGCCAGCTTTATAAATATTCAAAAAAAGGCATTGCCGCGGACGCGGGAATGCTGATGAAACTGAACAGCAATCCCGACACTTTTATCGGGCTGGCGCTGCAGAATATAGGGTACCAGACTGCGTATATCAGCGTGCCGGACACCCTGCCATTGAACTTAAAAGCCGGGTTCGGGTTAAAAAACACCTTTACTGATTTTTTTGATTTGACCGCCGCCCTGGACGTAAACAGGCTGATGGTGAGCAATGACCTGCCCACTCTCGACATGGGCGTTGAAGGCGGTTTTTATCACATCGTATATTTGAGGATGGGGTTCGGGCTGCGGCACAGCGACAATAATTTATCGGTAGGCCTCGGGTTCCTGATAGAAAAAAAGGCAATGCTGTCATACGCTTACCAGCCTTTTGGCAACCTGGGCGACACGCACAGGCTAAGCCTGGACTGGAATTTTTAGGAACACTGCAAATTCAGGATTAATAAAAACTGGAACAAAAAAACATATAAATTGTCCAAAAGGGTAGTGAGCAAATAAAGGAGGGGGCATTGAGGAGAAAGAAAGATGAGAAAGGCCGCAGGAAAACTAGATAAAACAACTGCAATAAAAATAATTCTAATATTATCAGCGTTTATTTCCATATTATATACAGCAATATATGCAGCAGGGCCCAAAATCGAGTCCATATCAATGTCCCCTGCAAATCCCGGATGGGGGCAGGATTTTATCCTGACAATGCAGATATGCGATGAGGACAGCGGGGGTGCATACATAGCTGTGGCAATCAGCACTCAGAACACGCCATCAACGCCGGGTTCGGGAAAGCAGATTTTTCTTGTCGGCGTGGGCGGAGTAAATGTTAAAAGCACATATCAGAATTTATGGCAGGGAGGGGAACTTGGGTATGAGGCAGTGTCAAATGTCGCATATAATGAGGACTCATGCACTGATTGCGGGGGTTCAAACGGCGGATTACGCACACTGCAATATAACCTTACAATGCCAAATCAAAGCGACCTTGACTCATCAGCGTGCAGCGTAAACACACTTTATTTACTTGTAGGCACGGCAGAGTATGACCTCGAAGGTTCATCGGGAGGCTGGCCTGCTTTAACCGGCTGTGAAATGACCGTAGTGTCATGGCCATTGCCTACGCCGGGGGCATACTCGGTGAGCGTTAATAATAGGGTTGAAGGCACGCTGGCGCAGGTTGGAGACCTGGTGCTTTACGCAGTTGATTATACATATGGCAACGGCACTGCCATAATAAGCGAACCAATGCCGGGCGGAGGATGCCTGGCGCTTGTTGATTACGGCCCAAACCCTGCGCCTTTAGGAGGCAGCGTATCAGCACCTGCAACAGGCTCAACATCAGGCACATTACAATGGACAATGCCGAGCTCAACCTACAACACAAGCGGAACAGTATGGATGCTGTTGCAGATGACGTGCTCGATAGCGACAGGCACGGTAATAGCAAACACAGCCACGGGTACGAACGGTGCGGCAGTAGCCTCATCTACGGCGTCACTTACAATTGGCAGTTCTTCGCTTGCATTACAGAAAACACAGAGCATTAATACATTTATGAAACTGCCAGGCGATTTGGTGACAATAACATATTATTTGGACTACCAGATAGACGGCGACCGGCTCGAGGCAGTAAGGATGTTTGACGATACTGCAACAGGGTCATATTCAAGCTCGCCGCCGCTGGGATGGAAATTCCTGCCTCAGGGAACATATAACGGCACGTGGACTATATCAGATACATGCGGAACAGGCGATAGAATTATAACAGGAAGTGTTACAGGAAATGCGATGTATCCGGGGCTGCTTTTGGACGACATGGCTCCTGCCAATGTTCAGGTATGCACGGGCATAGTTGAAGCAGACGCCATGATTAATCCCGGCGATTACCCGGGAGCTGATGCCCTGATAATTTTACGGAGCAATGGTTATACAGATACAAATTTACGGGAATACAGCCTGATATTATCATTGGACACGGCTCCGGCAAACGGTTATATAGCTTATCAGAAATGCCAGGGCACAGGCTCGGGTTCATGCAATTGGCCGGCAGCGGCAAATCCGACAGGGCTGACATTAACCGCAAATACATGGTACAGGACAAAGACATGGATGACACAAAACGGCAATGATTATGTGTTCCAGTCAAAGGTGTGGGCAGTTGGCCAGCCTGAGCCGACAGCGTACCAGCTCGCTTGGACAGACACAGGCGCGGCAACCACTGATTTTAACTGCGGCGCAGGCGCTACATATACAGACTGGAGGCCGGGTGTAGTCGAGCAGGGAAACGACCAGGACGGCAGCACGCAGGATTCATATAATAATTTCTTTGTATTAATACCAAGGACACCGGCAAACACAACAGTATATGATACGGTACCAACAGGGCTGACGTATCAGGGTTCAAACCCGGCAGGAACATTGTCAGGTGGCATGGTAAACTGGACACCGGGCAGCATAACAGACCAGAGCGGGTCATATACCTGGTGGGCAACGACATCGGCGTGCGGCCAGAGCTTTACAAATGTCGCCGGTATTGCCGGATTGGGCGCCGGGACCCGGTCGCGGCATTTTCAAACCAGACAGCATTCAATGTATTATGCATTTCGCCGACATTCACGAGTACTGCCACACCTTCGTTCACTGCGACACCGACATTTACCATGACCATAACATCGACTCCACAAGTGACGACAACAGCGACGCCTGTGGTTACAAGTGCATCAACTGCTACTGTTACTCCGACATATACGAATACCATAATATGGATAACATCAACCGAAACATTGACATTCACGCCGACGCTGTCACCGACCATGATATGGACAGCGACTTTCATGGATACGGCAACCATGACAGTTACGCCGACGGTCACAATTACACAGGCCATATCAGGTAATGCAGCCACATCAATGACAAAAACAGCAAGCGCTGCTTGCGCGGCTTTGAACGATATGGTGACTTACAGCATAAGTTTTATTAATGTTGGCGCGGTTACAATAAATAATTATACAGTATGGGATTCCATACCGGCGCAAATGAATGTGTCGGAAATAAGCGGCGGCGGAAATAATACAGGCAATGTCATAAACTGGACTTATACCGCGCTTGCGCCGGGAAACAAGGGCTCTGTGACCTGGACAGGCATAGTAATATCAGACACAGACAATATTACAAACACTGCCATGGACAGCGCAGGGACAATGTCCAGCGCGTCCTTTACAATATGCACACCGACAAACACTTTTACATCAGTATTGACGCAGCCACCGACGGCAACAATTACGCAGACAATGGCCACGCTGACAAGTACCCCTGTAATTTTTACGGCAACAGTAACGCCCACAATTACGCCGACGCTTGTGGTTGAACCTACGCCGCCGAACGAACAAATGCCGTGCCAGTCAATAGCATTGCTACAGAATATTATTTATCCGGGAGAAGGCAAATACATGTCCATTCATTACTCGCTTTATAAGCAGATGGCCGTGGTTATTAAGGTTTACAACAGGAACGGCACCCTGGTAAAAACAGCCGCGGACGACCAGGAAAACGGGGATATAAATATTGCCTGGGACGGTACCAATGACAGCGGCCAGACAGTAAGTTCGGGCATATATTTGCTTTACATGAAACTCGGCCAGTGCGAAAGAACGGAAAAAGTGGCGGTTATAAGATAATATAGCTTTAGATTTTAGAATGCAGATTTTTGCATGTAAATAAATGGAAAAAATTGGAACAAAAATAATTTAAAATTGTCTAAATAGTATTGAGTTAAATACAGCCGAAACGTTAAGGAAAGAGTGAAATATGAATATAAAAACCTATAAAGAGGCCAGAGCAATAAAAAAAGCAGGAATATTCCTGTTTTTTATAATTATCCTGTCCTGCCAGGCATTTGGCGCAAATATAATCACCAACACAAACGCCAATTTCCCATTTCCGATAAACCATGCATATCCATACGGGATATACTCGACAAGTTACAACAATACAAACCTGTTAAACCTGTACAACACGTGGAAGGTACATTACATTTCGACTTCCGGGGCCAACGGTTACGAGCGGGTGATGAGGCCGGACCAGAGCAATGACACAACTTCAGAGGGAATAGGATACGGGATGCTGATGGCGGTATATTTTGGAGACGCGACGACATTTAATAATTTATGGAGTTATATGCAATTTCATCTTGATTCAAACAATCTCATGGTATGGAACCTGAATTCAGACGGAAGCAACAAAGCAAGCCCGGCAGATTCAGAAACAGATGGTGACGAAGATATAGCATTTTCTGTGTTAATGGCAGCGTGGCAATTTGGGCCGTCGCCGGGCAACAGCGATGCAAGCATATTAACCCAGGCAATTACGGAAGAAGGGTATGTTTTGGCACACGACGTAGATTCAGGTAACTCTGCCGTAAACCCGGGGGACCAATGGAATACATGGTATTACCCGTCATACTGGGACCCTGCATATTATTATATATGGGCAAACGTAGACACGACAAACTCGGCTAAATGGAACAGCGTGTTGGCTTCAATGATTGCATGGATGGCGGGAGCAACGAGGAACCCGGCAAACGGGCTGATAGGAGATTCGTGTTTGTCGGGAGGCGCAGTGGAGAACGGAGACCCGTGCAGCAGCGGAGGAAACGGCCCATGCAACGGGTTGGATTATTTATATAATTCATGCAGGGTGCCATGGAAATTCGAGTTATATTATTCGTGGAATGGAGTAGACACCGGGTCTGAACAGGCGGACATATCAGGATTTTTCAGCGGGGTATCAGCCACGGCAATAGAGGACGGATATACAGTATCAAGCGGAAATATAATTGGAACCAATCACAACGCCTGTTTCACAGGGCCCATAGGGTGTTCTTTCATGAGGAATGCGACAGGAAGTTACCAGTCAGTCCTGAATAATTACTGCACAGAAACAGGAAGTTTTGCGCCGAACTCATTTTACACCGACTCGTGGCAGATATTGTCTCTGCTTTTAATGACAGGGAATCTTTGGGATTTAAGGGATACCTGCATGTGCGCGACGCCGACATTTACGCCGACAGCAACGCATTTGGTTCCAGTGGCATTGCTTGATTCATTTGAGGATGGGAATGCGATAAATAACTGGGGAGGCATGTGGTATTCGTATTACGGCACAACAACTTGCGCAAATGATACAACCACGGTATGGCCAAAGCAAGGCGCAACGTTTGTAATGTCATCACCCGGCTGGGCAGGAAGCCCGTACGGCACGGCGTATTGCGCCAGGGTAACCGGATATGTTTATATAACATATTGTCCGGCCAGCTGCAACAACGCGCCTAATTGCCCGGCGGCAGAAACTGATCCATACGTCGGCCTTGGGACAAATGTTGACGCGAGCACTATTACAACAAGGGATGTCAGCGGTTTTACCGGATTTATAATGGCAGTAAAAGGAGACGGGATTCATCAGTACAGCATCAGGTTTATTGCGCCGGCATCGGTTACAAGCACAGGATCCAACGACTATAAATATACATTTCTCCCGCCGACTGTATGGTCGCAAATGCAGATACCGTTTTCGGACCTGACGCAGGAAACAGGATGGGGGACAAGCGTAAGCTTAACGCTGGTATTGCAAAACCTGCTGCAGATAAACTGGCAGACATATGATTTCGGGCATGGTGTTGATTTATCAATAGACGACGTGGGGTTTTATCCGAGCCTGGGATGGACGCCGACGCCAATATCGACGCGCACAGTAACCCCGACATTTACCCCGCCGCCCTGCATATGCACATTTACAGTAACGCCGACATACACGCCGGCAATGTCATGGACAGCCACGCCGAATATTACAAGTACATCGACTTTTACTGTTACGCCTACATGCACGGTGACCATTACATTGACTCCGGTATTTGGCACAGGCACATCCACATGCACGCCGTTTCCTACAAACACGATAACCATGCCAATGACGCAGTCGCCTACAATGACATTGACAACAACACCAACAATAGCGATAAATCTTACAATAAGCAGTATTACCATACTGCCGGCGAGTGCCTCGTCCGAAGAGGATATAACAGTTGTGATGCAGGTGATAAATACAGGAACAAATACAGCAAATAACGTGGTGCCGTCAAGTTTATCACAATCCGGCGGGGGAGCTGCTGTTATTGTTTCCGGGGTAAGCCCTGCGAGCACACCGATTGCAGCGGGTTCAGGAGCCTCATTTACCTGGGTATATAATATTGTAATATGCAACAATATGACATTCAGCGGGACTGCAAGCGGAACAGACGCTGTTAACGGAGCAGTGATGACCAGCGCGTCAGCGTCGAGCAACCTGTTCACATGCGCGACAACAACAGCTACATCGACAAATACGCCGGTAGATACGGCAACCATGGCAATAACGCAATCGGCAACAACCACCTTTACGCCTGAATTGACGCAATTGGAGACAGCCACTATTACGCAGACAATGGCCACGCCGCCTGTCACTACTGCAACTTTGACTGCAACAGTTACAATAACAGCGACGCCTGTGAGTGTCGGCGCGCCGCCGGCGAACCAGTCGCCGTGCCAGACTTTAACACTTTTCCAGAATATTATTTACCCGGGGCTGGGCAAATACCTGGCAATACATTATTCGCTTTATACACAGATGGATGTGGTTATAAAGGTTTATAACAGGAACGGCATTTTGGTAAAAACAATTGCAGAAGACCGGGAAAACGGGGATTGGGATATTTCGTGGGATGGGACCAATGACAATGGCCAGACAGTAAGTTCGGGCATATATTTGCTTTACATGAAACTCGGCAAATGCGAAAGAAAAGAAAAAGTGGCGGTTATAAGATAAATATAGTTTTAGATTTAAGAATGTAGATTTTTGGATTGAAAGGCTTAAAGAAATTGAAGGTTGTTAATAAAATTGAAAATAATTGAAAATTGGAAATTGAAAATTATCTTACGGGAGGGAAGGGATAAAGGCAAAAATCCGCGGCTAAAATGTTTCGCGGATTTTTATTTTTATGTGGAAATATAGGGTTCCGTTGAATATTAAGGGTTATGTGGGACTAAAATTAATCAAAATAGTTGGAACAAAAACAGAAATAAATTGTCTAAAGGGCATAGGGTTGAATTAAGGCAGGGAGCGCTAAAGGAGAAAGTGAAATATGAAAACGATGACAGATAAAAAAATAGAAGCGGTAAAAACCGGAAGTTTATTCCTTATCATTTTATCATTCCTGTTTATGCCTTCCATATTAGAAGCTGACGGCATAATCTCGGCAACAATGAATCCTACGAATCCAGGATGGGGGCAGCAATTCGAGCTTAATATTTCATATTGCATAGACCAGTATAACGCCGGAGCCCTGGATGTCGCAATAAGCACAAGCAGCACGCCGCAAGCAATAAACACAGCGGGCCAGGTATTCCTGGTAAGCAATCTTGGCATTGATGTCCATTCGACAAATCCGAATCCGGCGGGAAATATAGGCTACAATATACCCATACCAAGCCCCTTTCTCCCTAATTGCGCGGAATGCGGCGGCTCAACCAGCGGGATGATGCGAACAGCACAGTATACGCTTACAATGCCGAATGCGGCCGACATGGGAAGCGCATCATGCGGAAGCAGCATAACAAATTTAAACATGATTGCTGGTTTTGAAAATAACATTATGAGTTGGAGCAGCGCTATGCCTGTGTGCGATTATCAAACATTAAACTGGCCGATACCGACGCCGGCGCAGTCGGTAAGCGTGCACAAGAACGTGCAGGGCACGCTCGCGCTTGTCGGAGACAAAGTGCTTTACTCGGTTGACTACACATATGGCAACGGAAGCGCGACAATAACCGACCCGATACCGGGCGGAGGGTGCCTTGCTCTCATTGACTACGGCCCGAATCCTGCGCCATCGGGCGGCAGCGTGAGCGCTCCTGCGCTCGGCTCCACTTCAGGCACAGTGTCATGGACAATGCCGAGCACGACTTATACCAAGTCAGGCACGGTCTGGATTTTGCTGCAAATGACATGCGCAATAGCGACAGGCACGGTAATATCAAACACGGCAACAGGCACAAACGGATCAGCCAACAGCTCGTCTACGGCGAACCTTACAGTGGGCACGGTTGGACTGTCGCTGGACAAAGAACAAAGCATTAATTCATTTTTAAAACTGCCAAGTTCCACAGTTACGATAACATATTATTTGAATTACCAGATAAACGGAAATGTATTAAAGGCAATAAGGATGTTAGACGATGCAGCAAACGGGGCATACAGCAGTTCACCGCCGCCGGGATGGAAATTCCTTCCTGATATGGACGGAAGCGGTCAGACCGGCATATGGACAATAAGCGACGCGTGCAACACAGGCGACAGGATAATAACAGGCAGTGTTTCGGCACCCATGAAATATCCTGCTTTACTTTTGGACGACCCGACGCCAGCGAATGTGCAGATGTGCAATTCTGGAATAATAGAATCCGATGTAATGATAAATCCGGGCAATTATACAGGCTCGGACGCATTTATAATAATCCGCAGCAACGGACTAACCGGAAACGCCGGTTACGAATACGGATTGCTTCTGTCAATAGATACTGCTCCTTCAGGCGGGTATGTTGGCATACAGAAATGCGGAGGAGGGACATGCTCATGGCCCGCTTATGTTGACCCAGCATCACTTGCCCTAACAGGCAACACATGGTACAGGGTAAAAATATTGATAAGCGGAAACGGCTTTACTTTCCAGGCAAAAGTGTGGCAGGTGGGCCAGCCTGAACCGATAGCATACCAGCTTACATGGACAGACACTACATCAAACACAGACCCGAACTGGGAATGCCCTGACCACGGCGGAACAAACTCAGACTGGAGGCCCGGCGTAGGCGAGCAGGGAAACGATCAGGACGGCACAACGCAGGACTCATATAATAATTTTATGACATACAATACCAGGGTATCGGCAAATACTGCGCTTTTTGACACGATACCCGCAGGATTGACATATCAGGGGTCAAATCCGGCTGGAAGCCAGAACGGCAGCATGCTGACATGGAACCTTGGAAATATAAGCGACCAGAGCGGCTCATATACGTGGTGGGCATCCACTTCGGCGTGCAACCAGAGCTTTACAAATGTAGCAGGCATCTCGGGAACACAATCAGGAGGCCCGGCAGCGCAATTCTCAAACCAGACAGTTTTCAACGTGGTATGCGCGTCGCCGACAGTCACAGTGACGCCTACACCTACGCCGAATTTTACAATATCAAAAACAGCCAGCAAAACAACAAATATCGTTAACACAGACCAGCTTACTTTTAACATTGTAATATGCAACAACAGTGGCGCAGTGACGCAGGCTTTTACTGTTTATGACGACTGGTCAAGCAGTTCTGGCGACCAGTGGCAGTATTTAAACCCGTATTACACGTCCCCTGTCGGCAACGGAATATATTCCCTGACAGCCAACATCGGCGTCCCGAGCGCGGAATGGACACAATTTATATTTCAACCGACGCCCACAGGGTTTACGGGGTGCTTTACATTCCAGATGTATATAGGGAACGCGCAATCCAACAATACATGCAACTGGCACAACAACGCATCGCTTGCCTGGAACGGGCAGCCGTCGGTTGTATCCACGGTGATTTTGTCAGATAACTGTTCTATATTCACAGTTACGCCTTCACCTACAATAAACACCGGCTTATTGACAACATCGCCTACGCCATCGCAGACGTATACTATTACGACAACCTGGACGCCGACACCCGCAATTTCAGGCACATCAACGAATACGGTGACTTCAACAGTCACTAAGACATATACTATGACTATAACATTTACTCCGCCGCCTGTACTATCAGGCACATCAACAAGCACGCCGACATGGACACGGACAAACACGCCGACATATACATATACGCCAACATGGACAATGACACTGGTAGTGACAAACGCATCCACGAGCACTCCGACGCCGACATGGACGCAAACAAACACGCCGACCGTGACAGGGACATACACGCCGATAGATACGGCAACTACGGCATCAACCCCGACGGTTACAAATACACAGAATATAACCGGGGCCACGTCAATCACAAAAACAGCGAGCGCGGCGTGCGCAGGCTTGAACGATTTGGTGACATACAGCATAAGTTACATTAATGTCGGCGCAACTACAATAAACGCTTATGCTATATGGGACACGATACCGGCTCAAATGAATGTAGTGTCAATAAGCGGCAGCGGGAGTAATAATGCCGGTGTCATAAACTGGACTTTTTCAAACCCCCTTGGGCCAGGGCAGAGCGGCGTTGCAGCATGGGTGGGACAGGTGACGTCAAATTCGGGCACTATCGTAAACACTGCCATGGACAGCCAGGGCGCAATATCCGGCGCGTCCTTTTTTGTATGTTCGCCTACAGCCACTTTTACGTCTGCATTGACGCCAATAGTGACTGCCACAAATACGCCGACAACATCTGCGACATATCCAGTTACACCCATAACTTCCACGGCTACTGTGACAGCAACGCCAACTCTTGTGATTCAACCAACGCCGGCTACAAGCCAAATGCCGTGCCAAACTATAACATTATTTCAGAATATTATTTATCCGTCGCAGGGCCAATACCTGACCATCCATTATTCGCTTTATACGCAGATGAGCGTAGTCATAATAGTTTACGACAGAAACGGCATTCTGGTAAAAACAATCGCAAACGACCAGGAAAGCGGGGATGTGAATGCTTCCTGGGACGGAACCAATGACAGCGGCAAGACCGTGGCTTCAGGCATATATTTGATTTATATACGGCTCGGCCAGTGCAAAGTAACTGAAAAGGTGGCGGTTGTAAGGTAAGGAACGTTTGAACTAAACCGGCATAGCAATGTTCCCCCATTGACAGAGATGGGGGAACTCAATATAATATGTATAAGGGCAGGAAACATCAAAGGAGACGGCGAAACTTGAAAACGACCGCAAATAAAAAGCCTCAAAAAATAAAAGCCTTCAGTTTTTGCCTTGTCATATTGTCATTTTTATTATCAGGCAGTTTGGTTTACGCAAACTCCCCGCAAATAATTTCAGCAAATATAATACCTTCAAACCCGGGTTGGGAACAGCAATTTATTTTAAATATTAATATGTGTATAGATGAGTATTCTATCCCTAATGAACTGCTTGTTGCTGCGAGCACGAGCAGTGCTTTCCAGCCTCCCAATACAGGAGGCCAGGTATTCTTAATAAGCAGCGACGGTATAAATATTCCCGACGCAAACCCAAATAACGCGAACAGTGGCATGAATTTTGGCTATAATTTGCCAATGCCGTCACCGTTTGTCCAGAACTGCAATGACTGCGGCGGCGCGGGTAGTGGAATGTTGGTTACAGAAACATATACCCTGACAATGCCGGGCGCACAGCAGATGGGGACAGCATGCGGCGCGACTAACCTTAATCTGCTCATAGGCGCAGATAGTTCATATTTTGGAGGAAGCAACTGGGTTGCTTTAACAAACGGCGCATGCAGTCCAAACGGTTCCGGGCTGGTATTAGGCTGGCCGCTGCCAACGCCGCCCGCAAATTCAATTACACTGGATAAAAGGGCAGAGGGAGTATTGCAGAACGTAGGTGACCTGGTATTATTTTCAATAGACTACACATACGGCAACGGGCCGCTTACAATTACGGATGCCCTGCCCGGAGGCGGAAGCCTTGCCCTGGTATCAGTCGGGCCAAGCTCAATAAACAGTGGAAGCGTGAGCGCACCTGTGGCAGGAGCCACAACAGGCACAGTAACATGGACGTTTCCAACATCGACATATATGAAGTCAGGGACAGTATGGATATTGATGATGATGACAACGGCAATGGCGTCAGGCACGTCAATACCGAACACTGCAACAGGGACAAGCGGTAGTACCAACGCGAGCGCATCAGCAACTTTGATAGTTGGGCAGGCGGCAATATCAGTGCAAAAACTGGAGAGCGTGAGCACATTCATGAAACTGCCAAGCTCTTCGGTTATGATAACATATTATCTCAATTACCAGGTAAACGGCGACCAGCTCAAGGTATACAGGGCATTTGACGACACAGCGACAGGGACTTCTTCAACCACGCCTCCGTCAGGGTGGAAATTAATGCCTTATAATACCGACAATGGGACATGGACAATATCAGACCCGTGCAATTCAGGAGACAGGATATTGACTGGGGCTGGCCAGTCATCGTCATACCCGGCGCTTTTGCTTGATGACCCTACGCCTTCAAATGTGCAGATATGCACTGGCATTGTTGAAGCAGATGTTTTCATAAACCCTGGCACATATCCCGGAGCAGACGGCCTGGTGATTTTAAGGGACAATGGACAGACAGGCGCTAATAATTACGGTTACAGTCTGATTTTATCAATGGATACAGCACCTTCGGACGGATATTTGGCCATACAGAGATGCGGAGGAGGTATGGCCTGCATATATGGAGGAGCTTCAAGCTCGCAAACAATAACCGGAAATACATGGTACAGGACAAAGACATATATGACAACAAACGGAACTGATTATATATTTAATGCAAAAGTATGGCAAATCGGGCAGCCTGAGCCGGCAGGGTACCAGGTTTCATGGACAGATACAGGAGCAGCGTCAAACGCGAACTTTAACTGCTCAGGCACAGGCACATATACTGATTGGAGGCCCGGAGTAGGTAACCAGTCTGGCGATGGCAATGGCACGGTACAGGACTCATATAATAATTTTATGATATTAGTACCGAGGGTAGCGGCAAACGCGGTGTTGTACGACACGGTACCGACAGGCCTGACATATCAGGGGTCAAGCCCTGGCGCGAGCGGAACAAGCCCGGTAAGCTGGCAACTCGGCAACATAAGCGACCAAAGCGGCTCATACACATGGTGGGCGTCCACGTCAGCGTGCGCCGAGAGTTTTACAAATGTCGGCGGCATAGGCGCGACAAATATTGTACCTGAATTTTCAAATCAAACAGTATTCAATATAATTTGCATATCGCCGACAGTGACGCCGACAACAACGCCGGCATTTACAATATCCAAAACATCCAGCAAAACGATAATAAATACTACCAATGATATTGTTACATTCAACCTTGTGTTCTGCAACAACAGCGGCGGAGCTACACAGAATTTTACCATTATTGACGACTGGTCGAGCGATAATGCAGACGGCTGGCAGTTTAACTGGAATAATAATACAAACATAAACGCAAATGGAATATCAACAATAAATGTTAACACAAACAATGGCATTAGCACGGTGTCAATAGTGCCTACGCCCGGGGGATTTATGGGATGCTATACATGGCAGATGTGGCTGACAAACAACCAGCATATTAACACGTGCAACTGGAACAACAACGCTTCGCTGATTTACCCGGGGCAGGCTGCTTCGCCTGTATCCACGGTCATTATGCAGGATGCGTGCTCGACACCGACTGTGACATTCACCCAGGTACCGCCGGGATCAACATTAACAAATACACCGACTGTTACGCCGACATATACAATAACTCCTACAGTACCCTGCGGGTGCACAGCTTCAACGACGCCGACTGAAACGCCTACAATGACAACTACCCAGTCGATGCCGCCGATTTTTACAATAAATAAAACTGTAGTGGGCAGCGCAGATATGACGGATATAAACGCGGCAAATATAATAACTTTTGCCCTGCATATATGCAACACAGGCGGATATACAGTCAACCAGGTTTTACTGACAGACTCGTGGAATAGTACAGCTGACGACCAGTTTTCAGGGCCATATGGCGTATCCAACGGAAGCATGGGGCCAAATGAATCAAACGGCAGTTTTAATTTTTCTCTGACATGGCCAAGTGGTTTTGCGGCAAACTCCTGCCAGGATTTTACATATACAGTCGAGAATTATTACCTGAGTTCCCAATACTGGTGCATGACATGGCCGAATACGGCAAGCATTTCATATGCGGGGGTTACAGTTAACTCGAATACAATAAACGTAAATCATATATGCCCAAGTTCGACAAGTACATTTACAGTTACACCGACATATACATACACGGCGACCATGACATTGACCCCGAGCCTGACAGTGACTATCACGCCGACAGCCAGCCAGACTCAGCAAATTGCAGGCGCGACCAGCACACCAACGCTTAATATCCAGCAGGTTACGCCAACCGCGACTCCCGCGCCGCCTCATAAAAAGCCGAGGCCGTATCCCAATCCTGTAAATCCGGGCAAATGGCCGGGATTGACAATCCTTTATTATTTTACCCAGGGAACTGACAGGGTGACTGTAAAAATATATACAGTATCTTTCAGGCTGGTGAAACAATTTGTTTTCGACGGAGCCCAAATGCAGCAGATAATAACACAGGGCTATTTGAACTTTGAACCGGGAGAGCTTAACGACTTAAGCGACGGGACATATTATTATGTGATTTTAACGGATAACAACGGCAAAACGGAAATTTCCGAGCCGGATACAATTATAATATTGAGATAACTCAGGAGAGGAAAGAGGGTAAAGGCCATAACCCGCAGCTCGTTTTAGCTGCGGGTTTTTGATTTTTATAAGTAAGGGGGATTACGCAACTTTTAACCGTTTTCGTTGTCTAATATTCAACAAAATGAAGTAGAGACACGCCATGGCGTGTCTCTACAATGAAAAATCCTGAAATATTGCGATACTGTCGTTATTAGTGTGTAATTTCAATTCTATTATAATTAGAAAGAGAAACCCCTCTCCCTTGACGGGAGAGGGTCAGGGTGAGGGTGATAATTCCTATATTTCCTCCGCCCCCTCTCTCTTACTCTTGGGTAGAAAAGCATATTTTAAATTATAAATGACTTCTACCCGTTAAATAGTCTACCAGACTATTTAACTCAACAAGGGGCGAGAGTCTGTTTGGTTTTGAAATTACACACAATAGTGTACACAACCAAATATTGCAGTTTTATTGACATTGCACAGGTTTTAATTTATACTTTATATATATCAAATTAAAGAAAAGAGGCTGATTATGAAAAAAATTATTCTTTCGGGAATTTTAATTTTTTCTTTTTGTTTTTTAATTAAGGCCGATACACTGAATTTGCTGGGGATATGGGACATAACAAATTATATCCAGGGGTCATCGCAGGCACTTCCCAATCTCAGCTGCGACTTAGATTCGAATGGATATTTATATACAGCAGCCGGCAACGGAATATTTGTGGTTGATACCAATAATGATGCCAGACAGAACAGGGTTGTTGATAATTTTTCTCTTAATAACAGCGATTTTGTTTATGATTTGTGCGCGAGCGGGAATTATTTATATGTTTCCGACTATTATAATAACGCAGTTGAAATATACAATATAAGCAATCCCACTTCTGTAAGCTATGTAACTACTTTTACCCCAATAAACCTTACAACAGGTCAGTCGACATATGTGGATAGAATTTTTGTTTCGGGAAATTATATGTATCTTGCTTGCAACAGCGCCGGTTTAATAATAGCGGATATTTCAACTCTGCCAACGACAGCACCGAATGAAGTGGCGGATGTGCCTACCACGCTTTATTCGGCAGCCGTATATGTGAGCGGGAACGCTTCGGACGGCAATAATTACGCGTATTTGTCCGATGAAACAGCAATGCAGATTATCAATGTATCCCCGCCGAATGCAGCTACGACACACACAGGACTGTATTATCCGAATGATAATACTTTTTATATCAGCTGCATAACCGTTGTAAATAACCTGGCTTATCTCGGGGAATTAAACAATTATGCGCAGGGCCAGGTTGAAGTTGTTGATGTTTCGAAGGCTTCTACGCCTGAATATATAGCATCAGTTCCCGCTTTAGGGCCTGTTTATGATTTGAAAAATTACGGCAATGATTTATATTTATCCGAAGATGCCAACGGCGTGGAAATAATGGATATATCATTAAATCCCCATTTACCGGCTTCAGTTACATCATGCCCAACAGACGGCCTTGCAAGCGCCTGCGTGAAAAACAACAATACGGTTTATGTATCCGAGAATTATACAGGAGTAGGGGAAATTGACGTATCAACTTTAAACTCGCCTGTATTTGATGGTTCGTATTTTGATTTATACGATCCCACGACAGCGCTGTCTGTCAAAGAATCAGGCAATTACGCGTACATAGCCGGCGGTCCAATTGGTTTATTGGTGCTTGACGTAACTAATCCGGCTGACCCTTTATTTGCGGGCAGCCTTGATTTGCCGTCAGGCGCGATGCCGGGCGCGTATGATTTATATCTTGATACCGCAAATAATTATGCATATATTGCCAACGGGTCAGGCGGGCTGGTTGTGGCGGATGTGAGTAATCCTTATATGCCGGCGTATGTCACAGGATATGCCGTGCCCGATGCTGCCCAGGGGGTTGACAAACAGGGCAACTACGTATATGTGGTTGATGCTTATGACGCCGCAATGGGAGGCATGGAAATTTTTGATGTCACAAACCCGCTTGCGGCCATATTGCAGCCGAACATGTATCCAAACGACGGCGGTGTAATGCGGAAAGTCAATGCTATAGGCAATTATGCTTACATTGCGGATGGTGCCGGAGGACTGGATATTATTGACGTAAGCAACCCGGCAGCACCCGCACTGGCTACAAATATTATAACTTCAGCTTATGGCGATGGTTCAGTATATAACGTAAATGTAAATAACAATATAGCGTATCTGGCTGAATATCCAGGTACGAATGCGATACAGGGACTGGGGGTTGCGGATGTTTCCGGAACCACAATGCAGGGGTATTACGGCCTGGCTGCAACAAATGGGCCTGCAAGGGGCGTAATTTATAACACAAATTACGCGTATGTTGCGTGCGATACGTCAGGACTTTCTGTTTTTGACGCGAGCGATCCATATTATTTAGCTTCGCCTCTTACTGTGCCGGCGGCAACTTTAGCCCTGCCGGGCACAGCGTACGGGGTTTACACAAGCGACGGGCAGACTATTTATGTCGCTGACGGCACAGGCGGGCTGGATATTTGCCAGCATATAAGGCCGACACCTACGCCATCTGTTACGCCGACATCAACAATGACAATTATGTTTACCCAAACAAATACCCCGACAATAACGCCTTCTTCTTCAATAACCGCGACCTACACGATTACAGCGACGCTTACAATAACACCTACCCTGACAAACAGCGCGACAGTGACAATTACACCGTCGTTAACCGCGACTTACACGGTCACGCCGACTTTTACCATTACAAATACCTTGCAGCCCACAGTGACAGCCACGGCGGCATTATGGACGCCGACGCCTACAACGTTCCAGATAACCAACAACAAAGTTTATCCAAACCCGAGCAACGGCAGCGTGATAAACATCAGCTACAACCTGACCGCGAATGCCGAGCAGGTGACGATAAAGGCGTTCACGCAGTCTTACAGGCTGATTTTCAAGGTTACTTACGCCGAGCCGGACATCCACACGCAGGCAGGCACTGATGTTTTATCTGCGACAACAACCCTGGCGAGCGGGACTTATTATTACGTCATAGAGGCAACGGATATGAATAACGTCGTGCACAGGAAAATAGGCAGTTTCATCGTGCTCAGGAATAAGTAAACCCTCACCTTGGCCCTCACCCGCAAAAAGAAGGAGAGGGAAGTATGAAAACAAATATAAAGAATTCTCTCCCCCTTGACGGGGGAAAGCCAGAGAGAGGGTGGGGCAAGTAACTTATGAAAAAAATTGTAACACTAGCAAGAAATTTAAGAAAAAATCAAACAAATACTGAAAAAGCGCTGTGGTTGCAATTACGGGGCAAAAGATTTTTTGGAATAAAATTCAAAAGGCAACAGCCCATTGATAAATATATAGTCGATTTTATTTGTTTTGAAAAAGGATTAATAATTGAACTTGACGGCGGGCAACATTCTATAAATAGAAAAAAAGATAAAATAAGAGATAAATATTTGAAAGAACAAAAATTCAAGGTACTCAGATTCTGGAATAATGATGTTCTTGGAAACATAGAAGGAGTTCTTGAGGTTATAAGGCAAAATATAAACCCTCACCCCGGCCCTCTCCCGCCCAAAGAGGGAGAGGGTAGTAAAGTGATAAAAGTTTGAAGGAGCAATATGCAAAAAATATCGGCGGTCATAATAACAAAAGACGAGGAAAAAATAATTGCAAGGTGCCTTTACTGCCTGCAATGGCTGGACGAGATTATCGTCATAGACAGCGGCAGCACGGACGATACCATAAAAATAGCAAAGCAATACGGCGCAAAGGTATTTTCCAGGGAATGGGACACCTACGCCAGGCAGAAGAATTTCGGCATAGCGAAAGCCAAAAATGAATGGGTTTTGAGCCTTGACGCTGACGAAATAATGACCGATGAACTGGCAGACGAGATAAAAAAAATCCCGGAATCAGGCGATGGCAAGAACGGGTTTTTTATTGCCAGGAAAAACATGTATTACGGCAGGTGGCTGCGTTTCGGAGGGATATACCCTGACCACCAGCTCAGGCTTTTCAAAAAGCAGGCAGGGAAATATGACGAAACAGAAGTGCACGAGTGCGTGAACGTAAAAGGCGATACTGGAATCCTGAAAAACCCTGTAATCCACTATACGAAAGACAGCATCCACGAGCATATAGAGTTCATAAACAAATACACTGAGCTTGAGGCAAAAAGGCTTTTTGAAAAGGGCTATTTCCCGACAGGCTATTCGGCGCTGATAAAGCCGAAGCTTTATTTTTTAAAACACTATATTTTCAAGCTCGGGTTCCTGGACGGCTGGCAGGGGTTTGCTTACCATGTAATTTCATCCATGTACGTTTTCATGACCGAAGTAAAAGTAATGGAAAAGCTTGGCATGGGAAAAATCCATTTGCTGAAGACATTGCTGAAACGGGCGAGATAGGAATAACAGGGGGAAGTGGTAAGGGGTAAGGGGGGAGTGGAAGGACTAAAAAGGGCTGGAAAAACATCGTAATTGCTGTATTTGTGTGTAATTTTAAAAACAAATAATCTCTCTCCCCTTGCGGGAGAGAGTCAGAGTGAGGGGGCGGAGAAACTATAAAATCTCCACCCTCACCCTACCCTCTCCCGTCAAGGGAGAGGGAAAATTCCTTTTAGATAATAATTTAAAATCACACACTTTTTTATATAGCACCGAAAACACCTATCATATTGAAATCTGCAGCAAATTAGGGTATAATTACTACTGATTTAACCGGTTAACACACTCATTTAAAGGAAAAAAAAATGAAGTTTAGCCCTGCAAAATTAAAAGTTTTACGATACAGCATATTGTTATTTATCATGATAACCCTGATTCCTGCTGCATATGCAGATACATGCAATTTTCCTTTTCCGCAGAACACAAACTACCCTTACGGCATAAAGCCGAATAATTATACAAACGCGCAGATGAACCAGTTCTGCCTGAACTGGTTTAATTTGTGGAAGGCGAAATATGTAACGCAGAATAACTGCACGGGAAGCGAGTGGCGCCTGCAAAGGACCGAGACGGGCAATTACATTACAAACGGGTGCTCCGGGTTCGCCACGGCTCCGGCGGAAAACGACACTGTCAGCGAGGGGATAGGTTACGCCATGGTGATAATGGTTTTCATGTCATCCGCTACAAACAATACAGAAACATATTTTGACGGTTTGTACACATACTACAAGGACCATGAAGACGGAAACGGGCTGATGAACTGGCAGGAGCCTTACTGTACAAGCGGCGGCTCAGCGACAGACGCGGATGAAGACGTAGCTTTTGCGCTTGTGGCGGCAGACAAGCAATGGGGCTCTGCGGGCGCGATTAACTACAAGACTGAAGCAACTGCCATTATAGGCAGGATACTTTCGAACGAAATCAACGCCACATACGACATCAGGCCGGGCGACGGCTGGGATGCGGCCAATATATCGTATTTCGCGCCGTACGAATACAGGATGTTCGGGGATTACACGGGCACCACTACATGGTATTCTGTAGCGTCCCATACTTACCAGACAATAGTGAACTATTATTTTGCCGGCGGCGGCATGAGTTCCACGCTTAATTCCGCGCTCAATATGAACACAGGGCTTATGCCGAACTGGTGCAATTATGACGGCACCCCGAATAACCCGGGCGCATGGTCAATGGATCCCAGCACATGGTGGTGGGATGCGATACGCCACGCGTGGAGACAAAGCTACGATTACCTGCTGTACGGCACGCTAAACGGCCAGCTTGCATACGATAATAACGTAAGGGTTTCGACTTTTTTTCAGACAAAATACAACGGCGACGCCTCGCAAATACTTTCACATTACACGCTTGACGGCACGGCAAAGACATATAACCGGGGCGACAGGACTCCGGACCTGGGGGTCGAGGACGCCATGAACCTGCCGGGGCCGGAGGGAGCGGTCGCGATTGCCGCCATGGTCGAGGGAGACCAGACATGGCTCAATAACTGCTATTATGTACTTGTTACCATGAACGCGGGCACAGGCTCGGGCCAGTTGACTGAAACAGGAGTTGACTGGGGTACGGATTATTTCTGCGATATTTTAAAAATGCAGTACCTGCTCATACTCTCCGGCAACGAACCAAACCCTTTAGGAAACTATCCAACGCCAACTGTAACAAGTACGGTTACATACGGGCCGTCGCCGACACCGACAAATACGCCCCCACCAGGTATATTCGACGACTTTGAGACAGGGGCACTAAGAAACCCACTAACAAATCCCGGAGGAGGCTCGACTGTGGCAGTGACAAACACAAATGTCACGCCGCATGCCGGAGCAAGGGATATGCAGGTATCCACAACAGGCACGGGCTGGTCATTGTTTTACATTGACTCGCCTTACTCGGGGCCGCAGGACTGGAGGAATTATACAGGCGCGACCGCACTTAGTTTCTGGATAAACGCGCCCGCTGGCACTTCGTTTTTCATAGAAATAGTTGAAGCAACGGCAAACGGAGCTGACGGCGAGACATGGTCCGACAGGCCAAACCCGATAACAACCACCGGAGGGTGGCAGAATATAGTAATAAATTTAAGCGCGTTTACGCGCGACCAGTACAGCCCTGTAATGGGCAATAACACATTTGATTTGAAGGCTATACAGAGCGTGGGGTTCCAGTTTGACAACCCCGGTACAAAAACAATATATTTCGACGACATATGGTTCACCGGAGCCCTGCCTGCATATACCATGACAAGCACGGTTACTGCCACGCGGACAAAGGTATCTGTATATTCGCCGACAATAACCCCGGTTGTTTCAGCCACGCCATCCCGTACAATTACGCTGACAAGCACAATATCGCCGGTTTTAAGCGCGACGCAAAGCCCGACTATAACGCCAACCGTTACCATAACACCAACCCCGGCAATCACAGCCATAAGGGTGAATTGCGGCGGGCCGGCTTATGTTGACGCTGCAGGAAATACATGGAACGCTGACCAGGCTTATACCACGGGCGGCTGGGGATATACAGCCGGCGCAACGGCAAACAGGGGAGCTATTGCAATAGGCGGAACAACTGACCCGACTTTATACCAAACCGAAAGGAACGGAGCTTTTTCCTATGAATTTGACATACCAAACGGCACATACCAGGTTACGTTGAAGTTCGCAGAGACATATTTTACATCGTCGGGCTCGAGGATTTTCAGCGTGACTGCGCAGGGCGTGACAGTAGTAAACAACCTTGATATTTACGCGAAAGTAGGCTCGGATTACGCGTTTGACGTGACTTTCACGGCCAGCGTCACATCGGCGCAGCTTATAATGACATGGTCCGCGTCAGTGAATAACGGCCTGATAAACGCGATACAGATATTGCCGTTACTGCCGACACCGACAAATACGCCGACAATCACAAACACAGCTACAAGGACTTTAACAGCAAGCTACACACAAACTGCGACTGTGACAAGGACAAGCAGCCCTACTATGACTGCTACACCGAGCATGACAGGAACAGCGACAGGGACAAGGTCTCCTTCGCCTTCGGCTACGGCTACTCCTTCGGAGACAATTACCGCGACAAATTCGCAGACGACGAGTCCAACACTAACGATAAGCGGCACGACCACGCCGACAATTACGGCAACGAGGACAAATACACTGACATGGACACTGACAGCTACACCGTCAGCGACAAATTCCCAGACACTGACACAGACATTGACGATAAGCGGGACAATCACGCCTACAATTACGGCTACGAGGACAAATACGCCGACGTGGACGCCAAGCGCAAGCCCTACTGCAACATTGACCCTGACAGGGACAAGCAGCGCCACGCCAAGCGCAACAGTTACAGCGACACAAACACTGACAATAAGCGGGACGACCACGCCTACAATTACGGCTACGAGGACAAATACACCGACATGGACGCCAAGCGTAAGCTCTACCGCAACATTGACCCTGACAGGGACAAGCAGCGCCACGCCGAGCGCGACTCCAAGCTTGACAGTTACAGCAACAGGGACAAAAACACTTACAATAACGCTGACTTTTACCTGCACCGTTACTTCTACGCCTTCATACTCGCCGACGCCGACAAGCACGATAACGCGGACAAATACAATGACTGCAAGCCCGACCTTGACGTCAACATTGACCTACAGCGCGACACCCACGCTGACTGCAACAGCCACAACAACAGAAACCTATACGCCAATCGTGTCAGCCACGCCTACATATACAATAACCATGACTCCGACGAATATAGTCCTGTCATGGACAATAACGCCCACGCATACAATTACGCCGACAGCCACGCCAACATGGTCAAATACGCCGAGCTTCACTGTCACGGGTACAAATACGCCGACATGGTCTCCTTCGGCAACAACTACAGATACGCCTACGGCGACTCCTACGTGGACGCCGAGCGCGAGCCCGACGAAGACAGCTACTGCCACATTTACGGGCACGGCAACCAATTCAGCATCCCCGACTTTCAGCATTACATTGACATATACAGCGACTGTTACGCCGACGTTTACAGCGAGCCCGTCCGCGACTGCCACAGCCACGGCAACATGGACTTTGACGGCAAGCCAAACGCCAACTTATACAATAACAATGACATTCACTGTTGTAATACTGTCCGCGACTAATACGCCGACATTTACGGCAACGGGAACAAATACACCTACACGCACAATCACTTTCAGCTGCACGCAGACAGCTACGGCTACAAGCACAGCGACACTGACTTATACGCCTTCTCCTTCAATGACATTTACAACGACTCCTTCAGATACCGCGACAGTGACATTGACTTACAGCGTGACGCCCACGCTGACTGCAACAGGCACAACAACAGAAACCGATACACCAATTGTGTCAGCCACGCCGACATATACAATAACCATGTCTCCGACAAATATAATCCTGTCCTGGACAATAACGCCAACGCTGACAATCACGCTTACAGCAACAGCCACAAGTTCGGTGACACCGAGTTTTACGGCTTCACCTACATTGACGATGAGTGAAAGCCCCACGCAAACCGTGACTGTTTCGTTTACAGGCACGGCAACAAATACATTATCCCCGACTTTCAGTTTAACCGTAACAGGTACAATGACCATAACGGCAACGTTGACATTAAGCCCGGCAATGACCGCAACTTTTACAAACAGCCAGACCCCGCAAATACCAAGCGCAACAAGCACGGCTACGGCGAGTGCTACGTGGACCGTGGTAAGTGCTACGTTAACTGCAACTGCAACACCGCCGCAGACAAAGCCTAAGCCGTATCCGAATCCGATAAATCCGGGGAAAATACCGTATTTAACGATAAGTTATAATTTTACTCAGGGGATTGACAGGGTAACTGTAAAAATATATACAGTATCTTACAGGCTGGTGAAGCAGTATGTTTTTGAGGAAGCCCAATTGCAGCAGATTATCATGCAGGGTTATGTAAGGTGCGACGCGACACAGATTCAGGGTTTAAGCAGCGGGACTTATTATTATGTAATCATAACAGACAATAACGGGAAAACACAAATGTCACAGGCGGATAAGCTGATAATATTGAAGTGAAACGGCATTATTGGCAGAGGGGAAGAGGGAGCTTGAAAAAACTATGGAGGAAAGTATTATGATGGCCAGCCGGCGCACCCGTGAGTGCAAAGTTTTGACAACCAAACCCCGGGTAAATAATTACTCCGGACCCGGTACCCAAAACTTGAGACTGGGCATCCTTTTCCTTTTAATTCTCATACCATTCACCCTTTCCGCAGCCACTGCTACGCTCAGCATCAATGCCGGGACAACGGTCAATACTTTTGTCCCATCCCAGGTATTTGGTTCGAACACCGCATGGGATAACTTTGAGGCTGATTATCTGGCAGTGCAGCCCAGCCTCAAGTCGGCAGGCATAAATTTTTACAGGTATCCGGGCGGTTCAGACGGGGACAGGTTCCACTGGAACGGCACAGGGTCATATAACAACGGCGTCTGGGTCCCGGACAATACCAATTACAGCCCCGGATTCATAGCCGCCCCGTTAAACAACGGCACCTCGGCTTCAGGCACGTCGCTCATAACCGACGGCAATACGGCTACAGCCTGGGCATCAAACGCAGACACAGACTTTCCCAATGCCCAATGGGTTTACCTGGATACAGGCGGAGCCGCTGTCAACCAGGTCCAGATATGGTGGGGCACGCCTTATGCAACATCATTTAAAGTGCAGTACTGGACAGGATATTCCTGGCCTTATCCATGGGAGGCAACGTCAAACCAGTGGGCTGATACCTCGGCAGGGACCGTCGCGGGCACAGGCGGGGCGCAGACAGTAAATTTTAATTCTGTGACATCAGATTACATACGCATTCTCATGCTTTCAAGTTCTGCAGGCGCGGGCGGCGCGTATTCCGTGGCAGAAATGAAGCTCTTTAACGGCACCACGCAGATAACTCTGGGCTCTACAGGCGCCACGGTCTCGAGCACAGTTCCTGCCAGCGCATGGGCATCGCCAATAAACATGGATTTTGAGGAATTCATGTCTTTTTGCCGCTCGTTTAACCCGCCGGCCCAGCCCATTATCATTCTTAATTTCGGCACAGGCTCGCCGCAGGAAGCAGCTGCATGGGTGCATTACGCAAACATAGTGAAGCAATACAACATCAAATACTGGGAAATCGGCAACGAGCTGGGCGGGAACTGGGAAATCGGCGGGCCACTCAGCGCCACTGATTACGGACGCAGGTTCATAGAATACTACAATGCCATGATTGCAGTGGACCCAAACGTAAAGCTTTTGGGGCCCGTTTACGGGCCGACAAGCTCAGCCAACAACCTGAACACAGATACTTATATCCAGGATTTTTCACAGAGGCTCATATCGGGAGGCATGGGTGCCGCGCTTGGAGGCGTCAGCATCCATATGTACCCGGGCGACGGCACTGAAGCCGGCGCCCTGGCCGCATCGTCTACATGGGGCGCGAGCACAGCAGCGATAAATTCAGGCACGACAGGAATACCGAATGCATCTTCATTGCCTGTGGTGATGTCGGAATACAACTCGGATTCAAGCGGTTCAAATATAACGGTAAGGCTTGCCAACGCACTGTTCTTTGTTGACTGGCTGGGCCAGTACATAAATTACCTGGGCCCCAGGGCATGGGCAAACCAGTTCACGGTTGTCGGCGGAGGCAACCAGACAGGCTCGCCAATGTACTGCTCAACCTGCGGCAACCTGGGAATGTTTGACAACTCGCCGGGCCCTTACCAGTACCTGCCGTATGCCAGTTACTACGGAATGCAGATGATTTCAGTTGACTGGGCAATAGCAAACGACTCACGCAGCCACACAATGGTTTATTGCACAAGCACGGCAAGCCCCCTTGTCGGTTACGCTGACATGAGGCCTGACGGACATCTGTCGCTGATTGTGGTAAATAAGGACCCGAACAATGCCTATACCACGACAGTGCAGGTCGCAGGATTCACTCCGCAGGCATCGGCAAACACGTATTCATACAACTCGCTAAATTACCAGTGGCTCACCACGACTGCACAGCCATACCATGCATCGCCGAACACTCCGCCCACTCAGGCCGTATTCAGCTCTGCAGGCACAAGCTTTTCCTACAACTTCCCATCGTATTCGATAACTGTATTTGATTTTGTGCCAAACGGCAGCACGCCGACATTTACGCCTACAAATACGCCAATACCAACGGCAACTTTCAGCCCTACAACAGCGCCTACTGCCTGTGCCAGCATTGTGGCGTATAACGGCGAGACAGGGTCAGGCAATGTAAACCTGTCCAATGGCTGGACCTGGTACTATGCAGGCACATCAGCCACGGAAACCGCTGCAGCTGCCCACAACGGGACAAAAGGGCTTGACCTGACCTTTAATTTTACAAATTGGTGGGGACTGTTTGATTTTGGCTGGTCGGGCATAGGCAACTATAACCTGAGCGCTTATGACACGCTGGAATTCTGGGTAAGGACAACCTCGGGGAACATGAATTACATGTTCGTGGAGCTGACAGATTCCACGGGCGTTGGCAGCCCGATGCAGGTTCCTGCAGTGGACACTTATCTGCCGGGCGGAATCACAACAACATGGCAGAAAGTTGACATACCTTTGTCGGTATTCACAGGCATAAATATGACTGAAGTAAACGAAATCACCTTTTACATTTCGGGCCTGCAAGACGTTACCCAGGACATATACATTGACGACGTCATGTTTACGCGACACTGCGCAACACCGACGGCATCAATTACAGCGACCCGGGTCATGAGCCCGACTTTGACGCCTTCGAAAACAAATACACTGTCTCCTTCGCCTACGCTGACACCTTCGCAAACAAATACAGCTACGGTGTCCAAAACAGCAACCCTGACCCCGACCCCCAGTTTTACCCCAAACCCCACTCTTACTTATACAGATACCCAGACAAGCACGCCTGTCGTCTCGGCAACGCCGACATGCACCATAACCGTTACATCAACGAATATAATACTGTCGTGGACCATAACGCCGACAAGCACGGCAACTGCTACAGCTTCGACTACGCTCACTGTTACTGCAAGTGCTACGTCAACTGCAACATCAACAGCAAGTGTGACGTGCACCATAACACCCAGTTCAACGTCAACAGAAACGGTCACATCTTCTGTGAGTGCTACGTGCACCGTGCCAAGTGCCGCGTTAACATTAACTGTAACAGCGACATCCAGCCGGACGCCTCAGGTCCTGACTGTCACAAGTACGCCTACGGCGAGTGCTACGTGGACCGTGGTAAGTGCTACGTTAACTGCAACTGCAACACCTTCGCAGAACAGTATAAAACTTTATCCCAACCCGATAAATCCGAAGAAAATATCTGATTTTATAATAAGCTATAATTTCCCTGTGGGAACAGACAAGGTAACGGTAAAAATATATACGATATCGTTCAGGCTGGTAAGGCAATATGTTTTCGAAGAGGCCCAAATGCAGCAGATTATTCTGCAGGGCTATGTAAGATGCGACGCGACGCAACTTGAGGGTTTAAGCAGCGGGACTTATTATTATGTAATCATAACAGACAACCAGGGCAAGGCAGAAAAGCCTGCGGTAGGGAAGTTTATTATACTAAAGTAATTATGGGGGATGTTTTAAAATTATAAAATGGGGGGATAATATACCTTTAAAACCATTTTTCTTGATTTAAATATTTTTGGGAGTACAATTAATGATCAAATAGGTCAGTTGGTTTTGATATGACGGATATTAGGCTAATACAAGCGGGGTAAATTGATTTGAAAGAAATTGTCGCAAAAGTCATAAAACAGGCAGGACCTTTCAGGTTGACTTTTATTTCTTTAATTATTGCTTTTTTGGGACAATTTCAGATGTATGGCCTAAAAAAAACTATGCCTGGAATAATTTTATTTTTTATTGCAATCGTTATATTTGTCGTAGCCGATATTTCAGCAAAGAACAAATGGGATATTTATGACAACCCCAAAATAAAAAACAAGGCCGATGAGCAGGGGATGAAAAGGAAAACGGAAATATTTTTCTTTATCCTGATAATGGCAGTCTGCATTTTTTTCAGGTTCTATTCCATTGATACAGCACCGCCAGGGATGAATAGGGACGAGGGCGAGGCGGTTATGGATGCTTATGCTTTGTCGCACGGACAGCAGCCTGTAGGAGGAAATTCAAAACTGCCAGTTTTTATTAATGGTTTCCTTTGGGAAAATCCGGCTGTTTATTCATACATTAACGGTTTTATATTCAGGATTATCGGGCCTGGAATCACTCAGGCAAGGATTTCCACGGCGTTCATGTGTACTCTCGCGGTAATTGCCTTTTATTTTTTAATAAGGTATTTGTTCGGCCCAGAAATGGCAGTCGTTGGAGGATTTCTCATGGCCTTTATGAGATACCACGCGACTTTCAGCCGATTCGTTTATTGTGTCGGTTTTTCAACACTTTTTCTATTTTTATTGATGTATTATTTATATAGGATTTACAGGGGAAAAAAATTATTTGATTTTTTAATGTTCGGCTTGGTTTTCGGCCTGTGCCAGTATACTTATAATGCCGCAAAATCCATACCTTTTGCTGTGCTTGCAACAGGCCTTTTAATATTTGTCAGGGATCATGATTATTACCGGAAAAATGTCTGGAAATTTATTGCGGCCGTTGCGATTTGTATAATAACACTGTTGCCTTTGGCGAATTATGTGTTGCATAATTTTTCGGACTATATTGCGAGGGCAAAAATTTTGCACATTTACTATGGGCCAAATTTCGATGTGCTGTCGGAAAATCGTAAAAAATCAGAACTGCAGGTATATCTGGAAAGTTGCGGCAGGCAATGGCTTATGTTCAATCAAAAAGGTGACATGAACATAATTTATAATGTGCCGGGCATGCCAATGATTGATTTTTTTACAGGGATTTTTGCGGTACTAGGGTTCGGGTATCTTATTTACAGGGCGCTTGCCATGTCACCATTTTCGCTGATCACGCTTTCGATGTTCTTTGTTTTTATGTTCTCAGCTGCTTTCTTTATGGACGCACCGCACGCACCGCGCTCAATACTATCTTTGCCTTTTTCGGTGATTTTCAGCGTTGTGTTCGTAAGCAGGGCGTATTCCCATTTGCGGGAACAATATGGCAAAGATATTAGAGATTTTTTCATAATGGTTTTTGTGCTACTCCTTGCCGCCGCATGCCTGCAAAATTACAACAATATGTTTAACAAGCATTTTAAAAACATAATTGCGGACGTGTCATTTGACATGGCTGAATACAAATCCGCCAATTATTTACTGAAGCTCGGGAATCAGTGGCGCGGCGTATTTCCTCAGGATTATCTTGACCACACTTCGCAATATTTTCAATGGGTGGAAATTGATGCAATAATGCTTGAAGACAAAAAAATACAGTACGGAGCATTTGTGCCGGGAGTGAATTTTCCAGCAGAATCAAACGACGGAAAAAATACCGTATATATTATTACGCCTGATTATGAGCCGTTAGTGCCGGTTATGAAAAAAATGTATCCAAACGGGATTTACAAGCCATTTTACGGGCAAACTGGAAACCTTTTATTTTTTTCCTATGAAGTGCCTTATTCGGAAGCAGTGCGATATAATAATTTGAAAAAGACTTCAGGATTTACCGTGGATTATTATAGCGATATTTCCTGTACCGGCAAGCCAATACTTAGCGGTTTTGACCCGATTATATTTTACAGCGGGTCACTTAAGAGTTTTCCGGAAGGACAGGTAAAGGCAATAATATGGCATGGGATAGTGGCGGCAGATGTGCAGGGTGAATATTCAATACGAATCAGGAGTGATGATTATTTTAAGGTTGAAATAGACGGAAAAAACGTGCTTGAGTCCGAAGGAAATAAACTTCAGAATATTGCGAAGACCGAGCTTGAGAAGGGTATCCACAAGATAACTTTAAGTTACAGGCCGTTAAACAGCAACAAGATTCAATTTTTCTGGGTAAAACCGGGGCAGAACGAGCTGGAAATAGTGCCGGCTTATGGATTGATACAGAATTAATTTGTATTTATGGATAAAAAGTGGGACCGTAAGTAAGAAAATCTGCATTTAAAAGGAAAATTCAATGATGTATAAAGTTGATAAAAAAGGGAATGACGCAAACTACACATTGATTATAACTATAATAATATTGTCTGTGGTGGTTTGGCACTTTTATTCGGGACTTTTTGTATATGGGAAGCTTCGGACTGGCGGTATGGAAAATAATTATTTCAAAAACATGGCTGTTTCTTTCAAACAGGGAAGGCTAGATATAGACAGGGCTGGGGGAAAGACCATCCAGGACTTGGCCATTTACAAGGGAAAATATTACCTTTGCTGGCCGCCAGTACCGGCGATAGTTTACATGGCATTTACCACCGGCGGCAATGATACACAGGATAATCTGATAGCAGCCTTATTTGGGACTTTGAACACCATCCTTATAACAATGTTTTTTTTCCTGTTTTCAAAAAGGTACGCACTGAAACTTAAACAGGGGGAAATCCTTTTTCTCACTGTATTTTGGGCTTTTGGTACAGTGCATTTTTACATGTCTATGATTGGCTCAGTCTGGTTCATCGCCCAGATTATGGCTCAGACTTTCTTGCTTATATCCATTCTGTTTATGCTTTCCGGAACGTCGCCGGCAATTCTTTTATTATCGTCGTTATTTTATTCTGCGGCTATATATACAAGGAACGACCTTGTTTTTTCAGCTTTTTTTTTGGCGGCTATCCATATAAAAAACCGTGGTAAAGAGTGGAAAAAATATGCTATTAAGGACGCACTTATGCTTGCCCTGCCTTTTATATGCTTTTCGACGCTGAATATGGCATATAATGCGGCCAGATTTGACGGAAGAATATTTGACAATGGCCTGAATTACCATAATATGGCCGCAAATTTGCGGCAAAATTTTGTTAAGCACGGCTATATGTCGATTTTTTATATACCATATAATTTTTATACTGAGGTAATACAGCCTATAACCGTGAGTTCGAAGTTTCCATTTTTTCTTTTCGATGATAAGGGTTTCGGTTTCCTATGGGCATCGCCCCTTTTCTTCCTTGTTATACCTGCCGCGTACTATTTTTGGGCAGGAGCGAAATGTATCCTGACAAAAAAAGCGAAAATTAAGGGCCCGTTAAACCAGGCTGATATAACGGTAATGGCTGGCGCAGCAATTTCCGGGGCGGGGACAGCGATAACAATATTTATGGTAATGAACAATGGATGGGCGCAGTTTGCCTCACGTTATAGCCTTGATTTTCAACTTATGGTCCTGGCCTTCATGCTCTTCTTGTTGAGGATATGGAGGAACTGGTATTTTTATGCGGTGGCCTTAGTGCTATTACTCCTTTCCATGTATATACAGTACTGCGGTGTAAAATATTTTGTCTGAGGATGTCGATAAATTATATATATATTAATATACAACATCCTCTGCTAAGTTTGAAGATAAAGGTAAAGACGAGAGGGGATAAACTTTGGCATGGAAAAGCGGTGAAAGTGAAGAAATTTATATTTCTTATTGCGGTTGCAATTCAAAATTGCTTATTATTAGGACATCAAATTCCTACACCTATATGTCCAAGTATTATTTCAGATACATACGTTAGTGGAACTGCTGAAGGATTAGATTTTGGAAGTTATGATGGGAATAATTTTTGGATTGCGAACTATTATGATTCGACTATGTTCAAAATAAGTAAAAAGGGGATTCTATTGAATACTTATAATAATATTTCAGCAACGGCTCAATCAGTAGCTTCGGATGGAATTTACGTATGGATAGGCGATACGGATCAATGGGGAACTTTGCAGAAATTCAGCATAGCAAAAGGTAAAGTTGTAGCGAATTATCATTTTAATTTCCGTAAAAATACACCTAATTCATTTCATGGATTTAATCATATTATATGGGATGGTTATTATTTGTGGCTTGCTGCCATGAGCATAGAAAACAATGTTTATAAATTTAACACTACAACAGAAGCTATTGCTTTAACTGTTACTGTAGGAGCCAGTGTAAATCTACTGTCTTGCACTATATATCAGGGACAAAAAATCATTTTAGGCGCAAGAACCACTGATTTTATTGAAATAAACGCAGACACAGGCGCGGTCACGTGTTTTGCCAGTGCCGACCCGGGAGATTATCATGCTGTTGCAAGCGACGGCGCCTATATTTATGAAGCTGATTTTTTTGGCAAAAAAGTCAGCAAATATAAATTATCCGACGGCGCTTTTATTACCAAATGGGCAACTGACGGAAATCCAAATGAAATTGCCTGGGATGGAAGTTATATATGGACAAGTAATATATCTTATACTTCAAGTATTAATTCCCCTAATACAGATATATTTACTACAAGTGGAAATAAAATATGTAAGATAAATAATTCATCATCAACGGATATTGTAATAGGCAATGGCTCAATGTGGGGAGTAGGGGTATATGATATATATCAAATTGGTTTAGTGCCAGCCCATACGAGATAGTGGTTAGGTTATTTGTTACTTCAAAAGCTCCTGAAAAATAGCTGCCGCGACAGGCGCGGCCACAACCATGCCCTTGCCTTCGGAATCGCACACGAGCCCCACTGCGTACTGCGGCAGGTCCGCGGGCGCAAAAGCAATGAACCAGGCATTGAGGCCGTTTGACTTGCCCGACGTGCCTGTCTTGCCCGCTATGCTCAAGCCCTTTACTTTTGCTTTTTTGGCTATGCCTTTTTCTATGTCGTTTACCATAAGCGCGGTTATTTTTTTTGCGGTTACTACGGATATGGCCTTTTTTAATTCCTCGGGAGTCGACTTGTAAATTATTTTGCCGTTTATATTCCTTATTTCCTTTATCAGGTAAGGCTTCATCATAACGCCGTCGTTGGCTACTGCTGCGGCAAGCATGGCGGAATGCAGGGGAGTGATCCTGAACTGGTCGCCGAGGCCGCAAGCGTGCATCGCTATATCGTACCTGGTAGTATCGTTTGACGGAGACGTGCTTTGCTTTACGGGTATTGATATTTTTACGTTCCTTGTCGCGTCGTTTATCCCGAGGTCAAAAATTGAGCCAAAGCCGAATTTGTTGCAGAATTCCGACAGCCTCGGGGCGCCAAGGGCAAAACCCATAAAAGCCGCGCCTATGTTGCATGACTCTGCCATGGCCTGTTCCATGCTTTTTACCCTGCCGTGCTTTGCCCAGCACCAGAAAGGCTTGCCGTTAAAGACGGTCGAGCCGCTGCACTTGACCGGGAAAACCCCGGTTTCATTAATATTGGATTCTATAAAGCCTGCCATGGTCATAAGCTTGGCTATTGAACCCGGCTCGTACAGCTTGTCTATGGCCCTGTTTAAAAACGGGTTGTTTTTGTTCCCGACGATTTTCCACCAGTCTTTTGAGACTGTATTCGGGTCAAAGGTGGGCTGGTTGTAAAGGCCCAGTATCTCGCCTGTCTGGGGCCTGATTATTACTATGCTGCCCTTGTACCAGCCGAGAGCCTTTGATATTATTTCCTGCACGCGGGTGTCAATGGTAAGGTAAATTCTGTTGCCGGGAATATAATCGGCGAAATATTTTTCTATGCCCGCGGACTGGTTCCTGTCCGAAGCAACGAAACCCGTGATATGCGCGGCCTTCGGGCCGAGCACGTAGGTTTTTTTGCTGCCGGTTGCTATCAGGTTATACCTTGCAAGCGGGCTGCCGTTTGCGTCAAATAAATAATAAATCGCGCCCTTGTTTTTGGCGTCCTGGGCATCGGCAAGGTTTTTCTGGGCTTTCTGCATTTTGGGGCTGTAGGTGAGGGCTTTGGTGTAGTAGGAAATGGCAGTGTCTATGTCGCAGTAAGCGTGGTAACAGCAGCCAAGACCGAAAAGAGCTTCGGAGTCCATCTGGTTTAATTCCAAGGCATGGTTGAATTCAGCCTGCGCGTTCTTGTACAGGCCGGAATCAATGTACACATTGCCGTACTTGGTGTGGTTTATGACAGCGTTTGGCTTTAAGCCGGCTGAAAGCGCCTCGGTATAATATTTCGCAGCTTTCTCAAAGTCGTTTTGCTTTACAGCCACAAGCCCGAGGCCGTCCAGTGCGATGGCGCCGGAAGGCTTTAAGTTGAGCGCGCTGTTAAAGTCGGAGATGGCGTATGTCAGGTTTCCTTTTTCGTAATTGCCGATGCCGCTGTTTATAAGTAAAAAATACCTAAGATTTTTACCGGAAAAATAGAAAACAAAAGCCAGAACTATTACTACCAGTACCACGATGGCGATGACGCCAAAACGTTTCCTGTTATAATAGCTGCGGCCAGAAAGGTCGCTTATTGCCTTGCTTCTTATGTCCATCTGAGTGAAACCTCCGTTATTGGGATTTAAATCAGGCAGTAATATAGCATAAATCATAAAAAAATCAAAGTGCAAACTATTTGTCCGGGCCGGCCGGGGAACCTTAAATTTAATCCCGCTACGTGAAAATCCCCACCTTCGCAGAGGTGGGATATGATAGCGCTTCGGTACCGCTTGTCCTAGGATAAAACCTCGGACTAGAGCGGGTACCTGATAGCGTAATATTTAGGGTAGCTTTTATATGAATGATAACTTAAGGAAACTACCCGTCAAATAGTCTACAAGACTATTTGACTGCCGCCTTCGGCTTGACAAAATAAACGCTATCAAGGGAGGGAGCATATCAGAGAATTTTTTTAATGTACCCCGCCTGTTAAGGCGGGGGCTCCACGAGCACTTGACACTTAATAACTGCTTCTGTATAATAAACTTAAATTACAGAAAAACAGGAGATTGCAGAATGCGCAGGATTGCGATTTCATTTATTATAATAGTTTGTTTTACGGCTCTGGTTCAGGCTAAAGACTCATATTTTGTCGGGGTTTTAGGCAACACCGATAACGCTGTCTCGCAGGCTGTTTTAAACACGCTTAACCTTGCTTTTGAGGAAGAAAACACAAAAAACGCGAATTTTGAGCTGAAGACTTTTTTTGTAAACGATTATGACGGCGATGACGCTGTAATAAAGGAAATATCCGCAAAACCCGGCCTTATTGCCATAAGCGGATGTTTCGAAAAAACGCACAAATCTATTATCGAAAAAATCAAAAATATACCGCTTATATCGGTAAATTCAAGGTTCCTTGGTTTCACTGCGCCTGCAAACACAAATACTTTCAGGATTTGCCCGTCCGGTATTGACCAGGCAAAGGAGCTGGCAAGGTTTCTTATAACAATACTGCAAAAAAGCAGCTTTGCGGTTATCTATTCCCTGGGCGATGAAGATTACGCGTCCCTTGCAGACGCGTTCAGGGAAACAGTCAAAAAGAACGGCCGCCGGGTGATATATTACAGGGATGTGGACGGGGACAGGACGGATTTCAGGAACATCCTCATAAATTTAAGGGACCAGAGGGTTGAAGTGATTTATTTCGCAGGCGGGCTGGGGCAGTCAATAAACATGGCAAAACAGATAAAGGATTTAAACGTGGGAGCGACTTTTTCTGGCATAGACGAGATTTTCCAGTGGGCTTTTATAAAATCCGCGAAAAAAGGGGCAGAAGGCGCCATAGCGACATCGCCGGTAAAACCAGGCTATAAAAAGGAAATTGCGGGTTTCCTGGAGAAATACGAGGAAAAATACAAGTCTGACGACAGCCATGTTCCGTTTGCCTATGATGAGGCAATGCTCATAATTAAAAGCCTCAATGATAACAAGACAAACCCGGAAGATATAATAAAATATATGCACGAAATAAAATATAAAGGCGTTACGGGGAATATTTCTTTTAATGCAAACGGAGACAGGCCGGAAAACCAGATATGCTTTTATATCAGCAGGGGGAAAAGTTTTTTATACAGGCAGTTAGGCGCGTCAGAAAAGGATTTATTGAATAAGGCAAAGTGATTAAAAGACGGTTGATAGTTGAAGGTTGAAAGCCGTTAAAAATTTTAGTTTATGGTGAAAATTTTATGGCAAAAAGGCTTGGAGACCTGTTAATTGAGGAAAACCTCGTAACAGAAGAACAGCTTAAAACAGCCATTACGGAGCAGCAAAAAACCGGAGAGCCGCTGGGCAGGATAATGACCCGCATGGGCATTATTACGGAAGACGCGCTTTATTATTTCCTTGCCATACAGTTTGGCGTCGAATATGTGGACATAGCGGATAAGGAAATCCCCGAGGATGTACATAACCTCATTACAAGGGAAGTGGCTGAAGAGTTTAATGTGCTGCCTTATCAGGTGACAAAAACACATATTATTTTCGCCACGTCGGACCCGGACGAGCACCTTGTGATAAAATTAAAAGAAAGGGCATTGCTGCCCAAAGACAAGGAAATAAAATTCGTCATAACATCGGAAACGGCGATGCGCAACGCCTTAAGCATGTATTACGGCGTAACCCAGAAACTCGAAATGGACGATGTCGCCAAGGAGATTTTCAAGGAAGCGAAAGGCACGGAAGAAGGGGCGGAGATGGAATTTGACGAAAGTTCCGCGCTTACGGAAAACGACGCCCCTGTCATAAAATTAACAAACGCTTTGATATCGGACGCGGTAAAAAAGAGGGCATCCGATATACATTTAAACCCGTTCCCCAAAAATATGGTCGTGAGGTACAGGATTGACGGCGTGCTGCAAACCCAGCCGGCGCCGCCAAAGCAATACAGGCACGCTGTTGTGTCCAGGATAAAAGTCATGTCGAGAATGGATATAATGGAAAAAAGGATGGCGCAGGACGGCAGGATAAAAATAAAAGTGCAGAACAAAGTGATAGATTTGCGCGTATCCGTGCTTCCAAGCATATACGGAGAAAATGTCGTAATGAGAATACTTGACCAGGAAGGCCTCATGCTTGATTTAAGCAAGCTGGGTTTTGAACCGAAGGAGCTTGAAATATACAGGGAAGCAATACAGTCGCCGTACGGGCTCATACTGCATACAGGGCCGACCGGCAGCGGCAAAACAACTACTCTTTATTCGGCTTTGTCGACCATCAACGATGTTTCGAGAAATATACTGACGCTTGAGGACCCGGTCGAGTACCAGCTGCCTGGAATAGTACAGATACAGATTAATCATGACATAGGATTTGACTTTGCCACGGCATTAAGGTCACTTTTGAGGCAGGACCCGAACATCATGATGGTCGGAGAAATCAGGGACAAAGAAACTGCGGACATAGCCATCAGCGCCGCCCTTACCGGGCACCTGCTGCTGTCCACCCTGCACACAAACGACGCGCCCTCGACAATTATGAGGCTGATTGACATGGGCGTTGACCCTATTTACGTCGGCTCATCGGTAAGAATCATAATAGCCCAGAGGCTGCTGAGGAAAATCTGCTCCAAATGCAAGAAGCCTTATACACCCGTGGAGGATGATTTGCAGAAACTGCTTGTGACACCCGAGCAGATGAAGGGCCTGGAAGTTTATATCGGGGAAGGATGCCCTGCCTGCAACGGCTCAGGGTATAAAGGCAGGATAGCCATATATGAAATTATGCCGATGACACCCCAAATGGCAGACCTTGTATTCTCAAGAGCCGACCTGAACGCGATCAAGGTGCAGGCGCAAAAGGACGGATTGAGGACTTTAAGGGAGGTAGCGCTTGAAAAATGGAGAGCAGGCATAACAACGGTAGAAGAAGTAATACGAGTAACTTCAATAGAAGATTGAGGGAGAAAACAAATGGCTGAAGCCAAAAAACTGGGAGAGATACTGCTTGAAGAGGGAATGATAACCGAAGACCAGCTTGACAAAGCCATTGGAGAGCAGGCAAAGACAAGCGAGTCGCTCGGCTCCATACTGGTAAGGCTCGGGTTCATAACCGAAGACGTCATGTACCATTTCCTGGCCATGCAGTTCGGGACAAAATTCATAGACGTAAACATGCTGCATATTGAGGAAGATGTCATAAAGGTCATAACGCGCGACATAGCCCTGAAATACAGGATAATGCCTATTGAGAAAAAACCGGGCAAAATTATTTTTGCGACTTCAAACCCGCTCGACCCGGCGCTGCAGATGAACCTGAAATACGACATTGTATTAAAGGAAGATTATGAATACAGCTTTGTCGTCACAAGCGAAAGCTCGCTCATGGCGGCAGTAGAAAAATATTACGCGACATCATCGGCTCTCGATGAGACCATAAAATCCGTTGAGGGCGAGAATTTTGATATTGAAATCATAGAGGAAAAAAAGGAAAGGGAGGAAGAAGCTGAGGAAGGCGACATATCTGGCGAAGGCAGCCCTGTCGTTAAATATGTAAATTACCTCATCGAGGATGCAGTAAGGAAGAGAGCTTCCGATATCCATATAAACCCGTATGAAAAAAAGATAGTTTTAAGGTACAGGGTGGACGGAGCCCTGGTTGAAATGCCGCCTCCGAAGATACAGTTCAGGAGGGCCCTTACGTCAAGAATAAAACTCCTGGGAGGCATGAATATAATAGAAAAAAGAAAACCCCAGGACGGCAGGATGAAATTCACTTTGTCAAACAGCAAAGCCATAGACCTGCGCGTTTCCGTCGTGCCTTCCATATGGGGAGAAAATATAGTAATGCGAGTCATAAACCAGGAAGCGCAGAGCCTGGAACTCAAGGACCTGGGCCTTTTTGAATTCCAGCAGAAAGACCTTGAAAAGTCATTAAACAATCCTTACGGCATGGTGCTTATTACAGGCCCTACCGCGTGCGGAAAAACGACCTCGGTTTACGGGGCGCTTACGCATATCAATGATCCACATGACAACATACTGACAGTGGAGGACCCGGTCGAGTACAGGCTGCCGCATATTATCCAGATACAGGTAAATCCCGAGGCAGGCCTTACTTTCGCGAACGTCCTGAGGTCCTTTTTTAAGGCAGGACCCGGATATAATGCTTGTCGGGGAAATCCGAGACGACGAAACAGCTTCAATCGCGGTCAAAGCAGCGCTTACCGGACACCTCGTGCTGTCAACGCTGCATACAAACGACGCCCCCACGACAATAGCAAGGCTGGTGGACATGAAAATAGACCCGATTTATGTCGGGTCGTCGGTATTAATATCCTGTTCCCAGAGGCTTGTACGGAGGATATGCGAAAACTGCAAAGAAAAAATAAAGGAAATTGATTATGTAAAAGCAAAAAAGGCCGGCATACCGCCTGAGATCCTGGAGGGCGGCGATTTCCATGAAGGAGCCGGATGCCCGGTATGCAATTATACGGGATATAAGGGAAGAATAGCTGTTTATGAAACCCTGCCGATAAATACGAAAATAAGGGAAATCATATTTTCCAAGGCGAATTTAAACGAGTTAAAAAGGGCTGCATGGGCCCAGGGCATGATAACAATCAGGGAATCAGCGGTTCAAAGAATGAAGGAAGGAATAACAACGCTCGACGAAGTAGTAAGGGAAACACTCAACGACAAGCCGCTTTCGGAATTTATAAAAAAACAAAAAGTAATCAAATAGGCATAGACCAGGAGAAGAAACAATGTTAAAAGAAGCCATGTTCAATGAAGCAAAGAATTTTTTTCAGGTGTTTGAACCCAAGGGAGAGAATATTATCAGCATCAGTGTGCCGGGAAGCGTCCAGGTGCTCGGCGATATCACGGAATTCAACAGGGGCAAAAGCATATCGGCCAATTTAAACAAAAGCGCGCTTGTCATGGCGCAGAAAAGGAAAGAAAGGGACAGGTCCATCTTTTTTTACTCAAGGCGCTATGACGAGAAAATAAGGATGACTTTAAACGACCAGCAGTTCAGGGAGGAGCACGGGTGGGCAAATTACATGAGCAGCACGCTTTTTATGCTGGAGGGCACGGGCAAAAAAGTGAGCGGCATGAATGTTTATATCGACGACGAAATCCCGGACTTATTCAACGCAAACAGCATGGAGGCGCTTGAAATCGGCATGGCGGGCATAGCGCAGAAATTCGGCGACTGGACAACATCCGGCGCGGAGACTGCGGAAATATGCTCGGACGCCGAGGTGAAATTCATGAAGAAAAGCAAAAATGCGGCAAAATACCTGCCTGCGATACTGGGCAAAAAGAACAACCTGGTTTTTTGCGATGCCGTAAAATCAGCCTGCGAAAATATAAATTTTGAGGCGGGCAGCCTGATTTTTATGATAATGAGCTCGGGTGTAAAAAAGAAATCCCTTGAGAAGAGGGTTAACGCGGCGTTTGACGAGGTAAAAGAAGCCATTTTAACAATAAAAAATACCGGGAAAAATATCGAGTCGCTCGACGCAATGACAATGGAGGAATTCGACGAATTCAGGAGCAAACTTTCCATCTCGCAAAGGAAGAGATGCGCGTATTTTATTTCCGAAAACGAAAGAGTGGAGGCGGCAAAGCAGGCAATCAGCGCGGGTGACGTGAATAAATTCATAGAAATCATCAACGACTCTCAGAAAAATTTAAAAAACAGGATGGAAATAGTCGATGAAGAGAACGAAACCCTGATGGATATTGTCTGGGAAAACGAGGGCATAAAGGCGGCGAGGCTTCTTAACATGGGCATAGACGGAACGGTGCTTCTTATCCTTGAGAAAGACAAGAAAAACCAGGTTGAAGCAAACATAAAGAAATTTTTCCTGGCCAGGACAGGGCTGGAAATAAGCAGTGAAGTTTTTGACCTCAGCAACGAGCTCGAGGAGACAAATATAAACGTTTCAGAGTTTAAAAATGTGCCCGAGGGTTAAATTTTTAACATACGGGTGCAAAGTCAACCAGTACGAAACCGAAAGGATAAAGCAGATGCTTCCAGGCACCGACAAGGGCGGGGAAGCGGATATTTACCTTCTTAACACCTGCACTGTTACCGGGAAAATAGACAGCGAGATTCTCCGCAAAATAAGGCAAATCAGAAAACAAAAAAACAAAAAAATCATCCTGACAGGGTGCTTGGCCCAGCGCAGGGACATAGGCGGGCTGGAACTGCTCGCGGATATTGTCATACCAAACGACAAAAAGTTTGACCCGGAATTTTATCCCGAAGAATTAAGGGGCAAAAAAGACATAAAAGCAGGCGTGGTTTTAAAAGCATTCGGAGATAAAAACAAGGCTTTTATCAAAATCGAGGACGGTTGCGACAGGTTTTGCTCCTACTGCACGGTGCCGCTTGTGAGGGGAAGCAAAATTATATCAAGGCCCGAAAGCGAGATTTTGAAAGAGGCTGAAAGCCTTGCTGCCGCAGGTTACAGGGAGCTCGTAATAACAGGCATAAACCTTGGCTTATACGGCAGGCCGGATAATAACGCACTTGCCGGACTTTTAAAAAAACTTATTGCGATAAAGGGCATGGGGCGTATACGCTTGAGCTCTATAGGAACGAAAGAATTGAACGATGAAATAATAGATTTTAGCGCAGCTAATAAAGAAAAAATATGCCCGCATTTTCACCTTTCGCTACAGAGCGGGGATGAAAAAGTGCTGAAACTCATGAACAGGAATTATACTTCCAATGAATACATGGGAAAAGCAGCATATATTATAAGCAGGATTCCGGGAGCGGCAATAACAACGGATATAATAGCAGGGTTCCCGGGCGAAGGCATAGGTGAGTTTGAAAATACCTGCGAGTTTATCAGGCAAGCGCCTATTACCAGGCTGCATGTTTTTCCTTATTCGGACAGGCCTGGAACAAAAGCCGAAAAAATGAAAGACAAAATAACGGAACGGGAAAAAAAACACAGGGTGAAGATTCTAATAGGTATTGGAAAGATGAAAGAAAAAGAATTCGCAGAAAAAAATAAGGGCAAAAACTTGACTGTGCTTGTTGAAGACAACCCAAAGGCAGGATATTTTGCCGGCTATACTGAAAACTATATAAGGGTTAATATAAAAGAAACAGATAAATCAAAGAAACTTGTAAGACGGCTTGTGCCGGTTATGATAACAGAAGTTAAAAACGGCAAGGTGTATGCAGAAATTACAGTTTAGGGTTTAAGGTTTGAAGTTTAAGGTTGGATATGAAACAGAAGAGATTTTTTTACATTTAACAGGCAACATTCAACATTTAACCACTGCTTTAAACTAGAAACCATATATTAGAAACTAGAAACTTTTTTACTTGGAGGTTTAATATGCCTGACTGCCTTTTTTGTAAAATAGCCGAGAAAAAGATTCCTTCGAAAATAGTTTTCGAAGACGCGGATTTGGTTGCTTTTGAGGATATCAATCCAGCTGCGCCAGTGCACATTCTTATTGTGCCGAAAAGGCACATACTGTCAATTAATGCGTTGGGCGAAGGAGACAAGGATATTGTTGGTAAACTTTTTTTGGCGGCAAAGACGCTGGCAAAACAAAAAGGGATAGCGGAAAGCGGATACAGGACGGTTTTTAATACAAATAAAGACGCAGGCATGGCAGTAGACCATTTGCATTTGCATCTGCTCGGCGGCCGTGTGTTTAACTGGCCACCAGGGTGATAATTTTAAAAATATAAGGCAAACCTCCACTGTTCCTGTTGAGAAATACTTATGATAAGTTTTTGGGACTCTCAACGTTGAATATTCCACTGGAATATTCAACCCCTCCTTATTAAGGAGGGGGATCGGGTTTCCCCCTTTAACAAAGGGGGATTAAGGGGGGTTTATTTTTTGTACTAATTTTCCAAATAGGAGATAATTTGAGAGAAGCTATATGCCCGGTTTTTAAGAAATGCGGTGGCTGCACATACCAGGACATGGAATACTCCCAGCAGCTTGAAATAAAGAAAAAGGAAGTCCTGGACAGGCTGCGCATGCACCACATTGAACCACCGGGCAATATAAAGGTCTTTTTTAAGGGCGAATATTATTACAGGAACCGCATGGATTTTATTTTTTCAGAACAGGGAATGGGCCTGAGGGAAAAGGGGAAATTTTCCAAAATAGTAAATTTTGAAGAATGCTATATTGCAAACGAGGAAATAAACAGGATATTTTCTGAAATAAATGCGTGGTATATGGCAAATAAGGAGAAAATAGAGGTTTTTAAAAACAGGGAAAATAAAGGCACTCTGCGATACGCAGTCATACGGAGCCCTTATTTTTCAAAAGAAGCATCCGTGACTTTTATTTTAAACAAGGATTCGGACAAAGCGCCGGAGCATAAAAAATTAATCAGGGATTTTGCGCCTGGTTCCAGCATAAAAAACATGCTTGCCGGCCTTGTGGCGCACAACACCGACGTAAGTGTGACAGATAATTACGAAATAATAAAAGGCAGCGACGTAATTTACGAGACACTGGCTGGCATGAAATATTATTACCATACCCAGGGTTTTTTTCAGAGCAACTCAGCGGTATCAGTGGACATGCTTTATTACATAAAAGAAAAATTATCAGGCAAATACGATGCTTTGCTGGATTTATTCGGCGGGATAGGCACCTTCGGGATATTTTTGTCCGGGGTTGCGCAGGAAGTCCATATAGTTGACAACAGCAAAGTCAATATAGCATGCGCGAGAAAAAATGTGGAAGAAAACAAGGTTGGCAATATCAGGATTCACGAAATAAACGCCGAAGACATGAATCAGATAAATTATTATTTTATAAACAAAAAAAGCGCGTTTGTACTTGACCCGCCGCGCTCAGGGCTGCACAAAAAAACAGCGTCGTTTATTGCAGAAATAAAGCCTGAAACCATCATATATGTCTCATGCAACCCGGAGCAGCTGGCAAATGACGCGGAAGCACTGAGAGAACATTACGAGATGAAAGACCTTGCTGTATTCGACATGTTTCCGCAGACAAAGCATGTGGAATCCGTGGCAACATTTGAATTGAAATAGCCAGCTTGGCAAAATAAATGATATCAAAGTACCGCTTGTCTTCGGCCTGGCGGCCTTAGACTGGAACGGGTACATGATATCGTAATGTTTTGCCTGCTCTATAACAGCTTGGCAAAACAAACGATATCAAAGGAGAAACAAAATGGCAACAAACCAGGAAGAGAATGCAATTCTGGACGAAATCATCCAGAAAAGAAGGTCCATAAGGAACTTTAAGACGGATGACGTAAGCAGGGAGAATATCGAAAACATAATAAAGGCAGGATTTGCAGGGCCTTACACAGGCGCAACAGGGATTCCCCTGGAACAGACAAGGAAATTTGTAGTAATGAAAAGAGGTTCAGACGCGCATACCAAAGCCAAAGAAATGATAATTTTAAATACAAAGAAGAACTTAAAGAAATTAAAATTTGCAGCTTCATTCAACGCGAAACTTAAGGAAAAATCAAAAACTTTCATAGAAAGGCTGGCAATGGCTTCTGAAAAGGGAATGCCGACTCTGGAAACAGCTCCATATTATATAGTAATAGCCGAAAGAAAAGGCATCCCGGCCTCGGAAAAACAATCAATGGCTCACGCACTGGAGAACATGTGGCTTAAGGCAACTGCGCTGGGTTTGGGATTCCAGCTCATATCAGCAACAGGCACGATGTCAAAAAACAAGGAATTTATGGATATTCTGGGATTAAAAATGGGCGAGTATGAAATTGACGGCTGTGCTGTTGGATATCCGGCTCAAAACCCGCCAAGAAGGGAGGATATAGATACAAAAGTATATTCAAAGTGGATAGAATAAACATAAAACTAAAATAATTAGATATCCCTCTCCCTCGACGTGAGAGGGTAGGGTGAGGTAGTAGCAAGAGCAAAATATGGAACTATAAAAGGAGCAGTAAAAATATGTTTCAGCTTTTAAAAAACTGGAAAGAAGTAATTGATACTTGCAATTTGTGCAAGGAAAGAAAAATGGATTTTTTAAGCAAGTGGATGATAGCAACACGCGCGTGCGTTTTTTCCATGACCATGACATCCGTTCTTGTGGGCGCGTTGCTGGGGCTGATAGACAGGAAGTTTAACCTTATATACGCGGTGCTCGCGCTTGTTGCGCTGGCGCTGGCGCATGCCTCAAACAACCTGATAAACGATTATTTTGACTATAAGCAGGGGCTCGATACCGAGGATTATCCGAGGACGCAGTATTCTCCGCACCCAATAGCGTCAAAACTGATAACGGAAAAACAGCTGTTAGGCGCGTTTTTTGGCTTCAGCGCCATTGAATTGGCTGTCGCGATATTTTTTACGGTAAAATGCGGAATCTGGGCGATTATTTTCGCTGCGGCAGGGTTTCTCCTGAGTATCTTTTATGTAGCGCCGCCGCTGAAATTGAAATACCGCGGACTGGGGGAACTGGCGATTTTTCTAATTTGGGGTCCGCTTATCACCGTGGGCACTTATTATGTCATGGCAGGCAGCATGCCGCTGAAAATCTGGCTGGCGTCAATACCATACGGGCTTGTAGTCACTAACGTTCTGCTGGGCAAGCACCTTGATAAATATGAAAAAGATAAGGAAAAGGGAGTCAAAACCCTGTCGGTAGTGCTCGGGTTTGAAAATGCGATAAATTTTACAATAATAAACACGGCGCTTTTTTACGTGGCGATTATAGTACTGGTGATATTAAGGTTTTTAAATCCTGTAACTTTGATAGTCCTTTTATCATTATGGAGGTTTGTGAAATTTGTAAAAATATTAAAGGAAAAAAAGCCGGATAAGCAGCCTGAAAACTTTTCCATATGGCCGCTGTGGTACGTGGCATGGGCATTCTGGTTCAATAAGATGGCAGGAGGATTTTTCATACTGGGACTTATCTTAAGCGCATTGCCGTGGTTGAAATTTTAATTTGAAAGAAATCCCCCAACTCAGGTATTTATTAGTCCACTTTCCCCCATTTTTTTAATATATTCCCCTTGGAATTGACGGTAAATTTCTGAAGAAAATAAACAAAATATTTGACAAAACTCAAATCATAAATTATACTTATATATACTGATTTAAAAACGCGCACTCATCTAAGAAAACCGGGGAAAGAGGAGATGGTTTTTATGATGAGGTTGTTAAAAAAGGAAAATAGGGTTTGGGAAGTCCTTTCTGAATCAAACAATTCAAATAAACCACCGTATATTAAAATATTATGCTTGGGAAAACTTGAGTGAAAAAATAACTCATTTTTATAAAAATATAAATTAAACACGGGAGGGCATTATGAAAAAACTTTTTGGTTTTCTTTTGCTTTTTATCATTTTTGTTCCAGCTTTCCTTTTTGCGGCATCTCAGCCGTATCAACCAGCTACCGCAATAGATCCATATCAGTTATTAAAGGAAATTCAAAAGAATTTTGACAGCATCAAAACTGCCAAAGGAAGAATGAAAATTTACTATTCACAAAACAATAAAACTATTCAAACTGAATTTAAATTAAAAAGGCCGGACAAATTTTTAGTAAATTGTATCTGGGGATGTAACTATGGAAGTTCTTACGATGGGATAAATGAGTATGTTAGAAGCCAAAATAATATAAATGTTTTCCCTAATTTAGGTGTGACATCTACGGCAGTCAGCATAAATTCTTCAGATCCAATAAAAATACTTGAAAACAGCATTGTATTTGAGCCGATATATTTTACAAATTTTTCATTATCTTTAATATCCGATGGGAAAAACATAACAATTACAGCCGCTGGAATAGGTGAAAATTATAAAATAATTATAGATGGTTTAATCATGCAAATTACGTCGATAATTCAATATTATAGCACTATAAAGAATGTGGAAATAAAAATTGATGATTATCATATATTTAACGGAATATGGATGCCGACGTTCATAAAAAAAATAATTTATACCCAACAAGGTATTTATAATGAAAATTACGACTATGAAAATTTGGTTATAAATAGAAATATTCCCGATACCGAATTTATTTTAACAAAATAAGGGAGGCAAAACATGGATAATACAATTTTTAAAACAATTACTTTTTCGGTTTTATTGCTATTATCGTTAGTAATATCTATCTCTGCTGAAAATTGGCCCAGATGGATGAACGACAACCAAAATGACGGATATAATCGCGTAAACGGGCTGAGTCCGCTTTGCCAGTTATGGTGCTCATCAGATAGTGAAATATCAAATATCACCCCCAGAGGTGCGGAACGAGGAATTGTTGCTTTAGACGATCGTTTATATGTTTTTGATTGTGAAAATCAAAAAGTAATATGTGTCGACCAGATAACAGGCGCAACTATCTGGGCAGTATCATTATCATCTCAATTCGCCACGGGGGCATCTTGCTCTTCGCTTTGTCGCGACCCTTTTGTAGGAAAAATGGTTGGAACAACTATAAATCCAGAGGATGGCACAAATATTCCGAATTTATATTTGGCAATTGGAATTACCGACAGTTTAGGCAATCCTTTAGGTATACAAATATTCAGGATAAAAGATAATGGAACATCCGCAACTATTTCAAGCAATGCCATAACTGAAATTGATACATCGTATACTCCTCCTACCTATCTCAGTATACTTACTCCTAATAGTGTTACTCCATTACTAATTAATAATAATCCAATAACAAATGCCGGAAGGAATAATGGTAATGGCTTATATTTTATTTCATCAAATGGCAGTCTATATCAAATAAATTTAAGCACTTTAGGATTGGTTGCTCCGCCGGCATATGGTGGTGGTCCGGCTTTATCAATGCGGAATAATATTATCAGCAGTGATTTAACAAATCAGTGGGTTTTTTTTGGGACTTTAAATGATAATCTCTATGCGGAAAACATAAATTTTACTACGCCATTAATATCAACTAATATAGGCCATTCAATTTGTTCTCCAATTACAGTACTTGGATATTTTCTTTATTTTGTAGGCGATGATGATCCCAGCAATGGAGGAGGCGATACAATTTATAAATATTTTTTTGATCCTATTATAAGAACTTTTAGCTTGATATGGGCACTAAACGTGAGTTCATTAGGAATATATCCTACGTATATTACATTAAATGATAGTTCGGGCACAATATATTTATACGTAAATGGAAATATAGCGTCTACAAATATTAATGTGATTAAAGACAATGGAAACTCCGCTTCCGTCATTACTCCGTCTAGACCAGGGATACCAGCGTGGAGCGCTTTACCTGCAACTGCGGCAAATAATTTTATATATGCACAAGGATCAGATGGAATATTGTATGTAATGAATTTGTCGGGAAATATAATTAATACTATTGCATTTGCATCACAATGGAGACATTGGGATAAGGGAAATGTTGTAGTAGCAAATAATAAAGTATTTCTATTATCTGGGGCAACTTACGATATATATTGTGACGGCGTTCAAAACGGTATTTTATGCGCTTATGAACAATGTCCGCCAAGCCCTACTTATACATATACTTATACCTCTACGCCGACGGACACACCCACGTCAACGCCGACAGATACGCCAACAAATACACAGACAGATACACCGACTAGCACTCCGACATGGACACCAACGAGTACACCTACATGGACGCCGACCGCCACGCCTACTTCAAGCCCGACAGATACATCAACCCTTACATATACGTATACGGTAACAGATACATATACGTATACGCAGACAGCAACGCCGACGTATACAAGCACATCAACGCCGACAATAACAGAAACTTTTACGGATACTCCTACATCTACAGATACCCCGACTTATACATATACTCCGACGCCGACAAACACGCCCATAGTGACGCCGTCAATAACGGCTATATCCATAAAAGACAGCGCCATAGACTGGTTGCACACAATGCAGATGCTTACGCCTGTATATCCTGCACAGGTTGACGGGGCATGGGGTTTTACCAACAACCAGTGGGGACCGAACCCGGGTTATGTCATACCGCCTCCTATTTCAGCAGCCAACTGCCAGACAAACGGCGAGAACACGTCATGGACCGCGGAAGTGGGCGTAACAGGGCTTGCCGTGCTTGCCCTGCTCAACGAAGGCGCTTATTATTATTTTACGACCATTCCGCCTGCGGCCAATACTACGCCTGTAATCGGCCTGAGCGTGAACGACCCTGCCGTGCTCAGGGGCATAGGGTACATACTCAGCAATGTGCAAATAACAAATGTTTTTCCTGATGGAAGCGCAGAAGGTCCTATAACAGACAGAAAAGTGCCAACAGTAGAGGGGGTAACCGACGTGTACGACACATCAGGCGCCCTGGTCGCGCTGGCGGCATTCAGAAGAGTGGCAAGGAATACGGGACTGTGGGGCAATATTGCGCATTTCCAGGCCATAGATTCGGATTTGCCGAATGATTTCTTTGACCGGATAGAAAAGGCCATGTTTCAAGGCTGGAGGTATTTGATGAACGTGCAGATGATAGAACTCGGAACCAGCCTTAATACGTCCAGGGAAATTGACCTTTTCGGGACAGGTACTTTTACAGAAACAACATGCTTTTACGGTGGTTGGGGATACCCAATAATTAACTGGGCAGATATGAGCAATACCCAGTTTGCGGTCTGGGCGCTGGAAGTGCTTGATACAGAAACGAGAACTTATCCAAGCTCCGGTGGCATCGTGCCTGATGCCGAGGCAGCGCCGTTAACCGCAAGCGTTCCTTATACTACACTGGAATTTTACCAGCCCCGGCGCGACAAGGCGCATATTTTTATAAGCAGGGATAACCAGGCTTATTTAAATTACATACTCTCGCAAAACTGGCCGTTGTTCAGCGCCATGCCCACGCCTGTGCCAGGCCCTGAGGGCGGGTATTACGGCCCATGCGCCGGCCAATACACAATACATACGCAAAACCCGCCTTATGGCTCCATAACAGCGGCAGGCATATGGTCACAGTATTGCGTGAATTATCCGTGGACTCCGAATTTGCCGGTTGAGTCTAAATGCTTCAGACCCTGTCGCGTGGGATGAATTTTTATGGCTGGAAAATGCCAATATGTATAACAATAATCCCGGCCTGACCAACCAATTTTATTTTTATTATGTGATGACTATGACAAAAGCATTTTTAATGAGTAATGTAACTACTATAGATTGGGGTTCTGACTGGTATGCTGATTTTTTAAGCGCATTATTACCGATTGCTAAGTCGGTAAACGTGCCATGGCCCGACCCCTCGAATTGCGTCGCGAAGTTTTACTGGCACGATGTGGGCGTGAATTTCCCCAGTGGTTATGGCCAGACCGAAAAAGACGTGTTCGGGACAATATGCGCGATACTCGGCATAGAGACAGCGCTTGGCCCGGCTCCATATAATATAGCCGGCACATTGCCTGTTAACAGGCTATATATCGAGCTGATGAGCCCGGGCGAGCTGCTCGCGATTGATGAAAATAACCAGCAAACAGGTTGTCAAAACGGGGCAAATTATACACAGATACCGAATTCAGCGTTCACGGGCTGCGGGACCGAGCCGCAGAGAATAGAAGTAAACAGACCGGGCGGCGTATACAGGGTGAAAATAAAAGCCCTTAGTAACGCGTATGTTACCTTAAAAGCAGGGACAATATTTTACGGCAATACAATGAGCGAATATTCAAAAGGCATTACAATGACGGCAGGGCAAACCATTGAGTACCGCATGAGCGTAGGCAACGTATTCTGGCCATTGACTCTGTCATGCAGTTTTGCCCACGGAATAAGCGCGTTAACGCCGACAAATACAGCGACGCCTACAATAACTGCTACATCCACATTGACCGCAAGCCCGACATTTACAATAACGCCGTCGCCTACATTTACAAATACTACAACTCCAACATACACAAATACGCCGACAGCTACGGCTACATGCACCGTGACACCGACAGTGACAAACACGGAAATACCGGGTTTGTGTTATAAACTAAAATATAGGCCAGGGATTGAAAAAATCCACACAAATACAATTAATCCGGAAATTGTTGTGAAAAATTGCTCGAAAAAAGACGTTGATTTAAGCAGTGTGGCAATCAGGTATTTCTACAGTTCAGACGGATACAGCGGCGATGAGATAACAGGGGTTATATGGGCGTTTAAGACAGGAAATACCTACGGCAGGGATAATAAAGACAGGGGGATGAGACAGGGGGATGAGGCAGTAGAGTTATTGGATGATGAGGATTTTGAAAAGGATGAGAACATGGGATTTGACATAGATAAAGAAAAGGGGAAGCATGACATATCAGGCTGCGTAAATGTGAACATAATAAAAGTTCCCGGCAGTTGCCAGGACAGGATACTTGAAATAAGTTTTAAAGATTGCGCCGGTGAATTAGAGCGCGACGGTAAAATATCGTTGAGCGTATATGTGAAAAGAAAAGACGGCAGTTTGTATGACCAGTCAAATGATTATTCATTTGAAAAATGCGAAGCATGGAAAGAATGGGAAAAGATATGCGTATATGACGAGGGTTACCTTATCTGGGGCGTCGAGCCTGCGTGTATAACTGTAACTCCCACCATCACGCCGACGGCGATTATGGTATGCAAATTAAATGTCGAAAAAACGCCTGAATACAGCCCTGCAGAGCCGCTGAGCGAAAAGAACACGTTTAACTTCCCGAACCCGTGCAAAGACAGGACAACCATAAGGTTTTCCCTCGCGTCGCCTGAAGATGTCAACATAGCAATTTACGACATCAATGGAAGGATAGTCTGGCAAAAAAATCTTGACGCCGGCGAAACAATTGCAGGTATTAATTGCGTTGTCTGGAATGCCGTAAATGATTACGGGATATACGCGGCAAACGGCGTGTATATTCTAAAGGTGGCAACCATAGACAAAACAGTTACCAAGAAGATAGCAATAGTAAGATAAGCGTTGAGTGCTTGTAATTTGGTGTAAAAGGGCGGTGCGCGGTGTATTGCATCGCCCTTTATTTTTTGTTAAAGAAGTTGTATAATTAAAATAACGACAATAATGACGGAAAGAGGGTATAGGATTGAAACAAATTATTAAGGCTGCATTACAAATATTAATCTTTGTATCATTAAATATAACTATTTATGCTGGCGATCCCTGGGCTGACTATTACGGGACGAGTTCGACAGCAGGAACATGGGACAGCGGTATAAGGTCAGATACAACAACTACAATACAACCGCCTTATGTAAAGAGGTGGGAAAGATATGCGTGGAGCGTAACACCCGGTGCAAATGTAGTTCCTTTTACTAATTCAACATTGATATATAATGGCTATGTATATTTTGGCCAGGGGGATAGTGATACAGGATTATTGCATTGGAATGATCCGGGATATATATGGGCGTGGGACATACAGACAGGAGTGACAAAGACAGGATTTCCGCTTGGGCCTACAAATGGCGGGATAATTTCATTAGGACTTGCGATAGCAAATAATAAAATATACGCTTTAAGCGCGAATGAAGTATATGGATGGGATTTAAATACTTTGAATTTAATATCGGGATTCCCTATAAATATAACAGAAACAACAGATGGCGGGACAAATGTTGTTCTTCCCGAAACCGGCATAATATATTATAACAATAAATTATATTTTTGCACCTCGCAAAATATGATGTACCCAAATGCGCCATATTATTTATATGTGAAAGACGCGAATAATGGAACCGAGGTATTTAGGAAACAAATCCCTTCGTGGGGAGGCACCCTGCCATGTATATGGAACGGCAGGGTATATGTTGCCGATTCGGGCTCGGGACAAATCTATTGTTGGGACGCGAATACGGGGGCTGTGTGCGCGAATTTTCCCGTAACTATAACCGCAGGGATAAGGGCAAGCCCTGTAATAGAAAATGGGACAATATACATCGGAACAGAATCGGGATATTTTTACTCGATTGACGCGACAACAGGGAATATAAACTGGTCATATGCGACCGTTGGCAGCGAGCACATAGACAGCACAGCAAGCATATGGCAGGATAAGGTATATTTCGGCGGAGAAAATGGAAACTTGTATGGACTGTATAAAGCGACAGGGAATCTTGTGAGCGGGTTTCCAGTCAGCAATGCCGGTGGTTCTGGGCCAATGAGCACCGCGAATGGCGTAATATACAACGCTGGTTATGGAGGCCTGGCAATTAACGCAAATAACGGTGCTTTATTATGGACTGGAAATCCAGATGCAACGCATGGTGGTGGAGTATCTTTTCAATATAATTATCAATCAACTACAATAGGACAGAATGAAATTGTGACAGTTTACCCGGCGTATAATGGAATCGTGGTATATTGCATGCCGTCGCCGACGGCTTCGCCGACTACCTCGCCCACCATAACCGGAACACCACCGACAAATACGCCTTCGGCGACAGATTCGACTACGCTCACTGTTACGCCTACGGTAAGTGCTACGTGTACCATAACACCCAGTTCAACGTTCAATGTTCAAAGTTCAACGTCAACAGCAACGGTCACTTCGACAAGCTCAGTGTCCGACACGCCAACCATGACGCCGACAAAGACAGAGATTCCAGCCTCCTTTTATTTTAAGCTCATAGCAAACTCTCCAAATCCTGCGAAAGACTATACTTATATTATCTACGAGCTCGGCATGGAAGCTGAAGTAAAAGTAACGATATACACAATAAGCGGGGAAAAAGTAACTGCGTTTGAACAACAAGGCTCGCAGGGAAGAAACAGCATACGATGGAACTGCAAAAATTTTGTGAATAAAGATGTCGCCAGCGGAGTATACATATATAGGATTGAAGCAGTGTCAGGCAGCAATAAAGCAAAAGCATGGAGCAAACTGGCGGTGGTGCGGTGAGGCTCAACGTTCAAAGCTCAAAGTTCAATGCTCAAGGCTCAACGTTAACCGCAACGGCTACAATCACGCCGACACGGGCGCAGATATGCGAAGACAATGCAAAAACAACGCCATCGGAATTTTCAATTGAACCAAATGAGAAAAACGTATATAATTATCCCAATCCTTGTAAGGGACAGACAAGCATAAGATTCCCTTTGCCTGAGCAGCAGCAAGTAAAGATAGTTATTTATGACATTAACGGAAGGATAATATGGCGGAAAGAATTAAGCCCTGCGGAGACAATACAGGGAATAAACAGCGTAAGCTGGAACGGAGAAAACGACTTGGGACAGGAAACGGCGAACGGCGTATATTTTTGCAGGGTGGTTTTTAGGGACATAACAATAACTAAAAAAATAGCGGTAATTCGCTGATAAAACATACAAAAGGCAAAGGAACGATGAAAAATTCTTTTGCCTTTTTATTTTTTTGAAGGAGTAGGTGTGAAAAAAATAAAATCTATTTATATACTTTTTATATCGTTAATATCTTTATCAATACAAATAAAAGCTGGAAACATATGGATAGATGCGCATGGCACAAGCGATACAAGCGGGACGTGGAATAGCGGCATAAGGTCGGATACCCTGACAACAATATATCCGCCGTATGTGAAAAGATGGGAAAAATATGCGTGGAGCGTAACACCCAGTGCAAATGTAGTACCAACAGATAATTTTTCTTTAATTTATAATGGATATGTATACTTTGGTCAAGGAGATCAAGATACCGGAGGAGTGCATTGGGACGACCCGGGCTATGTTTGGGCATGGGATATACAAACAGGGGTGACTAAAACAGGATATTCTTTAGGACCGTTAGATAGTGGAATAATCTCAGTAGGGGGGGGCTCGTAATTGGAAATAATAATATATATGCGATAACACAGCATAAAGTATATGGTTGGAGTTTGAATACTTTAAATTTAATATCCGGATTTCCTGTAGATATAACAGAAACAGTTGGACAAACATTGTGGGTATTACCTGAAGATGGAATAATATATTGGCAAAATAAATTATATTTCGTAGTTGGTGATTTTAGGGGAAATACAGCGGATATGAGAAGTTATTTATTCGTAAAAGACGCGAATAATGGAACCGAGGTATTTAGGAAACAAATCCCTTCGTGGGGAGGCACCCTGCCATGTATATGGAACGGCAGGGTATATGTTGCCGATTCGGGCTCGGGACAAATCTATTGTTGGGACGCGAATACGGGGGCTGTGTGCGCGAATTTTCCCGTAACTATAACCGCAGGGATAAGGGCAAGCCCTGTAATAGAAAATGGGACAATATACATCGGAACAGAATCGGGATATTTTTACTCGATTGACGCGACAACAGGGAATATAAACTGGTCAATTACAACACCTCACCCGTATTTAGGAGGAAATGACCAAATAATAAGCACTGCGAGTATATGGAATGATAAAGTATATTTCGGGACTCATACAGGAATGTTATATGGTCTTTATAAAGCAAATGGTACGTTTGTTTCAGGTTTTCCTACTAATTACTCATTAAGTTTAGGAGGGGACGGACCAATAAGTACAGCCAATGGAGTTGTATATAGCGCTAATGTATATGGATACGCAGTTGACGCTAATAACGGAAATAATGTTTTATGGCAAGGCAATCCTGTCTGGACATATGGAGGAGGGGTGTCGTTTGAATATAATTATCCATCAGCAACCATAGGACAGAATGAAATAGTAATGGCTTATCCCTCGGCAAATGGATTAGTAGTATACTGCATGCCATCGCCCACGGCCTCGCCGACAGTCTCACCCACCATAACCGGAACGCCACCGACAAATACGCCTTCGGCGACAGATTCGACTACGCTCACTGTTACGCCTACGGTAAGTGCTACGTGTACCATAACACCCAGTTCAACGTTCAATGTTCAAAGTTCAACGTCAACAGCAACGGTCACTTCGACAAGCTCAGTGTCCGACACGCCAACCATGACGCCGACAAAGACAGAGATTCCTGCGTCTTTTTATTTTAAGCTCATAACAAACTCTCCAAATCCTGCGAATAACTATACTTATATTATCTATGAGCTCGGAATAGAAGCTGATGTAAAAGTAAATATATACACAATAAGTGGAGAAAAAGTAACTACGCTTGATCAACAAGGCTCGCAGGGAAGAAACAGCATACGATGGAACTGCAAAAATTTTGTGAATAAAGATGTCGCCAGCGGAGTATACATATATAGGATTGAAGCAGTGTCAGGCAGCAATAAAGCAAAAGCATGGAGCAAACTGGCGGTGGTGCGGTGAGGCTCAACGTTCAAAGCTCAAAGTTCAATGCTCAAGGCTCAACGTTAACCGCAACGGCTACAATCACGCCGACACGGGCGCAGATATGCGAAGACAATATAAAAACAACGCCCCCGGAAATATCAATTGAACCCAACGAGAAAAACGTATATAATTATCCCAATCCTTGTAAGGGACAGACAAGCATAAGATTCCCTTTGCCTGAGCAGCAGCAAGTAAAAATAGCGATTTATGACATGAATGGAAGGATAATATGGCGGAAAGAATTAAGCCCTGCTGAAACAATACAGGGAATAAACAGCGTAAGCTGGAACGGAGAAAACGACTTGGGACAGGAAACAGCGAACGGCATATATTTTTGCAGGGTGGTTTTCAGGGGCATAACAATAACAAAAAAAATAGCTGTTATCCGCTGATAGATTTTGTGCGATTAGCAAAGGGAACGGGTTTAGCCGTTCCCTTTGCATTATTGAAAAAGAAAAAGGGGTATAAATTTGATAAGTTGTAATAAAAAATTAGTAATCAGAATTTGCTTAATCATAATGGGCTTGTTTTTATTTATGAATGTGAAAGCAGGTAATATCTGGATAGATAACTATGGGACAAGCAGCACAGCAGGGACGTGGAATAGCGGCATAAGGTCGGATACCCTGACAACAATATATCCGCCGTATGTGAAAAGATGGGAAAAATACGAGTGGAGCACACCAAGCGCAAATGTTGTACCCAGCCTAAATTTCGCTTTAATTTATAATGGTTATGTGTATTTTGGACAAGGAAATCAAGGCACAGGAAAGGTATATTGGGACGACCCTGGCTATGTTTGGGCATGGGATATACAAACAGGAGTGACAAAAACAGGTTATCCACTTGGTCCAACTGACAGCGGAATAATATCAATGGGTGGATTAGTAATAGGAAATAATGATGTGTATGCAATAACACAACATATGGTTTATGGATGGGATATAAATACACTAAATTTAATATCAGGATTTCCTATAGATATAACAGAAACAGCTGGACAAACCGAACAGGTAGTGCCTGAAGATGGAATAATATATTGGCAAAATAAATTATATTTTGTAATTGGTGATCTGAGAGGAAATACAGCGGATATGAGAAGTTATTTATTCGTAAAAGACGCGAATAATGGAAGTGAATTATGGAGGAAACAATTAAGCATGGGGGGGGGGCAGACTCCTGCAATATGGAATGGTCGTGTATATGTAGCAGGAAGGACAGACCAGCAAATTCATTGCTGGGACGCGAATACGGGAGCTGACTGCGCAAATTTTCCAGTAAGTGTAACTGGAACAATGAGGGCAATGCCTGTAATAGAAAACGGTATAATATATATTGGTGATGAATCAGGATATTTTTATTCAATAGATGCGACAACAGGGAATATAAACTGGTCAATTACAACACCTCACCCGTATTTAGGAGGAAATGACCAAATAATAAGCACTGCGAGTATATGGAATGATAAAGTATATTTCGGGACTCATACAGGAATGTTATATGGTCTTTATAAAGCAAATGGTACGTTTGTTTCAGGTTTTCCTACTAATTACTCATTAAGTTTAGGAGGGGACGGACCAATAAGTACAGCCAATGGAGTTGTATATAGCGCTAATGTATATGGATACGCAGTTGACGCTAATAACGGAAATAATGTTTTATGGCAAGGCAATCCTGTCTGGACATATGGAGGAGGGGTGTCGTTTGAATATAATTATCCATCAGCAACCATAGGACAGAATGAAATAGTAATGGCTTATCCCTCGGCAAATGGATTAGTAGTATACTGCATGCCATCGCCCACGGCCTCGCCGACAGTCTCACCCACCATAACCGGAACGCCGCCGACTATAACTGAAACGGAAACCATAACGCCTACCATGACTTACACAAGCACGTTTACTTTTACTGGTACTTATACAATAACAGTCACAATTACTGAGAGTCAGACAATCACCCCGTCTTTTACATCAACAATTTCACCGACAGTGACGATGACATTAACAATAACCCAAACATTGACGCAGACTGTTACATATACTATAACTCCGACAGTAACAGAGATTCCAGCCTCCTTTTATTTTAAGCTCATAACAAACTCTCCAAATCCTGCGAAAGACTATACTTATATTATCTACGAGCTCGGCATGGAAGCTGAAGTAAAAGTAAATATATACACAATAAGTGGAGAAAAAGTAACTACGCTTGATCAACAAGGCTCTGCAGGGAAGAAACAGCATACGATGGGATTGCAAAAATTTCGCAGGCAAGGATGTAGCAAGCGGGGTATTTATATATAGGATTGAAGCAGTGTCAGGCAGCAATAAAGCAAAAGCATGGAGCAAACTGGCGGTTTTGAGATAAAACATATGTAACGGTTCAGGATTTCTTGGAGTTTTTGGCTTAATTATACGGCTAAAAGGGGTGTCTGCTTTTAATTCGTAAATGACACACTGCTGAATATTTTTATCACAAGCAGTTTATCGGGGAACATCTTGGCTTTTTAATCTATAAAGGCAAACGTTATTGAAACAGTACATTTGTTCCGAATATTTGCTTATTATCTCGTTCATAATGCCATAAACCGTGCTGCTGTAACCATCTTTGCCGTCCCCGTAGGCATTATTATTATAAATTATAAACTTAACCATGTTATCATTGAGTTGCTTTAAGGTTTGCTGCGTGTTTTTATAAGAAATTAAACCCTGATTCACAGGGTCTGCCCAGATATAATCCTTCTTCAGATAATAGCCCCTAATTTCCCTGAAAAAAGCTATTTTTCCAATTACCGAATCATCTTTGTTCACTTTTTCAAATAATTTGTAATAATCAAGCGAGGATTCAAGATAATTTTGCCTGTTTGTAATTCCGGTAAAGCATTTTATTCCCAGCCCCACATTCTTTAACGAGAAAGAATATAAAAGAAGGTAAAATAATACTGCGGCAAAAATGACTTTTAAGGCTTTATTATAAGTGCCGTACAGTATGCGTTCGGTTTCGCCGGCGCACATTACGGTAATAACAGCAAGCCCGGGGAAAAAGAACCTTGTCATCTGGGCATTAATTGCCCAGAAACATATAAAACAAAAAGAATATAAAAGCAGGAATATTTGCGCCGCACTCTTTTTCCTGGCAATAGTATATATTATAAAAGGCAGGCTCAGGTAAAAATAAACAATATTATTACCCATAAAACCGTCCATGCCTGCTGAAGATGCCATGGCAATCGGAAGTTTTAATAACTGTACTATGCCAATGCCCGTGCCTTTAAGGGCATAATAAAAATTGCGGTAATCAGAAAGCTCTTTTGACCAGTTCCTGCCCCCGAAAATACCGTAAGCAAACGGCCAGACGGGGTTTCCGGTATCAACAAAGCTTTTAATATACCAGGGGGAGGCGATAAGCAGGGCCAGGAATACAAAAATGAGCGCTTCCATTATATGTATCTTTTTTTCCTTGTTGCCGGGAAAATAATCCCTGAACAGCAAAAATAAAGGCAGGGCTGCAACCGGAAACAAACCGAGTATCTTTATTGATGCGGCGCCTGCAGCGCATACGGCTCCGGCAATGAGGTATTTTTTTTGCCCGGTCACGGTAAGCCGGAATATTGCATAAACACAGGCAAGCTCAAAAAAGGCAAGAGCGGTATCCACGTATCCGTTTGCCGAGTCGGATTGAAATAAATAAAACGCGGATATTACTACCGCGGCAATCAACCCGGCGCGGGGATTAAAAGCAGAAAAACCGAAAAGGAACAGCGCGGTGAGCAAAAAGAAAGCATACAAAAACGCGGTCCCGTTTGCAAGCAAATCTGAGTGAAGCACCATGGCCCAGGCATAAATCATTTCCATGAGCTCGGGCCAGTTGCTGTGGTACATAAACGGGATATAAAAAATTTTTCCTGCGTTCAGGTAAAACCGCGGGATGGCGTAATGGTAGGCCGTGGTGTCCCAGCCGGTTATCGGGATAAAAATGCTGAAAAAAACAATTGCCAGCCTTGCCAGCAGTATAAGCCATATTATCAGCATGAAAAGCCCGCCGGCTGTTTTAACCTGATTAAAAAAAGTTTTTAATGACAAGGCCAGTTTTTTTTGGCCGGTCAGGGATATCGCGGCAACGGCTACTGAAGCAGCTATAATATACTGGCCGGAAAAAAAGCCGGCTTTGCCCATAGCAAGCAACACAAGCGAGAAAAATACAGTGCCAGTTGCAAAAGATAGAACAAGAGTTTCCGCGCCTTCGTCAAATTCCATTTTTAACAATCCAAACAAAGTTATGCCTGTGCCGCAGGCCAGGGCTAAAAGCAGGAGCATAAGCAGGATTACTGCAATATTTGATAAAAGAATCATTATCATATGGTATAGCGCGCGATCGCGATTACCATGGCGAGTAAAAGGGACAGGAAAATATAAATCGGCGCGGAATAATAAGAATCCTTAAACTGCACGCCCGAAAGGTGCAGGTAAGCGTTGAATAACCTGTTTAAGGCTGCAGGCATGCAGACAACAATAAGCCCGCCGGATAAAATAAAAATCCCCCATAAAACAGCTATGTAACCCTGCAAATCAGGTGAAAGCGGAGGGAAAAGAGGATAAGTAAAGCGGAAGAACAGGAAGAAAAAGGCCAGAAGCGACACAGGCAATATAAAAAATGCATACAATTTGCGGATGATTTTTTTATTTCCCTTTTTATCTTCTATCATTTTCCCGGTGTTGCCGATTTTTTCCAGGATTTTATACTGTTTTAAGAATACATTTATCGCCCAAAATTCGAATTGCAAAAATTCGCCGGAAATTTCATTCCACATGTATACGATATAAAACAGCAGGAAAATAACCAGCCAGAAATAGTCCCGCGCCAGCAGTGCAGAATGCACAAATACGGCGGCAATCAAAGAAAGGCAGAAGAGCACCACCATGTCTATCTGTGTCATGTAAAGCGAAAGTTTTTCGCAGAACCTGAAGAAAACATACAAAGACATGGTGTCTTCTATTTCTTTCTGCTGTTTTGATAGGCTTTTTAAAATTAGCCGGCTTTCCTCGTCAAGGTTGGTTTCGGCGCTGTATCTGCGTATCCTGACGGAGAGCTTTTCGTAATAGCCCCAGAAACCGTCTTTTATGCTTTTAAAGACACCGTCCAAAATGTTATGCACCATTATAAAGAAAGTCCATATTAAGAGAAAATAAACAGCCATTATTTGCACCAGCCTTGTATTGCGGTGTCATTGCGAGGAGCGAAGCGACGAGGCAATCCAGTATTTAAAGTGGAAAACGAGATTGCTTCGCTCCCCTTTGGTCGCTCGCAATGACAAAGAATACGAGTTTTCAGCACCCGTTATATGATTAATTATATATAATTCCTGAAGGCGTGTCAAACAGTACCGGTATGCGATTGTGACTGTAATTTTTTCCGGTATTGGATGAGTTTTATGGCAGCAATGTTAAAAACAGAACTATTTTTTGGGATAAAATATTTTTACGCTGCAGGCTGCTATCAGGAATATGGCGCCTATTGTAAGGGCGGAGAATGCCTCGAATACATTGCTTGCTTTCCGCCCTATCAGCCCATCGGCGGTAAAACACAGCAACGCGAACGGAATCCAAACCAGCAAAGAATACGCGGATTTGTACACACGTTCCCTGTGCATGCCGGCGAAAAGCATGAGGGCAGGGAAGTAAACAAAAACAAAATTGGATTTTCTTGCAACCATGGGCAGGATCAGGCAAATTAGAAAAACATTGCCCAGCGCGTAAATGTCCGGTGATTTATCCTTTTTTAGGGCCGGGAGAAGTGCCAGGACAATGAAAAGCAGTGACAGAATATAATAAACCAGTTTAATGCCTGCAAACTGAAGTGAGGCGAAATTGACAAAATGTATTTCGCCTGTATCAGTACTGTTCGGTCCCAGATACCTCATCAGCATCCCGTATATGGATTGATTTGCAATTCCGGAGTTCGGGCCCGAGGCGGCGTTCAGTATGGATTCGTTTACGAAATAACCCAGCAGCGCGGGATATTTTGCAGTATAGAAAATGCCCGGGATAAGATTCAAAACAACAAGCATAAGGATGGTTATGCCGGTGTATTTGAATTCCTTTTTGAAAAGATAATACACAATAAAAAGCACGGGGAAAATTTTTATTGAAACAGCAAGGGACAGAAACAAAGCGGAAAGCCAGAATTTGTTTTTTGCCTTAAAATACACCGCGAATACCAGGAAAGCCGCGAGAAAAATATTGACCTGGCCGAGCCTGAAATCGTCGATGATAAACCTGAAAGACATAAAAAAAGCCAGCCAGAAAGCTGCGGCAGAGACTTTTTTATCCTCAAAAAATTCAGGGAGAATCCTCAGGACGCAGATAACACACGCCAGCTTCGCGAGGAAAAAAACATAGCCTGCAACAATAGGAGGCAGTAAGGTCAGGGGTACCATAAGCATGGCAAAAACAGGAGGGTAATGGTTCATCATGCCGGAATATTTGCCTGCGGCGTAAATATTGTCCAAAAGCATGCGGAAATTCATTCCTGCGTCATAATAGGAAAGGAAATCATTTCCTTTGGCGCATCTGTATCCAAAAACCAGCGAGATTGCGAGAATAACCCACGGGAAGCACTTATTTATCCACTTACGCAGAACACCAAAGGCATACCTGTAATTGAATGTGTCCTGCTTCGATGGAAGTCGCATATTATATGTGCTCGAGTGCGGCAGTGTGTTTAATTCGTAATTTACGACGAGTTGTATTCGAGCCGTGTATAATTAATTGGTGACACGCGCATGCGCGTGGGGCTCCAGTAATATTCCGGAATTTTTCCTTGTTCATTGCAAACTCCTTGAATGTTTTTGACCTCGTTAATATTATACAATTTGTCATGAAAATATGCAAAAAGAAGTTGATACAAAAATGAGCTTCAGAAAATTGGCAACCTGGTACGGCAAAAAAAGCGGTGAACCCCTACCATTTATGATATTGATTTAACTGTTTTAGTGCAGTATAATTACAATATAAAGAAAAGAGCGTGGGAATCCAGTCTTAAAACAGCATCATAGGAGGTATTGCAATGAAAAAGGTATTTTTAGTTCTGCTTTGCCTGGTTTTGGCTTTATGTTTTTTTGCTTTAGGCTGTAAAAAAACAAGCTCGCCGACACAATCGACACCTGGCCCTACGGCAACGCCGTTTACGTCGGGCACAGTATGGGGAAACCTTACGACAACATCTTTTGGCGGAAGAGCTGATTTTTCCGCTGTTTCTTTTAACGGTGGAATATATGTTTATGGAGGTTTAAATGGATCAGGAAATGTGGCATCAATATATTCCTCTACAAACGGCTCAAGCTGGCAGTTAAGAAAAACAACAGCGGATTTTGGCGCAAGGTATGCCCATACGGCAGTCGTATATAACGACGGCACAGGTGATAAGGTGTATGTCATAGCTGGATCCAACGGGTCTTTCCTGCAGGATGTATGGGTATCTTCAAACGGCGCTGATTTTTCGTCGCTTACAGGTGCAGCGCAATTTGGGCAAAGGATAGGGCAGACTTCCGTTGTTTTTGATGTGCCAGGCACGACTACTTCAGCGATCTGGGTTATCGGAGGTTTTAACATCCCTGCTTATAAGGACGCCTGGTATTCCATAAACGGCATTGATTGGACAGCTGCAACGCAGAATGCGGAGTTTGGGGTCAGGTACAGGCATACAAGCGTGGTATATAACAATAAGATGTGGGTTATAGCAGGCAATGGCGGCTCGGGAACAATGGCAGACGTGTGGTATTCATCCAACGGCATTGCATGGACACAGGCAACCTCAAATGCGGCTTTCGGATTAAGGGTCGACCATAAGAGTTTTGTGTATGACAATAAAATGTGGCTGGTCTGCGGAAGCAATGGGACCGTACAAAATGATGCATGGTATTCCACGGACGGCGCGACATGGACACAGGCAACTTTTAATTCAACGCCTGTTGCCGTATGCAGCCCGGCAAGATGGTACCACTGCGCCCTTGTTTTCAACGGAAAGGCTTTCATTATGGGCGGCGCAGACCTTGCAATTTCCACATATTATGAGGATGTCTGGGAATCAAATTAGGATAATAAATTGTTGCCGGAATAGATTGTCTGCAAGGTTACTATCGATAAAGCCCTAAATATGGAAGTATAAATGGAAATAATTGAAACAAAAGACAAGGGCAAAATCCACAAATTCTTGCTTGAGGACCCGTACCTGCATTTGTACGAAATAGGCGACTTGCAGGAACAATTATTTAAGCATATAAACTGGCATGCGGCAACCGAATCAGGGAAGATATTATCGATAGCCATGCTTTACGGGAACCTTTACGGAAGCAAAGACCCGATATTTTTCCTACTGGAAAATAAAAACACTGAAGCGGCAAGGCAAATGGCACGGGAACTGCTGCCGAAACTCCCAATAAAAATGTATTGCCATGTTTCAAAAAGCATAAGCGACATTTTAAAGCAAAGATATTATTTCGGGACGCGGTTCGATTTTATTAAAATGAAGCTGGCAGGAGACATTCTTGCCGACATGCATATAAAATACCCGGAATATACTTTCCGTATCAATAAAAATGATTTCGAGGGTATCAATGGATTTTTAAAATCAGTCAACCCAGATGCGTTTTTTAATAACGCAATGCTGAACAGCGAAAAATACTTTTGTATACGGAAAAACAATGAAATACTATCAATGGCAGGAGTGCATTTATACACAAAAGAATTCGGCATAGCGGTGATAGGAAATGTTGCCACTGCAGAGAAACACAGGGGAAAAGGTTATGCCACGTCAGTTACAGCAAGCCTTTGCAGGGATATATGGGATGATGAGGTTAAACTTATTGGATTAAACGTGAGGGCAGACAACATCCCTGCAATCAAAGCGTATGAAAAAATAGGTTTCCAGAAGCATGCCGAATATGAAGAAATAAGGGTGGAAGTAAAGTAATAAATTAGATAAAAGGGTGATTTTATTATGGAGAAAGCAAAACTTGAAAAATACAAAGAAGAATTACTGAAGGAACTAAAGGAAGATATACTTGAGTTCTGGATGAAGAACGTCATTGACTATGACGATGGCGGATTTTTTGGAGCTGTTGGTGGAAATGGCAAAGTAAAACCAGGGGCAGACAAAGGCGTAATCATGGCAACGCGCATTTTGTGGACTTTTTCACGGGCATATATGAAACTGAAAGACGGGCAATATTTAAAGACAGCGGAAATAATGTATAAATATATCACTGAACATTTTGTGGATAAAAAGAACGGAGGCGTTTTTTGGATCCTTGACCACAAGGGCAAGCCGGTGGACAGCTCAAAGAAATTCTACGGGCAGGCTTTTGCCATATATGGTTTTGCGGAGTTCGCAAAAGCCACGGGTGACAGCAACGCACTGGCCGCGGCAAATGAACTATTCGAGCTGGTTGAAAAATATGGCAGAGACAAAGAAAAAGGCGGGTATATAGACGCGCTCGGAAGCAAATGGGAAGAGATAAAGGATACCAGGCTTTCAAGCAGGGATATGAATACACCAAAGACAATGAACACAAACCTTCATGTTATGGAAGCTTTTTCCACTCTTGCAGGGTATTACGGCGACAGTAAAGTGAAAGAGTCGCTGGAAAACCTCGTGGAAGTATTCCTTTCAAAAATTATTCTAAAAGACAGGCATTTCGGGCTGTTTTTCGACATGGACTGGAACGAAGTGTCGGGAAAAATATCCTTTGGCCATGACATAGAGGGAAGCTGGCTGCTGACAGAAGCGGCGAAAGTCACAGGCAAGCAGGACATTATAAAAAGAGTTTCTTCGGCAGCGATGGAAATGGCTGATGTTATTCTGCGCGAGGGCATAGACGCTGATGGCGGGCTCCTGAGCGAAAAAGACGCAGATGGGCATATTCATAAAGGCAAAGAATGGTGGATGCAGGTAGAAGCCATGGTTGGCTTTTTTAACGCTTATGAAATTACAGGCAAAGAAATTTTTATCGAAAAGTCACTGTCAATATGGGAATACTGCAAAAGGAAGTTTATGCGGCAAGGCGGAGAGTGGTATTCCAACCTGGATGAAAACGGCAATCCGGACAAAAAGCGGGACCTGGCAGGCCCATGGAAATGTCCGTACCATACTGTCAGGGCATGCATGGAAATATATGAGAGAATTGAAAATATATTAAGACTAATGGGTTTCAATTAACACGGCATTGACTGTTCTTATAGAAGAAACCGCACGTAAAGTCAACAGCCGGCAGAGTTAAGATATTGATCATAATTATATTATTATGAAAATTATATGCAACTTTTTAGCAAATAAACTGTCTAATAATTAAAGGCAATACGGAGGTTTAAATAATGAAAAAATATACAGTTTTTGCCACCCTTGTAATTATGACCTTTATATTTATATTATCCTGCAACAGGGCATCGCCTTCTGCCATAATCGTAAATGCACCGGCTCCTACTTTGACAAGCACACCTGTAATTCTAATTGGCCCTATTCATATTATCGGCGGTTATATCCTTCCTTCACCTACTCCGCCAGCTGCTACACGCACAGCAATAGCAATAGAAACACAAACAGCACAGGTAATAGCAACCATGACTGCAACAGTCGTTGCAACCTATGCGCTTCCTTATGTGATGCAGTGGGGTACTTACGGCGATTGCAATATAGGCGCGTGCAGCGGCGGGCAATTTTATCTTCCTACAGATATAGCCGTAGACGCCGGCGGCAATCTGTATGTCGTGGATACAGGAAACCAGAGGGTGCAGGAATTTACATCATTGGGTGCGTTTTTGGCTACATGGGGCAGCCCCGGGACCGGTGCCGGACAGTTTGACTACCCGCATGCTATAGCCATAGATAAAAGCAGCGGAAATATTTATATCTCGGATTATGACGCAAATTTGATAGAGAAATTTACTTCTTCGGGGGTATTTATTACATCATGGACAGGAGCCGGAAACGGCGTGGCGGTTGACAGCCTGGGAAATGTATATGTAACACAAAACGGCAGCAGTGCAAACTGGGTACAAGAATTCGATTCAAATGGAAATGCGCTGGCACGATGGGGAGGCTCAGGCAGCGGAAACGGGCAGTTTAATTGGCCGTGGGGAATTGCAATAAACAGCAGCAATAATGTGTATGTGGTGGACCAGAATAATAACAGGATACAGGAATTCACGTCAACAGGCACGTTTATCACGGCCTGGGGTATAGCCGGTACAGCCTTCGGGCAATTTGAAGGCCCTACAGGAATAGCTACAGACAACAAAGGCAATGTATATGTGACCGATACCGCGAATAATAGGGTGCAAGAATTCACTTCGTCAGGTGCATTTATTACAGCATGGGGAAGCTCGGGCAGCGGCAACGGGCAGTTTAACGGGCCAATTGGAATAGCTGCGGATAGCAGCGGATTTGTGTATGTTGTGGATTTCAGCAACTCCAGAATAGAAAAGTTCGGGCCATAAAAACCAAGCCATTTTATATTAAAAAGCCTGAAGGGTATATCCTTCAGGCTTTTTTATTAATTTTTTAAAGAAAGATAATATAGCATATAGTCCGCCGATTAATAAATCCTTTCAAGTAATTAAATGGGTCATCGAATTTTATTAAATTTATTGTTTTAAATCAAAAATATAGTATAATTTTATTTCAATGATGCAATTTTCTTCAATAAAACTCTAATATCGGAGGCAGGCATGAGTTATTTACTCGGCTTTGACATAGGCAGCTCGGCTATAAAGGCGTCTTTGATTGACGCTGAGACAGGCAAAACCATCGCGACTGCGGCCTCGCCAAAACAGGAAATGGGCATGATAGCAAAGAAACCGGGTTGGGCAGAGCAGGAGCCGCAGGCCTGGTGGGATAACTTAAAGTTCGCAGTTGCCGAGATTAAATCAAAATCGAAAATCAAGCCTGATGACATAATCGCGATTGGCATATCATACCAGATGCACGGGCTCGTGCTCGTGGATAAAAATAAAAAATTGCTCAGGCCTTCCATAATATGGTGCGACAGCAGGGCGGTAGGCCAGGGAGAAAAGGTAGCGGAAAAAATAGGCAGAAAAAAATGCATGGAGCATTTGCTTAATTACCCGGGCAATTTCACTGCTTCCAAGCTGCGCTGGGTAATGGAAAACGAGCCTAGCGTTTATAAAAAAATATACAAATTCATGCTGCCGGGCGAGTATATAGCCATGAAAATGACTGACAAAATCACGACAACCGTGCCGGGACTTGCAGAGGAAATACTCTGGGATTACAAAAAGAAAAGTGTATCGTGGGACGTGCTGCGTGCCATGCAAATAAAAGAAGAATTAATACCGGATGTCTTGCCCACATTTTCAATACAGGGGGAAATGACAAGCAACGCTGCAAAAGAACTGGGCCTACGGCCCGGAATCAAGATTTCATACAGGGCAGGCGACCAGCCGAACAACGCGTTTTCCCTGAACGTAATAAACCCGGGCGAGGTTGCCGCCACGGCAGGCACGTCAGGCGTCATTTTCGGCATAACGGACAAGGATTTATACGATCCCGGATGCTGCAGGGTGAACACATTTGTGCATGTAAGCAATACTGAAAAGCAAAAGAGGAACGGGATCATGGTATGCATAAATGGCACAGGCATATTGAACAGCTGGCTGAGGCGGAATACCACAGACGGTATGAGTTATGAGGTAATGAATAAGAAGGCATCCATAATTCCGCCTGGAAGCGGGGGTGTAATCGTACTGCCTTTCGGCAACGGCGCTGAGCGTACTTTGCAGAACAGGAACATAGGAGCTTCCATTCATGGCCTGAATTTCAACATGCATAAGAGGCGCCATGTTTTCCGGGCCGGGCAGGAGGGCATAGTTTTCGCGCTAAATTATGGTTTTGAAGTAATGAAGGAAATGGGCATGAAGATAAAGAAAATAAGGGCGGGCTATGCCAATATGTTTTTATCGCCGGTATTCAGGGAGATTTTTGTAAATACAACCGGCAGTGTACTGGAGTTATACGAGACCGACGGCTCAGGCGGCGCGGCAAGAGGCGCTGGCCTGGGCGCGGGCGTATATAAAAATTATAAAGAAGCATTTGTAGGGCTGAAAAAGATAACCACGGTCGAGCCAACGGCAAAATTAAAAAGCGTATATAAAGAAGTATATGAAAAATGGAAAAAGATACTTGAGAAAGAATTAGATAAAAAGTAAATTATCAATTGAAAATTGTAAATTATTAAAACAAGGAGGAAAATTATGGAAGAGAAATCATTGCACAGTATTTGCAGGTGGACTTTCAACGCAGGCAAAGGCGGATTCACGCCGGACGATGAAAGGCCGGGATGGGCAGGAGATTTGCTCAATACAGTGGGCATTATCAAGATAATAAAGGGGAAAATAATACCGCGGCTTCCGAAAAACATCGAAGTCGGTTTGGAGGCGCATTACGATTACGAATATGACGAAGGTACAGCTGCTGAGATAGCAGACGCACTTGTTGATGCGAAAATCCCGCTTGCCATGGCAACGCCCGGCGCGCACAAACATTTTGCGTACGGCGGAATAGCATCACAGGACCCAAAAGAAAGGGATGAAGCAAACGAGTACGGAAAAAGGGCGCTGGAGCTGGCATACGGCCCTTTAAGGAAAGCATGGCACAAGGACCCGAAAAAAGCGCCTTCATTTATATTATGGAACGGCTCATTCGGCTACGATGTCGCGACCGTGGGAATCAGCGACATGTACAGGAATTTAAAAAGAGGCGTAGCTGCTCTTTGTAAGATTGAGGAAAAGCTCGGCGGCAAACTTTATATGGCAATAGAGCCAAAGCCAAACGAGGGGCACCCGGCAATGCTTTTGCCAACCGTGGCAAGTGCCATAGTATTCTGGAAAAAACTTGCTGAAGAGTTTGGCATCAATATAGAAAAAAAAGGTATCAACAAGGAGTTCGGGCATTCTGAGATGATTGGACTTGACCTTGTTTACGATACGGTTGAGGAACTGGACAACAACATGACCGTGCACATGCACGTAAACAGCCAGGGTTATAACGACGGTATTCTGCTTGGCGGGCCGGGAAAATTCGATATAGACAACGGTGTAAGGATAAATGGTATGAACATAGCCGTGGCAGGACTTATCCAGCAGGCAAAATATTCGCGCTGGAAGGGCCATGACATGCAGCCGCGCGCATATGACAACGAGGACCAGGCAATAGACAGGGTGATAAGGAGCATTTTAAGCTGGGATGCCTGCGAAAAAGCAGCGAAGGAAATAGATTATAAAAGGCTTGCAACGCATCTTGAACTCAGGGAAACAGCAAAGGCAGAGGACATAATGCGCCACGCCGTGGTAAAAGCCCAGCAATATTTTGACAAGATGTATAAATAAGAAGATCGGCTGAACTGCATATGTATGCACAGGCATAAAGGAGTTTTAAAAGTATGGTTAAAGGTTTCGGGCTTGTTGAGTCCATACTGTATAAGAACGGGAAATATTTTTTGCTGTCAAGGCATATCAAACGTTTAAAAAAATCCATGAATTTTTTCGGGTTCGAACATGAAACCGGTAAAATAACAAAGACGCTGAAAAAATATTCGGAAGGTTTAAAAAAAGATAAATCCTATAAAGTAAAAATGATTTTAGATTTTAAGGGAAAAGCAAAAATAAAAGATTCTATAATCAAACATGCCCCGAAAGAAAACAGGCTGATAGGTATTTCATCGAAGAAAACAGTTTCAAGTAATGTTTTTTTAAGGCATAAGACCACAAACCGGGGATTTTACGACAGCGAATATAAAAAATACACAAAAAAAGGGTTTTATGACGTAATTTTTTTCAACAAAAAAAATCAATTAACCGAAGCGCACAGTTCGAATATTTTTATAAAAAAAGGCGAATATTTCTACACTCCGCCGGTTTCGTGCGGGCTATTGCCAGGCACTTACAGGAATTACCTGATAGATAGAAATCCGGGCATATACAAAGAAAAACTCCTTTATAAAAAAGACTTATATTCGGCTGATGAAATATATATATGCAATTCAGTAAGGGGCATGAGAAAAGTAAATTTAAAACAATACTGAAAATTTGGCGCTTGCTAAAAATAGGGCTGATTTTAAGATTGCGCTTGTAATGGGAAAGGATTAAAATTAAGAGTGTAAAAAATTAAACAAAGAAGGTGAAGAAAATGGCTCAAGAACCAAAAAAGAAACCAAGTTTAGAAGCGTTTCAGGACGAAATCCGCAAGCTAGCCGGTGAAATCTACAAGAAAAGAATAGCGTCAAACAAGCCGGGCGACGCTCTGTCCGACTGGCTGCAGGCAGAGAAAGACATAAAGAAAAAATACGGGCTGTAAGCAGGGAACCCATAAAGCAAAGCATTCGCAGAGGTTTGCATGAAATTAAAATACACATTGTATATGGTTGCATGCTTTTCGTTAATAGGTCATAGCCTGTTTGCTGCAACCACAACAGCGTATACACAGGAGCAAGCACTGGCGACGCCTGTAACGTCTGCGTCTCCCGTTTCCAACACTGTAATTTCTGCGGATTCTGCCGCCAAAGCTCAATCCCTTGAATATGAAAAACAGGCAGACATGATATATAACCAGCTGGCCGGAACCACAGACCCTAAAGTTGCGCTGGAACTGGCAGGCAGCGCAATTGATTATTATAAAAAAGCCGTTGATCTTAATAAAAGCAATGACGCTCTTGTGCATAAATACTGCTTGGCAATTCAGTTAAAGTACAACCTCATAATACCCGACGGGGAACTGGAAAGCGACAAACAAAAAGTTTACTCGGATACGCTTGCCCTGCTGGAGCAGCTTCATCCCGGCGAAAATAACTCGGTTTATGCAGATTACGACATAGCTCTCCTGCTGATATTGAATGCACAGTATTATATAATTTTTCAGGTGATTGGGACCGTCAACAGGATACACGAACTTTGCGAAAGAATTTACAAAGAAGACAGGAGTTTTGAGAATTACAGCGCCGCGGGTGCACTCGGCAGGCTCAACTTTCTTGCGCCGAATATCCCGTTTTTGATAGGGTGGCCTGATAAGAACCTGTCCAGGCAATACCTTGAAGAAACGCTCAAATCCAACCCTGATTCACCGCTCGTAAAGTTTTTCCTGGCCGAAACCCTTTATTCGCTCGGTGAAAAAGACAAAGCTATAGCGTATTACAAAGACGTCATTAACGCTGAACCCAGGCATGACATAAATTATTTCCAGGACAGGAAGACCCAGCGCAACTGCGCTATAAGGATGAAAGAACTGGGCATACAATAATTTAAATTCTTATATTAAAAACAGGGAGTCAAACTAAAAATAAGGAGGTGTGTTTATGCCGGTTATTAAAGTGGAAATTACACATAGAACGAAGGAAAAGAAAAAGGAGATAATCGAAAAATTAACGCAGACAATGTTTGAAATAACCAATATTCCCGCGGAATCATTTGTGGTATATATTAATGAGTATGACCACGACAGTATAGGAGTGGGCGGCATACCATTATCTGAGCGTAAGTAAGGGCAGCCCGGAAAATGGCAATATGAATTTTCTTGATTTTACCCCATGTATAGTGTATTTTATTACAAATGTAGTTCAGTTAATTTGAACCTTAATAACCGGAACGATTGACATATATAATTCGTCTAAATATGCAATTACCCGACTGTCAAAATTTAAAAGAAAATAGTCGCGGCCAACAAACCCGGCGAGGCGTGACATGGTAAATGTCAGGATAAAACCCGATACCGGGAAAAACTTGAGAAAAAATAAAATTTTTCTTAATCCCGCTGCGCGGAAAACCCATCCTTCGTAAAGGCAGGATATGATGGCGCTCCGGGGAGGGAGCATATTAGAAAATTTTTTAAAGGTGCTCCGCCTGTAAGGCGGAGGGGCTCCACAATATCAGCTGAATTATTAAAGCGAAGAAAGGGAAGGTAACAAATAATGACATTATCAGACTTAACTATAAAAAATCCGGTACTTGCATGGATGCTGCTTATAGGTCTTGTTGTGTTCGGATGCATATCATATGCCGGGCTTGGAATAAGCAATTTGCCTGATGTGGATTTTCCTGTATTGACCATATCTACTGACTGGCCCGGAGCTGCTCCCGACGTAATTGAAACCAGCGTAACAGATCCTATAGAGGCAGCGGTGATGGGTGTTGAGGGTGTTATAGAAATGACCTCGTCTTCTACCAGGGGAAATTCCAGCGTGACCGTTTACTTTGACCTGAGCAAGAACGTGGATGTCTCAATGCTTGAAGTTCAAAGCAAATTATCCCAGGCGCAGAGATTTCTGCCCCATGACATATACCCTCCGGTAATATCAAAAAGCAACCCTGATTCCATGCCAATAGTATGGCTCGCCGTGACAGGCGATATGGACAGGAATTTTATAATGGAATACACCAATAACCATATAGTCGACAAGTTCACTACCATATCCGGAGTTTCCCAGGTAGTACTCGGCGGCTATCTTGCGCCGGCTTTCCGTATATGGCTGGACCCGGACAAAATGCAAAAAAAAGAGATAACAGCAAACGACGTTGTATCAGCCGTAACACAGGAACACCAGGAAGTGCCTGCGGGTTTTATAGACACGGGGGAAAAGCAGATAACAATACGCGTGCCGGGCGAAGCTACCAGCACAAAGCAATTCGAAGAAATAACCATACCAAACAGGGGCGGGGCTCCGATATGGAACAAAATATTCCTGCGCGATATATCAAGGGAAGAGGACGGGCTGCAGGATAATGTAAATATCAGCAGGGCAAACGGCCAGTTTGCCGTCGGGCTCGGCATAGTCAAACAACCGGGTGTAAACGCAGTCGAAGTGGCGCATGCCATAAAAAAAAGAGTGGATGATATTCAGAAATACATGCCCAAAGGCTTAAAATTAGCCGTGAGATTCGACACTACCAGGTTTATCGAGGATAACGCAAGCGACATGAGGTTTGTGCTTATAATATCTATGGTGCTAACGGCACTTGTATGCTGGCTGTTCCTCGGCTCGTTTATTTCGGCTGTAAACATATTTTTAACCATACCTATGTCGCTTTTCGGCGCATTGTTTGTGATTAAATTATGCGGTTTTACCCTGAATACATTTACTTTTCTCGGATTGTCGCTTGTCATAGGCATAGTTGTAGATGACGCCATAATGGTGCTGGAGAATATATCAAGGCACAGGGAGGGAGGCGAAACGCGCATAGGCGCGGCCATAAAAGGCTCAAAGGAGATAACATTCGCTGCGCTGGCAGCCACTCTGGCAATCCTGGCTATTTTTGTACCGGTACTATTTATGCAAGGGGTTGTTGGAAGGTATTTTTTCCAGTTTGGCATAACAATATCGTCGGCTGTGGCTATATCGCTACTCGGCGCGCTAACAATAACCCCGATGTTCTGTTCTCAATACCTGCCATCGCACCATGAGACCGGTAAAAAGCCGTTTATGGATGTTTTTATGGACGGATTCAGGAAATGGTATGTAAAAGCGCTGACATGGTGCTTTGGCAACAGATGGAAAGTTATTATCACGGCATTCACGCTATTCGCGGTATCATTGTTTTTATTTACTGTTGTAAAAAAGGAATTTGTGCCTTCGCAGGACCAGTCCCTTGTAATGGTCAGGATACAGACTCCTGTCGGTACATCAATAGAATTTACCGACGAAGTCATGAAAAAAGCTGAGAAAATAATATCTGAAAGGCCGGATGTTGTGGGTTATTATTCGTACTTATGGATGGGTGGCGGGATGATGTCCGTAACACTGAAGCAATTAATGGACAGGCCCATAGATAAAAAGCTGCACAGGCGGATGAAACAGGGGGAAATCATGAACGCCATGAGGCAGGATATAAAAAAGATTCCTGGTGTTCTGGTGGTAAGCATGTTTGACAATTCCCTTGCGGGGTTCACAGCAAAAAGGGGATCCCCGGTTGAATTCGTTTTAATAGGAGAGGACTGGGATAAGCTGGCGGATATTGCAGCATCAATGAAAAACGATATGGAAAAGACAGGGACAATGGTGGACGCGGATACGGATTATAAGAAAGGCGCTCTGGAGGCTGTTGTTGTCCCTGACATGAAAAAAGCAGCAGCGCACGGAGTAACCGTGGCCAATATAGGTAATACAATCAATTACCTTTTCGGCGAATATCAGGTGGCAAAATGGACAAAGAACGGCAAAAGATATTATGTCGAAGTGGAGCTGGAAGACAACAAGAGAAATGCCGTTGAATTTTTAAATAAACAATGGATCAGGAACATGCAGGGGGACCTTGTGAAGCTGTCTGATGTCGCGAAAGTCGAGGTCAATCCAGCCGTGTTTTCCATAACAAGGGAAAACCGGGAAAGGGCAATAAGGATGTTCGCAAATATCGCGCCGGGCAGTTCGCAGGGAGAGGCAATGAAAGCCGTGCAGGAGTTGGCGAAAAAATTACCAGAAGGTTACAGGATATCTTTTACCGGAGGTTCGCAGACTTTCAATGAAGCTTTCACCAGCCTTGGAATTGCCCTTATACTGGGAATATTTGTGGCGTACATGGTGCTCGGCTCGCAGTTCAACAGCTTTCTTCATCCGGTTATTGTATTGCTTGCCCTGCCTTTTTCCGTATCCGGCGCCATTGTGGCGCTTACTGTTTCAGGCAAGACCCTTAACTTATACAGCGCGATAGGTATAATACTGCTAATGGGCATAGTGAAAAAGAATTCAATTTTGCTTGTTGATTTCACCAACCAGCGCAGGGAAGCAGGCATGAGCCTGAAGGAAGCGCTTCTGAACGCATGTCCCATCAGGTTAAGGCCGATTATTATGACATCCACAGCTACAGTAGCAGCCGCAATACCATCCGCGCTTGCCGTAGGTCACGGAGCGGAAACAAGGGTACCAATGGCAATCGTCGTAATAGGCGGGGTTATATTCTCGACAATGCTTACTCTTTTTGTTATACCCTGCGCATACAGCCTGATGTCTGTTTTTGAGAACCGCAAGCATATGCAGGAAGTAAAAGATGTTATAAAAGAACTTGCAGAAGCAGGGGAAACTACTGTTCAACAAATAAATAAGAAGGAAAAGAAAAAATAATCGCGGTGTTTGGGTTTATTTTTATAAATTAAAGTTTTTAAAATAAATATTATATTTTTAAAAGATTAAAAATTTATCCCCGGGGAAAGAAAATGAAAAAAATTACAGTCATGCTGGCAATAATTTTAGCTTTGTTTTTTATATGTGGCAAAACTATAAAAACGGCGGAATTATCCGGGGATAAGGTTACCGAAAAAAAAGCCCCTTTTACAGCTATAAAAATAGCTGCAGGGTTGTACCACAGCCTGGCGCTGAAGAAAGACGGCAGTCTATGGGCAGCAGGAAAAAATGACGACGGCCAGCTTGGAACAGGGGATAATAACGATCACAGGAATACATTTGTCAAAGTACTGACAGATGTAACCGCGATGGCATGCGGAGGATGGTTTAGCTTGGCCTTAAAGAAAGACGGAAGTCTATGGGCGACCGGGGATAACAGCTGGGGCAATTTCGGCATAGGCAATAATACGGACAGGAATAAATTTATTAAAGTACTGACAGGTGTTATTGCAATAGCGGCAGGCGAATATCACAGCCTGGCGCTGAAAAGTGACGGCAGCCTGTGGGCTGCGGGTAAAAATTATTATGGACAGCTTGGGACAGGGGATGACAATGACAGATATATATTCACAAAAGTACTGACCGGGGTTAGCGCGATAGCAGGGAGCGGCGATTACAGCCTTGCCTTGAAAAACGATGGAAGTTTATTGGTAACAGGGTATAATAATTATTACGGACGTGGCTGGGCCCGAGGCAATAAAAATAGGAATAAATTTGTGCAGGTAATGACAGGAGTAAGCATGACAGCGGCAGGCGAATGGGACAGCCTGGTTTTAAAAAGCGACGGAAGTTTGTGGGTAGCGGGGAGGAATGATGAAGGCGAGCTAGGCACGGGTAACAACGAAGATAGTAATAAATTTGTGCAGGTATTGTCTGGAGTAAGAGAGATATTGGCAGGAGGATTATATCACAGCTTGGCCCTGAAAAACGACGGGAGCCTGTGGGACACGGGCAAGAATGATGACGGGCAGCTTGGCACAGGAGACAATGACGGCAGGAATACATTTACAAAAGTACTGACCAGGGTGCGCGCGATAGCTGGAGGGGGTTATCACAGCCTGGCGTTAAAAAGCGACGGGAGCCTGTGGGCAACCGGATTTAATGGCTGGGGAGAACTCGGCACAGATGATAACGATGACAGAAATACATGGACACAAATTTATCAATATTAATAAATAAAATAGTTATAATATTGATGTAAAGTGGATTATAATATAAGTCATAAGGCAAGGTAAACTTAGTCAGCTGTTGTTCTATCTATTGCATGTGAGGGAATATATGCAGAATCCTAGAAAATATGGAAATGCTCCCTACAATGTCGCGGTTATTCACGGAGGGCCGGGCGCAGCCGGTGAAATGGCGCCTGTGGCGCGTATGCTGTCGAAAAAAACCGGCGTACTGGAACCTTTTCAGACAGCCTTGTCTGTGGCCGGGCAGGCAGAAGAACTTAAGCTTATAATCGAAAAAAATTCCACGCCTCCAATAACCCTTATCGGCTATTCCTGGGGTGCATGGCTGTCAATGATATTTGCGTCGCGAAACCCTTTGCTTGTCAAAAAAATAATACTTGTATCCAGCGGGCCTTTTGAGGAGCGTTACGCGAGAGGAATCCAGGCGTTGAGGATGAAACGTTTGAGTACAAGAGAGATAGACGAGATTAATTTTCTTATGGATGCCATGGAAAAAAAGGCCGCGAGGAATAAGGATAAGATATTTATAAGGATAGGCGAGCTCATGTCAAAAGCAGATGTATACAGGCCCATAGAAGATGAAAACGAAAAGACAGAGATAAACGCTAAAATATACAGCAGTGTATGGAAAGAAGCGGAAAGGATGCGCAGCGACGGCAATCTTATGGATGCGGTAAAAAAAGTCAATTGCCCGGTTGTTGCCATTCACGGGACATATGATCCGCATCCGGCAGAGGGTGTGGAAAAGCCGTTATCAGGAGCCTTAAAAAATTTTAAATTCATGCTTTTAAAAAATTGCGGGCATACACCATGGATAGAAAAAGAAGCGCGTGAGGAATTCTTCAGGATTTTGAAAAGCGAGCTTGTGCCGGATAAAGGTTAAGCAAGTGATATGGGGAAACACAGGGGACCCTAATTGAAAATGCTAATAAATTATTGGTGAAAAATGCCTGAAAGTTTAAAAATCGGAGTAAATATAAAGCGGGTGGGTTTATGACAGGCCATGGATTAAGCAGGTGCCCGAGGTGCGATAACGAACTTATTGGAGAGGAAAAATTCTGCCCGAACTGCAGGCATGTCCTTGCGGCAGCTGCCGAGCCTGCCGGGATCGGCCAAAAACTCACTAATTGTCCCATATGCAAGCTTTCCATATACCCGGCAAAAATGGGGAAATACGAGATCCTTCACTGCGCCGAGTGTGAAGGTACTGCATATAAAAAAGAGATACTAATGAAAATGCAGGCCATGGACCCAAAAAAGATTGAGACAGGCGAGCTTGAAAGGGACCACGTCACTCCTCCGTATTTTGAGAAAAGGGAAAAGCCGCCTTTTTTGATATGCCCTTTTTGCGGAAAGAAAATGCCTTCGAAAAAAATAGGCCAGATGCAGGTTGATATCTGCGATGAGTGCGGCGCCGTGTTCCTTGACAGCGGAAAAGAAAAGCATATAAACGATTTGCTCGGGCCATATAAAAGATATATTATGAATACAGGCGATTCCGGCTCGAGCCGCCGCCAGCGAAGGTGAAGGCAGATTGAATTGCACGAATTTGGCAAGAAACACTTTAAAAATAAAGCTGTTTTAATGTATAATGTAATCAGACTAAGAATTGAAACAACAACATGAAAGGAAAAAATGAAACTGAGAATATTGTTAGTTAACCCTCCCAGAGTTGACGGATACCCGGTGGTCAGGGAAGAGAGGTTTGAGCACAAGGATATTGGTTCTGTCTACCCGCCGCTTTCATTGTTATATACTGCGGCAATGCTTGAGAAAAACCCTGATTTTGAGATAAAACTGATAGACGCGAACGGATTTGACATGAAGTTTTTGGCAATTGAAAACGCAATAAACGAATTTGGGCCTGACGTTGTTTTTATAAGGGCTGGCTTTGATACATATAAGGAAGACATCAAGGTATTAAATTACGCGAAAGACGCAGGCGCGATAACCATATTGAGGAACAAGATAATTGGGGACACGCCGTTTATAAGGGATGAAATACTTAAGAATGAAAAAGTGGACGTGTTTCTAAACGTAGAGCCGGAAGCAGTTACAGCGGAATTAATGAAAAAGATACTAGAGTACAAAAAAGAAAAGGGTCTGGCAGGGAAAGAATGCGCAGTTGACCCGGAAGGCTGCAAAGGAGCTGATGAGCTTGATTTTCTCGGTGGTATTGCAGGTATTTCCTTTTATAAAAATAAACAAGTAATAACTACTGACTGCCCGCAGCCCATAACCAACCTTGATGAAATACCTTTTCCCGCGTACCATTTGCTGCCGAACCTCAACGTATACCACACAGGCGTGCTGTCGCCGCCGTTTGCGCTCGTGCAGACATCTCGGGGATGCCCGTTTATGTGTACATTTTGCGCTTTCGGCAAGAGCAAATACAGGGTGAGGAGCGTGGAAAATGTAATAAATGAAATAAAATATTTAAAGGAAAGATTCAGGATAAAGTCATTCCTGTTTTTTGACGACACAATCTCGCTTTTGTCAGGCAGGACTGAAAAAATAGCACAGGCAATGATAGACGAAAAACTCGACAGCCTTGAGTGGGTGTGCTGCACAAGGGCAAACCTTGTGAATTACGATACGATGAAGCTTATGAAAAAAGCAGGCATGAAGGAAATAGCCATAGGCATAGAAACAGGGTCGGAGGAAATATTAAAAAGCATAAAAAAGGGAGTCAGCCTGGACGACATCAGGAAAGTAGCGAAGTGGTGCCATGAGTTGGGCGTGATGTTTTACGGACTGGTGATAATAGGCCTGCCGGGCGAGACAAAAGAAACAATAGAAGAGTCAGTAAAATTTATAAAAAAAATAGACCCTTTTTATACCCAGATTTGTTTTTCGACGCCGTTTCCAAACACGGAAATGTATGAATATTACGAAAAGAACAATTTACTTATTACAAAGGACTGGTCAAAATATTTTCCGCTGTCCGAGGAGCCGGTCTCGCGGACAGAGGCGCTCACCGCTGAGCAGTTAAAGGAATTGAGAAGACAGGCTTATATGAAATTGCTGCTTAGGCCAATGTATTTGCTGCGCAAGCTCAGGCCTTTTGACTGGAAATGGAACGTAGAAGGATTAATCAAAATAATATCAAGGATAATAAGGGTTATCACAAAAAAATCTGTAAGATAAAAATCCAAACCCGGAGGGCGGAGTTCCACGCATTTGCACGTGGATTTGTGATGCTTCCTGAATGCTGCCAACCTAATTTCTTATCCGGCTAAAATTTTAATGAAAAAAAACCCGCCTTCGTGTTAAAATTGCAGCAAGAGGTTGAAAAATGAAAAAATATGTAAACTATACAATATTGTTAATATGCCTGCTTGCCATATCCCAGGTTTATCTTTATACAATGTCTCCTGCGTTTAAAAGCGACGATTCGCCGGAAATTTCAACGTCCGCTTATACCCTTGGAATAAATCACCCGCCCGGCTATCCGCTTTTTTCGCTCGCTGGCAAGGTATTTTCTTTACTGCCTGTGGGCTCGCCTGCATTCAGGGTCAGCTCGTTTTCCGTGTTCCTGGCCATGCTGGTTTTATTGCTCTCTTATTTTATTGCCGGGCAAATTGCAAATAATTTTTTCGGATTTGGGAATAAAACAGCAGGTTATTCAGGGGTTTTTATCCTTGCCTTTTCATATGTTTTCTGGAACCAGGCAATAGACGCAAAAGGCGGCATATACATACTTAATCTCTTGTTTTTCGCGATAATGATATTTATGGGCACGCGGCTTTTCGAGAAATTCAGCATTAAGCACCTTTACATGATGGCCTTTATTTACGGACTTTCGCTTGCCAACCACTGGCCGAGCATGATAATATTACTGCCGGTATTCGGATATTTTTTCTACAGATACAGGGGAAAAATCAACCGCAAAAATACGGCCTGGTTGTTATTGTTGTTTGCGATAGGGGTAAGCCCATATATTTACCTGCCCATAAGGTCCAGTCAGGACGGGGTTTTTATTTTCATGGCAAAGGCAAACACGTGGGAAAGTTTTTGGTGGACCATATTAAGAAACATATACAACAACGATGAGACGCTTTCATTGCAGCTCTTTGCGGACCAGGCAAAAGAATTTTTAAGGCTTTTTTTAGATGATTTCTCGTTTTTATGGGTCCTGGCATTTATCGGCGGTTATATTTTATTCAGGAAAAACAGGAAAATCCCGGTTTTTTACTTAAGTGCTTTTTTTATCACGGTGTTTATGGTTGTTTTTTTCAACAAAACCAATTCAGACAGTATCTGGGTAATGAAAAATTTCCTGATCCCATCGCAATATATCCTTTTTATTTTTATCCTGGCGGGAATATTCCATACCATGAATATCCTTGATAAGAGAATATACGGATATTTTTTTGCAATTGTTCTTGCAGTGGCAATATTGTATTCGGGGGCCGGGCATTTCAGGGCAAACTACAACAGATATAATTATATTACTTATGATTTCGGGAACAACGCGCTTATGACCCTGGAGCCGCACAGCTTTTATATAGCCGAGGGTGATTTTGTTATGCCCATCAGCTACGAGCGGATGATAGAACACAAGGCGAATAATATTGATGTTTTTATGCTGCATAACCTCAAAAACAAATGGGGCATTAAAGATTTTATTGATAAATACGGCCAGATCAGTCTGGATCCGGACAATATGCCAATGAACATAAGCAATATAATCAACAAATACTGCGGCAACAAAAATCTTTATTTTGCGCACGACGACTCCATGTATTTGGCGAGCTATCCTGTGAAATGCAATTTTATGGGAAAGGGCTTGCTATATAAAATCATGCCGGAAAACGGGGCAATGCCCGATTATATTTTCAGGGAATACTCATACCGCGGCATATTCGAGGTGAACAACCCCTACGACAGGGTCATAATTTCAAACTACAGCAAGAAACTTGCAAAGCAGGCAATTGTGTGCCTTAACCAGAAAAAATATATGCAGGGAATAAGGTGCCTTGAGTATTCTTTGCTTTTCCCGGAGAACCGCTACAGGGCGGATATATATTACGATTTGTCTCTTGCTTACAAAGCGCTCAACGACGAAGACAATCAAATGAAATACCTGATAAAAATCATAAAGGAAGAGGGAAATCTCTGGGTGGCATACGAAAACTTGGGGATGATATACCTTCACAACAATCTGCGGATCATAGCAAAAAAAATGCTTGAAAATGCGATAAAATTCGGCAGCCCGAATAAAGCCAGCCTGCAGCAATATACAGATAATATCGGAAACGCGGATGCACAGGCGCAATACTGGGAAATGTTCAAACAGGCAGGCGCATTGTTGGATACCGGCAAATACATAAGGGCAATGGATTTGTTTGATTTCCTGCTTGAATGCCGTTACAGGACGGCAGATATTTATAAGAAAATAGGAATGTATGATTATAAAAAAGAAGACTTTGAGGAAGCACTGGAATATTTTCAAAAAACAAAAGAAGCGGGCGACAGCGCTGAGATAGACGCGTATATCGCGGATACCTACTATAAGCTGAAACAGAAGGACAAGGCCATGGCCGTGCTTAAGACCGGCATGGCTGCTTTCGGCAATGAGCCAAAGCTGATGAATCTATATAACCGGATAGAGAAGGAAGTCAAATAAGGCCGCGCAGTTCATAACCGTTTTCAGGGCTGTATGGTCTATGTCACTGACGGCTTTGGCAAAGTCGGCATATTCGAAAAATAAAAAGCAGGATGCGGCTTGCGCCGCATCCTGTGGTCAATTCCTGCGGAGACGTATAAAACGAAAAGGGCAGGAAGCCTTTCCGGTAATACCACTTGTCCTCGACTTAAGGTCTCGGACTTGATAGGGTACAATTCGCTGTAATTCCAGGACTCACCCTGATGGGTTCGTCTGGAAAACAGCAGAATTAGCCTATAGCTACTTTTCCTTTTTCTCCTGTCCTTATCCTTATGCAATCTTCAAGCGGCAGAACGAAAATCTTGCCGTCGCCTGTTTCTCCTGTCTGCGCGCCTTTCATTATCGCTTTCACGGTCGGCTCGACAAAATTGTCGTTCACGGCTATCTCGAGCCGTATTTTATGCAGCAGGTTGCCTGATTCTTTTATGCCCCTGTAAACCTCGGTTATGCCTTTTTGCCTGCCGTGGCCAAGGACTTCATTTACAGACAGCAGGTTTACTTCCGCCTTGTAGAGTTCCTGTTTAACTTCTTCCAGCCTGCTCGGCTGGATTATCGCGATTATTAGTTTCATGTTGTCAGCTCCTTTCTTTATTCTATCAGAGTATAGGCATTTTCATGGTGCTGGGTCAAATCAAGTCCTATGACTTCTTCTTTTTCGCCGGCCCTGATGCCAATCGTCACATCTATAAGTTTTAATATAACGATTGTCCCGACAAAAGAATACACGAGCGTTACGCCCACGGCAGCAAGCTGTATTAAAAATTGTTTCGGGTTGCCGTAGAAGAGGCCGTTTGCGCCTGCCGGATTGATCACTATAGTCGCGAATAAGCCGGTTGCCAGAGCGCCAACCACGCCGCCTACACAGTGCACACCGAAAGCGTCAAGCGCATCATCATAGCCTAATTTCGGCTTGAGGAAGCTTACCGCAGAAAAGCAGAATATACTTACAAGTATTCCTATTGCAAGCGCGCCCAGGACATCGACGAAACCGGACGCGGGGGTTATTGCGACAAGCCCTGCGACAGCGCCGGATATTGTGCCGAGCACAGTGGATTTGCCGTTGAAAATTTTATCGAGAAACGCCCATGTCAGCGCAGCCATTGCCGTGGCAGTGTTTGTCACGACAAAGGCGCTGGTCGCGAGCCCGTTTGCCTGCAGGGCGCTGCCTGCGTTAAAGCCGAACCAACCGAACCACAAAAGCGCGGCGCCGGTTACCGAAAACGCCATGTTATGCGGTGGAGTGGGTTTATTGTCATAATATTTTCTCCTGCCTATCACAAGCGCGGAAGCAAGTGCGGCTATGCCGGCATTTATATGCACCACAGTGCCGCCGGCAAAATCAAGCGTGCCGAGGTTTTTCAGCCAGCCGCCGGTTCCCCATACCCAGTGAGCGACAGGGTCATAAACAAAAGTGGCCCATACAAGGCTGAAAAGCAAAAACGCGGAAAACTTCATCCTTTCCGCGAAAGCGCCTATAATAAGCGCGGGGGTGATAACAGCGAACATTGCCTGGAATATCATGAAAGCCTGGTGGGGAATTGTAGGGGCATAATCGGCGTTAGGCGTAAAACCCACCCCCTTTAAAAAAGACCAGCCAAAACCGCCCCAGAAACCACTGCCCGGGTGGAAAGCAAGCGAGTAACCGTAGATTACCCACTGCACGCTTACGAGCCCGAGCATTATCATGCACTGCATAAGTACGCTGAGCATGTTTTTGCGGCGGACGAGGCCGCCGTAGAAGAGCGCAAGGCCCGGCGCTGTCATGAGAAGCACCAGCGCGGAAGAAATGAGCACCCATGCTGTGTCGCCGGAATCAACCTTCAGGACAGGCGAAGCAGCAGCTGCAACAGGGGTATTGTCGGCAAGCAGGACGCCTGCCATTGCGGAAAAAACAACCAACAATAATAATAATTTTTTCATCTTAATCCGTCTCCTTTCTATAGTTTTATTTTGCTTTTGGAAGCACAGTATCAAAATCAATTTTAAGCAGTTTTCCTTTGCCTGTATAAAAGCCTCCTTTCATTTTTATAATTTATAAAATACATAATCTTACAGAGCAATAGACATGCCAAACGGCATATGCTTTAAAAATACAATGTTTTAAAGGGGAAATCGTATTTGGCAATAGTTTGATCCCATAAATATGGTCAAAAAATAGCCAAATAAACTATTAATGATTAAAAAATAATCAATTTTAAGCCTGAATAAATCTCCAGACAGCGATTAAAGAAGTAAAAAACGGGATGCGGCTTCCGACGCATCCCGTGGTCAAAAACCTGCTGGAGACGGATAAAACGAAAAGGGCAGGATACCTTTTCATTTTTTGAAGTAAATTGTATTAAAGAGATTTATTAGTAAATAGCAGCTTCTCCTTTTTCTCCTGTCCTTACCCGTAAGACGTCATCAACGGGGTAAATAAAGATTTTCCCGTCGCCGATACCGCCTGTAAACGACGCATCCCGTATGGCATTTGCAATCTTTTTTACTTCGCTGTCTTTTACTATTATCTCTATGCGGGTTTTGGTGATAAGGTCCACATGGTATTTCTTGCCCAGTACTTTGTCTTCTCTGCCATGCTGTTTCCCGTAACCTTCGATTTCGCTTATCATCATGCCCGGATGTCCGATATCATCCAGGGCGTTTATTACATCGTCGGTTTTTTCAGGCCTCACTATCGCTTCTATTCTTTTCATGGTATTCCTCCTTTTTTATACGGCATTGACGCCGGTTTCACCTGTGGACACTCTCAAGGCTTCCATGGCGTCAAGCACGAATATTTTTCCGTCACCCGCTTTACCGGTCTTTAACACTTCTTTCATTATGTCAAGGATGTGGGGGACATCCCAGTCATTAACAACGATATCGACGCGGGTCTTGGGGAGCAGCCTTATCTTGGTGCTGGTATCCTTAACAGGGTCTATTTTGCCGTATGTGCGGCCAAAACCCTTTACCTTAGTGACTGTCATACCCTGAACAAGGGCTTCATCCTTTAACACGGCTAAGAGTATCCCAAACTTTTCAGGCCGTATCATTGCCGATATCATCTTCATGGAGTAGTTCTTTTTCACGGTTGTTACCATCACATACAGGAAACTTACAAGCGCGAAACCACCGGCAATGTAAAAACATATTCTCGCTTCTGTTTTATTATCCGCAGTGCCGGTCAGGTTCAGGTAAATAATACCTGCCAACATCAGGACGTTTAAAACTAGGCCAAGGCCGGGGACAATTCCGTGCCTGAAGATATTGAAATCTTTTCTGTCCTTGAAAGCGATTATTGTCCACACGCACACAAGACCATACAGGACAAAGGTGCCGAAGTTCGAGGCAAGGGTAATGCCGGTCAGGCCCACAACAGACTGCACTCCTATTGCGGCGATCACGCAGGATACGACAACAAGAAGCCAGATGGTCGTATGCGGTGTCTTGTTGTCAGGATGCAGAAAACTTAAGAAATCCGGAAGTTCCCTGTCGGTTGCCATACCATTCGTGACGCGCACAGCAGTATTCATGCAGCTTAAGGTAGTTCCAATTATGGCAATTGCGACCGTGATTGCCATGGTTATCATTAACCCTGTGCCAATGCCGCCAAGAAGGTGGTCGCCTATCAGCTTGCTCATGTCGCCTATTGGCGCAGCCGAAGCCACCATCGCGTCCATGCCTGTGACTGTCTTTGTCACTGCCGCAACCGTAGCAGTCGCGGCGGTCGTGACCGTGCCTGTAAGTTTTTCGCTGACAACCAGGTTTGCGGCAAAGTATTCGAAAAGATAAGCCAGCAGGCCCTGGACAAAAAGGGCAATAATAATGGCCTTTGGTATGTTTTTTTCAGGTTGTTTTGTTTCAGCAGACATGGCAGTCGCGCTTTCAAAACCCACAAGTATTAATATGGCTATTGTGGCCTGGACAAGAACTGCTTTTATGCTGTGAAGCCGGACTATATCGAAGCCTCCGGAAAAAGCCCAGTTTGTCGCATGTTCCGGGTTTGCTATCCTGTACCATATTGCAAGCACGCTGAAAACCACAAGCGCGACCCACTGTATTATATTGATCCAGATATTCGTCAATGTGGATCCGGTTACGCCTTTATATGCGATATATCCGACCACAAAGGCAAATATTACGCCTATTACTGTAAGGGTCGTGTTGGAAAACGTATGCCCGGTAAAGGAAGTGTAAATGTAACCTATCATGGTCGCCATCATTGCCACCATGACGCCGGGATAGACCCAGTAGAACAGGTGCGCGGCCCAGCCGGTCACCAGTTTTGAAATCCTGGCAAGGGAAGTTGGGCCTGCGCGTTTTTCTTTTCTTGAGTCAAGGAAAGCTTTCTCCGCAAAGTACACGCAGCTCGCAAAACCGGCCTCGGGATATATCCTTGCCAGCGCAGCGTATGAAAAGGCTGTCAAAAAAGCAAGGACCAGGGCGACAAGTATGCCCGGCCACATATCCAGAGCAGCTGACGCGCCGCTTGGGTCCGTGGCTGCTGACTGGAGCTGGTATGTTATCCATAAAAAAGCCCCGGGAGCAATCAATGCCATGGCGTTCATGGCAGCTCCCATCAAACCGAGCGTCGGGACAATCTTTACCCGAGAATCATTGTTAGCCATTTGAGCACCTCCTGAAAATTTTTGTTCCGGCTAAACTGTGGAATGGTATCATAATGCTACTTACTTTGTTGCCGGCGCAGGCGCTGGCGGAACCAGGTCAAAATCCGCGTCAAGCTGAAACGTCATTAGAACTTTTGAATTGCCTGCAAACTGTTTTGAAAGAGGGAATACCGGCCCGATTATAATACCTACGTTATCGGCTAAATATGCCGTTACTGCCACACCTCCTGCTGAAAGCGCATTATTGCCGCTCATGTAATCCGCGATAATATTGAATTTTGAAAATTGGGGCGATGTCCAGCTTGCCATAAAACCTGAATTGTCAACCTTGCCGTTGTCATTTATAAGAAGCTTGTCGTTGCCTGTATATCCGCCGACGCAAATGTTGCCGACATAATCAAATGTTTTTCCTATTTCAGCATGTACGACATTATAATTTGTTACATTTGTGTCGATGCCTACATTGAATATTCCGACTGAAATACCTACTGGCAATAAACTGTTTTCCGGAGTTCCGATTTTACCATTAAAATAATTGGAGTCTTTGAATGTCTGCGGTGAAAAAACAGGCAGAAGCGTGTCATAGCCTATCTCTGCCTGAACCATGCTAAACGGCAGTATGCCGACCAGGAACCCATAGTCCACAGGAAGCGCGCTTGTGTCTCGCGTATACATGTCATTGTCAATATGACCCTTTAAAAAAGGTTCAATGGAAGTTGTACACGGGGTCCAGTCCACTGTCGTAGGTGTAGCAAATAATGAAATAACAACAAACAACGAAAACACAAGCACAAAACACGTTCTTGTTACCTTGCTCATTACATTTCTCTGGGTTTTCATTTTTCTTCTCCTTTTATTTTTTTAGCAACCGGAGAGGTAATATCTCATGTCATCTTCGATTACTTTTTATTGCATACGATATATTAGCAAACCCCGTGCCAACAATTGAAAATCTTATAAATATCGATTATTTTTTAAACAATTGATTAAAATTTAATCACTATTTGGATAAATGATTAAATGATAATCAAAACATTGGCTATTTTGGTTAAGAGTTTTATAATCAAAATATGGCAAAGATGAAGCATAAATCAGAAATGAATAAGAAATTTTAACAAATTCATTGACTTTTGTAGACAGTAGGTTTGTGGGACTGAAGGATACACCTTTGCGATTTTTCCGGAAACAGCAGTAATTTAAACCAACGATGACAGAAAGGTCCAGATGACATTTTACCTTGACGAAAAAGCGCAATAGGGTATAATTTGTGGGAATAAAAAATTTATTTCGAAAAATTATACCGCTCGTCTTCGGCTAATGCCTCGGACTGGATCGGGTATATGTCGATGTAATTTTCGACTGCACCCTGCGGGTTTGTCTTAAAAACATCGACATAGGAGGATTTTTAAATGAAAAAAATAATAATTTTAATTCTTTTAGCAACGGTACTGTTTTATTCATGCAAGAAAAAAAGCAGCCCGTCGGCACCTTCTCCTGCCGCGGGCTCTCAATGGACACAGGCAACATCAGCGGCGGCATTCAGCCCAAGGAATGAATTCGCAAGCGTGGTATACAATAATGAAATGTGGGTTATGGGCGGATATGAAGGCAATACATTGCCGGCTGCGGCAGACAATGATGTATGGTTTTCTAGTGACGGAATAAACTGGACAGGATGCACCATAACTGCAGGGGCATTCAGCCAGAGAAGCGGCCATACCGGCATTGTGTATAATAATGCAATGTGGGTCATAGCAGGAGCATATCCTTCTGGCGGCGGATGGGATAATTTAAATGACGTGTGGCAGTCAACAGACGGAGCAAATTGGACATATGTTACTGGAACCGCGGCTTTTAGCCCGAGGACAGGGCATACAAGTCTGTCATGCAACAATGCAATGTGGGTCATAGGAGGGTCTTCCGGAGGAAATGAAGTCTGGAAATCAACAGACGGAGCAGACTGGACATGCGCGACAACAAACGCGGCATTCAGCGCAAGGATGGGGCACACAAGTGTTTTTTATAATAATATGATGTGGGTTATGGCCGGGATAAATGTTGATGGTAATGGAGACACAAATGATGTCTGGTATTCTTCAAACGGCATGAACTGGTCATGCGCCACAGGAAACGCGGCTTTTAGCCCGAGAGAGTACCATACGAGCCTGGTATATAATGGTCAAATGTGGATAATAGGAGGGGAACACCTTGGGGGGTCCCTTTATAACGATATCTGGTATTCTTCAGACGGCGCAACCTGGACACGGTCAACAACAAACGCGTCTTTCAGTTCAAGACAAGGGCACGCAAGTTTATTATTTAACGGCAAAATGTGGGTTATAGCAGGTTATGATTCGTCGGACAGCTGGAAAAATGATGTCTGGTGGGGCCAATAAAAAGTAATAATACATAAAGTTGATTATTAAATACTGCTTTAGCTTGCCGGTTTTAGTTTCGCAACCTTAATTCCAATATTCAAAATCACATATGCGCCCGTAGCTCAGTTGGATAGAGCAACGGATTTCTAATCCGTGGGTCGGGAGTTCAAATCTCTCCGGGCGCGCATAAAACAGAAGAAATTGCAAATTGGAAACAAAATAAATTAATTATCAGCAAAAGAGATTTGAAACGAACGAGCGCACCCTGAAAGGGTGAAAAGCGGGATAGCGTCAGCAAGTGAGGGGGTCGAGGAGCGAAACGCAGGAGCGTTTCGCGAGGTGACCAAATCTCTCCGGGCGCGCCATGATGGACAGGGGCTCCGTTTTATGGTGGGAAATATTTGCTAAAACATCAATAAGAAAGGGGAAAAACATGGACAGCATTATTGCAAAAGAAATAAAACTCAGGTATGAACCGATAGCTATAATATTTACAAACCAGAAGCCCGCAGATGCTCTTGAGTATAAAGAAAGCAAGTGGGGATGCGCGATAACAATGCTTACGCAGGCGGCAAAAGGAAAAACAGCGGTTTTCAGCAGCGCCACAAAAGGCTGTACCGGCGGAGGCACGGGCCTGGGCTTGGGAAGCTATGAGGGCTTTCCCGGAGGCATTGAATATTTCCTGTCCACAGGAAGGGGAGAGGGTTACAGGCAGGGAGAGCATTACAAGAAAAACCCGGAAGTAGCGAAGAAGGCTTTCAAAACTTTACCGGTTACAAAAATACCTTTTGAGTACGTGGTGTTTAAACCATTAAAAGAAGCTGACCTTTCAAAGGATAACATAGTGCTGGTGGTCTTTTACGCAAACCCCGACCAGCTTTCTGCGCTGACTGTGCTGGCGAATTACAGGCACCCGAAAAATGATAATGTAATAGTGCCTTTTGGTGCAGGCTGCCACAGCGTATGCCTGCTGCCGTATATGCAAGCGAAAAAAGGAAAGCCAAAGGCAGTAATAGGCGTACTTGACGTCAGTGCCAGGTCTGAGATAGACCCAGACCTGCTGTCGTTTTCAATGCCCATTAAGATGTTCATGGATATGGAAGAAGACGCGCCGGGAAGTTTTCTTTTTTTTAAGGCGTGGCAGAAAGTAAGAGACAGAATAAAAGTGTAAACTGTAAAAAAAATGCAACTTTTTTTATTTAATTAACGTCTAATTTAATAATTGAAAAATAAGAGACAAAAGAAGTTTATAGATAATGAAAAACCGGGGCAGGCCTTTATCCCATTCCCCTCCAATTTCCCCCCTTAGGGTCTGCCCCTTTTATGAAGTACATTGTAAAAAAAAATAAAATATGGTATATTACAGAAAATTATAAAAGGAGGCAATGAAATGAAAAAAATCTTTTTAGCACTGCTTGTAATTACTATGTGTTTAGCGTTAATACCTTCCTGTACATTTTATGAAACACAAGAGGCATATACGCCGCCTGTTACGGCAGTACCTGACTATTATACAATGAGGGTTTACGACAACAGATATGTGTTTTACAGTGCGGCTGAGCCTGTCGCTATCTGGACATTCGGGGCAGACGGCGTATGCATAAAAGAGGGCGTGGTAATTAACGGCCCGGTCAGGGTTTATTCCCAGCCGGGCGTTTTATTCGCAGAAACATATTATTCAAACGGCATAAGGGATGGCGGCTGCAGATATTATTATCCCAGCGGCGCAGTAATGTATTCGGGTTATTACAGGGCGGGATACCTGTCGGGTAACTGGTCGTCATATGATGTCAATGGCGGGGTGACGGCCTCATACCAGTTTCACGGCAATGAGACAACCATGCCTTCAAACTTTCCGCAGCCGCAAAATTCGAACGCAAGGGTTGGTTTCCAGGCAATGCAAAAAGAAACTACTTACGCTCCAAGCGCTGCTGTTACGCAGGCTTTTAATAGAGCACACGCTGTTCCAACTAATTATACAAGGTCTTTTGGAGCACCTCCGCCTGCTCAACCGGCAAATTTTAACGCAAATGGCATGCACCAGGGTAATCCGGGTGCAGGAGTTGTACAGGCACAAGGCATAGCCCAGCATCCCGGCATGGTTCAGAGCCAGCAGTCCGGCAATGTTCAAGGGCAGCAGCCCGGGATGGTTCAGGGCCAAAAGCTCGGGATGGCTCAGGGGCAACAGCCAGGAATGGCAGCAAACCAATATAATAATAAAGCATATGGAAAGTTCGGCAAAAACAGCAAAAAACAGAAACCTGTAATGCCGGGTTTTAAAGCCAAGCCGGCGAAGAAAAAAGGCAAAGGCAATAAAAAAGACGATAAATTGTTTTAATTTTGATTATTTAGCACATTAAAGTTAGCCACAGCATGATAATTATAGAAAGCAAATATGGGGCAGGCAAAGACCTGCCCTATATATTTTATATATCAGTAAAATCCAAATATCCGCAGTTAAATCTTTATTGATAAAAGCCTTAAATTATTGTATAAATAATGAGCCTGAATGCGCAAATTAAAGATAAAACAGGAAAAAGGGTGATTAGCTCAGTTGGCAGAGCAGCTGACTCTTAATCAGTTGGTCACAGGTTCGACTCCTGTATCACCCACCATCCCTTTTGATATTTTTCAGGAGATTTCGTGGCGAAAAAAAACAAAACAGCAGGAAAAAATTTTCACAGAAAAAAAATTTTAATCATAGGAACTTTGGCCACTTTATTATGCGCCGTAATATCGTCCACGGGGCTGCTTAAAGGGCTGGAAAAAAGCAGCATTGACTGGAGGTTCAATATCAGGGGGCAGATTGAGCCTACGGCTCCGCTGGTAATCGTCGCTATAGACGATGATTCGCTAAGGCACATGCCCGAAAGGTGGGCGTGGCCAAGGAGCTATTACGCGAAAGTAATCGACAACCTTAAAAAGTGGGGCGCAAAGGCAATAGGGTTTGATTTATTTTTTTCCGAAGTCACGGAAAAAAATCCTAAAGAAGACAAGGCATTCGCAACTGCAATAAGGAAAGCAGGCAATGTCATACTGGACGCGGGTTTTTCCTATGAGGTGGGGAAAAGGTACGCCAAAACCACGCCTTTGTTCCCGATAGATGAGCTTAAAAACAACGCTTACGGCATGGGTATAATACACCACGCGGAGGACGAGGACTCTTCTATAAGAAACAGTTATGTTTTTTTGGATTACAATGATAAAAGGTATGTTTCGTTCGGATTAAGCCTGCTGGGGAAATATTATGGCCTGGATAAAAACAAATTAAAAATAAAGGGGAACCAATTATCATGGGGAAAATTCAAAATACCCTTAACCCAGGGCGATCAGATGATAATTAATTACGCGGGGTTCCCGGGGACTTTTAAAACAGTTTCCTTTTACGACGTGTACTATGGCAATAAAACGCAAAAGGAAGTATTTAAAAATAAAATTGTGCTTGTGGGCGCCACGTCCGAGGAATTACATGACGTGTTTTTGACGCCTTTCCATACCAAAAAAGTAATTGAACAAACGACTTTTATGATGCCGGGCGTAGAGGTACACGCCAACGCCATCAATACGATTTATAACGGCATTTACCTGAAAGATATGGGCGATTTTACCGGATTTATACTGTTGCTTGCTATAGGAGTCCTGACGAGCTTTGCTATATTCGGCATAAAGTCGTGGCAGGGGCTTATTGTGGCTTTCGCGGAAATAGCCATGTACGCGTCCGCAGCAGTTTACTTATTTACCAGCCATAGTTACATCATTAATTTTGTGAATCCGATAGCCACAATATTATTCTGTTACCTCAGCATAAGCGCATATAAAGTCGGAGTAGAAGAACGGGAAAAGCACGAGATAAAAAGCATGTTTTCCAAATATGTTTCCGAGGCAATAGTCAATGAAATGCTGAGGAGGAGCGAAATAAAGCTTGGTGGGGAAAAACAGGAGCTGACCGTGCTTTTTTCAGACATAAGGGGATTCACGTCCATGTCCGAAAAATTGCCGCCGGAAGAAGTGGTAAAAATTTTAAATGAGTTTCTTTCAGCCATGACCGACATAATTTTTAAAAACCGTGGCACACTGGATAAATTCATGGGAGACGCGGTCATGGCCGTGTTCGGCGCGCCTGTTTTTTACAAAGACCATGCCCTGTGCGCCGTAAGGACTGCTTTTATGATGAAGGGCAAATTAAACGAGCTGAACGAGAAATGGAAAAAGCAGGGAAGGCCGACTCTTGCCATAGGAATGGGTATAAATACAGGAGAGGCAATAGCAGGCAATATGGGCTCAATCCGCAGGATGGAATATACCGTAATAGGCGATACCGTGAACCTTGCTTCCAGGCTTGAGAGCCTGAATAAAGAGCTGAATACCGAAATACTTATGAGCGAGGAAACATACAACGTGGTAAAGGACAATGTCAGGGCAAAGGAATATAAGGATATAAAAATAAAAGGCAAGGAAAAAAATATTACAGTATACGAGGCGACAGAATATGTGCAGTAAATGTATGGGAATACCATCGGGAAAACCAATATTTATTTTTATGGTAATTTTATTCGCCGTATTTATATCGGGCAGTGCTGTTATTGCGGATGATTCTGTTGCCAACACAAACTGCGCGAGGATTTATTATATAAAAGGTAATGTGTATTCGCTGGGCGAAAAGGCCGTGCCAAACAACAGCGGGAGAATTCAGGTTTGCCAGGGGACATATATAAGAACCGGCAAAAAAAGCGGATGCTCAATACTTTTTAATAACGGCATTGACATAAGGGTTGGTGAAGCAAGCAGGATTGAAATGGAAAAAATTACAGGCAGCGAAACAACCTTAAATCTTGTAAAAGGCAGGATCTGGGCTGAGACTGGAAAATCCATGAAAGCAAACGAAAATGTCAAAGTAAAAACTAGGCAGGGAGACATAGTTTTTAAAAATGGCATTTTCAGCATCAACGATACTGTACTGGAAACTTATAAGGGCATGGCGCAGGTAATTAAAGACGGAAATAAAATTGAAATTTTTCAGGGCAATATGTTTGGCGGGGGCAAAAAACAAAAAATAAATCAAAAACAACCTCCGGCGGGATGGGACAGTTCGAATATAAACAGCGACAAATTAAATGTGCTGATTGATTTGAAAACCCCTGACGAGTACAAGGATTTGGCGCAAAGCGTTTTTAAAAACATGTATTCCATGGATTATTCCGTAGGCAAAGCCGTTTTCAGCACAAAAGACGCGGCAAGCATGGGTGATTACGATGTAATTGTAAGCGCAGATTTACAAATTTTAAAGGAAACAAATCCGGACAAGGAAGGTAAAATACAATTGAGCGGCACGGTGGTTGAATCGGCGTCGGGCAAAAATATCGGCGTAATGGATTTTTCTGAAAATATTTTAAATTCGGTAGAAAACAAATTCCTTATAAAAAGCATTCAGGCAGTCTTGATGAAGGCGGCTGAAAGCTCAATACAAAACATAAGTTTTTTCCGCGATAATATTACGGGCAGCGGCAGGGCGGTTATAGTAGAATTGGCAGATACCGGCAAGGAAGAGACGGAACTGATAAAGGCTTATATAAATAATTTACCTGGATTAAATGAATTAGCAGAGAAGGAATTTTACGGCCAGAAAACAATTTTTCAGCTTAATTATGCGGGAACAGGAGATAACATAGCGGAATTCCTCGAAGGGAAAAAAGTAAGAAATAAGGTTATAAATGTATGGAAATATTCGAAAAATAATGTAAAATTGAATATAAAATAGCAGTTGAAAGTTTCGCGTTTAAAGGTTAATGTTAAAAATTAAATACAATAAACAAGTTATTAACTTTAAACTTTTAACATTCAACATTTGACTTGTTTTTTGCGAGGATGGTGAAATTGGCAGACACGCCAGACTTAGGATCTGGTCCCGTAAGGGGTGGGGGTTCAAGTCCCTCTCCTCGCACCAAAGATATTATATGGCGGGACATAAAAAGCGCCTGTAGCTCAGTGGATAGAGCGTCAGACTTCGAATCTGCGGGCCGGGGGTTCGATTCCCTCCAGGCGCGCCAAACCGAATAAAAGTGAACCGGAAACCGGGAAAAACAGGAGAATACAAATGAAATACGAAGTAAAGGACGAAAAGAACTGCAAAAAAGTTATAAGCGTTATAGTCGAAGAAAAAGAAGTGAAAGAAGCCGAGGATAAAGTATTTGAAAAATATAAAAACAACGCAAGAATTGACGGTTTCAGAAAAGGCAAAGTCCCGGGCGATGTAATAAAGACACAATTTAAGGAAGCAATTAAGGAAGATGTCCTGAAGGAAGTCGTACCGTCAACATATTCGCAGGTTATAAAAGAACTGGACCTGCACGCAGTTACTTATCCGGCACTGCGGGACGTAAAATATGAAGACAGCAGGGAAAACAGCATCAGTTATAAAATAATTTTAGAAATTAACCCCGAGTTTGAAATCGGCGATTATAAAAATTTTAAAATAAAGGGTAAAAAGGCTGTTGAAGTAAAAGACGCAGATATTGACAGGGAAATCAACAAGATAAGGCAGTACAGGGGTACCCTGAAAGACGCGGACAGGGATGAAGTAAAAGACGGTGATTATGTAGGAGTCAGCCTTGTTGGGTTTGTGGATAATTCGGCGCAGCCGGAGCTGGCGGCCGACAACCAGATTATACGCATAGGGTCAAAAACTTCCGTTGGCGACTTAGAGGAAAAAATTAAAGGCATGAAACTCGGGCAGGAAAAGGATATTGATATAGCATTCCCCCCAGATTACCAGAATAAAAAATTTGCGGGCAAAAAAGCTCTTTTTAAAGTTAAGGTAAAAAATATAAAAATCCTTGATTTACCGGAATTAAACGACGAATTTGTAAAAAGCATCGGCAAATACAGCACAGTCGAAGAGTTTAAAAATACGGTAAAGCAGGCTCTGGCAAAACAGGCCGCGGAAGAAGCCAAGGATTTTACAGTCGGACAGATAACCAAAAAGCTTCTTGAGGCAAATAATTTTGAAATACCCGATGGACTTGTGGAACAGGAAATTCAAAACATAGTATACAGGTATGAGGAATATTTAAAACAGCAGGGTTTAACCATTGAAAAAGCAGGCATGAAACTGGATGAGTTAAGGAAAACAAGTAGAAAACAGGCCGAAGACAATATAAGGCTGATATACATATTAAGGAAAATAGCTGAGAAAGAAAACATAAACATCAAGGATGAGGATGTAGAGAACGAAATCAAAAGGATAGCCACGGAAAACGGGCAGGACACTGATGCAATGATAAAACAGGCAAAAGCAAAAGGCGACTGGGAAGCATTGAAGGCAAAACTGCAGGAAGACAGGGTAATAGACAGGATGATTGAAATAAGCGGTTAAAAACAAATACGGAGGTGTATTAATGAGTCTGATTCCTTTTGTTGTTGAGCAAAGCGACAGGGGCGAGAGGTCTTATGACATATATTCGCGCCTGCTTAAGGAACGCATAGTTTTTATAGGCGAGACCATTGACGATGACGTAGCCAATGTCGCGATAGCGCAGCTTTTATTTTTGGAAGGCGAGGATTCAAAAAAAGAAATAGCAATTTATATAAACAGCCCGGGCGGAATGGTTACGGCAGGCATGGCTATCTATGACACCATTCAGTACATAAAGGCACCGGTCAGCACGATATGCGTGGGCCAGGCCGCGAGCATGGCCGCCCTTCTGATGGCTGCGGGAACAAAGGGGAGAAGATTTGCGCTGCCTAATTCCAGAATCCTGATTCACCAGCCCATGGGAGGAGTGCAGGGTCAGGCTTCCGATATTGACATACACGCGAAAGAAATAGTAAAACTTCGGGAACAGCTGAATAAGATACTGTCAAAACATACAGGGCAGACCTTAAAAAAAATAGAAAAAGACACGGACAGGGATTATTATATGAGCGCCGAAGAAGCCAAAGTATACGGCATAGTTGATGAAGTTATTGAGAGCAAGAAGGAAATAAAGTAATTCACTAGAAGGCTCTTATCATAATATATAAACTTGTCATTTTTTACATATCGGATTTTGAGGAGGAAATATGAACAAATGCCATTTTTGCGGCAAAAAAGAGAAAGAAATAGGAAGGCTTATAATAGGCGACAATGCCGCCATATGCGATGAATGCATAGATGCTTTTTATAAAATGACGCAGGCGGACGCACAGTTCGCTGGTAATGATTTAAAGGACCTGCCTCCGCCGAAAGAGATTAAGAAGATACTAGACGAGTACGTGATATCACAGGAAAAAGCAAAAAAAGTACTTTCCGTAGCAGTCTACAACCACTATAAAAGAATACTCAACCCAAGGGCCGACGATGTCGAGCTTCAGAAAAGCAACATACTTCTCGTGGGGCCGACCGGGTCAGGCAAGACTTTGCTGGCTGAGACGCTGGCGCGGATCCTGCGCGTGCCTTTCGCGATATCAGACGCCACCACTCTGACCGAAGCCGGATATGTTGGCGAGGATGTGGAGAATATCCTGCTGAGGCTGCTTGAAAACTGCAATTTTGACGTGGCCAGGGCAGAGAGGGGCATTGTTTACATAGACGAGATAGACAAGATAGCAAAAAAAGGCGAGAATGTGTCAATAACAAGGGATGTTTCGGGCGAAGGGGTGCAGCAGGCGCTTCTGAAAATTATCGAGGGTACAACGGCAAATGTGCCGCCAAAGGGCGGAAGGAAACATCCGTACCAGGAATATATTAAGATAAACACAAAAAATATCCTGTTTATTACCGGGGGCGCTTTTGTCGGACTCGACAAGATAGTGGCGAAGCGTATACGGAAAAAAGTTTACGGGTACAAAAACGAAGACGAAAAAAGAGAATCGGAAAAATATGAGATACTCGCAGAGACGCTGCCTGTGGACCTGATAAAATACGGCATGATACCGGAGTTTATCGGCAGGTTGCCTATTGTGACGGCGCTTTCCGAGCTTACGGAAAACGACCTGATAAACATACTGGACAAGCCTAAAAATTCAATACTCAAGCAGTATAAAAAGATACTCGACCTCGAGGGCGTGAAACTGGTATTTACCGATAATGCGAAAAAGGCAGTGGCAGGCGCTGCCATTGAAAAAGGAGTCGGCGCAAGAGGCCTGAGGGCGATAATCGAGGCGATTATGCTCGATATTATGTACGAAATACCGTCCAGCAAGGACATAAACGAGGTCATTATCGACGAGGAAATCGTCAAAGGCACGAAAGACAAAATGGAAGCAATAATCAAAAATAAAACAGCATGAGGGTTACCCATTATGGCAGATGAAACAATAAAAACAGACCAGCAGCCAGAGAAGCCGCCTAAAAGTTACAGGATACCTCTTTTACCGCTGAGGGACCTTGTTGTTTTCCCGAACATGGTAATACCTTTGTTTGTCGGCAGGGAAAAATCCATAAAATCACTTGAAGCGGCCATGGGCAAAGACAGGATTATATTTTTAGTCGCGCAGAAAAACTCAAAGATTGATGAGCCTGCGAAAGATGAAATTTACGAAATGGGCACGTTGTCCGAAATACTCCAGATATTGAAACTGCCGGACGGCGCAATAAGGATTCTTGTTGAAGGGTTAACCAGGGTAAAAATAAATGAGTACACACAGGAAGACCCTTATTTTGAAGTTTTGGTGGAAGAAGTCACAGAGACTGAAGAAAAAGACAAGGAAATCGAGGCCATGCGCAGGTTTGTGCTCGATGAATTTGAAAAGTACATCAATTTAAACAAAAGGATACCGCCTGAAACCATGATGTCTGTTGTAGAGATAGACCAGCCGGGCAGGGTGGCGGATATAATAGCGGCACAGATACCTTTAAAGCACGAGGAAAAGCAGGAACTTTTAACCATGACATCCGTGAAATTCAGGCTGCAAAAACTTTCGGCAATCCTGCAGAGGGAAAATGAAATACTTGAAATAGAAAAATCAATACAGGGCAAGGTGCAGGGCCAGCTTGAAAAGTCGCAAAAAGAATATTACCTCTCGGAGCAGTTAAAAGCGATACAGAAGGAGCTTGGGAAAGCTGACAGTTCCTATAACGAAATGGCGGATTTAAAGAAAAAAATAAAAGCCGCGCATATGTCGAAAGAAGCCGAGGAAAAAGCCCTGGAAGAGCTTTCCAGGATGGAAAAAATGATGCCGATGTCCGCCGAAGCAACGGTAATCAGGACATACCTGGATTGGCTCATAGACATTCCGTGGGACAAAAAAACAAAAGACAAAATAGACATAGATAAAGTCAAAGAAGTACTTGAAGAAGACCATTACGGGCTTGACAAAGTCAAGGAGAGGATACTGGAATACCTGGCTGTAAAAAAACTCGTAAAAGAAAAAATGCAGGTGCCGATAATCTGTTTTGTCGGTCCGCCCGGTGTAGGCAAAACTTCGCTTGCAAAATCAATCGCGAGGGCATTGGGCAGGAATTTCGTCCGGCTGTCGCTGGGCGGGGTCAGGGACGAGGCTGAAATAAGGGGGCACAGGCGGACATATATAGGCGCGCTTCCGGGCAGGATAATACAGTCAATAAGAAAGGCAAAAACAAAAAATCCGGTATTTTTAATGGACGAGGTCGACAAAATGGCAGCGGATTTCAGGGGCGACCCTGCGGCTGCCCTGCTTGAAGTCCTGGACCCGAGCAAAACAACACGTTTATGGACCATTATCTTGACGTTGAATTTGACCTTTCTGACGTCATGTTTATAACAACGGCAAATACCCTTTACGGCATACCCCTGCCGCTTCAGGACAGGATGGAGATAATAGAGATCAACAGCTATACAGAACTGGAAAAAATAAAAATTGCGGAAAAATTCATAATACCCAAGCAGACAAAATTTCACGGCCTAACGGAAAAGGACGTATTATTTGACGATAACGCGCTCATGATTATTGTCCAGAATTATACAAGGGAAGCAGGGGTCAGGGGCCTGGAACGCGAGATAAAAACAATATGCAGGAAAATAGCAAAAGAAAAAGTCAGGGAAAACAGCAAATTCACAAAGAAAGCCATTAATAAAGACAATGTTTCTTTTTACCTGGGGGCGCCAAAATTCCTCGATATGCCGACAAAGGACGTCAATGACATAGGGATAACGACAGGCATTGCATGGACCGAATTCGGCGGGGATGTGCTGATAATCGAGGTCAGCATAGTTAAGGGCAAGGGACAGTTGCTGTTGACCGGCAAACTCGGGGATGTAATGAAAGAATCGGCGCAGGCCGCCTTAAGTTACACGCGTGCCAAGGCGAGAAGGCTCGGAATTAAGGAAGACGAATTCGCAAAAACCGACATACATATTCATGTGCCTGAGGGCGCCATACCAAAAGACGGGCCGTCAGCCGGGATCACCATTGCTACGGCCATAATTTCAGCATTCAGCGGCAGGCCAGTAAAGAAGAGCCTTGCGATGACCGGGGAAATCACGCTGCGCGGCAGGGTACTGCCCATAGGAGGCTTAAAGGAAAAAACTCTTGCTGCGCACAGGAACGGCATAAAAGAAATAATAATCCCTTATTACAACAAAAAAGATTTTGACGAGCTGCCTGATTATGTGAAGAAAGACATCAAATTTTACTTTGTCAAGGACATGGATGAGGTCGTAAAGATAGCGCTGGGAATAAACATGGGTAAAGCAAAGAAAAAATAAATGGGCAGATACGTTTTTAAGAAAAGATATAAAAGAATTCTTATGCGGCTGATAGATATTATGGGTTACATTATATTCGCGCCGCTGAAACTCTTCCGAAGATTATTCTCCAATGAAAATACAATAAAGAAAATTCTTGTAATGAGGATTGACCAGATGGGCGATGTGATACAAACACTGCCTTTTTTTGAAAAACTCGCAAAAAAATACCCCGGAACCGAAATATGCGCGCTTACGGCAAAGGCTTCAAGGTTCCTGCTCGAAAATAACCCGTATGTTAAAAAGGTTTTCAGCCTTGAATCAAGCTGGTTTTATAAAGGCAAAAAAATAAAAATTCCGGAAGTTCTTGGAGCAATCAGGGAATTAAAAAATGAAAAAATAGACCTTGCTTTTGAGTTAAGGGGAGATATAAGGAATATATTTTTCCTGTTTTTGTCGGGCGCAAAAAAAATATGCGGTTACGGCTGCGCGGGCGGAGGATTTTTGCTCGACTACAAAAAGGATTACGACAGGGAAGAACACGAGATAGATAAAAATTTAAAATTAATCGGCGAGCCACCGACCACCGAAGATTTAAAATTCGATTTTTTCGTTACGGAAGAAAATAAAAAGAGTATCGATGAGTTCCTGCGGCAAAAATCTGCAGGCTGTGATAAAATAATACTAGTCCACCCATTTGCAGGTTCAAAAGCAAAAATGTGGCCTTTATCCAGGTACAGCGAATTAATCCAGCTGATAGCGGTAGAACATGAAAACACAAAGATTTTTGTTACCGGCAGCGAGGCGGAAAAAAAATATGAGGATCAATTTATTTTCGGCGAAAATATAATAAGCATCATAGGAATGGGGTTCGGCGAATTGCTGGCACTCATTAAAAAAACGGATATTTTTCTAGGAAATGATTCGTCAATACAGCATTTTGCGGCTTATTCGGGAGTCAAGTGCCTGGTAATATACGGAAATACCCTGAATTACAAAAGATGGGAGCCAAAAGTAAAAAAGGAAAATTTTATAGCGTTAAGCAGGGAAACAGATTGCGGGCCGTGCGAGCTCCCGGATTGCAACCAAAAAAGCCATGTATGCATGGATATTATCACGGTTGAGGAAGTGTACGACAAATTAAAAAGGTGGTTTTAATGCTCAAAGATTTTTTTGTGAAATTTTTAAACAGGATAGATTTTGTAAAGCAAGCATTTTTTACCAGGGAAAACATCAAGAAAGTGCTTGTGGTAAAACTATGCTGCATGGGCGACATAATACAAATAACGCCTTCATTAAGGGCATTATACAACGAAGGCAAGGAAGTGCATTTTTTATGCAACCCCTGGGTGAAGGATGTAGTCGACGCAATACCGTACATAAAGAAAAAATATATCATCGATTTCAGGGACATAGGAGGAGTTTTAAAGGTATTGTCGGAGTTAAGGGCTGAAAAATACGACCTGATAATAAATTTTCACAGAGACCTGATATCAAACCTTTTCATATTATTCGCCGGAGCCAGGTACAGGGCAGGCTTTAACTGGAAAGGCGAGGGGATTTTTTTAACAAGCAAGTTTGAATATGACCCGAAGATACACGAGGTTGAGCGTTACCTGAGCATAATTGACAAGCTGGGTTTCAAGATAGCGGATGATTACACATATATCGAAAGGCCGGATGCTGGAGATGAAAAATACACGATTGAAGGAAAGAGGATAAAAATTGGCGTTTTTCCGGGAGGCGGGAAAAACCCGGGAACCGTGATGCCTACAAAAAGATGGCCTGTGGAAAATTTCATCAGGCTTGCAGACATACTCGAGAAAAAAGGAAACGACGTATATATTTTCGGCGGGGAAACAGACGGCGACGTAACAGAACAGATAAAAAAAGCAAAGCCCAATGCAAAATTTATAATAACGCCAATAAAGGAATTTATGCATTACGCGTCGCTTATGGACGTTTTTGTAGGAGGCGATACAGGCCCGGTGCACATAGTGTCAGCGATGGGAATAAGGACAATAGGTATTTTTGGGCCGTCATCGCCGGAAATATTCGGGGCAAAAGGGAAGAACGTTTATAATATTTTTAAGGCGATTGACTGTTCGCCGTGCTACGAGCCGGGCACCGTGCATTACAGGAAATTTTTAAAATGCAAAAACAATATCTGCATGAAGCAAATAACGCCGGAGGAAGTCAACGCTGTAATTGACGAGATACTCGAAAAAGGCGGTAAAAGTTGAAAACAGCGATAATACACGACTGGCTCACAGGAATGAGGGGCGGCGAAAAGGTGCTTGAGGCCCTATGCGGTATGTTCCCCGAAGCGGATATTTACACACTGATTTGTGACAGCAAAAAAATATCGGAAATAATAAAATCCCACAAAATAAGGACTTCCTTTTTGCAAAGGTTTCCAGGTATTTATAAATATTACAGGAATTTACTGCCGGTTTTTCCTTTTGCAGTTGAAAGGTTTAATTTAAAAACATACGACTTTATAATATCTTCAAGCCACTGCGTTGCAAAGGGCGCAATACCGGCTAAAGGCGCTTTTCATGCCTGCTACTGTCATACGCCTATGAGATATGCATGGGAGCAGTTCGACCAGTATTTTTCCCCGGGAAAAAGCGGCAGGATAAAATTTTTTTTAATCTCAAAGATTATGCCCTATTTAAGAACATGGGATATCGAATCGTCAGGCCGGGTGAATTATTTTATAGCTAACTCTGAAAATGTCAAAGAAAGGATTAAAAAACACTACGGCAGGGATGCCCAGGTTATATACCCGCCGGTTGACACGGATTTTTACAATCCCGGCAGCCCTCAGGCAAAAAAGGAAAATTTTTTTTTAATGGTAAGCGCGCTAACTGAGTATAAAAAAGTTGATTTTGCAATCAACCTTTTCAATAAATTACAGAACGAAAAACTTATAATAGCGGGAACAGGCCCGATGCTTAAAAAATTGAAGAAGTTGATAAAATACGGCAATATTGAAATGGCAGGTTATAAAACTGATGAGGAAATAAGGGATTATTACAGGCGCGCGAAGGCGTTTATATTCCCCGGAGAGGAAGACTTTGGGATAACCATGGTAGAAGCGCAGGCATGCGGAACGCCGGTTCTTGCATTTTTTGCAGGCGGCGCGCTTGAAATTGTTAAAGAGGGTATTACAGGAGAATTTTTTGACGGTACGGAAGAAGGTTTTATTAAAAAACTTGAGAAAATCAAGAATAAGAGTTATGATTTAAAAGATATGATTGATAATGCGGCAAAATTTTCAAAAGAAAATTTTAAAAATAAAGTAAAGGAATTCCTGGCAGAGCATAAAGTCAATAACAGATAAAAAAGGGAATAATGGATAAAAAAAATTTGCAAAGAATTCTGAGAGCTGCGCTTATCATGGGCGATATAATATTGATTGCGGGGGTCATCCTGCTTGCCTATTACCTGAGATTTTACGCAAAAATGATACCGGTAACGCAGGGAATACCGCTTTTAAAATATTACATTTATCCATTGCCTGTTATTGTCCTTGTTTACCTGCTTGCTTTTAATTATGCCGGTCTTTACAGGCAGGACAGGGGCGCATCAAGGCTTGACGAGTTTTTTGGGGTGTTTTCAGCCGTAACCGCAAGCGTGATAATCCTTATGTCTTCCACTTTTATGGTAAGAAAATTTTCATATTCGCGCATAGTGATTGCTTACCTGTGGGTGCTTGGAGTTATCATAATGGGAATATGGAGGCTTTCATACAGGGCATTGTTCAAAACACTGAGAAAAAAGGAAATAATAGTACAGCGGGTCCTTGTATTGGGGAACACTGAAATATCAAGAATTTTGATTGACCGCATAAAAAGGTCGCCGGGCTCGGGTTACAAGGTGGTTGGGCTTGTTGACAATAAGCAAAAATCAGGGAAAAAAATAGGCGACGTGCGTGTTTTAGGTAAAATAAAAGATACCGGGAAAATAATAACAAAAGAAAAAGTGGATGAGGTATTTATAGGTCTCACCAATTACAACAGGCAGGAGATAGCGGACATAATAATTGAAAATGAAGGCGTGAAGTTCATGATAGCCTCGGATGTATTGAGCATTGTTACCAAAAACATAGACTACGACGAACTTCACGGCATACCTGTATTTGCAATAAAAGAACTCCCGCTTGACAGAATGACAAACAGGTTCATTAAAAGGTTTTGCGATATTGTTTTTTCAACTCTTGGGCTATTAATACTTTCGGTGTTTTTTCTTGTTATAGCAATAATAATCAAGCTGACTTCGACCGGGCCTGTGTTTTTCAGGCAGGAAAGGGTAAGCAGAAACAACAGGATTTTTCTAGTATGGAAATTCAGGACAATGAAGATTGATGCGGAAGAAAAGACAGGGCCTATATGGGCAAAGGCAGACGACCCGAGAAGGACAAGAATCGGAGCGTTTCTAAGGAAGACAAGCATTGACGAGCTGCCTCAGTTGATAAACGTACTGATAGGAGAAATGAGCATAGTTGGGCCGAGGCCGGAAAGGCCGCATTTTGTCAACAAATTTAAGGAAATAATACCGCGCTACATGGAAAGGCACAAGGTTAAGGCAGGCATGAGTGGATGGGCAGCAGTAAATGGGCTGCGCGGAGATACTTCACTTGAAGAACGGGTAAAATATGACTTATATTATATTGAAAACTGGACGTTATGGTTTGATATGAAAATTATCATCAAGACAGTGCTTGATGTATTTCATCATACTACTGCTTATTAACTGGAGGTTAACATGAATATATTAGTAACAGGCGGGGCCGGATTTATAGGCTCAAATGTCGCAGACGCATTTATTGAAGCAGGGCACAGGGTTATAATAGTTGACAATCTTGTTATGGGAAATAAAAAGAATATAAACAAGGCCGCGCGGTTTTACAAAATAGACATTCGCGACAAAAAAATAAGGGATATAATAAAAAAAGAAAAAATAGACGTCATCAACCACCATGCGGCGCAGATAAGCGTGCCTGACTCAGTAAAAAACCCGGTATGGGACGCGGAAAACAACATAAACGGAACTTTAAACCTGCTTGAGGCGGCAAGAGAAAATAAAATTAAAAAGTTTATATTCATTTCAAGCGGAGGCACGGTATATGGCGGCAGCGTAAAACTTCCCGCGCATGAAAACAACCCGCTTCAACCGGAAAACCCATACGGTATCAGCAAGGTTGCAGGGGAGCATTATGTCAAGTTTTATACCGCGCAGTTCGGGTTAAAGTACACGATATTAAGATACAGCAATGTATACGGCCCCAGGCAGATACCGCACGGCGAAGCGGGAGTTGTGGCCATATTCATAAAAAAGATAATGAAAAACGAAAAGCCGATGATATTCGGCGGAGGAAAATGCATTAGGGATTATGTTTTTGCAGGGGATGTAGCAGCTGCAAATGTCATAGCTTTGACAAAAGGCGACAACGAAGCTTTTAACATAGGTACAGGCGTTAAAACAGACGTAAACCAGCTTTACAAAGCGATACAAAAGGTTACAGGTTATGATGAGGCTGCTGTACCCGGGCCTTTCAGAGAAGGTGATTTATTGGCGAATTACCTTGACGCCAAAAAGGCAACAAGAATGCTCGGATGGAAACCAAAGGTAAAGCTTGAAGAAGGCATAAGAAAAACTTACGAATATTTTTTAAAATTAAAGTAGAGACGTTCCGGCGGAACGTCTTAAAAACGAGACGCAGCAACGCTACGTCTCTACATTAAAAGGCTGTTACAAAAATGGAGGCAAAGATGAAAGCATTGATATTACTGGGAGGCGAAGGAACAAGGCTGAGGCCTTTAACGATGAATTCATTAAAAAGCATGGTACCGATTGCCAATAAGCACTTTTTTGAGTACCAGCTTAAGCTGCTTAAAAAGTACAAAGTAAAGGAGGTCATATTAAGCGTCTGCTATTTACCGGACAGGATAAAGCACATTATAGGAACGGGGAAAAAGTACGGAATGAATATAAGGTATGTAATAGAGGACCAGCCCCTAGGAACCGGTGGGGCTGTCAAAAATGCCGAGATGCTGCTTGCCGGCGATTTTATAGTAATGAACGGGGACATCCTGACGGACGTGAACCTGAAAAAAATGATGGAAGTCCACAGGAAGAACAGCGCCATGGCCACAATATACCTGAACGAGGTTGATGACCCGACATCATACGGGCTTGTGGAAACCGACCACGGAAACAGGATAAGCAAATTCCTTGAAAAACCAAACTGGGCCGAAGTAAAGACAAGGTGGATAAACGCCGGAATATACGTTTTTAACAGGAAAATACTTGTATATATACCGCAGGGCAAAAATTATTCGCTCGAACGCGGGGTTTTTCCCGAAATACTGAAAAACAATGAAAAAGTAATGGCTTACAAGTCCGACTCTTACTGGCTGGATATAGGTACACTGGAAAAATACATGCAGGCGAATTTTGATGTGCTCGAGCAGCGGTCAAAACTGCTGCCGTCAATTCCAACAAGAATTTTAAGATGGAATGTCAGGGTCGGCAAAAAGACAAATATTTCAATCGGCACGTTTTTCAGGGGACCGATAATAATAGGGGATTTTTGCAGGATAGAAAGGGGTACTTTCAGCCCGCTGACCATAATCGGCAACCACTGCGAAGTAGGCAAAAACTGCTGCATCGAAAGAAGCATAATATGGGACAGCGTGAAAATAGGCGAAAACGTGACCATAAAGAACTGCATAATAGGCAATAACTGCGAAATACAGGCAAATGTCGTCCTGCACAATTCGGTTGTAGGGGATTACACGAAAATCACCAATTACAGCAGATTCGAGGCGATATAATATGCATAATATGCCGGGAAACCCGATAAAGTTCGGCACAGACGGATGGCGCGCAAAAATAGGCGAGGAATTTACCTTCGCGAACCTGGCAAAAGTGACGGATGCGTACGCAAAGTATGTTTTAAAAACGGATAAAAAGCCGAAAATCGCAGTTGGATATGATTTCAGGTTCTTATCGGAAAAATACGCGGAGTTTGTTGCAGAAAGGCTGAAAAACTATGGTTTTTATATCCAGCTTTTTGATAAAGCAGTGCCCACGCCGATTGTATCGTTCGGCGTAAAAAGATTAAAGCTTAACAGCGGCATCATGATAACATCAAGCCATAACCCGTATGTTTACAACGGATTCAAAATCAAGAATAAATACGGCGCAGGAATATCTTCGCAAGAATCCGGTAGAATAGAAAAACTTCTGTCAGACAAACGGAAAATAAAGCAGGCGAACGGCAAAATAAAAAAAATAAATCTCGACAAGGAATATATAGAATTGATAAGGAAGTTTGTAGATATAAATGCAATACGAAAGAGCGGTATTAAAATCGTACTTGACAACATGTACGGGTCGGGTAAAGGCTATATGGAAGAAATTCTGGGGTATTATGAAAACCTTTACGTAATCCACAACTATAGGGATCCTTTATTCGGAAAAATCAACCCGGAGCCGATAAAGAAAAACCTGCTTGACCTTATCAGCATCGTAAAAGAAGAAAAGGCGGATGTTGGCATCGCGATAGACGGCGACGGGGACAGGATGGCAGCAATAGACAACGATGGAGAATACATAACGCCGCACAAGGTGCTTGTTTTCCACCTGCTGCACCATATCAGGAACAAGAATATGAAGCCGACTTTTGCAAGGACCATATCAGGCACTTTCCTGCTGGATAAAATAGCAAAAATAAACGGGCTGAAGGTCGTGGAAACGCCTGTCGGGTTTAAGAATATCGCGGATTTCCTGATAAAAGACAAAAATACAATAGGCGGAGAGGAAAGCGGCGGCATAGGCTTCGGATATTATGTGCCGGAACGCGACGGGATATTAAGCAACCTGCTGTTTGTGGAATTTATAGTGAAGGAAGGCAAAAAAATAACGGATATAATGGATAACATTGACGCAACATACGGCACTTACAAATACGACAGAATTGACACCGGGTTTAAGGAAAAAGACAGAAAAAAAATAATGGCAAAGGTTGCTGCCATCAGGAAAAAAGGCAGCATACTCGGAAAAAAAATAATAAAAGTAAATCTGCTTGACGGTATAAAATGCATACTCGGCGGCAACGAGTGGCTGCTGTTCAGGTTCTCGGGCACAGAGCCGCTTTTGCGAATATATTCCGAGGCGCCGACTGATAAAAGAGTACAGGAACTGCTTAAGTTTGGGAAAAATTTAGTGCAGCGATGAAGGCGGGGAGCTTCACAAAGCCGCTTTTGACAGCGCTTGTGGTAGGGAGCATATTAAGCCTTATTAACCAGGGGAGCCATATCTTCAGCCTGTCTTTTACAAAAACAGATTTGTTCAGGATATTCTGCAATTACCTGGTGCCTTTTCTGGTGGCGGCTTATTCGAGAGTATCGCTGCTGAAGGAACTGGAAAAACAAAATGAGAAATAAGGTAGAGACACGCCATGGCGTGTCTCTACAATAACCCATTTAACAAAGGCAATAAAGGGGATTTGGGCGTTTTTACATGAAACTTCCGTTTCCGGGAATTGGAAAGCCAGCACAGGAGCAAATTTACCGATTATAGGTAAAATCGGTCGGTTGGGAGGTCGACGCGGAAAAAAATTTATGCACAGTGCATAAATTGCGGATATTTTGGGGTTTACGGACGCTGTCATGAGGAAGTTCAAACCCCAGCCCTCTTATTTAGGGGGTGAGTTTTATGGAAATCCCATATTATCCACATTTTGCCCTCCGACAAGCTCAGGATAAAGGGAAAATAGCCGGATTTGAGTTAAAAACCGTATAGGAAACCATTCACTGTTGTTCGGGTTCATGGTACGCCAAACCATTCATAATAATCGGGTTTAAGGCCATGTACCGGAATTGCCTTTTCTATACCGGATCCTGTCCGGAACAAAGTGATTGGCTCAGGGGACTGGTACATGGGAAACGACTGGCACATGGAGGTTTCAATTTGAGGCGCGTGCAGCCGCAATTGACAAAGCCGCAAACAGGGGATATACTTAAGATATAAGATTAATGCCGCTTGCCCTTCGGAACGGAATGGGTGCAAGAGCCAATAAGATAAACGGGCTAACACCTCTTGTCCCTCGCAGGCTCGGGACTGGAGCGGCTTGACAGAGTTTGATTTTGCAAGCGTCAACAGCGAAGCAAAATCATTACTCTGTCAAGTCCATGCGAAGCATGGAGTAATGAATGCTTTTTATTGCCTGTTGACGTCTTGGCAAAGTAAACTCAGGGTAGTTTTTACTAAATGACTTATGGAGACTACCCGTCAAATAGTCCACAGGACTATTTGACTAAGGGAGGTTAAAAGGAATGTTCGGGTACGCCTTAAATTCCAAAAAATTACAGGGGATAAGAATAAAAAAATTATTGCATTTTATTATTTTTTTTCTGCCTGTTTTCATATATTCTCCCGCCTTTGCCCTGCCTGTCCTGCAATCAGACGTAAGCGCAGTGCCTTCCGTGGTTTCTTTGGGGCAGGATTTTACCTTAATAAATACCGTAACAAATACCGGAGACCAGGATGCGGATTCCGTAACGCCCAATCCACCCATCGTGAGCGGCACCGGCTGCACAATTATGTTAACGTCCCCTTCTCCTGCCAGCTTGACAATAACAGCAGGGAACAGCGGGACATTTTCATGGGTTTATACCGCGACCTGTGCCGGAAGTATTTATATATCGGTTTTGGATTGCAGCACTGTTTGCTCCCAGCCTGCGACAGCAACAGTAACTGCACAAACCCCTGCGAGCCTGGCTGCAGGTTTATCCGCGATGCCTTCCATGGCCAGCATCGGGCAGTATATAACATTGATAATGACCGTAACAAATACGGGCCAGACAAACGCAAATAACGTGTGCGCTTCAAACCCTGCTATAACGGGTATAGGCAATGCAGTATTAATTTCAAGCCCTTCGTGCCAGACAATAACAGGCTCAACCGTGGCATATTTTACATGGACTTATTCGGCTGGCGGCGCAGGGAATATAATTTGCACGGCAAGCGCATCAGGAACGGACGCGAACAGCGGGATGACAATAACGGGCAATACACCGACAAGCAATATGGTTACAATCCAGTATCCTGCTTCTTTGATTTGCGGGATTGACGCGATGCCTGACCCTGTAAGTATCAACGGGATGATAACCGTGATAATGACCGTGACAAATATCGGGCAGGCTGCCGCAATCATCGTGATGCCTTTCCCCTTCAATTTATCAGGAACCGGAAACGTGGTCATAGTTGCCGGGCCATCGCCTGCTTCCGCAGCCATATTCGGCGGTTCGGCAACTGCTTTTACATGGATATATACAGCGACAGGGATGGGTAATAAAACTTTCAGCGGGGGTGCGCAGGGAACTGACGCGAACAGCGGGGCAAATGTTTCGACTTTATGCTCGAGCAATGTTGTGACGATACAACCGCCTATGGCGAACCTGGTAATAAATTGCACATCATTGGCAAGCCCTGTAAGCGTGGGGCAAAACATAACCGTTATAATAAGTGTAAGCAATATCGGCGGCAATACGGCAAGCAATGTGCAGGCTTCAGCCATTGCCGAGGGTGATGCGTCAAGCGTGTCCCTGGCGAGCGGGCCAAATCCTGCAAGCGCAGCTATAATGCCGGGAACAGGCCTGCAATTCACATGGGTATATAACTGTATCGGAACGGGAACCGTGAGTTTTTACGAGCAGGCAAGCGGGATAGACGCGATTTTTGGGTTAATAACCGCCACCCCTGTAACATGCGGATCTGTGATAATGCAAATTCCGACAATAACACCCACTTTTTCCAGTACTGCAACATTGACTTTTACCTGCACCCCAACCCAAACTATCACAGTATGTACAGGCGAGGGGAGCGCTGTTGTAAATCCAACATTTGTTTATTCGGGAAGCACGGGCAATACGCTTGTGTTTACTTATACTTCAGGGCCGACAACATGGGCGAGTTCGCCAGGGTACGGAACGCTGAAAATAACCCTTCGCGCCGGATGGAGCCCGCCAAGCATTGTGCCAACCGACCCCGGATATTTTACGGTTGTTGTGAACAGCGGTTCAATTATAAGCGAAAACGTAAGCGGACAGGATATAATAGTAGAGGTGAGTAATCTTGCGGCGAATACAGGACAGATAACAATAAATTACGGTGATAAAAGCGGGGGAGGACCGGGAGCCGCTGCGCCTGTCGCACCGTGCCCAGTTGAATTCGGTGATTCTTATAATGTTGAATCGTCGCCCGATAGTTCCATAACTTGCCCAATAACCTCAATGGGACCGTGGATCATGGTATTATGTCTCACGCCTACAAGCACGCCGACGCCTTTCCTGTCGCCTACAAACACATCAACGATTACACCGACATATACTGCCACTCTGGTTTCAGGGCCAACGCCGTGTTATATAACGCAATGGGGCAGTTATGGATGTTGTGGAGCAACCGCAGGCAACGGGCAGTTTGATGATCCTTATGGAATAGCAATAGATAACAGCGGAAATGTGTATGTTGTAGATTTGTATAATAACAGAATCCAGGAATTCAGCAGTACAGGCGCATATATCACGCAATGGGGAAGTAATGGAAGCGGTAATGGGCAGTTTTTAAATCCTCAAGGAATAGCAGTGGACAGCAGCGGAAACGTGTATGTTACAGACGTATGGAGCAACAGGATACAGGAATTCAGCAGCACAGGCACGTATATAGCACAATGGGGAAGTTATGGAGCTGGCAACGGGCAGTTAAATGCTCCTCATGGAGTGGCAATAGACAGCAGCGGAAACGTGTATGTCGTGGACCAAGGCAATAGCAGAATCGAAGAATTTAATAGTACAGGCACATACATAACGCAATGGGGCAATTTTGGAAACGGCAACGGGCAGTTTTGGAATCCATGGGGAATAGCAGTAAACAGCAGCGGGGACGTGTATGTTCCCGATACTGATAATAACAGAATCCAGGAATTCAGCAGTACAGGCACATATATAACACAATGGGGTAGTACCGGAAGCAATCCCGGGCAGTTTAATTATCCCTGGGGAATAGCAGTAGACAGCAGCGGAAACGTGTATGTTTCGGAATACGGCAATAACAGGATACAGGAATTCAGCAGCACAGGCACATATATAACACAATGGGGTAGTACCGGAACCGGCAACGGGCAATTTTCTTTTCCTGAAGCAGTAGCAGTAGACAGCAGCGGGGACGTTTATGTTGTCGACGAGGGTAATGACAGAATAGAAGAATTCGGCGCGTGCACAAGCCCGACGGTGACTACGAGTGCCACGTGCACCGTGCTTATTGCTACGTCAACCGGAACAAGCACACCTACAGCGAGCGTCACATGCACCGTGCTGAGTGCCACGGCAACTGAAATAAGCACTAATACGCCAACAGAGACGCCGACTTTGACGCCAACGCCTGCAGTGTCGCCTACAAACACGTTCACGATTACGCCGACATATACTGCCACCTTAACATCCGGGCCTACGTCTTGTTTTATTACTGCATGGGGCAGTAATGGAACCGGCAATGGGCAGTTTCAAGGTCTTTATGGAATAGCAGTAAACAGCAGCGGGAATGTGTATGTAACGGATACTTCTAATTACAGAATCCAAGAATTTAGCAGTACGGGCACATATATAACCAAATGGGGTGGTGCCGGAAGCGGCAATGGCCAGTTTTCTGGTCCTTCAGGAATAGCAGTAAACAGCAGTGGGGATGTTTATGTTGCAGATACTGGCACTGACAGAATCCAAGAATTTAGCAGTACAGGCACATATATAACGCAATGGGGTAGTTTAGGAATATGTCCGTCTTGCAGTAACGGGCAGTTTAATCAACCTTATGGAATAGCAGTAGACAGCAGCGGGAACGTGTATGTGGCAGACACGGGTAATAACAGGATCCAGGAATTCAATAGCGCAGGCGCATATATTACACAATGGGGAAATTTAGGAAGCGGCAACGGGCAGTTTAATGGGCCTGGAGGAATAGCAGTAGATAGCAGCGGGAATGTTTACGTTTCAGACCATTTGAATAATAGGATGCAGGAATTCAGCAGTACAGGCACTTATATAACACAATGGGGCAGTTATGGAAACAGCCCCGGTCAGTTTAATGGGCCTTCTGGAGTGGCAGTAGATAGCACTGGAAACGTCTATGTTGTAGACTGGGGAAATAGCAGAATCCAGGAATTCAGCAGTACAGGAACATATATTACCCAGTGGGGTAGTACTGGAAACGGCAACGGGCAGTTTAGTTCTCCTGAAGGAATAGCAGTGGACAGCAGCGGAAACGTATATGTTGCAGATGATTGGAATAACAGAATCGAAGAATTCGGCGCATGCGCAAGCCCTACGCCGACTTCATCGGCAACGGCTACGCCAACGGAAACCATAACTAAAACCGCCACACCTACGGCGACAGAAACAAATACAAGCACATCAACGCCTACGTTTACAACGACAAGTACAAACACAGCGACTTATACCATAACGCCGACCTTTACAATTACGGATACTGATACAGCAACATTAACCATAACAGAAACATTTACAGGGACACCGACTTACACAATTTCACCGACCGATACAATTACTCTGACACAAACACCCACGCCAAGCATAACACCCACTTCAACAATATCGCCTACAATAACAATAACCCCCACGCCTTACGCAAACGGCGATATTATTGTTTACCCCAACCCGTTTAATCTCAATAAAGCAGCAGGAAGGGAGTTGAAAATCATCAACCTGCCAATAGGCGCAGACATACAGATTTACACAATATCAGGCGAGCTGGTAATTTCATTGACGGGACAAACGCCAAATGTGTACTGGAACGGCAGGAATTCATACGGAGGCCTGGTATCGCCGGGAGTGTATTATTACGTAATCAAATTAAATTCCAATATATTATTGACAGGCATAATATTCATAATCCATTAAAAATATACCATACTGGTTAAAATACCCCCCCTTACCCGCACCGCAAACCACTTAGTTTCCCCTTTGTTGAGGGGAGAACCCCTGGCAGGCAACCCTAAATCCCAAGTTTGTATTGACGGCATATTATATTTACATATAATAAAATCCAAAGGAGATGATTATGAAAAGATTTGAGATGCTGGAAGAAATTTCCAGCAGAATAATAAAAATTCAAAGCAATCATGTTATAAGAGTTGCCGTTGACGGCGTAGATTGCGCAGGCAAAACCATGTTTGCTGAAGAATTAGGACAATGCATACAAAGCAAAAACAAAAACGTGATACGGGCGTCGATTGACGGTTTCCACAATCCGGCAAAAACCAGGTATGAAATGGGAAAAGATTCGCCCGAAGGGTACTATCTGAAATCTTTTAACTATGACGCTATTATAAATAAATTACTCAAACCGCTGGGACCGGGAGGAGGCAATAAATACATAACGGCTGTTTATGATTTCAAAATCGAAAAAGTAATTCATGAAAAATTCAAAATTGCTCCTGAAAATTGTATCCTAATTTTTGATGGTGTTTTCCTTATGCGGCTGGAACTGCAGGGTTTCTGGGACTATAAAATCTGGCTGGATGTTGATTTTTCCACCGTGCTCGATCGCGCAGTGAAAAGGGACCTGCAACTTTTTGGGGATGCGGATAAGGTAAGGGGAAGATATATGAAAAGATACATACCCGGGCAGAAGATATACCTGGACAGGGTTAATCCCGTGAGTCTTGCGGATATCGCAATAGACAATTCAAATCCATCAGAGCCTATTATAATAGAAAAATTTCATTAATAATACAGCAGATTACATATAATACGAAACAGGAAAGGAATTTGTGTGGAAAATAAAATATTAAAGGGGTTTATCACAATATCAGCGCTGGCAATGTTTTTAATTCCAGGCCTTGGTGCTACGACAACCGTGAATATTGACGGGAATTCTGGCGGCCGCGTTTTCGAAGGCATAGGCATGGTAAACAGCAGCGGCACGTCAAAACTCCTTCGGGACTATCCAAAAAAACAGCAGCAGGAAATACTGGACCTTTTATTTAAGCCGGATTTCGGGGCAGGCTTCACCATAGTAAAAAATGAAATAGGTTCTGACTCGAACACTTCAAGCGGCACTGAGCCATGCACCCAGCGCTCTGAAGACGAAGTGCCTGTTGCAAGAGGAGTTAATTTTTGGATTTGCAGCCAGGCAAAAAGCCGCAATCTGGAAATAAAGTTTGCGGCTGGGCGGTGGGGAATGCCTTTTTGGGCATCGCTTTCCGAAGACGCAAAGAAAAAGTATTATCTCGGCTATTTAAGCGCAATGGCGCAAAACAAGACGCCTCTTGATTACTTGAGCCCTGATGAGAACGAAGGTGCGTTTGACAGGGACTGGGCCGTGAATATATTAAGGCCGGCACTTGACTCAGGCGGGTATTCTTATGTAAGCCTTGTGGCAAGGGACGGACTGAATTGGGACATTGCGGACATGCTGGAAAATGACGAGGGATTGAAGAAATCCTTGAAAGCAATAAACTGCCATTATACGACTGACAGCACGGCTGCGGCACAGTCAAGCGGCCTGCCTCTATATAATGATGAGGCAGACACGCCGATGCGCGGGATATGGAAACGCCTGATGCTTGTAGCCGTGAATAACGCAAAACAGTATGTTGACGGGAAAATGACAAGGTTGCTTTTTCAGCCAGGGCTTGACTGCGTGTATGACAGCATAAAATACAATTGCAAGGGCATATTGACAGCGAATACGCCATGGTCGGGGCATTATACTGTGCACCCGTCGCTCTGGATGACAGCCCATTTTACGCAGTTCGCAAAACCGGGCTGGAGATTTTTGGACAGTGGCTGCGGCTCTGCCTCGGAAAATGAGTATTACCTTACGCTGCGCAGCCCTGATACAAATGATTACAGTGTCATCATAATAAATAACAGCAGCAGCGCAAGAGATTATGTTTTTAATATCGGCGCTAAGTTGTCGCAGGGAGTTTTGCACGTCTGGAGGACAACGGGAAAAGAACAGTTTATAAAAATAAAAGACATTGTGCCTGCAAAAGGAAAATTCACAATAGCAGCACAGCCGCAGGCCATATATTCGCTGACAACAACAATTGGCCAGAAAAAAGGCGGCGCAGGATATAAAATTCCAGATGACAAAGCTTTAAACCTTCCTTACGCAGATGATTTTTCCTATTATGAGCAGGACAAACCGCCGAAATATTTTTATGACCAGGCTGGTGCGTTTGAAACAGTTGATGTAAACGGCAACACATGCCTGCAACAGGCAATAACTGTGCCTCCAATAGAATGGTGGGGAAAGCAGTCAAAGCGAGACCCTTATACTTTGATAGGCGACCAGAGATGGGTAAATTATAAAGCAAGTGTTGACGTGCTTTTGGGCAATAATGGTGAGGCATTGATATCAGGCAGGGGAGTCCTGCACGACAGGGATTCGGACACAGGGCCATCAGGTTACCAGATAAAGCTTTCGTCAGGAGGCGGATGGGTTTTCAGGAAATGCCTATTTGGAGAAATATTTGATTTTGCTTCGGGAACAATACCGGTGTTTGCGCCGGATAAATGGCACAAGATTAGCGTAGCTATGAATGAAAACACAATTACGGCATATATTGACGGAACGCAGGTCGCGCAAACAATGGATTCAACGTATGGTTCGGGCCAGGCTGCTTTGGGCTGCAATTACACAGGAGTTTGCTTTAAGGATTTAAAAATAGAAAAGATTGACGAATCTACGCCTGTTGTGGCAGTCAAATACGATGATAAAGATAGCAGTATTAAATATACCGGAACATGGGAAAACGAGGATGGGAACTGGATGGATTTTTGCCGCGGCGTGCACAAGAGCAATGCAGCAGGCGCAACAATGGAATTTGCATTCAACGGCACAGGTGTAATTATTACCGGAAGGATTGGCCCAAACTGCGGCAAGGCAGATATTTATATTGATAATGTCAAACAGGGGACAATTGGCACATACCACGCAAAAACAATTTACCGTGCCCAGTTGTACCGTAAAGAAAAGCTTGCGGCTGGACGGCACAGTGTTAAACTTGTAGTTGCAGAGGCAAAGGATAAAGAAGCAAGCGATGCGTATATATATGTTGACAGCATGGAATATATAGGCGAAAAATAATTAAGAAAAGCAAAAAGATAATATAAAAAATTGTATAGGAGGAAATTTACATGATAAAAAATATATTACTGGCTTTTATACCGGTTTTTGTGGCAGTGGATGCCATAGGCGTGCTGCCGCTTTTTATTTCCCTAACGAACAAATTGAGCGCGAAAGAAAGAAGAAAAGCAATATTCCAGTCTTTATGGACCGCAATATCGCTGGCTCTCGTTTTTATACTTGTAGGAAAATGGCTGTTTTCGATACTCGGTATAACAGTAGGTGATTTTATGGTGGCGGGAGGTGCCATATTGTTCTGCATCGCGATTATGGACCTTATCCAGCCGGGAAAACAAAAAGGCATTGCGCCTGAAGAGCTTGGAGCAGTACCACTTGGAACCCCGCTTATAGTGGGCCCGGCAGTGCTTACTACATGCCTTATTATTGTCGACCAATACGGAGTGCCGGCAACAATAATATCAGTAATCCTGAATGTCTCGTTTGCAGCGCTTATTTTTTCTTTTTCAGGCGGGGTAATAAAAATAATGGGCAAAGCCGGCGCCGGCGCTCTGTCAAGGATTATGGCGTTGTTACTGGCTGCAATTGCCGTAATGATGATAAGGAAAGGTTTTATAAAGCTGATAAATATGTAGTGATAGGATTATAATATTGGCAATTTGTATGTAATACTAATGCCAGCCATTCTCTAACGTCAAACAACAGAACCACTTCAAGGATTATCAGATTTACCCTTAAAAAACCATTCCAAATCTGATTTGTTTCTACAGGCGAAAAGGGGCAGGTTGGCAAACAAAAAGGCCTCTTGCCCCAAATGTTTTCATTTACGATTGAATTTTGGGTTTTAAGAGCGTATTAAGGCACGAAAAAGGGGCAGGGATAAAATAACTCTGCCCCTGTATTTATATAAATATGAGTACACGCATTATTTTGAAATTTCAACTTGACATTGATTAAATCATATGATATGTTTCTATTGAAACAGTTTGAATAGAAACAAAAGACTACATAATTAGAGGTGAAAAATGAAGAAGAATAGGGAAGTGCTGGCTGAGGATGATGTAAATCATTACATGTTCAAAATACATACTACCCTGCATTATTTGCAAAATAGATTTCAATTATTGATATTTAGAAAAGCGGAGAAATTTGGGTTAAGGCCTCCTCAGCTTGTTGTACTGATGGAATTAAACCGAAGCGGAACATTGTCATTAGGCGAACTTGGTAAAAAAGTTGAGCTGTCAAAAGGCACAGTCTCAAAAATAGTTGATAGTCTTGTAAAAATGGGAATTGTCTCAAAAGAAATTATATTAAATAACAGAAGAAAAGTTAAAATATCTTTATTACATTCATATAAGCGCGGAAAAGAGCTGAGAAATGAGATTTTGTCAGCTGTTATAAGTAAAACCAATATTGATGAATTGAAAAACATCTTAATTTCTTTTGAAAAATTAAAGAAAATTATTAATGAAATTATTTGAAATACATTAGATAAACAAAATCAGTTAAAAGCCTTATGAAAAAATACGCGTTTCAAAAAACAATCGCGATAATAATAAGCGAGATTTATTTGCAATTAGAAATATTGTTGTGGGAATCGTTGTGGAAATATACTGGGAAACGTCTAAAAAAGGAGAACAAAAATGGAAAGAAAAGAAAACGTAAATAAACGAAAAAATTGGTGGGAAACACGAAATGCTGTAATCTCGATTACAATTATAATCATTTTATTTGGGGCTGGTTTCATTTTTTGGTTTCTCAACATTATGCCATATATTTCAACTGAGGATGCACGAGTTGACTCAAATATTGTTCGTGTAGCAAATCTTGGCGCAAACGGACAAATAATTGCAGTTAAATTTAAAGAAGGCGATAAAATAGCAAAAGATTCAATTCTTGTAGAACTTGACCACGGCATAGCGCAGGCACAGTATGAGAAAGCAAAAACAAAAGCCAAACTTACAGCAACAGATTTGAAAAGAGCAAAAGCTTTACTTGCAGCGCAGGGAATTAGTAAACAGCAATTTGATAGATTGTTTTCCGATGCTGTAACCGCTGAAATGGATTTTAAACTTGCACAGATTGCACTTGACAGGACATATATCAAAAGTCTTGTTGATGGAATAATAATACAAAAGACAGCAGAAGTTGGTAATGTGGTTGAAACAAATCAAGTCATTGCAACACTCGCCGACATAGAGAACGCATGGATTTCTGCAAATGTAAATGAAAAATCAATTCCAATTATAAAAATCGGTCAGCCAGTAAAGGTGTTTATGGATGATGGAGGAGTCTTAGAAGGCAAAGTTATAGATGTTCGTAATGCAACGGCATCTGTTTTTGCTATTATCCCTTCAGATAATGCTTCTGGAAATTTCATTAAAGTTGAGCAGCGCATACCGATAAAAATTGAGCTTATTTCATCTACAGGACACGTACTTCGAGTGGGGCAATCAGCCAAAATAAAAATAAAAGTTAGATAATCACAAAAATTGCTGGTGAATTAAATGCAAAGGATTAAACAAGAACAGCATTCACAAAATTATAAGTGGAATGTTGTTGGAATTGTTATGGTAGGCACACTAATGGCTGCAATTGACAGCAGCGTTGTAAATGTATCCATACCGGCAATAATGGCTGATTTTGGCTCGGGTGTAGATGATATAGAATGGGTAATTACCGGTTATATGCTTGCTTTTGCGGTATTAATGCCACTAACCGCATGGCTAAAAGACAGAATGGGATATAAAAACGTCTACCTTATTGCTCTCTTATTATTTACAGTCGGATCATTACTTTGCAGTATATCATGGAATTTGCCAGCATTAATACTATCGCGCGTTATCCAGGCGCTTGGTGGTGGAGCATTAATTCCAATAGGGCTTGCAATGATAACCGATGCTTTTCCGGTAAAAGAACGCGGAAAAGCAATGGGAATTTACGGAATGGGAGCATTATTAGGCCCGGCTTCAGGTCCGACATTAGGCGGTTATCTTACAAATGTCTTTGGCTGGCGTTCCATTTTTCTTGTCAATTTGCCAATTGGAATCATTGTGTTTGTGGCGGCTATAGAACTTCTTAAAAATGATGAGCCACAAACGATTATAAAGAGGCTGTTTGATATTTGGGGTTTTTTGTTTCTTTCATTATTCCTAGTATCAATATTATTGGGACTATCAAAAGGTGAAAAAACAGGATGGACATCTACATTTATTATTTCCTGCGCAATAACCGCAATAATAAGTTTTATTGGATTTATACTGGTTGAAACAAACATAGATTATCAAATAATGGATTTGAAGCTGTTTAAAATACCCGTGTTTTCATCATGTTTAATAATAACCGCAGCCCGTTCTGTAGGGCTTTATGGTGGAATGTTTTTAATACCGCTTTTTGTCCAGCAGGAGATGGGATTCAGTGCCATGCAAAGCGGCCTGTTATTACTTCCAGGTTCACTGGCGATGGCGGTATTCGTTCCAGCTTTGTACAGCCTTGGGGATAAATTCTCATCCAGATTTATGTCGGTATGCGGCCTGCTAATCACCGCGTATTTTATGTTTGAATACAGCTGTGTTGATATAAATACAAGCCAGTGGGGACTTATACAACCGACAATCATCAGAAGTTTTGGAGTAGTGCTAATTCTGGCACCTATTATGACCGCGATAATGAATTCGGTGCCTAAAGACAAAATCAGCATGGCTTCTTCGATGAACAGCATAATTCAACAGGTGGGCGGAACAATCGGAATTGCCATTTTTGGCACGGTTCTCTCAAATAGGTCTCACTATCATCTTTCAGTTGTCGGTGATCTATTTGGAAGCGGGACGCCAATATTTAATAGCGGCGTAAGGAATTTTGCCTATCATATTCATAATCTTGGATTTTCTTACTCACAGTCAGCATTAATATCAAAATATCTGGCTGTAAAAAATATTTCGTTGGCGGCCTCTGTTTTATCGTTTCAAGACGCTTTTATAATTGGAGGAATTATTATGCTTATAACTATACCTGTTGCATTATTACTACCAGGAAAAAGTAAGATTTTCTTAGCAAGCGAAGAAGAAAAAATACATCAGGAAGAAATTGAAGAAATAGGTTCTTTAGAATAATAGGCAATGCAGATTCTAACCATGCCAACATCGAATGGCTGGTTTAGAAGCCGGAAATAATACTGATTTTGCGCAAGACGGGAAATTTATTTTATTTTGGAAAGTATATCCTTTATCCTCGGCTGGTTGGGGTCAATTTCCAGGGACTCAGTAAAAAACTCTTTTGCTTTTTTGTTTTGTTTTAACATTCCGTAGCATAAACCCAAATTGTTAAGTGTATTTATATTTTTTGGTTCAATCAAAAGGGCTTTTTCGTAATAGGGGACGGCTTTGTTTATCTGCTTAAGATAGGAATAGCAAAGGCCTATATTGAAGTAAGACCTGGCCAGTTTGGGATTCTGCGTTATGTCGCGTTCGAAGGAACCTATGGCTGCCAGGTACTTTTTTGCGTTTAACAGGGCTACACCTTCGCTAAAGTTTTTATTTGAATATTCTGTAACTGCCTGCTGGGACTGCAGTTGATGGATCATTTGTACAGCCTTTAACAGATATTCTTTTGCCTGAGAATTGGCAGGGTCAATTTCAACGACCCTGTTATAATAATCGGCAGCGGTGCTGAAATCGCCCATGGAAGCATGCAGTCCGGCCAGGTTAAAAAGTATAATTTCATTTTCAGGGGATAACAGCAGGGCTTTCTCGAAAAGGGCTTTACCGGCGCTAAAATCCTTATCTTCCACATAAGAAACTGCCACGTTGCCTATAACCGGCAAAGAATCATAAGCCACTTCAATTGCTTTTTCCAGCAGGTAAGAGTACACAGCCTGTTTACCAAGAGCTTTATAATACCAGCCAAGCCTAAACAGGTAGTTTCCAACAACTTCTCTTTCCTCGAATTCGTTGAATACTTTATCCCAAATTATGCCTTTCAGTGAAAAGAGCTGCCATGGATATAAAATATCAGGCAGTTCCTTTTGAGAGGCTTTATAAACAAGGCCTGACGATGCCTGAAAAAAAGCCGGTGCAGGAGCCATTGTGGTCAGAAAAACAGGCTCAAATTTTTTGTTAAAACAGGCAAGCACATTATCGTTAGTATTATCGCTTCTGGTTTCTTTACGCAATACCGTATCATCCTTAAAAATAGTATTGGAATAGTCGAATATGACGAGGTCTTTAGCCCTTTCTTCGACGAATCTTATGTAAGCAAAGGGGTAAATTTGATTGTCGCCGTTTGTAAAAAGATACGCTTTCTCGCCCGTACTTTTTAAAATGTTATATGGATAATAATAAGCGATGTAATCAAAAGACTTATCGTTGCAATAATAGTTTGCTTTAATCATTAAAACTATTGTTAACAGCGCCAGGGCTGCAATCGCGGATAGCGACGTAATTTTATTTTTAGCCGCGTGATTAAAAAAAGACAGGGCGATAAAAATGAAAAAGACAGCCACAAGATAAGACGGGATAAAATACCTGAAAGCAAGCTTCATGTCTGCGTATTCCCCATAAACAGCCAGCAGGATTATATTTAACAGATAAAGCAAGACGAAAAGGAAGGTATATTTGAATTTTTTTACTGCCGCAATAATGATTCCGGCTATAAAAACTGCAAAACCCAGGACAGAGAATTCCCTGAGAATAACGGTTTTGAGATAAGAAAAGTATGTAGAATAAGCCGCGCTGTTGCGGGTAAACATTTTTCTTTTATAATTTTTTTGGGTGATGTAGTCGAAGAAATCCTTAAATGAGCTCAAACGCTGCCACTGCAGCATTATGTCGGAGGAGCCACGGATAGTAAGGTAAAGATAAACAGACAAACCCGTTGCGAAAAAAAACACCAGCCATGCCGCATGTTTTTTTACCTCCTGGAATTTTTTTATAAGCAGGTAAGCCCACAGCACAGCAGACTGCAAAATGAAGCTTAAATGAAGTCCAAAACCCAGTCCGGTCGCAAGAGCCAGGAGGCAAAGAAACCTGAAGTCGTCTTTTATTTCGAGATAATACAAAAATAAGAAAAAGGACAGGCAACAGAAAAAGCCGTTTAACGTGTATATTCTTGCCGCGGCAGCCTGCGACCATGGTGTATAAGCGAATATAAAAATTAGGGACGCGACAAACGCGGGTAATATTTTTAAAGGCAGTTCAGCCTCGTCCTTGGCGAGGATTAAAAGACAGAGGAAAATAAAGCAGGGAGTTAAAGCACCGAAAACAGCGGATAATAAGTTAATCCTGAAACCAATATTTGCCAAAGGGGCAAAGGAAAATAGTTTACCCAGCAGTATATAAAGAGGGAAGCCGGTAGGATGTGGAAAGCCGAGTGTGTGTATCATGGCAATAAGTTCGCCGGAGTCCCCGAAATACACGGTGGGGCAAAGGGTTTTTAAATAAACAAAAAATCCCGTAAAAAAAAGTGCGATAGATAATAAAAGATAAGCAGCCTTATCGGTCTTCATATTTGAGGTCTAGTCTTTCCACTTTTAGTGTCTTGCCGGAAGATTCATCGACTGAAAACAATACGGCATTCATGCGTATATCGTCCTCGGCAGGCTCGAACCTTTCCGGCATAAGGCTCAAAAATCTTTTTAGTATTATTTCCTTTTTCATTCCTATAACCGAATCAAAAGGCCCGGTCATACCGGCGTCTGTTATATAACCGGTACCGCCCTGCAAAATCCTTTCGTCGGATGTCTGGACATGTGTGTGCGTGCCTATTACCGCGGTAACCCTGCCGTCCAGATAAAAACCCATAGCCTGCTTTTCCGAGGTTGCCTCGGCATGCATATCGATAAAAATTACATTTGTTTGTTTTTTTATTTCTGCAGCCAGATTTTCGGCTGCCCTGAAAGGGTCATCAGCCGGAGGCATGAAAACCCTGCCTACGACGTTTATTACGCCGATTTTTATTTTTTTTCCGGGCCGTTTCACGCCATATATGCCATAACCGCTGCCCGGGTTATTGGCGGGATAATTAGCCGGCCTTATAAGCCGGGGTTCGTCCTGAATAAAGGAAAAGACCTCTTTTTTATCCCATATATGATTGCCGCCGGTTATTACGTCGATATTGCAGGCTATAAGCTCGTCGAAAGTTTCTTTTGTTATTCCGTTGCCGCCGGCGGCATTTTCGCCGTTTGCTATGACAAAATCAATTTCTTTTTTTGTCAATAACTCCGAAAGGATGGATTTGACAGCTTTTCTTCCTGGCCTGGCAATTATGTCGCCTATGAATAAAACGTTCAACATTTTTTACCTCGAAAACCTGAAAATAAAAATTAAAACCAATTTATTTTGCGTATTCGACGGAACGTACTTCCCTTATAACAGTTACTTTTATTTGGCCGGGGTATTCAAGCTCGGCCTCAATTTTTTTGGCTATATCCTTTGAAAGCTGGAAAGCTTTAATGTCGTCAATTGATTCGGGTATAACAAGTATCCTGATTTCCCGGCCGGCCTGTATGGCAAAGGTTTTCTGTACGCCTTCGAAAGAGGACGCTATGCCTTCAAGTTTTTCAAGGCGTTTTATATAATTTTCGATTGTCTCGCGTCGCGCGCCGGGCCTTGCTGCGGATATCGCATCTGCTGCCTGCACAAGTACGGCTTCGATAGTAGTAGCCTGTTTATCTCCGTGGTGCGCCTCTATGGCATGCAGCACCTTATCCGACTCGCCGTATTTTTTAGCCGCATCTATGCCGAGCTGCACGTGGGTGCCTTCGACTTCGTGGTCTATTGCCTTGCCTATATCGTGTAGGAGCCCGGCCCTTTTTGCTATCGCAGGGTCTATCCCGAGTTCCGAGGCCATTATAGACGCTAAAAACGAGACTTCAAGGGAATGCTTCAAGACATTCTGGCCGTAGCTTGTCCTGTAATGAAGTTTTCCCAAAAGTTTTATCAGCTCAGGGTGTATGTTGGCTATGCCTGAATCCATTGCGGCCTGGTCGCCGAGTTCTTTTATTTTAATATCCATTTCTGATTGGGTTTTTTGCACGACTTCCTCAATCCTGCCGGGATGTATCCTGCCGTCCGCTATCAATTTTTCAAGCGAGAGCCTGGCTATTTCGCGCCTGATGGGGTCAAAAGCGGATACGGTTACAGCTTCAGGAGTATCGTCGATTATGAAGTCCACACCGGTGAGAGTTTCAAGAGTTTTGATGTTTCTGCCTTCACGGCCGATAATTCTGCCTTTCATTTCATCGTTCGGCAGGGCAACGACGGAAACAGTAACTTCCGACGAATGATCGGCTGCCACGCGCTGTATGGCGGTAGTGATAATTTCGCGTGCTTTTTTGTCGGCGTTTTCCTTGGTTTCATCCTCAATTTTTTTGATTGTTAGAAGGGATTCCTGGCGGGCGTCGTTGATCATTGAGTTTACAAGCTCGGCTTTTGCCGCTTCCGCGGAAAGGCCCGAGATTTTTTCGAGTTTCTGCCTCTGCTCGGCAATGAGGCGGTTTAACTCTTCGTCCTGTTTCTTGATTTTTTTGTCAGACTCAATAAGCTCTTTTTCCTTTACATTAATATCCTTTTCTTTTTTGTCAAGCACTTCGACTTTCTTTTCAAGGTTATCTTCCCTCTGTCGCAGGCGTTTTTCAAGGTTGGCAAGCTCAGCCCGCTCCTCTCTAGTCTTTGCCTCAAAATCAGCCTGGGCTTTTAAAGTCTTATCCCTTGCCTCAAGTTCGGCTTCTTTTTTAAATGCCTGGGCTTCTTTTTTTGCGTTTTCCACAATCTGGGTTGCGTAAACCTTGGCGCTGGCAATCCTTGACTCGGAGATAATTTTCCTCAAAAAGAAACCTATAGCAATGCCTGCTGCCACGGCTATTAACGCGGTGATAATAATTGAAAGCATGGTAGCCTCCTCTGGTAAATTTTAATTCTACTAACAGAGGGGAGAGGTTAGGATAATAGAGAATTGAAATGACAATATATCATATTTTTAACAGCGGTGTTTCCAGGTTTCGAGGCTGGATGAAAATATATGGGCCTCCCCACTGTTAAATCCGGATAGTTTAGATTTTTTATATATAATATTGTCATTTTTATCAAGTTATCTCTCTCCGTCCATTATAGAAATAACCCCGCCAAGTGCCGTGGGAAGCATTATTTTGGGCCCTTTCCAAACAGGTGGGTGCCTTGTTATATGTTTTAGGCTTCCTCGTTATGAGGCATGCACACCACATATAAGCCCAGCTCCCGTTCAAAAAAGTGTTGGGCCAAAACGTTTGCTTCTACACGGGCACAGCAGGGATTTTTTAGTTTTTTCCTGTGCTTTAATATCTAATAACATTCATCCGTTTGGATAATATCATTAATGAAATTTTAAGTCAAGGAATTTTTAGGTTACTTTACAATGACCTAATTATTTGAAATGGGAAATACTAAATTTTCAATTAAAAACGAATAATGTGTGAATAATATTGAAAAATAAGACTAAATTATGATATACTTTATTCACTTTTTCTTTTAAATCCGGAGGTTTTGGCCTACGAAATATGACTTTTTATTGGAAAAGCCATTTGAATATTGAAAGAGCAGCCGTAGCAACTGCTAAAGATTAGGCTGTTTAAACCGATATAATATTTTTACAACAGTTTTAATACCGCTTCGGAGTAGTTTTAACTTGCGCAGTAAGCTTGACAAAACAAACGACAGCTAGGGAGAATGACATGGAACAATATATACAAAAGGCAAGGGTACTTATAGAGGCTTTGCCGTACATAAAGAACTTCACCGGTGCTACTTTTGTGATTAAGTATGGCGGCAGCGCGATGACGGATAATAAATTCAAAGAGCCGTTTGTTGGAGATATAGCCCTTTTAAAATACGTCGGTGTAAAGCTTATAATAGTGCACGGCGGAGGCGACGATATAAATAAGCTCATAGAAAAACTCGGCAAGAAGCCGGTTTTCGTCCATGGTCACAGGGTGACCGACAAGGAAACGCTGGAAATAGTTGAAATGGTATTGACGGGCAAGGTAAACAAGGAAATAGTGAAGAACATAAATTCGCACGGGCTTAAGGCAATAGGCATGTCGGGCAAAGACGGGAACCTGCTGCTTGCTCAAAAGAAAAAGTACGGGAAAATAGATATTGGATTTGTCGGAGAAGTCAAGAAGGTGAACACGGAAATTCTGGAGACGCTTGACAGCAAGAATTTTGTACCGGTTATCGCGCCTATAGGCGTCGATGAGCAAGGCAACGGCTACAATATTAATGCTGATACGGCTGCTGCTGAAGTTGCTATAGCCGTAAAAGCGGATAAATTAATTTACGTGACAGACACAGACGGCGTAAAGATAAAAGGCAAATACGTGCAAACAATAAAAATAAAAGACATAAGCAAGCACATAAAATCAGGACAGATTACAGGAGGGATGCTGCCGAAAATTTTATCGGCCAAGAAGGCTGTGGAGGCAGGAGTAAAAAAAGTGCATATCATAAACGGAAGGATAGAACATTCTTTACTGCTTGAAATATTTACAAAGGAAGGCATAGGTACGGAAATAATAAAGTAAATACAAGATTAGATGTACGCACGAAAAACTGAAAATGAAAGAGGAAGAAAAAATGCAAAAAGGACTGGATAATACAGTAAAAGTTTACGACATGAAACCGGAAAAAGGCAAAGGCGCAATTCTTGCGGACAGCAATGGCAAACAATATATTGATTTGCTTGCCGGGGTAGCGGTCAATGTCCTGGGCTATAACGACCCTGATATCAATAAGGCGGTAAAAAAACAGGTGGATAAATATATCCATATTTCGCGCTTGTTTTATAATGAACACCAAACAGGGCTGACAAAGCAACTGGTTAAGAAAACCTTCGGAACCCAGGTTTATTACGTCAATTCAGGCGCTGAGGCAAACGAGGTGGCAATAAAACTCGCGAGGAAGTGGGGAATACTGAATAAAAAAGGCGCGTATAAAATAATTACATTTTATAACTCTTTTCACGGCAGGACCATAGCAGCCCTGACTGCCACGGCTCAGGAAAAATTTCATAAATTCCTAAAGCCGTTATCACCGGGGTTTGTTTATGCTGAATTTAACAACATCAAAGACGCAAAAAAGAAAATCGATTCCAAAACCGTTGCTGTGCTTATAGAGCCTATACAGGCCGAAGGCGGGGTATATGTAGCAGATAAGACATTCTTAAAACAATTGCGCAAACTATGCGTTGACAAAAAAGTAATTCTGATTTTTGACGAAATACAGACCGGATTAGGCAGGACGGGCAGTCTTTTTGCTTATCAGGGATTTGGAGTTACACCCGATATTATGACAATAGGCAAGGGGCTGGGCGGCGGGTTCCCGCTTTCTGCTGTAATTGTATCAAAAAAATTCGAGGATATTTTTTCACTAGGAGACCACGGCACGACTTTAGGAGGAAACCCAGTGGCATGTGCAGCCGGAAATGTAGTGATTAAAAAAATTTCTAATGCCGGATTCCTCAAAAGTGTGGAAGAAAAAGGGAAATATTTTATTAACGAGTTGAAAAAGATAAAATCGGATAAAATAAAAGAAATAAGGGGCAAAGGTTTTCTTATAGGCATAGAACTGAAAGGCACAGCCGATGGGGTTGTAAAAGAAGCTCTAAAAAAGGGCCTTCTTTTAAATAGCCCTAAACCCAACCTGATAAGGATTGTGCCGCCTCTTGTCTTAAAAAAGGAAGACATTATAAAAGCCGTAAGAATACTTGCGGAAATATTGAAATAGCGGAATAAAAAAAATTTAAATTTTGGATTTGGATTGAAATAACAAATGCCGAATACCGAATGGAGGATTTTAAGATGATTACGAAACTCAGCAAGAAGGATATAATTTCAATAGAGGACCTGACAAAAGAGGAAATAGAGCTTATTTTGAACGTCGCGGACATGATAAGGGCAAAACACAAGAAAAAGGAACTTTTTGTACCGCTGCTCGGCAAGGCGCTTGCCATGATTTTTAGGAAACCATCGACACGTACAAGGGTTTCTTTTGAAATAGCCATGTTCCAGCTTGGAGGCGCGGCGCTTTATATGGGCGCGGGCGAATTACAACTCGGCAGGGGAGAGACAATATCAGATACGGCAAAGGTGCTGTCTAGGTATGTGGATGGCATAATGATAAGGACATTTGAGCATAAGGAAGTCGTAACGCTGGCTGAAAACGCCACAGTACCGGTTATTAACGGGCTTACGGATTTTTCGCATCCGTGCCAGATAATATCAGACCTTATGACTATAAAAGACAAGAAGAAAATTTTACAGGGTTTGACCGTGGCGTATGTCGGCGACGGCAACAACGTGTGCAATTCATGGCTTTTTGCCGCGCCAAAAATGGAAATGAACCTAATGGTCGGGTCTCCGGCAAAATACATGCCGGATAAAAGTGTTGTTGAAAAAGCAAAAGCAATAGCCGGACAGAACAAGGTAAAATTAATAATTACCGACAATGCCGAAGAGGCAGTGAAAGACGCAGATGTTATATATACTGATGTCTGGGCAAGTATGGGCATGGAAGGGGAAGCAACAGCTAGGAAAAAGGAATTTGAAAAATACCAGGTAAATATGTCTCTTATCAAAAAAGCAAAACATGACTGCATAATAATGCATTGCCTGCCTGCACACAGGGGCGAGGAAATCACAGATGAAGTCATGGATGGGCCGAATTCCGTTGTTTTTGATCAGGCGGAAAACAGGCTGCATGCGCAAAAGGGAATTTTGGCATTGCTAATGAACAGATGATATATGCGTGTTAAGTGTTAAGTGATGAGTGCGAAGTGTAAGAATTTTGGATTGAATAATAAATGATAACATAGTACCACTTGTCCTCGGCCTGAAGGCCTCGGACTTGAGCGGGTATAAGATTCCGTAAAATTTTGCCTTCGCTGTTGACGCTCGGCAAAATCAACGGACTCTAAGGAGAACAAAAATGGATAAAAACATAAAAAAGGTTGTTCTCGCCTATTCAGGCGGGCTTGACACCTCGGTCATAGTGCCGTGGCTCAAGGAGAATTATAAATGCAAGGTTATTGCCTGCGCGGTTGACGTTGGCCAGGCCGGTGATTTTGACAAAGTGCAGGAAAAAGCTTTAAAAAGCGGCGCTGACAAGGCGTACGTAGCCGATGTAAAGCAGGAATTTATCACGGACTTCATTTACCCGATGATAAAGTCCGGTGCCGTTTATGAGGACAAGTACCTTATGGGCACGTCCATAGCAAGGCCATTAATCGCAAAAGCGCAGGTCGATATAGCTAGGAAAGAAAAAGCAGACGCCGTTTGCCATGGCGCTACGGGCAAGGGCAATGACCAGGTTAGGTTTGAATTAACGTATAAAGCGCTGGCGCCTGACCTGAAAATTATCGCTCCATGGAGGGAGTGGGACATAAAATCCAGGACAGAGGAAATAGAGTACGCGAAGGCGCATAATATTGAAGTGTCTGTCACTAAAGAAAAGCCTTATTCGGAAGACGATAATCTTTTGCACATTTCTCATGAGGGCGGGATACTCGAGGATCCGGCAAATGAGCCGCCCGAGGATATCTTAAGCAAGATAAACACAATAAAAAAGGCGCCGGATACCGAGGAATATGTGACAATAAGCTTTAAGGAAGGGATACCTTTCGCAGTAAACGGCAAAAAATTAAAACCGATTGATTTAATGGCAGCGCTGAATAAAACAGGGGCTTTGCACGCCATAGGTTATGCCGATATGGTTGAAAACAGGCTCGTGGGTATAAAGTCCCGCGGGGTTTATGAGACGCCGGGAGGCACTTTATTGTATACGGCACACAGGGAGCTTGAGGAAATAGTACTTGACCGCGAGACAAGGCACTACAAACAGCAGGTCGCGTTAAAATTCGGCGAACTGATTTATAACGGCATGTGGTACTCGCCTTTGCGCGAGGCGCTGTCGGCTTTTATCGACAAGACGCAGGAGATGGTTACAGGCGATGTAAAGCTGAAACTTTTTAAGGGCAATGTTTTCCCGGCGGGGAAAAGCTCGCCTTTTTCCATGTACAGCCAGGATTACGCGACTTTTGAAAATGACAAGGTTTATTCGCAAAAGGACGCAGAGGGCTTCATCAATCTCTTCGGCCTGCAAATGAAAATTTACAATCAGGTAAAAAATAAAAAGAAAAAATAGGCGGTGCAATATGCCTAAAGACAAAAAAGTCTGGCAAGGAAGGTTTAAAAAAGAGATGGATAAAGACGCGGAAGCTTTTAACGCTTCCATTTCATTTGATAGGTGCCTTTTTAAATACGACGTACTTACAGGCATGGCGCATGCGAAGACGCTGGCGAAAGCAGGGATCATAAGTGCGAAAGAACTGGCGATTATAAGCGCAGGACTCAAAAAGGTGCTGAAAAGCGAGAAAAAAATCGATTTTTCAAAATATGAGGACGTGCATTCAGCGGTTGAAGGCGAGCTTGTGAAGGTTGCCAAAGACACTGGCAAAAAAATACATACGGCAAGGAGCAGGAACGACCTTGTTGCGACTGATACTCGCCTTTATCTGAAAGAAGAAATAAAGGCTGTAAAAAATAACCTGAAGGAAGTTTTATCTGCAATAGTTGCATTGGCAAAGAAGAACGTGAGCATCTGGATGCCGTCTTACACGCATATGCAGCATGCGCAGGTTGTATCAGCTGCGCAGTGGCTGATGAGCTATTTTTTTATGTTCGCCAGGGATTATGAGATGCTCGAATTCACGGAAAAAATGACGGACTCGATGCCGCTGGGTTCTGGCGCGCTCGCGGGTGTAAACTATAAACTCGACAGGGAATATACGGCAAGGCTGCTTGGCTTTGCAAAAATTTCAAAAAACAGCATGGACGCGGTTTCGGACAGGGATTTCCTGCTTGACTTCCTGTATTTCGCGTCCCTGGCAGCAATGCACCTGTCCCGTTTTTGCGAGGAGATAATCATTTTCAACTCAAGCGAGTTCGGGTTTATCGAAATTGACGATGCTTTTGCCACAGGCTCTTCTATAATGCCGCATAAGAAAAATCCGGATATAGCCGAGCTCATCAGGGGCAAGACAGGCGTTTTTTACGGCAACCTTATAGCTGCACTGACCATGCTAAAGGCACTTCCGCTTGCCTACAATAAAGACATGCAGGAAGACAAACCCTTGCTTTTCAAAAGTATAAACGAAATAAAAAGCTCGCTGCACATTTTTAGCAAATTGCTGGCAAATATAAAATTAAAAAAGGAAAAAATGATGCTGCAGGCAAAGGATTCCTTTATGTACGCAGTTGACATAGCAGATTACCTTGTAAAAAAAGGCGTGCCTTTCAGGCAGGCTCATGAAATAACAGGGAATATAGTTTCTTTTTGCCTGGTCGGGAAAAGGCAGTTTTCAGACATGTTCCTGTATGAATTCAAAAAATTCTCAAAACTTTTTGAAAAAGACATATATGGAGTCATGGAACCTGCGGTGTCGCTGAATGCAAAAGCCACATCAGGCTCGACTTCCCCAAAATCAGTCAAAAACCAGCTGGCACAAGCTGCGGTATTGATAAAAAAGCTTAAATAGAAAAAGCAAATGAAACTTGAGCATCACATGGCAATTGCACTGCCCGTAAGCGGGGGAATCCTTTTTTTTACCCATTCATGGCTTTATTTCCTGATGAGCCTTGCTTTGGGCGTGCTTATTGACTTTGATCATGTATTTGATTACATCAGAGAAGAAAAAAAGTTTGATTTTAAAGACCTGTTTATAAAATCCTATAAGGGCGATTTTGTTAAATTATACCTGATTTTTCACTGTTATGAATTTATTATTATCGCGTGGATTGCCGCTTTTTTCCTGAATAATTACACGTTTGCCATAGTATTCACGATAGCATACCTTGCCCACATGATACCGGACCAGTTCGCAAATAACATAAGGCCATTTGGGTATTTTTTCTTTTACAGGGCATATAAAAAGTTTATAAACAAGAAAATTTTCTATCCGGATAGAAATCCCCCAACTTCAGTTAGAACATGAATTATATCACTCTGCATCTAAACGAGGGAATACATGAACATATTTTATAAAATCATAATTATAATTTTTTTAAACGGCTTGGCAGCCCTATTGTCCCAGGTGGTTTTTTACAGGGAAATAATAAGCCAGGTTTACGCAAACGAACTTATACTTGGCGCAATACTCGCGATATGGCTTTTTGCAGGCGCCTTTGGCGGAAGCTTTATATTCTCCGGGTTTTTCAGAAAAAAAAACCTTTCATTTTTAAAGATTGCCCTGGCAATAATGCCGGTGATATCGGCGTTTTTAATACCGGCGGTTGTGATTTTAATCAGGTATATAAAACTGCTGCTTGGCATACAGCCTGAAATGCTTTTAAATATTTGGAGCGCGATACTTATAATAATAGCCACGGCATCACCTGCAGGCATGATACTGACCCTAACTTTTTCGACAGCAGGCGAGATATTGCGCAGGGAAAACATCAAAAAACAGGCTAAGTTCATGTATATAATCGAGGCATTAGGCGCCATGATCGCCGGCATTATATTTACCTTATTCCTGTCCGAAAGATGGGGGAATTTTCAGGTTATTTACTGGCTGGGCGTGCTGGATATCGTTTCCATATATATATTATTCAAGGAAAAGGGAAACGAAGGCAGGATAATCATACCGGTTGTTGTAATAGGCCTGCTTTTTTACCTTGGTTTCATAGTTGCGGGTTTTATGGAAAAGACCGATATCGCCAGCCTGAACGCAGGGTTTGCAAAATATGAAGTAATATATAATAAGGAATACCCCACAACAAAGCTCACAATATGTAAAAGAAACAATGTCTATTATGTGTTTGAAAACGGTATGATTACATACATGGTACCGGATGTAAAATATTCCGAAATAACTGGCTGGGCGTGCCTTACGCATGACAAGAACAGCAGCGTACTGAACGTAAACGCGGGATTTGCCGGCATGCTAAGCGAGCTGTCCAGGTATAAGAGCGTAGAACAAATAACAAATATTGAGGCTGACGAATACGCTGGCGAAGCCATGCAAACACAATTTGAAAGCGGGATCAAAACCGGTAAAAAAATAAAAAATATTTTCGGCGACCCTGTTTATTTTTTAAAACTAAACCCGCCTGAAAAATACGATACCATAATCCTTAATCTTAGCCTGCCGAGCACAATATACTCAAACAGGTATTATACATCAGAGTTTTTTAATGGCTTAAATTCCAGGCTTGGCAAGGGCGGTGAAGTGATTTTTTATATGGCGGCTGCGGAAAACTACTTAAACCCTGCGCTCGCATCGACGCTATCTGCGGTTTATAATGCCGCAATAAAAGTTTTTAAAAATATATTTCTGGTGCCGGGTGATAATATAATATTTATATGCTCGAATGACGAGATTAGGATTTCAGCTGGGCAAATGCTCGCGAACATGAAAAAAGAAGGCGTTGATGTCCCTGTTTTGAACAGGAGGTACATTGAAGACAGGCTGAATAATGAAAAACAAGCGGCTTTAATGAATATAATAAAAAAACAGCATGGCATAAGCAACAGCATATTGAAACCCGAGGCGTATTTTGCATTTTTAAGGAACGATGTCCTGATGTTTCGACGGGGAAACAACCCGCTGAAAATGGCAGTGATACTTTTTATCTTGGCTTTTGCCATTGCAAATACTTTTAGGCTTAAACAAATAACCGATAACCCGGTACCGTATTTTTCGATGACTGCAATCGGAGCAAGCGCGATGATTATCGAGCTCCTTCTTATTTTTATATTCCAGAGTTTTTACGGCTATATTTATAAATACATAGGCATGATATTCGCGTTTTTTATGCTGGGCTGTATAATAGGCGGCGCTGCAGGCTACAGGTTTGAAAAGATTAAAATAAGAACCGTGGCGATCGCGGCTATCATATTAAATCTGCTTTCGGCCGTGTATTTTGCTGTTTGCTCCGCAACAGGCAATGCGGGAAACGGAGTATTGGTACTTTTGATAATTATGGCAGGTTTGGTCGCCGGGCTTACTTTTAACCTGGCAATAGATAATACCGAGATAAGTATGCTTTACAGCATGGATTTGACAGGCGGGGCGATTGCAGGGCTCTTGTTTGGAGTTTTTCTTTTACCGGTATTGGGAGTGACAGGAACAATTATATTCAATATCATAATACTGGTTTTTACAGCAATTTTGAATGTAACCTATACGCCTGGGGAGATAAAAATTGGAAAATAATATTAAACAAGAGGAATTTTCAAAGCTTGTCGATATAATGAAAAAATTGAGAGGAAAAAAAGGCTGCCCGTGGGACAGAAAACAGACGCATGAAAGCATTATGTCGTATCTCCTGGAAGAAACATACGAGGCAATAGAGGCGATAAACAAAAAAGACAAAAAAAATTTAAAGGAAGAGCTAGGCGATATATTACTACAGGTGGTTTTTCACGCGCAGATAGCAAACGAAAGGAATTATTTTTCAATTGATGATGTCCTGCGAGGCATAAACAGCAAGCTTATAACAAGGCACCCGCATGTATTCGGCGATAAAAAAGGCCTATCAAAGGACTGGCAGGTCAGGGATTTCTGGGAAAAACACAAGAAAGAAACAAAAAAAAGAGATTCTGTCATTGATGGCGTGCCGGCTGCGCTGCCGGCGCTTTTGCGCGCAAGGCGGCTTGTAAGCAAGGCGCAGAGCACAGGATTTAAATGGAGGACAGAGGCGCAGATATTGAGAAAAGTCGGGGAAGAGCTATGTGAAGTCAAAGATGCGCTGAAGCATGGCAAAAAAATGCATATCCAGGAGGAAATAGGGGATTTATTCTTTGCGCTTGTTTCCCTTGCTTACTTTTGCAGGATAAACCCGGAGAATGCTTTGCAAAAAACAAGCGACAAATTTATAAAAAGGTTCAAGAAAATAGAAAAATATTTGTATAAGGATATTAGAGAGAAAGAAATGCTGGAATTATGGGAAAAGAGCAAGGGTAGGAAGATTAAAAGCAAAAAAACTTGATTTTGGGATTTTTTTCAGTATACTTACATTGTGAGCAATTAAAATAAAAAATGAGGGTATAAAAATGAACAAACCAATGGATTTTGTCATAGCCTTTCTTGCAATACTTGCGGTTGTTGTTTTACTTTCTTTTGCCATACCGTCTGACTGGTCTGTGCAGAGGAGCCTTTTTATAAATGCCAAATCAGGGATAATATTCCAATATGTCAATAACCTGGATAACTGGGAAAAGTGGTCGGCATGGACTACGGAAAAAGATTCAACCTTAAAATATAAAAACAGCGGGAGCAAGGACGGCAAAGGTGCAAAATCCATTTGGCAGGCGAAATCAATGGGCGGCGGCATAATGAATATAATAGAAAGCGAAAAAAACAAAATGATAAAATACTCCGCCAAAATCCAGGACAGCACTTTTCAGCTTGATGGTATTATAGAACTAAAACCGTCTGATCTGGGAACCCTGATGGTCTGGAAAGTTTCGGGAAACGTTGGCATGAACCCCATTTCAAAACTTATTTCTTTTGGGCTGGATTCATATTTTGGACCAGACATGGAAAGAAGCATGATAAAGCTAAAAAAAATGGCGGAAGAAAAAAGAGAAAAAATAAAATTATTTACTACTGGCTTACTTACAAAGCTAATTATAGTATTTTAGGTAGATTTAAAATAATTAATAAAATACTTGACAAATGCTAGAATATCATTTACAATATATACATAATTAAATCAGATAACGATTTATTATGGATCTTTTGGAGAAAGTTTAAAGAAATTTTAAAAACTACCTTGCAGTATAGGGTTACTTGGTATCATAAGAGTATCGCAGTCAGGCGTGGGTTGTGACGGGTCAAACGAGATTGAAAGAGTCATCAGGCAGAGCGCAAAGAGAATCTAAAATCTGCAAGAAAGAAGGAGGTGAAAATATAATTATAAATTCAAGGCAAACTACTGGAAGTAATATTTAACTCCGAAACGTTTTGCTGATAAAATCGAAAAAATTTGAATTGGTGAAAATTAGACAATTCATAAAATCATTAAAGATCAGGTGAAAAAATGAGAAAAACAAACATGAAAGATAGTTTAAAAAGAATTATACGAACAACTACAGCAGTATTAAGCCTTTTTGCTTTGATTGCTCTGGGCAGTTTAACGGGTTGTACAAAGACCACGGCAACGCAGCATTGCACGAACTCAGCTTATCCGCTATGGTGCCCAGATGTTAGCGTATGCTGCACTTCAGGGCACGCTTATTATTGTGATGGAGGATGTTACGCATCCGGATGCCCGAGTGGAACCATAACAAGGGATAATTGTACTCCTGAATAAGCGGCAAATTAGGTTTTAATTTATCAGAATATCATTCAATTACTTTTTTGACTTGATTTTCTCAACAACAGCCATATATCAAACTCAATTTCAGTTATTGATATCGTTTCTCTGGAATATTTCTGTTTCAAAGCTTTCAAACAAGAAACATAAAATTTACATTCAAGTATTGCAGAGTTTGTGACAAGCATTATATGATCTGATATTTGTGACTTTTCGGGGCTAAAATGCTGAAATCGAAATTACCAAGAACAACTCTCATAGGAATTTTTTTGTTTACCATTATCCCACCTTTTTTTTATAGTTGTAATAAAATAAAAAAACCAGTATCAAATGTACAAATCAATAAAATAGCATTTACAAGCAACCGTGACGGCAATGCCGACATATTTGTCATGAATGCTGATGGTACAAATCAGGTAAATCTTACAAAACACACGCCTGCTACTTATTCTGATACGTATCCTTCAATTTCTCCTGACGGGAGCAAAATAGCATTTGCAAGCAATCGCGACGGCAATACTGACATATATGTCATGAATTTTGACGGAACAAATACAGTACGCCTTACCGACAATCCGGCAGATGACACATTTCCTTCGTGGTCTCCGGACGGCAGCAAGATAGCATTTGAAAGTACCCGTGATAATAAGTTCAATTTTGAAATTTATATAATGAATACAGATGGCACAAATCAAATAAATATTTCATACAATCCTGCAAATAACTGCAATCCTTCATGGTTCCCCGATGGGAAAAAAATGGCATTTAGCAGCGGCCGTGACGGCAATCAAGAGATATACTCAATGAATGTTGACGGCATAAATCAGCCGGTGAGGTTAACAGATAACCCGGCATTTGACTTTGCGCCTTCATGCTCTCCTGATGGAATTAAAATAGCTTTCACAAGCAATCGGGACGGAAATGATGAAATCTATGTGATAAATGCCGATGGAACAAATCCGGTAAATCTTACCAAGAATCCGGCAGCTGATACATATCCTTCATGGTCTCCTGATGGCAGCAAAATAGCGTTCATGAGCAAGCGAGATGGCAATTATCAGATCTATGTTATGAATGCCGATGGAACAAATCCGGTAAATCTTACAAAAAATCCGGCAGCACATGACGCATATCCCAATTGGCATTAAGGACTAATCAAATTGGCGATTAAAATGCCGGTAACAAATCTGCAAAAAACAATTTTAACAGGAATCGCTGCTCTAACTATTATTATTTTTTCTTTTTGCTGTTGTAATAAAATAAAAACATCAATTGCACATGTACAAATTAACAAAATTGCATTCACGAGCAATCTAAACGGCAATAATGAAATTTATGTTATGAATATTAACGGTACGAATGTGGTAAGACTAACAAAGAATTCATCAGCGAACACACACCCGACATTTTCTCCTGACGGAAGCAAAATTGCATTCATGAGTGATCGTGACGGCAATCGGGAAATTTACGTTATGAATGTTAATGGGACAAATCAAGCAAATCTTACAAACAATACAACTGATGACGGATTTCCTTGTTTTTCCCCTGACGGAAGCAAAATAGCATTTACAAGCGACCGTGACGGCAATTCTGAAATATATGTTATGGATACAGATGGAAGAAACCTTAAAAGGCTAACAAAAACACTCAAAAAATTCAACTACGGACCTTCGTGGTCTTCGGACGGCAGCAAAATAGCATTTAGCAGCAATCGCAATGGCAATTATGAAATCTATTTAATGAATGCTGACGGATCAGGCCAAGTAAATCTTACAGACAATACAACAAATGATGTATTTCCTTCATTTTCTCCGGACGGCAGCAAAATAGCATTCACAAGCAATTGTGATGGCAATTATGAAATCTATGTAATGAATGCTGACGGCACAAATCCGGTAAATCTCACAAAGAATCCGGCAGATGACTACAGCCCTTCATGGTCTCCTGACGGAAAAAAAATAGCATTTAGCAGCAATCGCAACGGAAATTTTCAGATTTATGTAATGAATGCCGACGGCACAGACCCGGTAAAAATTACAAATGATCCATCAGCAGATGATACTTATCCAAACTGGCATTAATAATTAATTGAAATTTTTTTACAGGCAATGATGGAAATATTAGATAACCAATACTTTTAAAAGGAAAAAACATGAACAAAAAAATGCTGCTTTTAACATTCGGTTTATCAGCATTTCTGACGCCTTTTATTTCCTCGTCAACAAACCTGGCATTGCCTAGCATAGGCAGGGAGATGTCTATGGACGTGGTAATGCTTGGATGGGTGGCGACAGCGTACATACTTGCTGCTGCCGTTTTCCTGGTTCCATTCGGCAGGCTTTCGGATATATACGGCAGGAAGCTTATATTTATAACAGGCATGATACTCTTTACCGTTTCCTCATTCCTCTGTGCTGCCGCGCATACGGGGCATGAGCTTATAGCTTTCCGCCTGTTCCAGGGACTCAGCGGGTCAATGATATTCGGGACTTCACTGGCAATACTTACGTCCGCATTCCCGCCTGAGGAAAGGGGAAAAGCAATAGGGATAAACTCAGCGTCTGTTTACACTGGCCTGTCTTTGGGCCCGTTTCTTGGAGGCATAATGACGCAGGCATGGGGATGGAGAAGTATTTTTTGGCTGAACGTCGTACTGGGAATAGTAATCATAATTCTCACGTTTATCTTTCTTAGGGGTGAGTGGCACGAGGCAAAAGGCGAGAAGTTTGATTTGCTTGGCTCAGCGCTTTATGCGGTATCCATAGGATTATTGATGTTCGGATCTACAAAGATGCACGAGAGGTTCGGGATATTTATTATGCTAGCCGGGCTGGCTTCATTTATTGCTTTCCTTATTTTGGAGGGATGCATAAAACAGCCGGTTTTTGATGTCAACCTGCTTTTGAAAAACAAGATATTTGCTTTTTCAAGCCTGTCGTCGTTGATAAATTACAGTGCGACTTTCGCAGTAGGGTTCCTCGCTTCATTATATTTACAGTACATAAAAGGAATGGAGCCGAGGCAGGCAGGTATGATACTGCTTAGCCAACCGGTTTTCATGGCGTTTTTTTCACCAATAGCCGGGAGAATATCTGATAAAAAAGACGCGCGTATGGTGGCATCCATTGGCATGGCTTTAACAGCTGCATCTCTTATTATAATGCTTTTTGTTACGGCTGAAACCAAGCTTTGGGCCATAATTGCGGTGCTGGCTTTCCTGGGATTCGGGCTGGCTGTATTCATATCGCCTAATACAAGCGCCATAATGGGGTCGGTCGATCGGAAATACTACGGCGTTGCCTCATCTACGATAGGTACTGTGAGGCTTTTTGGACAGATGCTCAGCATGGGAATAACCATGTTCGTGCTGTCAACGCTTGTCGGCAAAATAAATGTCACGCATGAGGTTTATCCACAGTTCATGACCAGCATAAAGATATCATTGACGGTTTTTGCCATGCTCTGTATCGTTGGAATTTTTACTTCACTCACGGGAAGGCGCAAAGAAAAATCAGGGGAACCGGCGTGAAACGCAATATAAATAAACTTGAAATAGGAGAAGAACTGGAACTTGAGATTTCCTCGCTGGCTTACGGCGGGGATGGAATAGCATACTTTGAAGGGTATTCCATTTATATACCTTATGTGTTGCTGGGCAGTATTGTCAATGCCGTGGTAATAGAGTCTAAAAACGACATAGCAAAGGCACGGGTAAAAAGCATCATCAAACAATCACCGTATTATTCAAAACCGGCATGCCCATATTTTGGAATCTGCGGCGGGTGTGACTGGATGAATATGCCTTACAAATACCAGCTCGAACATAAAGTACGGATAATGCGTGAAATGATAGAAAAAACAGGCGGCATAAAAAACCCCCCGATACTTGCGCCTGTATCGTACGAAATCCCTTTGAATTACCGGAACCGGGCAGAGTACAGGCCTGTCCTGACACAAAGAGGAGTGGAACTCGGTTTTTTTAAGGCGCGTAGCCATGAAATAGCAGGCGTTGACAAATGCCTGCTCATGCACCCGCGCATAAACGAAATAGCCGAGATAACCCGTAAAGTTTTGAACGAAAATACAAAAGGACTTACTATATACAATCAGGATAAGCGCAGGGGTTATCTGCGGCATGTTACGATGCGGGTAAATACTCAAGGGAAAGCGCTTGTAACTTTTGTTGTTGCAGGAAAAGAAGTGAAATCATTTATTGAAACGGCTGCGGAAAGGATAAAGGCGCAGTGCGATGGTATATACGGCATAGTTGCAAATTTTAACCTTGAAGACACAAGCAATGTTTACGGAGAAAGGGAAAAGGTGATTTTTGGCAAACCGTATCTTATCGAAAGCGCGGCAGGCGTTAATTTCAAGCTAGAGGCGCAGACTTTTTTCCAGGTGAACGCGGGCATGCTGGAGAAAATGGTTGCGTTTGTTTTCAAAAAAGCAGGAAGCGGATCGTCGGTACTTGACCTGTACGGAGGGGTTGGCGCGCTGACCCTGCCGTCTGCAGGCAAATTCAGGGAAGTAACTATAGTAGAGGCGGAAAAGACAAGTACGGCAATCCTGTACGATATAGCCAAACATAATAATATAAGAAATATATCAATAGTAAACTCAAGGGTTGAGGACGCGGCTGAAAAATTACTGGAAGACGAAAAATTCGACGCTGTCGTTGTTGATCCGCCGCGTTCGGGCATGAACCAAAGAGTAGTAAACGCGCTCAGTAAAAAACCGGCAGGAAAACTTATATATATATCCTGCAATCCAGCAAGCTATGCCAGGGATCTTTCATCGTTGAAAGGGGTATATAAATTAAATGAAATTATCCCGCTTGACCAGTTCGCGCAAACTTATCATGTGGAATTGATGGCGGAGATGACAAAGAGGTAATTATTGTGGCGGAGGGCGAATCCATTTTTATATAATAAAATGGCGGAGAGAGAGGGATTCGAACCCTCGGACCCGGTTGCCCAGATCAACTGCTTAGCAGGCAGCTGCCATCGTCCACTCGGCCATCTCTCCGCAGGAAGATAAATATTATAACGCTCTTTATTATTTCAAAGTTGCATTTCATCGCCCTTGGCGATGGGGATTCGACTACTCCGCCCGCTGGAAGCGTGCTGCGTAGTCTCGCCTCGGCTCACTTGCGCAAAGCGGCAATGATTATACGCTTTGCTTTTCCTCGCTAATCGCTCGGCGTGAGCCTTGTCTTCGGCCGCAGGCCGAAGCCCTCGAACCAGTTATCCGGATCAACTGCTTGGCAGGCAGCTGCCATCGTCCACTCGGCCATCTCTCCGCGAGGAAAATATGTTAAAAAACTATACTATGGGATAATAAAATCTGAAAATTGAAAATTGAGAATCGACTGTGTGCATTTATTTATAATTAGATTAAGCCGTTGCTACCTTGTTCTATTTTCAATTATCTATTCTCGGTTCTCGGATTTTCAGCGAAGCTGAAAATCATGGCGGAGGGCGAGGGACTCGGTCACCTTACGAAACGCTCCAGCGTTTCGCTCGTCGACCCCCTCGTTCGCTGACGCCTAATCGGCTATTCCTCGCTAATCGCTCGGCGCTCACTCGCTTCGAGTCCTTTCCGCTATCGGATCACAATGAACAAATTTTACATCAACGGTATTATTGGTAATCTTGGCGGAGGGCGAGGGACTCGAACCCCCAAGGGCTTGCGCCCATCTGATTTCAAGTCAGACGCCTTACCAATTAGGACTAGCCCTCCTTAAATAATTTCAAAATTCATATTTTTAAATTTTAGATTTAAAGTTTAAAATCTGCAATCTGAAATTTGAAATCAGAAATGCTTTATTCGTCCCAGCCTATCAGGATGCCGACAGCGACAAGTATATACCCGCCTATTATAAGGATAGGCGACACGGCCCCTGCCCAGTTTGACGCGTCTGCGTTTACCTTTGTAAGTATGTAGTATCCCAGCACAAGAATAGCTATGGCAATGCCTATGACATAAAGGCCGTTTTTGTTTTTGCCTGCAGCGGCTTTTGGCTGGTTTTCTACCGGCTTATTTTCTTCCATTGGAACCTCCTGCTTATATTTTAGTCCAATAACCTGAGATGGAATAATACTATTTTTTCTTGATTTTGTCAATTCCGGCCATGTAAGGCCTGAGAACTTCAGGGATAATAACTTCCATATTTTCGGTCTGATATACTTCAAGTATTGCGGGAAGCAGTCGTGAAGTCGCAAGGCCTGAGCCATTTAAAGTATGCACAAACCTCACCTTGTTTTCCCTGTCCTTAAACCTGATTTTTAAGCGCCGCGCCTGGAAATCCTCAAAGTTGGAGCAGGAGGACACCTCCCAGTACCTTTCACCGCCCGGATGCCATATTTCTATATCATAAGTTTTTGCGGACGCAAAGCTCAGGTCGCCTGTTGAAAGAGCCGCAACCCTATAATGGAGGCCGAGCCTTTGCGGGATAACACATGCATCCTTGAGAAGTTTCTCCAGTTCGTTATAAGAAGCATCGGGATGTACGAGTTTTACCAGTTCGACTTTATTAAACTGGTGCATCCTTACTATGCCTTTCATATCCTTGCCGTAAGAGCCTGCTTCCTTCCTGAAACACGGGGTATAGGCCGTGTAATATACTGGCAGGTCTTTTTCCTTTAATATTTCATCCTTGTGTATGCTTGTGACCGGAACCTCGGCAGTCGGAATTAAAAAATAATCAGGCTCTACGACTTTGAACATATCAGGCTCAAGCTTAGGAAGCTGTGCAGTGCCGAGCATGGAATCCCTGTTGACGAGTATCGGGGGAATTATTTCGGTATAATTGTGCTCCCTTGTATGGACATCGAGCATAAAATTGATAAGCGCGCGTTCAAGCAAAGCGCCTGCTCCCTTATAGAGAGTGAATCTGGCACCTGTTATTTTTGCCGCGCGCGCGGAGTCGAGAATATCGAGGTATTCGGCTATTTCCCAGTGTGGTTTGGGTTTAAAGCCGAAATTGGCTTTTTCACCCCATTGAGAGACTATTACGTTTGATGTCTCGTCTTTTCCAACAGGGACGTCACTATGGGGAATATTCGGTATCCAGACCATCTTTTTATTAAACTCTTCCTCTATTTTTGCCAGTTCCTCATCCAGTTCTTTTATTTTATCCGTCACTTTTTTCATTGAAGCAATTATGCCGGCTGTATCTTTGCCTTCTCTTTTCATTTTTGCTATGTCGCCCGAAACCTTGTTGTTTTCTGCTTTTAGTTTCTCCACTTCCTGAAGTACTACGCGCCTTTTTCCATCTATTTCGAGGGCCTCGTCCACTATTTTGGTGTTTACACCTTTTTTGGAAATGCCTTCTTTAATTTTATCGGGAGTTTCCCTCAATACCTTGATATCGTGCATATTTTCTCCTAAATGATGTGTTTATGATTTTAATCTCGTGAGTGTTTATTATAAAGTAAAGACGAAAATTTTCAAGCTAATTATGGATATCCACTGCTAAAGCCGTGGTACTGTAGTCCTCCCAACTTCGTCGTTTTTTAAGGAGAGGGCTTTAAAACCTCTCAATAAGGTTGGATGTTTGATTTTAGTCTACTTTCATTCAACTACAGCAATCCCGTGGTTGAATGAAAGTGCCTCTGATAAAAATTTCATTATTTGACAATTTTTTAATATACCTATATAATTTATCATAAATTTACATAAAAAGGCGGTAATATAATGGATTCGTATTCGAAATACGATGAATTGAGCATACGCTGCCCGGTGCTGGGCGGAGAGGTTACATACAAATACTGCAAAACCTTTGACAGAAAAGGATGCCCGTCAATACCGGTTTGCTTTAAGGGCAAAATACCCGGTATTGAAAATGCGGTGGGAAAGGAGGAATAAAATGGCTCTTATGGAAATCAACATGTTGCCTTTGGGCACGAAAACAGCAGGTGTAAGCAAATACCAGGCAAGTGCCATAAAAATCCTTGATAATATGGGGTTAAAATACGAAGTATGCCCAATGTGTACGGTCGTGGAAGCCGATGTAGCAATGCTTTTTGACGTTTCCAGACAAATGCATGAAGCTATGTTTGCCGATGACGTGAAAAGGGTTATAACAACGATTAAAATCGACGACAGGAAGGATATAATAACTTCCATGGAAAGAAGCGTAAAAACGGTAAAAGAGAAAGTCAAATATAAAAAATAAGAAATTCCAAATCAAATGTCAATCGTTTATAATTTATTGCCGACCTTAATATAAGGAGAAAAATAGAATGTATATTTTCGGACCGGTTCCGTCACGCAGGCTTGGTTTGTCACTGGGAATAGATTTACTTGCTGGCAAGTCCTGCAATTTAAACTGCGTGTACTGCGAACTTGGGAAAAGTTTTAAGCTTGTCAGTGAGCGCACGTTGTTTGTCAAGACTGCGGATGTAATCGCTGAAATAAAAGAGTTTTTCAACAAGGGCGGTAATACTGACTATGTGACGATATCAGGCTCGGGCGAGCCGACACTTGCACTGAATCTTGGCGAGGTAATAGCTGAAATAAGGAAAATCACGAATAAAAAAATAGCGGTTATTACAAACGGGGTGTTGCTTTATGACAAGAAAGTGAGAAAGGATTTGATGGGCGCGGATATGGTGTTGCCTTCGCTTGACGCGGTGACAAAAGAAACTTTTATCAGGATAAACAGGCCGCATAAAAGCATAACGGCTGAAAAAGTAATAAAGGGCCTGAAAGAATTCGCGGCGGAATATAAAGGGGAAATCTGGCTTGAAATAATGGTGGTAAAGGGATTTAACGACAATGAAAAGGAAATGCTTGAAATAAAAAAAGTAATTGACGGCATTCCGCAAATAAAAAAGATTCAGCTAAATACGGTTGTGCGCTCGCGTGCGGAAGAGGCCGCGGAACCTGTGGACAGCGCAAAACTGGAAACACTCAGGGCTTTGCTCGGACCAAAAGCCGAAGTAATAGGAAGTTATAAGGGAGGTCAACTGAAGACAATTGATAATATTGAGGACGCGATGCTTGATGCTTTACAGCGCAGGCCAATGACAGCGGAAGATTTTGGGCAGGCATTAAATATTTCTGATAAAGAAATTGAAAAATATTTAAAAAATTTACTTGATGACGGAAAAATCATCAAAGAAGTTTTTGGGGATAAGGAATTTTATAAATTCATTGGTAAACAATTATGAAAACAGCTGTTGACTGCATGCCGTGTTTTATAGCGCAAGCGCTGAAAGCAGGCAGGATAGCGACAAAGAAAAAGGATTTGCATAAGAGAATTCTTGTTGAAGTTGCGCGCAGCATGATAGCACACGACATGGATGTGCCGCCGCCTGTCATGGGCAAGAGGGTGCAGGACATAGTAAAAAAAATATCCGGACAGAAAGACCCGTATAAAAACCTGAAAAAAGAGTACAACGCACTTGCCCTAAAGCTTTATCCGGATGTAAAAATGAGGGTTGAAAAGTCAAAAGACAGGCTGCTGGCTGCAGTCAGGGCAGCGATTGCAGGCAATATAATTGATTTCGGCGTGAACGGGCATTTTGATATTAGAAAAGAGCTTAATGAGGCTTTTTTTGCGAAATCAGGGGTGTTTGACGCTGTTGAATTCAAGCGCGAAATTAAAAAAGCAAAAAGTATTTTATACCTTAGCGACAACGCTGGCGAGACAGTTTTTGACAGGGTTTTAATCGAGGAAATAAAAGCCCATAACAAATGCAGTATCGTATATGCCGTCAAAGAAAAGCCGATAATCAACGATGCAATGCTGGCAGACGCGAATTTTTCGGGCTTGAACAAATGTGCTGCAATAATATCGTCAGGCTCTGACATGCCCGGGATTATGCCGGGAAAAGGAACCAGGCAGTTCCTGGAGTTTTATAAAAACGCAGACGTAATAATAAGCAAAGGGCAGGGAAATTACGAGCTTTTACGTGAGGAAAAAAGGCCGATATTTTTCCTGCTGAAAGTTAAATGTGAAGTAATTGCCGATGACCTCGGCTTGCCCATAGGCAGTATTGTTTTAAAATACGCGTTAAAATCAAGGCGGTGAACGATGAAAAAGTTAATTCTGTTATTGGCGGTAGCGTACATAGCATGCAATATTTTTGCAGCGGAAAAAAAGCTGAAAATTGTCGTAAGCATAATACCGCTTTACAATATAACAAAAGCGATAACGGGCGATAAAGCGGATATAACAGTAATGGTGCCGCCAGGCGCCAGCGAGCATACATTCGAGCCAAAGCCTTCACAGGTAAAGGAACTGGCAGACGCGGATATTTTTATCGAGGTAGGCGCAGGTATGGAGTTCTGGGACGAGAAAATGCTCCGGGCTGCCGGGAACAAAAAACTTAAAATCATACGCTGCACTGACGGCGTCAAGCTTATGCAGGAACAGGGAGAGGAACATGAAAAGCACCATGAGGCAGGAAATCCCCATATATGGCTCGACCCTATCCTTGTAAAAGATATAGCGGCAAAAATATACGATGCAATTGCTGTGCCAGCGTTTAAACAGGACCCGTTTTACGCGAGATACGCACTTTTGGACATGCAGCTTGACGCGCTTGATAAATACATAAGGGGAGAAGTGTCGAAATTTGGTATTAAAAATATTGTTTCTTTCCATCCGGCATGGGCATATTTTGAAAAAAGATACGGGTTAAAAGAAGTGGGCGTTATCGAGGAAACGCCGGGCAAGGAACCGACGCCCAAGGAGCTGGAAAATATAATAAGCCAGATAAAAAAATACAAAATAAAGACAATTTTTGCCGAGCCGCAGCTGCCGAGAAAAGCAGCGGATATAATCGCGAAAGAAGCGGGTGTGTCGGTCCTGGTACTGGATCCGGTCGGGAATACGGACGAAACCTATGTTGAATTTATGAAAAAAAATCTGGATGCCATGAAGGAAGCTATGAAGTGAACGAAAAAATAATAATATTCAGGAATGTCTCTGCCGGATACAACGGCAAGGACGTAATAGAGGATGTAAATTTCGAGATAGAGAAAAATGATTTTCTCGGGATAATAGGCCCGAACGGCGGCGGGAAAACAACCCTGCTGAAATTAATAGCCGGAGTGTTAAAACCGACAAAAGGAGAGGTACTTGTTTTCGGGAAAACGCCGTGGAATTTTTCCAAAGAAGACAGGCATAAGATAGGTTATGTTAGGCAGGAGACATTTATTAACACGAGTTTTCCGGTCAGCGTGATTGATACCGTGATGATGGGGCTTTACGCCTCAATGGGTCCCGGCAAAAAGACGACAAAAGAGCACAGACAAAAAGCAATGGAAGCCCTTGAAAAGACAGATATGGCCAGTTACGCTGCTACACATATAGGCGCGCTTTCGGGAGGGCAGAAACAAAGGGTTTTCATCGCACGCAGCCTTGTCAACAACCCGGAACTTTTGATACTTGACGAGCCCACGACAGGCGTGGATTTCAAAAACCAGGAAGCTTTTTACAAGCTGCTCAATGATTTAAAAATCGGCCTGAACCTTACCATCATAATTGTTTCACACGACATAAACATGATTGCAAGGGAGATAAACAAGGTGTCATGCGTTAACAGAAAAATACATGTGCACGGCGAACCTGAGGGGGTGCTGTCGGACGCGAAAACATGCGAGGTATGCGGGATTGACCCAAAGTATGTTTTTGACATTAAAAGGAGCCATGGCTTTGAGGAGCACAGTCATGAGTAAAAATATTTTGGATTTTAAAAGCAAGACAGGTGTTTTACATGATTGATATATTTCACTACGGTTTTGTGCAGAGAGCGCTTGTTGCAGGCATAGTTTCCGGGTCCCTGCTTGCCGTTATAGGCGTTTACGTTGTACTGAAGAAAATGTCATTTATAGGCGACGGCATAGCGCATTCCGCATTCGGCGGTATTGCCCTGGGACTTTTGCTCGGCATGAATACTTCGTTAGCCGCCATTGTTTTCGCTTGGATCGTCGCGATGCTTATCGGCATATCGAAAAAAGCCACAAGGACATCAGAAGACGCACTTATAGGAATATTTTTCGCGTTTACCATGGCGCTTGGAGTTATATTTGTCGGATTTAACAAAAACTACAACGCCGACATATTCGGCTATTTGTTCGGCGACATACTGGCGGTGAGCGAAAGTGATGTCATAACGATAATTATCATAAGCGTTGTAGTGCTCGCGACAATTTATGTCTTTTTCAAGGAACTTTTGTTTTTTTCTTTTGACGAGGAAGGCGCAAGAATAGCGGGGATTAACACGGATTTCATATATTTTATGCTGTTGACGCTTATTTCCGTGACAATAGTGGCGTCCATTAAGATAGTGGGCATAATACTTGCGGTTGCATTCCTTATAATACCGGTTTCCTCGGCGCTTTTGTTAACAAATGATTTTAAAAAATTGCTTGTTTTATCGGTTATAATAAGTATAATTTCTACAATAACAGGATTTATTTTTTCATATGCTTTTAATCTTGCGTCAGGAGCCACAATAGTGGTGACCGCAACCGTGATTTTCGGCGGGCTGACGATAATAAATAAAGTATTAAAAAAATAAATTTTTACTAATACCGCTTGTCTTCGGCCTGATGGCCTCAGACTCGAGCGGGTATAAGATCGCGTAATGTTTTGTCTGCGTCAGTAAGCTTGACAAAACAAACGATATCTAAGGAGACTAAACATGTTTTTAGGATTCACAGGACCAAACGCATCAGGAAAAGGCGAGGCAATAAAATACCTTGTTGAAAAGCAGAAATTTATCGCTTTTTCGCTTTCCGACATCATAAGAGGCGAGGCGAAAAAAAGAGGGCTGGACCCAACGCGCGACAACCTGATAGCAATAGGCAACGAACTTAGGGAAAAGGAGGGCCCGCAGGTGCTGGCTAAAAGGACGGTCACCAAAATAAAAAATTCGCCCCAGGCCGCGATTGACAGCATCAGGAACCCTTATGAAATCGAGGAACTGCGCGCGAACCTGAAAAGTTTTAAGCTGATAGGAGTTACGGCAGACATAAAAACACGTTTTGAGCGCGCGAAAAAAAGAGGAAGGCCAGGCGACGGCGAAACACTTGAGGAATTCAAGAAAAAGGAAGAAAAAGAAAATTCTGCAGACGACAAGGCGCAACAACTCGCAAATTGCCTTGAAAAGGCAGATTATAAAATAGAAAACAACGGCACGCCCGTGGAGCTTTTCGGAAAAATCGAGGCAATATTGAAGGAATTAAATTATAAACCATACACAAGGCCGAGCTGGGATGAATATTTTATGAAAATGGCATGTTTGGTTGCAGAAAGGTCTACGTGCCTTAGACACCACGTGGGAGCTGTAATAGTGAAAAACAACCATTTGATAAGTTCGGGGTACAACGGGGCTGCGTCAGGCGTAAAAGACTGCATTGATCTGGGCTGCCTGCGCGATCAGGAAGGAATAGCTTCGGGTACAAGGCATGAAATATGCAGGGCGGTACATGCGGAGCAAAACGCCATAATACAGGCAGCTTTGCACGGGACCAGCACCGATGGCGCGACTATTTATTGCACACATTCACCTTGTATAATATGCGCAAAGATGGCAGTCAACGCGAAGATAAAGAGGTTTGTCACAAGCAGCTACTATCCCGACAAAACGTACGAGGATTTATTCAGGGAAGCAGGCGTGAAATTTGAAATCATCAAAAGGCCTGATTTGAAAATCGAGGTGCTTGATTAAAATGAAAAGAATCTTTGGCGTGATACTTTGCGCTGTTTTTTTGACTGCGGTTATAAACGCGAAAAATTTTTCTTTTTTGAAAAAATACTTTGAGAACAATAAAGACAAATATATTATCTATATAAAAAAAGGTGAAAAAAAGCTTTACCTTATTAACGGCGATTTGGATGATATAATGGAATGCAAGATAGCGACAGGGATGGAAAACGGGAAAAAGATATGCGAAAACGACAACAGGACGCCCGAGGGAGTTTATAAAATAACGCAGATATGGCAGTACGAAGAGCCGGAGAACCTGAAAAACATGAAAGACGAGCTCAACAGCGCTGATAAAAAATCGAAAAAATACGCAACAAAAAAGAAGCTTTACGACATGCTTTACAAGGAATATGTTGAGGGAAAAGCAAGCCTTGAAAAAATGAACAAGGTCCTGATGCGCGCAGTTGACGGGCATAAAAAATGGGGCACAAAAGACGACCTTGGCATGAATGCCTACGGCCCTGTATTTATGAGGATAAATTACCCAAACGCAGACGACAAAAAAAATTACGAAAAAGCAAAAAAAGACAGAAAAAACTGCGGCGCGCCAGGATCGTCCATAGGCATACACGGCACAAACGACGAAAAAGCGCTTGGGCACGACGCGACGACAGGCTGCATAAGGCTTAAAAACATCGAAATCATGGAACTTTCAAAGTATGCCAAGCAGGGGATGATAGTAGTTATAGAAAACTAAAATATAGGCATAAAAGCAATGTTTCTACACACCGCATTTTTAAACAATAACGCAAATGTGAAAAATAAAACGGAAAATAATTCAATTTATATACTATGACTGGCGGAGGTAAAAAATGAGCAAGAACGTAAAACTGTCGGAGAAAGACAAAGAAAAATCAGAAAAGCTAAGCGAAGTTTTTAATGAAGTGGAAAAAGTAATAGTAGGGCAGAAAGGCATGCTTCGCGCGCTTGTAATGGGACTGCTGTGCAGGGGGCATGTTTTGCTGGAAGGCGTGCCCGGGCTTGCAAAAACCCTGGGCGTGAAAACCCTTGCGCAGACAATACAGGCTAAATTTTCGCGCATACAATTTACGCCCGACTTATTGCCCGCAGACCTGACAGGCACAAGGATCTACAACGCGAGGACAGGCGATTTCAGCATATCGCTCGGGCCAATATTCGCAAATATAATACTTGCCGACGAGATAAACAGGGCACCGGCAAAGGTGCAGTCTGCCCTGCTGGAAGCCATGCAGGAAAAGCAGGTGACCATAGCAGAAAAAACATTCAAGCTCGAAGAGCCGTTTATAGTGCTAGCCACACAAAACCCCATAGAGACCGAAGGCACGTATGCACTGCCCGAGGCGCAGGTGGACAGGTTTTTAATGAAGACAGTAATTGATTATCCTGACAAAGTCGAGGAACTGGAAATAGTAAACAGGATGACCACAGGCGAGGAAATACCGGTCGACGTAATCCTGAAACCAAAAGACATCCTTGACATGAGAAAAATAGTAGATTCGATATACGTGGACAAGGAAATAAAACAATACGTGATTGACATAGTGTTTGCAACAAGAAAACCGCAGGACTACAGGCTGGATCTCGGACACATAATAGAATACGGGTGCTCGCCGAGGGCGTCGATAAACCTCATCCTTGCCGCCAAGGCAAATGCTTTCATCAACGGCAACGGCTACGCGTCGCCGGACGACGTAAAGGAAGTCATATTCGACGTCTTAAGGCACAGGATAATCCTGTCTTACGAGGCAGAGGCAGAGGAAATAACAACCGACGATGTCATAAAGCAGATTGTCAACAAGGTAAAAGTCCCGTGATCCGGCGGGATGAAAGGAAATAAGTCCAGCCGCGGGAGTTGCCTAATAATACCCAATACGATTTTTGTTTTGCTTTACGGGGCAGTCAGGCGGCTGCATAAAACAAAACCATGATATCAAAAGACATCCTGAAAAAAATCAAAAGAATCGAAATAACCACGCGGCACCTTGTGGACACCGTGCTCCAGGGAGAATATTTGTCTTCTTTTAAGGGGCGCGGCATCGAATTTACCGAGGTGCGGGAGTACGCAGAGGGCGACGACGTGAGGACCATTGACTGGAACGTTACCGCACGCACTAATATACCCTACGTAAAAACATTTATCGAGGAGCGCGAATTGCAGGTTATGTTCGCGGCTGACATGAGCGGCTCGCTCGATTTTGGGTCGAGCGAATATTTGAAAAGGGAACTCATGTTCGAATTCGTGGCAGCGCTCGGATTTGCCGCACATATGAACAACGACCGGGTTGGATTTCTGGGGTTTTCGACAGGCGTAGAAAAATACGTTGCCGCCAAAAAAGGCAAAAAGCACGTTTTAAGGATAATAAGGGAAGTGCTTTATCACAAACAAAAGGACAATAAAACCGACATAGGCAATGCCCTGGTTTACCTGAGCCATATATTGAAAAAACGCAGCACGGTATTCGTGATATCGGATTTTTACGACAGCAAAAATTTCCAGAATGCTCTCAAGGTATTGAAATACCACAACGACGTCATCGCGGTCGTGCTTCGCGACAGGCGCGATGCGGAAATCCCAGACATGGGTTACTTCCCATTTTACGACCCGGAAACAAATACCACTTCCTGGGTTGACACGTCGGACAAAAAATCAATGGAAAAATTCAAAAAGGATTCAAAAAGGGCAGACGACAGCCTTTTCAAAACATTCAAGTCCATGGGAATCGACGCAATAACATTGAACTGCGGGGAGCCTTTCATCAATAACCTTATAACCTTTTTTAAGATGAGGGAAAGGCGGAGGTCTGAAAGATGAGATTCGCCAATGAGAAACTTCTGCCTTACCTTGTAATCGCTGTTGTTGCCTATCTGGTATTTACGGTGTTGAGGGATTTCAAGTTTAAAAAGCTGGCTTTTTCAAACATGATTTCCCTGAATAAATTAAAAAGCAGAGCTGGAAATTTCCTTATTTTCCTGCCTGATGCCCTTAAAATTATTGGCCTGATACTGCTGATAACCGCGGTTTTGAGGCCGCAGCAAATACAAAAAGAGTCGCTGGAAAACATAAAAGGCATTGATATTATACTGGCGCTCGACTTTTCAGGAAGCATGCAGGCGCAGGACCTGAAGCCAAGCAGGGTAGAAGCGGCGAAAGCAGTGGCGGAAAAATTCGTGGAAGGGCTTAAAACAGACAGGGTAGGGCTTGTAGTATTTGCCGGAAGCAGTTTTACGCAGTGCCCTTTGACGGCGGATTATGAAATAGTAAAGAGTTTTATAAGCCAGCTGGATTTACATACGGTAAGCATTGACGGAACGGCAATGGGTGACGCGATAATTACTTCTGTCAACCGTCTGGAAAATTCAAAAGGCTCAAAAGTTATAATTTTGGCTACGGACGGCGTGAATAACAGGGGGATAGCGCCTTTGGAAGCGGCGAGAGTCGCAGGGTACAAGAATATCAAGATATACACCATAGGCATAGGGCAAAAAGGAGGCGCGCCCATGATAGGAACCGATAATTTTGGAAGGCGCGGCCAGCTTGTGAACCAGTTCGGCATGCCCCTGAGATGGGAAGAACCGGATGAAAAGACCTTAAAAGCAATTGCGGATATAACAGGCGGGCAATACTTCAGGGCTACTAATGAAAAGGCTTTGGCCGATATTTACTACGCCATCGGGAAACTCCAGAAGCAGGACATAAAAGTAAAGACATACAACAAATACATCGACAATTTTGAATATTTTTTATGGCTGGGTTTCATCCTGCTTGCGCTGGCGTTACTTCTGGAGGTTTTTAAGTATACGAGGGTGATTGCGTGAATTTCGGGAATGAAAATTTATTAAAGTTACTCATAGCTGTCGTACCTTTGTTCGCGTACTTTTTTTACAAGGCATATAAAATCCTTGCCAATTACGACAGGTTCATGGACGCCAAGACAAAGGGAAAACTTCTTTTTTCCGTTTCGTGGACAAGGGCAATAATCAAATATTTATGCTACTTTGTCGCTTTTATTTTTTTTGTCATTGCGCTGGCCAGGCCATACGGCGCGCCAATAAAGAGCGACGAGCAAGTCAAAGGCATTGATATAATGGTGCTCCTCGACACTTCCGAGAGCATGTTCGCTGTGGACCTGAAGCCAAACAGGATGGAAATTGTCAGGCAGGGGCTTAAGGGTTTTTTAAACCTTTTAGACGGGGACAGGATAGGGATAATCGCGTTTGAGCAAGACACTTTTGTGCAGTGCCCGCTCACGCTGGATTACGAAACAGTTGATTTAATACTTGATAATATTTATCCGGGCATGCTTCCAAAGGAGGGGACAGCTATAGGCGACGCGATAAAAGAAGGCGTGCAGCGCCTCATAGATAAAGGCGCGAAATCACGGGTATTGCTTCTTATTACAGACGGCGAAAATCTATCCGGCATATCGCCGATAGACGCGGCACGACTGGCGCAGAAAGAAGGCATACCTATTTACGCGGTCGGCGCAGGCACAGAACAGGGCGGTCCCATGCCGGACGGTCAGGATGCATTTGGGAGGGTGTATTATAAAACATACAACGGGCAGGTGGTTATCACAAAAATGGACGACTCCGAACTGAAGCAAATAGCGGGAATAACAGGCGGGAAATATTACAGCGCGATTGACCCGAACGCCTTCCAAAACATTAAGGCAGACATAAGCAATATGACAAAAAACGATACAAAAACAAAATCCATAGAAAATTACGAACAAAATTATTATATATTCCTTTTTATAGGGATTTTATTATTTATCGCAGCCCACATAATTACAATCAAGAAATAGCCCTGTCTATTGGTTTCAACCCCGTTTAATAAAGAAAAATAGGGGAATTTATTGTATATCCTAAGGTGTAACAAAAAAAACTTGAAAAAATTTCACTTTTAATGTATATTATATATAAATACCGCTTGTCTTCAGCCTGGTGGCTTCGGACTTGAGATACATGATATTGTAATGTTTTGCTGGGTAGCTTTTATATGATAGCTTATGGAAACTACCCGTCAAATAGTCCACCGGACTATTCGACTGCCATAATGACGGCTCGACAAAACAAACGATATCAAGGGAGGTTCTTAAGCTCACTGATTGCAAATATGGAGAGAAAAACATAAATTATTATCGTCCAAGCTTATTGTTCTGTACCGGCGCGAAGAGACCGGTACAAGGTAAGGATAAATGGAGAATGCCAATGGTAAAAGAAGCAAAGGAACCGCAACAGAAACCGTCTCTTGAACCACTCTGGGACGAAATCCGCAAACGCGCACAGAAAATTTATGACAGAAGAACTGTCGGCAACGAACCGGGTGACGCTTTATCCGACTGGCTCGAAGCAGAGAAAGAAATAAAAAGGAAATACAGCTTATAAGGAGAAAATAAAAATGGCGGATAAAAAGAAAATCGTAATTGCCGACGACGAGCCAATCATTCTTTCGACGTTATCGGATATTCTATCGGACAAGTATCAGATTTATACAGCGGCAAACGGCAGGCAGGCAATATCAGAGGTGGAAAAGACAAAACCTGATATGGTCATCCTGGACGTGATGATGCCGGAAATGGATGGCATCGAAGCCTGCAGACAGCTGAAAAAGAACAAAGCTACTTCTGCAATACCAGTAATACTACTGACCGTAAAGGGCATGGCAATGGACATTGAAATAGGAATTAAATCAGGAGCAGACTTGTACGTAATAAAGCCGTTTTCGCCTGAAAAGCTTATCGAGAAAGTCGAGGAAATATTTAAAAAAAACTCTCATTGAAAGGATGGTCGAAGAATAATGGCACAAGAAAAAAAGAAACCGAACTTAGAGGCATTTCAGGAAGAAATCCGCAAGCTCGCAGGGGAAAATTTCAAGAAAAGAATCGCAAATAAAAAGCCCGGCGATGCCCTGTCAGACTGGCTCGAAGCGGAAAAAGACATTAAAAAGAAATACGGGATATAGTTCTTTAGGATTCTGGATTTGAAACTCAGTATTCCAGATTTAATTTTTTGAATAACGAATTCCGAATTCCGGATACAGAATGGGCAATGAATGCCAAATAGAGAATGGAAAATGAAGAAAGGTGAGGGGTTGTGGAAAATGTAACTTACAGAGTATGCAAGGGATATGTATTATTCAAATGCAACGTTGAATATGAAAAAGAATTATTTAAATCCTATATTTTGTTCGTAAAAAAAGTGCTGGATGAAAAACATATGGACACGGCAATATTGGACATACGGCAAAAAAAAGGCATTATACCGGTTTTTGACAAGTATGAACTTGCCGAATTAATAGCAAATACCTGCGGAAGTAAATATTGCCTGGCGGTTTGGGAACAAAAACAATATATAGACAGGTTCGCTTCGGATGTGGCAGCCAACCGCGGAGCAAATTATTTTGCTTCACACGATATTAAAGAAATCAAGAAATGGATAAAAACGCTGTGAATTTGCGACGGTTTGACAAAACAAACGATATGTTAGTAAATAGGTTTTATAGGGTTTGCCGCATAAAAAGGCAAAAAACCTATTGATTTATAAATTTTTAAATAATATAATATATGTATACCACGGCTTTACAGACTGTGTCATAATGTTTTTGTAGTCTGAAACGATATTTGACAGATAAAAAATGGTATAATGTCTCCAGAAAACACATCAGAAAAGGAGACAAAAATGGCATACCGATATGGAGACCGAAGTCAGTTGACAATGTTTCCGCAGAGCATAGAAGAATATGTAGGGGAAGATGATCCTGTAAGGGCGTACGACGCGTTCGTAAAGGCGTTGAAAATGGAAGAACTTGGGATAGTAATAGATGAAACGCAAATGGGAAATTCGGAATACGACCCTGAGGCTATGATAAAATTGCTGGTATACGGATATTCATACGGGACACGAAGTTCGAGAAAACTGGAAAGAGCGACGCATCATAATGTGTCTTTTATGTGGCTGCTGGGAGGATTGAAGCCGGATCATAAAACAATAGCAAGGTTTCGAAAAGACAACCGGGAAATGTTGAAAAACGTGATGAAACAAAGCGCAAAGATGTGTATGAAACTGGGATTGATAGAAGGAAACACGCTATTTGTAGACGGGAGCAAGATAAGGGCGAACGCGTCGATAAATAACACATGGACAATGGAGCGGTGTGAAAAAAGGATAAAGAAGATAGAAGAAAACATAGAAGCGATAATAAAGGAGAGCGAAAAGATAGACGAGGAAGAAAGCGGCGCTGAATCACTGGTAAAGATGAAGGAAAAATTAAGAGGCAAAGAGAAATTAAAAGCAAAGATAAAAGAGGTAATGGAAGAAATAAGGAACGAGGGGAAAAAGTCGATAAATACGACAGACAAGGAATGCGTGAAAGTAAAAGGGCGTCAGGGAACGCATGCGGGATATAACGGGCAGATAGTGGTAGATGAAAGACACGGACTGATAGTGCATAGCGACGTAGTAAACGAAAGCAATGACCGCAAGCAATTCGGGAGTCAGATTGAAGAAGCGGCGAAAACAGTTGAAAACAAATGCAAAAATGCGTGTGGGGATGCCGGATATGCCAGCATAGAAGAAATGAAAAAGATACACGACAAAGACATAAATGTAATAGTACCTTCTCAGGAACAGGTAGAGAAAAAAGACATCGGGCCGTTTGGGAAAAATAAATTCCAATACGATTCAGAGAAAGATACCTACACTTGTCCCGAAGGACAGATATTGACATGGCATAGTTTTGATAAAAAAAAGAATCTTGAAGTATATAGGTCTACTGAAGAAAAGGCTTGTATAGAATGTAAAAACTTTGGAGTATGCACCCGGTCTCCGAAGGGCAGAATGATAAAGAGGCTAAAAAACGAAGAACTAAAAATATTGCTTGAAGAAAAATATAAAACAAAAGAATCGCAGGATATTTTCAAGTTGAGAAAAGAGAAAGCAGAGTTGCCGTTCGGACATATTAAAAGAAATCTTGGAGTAAGCGGGTTTCTGCTGCGAGGGCTTGAAGGAGCAAGAGCTGAGATGGCGTTGTTCACAAGTTGTTTCAATATGGCTCGAATGATAAGCATTGTAGGTGTCAGGGAGTTGATTGCGCAGCTTGGATAGCAAGAAACATCGGGCCACGCAGGTTTTTTGTATAAAACAGGATATTTTGTAGATTTTTTAATTTACCTACGGCAATCAGCTGTGGACGGAGACTTATGACACAGTCTGTTAGCCGGGGATTATTATGATGAGGAGGCCGATATGAAAAAAAATCTTTTAGTCTTGTTGCTCCTTTCAGCAGTTTCTGCCGCATGTATGATTTCCTGTGTCAACTCAAACAATTCTACCGGAAATGCAGGCTCTACGGGACCTGCAGGCGCCCCAGGCGATACTGTGCTTTTTTTTCAGGACGGGATATCCCCTTACAGTACATATGCAGGCAACCTCGCAGAATATATTTCTTCAGGTGACCCAAGCCTTACTACCGGCGGATGCCAGTATATTTATATGGGTGTTGATAACATTACCGGCTACCAGTCGATGAGGACGCTGATGGGATTTGATTTATCGGCAATTGTCCCGACAAACGTGACTGTGACCAGGGCATATTTAACCTTGACCGTTTACCAGATAGTCGGGAATGGTGCAACAATAACCGCTTATCCGCTGACAAACGGATGGGCTGAAGGCACGATTTGCCTTGCCTACCAAGCAGGGTCTGCTTCATGGACAAATAACAGTTCCGGCACATGGTCGACACCCGGAGGGGATTTTAGTTTTTCATCGCCTGAAAGCGATACCGTATATGCCGGCCCGGCCCTGGCCAGCGGAGACACAATAACCTTTACATTAAATGCCTCGATGGTCAATTCGTGGATAACAAATTCTTTCACGAACTCTGGTATTATTTTGGTTGCACAGAACGAATTATATGGAACCAACTGGGCAACTTTCTATCACAATTATTCAGTCTCGACAAATCCTAAACTTACGGTTTATTACCACTAATTAACAGCATTAAGTAGAAATCCATTTTAGATTGCTATTTTAGTGACGCGGTTAAACAGCAGTACTTCGGGGCAATTTCAAATTAAATAACTCATGGGAACTAGTCCATCTTACTATTTACTCTCGGCCTGGGGACCTTTGTACCTGAGCAGCTTGGCAGAGTTTGATTTTGAGAGCGTTAACAGCGAAGCAAAATCATTACTCCGACAAGTCCATGCAAAGCATGGAGTATAAATAATAAAACATGATGTTAAGCACCGCTTGTCCGGACCTTGCGGTCCGGACTGGAGCGGGTACAAGATTTCGTAATACTTTGTCATCGCCTGTTGACGGCTTGACAAAGTAAACGAAATCTAAGGGAGGTATATCATGAATAAATTCCTTATTGATTTTTTCAGGCTCAACGAGAAAAACACGTCAGTCAAAAACGAAATCACCGCAGGCGCCTACACTTTCCTGGCAATGTCCTACATTATTTTCATGGAACCGGCAGTCTTAAGGCAGGCAGGCATGAGTTTTTCCGCCGTGATGACCGCAACCTGCATTGGTGCGGGCCTTATGTGCATTTTAATGGGGCTTATCGCGAATTTCCCCATAACAGCCGCGCCGCTTATGGGAGAGAATCTTATTTTTGTATTTACCATAGTCGTATCCATGAACTGGAAATGGCAGCACGCCATTACACTTGTCATGATAGAGGGCCTGGTTTTTCTCGGCCTGACCGCGTTTAAACTCAGGGATTACGTTGCAAAATCCGTGCCTTTATCCCTGAGATACGCCATGGTAGCAGGTACAGGGATTTTTATTACGATGCTGGGATTGAAATGGTCGGGTATAATCGTTCCGGACTCCTTAACCATTGTACAGCTTGGCGACTTGAAATCGCCTGAGGTGCTTGTGTCCCTGGCCGGGCTTGTGGCGATAATAGCCCTGTTTTTAAGAAACATTAAAGGATCAATTGTAATCGGCACCCTTATTGCCCTTGTGGTTGCGTCTATTGCAGGCGTGGCAAAATTCACAGGCATTGTAAGCGCGCCGCCATCCATAAAACCCGTGTTCATGCAGTTTGATTTTACCCATTTAAACCTGCTAAATTTTGCTTTTGGCCTGGTCATACTGCTTTACATGAATATTTTCGACACGCTCGGCTCTGCAGTAAACGCAAAAAACCCCGGTGCATTAAAAGTACTGATTATCGAAGCCATAGGGACGCCAATTGGCGCGTGCCTGGGCACGTCGAATATTTCCGGCTACATAGAAAGCAATGCCGGAGGCGTGTCAACCAGAGGCAAGTCCGGGCTTTCGAACGCAGTAACCGGCCTTCTTTTCCTGGCAGCGATGTTCCTGTACCCGCTGATAAAGTCCGTCGGCACCGGCGTAAGCCTGTCAAAGTATTACACGCTTTACCCGGTAGCGGCACCTGCCCTTATAATGATTGGGTTTTTAATGCTGAAAAATATTTTAAAATTAAATTTGGAGGATCTATCCGAGACATTGCCGGCGTGCATGACACTCATCATAACGCCATTGACATTCAATATTGCCCACGGAATTGCTTTCGGCGTCATTACATATCCGGTAGTAAAATTAATAACAGGCAAATACAAAGAAGTCCCACTTCTCATCTATATCCTTGCGGCGGCTTTTATCCTGTATTATATCTTTGCGTGATGCCGGTAAGATTCAGCATTCGGGATTTGGAAACTCTGAATGCCAAATGCTGAGTGCCAGATAAAAACGGAGTTAGTAATGAAAAAACTTTTACCTGTAATAATCTTTATGTTTTGTTTTAGTATTTTGGCCCATTCCGATAATAATGAAACAAAAAAGTATTTTGATGCAGGAAATGCCAAGTATAAATCAGGCGATTATAAGGGCGCAATCAGGGATTACAACAAGGCAATAGAGCTTAACCCGAGGTCCGCCAGGATTTATTACAACCGCGGGGTTGCAAAAGACAAATCAGGAGACCATGCAGGGGCAATCAGGGATTATAACAAGACGCTGGAGTTTGACCCGTATAATGAGAATGCTTTTATTAACCGCGCGCTCGCCAAAAAGGGCCTGGGCAACTACAAAGGCGCAATTGCGGATTATAATAAAGCAATATCCATCAGCCCCAAGGACGCGGACGCTTACCTGGGCCGGGGCAGCGCTAAAAACGGCTTAAATGACGATGCGGGCGCAATCAAGGATTACAGCAAGGCGCTGGAGTTTGACCCGAATGATGTGGACGCTTATTCCAACCGCGGGACCGCCAGATATGATTTAAAAAACTATGAAGGCGCGCTCGAAGATTTTAACAAGGCAATAGAACTTGATTCCCAGAAAGCGATGTATTATAACAACCGCGGGGACATCAAGAATAAATTAGGCGACTATGCCGGTGCAATCAAGGACTGTGACAAGGCAATAGAACTTAGACTGAAGTTTGCAATGGCTTATTGCACACGCGGAGAAGTCAAGGCGAACCTGGGCGACAAGAAAGGAGCGGTTGAAGATTTAAACAAGGCCGGGAAACTCGGGCTCAAGCAGGCATATAAAGAAATTAAGGAAATTCAAGGGAATTGAAACAAATTATCAATTAATAAGAGCCAACAAAATGCGCTGTATTTTTGTAAAGTAAATTCCATAATTCCACGCCATATTGCCCATCCGTTTTAACTTCCTGTTATCTATGCCGATAATAATCCATTAAAAGGGGAATAAAGATGTATCATAAATGCTGTTTGTGGTGTAAAATTAATATCATAATTCCGGTTATTCTGAAAAAGAAAAAAGCGGCAGATTTTGTGCTAAAATGACCGGCTGGACTGTAAGACAAGGGAACAAGAATCGGGCAAGCGGATGTAAGCCGGTGTAGACGCGGAATTCGGACAAATTGTGCGTTAAGGATTTGTATCCTCCCTAAAAGGATTCCTATACCTCCCCGTAGAGCCATTATTTTTGATTGCATGCCCGAATTCTATTTACAGCAGGTAAAAAATCAGAGGAAAGCAGGATAGCAAAGGCGTATGTTAGCATAAAAAAGGAGGAAGAAATGAATAAATTCAATAAGTTTAATAATTTTTTTGACAAGGCAACGTGCCCGAATTGCGGAAGCATTATGACGGTTTTTTATCCGACTAAATATGTATGCCCCAAATGCAATTATAAAAGAACCGGATACATAATTAAAGCTAAAGCGCCGGAGCATAAAAAACTTACAGCCGAATAGCCGGAACATAAAATTGCGAAACGGAGCTGCGTGCCCTGAAGACATTGCGGCGCGTAAAAAATAAAATAACAACACAATACTGGAGGCAAGTAAATGAAAAAAAGTGAATTTACAAGAAGCGATATCGAGAAAAAAATTCCGAACAAATACGCAGCCGTGCTGGCGGTCTCGAGCAGGGCAAAATACATAAGGGAAAACCCGGAAGAAACCGAGGACGAAGACAGGAAACTGAAGCCAACCAATCTTGCCGCAAAAGAATTTTTGGAAGGCAAGCTTAAATACCCGGAGTTTGACATTAAAAAAATAAACGTAGCAGACTGATATTCCGGCATTGAAACGTTTACGTGAAGCAAAAAACCAAAGGGAAAACGAGGTAAAAAATGAAAAATAAAAATGAATGGAAAAAAGAAAAAATAGAATTTAAAAAACGCAGGAAACAGCATAGAAAACAATTAATGAGGGGTAAATAACAATAAAAATTTAAAGAGCGTAAAAATAAAAGGCGGTGATATTATGGGCAGCATGATTTCAAAACGAAAAATGAGAGCAATAGTGAAGAACAACCAGAAGAAAAGAAGGCTTGCGCGGAGGAAGTCTTCAATAAAACCCGCAAAGTTAGATAATAAAAAATAATCAAAACAGGGCAGGGAATCACGGCTCCTAAAAACTTTCTCCCGCGGCCAACGCGGGGAGAAAAAAGAGGTTAACAATGAAAAAAGCAAAGACAATGATAAAGGCAAAGTTCCAGGCAGAGGCAGCAGCAGTAGCAATGCCTGTAACAGCAAAGACAGATGAGGATGATGCTTATGACAATCGACTGGGAAAAGCCGTAGAGGCACATACGGAACTTACGGGAACAGTGCCTACGGGGCCGAGACTGGAAAGTATTGTTAAGCGCATTAAGAAACAAATAAAAGAGGAAGCAGATTCATTAAGGGCGAAAGTGGAATTCGGCCGAAATATTTCATAATACCATGCAAATTTACTTTTATATAAAATGCAATAGGGAACACAAAATGCGTGGTAGCGGTTAAAAAAAGCACTATAAGGCCACTGAGCACGGTTATAGTAATGAGAAAAACAATTATTTATGAAAAGATATAATAAATTAGCAATTGAAAACAAGAGCAAACCGTGAATTGCCCTTACAATATCAAATCAATAAAATAAACGCTATCGATGGAGACTCCAATGAAAAAAATTTTAACAGCACTTTTAATTATCCTGACATTATTTTACGCATGCTCGAAAAGGAAATCAAGCCCGATGGGGCCTGTTTCACCAGTGCAGCCAACCAGCACAATACAGCCAACTTTTACCAAAACAGCAATACCGGCAGTTACAACCACGGATACAAATTCAATTACGCCCACGATTACAATTTCTTATTTATCAGCAACACCAACATTGGCTGTAATGGAAACAGGAACAAACACGGAAATTCCCACTGAAACAAATACGCCGGTAGATACGGCAATAAATACACCGGAAGACACGGTGACAGAAACGCCTTTAGATACAGAGACAATCACGCCGACTTCAACACCGACAAATGAGGACTCGCCCACAATAACGGAAACAGAAATAATTCCGGATACATATACGGCAACCCAGATAGTAACTGCAACAGACACTGTGTACTGGACGGCTACAGTTACAGATTCAGCGACAGACAGAATAACAGTTACACCAACAGTAACTCCGACTATTACAAACACCATTGTGACGGGTTCCATATGGGCGCAGGCAACAGGCGCAACAGCATTCGGCGCGAGGGATTCGTTTGCAAGCGTAGTATTTAATAACCTTATGTGGGTAATATCAGGGTATGACGGAACCAGCGTGAAAAAAGACGTATGGAATTCAGGCGATGGAGTCACATGGACGCAGGTGACAGGCACGGCAGCTTTCAACGCAAGATCAGGGTTTGCCGGAGTGGTTTACAACAACCTGGTATGGGTCATAGCCGGAGCCGAAGGCGCTAACTGGCAAAACGACATATGGTATTCGGGTGACGGAGCTTCGTGGACGCAGGCAACAGGCACAACAGTATTCAGCGCAAGGTTTGGCCATTCCGGCGCGGTATATAATAATTTAATGTGGGTAATAGGAGGGTATGGATGGAACGGCAGCGGTAATGGCTACCTGAATGATGTCTGGTATTCAAGTGACGGAGCAAACTGGGCGCAGGCGACAACGGCAGCACCATTTAACGCAAGAGTGGAACATACCTGCCTGGCATATAACAATTTAATGTGGGTAATAGCAGGGGCAGGAAGCGCTTATTACAATGACGTATGGTATTCAAGTGACGGAGCAAACTGGACGCAGGCGACAGCGGCAGCGGCTTTCAGTGTAAGGGGCGGGCATACCAGCTTGGTATATGATAATAAAATGTGGGTGATAGGCGGGACTAACTGGACCTATTATTATAATGACATATGGTATTCAAGCGACGGCATAACATGGACGAAGGCGACGGCAAACCCTGGTTTTTCCGCGAGATCCGGACATACCAGCGTGGTATATAACAATATGATGTGGGTAATAGGCGGGCAGGACTCAGGATCGAATGTGCTAAGCGACGTTTGGTCGTCGCAGTAAGATTAATAAATAAATTTTCAATTTTGAATTGTTGGTAAGTGCGGCCACATTGACAAGGCTGTAAACAGGGGATATAATTAACCGAAAGAAATTATCAATGGCCTTTATCAACCGCGGGTTTAATGAAATAAACTACCCGGCGGCTGCCTTGGCTACAGCAGGGCTGCCGGATCCAAAGGAGATCCTATTATGAAAAACTTAAAATTAAAGGCATTAGCAAGCCTGCTGGCGGTTATTTCCGGCATGGGAGCGCTGATATTGCTTCCGGCATGGACGCTTATTTACTGGCAGGCGTGGGATTTTTTGGCTGTGTTCGGCGGGGCAGGGCTGGCTATAATCGTGTATCTTTTGCTGGAAGACCCAAAACTCCTGGAACGGCGCATGTCGGCAGGGCCCGCTCTGGAAAAAGGGTTGGGCGAAAAAATTGCAATGTCCATCATATCAATAGGGTTTGCAGCGTTGCTGGTTGTGCCTGCACTTGATCACCGCTTTCACTGGTCATTTGTGCCTGACTATCTGTCAATCGCAGGGGACTTGCTTGTCTCGCTCGGCTGGCTTGCCGTATTTTTTGCATTGAAGGAAAATACATACGCACTTGGCATTATTGAAGTGGCGCCTGATCAAAAACTAATATCAACCGGGCCATATGCTGTGATACGGCATCCGATGTACGCCGGTTCGCTTATGTATCTTATCGGCATGCCGATTGCGCTTGGTTCGTGGTGCGGGTTGCTGGTCATTATCTTTATGCTGCCTGCACTTGTATGGAGGCTTTTTGACGAGGAAAAGCTTCTAAAAAGAGATTTGCTGGGATACACGGAATATTGCAGGAAAGTACGTTTCAGAATTATTCCTTTTGTCTGGTAACCGTAAGCCACCCTAAACTGTCCGTTACAACTCAAGTCAGTTGTATTTATTCCACTTTTCTTAAATACTTCACCGGAAATGTATAATCAGTAGTCGGATATTGCGCGAAATGTATTTTTACAATATCTTCTTTTAAATGGTCATTATAAACAGCGTCTTTTACTATTACTCCATACTTTTCAAATAATTCTTTCCAACGCCTTACGCTTATGCCGATTACTTCATCATCATCAAAATATTTTTTATAAAAATCATTATTCAGGTCAACCGTGTGGCCTATTTCAAATGCCATTTTTTCACCTCGGTATTCAATGCGTGGAATGCCAGCAAAAAATGTTTTATCTATTTGCTGCAATTATATCATAAAATATCGTTTATTTTTGATTTTTCTGTTTTATTATCTGCCTGAAAATGAAGGCTTTCCCAAAATGAAACCGGTTGCTTATGCCGCCCGTGGCTGCCAGCCAGCCTGTTGTATATTTTTTAAACTTAACACATCATTGACAAGGTTATATACAGGGGATATACTAATATACAGTAATAAATTTACGGATTCGAGAGGTGTATATGAAAAAAATTTTAATCCCTGTTTTTATTCTTATCGCATTTTTTATAGCTGCCACTTGTTCGAAAAAATTCTCACCTGCCACACCTATAGCGACACAGACACCTACGCCCAATATGACAGCAACAGCCCAGGCGCAGGCAACATTAACTGTTGTTTTTCTTCAGACAGCCGGGCCGTCAGCGCAGGCGACAGCAACAGCGCAGGCACAGTTGACAGCTAACGCCCAGCAGACAGCTAATGCACAGGCAACATTGACCGCGACGTTCACGCCGCCCGGTGTCCCGCCAGGTTACAGCCTGTACTGGAGCGATGAATTTAACGGCCCGGTCGGAAGTTATCCGAGCGCGTCAAACTGGGCTCCACAAACAGGGGACGGCGGATGGGGAAACAATGAGCTCGAGAATTACACAAACAGCACGACAAACGCGCAGATTGTATCGGACTCGAATGCGATTGACGGAAGGGCACTGGCCATTACTGTAATTGACACTATGCCCGGAAACCCCAACTACAGCACAGTGGGAAGGTATACTTCCGCGAGGCTGCAGACACTGGGGCTGCAGAGTTTCCAGTACGGTTACATGGTTGCCCGCATACGCCTGCCTTTTGGGCAGGGAATATGGCCGGCTTTCTGGATGCTTGGAACAGACATTAACAGTGCCGGGTGGCCAGCCTGCGGGGAAATAGATATAATGGAAAATATAGGCAATACCGCTGACCAGCCAATAAACCACGGCTCTTTGCATGACGGAACAGACTGGTCAAATACATATACGCTTCCGGGAGGCCAGTTGTTTCATAACGATTACCATGTTTTTGGCGTATTGTGGCAGGCTGGAGAGATCCAGTTTTATGTGGACGGCAACCTTTACGAAACCGTAAAATCCAGCCAGGAAGCAAGCGGTGCATGGAAATATAACAATTCTTTTTTCTTTTTGCTGAATGTTGCCGCAGGAGGCAACTGGCCCGGCAGCCCGGATGCCACCACTTCGTTCCCCCAGGTAATGTACGTTGATTATGTAAGGGTATATATACCATAACTTTGGAAAGGACCATCCATGGACAATATAGTTTTAAAATGCCAGAAAAATGAAATAACCGAACATCACGTTTACATGAATCTTGCAAGGACAGTCAAGGATAAGAACAGGAAAGTCCTTGAAAAAATCGCAGGCGACGAGATGAGGCACTACCTGTTTTTTAGAAAATATTCAGGGGTTGACGTGAAGCCTGACCGGATAAAAATTTTCCTGCTGTCTTTGACAGGAAGGATTTTCGGCATAACATTTGCCGCAAAACTTATGGAAAACGGCGAAGCAGACGCGCAGGACGTTTACTCGAAATTAAAGGGTACTATTAAGAATATCGACGCGGTAATCAAGGACGAAGACAGGCATGAAACCGCCATGCTCGCCATGATTGAAGAGGAAAAGCTGGCATATATAAGCTCTATGGTCCTCGGCATAAACGACGCCATAGTAGAACTCACAGGGGCGCTGGCTGGATTCACGTTCGCCCTGCAGCATACAAAAGTAATAGGCGCAGCAGGGTTTATTACAGGCATTGCCGGAGCGTGTTCAATGTCAGCAGCCGAGTATTTGTCGCAGAAATCCGAGGGCAAGGATACGGGCAGGAGTCCGTTTAAAGCCGCGTTTTATACCGGGATTATCTACCTTATAGTGGTGCTTATACTTGTAGTGCCATATTTTTTGGTTAATAATTGCTATTTTGCGCTGGGATTCATGCTGATTGGCGTGTTGCTCGTGATAATTTTCTTCTCGTTCTTTGTTTCGGTGGTGCAGGAGTCAAGATTTAAGCACATATTCCTGGAAATGATTTTTATATGCCTTGGGGTAAGTTTTATAGCTTTTTTTATCGGCATAGCGGCAAGGAAATTCCTGAATATACAAATATAAAAATTCATATTTTATCCACCTGCGCAGAACACCACGTGCTATGCACATGGTTGAATGCGTTCTGCTTCGGTGGACGTCGCATATTATATGTATTCGAGAGCAACAGTGTATTTAGTTAGTACTTCACGGCGAGACGATGTCGAGCCGTGTGTTGTTAACTGGTACCACGGGCAAACAGACTGTGTCATAATGTTTTTGTAGTCTGAAACGATATTTGACAGATAAAAAATGGTATAATGTCTCCAGAAAACACATCAGAAAAGGAGACAAAAATGGCATACCGATATGGAGACCGAAGTCAGTTGACAATGTTTCCGCAGAGCATAGAAGAATATGTAGGGGAAGATGATCCTGTAAGGGCGTACGACGCGTTCGTAAAGGCGTTGAAAATGGAAGAACTTGGGATAGTAATAGATGAAACGCAAATGGGAAATTCGGAATACGACCCTGAGGCTATGATAAAATTGCTGGTATACGGATATTCATACGGGACACGAAGTTCGAGAAAACTGGAAAGAGCGACGCATCATAATGTGTCTTTTATGTGGCTGCTGGGAGGATTGAAGCCGGATCATAAAACAATAGCAAGGTTTCGAAAAGACAACCGGGAAATGTTGAAAAACGTGATGAAACAAAGCGCAAAGATGTGTATGAAACTGGGATTGATAGAAGGAAACACGCTATTTGTAGACGGGAGCAAGATAAGGGCGAACGCGTCGATAAATAACACATGGACAATGGAGCGGTGTGAAAAAAGGATAAAGAAGATAGAAGAAAACATAGAAGCGATAATAAAGGAGAGCGAAAAGATAGACGAGGAAGAAAGCGGCGCTGAATCACTGGTAAAGATGAAGGAAAAATTAAGAGGCAAAGAGAAATTAAAAGCAAAGATAAAAGAGGTAATGGAAGAAATAAGGAACGAGGGGAAAAAGTCGATAAATACGACAGACAAGGAATGCGTGAAAGTAAAAGGGCGTCAGGGAACGCATGCGGGATATAACGGGCAGATAGTGGTAGATGAAAGACACGGACTGATAGTGCATAGCGACGTAGTAAACGAAAGCAATGACCGCAAGCAATTCGGGAGTCAGATTGAAGAAGCGGCGAAAACAGTTGAAAACAAATGCAAAAATGCGTGTGGGGATGCCGGATATGCCAGCATAGAAGAAATGAAAAAGATACACGACAAAGACATAAATGTAATAGTACCTTCTCAGGAACAGGTAGAGAAAAAAGACATCGGGCCGTTTGGGAAAGATAAATTCCAATACGATTCAGAGAAAGATACCTACACTTGTCCCGAAGGACAGATATTGACATGGCATAGTTTTGATAAAAAAAAGAATCTTGAAGTATATAGGTCTACTGAAGAAAAGGCTTGTATAGAATGTAAAAACTTTGGAGTATGCACCCGGTCTCCGAAGGGCAGAATGATAAAGAGGCTAAAAAACGAAGAACTAAAAATATTGCTTGAAGAAAAATATAAAACAAAAGAATCGCAGGATATTTTCAAGTTGAGAAAAGAGAAAGCAGAGTTGCCGTTCGGACATATTAAAAGAAATCTTGGAGTAAGCGGGTTTCTGCTGCGAGGGCTTGAAGGAGCAAGAGCTGAGATGGCGTTGTTCACAAGTTGTTTCAATATGGCTCGAATGATAAGCATTGTAGGTGTCAGGGAGTTGATTGCGCAGCTTGGATAGCAAGAAACATCGGGCCACGCAGGTTTTTTGTATAAAACAGGATATTTTGTAGATTTTTTAATTTACCTACGGCAATCAGCTGTGGACGGAGACTTATGACACAGTCTGTTTGCCCGTGGGGCTCCAGTAAGACTGCAGCATAATTTTGTCTGAAACCGGATTACTATGGAGTTTCTCTGTAAATTACGGAGTTTTAATGTAAAAAAAAATAAAGAATATTTTTAGGCACATAATCTTCAGGTTTAAAATAATTGACATAATAAATATTATGTGTTAATTTTAAGAATATTGATTAAGAACATTAAGAATATATTGTTTTTATTGATATTTACGCTTAAAACCACAAGATAAAAGGCACTGACACCATAGACACCGCTTGTCCTCAGCCTTACGGCTTCGGACTGGAACGGGTGTAAGCAAGAGTAATATTTTGCTACACCCACGGGTTTGCAAAATAAACTCTTGCTTAGGAGGAATAAAGATAATGGAATTTTATATAACAGGCAGGCATGTTGATTTAACCGAAGGCATAAAGGATTATGCAAATAAAAGGCTGAAAAAGATAGAAAATTACTTTGATTTCAAGGAAAATGGGGAATTGCATGTCATAATAACCGTGGAAAAATACCGGCATATTGCCGAAGCGAATCTCATGTCCAAATGGCATAAATTCAGCGCTAAGGTGGAAACAAAGGATATGTATTCTTCAATTGACATGCTTGAAGACAAGCTTATGAGCCAGATTAAAAAGACTAAAGATAAAATAATGAATGCGGAAAAAGGGAAAAATAAAAAGGCGGACATAGCATTTGAAAACCTGTCCTCGATAAGCGATTACAAAGGGGAAAAACACAGCGAAATTGTCGAGGAGGATATAGAAGCTGCAAAACCCATGAATACAGAGGAAGCAATGGCTGAAATCGAAATTTCAAAGGAGAAAATACTGCTTTTTTACAACGTTGATTTCAATAAAATATGCCTTATAAGAAAAAGAAAAGACAATAAATACGGCCTTACGATCTCAAAATATTAAACGAGGTGAAAACATGATGAGAATTCTGGATTTTCTCGACAAGGACTGCATAGAACTGAATATAAAATCAAAAACAAAAGAGGATATAATAAAGGAAATGGTCGACATGCTTGATAAAAAAGGAGCAATTCTTGACAAAACTGTTACAATTGATTCACTAATGGAAAGGGAAGAGCTCGGAAGCACTGGTGTGGGGCAGGGGATAGCCATACCGCACAGCAAGACAAAAGGCGTTAAGGATTTAACAGGCGCATTTGGAGTCTCAAAGAACGGGGTTGACTTTGAAGCGCTTGACGGAGAACCCGTATTCATATTTTTTATGCTGCTGGCGCCGGAAGGGGCGGCCGGTGTGATGCTAAAGGCCCTTGCCAGAGTCTCAAATTTCCTTAAAAACAAATATTACAGAAAAAAAATAATGAGCGCACAGTCCAAGGAAGATATAAACCAGATAATAGAAGAAGAAGAAAAAACGAAACAATGACAATGCCCTTGTTGCACGATCATTGCCCTGCAAATTTTACTGATGCGGGGCCGCTTGTATTCCGGACTGGAGGCATGGCTATTTAATGAAAGATATTTCCGTCAAAGAGTTTTATAATGACAACAAGAAAAAGGTCCATTTAAAGATTCTTGCCGGCGAAAATTACCTGCAGGGAAAAAAAATAATAGTTTCCGACATTAACAGACCCGGGCTCGCGCTTGCGGGATTTTTCGACTATTTTCCATTTGAAAGGATACAGGTATTCGGCAAGACCGAGTTTACCTTCATAAAAAAAGTCGGTCCTGAAAAGGCAAATAAAGTAATGGAAGAGATTTTTAAAAAAAATATCTGCTGCGCGCTGATATTGAGGGACCTGAAGCCGCCACAGAATTTCCTGAAGATGGCAACAAAATATAAAACCCCGGTATTTTCCTCCTCGATTTTTACAACCAAACTTATAAGCCAGGCGATGATATACCTTGAAAAAAAACTTGCGCCGCAGTCCGTGCTTCACGGAACTTTTGTGGACGTTTACGGGATAGGCGTTTTAATAATGGGAAAAAGCGGCATAGGCAAAAGCGAAATAGCGCTTGAACTTATCAAAAGGGGACACAGGCTTGTTGCCGATGACCTGGTGGAAGTGACGCGATCGAGCGATGAGCAGCTCGAAGGAAAAGGCGTAAATATTGTACAGCACCACATGGAAATAAGAGGCATAGGGATAATAGACATAAAAAATTTATTCGGGGTCGGCGCCATAAGGGAAACACAACAGGTTGAGCTTGTGCTGCGGCTTGAAGAATGGGACAGGAACAAGGATTATGAAAGGCTGGGGTTAAATGATTTATATGAGAACATACTCGGAATTGAAATACCAAAAATATTACTGCCGGTAATGCCTGGCCGCAACCTGAGCGTAATAATAGAGGTGGCAGCAATGAACCAGCGGCTGAAGTCAGGCGGATATAACACGGCAAAAGAATTAAATAAAAGAATAATAAAATGGATGAAAAAGGATAAAGAAGATGTTCCAAATCAATAAATGGCTCTATCCGGGGATAAGGATAAAAAGGTGGATCTTCCTTTTTGTTTTAAGCGTGCTTGTGCTGATAGCGGGCTTAAGCGGCCTGCTAGGCAATATATTCAAGAATGTCAGGATAGAGGCAATAAATATAGACAAGTATATATTAAGGCTTCAACGGCTTAAGTTCGCGGATATTGCGTTTATGCTGCTGGGATTTGCCGGAATAATACTCGCGATAAGGAGAATTTATTATTCAATCCTGACGGTTGTAATGCCGAACAAGGAAGAAGAATTCATAAATATAGCACATAAAAGGGCAAAAATGAAAAGGGGCCCGCGGATTGCGGCAATCGGCGGCGGAACCGGAATGCCGAATGTTTTAAAGGGCATGAAGGAATACACCAGCAACTTATCGGCAATTGTTACCGTGGCCGACGACGGCGGTTCCTCAGGGCGCCTGCGCAAGGATTACCAGGTATTGCCGCCAGGCGATATAAGAAACTGCATTGTTGCCCTGTCTGACGAGGAAACCCTGCTTGGTAAACTTTTTCAATACAGGTTTCAGAAGGGCAAAGACCTGGCGGGACATAACTTCGGCAATATTTTTATTACGGCATTATCAAATGTAGTCGGCGATTTTTCACGCGCGGTAAAGGAATCTTCAAAAGTACTGGCGATATTCGGGGAGGTGCTGCCAGTATCGCTGGACAACGTAACATTAAAAGCAAAGTTAACAAACGGGAAGATGGTCAAGGGAGAATCCAAAATAACAAAGGCCGGCGGCATTATTGACAGGGTTTATATTGAGCCCAGCAATTGTAAACCATACCAGCCGGCAATAGACGCCATAAAACACGCGGATATAGTAGTAATAGGGCCGGGCAGCCTGTATACGAGCGTAATACCAAACCTGCTTGTACCGGGCATCAAAGAAGCACTTATGAATACCAAAACATTAAAAATTTATATAAGCAATATAATGACCCAGAACGGCGAGACGGATAACTACAGGGTTTCGGACCATATAAAGGCGATATTCAAGCATACCGGGGGGAAAATAATCGACTATTGTATAGCAAATAACGGAGTACCAAAGGAAGAATTGTTAAAAAGATACGCAAAAGAAAAGGCTTACCTTGTAAAAATCGACAAGGAAGAAATCAACAAGCTCGGCGTTTCGCTGATCGCAGGCAAGCTATTCTCAGAAGGGGATTTTATAAGGCATGACCCCAAAATACTCGCAAAAATGGTTATGAAAATAGTTATTATCTGACATCCTTACGCGCAATTACACGGTTTTTGCGCATGTTCTCACGGAGATTTACATATGGTAGGCATAATTTTAATAGGGCATTTTAATATAGCGCAGGCTTTAAAAGAAACTGTTTCAATTATTATAGGGGAAAGAGAAAATCTGACCTATCTGTCTTTGTCCGGGCAGGATAAAATGGAAGATTTTACAGCCAGATTAAGAAAGCTTGTCGAAGAAACAAACAAAGGCGACGGCGTCCTAATAATGGCCGATATGTTCGGCGGCACGCCGTCAAACGCCGCATTGCTATTGTTCGGTAAAGACGAAAAAGTCAGGATTATCACGGGGTTTAATTTACCCCTTGTTATAGAAGCTGTGATGCACGCATCGAAAAACATCGACGAACTTGTTAAGATGCTTATGGAAAAGCGTGACAAAACAATTGTGGATGCAAAAAGTTTGTTTAATAAGAAGGTTTGAAAAATGCCTATTTTGCTTACCAGGATAGATGACAGGCTGATTCACGGCCAGGTTGTAGTCGGGTGGGTCCAGACGCTAAAGGCAAACCATATTGCGGTTGTCAACGACGAGGCCGTTAACAATGATATGCAAAAATTTTTATTCAGGATGGCAACACCTCCTGATATAAAACTCTCCATTTTAACTGTTATGGAAGCAGCCGGGAAAATAAAAAAAAGGGAATTTGACGAAATGGAAACGATAATCCTGCTGAACTCGCCTGAGGATGCCGTAAAATTAGTCCAGGCGGGCGGAAAACTCTCCGAAATCAATATAGGAGGAATGCATTTTTCACCCAGCAAGGTCCAGCTTTTTGACGCTATTTTTGTGGATGAGCAAGATATAGCCGCATTTAACGAATTAAAGAAAATGGGCGTAGGACTTGAGGTCAGGATGGTACCAACCGAGGCGAAAAAAGACATATTTAAGGCTATAGAAGAAATACATCATAAAGGAAAAGGAAAATAAGAAATGGGAAAATTAGCTCTGGCGGCATTGATAGGAGCGCTTTTTGAACTCGACAATTTTTCTATAGGCATGTTTTTAATTGCACAACCGATAATTACCGGCGCGGTTTCGGGATACCTGCTGGGAGACATGCAGATGGGCATCATGATAGGGTGCCTGATACAGCTAATATGGGCAAACACCCCTCCTTTCGGCGCATATGTGCCGCCGTCGTCCTCTGCCATAGCGTTTATAACCACTGCTTTGATAATTATAATTAGAAGCACAGCGCCTAACCTCATTGTACCAAGTTCATTGATGATGTTTTGCCTTATTGGAGGCGTGGCAATAGGTTTTTTTGTTGGGCAAATGGATATATGGAACAGGAAGTTAAATATCAGCATTCTTCACCGGTTTGAAAGTAAAATCAGGGAAGGAAATGGTATTTATATTCTTGTAGTGAATTTTTTCGCCGTAACAGCCAAACTTGCAAGGGATTTTTTACTTTATTTTTTTATTTTAACATCGGCTGTGCCGCTGATACTGAGGGTATACAAAACCCTGCCTGGTGAGATTACCGAAGCGCTTAAAATATCATGGTGGATAATGCCTGTTTTGGGGTTTGCGGTTATTTTTGATATGTTCCGGACAAAACAAGGCGCCGTCATTCACGGGATAACATTGTTTGTCTCATACATAGTTTTTTCTTTTTACAAAGTGAATATCGTTTTTTTTCTGCTGGCTCTTTTTGCAGCAGGGGTTTTCATGGTTTATAATTCGGTCTGGGAGAAAAATGAGGCTTCCTTATGAAGAAAATAAACATATTTTCGCTTTTATGGAGCGGATTCAAGCTTAATTTTCTTCATACCGCATGGAACTTTGAAAGGCTTCAAAATATAGGCTTCTTATTCGCCATATATAACCTGCTTAAGCGCATATACCATAAAAATAAATACGGACTGCTTGGCGCGATAAACAGGCACATAGGTTTTTTTAACACGCATATATTTTTTTCTTCCGCCGCAGTGGGCGTAATAGCAAAACTCGAGAGAGACATAAGTGACGATGACGAAAAGAAAAACGAAGAAATAGAAAATACAAAAATGGGAATTATGGGGCCACTTGCCGCAATAGGTGATTCGCTTTTCTGGTACGGATTAAAACCTTTTGCTTTATTGATGGGCGCAGGCGTTATTTTCCTTACAAACTACAGCCTGAAGTCGCTGATAGGCAGCGTAATTGTTTCCCTTGCAATATATAACCTGCCAAGAATGCTGATAAAATATTATTTGCTTTTTAAGGCATACTATAACCATGGAGATTTATTTGTACGTATACAAAAAATACAATTTCAGGAAATAATGAAAAGCGTAAAGCTTATCGGAATGTGCATGCTTGGCGGGATAATGGGAGGTTTTTTTTGCGTTAAACAGGACAACCTGTTGACAAACAAGTTTTTGGACGCGCTGCCTCTTGTAATAGCGTTTATACTTTCTACAGAAGCTTTAAGGAGAAAGACGGTTATTACCCATGTATTTATTTCCGTCATCGTACTGTCAGTTATAATAGTTTATGTCAGAATAATGTAGGAGAGAATATGGAATACAAGAGAAAAGTAAAAATATCAAACAAAGTGGGTTTTCACGTGAGGGCTGTATCTATGTTTGTAATAGAGGCGGAGAAATTCACAAGCGATGTTAAAGTAAAATGCAATGATGTCGAAGTTGACGGTAAAAGCATCATGAGTGTACTGGGACTAGGGGCTGAGGCCGGAAAGGAAATTGAAATAACAACAACCGGGCCGGACTCCAAAGAAGCAATGGCAAAGCTTGTGAAATTGGTCGAAAATAAATTCGGGGAGGATTGAAAATGTTCAAAGGCACAGCAGCTTCGCAAGGTATTGTAATAGGCCCTGCGTATGTTATAAATAAAAGGATGGCAAACATACAAAAGGAACAGATACCTGCCACTAAAGTAGAAGAAGAAATAGACAGACTTAAAAAAGCGGTTGAAAAGACAAAAATGGAGATATTATCGATAAAAGAAAAAATAATATACGACATCGGCAACAGCGAGGCGGATATTTTTAACGCCTATCTTCTGCTCCTGGAAGATCCGATGTTTGCCGGCAAAACGGAAGAAATAATAGAAAGCCAAATGGTAAATGCGGAATATGCGCTTACGCTGGTACTGAAAGATTACTCGGAATTTTTTAACAGAATTTCCGACAGTTACCTGAAGGAAAGAAGCAGGGACATAGCCGGACTGGTTGAAAAAGTAGTAAATAACCTATCGGAAAAGATTCCCGAAGCGCAAGAAACCCCTGATGATAAATACATAGTAGTAGCCCTGGATTTATCGCCTGCAGATACAGCTGAAATGGATAAAAATAAAATACTTGGTTTTATTACTGAGCTTGGCGGAGCTACATCGCACACTGCAATAGTTGCAAGATCGCTAGAAATACCGGCAGTTGTCGGCATAAGGGATATAACACATAACGTTAAAACGGGAGATTTGCTTATAGTCGACGGGGGAAAAGGGATAGTCATTGTAAATCCAAATCAAAAAGCGCTCGCCACATACCGAGATGAACAGAAAAAACAACTTGTAAAAATAAAGACATTAAAAAGGCTGAAAAAATTAGAAACGATTACTGTCGATAAGCATTCGGTTATTTTAAGCGCAAATATAGATTTTTCCGAAGAAGTCGGTGTCGCAAAAGAAAATAATACCGATGGTATAGGATTGTTTAGAACGGAATTTATATATATGAACAGGATGAACCTTCCAAGCGAAGACGAACAGTTTAATTTATATAAAATTGTTGTTGAAAAAATGAACCCAAAACCTGTAACAATAAGGACTCTTGATATAGGCGGGGATAAATTTTTGCCGTATTTTAAACTACCTCCTGAGCAAAACCCGTTTTTAGGTATGAGGTCAATAAGGCTGTCACTTTCAAATGTTAATATTTTCAAGCTGCAGCTCAGGGCGATATTACGCGCATCTGCTTTTGGCGTGATAAAAATAATGTTTCCAATGGTTTCGGTAATGAATGAAATAGATGAAGCAAAAAAAATTATTGAGGAAGTAAAGGAAGAATTGAAGCATAAAAGAATACCTTTTGATAATAATATAAGTACAGGTATAATGATAGAAGTGCCGGCAGCCGCGTTGATGAGCGAGGAGCTTGCTAAAAAGGTTGATTTTTTCAGCCTGGGCACAAATGACCTGATACAATACACAATGGCTGTTGACCGTGGAAACAATTCAGTGGCAAATCTTTACGATGGGCTTAACCCGGCTGTGCTGAAGTTAATAAAAATGACAATAGATAACGGTCACAAAAATAAAATACCGGTATCTGTATGTGGCGAAATGGCAGGAGAGCCCTATATTGCCGTGCTTTTAATGGGCATGGGTATTGATGAATTATCCACAAATGCAGCAACAACTTTGACGATAAAGAGAATCATAAGAAGCATAAAATTTCAGGACTCCATAGAGTTAGCTGAAAAGGCGATGAAAATGAACAAGCCGTCAGAAATAAGAGCTTTTATAGCCAGCAGGGTTAATGAATTATTGCTGAACAGGGATAAGGAGGAAAAAGAATAATGAAAATACGCAAAGCAATTATACCGGTTGCAGGGTTGGGTACAAGATTTCTGCCATACACAAAGGCAATACCAAAAGAAATGCTCCCTATTATAGATCTGCCTGCCATACAATTTATAGTTGAGGAAGCTCTTAATTCGGGAATAAGAAGTATATTATTCATTACATCAAAGGAAAAATACAGTATTGAGGATTATTTTGACAAAAATTTTTATCTTGAATACTATTTAAGAAAAAACAAAAAAACAGATTTGCTGGCGCAGCTAAAAAGAGTGCCTGAAAATTTTAAAATATACTCTGTAAGGCAAAAGGAAGCAAGGGGACTCGGCGATGCCATACTTTATGCAGAAGATTTTGTGGGCAATGAGGGGTTTGCGGTTTTTCTGCCTGACGATCTTATATTTTCAAAAAAACCGGTAATGGGGCAAATGAGTAAAATTTCTGAAACATACAAAAAAGCGGTTATAGCCGTTGAAAGGATTGAAAAGAAAAAAATAAGCGATTACGGCATAATAAAACCGCTGCCAATAAGCAAGAACTTATATGAGGTAAAAGACATGATTGAAAAGCCGCAGATAAAAAAAGCTTTTTCCAACCTGGGAATCGTCGGCAGGTATATTTTGCCTTCGAACATTTTTAAATACATACGCAAAACAAAACCCGGCGCCAGGGGCGAAATACAACTTACGGATGCACTGAAAATATTGATGAAACAGGAGGGACTGCTTGCGTATGAATTCAACGGTTTGCGATGCGACACGGGAAATAAATACAGCTATGTGCTTGCAATATTGAGATATGCCAGCATGCAAAAGGAAATGAAAAAAAATCTGAAAAAGGAAATAAAAAAAATATTTAAAATTTAATAAGTGCCTCGGGAAATTATAATTATTAAACCGGAGATTGCACTGTAATTCCTGATTTTTAAGATTATCGAAGATCTTTAATCAATGATTCCGAAGGTTTAAGTAGGTATATGCAGAAATACTATTTTAAGGAGGATGGAAAATGTTTCAAATTATTTCAAACATTTTGAGTATCTTAAATTCAAACAAGAAACCGGAAGAAATCTGCCTTGGAGTTGTGCTTGGTATTTTTGCGGGGTTTTTCGCGATAGCGCCATTTAATTTTGTTTTTGTTTTTCTTTTAATTGTGCTTTTGAATGTAAACTCTGGGATGTTTGCGCTTTCAACAGTATTTTTTAAATTGCTGGCATTCCTCATTGACCCTGTCGGCGACAAGCTGGGATACGGCGTGCTTACAGCGGATTTTTTAGTCCCTTTGTGGAAGTGGCTATCGGCACTGCCGATAATACCATATACAAGATTTAACAATACTGTTGTAATAGGCGACTTTCTCATCGGGGTCATAATTACGCCTTTGGCCTGGATGGGAACAAGAAGTTTCATTGTTTTTTACAGGAAAAACTGGCAGGAGAAACTCCAAAAACTGAAAATTATGCAGATACTTTCAGTAGGGCAATTTATAGAGAAAAGAGGTAAAAAATAATGATAAGAAAACACGGCGTTGCTGCAACGGCAATAGCACTTGCTTTAATAATAGTATTTAACGTATTCTTCCTTAATATGCTTGTTAAGATGGGGCTTGTGGCCGCGGGAGAAAATATGTTCAAGTCAAAAGTAGAGATTGAGAAGGTGGATATACAAGTCTTAAAATCTCAGATTTTGATTGAAAATCTGACAGTTGCGGATAAAAACCATGAATTTAAGAACTTATGGCAGGCTCAAAAAATAGAAATAAAATATATTTTTACGCCTATGTTAAAAAGAAAATTTATTTTCGACAATATAAATGTAATAAACCTTGCCATTGGAACAGACAGGAAAATATCAGGATTTCTTCCGCCCGGGAAGGTTCAAAAGATTGAAAAACAGCAGGAGGACAAAAATGCACCGACTGATAAAATGAAAGACGCTATTGATAATAAGGCCAAAACCGATGTGCAAAAAATGCCTGTATCAAAAAGCAATGAGCTTGGAGATAAACTCAAAAATATAGACTATAAAAGTTACATAAAGAAGGAAAACCTGGAATCCTACAAGCTTATAAAGGATTCAGAACAGAAATTAAAGGATAAAAAGGATAAAACGTCTTCTGACATGAAAAATATCAACATTGACGCCACGACAAAAAATTTAGAGTCGGAAATTGGGGACATCAAAGGAGTAAAGGTCAACAGCGCAAGCGATATACCTGCGGCCCAGGCAAAACTGCAGGAACTGGGCAAAATGAAGACAGAGGTGGAATCTTTAAAAAAGGACCTGGAAACTGAAAAAAATGATGCGCAGGATTTTTACGATTATTCTAAAGGACTGTCAAATGATATAGAAAAGGCAAAAGAAAAGGACGTGCAGAATGTCTTGGGAAATTTTAACGTAAAGATATTAAACGCATCAAGCATTGAAAAATCACTGATAGGCCCCATATGGTACGACAGGATTACCAAAATAATGGATTTACTGAACCTTATAAACAAATACATCCCCAAAAGCCAGAAAAAGGGCAAAAAAGAAAAAATTATTGAGAAGAAGAGAATACACGGCAGGGATATAGTTTTTGTTAGCAGCGCATACCCGACTTTCTGGATTAAAAAAGTAGTAATTTCCACAGAAAAGGCAGACGCGAGCCAGTATCTTGTAAAAGGTGAAATCGACGATATTACAACAGAACAGGCTGTTATCGGGAGACCGATAACTTTTAACCTTTATGCTGAAAAATCCGGCATGGGAATGATAATGAAAGGGGATATAAACCATATTGACGAGATTAACGATACAATAACTATGAGTACAACAAAAATGCCAGCTTCAACTGCGGGGCTTGACAAGGTGGATTACGGCAATATCAAGTTAAAAAACGCAAATATGGATACATCCGCTGAAATAAAGAATATGGAAAAGATAATATCAATAAACGGCAACATTCTATTGTCAGGCGTGCAATTTGACAAGCAGGATTCAAGCGATGTTGTGTACCAGGCTGTCAGCGGCATTGATAAAATGAAAATCGGGTTTCATGTTGTGCAGAAGAACACAGGACTCAGCATGAGCTTTGACAGCGATATTGCGGACAGAATAAAAAGCAGTTTAAACAGAATTTACGGCAAAAAAGTTTCGGATGCAAAAGACAAAATAAGCAAGGAAATAGGAAGCCAGATTAAAGACGAAAGTAAAGGCCTTTTGAAAGATGTTGACGGGGACAAGGGCGATATTCAAAAACAGCTAAGCGCGGATAACGGTAAAGTCAACGGTACACAAAACGACATTACCAACGCTGAATCCGCCATAAATAAACAAATAGAAAGCCAGGGAAAAAATTCTGCTGTAAAAAAACTACAAAATCTTTTTAACAAGTAAAAAATATACAGAGTTAACATAAAGTATCACAAGGAAGGCAAATGACATATATCTTAAATATTGGAAAAGATAAAACACGGGAAATTATCAAGAATATCATACATGAAATCGGACTGGATGATTCAGCAGAGACAATTGAAATAAAGACTGTCGAGTTTTCTGAAGCCGAAGATAAAATCACAGTAAATGTAGTTTTGAAAGATATTATTTCAACCGAAATTTTGGACAAATTAAGAAATTATTTGGACATTGAAACTGGCAAACAAACAAAAATAACTACAGAATTTTCCGACGATATACCACGGGAAAAATTGATAAATAATTACTGGGGCCTTTTTTTAAATGAAGATACGAATGCTAAAATATGGCTTGAAAATACCAAAGTAAAAGCGTATGAAAATACAGTGTTTATAGCATGCAATAACGATTTTATTTACAAAAATCTTTTAGATGAGAAAATATCAAAAGAAATATTCAAAAAAATAAGGGCTTTTTTTAAATTCGATCCGGATATCAAAGTATTAAAAGAAGCCATGGAAATTAATTATTCTTATTTGCGACCGAGTCAGACAAAAATAGTTTCAATTAAAACAAACCAAGAAAGTAAAATATTAAAGCCGAATATTAAAGAAGAAAATGTGACTCCGATAGAAAATATAATAGAGCAGGGTAAATATGTTATTGAGGGCAGGGTTTTTCTTGACGAGGAATATAAAAGGAAAGTAACTAAGGAAGGTTCGGGCGGAAACAGCTATGTGATTATGACATTGTATATCACTAATGAAATAGACACACTAAAATGTTTTACTTTTTTGGACGAAGACGACGCGCTTATAAACGAAATTAAAAATATTTCATATGCACGCGCCGTTGTTGAAGTCAAATATGACGAAAGAGAAGAAGAAATAACCGGCAGATTAAGACAAATACAAAAGATAACAAAGGAACAAAAACAAGATATTTCACAGGTGAAAAGGATAGAACTTCATGCACATACGAAAATGAGCGCTATGGATGCGGTAATGGATGTGGAAGATTATATTAAAACCGCGGCGCGGTGGGGGCATAAAGCAGCCGCAATTACCGACCATGGTGTTGTTCATGTTTATCCGCAAGCGTATAAGATTGCACAAAAACAAGGAATAAAACTAATTTTGGGGCTTGAGGGCTATATTGTAGACGACATAAGAGCGGACAAGACAAACAAACCAAACCATATTATTTTACTTGTAAAAAATAAACAAGGCTTGAAGAATTTATATAAGCTCGTATCTCTTGCACACTTGAATTACTTTTATAAAAAACCGCGCATACCGAGATTTGAACTCATAAAACACAGGGATGGTTTGATACTTGGAACCGCCTGTTACCTCGGGGAATTGTACCAGGCTATATTAAATAATAAGGGGGAAGAGAAAATAAGGGAGATAATAGATTTTTACGATTATCTTGAGATCCAACCTATTGATAATAATAAATTCCTTGTAAGAGAAGGGAAAGTTGAATCAACTGAGGGGATAAAAGCAATAAACATAAAAATATTTGAATACGGGAAAAAATATAACAAGCCTGTTGTAGCTACAGGAGATGTACATTACCTGTCGGAAGAACATAAAATCTACAGGGAAGTATTGCTTTTATCGCAAGGGTTTGACGAGATAGAAGGCCAAGAAAGCGCAAATCTTTATTTAAGGACTACCAACGAAATGCTCGAGGAATTCAAATATCTGGGCGAAGACAATTCTTACGAAGTCGTGATTAAGAATCCCGAACGAATAGAGAAAATGATTGATGCGGGGATAAATCCCATACCTGAAGAATTTGCGCCTCCCTATATCGCGGATTCGGATGACCAGATTGTAGGAATAACATGGGAGAATGCGCGGAAGATATACGGACAAAAAATTCCGGATCAGGTTGAAGAGAGGATAAAAAGGGAGCTGGACGCTATTATCAAACATAATTTTTCCGTGCTTTATCTGATCGCAAAAAAAATGGTGGATAAATCACTACAGGATGGGTATATAGTCGGGTCTCGGGGGTCGGTCGGCTCGTCACTGGTGGCATTTTTATGCGGTATTTCCGAGGTAAACCCGCTGGAACCACATTACATATGCAAGCAATGCAAACATTTTGAGTTGACACAGGAGGGCTTTATAGGTGTTGATTTGAAAGATAAAAATTGTCCCATATGCGGAGAAAAAATGAGCAAGGAAGGTTTTAACATACCATTTGAAACATTCCTGGGGTTTAAGGGTGATAAAATACCGGATATAGACCTTAATTTTTCAGACGAATACCAGGACAGAATTCACGATTTTGTGGAAGAGTTTTGGGGAAAAGGAAAAGTATACAGATGCGGAACAATCAATACCATAAAATTGAAAGCAGCTAAAAGGGATTTTGTTAATAAATATATGGAGAAAAAAGGCAGGACTGCGAAGAAAGCTGAAATTGAGAGACTAGCGCGCGGTTGCATGGGCATAAAAAGGACTACAGGGCAACATCCTGGCGGGATAATACTAATCCCAGAGAATAGGGAAATATATGATTTTACCCCGGTGCAATATCCAGCAGATTCAAAGGAAAAAGATGTGATAGTGACCCATTTTGAATATGACTTTATGCACGATGCTCTTGTGAAAATTGATGCACTTGGGCATAAAGGTCCAACAAGTTTAAAAAGATTATGTGAAGTATTAAAAATCAATGTTGAAGATATTCCTCTGGATGATAAAAAAACCATGAAGCTTTTTAGTGACATTAAAGTTCTTGGGGTAAACGAAAAGAAATATGATTATCCGGTGGGGACACTCGGCATACCTGAATATGGTACAAAATTCGTAAGAGGAATGCTTGCGGCGACAAAACCAAAAACTTTCAGCGAACTTATATACATAGCAGGTCTATCCCACGGTACGGATGTGTGGAGAAACAACGCCGAAGAATTGATAAAGGCAAAGAAAGCAACTCTTAAAGAGGTCATATCGGTAAGGGACGATATAATGAATTTTTTGATCAATAAATGTCTATCGAAAGAAAAAGCCTTTAATATAATGGAGAAAGTAAGAAGAGGCAAAGGGTTATCTGCGGAGGAAAAGGACGAAATGAGGAAAAACAAAGTGCCGGAATGGTATATAGAATCATGTGAAAAAATAAAATATATGTTTCCAAAAGCGCATGCTGTAGCTTATGCGATACTGTCTTTTAAAATAGCATATTTTAAAATGTACCACCCTCTTTATTTCTATGCGGATTTTTTTAACAGGAATGTGACGGATTTTAAATATGAATTTGCTTTCAGCGACATAGACAAATTGTATATTTCAATTAAAGAACTTAAAATGAAAAAAAATCTTGAACCAAAAGAAGCTGCCGCTCTTGAAGTAATGGAAGTAGTGATGGAAATGAAAGAAAGGGGCGGTGAATTGTCAAATATAGATATATATGAATCAGAAGCGAACATATTTAAGGTAAAAGAAGGTAAAATCTTAATGCCATTAACCATAATACCGGAGCTTGGATTAAAAGTTGCTGATGCTGTTATAAAAGAAAGATGCAAAGCCAAGTTTTCCTCAATGGAAGATATGGTTAAAAGGACAAAAATAAATAAAAATGTTTCAAAATTTATACAGGACAATGGCTTCGCAAAAGGGTTGCCACAGACTGAGCAGACAGTCCTTTTTTAAAAAATAAGAGGTAAATGATGCTAAAAATTAGTAAAAAATATTTTTTGGCTTTTTATATATCTATTATCATAATTGTGACTGCCATAATATTTTTTAAAGAGCGTGTTAATTACAATGATTTTTTAATCTATCTTATACTGTTGCCTTTATTTTTTTATATAGAGAATGACCTAAAGATTGAAAAAAGAGATTTATTTTATATCATAGGATTTGTCATAACACTAGCTTCTATATCTGCTGCGCAATATGTATTTTCTTTAAATAACCTCAACTATTTAAGCTATGCAATCATACTTGTTTTATCGGCTATGGTTTTTTATATAATTTCATTTTTTGTAAATAAAAAGGAAAACATTATCAAGAAGGAATTTTATGTTAACCATGAAATCTTAGGTGTTATAATACTCTTTATATTGGCCTTTATTATGCGCATTTACAGAATTAATGATATACCACCTGGGGTATGGTTTGATGAAGCTCAAAACGGCAATGAATTAATTACTTTAATGGGATCTGACAATCTGCCTGTATTTATTCCGAGACTGACACAAATGCCGGCACTATATTTTTATTTTGCAGCTTTTTTATCAAAGATATTCGGCATCAATATTTTTTCATTAAGACTTGTATCAATACTACTCGGTTCTTTCAGCATCGTAGCTTTTTATTTCTTATTGAGGTACATTTTTAAGGATTACAGAATAGCTTTTGCCGCATCTTTAATGATGGCGACATCAGAATGGCACATAAATTTTTCAAGAGTAGCCTTTCTCGGAATGCAGACCATATTTATTGAAATTATTTTCTTTTATTTTTATTTAAAGATGACACAGGAAAACAAAATAGCAAACGCTGCAATGGCCGGTATTGCCATGGGTATAAGTCTTTATACTTTTAGCGCTGCTTACTTTATACCTTTTATTGTAATTTTATATTCTATTTACCTTATGTTTAAAGATAAAAATGTATTTATTAAAATTTATCTTAGAAATTTTTTATTTATGGCGACTTTGGCGTTTATAATCGTTATACCGCTTTTAAACTATGCGAAAAATAATTACCTGGAATTTACACAAAGAGCAAGAGATGTAAGCATTACAAACGATATTGCGAAATCAAAGAGCATAGCTCCGGTTATAAGTAACGTCGAAAAGCACTTTTTAATGTTTAATTATGAAGGTGACTACAATGGCAGGCATAATCTTTCAAAATCGCCAATGCTAGACAATGTGAGTGGAGTGCTGCTTATAGCAGGATTTTTAATAGCACTTTTCAATACACAATACTACCTTTATTTATTCTGGTTTTTAGTAATGCTACTGCCAGGCATAATGACAGTGTCGATAGAAGCGCCACAGGCATACAGAACCATAGCGATAATACCTGCCATATATATATTGATAGCAGTGGCTTTAATCAATATAAAAAATATGCTGCAAAAATTAAACAAAAATAACTTTTATTTATCAATAGTACTTGCTGCAATAGTAATAATGGCAGCGGTATTAAATATATATAGATATTTTTTCCTTTATGGGACAGCAAGCTCCACATATATATCTTTTTCACCGGAGGCTAATGAAATATCGCAAAGTATAAATGCACATATAGATAATTATTATATATTCCTGTCACCTGCAAGAAACATGTATTCTTTTTATTCAGCGGAACAGCAAGTCATAACAAATTTTTTGACTTATGGGAAAGGTACTTTTTATATGCTTGGCGACAATATAAAAGAAATTAATAAAAATGAATATATCGGAAAAAAAGGCTTGCTTTTTATAATAAGACCTACGGATATATTATATGAAACAAGTATAAGGAAAAAATACCCGGATGCCATAAGAGAAGACCATAAAAATCCATACACAGGAGAGATTAATTTTATATGCTATTATATTAATAATGAGAGTAAGGTAAATGCAAAATAAATTTCAAAATATAAAAAAAATTATATTTTATTTTTTAGCGGTTTTTGTTGTTGCCGTTTCACTGGCAGCAGAGGCAACCCCAATATATATACCTGCGACTTTTACACCTGTTAATATCAGCGATATACAAAAATATAATTTTAAAATTTATCTTTTAATAAAAGCAGAAAACAAGAAAAATGCCTCTAAACCGAAATTTGGGTATAGAATTATAAAAACATTTCCTTTAAGTGTAAGAGAATTCATTTTTTCTGCCCCATATTTCGATTATCTTAATAAAACAGTTAAAGAAAAGGCGGATCTGATAATTTCAAGCCTTCCTGAATACCGCAAAAAAAACGCATATTATGTTTCCGGGCTTGTTTACAATTTTGTGAAAGATAATATTAATAATTCGGAAGCAAATGAAAAATCCGTGACAAATCCACATAAATTATTTTTGCAAGGCGCTGAAGTTTTAAACAGGCAGGCAGCATGCCTACTTGAGAAGTGCAGGGCAGCGGTAACACTTTTAAGGTATTACTCGATACCTGCCATGATTGTAATGTGGCGGGATCATTATATTGTGGAATATTTTTTAAAGCCACTTGATACGGAAGGGAAAGGCAAATGGTATATAATGGACTTTAAAGGCGAATACAAGGAAGAAGACCCTTTTATAGAGCCGGTTGAATGGCAACCGCTAAATTCGAAAGAACTTTTAAATGAAGATTGGCAGGGCAATGAAATTTTTATTAAAATGAAAAATATAAAAAATTTGTATTTTAACGACAAAGAAGATGCGTTACGCAGGTATGATAGCATTACTTTAAGCGCCATTGATTATAATCCCGGCAATTCGATGGAAAACCTACAAACCAAAAAACAATATTATCTTTTAAAAATAATTGACTATGAAATATGGATGAAAGAAAAATCGGAGGCTGAAGTAAAATTTATATTGCCTTTTAATAATATTGATTTTTTTAAAACGATGAAGTTTTTAGTTAAATCAGAAAATAATAATCTTATTATAAAATATAAAAGAGTTCTGCATTATGTAGTTCCTCCGCAGGAAGGCATGATCCACACTTTGCCCGTTGAATTCTATTCAAATGTTACATTGGCCACTACCGCAAATAAGTGAGTAAACGTCCGGGCAAGTTCCGGCTTGAAATATTATAGGCAAATTTTCCTTGAAAATGAGTAAAAATTGTGTTTATATTATCTTTGTAAGGATATTAAAAAATACAGGAGGCTAAAGATGAAAAAGAGCCTTTTTTTAATCGGAACAATATTGATATTTATTTTTTTATTTTCTGGTTGCGGCCAAAACATTCAGGTCACAGTATGGAATAATTCTGGCATAGTACCATATTATTCTGGAGAATGGATCGACGCGACAATTTCTTCAAATACCGGAGTAACAAGGAGCCAGGAGTTTTTGGAAACAGCAGTAAATACTACCGGAAGTACTGATGTACCTCTTGATAATAATAATAGTTTTACAGTCACATTAAAGGAAAATGCAAATATAACCGTGACGGATAACGGCTACTATTATGCCAATGGGGTATCAACAACAACAGCAATTCAATTTAGTAATACTGCCTCACAGACAATATATGGCGGTTTCCCTGACTCGCCTCACTGGTATGCGGCATGTTTCCTTAATTCGGTTATAATTTATAAACAATAGCTATTTTTATAAATGAAAAAAATTCTAACAAATGTTTTTAAGGAAATTTGCAAACGGCTTTTGAAAGGACTTTCCAACCAAGAAATAGGCAAAAATGCCAAAGGCCAAACAACCAAATATTTCGACAAGCATACTGAAAACCATGTAATTTCAATATTAAAACAAAAAATAAAATTTAAGGCTTTTATAATTTCCGAGGAGTCGAAAGAAAGAATAGTAATAAATGAAAATATGGGGAATAAACCTTATTATATAATTATAGACCCGGTAGACGGTTCTGATAATTATGCAAATGGGATTCCATTTGTCTCGTTTGGCCTTGCTATTTTTGATTACGGATTAAAGCCGGTCTATTCTTTTGTCGGTAATTATTATACTGGTGATTATATTTATAGCAATAAAAAGAGGATTTTTTTAAACGGGGGAAAGTTCAATAAAATAATAATAAAAAAACAGGATAGAGGAAAACTACTTTTCTTAGCCGTGAAAAACTCTAAATTTAAGCATAAAGACAGACTATTCAATTTTTTAGGTAAGTTTGAAAGTGTGCGTTGTCTCGGCAGTACAATAGGAGAAATAATACTTGTAATAAAGGGGAAAGCAACGGCTTTTATGGATTATAGGAACGAACTCACTCTGGAAAATTTCGCACCTTTTTTGCTTATTTCAAAGCTTGGCGGATGTGAAATCAGCGATGAGAACGGAAACGAAATAATTCTGAAAAGCCTATCCATGACAAAACCTTATAATATAATAATATCAAACAATAAAGCAATTCATGATGAAATTTTAGAAAAACTGAAAAAAATAAAATAATGAGTATTACAATTATAATTCCTGTTTACAACCAATTGAAATTTACAAAATTATGTATAAAAAACATATCTAAAAACACCTTAAACATTGATTATAAAATACTTGTTGTTGACAACGCATCAAGCGATGGAACGGCCAAATTTTTAAAAAGAAATAAAATAAGCTTTATTTACAATAAAAAAAACATGGGTGTAGCAAGGGCGTGGAATCAAGGCATAAAAAAGGCCTTAAGCGATTATGTTTGTATTATTAATAACGATATTATTGTAAGTAAAGACTGGCTGAAAGGATTACTTGATGTTTATGAATTAATCCATAATGCCGGAATAATAAGCCCGGGCACAAGAGAGGGCGCGTTGAATTATGATTTTGACAGTTATGCGGAGCAATATGTTAATAAAATGAAAAAAATCAAGGAAGATGGATTTTTTGGATGGTGTATGATAATAAAAAAGGACAGGTTTAAAAAAATAGGTGTTTTTGACGAACGGTTTGTCACCGGGATAGGTGAGGATACGGATTTTTATATAAGGCTTAAAAAAGCAGGGTTTAAAAGTTATAGGACAGGCGCTTCTTTTATTCATCATTTTGGGAGTAAGACGCTAAACAAAGTAAAAGAAAAAATGGGCAACGAGTTTGAGATTATTAATATAAAAGCTCTTAATGAAAAATGGAAGGTAAAAGATGAAAATTATATTGATAAAAAGGCAAGGAGTTTCAAGAATTTTTTGAGGACTATTTTTATAAAATTGATTTATGGACATTTATTGCTGGAAAAGCGAGGCAAGGCTATTTAAAGAATTTTTTAATAAGCCCGTAAAAATTTATTCCGTTTTTATCAAATAGAACTAGCATGAAAGTCATTGCAAGAAAACATATATCCCTGATTATTGCGCGCAAACCTATTTTATCCTCCAAGCCTAAAAGGTCAAAGCAACCGCAGTCAATTTGTATGCCTCTTATAAAATCAATGGATATAGCAAGGGTGTAAACAGCCAGCAAACCGCACAAGATTAAAGCGGAACTCTGGACAAAGATGTCAAGTATCAAAAATATTCCGCATATAAATTGAAGCCACGGGATTAAAATTGAAAAAGGGGGGATTATCACTTCCGGGACCAGTTGATAAGCAGCTATTGAATCTGCGAATTTTTGCGGATCAGTAATTTTTGTTACGCTGGAAATTACAAATAGGCCTCCGATAATAATTTTTATTACGGAAAGTGTTATTGGATGAGATAAAAAGGCGATTATTTTATTTTGCATTATTTTAAGTTATTTGGCGTCGCCCTTTTTTGTTATAGGCAGGTTTGCCTGCGTCCACTGCGGCCATCCGCCAAAAAAAATGCAAACTTTCCTGTAGCCGGCGTCATAAAGCGCATAAGCAGTTTTATCAGAAAGATGACACCCCACTCCGTGACAGTAGGATACAAGCACTTTATCTTTAAGGACATTTGCAAATTTTGGTATATCAGCTGCGGCAGAGCCGGCAGGTATAGGGATAGCGCCGGCAATATGAGCTTCTTGATATTCGGTCAGCGCCCTTGCGTCAATAAAAAGTGCTTTGCCGCTTTTATACAAGTATTTTGCCTGATCAAGGTCAATCCTGTTAATTGTTTCTTTGGAGGCAACAGGCTTAAGCAATTGTCTGAAGGATTTTTTTCCGGTGGTGGTCACAGCGGAAGGATTTGTAACATTGTTATTTTGCGGTATTACATTAACGGTAACAGGAGACTGGGACGCTGCTATTGAAACTGAGGCGGGATTTATAGGGATCTGGTAAGTTTTATTCTTTTCTTTATCCTGCACGGTTAAAAATTGTGAAGTGCTCGCCTGCTTTTTTAACTGCGCTGTTCTTATAACAGAGTATGTGGCGGCAACTGCTGCCACAACTATTAATATAATTAATGAAGTTATTATGAGCCTTAAATAATTTTTGTTTACAAGTTTAACAGAAGAAGCTTCCCTTGGTGTTTTCTTCTTTAAAACGGACTTTTTTAATTTTCTTTTCGTTGGCATTTTTGGCACCTTCCTTAGATTGTTAATGTATTTTCTCAATAATATTTTATTTTTGATTAAAAGTCAATATAATTTTTTAATACATCTTGACTTTTTGGATTTTTGAATATATCATTATAGAACAAACAGAGATGCGGTTATTTAACGCTAAAAGTTTAATTAAACAGGAGGTGTTTTTATGGCTATAACGGGTATAACAGGGAACAATAATATAATGCCTTTACTACAGAACATTAATATACAGAAACTGAAGGCGGATTTTAATGTCCTGAAGCAGGCATTGCAAAACGGCAATGTAAATAATGCGGTAAAAGCTTTTGCTGCAGTACAGCAGGATGTAAACAATTTTAAGGTAAATAATATAAACAATGATAATAACGCGCAAAATAACCAGATAGCCACTGCGTTTAAAGAACTCGGACAGGCGCTCGGCAACGGCAATCTTGCAGCAGCACAAAGAGCTTTCGCGGCGCTGGAGCAGGGGATGGCAACACAACAGCCGGCAGCAGGGCAAATAAAACCGAATAATACCGGATTAAACGCCAACAACAATGCAGTACAAAACCAAAATAATACGGTTGTTAATCAAATAAAAAATCTACAGCAGAACAACGCACAGCTAAACGACACCTTCCTTAATTTGTTAAAAGCGTTGGCTGCCGCGAACAACAACAGAATAAAAAATAACATCAATAATATCACACCTAATAATACATTTATAAATAACTGGCGCGCCTAAAACCAATAAAAAAGCCTTCCTGTAAACTGTATTTACCGGAAGGCTTTTTTATTTTGTAATATTTTAAACTGTGATTTATCCTATAGCTACCTTTCCTTTTTCTCCTGTTCTTATCCTTATACATTCTTCAAGCGGCATTATAAATATCTTGCCGTTCCCGGTTTCGCCTGTCTGCGCGCCTTTCATTATGGCTTTTACTGTAGGCTCGACAAAATTGTCATTGACAGCTATTTCCAGACGGATCTTACGCAAAAGGTTGCCTGTTTCCTTCACGCCCCTGTAAATCTCGGTTATACCCATTTGCCTGCCGTGGCCAAGGACCTCATTTACCGTCATGAGGTTTACTTCGACTTTATAAAGTTCCTGCTTTACTTCCTCCAGCTTGCTTGGCTGGATTATCGCGATGATCAGCTTCATATTTTTACCTCCAAATTAAGTTTTATCTTTACCAGTTTAATACAAAAAAACCATAGTTATTCTATTAATGTGTACGCACTTTCATGATGCTGTGACAGGTCTAGCCCTATTGCCTCATCCTTGGCCACGGCCCTGACGCCCATTACCAGGTCAATGATTTTGTAAATAATGAGAGTCGCTACAAAGGAATAAACAACCGTTACTCCCACTGCAAGAAGCTGGATGAGGAACTGGTGCGGGTTGCCGTAAAAAAGTCCGTCAGCGCCAGAGGGATTTATAAGTTTTGTCGTGAAAAGCCCGGTAGCCATTGTGCCCCAGATACAACCTATGCCGTGGACGCCGAACGCATCAAGAGTGTCGTCATAGCCGGCTTTTGCCTTGATAACGACTACAAAGAAAAAGCACACGCAGCTCGCGACTATGCCTATTATTAGCGAACTGGAAACATTTACAAAACCTGCTGATGGAGTTATAGCAGCAAGGCCTGCAACAGCGCCTGTTATGGCGCCAAGCATTGTCGGCCTTTTGTTGAATATTTTGTCGAGTATGGCCCAGGTTATGGCTGCAATTGCGGCAGATGTATTTGTTACAATAAAAGCATTGCCGGCAATGCCGTTTGCCGCAAGCGCGCTGCCTGCGTTAAAACCAAACCAGCCAAACCACAAAAGCCCTGCTCCTAGTACGGAAAAAGGCAGGTTGTGCGGCGGCGGCGGAGTGAGGTTGTAATTTTTCCTCTTGCCTATGACGAGCGCTGTCACAAGTGCTGCGATTCCGGCGTTTATATGCACGACTGTTCCGCCCGCGAAATCAAGCACGCCGAGCTTTTTCAGCCAGCCGCCCGAGCCCCAAACCCAGTGCGCAACAGGGTCATAAACAAAAGTCGCCCATAGCAAAATAAAAACGAGATAGGATGAAAATTTCATCCTTTCGGCAAAAGCGCCCAGTATAAGCGCTGGGGTGATTATGGCAAACATTGCCTGGAAAATCATGAATACGTTATGAGGAATTGTCGGTGCGTATTCCGCGTAAGGCATGTAGCCGACGTTTTTAAGGAATGACCAGTCAAGCGAGCCTATGAGCCCGTTGCCTGGCGAGAACGAAAGGGAATAGCCGAAGACAACCCACTGAACGCTTATCACGCACAGGGCAGCCATGCACTGCATTAAAACGCCGAGAACATTTTTTCTTCTTACCAGACCGCCATAAAAGAAAGCAAGTCCAGGCGTCATAAGCATGACCAGCGCCGCAGCCACCAGCACCCAGGCTGTGTCCCCTGAGTCGATTTTCACGGCTGCCGCGGCCTGATTGCTGTCGGCGAAAGAAAAAACAGAAACAACCAAAAGCAAAAACAAGACATAAAAAATCCTTTTCATCTTATCCGCCTCCTGAATTTATTGACCGCCGGATTGCCCGGCGGGAATTTAAAGGGGCGGTTGACCAAACCGCCCCCGCAGAGGAAAAAGGATAAAACAGCCGCCGCGCCTCTACACGGCGGCTGTAATCAGATTAAATATCGAAGTATAGGCTGAACTCGTAAGGATGCGGCCTTAATCTTACAGGATCCACTTCCTTTTCTTTTTTGTAGTCAATCCATGTGTCAATCAGATCCTTTGTAAATACGTTTCCCTGTAACAAATAGGCGTTATCTTTTTCAAGGGCCTCAAGTGATTCGTCAAGTGATTTTGTAACTGTAGGAACGGTTTTCATTTCTTCCTTGGACAGCTCATAAATGTTTTTGTCGAGCGGCTTGCCAGGATCTATTTTGTTCTGTATACCGTCGAGGCCTGCCATGAGCATTGCCGAGAAGGCAAGGTACTGGTTTGAGGAAGGATCCGGCGGCCTGAACTCGATTCTTTTTGTCTTTGGGTTCTCCGAATACATCGGAATCCTGACAGCTGCCGAGCGGTTCCTGGCTGAGTAAACAAGGTTGACCGGCGCTTCGAATCCGGGCACAAGCCTTTTATAAGAGTTAGTAGTCGGCGCGCAGAAACCCAGCAGGCTCTTCGCGTGCTTTAACAGGCCTCCTATATAATACTTCGCTAGTTCGCTTATCTGGGCATAGCCGTTTTTGTCAAAGAAAAGGTTGGTGCCGTTTTTCCAGAGCGACTGGTGCACATGCATCCCCGATCCATTGTCGCCGAAAAGCGGCTTTGGCATGAAGGAAGCGACCATGTTGTTCTGCTTGGAAACATTCTTGACTATGTACTTGAAAAGAATGGTATTGTCGGCCATTTTCGTAAGTGAGCCAAACCTCATGTCTATTTCGCACTGTCCGGCTGTTGCGACTTCGTGGTGATGGACCTCAACCGGTATGCCGGATGCCAGCATTTTTAAAACTATCTTGCTTCGCAGGTCCTGTATGGAATCATGCGGTGGGACAGGGAAGTAACCCTCCTTGTTCCTGATTTTGTAGCCAAGGTTCGGGTTCTCTTCACGGCCGTTGTTCCAGTTGCCTTCTATAGAATCAATGTGGTAAAAAGTCCCGTTTGTAGTTGAATCAAACCTGATATCGTTAAATATGAAAAACTCCAGCTCGGGCCCCCAATAGCTCGTGTCGGCTATGCCTGTGGATTTCAGGTATTCCTCGGCTTTTTTCGCAATGTACCTCGGATCCTGGAATAAGGCTTTTTTGAAATCGGGTCAAAAACATCGCATACAATGCTGACTGTCGGCACTTCGAGCACAGGGTCGACTATTGCAGTTGTCGGGTCGAGATACAACAGCATGTCTGATTCGTGGATGCTCTGGAAACCCCTGATTGATGAGCCGTCAAAACCAATTGCTTCGGCCCATATGCTTGATGGCTTTCCATCCGCTTCGAAAAGCTCCCCGGCCGGAACCGAGAAATGCTGCCAAATGCCCGGCATGTCGATAAATCTTAAATCTACGAACTTGATGTTGTTGTCCTTGATAAGCTTGTACACTCTCTGGATTTCTTTTTCGTCTGCCATTTTATGGCCTCCTTTTGCAAATTTTTAAAATTTTTAGTCCGGCATAATTGAAAGCCGTAAATAAAAATGCATCAAACAGGTCAAAAACTTAAAATTACGGGGAAGATGTGGTAAAACAATACGATGAAATGAATGGTGGGTGGGTTACAGAAAATCCCAATTTCTCGCTTGCCATATCCATTTTTCACCTCCGCTGCTAAAGTTTAGGGCAGTTAGAACTACCCATGGTCAAATAAATGTATATATAATTAATAAGAGCAATCGGTATGCCATAAAAAATGTATCTTAAAAATAAGGGTAAAGAACAGGAGGGGTATTCAGCAGCCATGAATTTTGATTAATTTTTAACGGATTTTTTAATACAGGTGGTTAAAAAATAATCATTTTACTTTGGTGTTGAAATTTTATTAATAAACCCTTATAATAGGTAAAAATTTTTGATTAAAAAAGAGACAAAACTATCAGCCTTCGCCAAGGCTATGGTGGATTACTCTGGATACAAGGAAAAATATGGTAAAAAAGACAAAAAAAGAATCACAGATAAAGACAGAAACCTATAACGGCATTAAGGACAGTCAGTTGCTGCAGAATAAAATCAACAAGCTCAAGCTTATACATTATATATCAGTTGAAATGAACAAGCCGCACACAGCCAAAGAACTGTTTGAAATAATACTTGAAAAATGCGTTGAGCTCACAAATGCCACTACAGGAAGCGTTATGCTTATAGACAAGGACAATAACGTACTTGATATCCTCGCATGCAAGGGGTTTAAAGAGGAAACCGCGAAAAGCACAAAATTGAAAATCGGCGAGGGTGTGACAGGCTGGGTGGCAAAAACAGGAACACCAAAACTTTTAAACAACATCAATCAGGAACCGATTTACGTAAGCATAAGAAAAGACCTAAAGGCGGAGCTAGCGGTGCCCATAAAAACAGAAAATTGGCTTATCGGAGTAATAAGTGTGGACAGCAACGCAGTAAACGCTTTTACCGAGGATCACCTTGAGCTTTTGACCATGGTGGCGGATCTTGCAGCGCAGATAATATTGAGGGAACGGACACAGGAGAGCCTGCAGTCGAAAGTGAGCGCGCAGGAAATACTTATAAGCGCTTTTGATATAATCGAGAAGGAAAACGACCTTCCCAAGATATTCAATTCAATCATGGAAATTTTAAAAACCAAAATGGAAATAATAAGGGGCATGCTTGTGCTTTTTGACAAGGACAACCCGGGTTCATTGAAAATCAACTGCGGGTATAAAATAAGCGAAGAGGCGATAAAAAAAGGAATATACAAAATCGGGGAAGGTATAATAGGAGGAGCTGTCGAGTCTGGCAAAACAATAGCGGTAAAAGACATAGCCAACGAGCCCAGATTCTTAAACAGGATGAAGATACACAGGGCGGGCATGGGGCAGATATCTTTCACAGCCTCGCCGATTAAAATAGACAACCAGGCACTGGGAGTCCTGGCGATTGAAAATAAATTTGAGAGTAAAAAACATTTTGAAGATATCACAAATACAATGACGCTTTTAACCTCGATGATTGCCTACAGGGTGAGGAACCATCAGCTTCAGGAAGAGGAGACAAGAAAGCTAATAACTGAAAATATAGAGCTAAAGGAAACTTTAAAAAACGAGTACAGTTTCAGGAATATAGTCGGGAAAAACGAAGCATTAAGAAAAGTAATAGAACAGGTAAAGACAATATCAAATACGCCCGCGTCTGTTTTGATTACAGGGGAGACAGGCACAGGCAAGGAGCTCATAGCAAAGGTAATACATTTTTTAAGCGACAGACGTGACAACAAATTTATCAGCGTGAACTGCGCCGCAATCCCCGAGAACCTGCTTGAGTCGGAATTATTTGGATATAAAAAAGGCGCTTTTACAGGCGCGGTTTTCGATAAAAAAGGCAAATTTGAAATAGCGGACACAGGAACTTTATTCCTTGACGAGATAGGCGATATGCCGATGCACCTGCAGCCGAAAATACTGCGTGCCATCCAGGAAAAGGAAATCCAGCCGCTGGGCAGTGAGGAAATTGTGCCGGTTGACATTCGAATAATCACGGCAACAAATAAAGACCTGCAAAAAATGATAGAGGAGAATAAATTCAGGCCTGATTTGTTTTTTAGGCTGAATGTAATCAACATCCACATGCCGCCTTTGCGCGAAAGGCGGGATGACCTGCTGCTTCTGGCTGACTATTTCATAAAAAAATTCAACAAGGTTTACAAGAAAAACGTAAAAGGCATTGACCGCGACGCGGAAAATATATTCATGAATTATACATGGCCGGGCAATATAAGGGAACTTGAAAACATAATTGAAAAGAGCGTAATACTTGCGAGGAACGACATAATAGACAAATCCGCGATACCTGACTCGGTGATAAACTACGCCAAGAATTCCGCTGACGATAAGTTTAGCCTGAAAAACTGGGTGACAGAGGAAGTAAAAATGACAGGCGACGAGAACCTGTATGCCAATATAGTAGGGAAACTTGAGAAGATACTTGTCGAGGAAATACTGATACAGACGAATTACAACAAGTCAAAAACAGCCGCAATGCTCGGCATAAACAGGAACACACTGAAAGCGAAAATGAAAGAATATAAAATATTATAGCAGAGTTTTATCGCCCGAAAATTTTGAAATTTATCTTTATTCCCCGCAAAACAAAACTGTATAAACGCTTGCTTAGTTATAAATCACAAAAATCTTGCCGTTTATAGCGCTGCTTCCCGGGTTTGTAATAACGAAATAATAAATGCCGGGAGACACTTTTTCACCATACCTGTTTTTACCGTCCCAGTACGCAATGATACTCTGAGCCTCGATGGATGAAACCAGTTCGCCGGATATAGTGTAAATCTGTATTGAGCAGCCGGGGACCACATTTTCAAATTTCAGCATGCCTCCGATAGCCCTGTTCGGGTTATACGGGTTTGGATAAACAACAGGCTTGCCCTCAGGGTAAAAACTGTTGTTTGAGTAAACGGGCGGGTGCTTGGTGACGTTGTAAAACGGGTCGTTGTAATTAATGGCCATGATATTTGTAACAGGCAGTTTTGCCGGGTCAAAGGAAGTCAAATCAACAGTGAATTCGACAACTATGGACTGTCCCGGCGCAAGTGTTCCTGCAGTTCCTGTCAGGTTCCATGCGATGTAATTGCCTGATATGGTAGGAGTCGGGACAAGCGGCAGGCTGATAGATACCAAAGAAAGCTCTCCCGGAAGCGTGTCCCATATAGAAATGTTGCTGATAGTTGTGTTTGAAGTATTGTCAATGACAAGGGTATAGGTAATTTTGGCGCCGAGCCTCGGGTTGTCGCCGCTAACAGATAGCGAAACAGAAGGCGTGACAGGCGTGTTGATATTGGGCGTAGCCGTAATGGTGTATGTGGCTGTTATGGTCGGGGATGAAGTGCGCGTCAATGTTTCAGTAACCGTGTATGTGTAGGTATATGTAACTGTATGAGTGTAAGTTGAAGTCGGTGACAGCGTGTCTGTATATGTGCGGGTGACCGTAGGCGTGGATGTCGAGGTAAATGTCATTGTTATAGTGCGCGTGTCAGTGTCTGTAGGTGTATTTGTGAAAGTGTAAGTGGAAGTCATGGTCGGGCTGTAGGTCGGCGTGGAAGTGAGAGTATCTATCGGCGAATCCGTATATGTAGGCGTTGCTGTAAACGTGTCAGTGAAAGTATCGGTGATTGTGACTGTATATGTATATGTGAGGGTAACAGTTCCGGTATAAGTCAATGTGGCTGTTTTTGTGTCGGTATATGTCGGGGTGGCTGTCAGGGTCGGGCTGTCAGTATATGTGGGAGTAAATGTAGCTGATACTATGACCGTGGTGTATGTCGGCGTTATGGTATATGTGGACGTCAGCGTTATAGTATATGTGTAAGTATATGTTGATGTAGGAGTAAATGTCGGCGTAGATGTCATGGTGTGTGTATAGGTCGGTGTGTCTGTAGGTGTTATTGTGTAAGTCGGGGTAAATGTCGCGGATAATATTACCTGGGTAAATGTCATTGTTATTGTGTAAGTTGGCGTTTGTGTGTCAGTCAGCGTGGCTGTATATGTGTAAGTATATGTTGATGTGGGAGTAAATGTCGGCGTAGATGTCATGGTATGTGTATAGGTCGGCGTGTCTGTAGGTGTTATTGTGTAAGTCGGCGTAAATGTCGCTGATAATATTACCTGGGTAAATGTCATTGTTATTGTGTAAGTCGGCGTTTGTGTATCAGTCAGCGTTGCTGTATATGTATAAGTATATGTGATTGTATGCGTCAATGTCGGCGTTGACGTCATGGTTATTGTGTCTGTAGGAGTTATCGTGTATGTCGGCGTAAATGTGGCTGATATTATTACCACAGTATAAGTCATTGTTATTGTGTAAGTCGGCGTGCTTGTGCTTGTCAGAGTGACTGTATCGGTATAAGTGTATGTGGCAGTGTTGGTGTAAGTAGGCGTACTTGTCCTCGTGTATGTCGCTGAAACTGTATTTGTCAGTGTCGGGCTGAAGGTAGGCGTATCTGTCAGAGTAATTGTATATGTATAAGTATATGTCACTGTGCTGGTTAAAGATGGCGTCGATGTTTTGGTTATCGTGTCTGTCGGAGTTGCCGTGTATGTTGGGGTTATTGTCGCTGATACTATTACCACGGTATAAGTCATTGTTATGGTATAGGTCGGCGTTGATGTGCTTGTGAATGTAGGCGTATCAGTTAGTGTGATCGTAGATGTATAAGTATATGTTACTGTGCGCGTGTAAGATGATGTCGGCGATAAAGTGTTTGTGTATGTAGGTGTAGCTGTTGGCGTGTCTGTCTGTGTGTAGGTAGGCGTATATGTCCTGGTAAATGTCATGGAAGTCGTGATTGTTGATGTTGGAGTCGGAGTCTGTGTATCAGTCAGCGTGATTGTATATGTGTAAGTATATGTAACTGTGTTGGTTGACGATGGCGTTGATGTTTTAGTTATCGTGTCTGTAGGAGTTATCGTATATGTTGGGGTTATGGTTGCTGATATTATTACCACAGTATAAGTCATGGTTATAGTATATGTGGGGGTTATTGTGCTTGTGATTGTCGGCGTATCAGTCAGCGTGATTGTATATGTGTAAGTATATGTGGCTGTACGTGTATAAGAAGATGTCGGCGACAGAGTGTTTGTGTAGGTAGGCGTTGCGGTTGGTGTGTCTGACTGTGTGTAGGTAGGCGTATATGTTCTGGTGAAGGTCATGGAAGTAGTAATTGTTGATGTTGGAGTAGGAGTTGGCGTATCAGTCAGCGTGATTGTATATGTGTAAGTATATGTTACTGTTTGTGTGTAAGAAGATGTCGGCGACAGAGTGTTTGTGTAAGTAGGTGTTGCAGTGGGTGTATATGTTTGAGTATAGGTAGGAGTATATGTCCTTGTGAATGTCATGGACGTTGTAATTGTAAATGTTGGAGTCGAACTTGGCGTATCGGTCAATGTGATTGTATATGTGTAAGTATATGTAGCTGTACGGGTTAATGATGATGTGGGCGATAGCGTGTTTGTATATGTAGGCGTTGCTGTAGGCGTGTCTGTTTGTGTATAGGTAGGAGTATATGTCCTGGTGAATGTCATGGAAGTCGTAATTGTTAGTGTTGGAGTAGAGGTTGGCGTATCAGTGAGAGTGATTGTACTTGTGTAAGTGTATGTCGCTGTGCGGGTTAATGTAGGTGTAGGAGTCATTGTATTTGTGTATGTAGATGTTGCAGTGGGCGTGTCTGTTTGTGTATATGTAGGCGTATATGTCCTGGTATATGTTACGGACACAGTATTTGTCAGGGTAGGAGTAAATGTAGAAGTCGGAGTTGGTGTTACTGTATAAGTGTAAGTATATGTAACCGTACGGGTGGATGAAGGTGTAGATGTCATGGTGTATGTAAAAGTAGGCGTTGGTGAATTCGTTGGAGTATAAGTCCTTGTAGCAGTGTTTGTAGGAGTGGCTGTAGGCGTAGGTGAATTTGTAAAAGTAGGCGAGTTTGTGGCTGTAGGCGTACCTGTATAGGTCGGAGAAAATGTTAATGTAGGCGATGGGCCGGTTGTGTTTGTGCGCGTTGGAACCACAGTACCGCAGCTTACTGATACAGACATCTGGTTTCCGACCGAGTATGTTACGCCCATGGGGGCCGCATATGCGCTGTTATAAAGCGTGGTACAGTTGGCAGTAACTGAACCAACCCATGTGTAAGCTATTGACTGGCCGTAGTTCAGTTGCGCTATGAGCGGCCATTGCACAGCACCGTTAACAACTGCGCCGCTGTTTGAGGCGGATACAAATGACACGCCTGTTGGTATGGTGTCGTAAATAAGAGTGTTAAAAGCTGCATCAAGGGACGTGTACCATTTGATGAAAGTCTGGCTGCCGTTCCCACCGGAGCCGGTAGGGTCTCCGTTTATTATGCCTGCGTAACCCGCTGTAGTCGGGGCAGTGGTATATGAAATCGTAGGCAATACGTTCCAGCTTGTCTGGGACCTGTCTTTTAGATAAATATTTATAGTCGAGCCGATTAAGTCTATGCGCAAATCGACATTCATGGAATTGAACGAGTAGTTTGACGTTACAAGGGCAGTTGTGCCGTTCCACAATGTAATGGCGCATGACGTGCCTGTGCCGCACACATTCATTGTGAAAGCTAAAGTGCTCCTGAAATATACGCCGAAAGTGGAAGAATTGTTTGTCATGTTGATGCTTGCCATTATTTCGCCGTTTGTGCCATAGGAATAGTTATAACGGGACTTGCCTGCGCCGTTTGGCAGCGTGATGCCGCCTGCTGCGTAGGTGTTTGCCGCGCCGCTGTCCAGAGTCCAGTTCGCGGCTGAGGAAAGTATTGTGCTGTTTGCGGATGAGTCAGCCACAGTGCCGTTTAAGTTCGTATAATTTATCGTGTACGTTATGTTGTCGCCTGTTTTATAAACCGTTGTATTTGCTGTTTTTGTTATGGAAGAAGGCGGCGGAACAGGAGGCGGAGCAGAACAGTTTATGGATACTATGGCAGAATCCGCTACCGGAGCCTCGTGGTCAGCGTAAATAAACGCAGTATTTATGGCGGAAAGAGTGGTTGCCGACGGGCAGCTTCCACCGGCAATAGCATAGTACTGGACCTGGCCGCACTGGCTTACAAGCATGCTGCCTATGTTCCATTGCATGGTCCTTGTTCCTGCAGTGTATGTACCGGCAGGGGATGTGGTTATAAATCCGCCCCAGTTTAAATTTGTAGGCAGTGAATCTACGAGCACGACATTTGTAACCTCGCGGCCTGGCTGCGGGCCATTGCCGTACACCCTGCGCCAGCAGTAGCCGTCCCATTCTTCCACGAGCACATTGGTAATCATTGGGTTTGCGCCGTCACAGGAATCCCTGTTAATCTGCGGCACTGTCACGGAGGTGCCGTCGCCCGCAGTCCAATCAGGACCGATCGGGAAAAGCCAGTTCGTGGGGTTGGTATCGCCCGCGTCCTTGTATGAATACGCGCCTGTATAGGGCAGGGAAGAATAATCAAGCGCCCAGTTGTGAGTGGTGACATACGGGTTTGTCTGAAGCCTGAGTTCGAAAAGCAAAGGACTGTTCGTGCCTGTGCCGCCATTATTTATATCGCCGTCGGGATAATGCATGTTCGGCATGTTGTTGAAAAACTTCATAAGCAAGTGAGTAGGCATTGTTACAGAAGCATTATTTTTCATTATTATCCGCTCATCCCAGCATTGCGTGTTGTTATTAATGCATCCGGGAATCAGAGTTTCCGCTGTTACGGATATGCCTGTCGTGCCTTCAACCCTGTTTTGTATAAGAGAAAAACCCTGGCCCTGACTGTAGACAAAATATGACAACCTATAATTTCCCCAGTCAATCCAAGGTTCGGATGCAGAATGCATGCCACGGAATACAAATAAAATATATTGATTGGCGCCGCTTGTATTTTCCGCGCCTATGGAGAATATGGCGCCGGGCCTGCCGCCGTTCAGCCAGCCGGCATTTGACGAGTCGCAGTAGTTCAAGGTATATGTGATGGTGTCGTTCGGCTTTGCCCATGCAACCGAAGCTGTCTTGGTGAGTGCCAGTGCCGCTGTTACTATGTCAACGCAGTTTCTTCTCATTACATATGAAACTTCGTTTGGCGAAATATTTGAGGTCCAGCCTGTGCCATTTGAACATGCGATATCGGCATAGTTGCAGTAATGGCCCAGGGCAGCGTTGCTTTTAACCTGTACGACAAGCGTAACGCCGCCTTCTGTGCCTGCGTAGTTCTGCTGCTGTAGCCCGTTAACCGTGCCTATGCTCCACGAAACTGTCTGGCCGGATGCAGTGCCTCCGTTTGTGGCAGACACAAAATTAAAGGCAGTAGGTATTGTGTCCGTGATAGTCACGTTTGTGGCATTCACCGAGCCGTAGTTGCGGTAATTGAGCCAGAACGTCACAAGGTCGTTCGGGAAAGCGTAAGTCTTGTCAACGGCCTTATATATTTTCATATTTGCCTTGGGAGTCCAGTTGCACGGGTCAACATAATTGCCGGTTATTATTATAAGGCCGAGCATCCTGAAAAAATCATGGAAATATTTCGGGTAACACGCCAGGTAACCTGCCTGGATGCCTGTGCCGTCAACCTGGTCGTCCCATAAAGTACTAAGCTCCCTGTACCATCTTTCCATGAAAAGAAAATCATTGTTTGCGTTCGCTGCTGCGACAACAGCGGCTGTGGCAGAACCGAGCAAATAAGGAATATGATCAGTAGTGCTCATCGGTACGCCGGCGAGGGTATAATTCGACCATATCATTTCAGGGATATTAAAATGTATCTGATAGGTGCCGGGCTGGTAGCATGTGGCGTAATTCTTGAAAAAATTGTAAATTTTTATTGCGGCGTTGTATTCCGCGGTGTTCGGAGTGCTGCCGTCTATTGTGTGTGTTGTGGGGTTCCAGGTATTGGCTGCGGCAGGGTTGCCGTACAGCAAATAATCCAAAGTCTGGCGCCATATGCTGCGGAAATCCTCGCCTTCGTTAAAATTGGTAAAGGTGGCCGTAGTGCCGTTTAGCGACACCTGGCCAGCGACAGGGAAAGTATAGTTATTGGTTAACTGACTCTGGAGCCAGGCGTCTGAAGCGGCGACTTTCTGTAGCTGGCTTACATTCCAGTTGCCGGTTCCTGTACCGTTGCACCACAAAAGAGTTGTATTATTATTGTCAATAGGGTCGCCGTTGTTTATAAGAGTGCTTGCAAAGCAATGCCAGTAAGAAGGGCCGGTATAATCATAATAAGTAGTTGAAGGGCCCTGAGAAACAGGGCCGTTTGTCGCGCCGCATGTGCCGCCTGTGCCTGAAGGCGCAACAAAATTTGTCATCTCGCCCCATGTGTTTCCGCTTTTGTGATAACCATCAAAACCAACGTCACCTGTTGCCCAGGCATTTACAGCTGTCGCGTGGCTCGGTCCGCCTGAAAGCGCAACAAGAAACCTTATGGAGTCAAGTGCCATTTCCTTGTACTGTATAGCAGGAAGGTTGTTTGTGTTTACCGGACCAGTGCCGCCAGCAGCGTAATAACCTGTGTTATCGCCCCATTGCTTCCATGCGATTAAAGCGCCCATTGCAGTATCGACATCGCCATCAGTGGCACTGTCTGAACCTGCGGCAGCCCACGCAGGAACATGAGCGCCATACTGATAGCCGGCATCAACAATATTGCCTGTCGAATATATTTTTGTGTTGTTGAACATACTGTTCTCATTCAACCAGAACCATAAAGAGTCAAACGCGTTTTTGTCAGCCATCTGCGCTGCCATGAGAAGGGCATATCCGTGCCCTTCGCTTACGCCGGAAGTAGCGTTAAATAGTTCTGAACTATCAAGGTAAAGCTGGACAGGCGTAGCGTTTGTCCCGTTTGCGAGCTGGTAGGTTATTGCAGTAGTACCAACTTGTACCCATGAGTTTAAATACATCTGCCATGCGTCTCGAATCCATTTTTCCATTTCAGCATGCGCCACGCCTGCAGGCTGGTGCCGCCAGTCGGACAAGGTATATAATGTTGTTGTGCCGCCTGCGGTGTAATTAGAAAAACGAGGGAAGGGCATTTGGGGTCCAGTGGTAAGAGGATAATATGAATTTACATTGGCTGTCAGTGTAAAAACACCAAATGACAGGGATGAAAACAGACCTATAAATAGACCTGTTAAAAGAAATAATTTAAATTTCAACGTTATTCACCCTTGCCCTGGACTTTTTCACAATAAGAAAACATGTTTATAAACTACTGATAAATTATACCCAACAAATCATAATTTGTCAAATCCAAAAGGACTTTTTCCACTTATTTTTAGACAATTATAATATAGAAAAGTTTCGATGTTATTTAAATTAGTTAAACTGAATTTAACAATGATAATTTGAAATTATGCAGGTGAAATGCCTAAAACAATAAAATGCATGACAAACCAGCAAATATTTATTATAATTTGTATATGAAAAAAATTTTACTCTCAATTTTACTTTCCATTGTGTTTTATTTTCAGATCAACGCAGCCACAATCAGCAATGTGACAAAAAATTCAGACCCAATAACCGAATATGACAAATTTGAGCTTACATTCAACGTAGTGGGCAATATCACAAACCCATATGACCCCGGGAACGCTGATATATGGGCAATATTTACATCACCTTCAGGAGTCACAACCAGGGTAAATGCGTTTTACTGCCAGAATTACACCTTAAACTGCCCGGGCAATGGCACAACAACAGACAATACTTATTCGTGGAAAATCAGATATGCCGCAAACCAGACAGGGACATGGACATACGTTATAAAAGCATATGATTACGCAGGGACAACAGGCACAAGCGCAACAGGCAGCCCTTTTATATGTAACGCTTCCACAAACAAAGGTTTTATAAGAAAAACGAACAACAGGTATCTTGTGTTTGATAATGGTGTGCAATATATTCCGGTTGGTGAAGATGTGGGGTGGTGGGATGCAGGGCCCTGTGACTACACATCATGGCTTGACAACCTGTCTGCCAACGGCGGGAATTTTTTCAGGCACTGGATGTGCTCCTGGGCCACGGCAATAGAGTGGAACGACACTGGACTTGGGAATTACGGGTCGCGGCAGGCACAGGCAGCGTATCTTGACTGGATAATTAATTACGCAAAGCAGGACAATTGTTACATAATGTTGTGCCTGAACAACCACGGGCAGGTTTCAACAACCACGGACACTGAATGGCAATACAACCCTTACAACGCGGCAAATGGTGGGCCATGCACAACCACAACGGATTTTTTTACTAACACGACAGCGGCATATTATTATGAACGCAGGATGAGGTATATAGTCGCAAGATGGGGTTACGCCACCAACATTTTATGCTGGGAAATGTTTAACGAGGTTGACTGGACCGATAATTTCGCTACTGACCCGACTGTAAGAACAGACGTTACAAACTGGATAAATGAAATGGCGCAGTATATAAGGTCCATCGACCCGCAGCAGCATCTCATTACAACAAGTTATGCAGAAGATATATATGACCCGAATACTTGGAATCTGCCTATAATAGATTTTACGCAGTTACATCATTACCAGACCGTGGCAGACGTACAATCTGTACAGCATGATTTAATTACGAATTACTTCACGACTTACAACAAACCAACGCATATGGGTGAGTTCGGGTTTTCAGGCACAACAGCGTGGATGGAAGCCAATGATCCTGCGGGCATTGATTTACACAATACGCTTTGGGATACAGCTATGTCAGGCAGTATAGGAACTGCCATGACATGGTGGTGGGACAGTTATGTGCCCGATATGAATCTTTATTATCATTTTAAAGGCATTTCAACTTTTATGAACAGCATAAACCTGCTTAACGATACTTTTACTGCAGTAATACCTACATGCAACTCTGCTACAAAATCCGACCTGAACGTGTCGCCTGGCTACACTAACTGGGGCCAATCGCCGCAGAATAATTTCACTGTAAACCAAAATGGTTTGGTTTCGCCGGCAGTATCCAATATGGGATATTATCTTTTTGGCGCGACATGGAACACACAGTACAGGAACCCGCCGACGTTTAATGTCAATTATGCAACAGCAGGACAATTTAAGGTTATAACAGGGCCGGACACTGGAACTGCGCCTACAATACAAATATGGCTTGACGGCACAAAGAAACTTGACCAGGCTGCGACTACAAATACAGCTTATTCAATAAGTGTTCCAGTAGGCGGCCATACAATATTTGTGGACAACCAGGGCACGGATTGGATTACAATATCAAGCTATGTATTTAGCAATTATGTCGCGGGTATAAGAAGCTATAGCCTGCAGGGCACGAATACAATAATAGGATGGGTGCAAAACAGGAATTATAACTGGCAGTATGTGCTGAATTCAGGCCAGCCTGCCGGAATAAACGACGGCTCAATAACCATAACAGGACTGACAAACAATGGCGTTTACAAGATTAACTGGTACGAATGCGTAAGCGGCACTGCGCAAAGCAATACAACTGGGATTTTTTCAGGAGGCAGCGTTACTTTCAACGTGCCAACTGTTACATGGGACCTGGCATATGAGCTGACTTACCAGGGACCTGTTGCAAATACACCTACGCCTACTTATTCGCAAACTACAACAGCTACAATCACACGTACACCAGTGCCCGGGCAAACTGTTTATGTTACAATTACAGCAACAATCACGCCAACAATTACGCCGGGACAGGAAAAACAAATGAACGTGAACGAGTATCCTGACCCACTAAATCCAGCCACGATGCCTGAAATGTATTTTAAATATAATAATGTTGAAAATAAACCGGATGAAATTACAGTCAAGATTTATACTGCGGGGTTTAGATTAATAAGAGAATACACTTTCGACCAGGAACTGGCGTGGCAGATAGCGCAGCAGGGAGTAGTAATGTGCCCCACGGACGGATTACGAAATTTAGGCAACGGCATTTATTTTTACGTGATAATTACAACTAAGAACGGAAGACTGGTAAATCCCAAAACTGGTGAGTTTATAATACTAAAATAAGAATACATTTGTTTTTTTTAAATTCGTGTGATATATTCATCCTGCAAAATAAACAGACTAACACCACTTGTCCTTCGCAAGCTCAGGACTGGAGCGGGTGTAAGTCGATGTAATTTTCGACTACACCCCAGAGGGTTTGTCTCAAAAACATCGACTAAGGAGCAAATAACCATGAAATCACTAACTAAACCGATTTTGGCAATTTTAAGCATCATTTTGGTATGCATGTTTTCAGCATGCGGGAAACTCTCAAACAAGATAGTCCTCAGGTGTTCATACTGGGGAGACCTTAAGGAAATCGCGATTATTACAGATACTGTGAAAAGATTCAAGGAACAAAACCCGGGCATTGAGGTCAAACTTGAGCGCTATCCTTCAGGCGACCCGTATATGGAAAAACTTTTAACCCTTTTGGCGGGAGGGTCCCCGCCTGACGTAATGTTTGTTAACGCCGAGCAGTTTATTAATTTCGCGGATAAGGGCATACTGCTCGCGCTTAATGATAATATTAAAAGGGATAATTTTGACATAGGAAAATATTACAAGAAAATCGTGGATAAGTACACAATAGGCGGCAGCATATACGCAATACCGAGGGACATAGCACCGGTATGCGTGGTATATTACAATAAGAAGTTATTTGACGAGGCAAAGGTAAAATATCCGTCAAACGACTGGAACTGGAATGACCTGGTCGCTAAGGCTAAAAATCTTACAAAGTTCAATAAAGACGGGATTATGACACAATACGGGTTTGCAGATGACTGGAACATATGGGACGCGTTTGTACTTGGAAACGGTGGAGCAATGGTGGATGACGTCAAGAAACCGACAAAATGCGTGCTTGACTCACCGGCTGCAATTGGCGGATTACAGTTCAGGAAAGACCTAATGTATAAGTACAAGGTTATGCCGTCGCCCTCAAACCTGTCGGCAATGGGAGGCGTGGGGTCGGCTGATTTATTTGTGCAGGGAAAAGTCGCGATGTTTTTTTCTGGCATATGGAAGACGCCGATGTTCAGGGATATTAAAAATTTTGAATGGGACGCTGTAATGTTTCCGAAGAACCCGCAGGGCAAAAGGGGATTTCCTATGAGCGGGTCAGGATATGCTGTGGTAAAGACAACAAGACATCCGGATGAGGCGTGGAAACTCGTTACTTACCTCGCAGGCGAGGAAGGGCAGATAGAGCTGGCGCAGACAGGGCTTGCCCAGCCGGCAATAACGGCAATAGCGAAATCAAAAAATTTCCTTGACGGGCAGGACCCGAAAGGAAAGGCTTTCCTGCTTGACGCGGTTAATTACGGGACTTTCTGGCCTGACAGCACAAACTGGAACGAGGCGCGCAACGCGTATATATTCCCGGTGCTCAACAAGGTCTGGAGCGGCGAAAAAGACGCGAAGGACATTGTGCCTGAAATGGTAAAAAGAATAAACGAGAATTTATTTAACAAAAAGTAACTATATTTTATTTTGTAGACTCTTTCTTATATCAAAACTGCAGCTGCCAAATCGGACGTACAGGAGAATATGAAAAAAATAAATTTATTCATAATTGCAATTTACTTATTTTGCTTTTTAACAGGCTGCGCAACATGCCCGAAACATTCCATAGAGCTTGTTACGGACAGAGAGCAGAGCGGCGTGCTTTCTGTGAACGGGGAAAAGGTGACTGTTTATGGAGTCGGCTCTGGCCGAAGCCCGAGCTTAACGGCGATGAATTTTTCAACCGATTCCGAACGCGAAAAATACAGCAGCCAAAGGGCTATACCCGAAGCCAAAAATTCATTAAAAAATGCCGTAGAAAAACTTCTTGATTTAACAGTAGAGAAATTCAACAACAAGTACCCCAATAAAAAGATTTTCGGCGACACTCTTGATGCATGGAAAAAATTCACGGTTGGGAAAGCAATGGCTGACGCAAAAACCATGTTTTATTGTTACTGCAAGGACAACTGGATTGCGACATATATGGCAACATATGAAATAAATGTGGGGGATTTTAAACTCCCTCCTGAGACAGCAAATGTTTTTATTTCCTCTGCAGAAAGCTTAATAAGGCCTGAAAGCGAGGAGGTAAAAATAGCAACTGAGCAGCAACCTGGCGGGAATAACAACAGGCCGAGGCAATAAAATTAATGCGACAGCCGCGAAACCCAAACCACGGATTTAAATTCAGGTTAAAATTCAAATACCAACGCCGGCGAGTTTAACGGGCATTTCTAAACGCAGGATATAGATTTTCCTGTCCTTATTATCAAGATCACAAACGATGATTATTGAAACAAGTCAACAAAAAGCGGAAATTTTAGGGCATAATAATATTGACATTATTTTTCACATATGATAAATTTGTCCAACATGGAACTGTTTCATTTGGAACTTTTAGAAGGTGACAAGCTTGGACAATTGCAAAGGTAAAAAAAAGAACGAAAGCCCTGCGCACAGAATCATGTCTTTAATCAATGTCATCCAGGCAAGCGTAAAATGCCGCATGATGGATAAGGCAAAAGAACTGGGGTTTTCGATGCCGCAGTTTATGCTGATAATGGAGCTTTACAGGCACCCGGACATAACAATGCATGAATTGAGCGAAAGGCAAAACCTTCCAAAAAGCACAGTTTCCAGGATAATAGACCTACTGGTACAGGACGGCATGGTGGAAAGAATCACTCCACCGGACAACCGCAGGACAGTGAAGCTTTCCGTCACTAAAGCGTTCTTAAAAAACAAGTCTAAAATAATAGACATGATAACAGCGGACATAAATAAAAATATAAACTCAAAAAATGAGAAAGAAATAATAAATGCGCTGGAGAAATTATGCGCAATATTAAAATACGAAAAAACAAAATAAAATAACGAGGTGAAAAAATGGAACAGAAAAAAGAGCAACATGCCCATCACGGACACCAGGCGCAGGCCAACGTGGAATCAAGAGGCCCGTGGTGGCAGAATAAGGGGGCTCAGACAGCCGGTAAGATAATCGGGGGATTGTTTGTCGTAGCTTTTATTGCTTGGCTTATTTTTTTCCTGCCGTATGTAGCCACGGACGACGCGACTGTTGACGCAGACGTGGTAAAGGTGGCAAACCAGGGCGCGGGTTGCCAGATAATAAAAATTTACGTTAAAGAAGGCGACAAAGTGAAAAAAGGCGATTTGCTTGCGGAGCTTGACCACAGCGTGGCAGAGGCCCAGCTTGAAAGGGCAAAAGCGCACGCGTTTTTTGCGGCCACTGATTACAAGAGGGCAAACGCGGTTGCCCAGCAGCAAGGCATGAGCAAGCAGCAACTTGACAAGGCACAGCAGGAAACAGCAATGGCCGATGCAGATTTGAAAATTGCAGAGATAGCTCTTGACCGTACATATATAAAAAGCCCGGTAGACGGTACGGTAATACAAAAGACAGCGATTGAAGGCAACATACTCGAGACAAACCAGACAGCGATAATCATAGCTTGCACCGAAACTGCATGGGTGACTGCAAACGTGCCTGAAAAATCAGTCGGCGTTGTCAAACTCGGCCAGAAAGTTTATATATCGATTGATGAAGGCGGTAGACTAACCGGAAAAGTAGTAGACATACGCAAAGCTGCGGCGTCGGTTTTTGCGCTGATACCGTCGGATAATGCTTCGGGTAATTTTATAAAAGTGGAACAACGTATACCGGTAAAAATTGAACTTGATCCGCATCCTGATAAAGCACTGAGGATAGGGCAGTCTGTTGTCATAAGAATAAAAGTAAGATAAGGAAAAGCAGTGGGATGTGATAAGGGGTGAGGGGTAAGGGGTAATGAAATATATTTAAATCAAAATTAGGAGTGAGATTATAAATGGCCCAGGAAACCATAGCACAGCAAATTGAGCAGCAGCAATTCCCAGAAGGATATAAATGGGTAGTAATGCCCATTATTATGTTAGGGATATTGATGGCGACACTTGACTCTTCAATAGTAAACGTTTCGATTCCTAAAATAATGGCTGATTTCGGCGTGAATCTGGATGATATTGAGTGGGTGGCGACAGGTTATATGCTTGCTTTTGCCACGCTTATGCCTTTGACAGGCTGGTTGCGCGACAGGATAGGATATAAAAATATTTATGTGGGAGCTCTTTGCCTTTTTACACTCGGTTCGGTTTTGTGCGGGCTTGCATGGAACTTGCCGTCGTTGATAGCGGCGCGCGTAATACAGGCTCTGGGCGGTGGTGCAATGCAGCCCACTGCAATGGCAATGATGACTGAAGTTTTCCCTCCAAAAGAACGCGGAAGAGCTATGGGGTTCTTTGGAGTGGGGTTGATAATCGGCCCGGCAGTTGGGCCTACACTCGGGGGATGGCTCACTGATTATTTCGGTTGGCGCTCGATTTTCATGGTCAACCTGCCTATCGGTATAATAGGCATAGTGGCTGCAATAGAACTGCTCATCAAGGATGCGCCGCATAAAATCGTCAAAAAACCCTTTGATTTCTGGGGATTCGGATTTCTGTCGCTTTTTCTCGTAGGTGCCCTGCTCGGCATGTCAAAAGGGCAAAGGGAAGGATGGACATCTGTTTTTATAATTACCTGCTTTACACTGGCGGCGCTGGGCCTTATAGGATTTTTGCTTGTGGATCTTTACGTGGATTACCCCATAATGGATTTAAGGCTTTTTAAAATTCCGATATTTTCCAGCGCCACAGCCATAACAGTGGCGCGTTCAGCAGGGCTTTTTGGATCGATTTTTTTAATACCGGTTTTTGTGCAGCAACAGCTGGGATATACGGCGTTTCAGAGCGGGCTCTTGATGCTGCCGTCATCGCTTTTTATGGCACTGATATTTCCTGCGGTCGGCATCATGGCCGATAAAGTGGGGGCGAGAATACCTTCCACAATAGGGGTAATAATAGTGGCTTACAGCCTTCTTATTTACGACAAATTAAGCGTGAATACAAGCATATGGGGATTGATATACCCAATGATGGTAAGGAGCATAGGCATGGGATTGCTGAATGCGCCGATTATGGTGGCATTTATGAATTCTGTGCCGCAAAAAAAGATCGGCGTTGCCTCGTCAATGAACAGCATAATAATGCAGGTCGGCGCATCAATGGGTATAGCTTTTTTTACAGCAGTGTTATCAAATCGCTCCGTGTACCATATAGCAATGGTCGGACAGTCAGTTAAATCAGGGAACCCGATTTTCCTGCAGTCCATAGCAAACCTTATGCAGCACATTCACAGCCTGGGTTATGGTTTTGGCACGGCAACTGCGGCCTCGAGAGGGCTGCTGATGAGCTCGGTGATTAAATCCGGCCTGGTCATGGCTTTCCAGGATACGTTTCTTATAGCTGCAATAGTAGTCATTTTAGCTTTGCCGCTTGCTTTAATGCTTCCGTTAAATGTTGTACGCCAGGTGCACGGACAAAAACCGGAAAGCACGCCAGCCGCGGAATAATAAATGGCCAATCAAATAAAATTTTTCTGCCTTAAGTGCGGCGCATGCTGTAAAATCGGCGGATATGTCTTCCTGAAAAAAGGCGAAGCTGAAAAAATAGCCGCTAAACTGGTCATGCCTGTAAAAGAATTCAAGAAAAAAAACACAAAATGGATACTGTGGTATGGCACATCCCTTAAATCTACTGAATCCGGCGCCTGCATTTTTCTTAAGGATAATAAGTGTTCGGTCTACGAGTCGAGGCCTGAGCAGTGCAGTAGCTGGCCTTACTGGAAAAAGATAATGGAAAATAAGGAAGACCTGTTAATAGCCAAAATATACTGTAAAGGTATAGAATAGTTTAAATATAAAATAGGCAGGCAAGTCAAATAACTTGAAATATATGCTTGTTTATTATATTATGATTATATGTAGTAATGATATATAATAAATTTATTGGTGTACAATGAAAAGAATAGTAATCAAGGACATTGCCAAGCTTGCGGGAGTAAGCAAGAGCACGGTTTCGAAAGCCATCAACGATTACGGCGATATTCCCGAAAATACAAAAGAAAAAATACGGAAAATAATTAAGGAGCATAATTTTTACCCTCATGAATCGGCTCAGATGCTCGGCAGGGGCAAGAACAACACCATTGCGTTTATTTCTTCAAGGATCTCGGCGTATTTTACATCGGAAGTGCTCAGAGCCATTGAAGACAGGGCCAGAGCTGCCGGCAAATATGTCCATGACATTATTCCGTATTCCACTTTCTACGACAAGGGGATCAGCGCAGAACTTTTTAAGAAAATACTTTACGGCGGAAAAGCTTCGGCGGTCGTGGCCCTTGCTATGAATCCAGACCCCGATATATTGCTTGAGTACAGTAAAGCAGGGATACCCGTCATATTAATAGAGAACAGGCTGGATAACGCACATTCAGTCAATACGGACAACCGCGAGGGCGGTTTTAAGGCTGCCGAATACCTGATAAAAAAAGGCAGGAAAAGGATAGGATTGATATGCGGCTGGCCAATTAAAAAGTCAAAATACGGTTTCAGCTACGCGACAGAAGAAAGAAAAGCCGGATTTGACGAGGCGTTAAAACAGTACGGGATCAAAACCAACGCGAAATACCTCGAGTTGACTACCCATTATTCGATCGGTGAAGGCATAAATTTGTTTGACAGGTTCATGAAAAAGGGGATAAAACTTGACGCTATTTTCTGCGCTGCCGGCGACATGACCGCATTGGGCGTAATGGAAAGTGCAAAGAAACGAAGAATAAGGATACCTGATGACCTGTCTGTGATAGGGTTTGATGACTATTTTTATTCTGCATACCTCAGCCCTCCGCTGACTACGGTGCGCCAGCCGATAGATAAATTAGGCGCTGAAGTCTTTGATATGGTTGTGGAAGCAATGGAAGGGAAATTAAATTTTTTTAAACATATCGAAATTGAACCGGAACTTATCATAAGGCAATCGGCTTAAAAAACCCTTGACACTTTAAACTTTGTATCGTATATTTTACGAAATCGGTTTAGTAATAATCTGGGTTACTTTTATTTAAAATTAAATTATTTATTATTATATTATAATATTTTGGAAAATAATATTTTGAAATTATAGCTAAACCAGAAATTATTACTCGCAATGACATACAAGAAACCAGCATAACGAACAATTATCCGATATGCAAATATTTTTGCCAAATGATTCGCCGGGTTATTTTGAGAATAGAATTCGCGGCGTGCGCAAAAGTTTCTAACATTATTATACGTTGCTGGATACCACTAAAAAAAGCAAGTAATCCTCGAAAACAAGCCATTAAAAAGTAGAATTTGAGCAGCATTTAATGTATAATTATTATGTAATATATTTTTGAGGGGTTTTATTGCTAAAAAGCTTTTGGAGCAAAAAATGAAAATAAAAAAAGAGCCTTCTATTATTAAGAAGTTCATTATTGGTCTTCTTTTTATTATAGCGCTGGCCAATATCTGCCAGGCCGCAACTTCAACCAATACCCCTACAAATACACCAACATTAACCCCAACCCCTATGACTGTGATTGCAGGCTGTGCCAGCGGCATGGTCATTGACGGAGCCATGAACGAAAGCGCATGGAGTTCGGTTGGCTGGACTTCAATTGCCAAACTTGCCTTGGGGAGCAATCCTGATAATGTTTCAGCAAGTTTCAAAACCTTATGGGATTTGAATTATTTATACATATGTTTTAATGTAAACGACTCCTATTTAAACGCAAGCCAAACTGCCTGCAATGCTTATAATGATTCGGCTGTGGAAATATACATGGACATGAACAATGACTGGGGCGCGGATACATTCCCGGCCACACCAGGCGATATACACTTTATGATCAGCTATGACTGCCTGCAGTTCTGTGAGAACGATACGGTAGCCTTGCCTCCCAGCGGCGTGGAGTATGCCAGCAATACCAACACCGGCGGCTATACAATGGAGGTGGCAATTCCATGGGCACTTGTAGGAGCAACACCAAATGGCGGGACAAGTTTTGAGTTTGATTTACAAGTTGACTTTAATGACGGTACCGGCTCGCGTGTAGGCCAATTGGTCTGGAACGGCGATCAAAATGATTACCAAAGTTCCTCTCATCTTGGTATTGAACATCTTAACAATTGTCCAAGCCCTACGGAAACAATCACTCCAACAATTACCCTGACCCCGGTACCTGTGCCTGCAGGGGCTCAAAATGTTTCCAACTATAACCTTGTCCCGGCTACGGTTTCAACCGGGCAACAGGGCGTATATACCATAATGTACACAATAAGCAATCCGTCAAACGGCACAGCCATGATAACAGGCATCACTTTGACCGTAAAGGACGGGCAGGCAAACCTGATCCAGGCATCATCCGCTTTATCCGGTTTAGGAATAAGGGATGTAAACTCATATTATTTCAGCACGAGTTCCACCACTTCCTCTTCCTATATATATTGCCCAATGCCTTCAGCAATACAGGTCGGGCCGAATTCACAAAAAAATATTTATGTTGTCGCGGATATAACAGGGGATACCACAAATCACGCTGCAAATTTTGAAATAGATATTGATTCACCGTTGAATATAGCAGCGGTGGATTTTGCAACGGGCAATACGCTCACGGTTTCAGCTACGTCAGGGTTTTCGTTTCCTATGGGTTCTTCAGACACAGTTATACAGAACAGCGCTACCGAACTATTGATTTCCGATATAAATACAATGCCGGCATCGGTTTCCACGGGCCAGTCAAATGTGAAGGCAATGGAACTTAATTTTAGCGACATCGGCAACACGGCAACGGCAAGTATAAAAATATCAAGTATAACGCTGGATATAAAAGACGCGGCTGGAAACAGTATTGCCGCCTCCAGCGCCATAAATGACATTAAAATAACAAGCAATGACGGAAGTTTTATTTACGGTGAGACAGCGGCAGGCACATCAAACACAATAACAATAGTGCTTTCCGCGCCTTTAATAGTGCCGTCAACCCAGGCATTGACATGTGCTTTAATGCTCGACATGACAAATACTTTTACAGCAACTTCATGCATGGTAAGCCTTGACAGCCAGAATAATTTGTACGCAGTTGACGCTAATTCAGGCATACCGGTGAGCGTATCATCGCTTACGTCTTTCCCCCTGCAGTCTAGCCCCGCGGTCATTCAAAAAAATGTCAGCAGCATTAACATCAATACTTTTACCGCGCTTTTGCCTACGGGAGTCGTATTGGGCCAGAAATGGGTGGAGCTTTTTGATTTTCAAATCTCAGACACACTTGGCCCGCAGAGCGCGGCTGCTCATTTTAATTCGTTGACAATAACCGTGGAAAACGGCGCAGGAGCGCCCGCTGCTTCAAATGGCGCGGTTGGAATGTTTTATATAACAGATAATCTCGGAAACACACTTGGAAGCGCTTTTACAGGGGCAGTAAGCGATACCGGTATTGTACTGACAAGTCCTTATATATTTACTTCCGGAGTATCCCGGAATTTCAGGGTGTTTTGCGATATTCTGGCCACTGCGTATTCGCAAAATTTTAAAGTTGCCATCCAGGGCCCGGGGGATATTTCTATAACCGACGCAAACTCAGGTTACATCACAGGAATTATGGCAACACCGTCACTTCCATGGACTACTGGAGACGCGTCTATTTATGTCGCGCCGGCAACCAATTTAAACATCTGGCATAACGGAAACATTGTACCAACGCAGATAGGCATGGGCCAGCCGGGCGTGAAATTCATGATACTTTATATGTCGAACCCGGGATACATCGGAACCGCAGATATACAGCTTGACGGAATCACAATAACAGCATTTGATACAAAAGGAAATACGATTGCCGGGGCAAAGCTTTTTTTCAATGTCTATCTGACTGATTTAACCGGGAATGTTTATGGAACATTCAACGCAGTATCATCTACGGCAAATTCACCTTTTTATCTTGCGGTCAACCCGGCAACGCCTCTTTTTATAGAAGCCTTAAATACAGTTACGGCTTATGTTTCGGCCGACATGTCGATAAACGCACCGTATGGGAGTTTTTTGATCAGCATTGCATCACCCGGAAACGTTGCGTGCAACAGCGTACCTGCGGGTTATGTTACGGTAACCGCAACCGCCCCGGATGCTTTCCCGATAGATTCAAATATAACCACAATAACACCGCTGGCTTATAATTTTGAAGTGGGCCATGAGAACCTGATGCCAAAATCCGCGGTCCGGGGCCAGAAGAACATAGACGCACTTCAACTTAATTTTGAGAATTTTAACGCTGTGCCTATAGCGGTAACCTCACTGGCAATAGCAATAAAGGATAAGGACGGGTTGCAGATTCCGGCAAATATGGTGATAGGCAACATCTATATTAAAGATATGAATAACAACATACTTGCAAGCGCGGCAGCAGGAAACAGCGCCAAAATAAGCCTCATCATGTCTTCTTTTCAGGTGTTCCAGGGAAATATAAAAAGCCTGAAAATAACCGTCGATATTTCCCCGAACGCGCAGGAGCCGTTTTACGTGGAATTTGAGAACGGCACAGATGCCGAGACACTGCCGCCGGCGGGTGTGACACCGATACAGGGCGATTTTTTCGGAAACATGAAATCAAGTCTCGTTTCCATCCAGGCGCCGAACATGGAGCAGTCATATCATGTTTTTCCAAACCCGGTTAATCCGCAGCAGTCGCCTGCGCATATTGAATATTACATAGAAAACAATTCCGAAGTTACCATAAAGATATTTACCGTAAACGGAGACCTTGTAAAAATCGTAGCCGATAAAGCTTTAAAACCAGTCGGTCTGCATTTTGAGGATATATGGAACGCGGTAAATGAAACAGGGCATAACGTCTTATCAGGAATATATTTATGCGTTATAGAAGTTAATGATAAAATAACCGGAAAAACAACTAAACTGATAAAGAAACTGGCAGTGTTGAGGTGAATGGGATTTGGAATACAAAGTTAAAGTGAATTATAACAGTGCGAAACGAAATACAAATACTTCAGCAAAACCAGGTTTTGGACCAAAGATTAAAAGTTGTAAAAAAAATCTAATCCCGAAACGGGAAATAAAATGTTTAACATCTATATTTTTTCTTCTCCTTAGTGTAAACATATTCGCCTTTCAGGGGGATTACGGCACTGAAAGCGTATTCATGACAGGCGCAGGTTCAAGGCCCGATGCCATGGCCGGCGCTTTTACAGCAGTAGCCGACGATTTATCAGCAATATATTACAATCCAGCCGGGCTCACAAACATAAATAAGCAGGAGATATCCCTACTGTATTATCCGCTTTACGAATCCAATACTTACAGCTCGATAGCATACGGACAGCCTTTGCTGGATTTCGGCACTATAGGGGCATCTTTTTATAAATTTTCTTCGGGAAATATCCAGGGTTATGATATAAACGACGTTCAAACTTCCATGTTCAGCGTCGACCAGTATAAAGCGACGGTTTCTTATGCAAAGGAAATAAATATGGGTTTTTCCGCAGGTGCAAACGTTAATATATTTTCTTCCAATATATCAGGTTTTAATTCTGTCGGATTCGGAGCAGACGCCGGTTTATTATACTCGCCATTTCCTTTCCTTTGTGCGGGGCTGATGGTACAGAATATTATAGAACCTACGTTTTCGATGGAGTCCGTTAAAGAGTCGCTTCCACAACTCTATACCTTCGGCCTGCTGGCAAAGTATGATGTTGCTGATTTAAAATTAATGGTCAGCAACGATATGTCGATTGGCGAAAGCGAGAATTTTAAGGACAGGGTGGGCGTTGAGATAAACTGGTCCGGCATAGCAAGCGCCAGAGCCGGCTACAGCGACGGGATATTCAGTTTCGGAGCCGGCCTGGCCTTATATGGCGTCGGCATTGATTACGCGTATATTGTCGACAATTATCTTGGCGGCCTGGACAGGTTCACGGTTTCATACACTTTTGGCATGACGATAGGGGAGCAAAAAGCACAAAGGCAAAAGGTTATGCTTGAGGAAGTACGGAAAATTGTGGATAATAGAATAAATATTAAGATCAAGGAACAAGCCGACGCGCACTACAGGAGTGCATACATACATTTTGAAAAAGGCGAATATGAAGAAGCGCTATCTGAAGTTGAAAAAGCGCTTGAGTGGAAGAACGACCATGAGCCTTCCCTTAAAATGAAAACCTACCTTGAGAACACGCTTAAAAACAGGATATATAATGAATCAAAAATTGATTTAAAAAATGAAAGCAACCCTTATTTTGCCGCAGGTGTGGATTTTTATATTAAAAAACAGTATGATAAAGCATTGAATGAGTGGGAAAAAGCTGCAAAAATAGACCCGCGGAGTGCTATTTTAAGAATATATATAAAAAAGGCAAAGCAGTTGATACAAACCCAGAATAGAACCGGACAAATAACCGAGGCGCAGAAAATTGAAATCGATAAACTGTATTACATCGGGGTGAATGCCTATACGGCGGGCGACCTGAATACAGCGATAGATTTGTGGAAAAAAGTCCTTCAAATAAACCCGGACGACGTAAAGACCTTGAGAAACCTTGAAAAAGCGCAGGCTGAACTGGATGAGCTGGAAAAACGGGGAATAAAATGAAAAAGAAGGAGTTTAATCCCACTACGCAAAAATTTCCGCCTGTGAAGGCGGGGGGCTCCACAAGCATCAGATGGGAAATAATGGCCGTTGTAATACTCCTGACTTTAGCGGTTGTGGGAATAATGAGTTTTTCCATGCTTACCATACAGAAAAAAAGCCTTACAAACGAAGTGGAACTCAGGGGAGTCAGCATTACCAGGAACATAGCGAATAATATCGCCGATTTCCTGCTGATAAAATACGACCTTGAGGCGGCTAAAATATTAAAAGAAGCCATGAACAACAAAGGTGTTGAATACGCAATGGTTGTGGACGGGGGCGGGAAAATACTTGCCCATAACGATATGACGTATGTAAAAAAAACGTATTCACCCATTGGCAGAAAAATAGATATTACCCCGGCAAAAGACACGGTATATGAGACAAGCCTCGGGGAAAAAATAATTGACTTTACAGCCCCGGCAGTTGCCAAAGGCAAAGTTAAAATAGGAATCGTGCATGTAGGAATATCTTATTCAGTCGTCGAAAATATATTGAATCAGACATATTTAAATATCATACTTGTGACCCTGATTGCTGTCGTTTTAAGCATGATTGGGGCTTTCCTTTTAAGTACGGCAATAACAAGGCCGATAAACGCGCTTTCGGAAGGCGCGAAAATCGTCGGCAGCGGGGATCTGAGCTATAAGATTGTTCTTAACAAAAAAAATGAGCTCGGGGTTCTGGCCGCCACGTTTAATATGATGACTGATGATCTGAAGAAAGCGCATGAAGCAGCACTAGAGCAGCGCGCGCTTGAGAAAGAACTTGAAATAGCGGCTAAGATACAGGAAGCCCTGCTTCCAAAAATATTCCCGGGCATGGCAAAATATGAGGTAGCCGCATTTTATAAACCCGCAAAAGAAATAGGCGGGGATTATTACGACGTGATTCATTTAAGCGAGAGCAAGTTCGGCATTGTCATGGCAGACGTGTCGGGAAAAGGCATACCTGCAGGGCTTATAATGACCATGCTGAGCAGTATATTAAATATTGAAGCAAAAGCAAATATGGATCCGGTCCTGGTGCTGACGAAATTGAATGACGAGCTGCTTACGCGGATAACCGACAGCATGTTTGCCACTGTTTTTTACGGCGTGCTTGACATATTTCAAAATTCAATTGAAATGGTTTCTGCCGGGCACCATGAAATGCTGATTTACAGGGAAAGGGAAGGCAGGGTTGAATCTATATGCCCAAAAGGTGTCGCTATAGGCTTTTTAAAAGGAAAAACGCTTGAAACCAGGCTTAATAAAGAAAGAGCTTCGATTGAAGCCGGTGATAAACTGCTGCTTTTTACCGACGGTGTAAGCGATGCGAGAGCCGATAACGGGCAAAGGTTCGGAATAGAAAGGGTAATTGAATCACTGAAAAATAACGGTAAAAAGGGATGCAGCCAAATACTGGATAAGCTGCTCCTGGATGTTGAAAATTTCACCGGAGGGCAGGAGCAAAGCGATGATATCGCCATTTTGTCCATAGGGAGAAAAATCTGACGGAGGTAAAACATGGTAATTGAAATCAAGGAAAGAAAAGATGGAGAAATAAGTGTTGTTGAACTTTGCGGGGAGCTTGACTCTTCGTCTGTTTCGGTTTTTAACCTGAAATTCAAGGAAATAACCGACAAAAACGGGCGTGGGAAATATGTCCTTGATATGAAAGCACTAATATTCATTAGCTCGGCAGGATGGACCGCATTTGTAAATGAATGCAAAAAGCTGCGTGAATCCGGAGGTGATTTAAAACTCGCCGCCATGCAGAAAGATGCAGAAAGAGTATATGACCTCGTAGGGATAAACAGCGTTATTGAAAGTTACAAAACCGTAAAGGAGGCTGTGGAAAGCTATGTCACAAGCCGTTGAATTGAGCAGAAAGGCTTTACATAAAGAAAAAACAGCCGTGATAAAAGTTGGTGCGAATGAGCATAACTTAAGCATAATAAGAAAATTTATAAACGCCAGGATGAAGAAATCCGGGTTTTCCGCCCATAAAACAGCGGTCCTTGTAGTATCGGTTATAGAACACTGTGAGAACCTGATAAGGCATGCATATAAAGGAAAAGGCGGGGAAATAAAATTAAAACTCGCAATAAAACGTCCTAGCGCAAAAATAACAATACTAGATAACGGGCCAAAGTTTAATATGAAGAAAAAACGCATTCCGGATATTTCATTGAGATTAAAAAACGGCTTTGGAGGGAAAATGGGCATAAAAACAATCCTGTCATTATGTGACAGAGTGGAATATAAAAGAAAAGACGGATATAACGAAAATAGTTTTATAATACTGGAGTAATATAATATAGAAGAAACAAATATTTGATTTTTCGGGATATATTAACTATAATTAGGAACAATTGACCGACTTAACCATAACGCAAGCCAGGCTGTAAAGAAAAATAGAACATTACTATAAGGCCGGGAATCTGGAAATAATTATGAACGGTCATTAGAAAGGGAAAAATAAATGGTAACACTAAAAGACGTCGCAAAACTTGCAGGTGTTTCATATAATACCGTATCTTTTGTCGTAAATGGAATAAATAAAGTTGCGCCTGAAACAAAAGAAAGGGTTTTAAAGGCAATAAGCGAGCTGAATTACAGGCCGAACAAAACTGCCAGGGCCCTTGTCAGCGGGAGAGCAGATTCAATCGCATTTATCAGCACGCGGTTTACTTCTGTATTTGGGATGAATATATTAAGGGAAATCGAGGATGGCGTGCACCTTGCCGGGACTTTCAACACATTATGACCTGAAGCCTTATTCAACAAGGGGAGAAGCCGAACTAAAAGAGCATATTATTGACTCCATAATATTCAACAGGAAAGCAGATGCAATCATAATGCTTGGCATCAAGCCATCCCAGGAAAACATGGACCAGCTGAAAGAAAGCAAAATACCTGTGGTACTCATAGACGAAACAATGACCGGAGCACACAGCGTCAAATGCGATAACGAAAAAGGCGCTTATGCAGCCACAGAGTACCTTATTAATAAAGGAAGGAAGAATATCGCATACATAGGCCTGGCCAAGTCAGGTGGCGAAATCGGGCTGTCAACAGACGAAAGGGAAAATGGATATAAAAAGGCCCTCATTGACAATGAGGTTACTGTTGACATGGCTATACAGTTTGCGGTCAACAACAATTATATAAATGAAGGTGTGACAATAGCAGAAACAATGCTTAAATCGGGTAAAGGCATTGACTCGATTTTTTGCGGTGCCGGCGACAACGCGGCAATAGGGGCTATAAAAGCAATAAAGGCAGCCGGGCTGCGCGTACCTGAAGACATTGCGGTTGTCGGCTACGACGACATACCAGTGGCTTCAGCCGTAACTCCTTCCCTGACTACGGTAAGGCAGCCTGTCGAGAAAATGGGGAATGAAGCATTCGCAATTACGCTTGAAGCAATGCAGGGCAAGCTGAAAGAAATAAAGAAATCTGGTATTTGAGCCGGAATTGATAATCAGGGAATCGGCCTGAAAAACTTCTGTTAAGCCGCCTATAATAACCTGCATAAAAGATAAAGAAAAAATACGCATAAAAATGCCTTATTTTGGCCGGATTTTATAAAAAACAAAAAAACTTAAAAAAATTGCTTGACAAATGAAGGAATATTTTGTATATTTGTATCAACTGATGCGAACGTTCATATAAAGGAAATAATCAAAAATAATTGTAAGTAGTTTAGAAATGGAATAAAATATGAACGTTCATATAAACAAAAAGATTTAAAAATGTTCTTTTGATGCATTTACTAAACCGGTGTAGTGAAAATCAGGATTAACTAATTCTTAAAAGATAAAATTTATTAAAATAAAACGGTGAGGAAGGAGGCAAAGAAAGAAGTTCATGAAGAAAAATATCAAAAAAAATCAGGAGGCGGGAAAATGAAGAAAGTCAGTTTACTTTTAGTCTTGTTCGTAATACTTGCAGCATCGATAATAAACGCGGGCAACTGCACAGTTGATGCCACTACAACATACCAGTATATCCATTGCATCGGCGCGTCCAGCGCATGGAGCGGTCTCGACAACCTGGGAACGCAGTTATTCGCCGACGACAATGTGAACGGCCATATAGGCCTTACATCGCTCCGGGCCAGGATTGACCCCAACAACAGCTTTTCCTCTGAAGTGAGTACCCTGGTTTCGGCCAAGAATGTCAATTCCAATATCCTTTTCTGGGCCACCGAGTGGTCGCCGCCGGCCCAGTATAAAGCCAACAACAACGTTGACGGCGGCGCAAGCAACGATACTTTCAATGGCGCCAGTTCCGGTTCGCCAAACAGCGCAGACACGGGTCTCGCCAGCTACCAGGTTTCGTTTATCCAGTATTGCAAAAACCAGGGCATCAACCTTTACGCGCTTTCAGTCCAGAACGAACCCAATTTCAACCCAACTTATGAAGCCTGCCTCTGGACAGCCGGGCAGTTCGACGTTTACGTCCAGGCTTTCCATAGCGCATTATCAAGCGCCGGGCTTTCGACCAAGATCATGATTCCTGAGCCGGATAATCCGGGCGGAATGAACCTGGCATCCACAGCCATGGCCGACTCCAACTCAGCACCTTACGTTGGCATTATTGCTACGCACATGTATGGCGGGAATCCAGCACCCATTTCTTCCTACGGCTTCAGCAATGTAACGAACCAGGAATGGTGGGAGACTGAGATCTCCGGCAATACGACCGACATTTCAGGAGCACTGCAGGAAGCGGGCTGGATACAAACAAGCCTTGTCGATGCAAGCATGAACGCCTTTCACTACTGGTGGCTCCAGGATCTTATCAGCAACAACGCCCTCGACATCAAGGCTTTTGTACTTGGCAATTACAGCAAATTTATTAGACCCGGCTATTACCGTATGGCTGCAACCGAATCACCAACATCAGGCGTATCGATCAGCGCTTTTAAGGATACCAACAATTCCTCGCCATCAAAAATTGTGTTTGTAGCCATAAATAACAATACTTCATCAGTGAGCCAGACTTTTAACTTGAACGGCCTTAACGTCTCTTCAGTGACGCCATGGCTGACCAACTCCAGCACCGGCCTGGTGGCGCAATCAGCTGTAACTGTTTCAAACAACACTTTTACTTATTCACTTCCTTCGCAAAGCGTAGTTTCATTTGTAGGAACCAATAACGGCGGTAGTGTTCCGACCAACACAAACACGCCTGTCGTTCCTACTGCCACTAACACACCATGCACTACCACAGCTATCACGCCATATATTCAGGTGAATGGTGGGGCATGGCAGCAGGCCAGCAGCGCTTCGGTAACCTCGACTTCTTCCACAGTGAACCTTGGGCCACAGCCATTAACCGGCGGCTCCTGGAGCTGGAGCGGCCCCAACGGCTACTCCTCTACTTCACGGGAGATCGACAGCATACCGTTAAGCGCGGGAACCGACACCTTTACGGCTACGTACACTAATGCCTGTGGATTGAAGTCCACGCAAGTTTTCACTATTACAGTACAGGCCGCGGCGACAAACACGCCCACATATACATTTACGCCGACAAATACGTTCACGAGCACCAATACAGCAACAAAGACAAATACGCCAGTACCACCGACAAATACGCCAATAACGCCGTCAGCAACACCGACAACGCCGGTTCCGACGAACACACCAATAACACCATCGGCAACACCGATAACACCTATAGCGACAAATACGCCAGTAACACCATCGGCAACACCGATAACACCTATAGCGACAAACACGCCAATTACACCGTCAGCGACACCGACAACGCCGGCACCTACAAATACGCCAGTAACACCATCAGCTACACCGACAACTCCAATACCGACAAACACGCCAATAACACCGTCACCAACAACGATACCGACCAGCACGCCGGTTACATCATCGAATATCACGCTCCAGTTAATGAGCGGTGTAACTGCGGACACGACAAACAGCCCGCATCCGCAGATAAACGTGAAAAACACCGGAACGACGGCAATAAACCTGAACAACGTGGAAGTGCGCTACTGGTTTAACTGCGACTGCACATCAGGCCAGACTATTCAGGCCTGGGTTGACTATGCAGGAGAATTACCGTCAGGTACAAACGTAACTTCTGACATACAGGTAAGCGTGATGCCGACTACGCTTGGAACGCAGACAAACTACATCAGCATAAAGTTTACAGGCGGCATAACATTACAGCCGAACCAGTATGTACAGATACAGTCAAGATTTAACAAGAGCGACTGGAGCAATATGCTGCAGGACAATGACTGGAGTTACGCTGCATATACAAGCTTTACTAACTGGAACAAGATAACAGCGTATGTAAACGGAAGCCTGGTATGGGGACAGGAACCAACAGCAAGCACCAGTTCTGCCTCTGCACAGGTAGCGAGCGTATCAAGCAATCCAAACCCTTCTACCTCTGCCTCAGGCTCTACAGTCTCTTACACCATATCAGGGTCTTCAGGCGCCACGGCAAGCTCAATAAAGGCTCAGGATGCCGGCAGTGTTAATTACGCGATACCTGATCCTGACGCTAAAGTTGAGCTCAAGATATTTACTACAAGCGGCAGGCTTATATGGAAGAAAGAACTTTCAGGGATAGCAAACGTATCGGCAGGCAAGCATGTAGTGAGCTGGAACGGAAAGACATCAGGAGGAGAAACGCTTGCCCCGGGCGCGTATATATTGAATGTGTTAGTACGGCGTGCCTTCAACAATTTCGACACCTGCGCCATCCGCTTTTGCCGCCAGGGGATGGAAAGGCGGCCATCGCGCACCGGCGGATGTTCGTAGATCTGCACGTTGCCGCCGAAAGCCAGGAGCACGGCCGCCTCCTGCATGAGCATCTCCGGCGGCTTCACCGTCCAGGCGGGAATCGGGCTCGCCCATGCCGTGCGAGCAGTAGAAGTCCCACAGCATGATGTCCCACGGCTTGCCGCGCGTGGAGATGAACCGCGCCTCGCAGCGGCTGCCGTCCAGCCCCCAGACCCAGGCGTTGTCGCCGCTGATCCAGTCGGTGGGCACCGTCGGCTCGCCGGGATTGCCGGAAGGTCTGCAGCCAGTTCGAGCAGACCAGCACGCCCGGCTTGTGGCGTGGACGGCGTCGCAGTAGCGCGTGACGTACTGCTCGAAACTCTCGCGCGTGAAGTTCCACCAGAGCGGCCCAGTTGGGGTCGCCGGGCTCCGTGGGCGGCTCGGCGATGCCGTCTCCGCGCGTGAACGCCGTGCGGCAGCGGCGGCAATAGCAGGGCTCGGCGGCCCACAGGTCGCCGTCCATCCAGAAGCCGTCCACCTCGTAGCGGTCGATCAGCTCCATCATCTGCGGGATCATCAGTTCGTCGAGGTACGGGCTGCGCGGGCACATCTTCTCGCCGGCCGGCGCGCCTGTCGTTCCGCCCAAAGCCGGTGGCGACCGGCGTTTGCCGTCCGGGGTCGACGATCGCCCATTCCGGGATGCTTGGCGCCGGCGGCCATGTCCCAGATGCCGGAGTAGTGGCAGTGCAGCGGCAGCCCCAGCAGCGGGTGGCTTCGCGCCAGCCTTTGAGCGCATCCCTTTGAGCGCCGGAGGAACCGAAGCCTCGGGGGTCTGGCTGAACCAACTGGTGTAACCGGGGTGCCCCTTGCAGTCCGTCTGCACGAAGTCCATGCCGGCCATTTTGAGCAGGGGGATCAATTCTTCGGGTGTGGCGTGTAAGCCCAGCTCGGTGTCGCCTTTGCCGGCGTGCAGGTCATAATGCATCCCGAAATATCGTTTCTTACCATGCCATTTGCCTGGATAGGTCATGAGAGGGGTCTCCAATTTAAAGCGTAATCCCTTAATCTATACCTTAATCTCGGTCTTAATCTCCGTCTTAATCTCTAATCGTCATACCTGAATCTTAATCCATAGCCTTCAGATTAAGATTAAGTATGGCGATTAAGGTTTAATTTAATGGTGGCACGAACACCCACCGCCACAGACCCGCAATCGCCGCCGCAATCACAGCCCTGCCTGGCGATGTCTCTGAAAGTTGCCGCCGCTGCCGCTGGAGCGGCCATAGAAGGTGGACATGAGCTTGTGGACTTCGTCGCCTCCACAGGTGGGGCAGTGCAGGTCTTCGCCGGTGCTGCCCATGCGCACCAGTTCTTCGAAGACGTGCTGGCAGTGCCGGCATTGAAGCTATAAAGTGGCATCGTGTTCTTCTCCATAACCCACGCCCTGGCGCTCGGTTTCATAGGACGACTTCGCACAGGCGCACGCGCCGGCGCAAATCCTCGCTGGTGAAGAGCAGTTCTTTCATGCGGGCATACAGGACGCGGGCGATATTCTCGCTGGTGGGGTTGACCGTGGTGAACTTCGGCAGGTCGTTCAGGTAGCCATGATTGAACGGCGCAATCGCCGTCGCCAGCGCGCTTTTCACCTCGCTATAATCAATCAGCATCCCCAACGCATCGAGCTCGCTCCCCGCGAGCCGCACCTCCACGGTGTAATTATGCCCGTGGAGCTGGCAGCACGGCCCCGCGTACTCGCGCAGGGAATGCGCTGCGCTGAAACGATCCTGAACAGACATGCGAAACATCATGATTTCCCCCACGCTGATTGTAGCAGAAATGGGGGGGCAGGTATTATACCCGGCGCGTGGGAGTTGTGTTGTACAGCTCGTAATCGTAATCGAAAAATGGTGAGGGGAACGATCTTTTCGATTACGATTACGAGGCTATGCAAGCTCGACTCATGGTCCGTTCGCTCCAAATAGACCTTTCAGTCGATATTGTTGTACCATATGGCGGATGCATGGACGTACGGACTATCTTTGAAGGGAAATTTACTATGGGCAAGCCGAAGATTGCCCTTTCGTGACGAACGCCTGCGCGTCTGCCTCACCGATGACGGAATCGCCCGCGTTGCGTCACGGACCGCCAGAGCGGTCTATGCTGGAACTCCGCGCTGCTGGCCGTGGAAGTCTCCGCAGGACCGCATGCAGGAGCGGGTCGACCGCCGGGTGCAGTTTCGCACGCCTCCTGTTCGAAGCCGCGGAGGAAGGCGGCGCATATCACCGTGCGCGATGATTTTCGCGCGGTGTCCATCGGCCTCTGGCTGTCGGT
>CAWJRG010000009.1:0-1000314 GCA_963845185.1 uncultured bacterium | reverse complement strand
TGGCGTGTCTCTATAAATATTGGGACAAAGGGGGATTTGCCCATTTATCAAAAAATATGTTATAATATTATTATATTTGAGCACGAGTTTCAGAAATAGAGGAATAAAATGCGGATAAAAAATCTTTTGTTTGTCCTGTTATTGTCAACATTTATTTTCGCGGCAAATAATTTATTTGCTGATACTGCTCCACCATGTTTCATCCTTAGCTGGGGAACTACCGGTACAGGCAACGGGCAGTTCCAGAGTCCGTGGGGAGTGGCAGTGGACATCAACGGGGTGTATGTTGTAGACGGGAACAATTATAGAATAGAAGAATTCAGCAGTATAGGCACGTATATAACACAATGGGGCAGTCCTGAAGGCGGCAACGGGCAGTTTGCGAATCCTGTTGATGTGGCAGTAGACAGCAGCGGAAACATTTATGTTAGCGACAATTATAATAGAAGGATACAAAAACTCAGCAGTACAGGGACATATATAACCCAATGGGGCAAATTCCAGTTTGGTGTTCTTGGACCCTGGGGAATAGCAGTATCCGGCAGCGGAAACGTGTATGTTGCAGACATAGGTAATAACAGAATACAGGAATTCAGCAGTGCAGGTGCATATATCACCCAATGGGGCAGTTTGGGAACCGGCAACGGGCAGTTTAACAGCCCTTATGTAGTGGCAGCAGACAGCAGCGGAAACGTGTATGTTGCAGATACAGGCAATAACAGAATCGAGGTATTCCATCCATGAAAAAAATTTTAATCCCGGCACTTATTCTTATTACAGTTTTGATTTCCATTACCTGCTCGAAAAAATCCCCGGCTTCTTCTTCTCCGACGCCGACGCCGGCAGTATCACAATATACCGGAATAACCCAGGCTGATTCTACAGGAAATATTATTTCTGTTGACCCGGATGACTGGAAGCCTGCGGGTGTAATTTGCAACCCGAATTGTACACCTACTGCCTGCGCCACTCCTCCATGCCCCGCAGCATGCCTTTCTTCATTGGCATATCCCAACCCAATAAGCGCGGGCCAGGTAATTCATATTAGATTTACATTATCGGCAACAGCCAACGTAAATATTGACATTTATAAAAATCCAGCAACAGATGTTTTTTCAACTTCATATAATAATTCTCTGGCCGGAGCCTATGACGTATTAATATCAACTCAGGGATTCCAGCCGGGATGGATTTACAGGTGCTATATCACGGCAGGCACGGACCAGACATACGGGGACATTCAAATACAGTGAAAATACGGGAAAGGATGTTAATGGAGATTTTTTTGAATCCCAAATCCTAAATTCCAAATGGAGGATGTATGGACATTCTTGAAGCGGCGAAAAAAGGCGATGTGGAAGCAATAAAAGAGCAAATTAAAAAAGGCGCGAGCGCCAATGCCAAAGACATTGACAACGTACCTGCAATTGTCTGTGCAGCGTATTACGGCCATAAAGACGCGGTTAAATACCTGATTTCGGCAAAAGCGGATTTGAACGGCCGCGGCAAGGACGGCATTACAGCACTCATGCGCGCAGTTGAAAGGGCAGATGTTGAAATGGTCAAAATCCTGCTTTCAGCAAAGGCAAATGTGAATATAATTGATAATTATAAAGGAACGGCTTTATCAAGGGCAGTAAATGAAATCAAGAATAATGTTATTAAAGATTTATTAATAAAATTTGGGGCAAAGTAAAAAAATTATCAATTAAGAATTTTTAATTTTCAATGAAGTTTGCAATAATTTGAATTAAAATATAGAGACAGGCCTCGGGCCTGTCTCTGCCAAAACAACCATAAACCATTCACTACGTTCAGGTTTATGGCTAGCCGCCCGCGGCATGCAACACTGCCGGACATGGGTTAATCAAATGGAGGAGAATAAAATGGCCAATAAAGACAATTCTACAGATGAGAAAACCAACAGGTTATATCTGGCAATCGGGATAGCCATGGCTGCGTTTATTGCCGGAATAGCCTTTGACCAGTTTTTGATAGCCCCGAAAAAAACTCTTTATAATTCTAATCAGTATGTGCTTCCGGACAATCTTGAGACAAGGGCAGGAGGCATAATAATTAAAATCGACGGCAAGCCATATAAGATAGTGTACAATCCCCAGCACAAACCGATTTTCCAGGAAGAGCAGGATATACATAAGAAGTAATACGGTATTCAAAATACCGTTAAAAAATGGAGAAATAGGATGAAAAAAATATTTTTACTTGCCTTGATCGTGCTTTTTATCATGCCTGTTTATGCAGGGACAGAAAAGAATCCAGCTTTATTTGTGATATGGGACCAGGACAAAAAATACGGGTATATGGACGCATCGGGGAATACAGTCATAGCGCCACAGTATGATTTTGCATATCCGTTTTTCCAGGGACTTGCAAGGGTAAAACTGGAAAACAAAATAGGATACATAGACAGCGGAGGCAAAATGATATTGCAGCTGCAGTTTGAACCTCTCGATATATTTTCCGAGGGACTTGTCAGGATAAAGGCGGAAAAAAAGTACGGTTACATGGACAGGAACGGGCAAATGATAATAAAACCGCGGTTTGACGATGCAAGGGAGTTTTCCGGCGGGCTGGCAGCAATAAAAATCGGCGATAAGTGGGGATATATAAATAAGGCGGGGGAAATTGCAATACTGCCCCGGTTTGATTCTGCAGATATGTTTTACGGAGGTTTTGCCGTGGTCGGGGAGGTGTACATGGCCGATAATACAACCCCGGAAGATGAATCAGGGGACGGTGGCGGAGGCAGCAACACTGGCAAAACCTGGAAGTATAAGTTCATTGACAGGACCGGCAAGGCAATAAGCGGATGGTATGATGATGCCGGTACTTTTTCAGAAGGGCTTGCTGCGGTAAAGAAAGGGGAAAAATGGACTTATATCGACACGAAAGGGATGGAGATAAACCCGCAATTTGATTTTGCGGATTCGTTTTCCGAAGGCTTTGCTGCTGTTGAGGAAGCCAATTCCGGCGGGAAATTGAATTATAAGTTTATCAATAAGGACGGGGTTGTAATAAGCCCTGATTTTGACGAAGCGTCAAAATTTTCCGGGGGCCTGGCGGCAGCCAGAAAAGGTGAAAAATGGGGATATATCGATACTGCCGGCAAAATAGTGCTGAAACCTGTTTATGACAATGCCTGGCCTTTTTCTTCCGGGCTTCGCGATGGTGAAAGCCGGCAATAAAGTAGAATATATAGACAAAGAAGGCAAGGTTGTCTGGAAGAGCAAATAAAACGCTGTCTTAAAGTCTGTTCTCAAATGCCGAATTGAAATGGATACCGCTTGTCCTTGGCCTGCGGTCTCGGACTGGAGCGGGTACAATGGTATTTAACAATTTGGGATTCAAATGCCAAATGCAAAATGGAAATGGAGTGAAACATGAAAAAATTTTTACCTATAATAATTTTTATATTTTGTTTCAGTATTTTTGCTTATCCTGACAATAAAGGAGCGGAAAAATATTTAGCTGCGGGGATTGCGAAGGTTGAATTGGGCGACTACACAGGTGCAATCGAAGATTGCAGCAAGGCGATAGAGCATAACCCGAAGCTTGCTGCGGCTTATTACAGCCGAGGGCTTGCTAAACCCGCATCCGTTATATCAAATTCATAAAAGAGAATGAAAAAGGGCTAAAAGTATTATATAATAAGGTAAATAAAAGTTTTTGAGCTGTAAAAAGGAGGACACCTAATGGGTGAAGCGAAAAAACACTGTTTTAAATTCAGTTTTACTGACAAAGTAAAAGCATATTTTAAGGGTTCTGAAATTACGTCGGACGGTGGATTAATTGCTATTCGAGAACTTGATGAAAAAATGGGTCTGACTATTTTGGCTGAAAAACACCTGACTGATAAAAGAAACGGAAGAAATATTCAACATGACTTAACCGAACTTTTACGACAATCCATATATAGCCGTTTGGCGGGCTACGAAGATGTAAATGATGCCAAGCAACTAAGGAACGACCCTTCTTTAAGGGCAGTACTTGGTGACCGGGCATTACAGAGAAATGGCAGCAGTGAGGCCACTGTTGGAAAATTCGAAACAGAAATACTCACCGAAGGAAATAACCTGGAAAAACTCGATGAGATGTTAATGAATTGGATAGGCAAAGCGGATAAGATTAGGGGCGTTAAAAAAATAGTGCTTGATTTGGATTCGTCCGAAAGCCCGGTATATGGTGAACAGGAAGGAAGCGCTTATAACGGTTATTTCGGATCAAAATGTTATCACCCCCTTTTCTGTTTCAATCAATTTGGAGATTGTCTTAAGGCAAAATTAAGACCGGGTAATGTCCATAGCGCCGATGCGTGGTTGGAGTTTATCGAACCCGTTTTAAGAAATTATATCAGCAAAGGGTTTAAAGTCACCTTCCGTGCAGACGCGGCTTTTGGGATACCGGAATTATATGAACTCTGCGAAGAACTTGGCGTAGAATACGTCATTAGGCTAAGAGAGAATAATTGCCTTGCAGAAGAGATATCCGGCTTACTGAAAAAGCCCGTCAAAAAAACCGACAAAAAGTTCATCACGCTGTATAAAGATTTTATGTATCGAGCCAAGTCGTGGAATAAAAAAAGAAGAGTGATTGCAAAAATAGAATATCACCATGGCGAATTGTTTCCGCGGGTGGGATTTATTATAACAAGTTTAAACTGGCTCGATAAAAAAGCAGTAAAATTTTATAACAAACGTGGTACTTGCGAACAATGGATCAAGGAGGGAAAACACACGCTGAATTGGACGAAGCTATCCTGCAAGAGATTTAAGGAGAATGAAGCGAGATTGAAATTATTTATTTTGGCATATAATTCAGGAAATTTCTTACGGACCTGGTTTTACCAAAGAAGATAAAACACTGGTCGTTAAAAACGATACAGTTAAAGTTGATAAAAATAGGTGGCAGATTAATAAAACATGCCAGGTATTACTGGTTGTTATTGGCCGAGGTTTCTATTACAGCAAAGATATTTTCCGGTTTAATGCATAATATTCGGAAATTACGCCCGGCAAGCGGCTGATAGAATTGGCTTGGTAACATGTAACATATTTATAGAGGAGCAAACAAAAATGATTGGACAGGCTTGTCTAAAAATATGGAATTGGGAAAGATTAGACCGAAAAATCGGGTAATCGGTATAGTTTGGAGGAAAATATTTCATTGAACCAACAGAATAAAAACATTTCTCTTGATTTTGACATCATTTGGAGTAAAATTAATGATGAAAATAGGCTGGTTGATTTTGATATGACGGATACCAGCTAAATATGATTTAGGCGATAAACAGGGCGCAATTGAAAATTACAATAAGGCAATAAAACTTAACCCGAAGTATGCAAAGACTTATAACAACCGCGGGCTTGCTAAATATGAATCAGGCGATACGCAAGGCGCAATTGATGATTACAGCATAGCAATAAAGCTTAACCCAAAGTACGCGGAGGCTTATTGCAACCGCGGGGCTGCTGAAGGGGGCTTGGGCAACTACAAGGACGCGATTAAAGACTGCAGTATGGCTATAAAGATTAACCCGAAGTATGCGGTGGCTTATTACATTCGCGGGACCGATAAAGCCGGTTTAAAAGATAAAAAAGGGGCAATTAAAGACTTAAACAAAGCAGGGGAATTGGGAGACGGCAATGCTTATGAAGCAATTAAGGAAATTAAAGGAAAGTAATACATGAGAAAATTTTTATCTATTATAATCTTTTTATTTTGTTTTGCTATTTTTGCTTATTCCGGCAATAATCCCCATGAAGAAAAATACCTTGCATCCGGCATATCAAAAGAAGCTTCCGGCGACTTTGAAGCCGCAATAAAAGACTTCACAAAAGCGCTCGAGCTTAACCCGGGGGACGCAAAAGCTTATTACAACAAGGGCGCAGCAGAGGCGGATTCCCGTAAATTCAGCGAAGCAATCAGGGATTTTAATTCAACATTAAAGCTCAACCCGGATTATACAGACGCTTATTACAAACGCGGGGTTGCAGAAGCCATTTTAAAATACTATGATGACGCAATCATCGACCTTGATTCTGCGCTGGAGCTTGACTCCAGCCTCAAGAAGGCTTATTACTGGTTGGGAAGCGCAAAAGACGGCCTGGGCAGGCATAAGGAAGCGATTAAGGATTTTGACAGGGTAATCAAATCTGACCCGAAGTTTGCGGATGGTTACGCGGGCCGGGCCATGTCCAGATACGCCCTTGGCGACTATAAAGGCACAATAAAGGATTATAGCAGGGCAATAGCGCTTGACCCGCGGAATGCCTTGTCTTATTACGGCCGCGGGTGGACCAAAGCTGTTTTAGGCGACTATAAGGGAGCAATCAGGGATTACACAAAAACAATAGGGATTGACCCGAAGTTTATGGATGCTTATTACAACCGCGGGCTTGCTGAAAACAAATTAGGCGACAAGAAAGATGCAATTCGTGATTTGAAAAAGGCAGAGGAACTGGGAGAAAATAAGGACAAAGTTGAAAAGGCGATAAAAACAATTAAATAATTTTCAATTTTCAATCCTAGCGAATCCACCGACTTTACAGACTGTGTCATAAGTCTCCGTCCACAGCTGATTGCCGTAGGTAAATTAAAAAATCTACAAAATATCCTGTTTTATACAAAAAACCTGCGTGGCCCGATGTTTCTTGCTATCCAAGCTGCGCAATCAACTCCCTGACACCTACAATGCTTATCATTCGAGCCATATTGAAACAACTTGTGAACAACGCCATCTCAGCTCTTGCTCCTTCAAGCCCTCGCAGCAGAAACCCGCTTACTCCAAGATTTCTTTTAATATGTCCGAACGGCAACTCTGCTTTCTCTTTTCTCAACTTGAAAATATCCTGCGATTCTTTTGTTTTATATTTTTCTTCAAGCAATATTTTTAGTTCTTCGTTTTTTAGCCTCTTTATCATTCTGCCCTTCGGAGACCGGGTGCATACTCCAAAGTTTTTACATTCTATACAAGCCTTTTCTTCAGTAGACCTATATACTTCAAGATTCTTTTTTTTATCAAAACTATGCCATGTCAATATCTGTCCTTCGGGACAAGTGTAGGTATCTTTCTCTGAATCGTATTGGAATTTATCTTTCCCAAACGGCCCGATGTCTTTTTTCTCTACCTGTTCCTGAGAAGGTACTATTACATTTATGTCTTTGTCGTGTATCTTTTTCATTTCTTCTATGCTGGCATATCCGGCATCCCCACACGCATTTTTGCATTTGTTTTCAACTGTTTTCGCCGCTTCTTCAATCTGACTCCCGAATTGCTTGCGGTCATTGCTTTCGTTTACTACGTCGCTATGCACTATCAGTCCGTGTCTTTCATCTACCACTATCTGCCCGTTATATCCCGCATGCGTTCCCTGACGCCCTTTTACTTTCACGCATTCCTTCCGCGTATGAATATCCGTATACCAGCAATTTTATCATAGCCTCAGGGTCGTATTCCGAATTTCCCATTTGCGTTTCATCTATTACTATCCCAAGTTCTTCCATTTTCAACGCCTTTACGAACGCGTCGTACGCCCTTACAGGATCATCTTCCCCTACATATTCTTCTATGCTCTGCGGAAACATTGTCAACTGACTTCGGTCTCCATATCGGTATGCCATTTTTGTCTCCTTTTCTGATGTGTTTTCTGGAGACATTATACCATTTTTTATCTGTCAAATATCGTTTCAGACTACAAAAACATTATGACACAGTCTGGAAGTCGGAGGTAATTCAATGAAAGATGATTTGGAATAAAACCCCCTTGCCCCCTTTGTTAAAGGGGGTAGAAAACAAGAACTAATAATTTTCAATTGACGTATCACGGATTTTAATTGATAATTAAATAACTCAAAGACAAAAACGAGATTGCTTCGGCGCTTTGCTACTCGCAATGACACAATAATTAACAAGGAGACACGGAACTTGAAATTAAAAGAAGTCCAAATGTTCGGCTTTAAGTCATTTGCCGACAAAACCACGCTTGAATTCAACAAGGGCATAACCATAATAGTCGGGCCAAACGGGTCGGGCAAAAGCAATATCATGGACGGCATAAGGTGGGTGCTGGGAGAGCAGAGCGCAAAGAGCCTCCGCGGCGGGAAAATGGAAGACGTCATTTTCGCCGGCTCCGATACCCGGAAAACGCTCGGCATTGCCGAAGTTTCCCTTGTGCTTGATAATGACGATAAGAGGATGGCCATACCATATAATGAAATAAAATTCACAAGGCGGCTTTACAGGTCGGGGGAAAGCGAATATTTCATCAACGATAACCAGGTAAGGCTCAAGGACATATCTGAAATGCTCATGGGCACAGGGCTTGGCATTGACTCGTATTCAATAATAGGCCAGGGGGAAGTTGACAGGATAATAAACGCAAAGGCGATAGAGCGGCGCGAGATATTTGAGGAGGCAGCCGGAATAACCAAATACATAACAAAAAGGGACGAGGCGCTCCGCCGGCTTGAGAGCACCGAGCAGAACATGGTAAGGATAAACGACATACTTTCCGAGGTAAAGAGGCAGATGGGCAGCCTGGAAAAGCAGGCCAAGAAAGCGGAAAAGTACAAAGTGCTGAGGGAAGAACTGAACGGCATGCTTACAAAGGTATACATGCGGGACATAAAAAACATGAACAACGAATACAAAAAATACTCGGCCGCAAACGACGACATTGAAAAGCAGATACAGGAGGAAAGCTCGGGCATAAACAAGAACGACGCGCTTTACGCGGAAATGAAACAAAAAAGCGCGGACCTGGAGCGTGAAATAAATGAAAAACGCGAAAAATTCCTGCTTAAGGAGCAGGAAATAAAAAGGCTGGAAGACAACCTCGGGTACCTTTCGGAAAAAACAGTCGAGCTGGGCCAGCGGTCGGAAAACCTGAAAAACGAGAACATTGAGAACGTCGGAAAAGTACAGGGCATCAAAATCGACATGGAGAGCAAAGAGACTGCATTAAAAGACAGGGAAAAAGCAATTTCAGAAGGGGAAAAGGAGCTTGAAAACATCCTGGAAAAATACAATTCCGTGCTCCTGGAGCAGGACGCGATAAAAAGCGAGCTTGAAGAGAAAAAGCTTATACTTGAAAAACTGAACCAGGAAATAAACGCGCTGAACAACAAAATAATCGAGGAAGATTTAAGGATTGAAAATATAGACGGCCAGATATTGAAAAATACCGAGGGGAAAAAAGCTTTTGAGGAAAAGGCCAGGAAGCTAGGCCTCGACCTTGATTTGATGTCGAAAAACAAGGTGCTGAAAGAAGAAGAGATAAACAGCATAAAATCAAAAGAGGAATTCCTCATAAAGGACAAAATCAGCAGGAAAGAAGCGCTCGAGGCCGTAAACGACGAATTGAGGGAAGTTACTGTAAACACGGGCAAAGCTGAATCAAGGCTCAACCTTTTAAAGGAAATGAAGCAGAGGTTCGAAGGTTACGGTGAAATAATAAGAAAGATACTGACGCAATACAGGAAAACCCTTGCGGTTGAAGACAGGCAGGATATAGTCGACGTGATAGGGAACCTGCTTTCGGTTGAGAAGCCGTATGAAACAGCCATTGAAAAGACCCTGGCGCATATTTTAAAGACATTGCTTGTGCGCAAGGAAAGCCACATAAAGGAAATTTTCAGGATTTATGAGAGCGAAAAAGGCGAAGTCGGATTTTTGAGCGCCGAGAACCCGAAGGTTGACTTTGAAAATATACTTGCAAAATGGAAGGATTATATAAAACATCCGGATATCATGGCTTACCTGCCCGATATACTGAAAGTCGAGCAGCAAAACGCAATAATCAAAGTGCTTTTTTACAATATATACATTGTTGACGGCATGGAAAAGGCCCAAAAAGTGCTTATGGACGTAAAAAAAGACGAGGAATATTTCCTTTTAACCCTGTCAGGGGAACTGATATCCAATTTTAATACATACAGGAGGGGGGAAGGCGCTGACGGGCTGGGGACGGGTTTTTTAAGCAGGGAAAGGGAAATGAATGAAATAAGCAGTGAAATCGTGCTGCTCAAGGAAAAATTATCTTCGCTTGAAACCGATAAAAAGTCCCGCGAAAAAGAAATAGAGAACATGGAGACGGAAATAGAAGAGCTGTCGCGGCTTTACCACAGCCAGTATATCGAGGTAATAAAAGACGCGGAGCGGAGCAGGCAAAAAGAAGAGGATAAAAAAATATCCGAGGAAGAAACGGCAAAACTGGCCGCAGCCATAACATCCCTGGAATCCGACAAAGGCAGCAGCAAGGCAAGGAAAGAATCGGTTGCAAGGGAAATACAGAAAATGCAGGATGAAACGGAAAAAATGAAGGCTGAAATCGCAAATGTCACAGCCGGACTGCAGGGCAAGGAAGAAGAACTGGCGTCAAGAAAGAATATTATCGAAGACGCAAAAGTGGAATCAACAAAAGCCAAGGGTGACTTTGAGCTGGAGTCAAACAACCTTTCTATGCTGGGGAAAAGGCTCGAGGAGCTTGACGCGGCTTATAACAGCACGGCAAGGGAAATAGAGGAGATAAACCTTAAAATAACACAGGCAGGCGAGGAAAAACAGGCAAACGAAACCAAGATTCAGGAGCTCCGGAGCACTTTGTCGGCGGATGAAAACGAATGGAACGTGAAAAAGACCGAGCTTGAAGCGTTAAAAGCCGAAATGGAAAAAATAGAACAGGGAATCAAACTGATAAATAAAGGCACTGAAATCCTGAAAGAAAAACAGTATGAAATCAAGCTTAAAATAAACGAGCTTTCGCTTGAAATCAAGGCTTTATATTCGAAGCTTGACGAAGAGCTTAAAGTCGCCCCGGACGAGGCGGCCCTGGAATCATTTGAACTTGCGGAAGAGGAGTACAGGGAATTAAATTTAAAAATAACGGATTCCAGGGAAAGGATGGAGAGCCTCGGCGTCATCAATCTTGTGGCCATAGAGGAATACAGCGAACTGCAGAAGAGGAACGACTTTCTCCAGGCGCAGTACGACGACCTTTTTAACGCGCGCGAGAACCTGAAAAAAGTCATAAAGAAAACAAACGACGAGTCAAAGGAACTTTTTGAAAAAGCATTCGAGGAAGTGAGAAAAAAGTTCGCGGACGTATTCCAGAAAATGATGAACGGCGGCGAGGCTGACTTGCTGCTCCTGGACAGGGAAAATATACTGGAGTCCGGGATAGACATCATAGCAAGGCCGCCGGGCAAAAAACTGCAGAACATATCGCTGATGTCCGGCGGGGAAAAGGCAATAACGGCAATATCCCTGCTTTTTGCCCTGTTCCTGATAAAAACAAGCCCTTTCTGCTGCATGGACGAAATAGACGCGCCGCTTGACGACATGAATATTATGAGGTTCGTGAACCTGGTGCGGAGTTTCAGGGAAAGGACACAGTTCCTCATTATTTCACACAATAAAATCACAATGGAAACGGCCAATGTCCTGTACGGGGTATCAATGGAGAAAAACGGCGTGTCTAAAATAATGTCAGTAAAACTCGACACTCTTTTTGAAAAAGAAGATGCTAAAAAATAAACTTGAAAAACCAAGGTCGTTTCTTGACAAAATAAAGGGGATTTTTTCAAAAGGCGGGACAGCGGATTTTTCCGCAATAGAAGAAATTTTGATCGGCGCGGATATCGACGTGCGGATAACCGATGAGCTGATAAAAGAACTCGAAAACAAAAAAATAAGCTCGTTTGAAGAAGCAAAATCTTTTTTAAAAATTAAGTTTTTAAGCGAGCTTCAAAATGCCAGTTTTTCAATAAAAGCAAATTTGAAGCCATACGTTATTATTCTTATTGGCATTAACGGCGGCGGAAAAACCACAACGGCCGCCAAAATGGCAAAATTATACAAAGACTCGGGAAAAAAAGTGCTTCTCGTGGCAGCGGATACTTTCAGGGCTGCGGCCATAGAGCAGATTGAGCAGTGGGGAAAAAAACTGGGAGTGGAAGTTGCAAGCGGCATGGACGGGGCTGACCCGGCTTCGGTTGTTTTTGACTCTATAGCTAAGGCAAAAAAAAGCGGGGTTGACGTGGTCTTAATAGACACGGCAGGACGGCTGCATACCAAAATCAATTTGATGGAGGAGCTCGCGAAAATAAAGAGGGTGATATTAAAAGAGGTACCTGCGGAAAATACCGACATTTACATAATAATCGACAGCAATACAGGCAAGAACGCTTTTGCCCAGGCAAAACAATTCAATGACACGCTGGGGCTGGCAGGGGTGATACTGACCAAGTTTGACAGCACATCAAAAGGCGGGAGCATAATAAAAATAAAGTCCGAGCTGGGCCTGCCCATAAAATACCTGACATACGGGGAAAAACTTGAGGATATTGCCGTTTTTGACCCGGAAGAATTCATTGATAACCTGTTTGAATCCTGAATGATATATTTTTAAATTATTTATACTATTGCGGGCGATTTTGTGGCTTTCGTATAGACAGGCCCCTGCGCCTGTCTGTTTCCTTTTTTTGAGACGGGGACAGAGCCCCGTCTCTATGCTGAATAAAAAGCTTTACCAAATATTATACTGAAAACAAATTATGAAGAGGCTTTCATGAAATGGCTTAACTACGACAACATAAAGATGGAAGATAATCTCAGGCGCGAACTCAAGGAAAAACTCAATGTGCCTGAATATATACTGAATTCCTTTATCAACAGGGGAATAACAACTTTTGAAAAAGCAATGGAAATTTACAGGGAAGACGAAGTTCCCCTTTTTCCGCCGGGTTTATTCGAAGATATGGACAAAGCCACGGCAAGAATAGAAACGGCAGTCAAAAATAAAGAAAAAATAACCATTTACGGGGATTATGATGTTGACGGCGTGACGGCCATTGTGGTGCTTTATCTTTTCTTTTTTAAATACCTTAATTACAAAAACCTGGATTATTACATACCGCACAGGCAGGATGAGGGTTATGGCCTGAATATAAACGCCCTTGAAGCGATAAAGGAAAAAGGCGCAAAGCTTATAATAACGGTCGATTGCGGTATTAATGCGAAAAAAGAGGTTGATTTTTGCAGGGATGCCGGGATCGATATTATAATAACCGACCACCATATGCCTGACGCGACTCTTGATAATGCATATGCCGTAATAAACCCCAAACTGTCAGAAAGCTACCCGGATAAGGACCTGAGCGGAGTAGGCGTGGCATATAAGTTGATTTGCGCTTTGGCTGAAAAATACAAACTGGAAATTAAAAATGAATTCCTTGATTTTGTTGCGCTCGGGACAGTCTCGGATATTGTCCCGCTTACAAAAGAAAACAGGATACTTGTAAGGCGAGGGCTAAAAAAAATACAAAATACCAGCAACACGGGCCTGGCAGCGCTTAAAGCTGTCGCCGGATTAAAGGAAAAATCCGTCATAAACACATACCACCTCGGGTTTATACTTGGCCCGAGGATTAACGCGGCCGGCAGGATGGAACACGCCAATAAAGCCGTGGAGCTGTTTATTTCAAACGACCCGGAAAAAGCCGGGAAAATAGCCTCTGAATTGAATGCCGCGAACGAGGAAAGAAAGAAATTAATGAATAAAACCGAACTGGAAGCGATTGAAAAATTAAACGGGAAATTCAAACCCGAGGATGATTTTGTAATTGTGCTTTACGACAAGGACTGGCACGCCGGGATTGTCGGACTTGTCGCGTCCAAAATAGTGGCAAAATACAACAGGCCGGCATTTATACTTACAAAAGACGAACAAAACATGGTACGCGGGAGCGCGAGAAGCGTCCATTCGGTGAATATTTACGAAAGCTTAAAAAAGGCTCAGGGAGTAATTGAAAGTTTTGGGGGGCATAAACTGGCAGCCGGGGTTACGCTTTTGGAAGACAATGTCGGCCACTTCAGGCAAATCATAAACGAGCACCTGAAAAACACCAAAACTATCGAGCAGTTTGAACCGGTACTATTCATTGACGCGGAAATAGGCAATGAGGCGATAACAGTAAAGGATATAAAAATGCTCGGGAAGCTGGAACCATGGGGGGAAGGGAACCCAAAACCGCTTTTTTTGATAAAAAACGCCGAGGTCGAGGATGTAAAATATTTTAAAAGCAACACGTTGAAATTTTACTGTAAAGCCGGCGCAAGGTTTTACAATTTTATTTTATTCGGGCATTCGGAAACAGACAAAGAAATAATCAAGCAAGGGCATGTGCTGGATATTGTTTTCTCGCCTTCTATAAATGTTTGGAACGATGAAGAAAGCGTTGTTTTGGAAGTAGAGGACTATAAGTAAGTTCGGGGTTTAATGCCGAAAGCCAAATTGATATTATCTGTGCCTTTTTACGCCTATTCTAGGGCAATATTTTTTTATGGGGCAAGCGGTACACAGGGGGGATACCGACAGGCAGATATGCTGGCCGAAAAGAACCAGATATTCATTAATCTTAATCCAGTATTTTTTTGGCAGGATATCCCTCAGCCTGAACTCGGTTTTTTCTGGATTTTTTGTTTTTACATATCCCCAGCGGTTGAAAATTTTATGAACGTGGGTATCAACGCATATGCCCGGTTTGTTAAAAGCAACAGTTAAAACAAGATTTGCGGTTTTTCTGCCTACCCCGGGAATCGTTAATAATTCATCAAGTTCGTCGGGGACTTTGCCTTTGTACTTGACCAGAATGATACGGGTTATGTTCATGACATTTTTTGTTTTTACATGATAAAAACCGGTAGGATATAAAATTTTTTCGAGTTTTTTAAAAGGAATTTTTAAAACATCCTGCGGGGTTTTAGCGGTTGCATATAAATTTTTTACAACTCGATCGGTAGTTTCGTCTTTTGTCCTTAAACTCAATATACAGCTTATTAAAACCCAGTAAGGATTTTTAGTCAAACGGTTAAATTTTTCCAGAACAGGCTCTTCATATTTTTGAACTGTTTTTTTAACTATATATACTATATTATCAATATTCTTATTTGAGATCATTTGGCCTCCGAATAATAGAATCTGTTGCCACTAATTATAATATAAATTTAGAAAAATTAAAGACTAATTTAAAATAGCAATGAATAAAAACAAGCCAAATAATTTTTTGTCAATAAAAATAATATTATTTTTTTAAATTTAATCAATATTTTTTAAAAAAAACTTGACAAATTGTTTTCGAGAGTATATATTTACACACAAAAGAAGTTAAAATTTTTTAGGAAACAGGAAATAAAATAAGAGGCCGAGCAAAGAAAAATTTTTAATATACGCGGTTCTTGAAAAACTCAATAAAAATTACAGAGACGGGGGTGAGAAAGAATTGAGAAACCTAGGAAGACATATACTTGTTGAGTTTTACGGATGCAACAGAAAAAAATTAAATGACTTAAAGTTCATTCAAAATATAATGATAGGTGCTGCAGAACACGCTAATGCCACGGTTGTTGAAGACGTGTTTCACAAGTTCAATCCCCATGGAGTGAGCGGTGTAGTGGTTATTGCCGAATCGCATCTGGCCATACATACATGGCCTGAATACGGATATGCAGCGGTAGACCTTTTTACATGCGGAGAGCACGTGGACCCGTGGGATGCGTTTATGTTTTTAAATGAAAAATTAGAAGCAACTAATAAAACCACCATGGAACTAAAAAGAGGCACTTTAGATATTTCTAATTTTAAGAACAAATTAGAGGAAAAAGAAAAAATCGGAAGCGCAAGATAAAGCGTTACCCTGAAATATAATTCTTAAAAGAAAATCTTTAATTTCCAATTTGATAAAAAATTTACAGAGGTGTATTAGTGGAAAAAAGCAGGCAAAAAGAATTAAAAGAGATGTTGTTTAATATGAAAAAAGAAAAATTAAGCACTTTAAAGCATAATACCGAGGATATGGAAAGCGTGGATAATTACCAGAATGACGCGCAGGATTTTGCCGATACAGCCACAAACATATATGAAAAGGAACTTCATTACGATTTAACCGAGAAAAACAAACAGGTATTAATGCAAATTGAAGAAGCATTAAAAAGAATTGAAGAGGGAACTTACGGCCAATGCGATAAATGCGGGCATCCTATCAGCATTGAACGCCTGAAAGCCCTGCCTTTTTCAAAACTCTGCATCAAATGCCAATCCGGGTCGGAAAAGAAATAATTTGTTGTTGAATATTGAAATATTCGGTAAATATTTTAAATTAAATTAGGATTATATTTCTGCATAAGTTTGAAAAATCAAACCGGAGATAAGCCAGCCAGCCGGATAGCTTTCATAAAAAAACAAATTTTACAATTGTATTATTAATTTTGAATAATCAGCGAAGTTATACAGAAAGATAAAAAATAATAAGGAAAAAAGGATGAAAATTACAAGCGGAATATATAAAGGCATACCCCTTTTCACGCCAAGGGGGATAGACGTACGGCCGACGCTTGCGAAAGTAAGAAGCGCGATATTCAATATGATGAGGCCTTATATTGAAGACACGATCTGTTTTGATTTTTTTTCGGGTACCGGGGCTTTGGGTTTTGAAGCGTTAAGCAACGGAGCGGCAAAAATAATATTTATTGATAAAGATCACAAGGATATTATCTTTAAAAACGCTGGTAGTTTGAAAATACATAAGGAAAAATTCGAAATAATACAGACTGATTACAGGCAAGCGATATATATTTTAAAAAGAAAAGCTATAAAAGCAGATATTATTTTTGCCGACCCGCCGTATAATAAAGGGCATATAAAAAACTTGTTGAAATTACTAAAGATAAATGATAATTTGAATAACGCTTTAATAATGATTGAATTGCACAGAAAGGAAAGAAAGGATTGCGGAGAAGCTTTAATGGAGTGGGAAGTTTTGAGAGAAAAAGAATACGGTGAAACAATACTACTTTTATTAAAAAACAAATCAGGAGGCTGAAATGGTTGATACTGAAATAATTTCAAAATTGGATGTTTTTAAGAATTTTTCTCCGGAAGAAATAAAAATACTTTCGCAAAGGCTGCTGATAGAAGAATATCCGGAACAGGGCGAAATATTCAGGGAAAATCAAATAGGCGACGAATCGATGTATGTAATAGCTGACGGCGCTGTCAAAATAACAAAAAAACAGAAAACAGAAAATAAGATATTGGCGAATTTAAAGACAGGAGAATTTTTCGGCGAAATGGCCATGCTTATACCCGCTCCCCGGTCAGCGTCGGCTATAGCCATAAAACCGACAAAAGTAATAAGACTGGCCGACAGCGATTATAATTCTTTTAAAAAGGATAATCCTTCGATTGTCGTCAAATTAAATGAAATTTTCATCAAAGTACTGGTACAGAGGCTTAGAGATACGGACAAAAAGCTGGTGAAAGAAGGTTCTGGTTACGATGAATTATAAAATGAAATCGTTACTTATAAGATGGGTTATTAACACAGCAGCGCTTTTTATTGTGGTAAAAACTATAAAAGGTTTTGAAATAACCATGCCAGGCTGGCATGGCCTAATAATACTTTTCGCAACAAGCGCGGTTCTCGGCATAATAAATGTGCTGATAAAACCAATGATATTCCTTTTGACTTTACCCTTAAATTTGTTAACTTTCGGCTTATTCACCTTCATAATCAACGGCGCAATGCTTTACCTCGCTTCATTTATTGTAAAAGGATTTGAAATCTCAAGTTTTTGGGGCGCGGTCATTGGTGCCATACTTTATAGTATTATAACAGCGTTTTTTAACATAATAATTAGCAACGAAGGCCATGTTAAATACCGTATTATAGAATAGACTGGAAAATACCGAGCCCTTTTTAAAAAAGCAATCGAACTTGGGAATATAACCTTGCGAGGATGGTGGAATTGGTAGACACGCATGTTTGAGGGGCATGTGGAGAAATCCGTGCGGGTTCAAGTCCCGCTCCTCGCACCATGCAGTTTAGATTACATTCTAACAGGAGATTAAATGCCAAAAACATCAAAACAAAAATATGCAGCCGGTATAGACCTTGGAGGCACAAATGTTGTTGCTGTTTTAATGTCAACAACAGGAAAAGTAATTGCCGACAAAAGATTCACAACGCAAGCGGACAAAGGGCCGGATTTTGTCATTAAAAATATAAGCGATAATGTAAAAATCTTGATTAAAGACGCAGGGATGTCGGTTAAGGATATATACAGGGTCGGGATAGGAGCTCCGGGCCCGCTTGACAGCAAAAAAGGGATTGTGCTTGTCGCACCCAATATGCCGGGCTGGAAAAACATTAAATTAAAGGATGAGCTTGAAAAATATTTAAAATTAAAAACAGGCGTCGAAAACGATGCGAACTGCGCAACCTTTGCCGAAAAATGGGTAGGGGCCGCAAGGAATTCGGATAATGTCGTCGGATTTACCCTGGGAACCGGCGTTGGCGGAGGAATTGTGATTGGAGGAAAACTTTTAAGGGGAATAACATACACTGCCGGCGAACTCGGCCATATCGCGGTTGAAATAAACGGCAGAAAATGCGGATGCGGCTCAAACGGCTGCCTCGAGACATATGCGTCAGCAACCGGAATAGCAAAAACAGCTGTTGAAGAAATAAGGCAGGGTAAAGCTTCCATAATTACGGAAATGCTCAAGGGAGATTTAAATAAAATAACATCAAAGACAGTTTTCGAGGCCCTGCTCCAAAAGGATAAACTTGCAGAAGAAGTATGGGCGAGGTTTATTAAATACCTGGCCGCGGGAGTAGCCGATATTGTGAATATTTTAAATCCGGAGATAATAGTAATAGCAGGCGGGGTAATAAATGCAGGCAAGAAACTTTTTGAACCGCTCAGGGAAGAAACCAGAAAAAGAGCTTTTGCAGCGCCTTTTAATGCCTGCAGGATTTTACCGGCGAAACTAGGGGAATTGGCCGGCGCAATCGGCGCGGCGGGTATTGTGATATTTGAAGGCGATTATTACGGCATATAATGTTTAATTCGAAATTAACCAGACTACTGATAAAAAACCTTATTAATTTCATAGTCTTTGCAATACCTCTTGTCATGTGGCAACCATCATTTGACCCTTTTGGCCCGACGCAGCTTATGGTTTTAAGGGTTTTCATTCCGCTTTTGTTTTTCTTGTTTTTTATAAGAGGATACATTTCGGGAAAGATATTGCTGAAGAAAAACCCCCTAAATATAGCGCTGATAAGTTATATTATCGTATGTTTTATTTCAATATTTTTTTCGATAAACAAGACAATAAGCTTTAAATATTTTATCGAACTTTTTCTTGCAATATACGGGGCTTATTTATGTTATTCGATTTGCGATAAAGAAGATGTACAAAGGATTATCGTTTTAATAATTTTCTCACATACAATAATGGCGCTTTACGGGATAATGCAACACTTTAATGCCGATGTTTTCATGTGGAACACTAATTTTGCAGGCAGGCCGCTATCAACAATAGGAAATCCGGATTTTTTTGCCACAGAACTTTTGATTCCGATTTTTATCCTTGCAGCGTATTTCCTTTTTGAAAAACAATACAGGCCGCTTTCCGGGACGGCGCTTTTAATTAATTTGCTCTGTTTTTATTACACGAAAGTTGCCGGGGCTTATGTAGGTTTTGCTTGCGGTACGGTTATTTTTATTTTAATTATTTTTATTTATAAGAAGGATGTCATAAAAGTAAACAGAAAAAAAATAGTAATTGGGTTTTTATGCCTGGTTTTTCTATCTGCCATAGCGAGCCCTTTTATTATAAAAAAAGTCAGCAGTGTTTATTCATTAAAAAAAAGATCACTTGTGCACAGACTCTTGATGTGGGAAACAAGCATGCTTATGATAAAAGATTCTCCTGTAATAGGCAAAGGCATAGGGAATTACAGGCTGTATTATCCATATTATCAGGGTCTGGTGCTGGCAAGCCCCCAAAATAAAGAATTCTCTTACGTGGTAACATGGATGCCGCATCAAAATTACCTCCTGATAGCCGCTGAAACAGGCTTTCTTGGACTGGGAATGTTTTTACTTGCAATTATGGTTTTTTATAGAATCGGATGGGATATATTTGTAAGAAAAAAAGCATTTTCGATCCCGGCATTAGGGATAATTTCGGCGATAACCAGCATACTGGGCACATCTTTTTTCAATACTTTCTACAATATTCCGGCGACCACTTTTCTGTTTTTCCTGCTGATGTATATTTTATATGTTTTTACAGATAATAAAAAAATGATTTTAATTGAAAAAAATAAATTACAGGCGCCGGCGCTCATTGCGGCATTGACAATATTCTATTTTTGCTTCCAGGACGCAAAGACCTTGGCATCGGATCATTATCTTAAAAAAGCAAACAGCATGGCGGAAAAACAGAACTACGCGGAAGCAATAGGATGTTATGAAAAAATCATAAAGCTTGACCCTGTCGAATTATGCCCGCAAATGGACATAGGGCAGTTTTATTATTTAGCAGAGGCTTACAGGAACACGGGAGACCTTAAAGAAGCGGAATACTATTACAGGCAGGACTTAAAAATAAACCCTTATTGCCCGGAAGTAAATAATATGCTTGGCGCATTATGCGGACAGCTTGGAAACCTTGATGACGCGGTAAAATATCTAAAAATAGCGGTGTTTACGGCTCCGCATTACGATACTGCGTATAAAAACCTAGTAACTGCTTATATGGCCAAAAAAGATTTTGACGCTGCGGAAAAAGCTTTAAATAGTTTTCTTGCACTGAACGGTTCAAACACCGAGATTGAAAAAATGCTTTCAATAGTGGATCAAATGGCGAAAGGGCAGAAAAATGCAAAATAGTATAATAAATAAAACCGGGATTCACAGCAGAAGTGTAAATAAAAAATTAAGCAAGCAGGAGAAATAAATTGCCGAATAAATTCAAAAAATACGCAATATTAGCCCTGATTTTATTGGCTGTATTGGAAGTATATCTTTACACAATGCAGCCGGTTTTTAAAAATGACGACTCGCCGGAAACCGCGGCAGACGCCTACACGCTTGCAATAGCCCATCCGCCTGGCTACCCTCTTTTTACCATGGCAGCGAAAGTGTTTACTTTGCTTCCTTTTGCCACTCCGGTATTCAGGGTAAACCTTTTCTCGGCTTTCCTGGCTCTGCTTATACTGCTGATGACATATTTTATTATAAGGCAAAACACAATTATTGTTTTTAAGGATGGCGGTAGCGGTACGGGGTATATTGAGTTGTTTATACTCGCGTTTTCCTTGATTTTTTGGGACCAGGCGATCGAAGCGAAAGGGGCCATTTACATGCTTAACCTTTTGCTGCTCTCAGCGCTTATTTATATAAGCCTCATATTTTTTTACAATTATAATATCAAACATCTTTATTTAATCAGCTATATTTACGGACTGTCGCTGACGAACCACTGGCCGAGCATGATAATACTTGCGCCTGTATTTATTTATTTTCTAATAAAGTACTTTGAAAAGCTTAATTTTAAGGTTATGACGTCGGCATTCGTGTTTTTTCTTTTGGGCATAAGCCCGTATATTTATTTGCCTGTGAGGGCTTCGGGACAACCGATTTTTAATATGGGCAATCCGGATTCCCTGCAGAACTTATTATGGGTTATAATGAGAAAAGGGTACACAGTACCCGTAGAACCCAGCCTGCATTTATATATTTATCAGATTAAAGAATTCTTGAAGCTGTTTTTCACCAATTTTTTGTTTCTTTGGATTTTTGCCCTGCCGGGATTTTACATTATTTTCAAAAAAGCCAGAAGGATATTTTATTTTTATACAGGCATTTTTTTCATAGTAATAATAATGGTGATTTTTTATAACAGGACAAAAGAAGAGATTAAATGGATAATAGACATATTTCTTATGCCGGCGGAATTTGCGCTTTTACCGGCGATTTCAAGCGGAATAATTTTTACCTACGGAATGTTCAGAAAAAAAATAATCAAATATCTGATGGCAGCCGCTGTTGTGTTGTTAATAATCAGCGAAGTAAATGTAAATTTTTACAGCAATAACAGCCGCTATGATTACCTTTCATACGATTTCGGCAATAATATCCTGCAAACGCTTGATAAAGGCAGTGTTTACCTGGGTGAGGGCGATTACAATCTGATGCCGCTTTATTATATCCAGACAGTGCAGGGCAGGGCAGCAGATATAAAATTCGTTACCCTGACTTTTTTGATTTTTAAGTGGGGCATAGACGATTTTGTGAAAAAATACGGAAATATTCCGCTTCGCGACCATGACCTTAATTTTTGTGTGCCGAGCATAGTCGATAATTTTATTGATAGAAATACGATTTATAGGAGCAGCTATTCGTCGATTATCGACGCGGCAAAATTAAAGTATGTACAAAAGCAGAAAGGGCTGCTTTTGAAAATCCTAAAGAAAGATGAATATATACCGCCTTATATATACCAGTTATATTCTTACAGGGGCGTAAACGACAGGTCCCTTGCGAACAAGAGAAACACGGACCTTATCACATGGTATCCAGTCTGCATGGTCAACCAGGGAAACGCCCTTCTTGGCGAGAAAAGGTATAATGAGTCAATAGGCCTTTATAAAAAGGCATTGGCTTTTAATGTTAAAAAACCAGAGAATGGCATTTATTATAATATGTCTTTGGCTTACCGGGGCATGGGTGATGTTGACAGCGAACTTGAATGCCTTGATAAGGCAATCGAAAAACAGAGGGATTTCCTGCCGGCATACGAGACCGCCGGATTTATTTACTATCATATAAAAAATCTGCCTAAAGCAAGGGAAATGTTTGAAACAGCATTAAAATTAGGCAGCAGAAATGAAAAAATAAATGAAGCAATTAAAATAATAGATTCTATTGATATTAGTACGCAGTTTGAGATGATACTTGCGGAAGCTAATAAAAGCATAGAAAAGAAGGATTATAAACATGCTTTTTTCCTATATAATTTTTTAATTGAAAAGAAGTATAAAACTGCTATAATATTCAGAAATATAGGAGTGTATTATTTTGAAACAGGGAATTTACCAACAGCGTTGGAAAACTTCGAAAAGTCCAAAAATGAAACACCAACGCCTGAAATTTACTTATATATTGCATTTATTTACTATAAAATGGACAGAATAAATGATGCAATTTCAGTTTTAGAAGAAAGTTTTAAGCTTTTTGGACAAAAAGAAGACCAAAGATCACAATTATACAGGCAGTTAAAGCAGGTGAATATAAAAAATGATAAAAGTACTAATAGCATTAACAGATAAAGAGGAGGCGATAAAGACAAATAACTTTCTTAACGATAATGGTTACCTTCCTTATATTGCCGTTGATTCTTCCTCTCTTACATCAAAAATAACTACATCAGATTTTGAAATTTTGATACTTGATATAGATATAGTTGAAAAGTCTGAGCTTAATATTGTCAAATTTATTAAAGAAAGAAAACCGGGAATGCAGGTTATTATCATTGCGTCAAAAGAAAAAATTAACGAAGCGATAGCACTTGCAAAAAAAGATGCGTTTATGCATCTAAGCAAACCTACGAACTTAAATGAACTTAAATTAATCATTGAAAAAGCAACGGTATCGGGCGGCCGGGCAACTGTGGAAAAATATGATAATGAGGAATTTTTTAGTGCAAAATTTATCGGGAAAAGCGAAAAAATAAAGAAAATAATAAACATAGCAAGGAAAGTCGCGAAAGGTGACAGCAATATTCTTATAACAGGAGAAACCGGCACAGGCAAAGAACTCCTTGCCAGGGAAATATATGAAACAAGCAACAGGGCAAGCGAGCCTTTTATAACAGTCAACTGCGCCGCAATACCAGAAACTCTTCTGGAATCCGAACTCTTTGGCTATAAAAAAGGCGCTTTTACAGGTGCTGTAACGGATAAAAAAGGCCTCATGGAATTGTCAGATAACGGTACGTTATTTCTTGACGAAATAGGCGATTTGGATTTAAGCCTACAGGCAAAACTTTTGCGTGTTATAGAATATAAGGAATTCAGGCAACTCGGGGATGAAAACCTGAAAAAGGTAAATATAAGGATAATAGCGGCAACAAACAAGGATTTGCGGGAACTCATAAAAGAAAAAAAATTCAGGGAGGACCTATTTTTCAGGATTAATGTTATACATATTAACATATTGCCTTTGCGTGAAAGGAAAGAAGATATACCGTTATTAATAAGATTTTTTATGGAAAAATACAACAAGATTTACGCTAAAAATATTGTCGGCATAGATTTAAAATCAAAAACACTGCTTGCTTATTATAATTACCCTGGAAATATCAGAGAGCTTGAAAACATAATACAGCACGCATTTATAATGAGCCAGGGCGATACAATAACAATTGATGATTTGCCGGCTTACGTCCACCAGGTGCATCCTTACCATGAGTTGACTGAGCACGAGGAAGTTTTAACGGGAAACGGTTATGACCGGGAACTTGCGCTTCCGGAAGTTGAAAAGCGGACAATAATGCTCGCCTTTGAAAAATACGGAAAGACTTATGCAAGAGTCGCAAAAGCGCTTGGAATATCCAGATCCACGCTGTGGAGAAAGATAAAGGAATACGGGATAAAAATATAATTAGGAAAATTAATCTAACGAAATGGTGATACTGTGAATGTAAAAACGAATTTTGAAATTGGCAAGAAAAGGTTATAAAATTATTGGACTAAGAATCAAAAACCGCAAGTAAGAGATAATTTAAACGCATTGCCCAGCTCGCCGTATGGCTCCCAGGAAAAATCAACGCAGTTTTTATTAACATTAATGCCGAAACCGAGAGTGATATTCCTTATTCCGCTGGTTACATCCGAATTATCGGTCTGATATCCGGCTCTTATAACAAGTATCGCAGGTGTAACCAATTCCACGCCAACCCTGAAAACAGGGTTTACGTTTACCTCGCCGCAAACATCCGCATCAAAATTGCATTTAAATTTGTCAATTGCAAGGGAATAAAGCGTATCGAAACTAAGTTCTTTTGCCAAGACATAATCATTGAACCTGCCTCCGAAATTTGTCGCGACAATATTAAATTGAAGGCCGGGCAAAGGAGAAAAATATTTTACGCCTATATCAAATGCCAGCGTCTGAAGGGTATCGCTGTCGATGTTATCGTAAATATATTTTATATTCACGCCGTAATCAATGTCCTTATCCATGGAATTTGAATAAGCAATATTGCCTACAAATGCAAAAGGAGTAAAAGTTGTGCCCATGTTTATGGGATTCAAAGAAGAATCTATGCCGTATTTTTGTATTGAACCTTCATTGTAATAAGAAACTCCAAAACCGAAAACGCCGAAAGGTTTTGTGTTTTTTGCGACGGCTATATGGTCATCCGACATATCTACCAGCCACACGTTGTGAGCGAAGAATATATTCCAGTCGTCGTCTTCTCTTTTCATGTTTGCTAGGCCAGCCGGGTTCCAGAATATTGAGGAAGCATCCTTTGCGAGAGCTTGATATGCGTTGCCCATGCCGGCTGCGGCGGCTCCAACGCCGATATCGAGATATTTCGCGGAAACACTGCTTACGTCCTGGGGAACCTCGATTATATTAGGATCACTGTTTGCGTGAATTTTTATATAAAATAAAAATATAATGCCCCAAAAAAGCAAAATCTTTTTACTCATTTTACTCCTCCTCACTATTTAACCACTGCGAATTTATGATAATCTTGTTTTACGGTGGACCCATCTGTATATTCGGCGGTAATACGGTAAAAATAAACGCCCCTTGCCATGTTGCTTGTATCAAACCTTGTATAGCCGTCAGGGGCAGTATCAATAACTTCGTATGCTTTATCGCCGTTTACGGTATAAATAAGAATTCTAACTGTTTTAAGATTTTGTAATATATTGTTCCTTACCGGATAAGCAAAAAATATTTCTTGCCCTATTTTTACAGGATTCGGGAAAGCAAATACTTGCTGCTGCGGAATTGAAATTGTAGCAGTAGGCGTAACGGTAGCAGATGGCGTCACTGTTTGTGTCTGCGTAGGTATTATTACATTTAAATACGGAGAATCATTGATCGGGATAGCATTGCTGCCATTTGGCTGGCTTGACACAACAAATAGTGCCATACCGGGAACATTTTGCGACATAGCACCAGAGCCTCCGGCTGATGTGGAACCATATGAAACGGTTATTGTGCCTATATGTGCTGCAAGGCTTGATACTTGTACTATTATATCCCAATTATTACCAACTAATGCGGGATATGTAGAAGCTAGCACGCCACCTGATATATTCACTGTGTAATATCCAGGTGCGGTATTTATTAAACTCGGCTGGCTCCATCCGGAATTTGTAGGTATTGTTATTATTAATGTGCCTGCGGCCCAGGTTGTTTCACCTGCCGTGTATACTATTTGTATTATATTTCCTGAGGACCCGCCTGTTACCTGCGTAGGCATTATTACTGCGAATCCTTCACCATAAGGGGTATTTAGCGGAGTAGGTGTTTCCGTGAATGTTGGGGTCATTGTAAGGGTGGTTGTTTGTGTGTATGTCGGGGTCTGTGTTTCGGTTGGTGCTATAATATTTATACTCGGGCTTGTTGATGCCATTATAATTGGACTCGAATCTGTCGGGTCTGAATAAATATTAAAAACAGCTTGACCGGCATTGGTAGACGCTGTTGCTCCGGTTCCTGCGCCATAAATTATTATTATCTGAAGGGTAGTACTGCTGCCTGAACTTGAAGCTGTTATTGTTATTGTCTGGCCATCTGTAACGCTGTTAACTATGTTACCATTAATAGCGTTTACCGTAAAATATCCCGGATCTGCGTTATTTATACTAGCTGGGCTCCATCCAGCAGGTATAACAATCGCTAAAGTACCGGTTGTGGCTGACCAGTCGTTTGTTGCCCCTGCTGTGTATGTAATTACAACTGCGTTTCCGGTGCTGCCTGCAGTAACTGAAGCCGGGTTCATTGCTGCCGTCCCTTCACCCGGACCTGAATCTGTTGCGTATATGATTGTTATGCCTGATATAAGGAATATTATTGAAAATATAATGAAAAAACGCAAAAATTTCATAATTCAAAAACCTCCTTGTTAAAGCCAATAATTATAAAAAATTATATCATCAAAGAGTTTACCCGATTTAAAGTATAAGTCAAGATAAAAATAAAACGAGCTTAAAAGCACCCGGCTAAAATCAATTTATTCAACTTTTAGTGAAGAAACCTGTAAGATTTCCTTTGTTGACACGCAAGAAAAGCATGGTATAATTTTTTTACAAGCAACTGAAACTCGGCGATGACCTAAAAGAGCCGAGATTTTTTTATGGTATCCATCAGTTCCATAATTGAATAAATATTTGGAGGAAAGATGAGGAGCGTTTTACTGCCTTGCTTATTTATTATATTAAGCTGGGGATTAATATTTGCAGATGACATCTCGCCTGCGCTTTATTCTGGAGTTGACCAGCCTGATGTAAGTGTGCAACAGACTACTCACGGTAAGCAGCCTTCAGGCTCAAAGACACAGACAGTGCCTGGGACAGAGTCAAAAGGCTCAGAAACACAGGCAGCGCCTGGGACAGAGGCAGCAGGCTCGGAGACACAAGCAGCGCCTGGTACAGAGGCAACAGGCTCGGAGACACAGGCAGCGCCTGGTACAGAGGCAACAGGCTCGGAAACACAGGAAGCGCCTAGGACAGAGGCAGCAGGCTCGGAGACACAAGCAGCGCCTGGTACAGAGGCAGCAGGCTCGGAAACACAGGCGGCATCTGGCACAGAAACAACAGCTTCGGAAACGCAGACAGCACCTGGTACAGAAACGACAGGGTCAGAGACACAAGTGGCGTCAAGTGCAGATGTAACAGGTGCAGAGACGAAGGAAGAGCAAACGACAGATGTAACAGGATCTGAAACGCAAACAGAACAGCAAACAGAAACACAGCCAAAAGCAAATGCCAAGCAAACAAAGGTTAAACAGGAAAAGGTTACAGCAGAGCAAACAGCTATATCCCAGTCGGAAAAAGGTGGAAAAACCAAGCAAAAGGCTAAGAAAAAGAAAAAGTCAAAAAGCAAGTTAAAACATAAAAAGCACAAACGAAAGAAAAAAACCAAACCATTGCCGGTGATAGCAGGAATCACAATGACCGACGATGTATTTTCGTTTAATGACGGGACTCTAGGAAATGTTAAAAGCCTTCATGATATCATGATATGGGGAATTTCGGCTTCTTCCACTTATAAACCGGAGTTTGACGCAAAAAATATAGACGACAACAACCTAAATACTGCATGGATACCAAAGCCTAAAAAAAGTATAGGACAATATATCGTTTTTAAAATGGACGAACTGTATTTTGCGCCTATTTTTGAAAAGAAAAAAAAGAAGATAAAATGGACAGGGTTTCTTATTTTAAACGGTTTTGCAAAAGACAAGGAAACATGGAGAAGTTACTCCAGAGTAAAAAAAATGCAGATACTGCTGAACGGCAAACCAATATATAACGTCAAGCTCCATGACACAATGAACTGGCAAAGAATTAAACTTCCACATAGAATAATGATTAAACCTTGGGATGTCATTAAAGCCAAAATAACTGATATTTATGATACATGGCGCTGGCGCGACGAAAGGGCGGCTATAACGGAATTTATATTGGATGGAGGGTATTGACGAAGGGATTTAGATGGCAAAGAAAGATTCTTTTTTGTTTGAAAATATTAAAAACACATTGAGGGCTTTAAAACACAGGAACTTCAGGCTGTTTTTTTTTGGACAGGGCATATCCCTTATAGGCACATGGTTCCAACAGATTGCCATGAGTTGGCTTGTATACCGCCTTACAAACTCACCCATATGGCTCGGTTTTATAGGTTTTACCGGCCAAATACCGCTTCTTTTTATTCCTCCTTTTGCCGGTGTTTTTAGCGACAGGCTCGACAAAAGAAAAATACTTATTGTTACACAGTCGCTAGCAATGCTGCAGGCACTGGTGCTTGCCATCCTTGTCATGACCGGATCAATACACGTATGGCACATAATTGTGCTGAGTTTATTTTTAGGCATTGTAAACGGCTTTGACATGCCTGCAAGGCAGTCTTTTTTTGTAGAAATGGTTGAAAGAAGGGAGGATTTGAGCAATGCCATAGCCCTGAATTCATCTTTATTCAACGGCGCCAGGTTTATAGGACCCTCAATAGGCGGGATTTTTATAGCCGCATTTGGAGAGGGAATGTGCTTTCTTGTGAACGCATTTTCTTTTATCGCGGTAATAATAGCGCTTTTTTTAATAAACACAAAAATAATAAAGGTACATGATGTAAGAAAGAAGATAATGCATGAACTTAAGGAGGGCTTTGATTATACTTTCGGCATTACGCCTGTTAAAACAATAATATTTTTGCTGGGATTATCCAGCGTCGTGTCCATGCCTTATGTCACAGTGTTGCCTGTTTTCGCGAAGCTTGTGCTTAATGGCGGGCCGCGGACATTCGGGTTTTTGATGGCGTGCGTAGGCGCAGGCGCACTAACAGGTGCCATTTACCTCGCGTCGCGGCGGAGTGTTGTAGGCCTGTCAAGGGTTTTATCAGCAGCCACTTTTGTATTCGGTGCAGGGCTTGTAGTATTATCTTTCACAAACAAAATGATATTTTCCATGATAGTAATATATTTGGCCAGCATAGGCATGATGGTGCAGATAGCAAGCTGCAATACAATAATCCAGAGCCTTGTCGATGACGATAAAAGGGGCAGGGTAATGAGCTTTTATGCCGTGTCATTTACGGGTCTAGCGCCTTTTGGCAACCTTTTGATAGGCGCTCTTACCAAGGCAATGGGAGTGAGGCACGCGATAGTTTTTTCCGGCATCAGCTCCCTAATAGGCGCAATTATTTTTGCCGTAAACCTGCCGAAAATGAGAAAAGCTATCAGGCCGATTTATGTAAAAAAAGGCATAATAAAACCCGGCGAAGTCGGAATAGCGCCGATGCCGGATTAAATGAATGTCAGACATGGATATTGATAAAATCACAATATACGAAGACGAAGATATTATAGCATTAAATAAGCCTAATGGTTTGCTGGCAATACCGGACAGGTTTAACAAAGAGTTAATAAACCTTTATGATTTATTGACAAATAAATATGGAAAAATTTTCATTGTGCACAGGCTTGACAAGGACACATCCGGGGTAATATTATTTGCCAAGAATGCCGAGGCACACAGGGACCTTAGCATAAAATGGGAAAAAGGCGAAGTCGCCAAAATCTATTTCGCGCTAGTTATCGGATATGTTGAAGAAAAGCAGGGTGTGATTTCACTGCCCATAGCTCCTTTAAAAAAGAAAAAGGGCGTAATGGTAGTGGATAAAAGAAACGGTAAAAAATCCACTACATATTTTAAAGTAATTGACGAATTCAAAGATTATTCGCTAGTTGAAGCGGCTCCCAAGACAGGAAGGACACACCAGATAAGAGTTCATTTCGCTTATATTGGGCATCCTATAGCAGGGGATGCTATTTATAACAGGAAAGAAGCGATAGGAAAGTTCGGAGTAAAAGGCCAAAAAATCGAATTCCCGGTGCAACCCAAAGCTGAAATTTCCAGGCTGGCGCTGCACGCAAGCAAGCTAAGGTTTGAACATTATAAAACTAATGAAACCGTAGAGATCAAAGCGGAAATCCCAGAGGATTTTAAAAGAGTACTTAATACACTCGCTTAACGCAATGTTGGTAAAAATATATGAAATCAACGAATTCAGGGTCGATAATTTATTATTTTAATGATAATAGTTATAAATTTAACAAACAATACGAAGAAATTTACTGCGCATATGGTTGCTGTCTATTTTTACATCATATAGTTAACTTTAAATGTTTATAAAATTTCATTTAAAGCTTGAACTGCTGCATATACGCTGCCTACACCACAAATAAAATAAACAATCCTTAAGGTTTCGAAGATTTCCTGCTTGGTAGCGCCTGCATTCATGGCCTGCTTCGCAAGTGATTTTACGCCATTAACCGCGTCGTTAGAAGCATCAATTGCCAGCGCAATTAAAAGTTTGGTTTTTTCAGATAATGCGCCTTCTGAATAAGCAAGTTTCCTGGCGGATGAGATTGTGTTAAAAAATTCCATGTCTTTTTCCTTGAGATAATCAAGCGGTTCTTTGTTCATGGTTCAACCTCCATTTTAGTAGTTTTTGAATTTTATAATTTTAAAAAAATATAGTCAATGTTTTTATATTGAGGAAAAATATAAAAGCTAAGGATTTATATAATTTATTAGTTAGCAAGCTGGCGTTTGGATTCATGTGAGCAAAATCGCAAAAATTAATGTAAACTTAGTATAAAGTAAAACGTCTAATTTATCAAAGAAACAAAATAAGCAGGCACAAACCTGCAAACCTAGTAAAGAAAGGAGGAAAATATGAAAAAGTTTTTAGCAGTTGTTTTTGCGGTAATTTTAGTTTTTAGTTTTGTTTTTATGGCTTTCGCAGATAATACTGCTCCGCAAGCTCAACCAACTGTTGCCTCGCCTCAAACAAAACAAAGTTTAAAAGATTGGTGGAGTGGCTTATCTGATGATCAGAAACAAGAGGTAAAAGCAAATGTTGAGGCAAAATGGGATTCGTTGACGCCAGAACAAAAACAAGCGGCTATTGATAAATGGAGAGCTTCTTGGAAAGAAAAATGGCAAAACATGACGCCTGAGCAGAAAGAGGCAGCAAAAGCAAAAATTAAATCATGGTGGGAAAGTTTGCCTCGGGAAAAGAAAGATCAGATAAAGGCTAAATTAAAGGATAGATGGAAAAATCTTTCACCTGAAAAGAAAGAAGAAATAAAGGAAAAAATGAAGGAAAAGTGGCAAAATATGTCACCCGAGGAAAGAGAAAAGTTAAAGGAAAAATTGCAGCAAAGAAAAGCAGAACAAAAATAAATTAGTGGCTAGTCTTTAAAGATAAATAAAGAGGCGCGGCTCAAATGCTGCGCTTCTTTATTTTAATTTAAAACATTTTTATTTGTACTAATACTGTTATAAGGTTTTAAATTTTTGTTGCTAATTTGCCACTACATTGATAATATTAACAATTAACAGATGCCGCAGGTGAAGACAAATGAGCGGTGTAATAAGTTTAGAGAAAGGAAAAATATGGCAGGTTTATTCAGAAAAATTAAAAATGTATTAAAAAAGAAGGAAGATACACCAAAGGAAGCTGATGAACTTGATTTTGGTACTTCGAGCATACAGGAATGCCTTGATAATTTTTATACAAACAAAGTTGAACTTAAAATTATAGAAAAAAAGTTTAAAACCGAGATTTCTGTAAATCCTGATTTTGCGGACTTGCATGTTTGCCTTGGCAAGGTATTAACGGCTGAAGGAAGAATAGATGAGGCGGAAAAGGAATTTAAAAAGGCGTTACAAATAAACCCCAAATATCTTGACGGCAACCTTGCACTGGCGGAAATTTATTACAGGCAGGACAGGCTACGGGAATCGGAAGAACAATGCAAAAAGGTAATTTCTGTGGATTCTGAGCGCGCGGATGCCCGCGTATGCATGGGTAAAGTATATTTTGCGCAGCGGAGATTAAAAGAGGCAGAAAAAGAATACAAGGAAGCAATCGACATTAAACCGGATTTTGCCGATGCTCATTTTGAACTCGGAGGGGTTTATTTTGAGCAGGCAAAACTATGGGAAGCCGTGAATGAGCATAAAAAAGCATTAAAAATTAATCCGAAGTATGTGGACGCTTATATAGGTCTTGGATGGATTTATTACCACCAGGATAACCTTAAAGAAGCAAAGACGCAATTTAATAAGGCTATAGAAATAAATCCACGTGAACCTGGGATATATGTTGGTCTTGGTTGGGTTTTTTACCACATGGCAGCCTTTGAGGAAGCTGAACATGAATTTAAAAAGGCTATTGAATTAAGCCCAGATAACCCAGACGCTCATAACGGGCTTGGCTGGGTTTATTACAGGAAGGACGAGAAGACAGGAGAATGCCTTGTTGATGCCGAAAAGGAATTTAAGAAAGTAAAAGAGATAAACCCCAATTATTGCAGCGCGCGTACCGGTCTAGGAAACGTATATTACAAGCAAGGAAAGATGGGGTATGCTGAAGAGGAATTCATGAAAGCAATAACTATGGAACCGGATTCAGCGGATATTCATATAGGCCTGGGCTGGGTTTATTATAAATGGTTTGAATATCAGCCCGACAAAATTAAAGATGCTGAAAAAAATTTTAAGCGGGCAATTGAACTGGATCCTGAAAAGCTAAATGCCCATATAGGTTTGGGATGGGTGTTTTTTCGAGAAAAAGAGTATGAATCAGCTGAAAAGGAGTTTTTAAAAGCGGCAAAATCAAAAGCATATTATGATGAAGCGCACATAGGACTGGGCACAGTTTATGAGAAGCTCGGTAAATCCCAAAAGGCAAAAAAGCAGTTTAAAAAAGCGGAATGAGCTTTATTAATCATTTTTGGTTTAATAAAAGTTGAACTAAAGAAAAACAAAAAATTGACAAAGAAAAAGTACGTGCTATAATTTAAATATATTAAAAAATAACAACAGGAGGTTTCATAATGAAAAAAGTATGGTTTATGGTAGTTATAATATTATTTGTTTCTGCCATATATATTTTAAGCGATGATGAACCTTTAAATATTCCTACGGCCGAAGATAATTACATTGAAAACGGAGCTGTAGAAAAATCAAACGATCAGGATACACTTGAAGCAGGTACAGTTGACAAAGTGGAGAAACCAACGCCTGTACCAACAGAAGTACCTGCACCAAAACCAAAACCCAAACCTAAACCAAAGCCTACACCCAAACCGGTGAAAAAACACAAACCAGCACCGACGCCTGTGCCTACACCAACGCCTGTAATGTATTCAGATTTTAAGATATCGAATATTACGACAGAAGCTATTGTGAAAGAAAGGACGCCGGAAAACATTTACGGCCTTTTATATACAGGCGAACGGATAAGAGTACAATTTGATATTCAAAATACGGGTGGAGGTACTGCCTATGCCGCAACAGGCGAGCTTAACACAACACACCCCAAAATTGTCCTGATTACGACGAAAAAGGATTTACAGGATATATTACCTGGACAGAGCAGGGAAGTGAGTTATGTTATAGACGTTCTTAACGGTTATAACGGACCACAGCCGTTACCCATCACCGTTAAAATAAAGGCACAGAATTTTGAAAAAGATTATCCTTTAGAAGTTTATGTGGAGATGAAAAATCCTTATATTTTGTATATAATAATACTTCTTATACTGTTTATCATTATAAGGATTATTTACAGGATTGCAGGCGGGGGAAGGAAAACGGAAAGATACCATTGATTTTTGCGTTTTGAAAATAAACGATAAATAAAAAAAGCCCGGCGTTCAACGCCGGGCTTTATATGGCTACAGTAAGAGCTTATTTTGCCCTTACGACATTTGCTGCTTGAGGACCTTTTGCGCCTTCTACGATGTCAAATGTGACAACTTCTCCTTCTTTTAAAGTTTTGAATCCGTCCTGATTAATAGCCTGGTAATGCACGAACACATCTTTGCCACCCTCCCGCTCAATGAAACCGTAGCCTTTCTTTTCATTGAACCATTTCACTTTACCTTGTACCATAAATCTACTACCTCCTAAAAATGAAAAATCTTAGAGTTTAAATAACCCTAAGTTATAAAATATTTATAACACTTTTTAAACAAAAGTCAATAATTATTTTTATAAAAATAATTATATATGGTTTTTTGGTTAAGAAGGGAATTAACCGTAAAATAAGAAATAAAATATTTTATTATAAATCTTAAAAATCATTGCTTTGAGCAAATTGTAGCTTATTATAACAAAAGTATGATTTTTCAAATTGATTTTATCGATTAAAATCAGAAAAACGAAACTTTATAAGAAAAATTTTGTCTAATAAACAAGAAAAAAAATAAAAACTTGATTTAATTGCTTGTATTAATTATAATGTTAATAACGATAATGGTTTTGAAACGCTATCCCATATTGAGAAAAGGCGAGTGTAAAATCGATGAAACAAATAAGAAAATTTGCTTATAAATTTAAGCATATATTGGATTACAGTTTTTTTTCAATAAATCATATTAATAATAAATGTATTTTCATATTTATTGTATTGTTTATATTTAATTGTAATTTAAATGCCGCAGCCACGATTCCGGGCCAGGCATGGAGCCGAGATATTAATGCAGGAGGATATCTTGATGGCGCGCCAATAGGCGGATTTGGAGCAGGGACTGTGACATGGAAATTCAACGGTATTTTTTATAAAGACAGGCTTAACATCGCAGGAGTGGGTTCGGGAGCAGGTACAGACACCATCACATTTACAGACGATGCTACAGCCAGATTTTTTCTTTACCAGAAACCTACCTCGAGCGGTACAGCAACCATGACACAGCTTGATGCTGCGACTCTCGGCAGCGGCCAGGCAACTTATTACTCGCTTTTTCCCAAAGCTTGGGTTGATTATCACGGCAGTAAATTTACAGTGCTATCCCGCGTGACACAGTTCTCGCCTATCATACCCGGGGATTACCAAAGAGTAAGTTATCCGGAAGGGATATATTACTGGGATTTGACAAACCCGACTTCGCAGAGCATGGATGCGGCTATAATGCTCACATGGCAGAATAACTATTCAGGCGTATCCGCGACCGTGGTGAACTCAGGGAATTTTACCGGCATACTGCTTGACTGGACTGGCACAGGAACTCCTACTGCGGCGAATCAGGGGCAATTTGCACTGGGGTCAATAAACGGGTCAGGCGTGACCGTGACGGCGATGTCTGCCGCTGCAGTAACCACGATAGAGACTGCGTTTTCTACAAACGGCACTCTCGCGAACACTGGAGGAGCCAACACAATAGGCGCAATCGCGTTTAAGATTACACTTGCGCCGGGACAGAATGTAAGGATACCGATAGTACTGGCATGGGATATACCTCTTGCTCAGCCGGGCACAGGGTATCTATGGTGGAGGCAGTACACAAAATATTTCGGGCAGACAGGCAGGGCGGCCTGGACAATAGCACAGGACGCGCTCACAAACTGTGCGAGCTATGAATCGCAGATAGATACATGGCAAAGCGGCATATTAACCAACGCCTACTACCCGGACTGGCTCAAGACAATGCTTTTTAACGAACTATATATTTATTTTACCGGCGGCACTATCTGGGAGGCGGGAGGGGCTTCAGGCCAGGCTACGACTTCGGGAGAAAGCATGTTTTCACATTTGGAATCATATATTTATGAATTTTACGGAACCTCTGACGTACGTTTTTACGGATCGTGGGCGCTTTTTTTAAACTGGCCGGATATTGACAAGCAGGCAGTCAGGCAGTTTTCAGATAGCATATATACCACAAGGACAGACAGGCCCACACCGCTTGGCACATGCGCGCATGATTTCGGCAACCCTAATGATGTATTTGAGAAATGGAACGACTATACTTTTAGGGATTCAACGACATGGAAGGACTTAAACTCAAAATTTGTACTTATGGTATACAGGGATTATCATTTGACGGGGGATTCTGATACTACATTTTTAAATTACTGCTATAAATCGGTACAGACTGCCATGAATAAAGTGCACAGCGAGTGCGGCACTGACGGATTGCCGCAATCAAGCGGCGTAGACCAAACCTATGACAACCTGGGACTCACTGGAACCACAGCTTATTGCGGAAGCCTGTTCCTTGCGGCATGCCAGGCTGCTGTAAAGATAGCTACGGCCGAGGGAGACACAACTTCTGCTGCCACTTACCAGGCCTGGTATAACACGGCGCAACCTAATTTCCAGTCTGAGTTATGGACAGGCTCATACTACCAGATAGACACAGGAAGCACAGCTCCGACAAGGATTATGAGCGACCAGTTGTGCGGCCAGTGGTACTCAAAAGCGCTAGGGTTAGGTGGTATAGTGACAGACGCAAACGCACAGACAGCGTGGCAGACGGTTTATAACAACAACTTTTTAAAATACGATGCAGGCGCGCATGACATAGTAAATGTTATGACTTCGGCAGGCGCGATAGACACATCGACATCGCAGAGCCAGGAAAGCTGGGTTGGGACATCGTGGGGAGTGGTTGCAGGCATGTTGCAGCAGGGCATGGCAACGCAGGCGTCCGCAATAGGACAGAGCATGTTTAACACAATATGGAACACATCACAGTTCTGGTTCAGGACACCTGAGGCATGGACCACAGGCGTCGCAAACATAAGGGCATATTATTACATGAGAGGATCGACAGTATGGGCGTGTAAGCAGGCTTACGACCTGCTGCCATCCACGTGCGCCGGAGGCACATGCACACCGCTGCCTACGGACACGGCGACATTAACGCCGACAAAAACACTATCGCCTACAGTGACGCCAACGATAAACCCGTGCGGGACATCACTGATAAGGGTTGACTGCGGCAGCACAGTCGCAGTGCAGGATTCGCAGGGAAGGACATGGTCAGCTGATCAGGCTTTTACAACCGGCGGCTGGGGATATATGGGAGGGTCGGCGGAAACAGCGACAACTCATGCCATTTCAAATACTGTGGATCAGAACCTTTACCAGACAGGGCACTGGGGCTCGGCACTTGAATACAGGTTTACGGTAAAAAATGGTCCTTACAAGGTGCGGCTCATGTGGGCCGAGATTAACTATGCGAATACAGGGCAGCGAGTGTTTAATGTTTTTCTTGAGGGACAGCAGATACTTTCCAATTTTGATATAGTCGCTGTGACAGGTGGAGAGTACATTGCTTATGAGCAGTCATATTACGTAAATGTGACAACCGGCGTAATTGACATAACAACCACAAACATTACAGACGACCCGAAATTCTCGGCAATAGAAATCACGGATATGAGTACAGTATGCACGGTAACCGTCACAGCCACAAAGACAATGGCAGCTTCATCTACCATAACTAACACGCAATATCCGACATTCACGATGACAGTCACGCCTTCGTATACGCTAACAAATACTCCAAGCAGGACAATAACTGCCACAACTACAGCATCGCCGACATCTACAAGGACCAGCACTTTAACATTCAGCCAGACGCCGACTTATTCTTCTACTACGAATCCAAGCTTTACATTTACATCTTCGCCGACAAGCACAATAACGCCTTCCTGTTCGTACACTGCTACAACTACATACACACAGACGTCGACTCAGACTATAACCAACACGGTGTTTTTGTCACGTACTACAACTTTTACACCCAGCCTGACAACAACTCAAACAATTACTGGCACGAGCACGCCAACATTTACTTATACGCTTTCTGCGAGTTCAACGCAGACTCAGACAAGGACTGCAACATTAACTTACACTTTAACAGGTACTATGACAAAAACGGCTACGCCAACAGAAACAGCAACTCTTACGGCTACGCCTACGTTGACTGTTTCTCCAACATTTACATATTCGATTAGTTCAACGCCTACTTTTACAAAAACGGCTACGCCTTCAAGTACAGGCACGATGACAGATACAAGCACGGCGACTCTGACATTCACTGCGACAAATACAGCTTCCTTTACAGCAACATTGACTTTTACAAGAACAGTTACTCCAACAATTACCAATTCACCTGTGGTATCGCCAACACCTACATATACCAATATAGTATTCACTTGGACAATTACGCAAACATTCACAATATCTCCGACAATAACTATGACAAATACACCACTGCCAACAGGATCAAATACAGGGACGCCTACGCTTACTGAGACAAGGACATTTACAGAGACAAATACTCCTACTTATACGTCGACATATACATATACAGTAACTTTGACATGGACAAATACGCCGGTGAATACAGCTACAATAACGATATCAATTACTCCTTCGCTCACTTATACAAGGACATTTACAACTACATATACAGTTACCGAGACGTTGACAAACACAGTGGTGAATACATTCACAAATACGCCTACATTTACTACTACAAGGACAGATACACCTACAAATACACCGACAAGCACGCATACGCCGACATACACGATAACATTGACTTATACAGTGGTGATAATATCGGCAACGATTACTCCCACATACACAATAACGCCGACAATTACAGTAACAGACACACCGACATATACAGTTACTTTAACTAGTACAAACACACCACAGAACACGGTAACTTTAACAGCGACAGGAACAAACACACCATTGCCAACAGGCACAAGCACGGGGACGCCTACGTTTACGGTTACAAGGACAAATACATTTACAAATACTCCGACAATCACGCCTTCATTCACAATAACATTGACTTTTACATTGACAATTACACCAACATTTACTAATTCGCCAAATGTGTCGCCTACGCCGACATTTACTAATATAGTATTCACATGGACAATTACGCAAACATTCACCATATCGCCGACAATAACAATTACAAATACGTTAACTCCGACAGAAACAATAACAAATACACCGTCTTATACGACGAGTGATACTGCAACAAATACATTGACTATTACAACGACAAATACATTGGCTAATACAATAACAAATACCCCGATTAATACAGAAACAAATACACCGGTTAATACGTTGACAAATACTCAGGTTGATACAGCGACAAACACTCCCACCGTAACACCAACCATAGCTATAAACCTTGTAGCAAATATAACGATATCACCTACTAGCGCTGGAAACGGTCAGGATATAATAGTAATTATGCAGGTAGTAAACACGGGCTTAAACACAGCGTTTAATGTAGTACCATCAGGGTTATCGCAATCTGGCGGAGGAGCTGCTATTCTGGCAAGCGGACCAAACCCTGTAAGCACGGCAATAGCAGGAAGTTCACAAGCATCGTTCACGTGGGTATATACTGTTGCAATATGCAGCAATATAACATTCAATGGGACTGCAAGCGGTATGGATGCGGTGGACGGAGCTACCATGACAAGCGTTGAAGTGTCGAGCAACTCATTTACATGCACGACAGCAACAGTTACAATGACAAATACAGTTACAATGATAGAAACAGTGACAGTAACAAATACAGTGACAGTAGCGGTTACAGCAACAGCGACAATGACAACAATAACGATAGCGACAACTGGCGTTACTGACACAAGCACTCCAACGCCTGTGGTTGCGGCTACAATGGAACAGACAGGAACGCTGACCATAGGTAACATAAAGCCCTATCCAAACCCAATTAATCCCGTGATAGAGTCTTTAAAAATAGCAGTTAACGTAATGCCTAACGATATAGACAAAATAACACTGAGAATATATACGGTCGCTTACAGACTGATAAGGGAAAAGACAATTGATGGAACAGAAATGGAAAAAGTTGGAGATGGTATTATTTTACAATATGACAGAAGCAATTTTATTGACTTCAGTGCCGGGACATATTATTATGTAGTGATAGCTGAAAAAGGCGGGTTGAAAGCAAGATCCAAGGTAGACAAGATTATTATATTAAAATGATATTGGAGAAACAGTGCACATGAGGTCAACATTAAGGCAGATAGCGAGAAAAGCTGGTGTAACTGAGGATGAAGTGTTGAAAGTTTTAAATGACGACGCGACGGTTCCGGAAGAAATAAAATTAAAAGTAGTCAATGCAGTCAATACACTGACAAACAGTTCGGATTCAACAGCCGAAGCGTACAATGAGAGAAAAACAGAAACTGTCGCAATTGTCACGGCGTACATGAGTTCGTTTTCTTTTTATGAAGTCTATCTTATGAACGGTTTTGAACTACAAAATATTCAAATGGGCCATAAATACTCGATAAACCAATATTCAACCCACGGGAACGACCAGAAAAAAAAGAGTTTATCCAGTCTGTTTTATCTGAAACAACTGCTGATGGAATAATTTCCATGTTCTTAAAATTTGACAAGGAAGATTTGGAAGATTTGCGTGTCCAACAATGTTCCTGTTGTGTTTATCGACGAAGAAGCCGAGGGTTTCCACAGTATTACAATTGACAGCTACAAAGGCGGTTATCTTGCCACAGAGCACCTGATTAATAAAGGCAGGAAAAACATAGGTGTTATTATAGGCCAGATGAAAGGTGAAGGAGTAGGGATTACCCCTCTGCAAAGATTTAACGGATACAAGCAAGCGCTTGCAGATCGCAACTTGCCTTTTGATTTGGATAAAGTGATTGAGGTCAGGGAATATGCTTTTAAGGAAGGTGTAAGTGCTTTGGCGGATATGGTAAGAAGGAAGACTAGTATTGATGCCATATTTTGCGCGGCTGGCGATGTTGTTGCGATGGGTGTGATTGATGAAGCGAATAGAATTGGATTAAATATACCAAAAGATATTGCTTTGGTTGGTTATGATGATATAAATATGGCATCTATATCAAAACCAGCGCTTACTACAATACATCAACCAGTAGAGGATATGGGAAAGGAAGCATTCAAAATGCTTGTCGATACAATAGAGGGAAGGGAGACTAAGCCAAAAAAAATTATACTCGAGCCAAGACTGGTTATAAGGGCGAGTACATAGGTATTTATTGGAATTATATGTTTTTAATCTTTTCATCCAACTTTGGAAAATTATGAAAGAACTGTCACAATAATAGTTTTTTACAAGCGCGATATAAGCGCTTGACTGTCAATTATATATACCTTATAATACTTGCCAATAAGTTATTTTATTTAAAAATCTAGTTTAGGAGGCATTAACATGAAAGAATTTAAAGGTTCGCTTATAGGTAAAGGTAAAAAGTTTGCCATAGTAATTTCCAGGTTTAATGAATTATTGAGTAAGAGCCTACTTGAAGGTGCCATGGATTGTTTCTTTAAGCACGGCGTAACAGATGATTTGCTTGATGTTTATTGGACACCGGGTTCTTTTGAAATACCGAATGCCATAGCAAATATACTGAAAAAGTCAAAATATGACGGCGTTGTGGCCCTAGGCGTGATAATAAGGGGCGATACACCGCATTTTGATTTTATAGCATCGGAGACAGCCAAAGGCATAGCGAGTCAGAGCATCAGCACAGGAATTCCTATAGGTTTCGGAATAATAACCGCGGATTCCGCAGAGCAGGCAATGGACAGGGCAGGAATGAAAAGCGGAAACAAGGGTAGGGATGCAGTTTTAAGCGTACTTGAAATGACAAGCCTTTTTGACAGCATGAAATAAAGAATAATGGGAATCCGGCATGCGGGAAGAATTATAGCACTTCAAAGTCTGTATCAGGTTGATATCGCAAATAAATCATGGCAGGAAATTGAAGAATTTATAGAAAATTACAATTTTTTGACCGAAGATGAGGATAACACACAGGATGGCTTTTTGGGGAAATCCAAAGAATTTTCAAAAGAACTTGTCCAACTTGTGCTTGAAAACCTTAAAGAACTTGATCTGATAATACCCAATTATTTAAAAAATTGGAAATACGACAGGATACTTTCCATTGACAGGAATATACTACGGCTTGGCCTGGCAGAACTTTTATACAGAAAAGATATTCCCTATAAGGTTACAATAAACGAGGCAATAGAACTTGCGAAAAAATTCGGGGATGAAAAATCAGGCAGTTTTATCAACGGAGTGCTTGATAATATAGTCAAAAATGAATCTGACAAATATGATATATTAAAAATAAAGTTATCAGGTGAAATTAAAGAAGTTTCGGGAGAGTAATAAAGCAGTTATATGATGCAGGTGTTGTTTTTTAGGGAAAAACATTCCAAATTTATAATCTGCTTAAAAACAAATGTAAATTTTACTCAATGGTACATTTGATATTTTTTCTTTACAGATTTTTAAAAATAGTGTATAAATTAGTTGTATTGTATTAGCAAAAAGGGCATGTTAAAGGTGACGCTTTAAAAATCCCAAGTTTGTCTATTAATTTTTGCCTATTAAAGGAGGCTTTCCGTTGAGAAATGACACAAAACTTTCAATAACTTTTTGGATATTTTTAATTATAACTGTTATATGGCTTTTTAATTCCTTGGTACCTTCTATTGAAAAAGCAACTCCGCAAAAATTAGGGTACTCGGAATTCATTGACCAGGTAAAAGCAGATAAAGTTAAAGAAATAAATATGATGCAAAAAGATACTAATATAACCGAAGTGCAAGGTTCAAAAATAGATGATACTAAATTTACAACACTTGCGCCTGCAAATGATACTGCTTTTTACCAGATTCTTCGCGACCATAATGTTAAGATGACGGCAAAGGTTCCGGGTGGATTTAGTAATTTTCTTGCAAATTTTTTCTTCTCTTGGGGGCCGATAATATTAATACTGGTAATATGGATATTTATATTCAGCAAAGCACAGGGAGGAGCAGGTGGGGCAATCAATTTTGCCAAAAGCAAAGCAAAATTGCAGCAACCGGGCGGAGGCAAAGTAACTTTTGAAGATGTAGCCGGGATTGACGAAGCAAAGGAAGAGTTATCTGAAATAATTGATTTTTTAAAGGATCCAAAAAAGTTTCAAAAACTTGGTGGAAAAATACCAAAAGGTGTGTTACTTTTAGGGCCTCCAGGTTCAGGGAAAACCCTTCTTGCTAGGGCGATAGCAGGCGAAGCAGGGGTTCCGTTTTTTACAATATCGGGTTCGGATTTTGTTGAAATGTTTGTAGGAGTGGGTGCCGCGCGCGTGAGGGACTTATTTGAGCAGGGAAAAAGAAGTGCGCCATGTATAATATTTATAGATGAAATTGATGCTGTAGGCAGGTATAGGGGTGCTGGACTTGGCGGTGGGCATGACGAAAGAGAACAAACTTTAAATGCGTTGCTTGTGGAAATGGACGGATTCGAAGCGAATACAGGGGTAATAATAATAGCAGCTACCAACAGGCCTGATATACTTGATCCTGCTCTTATAAGGCCGGGCAGATTTGATAGGCAGGTTGTGGTTGACAGGGCAGATTTGAAGGGCAGGGAAGGGATATTGAAAATCCACACAAGAAAACTTACACTGGCCAAAAGCGTGGATCTATCAATTATCGCAAGGCGTACATCGGGGTTTACGGGCGCGGACCTGGCAAATCTGGCAAATGAAGCGGCGCTTTTGGCTGCGCGGCGCAACAAAAAAGAAATTGAAATGTCTGATCTTGAGGAATCGATTGATCGTGTGATAGCAGGTCCGCAAAGAAAAAGCAGGATAATTTCAGACAAGGAGAAAAAAATCATTGCATATCATGAATCAGGCCATGCCCTTGTCGCAAAATTTCTTCCCGGCACAAATCCAGTACATAAAATTTCTATTATACCGAGAGGATATCATGCTCTCGGATATACGCTGCAACTGCCGACTGAAGACAGGTTCTTGGCAACAAAAAAAGAGATGCTTGACAACATTAAAGTCATGCTTGGAGGCAGGGCTGCCGAAGTGATTGTTTTTAAAGAAATATCAACCGGAGCGAGTAACGATATTGAGCACGCCACGGAAATTGCACATAAAATGGTATGCGAATACGGCATGAGCGACAAGCTTGGCGCCATTACATATGGCAAAAATAGTGCTGAGGTATTTATAGGCAAGGACCTCCTGAAAGAAAAAAATTACAGCGATGAAACGGCGGAACTTATAGACGAAGAAGTAAAAGATATCGTTTCGGAAGCATTTGACAGCGCAAAATCCATATTGATTAAAAACAAAAAATTGATGGATAAACTGGCCACTACATTGCTTGAAAAGGAGGTTATTGAAGGAGAGGATATTGAAAAGATGCTTTCCGAGATCAATGGAAAAAAACAAAAATGAATAAGGAAAAAATTAAAAAGGCAATTAAAATGATTATAAGTGCAATAGGGGATAACGTAAATAGGGAAGGTCTTAAAGAAACCCCACGACGAGTTGCCGACATGTATGAAGAGATTTTTTCGGGTATAAATCAGAACCCTAAAAAACTTATCAAAGTTTTTAATTCCGAAGAACATGACGAAATGATTATTTTAAAAGACATACCATTTTATTCTGTGTGCGAACATCATCTTATGCCTTTTCTCGGTAAGGCGCATATAGCATACATACCAAGCAACAACAATCTGTTGGGTTTGAGCAAGCTTGCAAGGATTGTCGAGATATTTGCGAAACGGCTGCAACTTCAGGAAAGGCTTACTTCTCAAATAGCCGACTTCATAGTCACTTGCATTGATCCGCTCGGCGTGCTTGTCATAATCGAGGCTGAGCACCTTTGCATGACAATGAGGGGTGTTAAAAAGCCGGGCTCAAAAATGGTTACTTCAGCTCTAAGAGGAGCCTTCAGGAAAAATGAATCTACAAGAAAAGAGGCGCTTGATCTTATAGGACATAAAAATTAGGGAGTTTGTCATGTTTATGCGGATAAGAAAAACTGATTTTGATTTTAAAAAGACCTATTTAATGGGTATATTAAATATTACCACGGATTCATTTTTTGAAAGCGGATTATACTTTGATAAAGATAAAGCTGTAAAACACGCATTTAAAATGATAAGAAACGGCGCGGATATTATTGATATAGGGGGAGAATCAACAAAACCTGGCGCAACGGCTTTAAATCCCGAAGAAGAGGCGGAAAGAGTCATACCGGTTATAGAAGCCATACGCAAAAAGAACAATGATATAGTTATATCTATAGATACTTATAAACCATTTGTTGCAAAGAAAGCTTTGGAAGCCGGTGCGGACATTATAAATGATGTGTATTCTGGAGCATATGACAGCGCTATATTTGAAATTGCTGCAGAGTTTAAAGCTTATTATATCATTATGCATATGCAAGGGACACCGGCAACAATGCAGGATAACCCGTCTTATTCACCGGCGGGCGTAATAAACGATATAAAAAAATTTTTTGAAAAAAGAATAAACAGCGCAGTATCTTCAGGTATTGACTATCATAAAATAATCCTTGATCCCGGAATAGGTTTTGGAAAAACAATTCAACACAATATAGAAATAATGAATAACCTTGATGAATTTAAGGGCTTCGGCATGCCGCTTTTGATTGGACCTTCAAGGAAATCATTCATTGGCAAGATTCTTGATGCTGAACCTAGAAAAAGGCTGTTCGGCACAGCAGCGGTTGTTTCATATGGAATAATGAAAGGCGCAAACATTATAAGGGTACATGACGTAAAAGAAATGGGCGAAATATCCAAAATTATGGATGCAATGATAGGCAGTAAGCCAATGCAGGCGGTGAAGTGATATGATGGATTTTTTAAAGACGATGCCATTTTTACTTATGAGTATTAAATGGAATGATATAATGGATATATTGCTTGTAAGCTTTGTAATATATAATGTTTTTCTTCTGCTTTATGAAACTAGGGCTGTTCAAATGCTTAATGGACTTGTGGTAATATTGTTTTTTGTTTTTATAGCAAAATTGTTAAACCTTTATACATTAACATGGATTTTAACTGCATTAAGTGCTGTCTGGATTATCGCATTTGTAATTGTATTTCAGCCTGAATTGAGAAGGGCTCTTGTCGAACTGGGACAAAACAGGATGTTTCGGGGTGTTTTTTTTAAAGAGCATGTACAGCTTTACAAAGAAATAAGGGCAGCTGCCGAAATAATGAGCAAAAAGAAAACAGGGGCGCTTATAGTTCTAGAGAGAGATATAAACCTGAAGGCATTTATAGATACCGGAACCAAAATTGATGCAGAAACAACATCTGAACTACTCGTAACAATATTTAACTCGAAATCTCCGCTTCATGACGGCGCTGTGATAATAAGGGAAGGAAGAATAGTTGCAGCAGGCTGTATATTGCCTCTAACTCAAAAAGAAGACATTGATAAATCATACGGAATGAGGCACAGGGCTGCAATAGGTATATCCGAAGAAACAGATGCGATAACGATAATTGTTTCGGAAGAAAGAAAAACAATATCACTAGCGATAGGCGGCAAGATAACTCCAGATATAAATGGCGAAACCCTTCTTGAAATTCTTTCTTTATACGCACCTAAAATAAGATAGAGGTAAAATTCCATGAAAAATTTTCTTAGAAATGTAGTTGCGGATAAATGGCAATATAAACTTGCTTCGATTATATTAGCAATAATTCTGTGGATATATGTTGTCAAGGAGCAGAACTTAAACATATTGCTTAATATCCCTGTTGAAATCAATAATCTTCCGGTAAATATGGAAATAACAAATAATTTCAAGAATTCTCTCGATGTCCTTATTGTTGGAAGGCGTGATGACATAGCAAAGATCGAAAGAAAAAATATAATAGCCGTAATTGATTTAAAGAAAGCTCAGGAAGGCGAAAATATCATTAAAATCACGCGGCAAAATATAAAATTTTTACCAAATGTTATTGCTATAGAGGAAATATCGCCAATGCAGATAAGCGTTATTTTAAAAAGTATATCACGTTTGTCTGGACAAAAGGCCGGAGGTAAATAGAAATGGCAAAATTATGTGTTAACATAGACCATGTGGCTACGGTCAGGCAAGCAAGAAAGGAGAGAGTGCCAGATCCTGTAGAAGCTGCTAAAATAGTCGAAGCAGCAGGCGCAGCAGGTGTAACCGTTCATTTAAGGGAAGACAGAAGACATATTAACGATAGAGACGTGGAGCGTTTAAAAAAGATTTTAAAAATCAAATTCAATCTTGAAATGTCAATAAATAAAGCTATAGTCAATCAAGCTCTTAAAATAGTGCCAGATGAAGCGACTATAGTGCCGGAAAAAAGGCGGGAACTTACGACGGAGGGTGGGATGGATGTGATAAAATATAAAAATAGATTAAAAAATGTAATACGAAAACTTCATGGCAAGAAAATAATAGTAAGCCTATTTGTTAATCCTGATTTTTTGCAGATAAAAGCTTCAAAAGACTGCGGAGCCGACTTTATTGAAATACATACAGGCCAATATGCAAATGCCAAAAATAAAAAGACGATCAAAAAGGAATTAGAAAAAATAAAAAATGCCGTATGTTTTGCACACAATATTGGATTGGGGATAAATGCAGGGCATGGACTTACTTACAGTAACGTAAGCGAGATTTCCAATATAAAAATAATAGAAGATTTGAACATCGGACATAATATTGTAGCAAGAGCAGTCATTGTAGGCATGAATAAAGCTGTCCGGGAAATGATAAATGTGATGAAAAATTAAGAAAAGAAGTGGATTACTTGGACATGAACAGTCAAAAAAAATCATTAGAGCTTTGGATTCTTACCGGCGCAGCTGTTGTTTTTTTATATTCTTGTTTTTTGGTTCTGTTTTATAAATTATGGTTGATTATCCCGGTTATTTTTGTTTCTTTTACAATCATATTAATCACATATAATTTGTTTAAAACGATTTCAGCAGAAAATAGCGAAAAAGATTTTTATGGAGATATTAACAGAGGCGCAAATGAAGTAACTGAATCGATGGTTGCTGCACTGGCGCATGAAATAAAAAACCCATTAAATTCTATTAAAGGCGCCACACTTTATCTTGAAGATAATTACGGAGATAATAATAATATAAAGGAATTTACGCGGATAATTATAGGGGAAATCAGTAGGCTAGATAGTTACTTGAATGAATTTATGAGTTTTTCACGTGGCATGAAATTAAAACTTCAAAAAAGCGACATAATAAACCTTATAAACGGAATAATAATGCTTGCTAAACACAATTTTACGACTGAAATAAATATAAAGGTGAAAAAAACAAACATCCCTGAAATATTGATAGATCAGGAACAGATTAGGCAGGTTATAGTTAATCTTTTATCAAACGCTCATGACGCTGTCAATAATACAAAAAACCCTTTAATAGAAGTAATTGTAGACGCGGACAAAATAAATGTGTATATTACGGTAAAAGACAACGGCATAGGTATCAATAAAAAAGATTTAAAAAAAATATTTACACCATTTTATACGACTAAAAAGGACGGCATGGGCATAGGACTAAATATTTCCAAAACTATTGTAAAAAGGCATAGCGGCAAAATTAATGTAAAAAGCTCTAAAAATAAAGGCACATCTTTTACTGTTTCAATCCCTTTAAAAAGTGAGGTCGGAAAGCGTGCAGGATAAAAAAATATTGGTAATAGATGATAACGAAACCACGGTAAGAGTGCTAAAAGCCATACTTGAAAGAGAAGGGTATAAAATATTTACTTCAACAAATGGTGGGGAAGCGTTAAAAATTGTCGAAAATGAGAAAGTCCATATAATTCTACTCGATTTAAAAATGCCTGATTTTGATGGATTAGACCTTTACCTTAAGCTCAAGGAAATAGATAAAGATGTGATAGTTGTAATAATGACAGCCTATGGTACAGTCGAATCAGCGGTAAAAGCTATGAAAATAGGGATAGAAGATTATATTCAAAAACCAATAAATTATGATGAGCTAAAAATGATTATTGCTAGATTCTTTGAAAAAATAAAAATGGAACAAGATCTTGCTTTACTAAAAGGCGAACTACATGGCGAGAATGTATTTCAGAATATGATAGGCAAATCTTCCAAAATGAAGGATATATTCAACAAGATAATAAATATTGCTAAAGTAGATTCAACAGTGCTGATAACCGGTGAAAGCGGTACTGGAAAAGAAATGGTAGCAAAAGCCATTCATAATCTTTCGGTAAGAGCAAAAAACAAATTGATTTCAATTAATTTAGCAGCGATACCGGAAGGCTTGCAGGAATCAGAATTATTCGGATATGTTAAGGGAGCATTTACCGGTGCTTACGGGAATAAACCGGGAAAATTTGAAATTGCGGATAAAGGTACAATTTTTCTTGACGAAATTGCGAATATTAATGACAAAGTACAGGCAAAACTTTTAAGGGTTCTTGAAGAGAGGAAGATTGAACCACTAGGCAGCAATAAACTGAAAAGCATTGATGTACGGATAATAAGCGCTACCAATATTGATTTAAAAACAGCTGTTGAGAAAGGGAACTTTAGAGAAGATCTTTACTATAGACTAAATGTTATTACCTTATCTCTCCCTCTCTTACGCGATAGAAAAGAGGATATACCTTTGCTTATTGATTATTTCCTTAATGAAGTTACCCTCCGAAATAATATTGAACAAAAATTTATTTCTGAAGACGCTATGAAATTGCTTATGGAATATAATTGGCCTGGAAATATAAGGGAGCTTAAGAACGTCATTGAAGAAGCAGTTGTGCTTTCAAACAATAAAGTTATATCTTCGGAGCTAATTAATTTATCAAATTATCACGGAGTAACAGGGGAAAAAATTATGACTATACCAATTAATACCCCCCTGCATGAAATCGAAAAGAGTTCAATTATAAATGCTTTAATTCAAACAAAAGGCAATCAAACAAAAGCTTGCCAAATTTTAGGCATAACGCGAAAAATACTAACAAAAAAAATCCAAAAATACAAATTGGCTTCAATTGTACCAATAAGGACAAAAAGGAAATAAAGTGTTCCTTCAGGCACATTTTTATTATATTTAAAATTAAAAGTTCTTTAATTATATAAATTAAATTTGGCACACTTCTTGTTTATATCTGAAGGAAATAATTTGTGGAGGTGATTTATTATGCAAACAGAGTTTTTAGAAAGACGTATAACCAATCGTATTGATATTGTGGGAGAAACCAAGTATAAAATACTCAGCAGCGATTTAGATAAAATTAACTTTGGTTATGAGAAAGGGAAAATAAAAAACATATCTAAAGGCGGTATATGTATTTTGATACCCCACAAAATAGAAGAAGGAATTGTTTTACGCGTTGAAATAAATGTAACAAATTCGGATAACAGAATAATTAAGGCTTTTTGCGAGGTTGAATGGTGTAACCTTGAAAATTCGGCGGGGCTATATGAAATAGGATTGAGTTTTATTGCGCTAAAAGAAGAAGATCAAAAATTCTTGGAACAATTTATTAGCGAAACACACGAAAGCTGTAGTCGTAACTAAAGAAATATTTTGAGGTATAAATGCTGGAAGAATTAATGACAATTAAGGATGTAGCTGATTTTTTAAAAGTTAAACCCGTCACTGTATATAAACTTGTTCACGAAAAAAAACTACCTGGTATTAAAATTTCAAAGGCATGGCGGTTTAAAAAAGAAATGCTGGAAAAATGGATAGATAATGCTTTAATCTATAGTGGGGAAAATAGGAAAGTTTAATTTTATATATTCACGGATGCATATACTAAAAATCAAAATTTAAACCTGCCTTATGAAAAAGTTCCGTTTTATTGTGAGCGTAATAATATTCATATTTAATTATTAACAAAAATAGCAAAATACTAAAATCACGCTTTTTTTAAAATTTCAAACGAATAGCTCTTGATTTTACATATTTAATTGTGTAACATTATATAATAAATTTTAGTGTATAAAATAGGGAGTAAATAAAATATGGAAAAAACGCACACAATATCTGTGGTTTCATTTCTTTTTTCCAATAATTTTGTGCATGAAATACTGCAGGGCATTGAACCACATCTTTTTAACAGCCCTTACGAAATCAATTATTATCCCACTACAGGTAATCCGGAAGTAGAAAGGGATATGCTTAAGACAATTTTGACTGAAAAACGCACAGATGCCCTTATATCCATAAGCGTACCAATGGATCAAGATTTGCTACAAGATTATAAAAACGCAGGGATACCTGTTGTTTTTGTCGAGGAGTTTATGGAAGGCGCCCATACCGTAAAAGTTGACAATGTTAGAGGAGCTTACATGGCAACTGAACATCTTATCAAACTGGGCAGAAAAAAAATTGGCTTTGTGGTGGGAGAATTTAAGGAAGATAAAACCAATGCCAACGTGGTTGAAAGGATGATAGGATACAAAAAAGCATTGCAGGACTATGGAGTACATTTTGATCCTGATAGAATGAAGCAGGTGGCTTATTATAATTTTAATGAAGGAAGGGAAATAATGAAGAGTTTTATTAAGAATAAAATCGTTTTGGATGCAATTTTTTGCGCTGCCGGAGACAATGTAGCTATGGGAATATTGGATGAAGCGAAGGTAAATAATAATATAAATATACCTGAAGATCTTGCTGTTATAGGCTATGATGATATAAATGTTGCAGCATATGCCCATCCACCGCTTACCACAGTACGACAACCTCTTGCAGAGATGGGTTCAACTGCTTATGAGTTGGCTGTGCAGTGTATAAAAAAGGAAATCAAAGAAGAAAACAAACTGATTATACTTAAACCGGAGCTTATCATACGCCAATCGGCATGATTTAATAATATTTAGTATGGAATTTTATGGTAAATGTTACTGAATTATTATAAATCAAGCCTTTTATAATTAAATATAAGCAATAGCAGTAATGTTGATTTATATCTGCGATGACGTAAGTTTTGTTGTAACAATTATAATCATATGAAGATAAAAGGTAGGATAAATGGGAAAATTATTACTAATTTTATTATTTATATTTATTGTTACAGTGGTTTTAATTGCACAATCAGCAGCGGCTATAATTCCACCAGAACAAAAAATTGATTGGACAAACGTGGGGATCCCGGAAGGAATAACAAATTACCCAAATAGCATAAATATAATGGATTTTGGCGCCAAAGCTGATGGGAAAAGCGATGATTTTAAGGCTTTAATAAAAGCAATAACAGCGTGTGAAGCTGGGAAGGCAGTTTTTTTACCAGCTGGTAATTATCTCATTAAATCGCCGATTACAATAGAAAAGTCAATTGTAATTCGGGGAGACGGAAAAGATAAAACTTATTTAATATTTAATTTAGACGAGGCATCTTCTGTAGATGCCATTTCATTAGTATTGTATGATTCGGGGAACTGGCAAAAAGCAAAATCAGGATATGAAAAAGGCTCGGTTAAAATTGAGGTTGAAACCCCGTCTTTATTTATTCCTGGAAAATTTGCAGAAATTACTGAAGACAATGACCCTAAAAAAATGTATACGTCTCCGAACTGGAACCAAACATGGGCGCAAAACGCAGTTGGACAGATATTCCGGGTTAATACAATAGAAGGCAATTCAATAATAGTTGATGAACCCCTGCATATAACTTTCGATAGCAAATTAAATCCTCGTTTGAGGCCTTTGGAGTTTGTGAAAAACGCAGGTATTGAAGACATGCATTTAAAACGAATTGATAAAGGCGATGGGAACATGATAACCATTAAAAATGCAGCTTATTGCTGGGTTAAAAGCGTGGAAAGTGAATACGTTATGAGAAGCCACGTAGCGCTTGAAACTTCATATAAATGCGAGGTGCGTGATTGCTATTTTCATCATGCGTATGATTACGGCGGTGGCGGGCACGGGTATGGGGTAGAAATGGAACATCACACTGCAAATTGCCTTGTAGAAAATAACAAATTTTTTCATCTGAGGCATTCTATGATGGTGCATCTTGGCGCCAATGGAAATGTATTCGGGTATAACATTTCAAAAGAAAGTTTTGCCACGGCTGACAACGACCCGGGTACAACTATTTGCGATATATCAGTGCACGGACATTATCCTTTTATGAATTTATTTGAAGGCAATATCGTGCAGAAAATTGAAATATCAGATTACTGGGGGCCGTGCGGGCCAGGCAATACATTCCTACGCAATACGGTGCAAAATGGAGGGATAATAATAAATGATGCTTCAGATTATCAGAATTTGATAGGAAATATTCTGATAAACGGAAATCAGTCAATAGTTATAAAGCAAAATGTCGACGTAAAAACCATAATTTTATACGGTAATAGAGATTCTAAACGCCCAAAAGAGAAAAGGGGAATACCAAATTCATTATATAAGGTACAAACTCAAATTATTCAAAGCGCAGTTCCTACAAAAAGTTTAGATGAGAATGAAAGATGAAAAAAATATCAGTACTGATATTGATATTTATACTTTTTTTAACTTCAACGTTGGCTGCCAAACTTACATCCAAAAGCGGGTTGAATGGAACTTATAGATATTTTTATCGTGATAACAAAGAAATCGCAAAATGGACATATTCTAATGATGGCAGAGTGGAAAAAAAAGGCGAGTCTTTTTCCGGGGCGTTCAAGGAATATGATAAATCTGGCAAGATTTTAAGCGAGATAAATTACGAAAACGGCATTGAACAAGGGCCTTACAAGTTTTATTATTACAATAGGCCTGGCATGATGGAGGAAGGTTCGTATAAAACCGGCATGAAAGAAGGCAAATATAAAATTTACTATGATAATGGCGCAATATATGAGGAAGGATCTTATAAAAAGGGGTTGTTGGATGGCACTGTAAATACCTATTATAAAAATGGAAAACTTTTTTCTGTTTTTGAGATGAAGTATGGTGCGATGCAAGGGAAAGCGAAAAAATTTTATCCGGATGGGACATTAAAAGAAGAGGCTGAATTTATGTCGAATAAACTTCATGGTATTCATAAAATTTATTATCAGGACGGCAAGCTTCATTTAGATGAAAGTTATAAATTCGGGGTTCTTATACGCCACAAAGCATACAATGCAAAAGGGGAACTTGTTGAAAATACAAGATATGAGTATAATAAACCGGAAAACGGACAAAAGAAATAAAAACAAGCATTGTAATTGAAGTAAAAAGATTTATTTCGCGAATCGATACATGAAATAATAGTAAAAAGAAACATGAATTTTTGTTTTCCTGTTCGAACCATGAAATTAGGAGGTTGACATGCCGGAAGATCCATTGACTTCGCAAGAAAAAATAAAACGGGAAGAAACAGTCAAGCAAATTTATAATTATGTAGTAGCTGAATTAAATAAGGGTATTGATAAAGTAATAGTTTCAAAAAAACTTGTTGAGTCAGGTATGGAGACTGTTGAAGCTGATAAATTTGTTGAAACAGTAAAACAACACATGTTGGAAACTGTTGAAAAAGAAAAAATCATTACAAGCGGATATTTACCAGCTTTAAGCGGAGGCATAATAGCCGCGTTGCTAGGTGGACTCGGGTGGGGCTGGCTAGCCAAGCTTACAAACAAGGAATATGGCTATGTAATGCTGTGTATAGGATTTTTATGCGGAAGTGGGGTATTGCTATTTACAAAAGGTAAAAAGGGCACATTTTTGCAGATTATAGCAAGCATATGCTGCCTTTTCGGCATATTAACAGGCAAATATTTTATTTTCTTATTTCAAGTAAAGGACTTATTTTTTCAGAAATTTAGCCGGGGAACGTCAAGAACCATGAATCTATTTTCTGCTAAAATTTTTAGAATTTTTATACAAAAAATGCCTTCGTCACTAAATGGTTTTGATGCGCTTTGGATAATACTAGCTGTTTTAGTGTCATGGGGCATGCTGGCGCCATCAGTAAAAAAGGCAATTAAGAGTTAACGTAATATTGAATCTAATTTGGTGAATTATTAAAGATTAGGCGTAATAGCTTGACATTTTTTTGACCCTCTGCTATATTGACGCATCAAATAAATCAGCAAAAACATAACCAATAAACCTGAAGCAAATTATGGGAATATGCTGAAAAATGATGCTCGAATAATTCTCAATGTTTGCCAATGATTCAACTAAGACTAAAGCCTAAAATACAAAGGATAACAGTAGCTTAAGGAGATAACTATGTTTGAAAAACTTTTCCCCAAAGAATTTAATTTTTTTGATTCTTTTGACAAAGAAGTAGATTGCGTTGTCCGTGCCGGTGCGCTTTTCAAGGAGCTGGTGGCAAAAGGCGAAATAGACGAAGAATCCCGCGAAAAAATGCGTAATATTGAGCATGAAGGCGATAGAATAACCTATTCCATAATTGACAACCTGAACAAAACTTTTATTACACCTTTTGACAGGGAAGATATTCATACGCTGGCTAAAAAGCTTGACGATGTCAACGACATGATAAATACAATTGTCAGCCGGCTAAAAGTTTATAAAATTACAACTATTAACAAGAATCTAATTGAATTTTCACATGTAATAGAAGAGTCCATTAGTGCTATTGCATGCGCCGTGCATGACCTTCGCAACTTTAAAAATACAAATAATATTTTGAAAAATTGTATGGATATAAATAGGCTAGAAGGCCAGGGAGATACAATGAGGGACGATGCACTAAGCGAACTTGTTGACAATGAAAAAGACCCTATTGAATTTATTAAATGGAAGGAAATTTATCAGGATGCGGAAACCGTACTAGACATCTGCAAGGTTGTAGCTCATGTTATTGAATCAATAATTGTCAAGCAAGCGTAATACATTATATACAATAAAAAGAATAATCTATAAATTCAGTTATTGATTGAGATCAAATTGGAGAAAATATGACTTTAGCTATAGTATTGCTTATTATACTTGCGCTTACATTTGACTTCTTAAACGGCTTTCATGACTCTGCCAATTCAATAGCAACTGTTGTTTCGACTAGGGTAATGTCTCCGCGAATTGCTGTCGTATGGGCAGCATTTTTTAATTTTGTAGCTTTCTTTTTTTTCGGCCTTCATGTGGCAAATACCATAGGGAAAGGTATTATTAATATTGCTATAGTGGATAAATATATAATTTTCGGGACGCTTATGGGGGCATGCATCTGGGATATTATTACATGGTATTTTGGTTTACCCACAAGCTCCTCGCATGCGTTAATTGGAGGCATGATAGGTGCCGCGTTTATAAAAGCAGGACCACAAGCACTTATTATTTCAGGCATATTAAAAACGAGTGCTTTCATTGTTATTTCTCCTTTGTTAGGTTTTATTTTGGGCGGGTTGCTTAGCAGAAGTATTTACTGGTTATTTCACACCAGTTCACCCATGAAAGTCGACCATTTTTTTAGAAAAGGGCAGCTTTTTTCAGCATCTTTATATAGTATGGGGCATGGAGGCAACGATGCTCAAAAAACAATGGGAATAATAGCTAGCCTTTTATTTAGCGAAGGACTTCTTGGAAAAAAATTTCATGTACCGTTTTGGATTGTAGTGGCTTGTTATGTAGCTATTGCTTTTGGCACCATGCTTGGCGGGTGGAGAATAGTGAAAACAATGGGCCAAAAGATTACTAAATTAAGACCAATAGACGGGTTCTGCGCAGAGATCAGCGCGGCAATAAGTTTATTTTCTTCATCGTCTATGGGTATCCCTGTATCTACAACTCATACAATAACAGGCGCCATAATGGGTGTAGGCTCAAGGAAGAGAATAAGTGCTGTACGATGGGGAATAGCCGGGAGCATAATATGGGCATGGATAATCACAATACCTTGCTCTGCTGCGATAGCGGCTATTGCCTATTTTCTTATACATTTTTTAAAATAATATTCATTTGAATTCAAATTTAGTCTGTAAAAATTAACTAACAAATAATTTTCAAATTAAAACTACAATAGAATTTTTTTGCAAGTTATGATATAATTTATCACAAATGATGGAAATTATAATAACGGAGGATTAGCAGTAAATGAAACTTTCTTTTTTCTGTGGTGTATGCGGAAAACAGGAGACCATTGAACTAAAAGATAAAAATAAGACTTATCTAATAGGCAGGGACCTGGAAAGTCTTGATGTGAAACTTTGTACTGATGAGAAAAATACATTATCGCGTATTCAGAGCCATATAAAATGGGACAAAAACGCATGGCGTATTTTTGACGGATGGCCACCAGATACTCAAAGCAAGCAGTCGCCGGCAATACAAAAAGCCGGCTCTTTTGGGGGCACTTTTATAAAAAGAGCTAACGAATACAAGCTTCTTTCTTATGGAGTTGGTGAGGAGCTGAGGCAGGACGATTCTGTATTTTTTGTTGCTACCAGTAAAGCCGACAGGATTGCTGTAAATAAATGGCTACAAAAAGCAGGTTCGGATGCTGTGGCTGCTTTTTATAAATATAACGGTTTTATATTTCCTGAAGATTCGGAATATTATGAAGGGTTTAAATATAAATTTCAGGTTGTGTCCGACGAGCAAGAAGCTGCAAGGGTGCGGGCCAATAATATTTTCCTGCCGGCAAATTTTTCAAAAGTACTGCAACCCGGCAAAGAGTATTTTAATTCTTGCGTGGGGCTGGATATACGTTCCTCGACCGAGGCTTATCTTGAAACCCAGCGTGACTACTGGATACCTCAGTTTAACTCAATACTAGACGAATTACTTGCAAGTTACAGCGATTATCTATTGATACTTGTAGGGGATGGAGCTTATATTTGTTTTTTGGGGGACCGCGATGAAGCGGATATAAACTTTACTTTCGCAATGAAGTTTTTCGACCGATTGAACAAAGTTAATACGGAAAATAGAAAGAGGAAAATCGGCGAATGGAAGATAAGAGTCGCGGTTAATAACGGTAAAGACCTGCTGAGTGAAGTTGAGGTGGCAGGTCAGAAATCCCTGAATATTTACGGCAACACAATAACTGTCACGGCGCGCCTGATGGCACATGCGAAGTCAGAAGGCAGTGAGATAATTGTAGGAATACCTTTTCATCAGGAATTTAATAATAAAAAATATTATAAATCAAATTTTCAACAGACAGCCATGGAAACTATTGACAGCCACGGAGTAAAACACAATTACTACATTTATAAAAGAATATATAAAGCTCCCCCTGGTAAATAGATTAATTTCAGTCCGGAAAATTTCTCGGAATACCCCTAAAAAAATTCCTGTGTTATTTTAATTTTTTTATCACTGGATACAGCCGCGCCAATACCTGCCATTGTGTAATCCGGGTTAAGTATATTATCGCGGTGTTCCGGACTGTTCATCCAGGATTCCACGGCAGTCTGCGCGACTTTATTTATGCTTTCAAGATATGGAGTTTTGATGTTGTTTTGTTCAATCGCGGTCCAGTGCTGATAAATATTTTCACCCACGCCTTTTCTTATTCCGTTTTTTTCTTTTTTGTAGATATTAAATCCTGCTTTTCCAGCGCGCTGCCACGGATTCAAGCCTTCAGGCGTATAATGGCTGGTATAATCCCTGTTTGCCATATCGATGCTGTGCGCCCTTGCTATTTGAGATAATTTCTTGCTGTATTTGAAAGGTTTTAAGCCGTGCTTCATACGCTCTTTATTTATTAGCTCGTGAACTTTTACTTCAAGTTTTTTATTGTAAGATTGACTTGCAATGACAGGGTGGAATATTATTATAATGCTTATCAAAATAAGTGTGATTTTTTTCATGAGATAATCCTAATTATAAAAATTTTAGAATGCAACCCAAAGATTTAAAAATATATTTTGAATAAAATTTATCGAGTTGTACCCTTTAATTTACTTACGGCTTCTGAATCGACAGGCACGGTAACTTCTATTTCCTGACCGGTATTTTTTCCAAGATACGGCCATGCACCGGCTATTAGAATAGGGAATACTTTTCTCAACTTTGGAGTTTTGCTTGAGCAGTTTATTGACGTTTTCCAAAGATGCTTTAGTTTGTTGTCGGAAGTACGGGTTTTCAGGTCATAAGCGTCTATCAATACATATTTTTCATAAGTAGTATATTCACCGACCTGGGTGGTATAGCCGACAACGCCATAATCCGGTTCCGTATCCGTGTAAGAATTAATGACCTGGGTACCGTGGACGTTGCTTACCGTTGCATATTGGGTTGTCTGCGTACCTGTCTGGCCCCAGACAGGTTCCGAATAGGAATATTGATGTTTCTGGGGATCACCCACGCCATATGACAGAAATATTTCAATATCCGCGTTATCTGCCTGGGAAGAATCAACCTGCTTATATCCCAGTGCGTTTAATGCCGTAGCTAAGTACGAAGAATATTCCTGGAACTGCAGGTCGTTTGAGTCGGTATTTGAGTTGCCCGCCGCTATTATATAACTTGCATTTTGCGGCGCCTGATTATTACCTATAGAATCTACCATAACAAGATAAGCATGCGTGCAACCGGAAAATAACACGGGTAATAACAATGCTGCAATAGCAAGAAACTTTAAAGTTTGAACGTTATTTTTTTTCATCAACAGCCTCCTTTAAAATTGTTTATTCATATTACCATTTAGACGTAAAATTTTCAATACCTGTTCCTTTTTTTTTGCTTAATACTCAGAAATTATAAAGTTTTATGTTTTAAATTTTAAAGTTTATGATAATATATGCGAAAAGGAGGTGTAAGAAATGAGAAGATACGTAAAAACCATGATGATTATTGCCTTGTTCCTGGTTTCGCTTGGCGGCTTGCTGCTGCATCTCCGCGTACATCCGATTTCCAAACATGTATACGGATATATACCTTTTATAGCGGGGGTTTTAAGTGCGCTGGTAATACCCTTGCTTTTTATTTTCAGGAAAACACTTAATCTTGCCTATATCCTGAACGGTTTTTTGGCTATTATCGGAACAATTACAATGGTTCATTTTTCAATAATAAAGGCACCTTTGATTCCAGACATATTTATTTTATGGTGTAAGTTCCTGCTGGGCAGGATAATTTTTTGTTTTGAAGTTTATCAGGTGGAAGCTCCTCTTAAAAGTCAGGGCTGGCGCTGGATAAGGTATCCTAATATGGGATTCTGGTATGTGCACCTTATTCTTCTTTCGCTTGTATATTATCTTGGAAACCTTTTGTGGAGGTAAAATAAAATGGACAAATTCAAGTTTTTAAGGCCGCTGTGGTGGGTATTGCATATACTTGTAATTCCTTTTATGTTCTGGCTGGGCCATTTTGTCAGGTTTTAATTTATTACACGCCCTTTTTAGGAAAAGGAGACCGGCAAATGGCACTGAATGAAAAAGATATTTTAGATGAGATTCTTAAATATACAGCGGAAAAAGGCGGCATACATTCAGAATGGTATGCGGGAGCAGCGAAGGACCCGCAAAAGGCGCTTTTTAAAAAGCACAATGTTGATAAAAAAAATGATTTATGGATGTTTGACTTTGCTGCTTTTAGCGTGGATGCACAGCGGGCAGTGTCCAGACTTGTCATGATGGGTTTTGACGGGGAAGCAGTGAACAGCGACAAAGAGGCTACAGGTGTATTTATTTACAGAAAAAAACAACATACAAAAGAGTAAAATGACTAAAATACATAATGGGAATATTTACTGTTTGAAAAAAATCCGGTTAATAATACCGGTAATTATATTAATACTTTTAAATTGTGTGGCCGCAAAAAAGCCGGGGCCGCCGGTGGTGTACGAAGGCGAGCTGCCCTGCAAAGGCTGTAAAGGCGTAACCACCATTCTAACTTTAAAAGGCGATATGACATTTTCGCTGAAAGAAACATTTCTTTTCTTAAAAGAAAGGGAAAGGGTTGTTGAAATAAAGGGCAAATGGGCGCCGCTTAAGGGGTTTAAAAATGACAACACCGCGATACTATACCGCCTTTTGCCTGATAATTCCGGCGATATTCTTTATTTTCTCATGACTGATGGGAAAACCATCAGGAAATTAAACAAAAACGGCGAAATAATAAAATCAAACCGCAATTATTTTTTAATGAAAAAATCATAAATTAAATTTAAAACGAGCGAATGTTTTTTGGAACCGCGACGGAAATCAGCATAAAATTTAATTGCGGAAATTATTTTGGTGTGATAAATTATTGTTTGTAACTTTAAGCACTATAAAACGAGGATAAAAATGGATGACGAACAACTTGAAGTAAAGCAGGAAGAACGTGACGGTGTCAGGATAATAAGGGTAAAAGGCAGAATGGAAGCAGAAACCTATCCGGAGATAGAAAAGACCATAATGAAATTGCTTGAAGAGGAAAATTATCAAATTTTAATTGATATGGAAGGACTTGAATACATAAACAGTTCAGGCTGGGTTGTATTCATAGGCAATTTAAAATTTGCGCGGGATAATAAAGGCGACATTAAGCTCTGCTGCATGAATGACCAGGTAAGCGACGTTTTTAAACAAATGGGGCTTGATTATATAATACATGCATATGGCAGCATTGAAGATGCAATAAAAGCTTTCAAAAAATAACGGTTTTTCCTGCCTGTTTCAGGCATGATTTCAAAACACTTTATGCAATGATGCTGAATTCACGAAAGGACTATTTTGATGAAAAAAACAGTTTTTTTATTTTTTATTGTTATAATTTTTTTTACCGCCTTGCTGGCGGAAAATGTCACGCTTTGCTATCATAAGTTCACCTATTCGCTTAATGACCTTTACGCTGTTTTGCCGGATGTTTTTGAATGGCAGATTGATTACATAAAAAAGAACAGGGTGCCGATAATAAGGGTCTCGGAACTGGAAAAGGCGTATTATTCGGAAGCAAATAATATAGGCAATAATGTTGTATTGACCGTAGATGACGGATGGAAAAGCATCATGGATATTGTCCCAATTGTCGTAAAAAATAACATCCCGGTGACATTCTATTTGTATCCGGGAGTAATTTACAGCGACGACGAAAGTTATATTAAAGAAAAAGATTTGGACCTGCTTAAAACCAACCCGCTGATCGAATTCGGATGCCACAGCTACACGCACCCTTTACTCACAAAATTAAGCAAAGCCGGACTTAATTTTGAGGTGGTCAAATCAAAGCAGAGGCTTGAAAAAGCGCTCGGACGGGAGCTGGATACTTTTGCCTATCCTTACGGCATGTTTGACGCCAGGGTGAAGAATTTCTGCAGGGATTATTACAAGCTTATTTTCGGCGTAAACGACGGCCCGAACAACTTAAACTCGGATAAATACAACCTTAACCGGTACGTTATATATAAAAATACCACTTTCGGGGAATTTATGGACATAATAGCGCATATCAGGGGCGATAAAATGCGCCTTCCTTATGTAATAAAACATATAGGCGCCAGCCAGGAGTATGACAAATATTTTCAATATATAAGGGTGATGCTTTATAAATTTCCGCCTGCCAAAAAAAATAAAACTATTATAATAATACCCGGGTCCGACCTGGGCGCGGGATGGTCATATAAAATATTGTCCGGCCTGATTAAGGCCGGGTTCCAGAATTATGTCCTGGTAAACAGGAATAATAACGTGCCTTTTTACAGGGAAGATGACATAGCAAAAGTGGTCAAAGGCTGGGGATTGAAGGAATTTATAAGCGACATCAAAGACGCGCTATATTATATTGCCGGAAGGGAAACCGACGCCTACATACTGACGTGGGGGGACGGGTTCGACCAGGTGGCGGCAGCGCTCACTTCCGGGATAAATTTCCAGAATTTCATCAAGGGCATGATTTTAATAAACCCGTCAATTACAGGAAACGACGGCAGCAAAAGTTTTTTCAGGAAAAATGTTTTTTATTACGATGAACTTGTGGCAAAAGGCGAGTCAATGACAGAAGACCTGAAGTTTTTCCTGAAAATAAAAACCCTGTCCGACCTGATGGTTTTAAAACCAGACGCTTTGAGCCCGTTTTCAGAGGAGCTTGGCTACGGGAAAATGACAAACAAAGATGTTCTCGCCAAAGTTTTTGACGAAGAGGACCATCCGGACATCGGCATAGACTACCAAAGCAAACTTTACAGCCTTGACGATTTCAGGAAGGCCTTCATGATTCCGCTGCCGCTTTTTTCCATGATAGAGCCCATGGCGCTTGTCAGGGATATCAATTACCTCTGGTACGAAGGCTTTAATTCCGACGAGTTTGGAGTAAAAGACGCGGACAAACTCAGTTTGCCGGTTGCTTATTTTTATACGGACAGCTATGAGAGCAATATCGCGGCAGTCAAAAATATATTCAAGGGATTTGAAACACAGGGCGAGAATTCATGCGGGGATATCACCACTATTGAACTTATGCTTTCAAATGATACTGCCGCGAATATAGTGGCAGAGGCAGGAAGGATGGCCGGAAGTAAGAAGTAAAATAATTTTAGCAGGTTGCTGAGAAACTATTTTGCGGTGTCATTGCGAGGAGCGAAGCGACGAAGCAATCCCAGTATTTAAAAGGAAAAACGAGATTGCCACGCCCCGTAAAAATAAAAACGGGGCTCGCAATGACAAGTTTCAGCATTTTTCAGCAACCTGTTAGATTGAAAAGGATAGGGCGATAATATGGCAAATACACAAAGATATGAAAAAGCAATAGAGATATATAAAAAAGCCTTTAACTGCTCGCAGTCGGTTTTTACAGCTTACAGGCAGGAAGACAAGCTTGACGAGGCCAGCGCGCTGAAGCTGTCGACAATATTCGGCGGCGGCGTGGCAAGCACAGGCACTGGTTTATGCGGCGCAGTTACAGGCGCTTTAATGGCAATATCAATGAAATACGGCAAAGCAGACATAAAGGATAATGATGCGAAATTAAAGACTTACGAGCTTGGCAGGCAATTCATGGCTGAATTTGCCGGGAAAAACGGGACCTGCGTATGCGAGGAAATACTCGGGATAAACATAGGAACCCCGGAAAACATGGCTAAGGCAAGGCAGGCAAAGTTATTCGAGACAAAGTGCTTTGATGCTGTCAAATCCGCGGCAAAAATACTGGATAATATTATATAAGCCCGCAAAAAATGCCGGTCGATTCACATCCCTCTCCCTTGACGGGAGAGGGACAGGGTGAGGGTGACGCTATTAAAAGAAAGAAGGCAAAAAACCGGCAAATAAATTATTTACCCGCCGTTTTTCTTCTTCAGTTCCTTCAATATCTCCTTTAAAGTCCTGTCTATTGACCATAGCTTCAGCGGCGCGAGCGCCACGAAAACGGCTATGATTACAACCGCTAAAAATATAAACGGCAGCAGATTCAAGCCTAAATGAAATATATTCCACATATTAAAGACCTCCTAAGCAAGAGTTTATTTTTGCAAGCCGTCAACAGGTGAAGCAAAAATATTACTCTTGCTTACACCCGCTCCAGTCTCGAGCCTGCGAGAGACAAGAGGTGTAGCTTTTTGCAAGCCGTCAACAGTCGTCGGCAAAGTATTACGAAATCATGTACCCGCTCAAGTCAGGGTTTTATCCTGACAAGAGGTATTTGATATCATTTCGTTTATTTGGCATTCGGCATTTAATCTCAAATCCCAAATACTGAATCCCGAATCCAGAACACGCACCCGTTCAAGTCCGGGTTTCATCCGGACAAGCGGTGCTTGATTTTTTTATTATATGTGAACCTGTCTGAATTGTCAAATGCATCAAAAGGGAAACGTGGAATGTAGCCCCACTTTAGCAAAGTGGGCCAGGGGGATTTAGGGTTACTCTTCCGCTTCCCGCTTCCCGTTTCCCACTTTCCATTTCTCATTATTTCCATCGCCTGTCTACTGTTCAACTTTCAACTTTCTCGCCCAAGGCGTCCGTATATCTTTAGCGTACAACAAAACACCTTGAAAAAACCAGGTTATTGGAGTATACATTATATAAGCATTAATATCCGGGGTTTGGCATCAAGCATTCGAATCCCAAATTCCAAATGAAAATACCGCTTGTCCTCGGTTAACAACCTCGGACTTGAGCGGCTTGACAGAGTTTGATTTTGCAAGCGTCAACAGAGAAGCAAAATCATTACTCTGACATGTCCATGCGAAGCATGGAGTACATGATTTCGTAAACTTAGGGTAGTTTTAATATGATAATTTATTGATACTACCCGTCAAATAATCCACAGGATTATTTGACTAAGGGAGGCAATATGAAAAAAATTTTAGTCCCTGTATTAGTTCTCTTCGCAATTGTAATTATTTCCAACTGCTCGAAAAAATCCTCACCCGCGTCCCCTGCGGCAACAGTTACAGACACGCCCAATATGACAGCCACTATTGATTACCTCGAAACAGCAGGGCCGTCTGCGCAGGCGACAGCGACCGCGCAGGCGCAGGCGACTGCAACAGAACAGGCGCAAATGACGCAGACATCAATAGCAGGGCTTATCGAGACTGCAACAGTGAGGGCATTGCTGACAGCCGGGAAATCCGCGCAGGCCACTGCAACTGCAGCTGCGCAGCAGACATCAATAGCAGGGACCATCGCTACTGCCACGGCAGCGGCATTATTGACAGCAGGGCCGTCGGCGCAGGCAACTGCGACAGCTGCGGTATTGCAGACAGCAGGGCCGTCCGCAATAGCAACAGCCACTGCACAGGCGCAGGCACAGGAAACAGCAACCGCGCAGGCGCAGGCGCAGGAAACAGCCACGGCACAGGCGCAGGAAACAGCTTTGGCGCAGGTTCATGCCCAGCAAACAGCCACTGCACAGGCCATAGAAACTGCAACGGCGCTGGTGATGAACCCTACACTGACGGCTATTGCGCAGGCAACAGCAACGGCACTGGCACCGGCGCACGCGACAGCAACCATGACCGCAATGTTTGTGACCGCATGGGGAAGCTACGGAACAGGCAACGGGCAGTTTTATGACCCTGTTGGAATAGCATGCGACAGCAGCGGAAATGTTTATGTTACAGACACGTATAATAACAGGGTCGAAGAATTCAGCGGCTCAGGAGCCTACATAGCACAATTTGGCAGTTCCGGAAGCGGCAACGGGCAGTTTAACTGGCCGTGGGGACTGGGATTTGACAGCAGCGGGAACATATATGTCGCGGACTCGGAATATCCAAGGATAGAAGAATTCAGCAGCTCATTCGCGTACATAAACCAGTTTGGCGGTGAAGGAAGCGGCAACGGGCAGTTTGGTTATGCCGAAGGGCTGGCAGTGGACGGCAGCAACAGCCTGCTGTATGTTGCGGATAATTATAATAGCAGGATAGAAGAATTCTACACCTGGGGCACATATATAGGCCAATGGGGCACCAATGGAAGCGGCAACGGGCAGTTTAACGGCATTGAAGGGATAGCAACAGACGGCAGCGGGAACGTATATGTCACGGATTTAGGGAATTACAGAATTGAAAAATTCAGCCTTTCAGGCACATATATAACGCAATGGGGCAGCCAGGGAACAGGCAACGGGCAGTTTGAAAGCCTGTGGGGAGTGGCAGTAGACAGCAGCGGTAACGTGTATGTTTCAGACACAACCAATAACAATATCCAGGAATTCAGCAGTTCAGGCACATATATAACGCAATGGGGCAGCGCCGGAACCAGCAACGGCCAGTTCAATTCTCCTGAAGGAATAGCAACGGATAACAACGGGAACGTGTATGTTGAGGATACGTATAATAACAGGATCGAAAAATTCCACCCGTGAAACAATTGTTAATTAATAATTTTCAATTTTCAATTGAGGTAAAAATTTTATGAAAAAAATTTTAATCCCAGTATTAATCCTCATCGCGATTTTAATCATATCCAACTGCTCGAAAAAGCGATTACCAACTTCGCCTGCGGCGACAGCGACAAACACGCCTAATGCGACAGCGACTATGACCGCGATGTTTGTAACAGCATGGGGCAGTTACGGAAGCGGCAACGGGCAGTTTAACGGCCCGTGGGGAATAGCAGTAAACAGCAGCGGAGACGTGTATGTTTCAGATTCGGGTAATAACAAAATCCAAGAATTCAGCAGCACAGGGGCATATATCAACCAATGGGGCAGTTACGGAACCGGCAATGGGCAATTTTATATGGATGTTTTTGTTGCGTCAGGAGGAGGAATCGCATTAGATAGCAGCGGGGATGTGTATGTCGCGGACACGGATAATTACAGAATCCAAGAATTCAGCAGTACAGGCATATATACAACACAATGGGGCAGTGAAGGAACCGGCAACGGCCAGTTTGCCGGGCCGTTTTTCCTGGCAGTGGACAGCAGCGGGAATGTGTATGTCTCAGACTATTATAATGACAATATCCAGAAATTTAGCAGTACAGGCACGTATATAACAAAATGGGGCAGTTCCGGAAGCGGCAACGGGCAGTTTAATCTGCCTCTTGGAGTGGCAGCAGCCAGCAGCGGCAACGTATATGTTGTAGAACAGGCCAATTACAGAGTCCAAAAATTCAGCAGCTCGGGGATGTATATAACACAATGGGGAAGCGCAGGGACAGGCAACGGGCAGTTTGAAAACCCTATTGGAATAGCAATAGACAGCAGTGAAAACGTGTATGTTACAGATGCGAATCCTAACAACAGGATAGAAAAATTCAGCAGTACAGGCACATATATAACGCAATGGGGAAGTTATGGAAACGGCAATGGACAGTTTTATGGCCCTGCCGGAATTGCAATAGATAGCAGCGGCAACGTATATGTTGCGGACGGGTTTAATAACAGAATCGAAAAATTCCACCCGTGAAACAATTGTCAATTAATAATTTTCAATTCTCAATTGAGGTGAAAATTTTATGAAAAAAATTTTAATCCCTGTATTGATTATCTTCGCGATTTTAATTATATCCAACTGCTCGAAAAAATCCTCGCCGACTTCGCCTGCGGCGACAGCAACTCCGGGTCAGGGAGGCAAATGGGCACTGGCCACGGCGTCGGCGCTGTTCGGCGTCAGGGCATCTCATTCCAGCGTTGTATTTAACAATGCTGTCTGGGTAATAGGCGGATCGTATTACAACAGCACGACGACGACTTATTACAGCGACGTGTGGAACTCAGGAGACGGAACAACCTGGGTAAATGTGACAGGGACAGCTGGCTTTATCCCGAGGATGGGGCATGCCAGCGTCGTATATAATAACTCAATATGGGTTTTGGGCGGTGATACATCCAATACCGGAGCTTTTGTTAATGACGTATGGAGCTCGGGCGACGGCAAAACATGGACACAGGTGACGGGAGCAGCGGGTTTCAGCCCGAGATACTTTCACACGGCTGTTTCATATAACAATAAAATGTGGGTCATAGCAGGTTATAATTATTATACCTACGAATACAATGACGTATGGAATACAACTGATGGTATTGCATGGACGCAGGTGACCGGGACCGCGGCCTTTACGCCAAGGCACAGCCACACAAGCGTGGTGTTTAACAATAAGATGTGGGTCATAGGAGGCCTAAGTTATAATACCGGCAATGACACGAGCGACGTATGGTACTCAAGCGACGGTTTGTCATGGACCCAGGCAACGGCAGCAGCCGGCTTCATTACAAGGGACAGCCATACGAGCGTTGTATATAACAACAGGATATGGGTAATAGCGGGGTTTTACGCGGGAAATTTCCTGAATGATATATGGAGCTCAGGCGACGGCATTACGTGGACGCAGGCGACATCAGCGGCTGATTTCGGCACGAGGGCATGGCATACAAGCGTGGTATTTAACAACAAAATGTGGGTGATAGCGGGCGACAACGCAAGCGGCGCTTTGAACGACGTATGGCGGGCGCAGTAGTTTTTAATTGAAAATTGAAAATTGAGAATTGAAAATTTATTGATATCGGCATCAGGCATTTAAATAATATCAAACGAGGTTATCAAAATGAGAGAAAAAGGAAAGTTAAGGAAAGTGAAAATGATTTTAATCAGGGTAAATGACCAGGAAAAGAAAATGGCAGAAGAGCTGTCGCAAAAAGAGGGAAAAAACACTTCGGAGTTCTTCAGGGACTTGCTTGAAGAACATAAGAAAACGAAATCCCTGAATATCCATCTGGAAATAGCGGAAAAATACGAAAACATGCTTGAAAAATACAGGCGGTTTCTGTCCGAATATAAAAAGAAACCATAAATTACCGTGGCCATGCTGAATGGAATTTGTGGTCGTAGTAGGTTTTAATTGAGAACTTATAGCGTTTGTTTTGTCAAACCGTCGAAGGCAGTTGAATAGTCCTGTGGACTATTTGACGGGTAGTATCCATAATTCATTTAATATTAAGAACTACCCAGACAAGAGGTATTGACTATTGACAATTTTTGGAATGCCAAATTCCAAATCCCAAATTTCCGAATCGATTGTTAATGCCGGATTTTGAGGTATAATAATGGCCTGGAAAGATGATAAAACCAAAAAGGATTGGGTTATGAAACCGGGAAAAAACAAAGATATTACCGTACAGGCATATGAAAAGGCAATCAAAGATATAAAGAACAAGATACTGCAGGCGAGGCAAAAAGCTGTTGTTTCAGTCAATAAAGAACTTATATTTTTGTATTGGGAAATAGGGAATATAATACTTCAAAAACAGGAAAATGAAGGATGGGGCGCGAAAGTTATCGACAGGATGTCGTTTGACCTGTCGCGCGAATTTGCCGATATGAAGGGATTTTCCGTACGCAATTTAAAATATATGCGCAAATTTGCGGAAGAGAACAGGAACCGGGAATTTGTGCAAGCAGTGCTTGCACAAATGACGTGGTATCACAATATAGCCCTTATGGATAAATCGGACGACATTAAAGAGCGTGTTTGGTACGCGAAAAAAGCTGTAGAAAACGGCTGGTCAAGAAATGTGCTTGTGCATCAGATAGAGTCAGGGCTGTATAAAAGGCAGGTATCCGGCAGCAAAACTCATAATTTTCGCAGGACGCTTCAGGGGATACAGTCCGACCTGGCGCATGAAACCATCAAGGACCCTTATATTTTTGACTTTTTAAGTATGTCTGAACAGGTTTCTGAAAAAGAGCTCGAAACCGGGCTAATAAACCATCTCGCATTGTTTTTGCTCGAACTCGGCAAAGGGTTTGCCTATGTCGGCAGGCAATACCATCTGGAAGCAGGCGGCGAAGATTTTTATATAGACCTGCTTTTTTATCATCTTGAACTCCGCTGTTATGTCGCGATAGAATTAAAAACCGGAAAGTTTAAGCCGGAATATGCCGGTAAAATGAATTTTTACCTGACTGCCATAGACAGCCTGCTGAATAAACCCGGAGACAACCAGGCAATAGGCATCATACTATGCAAGGACAAAAATAAAGTCATAGCAGAGTACTCGCTGCGCGATATAAAGAAACCGATAGGCATATCGGCGTATAAGACAGCAGCAAAGATAAAAAATAAACTGCCGGATATAAAAGACATGGAAAAGGAAATGGATAACTATTTACTTAAAGAAAATGAGGCTAAATACGGGAAATGAATCCCGAATTCCAAATTATTGAATAGGTGTTTAAATGACTAAAGAACAGGCAAAGCAAAAACTTATAGACCTAGTTGCCAAATTCAAGGCGGAGCTTGATGCGGGCAAGACCGCTGCCTATAACGAGGAATCCACAAAATATTCCTTTATAAACCCGCTTTTATCCGATGTGCTGGGCTGGGACATAACAAACCACGACGAAGTATCGCTGGAGCACAAGAATATCAAAGGACAGGGTTGATTTCGGCATAAAACTGGACAATAAGGTTGTATTCTTTGTCGAGGCAAAATCACTCAAGGCTGACCTGGAAAAAGCAATCCCGCAGGCGGTCAAATACTGCTATAACAGGAAAGATGTGCCTTTTGTCATGCTTACCGACTTTGAAACCACCATGTTTTTTGATACGACATTAAAACCGGACGTGCGGTTTGCCAAAAAAGGCCTGAAAATACACTTAAGCTGGGATGAATATGCGGATAAGTTTGACGACTTATGGCAGTTATCAAAACCCAGCGTTATGGAAGGCGCGCTTGAAAAGCTTTTCATCCAGAAGCCAAAAGCCAGGACAGCGGTAGACAAGGACATACTTTCGGACCTTGAGGACTGGCGCGGGCACCTTGCCAAAAACCTTTATAAGGAAAACCTAAAACTGTTCCATTCGGACAACCGCGACGCTGACGCGCGTTTTTTAAAGGAAGTGACGCAGAAAATACTGGACAGGATTATTTTTATCAGGTTCTGCGAGGACAGGGGGCTTGTCAGCATAAGGCCGCTGAAGCCGCGTTTCGACGAGCGCGGCGAAAACACAGGCACAAGCACCTACACATACATACTCAACGGGATTTTCAGGGAATATGAGGGAGTATTCAACAGCGACCTTTTCAAGGCGCAGGACTGGGAAAAAGACCTGAGGCTTGAATTCACCGCGGCAAATAAGATAGTGCAGGAAACATGCGAGCCGTATATGTTTGATGTCATACCCATCGAGGTGCTCGGCAATATATACGAGCAATACCTGGGCTATACCATAAAACTCGCCGGAGACAGCATAAAATACGAGCTGAAACCAGAGGTCCGCAAGGCCGGCGGGGTTTACTACACGCCCGCGTATATTGTGGACTATATCGTGAAAAACACAGTGGGCAAACTGCTTGGCGAACTGCCGGAAGCAAAGGCAAAGAAACTCAGGATTTTAGACCCTGCCTGCGGCTCAGGAAGCTTCCTTATCCGCGCGTATGATGAAATGCTGAAATACTATCTGGAATTGAAAAAGAAACAAACAGCAGGCAAAGTGGCAAAAAGGGAAGAGAAAGACAAAGAAACAGGGCAGGTGTCAATAGAGGCCGAGGGCCACGAGGAAAAGTTGACAGTAGCTGAAAAGGCAATGATTTTAAAAGAGCATATTTACGGCGTGGACATAGACGACCAGGCAGTTGAAGTTACGAAACTATCACTTATGCTGAAAATGCTTAACGGCGAATGGGGCTTTGTGAAAGGCACGGCAGTCCTGCCCATGCTGGACAAGAACATAAAGTGCGGAAATTCCCTAATCTCCGGCGATAAATTTGATTTCATGAGATATTTTGGCGAGAATTTTAATGAATTAAAGCCGTTCAATTGGAAAGAAGAGTTTAAGGAGATAATGGCAGATGAAGGCGGCTTTGATATTGTAATCGGGAATCCGCCTTATATTCAACTTCAAAAGATGAAAGATACGCCTTTTCATAAAGCCTACAAAGAACAGAACTATGAAGTTTTTGACAGCAATGGTGATATATATTGTTTATTTTATGAAAAAGGCATTCAGGTTCTTAAAGAAAATGGAATACTTAGTTTTATCACTTCGAATAAATGGATGCGTGCAGCCTACGGAGAGGCATTGAGGGGATATTTTAGCAAGTTTAATCCATTGCATTTAATAGACCTTGGTCCTGGAATATTCGAAAGCGCCACTGTTGACACAAATATACTTATTATACAAAAGAAAAAAAATTCAAACGAAACAATGGCAATTCATATGAAAAATAGAATTAATGAGGTTGATTTCTCTGGTTATATTAAAAAAAATTCATATAATCTCGGAGGATTAGGAAAAGAAGCTTGGTTTGTTGGTAATGTTGCAGAGCAAAAATTAAACGAGAAAATAGAAAAGTCGGGAAAACCTCTTAAAGAATGGAAAATAGAAATTTATCGTGGTATTTTAACAGGTTTTAATGAAGCTTTTATAATTAATCAAGAAATCTACGATAAACTTATTAAAGAAGATAAGAACAGTAAAAAAATATTGAAACCGATTTTACGTGGACGTGATATAGAAAAGTATGGATATAAGTGGGGAAATTTATATTTAATCGCCACTTTTCCATTTCTTCAATTGAATATTAATGATTACCCGGCAGTAAAAAATTATCTATTGAGTTTCGGGAAAGAAAAACTTGAACAAACTGGGAAAACATTAAAAGATGGAACAAAAGCGAGAAAAGAAACGACGAATAAGTGGTTTGAAACGCAAGATACCATTGCATATTATAAAGATTTTTTGAAAGAAAAAGTTATATGGAAAAGAATAGGTTCTATTCTCCGTTTTGGATACGACACTGAAGAAATATATGGCATGGACAGCACGTGCATTATGACCGGCGAGCATTTGAAATATCTATGCGCTTATATGAACAGCAAACTCGGACAAATGCTCTTATTTGATAGCGCCCCTAAAACAGGAACGGGGGATTTGATTGTCAGCGTCCAGGCGCTTGAGCCGCTCCTGGTTCCGCCAATAACAGCCCAAAATCAAAATATAGTAGATAAGATTGAAAAAACTGTTGATAATATTATTGTTTCAAAAAAAGTTAAACCCGATGCGAGCATTAGTGAATTAGAAAACGAGATTGATAGAGGGTTTTATGAAATGTATGAATTGAGCGATTCGGAAATTGAGATAGTTGAAAATAAAATGAAACAAAACATTAGATAGTTGTAAATAAATAGGCTAAACATAATACATTTAATAAATAAGGAGAAAAATATGCCGAATGGAATTGAAGGGAATAAGGGCAAATTAGATTGGAAGTGGTGGATTGCTATTTTATTAGGTGGTGGAGGATTAATTTGGTTTTTAGGAAGTTTGCTAATTCGCGATGAAGTTAATAAATATGTTGTTGCAGAGCCATTTAAAGAAAAAGTTTTAAGTTCGATAAGTAAAAATGTTATTGTGAAAGATGATTTGATAAGAGAAATATTGAAAAACATTGAATATAAGGAATCAATTTATGGCAAGAAAATCCCAGAATGGAAAAATCTGTCATGGTGCGAAAAAATTAATTTCGCATTTGAAAAATATTCTGATGATTATAGAACCCAAAAAAAGGTAGAAGATGATTTAGGAAAGGGCAATGATTATGGTCAAAAATAATCTCAAATATATGGTGGTAATATTTTTAATATTAGTAAGTATAAACTTATTTGCAAAAAATACAGATGCAGCTTTAGATAATTATTATGAGGGAATGAAATTATTTGAAAATAACGACTTCGTTAATGCTGAAATTAAGTTGAAAAAAGCATTAGAATTAAACGGTGAATTAAATTTTGCTAATGTTATGTTGGGGATGATTGAGTCGAATAGAGGTGATTATATAGAAGCATTAAAAAGATATGCTGCATATCTTTCTGCTCCAAACGAAGCGAATCTTGTTACTAAAGTTAGAATAAAGATGGCATATTGTGATATGAAAATTGAAAAATGGGAAGACGCTTTACAAGAACTTAATAAGGTTCCGGAAAATGAACGTGATTCTCAATATTCTGAAGCCTTAGCAAATATATATATTACTGAAGCGGAAAACATAGGAAATATAAATTCAGATTTATATGAAAAATGTGTTGAAGCTACAAAATTATTGGAAGCTGAAAAAATTTTACATCCAAAAAATAAATGGGTAAGAAATTCATTAGGGAGAGCATATATTTTAATTGGTTCGAGAGATAATATGTGCGACATAGCTATTCTTAAAAAGGCTGAAGAAAATTTCAACGGAAGTATTAGTAAAAATATTAACTCGGGGAAATATATATATTTTAATCTTGGAGTAGCACAATATTTAATAGCTTCTTGTTATTATTATAATTCTAAGAAAACAAATATGGATAAATGCGATTGTCTCAATCATTCTGAGGAATATTTTATAAAATCTAAGAAAAGTTTTGATCAAGCCTTAAAGATTGATAAAACTTTTGAAAAAGTAAAAAAACAAATGAAAATTAATGAGGATGAAGAGGCAGGAACATTGTTAGATTTAAAAAATTGCAACAAATAGTATTTTTGATAAATTGCAACAAATTAATTATAATGGATGGTGAGAGCTTCATGGACACGAATGATGACTTAACAGATTTAGAAAAAGTAACTTTATTTACAAAAGGTTTAATAAAAAACTGATAAAGTTTATTTAGATACAACGAAATTATTTGACGAAAAAATCAGTGAAGTAAAATATGGACTTATGGAGTAATATATTAAAACCAAATATATAAAAAGAGGTGTGGAATGAAATTGACATTAAAAAAGGATTGGGATTCAAATGTAAGTTCACCAACTGAAGATAAAAAAAGTGGTTATTTTGCAGGTAGAGCCAATGAGTTAACAATATTTAAAAATGAAATTTCAAGGAAAACAAAAGGCTCAATTTTAATAAGCGGTTATCGAGGAGTCGGGAAAACGTCTTTGGTTTATAAATCATTAAGTGAACTTAAAGACGATACGCTAGTAATTTTATTAAATGCAGCTCAATTGGAAGCCGAAAAGGACGAAAAAGCTAGTAAAAAAATTCAACCTAAAAACATAATTGAAAATTTGATACGTAGATTATATTCTGCATCGCAAAATGCAAAAAGAAATATTGGCGATCTAAAAAATGACATTGAAAGATTATATAAAAAAGCTGTTGCGAGAGATTGTTCTATACTTGAATCATATCAAAAAGAACAGCAATTGAAAAATCAAACTATTATTGCTGATGAATTTAAATTAGCTTTTAATTATCAAACCGTAATTTATTCTATAGGTTGGATATTCTCTTTATCAAGTTTTGTTTTAACTCTAAACGCTAATAGCGTTTTACTAAAATTGATACCTTTATTTTTTGCATATCCAATACCTTTTCTTGCTGATGTTACTGTAAAACATATTAGGAGTAAAGAAAAGATTGAAATTAAGGAAACAAAAATCGAGGCAAAAGAACTTTATGCTTTTGATAATAGTATTGGAAATTTAGAGTACGATTTAGAGCAAATACATAGAGGATTTAAGCAAAGAAAGCTTAAATTAATATATGTTATTGACGAATTGGATAAACTAGATGCGGACCAAGTTATTGAAGTGCTTAAGTTTTTTAAAAACCTCTTTACCTTATCGGATGCAATATTTATATTTGTCGGAGGAGAAGAAATTTATGACTACCACACTTCCGAAGAGAAGAATGCCAAAGGATCAAAAGAAGATGAAGATGAAGAAAAACCAAAATTATATCGACCTAAAGAATATACATTCTTTACTTCCCGATATTTTTTATCACGGCCTTTATGGGAAGATTTAGATGAATATTTTGATGAAATAATAGAAACGAAAAAAACGGAAATTGATACAAAAGAACTTGAAAAAATAAAACGTTCTATTGCTTTTGAGGCAAAAAATGATTTTTTTGATTTAAAAACAAAAATAAAAGATAGAATTAAGAATTTTGAAAGGAATGATAATGCAATAATAGAATCAGAAGCAAGCGATTCTACAAAAGCAAATTTACATAAGGCGATTTCAGTATTATTCAAAAAATATATGCTGTATAAGCCTTCCGCATGGATAGAAAACGAATCTATTCAGCGTGAGTTATTTAAACATTCGGATATGCTGTTGTCTAAAAATATTGCAGAAAAGATTATTGACCCAAATGATGATTCAAATATTTCAGCTGCAATACGAGATTTTAATCAATTTTTACACAGGTTAAAAATGTTGAAATACGAGACTGAAACTTTAGTGTTGGTTAGAGGAATAAATATTCCGATTAAAACTTATTCAATTATAGGCGAAATAACCATAGAACCACCAGAAAATTTAAATGCTCCAACAGAATTCGAAAATAGATTTATAACTGAATTTGAAAAATTTTGTAAATATGTATTCAATATAAGCAACTCTTTGGTTTCGGATTTTAGGATAGAAAAAATAGACTTTGCGGAATTCTGGCGCGAAGCAGATAAACATGTAAAGAAAGTGACGAATTGGGGACATGATGTTGAAACAACTTATACTCAATACATAAAAATATATCAAGGATTAAGACTAAAAGCTCATCAGGATAAGTATCGCAGAGAGGACATTGAGAAATATATAGAGGCTTTAATAGAATTAAATAATGAATTAATTAATGCTCTTCCGTCAATTTTTGGAAAATTATTAGCCGAATGGAATAGTAATTTAACTTTTAGAAAACTAAGTGAAAATGGAAATTTGTTTGGAGGAACTGCAAGTAAAATAAGAGAAAAATTTTTACCGGATAATCCAGTAGTTATTGTAAACGCTGATAACTCAAGACAAATATTATTGACGGAAAATAGAATCGATTTAATTAAAGAGCACGAACAATTAATAAAAGACTGTCATGTTACAAATAAAATTATAAGCTTTACACCGGAACATCAGCTTAATGAATTCCACGGATATAATTCTGTTTTAACATCAGATTCGGAAAAACTCAGAATAAATCTTATTACAATGTTGAGATATATAGACGGATTTTTAAAATTTAAACCTAAAGAAGAAAAAATAGAAGACAAAAAAGAAGAAAAAACGGATAAGGAATAATTACATAAAAAAATATATTATGCTGCCAATTATCGATTTTCAATACCGCTTGTCCTCGGCTATAGCCTTGGACTTGAACGGGTACTTGAATGCTGTAATATTTTGTTGCAGCGTAGCTTTACAAAATAAACATCATCAAGGGGTGAAATGAACATCGCAATTTTCAAAATCAGGCCAAAAATTTGAGTAACCTATAACCCTATGTTTATTCTTATTATTGCAATAGCGGTCCTGATATTATTTGTAATAACATTATTATTATTCAAAAAATTTCCACGGCATGAAAAACCAATAATGCCGCAATTTGCAAGTTTTCCCATCGCGGCAAGGGAGCTTTGGGCGGACGGCAGGATTGACAATTTGCAGCAAATGGCGCTTACATCGCCATATAAGGAGACGCTTGTGATTGCCGGGGCAGGGGCGGGAAAAACAAGCGTGCTGACCAAAAGAATAATCCTGTTTTCGAAATATATGGGCATACCGATATCAAAGATGATGGTAATGGCATTCAATAAAAACGCGGCTGAAGAAGTGCGGGAGAGGGTCGGGAAAGCCACGGGGCGCGTTCCGGAGTCGCTGAAACCCAATATCCGCACTATACACTCCATAGCCCTGGAAACAGCGGAAAAACACAGGGGGCGCCTGGATATTTTTGAAGACGATAAAAAACTGGAAAACTTTGTCAAGGAAGGGCTGGAAGAATACAGGAAAAAGCACGGCGCCGGATATGAGGCGGCAGTTGTCGACCTTTTCGGGAACGCGGATTTGTCCTCGCTTAAATCAAAAAACAAAAAACTGGAAGAGCATAAAGCCGGTATTGCCTGCTCAAACGGGCTCAAGGTGCGCTCCCATGCCGAGAGGTGGATAGTCGAGAGGCTGCTGTCGGAAAAAATTGATTTTGTATACGAGCCTTTTGTGACATGGGCGGACAGGTATTTTGAGCCGGATTTTTACTTTCCCAAATACGACGCTTACGCGGAGTACTGGGGGCTCGCGAACCATCCAAATCCATTTATCAGGGACAGGTATAAAAAACAAATGGAGTGGAAGCAGGAGCAGTTCAGGAAATACGGCTTTTACCTGATAGACTTATATGAATCAAACGGAAGCGCAAATACGCCGCCTGACGATTACCTGGTATGGAAACTCAACAGAAAAGGCCTGACCGGAAGAAACGGCCCGAATGAGGCCAAACTGCACAACATCCTGAATACGCTTGAAGAGCAGCTTGTGCAGCTGATACTCGACATATTGAACATCGTCATAGGATACGGGACAACACTGAGAGCCCTGCTGCCGAAAGCGGACCCTTTCATGAGACATATCCTGAAATTTGCAGTGCCTATAACCGATGAACTGGAAATACGGCTTGAGCAGAAAGGGAAAGCGACCTTTACGCATGTCCTGAAATACGCGGTGGATGCCATGGAAAACGACAAGGACCTGCTTGAAAAACTGCGAGGCGAATATGAGCATATATTTGTTGACGAGGTCCAGGACCTCCAGCCGCTGGCGAGGAAATTTATCAGGCTCCTTACCGGGGAGAGGCAGTCGCTTTTTGCCATAGGCGACGATTACCAGAGCATATATTCATTTGCCGGCAGCGACCCGCTTTTTATGGTCAGGTTTGAAAGCTATTTCCCCCAGGCGTCGCTTGTAAAACTGCAGTACAATTACCGCTGCCATCCCAGGATTGTAGACATATCGAACGCTATAATTAAAAACAACAGGGTACAGCTTTTTAAAAAGGTGGAAGGTAAATACCTTCCCGGGCAAAAAGCCGAAGATAAAACCCTGACGCTGATAACGCTGGCAGACCGGGACGGACAGAAGGAAATGCTGGTAGACTATATAATGTCAAAAGTGCCGAAAAAAGAATCGCTGAAAATACTCGCGCGGTATAATTTTATTCTTGAGCCGTACCGGGATATACTGACGGAAGAATACCCTGACAGGAAATACGAGTTTTTGACCATACACAGATCAAAAGGGTTGGAAAGCGACAATGTGCTGATACTGGACTGTGTAAAAAACAACGATTGTAAATATTGCTTTCCTGCCGAGGACCACCATCAAAAGATAAGGGATGGGGTGTTGAGGCTATGCAGGGGGAACAAATTTAACCTGGAAGAGGAGGAAACAAGGCTGTTTTATGTCGCTGTCACGCGCGCGCGCAGGCATGTGTATGTGGCCACGATGAGCGGGAAACAGTCGGAATTCACAAACGAAAAATACCTGCCAAGGGAAATGATAACTGAAATGGGGATGGGGTAATCATGAAAACGTATTTAAAGCAATTTTCAATTGACAACCAGCAATTTGAGAAATAAAATAAGTTAAAGCTCAATAAAAAAAATCATACAAAGGGGGCACTACAATGAACATTGCAATTTCAAAAATCATGCCGAATCCTCATAATCCGAGGAAAATCTCAGACAATTTAGGATTTGGAATTTGGCATTAAAAACTAAATAAAGGGGGTATTACAATGAAGACGGCTGTAAAACAATTTTCAATGAAAAAGGGAGTAAATGATGAATCTTGTTGTTTTTGATATTGATGGGACATTAATCAAATACCACAGGAAGATGAATGACCGGGCTTATGTAAATGCCATTAAAGATGTTTTTGGGATAACAATCAAGGACAACTGGTCGGAATACCACAGCTCTACGGATTCCGGCATACTCAATGAAATCATTGAAAAAAACCTGGGACGTTCATGTATGCCCGTGGATATAACTGAGTTTAAAAAGAGCATGGCTTTATGGCTTGACAGGGAATACGGGAGAGAGCCTTTTGAAAGCATGATTGGCGCAAAAGAATGCCTGAAGAAGTTATCAAATACTCCTGACTGGTTCACAGCTATAGCAACAGGAAACTGGCGTGTTTCGGGGCAGTACAAGCTGAGAAGCGCCGGGCTTGACTGCCGGAATATGCCGCTGGCTACAGCCGAGGATGGGCTTATGCGCGGGATAATCATGAAGTCTGCCCTTCATAAGTCCATGAAAAAATCCCGGGTAAAAAAGTTTAAAAAGATTGTTTATGTGGGAGACTGGATATGGGATGTAAAAGCTGCGGATGCCCTTGGATGGGAATTTATCGGAATTGCTTCCGGCAAGGAAAAGAAAGCCCTTTTAAAAGCCGGCGCAAAACATATATTGCCTGATTTTAAAGAAATGATAAGATTGTTGAATAAAATGTGAAGGTGAAAATTATATGGATGAATCACTTGAAAATCTCATACGGGAAATAAACAGCAGGCAAAAGACGCTTTTTATTTTGTGCGGGATGCCGTATTCGGGCAAAACATATATTGCCGAAAAGATTCTCAAAAGCACCAAATGCGCGTATGTAAGTATTGATGAGATTTTTAAGGCGCATGGATTTGACTGGAGTTCAAACAAGATTCCTGACGAAAAAGCATGGGCAAGCATTTTTGGCATAGCGTCAGCCAGGTCAAGAATGGCACTGGAAGATTCATTGAATGTTTTATACGATTCCACAAACCATACACGGCAAAGCAGGGATGATTTGCGCAGGATAGCCGGAGAATCCGGCGCTGATGCGGCTGTTATTTATGTCGAAGTCCCTGTGCCGAAGATATATGAAAGGTGGGAGGAAAACAAATCCGGCAAAAGCCGCTCGATAATAGATAAGAATCTTCTGGATATGACAATCAAGGCTTTTGAGCCTCCGGCTGAAGATGAAAAAATTATAATAATAAAAAATTAATAGAAAATTTAAAGGGAGGTTTTAGCATGAAAATCGCAATCTCAAAAATTCGTCTCAACCCGAACAATCCACGTCATGTGATAATAAAAATGACTGGGGACAGACCTTACCCTTCGGCAAGCTCAGGACTATGCTTGTTGTGGAGTTTTCGGCTTAATTAGCTTCAAAATGGCAAAGGGATGAAGGAGTGAAAGATGTATGTGATTATTGCATTAGCAGCCCTGATATTATTCGTAATAACATTATTACTCCCGCTCCGCAAAAACCCGCCGGTAGAGGCGGGGATGGATAGCGCTACGGCACCACTTGTGCTGATAAGGCCAGCACTGGAACGGGTGCTTGATCCCGTAATGTTTTGCCGGCGCCTTCGGCTTGGCAAAACAAACGATATCAAGGGATGGAGCGTATTAAGAAATTTCTATGGCATGAAAAACCAATAGATAAAGGCAAAGTTCAAGGTTCAAAGTTCAAGGCTCAAGGGGTAAAGGCAAAGTTCAAGGTTCAAAGCTCAATGTTTAAGGTGAGGAGAGCAAGGTTCAACAGAAAAGACGTGCGGCGTGCCAAGTGCGACGTGCTGAGTGCTTCAGTAAATATATCAGGAGGTATGTATGGCTATATCATCTAAACCAAAATTTATGGTTATATTACTCTGCTGCCTTGGGTTTGTGGGGCTGGGAGGCATACACAGGTTTTATGTTGGCAAGGTATGGACGGGCTTGCTGTGGCTTGCTACCGGCGGGCTCTGCGGGATTGGGACAGTGTTTGATCTCATCTCGATAGGCATGGATAGCTTCCAAGACTCTGATGGCAATATAGTTCAAGGGGAATGATTTTAAAGTATGTTTCAAAATGAAACAGCAGGAGGTCAGAAGAGCAGAGGGTTAGAGGGTTAGTTAAAGCTAAAGGCAGGGGTCTGGGGGCAATTCTTGGCGAAGCAAATTTATCCACATTTTGGGAGGCGGCATGGGAGGCTGGAAAAGCGGAAGGCTGGAGGGTTAGAGGGTCGGAGGGTTGGTAAAGACCGGAAAAGCCCAGGGGCAGGCAGGCAATTTACGGGAATCCCGTATTATCCACATTTTTTAAGTCTAGTTATCTGGTAAACGGGGTAGCGATATGTCGGAATTTGGACAGTAATTTAAAAAAATCCCTGTAATTATTAGTTGAAATCGTTGTAGGAGGCGATTCTTACCAAAAGTAAGAAATCCGGCGGTTAGGGGTGAAGATTTATGAGCAGCTCATAAAAACCATGGATTGGGAGGGCCTGTAAGGGGGCAATTTACGGGAATCCCATATTATCCACAATTTGGGCGATATATAGCAAAAAGGTCGCTCAAGGGCGGGTTTCATATTATAATACCAGGCGAGCCCGTGGCGGCTATGGCGGCTTTGGGGGTGGCGGGAGTCATATGGGCCCTTCGGCAAGCTCAGGGCGATGGAGGCTCAGGACAGGCGGCCTTTGGCTGGGCTCAGGCTAGTGGGAACCCGTATCTGGCGGATTTGCCGGGGATGTTTGAAAGAATGTGTAACGTGCTGGGTGCGACGTGCGAAGTGGGAGAAAAGAAGAAGTCTCTGGTTTCTAGTTTCAAGGTTCTAGAAAAAGAACAACCAGAAACAAGAGACCAGAAACTAGAAACTTTACATACCGAGATCAGCGGCATAGCCGGACAGGAGCCGAATACGGCAGCCGCAAAGGCAGGGAAGTACATATTAACAAAAGGCTGGCATTTTATTAAAAAGCATTTTATGTGATAATAAGCAATACCGCTTGTCCAAAAAGAACCTGGACTTGAGCGGGTACATGATTTCGTAATACTTTGCCTTCGCCTGTTGACGGCTTGGCAAAGTAAACGAATATCAAGTACCGCTTGTCCAAAAAGAACCTGGACTTGAGCGGGTACATGATTTCGTAATACTTTGCCTTCGCCTGTTGACGGCTTGGCAAAGTAAACGAATATCAAGTACCGCTTGTCCAAAAAGAACCTGGACTTGAGCGGGTACATGATTTCGTAATACTTTGCCTGCACCTGTTGACGGCTTGGCAAAGTAAACGAATATCAAGTACCGCTTGTCCAAAAAGAACCTGGACTTGAGCGGGTACATGATTTCGTAATACTTTGCCTGCACCTGTTGACGGCTTGGCAAAGTAAACGAATATCAAGTACCGCTTGTCAGGATAGAGCTCGGACTTGAGCGGGTACATGATTTCGTAATACTTTGCCTGCACCTGTTGACGGCTTGGCAAAGTAAACGAATATCAAGTACCGCTTGTCCAAAAAGAACCTGGACTTGAGCGGGTACATGATTTCGTAATACTTTGCCTGCACCTGTTGACGGCTTGGCAAAGTAAACGAATATCAAGTACCGCTTGTCAGGATAGAGCTCGGACTTGAGCGGGTACTTGAGTGCTGTAATACTGCAGACCGTTGTTTTTGTGGAACAAAAACTTACGGCATGCAGTCCCGTGGATTTTGTTGCAGCGTAGCTTTACAAAATAAACATCATCAAGCACCTTTTCGGCAACCTGAAGAAACCTTGCTTTCTGAAATATTCTATGATATTATTGATTTAACGATTAATGTTAAAGATATTCTATCCGGATTAGGTGATAAGCTTGAAAACATCATTTAAACGTATTCAATTTGCCCTTTTTTTATTTATCCTGCCTATATGCCTTTTTTCAGCGAACATTTCAATCAATACAACACAGGGACTGGCGCCGATAAGCCCGTATATCTACGGCACGAATGACGACAGTTTCGGCGACAGCTCTGATTTTACCTGCATGCGTATGGGCGGGAACAGGCTGACAGGATATAACTGGGAAAACAACGCGTCAAACGCGGGGACTGATTATGGACCTGACAGCAGTGATTCATATATGTGCCCGCCGAACCCGCCTGTCACAAACTGCGCGGGCACTCCAGGCGCCACTTACCAGTATTTCGTAAGCACTAATAATTCAAAAGGCTATGCGTCGCTCGTGACAATACCAATGGCAGGATATGTAGCGGCTGATATGAACGGGGATGTGACGGCTGCCCAGACCGCGCCATCGTCAAGATGGCACCCGATATATTACACGAAGGGCAGCCCTTTTACTTATCCGCCAAATACGACGGATGACGCTGTTTACATGGATGAATCGGTGTGGTATCTCGTGCAGACTTTCGGCAATGCCTCGACATCCACAGGCGTCAAATTTTACGACCTTGACAACGAGCCTGGCATATGGAACGGTACGCATCCGTATTTGCACCCTAATCATGTAACATGTAATGAATATGTCAATGATTCAATTGCATTGGGCGGCGCAATAAAAAACGTGGACCCATATTGCATGATTTTCGGCGGAGTATTTTTCGGGTGGAGCGACTACATAAATTTAAACGGTGCGCCAGACTGGACTACTGCGTTAAATACAAATTATATTTGGTTTGTGTCATATTATCTTTACATGATGAACCAGTCCTATCAGGCAACCGGGAAAAAGCCTATTGATGTATTGGATTTTCATTATTATTCCGAAGCGACTGACGGTACATGCAGGGTAACGGATAATGGTTGCTCAACTTATTTGACAGCGGCAAATGATGTGGCCAGGATGAACGCAACAAGGACATTATGGGAAACCGGTTACGCTGAAAATAGCTGGATTAATCCATATTTCCTGCAGTACACGCCACTTATTCCCTTAATACAGCAGTCCATTAATCAGTATTTCCCGGGCACAAAGATTTCTTTTTCAGAGTGGAATTTTGGAGCAGGCAGGGAGTTTTCAGGAGGGCTGACTGACACCGACTTTCTGGGCATATGCGGGAAATACGGAGTATATCTTGCGACTTTGTGGCCTGTAGATGAGGGCGGGTATTCTGCGGCTGCTTTTAAAATGTACAGGAATTATGACGGCGCAAAATCAACTTTCGGCAACACGAATATACAGGCAGATTCCGATACTTCTACAATATCGGTTTACGCCTCAATAAACGGCTCCGACCTGTCCACGATACACATGATAATAGTCAATAAATATAATACGGCGCAGCCGGCAAACATAACCATAACCAGCTCGCAGACATATACCACAATGCAGGTTTACGGTTTTGACCAGACAAGCTATACCATAACAGCCAGGTCGACTGTAGCGATAAACAACAACTATTTTTCTTACAACATGCCCGCGTACTCGGCAATGCATTTCATTATAAAATCAAACACCACGCCTACGAACACGCCTGTGGTTTCCATAACGCAGACAACAACCTTCACATTGACAAAAACCATCACGCCTCCGTGGACGCAGACTCCGACCTACACCCGGAGCGCAACATACACAATTACTCCTACATTTACTGTTACGCCGGCGCTTGTGGCAACCATAATTTATGACGGCGACACTGCAGGAGCCACGCTAAGCGACGGGACAGTGAATAATACTGCTCCGGGCACGATGACGCAGGTGACAGGCGGCGACCTGGGAAACATGATGCTGCTTACATACACAAACGTGGCGGGATACTGGCAGCAGCTCTGGTGGACGCTTAACAACCCTAAAAATATAGGCACAAATTTGTACCTGACATTTAACATGAAAGAGGATGCGTCCAGCCCAAACCCTGTCGGCCAGATGTACCTGACCGCGGATACAAACTGGGCAATAAATGTAGACCCTGCGGCTTATATTGTGGGCGGAGGCACTTTAAGTACCACTACATGGTCAACTGTCAGGATACCGCTTTCGGCTGTGATTGACGCGGGGCAAACCCAGATTACTTTCCTGGCTTTTACCGCAAGCGTGGCTTCCACGGATAATTTTACCGTGGATATAGACAATATAAGGCTGGAAGGATACCCGGGCACACCGACCAATACGCCGGTATATTCGCGGACACTAACGCAGACTTTTACTGTAACAAGGACAACGACGTTGACAAATACAGTTGCGATGACGTTGACAAACACACCAAAGAACACTATGACTTTAACAACAACAGAAACAAGCACGCTTACTACAACAGGAACAAGCACAACGACAAGGACAAATACACCGACATATACAATTACAACAACATTGACAAACACGCCAAGTTCTACACCGACAAATACCATGACGGCGACTCCTACGGAAACCGAAATTGTCTCGCCAACGCCGACCATAACAGGCACGCCGCCGACAGAGACAGACACGCCGACCATAACCATGACTACAACACTGACGGAAACTTATACATTTACATGCACATTAACAATAACGCCTTCATACACGATAACGATGACTTATACTGTGGTTATATTATCAGTAACGTATACGCCTACATATACAATGACACCGACAGATACAGCGACGCCGACATATACAGGCACATACACTTATACTTTCACGCCTACTTACAAATATTCTGTCACTCTCACATATACAAATACGTTAACGCCAACTTATTCAAATACTGTGACATTGACCTATACCATAACAAAAACACCCACCACAAGCCTTACTATCACCCGCACATACACAATAACTTTGACTTATACTGCCACGCCGAATGTTTCACCTACGTTTTCGATGACATGTCCCTGCATAATACCGACCATTACACCAGGGATAACAGTAATTAATGTCTGGCCTAATCCATATAATCCCAACTTGGGAAACTTGAGCATAGGCTATACAATCGCACAGGATACTGACGAGGTTGATATAAGGATTTATACAATTGCATTCAGGCTGATAAAGGTAATAATTGTATCAGGCAGCGACTCTGCATCAAGCGATGAAAAAACAGAAACTGTTGACAAAGCGAATTTCAGCAATCTGGCGGATGGCACTTATTATTATATATTAACTGCAAAGCAGGCCGGCAAGCAGGTAAAATCCAAAACTGGAGTAATAATAATTTTAAAATAAAAATTTTTAATTTATTATAAAGGGGTAAAATAATAATATTGTTTTTTGAAACTTTTTTATAATAAATTTGTCTAATATATATAGAAAACAATAAAAGCGTAATGGTCGTAGGCATGAACGGATATACAGGCTCCAGGTTCCCGCAAATACTGAAAAACCCGCTGACACAAGACAATCCAAGCGGCCAGCTCATGGATTACGGATCAATGCCTTACTCAGCAACATTTGACGACCAGAACAATCTGTATGTGACCGACCTTGACAGGAGCAGAATATTGATATATCTTTGTCCATTCTCGGCGCCGTCTGCCACTCCAACCATAACAGGAACTCCGCCGACAATCACAGATACGCTTACTGTTTCAGAAACCCAAACAATTACGGCGACAAATACGGCAACCCCGACACCTACGGATACATCATCGGTTACGGCCACAAACACAAATGATACAAGCCTTTTGACAACATCGCCTACAGTTAAGGCAACACCGACAATTACGGCAACGGCCTGTTCCTCTGGAAACCTGAGCTGGATAGTGAAGGCGCCTATGCCCACGGGCCGGGACAGGCTGGCTGCGTGCCAGGTGAACGGCATCCTATACGCCGTGGGCGGGCAGAACATATCCGGCGACAACCTGACCACGCTGGAAGCCTACAACCCTGCGACCAATACATGGACATCCCTGGCGCCAATGCCTACGGGCAGGGAAGACCTGGCAGTTGAAGCAGTGAACGGCATCATTTACGCCATCGGCGGGTACAATGGGACAACCGTCCTCAATACGGTTGAGGCCTACAACCCATCCACAAACACATGGACATCGCTGGCGCCAATGCCCACAAGCCGCTGCAATTTGTCCGTGGCAGTGGTGAACGGAATCATCTACGCAATAGGCGGCAATGACGCCGGCGCCAATCCACTGAACACGGTTGAGGCCTACAATCCCGCGACCAATACATGGACCACGGGGCTGGCCGCGATGCCCACGGCCCGCTGCCAATTCTCGGCTGGCGTGGTGAACGGGATCATTTACGCGGCAGGCGGGAGCGCCAGCGCCAGTTTCATATTGACTGGAATGTCGCTGACCACGCTGGAAGCCTACAACCCCGCGACCAATACCTGGACCACGGGGCTGGCGCCAATGCCCACAGGTGAAGAAGACACGGGCGGGGACGTGATGAACGGTCTTTTCTACGTGGCCGGAGGGTGCAGTACAATCATCGGCAACGCAGTGATGGCCTATGACCCGGGTTTAAACACCTGGACAACCATTACCTCCATGCCAAACATTGGGGCAGGGCAGGGCGTGAAGGCTGTCAACGGGGTGCTTTACACAGTTGGGGGCTGGAACAATTCCACATTCATGACCACGAACCAGGCCGGGGCACTGATGACCTGCGCGACCCCGACAGTTTCGGCAACGCTCAGCGCCACTCCAACTTATACAATTTCAGCATCCGGCACCCTGACAGCCACGATAACACCCACGTGGACCATAACGGCCACGGCTGTAACATCCACAACATTTACCGCAACAGCTACTTTGACCATACCTCCAACGCCGACCCCAACATGGCTTCCTTTGTGTCTGACTCTTTACAGGAACTCGCCGAACCCGTTTGCTGAAGGCACGTATTTTATCTTTGACCTATGCAGCCAGGCCGAAATAAAGGTGAAGATATACACCATCAGCGGCGAAGTGGTGAGGGAACTGGAGCAGCAGGGGGCGCAGGGGATGAACAGCATTTACTGGGATAGTAAAAATAAAAGCGGCATGTCAATAGCGAGCGGTATATATATTTACAGCGTGGAGGCAGTAAGCGGAAACGAAAAGAAAAAACAATGGGGAAAGATGGCAGTGGTGAAGTAAGAGCTGTTTTTTAATAATCAAAACGATACCTATTATTTTATTCCGATCCGAGAAAAAGCAAATCCCGTGGTAATGAGAATTATTACAGGTAGATAATGAATAAAAAAGTGTGTAATTTCAATTTTTACTATTATCTAAAAGGAATTTTTTCCCTCTCCCTCGAAGGGAGAGGGATGGGTGAGGGTGAAAATTTTCACGGTTTCTCTGCACCCCTCACTCTGACTCTGGGTAGAAAAGCATTCATCGAAATATCCAGATGACTTCTACCCGTTAAATAATCCACCGGATTATTTAACTCCTCAAGGGGAGAGAGGTTATTTGTTTTTGAAATTACACACAATAGTGTACACCATCTTACAGGTATTATTTATTGACAAAAAAGCATTTAATTATATAATAAAGCAAGTTCAAAACGATTTAAATAATGTTAAGTAAAATATATGAGTCATAAAAATGTTTTTCAGGAGGGAAATATGAAAAAGAATGTTTTTTTATTGGTGATTCTTGTAATAGTTGTTGCTTTTTTAATAAACGGTTGTAAGCCGGCCGCAACTCCTACCGTGCCTGGGGCTGCTACGCCAGTAAATAACTCGCCAATATATACAGCGGGCAGTTATTCTCCTGACGGATTAAATAATATTGCGTGTTATTGGAAAGGGACACAAAAGACAGATTTGCCGGGAAGCGGGGCCGACGATAATGTATATTCAATATATGTATCTGGAAACACGGTATATACGGCTGGTTACTATGACAATAACTCTTATCTTCAACCTTGTTACTGGACAGGGACAACTCAAACAATTTTACCGTGTGCCGGTTACAATGGATACGCGTATTCAATGAGTGTATCAAACGGGACTGTTTATACGGCAGGTTCTTATAATGATGGCATTAAATTAATTCCATGTTACTGGACAGATACATCAAAGCAAGATTTGGCAGGGGATGGAGCAGACGACGCAGAGGTACTATCAATATGTGTATCAGGAGGTATAATATATACGGGAGGTTATTATAATGACGGCACCATAAATATCCCGTGTTACTGGACAGGGACAACAAGGACGGATTTGCCTGGAAATACAAATGGATCAAGGGCAAATGCCATATGCGTGTCTAACGGGATAATATATGCTGCGGGTTTTTATAATACCGGCGACTTTGAAGGTGATTTTAATCCATGTTATTGGACAGTGACTGGGACAGGGTCGGCAATAGTGACAGATTTGCCGGGAGACACAAGCAGCGCATCCGCATATTCAATAGATGTAGCAAACGGGATAATAAATATTTGTGGTTTTTATGATTTAGGTCTTAAAAGCATCCCGTGTTACTGGACAGCGATAGGAGCTAACCCGGTAAAGACGGATTTAACCACCAGCGCAGGAGCCGCTGAAACAATATTTGTGAAAAATGGGGTAACATACATAGTTGGCTATCACTATAACGGCAGTTATGATGTCCCGTGCTACTGGACAGGCACAACAGAAACTGATTTGCAGGGAAGCACAAATGGCGCGTGGGCATACGCGATATATGTCCAGTGAAAAAATCAAAACAGGGGTGATTAAATGAAAAAAATAATGATAATGTTTTTGTTATTAGCAGCTTTTTATCCTGCACTTCAGGCAACGGATCTCGGCGGGAATAGCGGAATGAACGGTTATGGCTGGACTTTGATAGGCGCTGATGTGGTTTTTAGCGGAGCAACCATATGGGCTGTAATGGACGAGAGGAACTCGGCTGACAGCTATGCCGCGCTGAAAAACAACATAGACAACACAACCCAGGAAAATTATTACAGGCTTTTATATGAAAAAGCAAAGGTGGACAGCAAGAGCAATACTGCGATGTACCTCGGCATAACCGCAGGGGCCGCGCTTGTTTATACGGCAGTAGATTATTTCTGGCTGCACACCGCGTTTGGCGGGCAAAAGGTCGGGGTGGAAGTAAATTACAACCCTTTTCAAAAAGAATATATATTAATGGTAAAAAAGGATTTTTAAAATAACGTTTGACATAATGTGTAAGTTATTAAAATGATTTAGGGAGGGAATATGAAAAAAACTATTTTTTTATTGATGCTTTTACTAATAACTTTTGCTTTGTTAACAAACGGGTGCAAGCAAGCCGCGGCTCCTACCGTGCCTGCACCTGCAAAAGGCCCGACAGTTTATTCAGCAGGCAGTTATTATAACGGCAGCTTAACAATACCGTGTTACTGGGCGGGTACAACAAGGACAGATTTGGCTGGAAACGGATTGTACGGCGCATCTGCGTCTTCAATATGCGTTTCGGGAGGAACGGTATACACGGCAGGCAGTTATTCTAACGGCAGTTATGATGTTCCGTGTTACTGGACGGGGACGACAAAAACGGATTTACCGCCGGGGATTAATAATGAAGCAAATGTGACTTCTATATATGTATCAGGAGGTACAGTATATACAGCCGGGAATTATTATAACGGCAGTTATTATATTCCGTGTTACTGGACAGGGACGACAAGAACGGATTTACTGAATAATATAAATGGCGCAAATGTAAATTCAACATATGTATCAGGAGGTACAGTATATACAGCCGGCGATTATTATAACGGCAGTACAACAATACCCTGCATCTGGACGGGTATAATAAAGACTGATTTGCTGGTAAGCACAAACAATGCATACGCAACTTCCATATATGTGTCGGGAGGTACAATATATACCGCAGGGTATTATTACAATTACGGTTATTCTGTCCCTTGTTACTGGACGGGTTTTGTAAAGACGGATTTGCCAGGTGATGGGGTTTCAACGCATTACGGGATTGCAAATTCAATAAATGTATCAGGAGGGACAGTATATACATCCGGATACTATAACGACGGCGGAAAAAATATTGCTTGCTACTGGGCGGGAATTGCAAGGACAGATTTAGCCGGTAGCGGTATAAATGGAGATGCAATGACATATTCAATATATGTGTCAGGTGGTATAGTATATACAGCCGGTTATTATTATAATGGCACGGATGATATTCCTTGTTACTGGGCAAATAACGATAAAGTGGATTTGCCAGTAGGTACATATGGAGTGGCAACAGGAATATATGTCCAGTGAAAAAAATTAAAACAGGGGTGATTAAATGAAAAAAATAATGATAATGTTTTTGTTATTCGCAGCTTTTTATCCTGCGCTTCAGGCAACGGACCTCGGCGGGAATAGCGGAATGAACGGTTATGGCTGGACTTTGATAGGCGCTGATGTTATTTTTAGCGGAACAACAATATGGGCTGTAATGGATGAGAGAAACGCAGCCGATAATTATGCAGCATTGAAAAGCAGCATAGACAACACAACTCAGGAAAATTATTACAGGCTTTTATATGAAAAGGCAAAGGTGGACATGAAAAGCAATACTGCGATGTACCTCGGCATAACCGCAGGGGTCGCGCTTGTTTATACGGCAGTAGATTATTTCTGGCTGCACAACGCGTTTGGCGGGCAAAAGGTCGGGGTGGAAGTAAATTACAACCCTTTTCGGAAAGAATACGAATTAATGGTAATGAAGGAATTTTAATAAGTATCATTAAAGTTTTAATCAATTCAAAGCCCGGAGAAGTTTAATCCGGGCTTTTTAATTTTGATCCCGCTTCGCGAAAATCCCCGCCAGTAGAGGCGGGGATATTTGACCGCTCCTATACCGCTTGTCCTCAGCCTATTGGCTTCGGACTGGAGCGGGTACATGATTTCGTAGTACTTTGCCGGCGACTGTTGGCGTCTTGACAAAGTAAACGAAATCAAGGGTAAAATCATATTCCAAATTCCTTTCCGATACGCTATAATAATAACATCATGGATAACAGAGAATTCAGGAGCTTGCAGAGCAGAAATAATATAATAAATTCCACTTTATTTGTTTTTATCCTGGCAGGGCTGGCAACGAGCTTATATTTTGCATGGGACATGTATATGGACACAAGGGACAATTTGCGCATTATAGTGACGCGGTTCTGGGATTTTGACATGAAAAAGTCTGCCGACTCTTCAATAATTGAGAAAATCATAAGGGAAAAAATCAAAAAATCCCTGCCTGCACGGATAAACAAGGGCATTATGAGGCATGTTTATGTCAAGACATATGACGACGCCCTGGATGTTTACAATAAAACAGGCAAAAGAGTGGATATAGTGATATCAGGCGAGGTAAACGAGCCTGCCGGCAAGGGGAAAAAGAACACATGCAAAATATTTATTATGGACGGAGGTTTTAAGGACACATACAGGGATTTAAAACAGTTAAGGGAATTCAAGGTTGCGGAAATAGAGAAAAACATGCAGGTTATATCTTTTGCTTTTACTTCTGAAAAAGATTTAAGCGAAGGATTGAACTGGCTTTACGCGCTTGCTCTGTATAAAAAGCACAATTACGAGACTGCCATTAAATACCTTAAAGATGTTTATACCGCGCCTGCTTATTTTTACCGGGGGAACTGTTATTTTCTGCTCGGAATGAAGGGCGCGGCAATACAGAATTATGAGACTGCGATTGAGAAGGATGATTTATTCAGCGACGCTTATGCAAACCTTGCCGTGCTTTACGATGTCAGCGGCTTTTACAGACAGGCGCAGTATTACGCGGCCGGCGCGCTGCTTATAGACAACAAAAATTTTTACGGATACTACACGCTCGGGCTCATATTCCTTGAAAACGAAAATTATGAACTGGCTGAAAATATTTTGAAGCAGGCGGCAGGAATTAAACCGGACAGCGCCGGGGTGTTTATAGACCTGGGAATAGCCTGCGAAAAGCAGAAGAAATACAATGAGGCGCTGGCTTTTTTAAGCAAGGCAAGGCGGCTCAATAAGAAAGATCCGGACGTATATTACCAGGCAGGGGTTGTTTATAAGGAAATGAAAAAATATAAAAAAGCCCTTAAATACCTTGGTATCGCAATTTCCATAGAACCGGAACACGCAAAGGCTTTAAATACAGCCGGCGATATATTTGAGGAACAAGACAAGAACGAAACAGCTGTAAAATTCTACGAGTTAGCGCTTAAAGCAGAGCCTGATTTTGAGCCTGCCTACATCAACCTGGGATTAATCTATAAAAAAATGAGACAATATGACAAGGCGATTGCCTTTCTTTCGAAAATCATCAAAATAAAGCCGGGACTCGCTCAGGCATATCACGACCTCGGGCTTGTTTATCAGGAAATGGGCGATGACAAAACCGCGGTTGAGCTTTATAACAGGGTTCTGGAACTATTACCCGGCAGCTACGAAACCTATAATAACCTGGGCATGATTTACGGCTCGATGGGGAAATACGATGAAGCAATCGATTGTTTTAAAAAGGCGATTGGGCTTTCGGCCGAACCGTATGACTCATATTACAGGCTCGGAATAATTTCCGAGATGGCGGAAAGAAAGGATGATGCTGTTTATTTTTACGAAAAGGCGCTTGCCATAAAACCTGATTTATACCAGGCGGCAATGAGCCTGGCGGGCATTTACGATAAGCAGGCTATTTATTTTTACGCGATCCGTTACTATAATATGGCTCTTGATGGAGAAAAAAATGATAAAAAAATGGAAATATACAGGGAATTAAACCGGATATTTAAAATTTTATTTTTGTTGTATGCGAAGTAATATACGGATATAATCTATGGTATGGTTTCTATGTCTCTGGGTTTCTGAGTCTCTGGATCTCTGAGTTTCTTGGTTGCAGAAAATACAAGATAGAAATGTGCCGAAGGTGTGAGATGAAGGTTGAATGTTTTGAAGAATTGAATATCTATAAAAAAGCAAGAGATTTGAATAATGATATTTACAAAATAATTAAAGAGAGGGAATTTAAAAAGGATTTTGCATTATCCGAACAAATAAAAAGATCAAGCATATCAATAATATCAAATATAGCGGAAGGCTTTGAAAGAGGTTCTTCAACAGAGTTTATACAGTTTCTTTTTATATCAAAAGGTTCGTGCGGCGAGTTAAGGGCACAGCTAAACATAGCGCAGAACCAAAAATATATTGATAATGAAACATATAAAAGGCTTTTTAATGATTGCAAAAAATTATCGGCAATGATAAATAATCTGATTAAATATTTAAAAATCTCCAAATATAAGGGCGAAAAATTTAAGAGTAATAACATATCTACCGAGTAACCAAGATACTAAGAAACCAATAAACGAGGATCTGAAACATGTCAGGCAGAAAAATAGCAGGTGCAGCAGCCATAGTTTCTGTAATAACAATGCTTTCCAGGATACTGGGTTATATCCGCGACGCCATATCTGCGGCTTTATTCGGCGTAGGACTGATATCAGACGCGTATTTTGTGGCATTCAGGATACCAAACCTTTTGCGCGATTTGCTTGCAGAGGGCTCGCTATCGTCGGCGTTTGTGCCTGTGTTCACGGATTATATCGAAAACAAAAACGATAAGGACGTATGGAAACTCGTTAATAATGTCCTGACCGTGCTGTCGATAATATTGACGCTGATAGTCGTGCTTGGAATAATCATAGCGCCTGTTATTGTCATGATAATAGCGCCTGGGTTCACTAAAGACCCGGCAAAGTTCGCGCTGACAACACAGCTTACCAGGATTTTATTCCCGTTTATTATGCTTGTGAGCATAGCCGCAATATTCTTAGGCATACTCAACTCGTTTAAAAAATTTTCTATACCCGCCTTCGCGCCTGTTGTCCTCAACATCGGATGGATATTCTTCGGGATATTCGTATGCCCCAGGCTGCCGGAAGGCAGGCAAATTTACGGCTGGGCAGCCGGCGCGCTTACAGGGGCTTTATTGCAGATCATACTCCAGTTTATACCTGCTTTTAAACTGGGTTTTAAATGGAAGTTTATTATTGACTTAAAGGAAGCCGGATTGAGAAGAATAGGTAAATTAATGGTGCCTGCGACCATCGGGCAGTCAATAACCCAGCTGAGCCTTATAATAAATACCATGATAGCCTCATTTTTAACTGCCGGCAGCGTCACTTACCTATATTACGGAAACAGGCTAATGCAATTGCCGCTGGGAGTATTTGGTGTCGCGATAGCCACGGTTTCATTTCCGTTTATATCATCTTACGTTGCAAAAAAGGATTATAAAAGCCTGAAGGAAACAATTCATTCGTCCCTGAAACAGGCTTTTTTTATAGTGCTGCCTGCCTCAGCCGGGATAATATTTTTAAGCAGGGAAATAAATACCTTGCTTTTTTATTACGGTAAATTCACTTATACGGATGTTTTAAATACGGCAAAGGTTTCCATAATGTACAGCATCGCGATTTTTGCTTACAGCGGAAACAAGATACTGACGCCGGTTTTCTACGCGCTCGACAAGGCGAATCAGGCGGTCAAAATAGGGCTGCTGTCGCTTGTAATAAACGTCATACTAAATATAGCGCTGGCTTTTCCACTTGGGTTTATCGGCCTGGCTCTCGGCACGGCAATAAGCGGCATAATTAATTTTACCCTGCTTTACAGCGTGATTACACGGCAGATAGGCGACATAGATACAAGTGGGCTTGTGAAGTTCGTCCTGAAAATCCTGGGCGCATCGCTAATCATGGGAGTGATTATTTTTATTTTTGCTCACTACATGGAAATATTGCTTTCGGCAGGTACGAGCAGGATGAAAAACGGAGTTGTGGTGCTTGCGGCGATAATTGCAGGCACGCTTTTGTATTACCTGCTGTTGAAAGTATTCAGAATTAAGGAAGGAGACAGGTTTATAGTGATGGTTAAAGAGAAGTTTAAGGTTAAAAGTTGAGGTTTTTTTGCCTTATAATAAAAATTGATTGAAAGGAAAGAAAAAAGTTTTGTTTTTCATTGAAAATTTGGAATTGAAAATTGAAAATTATTAACAAAGGAGGTATGTATGAGAATGGGCTTAATGTTCAGCGGAATATTCTGGGGAGCTTTACTTATTTTGTTCGGCGTTCTTGTGATTTTAAAGGCAGTATTCGGAATAAACCTGCCTATTTTCAGGATTCTTTTTGCGATATTCTTGATTTATCTCGGCATAAAAGTACTTGTTGGAGAGCCGTGGCCGAGGCATGAAAAAAATGTGACAATGTTTGAGGAGGGTAATATCGACGCAAATGCTGAAGCCTCCAATGAATACAGTGTTGTTTTCGGAAGAAGCATCATTGACTTATCAGGGATTGCCGTGACCGACAAAACAAAATCAGTTAAAGTAAATACCGTGTTCGGCGATGCTGTGATTAAAATCAACCCCGAAGCGCCGGTTAAAGTAGTTATTAATTCGGCTTTTGCGGGCGCAAGGACACCCGACGGGAATATCATATCTTTTGGAAAATACAAATATACTACAAAGGCTTACAAGGAAACCTTGCCATGCCTGCTTGTCGAGGCTGATGTGGTTTTTGGAGGCCTGGAGGTTGTAAATAAGTAAACCTATAAATAATGTACGAATAAAAATTAAACTAAAAAAGAGTGCAACCTTTTTTACGGAAATGCATATATAATTTAATGCAGGTATAAGAAAAGAATCTAAAATAATAATAATAATTTGATTTGACATATATCGAATTTTTTCTTCAAAGTTTGACAAAATACACCATTTATATTATAATTATAACGCTTAAAATTGATTTACCTAAAAATAGGAGAATTCAAAAATGAGCAAAGCAAGAGTTTATTTAAAGATAATATTGTTTGCAGTGGCTATTTTTATTTTTGGGAAAGTATATGCTTCGTATCCGTGGAACGTCATATATCCCTATGGTATACAGACGACAGACGCTAATGCCACTGCTAATGCACTGGCAGCATACAATACATGGGTTTCCAATTGCATAACCTCAAACGGCGCTGGAGGATACCAGCGAGTGCAAAGGCCTGAAGATAGTAACGACACCGTATCAGAAGGCATTGGATATGGAATGATTATGGCCATATATTTTTCCAACCAAGCATTGTTGAATAACCTATGGCAGTACAAGCAAAGTCATAATGATGGAAATCTGCTAATGGACTGGCATATAAATTCGGCCAATGCAATGGCATCAGACGGTGCAGGTTCTGCCACTGATGCAGATGAAGATATAGCTTTTTCACTGGTCATGGCAGACAGGGAATGGGGTTCGGGCGGTACGTATAATTACTTGTCGCTTGCATCGGCCGAAATAACAAAATTAAAGACCTATGACTGCGTTTCATACGATTACCATTTGAAGCCTGGCGACGGATGGGACACTGAGGAATTTCCTTCATATTATATGCCGGCATGGTACAGGGAATATGCCGTTGTGAATCCATCAGATGCTACTTTCTGGAACAACGTACTGGCCAAGTGCGACAGCAACCTTGCAGTTGGAATGAGCACACACGGGCTTGTGGCGGAAGAGCTAACGCATACAGGGACCGCATATGGCCTCGGGACCCAATACAGTTATCCCGAATACAGCTATAACTCATGCAGGGTGCCATGGAGATATGCCATTGATTTTGTATGGAACGGTGGACAATCTCCAAACATGCAAACAGAATATAATGAAATGGCGGCATTTTGGAGCGGAAAAACACCCGGAAGCGTAGTAGATGGCTATAATGTTGCCACAGGCGCCGCAACAGGCCAATGGAATAACGCGGCTTTTGTCGGCCCGGATGGATGCTCGCTTATGGAATCATCCGCTTACCAGACCAATTTAGACAATTATTTCACAGCAGACTATAATCTTGGCTATGGTAATTACTATAGCGGCGCGCTTGGAGTAATGACTATGCTTTTAATGTCTGGGAATTTCCCAAAAAACTTCTATACACCTACAAATACACCAATTGTATCTCCGACGCCAACGTATACAATAACTGAAACTTCTACTGTGACGCCTATAGTGTCGCCTACACCCTCATATACTGTTACGCCAACACACACTATTACTCCCGTACCGACCTTTACTCCTACATATAACCCATCCAAAGGTATTATGATTTATCCGAACCCTGTGAATTATAATACAACCCAATGGATGACCATTAAATTCTATTTGCCGCGGTTTGAAAGCGTAGTATGGGTGAAGATTTATACCTTTTCGTTGAGGCTCATTGCCCAATTTTACCTGACTGATTATAATTTGCCGCAGGGATGGCACAAGGAACAAATATATGTGCAGCAGTATTTATACAATGCTGCAAACGGCATATATTATTACGCGATTTATGACAATAAAAACGGTAATCTCGAGCAAATAAGCCAGACAGACGCTTTTATTTTGTTGAGATGATGGAAAAGTAAATCTTTGATTATAAAAATCACACAAGTTTCAAACAACAGATGATTGATTAGAATTTGTTTTTTAGGATGAGGGGCTTGCTATTTTTGGGCAAGTGGAGAGACAGCAAGCCGCCTTTTTTATTTTTTGGCTCTCAATAATAAACAGCAGTTATCAAAACTAATATATTACGGGAGAGTGACATGAGAAAAAAAGCGGATTCGGCGTTAAGGATTTTAATGATTGCCTTCATATTATTATTCTGTATGTTTTTATCCAATTATAATTATTTGCATGCCACGCCAATGCAACTTCAGGTGCAGGGAACCAAACTAGTATCGGCAAGCTCAGGCTGTTCAGTAAGGCTGACAGGCGTGGATGTAGACGGGATTGAGTGGTCACCGACAGGGGAGGGCCCTCCAAATGGCGATGGCGGCGATATGACGCAATCAATAACTGTAGCCGTTAATACGTGGAATTGCAATTTTGTGCGCATCCCTTTGAACCAGGATTACTGGTTCGGCTATGATACCGGAGGGGATAATTCCTCTTCAACAACCCAGAATACAACACTTGAGACAAATTACAGGAATTATGTTGCCAATGTGGTTAACACAGCGTCGGCTCTTGACTGTTATGTCGAGCTTGACCTGCACTGGTCGGGCAATGGTTCATGGGGGTCATCCACGAACGTAAAACAACAGTCAATGCCAGATGAAAATTCCATAGCTTTCTGGCATAGCGTTGCCGCGATATTTGCGAATAACCCCGATGTACTTTTTGATTTATACAATGAACCATACCCAACCACAAACACATGGTACACATGGCAGAACGGCGGCACTAGCAACGAGGGATTCACTTGCCCGGGATTCCAGACGCTGGTCCAGACTGTCCGTGATACAGGTGCGAAAAATGTCATTATAGTAGGCGGGGTGACGTGGGCAAAAGATTTGACAGGCGTGCCAAGCCATGCCATGGTAGACAGGAATACCGGCAATACTTTAAACGGTTACGGTATCATGTACGAAGAGCACAATTACGATAACATAAATTATCCATCCGGAAACGATAATGCATCCACATGGGAACAATACATCGGCGCAGCCGTCAGCGCAGGATACTGCGTCACCATAGGCGAATTTGGGCCATCAACAGGGAATACTTTGATTAACAGCGGCTGTAACCCCTGGGAATCGAACTTTCTTACGTGGATAAACGGCTCGAACAATGAGAATTATGCCTTTAATGCCACGGCATGGTGCTTACATACCTCATCTGCTCCGAGCCTTATTACAAACTGGAATTTTACACCAACTTCATGCCACGGGACTGACATAAAAAACTGGCTTACGGGAATAGCGCATTCCATCTGCCAGTCGCCGACAAATACGCCTGTTGTGTCACCTACGCCCACATATACAGTATCTCCGGTGTTGTCACCTACTCCCACATACACAATTACCCGGACATTTACTATTACTCCGACATACACTAATACTCCTGTGCCTACTGCTACGCCTACATATAACCCCCCAAAAGGGGTTGTCATTTATCCAAACCCTGTTAATTATAATTCTACGCAGTATATAACTATTAAATTCTATTTGTCGCAGCCTGAAAACGTAGTGTGGGTAAAGATTTATACCTTTGCGTGCAGGCTTATAGCTCAATTTTACCTGACGGATTATAATTTGACAAAGGGATGGCACGAGGAAAAAATAGATAATTATAAGTTCCGGCAGTATATAAACAACCCTGCGAACGGAATATATTACTACGCAATTTATGACAACAAAAACGGCAATCTCGAGCAAATAAGCCAGACAGATGTTTTTGTTTTATTAAGATGATGGAAAAGTAAAATCAAAATATAGAAAATTATATCTTAATAAATACTACTATTTCCCAAAAATTCTATAAAATTCAAAATACAAAGTTGACAGGAAAACGTTTTCGTGCTAATGTTTCCACTAATAAATTAAAAAATTATGCATATTTTAATAATAAATAAGAATAACTAAGGGAGGCATTTATGAAACATAAGTTATGCAGTACAATCATTTTTTTATCATTCCTTATAATTCCAATCCAACTTTTTTCTTCGGATATTGACCCTAATAAATTTTATACGTGGCAATCCTTTGAAGAATCCTCTATACAGTGGACCACCACGGGATGGACAAACAACATAATGTCTTCGCTTAAATTGAGCAAGGATTATGTAACGGATGGGCAGCAGTCCCTGCAGGCGTTAATAAACGCTGGTAAAGCCGGTGAAAACGGGGCAATACAGCTTCTTGAGGCAGGAGATTTGTCGGCTGCCGAAGAAATTAAACTTGATATTTATAATTCCTCGATGAATGAAATAAATTTTAATCTTTCAATCAGCTTGGGGGAGGAGTGGATAACATATGATGCCGAGCAGGTAAAATTAAAACCCGGATGGAACAAGGACATTACTTTTAATTTAAAAAATCCTGTTTATAAAACAGGCGATTCAAACGGAAAATACGACCAGATGATAAAGGGGATGGAAAGGGTAAGGAAAATAATGCTTGTGTTTACAGCCATTGAAAAAACAGACGGATATATTTTTACTGACAATATAATGATAAAAGGCAAAAACATAGCAGGCATATTGCCGGTAAAGATACCGGAAAACATTAAGGAAGTGCTTGTAGACGGATTTGAAGGAAAAAAACTACAATGGGCTGCAATGGCAGACGGGTCATGCGCCACAAGTGTTCAGCAGGTGACATATACGGCTACCGAAGGCAAGGCAAGCATGATGGCAAGTTTTGACGAAAAAACGCCGGGGGGGAACGCGATTTTTGCCCTTGATGATTCACTGGACCTTACAGACGTATATGAAATAACAATGGATGTATACAACCCGAGGGATTTTTCCATGAACATGACTATTGCATTCGGCACAGGTGATAAATGGGCATGGCAGGAATCAATTTCCAGAAACCTGAAAAAGGGATGGAATAAGGATGTAACATTTTACCTAAAACAAAAAACATGGAAAAATGAAAAAACAAATTACGAGGCCAGAGCCTTACCTGACAACTTAGACCAGGTGAAAAGAGTGAACCTGGTATTTGTGCCTGCTGAAATGGGGCCGGGATATGTGCTCGTGGACAATGTAAAGTTCAAGACAACAAATCTGGATAAAATACAGTCAATAATAGCCCATGACACAAGCAACCTTTCTTTTTATCTGTGGGATAATTTTGATAAAGGCACTTTGTGGAGTGCAGGCGTTTCGGGGTCACGCGCCACGGCAGTGCAGTGTGTCGACAAAGTAGGAGACACTGATAAAAAAGGCATGGAATTAAGTTTTGCTACACTGACAAACGTGGATAACGCCTCTTTCGACTACACAGCAAACATGGACTGGAGCACGGTTTCAGGACTGAAGTTTGAAATCTATAACCCCATGACACAAACGGTACAGATATCAGTCGCGTTTAAGATAGGGCCGGATTATACGTGGTATGAATCAAAAACTATGGCCATAACCCCGGGCTGGAACAGGGATTTATTCATTGACCTGACCGCGCCGTCTTTTAAATCACAGGCAAGCGGCTGGACCTTTACCGAGTATTTATACCAGAGAAACGACATACGCGATGTCGTTATCCAGGTGTACCCGAACAAACAAATGACAGGGAAACTTGTTGTGACTGAAATACGGTTTGCCAGGCACAATCTGCTTGGGCCGCTGGGAGATTACGCGGGCATAACCGGTGAGAACAATTCGCAAATCACGAGCCAGCAATTGAGGTTCCAGGTATGGGACGACGGGCAGGGTGAAGGAACCTTTGAAAAGGGATTAGGCAACTGGATAGCCGCGAATAACATAACCACTTCAGGGTGGGGAGCAGGATACATCCAGATATCAAATAAGTTTGCCTCAGAGGGCAAACATTCCATGGAGCTTATCTATAAAGATATAGGAAATAAAACAGGTATTGAATACAACGCGGTAAAAGACATTTCAAATTATAATTCAATAATGCTCGACTTATACAATCCCGGCGGGCCGCTGCAATTATCAATTGCATTCAACGACGCCGCAGGCAACTGGAATGAATGCAACCCTGTGAAGCTTAATTCAGGCTGGAACAAAAACATGCTTTTTAAATTTACCGATAATGTATGGGGAAACAGCGGCACAGGCAACAGGAAAATCGGCCAACTGAGGATGGCGCAGTTCGCGCAAATGTACCTGGTCATTAACGGCACGATAGAGGGCGCCGTATATGTGGACAATATAAGGTGGGGCATGAAGAGCTTTGCGAATGATGTGCTCGGAAGGCAAGTCTCGGCGTTTGATACCACTAGCGCGTCCACACAGCAGGACCTGAACCTTGAAATTACTCCCAATGATTTCATAAACGCTAAAATTGATTTCAGGGGAGCGTATTATGACAGGCAAAACACTGAACTCAAGGTCAATTCGGCGCACCTGATACTCAGGGGAGCCGGGAACGAGCTGAATTTGTTTACAGGCGAACAGGCAAAACTTTTTGATGATGCCTTCGGCCTTATTAACGTTTCCTCACTTGGTTCGAATATAACAGGGGCGCAGGTTGTAGGAACAATAGCCCCGCTCAGGCTCACTTATGAGCTTGCAGGCGTTTCGGACTGGCTTGAGGATATGTACAAACTCGGGAGTTCGTATGTGGCAGGCGTTAGGCTAAAAGAATCTTTCCTGAGCAACGACTATATAGGCCTGCTGTATTACAACCAACGCAGGGGCTATGATGAAGGCGCGAATCCGTTTACCGCGGACCTCGAAGAATCGTCGCACATAATAACCGGGGATTTTTATTTTAATACGCCTATTGCCGACAAGGCCATGTTTAACCTGCAGTCACAGGGCGGCTACGCGTTTTATGACGATTACCAGCCGGTTTACATGCTTTACAACCCCCAGCAGGGGGGAGTCTATGCGGCGTCGGACGCGGTCAGCCAAAATATAAGTAATTCGCCGAAACCTTTTGTTTATGTTACCGGCGATGTAAACAGCGGGCCGCTGACATTTGACGTGAATTATAGAAAACTGGACTATTGGTTCCCGGACGATTATATAAACAGGGACTATAAATCAGGAGAAGAAGCCGAACTCGCAACCCTCACGTATATAATGGATGAGGTGCCGCCTTTCTCGATAATCAAGGCGTTGTCGGCCGGATGGTACGCTTTCATACGCAACACGCAGATGATGTTTCAATACGATGAAGATTTGACAAGCGCCTCGGCAGTGGGGTCGGCTTATCAAAGGCACGCGGCCAGGCTGGAGCTGAAAAATGACCAGTCGCTGGCAATCTATAATTACGATATTTATTTCAGGTATGATTATGAGGGCAACAAGATCGGGCCGAGCCAGACCGTGGATACCCGCGTGCCTTCCTATACGCTCAACCTCTCGACCAAACTACTTGTTACAAATTATTTTACCATCAGCCTGCTGGGCAGGTGGGAAAAGTTGTTTGATAATCCTGAATATTCGGTGGCAAACGGCACGTATTCAAATAGCAACATCAACAGGATGACGGGATACACGGAGATAGGTTATAAATTCAGCAAAAACACAAAAATAACACTGGATTATAAAGTGATGGGCACGAGTTACAAGACCGACATTCCTCACACGGATTTTTACCTGGACCTCGAACATGTGATCTGGGGAAGCATTGTTCTGGATTTAATTTACGGGGTAAAGCCGTTCACGGGTTACTGGCTCGACGACCTGACAGACGATACGATTAACAGGGCAATGGTTACGCTTAGAGGATATTTTTAAACAATACTGCATATTATTTATGTAGAGACACGTCATGGCGTGTCTCTACCGGTAGGTAATAAATATTAGGAGGATGATTATGAAAGAAATGAAAAAAGTTATTTTAATACTGTCTTTTGTCTTGTTTTTGATATTTAATCCTGCTGCTGCGCAAACCAGCCAGCAGCAGGCTGCAACGCCTGCAATAACACAGGCGGCAACAGCGCCTGCTGCGGTAAAAGCAGAGGCAAAGCACATAAAAAAGCCGGCATCTTCAGCAAACGATTTCAGCATTAAAGGCAGTAATTTGATGATGGACAAGCAAGTCGTCAAAATGACCGGTGTAAGCGCGTCTTATATGGCAACACTCGACGAAAAGCAGATAGACTCGGCTTTTGCTGCTTTCAAGCAGGCGGATGTAAAAATAGTAAAAATCCTCGCGTCATACAGGGGAGACAAACCATACGCTTTTGAAACCGGCTTCGGGAAATATAACGAAGAGGCATTTAAGAAGCTGGATTATATCGTGTCAGCCGCGGCAAAAAACAGCATAAAATTGATTGTGGCATTATGCGACAACAACCCGGATTACGGTGGCAAGAAAGCATACAGGCAGTGGACGGGCGGGTCAAACGACAACGTGCTGTTCCAGGATAAAATAAGCAGGGAATATTATAAAATGTTCGCTGCCAGGATTATATCCAGGCAAAATACCGTAACCGGAATAAAATACTCTGATGACCCGGCTGTTCTTGCGTGGGATTTGTGCAACGGGACCGAGGATGAAAACGACGCGGACGGTTCTATGCTTTACGCATGGGCCGGCGAGATGTCTTCCTACATAAAATCAATTGACAAAAACCATTTTGTAACCATAAGCGTGAAACAGCCAATAAATTCGGCTGACAGGATAAATTCCTTTGACCTGTTTTTAATTCCTGACATTGATTTTGCCTATTATAACGCGTCACTTGAAGAAAAGGGCGACTTGAAAGCAACAATACAGGCGGTTATCGGCTTTAACAGCATGTTTTATAAAAATGTCAATAAGCCGGTTATAATGGGTTTCAGCGATTATAACGGCTCGGCCATGGATGCTTTTGAGATATCGAAAGTATTTTTTGATTTCGGCACTGCTCTTATTTACAACAACTCAGGCATGGGAGATTACGCGAAAAAGCCCGGCGTTTTTGATATTGGGGATGAAAAAACGATTCAGGCTTTTAAAGAAGCTGCCAAATCAGGCGGTATAATGAACCAGGAAACCTCGTCCATTACCATATCGGACGTAAAAATAAAAGAAGGCAAGGATGGGGCAATTATCGATTTCGCGGCAAAACCAGGGGCCGAAGCATGCATTTTTTACGGCGAAGAGCTGCCGTTGAGGGCTTTCACTGATAAAATAACGCTGAAAGACAAAAAAGCGGGCATTAAACTCGAGGGCCTAAAACCTGAGACGAAATACATGTTTATTATAAAGGCAAGCGACCAGGCGGAAGCCGGGATATCGCAGGTTTTCAGCTTTAAAACAAAAAAGCTCGTCGGTATGACTGCAAGGCCGTTCAGCACAAGCTCTAATTTCATAAAGGCAAAGGGCGCGGATTTTTACGACGGAAACAAAGTTTATAAATTCCTTGGTTCTGAAAATTATTATTTAAGGTATTCCAAATACATGGATTACGCGAAGAAATATAATCACGACATTACCGGTTACATATTTTCTGAAGCGAAAAAAATAGGGTTAAAAAATATGAGGGTTTTCACCATGCAGGAAGGCGAAAGCATGGACACCATAAACAAGGAATTGTATACTAAAGAGCACAGGTATTTGAGGATAGGCCCGGATTTTTTCGACGAGCAGGCATATAAAAATATTGACAGCATGCTTGATTCGGCTAAAAAACACGGCATGCGCATAACGCTGTGTTTCGTGGATAACTGGGATTATAACGGCGGCGCGAAAATCCTGGCGAAATGGGCGGGCGTTGCAAAGGACGGTTTCTGGACAAACGACAAGGCAAAGGAATACTACAGGCAGAGCGTGCAAAAACTTGTTTTAAGGAAAAACACTGTCAACGGCATTTTATACAAGGACGACCCGACAATATTCGCGTGGGATTTGTGCAACGAACCATGGGACAGGGATGACACCAGCGCAAAAACAATGGCAGCGTGGATTAGTGAAATGGCTGCCTATGTAAAATCACTGGACAAAAACCACATGGTGACGGCAGGTCTCGAGGGGTATTACCTTAACAACGGCCAGCATTATTCAGGCACGGATTTTATACTTTGCCAGCAGTCAAAGGACATAGATTTTACGACTTTCCATATATACCCGGCGTCGGAGTGGAACCATTATTCAAAAAGTACGGTTGATTTTTTACTTAAAAGATGGATAAAGGACAGCCACGAGGTCCTGAAGAAACCCATTGTAATGGAAGAGTTCGGTATTGCAAAAGGGCAGGATGAGTATCCGAGGGCGGATTGGATAAATTTTATGCTGAATGATTTTTATACGCTCGGCGGCAACGGAGCTGATTACTGGTTCCTCGTGGACCCTGATTATCCATGGGGCGACGGAAATGAATTTACAGCGAACGACATTGACATAGTAAATACATTCATCAAATACGCGGATGAAATAAATAAGAAAGGATACTAGTAACAATTATCAATTAAAAGTTTTCAATTTTCAATTACGGAAGTTAATTGATAATTGAGAATTGACAATTAAAAATTATTTAAAACGGAGGTAAAAACATGGCAAATTTTAAAATTGTTCTGGCTTTTATGGCAATAGCGCTGCTGGCTATAGCTGCAATTTTCGGATGCGGAGAGATAAAATCCTATCCGACTTCGGCAGTTGAATCAGGCTCCGGGCTCACTGTGGATAAAGCAACTTACCCGTTTGAACCATACGATGGTTTAGGTGCTAATGACGGGTTTAGCATTAGTGCGATAACTGATAATATTGGGTTTACATCGGAAACCATATCAGCTGATGTGGCTTACGCAGGCTATAGTTCGCTTAAGCTTGATTGCAATTTTTACTCGGGCCCAACCCCGGACTCAAACCATGGCGGCGGTGTCATTGCCATTACGGCACCGGGTATGATTCTTAGCCACAAAACCATTACAGCCTATGTCTGGGCGCCTGCAAACATGTTTAATTCAAGCCAGCCTGACGGCGGAAGTTTTTTTATCCAGGTTTCCGGAAGTTATCACTGGTATCAGGGGCCGGGTACCAATGGATGGGAGAATCTCAGCACTCCGTCAGGCAGTACGCCCGGTATATGGAACAAAATATCCGCCCCTGTAGATGAAATGTTATGTTCAAGTACATCCGACCCAGCCTCTAACGGCAAGACATTTGCGCAGAATGGCGAAAGCCCAGATAACTATTTTGTCTGGGGCATTAAGATCGGCTTGGGCCTGTGCACGGCGACTTCACCGCCTAACTGCACGGAGCCTGGACCTTTTAAAGGTACGATTTATATAGATTCGGTTTCAATACAATAATTTCAGTCAAAAAAATCCATATGCGGATTTTTACCATTGTTGAAAATGATTATGAAAAAAACTATTACTATAACAATCTTGAAAAAACAACTTTAATAAAGTATAATTTAATACAGTAATTAAGATAACAGGAGGAAAAATATAAAACTAAAAAACGGGAGAAAATATGGGGCGGAATTTAAAATTCAAGGCAGGGACTCTTGTCAAACTTTATTCCATACTAACCTTCTTTTTATTATTTGCTTTCAGCCTTGAAGCAAAAATTGATTTGTATGAATTCAGGCTTGAAGCCGGGGCGGGTTTTTATTATGCTTCCATGTATGATTTTAACAACAAGATAAACGAGTTGAATCAGACATATGAGGCCATGGGGCTTGCCGGGACATTAAAGAATATAAATATACTCTTGCCATATGACGCGACGATAGCCTGGATTTTTGGGGAAAATCCAAATAACATAATGGCTTTTTATATAAGTACCGGGATACTTAATACAAAATATGAAAGTTCCATCTATTACAATAATAAGCAGTCAGCATATAATATTATCAATAACCTCGACCTGTATTATTTGGCGCCCGGTTTTAGAAAATATTTTTCTGAATACAAGCACGCTTCCGGATTTAACCCGTATTTGGGAGTGGACTTCGGTGTTTTTTTTAGGACGGGCGATACCACCCTGGTTACGTATTATTCGGACGGGGCGCAGTACTCAGAGGTCGTTACGCCCGGCTCTGGATTAAACATAAGCGGAAAAGTTGAGATAGGCTGCGATATAATAAATATAAACTGGCCAAATTTCACTCTTAAGACAGGTTATCGTTATGTATCAAGCCAGGGCCCGTATGCTTATAAGGATATTCCGTTTGATTTTTCCGGATTTTATATCCTGGCTGATATTATTTTTGGCGCGCCATAAAAAAGGAGAAATATATGAAATTAAGGAGCGTTTTCATGGGCATTGTGTTGATTTTCTTTGTTTATGGATGCTCAAAGCATACCCCTACGTCGTCTTTTAAAGAGCTTATCCCTTTATTTGACCAGACATATTGGTTTGGCAACATGGGGGAGTCGGATTCGGGGGAATTTGATACGATTCATTTATGTAGATGCTATCATACTATGTGTTCCTACAATGGGAAATTATGGATAATAGCCGGTATGCTTGGGGGTTGGTCATCTACTGTATATAGCGATGTATTGAGTTCAACGGATGGCGGGACCTGGTATACGGCCGCCACAAATACGACAATGGGCGCAATAAGCAGCCATACATGCGTGGTATTTAACAACAGCATGTGGGTGATTATCGGCAGCAATGTTTATTCCTCAACCGAAGGCATAACATGGGCCGTGGATACAAGCACAGCCCCTTTTAACGTGTCGGGCCATACATGCGTCGTGTATAATAACGACATGTGGGTCATGGGCGGGGCAGGCGTCTGGTGGTCGCCGGACGGTATTACATGGAACACTGCCACAAACGCCGCGGCATACGGCACAAGGACTGGCCATGGAGGAGTTAATTTCAACAACAAGCTGTGGATGATAGCCGGAAATTCAGGGCAGGCAATGAACGACGTCTGGTCCTCGAGCGACGGGGCAAACTGGGCCTGCGCAGTCTCAAATACAGCTTTCAGCGCAAGGGAAAATTTCGCGTGCTTTGTCCTGAACAACCAGATCTGGGTTATAGCCGGCTATAACGGAAATGCCAATTCATATATGAATGACGCATGGGTTTCAAATGACGGCATTAATTGGAAATTAAAATTCAAGGGTGGATATTTTTCGCCGAGATACGCGCCCGCATTTTGCGTGTATAATGGTAGAGGTTACATAGACGACGGTGAAGGGTATTCATCATGCGGGTCTGGATGCCAGACTTTATGGGGGATTGATGATACATGGGCAACATTATATCAGGGAAATTAAACAAATCACATGAAAATCCATACCATTGTTGAAAATGAATTTGAGGAAAATACATATATAGTCATTGACGGAAAAGAAGCTTTGATTATAGACCCGGGCGCGCCTTATGAATCCATCCAATCAACAATCAACACTCAACAATCTACGATAGTAGGAATCCTGCTCACGCACGGCCACGGCGACCACATAATGTCGCTCCATAATTTCCTGAAAGAAATAATTTACGCGCATGCCGACGAGAAACCAATCCTTTCAGACCCGAAAAAGAACCTCGCTGCTTTGGCTGGCGGGGATTTAAGCATAACAGGAATAAATTTTTTCTCGGGGGATAGATATAATTTAAAGCTCAACGTTCAAGGCTCAATGTTCAAAGATATTGATATTTACCATACCCCTGGCCATACGCCCGGGGGCTGCATTATAAAAATAGGGGATAATATTTTTACCGGGGATACTTTGTTTGAGGATACTGTCGGCAGGACTGACTTGCCCGGCGGCGACAGCAAGAAACTCAGGAATTCACTTAAAATTTTTAATTCGTTCAGCAGGGACTGCATGGTCTATCCCGGCCACGGCACGCCGTTTAAACTGGGGGATACGTATAAGGTTAATTACTTCCTTCACGGGTAACGCTTCCGGATTTTAATCCCACTCCGCGAAAGACCCCACCAGTAGAGGTGGGAATTGATAGCGCTCCGGGGAGGGAGCATATGAGATTTTTTTAAAAGTGGCCTGCCTGTGAAGGCGGGGGCTCCACAGTAGAGGCGACCCCGGGCCGTCTCTGCCAATAACGGTAAAAAAGATATTTTCGTTATTAGTGTATAATTTCAATTCTATTATAATTAGAAAGATAAACCCCTTCTCCCTTGACGGGAGAGGGACAGGGTGAGGGTGATAATTCCTATATTTCCTCCGCCTCCCCTCTCTTACTCTGGGTAGAAAAGCATTCATCGAAATATCCAGATGACTTCTACCCGTTAAATAATCCACCGGATTATTTAACTCCTCAAGGGGCGAGAGTCTGTTTGTTTTTGAAATTACACACAATAATGTACACTAACGTAAAAATTCCTGTCTTGAAAACAATCCCGGGTTGTTATATGCTTATTAGTGAAAATAAGTCTGGAAAGTGAGGAATATATGAAATATCTTCAGATATTTATATTAACAGCTGTATTTGCCGCATGCTGCATATTCTGGGGCATATACCCGCCAAAGGATTTTATTTATTATTTGCCTAATTTTGCCCTTGCCGCCATACTGTTTGCGGTGTACCTTGCCTTCGGGATTAAAATGCAGAAAATCCTGAAGATAAGCGCTCCAGCAGTAAAATATCCGGTGGCATTCGCGCTTTCCATAGGCGCGGTGGGCACGCTTTTTTTCCTGGCAGGCACGGTCGGGCTTTACAATATTTTTTTTGCATTGGCAGTGCTGGCCGCAATGGCGGTTTTTTCCTACAAGGAAATAAAGAAAATTATATTTGACATAAGCGCCTTCCTGAAAGGGCTGCAGGGAGCGCAGACAAACCTGACAAGCGCCGCCTTTTACGCAGTAGCCGGATTTGTTTTTATTTACCTGTTTTTCGCATGCCTGACTCCGCCAATTTATTATGACACCCTTGTTTACCACCTTGCAGTGCCTGAGCAGTACATACAGGCGGGCGGCATAATAAACATGAAGGAAAATATATTTTCTTTTTATCCGCAGCTGATGCAGATGAACTGCTTGTTTGTTCTTTTAATATCCAATGAACTGTGCGTCAAGCTCCTTTATTTTTTCATGGCAATCATGTCAATTGCAGCGCTGGCGGGTTTGGCTGATGAATTAAAGGTAAATAAAAAAGTATCCGTGCTTTTGCTGGCGATTTGCCCGATTTTTATGCTTAACGCGTCGAGGATAGGCGCCGAACTGCCGCTGATGTTTTTTACAGCTCTGCTTTTTTACATCCTGGTAAAAGGCATTGATTCCGGGTTTAACGCCGGCGACGGCTTGCTAGCCGGTATAATTGCCGGGATGATAATGTCCATAAAATATACGGGCATTGTTGTATATGCTTTCGGCGCGGCTGTTTTTATTTATATGCTGGCAAAGAAAAGGATTGGAGCCAGGAATGCAATAATGTACCTGCTGGTCCCGGCATGCATCGTATTGCCGTACATCATAAAAAATTACTTTTATACAGGAGACCCTTTTTATCCTTTTTTTACAGGCATGTTCGACATGGAAGCAGGGCTTAAGGCCGACGCTGTAGCATATGTGTCGCATGTAAACGGCTTTGGCATGCCGCATACTCTTTTAAACTTGATAATCAGCCCTTTTGTCGTCGTATATAACAGCAACATGTTCGGAGGGGATGAGGTGTCTCCGCTTTTCCTTATTGCTTTAATAGTGCTGCCGCTTACGGACATGAAAAAGACAGGGCTGGCAGCCTTGTTTATGGTTTTTTATTATATAACATGGTTTTTTACAGGTGAGGTAATGCGTTTTCTCCTGCCTGTTGTTTTTATCATGGCTGTTGTGGCTGGCCAGGCATTTGCAAATATAAATTCAAAGCTGAAATACCTGGTTTTCGGCCTGCTTATAGCTGTCGAGGCAGTTTCTTCTTTTTACTTTTGCGAGTATTATTTGAGGCCTTTTCAGGTATTCGCGATACCAAGGAATGAATATATTAAAAGGTATATATCGTATTATCCGGCAGCTGATTTTATAAACAAAAAAACTGAACGCGGCGCAGGGATATTTGTCCTGGGTGAAGCCAGGACTTTTTATATAGAAAGGCCGGTGCTGGCTTACACGGTTTTTAACCACAGGTCTATCTTTGAAGGTTTTGAAGCGATGAATGACAATGAAATACTGGACGTTTTTAAGAAGCGCAACATCAAATACATTCTTTTTAACTGGGATGAATTAAAGAGGCTCCAGACAGGTGGATACGAGGATGTGGTTGGCATAACCAACAGCCCGAAATTTAAGGATATCATGGTTAAATATTTCACAAAAGTTTACGGTGATGAGGCATGCGAAGTATTCTCGTTAAAAGAGGGTACAAATTAGAAACAGCGCGGTAATTGTATTATAATTACAGCCCGGAGCCGCAAGCTCAGGGCTTTTTTGTTTGGCGAGGAATAATTTATTATTTCAGGAGATGAGATGAATTTATATAAGCCGGAGATATTTCAGGGCAGGGGTAAGACAAAAAAATATTTTGAAGGATGGTATTTTAAGAACGTTGATTTCCCGGAAAAGAACGCAATATCGGTCATTCCCGGAATTTCTATTACAGGAGACAGGGACACAGAGCATTCATTCATACAGGTGCTTGACGGAAACCATAACCGGTCTTTTTATTTCAGGTTCGCAAAAGAAGATTTCAGGGCTGAAGCGAAAACCTTTAATATCGGCATTGCCAACAGCAGTTTTTCCGGCAAAAGCCTGAAGCTTGATATAGAGCAGGAAGGTAACAGCGTAAAGGCTGACCTGTCATTTGAGAACATTATACCCTGGCCTGTCAGCTTATTGTCCCCGGGTGTCATGGGTTGGTACGGATTTGTGCCTTTTATGGAATGCTACCACGGTGTTTTAAGCTTTAACCACAGGATAAAAGGGTGGTTTGAGATAAACGGGCAGCGCATGGATTTTAACAACGGCAAAGGGTTTGCGGAAAAGGACTGGGGCGAGTCCATGCCGTCATCGTGGATATGGCTGCAGACCAACCACTTTAGCGAGCCTGAAGCCTCGCTTTTCGTTTCAGTGGCAAAGATACCGTGGCTTGGAAGTTTTTTTACAGGGTTTATTGCCGGCCTGTACCTCAGGGGAAAAATATACAGGTTTGCCACATACACCGGCGTGCGGGTGGAAAAAATAATCGCAAACAATACTGGCATAGAGCTGGTTATATCGGACAAGAAGCATACACTTGAGATAAGCGGGGACAGAATAAAAGGCGCTGAACTGGCAGCGCCGAAATACGGGGAAATGAAATCGCGGGTAAATGAAACCCTGCAGTCAAAGATACGCGTGCGTTTGCTTGAAGGCGGCAGGGAAATTTTTTCGGGCGAGGGCAGGAACAGCGGCCTGGAATTTAACGGAAGCATTGAGGAACTGATAAATGGAGTGAAAAGATAAACCGGGTGCCATGAAATCAAAAAATAATATTGCAGGCGCAGACATAATAACAGAACTGTCGGGCATTGATTCGAAATTCAGGATGAGCGCTAAATACGCGGGCAGTGAAATAGCGCACTCGGGGCAAATGCTGTTTGACGCAGTGCTTGAAAAAGCACTTTTATCCAGCGGCCTGGCTGCGGAGCGATGCGCAGAGGCGTGCGCAAGGGCGGCGAGGAAAAACCCGCTGCTTGTTAAAGAGAGGCAGGATAAAATAATTGCCGCAATAAAGAACAATACTTATAAAAGGATCAGGTATTTTTTGGCAGACATGCTTATTTATGTAAAACCCTCAAGAAAAGACGCGCGGGAATGCGCGGCAATAATGAACAAATGGCTGGAAAAGGAAGAAGGCCGCGGGCCGCGCGCAGCTTACCTGGAGGGCATAACTGCCATGGCTGATATTGAGCCCAAGCTGCGCGGCATGGCTGCCAAACTGCTCGAAACAGCGCTGAAGTCGCCTGTGCCGTCCTATTCCGCCAGAGCAAGGCAAATAATAGCAGGGAAGAAAAGAAAGTAGATTTTTGTTTAAGTTTTAAATCCTTCTGAATTACCCTATAAAAAACACATATTTTGGAGTTATATTTTTATCTTGACAAATTAGAACATTTGTACTAATTTTAATGAAGTAAACAGGCACCTCTCGTCCTCGGCTTAAAAGTCCCGGACTTGATTGGGTGCTTGATCTCGTAATGTTTAGGGTAGTTTTTATATTTACTAACTTTATGGAGACTACCCGTCAAATAGTCTACAAGACTATTTAACTTGCGCCGGTAAGCTTGACAAAACAAACAATATCAAGGGAGGCAAGTATGGAACTTGGAAAGAAGACACTTAAGGTACTGGATGTCTTGAATAACCTGGCAAGGGAACACAAGCTGCCGCCAACTATGAGGGAACTGGCAAGGGACTGCGGGTTTACTTCTAACGCGCCGGTGGTTCACCATTTGAACAGGCTAATCGAGGCCGGATACGTAAGGATAAGGAAAAATACAGCCCGCGGCATAGAGCTCTTAAAACCGGCAGTAGGCATACCTGTAGTGGGCAGGATAAGCGCCGGCAAGCCGATAGACGCAATTGAAAATATCGAGGAGCATATAGACAGCATTACCGACATGTTTGGCCTTAAGAACATGTTTGCCCTGCGCGTGACAGGAGACTCCATGACAGGAGCCGGCATATTTGACGGCGACATGGTAGTAATCAGGAAACAGAAAACAGCGGTTGACGGGGAAATAATAGCGGCCCTACTGGAAAACGAAGCCACCATAAAGCGGTATTACTTTACCCCGGACGGGATAAAGCTTGTCGCAGAGAACCCGAAATACAGCCCGATAGTGTCAAAGGATGTAAAAGTGCTGGGGAAAGTGGCAGGGGTAATAAGGAAAATAAAATGAGCGTAACTGAGATAGGAGATAAGATAAACGTAGGCGCGGTATTCGTGAAAAACAGGATAGTCCCGAAATGGTTCCAGTGGAAAAACAGGAAAATAGACGTAAAGGACGTGACGTATACCTGGAACACCCTGGAGGGCAATGCTTTGCTGGTGCATTTTTCCGCAGTGGGCGAAGGAGGGTATTACGAGCTTTCCTTTAACCAGAAGACCCTGGATTGGGTGCTGGAAAAAGTGGAAAGTGAGGGATAGGACATAATGCACGATCCTTCGGCCATTCGGCAGGCTCATGGCAATGCAAGCTCAGGATCTGACAGGCTAAAGTCCAGGCGGGTTATAATGCTTGTGGACATGAACGCGTACTTCGCGTCTGTTGAGCAGCAGTGCAATCCATCGCTGCGCGGCAAGCCCATAGTCGTCTGCGGCCAGGGCAGGACAATAGCGGTGACAGCGTCATACGAGGCGCGGGCATTCGGCATAAAGACAGGCATGACCATACCCGAGGTGAAAAAACTTTGCCCGTCTGTCATACCTGTCATAGGCAACATAGACAAGTACATTGACACGTCATTAAAGATACATAAGATACTCCTTGAATTTACGGACAAGGTCGAGGTTTTTTCCATAGACGAGTGCTTCGTGGACGTGACAGACACGGAAAATCTTTTCGGGGGCGCAGTGGAAATCGCGGAAAAAATCAAGGAGCGCATGAAAGAGGAAACAGGGCTGAAATGCTCCATAGGCATAGCGCCTAATAAGGTCGTGGCAAAATTAGCGGCAAAGCTGAAAAAGCCCGACGGGCTTACAATGGTGGGCGAGGAGGATGTGCCTGCTTTCATGGCTAAGCTGCCTGTGGAGAAACTGCAGGGTGCCGGCATAGGAAGGCAGCTATCTGAAAAGTTCAGGAGCCTGGGGATAACAACGGCAAAAGAGCTTGGTGAAGCGCCGGTATCGATGCTGACAGGGCATTTCGGCGTAATGGGCAGGGTTTATAAGAACATAGGCCTTGGCAGGGATGTTTCAGGCGTAAAAAAATATGATTTCCGTTCAGCGGTGAAGTCGGTCGGCCACAGCCACACGCTGTCTGCGGATACTTATGACCACAGCGTCATCAAGTCATATTTACTAATGCTCTCGGAAAAGACAGGCACAAGGCTCCGCGAATACAGGATGACGGCAAGGACAGTGTTCCTGTTTGTCAGGTTCGGGGATTTTGACATGTTCGCAAGGCGCATGACGCTGAAGCATTTTTTTAATTCAGGCACGGAGATATACGGGCACGCGTGGAATATTTTCCAGGCAGTGCTTCCGCTGAAAAAAGCAGTGAGGCTTTTGGGCGTGAGCGTGACAAACCTGTCAGCAGTGGACGGGCAGCAGTACCTTTTCGGCGATTTGCAGAAAAAGCAGATGGTGCTTTCAACCGTGGACGGGATTAATTTAAGGTACGGCGATTTTACAGTAAAGCCTGCGGCCTTGATAATAGCGGAACATCACGGCATACTGGAGCGGTGCGGAATAATAAGCACAAGGCTGATGAAACACTGAATCTTAGTATCGGGTTTAACAAATAAAATTCAAATTTTTTGTTTTTAATTGTATAATATTGATGAAATACATTTAAGAAGCCAGGAGAACAGTATGGAGAAATACATTAATCCAACGCCAAAGTTTCTGATGATAGCTTTCATAATATTGTCATGTGTATTATTAAATACCGGATGCCTGTTTGCAGCGCCGCCGCAGCTTGCGGTATCCGGGCAATATTTTGTAAACGCAGCCACGGGCTGCCCGGTGAGGCTCGTGGGCGTGAACGTGGACGGGCTGGAATGGGAAGCAGACGGCAAAGGCCTGGCAAGTGGGCCGAGCGGGGACATGACGCAGTCAATAACCGTGGCAGTAAACACATGGAAAGCCAATATCGTAAGGATACCGCTGAACCAGGATTTCTGGTTTGGCTACAGTAACGGCGTAACATCTTCCTCTACCATACAGGATATGACAAACCAGAGTAATTACAGGGCACTTGTTACAAATATGGTAAACACCGCGTCGACACTTAACTGCTACGTGAACCTCGACCTGCACTGGTCAGGCATGGGCACATGGGGCACTTCCACTTCTGTGCAGGCTGCCGGACCAGCCATGTGTGACATGAATGCCCTGGCTTTCTGGCAGAGCCTTGCAGTTACATTCGGCAATAACCCGGCTGTACTTTTCGGACTTTATAATGAGCCGACTTATATGCCGTGGACCACATGGCAGAGCGGCGGCTGGACCGGAAGTTTTGTCAGCCCGGGATACCAGACTATGGTAGAGACTATCCGCGATACAGGCGCGAAAAATATTTGCATTGCCGCAGGCCTGGTCTGGTGCCATGACCTGACAGGAATACCGTCGAATCCATTAACAGACAGGAACACAGGGAACACTTTGACAGGCTTTGGCATAGCGTATGACGCGCATATATATTACGGCAACCCGGGGAACAATGACGCGGCAAGCTGGGACCAATATGTAGGGGTGGCAGTGAACGCGGGGTATTGCGTTATAGCAGGTGAATTCGGGTCTTTAATGGGAGGGACAAACAATGAAGGCAACTGCTGCGGTGACGACGACAGCGGGTGCAACCCTTTTGAGTCCAGCCTTATTTCATGGTTTAACGGCGGCAATAACGCGAATTACATGTACAACGCAACGGCATGGGACCTGAATCCGTATTCGGGGCCTACACTTATAAAGGACTGGAGCTATACGCCCACCTCGTGCCACGGCGCAGACGTGCTGGCATGGCTCACAGGGACTGCGCAGCCCGTATGCGCAACAGCTACACAAACCCAGGCGCCGGCTACTGTTTTGACAGCCACTGAATTACCGAGGATATATCCAAATCCGGCAAAAGATAAATTAAAATATGCATATAACCTTACGGAAGATGCGAATGTAGAAGTAAAAATTTATACAATGGCATACAGGTTAATAGAAAAATCAGGCCAGAACCAGAGCGCAGGTATAAATACCATTGAAATTAATGTGCAAAATTTTGCAAACGGCATATATTTTTTAGCATATAAGCAAAAAGGGAAGACAACAAATATTAATAGAGTTGATAAATTTATTGTCTTAAAGTAATCCATATAAGTCATCGCGCAATCTTCGGCCTGGCACCATTAAATCAAAGGAGCAATGTATGGGTGAAATAAAGCTTGGCACATCGGGTTTTTCATTTCCTGACTGGAGGGGAATTATTTACCCGAAGGGACTGCCGCAGAAGGAAGAACTCATTTACTACAACAAAGAGCTTGGCTTTAATACGCTTAAAGTAAATGCAACTTACTATACTATAATATCGGAAAAATCAGCGCTTGCCATGGAGCAAAAAACAACCCGCGGGTTTACTTTTGTGGTCAAAGGGTTCCGCGGGTTTACTCATGACCCGTTTGATTCGAGGCTCGAAGGAAAAAAACCGTCCATAGACAGAGCATTAGCGGATATAGAAAAATTCAAGCTGGCTGTTAGGCCGTTTGCCGAAGCAGGCAAGCTTGGAGCAGTGCTCTTACAGTTTCCGGTATTTTTTTATCCATCGGCAGAGTCCAAAGATTACATTATCAAATGCAGGAAAGCTTTTGAGGATATACCGCTTGTGATAGAATTCCGTAACAGCGCATGGGCAAAAGACGGGACATTCGCATTTCTCAGGGAGAATAAGCTGGGCTTTTGCGCTGTTGACGAGCCGCAGCTTCCACGGCTTATGCCTTTTAATAACGAAGTGACGTCGGACATTGGCTATTTCAGGCTTCACGGCAGGAACAAGGAGTGGTTTAACGCGCCGGTTTCAGTACGCTATGATTACCTGTATTCAGACGAGGAACTCGAGTCTTTTTTGCCTGAAATAACCAAATTGGCGGAAAAGTCAAAAGTGCTTTATATATTATTAAATAACTGCCATGCAGGTAAAGCAGTTAAAAATGCTCAAAGATTAAGGGATTTATTAAAAAAACAGAAAATGCTGTTTTAAATCTAACATTAGCTTAATATTGCTTTGCCTTCTGTTTATTACCCTAATTTGGATTATTTAAAAGAATCAAAAAACCAAACAAAATACTTAACAAATATAATAGAATAAAGTATAATTTCAACATAAAAATTTAGGAAATAAATGGTATTAAAACTAATAAAAAAGGAGGAAAAGTTTATGAAAAAGGTTTTAGTTCCGGTATTAGTTTTTACAGCAATTTTAATTCTGAATGGGTGTAAACTTACAAATAGTACTTCTTCTTCTAAGCCTACAGCAGTGCCTACTCAAATTCAAGGAAATCTTGGTTCTTACACAGCGTCGGGCACTTATCAATTTACTGTGCCAAATAATATAAACAGCATCACAATACAAATCTGGGGTGCAGGTGGTGGCGGTGGTGCTTGTGCTGGAGGTTATAGTAATGGAAATACCTCTTCATTTAATGATGCCAGTACTGGTACTGCTATAATTACGGCATCTAGTGGTAACTGTTGTGGTGGTTCCGGCGGTGTTGGAAGCAGTGGTAATATAACTGGTGGAAGCGGAATGCCCTATAATGGTTCAACAGGTGGCAATGGTGGTGCCGGTGCTAACAATGGCGGAGCAGGAGGTATTGGTGGCGTTGCTGGTTATAATGGGACTAACGGCACAGCACCTGGTGGCGGAGGTGGTGGTGCAGGCGGTTACAATACGTCTTCTAATGGCGGCGGCGGTGGTGGTGGTGGTGGATATGGTCAAATCCAAATCAGTGTTACGTCAGGACATATTTACAATGTGACTGTTGGTGCCGGAGGTAGTGGTTACAATTGCAATTATTCAGGTGGTAATGGAGCGGACGGGCAAATCATTATTAACACGCCATAAACAATAAGCAATGTTTTAGAGTTGAAATATATTTGCTTTCATAAAAAAGCCCCGAGGTTTAAGCGTTTGGGGCTTTTTTGTTAGGTAGATTAGGACAAACCGTAATAAAAGCATAGTCGATTTAACAGAACTTTTATACATATAAATTGTCTAACAAACATAGGATAAATGTGGTATAATATATAAAATAGGAAGTGTTTAAAACATGAAAAAACAAAGTGCGATAACAGTATTAATACTGATTTTAATGATTATCTTTATTTCAAATTGCAATAGGCCTTCCAGCACGGTAATAGCGCCTGTACCTGTTCCAACATCTACGCCTGTTTTCACTCCTACAACGTGCGTACCGGGTAATGTAAATTATAGCAGCCTGAATTATGGTACTGTTTCTGGTCTTGCTTTACCTGCTGGAGATTATATTATTACAACAGAAGCATTTTATCTGGCAAATTATACAGGTTATGCTCCTGCAGGTTCTCCAACGCCGACCCCTGTTCCTGTGGATTTTAATAAACAAATTATCATAGGCGTTATGATAACCGGAGGTTGCATGTCTGATGCGAGGGGATTGACCAATATAACAACCGATTGTAATAATGTGTATATAAATATTACAACAACTAATTCATGGTGCCCTGGCGAACCAACATGTTTTGCCATAATGCAACCTGTTACTGGATGGTATGTTATGAATAAAACTAATTTACCTATTGTTGGTAAGTATATATTTGTGGACAATTGTACAGGGACAACCACCACAACTATAGGGCCTTTTGCGCCGACGCCTGCATCCTCACCAGTATTGTATTCAGTAAGCACCGCAACACCTACGCCTGTCGTCCCATAAAGCTTTCTAAATCTTTAAAAACTAGAACATATTACCTATTCAGCAGAAACTTTACTTTTGCTAACAAAACCCCCTCGTTTCCCATTGTTAAGGGGGAGGAAAAAACAAAGCCATTCGCCGCCAAAATCCTTGACTATTTGTGCTTTAAAGCGTATAGTAATACCAGAAATACGGATTAAAGAACTTTATTCTAAGAACACTGATTCTTCCAATAAAAAAAATCCAAAACAAACGCTAATTTGAGGAGTTTAATGATGAAAATTTTGCTTGTATATCCGGAATATCCGGCAACATTCTGGAGTTTTAAATACGCTTTGCCATTTGTGAGCAAAAAGGCAGGCGTACCGCCGCTTGGTTTGTTAACGGTGTCTGCTTTGCTGCCGCCTGAGTGGGAAAAAAGGCTTGTTGACATGAATGCGCACAAACTGAAAGATGAGGATTTAAAATGGGCGGATTATGTTTTTGTGAGCGGCATGATTGTCCAGAAAAAGTCAGCGCAGGAAGCGATAAACAAGGCTAAATCATTCGGCAAGTTTGTCGTGGCAGGCGGGCCGCTTTTTACAGGCGCGCACACTGATTTTTACAACGTAGATACTTTTGTGCTGAACGAGGGCGAGGTTACAATACCGATGTTCCTCAGTGATTTGAAGTCCGGCAGCATAAAGCCAATGTATTTTTCCAATGAAAAACCCGATATTTCAAAAACACCCGTGCCTGACTGGTCGCTGATAAACGTAAAAGAATACGTGTCGCTCTGCATACAGATTTCAAGGGGATGCCCGTTTAACTGCGATTTCTGTGATATCATCATAATGAACGGCAGGGTTCCCAGGGTAAAGGAACCAGGCCAGATAATAAGGGAATTTGACGCTATGTATTCTACTGGCTGGCGAGGAAGCTTATTTGTGGTGGATGATAATTTCATAGGCAACAGGGCAAAAGTTAAAGATATATTAAATGAGATTATCGTATGGATGAAAAACAAAAGATACCCGTTTACTTTATACACTGAAGCATCCATAAACCTTGCGGATGACGACGAGCTTATGGAGCTCATGAGAAAAGCGAATTTTAACTCGGTTTTTGTCGGCATTGAAACACCGGACGAAGAGGCGCTGAAATCCTGCGGAAAGCTGCAGAACACCAAAAAGGATATGGTGGAAAAAGTAAAAGTGCTGCAGAGAAACGGGCTGCAGGTGCAGGCAGGGTTCATAGTTGGTTTTGACACTGACACGTCAAAGACTTTTGATAACATGGTTAAATTCATACAAAAGAGCGGGATTGTGACGGCAATGGTGGGCATACTTACAGCGCTGCCTGAGACATCGCTGTATAAAAGGCTGCAGGAGGCGGGCAGGATAATAAAAAGGACGACAGGAGACAATACGGATTTTACCATGAATTTCATTCCCAAGATGAATAAAGAAAAGCTGATTGAGGGGTATAAACATATTTTGAATACTATTTTCGCGCCAAAGAATTATTACAAAAGAATAATTATTTTTTTAAAAGAATATAAGGGTACGGCAAAAGTAAGGAAGCTTAATTTTAAGCTTTGGATTCAGGCTTCGGCCAAGTCAATTTGGAAACTCGGGATAAAGGGCGAGGGAAAATTTTATTTCTGGCAAATGTTTTTCTGGACACTCTTCAGGAAACCTAATTTAATGGTTGACGCCATGACACTTTCCATTTACGGCTTTCACTTCAGGGCAGTGCTGGTGGAAAGCGTAAATTAAAAGACGCAAAACGCAATATTTTTGAAAAAGGGGAATAATTTTACCTTTGATAATTTACATCCAAAAAAAACTTTACAAACCCGGATAAATATGCAAAAATGGTGGAAATTTTTTACCAAAATACTCAAATCCCAATAACAGGAGGTAAGCAGAATGAATGAAACTGTGGCACAAGCAGTACCTCAGGTTGCACAAAAAGTAGCCGAGCACATCAAGCTCGCGCCGCTGTCCAACTTTGAGACGATTGCACTGTGGTCTGTATGGGGCATGGCTATTGTGGCCCTGCTTTACGGAGTTTATCTTATGTTTGAAATACTTTCCAAGAGCAAAGGCACCAAGACAATGATTGCAATCAACGACGAGATATCAAAGGGCGCAAAAGCCTATCTCGCCAGGCAGTTTAAAACCATCGCAGTCCTGGTGGTTGTACTGATGGTGGTATTGTTTTTCACCACAAAAGTCGACACGAGGATGCTTAATTCCGACGGCCAGCTTATTACGCCTGCGCAGATTAACATGATTAAATTCGGCAGGGCAATAGCTTTTTTACTGGGCGCGCTTGCGTCTGCCCTGACAGGCATGATAGGCATGACCCTTGCAGTTGCCGGCAATGTGCGCGTGGCAGCCGCGGCTGTTGAAACAGGCAAAAAAGATTCGCTGACGCTGGCTTTCAGGACAGGAACAATCGCAGGCATGTTTACAATTGGCCTCGGATTGCTGGGCGCAACGTCAATATTTTTAATATTTCAGAAGGTACCGAGCGCGATTTCAGACATACTGATAGGCTTCGGGTTCGGCGGATGCCTGCTCGCGCTATTTATGAGGGTAGGCGGCGGAATATACACAAAGGCAGCGGATGTCGGGGCTGACCTTGTAGGCAAAGTGGAAAAAAATATACCGGAAGACGACCCGCGCAACGCGGCCACAATCGCGGATAACGTGGGCGATAATGTAGGCGACTGTGCAGGTATGGCAGCAGACATATTCGAGTCATACGAGGTAACGCTTGTCGCGGCCATGATTCTCGGCGCGACGGTTTTCGGGAACCTCGGGGTTATTTTCCCGCTTTTTGTACGTGCCATTGGAGTCGTAGCGTCAATAATCGGCACATACATGGTAAGGTCAAGGTCGGAAGAAGAGCACGCAATGAAGCCTATACAGAGAGGATTTTTTGTGGCGTCGATAATTTCGATAATAGGCTTTGCAATAGCGACAGCCTATTACCTTGTGCCTGCAATAGGCAAATACATATCGGAAAGCGCTGATAAATTTACAGGAGTGCCCGCAAACGCGGCGACTATCCTTGGATGGAAGCTTTTTGGTATTACCACGGTAGGTATTTTCCTTTCGTTCCTTATATCAAAATTGACAGAACATTTCACCACAACAGAAGACAAACCTGTAAAAGAAATAGTCAAGGCAACGCTCACCGGGCCTGCAACTACAATCCTTGCCGGTACGGCTGAAGGAATGGAAAGCTCGGTTTGGGCAATAATTTCAATAGCGGCTGCGATAGCCACTTCAATACTGATTTTTACGCTTGCGCCAATAGGAAACGGGGCTGTTATTGTCGAGCAGATTCTTTACGGAGTTTCGCTTATAGGACTTGGCATGTTGACCGTAACAGGCATCATTGTTTCCGAGGATACTTACGGGCCGGTTTCAGATAACGCCCAGGGCATAGGCGAAATGGCGAAACTGTCGGACAAGGGCAGGAAGGTGCTTGATGAGCTTGACGCAGTAGGGAACTCTACAAAAGCAATAACAAAAGGTTTCGCAATAGCAACGGCTGTAATCGCGGCTGTATCGCTTTTTTCGTCATACAAACTGGCGACAGGCATCTCGTTTTTCGACATATCAATGCCTAATGTTTTTGTCGGCCTTCTCATTGGAGGCGCCATGCCGTTTCTTTTCTCCTCGATTTTAATCAGGGCAGTCGGAAGGGCGGCTTTCCTTGTCGTTAACGAAGTCAGAAGGCAATTCAAAGAGATAAAAGGGCTTATGTCCGGAAGGGCAAAACCGGAATCTGCGAGAGTCGTTGATATCTGCACAAGAGCAGCGTTAAAAGAGCTTGTCAGCCCTGCGCTGCTGGCAATATTGATGCCTGTGGCAATCGGATTCCTTTTCAAGGCAGAAGGCCTTGCAGGATACCTGGTGGGAGTTATTCTCGTGGGCCAGCTTATGGCTGTATACCTTTCAAACACAGGCGGAGCGTGGGATAACGCAAAAAAGACCGTTGAGCGGATGGGATTAAAAGGCACGGAAAGGCACAAAGCATCGGTTATCGGAGACACGGTCGGAGACCCGTTTAAGGACACTGCGGGACCGGCTTTAAACCCGCTTATCAAAGTCATGAACCTTGTGGCGCTTATTATCGCACCTATAATCATAACTTTCCCGGGATACAACTGGGTGGTTATTGTTATAGTGGTGGCTTGTCTCGGAACAGTGGTCGGCGGCCTGGTTTTCTCCAAGAGGGAAGACAAAACAGTCGATGCAATAGCAGATGAGGTCGCGCTGAAAGTATCAAAAGCAAAGAAATAGATTTTTGTGATATAAAAAAAGGCCGGCAACTCGCCGGCCTTTTTTGTTTAGCTCTTAAATATGCAATAGGCTTGACAATTATATAGGAAGAGCAAACCCATTCCAACTCCCCTTGTTAATGGGGAGAGAATGGCAAAGCCATCGGGCGGGATGTTTGCATTCACCCTTAATAAAGGGGGATAATAGGGGATTTTATAAAATTAAGAGAAATATGATTTATAAATGTGGTAGTGTTAAACAATATTGAAGGGAGCATATATGGAAATAGGAATAGTCGGCCTGCCTAATGTGGGCAAATCTACAATATTCAACGTACTGACAAAAGCAGGGGCGCAGGTCGCAAATTACGAGTTTTGCACCATAGACCCGAACGTGGGAGTCGTAAATGTGCCTGATGATAGGCTTGATTTTATATTTAACGCTTACAATAACGGCTCCACCAAAAGAACGCCGGCTACGGTCAAGTTTGTAGATATAGCCGGGCTTGTAAAAGGCGCGAGCAAGGGCGAGGGGCTAGGCAACAAGTTTCTAGCAAACATCAGGCAGGTTGACGCAGTAGCGCAGATAGTGAGGGTTTTTACAGACCCGAACGTGGCAAGGTCAGTCGGAAAATTAAACCCGATGGGCGATATAGAAACAATAAATACAGAATTAATGCTGGCAGACCTTGAAAATATAGCAAATATAACTGAAAAACTGGAGAGAATGGCGCGCGGGAACGACAAAGACGCGATAAAGAAACTTACTGTTCTCGCTAAAATAAAAACCTGGCTTGAAAAAGGCAAAATGGGGTTTACGCTTGAATTGACCAAGGACGAAAGAGCAGAAATAAAACAGTACGAGTTCCTTACAATGAAGCCAATGCTTTATGTTTTTAATACCGACGAGGACAAAATACAAAGTTTTGACAAGGATAACCCCGAGCTTATTAAATTTACGGAAAGCCAGAACACAGAACACGCAGTTATATCGGCAAAAATCGAGGCGGAAATGGCAGACCTAACGCCTGAGGAAAAAAAGGAATTTATAAAAGAGCTCGGGTTTGATTACAGGGGATTTGATGATTTTATAAGGCACGCGTACCATTTGCTCAACCTGATTACATTTTTTACGGGCGGTGAAAAAGAGTCGCGCGCATGGCCCATAAGAAAAGGCACCAGTGCCGAAGAAGCGGCAGGCGAAATACATTCCGATATCCAGCGCGGTTTTATAAAGGCGGAAATTATGAAATACAGCGATTTTTTTGAACTGAAGACAGAGCTAAAGGTAAAGGAAGCCGGGCTTATGCGCAGCGAGGGCAGGGATTATATAATGCAGGACGCGGATATTGTATATTTTAAGTTCAATGTTTAAGCACCGGCAGGTTTTTGACCTGTTTTACAAGGAACTTTCAAGACATTTACTTACGTCTAATTGGTGAAAATAAGTGAATAAAAACCAGATTGAAATATACAGGGAAAACGGCAAATATGTTTTTAACGTGGCGTTGCGTGTTATGGGCAACAGGGAAGACGCCGAGGACATAACACAGAATGTATTTATCAAGCTCTTTAATAATATGGATGCTTTCAGAGGCGATTCTTCGATAAAAACTTACCTTTATAGAATGGCTGTCAACGAGAGCATAGACATGATGAGGAAAAAATCGGCTGAAACAAGAAAAATTGATAAAGTGGACAAACCGGTTTCTTACAGGCCGAGGGACACGACTGAGCTTGATTCGTTTTTATCGCTGCTGCCTGACGACCAGAAAATACCTGTTATACTTTCACAGATAACAGGGCTATCATACAAAGAAATAGCTGTCATGCTGAATATAAGCGAAGGAACGGTAAAATCAAGGATAAACCGCGGAATGAGTTTGATGATCAAGGCGGCAAGAAAGTAGCACCACTTGTCCTCGACCTAGCGGCCTCGGACTAGAGCGGGTACAAGATCTCGTAATGTTTTGTCTGCGCAGAAAAGCTTGACAAAACAAACGATATCTTAGGAGTATTGAAATGAAATGCAATGAAGCTAAAGAATTTTTATATGAATTTTCATGCGGCAGGCTCGACACTGCAACCATGGAGTCAGTTAGAGTGCACCTGGATTCGTGCGGAGCATGCCTGCATGATTACAAAGCCTTATTGAAAATTAACGGGCTTTTCAAAGAGTCAATTGAAAACCCGTCGGCATCAATTAAACGAAACATTGAAAGGGCTCTCCGTGCGGCGAAAGGCGGCATTTTTGGTTTTTTAAGGCCTGTCGCTGTTTTATCTGCAGCGGTATCGGCTATTATCCTGGTTTTTATAGCCGGATTTTTACTTAATTATAACAGGCAAAAACAGGTTTATGATTTTCTAAACGACACATATGAAATTTATTCGAGCCAGGACGAGGCAAATTCAGCGTCTATAATAGCAACTGATTATATGGATGATATTGATATAAACAACTAAATATAAAAGGAGGTAAGTTTGCGCATGAAAAAGTTTTATTTCATTGTGGCGTTGTTTTTGTTAACAGCTTCAATTACATTCGCGGCACCGCCGCCCGGGACGGCAAAACCCGGAGACATGGGACAGGGGATGCATATGGGAGGTTTTGGGATTGGAAACCCGGAAATGGTAATGGGGCTTGTGGATGAGCTTAAATTGACAAGTGAGGAGATAAAAGAACTACAGGATTTAGAAAGCGTTTCGGCAAAAGACGCGGTAAAAATAAGAAGCGAGATTGAGCTTGTATCCATAGATATCAAGGATGAAATGAGGAAAGACAATCCGGATGAAAGCAAAATCGACTCGCTTGCAGACAAATTATCTGCCTCAGGCTCGAAAATGCTGAAACTAAGGCTTGATAACATGCTCAAAACAAAAAAGATACTTACAAAAGAGCAGTTTGATAAGCTGATTACAATAATAGAAAGTCATGAAAAGCACAAAAATTTTATGAAGGAAGAAGATAAAGGGAAATAATAATATCAGATTTTATTGTGCGTTATACCTTCACAAATTATATCTTCTTGTATCGGAGCGCAGGGTATTGAATACAAATTTAATTGTCCAACATTCTATTCCATATTTTAAGTTTATGTGATAAAATTTATACTTGTAAAAATAAACATTTTATTTCCATATAGCGACAAAGGCGGTAAAAGATAAATGCGTATTTTAAAACTTATTTTTTTAATTACAGCAGTTTTTTTAATACCGGCGTTATACGCGCTGGCAGAGGACAATAATAAACCCCTTTCTTTCAGTGATTGCCTTGAAATAGCTTTACAGAACAGCTATGATTATAAAATTCAGGCCGAAAATGTGAAACAGGCAAAAATGGCAAAACTCGCAGCAATCGGAAATTTGCTGCCCCAGGTTGGGCTTTTGCACGAGCGCGCTTATGATTATGAACTCGGCAATGGTGAGAGCCCTGGCAACGGTAAACTTGAATACGGCGGATGGGAAACTTTTTTAACCATACAACAGCCTGTTTTTCACGGGTTTTCCAAGTTAAATACCGTGAGCGCGCTGGACAGGGAAGTATTAAGGCAGGAAATGCTGTTAAAATCAACATGGCGCCAGGTTGCACAAAGCACGGCACAGGCTTATTACGGATACGCGCAGGCGCTGACTATTGTAAACGATACTCAGGATGAATTAAAACTTTTTAATGACCGTGTCGGTGAATTGACAGGATGGATGAACCTAGGCAAGTCAAGGCGGAGCGAAGTATACGCTGCCCAATCAGGCGCAGCCAAGATTGCCTCTCAGCTTGAGCAGGCAAAGGCTGCTGCAGACGACGCGGCGGATAATTTAGCATATGTAATGGGAGTGGACGGCCTGGTTTTGATTGAGCAGCAGCAGGAACAGGAATTCCATGCGGCGGATGTAAATGTGACTTCCACGGCTGAAGCGCGCTCGGACGTAAAGGCTATAGAAGTAGATCTGGAAGAACAGAATAGAAAGATTGAGGCAGGCCTTGGGACATTCCTTCCGCAGGTGGACCTTAATGTGAGCAAGTTACTCGAAGGCACACCATACCTTGGAACGTCGGCTTATACCGATCACGGCTGGCAGGCTATGCTAACGGCTCAATGGCCGATTTTTGAATGGGGCACGAGGTTTTTTGATTCTATTGCCGGGTTTTCACAGTACGAATCCATACGGCAGCAACTCCTGGCTTTAATCGCGTCGGTGAGATACGAGATAAAGACGAGGGTGAGGGATTATGCCGCGTCTGCAAGGATACTGCAATCATTAAAGGAATCATACACGAAAGCTTCACAGAGCCTGAAAGCGCAGCAACAGGATTATAAGAACGGCCTGGTGACTAATGTGGACGTAATACAGGCCATGACAGACGCCGAGACGGCAAAGCAGTCGCTTGACACGGCTGTAATTGAAGAAATTAAAGACAAAATACTCCTTGATATTTCAATGGAAGATTTAAAATAACGCTTTCCGGACAATCATCAAAGAATTCTGCAAAATTTAATATCCTAATATAAAAGCCTGACATCAATAGCAAGAAAGTTAAATCCCAATCCGGTCTTAAAATATTGTTAATTTTGTAAAGCATTAGATCAATAAAGTAAGAAATTTTATACGCCAAATGTTACAACTTTATGAAACACAATACTCCTTTTAAAATTAATTGCTATTCGCATGCGTAATCTGGTAAAATTAATCATAATTGCAATGATTTTAGGACAGAATATTATGCTGCCCTTAAACAGGAGTATGATTTGCGCAGAAATGTTATGTTAATTGCAGCGCTGTTACTGGTAATATCGTTGCATGCCTATGAAAAAACAGTTGAGCGTATCAGCAAAGAGATTAGATTCGAAGATGCAACATACGCAAGCGCAAGATATTATTACCTTAAAAACGAATTTGATAAGGCAACTCCACTACTTTTCAAAATACTAAGAGTTAAACCCGACAGGCTTATAACAATAAAAGTTTATGCTCTTGAATACAGATATAAGGCTGCGCCTGGCGCGCTTGACATGCTCGGCAGGATATACTTAAAAAACGGCAGGATAAAAGAAGCCCTCATGTGTTTTGACGAAATGTTCATGAGGTATAAAAACGACAGATTCCTTGGAGCCTTTACTTCACTTTCCTCGCAGAACTACGGCGGGCCAGCTGGCGCTGAGGCGCTTTGTTATGAAATGTGGATTTTTTCGAATAATTTTTCCGGCTATGGGGACTGCATGATAGACAATAATCCTAATTACGAAAAATCAATTAACATTTCAAAGTTACTTATAAAAAATTTTGACGGGATAACCAGGCGCTGCTATGGCGATTGCGTTAATTACGAGGAACCGGCAGCAGACAACATAGTTTACTGCCTGATTTCAGAAAAAGCATTTGTCGGAAGAATGGAAAACGAGATAAGGTGGATAATTAAAAATACAAAAAACAGAGTACTTTGCGCTTCTTTGCTGCTTGAACTGGGAGAGCTGTACCGCTCACAAAACAATGATGACAGGGCAGTAAGAATATTCAGGGAAGTAACCAAAGAATATTACGATGTATATTATTTTTACGCAGCTGATAATGTGGCCAGGTTTTACCCTCTGGAAGCCTTTGGCGGGATACTTGCCATACTAACTGAAAAAAATAAAGCAAACGACATTGAAAGGTTAAAAGGCGACATAGCCGTGACATATTATGAATTTAGGCAGGAAATTGAAAGGATGCATAGAAATCAAAAGGATTATTCGGGGATTACGAGAAAACATTTAAATAAAGCAATGGCTGAAAATATATATAAATATGTTGATTTTAATGTGGGTGGAAAAAGAAAGAACAAATAATTGCAACGGTTTTGAATTTTCCACGTTATAATTTGAGAACAGTATGTAATGCTGATAATGAGAAAATAACAAAAAGGAGTCATGTTAATGAAGAAAATATATATAGTTATCGCGGCGCTTCTGATAACGTTTGACTTACACGCAGCCTTGCTTGTAGACAACTGCGATGACGGAGACAATATTAATGCTCTCGGCGGAGCTTGGCAAACATTTGCCGACGGATATTCATCTGTCACACCGCCTGCGGCACCGGCGGGTACATTTTTTATGACACCTGGCGGAAATTCAGGCTCGGCATACTGCGCAAGCATGGCATATACATTATTGCCGGGCGTGGCGTACCCATACACAGGCTTGCTTACTTTTACCAGGGCGGATTACAGCACCATCGGAATTGACGTGAGCAGTTACTATGGAATAAGGTTTTACGCTAAATGCACAGGAACAGGCACATATAATTGCGGCCTTGGCACGACAAAAACAGCCGCGCAGGGAAATCATTATTCATCTGTTTTTACGCCTGATTCAAGCTGGAAATTATTTGAAATACCTTTCATGAGCCTCGCGCAGGCATGGGGGACACCTGAGGCATGGGATCCCACGACAGTTTATGCTATCCAGTGGGTTGCAAGCGGCTTTGCAGGCACAACAGGGCAGCTTTATGTGGATGACATAGAGTTTTATCTGCAAAGTGAAGCTGCGGTTACAATAACGCCCAATGTTATAATTCCTGATCCGAAAGTTAACCAGGAAGGGTATTTACCTGACGCTAAAAAATATTTTTATGTTGTGACGCAGACCGCTTCAACAAACGATAATTTCAGCGTTTTGGATACGCTGGGAAATACGGCCTATTCGGGCAAAATTTCAGCTACGCCCGTCAGCGATACAGCAACGACAGGGGAATTTGTTCTACAGGGCGATTTTTCATCACTCGCTATGACCGGCAGATATTGTATTTATGTCAACGGCCATAAAAGCTATTATTTTAATATTTCTGAAAACGTCTATGACCAGGTATTTAAGGATGCTTTAAGGTGTTTTTATTTAATAAGATGCGGCATTTCAATAAATGACAGCGTTACCGGGCTAAACCGCCTGGCTTGTCATACAACGGATGCTATATGTAAAGATACAGGGCAATCAAGGGATTTTACAGGAGGATGGCACAATGCTGGTGACGTTGGAAAATGGTCGGTAGAAGAAGCATTGAGCGTGAGTTACATGATGTGGCTTTATGAATTGCAAACTAACAATATGAAGAATTTAAAGAATAACATACCTGAAAGCGGGAACAACATATCAGACCTTCTAAACGAGGCAAGATGGGGTTTAAACTGGCTTTTAAAACTGCAAAATTCCGACGGCACGGTTTATCATAAAGTGGACACCCAACCAAATTTTATTTTCGGGATCAAGCCAAATCTTGATCCATATACAAGGTACGCTTGTTACCAATCCGTTACTTTGACCCAGCCGCCGTCATCAATTGACGCAGCTGTTTTAGTAGCGGCTTGCGCACAGGCTGCAAGGGTATTTCAAAACATTGATCCGGCATTCGCAAATACATGCTCGCGTACAGCACAAAGATCATTTACATGGCTTATGGCAAACAAGAATATCGGTCAAACAGACCCGTATTACATTGATCCGTATTCATGGCAGGAAGTACAGTGGGCAGAAGCTGAAATGTTCAGGCTGACAGGCGATACAACGATAAGCAGCCAGTTTGATTCCGACACAACCACGAATCCGCTTACTGAAATGAGCTGGTCTGCACCGGAGTTTTTAGGGTATTTTTCTATGTGGGAGGACGCAAGAACTCCGTCGCCGCTGAAAAACAAGGCAATTTCAAGCATACAGTCTCTTTGCGATAATTATTTGACGAGAGCAAGCAGTTCAGGATACGGAGTGGCAAGCACTCAATGGGATTATTACTGGGAATCAAACGAAGGATTGATGCATAGGGCAAACAACCTGATTATGGGGTATATTGTAACAGGAAACCAGTCATACAAAGATGCTGCATTAAACCAGATGGGCTATATGATGGGAAATAACAGCCTGAACAAGTCTTTTGTAACCATGCACGGAACAAACTACGCTAGCCATCCTTACCATTGGATCTATGAGGATTACGGCATTTTATTCCCAGGATGGGCTTCAGGCGGACCAAATAGGTACGCAAACGGAGCTGGAAACGACTTACCTCTTATAACTATAATAAATGAAGGAACGCCGCCGGCAAAATGCTGGCTGGATTTGTGCTCGTCAGCCGGTTCTTACGCGTCAAATGAAGGGGAAACATCTGAAAATGCGGCGCTTGTTTTCTTATCAGGTTATTTTTATTCAGGAAGCGGCGGAGGAGCAACTGGAACAAGTGCTGCTGCAAACCTGGATAATGTCAAAGCATACCCATCGCCTTGCGACCTGAGGAAAGGTCACACAGGTATAACTTTTACTAATCTTGAAAGCCATACGCTGCTAAAAGTTTTTAATGTGTCAGGGGAGCTTGTTTACAAGGTTGAACAGGATACGCCAAGCGGTACACTTTTCTGGAACTTGACAAATCAAAAGAATAAGACAGTATCTGGGATCTACATCTATATAATCAGTGATAAAAAAGGCAACACTAAAAAAGGAAAAATTGCTATAATAAGATAGGTTAATAAGTTGCTTGTGATATTTGAGGAGAATCCAGACAATGATTTATATTTTAATGGGTGTGCTTGGTTCAGGCAAGACAGCAATAGGCAAGAAGCTTGCTAAAAGGCTTAATTGTGTATTCCGTGACGGTGATGATTATCACTCTGATAGCAGCCGTAAAAAAATGCGCAAAGGTTTACCTCTTACAGATAAAGACAGGAAATCTTGGCTTTTCGCAATCCGTTCAATAATCGACCTGGACCTGGCATGCAAATGGAATAGTGTGGTAGCATGTTCAGCTCTCAAAGAAAAATACCGCAAAGTATTGATAGGAAATAGAAAGGGAATAAAACTTATATATTTAAAAGGCACCTTGGAGTTGATTAAGAAGCGTATAAAAAAACGCAAGGGTCATTTTATCAACCCGTCTCTTCTTGCCAGCCAGTTTGATATACTTGAAGAACCGAAAAATGCTGTGGTAATAGACATAAAACTCACCCCTGACGATATTGTAGATAAAATTATTGCATCACCAAAGTAACGGAAAATATTTAAATCTCTTAAAATATGATTATTTATTGTTTTAGAACGATATTTTTGTCGGCAAAATTTAATTGACTTTTTAATCTTTTTATATGATAATTTACGAAATTCTTAAATTCAGAGGTGTAATTCTATGAGAAAATGCAACATATTTATATGTTTAATGCTTATTATGATTTTAGGTTCTTTGCTTTTTGCACCGTATTTATATGCGCAGGGGACAACAAATGTTGTGATAGACGAGACCGTGATTGAACCAAAAGACCCAATAATGGCAACTGTTATTGCTATAGGGCCGGGATTGCTAGTTCACGGATGGGGTCAGTTTTATTCGGAAGATTACAAGACAGGACTGTTATTATTCGGCACTGAGTTTGCATCTCTGGTAACTCTTGGCATTGGTTATATCGAATATTCATCACCGTCAAATTTAACAACTATGGGCGGCAACAATAATACAGTGCAGAGGGCCGGCGAGACTGTAATGATTGTCGCAGGCGTGCTTTTTGTTGCTTCGTGGCTGTCGGATATATCTATGGCCGGTGGTGCAGCCCGGCAATACAATATCGAGCATGGGCTTGAGTTTAAAATGCAGCAGGAATCATATAATAACAGTACGATGTTTTTAACTTACAATTACAGGTTCTAAGGAATTTTTTACCTGTAGTTATTAAGAATTCTGGTTTGCAAATTTTTTAATCCCAATCCAAATTCTAAAATTTAAAATCTAAAAAATAAGGGCGGCAAAAATGCAAAAACGCACTCATTACTGTGGAATAATCACAGAAAAGGAAATTGGAAAAATTGTCGTAATAAACGGCTGGATAAATTCAAGGCGTGACCACGGTGGAGTTGTATTCCTTGATATCAGGGATAAAACAGGACTTGTTCAGGTAGTGTATGATCCGGAGTTAAACCAGAAAGAACATAGCAATGCCCATAAATATAGAAGCGAATATGTTTTATGCGTGCAGGGCAAAGTCAGGAAAAGGCCGCAGGGCACAGAAAATCCCAAGTTGAATACTGGCTATATTGAGATAGTTGCTGAAATCACAGAAATTTTAAACGAGGCGCTTACACCGCCTTTTTTGGTTGATGATGAGGCTGAAGTCAGTGAAGACATAAGGCTTAAATACCGTTATATTGACCTGCGTAGGCCAAAAATGCAAAAAAATTTGATATTAAGACATAAAGCCTGCATGCTGATAAGAAGTTACATGGATACGAACGGATTTACCGAAGTAGAGACGCCGTTTTTAATGAAAAGCACTCCTGAAGGCGCCCGAGACTATCTCGTGCCCAGCAGGGTAAACCAGGGCACTTTTTACGCGCTGCCGCAATCGCCGCAGATGCTGAAACAGATTTTAATGGTAGCCGGCCTTGACAGGTATTACCAAATAGTCAGATGTTTCAGGGATGAAGATTTGCGGGCAGATAGGCAGCCCGAGTTTACACAGGTTGATATAGAGATGTCTTTTATTGACGAGGGAGATATTTACTTTCACAGCGAAAATCTTATTAAATGTGTTTTCGAAGGCGTTGTGGAAACAAAAATAGACATACCTTTTCCACGCATTAAATATGACGATGCCATGGAATATTACGGATGTGACAAGCCGGATACAAGATTTGAATTAAAACTGAAAACAGTTACGGAAGTGTTTGCGGGTTCAGGTTTTAAGATATTCAGCGAAGCAATACAAGGCGGAGGGATTGTCAAGGCAATAAATTTTAAGGGCGCAGGGGAAAAACTCTCGCGCAAGGATATAGACGATCTTGTGGGTTTTGCCATAAAGTGCGGCGCCGGAGGAATGGCCTGGATTAAGTACGCAGATAAACCAGAGTCACCGATTGTAAAATTTCTTGATGAGCCGAGACTTGCGAAGCTAAGCGAGTTAATGCATGCCGAAAAAGGCGATATTATTTTTTTTATGGCAGATAAAAAAGAAAAGGTAAACGATATATTTAGCAGGGTAAGGTTGCATATAGGAAAAACATATAAACTTATTGATGAAAAGAAACTTAATTTTCTATGGGTAACGGATTTCCCTCTGCTTATGTATAATCATGAAGAAAAGAGGTTGGAAGCAAATCACCATCCTTTTACCGCACCACAGGAACAGGATGAGATACTGCTTGAGTCGGATCCGTTAAAAGTAAAAGCGCGAGCTTATGATTGCGTCTTAAACGGCACGGAAATAGGCGGTGGCAGCATAAGGATGCATAAAAGCGTTTTGCAACAAAAAATATTCTCTATTTTAAATATTTCCGAAACTGACGCTAACAAAAAGTTCGGGTTTTTGATTGAAGCATTAAAATATGGTGCACCGCCGCACGGCGGCATAGCTTTCGGTCTCGACAGATTGATAATGATAATAACCGGCTCGCAGTCAATAAGGGATGTAATAGCTTTTCCTAAAACGCAGAAAGCGCTTTGCCTGCTTACCGATGCTCCTTCGGAAGTGGAAGAAAAACAACTTAAAGAGCTGGGAATAAAAATAGATTTAAGCAGGTAATTCAAAGACTTTTACTTTGTGTGGCATTTAAATCAATGCAAAGTGGAAAAAAGCCTTGACAATGCTTATAATGATTGCTAAAATTTAACAAGAAATTTAATTCAAAAAGGTGATAGGTTAACTACAATGAAAAAAGCTATAATCTTGATAGGTATTTTTATAATATGTACAGGGGTTTCATATGCCACTGATGTAAAAATTAAAACGGTTCCGACAATAATAGCGGAATCTGCAGCGAATACGCAAACATCCGTGGCTCCAACGCCTGCAACTTCAAATTCTTTACCGCCATTGCCTCAGGAAGTTAATTATTCGGCCTCTGTTTCCGGAACAGCGATTGATAAAATAAGGGCAAAAGTAAATAGTTATTTGCAGGGAGGGGCGATACCTATAGTAGAGGAAAGGCCGACAGATCTAAAACTTGAAAAAAAATATGAAAAAGTCAGGTTATCAAAGGACGACCCGGGAACACTTATTGCGCTTAATGTGGCAGGCGGTGTTTTTGAGGGGGCAATTATCGGGACAGGTTGCGGCCTGCTTGGTTATGCGGATTTTCGTAACAGGGATATAGCGCCACTTTTAAACGGTGCTTTTATTGGTTTGGGTGCAGGGGTAATAGGCTCGACTGTTTTGTCGCTTGTCGAGTTAAATGTCGATAAATATTATTTTTCATCGGATTATGGAATTGATATACTTGGTGGTTGTGTAATAGGAAGTATGTTGGGCACGTGCGGCGGAGTAATATCTTATATTAAAACCAAAGCAGGAGAAAATATACTTGAAGGTGTTGGTTATGGCGCATCAATAGGTACTGCGCTTGGATTTGTTGCAGCTATTGTTGAAATGGTAATACCATCCCAGTACAGGGGCGCAGAAATAAGAGAAAACCATGCACTGCATCTTGAATTTACTCCGGACGCCACACTTTTAACATATAGCATAAAATATTAAGGAGTTATTATGAAAAAAATTCTTATTACAGTTATTATAGCAGGTATGTTCACAGGAAGCCTTTTTGCCGGTGAAATAGCCGACAAACTGGGCGAAGATATGCTTGTCGGATCCTTGATATCATCAATGGTTGGCGTGGCCTTTTCGGCACCATCATATATAAACGGCGGAAATACAGCGAATCCGGCTGTTTTTGGAGCAGGCGCGTGCTGGGGAGCTTTAATAGGAGCCGGTCTGGGGCTTTTATACGGAACATACGACGTGTATGAGTATATTGATGATAAGAACAACACAATGCAGAAGAAAAACAGAAAATCGGCATATGAAGAACCGGACATTTTGCTTTCATTTAATGACGGCATGATGATACTGTCGAAAAAATTTTAAAAGGAGGTATAGTTGCATGAAAGTATTGAAGTTATTGATGGTGATAGTGTTCGTGATTGCTATTTTTTTAAGTACGGGATGTGCATCCAGACCCAATGTTAAACCAAATACGGGCGAGGAAGCGAACGGAACATTGCCGGTGCCAACAGAAGAGGCGACTGTCGCACCAACACCTGAAGAACAAAAAGCAGTGAAGTATGTTGTAAAAAAAGGAGACACTTTATGGGGGATATCTACTATAAACGATATTTATGCAGACCCATTTGAGTGGCCCTTGCTTTTTAAGGCAAACAGGGACCAGATAAAGGACCCGGATATTATAGACGTTGGCCAGGAACTTGACGTCAAAAAAGACTATGGGCAAGATCAGGTAGACGATGCAAAACAGAAAGCAAAAGATACTCCACCGTATAAGCCTCATTCAACTCCAAGGAAAAGCTTGCCGTTAAAATATTAGTTTAAAAAAATATTTGTGTGGAGAGAAAAAAACGTTTTGATATAGATCTCGACAAGGATGGTATCGTAAACCTTTACGGCATAGGTGATGAGAATTTAAGGTTTATTGAAAAAGAACTCAAGATTGATATTATCGGGCAGAACGACAAAGTGCTTATTAGGGGCGAAAAAGAAAAGATTGATTATGCCGAAAGGGTTTTGAGAAGTTTAAAGTATTACATCGAGCATGAAGGAAAAGTAATTTCGAAGTTTTTTATAAGGCAAATAATCAACAGTGTAAAAAATAGTGAAGAAGAACCGGCTAAAATTAACATGGAAAATACAGGAGACATGATCGGGCTTTTGGTTTCCTCGAAAAGGGAACAGATAAGGCCGAAGACGAAAAATCAGAATCTTTATATAAAGGAAATTTTTGACAACCAGATTATTTTTGCTATAGGGCCTGCCGGTACGGGCAAGACATATCTTGCTGTAGCGGCAGGCCTTTATTTTTTAAGGGAAAAAAAGGTTGAAAGAATAGTACTTGTTAGGCCTGTCGTGGAGGCTGGCGAAAAACTTGGGTTTTTACCCGGGGATGTAAAACAAAAAATAGACCCTTATTTGAGGCCATTATTTGATGCGATATTTGATATGATTGACCCCAGAATATTCCAGGAACTGGTCGAAAATGAGGTAATTGAAATAGCCCCGCTTGCCTATATGAGAGGCAGGACTTTGAATAGGGCATTTATAATACTTGATGAGGCCCAAAATACAACAATAGACCAGATGAAAATGTTCTTAACAAGACTAGGCAACGATTCAAAAGCAGTTATAACAGGTGACATAACCCAGATAGACCTTACGCCAGGTAAAAAGTCAGGGCTTATACATGCGCAGGAAATATTCAAGGAAATAGAAGGCATGGCGACTGTCAATTTCACATCTGAAGACGTGGCTCGAGCTGAAATTGTAAAAAAAATACTGGAAGCATATGAAAAATACGAAAAACAAGAATGATGACTGCAAAACCGAAATTTTTTTTAAGAAAAAAATAAGGACAGGTCTTAACATAATAAATGGCGTTATAAGAATCTTTAAAGCCGAAGGCAGGTATAATACAGGAACCAACATTATTTTTACCGGCGATGAGGAATTAAGACGAATCAACCTAGATTTCATGATGAAAAATTACACGACCGACGTGATTTCCTTTCCGTTCACACAAAATAAAAAAGGTTTTGCCGGCGGCGATATTTATATTTCAGTTAACCGCGCGAAAAAAGACGCTGAAAAATACGGCATGAGTCTTGACGAAGAGATTGCACGGCTCATAGTACATGGAACGCTTCATATCATGGGATACGACCACGAAAAACAAAAGGATAAAAAAATAATGCAGGTAAAAGAAATAAAGTATAAAAATATTTTTATCAAGAGCGGTAAAATTTAATGCAGGCTATAACCATTGCAGAAGCAATAGCGGTTGTTTTACTTTTTTTTATAGCGGCATTTCTCGCACTCGCGGAAACATCCCTTACCGGGATGAGCAGGCTAAGGGTAATATCGCATATAAAAAACAATCATCCGTTGTCCAAATACCTTTCCATTTGGCTGCAGGAGCCGAATAAACTGCTCGCCACGCTGCTTATTTATATTAATGTCGTTGCAATATCGGCTTCTACCATAGGAGCATTTTTATCTCTAAAAATAGCGGGTTATTTTCACCTAAATCCAACGTTTACGGCAACGGTTGTTGCGGCAATAATAACTGTCATACTAATAGTTTTCGGAGAAATTACGCCTAAGGTTTTTGCCATACATAATACTGAAAAAATGGGCCTTCTCTTGATAAAACCGGTTGTGTTTTTTTATAAACTTATAAGACCACTCGCAGGATTTTTTATTAAAATAAGCAATGTAATAATCAAAATCGTCGGTGGACAGGCGGCAGAAAGCATACCCATAATTTCGGCAAAAGATATAAGCACGGTCATTGATGTGAGCGCGGATGCAGGCTACATTGATGAACAGTCAAAAACCATGATGACAAGCATACTGGAATTTAAGGACATGCACGTAAAGGATATCATGATACCACGGACCGAAATAGTGGGCATTGACATATCGTGGGAACACAACAGAATAATAGATAAAGTCGTGCAGGATGGTTATTCAAGGCTGCCGGTTTATAAAGAAGATCTTGACCATATTGTGGGCATACTTTACGCCAAAGACATGCTGTATATGATAAAAAACAGGAGCCTTGTCATTTTGCAGGACCTTGTCAGGATACCATATTTTGTGCCGGAAACAAAAAAGAGCGGCGAATTACTAAAGGAATTTAAAAAGGGCAAGATTCATATGGCAATTATAGTTGATGAGTTCGGCGGAACTTCAGGCCTTGTTACACTCGAGGATATAATAGAAAAGATAGTGGGTGATATACAGGATGAATATGATGTTTTAGATAAAAAAGTTGAATTTGTTGAAAAAGGCATTTACATTGTCGACGGTGATATGGATATTGAAAAATTAATCAGCAATTATAAAATGGATATACCGCGTGAAGACGATATAAATACAATAGGTGGTTTTGTTTCAGCCATTTGCGGCAGAGTTCCAAAAGAAGGAGAGCATTACAGGTTCGGAAAAATACTTTTTACTGTTTTGAAAGCAGATGAAAAAAGAATTATAAAATTAAGAATTGAAATAAAAAATGAATCCGACTCCGGCGGGAACCAATGTGACCCGGTCAACAAAACATGATTTAGTTTTTCACAAGAAGAATCTTTGCAGCAAGAAAACATTCAAAAATATTAAAACCATTGTTTGAGGAAAAACATGTACAAAATATTAGAAAAAAAAGAGCTGGCGCCTGGCATAAAATTAATGGGAATATCAGCTCCGCATGTTACATATAACGCCAAAGCAGGCAATTTCATAGTGGTAATTACCGACGAAAAAGGCGAGAGGGTACCGCTTACCATATATGACTGGGACAGGGACAAAGGGATTGTTTACATGATTTTTCAGGAAATCGGAGCGTCAACAATAAAACTCGGCAAACTCAATGTCAATGATTCGATTTTTGCCATTGCAGGACCTTTGGGCAGGCATTTCCATATTGAAAAATACGGCAATGCCACAATAATAGGCGGCGGGGTAGGGGTACCGGCAATTTTTCCAATAGCAAGGGCTTTAAGGGAAGCAGGCAATAAGATAACATCAATAATGGGATACCGCTCAAAAGAGAATATAATACTCGAGAATGAAATGAAGACGGTGTCGGACAAGGTTATTATTGCCACAAATGACGGGTCTTACGGTGAGCGCGGGTTTGTCACTGATGTACTTCGCAATACTATTAATTCGGGTGAAAAGATGGATATTGTTGTTGCAGTTGGTCCGGTGGCAATGATGAAGGCAGTGTCTGAACTTACGAGAAATTACGGCATTAAGACCGTTGTTAGCTTAAACGCGCTTATGATTGACGCCAGCGGCATGTGCGGCGGATGCAGGGTGACTGTAGGCGGCGAAGTAAAGTTTTCATGCGTTGACGGGCCTGACTTTGATGGGCACAAGGTTGATTTTGACATGCTTATAAGCAGGCTCGCAGCATACAAAGAAGAGGAAAAACGTTCCATTGACCACAGCTGCATGATAGATAAGGCCGTGAGAAAGGCACAGCAATGACCAAGTCTGACAAACCTGCAGTAAAAGGCAAGAGCCAGAGGATAAAGGTAAGGCAGCAGGATGCGGCCATCCGGGTAAAAAATTTTGATGAGGTACCTTTTGGGTATAATGAAGAAGAGGCTGTTGCCGAAGCGCAAAGATGCCTTCAATGTAAAAAACCTACCTGTATAGAGGGTTGTCCTGTAAATATAAATATAAAAGAATTTATACGGCAGATTGCGATTAAAGACTATAGAGGTGCCATTAATACCATAAAAAACGATAATAGCCTGCCTGCAGTATGCGGCAGGGTATGCCCCCAGGAAGACCAGTGCGAAAAATCATGTGTTATGCAGAAAACAAAAAATCCGATTAATATAGGAGCGCTTGAAAGGTTCGCGGCTGACTGTGAAGCAGAGCATATGAAACTGGTTAGTACTGCAAAGAAAAAAGACAAAGATGGCGGTCCAATAAAGATAGCTGTGGCAGGAGCCGGCCCTGCTGGGCTTACAATAGCAGGGGACCTTGCAAAGTTGGGTTATGAGCCTGTCGTATTCGAGGCAATGCATGTTGCAGGGGGCGTGCTTGTTTACGGCATACCTGAGTTCCGCCTACCCAAGAAAATAGTGCAAAGGGAAGTCGATTATCTTAAACAAATTGGAGTAGAAATTCAGCTTAATGTCCTTATTGGCAAATCATACACGATAGATGACCTGTTTAAAATTGGATTTAAGGCGGTTTTTGTGGGCGTAGGGGCAGGTACGCCGGCTTTTATGGGTATCCCCGGCGAAGCATTAAAAGGTGTTTATACAGCTAATGAATTCCTTACAAGAATAAACGCAATGAAAGGTTATCTTTTCCCCGATTATGACACACCGGTCAGGATAGGGGAAAAGGTGGTTGTGATAGGCGGTGGCAATGTGGCCATGGATGCTGCCAGATGGGCCATAAGGCTGAGAGGGGTGCAGGAATCATTTATAGTATACCGCCGTTCGGAAACTGAGATGCCTGCAAGGATAGAAGAAATCGAAAGGGCAAAGGAAGAGGGCGTAAAATTCAGGCTTCTTTCCTGCCCTGTAGAGATCATAGGTAATGAGGACGGCTGGGTAAAAGGCGTAAAATGCATAAAAATGGAACTTGCCGAACCTGATTCATCAGGAAGGAAAAAACCAGTTCCCATACCAGGTTCCGAGTTTATTATAGAGGCAGACACTATAATACCTGCCCTCGGTACCAAGGCAAACAGGTTATTAACCAATGATGTGCCGGGATTGAAACTGAACAAGCGGGGCTATATTGAGGTGGACGCTGAAAAAGGAGCAACTTCACTTTCAGGTGTTTTTGCAGGAGGCGATATAACAACTGGCTCGGCAACCGTAATTGCCGCAATGGGCGCAGCAAGAAAAGCGGCAAAAGCAATAGATGAATATATAAAGAAACAGGGTATTTTAGAATAAAGTTTGAATAATAAATTTTTGAATAGTGCCGCTTTTAGGTAGTTTTTATATTATAATAACTTACGGAAACTACCCGTCAAATAGTCCACAGGACTATTTGACTCTCGGCTTGGCAAAGTAAACGAAATCAAGGGAGGTAAAAAATGGCTGAACAGGAATATATCGATGAAAATAAAAATGCATGTCCTTATTGCGGCAAAGCACTCTTAAAAGTACCCGCCAAAGATTCTCCATGCCCTTATTGCGGAAATATTATTTATGTGAGGCAGTCAAGATACTCAAAAGATAAGATACTGACCACAGGGGACAAGGTTGATATGATTTCCGGAGGCTGGAAGGATGGTAGTTTTGTAAAAAGCATATTAAGAACCCTTCGTTCCAACGGTGTAAAGGAATCGGATTTTTATAATCAGAAGAAATCAATGATAGGTCTTGATGGAAAAGAGCCTAACGATATTGAAGTGCTTCGTGTCATACTCAATGATCTGCAGAAGAAGAATATAAACGTCTATTTTCAGATGGCAATGCTCCTTAACATGGAAAAAAAAGATACTTATGGCGTGTTATCATATGCTAAAAAGCTGGAATTAACCAATCTTAAGAACTCGGGAATAGTCAAAAAGGTCAAAATTTCCATTGGGGCTAAGCCAGGCGAACCTGAACCATGTGAAATATGCAAAAAGCAGATTGGGAGGGTGTATACGATAGACGAGGCACTTCAAAAAATGCCATTACCTTGTAAAAATTGTAATTTTAAGCTTTACGATGAGTCAAGGGGATTTTGCAGATGCATTTATATAGCTGCATTTTAAAAGAATAAAATTATGAAATATAAGACCAAATCACGACCGAAAAGGTTAAAGTTTTTATCTTAAAAAACAATTAAAGGCCATATAACAATATTAAAAAGCAGGAAACGGAAACTAAAACTTCAGGCTTGAATTATATTGAATTTTATCATTATTAATCATCTCAATAGAAATACTAATAAAATAAGGGAAATAATTAGATTGTAGCTAAATTTCATTTATTACATCAATCAATATTGACTCTTTTTTAACATTTACAATTTCATCCGGAATAGATCGGTATTATTACAATAAAAGCCTTAAAAATAAGGTTAAAAACTGATAATAAATAAATTATTATAAAATATATTATTGTTTAAAAATAAGTTATTTTGATTAAGATTGATTTTGCATTGACCTTTTCCTGCTTTTTTGCTTGCAAAATTTTTGAGTTGACTGTAATATATGGATATAAGGTGAGGAATAACAAATACGGAGGTTATTTGAAACTATGGTTAAAAAATATCAAAAAGTAAATAAAAAGACTGTTTCGCAGCCGAGCGAGCATAAGATTGTTGAGACAAATAAGGACCTTCTTTTCTTTGGCGCCATGGATGCCGTGAATAAGAGGTATTATTTTGAGACAAGGAAGCGCGAAGACGGTGAGATTTATCTGACAATAAGCGAGGCTAAAATACCCGGTGACGCTGCGGATTCTAAAAAGATAACAGTGCCAGAAAAATACATGGCAGAATTTTATAAGATGGCTAAAGCCGCTTATATTGCCAAACACAACGCTTTGTCACCGGACAAGGATAAGTTAAAGAAGTTCTAAATTGATTTCAAAGGACAGTTAATTTGCCTCAAGAATCCTTGTAAAACTGAATAATCGAGGGAATAAAAAAACATGGGAAAAGCTAAAAAAATTGCTTTATTAATAGGTATAGGTTTATTTTTTTTATGTTCCTGCGACAAGTTTTCTTTGCACGACCCTGAAAAAGCAAGAACAGAAGCGGATTTATTCTTAAAAACCCTTTATGTTGATAAAAGATATGCCGACGCTTACGCAATGACCGATGCGATTTTTCAGAAGGACCATGATGTGTCGGATATGGAAGTCGCAATATCAATGTGGGAAAAAAAATTCGGAAAAACCATTGGATTCAGGGCTATAAGCTACCAGGAACTGGAAAATAGAATCATAATGGTTTTTTTTCAAAGCCTTCAGGAAAAAGGGATTTTATACCATAAAATTGCCTTAAAAGGGGATTCAAAAGCAGGATATAAGACCGAGGAGGTCTATATTTCAGACCAGCCATTTAGGGAATACCGGGAGCCGGTAAAATTTGAGGAATGAATTCGCTGAATTTCCGGGAGTTATGACTTAATTTTGTATTTAAATTAAAAATGGGTGAAGAATGAAAAAAATTATTTTTATTTTGCTGGCGGTTGCGGCAATTTTTTCTTTTTTGAACGCGGAAATAACAAGCGTCAGGAACAAGCAAAAAGACGGTAAAAGGTATTTTTATAAAAGCGGAGAAAAAATTGCCGAATGGACTTATTCCAAAGACACTTTGGATATCGATAAAAAGGGACAAAAAATAAACGGCAGCATCAAAATGACTACCATTGAGGAAGACGGGACGACCATAACAGCAAATTATAATTACATTGACAGCGAGCCGGCGGACGGCTCGTATACATGGCATTATGCCGGTTCCGGCAAGACAGAAGGCGTACGAGTCTTTAAAAACAAAAAAACAGAGGGACCGCAAAAAGATTATTACGAGTCGGGAAAATTAAAGGAAGAATGGGTCAGTAAAAACGGCAAAGTAGAAGGCGAGGACATATCTTATTATGAGAACGGCAGGATAAAAAACAAGACGTTTTATAAAAACGACAAAATTGAAGGCGAAGTGAGGGGATATTACGAGGACGGGAAACTGAAATATATAGACGTATATAAAAACGGCAAGAGGGAAGGCAAGGGAAATAATTTTTACGAATCAGGCAAAGTAAAAGACGAGTGGTTCATGAAAGACGGCAAAGGCGAGGGTCCTTTTACCGGCTATTATGAATCCGGGAAAATCAGGGACAAACGCGTATTAATACATGACAAGGTTGAGGGCGTTTATAACAGTTATTATGAAAACGGGAAAATACAGGCAGCCGGCACTTACATAAACGACAAGCTAGAAGGCATTTACAGGACTTATTATGAGTCGGGCAAGTTAAAAGGGGAATGGCCGATGAAAAACGGGCTGGAACAGGGGTCATACAAAGGCTATTTTGAGAATGGGAAAATACAGGCGACCATGACTTACAAAAATGGGAAGGCCGAAGGCGTGGTAAAAGATTATTACGAGTCCGGGAATTTAAAAGATACAGGGCTATTAAAAGACGACAAGGATAACGGTCCGTATAAAATTTATTATGAGTCAGGCAAGTTAAAGGAAAAAGGAATGATGAAAGACGGCAGGGCAGAAGGGGAATACACCAAATATTATGAATCAGGGGAAATTCTGGAAAAAGGTTTCAGCAAAAACGGGCATGTGGACGGTCCGGTCAGGAGTTACTATCAAACAGGAGAGCTGCAGGATGAATGCGCCATGAAAGAGGGCAAGGAACAGGGGCTGTATAAGAAGTATTACAAAACAGGCGGGATATATGAAAAAGGGACATACAAGGACGGAGCGCTGGAAGGCCCGCTCAAAAGTTATTATAAATCAGGGAAAGTAAAAGAAGAATGGATAATGAAGGCAGGAAAGGAGGAAGGGCCTTACAAGAAACATTATGAAAACGGGGGTCTTGCGTCTGAAGGCTTTTATAAAAACGGCAAGGAACAAAATGAGTTTAAGGGTTATTATGAAAATGGCAAATTAAAAATGCAGGCTTTTTATAAAGACGGCAAACTCAACGGGCCCGGGAAGATGTATTATGAAAGCGGGAAAATAAAGGAAGAATGGCCGATGAAAAATGACAAGGAAAACGGCCAATACAAGTTATACTATGAATCGGGGAAAGTAAAAGAAGAAGGCGCGATGAAAGACGGCAAATCAGAGGGGCCTTATGCAAAATTCTCTGAATCGGGCAAAATAAAGGAAAAAGGCAGTTACAAAGACGGCAAACTAGACGGTATACTCGATACTTATTACGACTCGGGCAGGATAAAACAAGAATTTACAATGAAGAACGACAAGGAAAACGGGCAATACAGGCTGTATTATGAATCGGGAAAATTAAAAGAAGAAGGCATCGTAAAAGACGGCAAATCCGAAGGGTCCCTACGCAAAATACACGGAGTCCGGCAAAATGAAGGAAAGCGGCAATTACAAGGCTGATAAGCTTGAAGGCATTGTAAAGACCTATTATGACTCAGGCAGGATAAAAGAAGAGTTCACTATGAAAGACGACAAGGAAAACGGCCCGTATAAAGTAAATTATGATTCCGGAAAGCTGCAGGAACAAGGAACGATGATAAACGGTAAAGTAACCGGGCTTTATGTAAAATATTCCGAGTCCGGTAAAATCCTTGAAAAGGGAGACAGCAAAGACGGCCAGATCCATGGCCCGGGAAGAGTTATTACGATTCCGGGAAATTAAAAGAAGAGTGGTTAATGAAGGACGGCAAGGAAGAAGGCGCGTATAAAAGATATTACGAGTCCGGTAAAATTATGGAAAAAGGATTTTACAAAAACGGCAAGCTCGACGGGCAGTACAATATTTATTACGAATCGGGAAAATTAAAAGAGGAAGACATCATGGCAAACGGCCTGACAGAAGGCGTTTATACCAAATATTATGAATCCGGCAATGTACTGGAGCAGGGCGAATGCAAAAACGGCAAGCTCATTGGCGACGTCAAAACATATTATGATTCGGGGAAAATAAAAGAACGCGTATCTGCAGTAAAAGGCAAGCTCAATGGCCCGTACAGGACATATTATGAGTCCGGGGACATATGGGGAAAAGGTAATTATAAAAACGGGGACCTTGAGGGTCCGTATAAGCTATATACAGAGGCAGGGATCGTGTCCGAGGAAGGCGCATACAAGGCCGGAAAATTAAACGGAGAAATGAAAGTGTACAGGGACGACGGCACCCTTGAGTATGTGGATACATTTAAGGACGGCAAGAGGATAAAGCGCATCAATAAGAGAACCTTTGCGGACATGCTGCACGATACGGTCAAAAAAGTGTCTGATGTTGAAGCAACAATACGCGCTTTTGTAACCGAAGTGCTGCACGATGCTTTGCATATATGATTAAGCGAAAGCATCAGCCCAAAAAATCCTTGACTTTTGTCAGATTAGCGTTATTATAATTTTCGCTTGTGAATTCAATCGCAAACAGGATGTTTTCAGGTTCCTGTAAATATACCTTATGATTTTTGGCTAACAAAAGCATTTTAAAATGTCAACGGGTCTTACCGTTTCCAAAGCAATAAAATTTTGACTGTATTTGCAACCAGGAGGTGCTTTAGATGTCAAAAGATATGATGGAAATAAGATGGCACGGAAGAGGAGGGCAGGGCGCTAAAACAGCGGCTTTGCTTCTCGGAGAGGCAGTAATCAGCGCGGGAAAATACGTACAAGCATTCCCTGAGTACGGCCCTGAAAGGATGGGTGCGCCTGTGGCGTCATACGACAGGATTTCGGAAAAGCCGATATCGGTCCACTCACCGGTATTAAATCCTGATGTCGTGCTCGTGCTCGACGAGACGCTCATGGATTCGGTAAATGTTGCAAAAGGGCTGTCCGAGGAAACCGGGGTGCTTATAATCAACTCCCCATACAAAAAAGACGAGATAAAAGCAAGGATCGCATGGAAAGGGAAAAAGCTTTTTACCCTGGACGCATCAAAAATAGCTGAGACAAACATAGGCAGGCCTATACCGAATACCCCGATGATGGGGGCTCTGGTAGGCGCGACGAATTTGATGCCTCTGGAAGCTTTGATTGAGGACACAAAACATAAACTTGAAAAAAAATTCAGGAACAAGCCCGAGGTAATAGAAGGCAACCTGAAAGCCATAAGGGCGGCATATGAGGAGGTAAAACAATAATGGCAAAAAAACCCGACATCAAGACGTGGAAGGATATAGGCATAGCCGGCGTTGTAGAAAGCGGCACATCCGAATATTTTCATACCGGCGACTGGAGAAGCAATGTACCCATCTGGCAGCAGAAAAATTGCGTACAGTGCCTGACATGCTGGGCATACTGCCCGGATAACGCAATAAAGTTAAAGGACGGCGCAAAGGGCAAGGAGCGCGCTGAGTTTGACTATGATTTCTGCAAAGGCTGCGGCATATGCCCCGAGGAATGCCCTGTAAACGGCAAGGTCATCAAGGCCCTGCAGGCATCAAACCCGAAAATAGAGGCAATTACGGCACACGGCAACCCGGAATTTGACGAAAAGGCCTCGATATTATTTGTAGGATTAAAAGAAGCTAAAGAAAAATTTAATATAAAGTAGGAGGAGAAAAAACATATGGAAAAAACAATAGTAGCAAGGACAGGCAATGAGGCAATGGCAGAAGCCATGCGCCAGATAAACCCTGATGTCTGCGCTGCCTACCCGATAACGCCGGCCACGGAAATAATGCAGATTTTTGCCGGGTTTGTGGCGGACGGCCTGGTAAAGACAAACCTGATTACGGTCGAGTCAGAGCACAGCGCCATGAGCGCGTGCGCAGGCTCAGCCGCGGCAGGGGCAAGGACAATGACAGCCACGTCGTCACAGGGGCTAGCGCTCATGCATGAAATACTTTTTATAGTGGCAGGATTAAGGCTGCCCATAGTGCTCGCTGACGTAAACAGGGCATTATCATCTCCGATAAACATCCACTGCGACCACTCGGACACAATGGCAGAGAGGGATTCAGGCTGGATACAGCTTTACTGCGAGAACTCGCAGGAGGCATACGATACAATGATACAGGCCATAAGGATAGCTGAGCACAAGGACGTGCTGACGCCTGTTGTCGTGACCACGGATGGTTTTATAATCAGCCACGGCATGGAAAGGCTGGATATGTACCCGGACGCAGAGGTCCAGAAGTTCATAGGGCCGTATAACCCGGCTTATAACCTAATGGATACCGACCACCCGATTACGGTCGGCTCGCTTGTTTTGACCGACTATTACCTTGAGTTCAAAAAGGCCCAGCACGAGGCCATGAAAAACGCGAAAAGGGTAATAACAGAAATAGACAGGGAGTTCGGCAAGACATTCGGCAAGGAATACGGTTTGATAGAGAAATACAGGACAGATGACGCGGATTATATAACAATATCCATAGGCTCCACTGCAGGCACAACAAAAACCGCGATAGAGGAGCTGAGGAACGAAGGCGTAAAAGCAGGGCTCGTGAGAGTCAGAGCATTCAGGCCGTTTCCTGCTGAGGAAATAGCCGCGGCGATTTCAAAGGCAAAGGCAGTCGCAGTGCTTGACAGGGCAGAGAGCCTGTCAAACCAGGCAGGCCCGCTTTCCACAGAAATCAAGGCAGGCCTGTTTGATGCAGGGTCAAAAATACCTTTAGCAAGCTATATATACGGACTTGGCGGCAGGGAAATATTCATAGAGGACATCAAGAATGTCTACAGGAACCTGAAAGACGTTGCCGCAGGCAAAAAACAGCCGGAACTAGTCCAGTATATCGGCTTGAAAGAGTAGAGGAGGCAAAAACATGGCGACACCAAAACAATCAGCAACAGTAGAAACAAAGTTTACAGGCGGCCACAGGGCATGCGCGGGCTGCGGATTTCCCATAGCGATAAAACAGGTGCTTTCTTCATGCAAGGACCCTGTCATCGTGGTAAACGCAACCGGATGTATGGAAGTCACTTCCACCATATTCCCGTTTTCGGCGTGGAAGGTGCCTTTTATGCACAACGCGTTTGAAAACTCAGCTGCGACCTGCTCGGGCATAGAGGGAGCTTACCAGTCCCTGAAGAAACAGGGCAGGATAGACAAGACCATCAAGTTTGTGGCTTTCGGCGGCGACGGCGGTACATACGACATAGGCATACAGTCATTGTCCGGCGCCATGGAGCGCGGGCACGACATGCTTTACGTGTGCTATAACAACGACGCGTATATGAACACAGGCGTGCAGCGCTCATCCGCTACCCCCAGGGCAGCGCAGACAACAACAGCGCCGGTAGGCAAAGTAGTTGTAGGAAAAATACAGTTTCCAAAGGACCTTACGGAAATAATGGTAGCGCATAATATACCGTACGTGGCGCAGACCTCTATAGGCTTCTGGCCTGACTCGACAAAGAAATTCGAGAAGGCATTTTCAATAACAGGGCCGAAATTCGTGAACATGTACTCGCCATGCGTTTTGGGCTGGGGATACGATACGTCAAAGACAGTAAAGATAGCGAAGATGGCCGCTGATACGTGCATGTGGCCGCATTATGAGGTCGAAAACGGCAAGTATAAGATAACCTATAAGCCGCAGACAAAACTGCCGGTTGAAGAATTCTTCAAGATGCAGTCCAGGTTCAAACACCTTTTGATCCCGGCAAACAAGCCCATAGTCGATGAAATACAAAAATACGTAGATGCGCAGTGGGCAAAATTGCAGATGAAAGAGGAATGCACAAACAAAGCGTAAGTTAAAGCTGCTGAATATACAAGTCCCCGGTTGCATGCGCAGCCGGGGACTTTTTTATTTTTACAGCTTGATTAACGTAGAGACGACCCGCCGGGTCGTCTCTACTGCAAGGGGATTTGTCTTATTCCTCCATTAACAAGGAGGGGATAGGGAGGTTTGCTTTTCGGTATTATTTTTGCCCCCTTTAATAAAGGGGGTTAGGGGGATTTAGGGTTACTCTTACGTTTCCCAATTCCCGCATCCCGTTTCCCGTATAACGCGTATCCAAAGGGGCAACAAAAACACATTGAAAAATAATAATTATCTGATATATTGTGTATAACGTTATAAAAATCAGGAGGCGGTTATGAGTGCGCCGAGAAAAGCGTATCGGTTCGCGCTGGTGAAAGTCCAGCCTGGGCAAAGGTCAGCCGCCAGCCCAATACCAAATTCCACAAATAGTGAGGCAACGAGCTAAATGAAGCTGGAAGGCGGGAGACATCGGGATACAACGCAAGTGAAGGTATTGAGCCCCGAAATCGCCAACGTGTCGGAGGCCGACATTTTTCATAAAAGAGCAGGCAGCAGTCCCACAATCATAAAAAGGCGAGAGAGTGGGAATCCGACGGGGTCTAAGTCCGTGTCAAGATGTCAAGGAGCAGATATGAACTCGGGAGAGCCGGGACACCCTCAAAACGAGAGTATGCGGCGACAAATCCTAAAAGATAAGGAGCCGCAAAAGATGTTCCGGCAGTCTGACTATCCCATAGTATCGATGAAGTCTACGAAAGTAGATGGAGAAAGGGGATAGAGGGAATGCGTATGGACATAAGGGAGACAACCGCCACACACAGAGGTGGAGACGGAATGGCAACAAAACTTATGACCATAACAATGCGGGCAAAGGAAAATCCAAAATTGAGATTTACATCGCTGATACACCTGCTCAATGAGGAGTTTCTAATGGAGTGCTTTGGGGAGTTAAAACAGGACAAAGCCCCGGGCATTGACGGAGTAAGGATAGAGGAATATGAAGTCAACAAAGAGGCAAATATCAAGGATTTAATCAATAGGATGAAGGCGTGGAGATACATACCGCAACCAACAAGGCGCGTCTACATCCCCAAGACAAACGGAGACAAGAGGCCGCTGGGAATACCTGCCGTCGAGGATAAGATAATCCAGATGGGGGTAAAGAAAATTCTTGAGTCAATCTTTGAGGTAGACTTCAGCGAAGTATCTTACGGGTTCAGGCCTGACAGAAATTGTCATCAGGCATTGAAAATTCTGGATAAGGAAGTAATGACAAAGCCAGTCAACGCAGTAGTGGATATGGACATTGAGAAGTTTTTCGATACCATAAACCACAAATGGCTAATGAAATGCCTTACGCAAAGGATTGCCGATACAAACCTGATAAGGTTAATCGGCAGGATATTAAATGCAGGGATTATGGAAGAAGGTAAGTTTATCGAAACGGATAAAGGGACGCCGCAGGGCGGAATACTAAGCCCATTACTGGCGAACATCTACCTACACTACATATTAGACCTGTGGTTCGAAAGGCATGTCAAGAGACAGCTCAAAGGATACGCCAGTCTGATACGTTATGCCGATGACTTTGTTGTGCTGTTCCAATATGACAGCGAAGCAAAGGAGTTTGGCGAAATGTTAAGACAGAGGCTTGATAAGTTTGGCCTCAAAATCGCCAAAGATAAATCGAGAATAATCGTATTCGGGCGCCACGCCTGGTATAAGTCCAAAGATACAGGCGGGAAAATTCCGACCTTTGATTTCCTCGGGTTTACTCATTACTGCGACAAAACCAGAAAGGGCGGCTTCAAATTAGGCCGAAGGACGGCAAGTACAAAATTCAAACAGAAGATGAAGGCGACGAACTTCTGGCTAAAGAGCGTAAGAAATCTTGTGGAATTAAAACAGTGGTGGCAGGCATTAGGAAGAAAGTTAACGGGCCACTACAATTATTACGGGATAAGCGGTAATATGCCCCAAATAACAAAATTCTACTGGAGAAATCGTGCGCTCGCCTATAAATGGATAAACAGGCGAAGCCAGAAAAGAAGTTACAACTGGGAACAGTTTTGCCGCTTTCTAAGATACAACCCATTGCCGGAACCCAGGATATATCATTTAACCTATTCGCTGTCATCGTATTAGGAAGTATTCCCGTGGAGCCGAATGACCGAAACGGTCACGTTCGGTTCTGAGAGGGGCATTAAGTAACCAAAGGAGGTTATAAAAGATGTCTACTCACAAAAAATTTTCAGCAGTCTTTTTTGTTGGATGTTGTTTTATTGTTTTAAACATGCTTAACCTCGGTTGTACAAAAAAATCATCCACATCGCCGGGGCCTATACCAACGCAGACTCCGAATTATGTTATGTTCAACATCACCAACAGCGATTCGGGCGCAACAAAAACTATTGTTTCAGTGCAATTAGTGCGCAATTCGGATTCAAGCAGTTATTCGCAGAGCTGTTCAATAACAGCAGGCACTTCAGCGGATGTAAGTATCGGCATACCGGCTACAGATTCATACAATGTAAATGTAAACGGTACAAACGGCTATTATGTCAACTGGTGCGCTTTTTCAGTAACACTGGGATCCACGCATACAATAACTGTAAGCGGCAATACCTCGGCCATAGATTCACACTGGGTGGCCTGCCAGGATAATGGATTATAATTAAAAGTAGAGCCGTTGTCTTAAAGTCAGTGACAGTCCATAAACCTGTTTTTATATTAAAATACGGCAAAATATTTTTAATTTTCGGTGAAGTTAAATTACAACCGGTAATTGAGAATCATTTGAAAATGGAGGCGTTATGAAAAAAAATTTAATTCCAATTTTAGTTCTCTTCGCAATTGTAATCATATCCAACTGCTCGAAAAAATCCTCGCCCTCGTCGCCTGCGCCTGCAGCAACAGCTACAAACACGCCCGTATCGGGTATAATTTGGGCAAAAGCGCTGAACGGCTCGCCTTTTGCCGCAAGGTCAGCGCATACAAGCGTGGTATTCAACAATGATGTCTGGATCATTGCCGGGACAGGGGTTTCCGGCGATTTAAAGGACGTATGGTATTCACAAAACGGCGCTGGCTGGCAGCAGGCGGCAACACCGTCATTCAGCGCAAGGTACGGACATACCAGCGTGGTATACAATAACGCAATGTGGGTAATAGCCGGCTCAAGCGGCCTAACAATATACAACGATGTGTGGAGCTCGGGCGATGGCAATACATGGACGCAGGTCACGGGCACGGCAAATTTTCCGAGCAGGGTGGGCCACAGCAGCGTAGTTTTTAACAATCAGATGTGGGTGATAGGTGGCGCGGAGACGGCAGGCCGTTTAAACGATGTCTGGTATTCAGGCAACGGGGTTACGTGGATCCCGGCTACATCAGGTGCGCTTTTCAGCGGGAGAGAAAACCACAGCAGCGTGGTATATAAAAATAAAATATGGGTGATAGCCGGGTTTGACGGCAGTTATTTAAGCGACGTGTGGAGCTCAAGTAACGGAGTTTCCTGGGTACAGGTAACAGGCACGGCAGCTTTCGGTCCGAGAGGAGACCAATCAAGCATAGTATACAGCGGGGCAATGTGGGTGATTGGAGGTGATGAAAACACAGGCTATATGAATGATGTCTGGTATTCCACGGACGGGGCAAACTGGATGGAAGCGGCAAACCCGGCTGCGTTCAGCGCAAGGGCGGGACACACAAGTGTTGTGTTTAACAACGAGATGTGGGTGCTTTGCGGCGACGGCAGCGGAGGGTATTTAAACGACGTCTGGTGGTCGCAATAGTTGAAACAATTGTCAATTAATAATTGTCAGTTTTCAATGAAAAAATTTAATTGATAATTGGAAATCGAGAATTGAAAATTACTTAAAACGGAGGCGGTAAGTGAAAAAATACCGGAAGGCAGTCATAAAGAATCTTCTTCTATTTGCCGCTGCGGCACTTATCCTTGCTTTTAACGCATGCCAGAAACAATGTACCAAGGTGACAGGGCCAAACGACATTTCATATAACTCGGTATCACCGCCGGACTGCACGACAGGGACTTTCACTGTCAATTCATTGGCGGATTTTGATGTATATTGCCCGGGCGGTACAACGCCAACATCATGGGATTTTATAAATAAAACCTATTTTATAATTGATGAGTATATCGGCGGCACCGGAGCGTACCTGGCAGGCGTGGGCAATGACCCCTCGAACAGCAACAATATCATTGTGACCCTGGGGCAGCCATGTTCGAAAAGTGGCGCGGTTCCCGCAATGGCGGAGCAGATTTTATTGGGTATCGAAGTTGCAAAGACAACAAAAAATTTTACCGTTGATATAAAGCAGGAGCCGTACAATTATGAATTGAGGTGAAGATTTTATGAAAAAATTTTTAATCCTGGTATTGATTCTCGTCGCAATATTAATTATAGCCAGCTGCAAAAAATTGCATTCACCTGCCGTGCCTGCAGTAACGCAGACACCTGCTGTTCCAGCACCAACGCCTATTGCTTTTTATACGGATCTTGTATCGGTTCCGGGAGGGACATTTACGCAGACCGACGGAACAAATAGTTTCAGCCACACAATATCTGCTTTTAAGATGGGCAAGTATAAGGTGCCGTATTATTTATGGTATACAGTATATCAATGGGCCGTTGCCAACGGATATACTTTTCAAAATGCAGGCGCAGAGGGTTCCAATGGGACGGCGGGTGCCGCGCCGACCTCTGCGGAATATCAGCCGGTAACAACTGTCAACTGGCGCGACGCTATTGTGTGGTGTAATGCATTCAGCCGGGAAACAGGGTTGACCCCTGTGTATTATTCAGACTCGGGGCTTACCACGGCTATTAATAGTTCTGTAAACGGGGCGTATGGCACTACTACCTGTACGGCAGCAGGGTGTTATGATAACCCGTATGTAAACTGGAACGCAGATGGATACAGGCTTCCTACAGAAGGTGAACACCAGTACGCGGCAAGCTATATAGACGGGACAAACTGGACGCCTTATGACTATGCCAGCGGCGCGACAGATACTGTCAGCGACATACCTGCAACCGAGGTTGTAGCGTGGTTTAGTTCAAATTGCTTTAGTACGCAGGCTGTAGGCACGTTAGCCGCGAACGCGCTTGGAATATATGATATGTCGGGTGATGCGTGGGAATTGTGCTGGGACTGGTTTGGGACATATCCCACTACAGCACAAATTAATTACACAGGGCCGGCAAGCGGCTCCCTCCGTGTGATGCGGGGCGGGAGCTTCAACACTGCCTTTTATGTAGCGTACCTCCTGCAGGTGGGCGACCGCGCTAACAACTCCGCGTATAGCGCGGTCATCAATGCCGGTTTCCGCTTTGCGAAGACGTATTAAGATAATTATCAATGTATTTTGAATGCATGAAATTCCAAATTCTTAAATGAAAGACAGGTAAATATGATGCATGATTTATGGGCGAGATATTCTTTTTTCCTTGTTATCCTTCTTTATCCCATCGCGATGTTTGTAAGCTCGACAGTGGGAGGGTGGAAGACGCTAACTGAACTTTACAGGACACCGCCGGACAAGAAACGCGAAAACAAGCCGATACGGATTACCACAATAGGAATGCGTTTCTTCAGTTACAATGGCTTTGTTTACGGCACGGCAGACAGCGACGGACTGCATGTACACATGCATTTTTTATCCAGGCCGTTTCACCCGCCGTTGTTCATACCGTGGCCGGACATATCGGCTGAAAGAAGGGAAGATAAAATCCGCATGAATATAAACAAGACACCCGGGATTTCATTTGAAATTTCGGAAAGCCATGCGAAAACATTCGGGATAATTGACAGATTTAAAATTTAAAATAGGGTGGTTATATGGACAAACAACAGGCAAAACAAAACCTCATAAAACTCGTTTCGCGCTTTAAGGCGGAGCTTGAAGCAGGCAAGGCCTCTGCCTATAACTAGGAATCCACGAAATATTCCTTCATAAACCCGCTTTTATCCGACGTGCTGGGCTGAAATATATCTATAACACCTCGGTTACCATATTAAATCTTAAAAATTAAAAAACGAAATTTTGATGTTTAAAGGAAAGAGAAAAACAACTGGGAAATTAAATTACCTTGACAACTGTATTTTTATACAGTATAATCAAAAAAATTGAACGAGGCTTGATTAAATGAAAAATAATGTTTTAACAAAAAGACAAAAAGAAATATTAGATTTCATTGTTCGAAACATCCATATTAATGGATTTCCTCCTACCATCTCGGAAATTTGTAAGAAATTTTCTTTTAAATCCCCAACAGCAGTTAAAGACCATCTGATGGCAATAGAAAAAAAGGGTTATATAAAAAAACATTCCCATATTTCAAGAGGTATTGAAATTGTCAAAAATTCCCAAAAAGGGAAGGATATAGTAGATGTTCCTCTTTTGGGTACTATAGCTGCCGGTGAACCTATTGACGCAATCGAAAACTCTCAAGAAACGATCTCGATTCCGAAAGATGAGTTGGGTAAAGCAGGGAAATATTTCGCTTTGCGGGTGCAGGGCAATAGCATGATAGATGAGGGGATTTTCGATAGCGATATAGTTGTAATACGCAAGCAGGAGACCGCGGAAAATGGACAATCTGTTGTAGCTATCATTGGTGAGGACAAAGCAACTTTAAAAAAAATTTACCGCGAAAAAGATAGAATAAGATTACAACCGGCAAATCCTTTACTTTTCCCAATATATCCAAAAGAAATTGAAATAAGAGGTATTGTTGTTAAAATAATACGCAATTTAGAACAAAAAACCGAAAAAAGCTCTTCATTCAAAAGTAAATATAAGAGGCGGATTGATTATTCATGGGATTATTCGGGAGAAAAGACGAAATCATATACGCATGGATTGCATACATACCCGGCGATGTTTATTCCGCAAGTAGCAAGAAGGCTGTTGCAAAACTATAGTAAAAAAGGTGACACTATTTGCGATATTTTTTGCGGTTCGGGTACGGCTTTGGTAGAAAGCAGATTGTTGGGAAGAAACGCTTATGGGATTGATTTGAATCCGTTGGCTGTTTTTTTAGCGAAAGTAAAAGCAACGGAAATAAACCCTGCAATATTAAGTAAAAAATATTTTAATTTGATTAATAGAATTGAAAAGATTAACAATAAAAATATCACTAAACCAAATTTTTTTAATCTTGATTTTTGGTTTAAAGAAAACGTGATTTTAAAATTAGCTAAAATTAAAAAAGCCATCAATGAAATAGAACAAGGAAATATCAGAAAATTTTTCATGGTTGCCTTCAGCGAGATAGTAAGGAATGTATCCAACACAAAAAGCGGAGAATTCAAACTTGTAAAGATATCTAAAGAAAAATTAAAAGATTATAATCCGGATGTAATTAATATTTTTAAGAAAAAAGTTGAAACAAATATATTGGGAATGGAAGAATTTTACAAAAATGTGGATAAAAATACTTGGGCAAAAATAATACATGGAGACTCTTCAAAAGACAATAGCATAAAGGAAAATTCAATTGACTGTATTATTACTTCTCCTCCCTACGGAGACAGCAGGACGACCGTGGCATATGGGCAGTTTTCAAGATTATCAAGTCAATGGATAGATATTTTTGAAGACCCAAATACAGCTTCCAATGTGGACAACGAGTTGCTCGGCGGAAAAGCAGTTAAGGAATTTAAAAATGTCCTTAATTCAAAATATTTAGACTTGATTTTAAAAGAAATATTAAATAAAGATGAAAAACGCGCTAGGGAAGTTTTAAGTTTTTATATTGATTTAGAAAAGTGTTTTAAGCATGCATATAAAATACTTAAAGTAAATAAATATTTTTGCATTGTAATTGGAAACCGCCTTGTTAAGCAGGTAAGGATTCCAACTGATTTTATTATAGCGGAACTTTGCGAAAATATAGGCTTTAGCTGCGAGGATATATTTGTAAGGAATATTCCAGGCAAAAGGATGCCTTTAAAAACTTCACCTACAAATATTGCTGGACAAAAAGAGGATACCATGTTAAAGGAAAGTATAGTGATTTTAAAAAAGCCCAAATAAAGTCCAAAAGGAGAGGAAATGACCCTTGTAGAACTAAAAAAAAGATTAAAAAATTTGAAAGATAAAGGATTTATACCTTCTAAAAGAAGAGGTCCTACCGGCATCGGCTATACTTTTGAATCTGAATTGAATCTTAAAGAAACCAATATAGCTGTTCCTGACCTTGGCGGTAGGATAGAGTTAAAATCAATGAGAGAGAATTCATCATCCCTTATTACACTTTTTACTTTTAATAAATCCGTATGGCAGATTCATCCGAAAGACGCTATTTCTAAATATGGTTATTTTGATGAAAATAAACGGCATTGTTTGTATGTTACAGTTTCATATAGAAAACCTAATAAGCAAGGTTTGTTATTAGATGTAGATAATAAAGGAAACCTTCAACTTAAAGACAGGAAAAATATACTTATAGGTAATTGGAAAATAAGCTTTATTGTCGCAAAATTTTTGTCAAAAATGAGCCAGTTAATCGTTGTTTGTGCAGATGTGAAAAAAAATAAGGCCGGCGTTGAGGAATTTTTTTATAATAAAGCATACCTACTTAAAAATCCTTCGGATGATAATTTTATAGATGCCATTATAAATAAATCTGCTTTTGTAGATATAAGAATGTATTTAAAGCCTAATGGTTCTGTTAGAAACCATGGAACTGGTTTTCGCGTTTATGAAAAAGATTTAGGTTTATTGTTTAAAGATAGAAAAGAATTAATTTAATAAATACTAATTAAGAATTATCAGTTTTCAATTGAAAGAAAAGAAAAAATTTTGTTTTTCATTGAAAATTGAAAATTATTTAAAAACGGAGACAGACATGAAAAAAATATTAGGTTTGATTTTGATTACAACGATTATTATTATTGTTTTTTTCTCGTGCAGGAAACTGCCGCATCCTGTTTGCCCGTCTACAAACACGGGAGTATCAAGAATATCAGAAGAGGACGGTTACGACACTACAAACACAAAAATCTACTCTACGGTTTACAGCTACAACAGCAGCAATTTATTGACAGAATTGGATTATTATTTGCCCAATACAACGACAGCTGCACTCACGAAATTTGATTATTCGATCTTTACATACGACACAAGCAACAGGATGACGCAGCGCATTTATTATTCTGACCCGACATTCAGCGGCATCCTTACAGAGCAGGGGTATGATACCTATACATACGACACAAGCAACAGGCTGACGCAGGTTACCCGTTATTCTTACATATCCGGCAACTTCGTAGAAACCGGGTATATTACCTATACTTATGATGTAAACAACAATATTGCGCAAAAAACCAATTATAATTATCCCTCCGGCACAAAACTGAATTACGATACCTATACTTATAATACAAATAACAGCATGACGCAGGATTCTTATTATTATACCACCTGCACCGGCTGCAATTTTACGGAAATGGAATATTCCACCTATACCTATGACACAAACAACAGGCTGACGCAGTATGTTGATTATTACGATCCGACAGGCGGCACCAACCTGACAGAACAGCAGTATGATACCTATGCTTACGATGCAAACGGCAGGCCGACGCAGTATGTTGTTTATTTTGACCCTATGGGAGGCACAAACCTGACAGAACAGGATTATGGTTTAATAAAGTATGAAGCAGGCACTGGTAATATAAACATTCAAAAGGAGATGGCCAATCCATGGCCGTTTGGGATTTACCAATAGGGAGGAATTACTTTGCGCCTTTTTGGCCTTTTTTTAATTAAAAATTGAAATCAAGGGAGGCACTACTATGCATGATTTTTGGGCAAGATATTCTTTTTTCCTTGTTATCCTTCTTTATCCTATCGCGATGTTTGTCAGCTCGACAGTCGGAGGGTGGAAGACGCTAACTGAACTTTACAGGACTCCGCCGGACAAGAAACGCGAAAACAAGCCGATACGGATTACCACAATAGGAATGCGTTTCTTCAGTTACAACGGCTTTGTTTACGGCACGGCCGATAGCGATGGGTTGCATGTGCACATGCATTTCCTGTCCAGGCCGTTTCACCCGCCGTTGTTCATACCGTGGTCGGACATATCGGCTGAAAGAAGGCAAGACAAAATCCGCATGAATATAAACAAGACGCCCGGGATTTCATTCGAAATTTCGGAATATCATGCGAAAACATTTGGGATAATTGACCGTTTTAAAATTTAGGTATGGCTTTGGGTATTCGAATCCCAAATCCAAATTACTGAATGGATGTGGAGGATAAAATGGATGAAAAATTCGTATGCCCGGCTTCGTGGAGCTGGGGGCTTTTGTTTTTTCGCGGGCTTGTACATAACCCGAAGAAAATACTCGTTAGCCTCGCAGGCGAAGGCAAGGCCGTGGCAGATATCGGATGCGGACCTGGTTTTTTTACTACCGCGATGTCAGACGCAGCTGGAGCCTCTGGAAAAGTATACGCAGTCGACTTGCAGCAGGAAATGCTGGATAAGGCGAAAAAAAGAGTGGAGAAACACTGCAAAAACAAGAACGTCACGTTTATAAAAGCAGAAAAGGATACCCTGAACTTGGTGCCGGGTCTCGACGCAGCGCTCGCTTTTTACATGGTGCATGAAGTGCCTGATACTGATAAATTTTTCAGCGAAATATATTTTGCGCTTAAGCTTGGCGGCAAATTGCTCGTGATAGAGCCGTTGCTGCATGTTTCCAAAAAGGATTTTGAAGCGGAAAAAGTATCGGCAGTAAAAGCAGGTTTTAGCGCGTCTGCGGGAACAAAGGCAGTATTCAGCTTCTCAATGCTGCTGGAAAAGAAGTAAAAAGACTATTAATGAATGAAATTCCATTGAAGGCTGGCAATTGAGAGCTGACAATTAAAAATAATGAGGGCGCAATCAATGAAAATAAGCCAACTTTTTATCAAGCAATTTATAGGCACGCTTGTATTTTATTTAATAATATTCATCAGCGCAGGCCGGATAAATTACTGGCAGGGATGGGTGTACGCGGCGGCAGGTGTTTTGATGACGGTGATAGGCTTATCTTTATTGCGCACTGATCCTGAACTCATGGACGAGCGCTCAAAACCCGGACAAGGGGTTAAAAAGTGGGATAAACAAATAGTAGCAATATCTGCGGTGGTGCTGATTATCATGTATATTACAGCCGGGCTTGATTCCGGACGCTTTAAATGGTCACCTGACTTTCATTGGAGTTTTTATCTCGCGGGTTTAGTCCTTACAGTTGCCGGGCAGCTTTTATTTATAATAGCGCAACAACAAAATAAGTTTTTTTCAAGCCTTGTGCGTATTCAAACAGACAGGGGGCACACAGTTGTGCATACAGGGCTATATAAAGCTGTCCGGCATCCGGCATATCTGGGCAATCTAATTCAGGACATAGGATTTCCGCTGCTCTTTGGCTCTCTTTGGAGCATAATCCCGGTATTTATTTCAATCCTGTTTTTACTGGTAAGGACATATCTGGAAGACAGGACATTGATAAATGAACTGACCGGATACCGTGAATATACCAATAAAACCAGGTATAAGATTATTCCATATATATGGTAACGAAGGCAATTTTCAATTAAATTTACGCCTTCTGCAATTGACAAAGCCATAAAGCAAAGATATAATTGCAGTTAAGAATTTGGAAAAATTATCAACACCTCTTGTCTCTTTCAAGCTCGAGACTTGAGCGGGTACTTTATGGCGTAATGTTTTGTCTACGCTATTAAGCTTGACAAAACAAACGCTATAAAGCGGTGTGCAAAAAATAGGAGGTCTCCATGAGAGGGAAAAAATTTGCTTTGTTCATCATCCTGTCTGTATTTTCTGCTTATGCTTTTGCCGGGGATGTTTTGCCTGCTGCGCAGGCTTCCGGGATTACTGCAACAGCCCGGGATAATACCATAACTGCCCAGGGCACTACCACAACGGCCCAGGGCATTACTGCAACGGCACAGGGCGCTGCAAAAGAAAAAGTATTGAACTTTTACGGGCTGACATTCGCGAAAAACAGCGCTGAAATACCTGAAGAGTCTTACGCGAAACTGGATGAAGCAATAAAGATTATAGGGGATTTCCTTGATAAAAATGAAAAGCCTTTCATAAAAATAGACGGCTATACCGACATCGAAGGCACACAAGAGTACAATATAAAATTGGCTGAAAAAAGGGCTGATTCGGTCATGGCGTATGTACTTGATAAATACAAGGGCAAGGGTTTGAATGAAAAGGATGTGGCTATCAGGGGGCTCGGGCCAGTCAATTTCATCAGCGACAACTCAACGGAAGAAGGAAGAAGCAAGAACAGAAGGATAGAAATGGTAATTATAGGCAAAACCATGGAACAAAAAATCATAATCGGAGAAACAGAACAAAAAAAAGAAGAGCCAAAAGCAGAAGCGCGCAAGGAACTGGGAATATGCTGGGGTTGCATAGGCCTGGACGCGCTTGATGTTGCCCTGGTTGCTTATGCGGCATATTCGGTTAATGACCAGTGGACAACCGCGGATAACTACAACAAAAGTTACAGCATGCTGAACAACGCCGAAGGCACAAACTATAACCAGCTGCTTTCCATGAAAAAGACAGTGGACGACAAGAAAATACCGCTTGTCATAGGCACGTGCCTGGCAGGCGCGGCGCTTGCCTATACCGCGGCGGATTATTTCTACCTGCACTGGGTGTATCCTACGGACATAAAAGCCGGGATTAATGTATCCGGTAACGGCGTCATGATATTTGCAAAGGAGGCATTTTAATATGAAAAACAGGATTGCATTGACGGTTATTACAGGATTAATTATTTTTGTCTTGGCATTAAACGGGTGCAGAAGCGTAAAGTCGCCGACTGCTCCTCCTGCCGCAGCACCGGTGAACACGGCGGCTTTGACGGCCACGGGCACGGCAATACGGACTGCGACAAATACGCCTCTTAATACGGCTACAAAGACAGCAGTTATGACATCGACAGAAACTTTACTTAACACGGCAACAAATACGCCTGTAATAACAGCAACAAATACCCTGCTTAATACGGCAACAAACACGATTGTAATTTCGGCGACAGACACTCCACTTGATACAGCCACAATCACGGCTACAATAACGCCTACAGCAACACTGACAGACACTCATGTTAATACAGCAACAATCACGCCGACATCAACTGTAACTGTAACAGAGACAAATACCCCTGTTGTTGTTATAAAAATATCGGCAGGAGATTATCATAGCCTGGCTTTAAAAAGTGACGGCAGTTTGTGGGCAACGGGGTTAAATCAGGTCGGCGAGTATGGCAATGGGAATACTACCAGTTCGTATTCATTTGAGCAGGTGACGGTAGTAGCAGGAGTAAGCGACATTACTGGAGGATTGGGAGACAGTTTTATTATAAAGACTGACGGGACATTATGGGCAACAGGGGGTAATGGTGATGACCAGCTTGGCGACGGGACTTCCAATAACAGAGATACATTTGAGCAGGTGCTGGCAGGAGTAAGCGACATAGCGGCATCGAGAGAAAATTATTTTGGTTTTGCTATAAAGACTGACGGGACATTATGGGCAGACGGGATTAATAATGACGGTCAGTTTGGCAATGGGACTCTTAATCCCGTAGGTAAATTTGAACAGGTGTTGGCAGGAGTAAGCGCCGTGTCGGCAGGATATGAACATAGCCTGGTATTAAAGACTGACGGCACATTATGGGCAGCCGGGTATAATACTCAAGGCCAGCTTGGCAATGGGACATATAACAGTGTCAGTACATATGTGCAGGTTTTGACAGGAGTAAGCGCCATTGCCGCAGGATATGATTGCAGCCTGGCATTAAAGACTGACGGCACATTATGGGCAACGGGGTATAATAATAATGGCCAGCTTGGCAACGGGACATATAGCAATGTCAGTATATATGTGGAGGTTTTAACAGGAGTAAGCGCCATAGCAGCAGGATACTGGGATAGTTTTGCATTAAAGACTGACGGCACGTTATGGGCAACCGGGTATAATAATTATGGCCAGCTTGGCGACGGTGGTCAAGCCAACAAGACCACCTGGACGCAGGCTAATTTTTAACTATGTAACTGCATAAAAAGATAATTTTACAAAGCCCGGGCTGAAAACTCCGGGCTTATTTGTTTATGTGGGATGGAGATATAGCCCATTCAATTGACGATGCAGTAAATAGGGGGGTTATAATTACATCAATTATCAATCCTAGCGAATCCACTGACTTTAGTCGGTGGTGGGGCGTGGGGGCGAAGGCCCCACCACCTTGTTGACCACCAACAAAGTTGGTGGTCTCCTCTCCCTCGACGGGAGAGGAAAAAAGGAGAGGGTGAAGAAGCGGCAATAGCTATGTAAATTAAAATAAAAGATAGAATAAGAAAAAGAAGTTTTGGGATCTGATGTTGGCGTGAAGTGACACAGTATCAGCTGCTACCTCACCCTCATCCCGACCTTCCCCCGTCGAGGGGGAAGGGGAAGTTTTAGAATCCTCCTACTTCCAGACTGTGTCATAATGTTTTTGTAGTCTGAAACGATATTTGACAGATAAAAAATGGTATAATGTCTCCAGAAAACACATCAGAAAAGGAGACAAAAATGGCATACCGATATGGAGACCGAAGTCAGTTGACAATGTTTCCGCAGAGCATAGAAGAATATGTAGGGGAAGATGATCCTGTAAGGGCGTACGACGCGTTCGTAAAGGCGTTGAAAATGGAAGAACTTGGGATAGTAATAGATGAAACGCAAATGGGAAATTTGGAATACGACCCTGAGGCTATGATAAAATTGCTGGTATACGGATATTCATACGGGACACGAAGTTCGAGAAAACTGGAAAGAGCGACGCATCATAATGTGTCTTTTATGTGGCTGCTGGGAGGATTGAAGCCGGATCATAAAACAATAGCAAGGTTTCGAAAAGACAACCGGGAAATGTTGAAAAACGTGATGAAACAAAGCGCAAAGATGTGTATGAAACTGGGATTGATAGAAGGAAACACGCTATTTGTAGACGGGAGCAAGATAAGGGCGAACGCGTCGATAAATAACACATGGACAATGGAGCGGTGTGAAAAAAGGATAAAGAAGATAGAAGAAAACATAGAAGCGATAATAAAGGAGAGCGAAAAGATAGACGAGGAAGAAAGCGGCGCTGAATCACTGGTAAAGATGAAGGAAAAATTAAGAGGCAAAGAGAAATTAAAAGCAAAGATAAAAGAGGTAATGGAAGAAATAAGGAACGAGGGGAAAAAGTCGATAAATACGACAGACAAGGAATGCGTGAAAGTAAAAGGGCGTCAGGGAACGCATGCGGGATATAACGGGCAGATAGTGGTAGATGAAAGACACGGACTGATAGTGCATAGCGACGTAGTAAACGAAAGCAATGACCGCAAGCAATTCGGGAGTCAGATTGAAGAAGCGGCGAAAACAGTTGAAAACAAATGCAAAAATGCGTGTGGGGATGCCGGATATGCCAGCATAGAAGAAATGAAAAAGATACACGACAAAGACATAAATGTAATAGTACCTTCTCAGGAACAGGTAGAGAAAAAAGACATCGGGCCGTTTGGGAAAGATAAATTCCAATACGATTCAGAGAAAGATACCTACACTTGTCCCGAAGGACAGATATTGACATGGCATAGTTTTGATAAAAAAAAGAATCTTGAAGTATATAGGTCTACTGAAGAAAAGGCTTGTATAGAATGTAAAAACTTTGGAGTATGCACCCGGTCTCCGAAGGGCAGAATGATAAAGAGGCTAAAAAACGAAGAACTAAAAATATTGCTTGAAGAAAAATATAAAACAAAAGAATCGCAGGATATTTTCAAGTTGAGAAAAGAGAAAGCAGAGTTGCCGTTCGGACATATTAAAAGAAATCTTGGAGTAAGCGGGTTTCTGCTGCGAGGGCTTGAAGGAGCAAGAGCTGAGATGGCGTTGTTCACAAGTTGTTTCAATATGGCTCGAATGATAAGCATTGTAGGTGTCAGGGAGTTGATTGCGCAGCTTGGATAGCAAGAAACATCGGGCCACGCAGGTTTTTTGTATAAAACAGGATATTTTGTAGATTTTTTAATTTACCTACGGCAATCAGCTGTGGACGGAGACTTATGACACAGTCTGGAAGTCGGAGGTAATTCAATCAAGAATTTTCAATTTTCAATTAAATTCACTCCTTCCGTAATTGACAAAGACATAAAGCAAAGATATAATTGTATCTACGAATTTGGAAAAATTATCAACACCTCTTGTCTCTCGCAAGCTCGAGACTTGAGCGGGTACTTTATAGCGTAATGTTTTGTCTGCGCTGGGAAGCTTGACAAAACAAACGCTATAAAGCGGTGTGAAAAAAATAGGAGGCTTTTATGAAAGGAAAAAAAATTGCTTTGTTTATAATCCTGTCTTTATTTTCTGTTTGTGCTTTTGCCGGGGATGTCACGCCTGCTGCGCAGGCTTCCGGGATTACTGCAACAGCCCAGGATATTACCATAACTGCCCAGGAGGGTACTACCATAGCAGCCCAGGGCACTACTGCTACGGCCCAGGGCGCTGCTGCTGAAAGCGGGTTGACGATTTACGGGCTGACATTTGCGAAAAACAGCGCGGAAATACCCGAAGAGGCTTATCCTAAACTGGAAGAAGTTACGGCCATAATAGGAGATTTCCTGGATAAAAAAGAAAAGCCGGTGATACAGATAGACGGCTATACGGACGACAGGGGGAGAAAAGCGTATAATATAAAGTTATCGGAAAAAAGGGCAGGTTCGGTCATGGCATATATCCTTGACAAGCTCAGGGAAAGGGGCCTGGCAGAAAAAGATTTTGTCATTAAAGGGCTCGGGCCGGTCAATTTCCTGGCAGATAATTCAACACCGGAAGGAAGAAGCGCGAACAGAAGGATAGAAGTGAAGATTACGGGGAAAACCATGGAAAAGAAATTAATAATAGCGGAAACACAGGAGAAAAAACCAGAAATAGCAGCGCCCGTAACCGCAGCGCCTGAAAAAAAGCAAAACGGGATATGCTGGGGGTGCATGGGCTTGGACGCGCTTGACGTCGCGCTGGTTGCTTACGGTGCTTACGCGGTCAATGACCAGAGGACAGCCGCGGGTAATTACAACAAAAGTTACAGCGTACTGAACAACGCCGAAGGTACAAACTATAACCAGCTTCTTTCCATGGAAAAAACAGTGGATGACAAGAAGACGCCGCTGGTCATAGGTACGTGCCTGGCAGGCGCGGCGCTTGCGTATACAGCGCTGGATTATTTCTGCCTGCACTGGGTGTATCCTGCTGATATAAAAGTGGGGCCGGTTTCGTCAGGTATCGGCATGATGATATTTGCAAAGGAGGAATTTTAATATGAAAAATAAAATTGTACCGGTATTTATTACGGCATTGATTATTTCAATACTGGCCTTAATCGGGTGCGAAAATGTAAAGCCGCCCACAGCTCCTCCGGCTGCGGGCAAGGCGGCTGCAACAGCCACGGTTACGAAGATGGCGACAGCCACAATCACGCCGACAGCCACAATAACGCCAACACCGACCCCGGATGTGCTTCTGAGCGCGGACCTGATCGGCTCGGATAACGGAAGCGGGCAGTGCAGCGCCCATTATGCCGTGTCAATTTCAGTGAACGGCATCCTGATGTCAGGCTCAGCCAGTATTACAGTGCAGGATACCACGGCGATGACATCGCCAATAGCGCTCGCCTATGTCAGCTCAAACCAGGATTATGAAGCTGCCGACTCTTCCGGGACATATACCTATATACCGGGAGATACATATAAAGTGGATTATAACTATCAGGGGATTGATTATACGGAAACAGCAATAACGCCGGGAAACGCTGTCATGAGCGCAGACGGCTACACTATTACGTGGATGTACGGCGGAACCGGCCTTGCAACCGTTACGAATCCTGTAACCACCGGCATATGGAACGCCTACGGGACCAGCGGCAGCGTGAATATTGCAGGCGGTTACTATCCCGGAGATGACGGAGTGTACGCAGTGGACCTGCAGGTGAATGGTTATAACGGGACATTATCATCAAATCTGGATCCGGCGAGCGGGATACGTGCGGTATATACTGCCAGCTGGGACGTGAATTATGGAGTGGGGAATCCGTTATCCCAGGGCAAACCTGCGGTTGCCTCTGATTTTCAAAACGGGCAGACGGCTGCAAACGCAGTTGACGGAAACATGCTGACAGCATGGGAAGCTACCACAACCTACCCGAACTGGATATATGTCGACCTTGGAGCTGTCTACAGCATAAGCCAGGTAAATATATACTGGCTGTCATCTCCTGCAACGACTTTCTATGTACAGTCTTCAAATGACACAATTACATGGACGGATTTTATAACGGCAACAGGGCCTGGCAATAATGCTGCCAGCGTATTTACCGGATTGTCAGCATCGGGCCGGTATATAAGGGTGTTTGCCACTGACACGGATTCAGCAGGCGGCGGCATTTCCATATGGGAGTTCCAGGTTTTCTGAACGCATTTCTGATAAAACGCGGGCAAAGCCCGGAAAAGGAGAAATAGTCATGAAAAAAACCATAATAGCGTTATTAGCAGCAGTGTTCGCGGCCTCAATGGCATTCGCGGCATCACCGGCAGCGACGCCGGCAGCAGGGAGCGCGGCACATGTGAAGAAAATTACAAAAGTCAAGGCGAGAAAAAAAGTAATAAAAACACCAGTCCCTGTAAAAAAAACACCGGCAGCAGCTATTGGGACAAAATAAGAGCCTGAACCTGTCTTAGTTACCCCATTTTTTTAAAATTGAAATAGAAATATGTCAATTTAAAGCGGAATGCCGCTGTTACGCAAACCTGTATTAACATGCCATAATTCAGCCACTGGAGCCCCACGCGTATGCGCGTGGTGTTCTGCGCAGGTGGATAAATTTTATCATAAAACCATGCCGGCTGTACGCCGGCGGATAAGGAGTAAGTATATGAACATCCTGTTATGGGTTCTTCAAATCCTGCTGGCTCTCTGGAACGTGATTGGCGGGATATACACAGCGCAAAATTTTAAAAATCTGCAGGCAGCCACGGTTAATCTGCCCAGGCCTGTATGGCTGGCCATTGGCGCGCTCCAGGTTTTATTTGCATTGGGATTGGTCATACCCGGCATAATTAAGCCGCTGCGCAAACTGGTCTCCATCTCGGCAATCTGCCTGGCCGTATATGCTTTGTCCGGCTGTGTGCTTTTCGCCCAGTATGCCGGGTTTCCGGGCATGCTCTGGGGTGTGGTGCCAGCCATCCTTGCCGCGTTTGTGGCGTATGGCAGGATATTGCTGAAGCCGTAGGAATCTATGCTATATTATATCTATTTTCAATCCAGAAAGAAATCCCCCAACTTCAGCTGGTGGGATGAATTATAATAAAATAAAAAATAAAAGGAGAAAACAAAATGGACAAAGAGATGAAATGCCCGGTAACTGGCGCGACAGGTAAAATTCCAGCGGGACGCGGAACAAAGAACCGTGAATGGTGGCCAAACCAGCTGGACCTCAGTCTTCTTCACCAGCACACGCAGGTCTCCAATCCCATGGACAGGGATTTCAACTATGCCGAAGAATTCAAAAAGCTTGACTTAGCGGCCTTAAAGCAGGACCTTTACAAGCTGATGACTGACTCGCAGGAATGGTGGCCAGCTGACTGGGGGCACTATGGCGGGCTGTTTATACGAATGGCCTGGCACAGCGCCGGTACATACCGCACATCCGACGGACGCGGCGGCGGCGGCACGGGAAATCAGCGCCTGGCGCCGCTTAACAGCTGGCCCGACAACGTCAACCTGGACAAGGCGCGCTGGTTACTCTGGCCCATAAAGCAGAAATACGGGAACAAAATCTCCTGGGGAGACCTCATGATACTGGCCGGCAATTGCGCGCTGGAGTCGATGGGTTTTAAGACATTCGGATTCGGCGGCGGGCGCGTGGATATCTGGGAACCTGAAGAGGACATTTACTGGGGCAAGGAAGACACATGGCTCGGAGACAAGCGATACAGCGGCGAGCGGGAACTTGAGAACCCGCTGGCAGCCGTGCAGATGGGCCTGATATATGTGAACCCGGAAGGGCCGAACGGAAAACCAGATCCTGCGGCATCGGGCCGCGATGTGCGCGAAACTTTTGCCCGCATGGGCATGAACGACGAGGAAACAGTTGCCCTCGTTGCCGGCGGGCATACATTCGGCAAGGCGCACGGCGCAGGCGACCCGAAACTAGTCGGGCCCGAACCTGAGGCAGCGCCAATCGAACAGCAGGGGCTGGGATGGTTCAACAAGTTCGGCACAGGCAAGGGCGAGCACACCACCAGCAGCGGCATTGAGGGTGCATGGAAGCCAAAGCCTACAAAATGGGACAACGGCTATTTTAATATGCTCTTCGGCTACGAGTGGGAGCAGGTCACGAGCCCGGCCGGAGCCAAGCAATGGCTCGCTAAAAATGTAAAGGAAGAGGACATGATACCGGATGCCCACAACCCTTCGAAGAAAAGCAGGCCTATGATGACAACTGCGGACCTGTCTCTGCGATTTGACCCTATATACGAACCCATCGCGCGGAGGTTTCATAAAGACCCGCAGGCTTTCGCAGACGCGTTTGCGCGCGCATGGTTTAAATTGACCCACCGCGACATGGGGCCACGAGCACGTTATCTCGGCCCGGAAGTCCCGGCAGAGCAACTGATATGGCAGGATCCGATCCCGGCTCTTAACCATGAAGTGGTGAACGCGCAGGATATAAAAACGCTGAAGGAAAAGATCCTTACGTCCGGCCTGTCAATCTCCGAACTGGTCTCAATTGCATGGGCTTCGGCGTCGACTTTCCGCGGGTCAGACAAGCGCGGCGGAGCGAACGGGGCGCATATCCGACTTGCGCCGCAGAAAGACTGGGCCGTTAACAATCCCAGCCAAATTAAAAAGGTGATGAAGGCTCTTGAAGGAATCCAGGCGGATTTCAACAAAGCACAGTCAGGCGGAAAAAAAGTATCGCTCGCCGACCTTATCGTCCTCGGAGGATGCGCGGCCATTGAAAAGGCGGCAAAGAATGCCGGCCATGATATAACAGTAGCGTTCACGCCGGGACGCATGGACGCGTCCCATGAGCAGACCGATGTGCAATCATTTGCATTACTTGAACCAATCGCGGACGGGTTCCGCAACTACCTGAAAACCAGGTACACTGTTTCCAGCGAGGAGCTGTTGATAGACCGCGCGCAATTGCTGACGCTGACTGCCCCTGAAATGACGGTTCTTGTCGGCGGCATGAGGGTCCTAAATACAAACTTCGGGCAGACAAAACACGGCGTATTCACGAAGCATCCGGAGGCGCTTACCAATGACTTTTTTGTGAACCTGCTTGATATGGACACAACCTGGAAAGCAACCAAGGGAGATAAAGATTTGTTCGAGGGGCATGACCGCAAGACAGGGGAACTAAAGTGGACCGGCACCCGTGTTGACCTTATTTTTGGTTCCAATTCACAGCTCCGTGCAATAGCAGAAGTCTATGCGTGCGCTGGCTCACAGAAAAAATTTGTAAATGATTTCGCAGCGGCATGGAACAAAGTGATGAATGCCGACCGCTTCGAGCTTGCCAGGCCGTGAAATAAGCGAAAGATAGTGTAAGACTTGCCTTGTGCCTGCTTGAAGTGAGAAGGGAATCGGGAATAGAGAATAGGGAATGGGGAATGGACAGAAATAGCAGATGAATTAGAGAGAAACAGATCAACCATTTACAGAGAAATTAACAGAAATTCGGATATAGACGGAAGATATGTTCCCAAGAGAGCACACTATAACTATAAAAGACGAATAAAACATCCGCAAGGAAGAATCAGAGATAAAGAAGTACAGAATTATGTAGTTGGTAAGATAGAAAACAATTGGACGCCGGAAAGGATATCCGGACGTCTGAACGAAGAATACCCTGGGAAACATGTAAGTCCAGAAACAATATATGGTTTTGTATACAAACAAAGGCTGGATTTAAGGTGTAAGTTACCAAGAGGCCATATTAAAAGGCATATGAAGGGACAACGGAGAACCCATAGAAAGACACATATACCCAATAGAATATTAATAGATTTAAGACCAAAATACATAGAGAGGCGTAAAAAGATAGGACATTGGGAAAGCGATACAATGATGGGCTTGAAACAAAAAGATTCAGGATTAACATTTACAGTAGAAAGAAAGACAAGATTGACCAAGGTAAGAAAGACAAATAAGATAACGGCAGCACGCAATAGTAAAAACATAAGAGATTCGTTAAGAACGGTTCCCGAAGAAGCAAGATTATCGATAACATACGATAACGGCAAGGAAAATGTAGGAACACGAAAAGATCAATAAAGAGTTGGGATGTAAGTCGTTCTTTTGTCACGAAGGCAAGCCTTATGAAAAAGGAACCGTAGAAAATACAATAGGGCTTGCAAGAAGGATATACCCGAAAGGTACAGACTTTGATAAGATAAGCAATGCAAAGATTCAAGAACTTGAAAATTGGCTTAACAATCTACCGAGAAAATGTTTAAATTGGAAAACGCCAAACGAAGTTTTTAATCAGTTGTGTTGCACTTAAACATTGAATGTGCCAATCTGAATGCCAAATACAAACATTGACGCCCTGGTAAACTAAATTATAGATTTTGCGTCTAATGCGTAATTACGAATTTGGCATCAAGATTTTAATCCCACTCCGCGAAAATCCCCGCCGGTAGGGTTTCGACTGAGCTCAGCCGATGTCAGGCGGGGACAGGAAGATATCCCAGTGGGATATCTGGCCGCTCCGGGAAGGGAGCATATGAGATTTTTTTAAAGGTGCCCTGCCTGTGAAGGCGGGGGGGCTCCACATACAAATACAGGACGGAGGTATTTAATTTGAAAAAATCACTGAAATATTTTCTGTTTCTTTTATCCGTTTTTATAATGAGCTCCTATAGCGCGGCTGCATCGCCGCCTTGTTTCATCCTTGCCTGGGGAAGTTTTGGAACCGGTAACGGGCAGTTTAGTAATTATCCTTATGGAGTAGCAGTGGATAACAGCGGGAACGTGTATGTCGCAGACTCAGCTAATAGCAGAATCCAGGAATTCAGCAACACAGGCGCTTACATAACCCAATTTGGCAGCGGGCAACTTTCTTATCCTTTGGGAATAGCAATAGCCGGTAGTGGAAACGTGTATGTTTCAGATTATATTAATAACGGAATATATGAATATAGCAATACAGGGACATATTTAACACAATGGGGTAATTATGGAAACGGCAACGGCCAGTTTAATTTGCCTATTGGAGTAGCAACAGACAGCAGCGGTGATGTGTATGTCGCGGACAATGGCAATAACAGAATCCAGGAATTCAGCAGTGCAGGTGCATACATAACACAATGGGGCACTCCCGGGTATGTCAGTGGAACCGCCAACGGCCAGTTTTATAATCCTCATGGAGTGGCAGTAGACAGCAACGGAAACGTGTATGTCTCGGATTCTGCTAATTACAGGATTCAAAAATTCAGCAGTGCGGGCGTATATATTGCACAATGGGGAATTCAGGGAAGCGGCAGCAGTCAGTTTGAGTATCCTTATGGAATAGCAGTAGACAATAATTCTAACGTATATGTCGCGGACCAGCAGAATAACAGGATCCAGGAATTTGACAGCACAGGCGTATATATAACACAATGGGGAAATCAAGGAACCGCTAACGGACAGTTTGAATATCCTGCCGGAGTGATAGTAGACAGCAATTTTAACGTGTATGTTGCAGACACTCAGAATGACAGGATCCAAAAATTCGGAATTTGCCCTTCGGCGACATCAACTCCGACTTTTACAGCATCCCCGACACGGACAATGACAAATACGCAAACAATCATAATATCACCCACGGCCACATTGACAAATGCCTGCATGTGTACGTACACAACTACTCCTACAGGGACAGGTACTCCGTCTGTTTTAAGCACATTTACAAACACTCCGACAAGCACTCCCACATTAACAATCACAATATCGGCAACAGGCACATATACGAATACCTGTTTGTGTACACTGTCAAATACAGCTACTCTGTCTGTTACTCCAACCCGTACCGTAAGCGCGACTTTTACAATAACACCGAGCACCACTTGCACATCTACAATATCGCCGACTTTCACTGCAACTCTGGTATCAGGTCCGACTCCATGCTTTATCACAAAATGGGGCAGTTTAGGAACAGGCAACGGCCAGTTTGACTGGCCCAATGGCGTAGCGTTGGACAGCAATGGGAACGTGTATATTGCAGACGAGATGAATAACAGGATTCGGGAATTCAGCAATACGGGAATGTATATAACGCAATGGGGCGGTTCCGGGACCGGCAACGGGCAGTTTTATGAGCCTACGGGAATAGCCATAGGCAGCAGCGGAAACGTGTATGTCTCGGACATGCAGAATAACAGAATACAGGAATTTACAGGTTCAGGTGCATATATCACGCAATGGGGTACCACAGGAAACGGCAACGGGCAGTTTGAATATCCTGAAGGAATTGCGCTGGACAGCAGCGGAAACGTATATGTCGCGGATTATAATAACAGCAGAATCCAGGAATTCAGCAGTACAGGCACATACATAAGACGATGGGGTAGTTACGGCGCAGGCAACGGACAGTTTGAGTATCCTTCCAATATAGTAATAGACAGCAGCGGAACTTTATATATTACAGACTTCCAGAATAACAGGGTGGAAGAATTCACAGCCACAGGCACTTATTTAACCCAGTGGGGCAGCAGCGGAACAAACCCGGGGCAGTTCAACGGGCCTGCCGGAATAGCAATGGACAGCAATGGAAACATTTATATTGGCGACTGGAATAACAACAGGGTACAGGAATTCACAAGCAGCGGCGTGTATATCACGCAATGGGGAGGCCTTGGGCTCAACAACGGGCAGTTTCACGGCGCCAATGGCGTGGCAATAGACAGCGCCGGAGATATATTTGTTGCAGACAGCCAGAATAACAGGATACAGGAGTTCGGCGTGTGCGCAAGCCCTACGCCGGTTGTATCGCCGACTATTTCACCAACACAGACTATTGCCCCGTATACAATGACAGTTACAATAACACCTATAATCACGGTGTCGGCCACACAGTCACCTGTAGTGTCACCCACAATAACCTATACTGCTACTATGGTATCATCAGGCCCTGCGCCGTGCTATATTACAAAATGGGGAAGTTATGGGGCCAAAAACGGGCAGTTTATCGCTCCTTTTTCAGCGGCAGTGGACAATAACAGCGGAAATGTGTATGTCGTGGACTGGTTTAATAACAGCATCCAGGCATTCAGCAGCACAGGCACTTTTATAACGCAGTGGGGCGGTCCGGGAAGCGGCAACGGCCAGTTTAGTGAACCCAGCGGGGTGGCTGTAGGCAGCAACGGAAACGTATATGTCACGGATTATAAAAATAACAGGATACAGGAATTCACAAGCAACGGCGCATATGCCGCACAGTGGGGAAGCGCCGGAAGCGGGAACGGCCAGTTCAGCTCACCTTACGGTATTGCAGTGGATAATAACAGCGGAAATGTGTATGTCACAGATTCTATGAACAGCAGGGTGGAAGAATTCAGCAGCACAGGCGCATATATAGCGCAATGGGGCACTCCGGGGCTGGGCAATGGCCAGTTTGTCGAGCCTGAAGGCATAGCAGTGGACGGAAGCGGTAACGTGTATGTTTCAGATATAAGCATTGATACAGTACAGAAATTCACAGGCTCAGGCGTATATATCACGCAGTGGGGCAGTTCAGGATCAAACCCCGGGCAATTTCATTATCCTACCGGAGTGGCATGCGACAGCAGCGGAAACGTGTATGTCTCGGACGAGGGCAATAACAGGATACAGGAATTCAGCAGTACAGGCACATTTATGACAGAATGGGGCATCATGGGTGGAAACAATGGGCAGTTTTTCAGTCCATACGGGCTGGCAACAGACAGCAGCGGAGACGTGTACGTAGCGGATACAAACAATTACAGGATCCAAAAGTTCGGGGCATGTCCTTCACCGACCATTACGCCATATGTTTCACAGACATCAACGCCGACTAATACCACGACTTTCACAATAACTCAAACGCCGACAAACACGCCGACGCCTACGGTTACAGCGACAATTACAGGCACACCATCGCTTACAGGCACGCCGACAAACACGCCGACGCCTACGGTTACAGCGACAATTACAGGCACACCATCGCTTACAGGCACGCCGACAAACACGCCGACGCCTACGGTTACAGCGACAATTACAGGTACGCCGTCGCTTACAGGCACGCCGACCATAACACAGACAAGTACACAGTCACCCGTAGTGACAGGAACACCTACGCTTACGGCAACAAATATGCCGGCAGCGGTGTTGTCAGGGCCGCTGACGGTAGGGCATTTAATGCCGTATCCGAATCCCATAAACCCGGAGATAGAACAATTAAAAATCATGGTTAATGTAGCGCCAAATAATGTAAACAGCATAATACTGAAAATATATACAGAGGCTTACAGGCTTATAAGGGAAGAGACATTTGATGGAACGGGACAAAATGTGGAACAGGCGGAAGGCGGAGTGGTTTTGACATGCGACAGCAACGTGCTTGGCGGCCTGAGTCCCGGAACATATTATTACATGGTAATTGGGGAAAAAAGCGGGGTAAAGGTAGGCTCCAGGACAGATACGATTATTATATTAAAATAATGCTTTGTAATGCATACATGCATTACAGGGAAAACAGAAAAAGTGAAATTTTAAATGTATTTAGACCTTAAGTAACAGCTTAAACAAGCAAATAATTGGCTAAAAATTAATTTATAATTAAAAATCGTAAAATGGAAGCTTTAAGATATAACGGAGGTAAATATGAGCGAATCACTGAAGGTTTCTACCCTGTTAAATGCTACGGCAAAAGATATATATATTGCATGGTTGGACAGCAAAGGGCACTCTGCATTTACCAAAAGCCCTGCGAAAGTTGACCCTAAAAAAGGCGGAAAATTTATAGCCTGGGACGGATATATAAGTGGCACGAATGTCGGATTAAAACCATATACGCGGATAGTGCAGAAATGGCGCACGACTGAATTTCCCGAAGGCAGCCCTGATTCAAATCTTGAAATACTGCTCGAGCAGGGAAAAAAAGGCACAAAATTATCATTAATCCATACAGAAATACCCGACGGGCAGGCAAAAGAATACAAAAAAGGATGGATCGATTTTTATTTCAAACCGATGAAGAAATACTTTTCCGGGAAAAAGCATTAATAGCCCACCGGGCTATTTAACCAAGGGAGGCTTAACTTGAAAAAATACTTCATATTAGCCGTAATAATACTTTTAATAGCAGGAGGATGCGACACAATGAAAAAGAAAGCCGAAAATGAAAGCAAGCCTATCTATACCTGGCCAAACAACGCCAGGGCCGCGGTTTCGCTGACCTATGACGACGGCATGGATTCGCAGTTTGAAAACGCAGTGCCTGCCCTTAAAAAATATAATTTAAAAGCCACGTTTTTCCCGACAGGGGACTACCTTATGAACGACGCGCATGCCGGAGAATGGCTGGAAATCATTAAAGACGGCAATGAAATAGGGTGCCATACCATCAACCACGCTTGTAACAAGTCAAAAAAACTCAGCTACAGCCTCCAGGATTACACCCTGCAAAGGATGAAACAAGAGCTGCAGGATAACATCGACAGGCTTAAAAAATTAGGTTATGTGAGCGGCTATTATGTCTTTGCTTACCCGTGCGGCGACACGTTTGTGGGCGACAATGACGAAAGCTATATTCCGCTGGTAAAGGAAAAGTTCCTTGCGGCAAGAGGGGTTACGTGGAGGCATGCATACCCTGACGCAATCGAAATGACGATGATACCGTGCTTTGCCGTGAATGGCAAAACAGGGCCTGAGATGATTGAACTTGCAAAGGAAGCCGAAATGACGAATTCGTGGGCCGTGTTCCTTTTCCACGGCGTCGGAGGAGACTGGATACCCACTGACGCCCAGGCGCACGAGGAACTGCTGAAGTATTTAAGCGATAACAGGGACAAATACTGGATAGCGCCTTTCGGCGAAGTAGCCAAATATATTAAGGATAACAAAAAATAATACGCCGATAAGCCGCATTACAAAACCGCTATTGTAAAAAACAAAAAAAATGATATTATAACTACAATTTTTGATTGTCATTGCGAGAAGTTAAGCGACGAAACAATCCCTTATTAAAAGGGAAAAACGAGATTGCCACGCCCCATAAAAATAAAAGCGGGGTTCGCAATGATAAATTTTAGCGGTTTTTCGAAATGCAAATGACAGCATAAGGAGCAGGAAATAAAACATGGCTGATTTTTACCCTTACAAGGAAATAGAGGAAAAATGGCAGAAGTACTGGGAAGATAACAAGACATTCAGGCTTAAAAACGACGCCAAGAAGAAATATTACGTGCTTGAAATGTTCCCTTATCCTTCAGGCTATTTGCATATGGGACATGTGAGGGTTTACTGCATAGGCGACGTCATAGCCCATTTTATGCGCATGAAAGGCTATGATGTGATGCACCCCATGGGTTATGATGCTTTTGGCCTGCCTGCAGAGAATGCGGCAATCCAGAACAAAATCCATCCAGCACAGTGGACGCATAAAAATGTGGACCATGCGCGCGGGCAATTCAAGAAAATGGGCATATCCTATGACTGGGAAAGGGAAGTTACGACCTGCGACAAGGAATATTACAAATGGAACCAGAGGCTTTTCATAAAATTTTTCGAAAAAGGCCTTGCTTACCGCAAAAAGATGCCTGTAAACTGGTGCCCTGACTGCAAAACCGTGCTTGCAAACGAGCAGGTGCATGACGGCAAATGCTGGAGATGCGAAACAAAGGTCGAGCAAAAAGATTTGACCCAGTGGTTTTTTAAGATAACGGATTACAGCCAGGAGCTTCTTGACGGGCATAAATTGCTTGAGAAGGGCTGGCCGGAAAAAGTGCTTGCAATGCAGAAAAACTGGATAGGCAGGAGCACCGGAGTAACCATTTATTTCAAAGAGGAAAAAACAGGCGCGCAGATTCCTGTGTTCACTACGCGGCCTGACACGATATTTGGTGCAACCTATGTAGTGCTGGCGCCTCAGCACCCGATGGTGGAAGAAATAAAAAAACAATCGGACAAAAATAAGGTAAAAGAAATAGAAAAATTCCAGGAAAAAGTCAAAAAGATAGACATTACAGTAGAGACACTTTTGTACCTTGAAAAAGAAGGCATTGCCACAGGCGCATATGCCGTAAATCCGGTCAATAATGCGAAGATTCCGATATTTATCGGTAACTATGTGCTTATGGAATACGGCACAGGCGCTATTATGGCAGTGCCAACGCACGATTCCAGGGATTTTATATTTGCGAAAAAATACAGCCTCCCGATGATTGTGGTCATTCAGCCCAAAGACAAAATCTTAAAAATTGAAGAAATGAAAGACGCGCACGAGGGTGAGGGCGTGCTTGTGAATTCAGGACAGTTCAACGGCATTGAAAACGAAGCAGGCAAAGGAAAAAATAGCTGACTGGATGGAAAAAATTGGCATAGGTAAAAAATCCGTGAATTACAAGTTAAAGGACTGGCTCATATCGCGGCAGCGCTACTGGGGCACGCCGATACCTGCGCTATACTGCGATAAATGCGGCGTAGTCATGGAAAAAGAGGAAAACCTGCCTGTGGTGCTTCCCGAGGACATAGAATTCACCGGCAAGGGTAATCCGCTTGAGACATCAAAAACATTTGTCAACGCGAAGTGCCCAAAGTGCGGCGGGCCGGCAAAAAGAGAAACCGACACCATGGACACTTTCGTGGACTCGTCATGGTATTTTATCCGTTACTGCGACCCGAAAAATAACAAAGAAATGGTCAACAAGGCTGTAGCGGACAAGCTTATGCCTGTTGACCAGTATATCGGCGGCGCAGAGCATTCGTGCATGCATTTGATTTATGCCAGGTTTTTTACCAAAGTAATGCGTGATATGGGGCTGATATCGAGCGACGAGCCTTTTTTACGGCTCCTGACGCAGGGCATGGTGATAAAAGACGGCGCAAAGATGTCAAAATCAAAAGGAAATACAATCAGCCCGGACGACATGATAGAAAAATACGGCGCAGATACAGCGAGGTTTTTCATGCTTTTTGCGGCGCCGCCTGTCTTTGACCTCGAATGGTCGGACGAAGCTGTTGAAGGAGCATTCAGGTTTTTAAACAGGTTGTGGCGTAAAATAACGCAATACGCCGATAAGATAAAAAACATTGACGAAGACGTAGAATATGATAAATTAAACGAAGGCGCAAAAAGACTTGTCAGGAAGACGCATCAGGTAATAAAAAAAGTCACGAACGATATCGAAATAGAACAGCAGTTTAACACTGCCATTGCCTCGCTCATGGAGCTTTTTAACACGCTTAATGACACTCAAATAAACCCTGGTGACAAAAACGAGCAGAAACTTTTGAAATTCGTCATCAAAAACATGGCCCTTATGCTCGCGCCTATGGTGCCGCATTTCAGCGAAGAAATATGGGAAAAAACCGGAGGCAAGCCGAGCATATTCCACACGCAGTGGCCGCGGTACAACGAGGCGCTTACGATCGAGGATACGGTGGAGTTTGTGCTGCAGGTAAACGGCAAAATCAGGAGCAAAGTAAATGTTGCAGTGAATACAGCACAAACGGAAATTGAAAGGCTTGCTCTTAACGACGAGAAAATAAAAGAATTTGTCAAAGGCAAGGAAATAGTTAAGAAGATTTTTGTAGAAAACAAACTGATGAATATAGTAGTAAAATAATTGATTGAAAAATAAGTACGGGGTAATTCGTGAATCACCCCTACACATGCGACTAAAAAAAACAATATTTAAGGAGGAAGAATCATGAAGAAAATGCTTTTACCGGTTTTGATTTTGTTCGTAGTGATTTTTGCGGGATGCTCCACTTATAGCCCGCAGCCCGGACTGCCAAGCTATATTCAAAAGGCAGCTGTGCCTATGTTTTTAAACAAGACGACCCAATACGGCATGGAACAGTATCTGACACAGAAGACAATAGATACATTTATCTCAAACGGGCGGTTGCAGATAACCGATGAAAGCAAAGCGGACGCGATTGTAAAAGCTGAAATCACAAAATATGTCCTTACGCCGATACTTTTTGACGTGAACCAGGTGCCGCAGCAATACCGCTTAAGGATACACATCACGCTCTACTTTTTTGACAATAAAAGCCAGACGCTGCTTTGGAGCGATGATTTAATCAGGGAAGAAACCACATACTATGTGGCAAATAACCTGGGCATGCCGGCTGAAGATGAAACCACAGCCAGGAACAGGGTGCTTGACCAGCTCGCCAGCACAATAGTAAACAGGGTAATAAATGGTTCGGTAAAATAATTCCTATTAACAAAATACAGATATAAGGAAGACAAATGAAAAAAGTCTTTTTGTTATTTATGCTGATATTTTTTGCCGTTGGGTTATATGCGGCAGATTCCTATTTGATAGGCCATATAACAACATGCAGCGGGCTGATAAACAGCTATCCTATTGACAGCAAAAACTGGTTTTACCGGGGTACGGACAAGGCAATACAATACTGGGCTTATATATTGTTTCCTTCAAGCGGGGGCAAGGATGTCAATTTGAGAAACAGGGATTTTCTTTTTATAAATCCCTACATACTTTATTCCAAAGGCGGAGGCAATTCTGATACCGATAGCTATGTTTTTGAAGACAGGTGGATAGACCCGGCGGGAGACGTGATATGCGAACGCGTAGCCACGTGGGACAAAACCAACTCGAATGAAAGGGTTGAGGTGGACGGAAAGCAGTTCAGCCCTTATGTCTGCGCTAATTACATTGAAATCGATAATATCCTGACTGAAAACGGCCAGAAAAAAACGCCGGAAAAACAGGGGCTGTACCACGTAAACCTTTTCATAAACGGCAAGCTTTCAGCAATTACATTTTTTGAGATGAAAAATTAAGCCATGCTGCCAAGATTCGCGTCGGTTATTGAGAACAAAACCGAGCCGTATTACATTCTGGCGGGCAATAACGGTTTTTTAAATGAAGAATTTGTTTTTGAGCTTTCTGTGAAAATATTCGAAGACGGGGACGCGTCAAGCGGGACCGACGTTTACCAGGTTGACGACAAAGACTCAAAAATATCCATTGAATCCCTTTTAGAAAATGCCAGGACGCGGCCTTTTTTTTCAAATAAAAAACTTTTGATAGTGAAATCGTTCGACAGGTTAAAGACCGAAGAACTGGAACGGCTGATGGCTTTTTTGGGGAAAATGCCGGAATTCACATGCATGGCGCTTATAGCCGGGCTTGAAAGCAGGGATTTTAAAAAAAAGATACTTGAAAAATACGACATATCGAGCAAAAACATAGTTGATTTCTCAAGCCTTCGCGATTCGGATATAATGGACTGGGCAAAGGCATATACCGCAAAAGACAAAAAAGAAATGGATTACGAGGTCATGGATTACATTATTTACGAGTCAAACGGGGATATGGCATTTATAAAAAACGAAATAGACAAGCTCGTGCTTTTTACGGGAAATAAAACCGATATTACGGTTGAAGATTTCAACAAGACAAGGGGAGTTGAAAAGGGATTTTCCATATTTGATTTTTCCGATGCTATAGGCGAGGCAAACGAGAAAAAAGCGCTGACCATACTGGAAAAAATATACGAGGATGAGGCCCCGGAACAAATGCTCGGGTTTGTTTTCAGCTCCATATACAAGATTTACATACTGAAATATTACATGGGTAAATCAGGATACCTTACAAAACAGGCAGAGCAGGAAGCGTCGAAATTCATGAATTGGTACACCATGAAGAAAGCCAAAGACCATGTAAAGAATTTTTCGGGGACACCTTTTATCGACGTACTGCGCATCGTCAAGGAAGCTGACAAAAAAATAAAGCTGTCGTCAAAAGAAAACGGCAAGATTATTTTTCAGGTGATGCTCTGAAAAGATATTCTTGAAACTTAACGAGAAAAAAAACTGATTTTTGGGTGGTTGCTTATTTTTGCGGCAGTTTATTGACGTAAGATGCCAGCCTGCTTTTATACCTTGCGCCTGTATTTTTTTTTAAAATCCCTCTCTCCACGGCTTTGTCAATCACCGAATAAGCGCCGGGCAGGGCTTTTTTTGCTTCCTCGGCAGAAGTTATCTTTTTAATTTTTTTCAGGGTGCTCCTGACTTCGGATATGGCTGTTTTATTTCTCACTGTCCTTTTTGCGGTTTTTCTGACGTCTTTAATAGAAGCTTTCAAATTCGGCATTTTACTTGATACCTCCGGTTGATTTGTTAAAAAAACAAATGATTTTTAACATAAAACACTATTAATGTCAATGGTTTATATCGGCCGTCCGGATTGTTTTAAAAACGTCTTGCGAAATTCAGTAGAAAATGATATAAATAAAATCAAGGCAAATGATTTACTGCAAATTATTCTAAACACGGCTGGCAATTCGGCGGGTAAAAGTAATGCGTAAGATTTTAATTAAGGAGACGGAATATGCGTAGAATTATATTAATGGTTTTAGCTATATTCAGCGTTTTTATGATGTCCTGCTCTTCCTGCTCGTTATTTGCCCACAAAGTTTACTTTAAGGTAACTGACACAGGTTCCTGCAGTACGAGTAGTTGGATAGAATATACTGTAAACGGTTCGTCTTATACGGTTTATCCATCCCTGCCATGGACGTCTCCCACATATACTGCAAAAGCAGGATCTTCAGTTTCAATATTTTGTTGCGAAGGCTGTAACAATAATACTAACATGTACATATACAGGGATGGGAACGTATTGGTAAGCGCCAATGATACTTATAACTGTGGTATAACCCTTGACGGCACAATATAAATTTTTAATTCATGGCACAATAAAAACGCACTGGACTTAGGGATAAAGTAAATACTGGCTGAAATTGCTTGCATGGGATAATGAAAAATGATAAAATAGTTTTGTTTTTAAATTCAATTAAGGAGGCGGAATATGAGTGCGCCGAGAAAAGCGTATCGGTTCGCGCTGGTGAAAGTCCAGCCTGGGCAAAGGTCAGCCGCCAGCCCAATACCAAATTCCACAAATAGTGAGGCAACGAGCTAAATGAAGCTGGAAGGCGGGAGACATCGGGATACAACGCAAGTGAAGGTATTGAGCCCCGAAATCGCCAACGTGTCGGAGGCCGACATTTTTCATAAAAGAGCAGGCAGCAGTCCCACAATCATAAAAAGGCGAGAGAGTGGGAATCCGACGGGGTCTAAGTCCGTGTCAAGATGTCAAGGAGCAGATATGAACTCGGGAGAGCCGGGACACCCTCAAAACGAGAGTATGCGGCGACAAATCCTAAAAGATAAGGAGCCGCAAAAGATGTTCCGGCAGTCTGACTATCCCATAGTATCGATGAAGTCTACGAAAGTAGATGGAGAAAAGGGGATAGAGGGAATGCGTATGGACATAAGGGAGACAACCGCCACACACAGAGGTGGAGACGGAATGGCAACAAAACTTATGACCATAACAATGCGGGCAAAGGAAAATCCAAAATTGAGATTTACATCGCTGATACACCTGCTCAATGAGGAGTTTCTAATGGAGTGCTTTGGGGAGTTAAAACAGGACAAAGCCCCGGGCATTGACGGAGTAAGGATAGAGGAATATGAAGTCAACAAAGAGGCAAATATCAAGGATTTAATCAATAGGATGAAGGCGTGGAGATACATACCGCAACCAACAAGGCGCGTCTACATCCCCAAGACAAACGGAGACAAGAGGCCGCTGGGAATACCTGCCGTCGAGGATAAGATAATCCAGATGGGGGTAAAGAAAATTCTTGAGTCAATCTTTGAGGTAGACTTCAGCGAAGTATCTTACGGGTTCAGGCCTGACAGAAATTGTCATCAGGCATTGAAAATTCTGGATAAGGAAGTAATGACAAAGCCAGTCAACGCAGTAGTGGATATGGACATTGAGAAGTTTTTCGATACCATAAACCACAAATGGCTAATGAAATGCCTTACGCAAAGGATTGCCGATACAAACCTGATAAGGTTAATCGGCAGGATATTAAATGCAGGGATTATGGAAGAAGGTAAGTTTATCGAAACGGATAAAGGGACGCCGCAGGGCGGAATACTAAGCCCATTACTGGCGAACATCTACCTACACTACATATTAGACCTGTGGTTCGAAAGGCATGTCAAGAGACAGCTCAAAGGATACGCCAGTCTGATACGTTATGCCGATGACTTTGTTGTGCTGTTCCAATATGACAGCGAAGCAAAGGAGTTTGGCGAAATGTTAAGACAGAGGCTTGATAAGTTTGGCCTCAAAATCGCCAAAGATAAATCGAGAATAATCGTATTCGGGCGCCACGCCTGGTATAAGTCCAAAGATACAGGCGGGAAAATTCCGACCTTTGATTTCCTCGGGTTTACTCATTACTGCGACAAAACCAGAAAGGGCGGCTTCAAATTAGGCCGAAGGACGGCAAGTACAAAATTCAAACAGAAGATGAAGGCGACGAACTTCTGGCTAAAGAGCGTAAGAAATCTTGTGGAATTAAAACAGTGGTGGCAGGCATTAGGAAGAAAGTTAACGGGCCACTACAATTATTACGGGATAAGCGGTAATATGCCCCAAATAACAAAATTCTACTGGAGAAATCGTGCGCTCGCCTATAAATGGATAAACAGGCGAAGCCAGAAAAGAAGTTACAACTGGGAACAGTTTTGCCGCTTTCTAAGATACAACCCATTGCCGGAACCCAGGATATATCATTTAACCTATTCGCTGTCATCGTATTAGGAAGTATTCCCGTGGAGCCGAATGACCGAAACGGTCACGTTCGGTTCTGAGAGGGGCATTAAGTAACCAAAGGAGGTTATAAAAGATGTCTACTCACAAAAAAATCTTATTAATGGTTTTAGCAGTAATTTGTATTCTTACACTGTCCTGCTCTTCCTGCTCGCTATTTACCCACAAGGTTTACTTCTCTGTATCAAACAGTGGGTGCGGAGGTTATAATAATGACGGTTATCAGACTACATATTACGTGAATGGTATAGGATATGAAGTCGAACCATCAAGCCTTCCGTGGAAATCCCCTACATATAACGCAAAATCAGGAACCAGAGTTACTTTAGCCGCATGTGATGGTTGCGGGGATGATGTTTTAGAGCAAATATACGAGGATGGGAAAGTTGCGTTCAGCCAAACAACCCTCTATCAATGCGAGGAATTGGAAGGAAATCTTCCATAAGAATAACTGAAAACCAGATTGTTTACATGCAAATAAGAAGTATAAATAACAACCTTATTTTATCGAAAATACGCTTTGAATATCATGGGCTTATCTTTGTATAATCACTGTTATTATAATTATTTGTATTTCTTAAAATAGGGTTTTTCGTTAAATTAATATCTAAAGCTATTATTTTTGTTTAAATTAAAATATTTTAAACTTTCAATTATCAAGTTTAGGCAATATTATTGACATAATAAAGATAAAGTGTTATTATCACTAGGAATTTCAATAATTTTTACAAAAATCAGCACAAAATAGCGGAGGACAAAATGGCGAGAGTAGTAATGAAAAATGTAATGAAGAAATACGGAAACGTACTTGCAGTAAAAGGTGCAAATATAGTATGCGAAGATAAAGAATTTTTAATATTGGTAGGGCCATCCGGATGCGGAAAGACAACGACATTGAGGATGGTGGCAGGACTGGAGGAAGCGACAGGAGGGGAGATATTTATAGATGACATGATGGTAAACGACGTACAACCGAAAGACAGGGATATAGCAATGGTATTTCAGAACTACGCGTTATACCCGCACATGACAGTAGAGGAAAATATGGCATTTGGGTTAAAGCTGAGGAAATACCCGAAGGCAGAGATAAAGCAGAGGGTAGACGAGGCGGCTGATATACTCGGGATACAGAAACTGCTGAAGAGGAAGCCGAAAGAGCTGTCCGGAGGAGAGAGGCAGAGGGTAGCGGTAGGAAGGGCGATAGTAAGGAAGCCGAAGGTATTCTTGTTTGACGAGCCGTTGTCGAACCTGGACGCAAAACTAAGGGTGCAGATGAGGGCAGAGCTTTCAAAGCTGCACACGAGGCTGCAGGCGACAATGATATACGTAACGCACGACCAGGTGGAAGCAATGACAATGGGGGAGAAGATAGTGGTAATGAAGGACGGAGAGATACAGCAGATAGCGGACCCGAAGACACTGTATGATAAGCCAGTGAACAAATTCTGTGCAGGATTTATAGGGAGCCCGTCAATGAATTTCATAGACGGAATACTGGAGGAAAAGAAAGGGGGATTATTTTTCAACGAAGAGAATTTCGAGGTAAAGGTGCCGGAGTCGATGGGAGCGCTGCTGAAGGGCAAGGCAGGGCAGCCGATAATAATGGGAATAAGGCCGGAAGACATATACGACAAGGTGTACGCTCCGAACGCGAGCGCGGACAATACGGTGGTGGCAACGGTTGAGGTAGTGGAACCGCTTGGAAGCGAAAACCTGGTGTATTTGACGACAGGGAAGACGCCGTTCATAGCGAAGATGGACTCCGACGCGGAGATAGACATAAACCAGGAACTCGAGCTGGTATTTGACATGAACAAGGCGCATTTTTTTGACGCGTCAAACGAAACGGCAATATTATAAGTCGGAGGTAACAGCAGCCGGCTGATGAAAAAGGAATGACAAACGTTAATGATAAAAAAAAATTTTATTCTTATACGCGGGTATACCATCTTTTGTCAAAGTTCCGGCGACCACGTCCGCGGCGAAACCCTCGATGCGGCAACAGGATTTGGCCGGCACTTCACTTAATACTATTCCTTCTTGTTTTTTCCCCGCTCCTGCCGTTTAAAGCAAAGGCGGCAACGGGAACTTACACTTCTTTATCAATGCCAGCCGATGTAAATGCCAACACAGCCACGCCTGTATTTGTAATGGCAGACGACCTTTCCTACGACAACCAGACTGCTGAGATTTTCGGCGAAGGCCACGGCACCATAAAACACGACGATATTTATATTTTTGCCGACAGGATTTATGCCAATGTAAATACCGGCGATATATCTGCAGATGGAAATGTCCTGGTGATGCAAAAGGACTCGCGGATTTATACGGACAAGATATATTACAATTTCAAGACACCGACAGCTTATACGGAAAACGTAACGATTGTCAAGCCGCCATGGATAGTCAAAGGTAAAAAAATGAAAACCGAAGGCAAAAAAACCGAGATAGAATCGCCTGTATTCACCACCTGCGACAAGGAACAGCCGCATTACAGGATGGAATCGTCAATCATATATATTTACCAGGACGACAAAATAGAGGCATGGAACACGGTTTTTTACCTTGGCAGGATACCGGTGCTTTATTTCCCGTATTTTTACCAGTCGCTAAAAAACAATAAATTGCCTTTTGAGATTAAAGTCGGGCATAACGACATTCAGGGTTATTACGCCGATTTAATCTACAATTATTATTTTAACCAGTTAAATCAGGAAACGCTGGAAGTTGATTATATGCAAAAACTCGGGTGGGGCTACAGGCTGACTTCAAATTACGGTTTTTCAAAAGATTCGACTGGATCCCTTTATGGCTATTACACAAAAACTACGTCGAGTTTAAACTCTCAGGACGAGCATTGGGAAGGCAGTTTGACTCATACCCAGCAGTTTAACGACACCAGCAAGCTGAATATCAAGGTCAGCAAGGTGAGCGACGCGCTGTTAAGCCAGGAAACGCTTGCAGGGCAGGTGGATAACCAATCGCAGAATTCATACGCGGATTTCACGACAAGCTTCTGGGGAAACAACTCCCTGGACATTAATGCACTGGACACTGAGACGCTTGTTACCACGGATCCGTTGACCGGGCAGCCTCTTGATAAATCAAAATATCATTACATTACTACGGGCAGGACTTTGCCGTATTTAAATTACCAGATGACGTCATTGGAAATTTTACCAAGGCTTTATTTGAAAAACTCGCTTAATTTTACACGGAATTACAGCCTTTCCACGCCTGGTTATTATTCCGACAATGCAGGCTGGAACCCGAACCTGACATTATCGCTTCCCCGCCTGCTTTTCATGTCTTTGTCCGGGGGCGCTGGTTTGCAGTCGAACTGGTCAAACAGCGACGAAAAGTCGCATATCAAAGGTGAATTCCTGAATACTTATACAACAAACGCTACGCTTGTCATGGATATTGCACCCCGAGGCGTGCTGCAGCTGACGCTGTCCCAAAATCTTGCCAAGCAGATAAATAAAAATAAATCTATGCTTCATACCGGCATAACAGCGGATTCGCTGGCAATCAACATGTCAAGCATGTTAGGCATGCTTACTATCAGGGCAAATACCACTTATGACATGCTTGATGACAGCCCGCCGATTAAAAACATCCAGGACAGGTTTTCACTGCTTGCCTTAAATGCGACAATGAATTATAACGAGTATTCGCTTTATGCCAACAGCGGCTACAGCATTTACGCGAACATGGTAAAGAACACGGATGTAAATTTTGCCATGGGCGACAAAGAAAAGTCTTTGTGGAGCATGAACCTTGGCACCACCTACGTAAATAACCTGATAGACACAAGGGGATACCCGCAATTAAACATAAAAGACACTTTTTATTTCAACACAGGGCTTAATTTTGCTTTCACTGATGAGTTCAGCATCGGCGCGACAAGGCAGTACGACATGATTACAAAGCGCCTAATGGACCACAGTTACAGCGTAACATGGCATTTGCACTGCTGGGATGCTTCATTTAGCTGGTCAAAACGGCAGGATAACGTAGAAGAAGTATATTTTTCCATAAACATATCGGCCCTGCCGCAGTACAAGCTGACCAAGCCGACTACTATAGCGCCGTCTATTAACCCCCAACTTGGCACGCAATGAAAGCAGATAAACTGTCAAACGAAGTGCAGTATATCAAGGGCGTTGGACCAGAGCGGGCGAAACTGCTCGAGAAGCTTGGAGTGCGCACGGTCGCTGACCTGCTTTACTATTTTCCCAGGACATGGGTGGACAGGACTGTAATAAAAAAAATAAAAGATTTAAGACTGGGGGAAAAGGAAACCATAAGGGGCATAGTACTCGCAAAGCAAACAAGGCAGGTAAGCGCTAGGCTGAAAATAACAACCGTAATGGTGCAGGATGAATCAGGCAGCATAAACTGCATATGGTATAACCAACCGTACATGGAAAAGGTTTTTAAAAAAGGCGACTCAATAATCTGCCACGGGAAGATAGAACTGTTCAGGAATTTTCTCCAGATATCCAACCCGGAATACGAGATTATTACAGGGGACGACGATAATATCAGCGTAAACAGGATTGTGCCTGTTTATTCCCTTACAGACAGGCTTTACCAAAAAAGCTTAAGGAAAATAATCAAGTTTGCGCTTGATAAGTATATTGACTGCGTAGATGAATATCTGCCCGAAACCTTAAGAATGAAAGATTCCCTTATTGACGTTAATAAAGCCATTTTGAACGCGCATTTTCCGGAGGATTTTGATACTTTAAATAAGGCGAAAAAACGCCTGATATTCGACGAGTTTTTTTTCCTGCAGATGGCTTTTGCCATTAGGAAAAAAAATATTAAGGAAAAGAGCGGCATTGTTTTTAATACGGAACCGGAAACTTACGCAGCGTTCGAATCGGCCATGCCTTTTTCACTTACAGGCGCGCAGAAGCGCGTGGTAGAGGAGATAAAGGCGGATTTTAAGAGCGGCAGGCCTATGAACAGACTCATACAGGGCGATGTGGGCTCAGGCAAGACAGTAGTGGCTTTTATCGCAGCCGCAATAACATGCGGCAACGGTTGCCAGACTGCGTTTATGGCACCGACTGAAATACTGGCGCAGCAGCACGCGAGGAACGCGGAAAATTATTTTAAGAGCACTGGAATAAGGCACGAACTACTGACCAGCGATACCAAGAAACAAAAAAGGGACGAAATACTGGCACGGATTAAAAACGGGGATATAGGCATAATCATAGGCACGCATGCCCTGATACAGGAGGATGTCGGGTTTAAAAACATGGGGCTTGTGATAATAGACGAGCAGCACAGGTTCGGCGTAATGCAGAGGGCAGAACTTTTAAAAAAAGGGGCCATGCCCCATACTTTGATAATGAGCGCAACACCCATACCAAGGACTTTATCTTTAACGGTTTACGGGGATACAGACATATCAATAATTGACGAGATGCCGCCGAGCAGAAAGGCAGTAAAAACTGTTTTGTTTGCGGAAAATGAAACTGAAAAACTCTATACTTTTATCGAAGCAAGGCTCAATGAAGGCGCGCAGGTTTACGCAGTTTACCCGCTTGTCGAAGAGTCGGAAAAAATTGATTTAAAGTCCGCGATAGAGATGGAAAAACAATGGGCAAAAAGGTTCGGAAACTATAAGGTAGCGCTCATACACGGCAGAATGAAAAAAGAGGAAAAGGATTCTGTTATGCAGGATTTTAAAAATAAAGCCGTAAATATACTTGTGTCCACAACAGTTATCGAGGTCGGTATAGACGTCGCCAACGCCACGGTAATGGTTATCGAGCATGCCGACAGGTTCGGGCTGTCACAGCTGCACCAGCTCAGGGGCAGGGTTGGCAGAGGGTACGTTCAATCCTATTGTATATTGCTTGGGGATCCGAAAACCGAGGAAGGCATGAAACGCTTGAATATCATGGTTTCCACACAGGACGGGTTTAAGATAGCTGAAGAAGACCTTGCGTTGCGGGGGCCGGGCGAATTCATGGGCGTAAGGCAGCATGGCGTTCCTGAATTTAAAATTGCCAATATAATTACCGACAGGGACATCATGGAAACAAGCAGGCAGGCTGCTTTCGGGATTGTTTCCGGAGAATATGTAATAAGCAGCAAGGAAAAAACAAAATTACTTGGCATGATAAATATTAAATACGGCCGGGATTTTGAACTGGTAAATGTTGGTTAAATGAATTTCGCTTGGCGGAAAAATATTGTGATTCAAATCACAAATTTTTTGGCTTTAAAATAAGGCAATAAAAGAAGATAAATATTTTTCCAGTGGTTTTTAGCTTGATAAATGAAAAATTAAAGACTATAATCAAATATAACGAAAGAAAATTGCATATCACGTGTGAAAACAAAATATAACACGGCGCGAAATACGGAGGCACGATGAAGATAAAGTATTACGGGGTACGGGGCTCAATACCTGTGCCGGGAAAAGATACAGTCAAATACGGAGGCAATACAACCTGTGTTTTTATAGAGCAGGACGATACATTTCTGGTTTTTGACGCTGGCACAGGAATAAGGAACCTGGGCAGAGACCTTTTAAAAAGAGGTTTTACCGGGCAGGGAAAGCTGCATATGTTTTTTTCACACTATCACTGGGACCATATCCAGGCATTCCCGTTTTTCACGCCTGCGTTCATTAAAGGAAATGAAATCAACCTTTACGGCGAAACCAAGTACAACCAAAGCATCAAGGATGTTTTAAAAAAGCAGCAGGAATTCATTAATTTTCCAGTTGAGCTGTCAGGCATGATGTCAAAACTGCATTTTCTTGAAATAATGGAAACCGAACCCACAACCATAGGGCCTTTTAACATAAAAATTGCGAGATTAAACCATCCAGGCGGCGTTCTGGGATTCAGGGTGGAAACAAAAACCGGTGCTTTTGTTTTTGCCACGGACATAGAGCATTTTTCGGTGCCGGATAACAAGCTGATAGAACTTTCAAAGAACGCTTCCATCCTGATGTATGATGCGCACTTTACGCCTGAGGAATACCCAAAATACATAGGCTGGGGGCATTCAACTTATGAAGAAGGCATAAAAGTAGCGCAGCTTGCCAATGTCAAGGAACTTCATTTGTGCCATCACGCGCCCGAGCATACAGACGCGCAGATAGACGATTTGCAGCGCAATGCCCAGGCAAAATTCCAAAAGACTTACGCCATTCAGGAAGGATGGGAAGTGCAGGTTTAACTCCTAATCGGGGATTTAATACAGTTTTGTTCCCATATTTTAAATTATATTTATCACTTTAATAAAACTAGGACGTCAGAATGCCAGAACCCATTGATTACAACAGATTAAAACAGGTTAATTTATTCAGGGATTTGACGGATGTGGAAATCGACATTGTTTGCAGGAAAGTATTTGAAAAATCATATAAGAAAGGCTCCATACTTTTTGTAGAGGGAATGCCTGGCGAGATCCTGTATATTGTGACAGAAGGCGGGATTGATATAATAAAAAAGACAAAATCAGACGAGAAGGTAATAGCAAAGCTCGGTCCGGGTGAAATAGCAGGGGAGATGTCATTGATCGACTCAGGGCCCAGGACCGCTACAGGCAGGACAAACGCCGACACAAAACTGATTGTAATAACAAAAAATAGTTTCAATGAAATACTCGATTCAGACCCGAAAGTCGCGGCAAAACTGCTGATGGAACTTTTACGCGTGATAAACAAGCGCCTGAGGCAGACCAATAAAATGTTCGAGGAAGCATAAATCAAAATGAAAAAAAATATTTTCAAGCCAATAATTCTTTTTGTGATTTTGACGCTGGCCGTTTCCGGGTGCGCTCTTAATAAAAGCGCAATAAGACCGGAAGTTGAAAAAAACCCTTATCAGGAAGCAGTGTCATACCTATATTATTCAATCGGATACCTGCTTGAATTGTACAATAATTACGACGAAGCCATCGAATTTTTTAATACAAGCGCCAAATATGCTTATGATACCGGCGCGATATACGGCGAGCTTGCCGACGTATATGAAGCAAAAGGCGTTACCACACAGGCCGAGGAAATCATTGAAAAAGGGCTGAAAGAATCCCCGGATAATACACGGCTGTTGCTTTTGGCAGGTAAAGAAGCCGTTCAAAAAGAAGATTATGTGAAGGCAAAGGAATTATTTGAAAAACTCATAAACATTGAGCCTGTATCTCCCCAGGCGTTTTTCTACATGGGGGTTATCGCGTACCAGGAAGGAGATTTTAGCGGAGCCGAGGGGAATTTCCTGAAAAATATCGCGCTTGACCAGGAATCGGCGTCTTCCTACTACAATATAGCTATTGTTTACGGGCAAAAAGAAGACAGTGACAAGGCGATAGAATACTTCAAGAAGGCCATTGAAAAAGACCCGGGTTATTACAAGGCCTATATGGGGCTTGGCAAAGCGTATGAGCTTACCGGTCAGGACGAGGAGGCAATAAAGGTATACAGGGATTATCTGAAACAAAAACCCGGGGACATTGAAATTATAAATTATATTGCCGACATATATTACAGGAATTCGCAGTGGGACAAGACAATCGCCACATACGGGGAAATACTCAAATTAAACCCGGAAAATAAAGACGCCATATACTCGTTGGGAGAAGTTTACATTAAGCTGAAAAGATTCAAAGAGGCAAGCCTGCAATTCAAGAAACTGGAAAAAATGGGTTACAATGACATCATGAACAGGTATTACCTCGGTATTGCGTATGAAGAAATGAAAAAATACGACGAGGCGCTTGCAAAATTCATGTCCGTCATAAAGGAAAACAAAAAGCTAGTAAACGCGTATTACCACATAGGCTATGTATACGAGGCGCAGGGAAAAATCCCTGAGGCAATAAAACTTTTTGAGCAGGCACTGGATGAAAACAAGGATAACGAGGATTTTTATCATTTACTGGCGTCGGCTTACATGGACAACAAAGAATACGACAAAGCCCTGCAATTGTATAACGGAGCAAAAGCGCAGTTTAAGGATTCCGAAAAATTGTATTTTAACCTGGGGCTTATTTACGACAGTATGAAGGATTACGACAAGGCAGTGGAGAATTTTAAGGAAGTGGTGAAGATAAACCCAAAAAACGCAGAGGCGTATAATTATATAGGCTATACCTACGCCGACGAGGGCAAAAACCTGGATGAAGCCTTTGACTTCGTCAAAAAGGCTCTTGAACTGGAGAAAAACAATGGTTTTTACCTTGACAGCCTCGGATGGGTTTATTTCAAGAAAGGCCTGTATAAAGAGGCAGTGGATGCGTTAAACAATGCCCTTGCAGCCATGGACAAGGCAAAACTAAAGCAGGATCCGCTCATACTGGAGCATGCCGGCGATGCCTATGTGAAACTGAAGGAATACGACAAGGCAAAGGAAAAGTTCGAGAAAGCGCTGGAGCTGGAAAAAGTAAAGGACAAAAAGAAAGACCTGAAGAAAAAACTTGACGAACTGGAAAAGATCCTGTGATATTCCTTTCTCCCGCAAAAGTGAACCTCACACTGCAGATTATCGGCACGGACAAAAAGGACGGGTATCATTTCATAAAATCAATATTTGACCCGATTGCTTTATACGATATACTTGAAATAAACACGATGAAAGACTCCGGGATAATCCTGAAGGACAAATTAAAAAAGCTGCGCCTGGCGCCGCATGATAACACGATTTACAAGGCCGCAAAAAAATTCATGGATTATACTGGCAAGAAATCCGGCTTGAAAATAGAGTTTTACAAGCACATACCCGAAGGCTCCGGGTTGGGTGGCGGAAGCAGCAATGCCGCGGCAGTATTAATTGCATTGAACAGGCTCTTCGGTGCTGGCTTGAGTAGCAGTGAGCTTGCCGGCATGGGAGCGCAAATAGGCTCGGATGTACCTTTTTTTATATACCGAAAACCGGCTGTTGTTTCAGGAAAGGGTGAAAAAATAGAAATAATAAAAGACGCCAGGAAATTATGGTACGTGCTTGTGTACAACAATGTAAAAGTATCCACTAAAGATACGTACAGGCTGTACGATAAATTCTACGCGGGTGAATACAAGTTGACAGCCAGGTTTGACTATAATAAAATACTGCTCGATTACATGAAGGGAAGCAGGATGAGGGGCGGTATTTTGTACAATGATTTTGAAAAAGTCGTGTTTTTAAAATACAAATATTTATTTTCAATAATGCTTTTTTTCCTGCAGCACGAATGCGTCGACGCAGGATTAAGCGGAAGCGGCTCCACGATATTCGCGGTATATGAGGATAAAAAAGCAGCTTTAAAATGCTTTAATTCCGCGAAAAGGCAGTTTAAGAAAGCAAAAGTATATATGACGCATTCGCTCTGAAAAAGTGGGAAGTGGTATGGGGTAAGTGGCATGTGAAAAACAGGTTTTCATATTACACTTCACACATAGCACATCGCGTATATCACAGTAGTTACAAAGTTGGGGAGTAGCCAAATGGTAAGGCACGGGCCTTTGGCGCCCGCATCTCTAGGTTCGAGCCCTAGCTCCCCAGCCATCCTATTTAAACCACCATTTAAAGATTCAAAATAAAAACCATCCTTGCTTTTTTAACGGAATAAGGGGACAATAAGAATTGGGATTTGAAATTTGTCAGGTAAAAGTATGCGGTATTAATCTTTTAATTGAGTTCGGGACTATGAAGAATTATTCAAAAGGATAAAACAACAAAGGCGGACAATTCATGAATTGTCCCTACAAAAACAAACGATTTGATATCAATACCGCTTGTCCTCGGCTAAAGCCTTGGACTTGAACGGGCACATGATTTTGTAATACTTTGACTGCTCCTGTTGACGGCTTGGCAAAGTAAACGAAATCAAGGGAGGCGACTTTTGAAAAAGGGAAAGCTGAAGAACAAGATTGCAATTATTACAGGCGGAGGAAGGGGCATTGGCAGGGGCATTGCCGAGGCATTCGCTGCTGAGAGCGCGGATGTTGTGGTAACCGCAGCCAAGCAGAAAAAAGAAATAGACGGGGTTGCGGCAAAAATAGGTGGTACAGCGATACTTGCCGATGTAACTGACGTAAATGACGTGCAAAGGCTCGTGGATACGGTGATATCAAAATATGGAAAGATAGACATTCTTGTTAATAATGCGGGAAGGGGAATGAAGTTTGTCAATGACAGTTTCATGACAGAACCAAAGCCTTTTTGGGAAGCTGACCCAGACATGTGGCGCATGGTAATAAACACAAATGTTAACGGAGTTTTCCTGATGACCAGCGCTGTTGTGCCTCACATGCTCAAACAGGGGCATGGAAGAATCATAAACATATCCATGAATTATGAAACCATGAAGCGCAAAGGATTCACCCCGTACGGTCCTTCAAAGGCAGCGCTGGAGTCAATGAGCATTATATGGGCGCAGGAATTGGAAGGCACAGGCATTACCTTAAACGTGCTACTTCCGGGCGGTGCGACACTAACAGGAATGATACCTAACTCGTTTCCAAAGGAAAAAAAGAGCAAGCTGCTTAAGCCTGAAATCATGGGTCCGCCTGCTGTTTTTCTCGCGAGCGATGAATCAAAAGGCATGAACGGCCAGAGGATCATAGCTGTGGAATGGAAGAAAAAAGTTTAATCTTCTCTGCAAAAATTCCCACCAATTAAGTTGATGAATGACAGCACTTTAGTATCTGCCCCCTCTATAACCCAGCAGTATAGCCAATAACATTGACTTTTACTGTGCCAGGAGTATAATTACCCGCAATATGGAAAAAGCACTGTTAATCAAGACATTTTCACAAAGCCAGAAAGCTCAATTGGAAACAGATATTGAGGAAATGCACGGCCTTATAGACACGGCAGGCGCTGAAGTTTATGGCGTCGTAACCCAGGCAAGAAAGGCCGTTGACCCGGTCTTTTTTATCGGCAAGGGAAAAGTACACGAAATTGCCGAAAAATACAAGGATTTTATAGACCTTGCGATTTTTGACGCAAACTTAAAGCCTGTGCAGATAAGAAACATAGAAAAGATAATTGAAAAAAGGATAATTGACAGGACGCAGCTTATACTCGATATTTTTGCGCAGAGGGCACATACAAAAGAGGCCATTCTTCAGGTGGAGTATGCACAGCTGAATTATCTGCTGCCCAGGCTGACAGGCCACGGCGTGGAATTATCGAGGCTTGGAGGAGGCATAGGGACAAGAGGGCCCGGAGAAACAAAACTTGAAGTTGACAGGAGAAAGATTAAGAAACGGTTACAAATAATAAAAAAAGAGCTTGAAAAAATAAAGGAAATCAGGGCGCAGCAAAGGGAAAGAAGAAAAGAGATTCCTGTGCCGCTTGTCTCGATTGTTGGATACACAAACGCAGGCAAGACCATGCTTTTAAACCGGCTCACAAATGCGGGCATGTTGAGCGAGGACAAGCTTTTTGCAACGCTCGACCCGAAAATTAAACAGTATATCCTGCCGAACAAATACAAAGTGCTTTTCAGCGACACTGTGGGATTCATAAAAAACCTGCCTCCTTATTTAATAGCAGCGTTCAGGGCAACCATGGAAGAAGTGGTGGAGGCGGACATAATACTCCATCTTATAGACATAAGCAGGGAAGATTACGAAGAGCAAAAAGAAACCGTATATGACATCCTGAAAAGCATAGGCGCTTATGAAGATAAGACCATCATAGACGTGTACAATAAAGTGGACCTCTTAAGCGAAGAGGCAAAACAAGCCCTGTTAATGAATAAAAACGTCATACATATTTCCGCAAAGACCGGGGACGGCCTGGATACGCTTATAGCGAAAATCGAGGGACTGGTTGAGAAAGAATTTATGGAAAAAGACGTGGTTATACCGTATAATAAAGAAAAAATCATAAATATGTTTTATACTGAAGCTGTCGTGCTCGATAAAAAGCAGACTGAACAGGGCACGCAGTTAAAAATAAAATGCATGCAAAAAACTTTTGACAAATACCTGAAATTACTGGAAGAGGTGTAAAATGGGCAAAAAATTAAGAGTGGGCGTAATAGGAGTAGGCAGCCTGGGACAGCATCACGCCAGGATATACGCGGGCATGGACAACGTGGAGCTGACATGCATATGCGACGTATCGCCTAAGGCAGTCGAGATAGCGGACAAATACAAAGTGCCGCTTTATACCGATTATAAAACAATAGTCGACAAGGTTGACGCTGTAAGCATAGCAGTGCCCACTACAATGCATCATGACGTGGCAAAATACATGCTCGAATACGAAAAGCACGTACTGCTGGAAAAACCCATGACTGCGACCATAAAAGAAGCGGACAAGCTGATGGAAATATTCAAAAAAAAGCAGAACAAGCTGATTTTCCAGATAGGCCATATAGAAAGGTTCAACGTGGCAATAAAAAAGCTCCAGCAGATGAAAAAGGTCCCAAGGCTCATAGAGGCAAACAGGCTCGGACCTTTTACCGCAAGAAGCCTTGACACGAGCGTAATACTGGACCTCATGATACACGACATTGACATAATCCTGCAGCTCGTGGAGTCTGACGTGAAAAAGATAGACGCCATAGGGGTGCCCATACTGACAAAAAATATAGACATGGCAAACGCAAGGATTGAGTTTAAAAACGGGGCAGTGGCAAACGTGACTGCAAGCAGGGTCAGCCCGAAAAAACTCAGGAAAATCAGGGTGTTTGAGAACAACGCGTACATATCTATAGATTATGTCAGGCAAAGCATAAAAATTTACAAAATCAAGGAAGGGCTTCCGGCAGACAGGACGGTTTCCTGGAACGACATAATGGAAATCGAGTCGTTCCCAATGGCAAAAGAGGAGCCTTTGGCCAGCGAACTCAAGTCCTTTATTAGCGCAATAAACAGGGAGATAGAGGTCGCAGTCACGCCTTTTCAGGCATACATGGCGCTGAAAATAGTTCTGGAAATAGAAGAACAGATCAAGAATAAATTCAAGGCTTAAGGTGCATGTTTTGAAAAAAATCTTAATATCAGCAGGGGAGGAATCCGCGGATTTTTTTGCGGCAAACCTGGCGAAGGAAATTCATAAATCCACGAAAGGCAAAGTTAAAATACTCGGCTTTGGCGGGGAAAAAATGAAACAAGCCGGGGTAGACGTCAGGATAGACCTTGTAAAATTTGCGCTGGTGGGCATAATCGAGGTTGTTTTCAGACTTTTCGATATCTTAAGGATTTATTCAAGGGCAGTTCATATAATCAGCGACGAAAAAATAGATGCACTGATAGTGCTGGATTACCCGGGGTTCCATTTAAAACTAATCAAAGCGGCAAAAAAAGCCGGCGTAAAAAAAATTATTTATTACATAACACCCCAGGTATGGGCATGGCATTATGAACGAATTTACCAGATAAAAAAATATGTGGACCTTGCCGTGGTAATTCTGCCGTTTGAAAAAACGATATTTGAAAAAGAAGGCATAAATGTGAGGTATTTCGGGCATCCGGCTGCGGAAAGCATCCTGGGAACGACAAAAAAAGCCTTGAAAAAGCATGAAGGCAAAATTGTAGGCATATTTCCGGGAAGCAGGACAAGGGAAATAAAATCGTTATTACCAGTGATATGCAAAGCCTGTAAAAGGATATCGGAAACAGCAAAGGGAGTGAAGTTTATTATCTTCAAGGCGGGCACAATTGACGAGACGCTCATGCGCGAAATCATTTCACGCAACGATTGCCCTGATATGAAGATAGTTGACGGGAGTGATGTTTATCTGCGGAAAAGCCTTGACTGTGCAATTGCCAAATCAGGCACGATAACGCTTGAGCTTGCCCTGCTTGGGATCCCGGAGCTTCTTGTTTACAGGCTAAACCCGGTTTCCTTTATTATAGTCAGAAGACTGGCCAGTACAGTTAATTTCATAGGGCTGGTCAACATCATACTGGGCAAACAGGTGGTTAAAGAATTCATTCAAAATAATGTAACACCGGAAAATATAAGCATGGAAGCCGTCAAGATATTAAGAGAGGAGAAATACAGAAAGAATATGAAGAAGAATTTTGCAAAATTAAAAGCATTGATTTATAAAAAAGGTACGGTTAAAAAAACCGCCAATGCAATAGTGAAAGAGCTGGGGCAATGATTATTATTTTAATTTACAACATCCTTATTTACATTATTTTGATGATACTTCTGCCATTCATAATTTTATTTTTTGTTTTCAATAAAAAATGGAGAACCGGAGCAAGCCAGAGGCTGGGGATTATAAAAAATCAGGATATTGAAAAATTACGCGGCAAAAAGGTCCTGTGGTTTCATGCCGCGTCTGTAGGCGAAGTCCAGGCTGTAATTCCGGTAATAAAAGAAATTAAAAAGATAAATCCGGAATACGATATAATGGCAACCACGACTAGCCTGAATGGCCAAATGAAGATAACAAGCGAAACAGGTCTGGAAATTAACTATACAGCGCTTTTTCCCCTGGATATAAACCTGATAACCTGGAATTTTTTGAAAAAAACAAACCCGTTCGGCATAGTTGTGGTGGAGACGGAAATCTGGCCGAATTTGTTATATTATGCCAAAAAATTAAACATACCTGTCATCATGGTCAATGGAAGGCTGTCGAATAAAAGTTTTAAACTGTATCATGCTTTCGGACTGTTTTTTAAATACATCCTGGACAAGATGGTATTTTTTGTAATGCAGAGCGAAAAGATGAAAATACGCCTGGAGAGCCTTGGCATAAAGGAAGAGAAAATAACAATATTAAGCAATACTAAATATTCGGCGGGAATAACCGGCATTGGCACGAAAAAGATAAACATGGACAAAAAAGGGAAAAAATTTATTGTAGCGGGCAGCATAAGAAAAGGCGAGGAAAAATTGATAATAGACGCCTTTAAATCTGTAAAAAGCAGTGAAAATGTACTTATAATTGCTCCAAGGCATATGGAAAGGGTAAAATTCATAATAAACCTTTTAAAAAAAGGCGGGGTTAATTATATATTGTGGGATGAAGTTGAGGATTACAATATCATTACCAATTATGAAGCAGTATTGATAAACACAATAGGAGACCTGCCTTATTTGTATGATATTTCCGATATAGCTATAATCGGCGGCGGATTTAAGAAATACGGTGGGCATAACCCGATTGAGGCGGCAGCAGACGGATTGCCGATTATAATGGGCAAATACATGTATAATTTCGAGGATACGGCAGACAGGTTAACAAGCGACGGCGGGGCTTACAGGGTGGAGAGCACGCCTGAGGACATATCTTCAAAGCTGTCAATCCTGCTAAAAAACGAAATGTTGAGGCAAAGTATGGGCGATAAAAACAAGGCGGTTGTAGAGAGGTTTAAAGGCTCGGCTTTAAAGACCGCAAAGATTGTTGACAGGATTATTTCAACCTATAAAATAATAAACGAGAATAAGAAAAAATTTAACGCCGAAAACGTAACGCTTATTTGCGACAAGGAGGACGTGCCGCATGATTGAGAATTCATGGATGGCTCTGATATCAAAGAAAAAAAGAAATTTTAAAGAAAATTTAATAATGCTTTTTTTGTATTTAATATCTTTTTTTTACGGATTCGGCCTTTTTATCAGAAACCTTTTTTACAGGCTCAATATTTTTAAATCCAAGAAATTCAGGGTAAATATTATTTCGGTAGGGAATATAACCATGGGAGGAACCGGTAAAACCCCGTTTGTGGAGGAAATGGGAAAACGCTACATAAAAGACGGTAAGGACGTGCTCGTAGTGGCAAAAGGATATAAGAGGCATAAAATAAAAAATATTGACATAGTAAGCGACGGCAGGCGTATGCTGATAAAGGCAATCAATGCCGGGGACGAGCCGTATTTGCTTGCAAGGAACCTCGAAAAAGCAAAGGTAATCGTCGGCAACAATAAAATCAAAGCGCTTGAATACGGAATTGAAAACATGAAACCCGACATTGTTTTTATTGATGACGCGTTTCAGAAAAGGCAAATACTTAAAAATTCATTCCAGATAGTACTTATCAACGCAATGAACCCTTTTGGGTTCGGCCGGCTCTTTCCTGCGGGATTTTTAAGGGAACCGGTTTCCTCACTGAAAAATGCGGATGCGATAGTCATTACAAACGCAAACCTCAGCAATGACCCGGCTAGAATAGAAAAAATAAAGGAAATACTGCTCGGCTACGGCAAAAATATGAAAATATTTGAAAGTGAGTACATGCCAAAGTATTTTTATAATGTATCGACCGGTGAAAAGTTCAACGTAAGTTCTGTTAAAAACAGAAAAGTAATTGCTTTTTCCGGCCTGGGAAACCCCCATGGTTTTGAAAAACTTTTAAAAAGCATGGATGCTCACATAAGCGTAAGCCTTCGGTTTGGCGACCACCACAGGTATAAAAGAAAGGAAATCGAGGCAATAGAGCGGCTTTACGGAAAAACCAACGCTTCCCTCATTGTGACAACAGAAAAAGATGAAATTAGGATAAATAAGAAATTCATACAGGAAAACAATTTCTATGCATTAAAAATCGGCATGTTGATTAAAAACGTAAAAGAACTGGAAGATATGATAAAAAAATGAAAATATTGTTAATCAGGTTTTCTTCTGCAGGTGACATAATACTGGCGGCAGAAGCTGTAAAAGCAATAAAAGCCTCATACAGGGATGCCAAAATATGCTTTCTTTCAAAAGAAGAATATTCGGATTTGCAGGGGTTAATGCCGATAGACCGCATATTTCTGACAAAATTTCGTGGAAGGTTTTTTAAAGACTTGGCAATAATACTAGAAAAAGCAAAGCTTTTAAGCGCTGAAAATTTTGATTATGTTTTTGATTTACAAAATAATGTTAAATCCAGGCTTTTGGCAGCCTTGATAAAAACAAAAAAACGGACTATTTATAAGAAAGACATCATTAAAAGACGCCTGACCGTTCTTTTTAAGTGGTTTTTGGACGAAAGGCAAACAGTTTCGGCAAAATATTTAAGTGCGATAAAACACACATTAAATTTAAAGCCACAGACTGCAAAAATACTTAGGACGAGGCGGGAAAAATCAATATTGATGCATATAGGAGCAAAATGGAAACTTAAAAGATGGCCGTATTTTTTTGAGCTGGTCAATGAACTTAAAAAACAGGGAAGATTTAAAATAACAATAACTGGTTTAAAAGATGAGGTTGAAAATTCCGATAAAATATTATATATTAAAGGCCAAAATATAAAGAATTTGGTTGGAAAAACGGATTTTTTAGAGCTTATAAATTTGATAAAAAAAACCGGATTATTTATCGGCAATGACACGGCAGCCGCGCATTTGGCACGGCATTTTAACGTACCTGCCATAGTTTTTCTTGGGCCGACTGTGCAAAGCTTTGGCTTTATTACAGAAAATGGTTATGACGTATTTGAAAAAGACCTGAGTTGCAGGCCATGCCATCTGCATGGAGGCAATACCTGTCCAACTGGTGAATTTGTATGCATGAAGAGTATAAACGCGCGGGATGTTGCCGTAAGAGCACGGAGAATTTTGAAAAAATAATCAAATAATAGGTGAACGCAAATTGAAAATCAATTAAAGAAACGTGAAAATAAAAAAATAGTTTCCGCTAAGCAGATAAACCCGAAAGAGGTTTCTTCTGTTTTAATAATAACGCCTTTTCATGTAGAGGAATTTATACTTTCAACCCCGGCTATCGCGGCTTTGAAAGAAGCCATGCCTAAAGAGTCGGAGATAACCGTACTTACAACCCCAAGGATTAAAAAGTTCGCTATGGCATGCAAGTACATCGATAAAATACTCGAGATCAAAACAATCAATCCGTTAGTTTATATTAAAACTATCTTTAAACTTATGACGAGCCGATACAATGTAATATTAAATTTTAACGATACATCCCGCGTGCCTGTATTGGCTGCAGTTTTAAACAGGTCGCTCGCAAAAGTCGGTTATTTCCAGGAAAAGCGGGATTTTTACAATAAACTTTATAATTTGTCGCTTCACAGCATAAGCCCGCATCAGCATAAAATATTAAAATATCTCAACCTGGTTCGGTTTATAGGAGCAAATTCATATGATTTTACCCCGAAAATAACCCTGTCGGACAGCGACAAAGTCTATGCGAAAGAATTTTTAAAGAAAAATAACATTACGGAAAAAGACACAATAATTGGCCTGCATCCGACTTTAAAAGACCAGAAAAAGAGATGGTCTTTGAATAAATTTTCCATGCTGGCTAAAAACCTGATTGAAAAATACCAGGCTAAAATAATAGTCGTTTCACATAAATACGAAGCGGACGCTTTGAATGAGTTCATGCACATAACAAAAAAACAGTGCATCGCGGCAGAAAACAATGATTATATGCGTTTGGCTGCGCTGTCCCAGTTTTTTACCTGCTTTATATGCAATGAAACAGACTTCATGCACATATTTTCGCCATTCACAAATACCATAGTTATATGGGGCGAAACCGACCCGGAAATCAACAAACCTTCGGGTCATAACAACGAAGTGCTCCTGGCAATCGATAAAAAAGCGGATTCAGTAACGGTAAGCGCTGTTCTTGATACAGTAAATAAAATTTTATGCAAATAGATTCATGAAAATCTCGGCAACTGTAGTAACTTATAACGAAGAAAAAAATATAAATAAATGCCTTAAAAGCCTTTCATTTGCAGATGAAATAGTTATGATTGATTCAAACAGTACGGATAACACGGTAGGGATAGCAAAAAAATATACAAAAAAAATATTTTTCATGAAATTCAGGGATTTTTCCCAAATAAAAAACTATGCAATGTCAAAAACAAAATATGACTGGTTGCTGAGCATCGATGCAGACGAGGAAGTATCCCCGGAACTTAAAGACAAGATACTCATGACAATAAAAGGGAAGAATACTTTCGACGGATATTACATAAAGCGGGAAACTATTTTTTTGGGAAGAAAAATAAAACACTGCGGCTGGGGAAATGATTATCAGTTAAGGCTTTTTAAAAAAAATAAAGGTGCTTTTGACGAGAAACCCGTGCACGAAAGCATAAAAGTCAACGGTATAACAGGTAAAATAAACAAGCCTATTACACATAATTCCTACCTTGACAGCTTCACGTATTTTAAAAAAATGAACAGGTACACATCTTTGCAAGCTGAAGAAAAACAAAAAAAATTTTTGTTGGCTAGAATTATTTTTTCCCCTCTATTTAAATTTTTAAGAATGTATTTTTTTAAACTTGGTTTTCTCGACGGGCTGCAGGGTTTTATTCTTTCTATATACAGCAGTTTTTCAGAATATGCAAAGTTTGCAAAAATGTTTGAAAAAAGAAAATCACCTGCACTGGTGGACAAATTAATAGTACGCATGCCAAATTGGCTTGGAGATGCAGTCATAGCTACAGCATTTTTGGAAGAGGCAAAAAAATTATATAAAAAGATTTACGTACTTGCCGATGAATCGGTAGCTGAATTATATAATAACAACCATTTTGTGGACGAGTTGATTATTTTCAATAAGAAATCATTTATTGATTCTTTTAAAATTATTTTAAGAATACGAAAAGAAAAAATTAAAACAGGAATTAGCCTTACTCCTTCCTTATCTTCGGGTTTTATTTTGTGGTTTGGAGGCGTCAGTATCCTAGCAGGTTTTTGCGAAGATGGACTATTTTTAAACCGGAGATATTGTCGCGATAAGAAACATGATAAGTTACATATTGCAGAAGAATATAAAAGAATTTTTTATGAAATAAGCAATAGGTTTGACTTTAAAATATTAAAACAACTAATTCAAATTAATTCCTTAAATGAAAAAGAAACCAGCAAAAAGTTCTGCGTTATGAACTCCTCATATAATATTATAATAGCACCTTTTGCAGCATACGGCCCGGCAAAAATGTGGCCGCTTGAAAATTATGTGGAATTGATCAAAAACCTTGTGAAATTAAATAATAAAATAAGGATTTACATTGTTGGCTCTGAAAAAGATAAAAAATTCACGTTGAAAATTCCGCAGGACAATGGCATTTTTGACTTGCGGGGAAAGACCACGCTGGGCCAGGTTTGCGGGCTCATTAAAAATATGGATTTATTTATAGGCAATGATTCAGGACTTATGCATATAGCAGATGCTTTTCATATTCCGTTAATTGCAATATTTGGTTCAACATCCGCAAAATGGACTGGTCCTTTGTCTAAAAATGCTTATATTTTTGGAAGTGGTATTGATTGTTCTCCGTGTTTTGAAAAAGTATGCAAATTTGGGCATTATAAATGCCTTTATGAAATAAAGCCCGAAACGGTCTTATCTTATGCCAAAAAAATCATTACAAAACACAAACGTATAAAATGATATATTAAACAGTATTATTTATAGTTACGACTAAACTTTCCGGATTATATTGGATATAGATTTTTTGATGTGCTTTTCGGCACTGCTGTTTTTTTAATGTTCCTTGCGGCACATATAAGAATTTAATTCAAATAAAAATCTCTTTATTTTAAGCAATAACTGCGTGGCACAGGAATTGCTTTTATTATTTCAATTAAATAATTTTTTAAAGGAGATATTACGATGGAACAAGGCATTGAGCGAAGAGCCTATCCAAGGATTAACTATGAAGCATCAACAAAGTATAAAGTTTTAATGGGCGATATTGAAAATATTCAATCGACTTTTTATAAGGGAAAAACGAGGAATTTATCAAAAGGCGGTATATGTCTTGTAATGCCGAATAAAGTAGAACCTGGAAAAGTAATAAGAGTTGAAATTTTAATTGATAAAAGTGATAAAATTATTAAGGCTTTTTGTGAAGTAAGATGGTCAAACGACAAGGAAATCGACGGTAATTATGAAACAGGCCTGAGCTTTCTGGCTGTACGGGAAGGGGATATAGATTTTTTAGATAATTTTATACAAGAAAAAATAATGAAAACTAATCAATAAACAATTCTACCCCATTTTGATGGGTTTTTGTTAATGCTTTCGTCGCCAAACCATCTTATCTGAGATTTTCCTTCAAATATACTGTTTGCAACAAAGTCTATGGCCATATCAAATCCGACTTCCCGGCCGTTTATTTTACACAGACAGCCAATATCAAAATTTGACCATGGGATTCTGCCCTCCATAATGTATCCACCAGGTTTTTCTTTATAAAATATTTCCGGGTTTACAAGCGGCGCTTTATACTGCCAGTTCCATGTGGCAGCATCTTTTGCAGCTTTTACACCGACATGAAAGTCTTTGGCACCATAATCGGTCCTATTTGGGTTTGCGTTTGGATCAGACGAAAGAAAGAATTCAATGCAGTTACAGTCGGATATTGAAGCATCTTTTTTATTATTGGTTTTTGGTAAATAACAATCTACATTGGCGAAAAAATAAAGGCCGGTTGAGTCATAACCGAGATATATTTCAGCTGAAGGAGTGTCTTTGGCGTTTGATATAAATCCGTGTTTGAAAATTTTTTCAGCTTTGGCCAATATTATCGGCGGAGTACTTATGGATTCCTTTAATTCTCCATCTATCTGAATATTAGGAATAGGCCTTGGTTCGAGTAAAGGTCGTTCTTTCGCTGTTTCATTATTTTTTATTGTTGCAGTCATAAAAGAGTATACAAATATAAAAAATATTATAAAAAATTTTCGCATATTAACCTCATTTTATTTTAGCGTAATTTAAATGTTAAAATATCATTAAATTTCTTTTATGTCAATATTCTATACAAAATTCATTAACCGATATATTTACTTTAGATTCTTTAAAATGTTTTATTTTTCAAACTATTTTGGCATATGATATTAAATATTATTTTATTTTTTATTGACAAAATTATAATTATTTGACAAAATAATAATAATCAAAATACTTATTTCATAAGACGGAAAGGTTTGCGATGAAAAAGAAAATATTATTTTTACTTTTCATTGTTTTATTGACAGAAGGAAATATATTTCCTTCTGCAGAACAAATCGGCACAACTGCAAATAATTTTTTAAAAATCCTTGTTCCTGCAAAGCCAAGCGGTTTGGGTGAAACATATATTGCACTAGCGAATGATATAGATTCAATAGAATATAACCCAGCGGGCCTTTCAAAATCACTATCATCAGAAATTTCGTTAACTCACATTGAATGGTTTCAACAGGTGGAATACGAGAATATTGAATACTCCATGATTTTTCCTTTTGGAACAATTGCCGCCACCATAAATTGGCTTCATATGGATTCATTAACAAAAACTATTGCTAACCCAACAACATTGTACACATCGCTTTATACTTTTTCTCCTTACAGCGTTTATGGAATATTAACTTATTCTAAACAATTTTTTGATGATCTATTTCTTGGCGCAAACCTGAAAATACTTAATTATACAATTGACAACCAGAATGCAACGGGTTCCACATTTTCCTTTCTTTTTGACTTCGGACTTATATATGATTTACCGTTTCTAAACGGCTTGTCAGCAGGGCTTGTTTTTAACGACATAGGGCCGCAGGAAACTTTTGTTTCACAGGCTTTCAGCCAACCAATAAATATGAAAATAGGACTGGGTTACAGCGCAAATAATTTTACACTTGAAGGTAATGTGCAGGCAGCTTCGGACAATAACCTTAATTATTCATTTGGCGCGTCATATACCGCCTTTAATGTTTTAGCTTTCAGGCTTGGTTACAAATTAGGGACTATCCAACAACCGACTTTTGGGGCAGGATTGATTTTAAACTCTCTTTTGATTGATTATGCTTTTGTGCCTTATAATGCAGACCTTGGTTTAACCAACAGGATAACTTTGACTTATCAATTCGGCACTCCGCCTTTTAATATAGCAGCAAATCCAGCTGTATTTTCTCCCAATGGCGATAAATATAAGGATTTCACTTTCATTGTTCCTGATATTGCATCGCCCGCAAAGGTAAAACAAATAATCCTGAATATTTCCGATTCAGTTGGCGTTGCTATTAAAAGCCTTGTATTTAAGGATGCATCCCAAAGATTATACTGGAACGGATACAATAGTTTAGGAAAAGTTGTACCGGATGGTGTTTATAATATAAAAGCACAGGCTATTTATAAAAACGGGACAAAATCAGACTCAAACGAGATAAGCGTGGAGGTTGACAACACTCCACCGAAAGTTAGTATAGATGCAGAGCCCAAAATACTTAAACCAAATCAAATAGGCGCCATTGTTGTACCCGTATCATTTAAACCAACAGCCACAGACTTGCACAATATAGGCTCATGGCAATTGATTATAGGGGATGATAAAGGCAAGGTGGTAAAAAGATTCAGCGGAGCAGGGGATCCGCCTTCTCCTGTTGTGTGGGATGGCACAAACGACAAGGGCGCGTATATTGACCCGGGCAAAGTTTATACATATACTTTTTATGCAGCTGATACGGTCGGTAACTGGGCGCATACCGTGCCGCAGTACGTTCATGTGTTACTAAGGGAAATTGTAATAACTTTATCGGCAGATACTTTATTTGATACAGGCAAGGCAGACGTTAAAATAAGTGTATATCAGGACATAAAAAAGATAGCGGATCAGATAAACACCCATAAAAACGCATCGGTGATAGTGGAAGGCCATACTGATAATATGCCGATAAAACGCAGCATATACCCGAATAACCTTGCTTTATCCCAGGCAAGGGCAGAGGCTGTAGTCAAATTTTTTGTCGATCTTTTTGGAATGCAGGAAAATATGTTTACTGCTATAGGGAAAGGGGATACGATGCCTGTTGCTTCAAATGATACCGATGAGGGCAGGCAGAAAAACAGGAGGGTAACGATAAGAATAAAAGCAAGCGAATGGAAATAAATACGGCAAAGGCCAGCCGGTTTATACAAATAATAACGGCCAAAACCCATATTATAAATAACAGGGGAATAAAAACAGCAGGAGGAAATGATGAGAAGAAAACAGGTATATGAAACCACGGTACAATCAGTAGAAAGGACTCTCGATATAGTTGAAAGTTTAAGCGAATACAAGACAGGAGTAGGCGTTACGACACTGAGCAAGGAGCTTCACCTGCATAAAAGCACGGTACACAGGCTCTTGACCACTTTAATGCTCAGGAAATATGTTGAGCAGGATATTGAAACTTCAAAATACCGTCTTGGCATGAAGTTATTTGAACTCGGCAATGCCGTACTGTCAAAGCTTGATATCAGGCAGCACGCCATGCCCTATTTAAGGCAGCTCTGGAGGTCCTCTGGCGAGACTGTGCAGCTCGCGATAGTGGATCAGAACAAAGTGCTTTATGTGGATGTACTCGAAACGCTTGAAAAGGTAGGGGTCAAGTCAAACGTCGGCGAAAGAGTTCCGCTTCACTGTTCGGCATCCGGAAAAATCTGGCTGGCCAATTTGCCTGATGACAGGCTAGATGAGGTAATGAAATTTATCAAGTTTGAACCATTCACTCCTTACACAATAGACACTGCTGAAAAGTTGAAAGAAGCAATAAACGAAGCAAAACAGCAGGGTTATGCCGTAGACAATCAGGAGTATTCAAACGACCTTGTAGGGATAGCCGCGCCGGTGAAAAATTACAGAGGCAGGGTTATCGCATGCGTAGGCATAACAGCGCCGGCTCTGAGGATGAATGACCAGAAGACACCTGAATACGCAAAACAGGTAAAAGCAACTGCTGAAAAAATATCGCAGAGTATGGGGTTTAATCAGAAACAGCCATAAAAAACACAGGTGCATAAATAAACAAAAAAAAGTTCAAACGGCAGCATCACAATAAAACAATTATAATTTCGCATATAGGAATTAAAAAAGGAGAAAAAATGTATTTTTGTGGCGTAAATATAGGCGGTTATACTTCCCAGGCAAATCTTACCGACAAACATTTAAAAAGTTTTATAAAAGAAAAAGATATAATTGGAATAAAAAAAATGGGATTTAATATTATCCGTTTTCCTGTTGATTATTTTTTATTTGAATCAAATGACAAGCCTTATGTATATGATGAAAAGCGCATGCAATACGTTGACAACATCATAAGCCTGGCGCGTAAACATAAACTGGCAGTAATACTTGACCTGCATAAAGCACCGGGACATTCGTTCGCGTTCAAAGAAAGGGAAACGAACGACATCTGGAAAAAGAAAGCGGATAACAGGAAGAGGTTCCTGAAAATATGGGAGTTTTTTGCTGCACGTTACAGAAAGGAGCCGCATATAATATACGAACCGCTTAATGAACCTGTAGCACCCAGGGATGAATTATGGATTGGCCTGGCCAAAGATGCTGTAAAAGCCATAAGAAAGCACGATAAAAAACACTGGATTGTCATTGAATCCAATTTGTGGGGCCAGATCGCGACATTTAAGAAGATGAAAAGATTCAGCGACAAAAAAATAATATATAGTTTCCATTTTTACGACCCTTTGCTCATTACCCACCAGCTGGCGGAATGGTGCTCGTTTTATAAGTTCAACCTTTACAGGCGCAATGTGGATTACCCGGGCAGGCCTGAAGATGTGGCAGGGTTAAAGGAAGAACTGGAAAAGAAAGACAACTCTTTTGCCAGTTTTTTTGTGGAGCAGGACAAATACTGGGATAAAAGCGAGCTTGAAAAACTGATACTGAATACAGTCAGGTTCAAGGAAAAATATAAAGTGCCTGTACTATGCGGGGAATTCGGTTGCATCGCTAAAGCAACGCCAGCGACAAGGAAAAACTGGACTCGGGATGTCATTGAAATATTTAAAAAATACGGGATATCTTATACATACTGGAATTACAAAAACATGGATTTTGGTATTTACGATTTTTCCGATAAATACAAAAATTCACCCAACTATGCCAATAAGGAAAGGCTGGATTATAACGTTCTGCAAGCCCTTCAAAATGGAATTCTTTAAAACACTCCATAAGTACAAAAAATCCCGTATAGCAGTGATAAATACCCCTCATGGCAGCGTTACAACTCCTGTATTCATGCCTGTAGGCACGCAGGCCACGGTTAAAATAATGACTCCGCAGGACCTGGAAGAAATAAACATAAATATAATTCTCGCGAATACCTACCACCTTTATCTAAGGCCAGGCATTGATATAATAGAAAAAGCCGGCGGCCTGCATAAGTTCATGGCTTGGAAAGGTGCGATTTTGACCGACAGCGGGGGTTTCCAGATATTTTCAATGGAAGACCTTAGAAAAATAACCCCCGAGGGAGTTCATTTTCAGGCTCACTTTGACGGCACTGAGCATTTTTTTACACCTGAGACTGCGGTTGAGATACAAAACAAGCTGGGCTCTGATATTATGATGTGCCTTGACGAATGCCCGCCTTATCCCTCAGACCGCGAATACATTGATAAATCACTTAATTTGACACTTGAATGGGCAAAAAGATCCAAAGCAGCCCATAAGAATATTGACAGGCAGTCGCTGTTCGGCATAATCCAGGGCGGTATTTACAGGGATTTGAGGGAAAAGGCCGCGGAAGAAATGATTAAAATGGATTTTCCGGGCTATGCCATAGGCGGAGTGTCTGTAGGCGAGGGCAAAGAACTGATGTATTCGGTAATTGACTGGATAGGGCCAATGCTTCCCGCGGACAAGCCGAGGTATTTGATGGGCATAGGCGCGCCCGAGGACTTATGGCACGCGGTGGAAAACGGTATGGACATGTTTGACTGCGTCCTGCCGACAAGAATAGCAAGAAACGGCACTGTGTATACTTCGCGCGGCAGGATAATAATCAGGAACAGCGAGTACAAAGAGGATTTCACGCCTATAGAACAGGGCTGCGGATGCTACGCCTGTAAAAATTTTACCAGGGCTTATATCAGGCACCTTTTTAATGTCCACGAAATACTTGGCATGCGCTTAACCACTTTACACAACATTTATTTTATGATACAATTGACGGACAAAATAAAAAATTCCATAAAAAACAATAATTTTGAGGAAGAAAAAGATAAATTTATGGCGAATTTCGCAATATAATATCAGCGAATACTCTCTCCCCCAAAAGGCGGGGAGATAACAATGAAAATTTAAACCAGGAGGTTTAACCATGTTATTCGAAGAAAATCTTTATGCCGCAGCAGCAGCGCCTGCAGCCGGCGCACCTGCTTCAGGGCCGTCGGACCCGGCTTCTATGTTTATGTCGTTTTTGCCCTTAATACTGATTTTTGTTTTGTTCTATTTCATGTTTATCGTACCGCAGAGGAAAGAGCAGAAGAAACATCAGGAAATGCTAAAGACTTTGAAACCCGGGGATAAGATAATAACAAGCGGAGGAATAGTCGGCATAATTGATAAAATTGTGGAATCCGAGGATATCATCAGGATTAAAAGCGGGGAAAGCACGCTTTTAAACATGAAAAGGTCCCATGTGGCTTCAAGGGTTGATAAGCTGGCAGACCAACAGCCAGAAGAAAAGAAATAAATGTCCGAACTCAGGAAAGACCCTGTAATAAACAGATGGGTAATAACTTTAGACGATAAAAATTTTGTACCCCTGACAGATTCTGAATTTTCAAAAAACAACCTGCCTGAACAGGATGTATCATGCCCATTTTGCCCGGGTAATGAAGGGAAAACAACCTTTTCCATTTCTGAAATAAAGGACAAGGAAAACAAATGGAAAATCCGCGTCATCCCGAATAACAACCCGTATTTAAAAGTGGAAACACCCCTGACCAAAAAAGGTTTAGGGATATTTGACGTGATATCCGGCACAGGCGCAAACGAAGTCATTATTGAGACTCCTTTGCATAATGTTGACATGGATAAGCTTGAACCCAGCCAGATAAACGACGTTATTAAAACCTACAAATCCAGGTTTATTGACCTGAAAAACGACACCAGGCTTGAATACATATTTATATTTAAAAACAGGGGAGCAAGGGCAGGCGGGCACCTGACCCATCTGCATTCCCAGCTTATGGCATTGCCCGTCATACCGAAAAGGATTATTGAGAAAATCGATTCGGCAAAGCAATATTACGATTTTAAAAAACGGTGCGTTTACTGTGACATTATAGACAGCGAAATTCAGATGAAAGACCGTGTGGTAAAAGAGTCTGAATACTTCCTTTGTATAACGCCTTTTGCGTCAAGGTCGCCGTTTGAAATGTGCATATTGCCAAAGCAGCATAAAAGCCATTTTTTAGACATTGACGATAAGGAATCAAATGACCTGGCTTATATTCTGAAAGACGCTATTTTCAGGCTTAATAAGGCCCTAAATTACCCTGCCTATAACTATATGATACATACAGCACCCCTAAAATCGGCTAATCTCGACCATTTTCACTGGCATATGGAGATATTACCCAGAATTAAGAGTTCTGCAGGTTTTGAGTGGGGTAGCGGGTTTTATATTAATAATACTTTGCCTGAAGAAAGTGCTGAATATTTGAGAAAGTTATAATACATAGCTTTTGACGAGGTTCCTACCTTATGTCCGGACAAAGAAGAAGGCTAAAGCAATGCTAAAAGAAAACGGAAAAATCTATTCTGTTTCGGAAATAACAACAATAATTAAAGGGTTACTGGAGGATAATGTAGGCATTATCTGGATTCAAGGTGAAATATCAAATCTGAGAATACCAGGTTCAGGCCATGTTTATTTTACCCTTAAAGACGAATATAACCAGGTAAAAATAGCCTTTTTTAGGGCTAGCCATAGAAAACTAGGATTTGAACTCAAAGAGGGCCAAAAAATCAAGATATTTGGCCAATTGTCAATATACGGCCAAAGAAGCGAATACCAGATAATAGCTGAAGAAATAGAGCTATTGGGCATTGGCGACCTTTTAGTCCAGTTCGAAAAGCTTAAAAAGAAACTTGAATCTGAAGGCTTATTCTTGGATGAACATAAAAAGCCAATACCGGCTTTCCCGGACAAAATAGGCATTATAACCAGCCAAACCGGTGCTGCTTTAAGGGACATTTTAAACATAATTGACAGGCGTTACAGGAACGTGGAAATACTCATATATCCGGTGCTTGTGCAGGGAGAGGAAGCGCCTGAACAGATAATAGGCGCGCTTAAGGATATGAACGAAATAAGCGCTGCTGACATTATAATACTGGCCCGTGGCGGCGGTTCTATTGAGGATTTATGGGCATTTAACGACGAAAAGCTTGCTTATGCCATTTACGAATCCAAAATACCTGTAATTTCAGCCATAGGCCACCAGATAGACTTCACAATAGCTGATTTTGTGGCTGACATGCGCGCGCCTACGCCTTCGGCAGCTGCCGAGCTTGTTGTACCGGATTCACATGAACTTTATGAAAATATAGTCTCTTACAGGAAAAGGCTGGAAAATACTCTTGATAATATAGTCCTGCGATATGAGGAAAAACTGCAGGGCCTTGCTAAAAGCCATGCTTTTAAAATGCCTTTTGATTTATATAACGAGTACGTGCAGAAACTGGATGATGTGGGAATGGACTTTGACAGGCTTATTGCGGATAAAATAAAATTTACCGGGGACACCATAAAAACATTAAAAGAGAAACTGGCAATACTCAATCCACTGAATATCCTGAAAAAGGGTTATGCTGTCGTTTACAATGAAGACAAATCAATATTAAAAGATTCCAGACAGGTAAAACCCGGGAAAAAATTAAGGCCAGATTGTTTAAAGGCGCTTTAAAAGCCACGGTAATTGAAAAAGAGGTGGAATAAAATGAAAAAAGAAAAAGGAAAGAATTTTGAGTCTTATTTAAAAGAACTCGAAAGCATAGTCGAAAAACTGGAATCAGGCGAGATTGATTTGGAAGACGCCATTAGCGACTATGAAAAAGGCATGGCTTTGGTAGGAAAATGTAGGGAAATCCTGAAAGAAACCAAACTAAAAATCGATGTTTTGAAAAAAAAAGTTAAGGGCGGCCTTGAGACAGAGCCGTTTGAGCCGGAAGGCAGCGGGAAAGATAAAGAAGAAGACCCTGAAGAAAAGACCGAAAAAGAAGACGATAGCGAGTTGCCTTTTTAAACCAAAGGGGAAACAATTTGGAAACGGAATTAATGCTTGAAAAACTGGCAAAGCAGGTAAACCGGGCGCTTGATAAAAGCCTGCCAAAGGCCGCATATCCGGCCATAATCTACAGGGCCATGCGCTACAGCCTTTTTGCGGGCGGCAAGCGGATAAGGCCCGCACTTTGCCTGCTTTCTGCAAAAGCATGCGGCCTTAAATACGGGGATGCCATGCCTTTTGCCGCTGCGATTGAGATGATTCATACGTATTCGCTCATCCATGACGATTTGCCCGCAATGGACAATGATGATTTCCGCAGGGGGAAGCTCACTTCACATAAAAAATTCAACGAAGCAGTGGCAATACTCAGCGGTGACGCGCTTCTTACAAAAGCATTTGAGCTGATGATGTCTGCTGCTGAAAATAAAAAAATAAAAAAGGAAAACATAATAAAGGCAGCTTCTGAAATAGCAAAAGCCGCCGGCGCCGTTGGCATGATAGGCGGGCAGGTTGTCGATATAACCAGCGAGAACAAAAATGTATCCAAAAAAACATTAAATTACCTTCATTCGCATAAAACAGGCGCGCTAATTACGGCGTCAATTATGGCTGGCGTCATACTGGCAGGAGCAAACAGAAAAATATCAGGGTTTTTCAGGGAGTTCGGCGATAAAATAGGCCTCGCGTTTCAGATAGCTGATGACATCCTCGATGTTGCTGGCGATGAAAAAGAGCTGGGAAAGAAGACTAAAAAGGACGCAAAAGCAGGCAAGGTTACTTATCCGCAATTATATGGCATTGCCAAGTCGCGCGTGCTTGCAGAAAAACTGGTATCTGAAGCAGTAAAAATACTCGCCAAAGCAAAAAAAGACACAAAACAACTAACTCAACTCGCAGGATTTTTTGTGAGCCGGGCATATTAATATTACATACATTTTTAAAATCAATGGTTAAAATCCACAATAAAATTAAATCTTTTTTTACCTGTTGAAACCCTCCGTGTGATAAAATAATCCAAAAGGTACCGGAACTATGGCATGAAATTATTGTCTAATTTATCGAATTTATAGTTTGAAAGATTCCTTAATTTAAGGGAGAAAAATGAATCCAAAAGGGCATATAATACAAACTCAATGCGGGGCATATTTTTTTTATTGCCGTTATAAAATAAATAAGCTTGCGTATTTGACTGTTTTATTATTTGCATTATTTTCAACCCTATCAGCTGCGACCGGAGATATCACGACCATAGCCGGCACAGGCACACTGGGATACAGCGGTGACGGCGGTCCGGCTGTATCAGCCAGACTTTATTATCCGTATTACATTGCTGTAGACAGCGCAAATAACATATATTTCAGCGACAGCTACAATAACCGCATCAGGGAAATAATCGCAGGCAGTAATAATATTACAACAGTTGCAGGTAACGGAACGCAAGGATATAGCGGTGATGGCGGGCCTGCGGTATCCGCGGAACTATATACGCCCACTGGTGTGTGCCTTGATGCCAACAACAATTTATATATTGCGGATTGTCAAAACCATTGCGTACGCAAAGTCGATGCCGTTACAGGCATTATATCAACAGTGGCTGGCATCCCTAATGTTGGCGGGTATAACGGCGATGATATTCCGGCAATTTCAGCCGAACTGCAGAACCCTCACGGGGTTTTTATGAGTTGTTCGGGCCAATTGTATATTGCCGACCGCAACAATCTCAGGATACGCATGGTTGATACTGACGGAACAATCTACACCGTGGCTGGCAATGGTAGTGCAGGATATAGCGGGGATGGCGGGGATGCAGTTGACACAGCCCTTGGATGGACAGAAGATGTATGGGTTGATGGCAGTGATAATGTTTATTTTCCAGTTTCTATGAATGGTTTCCGGGTTTGCAGGGTTGACGCAGTAACAGGTATAATTACAACCCTTGCAGGCAACGGCAGTGATGCTTATTTCGGCGACGGAGGGCCTGCGTCTTCCGCAAGTCTTGAGTACCCGCTTAGCGTAATCGGAAGTTGCAGTAATGAATTTTTCATTGCAACCGCGGATGACAACCGTATAAGGAAAGTGGATGCGTATGGAAATATAACCACAATTGCAGACACTACGGGCACTGCAGGTTATAGCGGTGATAACGGCCCGGCAGTCAGTGCGCAGTTAAGCTGGCCTTCCGGAGTAGGGATTGATAATTTTGGAAATTTGCTTATATGCGACAACCACAATCAGGTTATACGCCAGGTACAGGGAATAACATGCTTGAGTTCTTGCAATACCCCGACCATTACCCCGACTGTTACAATAACACTCACAGAATGCCTGATATGCAGCCCGACAACAACGCCTACATCCACGCCGACTTTTTCAATAACTCCGACAATAACGCCAACCATGACTATAACCAATACGCCTAGCGTGACGCCGACGTCTTGTATCGGTGAGGGAAGTGCGTCTGTAAATCCGGCATTGGTCCGTTCTGGAAGCACTGGAAACACGCTTATTTTTACTTATACCGCAGGCCCGATCGCGTGGGCCACGGGGACCGGGTACGGAACTTTAATAATAACTATCCCTCCTGTTTGGAGCCCGCCGAGCACAACAGCTACTGACCCCGGATATTTTTCAATAACTGTCACTGGCGGGGTTCTAGTAGGCTCAAGCGTAAGCGGAAACGAAATAATAGTTGAAGCCAGCGGCCTTACTGCGAACGCAGGCCAGATAATAGTAACATACGGGGACAAAAGCAATGGAGGACCTGGCGCGACTGCTCCAACCAATACACAATGCCATTTGCTTTTTGCGACATTCCAGGTAGAATCATCGCCCGATAGTTCTGCTATATGCCCGATAGTATTATCACCACAAGTTAATATATCATGCTGGATAGTATTTACCCCAAATACGCAGACGCCAATAGTATCGCCTTCAATAACAAAAACCATAACTGGAACTGCTACGCAAACAAATACGATGACAACAACTCCAACCTATACCGCAACCATAATTCCAGGGCCCACGCCTTGTTTTATCACGGTGTGGGGCAGCAGTGGAAACGGCAACAGCCAGTTTAATAATCCTGAAGGAGCAGCAGCAGAAAGCAGCGGAAACGTGTATGTCGCAGACAGCTATAATAACAGAATTGAAGAATTCAGCAGTACAGGAACATATATAACACAGTGGGGATTTTCTGGAACCAGCAACGGCCAGTTTAATTATCCGGTTGCAGTAGCAGTAAACAGCAGCGGAGACGTGTATGTTTCAGACGCGAATAACAACAGGATTCAGGAATTCAGCAGCATAGGCACATATATAACACAATGGGGAGTTACTGGAACCGGCAACGGCCAGTTTAATAGCCCTTTTGGAATAGCAGTAGACAGCAGCGGTAATGTGTTTGTTGTTGACAACGGAAATAACAGGATACAGGAATTCAGCAGCACAGGAGCATATATAATACAATGGGGCAGTAATGGGAGCGGCAACGGGCAGTTCATAGGCCCGTGGGGAATAGCAGTAAACAGCAGCGGGGATGTGTATATTTCAGACCCGAATAACAGCAGGATCCAGGAATTCAGCAGTACAGGAGCATATATAACACAGTGGGGCAGCAATGGCAGCGGCGAAGGCCAGTTTTATTATGGCCCTGCAGGAATAGCAATAGACAGCAGTGGAAACGTTTATGCTGCAGATGTCAGCAATATAAGAATCCAGGAATTCAGCAGTACAGGCACATATATAACACAGTGGGGCAGTTACGGAACCGGGCCCGGGCAGTTTAAATGGCCTTTTGGATTGGCAGTAAACAGCAGCGGGGATGTGTATGTTTCAGACTCAGACAATAATAACATCCAGGAATTCGGCGCGTGCGTAAGCCCAACGCAGACTTTGTCTTTGACGCTTACGCAGACACAGACATGCACTTCAACACCCATATTGTCGCCTACAAACACTTTCACGATTACGCTGACATATACTGCCACTTTAACATCCGGGCCGACGCCCTGTTTTATCACGGCATGGGGCAGCAGTGGAAGCGGTAACGGGCAGTTCAAGTATCCTGCTTTCTTAGCAATAGACAGCAGCGGAAACGTGTATGTTGCAGACGAAGGTAATAATAGAATAGAAAAATTCAGCAGTACAGGGACATATATAACTCAATGGGGTGGCACTGGAAGCGGTAACGGGCAGTTTGACGGCCCTGTTGGAGTAGCAGTAGACAGCAGCGGGAACGTATATGTTTCAGACCTGGTTAATGACAGAATAGAAGTATTTAATAATACAGGGGCATATATCACACAATGGGGCACTGCCGGAAGCGGTAACGGGCAGTTTAATGACCCTCAAGGGGTGGCTGTGGACGGCAGTGGAGACGTGTATGTTGCTGACTATGTTAATAATAGAATAGAAGAATTCAACAATACAGGCACATATATCACACAATGGGGTACAGCAGGAAGCGGTAACGGGCAGTTTAGCGGCCCTGACGGAATAGCAATAGACAGCAGCGGCAACGTGTATGTTACGGATTATGGGAATTACAGAGTTCAGGAGTTTAACAGTATAGGCACATACATCACCCGGTTGGGCAGTGAAGGCACTAATCCCGGGCAATTTTCCATTACTCAAGACGCAGCAATAGACAGCAGCGGAAATGTTTATGTCACAGAATGGAATAGTAACAGAATCGATGAATTCAGCAGTACAGGAACATACATAACACGCTGGGGCAGCGGTGGAAGCGGCAACGGGCAGTTTAACGGTCCTTCTGGGATAGCAGTATCCAGCAGTGGTAATGTGTATGTTGCGGACACAAATAATAACAGAATCCAGGAATTCGGCGCGTGCGCAAGCCCCACGCCGACTTTGTCGGCAACGCCTTCAATTACACCAACCATAACTGCTACATCAACCTTTACACCTACTGCTTCATTAACGCCGACGCTAACGCTGACATATACAGTTACAAGAACAGTGACATCGACATTGACGCAAGTGCTAGCGACACTGACGCCTACAATTACGGCAACAACTACTCCTTATCCAATCGGTGATATTATTGTTTATCCCAATCCCTATAATCCCAACAAAGCAATTGAAGGGGCGCTAAAAATCGTCAACTTGCCAATCGGCGCGAACATATCCATTTATACAATATCAGGGGAACTGGTAATTTCGATGACGTCACAAACGCCTGTTGTTTACTGGAAAGGCAGGAATTTATTCAACAGCCCGGTATCGTCCGGGGTGTATTATTATGTGATTGAGTCAGGTTCCAACAATATATTAAAAACAGGCACTATATTCGTAGTACATTAATATTCTTTTCTGTTGAAGTTCCGCGCTTTTGGGATAAAATAGTTATTTAAGAAGCAGGGAATTTTGATTATTTGAAAAAGTCCTGAATACTTAAAGCGGGGTGAAGGCATGAGCCGTATAAAAGTAATCACCTTTGTTTTTTTCATTGTGATGATGCCTTTTGCTTCCATGGCAACAGTATATCAGGTGGGGCCGGGACAAACATACACAACCATTTCATCCCTTCCAAGGCCGCTTTCACCCGGGGATATCGTGGAAATATATTATACCCCGGCGCCGTACTTCAACGAAGCCATAAAATGGACAGAAAGCGGCACTGTAGCAAACCCGATAACTTTAATAGGCATGGGCAGCCCAATGCCAATAATAGACGGCACAGGAGTTGACGTGAGCGGTGCAGGGTCGGTGCCGAGGGCGCTTTTCCAGTTCAACGGCAGTAATTATATGGTTGAAAATATTGCTTTCCAGAACGCTACAAACGGGAACAACGGCGCCGGTATAAGGGTTACAGGCGGGGACAATATCACAATAAAAGGCTGTAGGATTACTTACTGCGACATGGGCATGATGTCTGACGGGAACGGCAGCACGCTTGTTGATTCCTGCGAAGTGGCTTATAACGGCACTGCTTTGTACAACGGCTACAGCCATAATTTTTACCTTGACGGTTATCAAAGCACAATACAGTTCTGCTACATACATGACGCGCTGTACGGCCAGAATTTCAAGTCCCGTGGCCATTACGAGCAACTTTTTTACAACTATATCGCCGACTCAAACGAGGGCGAGGTCGGGTTCGTGGACCAGGCAGGCGTGACCGACATTCCAAACAGCAACGCGGTTATGGTCGGGAACATAGTGGTCAGCAGCCCGAGCCGCACGGGCAATGACAGCAAGTTCATTGATTTCGGACAGGACATGGGCAACGTGCACACCGGCACTCTTTATCTTGTCAACAACACGTGCATTGCCGGAGCCAGCACAATAAATTTTATCAACCCGAGCGCCATTAGTGTTACAATTTATGCGGCTAACAATATTTTTTACAATTCCAATAATATAATAGGCGGTGGACCCGGCATAGTTACAGGCACAAACAACTGGGTGCAGGCCGGCGCTGCAATACCTTCGGGATTTATAAATATGACAAACGCGGCAAACCCGGGTTTTGTAAACTACGCTGGATTTGATTTTCATTTGACAGCTGGTTCATCATGCCTGAATATCGACGCCCAGTCGCAGGTATATTATGACGGAACCGGTACCCAGTATTCAGCAGTGCCTGTATTTGAATACGTCAATAACCTGACAGAAACAGCGCGCACAAGCGATCTGGATGCAGGCGCTTATGAATATTACAGCCCCACTAACACACCCGGGGCTGTATTATCTGCTACACCCACGTTCACTAATACTCCAACTTTTTCTGTTTCTCCGACAGTCACCGCGACCATGACAGGCACGCCGCCGACTGAAACAAATACGCCTACAATAACAAAAACAGCGACATATACGGAAACATTTACTGTGACCAAAACCGCAACAATCACTGCGACATTTACTGCAACGCCGCAATATTCGCCGACCAGCACCCAAACTACGAAAGAAAACAATGGGCTTGTAATAAACAACGTCCTTGTTTATCCAAATCCCGCAATAGCGGGGAAAGAGTCGCTTTACGTGCACATGGATATGACACAGCAGCCACAATCCGTAAGCATGAAAATTTACACTGCGTCTTTCAGGCTGATAAAAGAAAAAACATGGGCTGCTTCTTCTATAACAGGAAATTATGAAGTGAATATTCCCATAAATGAACTGGCTAATTATGCAAGCGGATTATATTATTATATTTTGACAGCAGAAGACAGTTCAGGCAGGCAAATAAAAAGCAAGCCTGGCGTATTTATTTTGCTGAAGTAAGCTTTAGAATAGATTAGTAAGGCTGATTTAAAAAATAGGGGTTTTGGGGGCTGAATTATAAAATTTGATTTTGAAGAGAGGAAGATGTATAATTAAAACTAGAAAGGAGGTTAAAAAGAATGGTTAGGTACGTTTTAAATCCTCCACTTTTCTATGAGCCAAAAACTCAAGTTTGTTTTACGGGCGTGGCGGTAGTAAAATGAAATTTATAATTCGAAATTCAAGATTTAAAGTTATAGGACTAACGGCATTATTTGCTATTTTTCTAATAATTCCTCATAAAATATATGCCAATGACTGGCCAAATTACAGGGAGGATCCGGAAAATACCGGGTTTAACACAGATAATATAACAGTACCATTGGCATTAAAATGGGCTTCCCCGGATTCTACGGTTGAAGAAAACGGCCTTATAGGAATAGCAGGTACGGTTTATCAGGGAAAATCAGGGCCTATACTGGGTTACGATTTATTCTCCGGACAGCAGGTTCAGACTTATAATTTCGTCAATATAGGAGAATCAACGCCTGCGGCAAGTGATAACAGATTATATGTCCTGGATATGGGCGGTAGTAATGCGTATGTTAAATGCATTGATATTGGAACTGGTTCTGTACTATGGACATCAAATGCGTTGGTAAGCATGGCTTCTCTGCGTCCCCCGAGTTTCAATAGCCTGGTAGTTGACGACCTTTACGTTTATATTCAATGCGGATACGGGCCTCCCTGGACCCACGGCATCTGGGTTTATGACAAGAATACCGGGGCAATAAAATCCGGTTTCCCTGTAAGTTTTACTACAACGAGTTCCAACTATACTTCCATGCCGGGCCTTTGCGCGGATAATTACAGGATTTTTTATTACGACACGGCAACCACGGAGATTTACGGCTATGACATAAACGGCAATGTACTTGCTAATTTTCCGATAAACGTCCCGGCTTATTCCTCTGATTATATTTTTACCAGGCCCGTGGTTTATAATAACGAAATATTTGTTTACGCGCACGATTCAAATTTAACCGACCTGAAAATATACGTTTATGATATTTCTACAGGGCTCCCGTTAACCGGATTTCCAGTCAATGCAGGAACATCGGGTGGCTCTTATAATAACTATGGAGGAATAGCTGCCGCTAATAATGTTGTTTATGCATTGGACGGAACCTCAGAGCTTTATGCTTTTGATATGAATACAGGGAATCCAATGGCGGGGTTTCCTGTATTTACAACAAGCGCAAATAGGATAATATCTTCGCCGGCAATATCGGGGAATAATATTGTTTTTGTGGCAGTAGGAGATTCGAAAAAAATATTCGCAATATCAGGTGCGGGAAATGCGGACGCCGGCACAATACTGTGGCAATATCAAATAACAGGGGGAGATTCGCAGGGCTTTGATTTTAATTCGCCGATAATATTCGATAACTATTTGTTGATCAGCCTTGACAGCGGCGGGATATGGGCATTTGGACCCGACCTAACCCTTTGCAAAACTGTCGATAAAAAAATAACCTATCAGGGCGACATTTTACAATATTTTTTAAATATTAATTCTATGGGATCAAGTTCCACAAAGACCGGAGTCGTGCTTGCTGATACAATTCCTGCCTGTGCCCAATATATATCCGGCTCCGCAACAGATTCGCCCATACTTAATGGTAATTTATTAATATGGAATATAGGCGATGTTGTTGCCAATACAATTTTAAGTTATAGTTTTATGGTGCAAGTGAATCCAAGCTGCCCGACAGGAACAACGATTACCAATCAAGCAATTATTTATGCTAACGGCCTGGGACCATATGAATCAAATATGGTTAATAGTATTATTAATCCGGGTCCATCGCCGACACTTACAAATACAGAAACGACAACGCCCACTATTTTACCAACATTTACAAATACGGAAACAATGACACCCAGCGCTATTATTACGCTAACAGTTACACCGACACCTACAGCAAGCATAACATGCAGTGTAACAATAATACCTACGCCTCAAGTGCCGCTTTGTTTGAAGTTATACAAAAACTCGCCAAACCCTTGTTCAAACGGCACGAATATAATTTACCAGTTGTGCGATGAGGCGCAAGTGAACGTAAAAATATACACAATAAGCGGGGAGGTTGTAAGGGAATTTACGCAACAAGGCCAGCCGGACATGAACAGCATTTACTGGGATACAAATAATAAAACAGGCAAGGGAGTTGCAAGCGGGATATTTATCTACAGCATAGAGGCGATAGATAGTAAGGAACATCAAAAATCATGGGGAAAGATGGCGGTGGTGAAATGAAACGAGTACTTATCTTTTTTCTCTTCATCCTTGGGCTTTCATATCCTTTGTTTGCGGCAGACATTTACATCACGCAAAACACTTCAGGCTCTGATACCGGAGCCGACTGCACTGATGCCCATTCATTGGCCTGGCTAAACAATGCCGGCAACTGGGGAACGAACGCTGGCCAAATCGGGCCCGGAACAACAGTACATTTGTGCGGCGTGTTTAATATTCCTGCAAATACAACCGGCATAATTGTCCAAGCCAGCGGCACTGCTGCAAACCCAATAACCATTTTGTTTGAACCGGGCGCGGTTCTTCAATCACCATATTTTCCAAACAACAATTACAACGAGGCAGCCGTGGTAATGATGAACCAATCATATGTCATCCTGGATGGAGGCAGCATAAAAGGACTTATTCAGAATACTCTTAACGGCTCACCGGGCGCAACTTGCCCGGACGGCAATTGTTCCTACCAGCAGTCAAGCATTGCAATTCTTGCCGGGAATTGCAACAACTGCGAAATCAAAAACCTCACAATCGCTAATTTTTATGTGCACACCCAGTGCGAGGCGGCAACCGGCTGCGACACGTCAGGTTCGGTCGGCGACGGCATATCAATTAGCGGAAGCAACTGGAGGGTGGATAATAATGTTTTTCACGACATCCACTGGGTGCTGATGCATACTTATAACTTCGGCGACACAAACAACAACATTGACCATAACGAGTTTTACAACATGGACCACGGCATTATAGTGTCCAGCGAGTTGACTTGCACGGCCACAAACGACTACATCCACGACAACTACTTCCATGACATGATGAACTGGGATTCCGGCGCAGCCAACACATACCACCACGACGGCATCCACGCGTGGAACTCTGCAGAGGACGAGGGGGCATCATTCTGGGGTTCTTTTACCGGGCTCTATATTTACAACAACAGGTTCGGCGGCTATCAGGGCAATAACTGCACTGCCTGGATTTTTCTTGAGGGCGGGTATAACAATACCGGCAGGACGCCATGGACTTCACTATTCGGCAGCCCGAATGCCTTTATTTACGGAAATTACTTTACCAATTCAGACATTGACAGCGGTGCAAACGTGGAAATAGTCTGCACCGGGCCAGGTGTGGTTTTCAACAACACGCTGGTAGGGCCCGGTATTGTTGACATAGGCAATGCCCTTAGCATGGGCGGCACAGGCCCTGGAGGAGTAAACTCTGCAGGATTGGTTGTCAGGAACAATTTATGGAGCGGCGAAGACACGCTGATAAACGGAAACGCCACTGACACTTATACCCTGCTTCCCGACCATGAGTATTACGGCGATTACCAGAGTTCTTATAATCCATTTTGGGGGTTCGGCGTCGACACCGCAAGTTTCCCTGCATGGCAGGCAGCATGCAATTGCGACACGGATTCGGCCGCCAATCCTGCCACGCTTACCGCAGTAGTGGATGCCAATGGAATGCCGGTTTTAGGGTCCTGGCTCATCGGCAATGGCCAGAATATGTACGACGCAGGGTTTAACCTGCCCGGTATGGGAACGGATATTAACGGCAATACACGGCCCGGAGCAGGGCAGGGCAACTGGGACGTAGGCGCATACCAGTATTCGACTTTCATACCCTGGACACCGACTCCGAATCCGACCCCAATCCCTGTGTTTGCAATAAATAATGTCCTTGTTTATCCAAACCCGATGAAAGCAGGCAAGGATGTGCTTTATTTTAATCTGGATTTAACACAGCAGCCGCAATCAGTAAGCGTGAAAATTTATACAGAAGCTTTCAGGCTGATAAAAGACAAAACATGGCCCGCTTCTGCCATAACCGGCCGTTATACCGTATGCTTCTCTGAAGGAGAACTTGGAAAACTCGCCAGAGGAATATACTATTATATTTTGACAGCAAAAGACAACAAGGGAAAGCAGTTAAAAAGCAAGCCGGGCGTGTTTATTGTATTGAGATAGGCTGCCATATATCAATATGGATTTATAAGGTTGATTTTAAGAAACACTTGATCCTAAGGTGCCGCCTTATGGGGGATTTTACATTTGACTGCAAAAACAAATAGGGTATAATCATAGGCAAATAAAAAAAGGAGGCAGTTATGTTCGGCAAAAAAGAAGGAGTAAGCCTGGAATCGATATGGAAATTGCGTATGAAACTAATTGCTGAAGCCAAAAAAATTTTTGACGACAGCAAGGCTGTTACGGAAGAAAGCAACAGGATGCATAATGAGGGAATTGAGCTGCATAAAAAAGCATATAGCGGCGAAAAGAATGTCAGCGTAAATGATTTCAGGCAGCAGATAAAAGGGGAATATATTGCTTTAAAAAGCAATGAAATAACTTTTAACGCCAACCAGGAAGGCTTAAAAGCCGAGAAATTAAAACTGGAAGCGAATAAATTAAGGGTATTGGGAGAAGATATCTGGATACAAGCTGTATATGAGGTTTACGGGAATATAAAAATAGAGTTTAAGGAGTTTAACGAAAAAAAACACAGCCATAAATGTATTTTATATTTGAATGAAAAAACAACAAAGGTTTTTAATCCTTAGATAACAATGCGAAACTGAGGATTGATAATTTGCATTATTTTTCTAATCTGGGCAGGAGGAAAAAATGACACCTGACGAAAAACTGGTTGACGCGGCAAAAACAGGCGACATGGAAAAAATAAAGCAGGCTGTTTTGGAAGGCGCCCTTGATTTTGAGCTTGCCATGGCATGGGCAGCTTACAGCGGCCGGATAGATGTTGTAAACCTCATGCTTGAAAAAGGTGCGAGGGATTATGATGACGCGATGAGGTCTGCGGCTGAAAAAGGCCAGATTGAGATTATAAAAATAATGATTAAAAAGGGCGCCGGTGATTTTAACGGAGCTATGAGGTCTGCGGCTTACAGCGGACATATTGAGGTTGTGAAGCTTTTGCTTGGAAAAGGAGCGGATGATTATAACAGGGCCATGGAATCAGCTGCCGGTACGGGGCAGGTAAATATAGTAAATCTTATGCTGGAAAAAGGCGCGAAAGATTATAACAGGGCATTGGGAACAGCTGCAGGCGGGGGATATATTGAGATAATGAAGCTTATGCTTGATAAAGGCGCGAAAGATTATGACAGGGCCATGGAATCAGCCGCAGGCGGTGGCCATACCGGGATTGTGAAGCTTATGCTGGAAAAAGGCGCCAGGAGTTATAACACGGCAATGACAAGCGCTGCCGAAGCAGGCCATATTGATATTGTGAAACTTATGCTGGAAAAAGGCGCTAATAATTTTGACAGCGCCATGGACTCAGCTGCGGGCGGAGGGCATGTTGATATAATGAGACTTATGCTTGATAAAGGCGCCAAAAATTATAATGACGCTATGAGGTCTGCGGCAGGCAAAGGGCATATTGAGGTCGTGAAGTTTATGCTTGAAAAAGGCGCGAATAATTACAATGACACAATGAGTGCTGCAGCCACGTCAGGCCATATTGAGATTGTAAAGCTGATGCTTGATAAAGGCGCGAATAATTATAACAGCGCCATGCGCTGGGCAGCAGGCGAAGGGCATGTTGAGGTTGTAAAGCTGATGCTTGAAAAAGGCGCGAATGGTTTTGATGAAGCAATTAATTTCGCAACAGCGCAGGGGCATAAAAATATCGCAAAAATTATAAAGGAAGAAAAAAACAAAAAGAAATAAAATAGAATTACAGCTTGTTTTAAGTTATTCTGAAGCTTTTACAATGAGGCAAAAGAGGAGAAACATATGGGAGCTTTTTATGGAGCAATACTTATAAAGTCGCAGTATAAGGGTGAGATTAAAGAAACCCTTACGAAAATCAATAAATCAATCGGGACGAAATTCTATATTTCACCAGCAATTGACGGCTGGGTAGGAGTATATCCGGATAACCATGGCCAGGATGAAACAATATCGGAAGAAATGGCAGGTGAAATTAAAAACGAGATGCTCCAATTGATAGTCCATGACGACGACATTTTTATATATTCATTTCATAAAGACGGCAGGTTGATCGACAAGTACAATTCCAATCCTGACTATTTTGGCGAAGTATCTGAAGATGAAAAAGAAAAGGTAAAAGGAAATCCCGTAGTTTTTTCAGGCCTTTTCAGCAGCGAGCAAATCAACAGCTTAGAAGAACTACTTGAGCCTGAAAATGTAAAAAACATGGTTTTTACGACTGAACTGCTGGCGTCATTTTCCGATATCCTGGGGCTGCCGAATACTTTAACGAGTTACGAATATCTAGCCAATGGAGAAACTGAAGATATCAGGAAATGGGACGAGTTCGAGAAGATCGGGTAAACGGTTCTGAATACTTAAACCTAAAGGAATCAATGAAAATAACATTCGAAGATATCAGAAAAAGAAAATCCATCAGGACTTATACAGACAATCCTATTGCACCCGAAGTCAAAGAAATGCTTGTTTCGTTTATCGGGTCAAATAGTACCGGGCCTTTCGGCACAAATGTAAGGTTTGAAATCATTGACCTGACCGGCGCAGGCCAGGATGAGTTAAAAAAACTGGCCAGTTACGGCAATATAATAGGGCCAAAGTATTTTATCGCAGGCGTCATAAAAAGTTCTCCTGCTGCAGTGCTGGATTTCGGCTATTTAATGGAAAAGAACATACTCGCTGCAACATCACTCGGCCTGGGAACATGCTGGATTGGCGGGAACTTCAGCAGGGCTGGTTTCCTGGAAAAAATAAACGCAAAACCGGGGGAGGTTGTAGCTGCGATATCCGCTTTGGGGTACGCTGCAAAAAATAAACACGCTGCTGATATAAGCACAAGGCTTTTTGTATCGGCAGATAAAAGGAAACCATGGAAGGAAATATACTTTAATGGGGATCCCAGCATACCACTAGCAGAGGATTCTGCGGGCAGCCTAAAGATTCCCTTGGAAGCTTTGCGCCTGGCTCCGTCCGCGTCTAATAAACAGCCGTGGAGGGTAATAAAGGACAAGGACAGGCTGCATATATTCCTCGAACGCACGCCGAATTACCGGCGCGCGCCCTTAGAAGACCTCCAGCTCATGGACATAGGCATAGGAATATGCAATTTTGACGTTGCTGCTGAAGAGGCAGGGGTAAAAGGGGTATGGAAACTTGGAGGCGGGATTCAAGGTAAAGAAGGATGGGAATATGTTGCTAGTTGGGGATAGTCCATTGCCTGCCAAGGTTTTAATGCGCAATTTGTTCCGGTTTTAAAAGTAAAACAAGTAAAAGAAATAAAGATAAATTTACTCTAAAATTTTTTGTCCTTGACGAAATGCCTTCATGAAATTATAATTGTAGTATGCTAATTTTAACTGAAAGGCTTACATGAAAAAATTTTTAATCCCATTATTTCTTTTTGCTTTATTTATAACTATTTCTGTTGTTTCAGGGTGCAATAAATCCTCACCTGCAGATACATCAGCCCCTAATGCTACAGCAACAGCCCAGGCGCATCAAACAGCAACCATGACCGCAATGTACATAACACAATGGGGCAGCCAGGGCTTTGGCAATGGCCAGTTTCTTTCGCCGTATGGAATAGCAGTAGACAACGGCGGTAATGTATATGTCTGCGACACAAACAATAACAGGGTTCAAAAATTCAGCATGACAGGGACATTTATGGCGCAATGGGGCAGCCAGGGAAATCTCAACGGGCAGTTTAATAACCCTGAAGGAATAGCATTGGACAGCACCGGTAACGTTTATGTTACAGATACATATAATTACAGGGTCCAGGTATTCAGCAGTACAGGCGCATATATAACAAAATGGGGTTCTCAAGGAAGCACCAATGGGCAGTTTAACTGGCCTGTTGGAATAGCAGCAGACGCTACAGGGAATGTGTTTGTCGTAGATTTTAATAACAACAACATCCAAAAATTCAGCAATACAGGCACATATTTAATACAATGGGGCAATAGCGGAAACGGCCCGTCGCTGTTTAATAAGCCATGGGGAGTGGCTGTAGACAGCAGCGGGAATGTTTATGTCACGGACACGCAGAATAACAGGGTTCAAAAATTCAGCAATGCAGGCGCATATATAACGCAATGGGGTAGTTCCGGAGCAGGGAACGGGTTGTTTAACGGCCCATGGGGAATAGCATTAGACAGCAGCGGGAACGTATATGTTGCGGACACAAATAATAATTTAATCCAGGAATTTGTAGGTACAGGGGCATATTTAACGCAATGGGGAAATGCCGGGAACGGCAACGGATATTTTTATAATCCTTTCGGAATAACAGTGGACAGCATTGGGAACGTTTATGTTGTGGACAATGGGAATGACAGAATTGAAAAATTCCATCCATAAATAAAATATTATTTATCAGTATATTTTTATAAATTCCAAAAAATTCATGAGGTGTAAAAAATGATGCCCAAAAACAAGAAAATTTTAAAAACAACTCCTTGTAATGCCGGCAAAGGAATGCATGCTATTGCGCTTTTGAAACCCACGATCGACAAAAGCAAGCCAATGCTTGCGGCACTTAAGGAAAGAAAGACAACACGGGAAATCGGTGATAAAAAGATTTCACCGCAGATGCTGTCAAACCTTCTCTGGGCCGCCTGAGAGGTTAACCGCAAGAAAGGCCCTTTTGGGATTCCGGGAATAACAGCAGGTTCAGCAAGGCAGGATTTCAGGAACCAGGGCTGCATGACCCGGATATACAAAAGGCATATTATTACGTTGATACCGGCCTGATTGCAGGAAATGTATATTTGTTCGCTGCTTCACAGGGCCTGGCTACGTGGTTCCACAATTGCGACAAGGCAGGGCTTTCAGAAAAGTTAAAATTAAGGCCTAATCAGCGCGCGCTTTTTGGACAGACAGTCGGATATCCTGAAAAAAGATAAATAAAAACAATAACCTTAAGGAGGTTTACTATTATGAAAATGTCAGGAAATACTATTTTAATCACAGGCGGGTCAATGGGTATTGGGCTTGCCATGGCAGAATATTTTTTAAATGCTGGAAATACAGTTCTTATATGCGGCCGCAGGGAAGATAGGCTGTTTGAGGCGCAAAAAATACATCCTGAACTGCATATAAAAGTTTGCGATATATCGTCGGAGGCGGACCGCGCATCCCTTGTTGAGTGGGCAACAGGCAAGTTCGGCAACCTGAACATACTGGTGAATAACGCAGGAATCCAGCGCGATATTGACTTTAAAAAAGGCATAGAAAACTTCATGGCAGGGCAAAACGAAATCAGGATTAATCTGGAAGCGCCAATTATCCTGTCAGGACTTTTTATCCCGCATTTAACCGGCAAGAAAGAGGCGGCTATTATTAATGTCTCATCAGGGCTCGGGTTTGTGTTTGCAGCCAAGATGCCTATATACAGCGCGACCAAGGCAGGATTGCACGTCTTTTCCATGTGCCTCAGGCAACAGTTGAAAGATACCGGGATAAAAGTATTTGAGATTATCCCTCCGGGAGTGGATACGGAATTGAACCCTGAAGGAAGGGCGCAGAGAGGCGGTTATAAGGCAAACCTTGAGCCGAAAGTATTTGTGGATGGCGTCATGAAAGGACTGGAAACTGATACGTTTGAAATTACTTACGGCATGACAGAGCAATGGACAAAAATGTCGCGGGCGGATTTGGATAAGAGCTTCCAGCAAATGAATAGCCGGTGGTAAAACAACCTAAAAATATATTCGTTTTATTATCAGACATGCCTAAATTTTAAAATTCAATTTCTAATAAAAAGGAGCTTTATGGAAAATATCGTTATAAAAAAGTGTACAGAGTACGACCTTGAAAAAGTTAAAGCAGCAATAAAAGAAGGGTTTGACATGCTCGGCGGCCTGGATAAATTCATCGGCAAGGATGAAAAAGTACTTTTGAAAGTGAACTGCCTTTCGCCGTCAGTGCCTGAAAAAGCAATAATAACCCATCCTGTAGTATTGAAAGCTGTCATCCGGATATTAAAGGATAAAACTTCAAATATCATGGTTGGCGACAGCCCGGGTTTTGGGTCATTCGTTGGAGGCGCGAAAAAATGCGGCTATGAACAGGTGGCAAAGGAAGAGAATGTAACTATTGTTGAATTTAAAGAAGAGGAAGAAATCAGGAATGAAAACGCGCTGAACTACAAGACCTTTAAAGTGGACGGCATTATTAACAAAGTCGACAAGATAATCAACCTGCCTAAATTCAAGACCCACGGGCTCATGTATATGACGCTCGCAATCAAGAACATGTTCGGCATCATACCCGGCACCAGCAAAGCAGGTTATCATTTACGCGCGGGCAGGGAAAAAATGCTGTTTGCCAAGATGCTGGTTGACCTTTACAGGGCAAAACCGCCAATCATGAACATTGTGGACGGGATTATCGGCATGGAAGGCAACGGCCCCGGAGGCGGGGACCCGATTAACACAGGCGTTATTGTAATGGGCCAGGACGGTTTTGCCATAGACCATGTAATGCCGCAGATAGCAGGGCTTGACCCGGAAAAAGTCTGGACAAACCTTGTGTATAAAAAATTCCTTAACAATGGCAGGGCTCCTGAAGTAAACATACTCGGCGAGAAAATAGAAAATGTCAGGGGAAAGAAGTTCAAGCCTGTCGCAGAGGGAAGCGGATCGGCAGCGTTTTTCCCGAACTTCTTGAAAAATTTTGCTAAGGACCTTTATCCCCAAAACAGATTTACATAAAAGAAAAATGCACTGCCTGCCTGAAGTGCGTGAAATCCTGCCCTGTGGATGCTATCGTCTATAACAATGAAAAAAAGCGCATTGACTGCGATTACAATAAATGCATAAGCTGTTTTATATGCCAGGAAATATGCCCTGATAAAGCCATAATAATAAGAAAACCATTATTAAGAAGAAAATAATATTTTTCCCCCAAAAGGAGAAGAAGTGAAAGGAGTATTTAACAGGGAAGAATTTATCTTTTGAGTGAAATAATATTTTTATATGTTATAATATATTTATTGACTTAAGCTTTCCAAATCATCAAAGAGGAGGGAATTGATATCATGAATAAAAAATTGTTAATCGCAGCCTTATTTCTTGTTTTCCTTTTTTCGCTTGTCTATTCAAAAATCGGATTTGAAATCAACGGCGGCATAGGTCTTATTAACCCCAAGGATTTTAACGATACTTTTGCAACTTCTTATATTGCAGACCTGACGGTCTTGCACCCAATACAGGCAACCCCGAGTTATGAAAATAATCTTTATGATATCTCCGCTTCACTTAAATATTTTTTATGCGATGCATTTGACCTGAAGCTTACAGGTTCATATCTAAACCCGGGAATGAAGACCACATACCAGGCTGACAATGTGAATTTTGCCTACAGCAATCTGAATATACCGGCTGGTTACGCAGGGTTTGGCGCGGATTATTACCTCAAACTAGCGTCGGGCCTGTCTTTATTTGCCGGCGCTGACGCAGGATTTTTTTTCCAGATGGGGATGTACTATCACATTTACCCAAACCAAACCCCGGCCGGGCAGACTGAAATTACCGATCTTGGCATAAGCTTTAAGGAATTTTCAGGCTCAAAATATTTTTTCAACTCGCCTGATTATAGTTTTGGGGGCAACCTGAAGCTGGGGCTTCAATACTTATTTAATGACATTTTTGGATTGTCACTTTATGGAGGGTACAGGGAAGGGGAATTCCTCGTCAAATACCCTAATGTGGCGCCTTTTAACGAAACATTTAATTCTATTCCCAAAAAAGTGTTCAATGAGAAAACAGCGGACATATCAGGGCCATTTTTCGGCGCAGGCATAGTTGTATATACTTCCGAGCAAACAAAAAAAGCTTCGCCTCCCGGCAGAAAGAAAACTTTGCGCTATAAAAAAATGCAGTTTAAAAAAGACAGCGAATTGACAAAATATTACAAGGGCGCAAAGGATAACAATTATTTTCTCCCAAAGTATGATTCCCGCATTCAGCTTTTTGCCGCGGCAGGCGCCGGCAAGCCGGAGGAAAAGCCGCTTTCTGTAGAAAAAATAATTTCTCCCGGAGGCCCGACAGCTACGGCAAAATCTCTGCCAAAGCCTGCCATAATAAAAATACCGGTGAATAAATCAATTTATACCAGCGCAACTTTCGGATCTTTTATCGACGAAAAAGGCGATAAAAAGAAATGGTTTACCTTTAACCTGAAAAACGCCCCAAAGGCAGCAAATGTTGTTTGGCAGGTCGCTGATGTGCAGTTCAGCGGCGGTGTAAAAACCTGGAAAAATCCGGCAGGGCTCTTAAAAACAGGCAAGGTGCCTGCGACAGCAAAAGAATTTTCAGTGGATTTTTCTGACCCTTTAATCTTGAAAACTTCAATAGTGAATACCGCTCTTCTTAAAAAGACAGGCACTGTAACCCCTGAGCACTTCAGAAAAAATCATAAATGCTATTATGTAAGGGCAGTGCCTGTAGACGCTACGGGAAAACCAATCGGAGACCCGGCTAAAGGAATAGCGGTAATCTACGGCAAACAACTGGTAAATCAGGCTTCAGCAGGTAAAATATCCACAACATATGAGCTGTGGACGCCGGGCCGAAGCAATTTAGGAGAATATCACGGTGAGTTCCAGGACCCGCCCTCAAAGCGCGACAGTATTTCTATGGATCCGCACAACAACGCTGACCCGAGGGTATTTTATTTTCACGGGGCAGACAACACAGAAGCTGAGATAGTGCTACAGATTTCAGACAAGCCATTTACCACGGATAATGACACGCCGGGCTCAAGCGGTTTGCTGTATGAGGAAGTCCAGAATCTGCCCGTGGACAAGTCAGGCGCGCCGTCTGGTTTTCCCATTGGCCAGTACCCGTCCTCGTTGTTTGCCGCGTTTGGCACTTTCGCCAAGCAGGTTTCTGAAATGCAAAACAACCAGTACATAACATATTACGCGCGCGGGCTTATAATAAAAAATTCAAGCATGCCCGGTTATATTGACGAGGAAATTACCAATACTGTGATAATCCAATACGGTTATGGGACTTCAAATTTTACATTTTATGTCACGCCTACGCCGGTATTGCAGATAATAGGCAAGTCGCTGCCGACTATAAAAATAAAAGCCTACACTCCAATACAATGGCAGGCACAGGACAGCTTCAGCCACTATATTGTCTACAGGATGCCAACTGCCGACGAAATAACATGCTCCTATCAAAACGTGGATACGCAGGTAATTCTGTATCCATATGACACCTCTGATATTGGCACCATGGTATATTATCAAAGCATTGGTATCACAAACAAACAGCAGTATGAGCAGATAGAAATTCCAAAGGTTCTGAACATAGGGACAAAAGTATATTTCCCGCCGCCTGTGCCTGAAAACAAATCATGGTATGAGGAACTTTGGGACGATGTTGTCGACTTTTTTAAGGACCTGTGGAGTATAGCGGATCAACTGGTGGATACAATAAGCGCTGCTTATTCTGACTTAAAAAGCGATTTGATAAATTTTGTTGTTGACCTGTGCCCGATTGATTCGCTAAAAGGTGCTTTCCAAACCATACTGGAAGGCATGGTCAATTACGGCCTGGTTGTGGTTGGGCTGCCGCCGTCAATACCGAATTTTGACGACTTATCCAGCATGAGCATTGATTATATTGCTGAAACAGCCATGACAGAAGCAGGAGTTCCTGCCGACCAGATGACTGAAGACGCTGTAAACAAAGTTGTCCAGGGTTCAAAGGGCCTTGCACAGCAGATAGTCAATTCGGCAAACCGTGGAGCGCCAAATCCTGTAGGCGCCCCGTTTTTAAAACTCGACCCTGATTATATCTACAGGCCCGCTTATGTGGACGTAGAATTATCCAATGACTCCAACGAATATACAGTGGCAGGAACTTTTGATCTGGAAGTCACATTTGAGTTTAATTACAATAACATGTACGCCAACAGCTATGACCCGCTGGCAGGGATATTTTATACCAGCCCCAACCCTTATGCTGTCGGTTCTGACGCGGCACTTACAACCTCGCTTGACTACATTAATCATTTTGAGTACGGATTAAACGGCTATACTTTGGACTATGCCAAAAATGACACGGCGATTTACGATGTATTTGCGCCGGTAATAGGCCAGACATGCCCCATACTAAGGCCCCACGAAGACACTATGGTGCGTATATATCTTGAGCCTTATCATCTCAGCGGAGCAGGCGCATTTCCACGGTACCCAACAGGAGAAGGTGTGACGGATAATGATTATGATGTCATGTATTTCGGCAACGGAAATAAAGAATTTACAAATTTTTACATTACCGGCGATTTCCCGACCGCCGCGCAATACATGCAAAGCCAAAATTATATAAATACCAACCCCCATGCTAAGATTGTTTATACATACGATGGCTCTGTAAACGATGCCGCAAAAGTTGAGCCTGTATCGGTCGGGTGGAGCAGGTAAAGCAAGACAAGATAACATCCTGTGCTCTGATTTTTTATGTGGTAAAAAATGTTAGTGGAGATGATATTAATCATGAAAACCATAAGAAAAAATTCAGGCAGGATATTTATAACTGCGGCGTTTATGGCTGCTGCTTTTGCGGTTTTCATAATGCCAATTTACTCTATGGATAATATCCCTGCATATTACTCAAAATGGTCCAATGGCATCCCATCTGACCCAAATTATTTTCCAATCGCAGCCTGGCTGCAGGACCCGTCAACAGCAACTGGCTATAAAAACGCAGGCATCACGCTTTTTATAGGCATCTGGAACGGTCCTGCTCAAACCGACCTTACTACGCTGGCAGCCGCAGGCATGCCTGTTCTTTGCGACCAGAACGCTGTAGGACTGGCAAATCTAACCAACAAGACCATAATGGGCTGGATACAGCCGGATGAGCCTGATAATGCCCAGCCAGACGGCAGCGGCGGGTATCTTCCATGCATTGACCCGAGTATTATTGTGCAGAATTACAATACATGGACCGCAAATGACCCTACAAGGCCTGTTTACCTTGGCTTTGGCCAGGGCGCTTCAAATACAGGCTATTACGGCCGCGGCACCTGCACAGGGGACACAGCAATGTACGCCCAATACAGCCAGGGAGGAGATATTATTTCATTTGATATTTATCCGGTAAATAGCGGTTACCCGTTATGGTACGTGCCGCAGGGAATTGACAATTTAAGAAGCTGGACAGGCGACACAAAGCCGGTCTGGTGCTGGATAGAAACCACGCTTATTGACTCTACTTCAGTTGCCAAGCCTACAACCAGCCAGGTCAGGTCCGAAGTATGGATGGCGCTTATTCACGGCGCAGCAGGTTTTGGTTATTTCTGCCATAGCTTTTATCCGACAGAGGACGACCAGGCATTGCTGGACGATCCTGTGATGCTGGCTGCAGTTTCCGCAATCAACCAGCAGGTACTTGCGCTTGCGCCGGTTTTAAATACCAATACAGTCAAAAATCTTGTGGTTGACAGTTCAAGTGATACCACGGTGCCAATAGACACAATGGTAAAACAGAAAGGCGGCATTACTTATATATTTGCTGCGGCAATGAGAGGCAACACTACGACAGGGACATTCACTGTACCGCTCCCGGATAACAGCGTGAATGTGCTTGGCGAAAGCAGGCAAGTGCAACTGACAGGAGGTTCGTTTTCCGACAGCTTCCAGGCATATGACGTTCATCTTTATGAAATAATAGGCCCTTCACCGACAATTACACCCACATCAACTGCGACCCCAATATGTTCGCCAACCAGCACACAAACCGTGACCGTAAATACTGGGTTTACAGTAAACAATGTCCTTATTTATCCAAATCCCGCAATTGCGGGCAAAGACGCGCTTTACGTGCACATGGATATGACTCAGCAGCCCCAATCAGTGAGCATAAAAATTTACACGGCAGGTTTCAGGCTGGTAAAAGACAAGACGTGGCCCGCCACTTCTATAACAGGGAATTATAACGTGAGCTTTTCTCAAGGCGAACTGGGAAACTTTGCCAGCGGATTGTATTATTATATTCTTATAGCCGAAGACAGCACAGGCAGGAAAATAAAAAGCAAGCCGGGAGTGTTTATTGTGCTGAAGTAGTCTTGTAGCATAGATTCTAATTTGTGAAGTAGGGGATTTTCTAGTATAAGATTCCTCGGAACTTTTTAATGGATAATTTGTCAAATATAGTATATAATTAATATATATTAACAAAATTTTACATCAAGGAGGAATTACAAATGAAAAAAATCACATTATTTACAGTTGTTCTTGTAATTTTTGTGCTATTTTTATTATCCTGCAATAAACCTTCACCGGTTTCTGCTTTACCGACAGCAACGCCAATACTTGCCAATACGCCTAATATTACAGCAACTGCGCAGGTTCAAAATAACGTAACAAATACACCGACTCCTGCAATTTATCCGTGCACTCCAGGAAATGAAAGTTTCAGCAGCTTGAGCTATCCGTCTTCTTTAACTTGGGGAGGAAACTATATTATTAAATCACAAACAGCTTATCTTGCAAATTACGCAGGATTTGCTCCTGCCGGATCTCCGACACCTACTCCTGTTTCTGTAGATTTTAATGCAAAAATGGTAATAGGAATTTCAATAATGGGAGCTTGCTATGAGCCGGTATGGTCATTAAATAATATAACAACCGATTGCAATACAGTTAATTTGAATGTTTTAAATACATACAGTCCAACATATTGCAGCGGAGGGCCGTGGTGCAATGCAATTGCTGAAATAATTGATTATTTTGTCGTGAACAAAACCAATTTGCCTATTGAATTGCAGAATTCTGTTATAAGCTGCAGTGCTACAACTACTACTTCTTCGGCAGCTTTTAATGCAACTGTTTTACAGTAGTTTAATTTATTTCAGCTGGATTGTTAACCTGATTTTTTAGCCTCGGCCCGCTATTACAGAACACTAAATTTCAAGAGCTATTGGGGAATTTTGCTATTAAACAAATGATAAAATATGATTTAAAATACCCGCCTGTCTATCATTCCTGTTGAAAAAAAATCAAATCATTGTTAATATGTCAGATGTGGAATTTGGGATTCTTTAATCGGTGTTGTGAAATGTTAAATAAAGAATTATTAAATGCTGAACGGAGCTAAGGAGACAAATAAATGATTTTGTTCAAAGACGCTTTTGCGGAAATGGGAATAATAATCAAGACAAGTGTAGTCAATAAAATTTTTATCACAACATTTATTGCATGGGCTTTTGCGCAGACTTTAAAGGTCTTCCTGCATTTTGTGCACCACAAAAAGATAGACTTCAGGCTTTTGGTCGGAACAGGAGGCATGCCCTCATCGCATACTGCTTTTGTCTCGGCGCTTTCCACAAATATCGGCCTTTACTGCGGCTGGGATTCTCCGATTTATCTTGTAACGCTCGCCTTTACAGTTATCGTAATAACAGACGCCGTAGGAGTCAGGAGGGCCGCTGGCAAGCAGGCAAGCCTGCTGAATAAAATGATGGACGAAATGTATGATAAAAATGAAAATTTCCCTGACCGGCTGAAAGAATTGCTTGGCCATACGCCAATTGAAGCGGCGGCAGGCATTTTACTCGGGATTTTATCCGCAATTGTGATGTATTAATGGTATTTGCATAATGTATTACCGGTTTCTTAAAAAAATCAAAAAAATTTCCGACTTAAAAAGTCTTTCTGTCAAAGAATTAGACATATTGGCTGCGGAAATAAGGGATTACATGGTCAATGTGGTATCAAAGACCGGCGGCCATCTTGCATTGTCTCTGGGCGCAGTAGAGGTTACACTATCGATTGGCAAGGTTTTTAACCAGCCGTCGGATAAAATAATCTGGGATGTGGGGCATCAGGCTTACGCACATAAAATACTCACTGGCAGGCAGAAGAAGTTCCAGAAATTAAGGCAGCGCGGCGGGGTTTCAGGATTTTTAAAAATACATGAAAGCAAATTTGACGTTTTTGGGGCAGGCCATGCTTCAACGGCAATATCAGCTGCAATGGGCATAGCAAAAGCCAGGGACATCGCAAAAGGAAAATATAACGTCGTTGCAGTGGTAGGCGACGCTTCCTTTGCAAGCGGCATGTCGCTTGAGGCGATAAACAATATCGGCCATGACAAGACAAACATCCTGATAGTTGTCATAGACAATGAAATGTCCATTTCCCGTACGGTCGGCGCTATATCCGAGTATTTTAACCGCATAGTGTCAGGGAAACTTTATATTAATTTAAAAATATGGGTAAAATCAATACTTGACCATATCCCGGTCTTTGGTTCTCCGACAGCCAGTATCATAAAACACACAGAGGAAGCCATCAGGGGCGTATTGTCGCCGGGCATGATATTCGAGGAACTCGGGCTGCGTTATTTCGGACCCATAAATGGACATAACATAAGATTGCTGACGAACACACTGAACAGGATAAGGGATGTAAAAGGCCCAAAATTAATTCATGTCATAACAAAAAAGGGCAAAGGTTATGGGCCTGCTGAAAAAAACCCAGTTTTTTTTCACGGAATATGTCCGTTTGATATAAAAACAGGAAAGCCTTTAAAAAAAGAATCTGAATTTACTTATTCAAATGTTTTTTCGGAAACTCTTGTAAAAATAGCCCGCAGAAACAAAAAAATAACTGCAATAGTTGCGGCCATGGTTGAAGGCACGGATTTATCCAAATTTAAGGACCTTTTCCCGGAAAGATTTTTCGACGTCGGCATAGCAGAAGAACACGCGGTCACTTTTGCAGCCGGGATGGCTGTTTCAGGCATGCAGCCGGTTGTGGCGATTTATTCCACTTTTCTCCAGCGGGGCATTGACCAGATAATACATGACGTGGCCCTGCAGAAGCTTCCTGTTATATTCGCAATGGACAGGGCGGGACTTGTTGGCGAAGACGGACCTACGCACCATGGTATTTTTGACATTGTATTTATGAAAATGGTGCCTAATATGGTCGTTATGGCGCCTTCAGACGAAAATGAGCTGAGAAAAGCTTTGCTGTTTGCAGCGGACTATAGGAAAGGACCTGTAGCCATAAGGTTTCCGCGTGGAAGGGCATGGGATTTTAAAAAGGAAAAAAATCCTTTAGCTGCAAAAATAGGCAAATCAAGACTTATAAAAAAAGGCAGGGATATTACGGTAGTAAACTTGGGAGCGCTTTTGCCATACGTCATAAAAGCAGCGGATGAATTAGAAAAAGAAAATAAAATTAAAATCGAAATAATTGACGCGCGGTTTGCAAAGCCGATGGATAAAACCGCAATACTGAAATCAATAAGAAAGACAAAAAAGCTTGTAACCATAGAAGAAGGAGCCATAGAAGGCGGTTTTGGTCAGAGCGTCATTGAGCTGGCCGAAAAAAGCAACATAAAGGACATAAATATCAGAATACTTGGCGTACCAGACAGGTTTATAGAACATGGCACAATGGAAGAACTCAGGAAAGAGTGCGGCCTGACAAGTACAGGCATTAAAAAGGCTGTATTGGAAATACTTTAGCGAAAGCAAAAGCAGCAATCACTAAAGCTGAGGTTGGATTCTCAATATAAAAATACTTGAAATATTTGCTTTTTATGTTATAGGAGAATACATATGGCACAAATACTTGACGGAAAAGCGATAGCTGCAAAAGTAAAACAGGAGATTTCAGGAAAAGTATCAGGGCTTAAGGAAAAACCCGGACTTGCTGTCATACTTGTTGGAGAAGATCCAGCTTCAAAAATTTATGTAGGACTAAAAGAAAAAGACAGCGGCGAAATCGGGTTTTATTCGGAAGTGCACAAGCTTCCTGAATCAACAAGCCAGAGCGATCTGCTTAATTTAATAGACACATTGAACGAAAATGACAAAATTAACGGGCTGCTTGTCCAACTGCCTTTGCCCAAACACTTAAATACTGATGTCGTTATAAATTCAATCAATCCTGTAAAGGATGTGGACGGCATTACTTATTTTAATGCAGGCAAGTTGTTTTCAGGCAACCCTTTTTTTATACCATGCACACCAAAAGGGATAATGATGCTGATTGAATCTACAGGCGAAAAAATGGAAGGAAAGAATGCTGTTGTTATCGGCAGAAGCAACATTGTAGGCAAACCTATGGCCATACTTTTAATGCAAAAAAACGTCACGGTGACCGTATGCCATTCTAAAACAAAAAATATTGAACAGATAACGGCTCAGGCAGATATCCTAGTAGCAGCCGTAGGCAAATATAAGTTTGTCAAGGAAAATATGGTGAAAAATGGAGCTATAGTCATTGACGTGGGCACAAATAAGGATGAAGATGGGAAATTAAAAGGTGATGTCGATTTTGAGGCTGTAAAAACAAAAGCTTCTTTTATAACTCCGGTGCCCGGAGGGGTAGGTCCAATGACAAGGGCAATGCTCATGCAAAATACTTACGAGGCATATATTTACCAGAAAGGCTTGCAGCAGGGATAACTTAGCCCTAAGGAAATTTTAACCGAAGGTGATATTAATGAAAAATAAAGCTGTTTACCCTGGTACTTTTGACCCGATAACAAATGGTCATCTTGATGTTATTAAACGAGCAGGAAAAATGTTTGATGAAGTTATAGTCGCAGTGGCAAAAGGCGAGTTAAAACAACCTCTGTTTTCGTGGGACGAAAGGATTGATATGGCAAGACAAGCCACGAAAACAATGAATTTTGTTAAAGTAATGAGTTATAAGGGTTTACTTGTGGATTTTCTGAGAAAAACAGGACGTCGAATAGTAATAAGGGGGTTGCGTGCCCTTTCTGATTTTGAATATGAATTTCAGCTTGCATTGAGCAATAAAAAGCTTTATAACGACGTCGAGATGATTTATATGTTGCCGGATGAATCATATCTTTATATATCCTCGTCATCTGTTAAAGAAATAGCATTTCATCATGGAAATATAAATAAATTTGTACCTGCTTATGTTGCGCAAAAATTAAGAAAAAAATTTAATAAGCCCTTGGAATAGAATTTTCACTATGCGAAATTATTTGAATATTCATTTAATATTCAATGTAAAATCATAAATAACCTTGACTTTTTTGGCGTTTATTGGTACATTAATACAACAAAATCAAATGGAAGGAGGTTTTAGAACCGATGACAAAAATAGAAATTGTTGACAAAATTGGTGAAAATATATCCCTGCCAAAGAAAGATATTGAAAAAGTATTGGATAGTTTTGTGAAAATTACTCAGGAATCTTTAAAAGAAGGCAAAAAAGTTTCAGTTACAGGATTGGGATCCTTTTCAGTAAAAGAAAGAAAAGCAAGGCTTGCGAGGAATCCTAAAACAGGCGAAAAGGTGGAAGTTCCAGCCAAAAAAGTTGTAAAATTTAAACCAGGTAAAGATTTAATTGAAATCCTGCTTGGCATAGCACCATCAGCCTGAAAATAAAATAATTTTACCTGATAATTAAGAGGGTATTTTCAAAAATTAATTTAAAGTTTATTTTGTCTTAACATTTAAGTTTCATAATATAAAATAAAAAGAAAGGAAGTAATGCTATGGCAGATAAAGATCCTAAAAAAAGGGGAAGGAGTAAGTATTCCAAGGTTTCGGAAGATAAACCAGTTGCCAAAAAAATAGTAGTTAAAGAAAAAAAAGTTACTGAAGCAAAAGCAAAAACTGTTAAATCTGTTAAAATAAAAGCTAAAAAAGGCCTAACCACTCATAAAATACAACCAATGGCCGAGGAATCAAAAATAGAAGCAACAAAATATTACCCTGCACAAATGAAGGATGAGGAAAAAAAATCAAAACCGGAACCGGTTAAGGAAGAATATAAGCCAAAACCTACAGAAGACCAAATACAGGAAAGATATTACGATAACAAAATAATTTTACTCGTGAGGGATCCTTACTGGTGTTACGCTTTTTGGGATATTTCGGGTGAATTAATAGCAGCCAAAAGTAAGGAATTAAAACCGGAGTGGGGACACGCCGAGCTTACTTTAAGGGTATATGATATAACTGACATAATCTTTAACGGGAGAAACGCGCATAAATTTCAAGATATAACAATAACAGGAGGCGCCAATAACTGGTATGTAAATGTCTGGGAATCCGGACGCACATATATTGTCGATATAGGATTGAAAACTTCGGACGGTCATTTTATAATGATAGCGCGGTCAAATGTAGTAAACACACCGCGCGATAAAGTTTCAAATGTTTTGGACGAGGAATGGATGGTTGTTGATGAAGATTTTGACGAAATATTTAGGATGTCGGGTGGGGGCAGACCACTTGGTGCTTCTGAAAAAGGGAGGCTTGAATTTAACCTTTCATCTGAAAATGTCAGCAGTTTTAGCAGTCCTGCATATAAACCGGAAGGAAAAGGATTCTTTCTTATAGCTGATACCGAGCTTATTTTATATGGAGCAACCGAAAAAAATGCTTCTTTGACAATAAAAAATGAACCAGTAAAGCTTAGCGAAGACGGTACATTTAACCTCAGATTCCATCTGCCAACAGGTAAAATAGACCTGCCGGTGAACGCGACATCACAAGATAAAAAAGATAACATAACTATTAAAATAACTGTGGAAAGAAAGACCGAATAAGAAATATTTATGAGCGAACCCTCGGGATATTTAGCCCTAATACTTCATGCACACCTGCCTTTTGTCAGACATCCTGAATACAATGATGCCCTTGAGGAAACCTGGTTTTTCGAGGCAATAACAGAAACATATATACCGTTTCTCGATGTTTTTAATAAACTCATTGAAGACGGCGTTGACTTCAGAATAACGATGTCATTGACACCGCCATTAATAGCCATGCTAAAAGATCCGCTCCTTCAGGAAAGATATTCCAGACATATCAACAAACTAATCGAGCTTGTGGAAAAAGAAGTAATAAGGACAAAGTTTGAGCCGGCATTCAACAGAGTAGCCGTCATGTATAGGGAAAAATTTTATAAAGCACGATATATATTTGAGGAAAAATACCATCGCGATCTGGTTGAAGGGTTTAAGCAGGTCCAAGACGCAGGCAAACTCGAGATAATAACCTGCGGTGCTACGCACGGATTTTTACCGCTTTCCATTTACAGGGAACCAGTCAATGCTCAAATAAAGATTGCCGTTGATAATCACATAAAATATATTGGCAGAAGGCCAAAAGGTATATGGCTGCCTGAAGCTGGGTATAATCCTGGCGATGACGAGCTTTTGAGAAAATGGGGTATAAGGTATTTTATAGTTGACACGCACGGCATACTTTACGGCACGCCTCGGCCAAAATATGGTGTATTTGCGCCTGTCTATTGCAGGTCCGGAGTTGCTGCTTTCGGTAGGGACATGGAATCATCAAAACAGGTCTGGAGCGCAAAAGAAGGTTATCCTGGAGATTTTGCTTACAGGGAATTTTACAGGGACATAGGATTTGACCTTGATTATAATTATATAAAGCCCTATATCCATGAAAGCGGCATACGAATCAATACCGGCATAAAATATTACAGAATAACCGGCAGAGGCGATATTTCTTTCAAAGACGTATATGACCCGTCGAAGGCCCTTGATAAAGCAGCTGAGCATGCCGGCAACTTCATGTTTAACAGGGAAAAACAAGTTGAGCATCTATTCAGGATTATGAAAAGAGAGCCAATAATAGTAGCTCCTTATGACGCAGAGCTTTTCGGACACTGGTGGTATGAAGGCCCTGATTTTATAAATTTTTTAATGCGCAAAATTTTTTACGACCAGAACACCGTTAAAACTATTACTCTTTCGGAATATTTGGAAAAATATCCGCGCAATCAGGTTCTGACTCCTTCTTTTTCAAGCTGGGGGTATAAAGGTTATGCCGAATTCTGGCTGAACGGCAATAATGACTGGGTTTATAAGCACCTGCACAAAATCTACGAGAAAATGATGGAGCTTGCTTATGCATTTAGATACAAACCGCTTTCTGGGAATCAGGAACGGGCTTTAAAACAGGCTGCAAGGGAAGTACTGCTTGCCCAGAGCAGTGACTGGGCTTTCATAATGAAAACCCAGACAATGGTTGAATACGCAGTAAAAAGGACAAAAGTTCATATATTCAGGTTTAATAAACTGTACGACATGCTGAAAAATAATAATTTTGATGAATCCTATATCTCTGAAATTGAATGGAAAGATAATATATTCCCGGATATTGACTGGACTGCATATTCGCTATGATCATTTTTTTCGCAATACAAAATTCAAAACCTTCAAGATAAATTTGAAATGAAAAAATATATACTAATTCTAACCTTGATGGCATGCTGCGCAACTGCAGTTTACGGTATTAACGAGAATGCTTATCAGCCATCTGGTTGGGTAAATGACTATGCAGGTATTGTAGATGAATCAACCCGAGAGAAATTAACAGCTTTAATTACGGAATTAAAAAGTAAGACGGGTGCTGAAATTGCTGTTGTTACAATAAAATCGCTTGAAGGCGATGACCTAGATGACTTTACAAATAGACTTTTCGCAAAATGGCGCGTGGGCGAGAAGGGCAAAGATAACGGAGTAATGTTGCTCGTTGCTTATGAGGACAAGAAAATTAGAATTGAAACAGGCTACGGAATCGAAGGCATTATCCCTGACGGCAAGGCCGGTGATATAATAAGAAACGATATTGTGCCGTATTTTAAAAAACAGGATTTTTCAAATGGCATATTAGCGGGAGTTTATTCAATTGCAATCGCAATAGCCGGTGAAAAAGGCATATCGCTTTCCGGCAACTATGGTATTTATACGGAAAATCAACAGCTAAACTATAAGCTAAAAGGTTCTGATATATTCTGGATTATAATTTTTATTGTTTTTGTACTGCCGATAATAATAAGAAATCCGTGGCTTTTATTATTTTTCTTAATGCCGGGCCGCGGCGGAAGCAGTGGTTTTGGCGGTGGTTTTGGAGGCTCTGGGTTTGGTGGAGGATTTGGCGGAGGCTCAAGCGGCGGTGGAGGAGCATCAGGAGGCTGGTAAAGAATATTAAATTTTGTATTTTAAGTTTATGGAGGTAATATATGGACAAATTTTTAACTAGCTTCGCAAAAGATCTAAAAAATGTTCTCGGAGATAATTTAAAATCGTTTATAGTTTACGGTTCTGCAGCTACAGGCGAATTTTATAAAACCTCGGATTATAATACACTTATAGTTGTAGGCTATTTCAGCCCGGAATGCCTAAAAAATATGGAAAATCCCGTAAAAAAATGGTGCAGACACGGCCAGCCAATTCCTCTTATATTTGACAGGCACAGCATTATAAAATCAAACGACGTTTTCCCAATAGAATTTCTTGATATTAAAGAAAACCATTTTGTAGTTTATGGCGAAGATGTTTTTAAGAATATGAAAATAGCCACAGGAAACCTTAGGCTTGAAATTGAAAGGGAATTAAAAAGTAAAATCATACGTTTAAGGCAATCGTTTATAATCACAGGAGGCAATGCCCGAAAGGTTAAGGAGCTAATGCGGGGTTCCGTCTCAACTTTCATAGCAATATTTAAGGGTATTCTCAGGTATTTTAAGATACAGCCCCCGTTAAAAAAGGCGGAAATAATTGCTGCTCTTTCAAAAAAGATAAGCTTGAATACGCAGGTATTTTTTGATATATTAGCTTTAAAAGATGGGGTGAATAAGATTAAAAATAATGAAATTGATAATATGTTTCATTCTTACATAAATGACATTGAAAAAGTAACGGATTATTTGGATAAATTCAAGAAAAGGTAAAGTCAGAAAGCTTAGTGAAAAGGAGGAAAAAATGAAAACCGGTATGAAAGTTTTATTGGCAATTGTGATTTTGGCTTTAATCATAGGCGGTATGATTGGGTCTTCCTACAACCGCCTTGTGGCTCTCGACACCGCAATAACCGGATCGTGGGCTCAGGTTGAAAATGTATTGCAGAGAAGGAATGACCTTATTCCCAACCTGGTAAATACAGTAAAAGGTTACGCAAAACACGAAAAAGCGGTATTTGACGATGTAGCTGATGCAAGGGCAAAGCTTGCCGGCGCAAAATCCATTAATGAAAAAGTAAACGCGTATTCCCAACTTGACGGTGCGATTTCAAGGCTACTTGCAATATCTGAAAATTACCCCCAGTTGAAAGCAAATGAGTCTTTTGAAAAATTAATGGATGAACTTGCTGGCACGGAAAACAGAATAGCAGTTGAAAGAAAAAGGTATAACGAGATAGTGCAGGAATATAATACTACTGTAAGGAGCTTTCCTGGTAATATAATAGCTGGAATGACTGGTTTTAAAGTCAAGGATGTTTATTTTAAGGCTGAAGAAAAGGCTAAAGAAGTTCCGAAAGTAAATTTTTAATTTCATTGTAAAATAACATACGGTAAAATAATATGAATTTTTCAATATATTCAACAAATTTCGGGCCTGGAGCTTTTATATACGATAATAAAGGCTTGAGGCGCGTTTTTATGCCAGAAGAAAGCATAGGAAAATTAATTAAAAAAATAAAAAAGGCTTATAAAAAACCAGAAGAGGAATCGCTGGAACATATTTACGGCGTAAAGTGCATGTTAGAGAATTATTTCAGAGGGAAGAAAGTTGATTTTTCAGGTATTAAGTTATACATGAACGGTATTTCAACTTTCACTCAGAGTGTCCTTGCTGTACTTAAAAAGATACCTTATGGCGAACTAAAAACATATAAATGGGTAGCGAGGCAACTGGGCAATGACAGTAAAGCAAGAGCAGTTGGAAGGGCTCTTCATAGTAATCCATTTCCAGTGATATTACCATGCCACAGGATTATAAAAAGTGGAGGAGAGCTCGGCGGTTTTGCTTCAGGTATGAAATGGAAAGTCAGACTGTTAAATATTGAAAAAATTTTAAAATGAGGTGTTATTATGAAAAAAATTCCGCGAAAAAGTATTGTTCAAAGAAACACACCCAAATATGTAGCGGCGTGCTTAAATTGCGGTACATTGCTGACCGAAGAAACTGTAAAAAAAACAAATGATAAAAATTATTGCGGAAATTGTATCCCTAAAGTACAATTTGCTTCTGTTGTCAAATCTGTGTATTTTTATGCACCTGAAGGTTTAATAAAATATATTGCTTATATCATTTCCTTTTTTAGCCCAATAGCAGGTTTTATTATTGGTTTGATTTATTTCTCGCAAAAGGATGAACTTGCTAAAAAGTTCGGAAAGAACTGCCTGATAATAATGGGAATCGGCTTGGTAGTGCTTCTCATACTGATAATTATCAGCGTTGTTTTAACTTTACTGGCAGGTGGCGAAGGTGGATTCAATATTGGGGAAGGTTATTATTAATTTAAATAAGCTACTAAATGAATATAATACTACATATATACAATTTTGATTTTACAACTATTCTTTTTTTAGAAATTTTTATTAAAACCGATGGAGATTAAAACCGACGGTATAGTTTTGAATAACTATACCGTAAACGAAAATGACAATATAACTGTATTATTTACCGAGCAGATTGGTAAAACTTTTATACTATCAAAAAGCACAAAAAAACTGACAAGCAGATTAAAACCAGTTCTTGAACTTTTTTCTCTAAATCATTATTATTTGATGCGCAAAAAAGAAACCACAAAATATTTCAGATTAATCCAGGCATCCCAGTTTTGTGCATATGAAAATATCCGTGCATCACTTGAAAAGATATATCTGGCATATCTTATAGCTGAACTTCTGGATAAATTTCTACCGGCTGAATCTCCTGCTGAAGAACTTTTTGTTCTTACAAAACAAATATTACGGCACATTGATTCAGTAGACTACGCAAACGACGGATTTATCGAATCATTTTTTAAGTTAAAACTTTTAAAACATGCTGGCTTTAATATTACCGATAACAAAATATTTCTTTCCGAAAGTAAAACAAAAAAGGAAATAAGAGATTATTTTTCGCATATTTTAGAAAATACAGAAACAATAGAGAATATGACGGTAAAAGATGCACCCATTAATGAAATAAATTACCTAATAGATACTTATATAATGTATATAATAGACGACGATATAAAAAGCAAAAAAATGTTAAGAGCTATAAAATGAAAATCATATTTAAAATTATAACAGCATTTATTATTTATATTCTTATTTTACCTTCATGCGCTTCTTTAAAAAGCACAAATTCAAATCAGAGATTGCTTATAATTAGAATTGCTAAAAACATGCTAAACAAACAATACAAATATGGCAAACAAGATCCTTCATGGGGATTTGATTGTTCTGGCTTGACACAATATGCCTACAGGGAAGCAGGCATAAGAATACCAAGGACTTCACAAAATCAATATAATTATTCTAGAAAAATAAGTTTATCTGAAATCAAACCTGCCGACTTGATATTTTTTTCAACAAACGGTTCGGGTGCGTCTCACGTAGGTATATACTTAGGCGATAATAAATTCATTCATTCGCCATCCCAGGGCAAAAGAATCCAAATAGTAAGCATAGACAATCCTTATTGGCAAAAACATTATTTCAGCGTAGGAACTTTTTTTTGATTATTTATTATGGAATTTTACAAATAATATTTTATCAACCAAAATACAATCTGATGAATTACAAATAATACGAAGCTGTGAGGTGAATATATTTATGAAATCCTTTAAAATTTTAAGTATTTTATTAACTCTACTATTTTCAAATTTGATTTTTTGTCATGAAGAGGAGAATTACTTGCCAAAAGAAAAACTTAAAAAAATGTATTCTTGTATAAAAAAAGATATTAGTATTGTATCATTTTCACATGCGAAATCCAAAAATATTAGTAAAACATTAATTAAAAGGCAGGTGATTATCTCTATAGCAAAAAGTTTGATTGGCATATCGTACTGGTCAAGCGATGACCCTAACGGGGAAGGGATTGATTGTTCAGGATTAACACATTATTCTTATATGAAAGCAGGCATAAAAATACCAAGGACTGTATATGAGCAATACATGACAGCAAAGATAATTCCTTTTAGTTTGGCTCGGAAAGGCGATTTGCTGTTTTTTGGCACATATGCGCAATGGCCTACACACGTCGGTATATACATAGGAAACGGGAAATTCATACACTCACCTTCAGCCACAAAATGTGTTCAAACAGATTCGCTTTATAAGCCTTATTGGAATCAACATTTCATTTCAGCAGGCACTTTTTTTAAAAATTTATGATTATTGACAAAGCAAAAATAATATGATAATGTAAGAAAAAATAAAGAAAATGTATGTAAAAAAGGAGAGAAAATAATGAAAAAATCTTATTTTATATTATATTATTTGATAATATTTTTATGCTTGTTAAGCCTGCCATTATTTTCCCAGGATACGAATATACCTGGCAATGAGAATAGAATCGTTGTAAATGAAAATGAAATGAATTCCGGTGTAGTACCAACAACAGAACCAACACCGCAGGCAAAACAGGAAGACATAATGAAATCAGGCATATCTGTGGAAGCAAAAGAAAAATCACAAGAAACGATTGAAAAAGAAGTTGGTGATTTGTTTAAGGAAGGTAAAAAATATTACGATTTGGAAGATTATGCTGGTGCAATAGAAATATGGGAAAGAACTATTCAGAATTATCCCACCTCAAAGCAGCTTTATAATATAAAATATTTTCTTGCTAATGCTTATCAATATAACGGAAATTACGACAAAGCTATCATAACATTTCAGAAAGTTTTAGCAGAAAAACCAAAAGGTGAAGTATCTGATGAAGCGTATTATCGTTTAGCTAATTGTTATTCGAATCTTCAAAAATGGAATTATGCAATAGAAATATATAAGGATATAATAAGAAAAAACCAAGATTCCAAAAATGCAATCCGTGCATATACAAGTATGGCGATTATATATATACGCACTAGGAATTTTAAAAGAGCTGAGAATATTTTTAGGAATATAGTTAAGTATTTTCCAAATTCGCAGGATGAAATAAATGCAAGATTTCAACTGGCTTCAATACTCGCTCAAACAAATAGGTTCAAAAGCGCAGTAAAGGAATATACACTCATTGAGTATAAATTTGCAAATACAGAATGGGCGCCCCGTGCCGCGATTGACATAGGTGATACATATAAACTGGCTGGTGACATAGCAGAGGCTAAAGAAGCTTACAGCAGGGTAATGTTCCAATATTATAGTAAGGAAAATTACGTGCACGAGGCAGAAGAAAAAATTAACAGTTTAAAGAATCTCGAAGAGATTAATCGCAAAGTTTATGAAGAAGAACAATAGATCGTTTTTTCTAATTATATTTTTTTTATTTATTACCTTACATTTATTTGCAGAAGACCCCATAGTACAGGCAGAAAAATATTTTCAAATTGGCAAATACGAAGAGGCCTTAAAGATATGCAACAATTTAAAACAGGTATATCCAGATAGTGACTGGGCTTTGCAATCCGCCTTATTAAGCGCGAAAATTTACCAAAAAAAAGAGCAAACTGAAAAAGCCGTTGAGGAATATACATCAATAATCAAAGAATTTAAAAAAAATCCACAGGCAGAAGAAGCGTTTTTTGAAATTGGTAGAATTTTTATGCTTAAAAATAATTATGACAGAGCAATAAACGCCTATAATTTATATTTAAAAAAATATCCACGCGGGCAGTATAAAGTCATGGCGTTATTTAACATTGCTTCCCTTTATAAAGGTAAAGGAGATTATGATAAAGCCCTATCAAGTTATAATGAAATTTTGCAGAATTATATAAACGATGTATGGTTTTATAATTGGTCTGCCATATACTGCGGGCATATATACCACTCAAAAAGAAACTTTAATAAAGCTGCAGAATATTATGATATGGTAATTAAAAATGATGAAAACAAGTATTTCTCTACTCTGGCATCGTTGTATAAGGGCATAAATCTTATCGATAGTGGTGATAATAAAGCCGCTGAAGATTTATTTCAAAATATGATAAAAAGTAGATCTTTGTTTGTTGAGGAAGCTTTAATAGGCCTTGCTATAGCCCAGTATAAAGATGGGGATTATGAACTTGCCAAGGAAAGTTTTAGTACATTAATCGACACTTTTTCTGATTCATTATGGCGAACATATGCAGATGAGAAAATAAGGATAATAGATAAAAGGTTGGCAAAGATTAAACAGAAGGAAGAATAGAATATTAAAAAAAAATTATACTTCACGGACTTTCCAGTCCGTGTTTTTTTTTGGTGATGAAATGTCCGATTTAACTCCAATGATGACACAATATTTAGAAATGAAAAAAAAATACAAGGACGCAATTTTATTCTTTAGATTAGGCGATTTTTATGAAATGTTTGGTGAAGATGCTAAAATAGCTTCGGGAATATTACAAATTGCGCTTACGGCAAGAAGTGTGGGAGAAGGCAGGCAAATAAAAATGCCAATGTGCGGAATCCCATTTCATGCAGCAAATGCATATATTCTTAAGTTGATAAATAACGGCTATAAAGTGGCTGTTTGCGAACAAGTTGAAGATCCAAAATTGGCGAAAGGGATAGTAAAAAGGGAAATAATTAAGATTATAACTCCAGGAACAATTTTAGATGAGGCAGGACTTGATAAAAAATCAAATAATTATCTTTTATCTATTTATATTGAAAAAAGTATTGCCGCTATTGCATTTGTTGACATATCGACTGGTGAGTTTTACATTGAAGAATTTGATTATAATAAAAATTTCGACAAAATTATTGACGAAATAGAAAAAATACAACCCTCTGAAATTATAATGCCTGAATCTTTCAATGAAAATAAAGACTACCAAAAAAATCTAATTGAAAGGTTTAAAAACAGCGAACACAGTATTTTTGTAAATTTCTACAGCGATTGGAATTATCAAGTGGATGTTGCCCATGATAAATTGGTCGAACATTTTCGAGTAATGAACATGGATGGCTTTGGTTTGGAGAAAAAAGATATTGTTATATGCGCTGCTGGTGCACTTATGAATTATCTATACGAAACTCAAAAAACTCTGCTTTTTCATATTAACAAAATTAGCCGTTACGAAACTTCTGAAATATTGCACATTGACTCAGTAAGCTTACGCAATCTTGAAATTGTTGAATCGAATATAAAGGGCCCTAAATACAGCACCTTATATGATGTCCTTGATTATACCGAAACGGCTATGGGCAGTAGGGAACTTAAAAAATGGGTTAAATTTCCTCTGACCAACATAAAAAAAATAAAGGAAAGGCAGGACATAATTCAATTTCACTTAGATTTTTCAGATATAAGAGAAAATATCAGGGAATTATTAAAAAAAATTAATGATATTGAAAGAATTGGAGGTAAACTTGGAAGCCAATCTGTAAATGCGAGGGATATGATAGCTCTCAAAATGACAATAGCAGCCGTAAAAGAACTTGATGAATATATTAAAACATCCGGAGCGGCTTTATTAAAAGATAAATTTTCATTTTTAAATCCCAATATTAATACGATTTATGAATTAATTGATTTAGCAATAATGGAAGAACCTTCCATATCAATAAAAGAAGGAGAAATAATTAAACCGGCATACAGCGAAGAGCTTAAAAAGCTAAGGGATATTAACGAAAATGGGAAGATATGGATAGCTTCTTTGCAGGAAAGGGAAAGAAAAAGGACAGGCATTTCCTCTCTTAAAGTTGGTTATACATCAATATTTGGTTATTTTTTAGAAGTAAGCAAGGCAAACTTAAAAAGTGTACCTCAAGATTATATAAGGAAACAAACGCTTGTTAACGGAGAAAGATTTATAATGCCAGAATTAAAAGAATATGAAAGTATGATTCTGGGAGCTCAGGACAAGATTAAAGAAATGGAGTATAAAATATTTATAGATATAAGAGAAAAAATTTCAAAATATATTGAAGATATCCAAGAGTTAGCAAAAAAAATAGCTGTACTTGATTGTCTGGTTTCTCTTGCAATGGCTGCAATAAACAATAATTATGAAAAACCAGAAGTTAATATGACTGATATTATGCACATTGAAGAAGGCAGGCATCCTGTAGTTGAAAAAAACCTGGGTTATAATGAATTCATATCAAACGATACAAATTTAGACAATAATGAAAATCTTGTAATGATAATAACCGGCCCTAATATGGCAGGAAAATCAACTTATATGAGACAAGTGGCTTTGATAGTAATAATGGCACAAATCGGTTCTTTTGTACCTGCAAAAAATGCAAAAATAGGTATAATTGATAAAATTTTTACACGCGTCGGTGCAGCAGATTACCTAGCGCGCGGTCAGTCAACCTTTATGGTTGAAATGATAGAGACGGCTAATATTTTAAACAATGCTACCACAAAATCCCTTGTACTTTTAGATGAAGTGGGAAGGGGGACAAGTACTTTTGACGGAATATCAATTGCATGGGCTATTACTGAATATATTCATAATCAAATAAGGGCAAAAACGCTTTTTGCTACGCATTACTATGAATTAACTGAACTTTCCGATGTACTTAAAGGAGCAAAAAATTATAATATACAGGTAAAAGAATGGGGTGAAAAGATAATTTTTTTACGCAAGATTATCAAAGGAAGTACAGACAAAAGTTATGGAATACATGTTGCTAAACTTGCAGGACTACCCGAATTAGTTATAAATAGCGCCAATAAAATATTGAAAAACCTTGAAGAGGCAAATTATACAAAAGATGGAAAATCAAAAATAGCCGGTTTTGATAAAAATATAGAGCAGGATAACTTGTTTGATTTTTCAATAAATAGTCAGATTGTATTTGAACTAGAAAAAACCAATATAGATTCGATAGCTCCTGTAGATGCGCTTCTCAAATTAAAGGAATTAAAGGACAAGCTTAAGTAATTTAAATTTTTCAGATTGGAAATTTGTTTTGATTTTTAAATTTTCATATGATATATTATTAAAGAATAAAAAGAATAAACAAAAAGAGGAAAAAATGGAAGAAATAATAGCGAAGATTAACGGAAACATACAAAAATTCTATTTTCAAGATGGTAGTGAAATAGCAAAATGGATATATAATGATGATGGTACAATAAAAAAAGAAGGTCGTACAATAAATGGCGTAGTTAAAGAATATTATATCTCGGATAAAATTCAGTCAGAAATTTCATACAAAAATGGTGAGCTTGATGGTTACTATAAACTTTATTTCGAATCAGGTATGCTTGAAGAAACAGGAACATTTAGAGATACTTTGTTAGACGGTATTTATACTCAGTATTTCGAGTCTGGCGATGTAAAACTTGAGGGAATTTATAAAAAAGGTTCTAGGGATGGTATCTTCAAACTATATTATCCTGATGGAAAACTGGAATCATACGCTATGTATAAGCAAGGTGAACTTGATGGTATTCTGCGTAGATATTATGAATCCGGAGGGTTGGGTATAGAGGAGGTTTACGTTCATGGCAAACTAAAATCAATAAAAGAATTTGATGAAAACGGCAATTTAATAAAAGAAAAAAAATATTGATTTTTTATGAAAAATATTTCCGTTCGTACAATAATAATCAGTTTTTTACCGCTTGTTTTTGTATATTTGGGATTTTCAATGATGAAAAATATGATTTTTACATTTGTTCTTTATCATATTATTATTTGCCTTTTAATACCGTCATTGGATTATTATTTTTTTTACCGAAAAGGAACGTCGTCGATGCACGAAATCTTAGGTCTTGGCAGAATTGATAGACGGAGCATAATATCAGGGGTTTTATTGGGGATTATTTATTTTGGTACTATAATTTTTTTGTTTTCATATTTAAAATCGCAATTACTTAATAAATTGCATTTAAATATGGTTTTTAACGTCGTCGGCTTTCCTAAGAAATATTTTTTCCTACTGGCTATTTATTTCATTCTTTTCAATTCTGTAGTGGAGGAATTATTTTGGCGTGGTTATTTGTATTATCAGTACGGGAAAAAGATAAGAATACCGTCTTCATCAGTTGTTATTTCCTTCTTTTTTATACAATATCATTTCGTTACGATAAGGATTATTTTTTCGTTTAGGATAGCTTTGATATTTATGCCGGTTCTATTTGTTGTAAGTGTAATTTGGTGCTATTTGAGGCATATAAATAGCAATATATACGCACCAATAATAAGTCATTTCATGGCAGATCTTGCATTGATGGTTATTTATTATAAGAATATATTATACTAAAAAACAAACAATACGAACTTACAAACATCATTATTGAAAAACGCTCTAATTATGTTATCATTAGAGAAATTTTTCAATTCTTAAAGGAGTAAATACTAATGCTTGATTTTATTAAAAAAGTTTTGGGAACAAGAAATGAAAGGGAAATGAAAAAAATGCTGCCTGTAGTTGAGCAAATAAACTTGCTTGAAGAAGAACTTAAAAAATTATCTGATGGTGATTTGAAAAATCAAACCGAAATTTTAAAAAACCGTTATAAAAACGGCGAAACTTTGGAAGATCTTCTTCCGGAAGCTTTTGCTGTTGTCCGCGAAGCAAGTAAAAGAACTCTTGGCTTAAGGCATTTTGATGTGCAATTAATGGGAGGCATGGTACTTCATCACGGGAAAATAGCAGAGATGAAAACTGGCGAAGGGAAAACGCTTGTTGCGACACTTCCTGTATATTTAAATGCCCTTGCCGGTAAAGGCGTACACGTTGTAACTGTTAATGATTATCTTGCCGAACGAGACAGCATGGGTAAGGGTAATTTTAAGGGCATGGGTAACATTTATAATTTTCTCGGACTTACGGTAGGATGCATAAAAAATGAATTTTCAACCGAAGAACGTCAGAAGGCTTACGCATGTGATATAACTTACGGGACAAATAATGAATTTGGATTTGATTATTTAAGGGATAACATGGCTGTTTATCCACAAGAAAGAGTTCAACGTGAATTGAATTATGCTATAGTTGATGAAGTTGACAGCATATTAATCGATGAAGCACGGACACCTCTTATTATTTCAGGCCCCGCAGAGGAATCAACAGAATTGTATTATAGCATAGACAGAATAATACCAAAATTTATGCCTAATACCGATTACCAGATTGACGAAAAAGCCCATACATCCACTCTTACTGAGGCAGGCGTCGCTAAAGCGGAAAAATTATTAGGCAAACAAAATCTTTATGAACCCCAGAACATTGAAATAATACATCATGTTGATCAAGCGCTTAAAGCTCATACATTGTTTAAACGCGATAAGGACTATATTGTCAAAGAAGGAAAAGTAATTATAGTTGACGAGTTTACTGGTCGGTTGATGCCTGGGCGCAGGTGGTCTGATGGACTTCATCAAGCAGTTGAGGCAAAAGAACGAGTTAAAATCGAACGTGAAAACCAAACGCTGGCCACAATTACTTTACAAAATTATTTCAGGATGTATAAGAAATTATCTGGCATGACCGGAACGGCAGAAACTGAAGCTGAAGAATTCTGGCATATATATAAACTTGATGTCTTAGTAATACCCACAAATAAACCTATGATACGCATGGATAATCCTGATGTTGTTTATAAGACTGAAAAAGGCAAATTCAAGGCAATTGCCGAAGATATAATTGATTGCTATAAGAGAGGTCAACCAGCACTTGTAGGCACAACATCAATTGAGAAAAACGAACGTCTTAGTACAATACTTGAAAAAAGAGGCATACCTCATGAGCTATTAAACGCGAAAAACCATGAGAGGGAAGCAGAAATAATCGCACTTGCAGGGCAGAAAAGTGCAGTAACAGTAGCAACCAATATGGCTGGCCGCGGGACAGATATTGTGCTTGGTAACGGAGTAAAGGATCTTGGTGGTCTTCATGTAATAGGCACTGAAAGGCATGAAAGTCGACGTATTGATAATCAGTTGCGTGGGCGTTCAGGAAGGCAAGGGGATGAAGGTTCGTCAAGGTTCTATGTATCATTGGAAGATGATTTGATGAGAATTTTTGGCTCAGACAGAATTAAAAACCTTATGGACAAGATAGGCATGACAGAAGATGAAAGAATAGAACATCCATGGATCACAAAATCAATTGAAAGAGCTCAAAAGGCAGTAGAAGGACATAATTTTTCAATAAGAAAACATTTGATTGAATTTGATGATGTTATGAACAAACAAAGGGAAGTAATATATGCCGAAAGAAAAAAAGTACTTGAAGGGCAGAATTTAAAAGACGGTATACTTGAAATGTTACAAGAGGTAGTTTGGAATATTATATATTTTGTAGCTCCCGAAAAAACATATCCAGAAGAATGGGATTATGAGGAACTTACAAGAATGCTTGAGCAAACATTCAATATTAGATATATTATTGATGAATCAAAAGTGGACACAACAAAATTAACAGTTCAGATTCTTTTTGACGATATATATGATAAAATTAAGACAGAATATGACAAAAAAGAAAGTCAAATAGGTTCCGAGTTGATGAGGGAAATAGAACGAAACATAGTTTTGCAAGTTGTTGACAACAAATGGAGGGAACATTTATATGAAATGGACCAATTAAAAGAAGGTATTGGTTTAAGGGCTTATGCAGGCAAAGACCCGTTAATAGAATATAAAAGAGAGGGGTTTGAACTATTTGAAAATATGACAGGAATAATACATGACGAGGTTGTGGAATTCCTATTTAAGGTTCAAGTAGTTGATAATTCAAATTTAGAAAGAAAACATCACTCGAAAAACTTGCAGGAATCAAGACCGATGTTTGTCATGAATGCATCTCAAAAACCAGACGCGCTTGAAGAAAGAGAAATGTATACAAACGCTCCAGATGAACCGGCTAAGGTAGAAACATATAGGCGGGAACAACCAAAAATTGGCAGAAATGATCCTTGTCCTTGTGGGTCTGGTAAAAAATATAAGAAATGTTGTGGTAAAAGCTCAATATAATTCAATATTCTCAATTTGATACTAATTTTTACATTCTATAAAAAATTAAGTTGATGACTATAGTTCGTATAATCTATCTTATGATAAGTACGACTTATATGTTTTTTTAATTAATGAGTAAAATCAAGATTAAAGTTTTGCATTAAAAGTAATAATTTAAAATTTAAGTAAAAGAATTAATAGATTTGCTAAAGGTAAGCTTGAGGTATTTTATTCATTATTTATTAAGATTTAGATCCATAACGGCATTAAAAACTTCATTAACGCTTATCTTATCCATGCAATTTACAGATTTAGTACACTCTTTAAGACCGCAATTTATGCAATCCAGTTTATGAAATATGGCAATATGTCCATCTTCCAATTTATATGGATGCCACTCATTAATGCTTTCTGGCCCAAATAAAGTAATTGTTTTCACGTTATAGGCAGCGGCAATATGCCTAAGTCCAGAATCATTGCCTATAAATAATTTTAGCTTACTTATATTTGCACCTAAAGCCCTAAAAGCAAGCCCGCAGTATAACTTTGTCTGTAGGCCTATTCCCTTGGTTATATATTCTCCATCCTTTTTCTCTAAATTTGAGCAAAAAACAGCCAAATTATACCCTATTCGTGATAAACTCCGGCCAAGCTCAATAAACCTGTCTTTATTCCATATCTTGACTTTCCTTTTTGCGCCTATACCAAGACCAATAGTATTCCATGCTATTTCAGAAAAGTCTTCTTTTACCTTTAAAAGCTCTGTTTTTTTCAAATTATCAGGAATATTAAGCTTCAAAGGGGTTAAGGTATCTATATCGCGCTCAATAATATTCTTTGGTTTTTCAATTATATCAATTGGGTAAGAAGTGAAATAATTTTTACCGCTATGGTTATGTACAAGCCTGATTTTTGTACCTGAAAACAAAGTAATTAGAGCACTCCTGTATGTCGCATGCAGATTAACGGCAAAATCAAAGCTTTCCCTATGTAATTTATTAACTACACTAAAAAAACTGAAAATATTGTTTTTGTCATAAGCAATTACTTGTTTTACATTAGGTAGAAGATATTTAAAATCTTTATATTCTTTTTTCAAAACATAAGTGATTTCAGCTTCTGGAAAATTCTGCGCTAAAATCCTTAAAACCGGTGTTGAAAGCACTATATCTCCGATATCTCTGAGTTTAACTATTAATATTTTTTTGACATTTTCTAACATATTCTCGGTAATTGCTCCCCTTCTGTCATAAATAAAATTCTTTCTCCACCTATTCGGGTTTTTAAAGTAACACGCGGTTTTTGTTTTTTGTTGCCAATATAACCAATCAATGCCGCGTTTTTGCCATAAATAGTAGATTTTAATAATTTCAATGCACGTTTAGTGTGATTTTTAGAGCATATTATTACCATTTTACCTTCATTAGCTAAATAAAACGGATCAAAACCAAGAATATCACAAGCAGCTTTTACGGCTTTTTTTATTGGTACTTTACTTTCCTCAATCGAAATGTCTGTGCCTGAATATGTTGCAACTTCGTTAAGAACAGTTGCCAATCCACCCCTGGTCGGATCGCGCATTGTATTTATTTTAATTTTATTTATTATAAGTTTTTCAATAATTTTATTCAATGGAGCACAGTCGCTCTTAATTTTACTCTTAAAATCAAGACCTTCTCTTTCTTTTAATATAGCTATTTCGTGGTCCCCTATCGAACCGCTGATTATTACAGCATCCCCTGGCATTGCGTTTGATACGGATATTTTGCTTTTGGAATCAATCAATTCACCCACTCCTGTAGTGTTAATAAATATTTTATCGGCTTTGCCATGTTCTACGACTTTCGTATCGCCTGCAATTATTTTTACTCCCGATTCAACCGCAGTTTTTTTCATGGAAATAATTATTTTTTCAAAATCTGCAATTGAAAAACCTTCCTCAATAATTAAGCCTATTGTAATGTATAAAGGTTTGGTTCCCATAGCACTTAAATCATTTACAGTTCCGCTTATTGAAAGCCTGCCTATATCACCGCCTGAAAAAAATAAAGGTGATATTACAAATGAATCCGTAGTTATACATATTGCCTTGTTATTTATTTTCAATAAGGCAGCGTCTTCCATTCTATTTAAAACTTCATTTGAAAAATATTTTTTTATATAGTCATTAATTAATCTTAAAGCGGCCTTACCGCCACTGCCATGGGTCAATGTTATAATATCTTTATTCATTTTTATATTATTCTCCCTATGTTTCGTATTTATAATAAGCCGCACAAGTGCCTTCCGATGAAACCATACAGGCTCCAACAGGATTTTCAGGCGTACATTTTCTTGAAAATAACTGGCATCCTTTTGGTATTACTATACCCTTTAATACATCTCCACACCTGCAACCAGCTGGTTCCTTGGAATAAGCAGCTTTTACAAGATGAAATTTGTGAACAGCATTAAAACCATTGTAGCTATTGTTCAATATCATTCCGCTTAAAGGAATGATACCTATCCCTCGCCAGTTTGAATCGTTTATTAGGTATATTTCATCCATAATATTCAAAGCCTCTTTATTCCCTTCATAACGGACTATGCGTTTATATTGTATTTCTACTTTTCCCTCCTTGTTTTTTACCTGCATGATAAGCATTAATATAGACTGCATTATATCCTCGGCTTCAAAACCGGTTATTACACAGGGAATTTTATATTTATTGGTCAAATATTCATAAGGTTTCGCGCCTATTATTGCGCTTACATGGCCTGGTGCTATAAATCCATCCAGTTTAATATTCTTATCCAAAAGTAATGCTTCCATCGGGGGTATTACAGTTTTAAATTCCGGTAATATAAAAAAATTTTTTAACTTCCTTCTAGCTGCTTCTTTTACTGTCAGAGCCACGGTAGGCGATGTTGTTTCGAATCCAATTCCAAGAAAAACAACATTTTTTTCTTTATTTTTTTCTGCCAAAGCAAGGGCATCGAAGGCTGAATATACAATACGTATATCTCTACCTTTGGATTTTTCCCTTGCAAGCGTTGTTTTCGTGCCCGGAACCCGCATCATATCGCCAAAAGTAGCCGTTATTACATTTTTTATTCCAGCCAGTTCTATTGCTTTGTCAACTTCTTCAATAGGAGTGACACAAACAGGGCAGCCTGGTCCCGATATCAGGTTTATTTTATAAGGTAAAAGTTGCCTAATACCATATCTTGATATTGCCATGGTATGAGTGCCGCATACTTCCATGATATTTATTTTTCTTTTTAAACCAGCAGCTTCTGAATGGACGGCTGCAAGAAAATTTTTTATTGTTATTTTACTCTTTGTTTTTGCCATATAATTCCTCGAGATAACCCTGCGCTTCTTTTGCGTATTCCTTGTCTATTTTCTCGATGGCAAAACCCGCGTGTACAAGGCAATATTCCCCTCTTTTTATATCAGGTACAAGCTGGATATTTATTTTTTTTATTATGCCCTGAAAACTTACTTTTGCAAATTCGTTATCTACTTTTAATATTTTCCCGGGAACTGCAAGACACATAAAATTCTCCTTCTTAGCCTTTTATTGCACCATATACCGCCTGGCCCAATGATATTGAAGCATCACCAGGTGATAATTTGTTATGCATTAAAACATTAAATCTATTTTTTTTCAATAAATTAATAGTTTCATTTAAAAGTATGCTGTTTTGAAACACGCCTCCACTTAAGGCGATATTTAATACTTTATGTTTTTTTGCTAATATTTTAACGGTATCACATATCAGACAAGCCAGTGTTTTATGAAATGCCATCGCTATATACGCTTTTGATTTTTTGTTTTTATCCTCCAATATTTCCTTTATTGCAGGTATTATATCAGCTTCATAGATGCCGTTAACAGTTTTTTTGATTTTAAAAGAATATGCCTTAATTTCCCTACCTTTTAATGATTGAGCTGACGCCTGAAGCTTTATTGCTGCTTCTGCTTCGTAGGTTGAAATATCGCATATGCCTATGATGGAAGCGACTGCATCAAAAATCCTGCCCGCACTAGATGTCAACGGAGTATTAATGTTTTTATCCAGCATTTGCATGATTAATTCCGCGTTTATTCGTTTATACATTCTAAGAATATTTTTTTTAGACAGAAATTCATTAAGTAAGCTGATTGCCATACGGTACCCTTCCCTGCTTGCCGCATCACCACCAGGTAATTTCCTATATTTGAGATGTGCTGCCCTTATATAATTAGAATGATTTCCAACTATGAATTCACCACCCCATATATTGCCGTCGTCGCCGTACCCCGTCCCATCAAATAAAACACCAATAGTTTTTTTATAAAAATTATTTTCGGCCAAAACAGACAATAAATGTGCATAATGGTGTTGGATTTTATAAATTGGGATTTTATTTGCTATGCCAAATTTTTCTGCGTAAATTCCGGATAAAAAATCAGGGTGTTTGTCACATACAATAACTTCAGGATGAAAATTATTCCTTTTTATAAAATTTTTTATAGTATATTCAAAATGGTTGTAATTTATATTATTTTCTAGGTCTCCAAAAGAATTTGATATCAGAGCTTTTTTATTGAATAGAAAACATATTGTATTCTTAAATAATCCACCAAAGCCAATTGTTTTTCTATTTTTATATTGCATACGAAGAAATAATTTTGTAAACCGGGTCGCGCCCTTTAATTTATTGTTCATATTATTGGGTTTTTCAAAACTTAGGGTTTATGCAGTTCCTTATTGTCGGTTATTAACTTGTTAATTTTCGCTTCTTTTTCCTTTACTTTCTTCGCATAAAGTATTTCATAATTGTTGTAAAGATTTTCAAAATAGATTATTTTTTTATGAATTTCCTTTATGTCTTCATTATTATCATTATAAGCCTTCTTGACTTCATCTATTTTCTGGATGCCTTTGGATTCTTTTTTTATAATGCGTTTAACTTTTTTTTGATTTTTCCCCATTGTTTTAAAATCTTCATTGAATTCGTTTACATATTCTTTTACTATTTGCAAATTACGTACGGGATCCTTTATGGTTTCAGACCACACGTATTCTACTTTATCCCTTTCGTATATCGAAGCTGCAGTGTGTATTGTACTTATTACTTTACCTAAATCCATCAAATTTTTATCAAGGTTTTCTCTAAGAAATTTCTCATACCTTTTAGTATCAAGATTTATTCTGTCAATGTAACTTTTTGTGCTGGATAATAATGCCCAAACTTTCTTTTCCTGCGGGGTCAAAGAATATATGGGTGTAACAACAACCGTCGGTGTAAAAAAATATGCATCGTCCTGATCCGGTATTTTATTGTTATCCGAAAAAGATGCCTGATTACCGGATTCGTTGCCGTTATCTACGTTTTGCTGGCAAAAAATATGATTATTCATAAGAAAAAATCCTATTAAAAAGATAAAATGAAACAATCTAATTCTCATAAAATCCTCCTACTTTTATTTTCCTGCCTAAAATCCTGATTATTTTATCCCAGTAAAACCGTGTTGTCAAGAATGAAATAATGCACTTTGTTTATTGTTTCCTTAACTTTTGTATTTTTTCCAGCCATTGCTTGGCATACTCATTATTGGGATTTAATCTTAAGGCTTCATTGATTTCTTTTTCAGCGTCATAATACTCAGCCTGCAAAAAACAGGCCACTGCAAGGGCACTGTGAGCATTAGAATTATTCGGATAAAGCCTGATGGATTCCCTATACTGCCTTTCAGCATCAGAGTACTTTTTGTCATTAAAAAGGTATTCGGCTAAGGCATAATGGGTATTGGCATCGTTTGGGTTTATTTCAGCTGCTTTTTTAAACAATATTTCAGCCTTGCCCCTTTTACACATTCTTTCGCATATTATGGCAAGGTTATACAAATATGCCCCTACGACATTATAATTGCCCACTTTTTGTCCGTAAATGCTGTCATTTTTATCATCTAGGTCTATTTTAAAAGAATCGTCATAATGATAATACTCAAGGCCGCTTCCGGCTGGGTCTATATTTATCCTGCTTCTGCCGTCTTCAATATACCTAACAAATATGTGTCCTGGTAAAATAGAACCGTAAATAGGAAGTTTGAGCTGCTCGGCGAGCATCAGATAAAGTATGGACAGGTTCAGGCATACGCCTTTTCTTGTTTTAAGGAGAGCTGATATCGTAAAAAAATCCCTGTATTCTTCATTGGATAATTGATTATCCGGGATTTTTCCTGCAAAATATTCTTTTGCTCGTTCACTGTAACCGAAGCCTTTTTCCTTAAACATAAAATTATTTATAATTTTAACTTTTTCTTCGGGATTGCCTTCATCACCTAGTGAAAGTCTTAATTCATGAGTAAGCGACGCCAGTTCTCTTTTGCACCATTCCGCATCTGCATCGCTATCAATCATTTTTGTTATGTTGAAAATTGTCTGGGAAAAGTCAAAATTGTCTTTATCTTTTGGCATCATAGCTTCAAGCTTGTTTTCGAATGAATTGTTTTCATTCATTTTATTTGCAATTATGAAACCAAACACAAGCCATAAAATTACCGTTATAACTACTAAAAGGATGTTTCTTAAAGAATTCATAATAACCTCAGCTTATAGCCTAATCTTATCCAAACTTGTTAAAAATCTTTTCATTTGATTTCTATCTTCATTATTTTCACGCCTGTATAAAAATGTTTCAGTATATCTGAGTATGAAAACCCCTTATCAGCCATGCCGTCCGCGCCTTCCTGCGACAGCCCTACCCCGTGCCCCCAGCCAAATCCCCTAAAATAAAACTTATCGTTTCTCTGCTCTAGGTCAAAATTTGTGCTTTTAATTGCATCCACGCCAAAATAAGCCCTGAAATCCTTTGCTTTTACCGTAAATGACCCATTGCTCCCGGAAATCCGTAAAGACTTTATCCTGTTGCTTTCAGTCCTTTCATTGGGCGATATATCATAAATTTCACCGGGGTTTATGCTGTTTTTGCGCAGCACATCATAGACTTTTGTTTTATCAAGCACAAGAGTCCATTTGTAGTGTGGCTGGCTAATGCAGAAAGGGTCGTCAACGCTTTTAAGATAATCCAAATTTCCGCCCCATGCTTCTTCGGATGACTCGGTCCTGCCACCGCTGTTTGAGTGAAAAAATGCCTGTATTACCTTGTTTTCATAAGTTAGGACTTCCCCATAAGTGCTTTCAATGGCCTTATTTGCGGTTTCTTTTTCCACGTCATAACCTTTGTAAACCTGGGATAATACGGTTGAATCCAGGTCATAATCCGGATATTTGGAGTTAATTTTCTGATATATGGCGAAACTTCTTGCCGCAACCGCCTGGGCTTTTAATGCTTCAATGTCCCATTTTGACGATATTTCTGACGGCAGGACGCCGTACAAATATTTTTCAAGCTCGACGAGATTAATTACAAGCATTTCATCGCCCATATTTTTTATCATGAAGCTGCCCCTATACCTGTTTTTACCGAATTTTATCAAATTGTCTTTTGCTTGAAAAAACAGCCTATCACCCTCTGCTTTGTTGCCGTTAACATAAATATTCCCTTTTTCAAGTGATACTGTGTACTTTTTAGAAAGTTCCATGGCGTTATCTTTTATTTTGATTCCGCTGTCTGATTCAAACACGGCATCGTTTGACTTTTTCGCTATCAAAACTTTCAGTATTATCTTTTTTTCAACAACTTCCTGGTTTAATTCCTCTTTTTGTATTTGTATTTCTTTGCTGGAAACTTTTGCGTGTTCCTTCAATGATACGCAGGAAGGAAAAAGAAAAACAGCCAGGATGAAAGAAAGCAGCTTGGTTTTCATCCTGTCATTTCTTTCCGAGAAAAAAGGAAATTAAGGTCAATATTATACTTATGATTATTGACGTAGCCAAAGGAAAATAAAAAGAAAAATTGTCTTTTTTGATATAAATATCCCCAGGCAACCTGCCCATGGGAATAAATTTTGTAAAAATAAAAAGTGCACCTATAACAACAAGCACAAGCCCAGTAATTATTAATAATTTGCCAATTGCTTCAGGATTCATAACAACCACCTTTCATCATTTCCATGACAGCCTAATATTCTCTTCGCCCACAATGTTACCAAGCTGTTGCAACAATTCTTCGTTCACTTTCACTCCGCTGTTATCAGCCAGCTTTACTGTGTAATCCTTGTTGTCGGCGGTCAACAAATGCAATATAATTTTTGCCTCGCCTTTATTCCGGCTAATTATGGCCTTTATTTCATTAATAATTATTTCTTCATTCCCGGTTTCGAGCAGGTTAATATGAACAAATTTACCCAGCATCCCGTAAGCTTCATTCAGTTTTATTATGCCATCCGCGTATACAACAGGGTCATCTTCGTCATAAAAACTCATTTTGCCCCTTATCATAAACATTATAGAGTCCCCGAAAATATCTTTCTTTTCCCTAGTCAATTTCTCGCTGGCTATTACTTTTATTTTATCCGTCAAATCTTCTATGAAAAAATGCATCTTTTCTTCGCCTTTTTGGTTTATCTTTTTCGCCAAATCATGCACAACCCCACCAATAAAGACAACATCGGAATTTTTCGGCCTGTTTTCCTTCAAATTCTTTATATTCATTGCAACATATTTCAGCAGTTTTTCATATTTGGCAAGCGGATGCGAAGAAATGTAAATTCCCAGTACTTCTTTTTCAAACGTTAATAAACGGCTTTCAGCCCACTCCGGTATATCAGACAGGCTTTCGTCCTCCTTTACTTCAAACAGGTTCTCCTGGCCTGACGCGGCATTCTTTTGCAGGGATTCAGCAGTTTTCATGGCTTTTTCAATGCCTTCAAATACCTGCGCCCTTTTTGAAAGCGTACAGTCAAAAGCGCCGGCCTTTACCAGACTTTCAATCGTTTTTGAATTCACAATCCTTAAATTAACTTTCTGGCAGAAATCAAATATTGCCGTATAATCACCTTTTTCCCAGCGCTTTGCGACTATATCCCTGGCCGCGAGAAGGCCAACGTTTTTTACTGCGGCAAGACCGAACCTTATTGTATTCATTTCCACCTTAAAATCAACGCCGCTTTTATTTATATCCGGTGGCAGGACCTTTATGTTGTTTTTTGCGCAGTCCTGTATGTAAAACGTCATTTTTTCCTGCTTGTCCATGACACTTGTCAAAAGCGCGGCCATGTATTCGACAGGATATAAAGTCTTTAAATAAGCTGTCTGGTAGGCAAGCACGGCGTAAGCCGCAGCATGTGATTTGTTAAAGCCATACTGGCTGAACTGGTCAAGCTTTAAAAACAGGTTTTCAGCCGCGTCCTTGTCGATATTGTTTTTAACCGCGCCTTTAATAAATGCTTCGCCGATGGTTTCCATTACATCAGCTTTCTTCTTTGACATTGCCCTTCTTAAATTATCAGCTTCCGACAGGGTAAACCCGGCCACTTTTACTGCTATCTGCATTACCTGTTCCTGGTAAATCGGGATTCCGTATGTAGTTTTTAATATCTCTTCAAGCTGTGGCATATCGTATTTAATTTTTTCAATGCCTTTTTTCCTTCTTATGTAATCGTCAATCATTTTCATTGGCCCAGGCCTAAAAAGAGAATTTATTGCGATTATTTCCTCAAAAGCAGTTGGTTTTATTTTCACAAGTAAATCGCGCATGCCAGAACTTTCCAGCTGGAATACGCCTGCAGTGTTGCCTTCGGACAGTAATTTGTAAACTTCCTGGTTTGAAAAATCATCGTCCGGAATTTTGATTTCCTTGCCGGTGTTTTCCTTTATCATTTCAAGCGTCTTTTTTATTACAGAAAGGTTTCTTAATCCAAGTATGTCGAATTTTAAAAGCCCGATTTTTTCCAGGGTTGCCATTTCATACTGGGTCATATAATTTAAATCCGAGATTTTGTCGTCTTTATCCTTGTCTTTCGGGACAGCCAGCGGCACATAATTGATAAGATCCTCAGGCGCTATCACGACACCCGCGGCATGCGTCGAATCCTGTCGCAACAGGCCCTCTATTTTCAGCGCGTTGTTTACTATTTCCTGCCTTGCAGTATCCTGGTTTACAAATGTCACGAAACCCTCGTCCTTAAGTGCGTCGGCCAGGGAAACGTTTATGCCTTCAGGTACCTTTTTTGCCAGCTCGTCCACCGCCTTAAGCGGTATCTCAAGCACCCTGCCTACATCCCTTATTGCCTGGCGCGCACCCAAAGTCTGAAAGGTTATTATCTGGGCAACCCTGTCTTTGCCAAACTTATTGACTATGTAGCTTATTATCTTGTCTCTTTCCTCATCTGAAAAATCAATGTCTATATCAGGCGGCGATACCCTGTCGGGATTTAAAAACCTCTCAAAGAGCAGGTCGTATTTCAGCGGGTCAATGTCGGTTATTCCCAGGACATAGGCAACCAGGCTTCCTGCCGCACTTCCCCTGCCCGGCCCGACGGGGATATTGTTTTCCTTGGCGTAATTGACTATGTCGTAAACAATCAGGAAATAACCAGAATATTCCATTTTTTTTATTATTCCAAGCTCATGTTCCAGACGTTGTGCATAATTATCGTCAACTTTTTTGTATTTTTTATTAAGCGCTGTTCTCGCGGTTTCCGCAAGATATTCGTCAAGGTCCTTAATATTTTCATTGATTTTATAAGAAGGCATAAAATATTTGTTCTTGTTAAGCGACAGTTCAAAAGTGCATTTGTTTGCAACCTCAACTGTCCTTTCTATGGCATCCACTTGCTCTGGCAGCGCCTGCTTCATTTCATCGTAATTTTTAAAATAAAACTCGTTTGTCGCAAAACGCATCCTGTCTTCTGCTTTCATGGTCTGTCCGGTCTGAATGCATAAAAGGATATCATGAGCCTTAGCGTCTTCTTTTTTTAGGTAATGCACGTCATTGGTGGCGACTATGGGTATGGATGTCTTCTGGCTGAGCTCCTTTAATCCCCTGTTCATCACAATTTCTTCCTCGAGCCCGTGATATTGCGACTCCAAAAAGAAATTTCCCTCACCGAATATAGAAAGGTATTCGGTAGCTGCGTTAAAGGCCCCTGCCTCGTCATTATTGATTATTTTAGCAGCGATTTCGCCGTGTATGCATGCGGAAATCGCGATAAGCCCTGATGAATGCTCTCGAAGGATATTTTTATCTATTGTTGGTTTGTAATAAAACCCCTGTGTGAAAGCATAAGTGGACAATTTAATCAAGTTCTTGTAACCTTCGGTATTTTTTACAAGCAGCACCAGGTGATTTTTTTCCCTGACTTTTTCGCTTATATCTTTTTTTATGTCGTTTACCACATAGGTTTCCAAGCCAATCATAGGCTTTATGCCGGCCTTTACCATCTCGTCGTAAAAATCAATGACACCGTACATGTTCCCGTGGTCGGTTATCGCCACCGCGTTCATGTCATATTTTTTCGCATTTTCTATAATGCCATCAAATTTACACATGCCGTCCAGTAAGCTGTATTTTGTGTGAAGGTGCAAATGCACAAATTTTGAAATCATTCTTTTACCTCGTAAGTTCCAGGCAGAACATCGTGTCCGACCTGGTGCCTATGAATAAAAATCCGCGGTCAATATAGGGCGACGCGTATATATCACCGTCCAGCTTGTAGGAAAAAAGAAGCTCTCCTGTCATGCGGTTGAAAACATAAATGCTGTCGCTGTATGAAGTAAAAATTACCCTGTCATTTACTATAAGGGGGCATGAAAAAATATAATCATGCATTATATTGGAGCTCCATTTTTTATTGCCTTGCATATCCACGCAAAAAACCTCGCCGTTGCCGGCGCCGAAATATATCAGATTGCCAGCTGCCGAAGGCGGGGACATGACAAAACTGTCTGTTTTGTATTTCCATTTCAGTTTACCGCCTCTATCCATGGCGTATAAATTTTTATCTTCTGAGCCTGCGAATATCTGGCCGTTATAAATAAGCGGTGTTGTGTTCATCTTCGCGCCTGTTTTGTAACTCCATAGTATAGTACCGTTGTCGGAATCTATCCCGTAAATTATTCCTGAAAAATCACCTGTCACAAGCAAATTATCCTGCATGGCAAATGAATTGTCGTGTATTTTGTCGTTTAATTTCGTTTTCCAGATTAGCTTGCCGTCATCGGCGTATAACTTATAAACAAACCTGTCGTCCGAACCGAAATATACAGCTTTCCCACATACCAGCACTGATGCAAAAACATAATCGCCCGTTTCAAATTTCCAAAGAATTTTGCCTGTGCCAGCGCTAAGCGCGTAAAGATTTTTGTCAACAGAGCCGACCAGTACCATGTCTTTGGGTTCGTATAAAGCGGCTGATGAACCATAAATAAAACTTCCAAATTTTCTTTGCCATATCAGAGTGCCTGCCTTTCTGTCAAGACAGTAAAATATATTGTTTTGCGAGCCAAACAGCAGTTTGTTTTTATATACCAATGGCGTCGCATACACACCTCCTGCTGTCTTAAAACGCCAGATTTCCTTAAAACCTTTAAAATCAAGGGTCTTGTCCTCAATAACCGCATTTCTGGAAATGTCTTTCTTATACATAAGCCAGTCTGCCCGCAGTACAGCTGTGGCATAAAAACTTGTTATAAAAATAATCATCATTATTTTAATTTTCATCTAGTTTGACCAAGATACCTGTATACCATTACCCTTTCTTTATTATTAAAATCAAAAATGCTTTTTATTAAAATCCATTCCTTGCCTTTGAATATTTTCCTTACTTCTGGGCCCATTTTATCGCCTATCTCAAATATTAAATAGGCCCTATTTTTCAGGTATATTTTAGCATATTTCATAAATTTTTTGTAAAAAGATAATCCGTCCTTTTTGTCGGTTAGGGCCGGGATCGGCTCGTGTAAAACTTCTTTTTGAAGATTTTTCATATCAGCCATTTTTATATACGGCGGGTTCGACAGTACAACATCAAATTTGATTTTTGTCCTGTTTATTTGCCTGAAAAAATCTCCATGAATAAACTTGATTTTTTCTGAAATGCCGTATTTTTTAGCGTTGAAACAAGAAACTTTAATTGCTTTAGTGCTTATGTCATAAGCATATATCTTCTTGAATTTTTTAATTTCTTTTAACAGCGTTAGTGTTATTATGCCGCTGCCTGTGCCAATGTCAGCAGCGATTGAGTTCTTGGCAAGTTGCAATTGTATCTTCTTTGCTGCTTCAATTACGCATTCAGTCTCAGGCCTTGGAATAAAAACCCCGCTTTCAATATAAAATTTCCTGTCATAAAAAAAAACGAATTTTACAAGGTATTGTTTAGGAATCCTTTTACAGCGGAGCAAGACGAGATTTACATATTTCTTTTTATCGGAATTTTCCAGGCTGTCGCGCAGCCTTGTATATAGTTTTTCCCTTGATGTTTTAAGGATATAGATCAAGAGGCTCTCGGCCTCCATGTAAGCCTCGTTACGGTTTTTTATGAATTTGTGCAGCTTATTTTTCGCAAAATTAAGCGCTTCGCAAATCTTCATTTTTTAAACTTTTTAATAATTCTTTTTATTATCCCGGGTTTTTTCTCATACTCACTAAAAATTTCCTTTATTTCCTTTTTTTTGGACATGTCAAAACAAGAATTTCCATTTTTGTTTTTAATATTAAATCCTGCCCCGGCGTTTATCAGTACCTTTACTATTTCGACATGGCCCATCGCGGCAGCTTCCATGAGCGCGGTATTGCCCTCGTTGTTTCTTAAGTCAATATTTACGTTCGCCTCAATCAGTGCCTTTACAGTTTCAATTTTGCCGAACCACGCGCTTTCCATGAGTGCGGTATAACCAAGACTGTTCCTGTAGTTAATGTCTGCCCCTGCTTTAATAAGTTCCTTCACGACCTGAGTATGGCCGCATCTTGCAGCAAGCATCAAGGGCGTATAGTTGTAAAGCGATGAAAAATCCTTTACATTGATATCAATATTTGCATGCATGAGTTCTTTTATTCCCTCAAGGTCGCCGCATTCCGCGCAGTTTATTAATTTTTCATTAAGGAGGGGCTGCTTCATGATTTCAGCCTACCTTTTCAAGCTGCTTCTCGTTGTAATCGGCAGCAAGCTTCTCAAAAAATTCATCAAGATTTCCTGCCTGCATTACAGCCGGTAGGTTATATACTGTGAACCCTATCCTGTGATCGGTTATCCTGTTTTGTGGATAATTATAAGTCCTGATTTTTTCGCTCCTGTCTCCCGAGCCTATCTGGGCTTTGCGGTTTGAATCGAGTTTTTCCTTTTCCGCAAGTTCCATTTTTTCTTTTATGCGCGCCCTAAGGATTTTCATGGCTTTTGCCTTGTTTTTAATCTGCGAACGCTCGTCCTGACAGCTTACCTCTATACCGGTTGGTATATGCACTATCCTGACCGCCGAATAAGTGGTATTTACGCACTGTCCACCCGGACCTGACGCGCAGAATATATCGATTCTCAAATCACTAGGGTTTATCTGTACGTCAATTTCTTCCTGTTCTGGCAGCACAGCCACAGTTACTGCTGAAGTGTGTATCCTGCCGCTTGCCTCGGTTGCAGGTACCCTCTGGACTCTGTGCGTACCGCTTTCGAACTTAAGCTTCGCATACGCGCCGTTTCCCAGCACCATGAATATAATTCCCTTAAAACCGCCCAACTCGGTCGGGTGCGAGTCCATGACGTCTATTTTAAACCCGCGGTTTTCAGCGTATTTTATATACATCTTATAAAGGTCGAGTGCGAATAAAGCCGCTTCCTCGCCGCCGGTTCCTGCCCTTATCTCCACAATGGCATTTTTCACGTCATTTGGATCCCTGGGTATCACGAGATATTTAAGTTTTTCTCCGATACTTTTTAATTTCTCTTCGGTATGCGCAGCTTCCTGCATGGCCAGTTCCTTCATCTCAGGGTCTGTTTCGGTGTTTATCATTTCCCTTGAATCAAGCAGCGCCTTTTCAGCTTCAAGATATTTTTTGTATTCATCAGCTAAGTCCATGAGTTCATTGTGCTGTTTGATTTTTTTTTGATACAATTCCCTGTTATTTATAATTTCAGGCATTGAAAGTTCCTTCGTCAATGTCTCATAATCCTGAAATTTCTTTTTTACTTTATCCATTATTAACATAACGCCGCACTCACCCTTTGTTTTTATGCTTTTTTTCAAGATTCAAAACTGTATTAAAAGATTTCACGGCCACTTCCACCTGTGATTTATCAGGTTCTTTTGTCGTTAGGCGCTGGAACGCAAGCCCCGGCGCAATAAGAATCTTGATAAAAAGATTATCCTGGAATTTGGCCGAGTATTTCAATGCCTCGTAAGACAGTCCTACAATCGGGATTAAAAGCGGTATTTCCACAAGTATCCTTTGCCATACCTTGAGATTAGGCGGCAGGAACAGTATAAATATCACCAGGCTGACCACAAGGGTTATGACTATAAAAGCAGTACCGCAGCGCGGATGCCTTGTGGAATATTGCTTAATATTTCCGTAAGTCAGTTTCTGGTTGTTCTCATACGCGAATATGGTCTTATGCTCTGCCCCGTGGTACTGGAAAAGTCTTTTTATGTCTTCCAGCATTGAAATGCCCCAGACATAAAAGAAAAATATCAGCAGTTTAAAAAACACCATGCCGGCGTTATACAAAACCCGGTTGTTCGCGACTGCCTTGAATTTCAGAGCAATAAATTTATTAAGGTAGTAAGGAACCGCGATAAAAACCGCCACCCCTATTATAATCGCCAAGCCCATGGAAAGTGCCATTTCCATGCCTTTGCCCTGCTCTTTGCTTTCCTTTTTCTTTCCTGACTTTTTGCCTTTTTCCCCGGAATCCTCTTCATACATATTCGCCGAAAAATCAAGTGCAAAAAAGCCGAGTGTCAATGATTCCCACATGGCCTGCAATCCGCGGAACAACGGCCATTTTAAAAATTTGTATTTTTCACTTAGCGAATTTATCGGTCCTGATACAGTTGTTATTTTTTTGTTCTTTCTACGGACGGAAACTGCATAATAATGCTGGGAACGCATCATAACTCCTTCAATCACGGCTTCGCCGCCTATATTCATCTTTTCTTTTTGCGTTTTCAAATAAAATCTCCTTGTTTCCCCGTTTAAAAGCGGAATTAATTATTTTAAAATGAAAAGGGCGCATTATACGCTTGCCGTGATATAATCACGCGCGGCGTATAACACGCCCTGAAAATCCTGCTAATTTTTCGGCGCTTCGGCCTTGGCTGTCTTTTTACTCATTCTCTTGTTATACTTTTCAACTCTACCATCAGTATCCACGAATTTCTGAACGCCAGTGTAAAACGGATGGCATGCATAACATATGTCAATCTTCATGTCACCTACTGTACTTTTTGTTTCAAATACATTGCCGCACGAGCACGTAACTATGGCCTTTTTATACTCGGGATGAATTTTTTCCTTCATAATATTCTTTCTCCTTTTAATCCGTATTCATAGCGTCTAAAAACGCCTTATTATTTTTCATCTTTCCCATTTTGTCAATAAGGAATTCCATTATTTCCACAGGTTTCATTTTGCTTAAAAGCGCCTTTCTGAGTATCCATACCTTCTGTAGTTCCAACTTGGCCAAAAGCAGCTCTTCTTTCCTTGTGCCTGACTTGGAGCAGTCTATTGCCGGGAAAAGCCTCCTGTCAGCCAGTTCCCTTGACAGCACGAGTTCCATATTGCCTGTTCCCTTGAATTCCTCGAATATGACATCGTCCATCCTGCTTCCTGTCTCAATAAGCGCTGTTGCCACTATTGTCAGGGAACCGCCCTCTTCTATTGCGCGGGCAGCACCGAAAAACCTTTTTGGTTTCTGCAAAGCGTTTGAATCTATTCCGCCTGTCAGCACCTTGCCGCTGCTTGGTGCCACCGTGTTGTAAGCCCTGGCAAGCCTTGTTATGCTGTCAAGGAGTATTACCACGTCTTTACCGCTTTCAACTAGCCTTTTTGCCTTTTCGAGCACCATGTCCGATACCTGCAAATGCCTTGTCGGCGGTTCGTCAAAAGTGGAGCTTATGACCTCGCCTTTTACTGTCCTTTCCATGTCGGTAACTTCCTCAGGACGCTCGTCTATGAGAAGCACTATGAGGAAAATTTCAGGGTGATTTTCAGATATGCTGTTTGCTATTTTTTGGAGCAGTACGGTCTTGCCCGTCCTGGGCGGAGCGACTATTATTCCCCTCTGGCCCTTGCCTAGAGGTATTAAAAGGTCCATAATCCTCATGGACATGTCCTTTTCCTTGTTTTCCAAATTGATTTTTTCATGCGGGTAAAGCGGCGTTAAATTGTCAAAAAACACCTTGTCTTTTGCCTTTTCAGGGTCATCACCGTTGATAGTTTCCACTTTTAGAAGCGCAAAGTACTTTTCACCCTCTTTTGGCGGCCTTATCTGTCCTGCAATCATGTCGCCTGTCCTAAGGTCAAATTTCCTTATTTGGGACGGTGATATGTAAATGTCATCAGGCCCCGGCAGGTAGTTATAGTTTGGCGACCTCAAAAAACCAAAGCCGTCAGGCAGTATCTCAAGCACGCCCTCTCCATAAATAAGGCCATTTTGTTTGGTCTGGGTTTCAAGGATTTTAAAGATTAAGTCCTGTTTTTTTAAAGTGCTGATGCCTTCGAGTTTCAGTTCCTTCGCGATTGTCTGTAGTTCCGATGTTTTCTTTACCTTTAATTCCGTAAGATTCATACTTCTTTTGCCTCCTAAATGGATTTTTTCAGACTACGGTATTTTTCCGGCTGATATATTGATACATAAGTATCAAACTGTTTTGTTAAGGGGTTAAATTCTCGTGGACATTCTTGTTGTGACTAAAATTATCCCACTTACTCATAAATTCAACTATTAACTCCGATAAAAGTTTTTTTACCGCAAAAATAACAAGTTTGCGGTTTTTGTCAAGGGAAAATTAGATTTTCCTGAATATTGATTACTGATTATTTATTTAATATAGAACTTTTTCATAAACTTGTCAAGAGAAATTTTTAACAATGCCTATTGCGTAGCAACCTTACTGGATAAACTTTTTCTCAGCCTCTTTTATGGCTTCGCCATGCCCGAAACATACAATAGCCGGACTCATTGAGGCCTGTTTTTTATACGATGCCTCCGACTGCTCTGCGTTCGCGGTATATCCTGGCCTTGACGAAGCAATCTTACCGTCGACAGGGTTCATGGAATCACCGCAAAACAAAATTTTCGGTATTTTAAGATAATATGACATATGCCCCGGTGTGTGTCCCGGCGTTTCAACGGCCACGAGCCCGCCCAAAATGGGAAGCTCCTCGCTATTTTTTAAAATTTTATCGACATTGGCCGGTTTGATTCTCATAATAAGCGACATGAGCAATTTGCGCAATAAACTGCGGAACCCCTTTGTTTTCATCTGCCTGGAGGAACGCCCGGTTTTTGCAGCTTCAGCTTCAATGGCCGAAGAATATATCGTAGCGCCGCTTGATTTCTTAAGCGAAGCCAGCGAGCCGATATGGTCCGGGTCAGAATGGGTAATGAGAATTATTTTAATATCCGTCACCTGCCTGCCAATGCTTTTGATATATGCCGCGATTTTCTTGTCGCAGCCCGGTATGCCTGTGTCTATTAAAGTCAATGCCCCCTGCTCTTCGATAAGAAAAGCGTTGACAAAATTCAATTTGATTTCATGGACGCCCGGAATAATAAGCATGCCAAACCTCCTGTCGAGCTGCTGTCGTGATATTTCCTCAGCGCTTCAATGTAGAAAAAAGTATATAATAGAAACCTTGTTGTTGTCAATGGAAAGTCCGTATATTTCGGACCCGGATTAAACTGTTTTTGTAAATTTTCTTAACGCATACAATATAACTTCTGTTTTCTTAGCTTTTTTAATTCCCCTGCATTTTTCTGATTTCGTCATTTGCTTTTTTTAACCCCAATTTCCCGGCCTTTTTAAAATCTTCAATCGCGCCCTGCTTTTCGCCCAAATTACTTTTAGCGAGCCCGCGGTAATAATAAGCCTCGGCATCCTTTGGTTCAAGTTCTATTGCTTCGTCATAATCCTTGATCGCACCGTTAAAGTCGCCTATCATGCCTTTAACATTCCCCCTGTTGCGATAAGCAGGCGCAAATTTCGGGTCAAGCTCTATCGCTTTGGTACTGTCTTCAATAGCGCCTCTTTTATCGCCTGCCATATTTTTAGCTGTGCCGCGGCTGGTATAAATCCTTGCATTGTCCGAGTCAAGCCTTATTGCCTTATCGAAATCTCCAATTGCGCCTTTAAAGTCTCCTGAATTAAATTTAGCAACCCCGCGGTTGGCTAAAGCCTTTGAGTCATTTGGTGCAATCCCTATTGCCTTGTCAAAATCTTCAATTGCGGCTTTATGGTCTTCCATCTCCTCCTTGGCAATGCCTCGCATATTATAAGTATCTGCAAAACTCGGGTCAAGAGTGATTGCCTTATCATAATCCTTAATCGCTTCATCAGGCTTGCTCAGCGCACTTTTGGCATTACCGCGGTTGTAATAAGCTACCGCATGATCCGAGTCAAGCTCTATGGCCTTATCATAATCTTTAATGGCTTCCATTTTATTGCCTGAATCATACTTGGCATTTCCGCGGTTGTTATAAGCCTCAGCAATATCCGGGTCAAGAGCAATTGCCGTGTTATAATCCTCAATCGCGCCTTTATAATCGCCTGCTCTGTGTTTTGTTTTACCGGAATTAAAATACTTTTCCGCAGCGGATTTATTTCCCATTTTGCAGTCCAAGCCTTACATCATCGACAATAAATTTTGAATTTTTCAGGAAAATAAACTCATATTCTGCGCCGACAGGCATCCGGCCCGAAAACGAATATAAATATTCATAGGTATCATCCTTATTGCCGTTAAGTTGAATGCTTTTGAAAATGAACGCGCTGTCAAAAAGAATTTTCACGTTGGTTATTTTACCCCTTATTGTTTCATAGCCCTGTTTCCCAAAAACAATTGAAACTACATCTTTATAAAATGGCATAAAACCCCATGCCATGGCAACAGATAATCCCAGCAGCAAAACACGCACATAAGGCCTAAATACCTTCCTTTTTTTGGTTTTAATTGGCTGCTGTTCTTTCGGAAAATCATTGACATCCATTGCGCCCGGATAAGGCATCACACTCCAATAAACAAAAAAAATAATCGCAGTCATTGACAACAAAAAAACCGAAATCAGCCTGATGCATATTTTTTCCCATCCAAAAACACCGATTAATATATAAGGGATCAAAAACAAAATAATGACATAAATAGGGCCGATTATTTTATTTAGGTGTTTTTTGGGAGTCATATATAGGAAACCGGCCTGTATTTGCCAGCATATTCTGCACTTCTATGTTTGCACACTGCGCTCTCCTCAGTTGAATATTGAAAACTTTCACTCACCTTGAATTTCCTTAATTTCATCATAGGCCTGTTTATATCCCAGTTCTCCGGCTTTGTTTAAATCCTCAAGCGCGCCCTGTTTATCTCCTGAATTATGTTTAGCGGTTCCGCGCCTGTAATAAGCCTCAGCATACTTCGGGTTAAGCTCTATTGCCCTGTTATAATCATTAATAGCTCCCTTGTAGTCTCCTATCATGGCTTTAATATTCCCGCGGTTGTTGTAAGGCACCGGGTTATCCGGGTTTAGCTTTATTTCCCTGTTAATCTCACTGATGGTCTGCCTTTTCATAAAACCAACACCTCAATTGATAATTGAAAATAATTAATAATTTTCATTTCATTATCAATTTACTACGGCAATTGAAAATTGGCAATTCTTAATTGAAAATTTCTTTGCAGAGATAAGTATCACGCAATCCTGTTTAAAGCTGTTTGTATAATAATAACCTTTTTTGCTTAAACAGAATTTATTGTTTATATCTTTAAATTAATAAATATCCAGCCGTTAAAAGCGGATTATTTATTGTGTCTTTAAATTACCGCGTTTGACGGGCTTGAAGCATGCACGTCATACAGCATTTCCACAAACGCTTCGCTTATCTTTGTCCTGCATGTCTCGGTTTCATTGCCGTGTATCCCCTTTTTTTCAACAATCAGTATATTGATCTCTACATATTCCCTGAGGTTTGGAGGTAGATTCCTGAGAACGGCAAGCTTTGCAGTTTTGTCGGCATTTGCAAGCGCAGTAACAACGTCTAAAATGTCCACTTTGTTCAGCATTTTCCTGATGTCCGCGTCTTCTTTTTTTGAGAGTAATTCAAAACCCGTTTTAAAGTTCCTGTCGATATTCCTGCGCACAACAACTTTCTCTTCCGCTTCAACTTCAACAACTTCAACTTTTTTATCAGCTTTTAAGCTTTCCAGCACTACACCCGTAAACCTCAAGCTTTCTAGATTTCCTGCTTCGGAAATTTCTACTGCCATGACATCCTCCTTTTTGCCGCGTTAAACGCGGCTGAAATTTTGTTTCCTTCGAATTACTATGCATTACTCCCTGATCATTTCTGCGAAAGCTTCGCTGATCATGTTACGGCTCCTCTCAATCATCAGGTCGCGCGCGTTGCCTTTCTCCAGCTTGGTCACTTTTGCCTTGATGTAATTCCTGGCCGATTCCGACAGGTTCCGGAATACTGCTTCTTTTACGGTTTTGTCCGCGTCGATAAGCGCAATCAGAAGGTCTGTCCTGGTGACCTTTCTGAGCATTCTCTGAATGCTCTGGTCGTCCATCTTTGCGATTGACTCAAAACCAAAAATGTAATCCGGGTCCACAAGCCTGCGCAGGACTATCTTTCCTTCCGACACGTCAAGGTCGACTTCATTTTCAAAATGCACCTGCTTCAGGATTGCCTGCGGGATCCTGATGCCTTTCGAATTTCCAATCTCAACAACCTGTAGCCTCATGTTTTACCTCCTTTCTTTTTTTGCTCTGTAATTACTTTGAGTATACAAAGTAATTACTATTTTGTCAAGCATTATTTTCAAAAAAATGAAAGAATTTTATGTTTAACAATTTGATCGGTTTTATGTGTTTTTATGCAGTAAATTTTGGAATTAATAAATGAATTTAAATTTAATTTTGGTTTTTATTGCGATGTAATTACATTGATTTTTTATTTTGCATTATGTATTTAATTCGTTAATTCATGATGCTGAATGCCAAACTACAAATTATTGTTTATTTAACTGCTCTTTAAAAAATGCCCCTGATTCCGTAGGCGTATAAGTTTCCCAGTCCTTAAAAAGCGGCATCGGCCAGCTTTCGCAATTGCAGAAAACAAATGCTGTCCATGACATTCCTTTTTTATCCGCATAAGCCAGGATGCGGCGGCCGTAATCATTATCTGCTTTGTAAACAGAAGGCATAATTTTATCATCCGGGTCAAAACCAAATTCTGTGAGCATCATCGGGTAATCCTTTGCCAAATATCCGAAATCCTCTTCCCAGTTATCCTCCCACGGCTGGCCTGCATGGCCGGGATACGGGTGCACGGCAAAAACAATGCCCTTATTGCGCAGAGGCGCCTCTGCAGCGTCCCTTAAATCATAGGCCCATTCCATCCCGCCTACGACCGGGATAGCTGCCGGGTTTTGCGCATATATAGCATCTATAATTTCGTCAGCCACATCCCTCCATTTTTGCCATGACATGCTGCCTCCTTTCCAGTGCATCGAGGCAGGCTCGTTGAATATTTCATAAAAAGCAACCGTTGGTTCTTTTTTGTAGCGTTGTGCCGTATCTGACCAGAATTTTTTTGTTTCCTTAGCAGTTGTCTTCATTTCCTCCTGCCATGGGTCCTGAAAAATACCGGATACAATATTTCCTATGGAATGCCAGTCTATCATGACGTACATGCCGTATCTTTTAGCCCATTGCACAGCCTGGTCAAGCACTTGAAAAGTCTTTTTGCTGCCAAATCTTCTGTAGCTTCCCGGGTCTATGGGTACGCGTATAAGCTTTGCACCCCAGGATGCCATTTCCTTGAAATATTCCTCGTTCCAGTGGTTTTCCCGGATCAAAATAGACGGGTAGCAGATATTCAGTCCCTTAAGTATTACTATATTTCCGATTGAATCAACGATGCGGTTAGCCTGCACTTTCAGGGGTGTAATCCCGTCGGTTTTCGCTGTAATGCGAACTGTTTCATGGCTGCAGCCGGAAAAAATAGCGTTTAATAAGCACATTACAATAACCATGTTAAATGTTGTTTTCATTAAAAGCCTCCAATATGGATTATATATAATATGATACCGTCGGAAAACCCCTCTAAAAAAGGGGTTTATTTCAGCTGTGTGTTTTAAAGGCATAGCTTTTTCATTCCGGGTTTCCCGGATTCTTTTCTTGCCCGCTTCCTCTTCTTCAATCTTTACTTCAACTGCTTCGTTCATTCCGTTTTCTCCATTTCGCCTTCGCTTGCTTTTTTTATTCCCTTATTTTCCTACTGCTTTCTCGCTCAGGCCGGACACAAAACCCGCTTTGGCTTCACTTTCTCAAGTATTACTTTAATCCAGCGTTTTATATTTACTGCGGCTGCCGTGAAGTAAAACTGCAATCCGACTTTCTGTAATCCGCGGTATCGCGCCCTTATCATCTTGTGATATTCTTTCATCTCAGACATGCTGCCTTCTATGGGCTGGCGCAGTTTCATGTCTTTCTGGTATTGTTTTGTCCTGTTATATTTTTCGGTTTTTAACAGCACATCATGCCAGCTTGTAATGCCTACGGTTCTTCTTTCTTCACCGCTATTCGTGCACCTTGCCTGCAGGTCGCATATCTCGCATTCATAAACCGGAAAGTGATACGTTATAGCGTCGTGCAGCCTGTCAAGGGTGGTTCTTTTGGTCACAACACCGTTCGGGCATGTCAAAGTCTGTTTTTCTTCATCGTACTTAAACATGTTCTTCGGGAATATATGCTGGGCTCTGCCTGTCTTGTTTCTCATTGGTGCCACAATCTGTGTCCCGTATTTAAGCAGTTCTTTCCGCTTCTCTCCGTTGCTGTAAGCCGCGTCACCTATCAACTTAACCGGCTTTATTTTATGTTCCTCCTGCTCCATCACCATTTCCACAGTTTTCGAACCGTCTGGGGCATTGCCGACCATAGCCATTATGTTCGTGATAAAACGGCTGTTTACTGTTTCTGTTACATTCGCTTTGTAACCGTAAAACCTCATGGTTTTTGACTTTGCCCCGCACCTTGCCTCCGGGTCAATGGGCGATATCATCCTGTTTGTTGGTTTTTCTTTATTCTCCATTTCCACCAGTCTGCCTCTTTTATCCTCCTTTGTATTTTCCAAAAGTATCTGTTTTAATATATCCACCTTGCTTTTTAGTTCTGCGCTCATTTCCAGTCTTTCAATGTACCTTAATACTATTTTTGCCTCAGCTATTGTCCGCACAAGCTTTTTCTTGCGTTTCTCCAGGTCGAACCTGCCCGGCATATTCTGGTTAATCGTCTCTCTTTTGTATTCGGATATATGTATCCGCTTTTTTATCGTGTTGTACACATCTTTGTTTTGCTTCCTGATTATCTTGAATATTTCATATACGCCTTTTTTGACCATTGCTATCATGGAAGGGATGGCAATATCCGCTATTACATGCGTAGTATCAATGCGCTGGATTTCGTCTTTCTTTATCAGCTTTTTATCCACAAGGTGCTGGACAATCCTGTCGAATATGTCTTTTTCTTTTCCGTTTTCAAGCAAACGCTGCCGGAAGTCGCCGAGCGATGAGTGGTCAAAAGGCCTCTCGTCTATGCCTACTCCGAGAACATGCTTTATACGGATGTCGTACATGCAGGCTTCTTCCATTTCCCGGTCGGATAAGCCGCAGTAGAACTGCAAAATACAGGCTATCGCGAGCAATGCGGGTGATATTGCGGGCCTGCCGTTGTCCCTGCAGTACATGGAATCAAAATTCTCGTCTTTGATTAACGGCATTACAAGCTCCTTGAATTTACGGTAAAAACTGTCCTGTGGCACAAGCCGCTCGCAGATGTAGTCAGCGTCAAGAAAAGAGCTTTGTTTACTGCCTTTTCTTATCATGTCAGCCTCCTTGTTAGATGCCGTTGCGTTTGGTTTTATCAAACGCCTACGGAATCTTATACCCGCTCAAGTCCGGGCCGCAGGTCCCGACAAGCGGTATCAGTTTTTAAAACTATCTGCGAATATTTTAACAAATATTATCAACAAACTTTAAATTTTATTTAAAAAAACACAAACATATATTAAACACAACAAAGATGCTATAGAAACAAATATATTATCAAATCGATAAATCTTCATTAAAATATTATTATCGCTTGATAATATAATTTTTGCTTTTTCAAAACCATACTTTTTAATAAAATACGTAACAAACAAACCTCTAAAAATAGTGTTTACCTGGAAATTTATATATGCTCTAGCAATTATCTTATTTAAAAAAAATAATAAAAAAGACCAGCTCAATACGACTATAATCGTTACCCATTTAAAAATATTCATGAATAGTTCTCCATATTGCAATACCTCCTTACCAGAATTGTTTATCTTCAACGTCAGGAGATAAATCTGGACCCGTAAGTCGAGATCCTGTTGTTAACGGATGTTGAAGTTCTTTAACTTCTTGCCACGATATAGCAGGGGTGGTATAACTCAATTCCCAACCTGCAGCTAATAAATTAATTCCTGTAAATTTTCCTTTAGCATCAAATTTTCCTAGTAATGAAAAATCCGAATTAAATCCAGGCATAAATTTATCTAAATCAAGACTACTCCCAAATGGAGTTTCAAGACCAAGAGATATTCCTACTTTCAGTGCAATTCCTTCTTCAGAAAAAACCGGGCCCAAAGTAACATCGACAAGCGGTGCAATAGGTACATTACCCCATAAACTTAAACCACTTCTGCCATCTGGATCAATTATTATCATAGGGTTTTGGCGACAATACGAAAAAAGGGCCAAGTTCTTCGAGTCAAATACTCCTTCATTACCTTTTTTAGTAATATTTTTTAAATCCATTGGTTCAGTCGCTCCGGGTTTTCCGACACTATCAATATAACGGAATAATATGAAAAAGGTTGCGGAATTTTTCCTGATTAGCAAAATTGAAAATTTATTATTTCCCTTCTTCGGGAATAAGCCACTTTTTTGTATCGGTCAGGACAGTTTCCGACGCGACTGTCTGTAAAAACGAAGCTGTGTCCACATCCAAGCCTGCCTTAAAACCCAAACCTTCAGGGCTTTTTTTATAGATGACCGCGTAAAAAACACAGGCCGCGAGATAGGAACCTGCCAGGCTGGGGTGTACTCCGTCACCTGCCCAGAGCTCCAGCTCGGGCCGGCGCTCATGCGCTGTTTTCCAGGCGGCCCCGACCGGTGACACCTCAATAGAAAGCTCCTGTGCGATGTCCATGTAGCCCTTTGTTAGGCTGTCCTGCATGGAAGCATAGTCGCTGTAGCCTAACTCAGTGTCGCCATTTTTGCGGCCCCAGGTCAGGTAAAGAATCGGCACTGCACCTGCCTTGCGTATCATTTCATTAAAACTGCGTATGGCCGGGTACATGATGTCGTATTTATCATCCTCAATAGCCGGTGTCTGGCTTTGCTCCTGCAAAACCACCATGTCCCATTTCTGCGAGTTTAGTTTTTGAATGGTATTCCCGTCGTTAACGTGCTGAATGAGCTTGTATCCTCCGGGCGCAACCATTCCTGCAGCCACCAGTTTCCCGCCTGAGCGCGCCAGTTTGGTAAATAAACCTGGCAAATCATTAACGTAGGTGAAGCTGTTGCCGATGAAAAGTATGGTTTTCGGCGGTCCCGCCGGTTCACAGCCGAATCCGGCAAAACTAAACAATAATATTGCAATGCATATGATTTTTTTGAACATGATTGATCACCTCAACTGAAAATTGACAATATAAAAATCTGCTTGATCCCTGCCTTTGTTAATCTCCTGAGCGAATGATTAAAATTTTATTTCCTTCTTTATAACAGCCTTTGTCTCTTTCCCGCAGGAGACTGTCAGGTTATATTCATTTATGCTCTTATAAAGGTCATTATATGACGAATCTATAATCCATGGAGCTGTAACACAGCCGATAATACCCAACAACATAGCTGATACAGTTATTGTTGCTGTCATTTTGTCCGGGGGCTGTTGACATGAGTTCCCATATAATTGAATTGAGCAATAATATCCGCGATTGAACTGAGCGACATAATAACTCCGAATGTATTTTTAAAATAATAGTGCTCAAGGTATTCTTTTCCTTTTGAAGTACTCATTAATAGCGGTTCTATAGCAGGGTCATTGGTGCTGTATATTTTATCATCGCCCGTAATACCTATATTCATCCCGAGAAAATAATTAAGGTTTGGATATAGTAATTCCGGTTTAGCAGCCTCCGCATTTATGGTATTTCCGCCTGCATCCGCGCAAACCGCAAAAGAAACAAGAATCAACAGCCATAAAAAAACAAAACCAAACTTTTTCATTAAATCTCCTTCATTGAAAATTGACAACTTCTAGCGTTTGTTTTGCCGAACCGAAAACCTTTACTAATTCTCAATTATCAATATACAAATACTATTTTAAAATTATCAGCTCGACAGGATTTGATATTGCCTTTTCCCCGCTTGTTGACTCGCCCAAAATCACCAGGTAATACATTCCCGGCGACAGGTTTGAAAATTTCCACCAGGGCAGTGTTGAAGTATACAGGCCGGAAAACAGGCCATCCTCGCATTCTTCCATTACCCGCCTGAACGCGGCCGTATATATCCTTATTTTCAGCTGGCTGGCCGGCTTCGCAAGGTCAATTTTGATATTGAAATAATAATTTTTCTCCGGGTTATACGGATTTGGAAAAATGACAGTATCTGTGATTGCAAACCTGCCCGCCGCAGCTGTCTGGGCTGCCGTTGCTGTTGCTGTTTCGGTAATTGTCGGGCTTATTATTGGCGTTTTCGTGAAAGTCGCCGTTGGCAAAACAGGCGTACTTGTCATTGTATTCACCGGCGTATTGGTCGGCGATGCCGGCATTATTATACCGCACTGGCCTGTACTAAGAAAACTTACCACGGCATTTGTCCTTGTTAGTATATACTGCATGACCTCGTCGGTCGGCGCGAACCACATGTTGTTCAAACCGCCCTCGCCGTAGGTATTGTAAACATAGGCAATGTGCGCGCCCAGGGTCGCTTCGTTTGTGTCGTATGTAGTCGGCGGAGTGCCGTTGCCCGGCTCGACATAATGGGTAAAGTTTATCAGCCACCTGGACCGCGTGTCGTTTGCTGCGTTATCCGCGGCCGCGTTTGCCAGGGCAGTAGTGGTTAGGTTCCCTGCCGCACATAATATGTTCCTGTTCAGTATATAGGGATTCGGCGGCACTATGTCGGCATAATTGTTGCCTGGGCAGCTTTCGGCCGAAAGAAAAAGCCCTGAATTAGCTATGCATGTCCAGTATGTCGTGTCGCAGTATGGGTAGACAAATTCCGTGCACAGGTATCCGGGCCATCTCGCCTCAATAGCGCTTTTGACAGGCAGGACCTGTGTACTTATATTGCTGCAGGTTACATTATCGTGGTTGACGGTATGGTCAAAAAAGCTCCAGCCGGCTGCGCGCAGTATGTCTGCGCTCGCCCAGCTCATACCGTAGCCATCGGTAGTCGGGGCCATATTCCCTGTATTAAGCGCAGACCCGCCGATGTACCCATAAGTCTGGAACATGGGGAGTACGACAGTTCTGGTGGTCGGCCTGCAGTCGTCGAAGGTAAAAGAATAAGCCCATTTTTTGTTGTTATACAAAGTTGCTTTTGTTATGGCGTATGTCGCGTTGCCTATGTAATTGCTCCTTGAAATAATTATATCTGTGCCGTACGCCGTGAACATTACTACCCTGGTGGATGCCGTATATGTTGATGACACCGGCACGCCGTCCACATACACAGTGCACGAATCACAATCGCCGATATTTGCCAATAAGGTGAGTTTTGGCATGAATACCATTGCAGGCACAGCTGACCGGTCTATATGATAGAAAACACAGTCAAGCACCGGAGTGATGGTTGGAGTCTGGGTTGGCGTGTCCATGTTTGGCGTATATGTGCATGTAAGTGTTATTGTCTGCGTCACTGTAGGTATGTATGTCGGGCAGAAATTATCTATTTCTGTGCCGCTGCTTGCAGACCCTGTCTGCCATGTCAAAGTGACGCTATTGTACCAGCCGACGCATGAAGCAATGTTCCATGATTCCAGCATCCATGTATAATCATAACAGGGCGTGTTGCATCCGGTGCAGGTAACGCCCGGGAACCCGTTGTCAAAAATTATTGGAACAGCAGGCGGCCCGTTCGCAGCGCCCCCGGAAATATTTCCATAATAAAATCCGTTGGAAGAGCCGCTTAAAATGCCCCACGGCCCCTGGTACTGCCAGGCGCTCATTGTATCAGTCCAGCTGTCAACTGTTGCGACAGGGTTTGTCGTTCCTCCGCCTGTGTTGCATATATGGAGAGAAAAACTCACTATATCATTCGGCCCTGTTACAAAGGTCTTGTCCGATGTTTCTGTTATTGTTAAATTCGGCGGCGCCGGCGTTGGCATTTCGTTCAGGTTAAACGCCTGCCTGAAAAATATCTGCTGGCACCCGGCCGCAATGCCGCCAAATCCCAGGGGCGGCATAACGTTGTTGAACTGAAAAGAGTCTGTTTTTTGGCCGTATCCGATACCGGTATAAACTATGCCTGAAGCAGGCGACCAGCCTGATTCTGTATAATTTGGGTCTGTCCACGTGTAAGTCCCGTCGTTCGGGCCTAAATCGCAGGATATTTCCGTACCCACCGGAACCGGCGTTGGATTACAGCATGCGTTTGCATCCTCAAAATAATCAATTCCATCGCCGCTGTCGCTCTCCACGTAACTGTGCGCGCCGCCCTGGCATGTGATATCCATTGACCAGGTTGCCCACATTTCGCAGCAGCCAGTGTTCTGGTCATGCACTGCCAGAATATTTCCCGTCGGCACCAGGTTTAGCGGCGTAAGCTGTGCCGTATTCAGGCTCATGCATGTGGGAGACGCCTGGCCTGTCATGCTCATGTCCACGTACCCGAAAGTCCCCAGGTATATGCCGTTGACATAAATGTCTGCAATATCGTCGACAGCCGCGCAAATAACCGCAGATTGTGGCGTGCAGATAACTGCTGCATGCAGGCTGTAATTTAATAAGACCAGAAATATAAACCCGGATAAGATTATTTTTGCAGTCTTGCCAATCCCGATTTTAGCGGAAATTTTACTCATGATTCCCTCCATATTCTGTAAATTTTCAACTGACTGCTTTAATCAGGGTTATTTTACTACCTAAATTCAGCATTGACAATTCCTAAATACCAATTATTTTACGGATGGAATACTTCGATCCTGCTGTTGCCCTCGTCTGCAACATATACGTTGCCGCTGCTGTCTGCTGCTATACCCCGGGGCTGGTAAAACTGCCCTATGCCGTTTCCGGAACTGCCCCATTGGGTAATATACGTGCCTGCATTGTTGAATTCCTCGATTCTGTAATTCAGCGTGTCAGCAACATATACGTTTCCGCTGCTGTCCAATGCCACGCCCGAAGGATTTTGAAACTGCCCGTTAAAGGTTCCGGGGTACGGCGCAGAACTGCCAAGCCCGATAACAAACATTGCGGTCATGGTCGCTGTTTCCTGCGCCAGGACTGTTGCTGTTTGTTGTAATCCGCTTATTGTTGCGGTAATGGTTGCCGTGCTTGTTGGAGTCCATAAAACAGCTGCCGCAGTCTGGGTCATTTGCGCCGCTTGCGTGGCTGTCTCATTGCCCGCCCCCACGGCTGTCAATATTGCCTGGACCGTCAATGTTGTATTTGGAGTCTGCGTGCCTGTGCCGGTAATTGTAGGCGTGTATAAACCGGCAACGGCAGTTGCCGAAGCATTGCCTGCGCCTACGGCCGTAAGTATCGCGCCTATTGTCTGCGTCATGTTCGGCGTCGCCGTCATTGTCACGGTAACAGTCGGCGTATATAATTTTGCAATCTGCGTCTGGGTGGAGTATGGGATTGCGTCCGCAGTCAATACTGCCTCCACTGTCTGCCCGGCATTTGGAGTATTTGTTGCCGCAGGAAAAGCAGGCGGAGAAGTCTTTCTGCAGGTAATTGCAGCAAAAATTAATGCAGGGATTAATGATGTAATCAGGATTTTTTTCATAATTACCTCCATACCAAATTAAAAATTAAAACTGATTACAAGTATATCCCCGGGTTATAATTTTGTCAGTAATTGCCGTATGTATGTCCGTTCAGTCCCGGCATTCACGCCGCGGATACTTTCCGGATTTTATTTCCGGTAAATCTTTGCATTTAAAAAAAATTAAAATGTGACGCAAAAATTTCCCGGTGTTGAAAAATCAAAATAACTATTTGTATTATATGCGCCCTGCTCGTAGGTGAAAGTTTTGTAATTTTGCAGTGCGTTAGAGGCGTTATATGTAGACCTGTTAGACAGCCTTCCGCTGCTGTCGTATTGCAGGGTATCGTATTGCGCCAGCGCGGACGACGAATTAAAGGCTGAATATTGCACCCATTTTCCGCTTGAGTCATACTGAAATGTGTCGTAGCCCTGCATGACTGCTGACGGATTGTATTCTGTCCACTGCGTCAGGTTGTTGCTGCTATTATATTGGTACGTGGTATAAAACTGCAAGACAGCGGAGCCGTCGTAATACGATTCTTGTGTAACTTTGTTGTTTGTGTTATACGTGTCAAATGTCGTGTAATTCTGCAGTACGGACGATGCATTATAATCCGAAGACTGCGCCACATTGCCGCCTGCGCCGTATGAGATTGTGTAATAACTCTGCAATACATTGGAAGCGTCATAAACTGAACATTGCGTAAGCCTGCTGTTTGTATTATAATTAAAAGTCGCGTAGCTTACAAGCGCGTCAGACGGGCTGTAACCCGACATTTGCAAAAGGTTCCCGTTACTGTCATAACTAAAAGTCTCGTAGTCCTGTAGCGTGGACGAAGAATCATAAAACATAACTTTGCTTAAGCGGTTCCCGTTATTGCTGCCCCCGCCCGGCCCGGATGGGCTGGATTTCTTTTTTGAACATGTGATTGTAAACAAGATTGCAATTAAAATAAAAACAGGGATTAAGATTTTTTTCATCATTTTTTACCTCGCATTAGATTGATAAATATCGCGTTTCTTTTTAATACGTCCTTGCAACACGGAAGCCGAGAAGCAGGTTTCCCGAGTTATACGGGCCGTTGCTTATACGGATGCCGACCTCCATGGCTGCTGCGTAATCAGTATAGCTTCCGCCGCGTAATGCGCGGGCAGAACCGCTCGCAGGGCCCCTGTAATCTGTTTGAGCCGTGGTTGGATATGTTCCAAACCAATCCCAGCACCACTCCTGCACATTTCCCGACATATCATATATTCCAAGCTTGTTTGCATTTAACAAGCCCACAGCCTGCATGTCGGAGCAATCGCTATAAAACCACGCTACAAGACTGGTCGCTGCTATGTCCGAGTAGATATCTTCTGCACCGCTGGCATAGTTATACGGTGTCCAGTTTGTGCCGTCTATGTAACTTGCCGCGTACTGATATTCGCTCTCCGTAGGCAGCCTGTATCCGTTTGCGTTCCAGTTCACGTATGGATTATCAATACTGCCGTTAGCAGTATCTACACTGCTGCCATAACTTGCATCTATGGAAGTCTTGATTGGCGTGGCATACCCTGAATCTGTGCAGTATACAGGCGTAAGCCCAGTCATCTGGCTGTATGCATTGCACCATACTACGGCATCCCTCCAGCTTATATATGTGACCGGCAGGTATTTTGCAGTAGTTGTTACTGCTCCTTCTGCCCCGGTATTGCCTTCGTGGCCTGAATAAGCAAAAGTATATCCATTGGCAACTGTCCAAAGTCGTACCTTGTACCACAAATCATAGGTCACCTGATACTTTCCTATTTTAAAAGCAGAGACTGTGGAGGAGAAACTGTTTCCAGACGTATCTGACTGGGTAAATGCGCCACCGGAAGCAGGTACAAGATCCGAATACGGATATCCGGCCGTAGGGACCGGGGTTATAACCGGTGTCGGGTTGGGGCCGGATGGTGACGCCGAAGAAGATGAAGAATTTTTTGAACATGTGATTGTAAATAAAATTGCAATTAAAATTAGTACTGAGATTAAGATTTTTTTGTGAGTAGACATCTTTTATAACCTCCTTTGGTTACTTAATGCCCCTCTCAGAACCGAACGTGACCGTTTCGGTCATTCGGCTCCACGGGAATACTTCCTAATACGATGACAGCGAATAGGTTAAATGATATATCCTGGGTTCCGGCAATGGGTTGTATCTTTAGAAAGCGGCAAAACTGTTCCCAGTTGTAACTTCTTTTCTGGCTTCGCCTGTTTATCCATTTATAGGCGAGCGCACGATTTCTCCAGTAGAATTTTGTTATTTGGGGCATATTACCGCTTATCCCGTAATAATTGTAGTGGCCCGTTAACTTTCTTCCTAATGCCTGCCACCACTGTTTTAATTCCACAAGATTTCTTACGCTCTTTAGCCAGAAGTTCGTCGCCTTCATCTTCTGTTTGAATTTTGTACTTGCCGTCCTTCGGCCTAATTTGAAGCCGCCCTTTCTGGTTTTGTCGCAGTAATGAGTAAACCCGAGGAAATCAAAGGTCGGAATTTTCCCGCCTGTATCTTTGGACTTATACCAGGCGTGGCGCCCGAATACGATTATTCTCGATTTATCTTTGGCGATTTTGAGGCCAAACTTATCAAGCCTCTGTCTTAACATTTCGCCAAACTCCTTTGCTTCGCTGTCATATTGGAACAGCACAACAAAGTCATCGGCATAACGTATCAGACTGGCGTATCCTTTGAGCTGTCTCTTGACATGCCTTTCGAACCACAGGTCTAATATGTAGTGTAGGTAGATGTTCGCCAGTAATGGGCTTAGTATTCCGCCCTGCGGCGTCCCTTTATCCGTTTCGATAAACTTACCTTCTTCCATAATCCCTGCATTTAATATCCTGCCGATTAACCTTATCAGGTTTGTATCGGCAATCCTTTGCGTAAGGCATTTCATTAGCCATTTGTGGTTTATGGTATCGAAAAACTTCTCAATGTCCATATCCACTACTGCGTTGACTGGCTTTGTCATTACTTCCTTATCCAGAATTTTCAATGCCTGATGACAATTTCTGTCAGGCCTGAACCCGTAAGATACTTCGCTGAAGTCTACCTCAAAGATTGACTCAAGAATTTTCTTTACCCCCATCTGGATTATCTTATCCTCGACGGCAGGTATTCCCAGCGGCCTCTTGTCTCCGTTTGTCTTGGGGATGTAGACGCGCCTTGTTGGTTGCGGTATGTATCTCCACGCCTTCATCCTATTGATTAAATCCTTGATATTTGCCTCTTTGTTGACTTCATATTCCTCTATCCTTACTCCGTCAATGCCCGGGGCTTTGTCCTGTTTTAACTCCCCAAAGCACTCCATTAGAAACTCCTCATTGAGCAGGTGTATCAGCGATGTAAATCTCAATTTTGGATTTTCCTTTGCCCGCATTGTTATGGTCATAAGTTTTGTTGCCATTCCGTCTCCACCTCTGTGTGTGGCGGTTGTCTCCCTTATGTCCATACGCATTCCCTCTATCCCCTTTTCTCCATCTACTTTTCGTAGACTTCATCGATACTATGGGATAGTCAGACTGCCGGAACATCTTTTGCGGCTCCTTATCTTTTAGGATTTGTCGCCGCATACTCTCGTTTTGAGGGTGTCCCGGCTCTCCCGAGTTCATATCTGCTCCTTGACATCTTGACACGGACTTAGACCCCGTCGGATTCCCACTCTCTCGCCTTTTTATGATTGTGGGACTGCTGCCTGCTCTTTTATGAAAAATGTCGGCCTCCGACACGTTGGCGATTTCGGGGCTCAATACCTTCACTTGCGTTGTATCCCGATGTCTCCCGCCTTCCAGCTTCATTTAGCTCGTTGCCTCACTATTTGTGGAATTTGGTATTGGGCTGGCGGCTGACCTTTGCCCAGGCTGGACTTTCACCAGCGCGAACCGATACGCTTTTCTCGGCGCACTCATAACCACCTCCGTTTTATTTGCCTTTAATTTTTTTAATTGCGTTATACGCTTTATCGTAACCCAGTTCTTTGGCAGTATTTAAATCTTTTAGTGCGCCTTTTTTATCCTTTAAAGCTATAAATTTGATTAGTCCGCGATAGTAATAAGACTCTGATAACTTTGAGTCAAGCTTTATCGCATTATTAAAATCTTTAAGTGCTCCTTTAGGGTCTTCTTCCACCATTTTATCCATCCCCATTTTATTATACGCTTTCGCCGCATATTTTCCGTTATAAGCTTTCACAGCATATTTTGGGTTAAAACTTATTGCTCTGTTATAATCTTTAATCGCACCCGCAGGGTCGTCTGATTTAACTTTAGTACCTCCCCGGTTATAATAAGCATCGGCATAGTTCGGGTCAAGTTCTATTGCCTTGTTATAGTCCTCAATTGCCCCTTTATAGTCGCCTAAGCTATCTTTACTATTTCCGCGGTTGCAATAAGCTTTCTTATAATTAGGTTCGAGTTCTATTGTTTTATTATAGTCTTCGATTGCTCCATTATAGTCGCCTGATAAATCTTTGGCTGTTCCGCGGTTATAATAAGCATCCTTATAGTTTGGATCAAGTTCTATTGCTTTAGTACAATCCTCAATTACTCCTTTATAGTCGCTCAATATGCTTTTGATAACACCACGACTGCTATAAGCACCGGCAGAATTCGGGTCGAGTTCTATTGCCTTATTATAATCTTCAATTGCCCCTTTATAGTCACCTGAATTAACCTTATCAAAACCGGAATTATAATATTTTTGCGCTTCGTCGTTATCAGAATATGTAAATAAGCCAAAGCAAAATATTAATAAAATTATAACTGGAATTTTTTTCATTTTTCGCCTCCATTATTTTGCCATGCAAAAATGCCAGTAAGATTTTTACTCTTTTATTTATTTTATAGTTTATGGATATGTTGCAATTACTTCTCCGTTTTCATCATGTATTTTTCCAACTATCAACAGCCTTTCTTTATATTCCTCCGATATTAACAATTTGCCGTTTTCAGAATATAATTTTGCCGTGCCCTCAAGTAAATTATTGCTGAAAACACCCTCGTTTTGTTTATTCCCATTGGAATAATACAATATGCATTCCCCTTCAAGTGCTCCATTTTTGTAATTCAATTTGCCTTTCAATTCTCCTGCCGGATAATAGACTTTCTTTTCTCCGTTAAGTTGTTTGTTTCCTTTAGTATTATTTTTGTAAGGGATAAACGCACTATCAACTGCCGCCAGCGACTTATTATTATTATTTTCAGTTTCTTTGCTGTCTGCAACAAAATTATCATAAAATAGTTTGAAATTTTTTATTGCTCCTTCATCAATAGTATCCGTCCTGCTGTATAAAAAATCCGGCAATTGAATATAAAACTTGATCTGTTTGGCCTCGCTAATGCGCTTGATTTCTTCCTTTGATATTTTATAATAAATTGTTTGATTTTGGAGAGTATATGAATAATTCACTTCATTAGTATAGTCGTGTACAATACTATGTGAAGACATATCATAATATTGATATGGACGGCTTCCGCTTACATTTACAGGTTCGCTTAAATCCTCTTTATAAAATTCCAGGCTAAGCTTTTCTCCGTCATCAAGTTCCAGAACTATAGGCATTTGCGGTAAATTACGAATGACTAAATCCGTGCATAATAGGATTTTTAGATAATATGACGCTTTATTTGCGTGAACTTGTTTTTCAATGTTTGATTGTTCGCAAAAGATGCCATGATTCTTATTATTCACCAGGGAAATAACTTCTCCATCGTCCGTTTTATTTCTCTTTATTTCATACTCATTTAAAGCACAGGACGATATAAAAAATATTACAATGAAAAATATAATATAAAGCTTGAAGCCAAATCTGTTTGATTTTTTTCCCATAATATTAACTCACCTTAATAATAAAGCATATTTTATAACACACTCTGCCATTTGCCGGCCGTTTCCCTCTATGTGCAGCGTCCATATTCGGCGCTTTATTTGCATGCTTTAATATCATTAATTCAAAAATCTGCAGTCTCCTTTATTTCACCGTTTTTTCGAGAATATCATTTACTTCCTTGTTGTTCCGGTCGCATTCATGCGCTTTTTTATACGCCATGAGCGCCAGTTCTTTTTTGCCCAATACCTCAAAGCATTTTCCCATGCCTGCGTATGCCTGGCAATATGCGTCGTCATACTTCCTTGCCTCATAAAAAGCGTCCAGCGCCGCCGGGATATCATTTTTTGCCATGAACTCCTCGCCCCTTTTGCACGCTTCTTTTGCCTTATCCGGATATTTTAATGGCTCCTTTTGCCCTCCGAATTTCCCTGTCACAGACATCCTGTGCGTGTCTCCTATCTCCCCTATGGGCACATACGCGTAATCCAGGCAGAACTCGGTGCCTCCCGCGTCGTATGCTACGCCAAGCCCTGTTGAAAACCCGAACCCGTATCCATAATCACTCTCATTGCTGAATTTTCCCCCTGCCCTCAAACTCAGTTTATATTTCCCAAGCCTTGCTGTCGTTTCTATGCCGAGGTTTGCCCTGAAAATCTGTTCCGCAAGGTACCATACCGCGTCCGCTGAAATCACGGAATCCGTCGGTGTTGCCTCCACGTAATTATCGTATGAAAACATCCTGTTGATATTCAGCAGTGGGAACCTGCAGCTGCCTCCGAGCCTTGCCACTACAGGCAGCGCGTCCCTGTTTGTTACAAGGCCAAGGTTCTCCACAGCCAGCCCCCATGAATAATTCTCCCCTACGGGCTTCTTAAAAAGGCTTATCCCAAACGCCGAACCGCTGCCTGAATCGTTATATACATTCTCAAATAATACTATCCATTTTAGCCCAAATGAAAAATCCTCGCTGATTTTGGCGCTGTGCGCGAGTATTACATTCATGTCCGTCTCAGTCACTTTCTGGCCGGTTATATTATAGTTCCCAAGCGCATCTTCAGTCGTCATGTCAAACGCCCCTAAATCAAAATAACTCGCGTATATGCCTATTGTCCCGAAGTCGGAGGAAAAGCTCCCCGCCCCATAACTGAAATTCCCGTCCATGAGCCAGTTTGCCCTCATAAAGCACAGTTGTGTCCCGCTTAAAAAAGCCATGCCCGCAGGGTTCCAGTATATGGCGTTTATGTCGTCGGCAAGCCCGGTAAAGGCTTCGGACATGGCAGCCTGCCTCGCCCCGGGCACTATCTTCAGCTCTGAAAAATTTGTTGTCCCTGCCTCGGTAGCGGATAAATACGCCGGCAGGAATAAAATCAATGCCAGTATTATTTTTTTCATATTTATTCCCTTATCAGCAGCAGCTTGCCTTTATACACCCACTGCCCGTTTTTGATTATGTAATAATACCCGCCTGTTTTTACCTCATTTCCCGTGTTGGTCTTGCCGTCCCAGTATATCTTTATCCCCTGCGCGGGCCCTGATTTCCATACTTCCTCCCCGACCACCGTGTATATTTCAACCTGCGCGCTTGGTATAAGGTTATCGAATTTCATCTTCCCGTTACGCGCTGTCCTCGGGTTAAAAGGATTGGGATAGACAACAGGCAGGCCTGCCGGATAAAAAGAAACATTTGACGTGATTACAGGGTGCCTGCCGTACATGCCATTATACATAGGGTCGTTATAATCAGCGGAAACAACATTCTTTATGGGCGTATTGCCCTCATCGAGTGAAACTATCTGCACAATAAACTGCAGCGTTATTACGCTGCCCGGATTAAACGGCCCTCCGAGGTTCCATACGAGCACGTTGCCGCCGTAGACAACAGGGGTAATTCCGGAAACGTTTTCCTGATAACTCACCTCGCCCGGAAGCGTGTCCCATACAACAAGGTTGTTCACTCCGGCATATCCCGGATTTTGTATGTCGATTTCATAAGTTATCGACGCGCCTATTGCAGGCTCTTCCCCCTGCAATGCCTTTTTTGTGATTACAAGTTCCACTGGCGACGGCAGAGGCGTGGGCGTAACCGTGCTTGTTTGCGTGATTGTAGGGGAATTTGTAAATGTCTGCGTTATGGTGTAAGTCGCCGTATCTGTAAAAGTTGGCGTTGCTGTCGGGGTGCTTGTAAACGACATTGTATCTGTGGATGTCGGGGTTATCGTAGGCGTATCTGTCTGGGATACAGTCAGCGTAATTGTTGCTGTAGCAGTATATGTCTGTGTCTGGGTGCTCGTCGGTGACGGCGTGCTTGTATTTGTTATTGTAGAAGTCGGCGTAACCGTGCTTGTGGAGGAATATGTAGCTGTAATTGAGTCCGTACTTGTCGGGGTCGTACTGGGTGTCGCCGTCAGGGTTATAGTATGTGTTATTGTTCCTGTCGCGGAAGGAGTATTTGTCTGTGTGACAGTCGGTGTATGGCTCAAGCAATCACCGAATTTTTGTATCCTGTTGTTAAATGTATCGGCTACAAATATATTCCCACCGTTATCCACAGCAACATCATTATGGTGAGTTAAACTGACCAATAGCGTTCCCGAAACTCCCCCACAGGGTTATGATGCTTCCGTAAGATGTAAATTCCTGAATCCTTGAATTGCTGTCATCCGCCACATATACATTTCCATTGTTATCAACAGATATGCCCCTGGACCAATTAAATTGCCCTATGCCGCTGCCGGTGCTGCCCCATTGTGTTATATATGTTCCTGTATTTGTAAATTCCTGTATCCTGTTATTGCCGGCATCAGCAACATAAATATTACCGCTGTTGTCGGCAGTTATGCCTTCCGGCTGGTTAAACTGCCCGCTTCCGCTGCCGGTGCTGCCCCATTGTGTTATATATGTTCCTGAACTGTCAAATTTCTGAATCCTGCTGTTCCCGTTATCCGTAACATAAATATTTCCACTACTGTCTGCGGCTATACCCCAGGGGCCGTTAAACTGTCCGTTGCCGCTCCCGCTGGTTCCCCATTGCGTTATATATGTCCCCGTGTTTGTAAATTTTTGTATCCTGTTGTTATTCGTATCTACCACATAAACATTCCCGCTACTGTCAGCTGCTAATCCGCGAGGCCCGCCAAACTGTCCGTTGCCGGTTCCACCGCTGCCCCATTGTGTTATGTATGCCCCTGTACTTGTAAATTTCTGAATCCTGACATTACTGCTGTCCGTTACATAAATATTTCCGCTGTTGTCCACAGCAATGCCGTCTGGCAGGTTAAACTGCCCGTTACCGGCTCCGGCACCGCCCCATTGGGTCATATAGCATGGAGTCGGCCCGGGCGTGTTTATAGCCGTATTTGTCGGCGTAATGCTCGGCGTCATTGTGGGACTTGGACACACTCCAAATTTTTCTATCCTGCTGTTTTTGGTATCCGCCACATACACGTTTCCGCTGTTGTCCACTGCCACTCCGTAAGGATTATTAAACTGGCCATCGCCTGCACCATAACTTCCCCATTGAGTTAAATAGGTCCCATCCGACGCGAATTCCTGTATCCTGTTATTAAGAGAATCCGCTACATAAATATTTCCATTGCTGTCTATTGCTATCAGTTCGGGATTACTGAACTGCCCGTTACCGGCTCCGGCACCGCCCCATTGCGTTATGTAAACCCCTGCTGATGTAAATTTTTGTATCCTGTTGTTATTCTGCTCTGACACATATATATTCCCACTGCTGTCAATTACTATGCCAACAGGGAGATTAAACTGGCCATTGCCTGTTCCTGCAGTGCCCCATTGTGCTATATAAACCCCTGTTGACGTAAATTCCTGAATCCTGTTGTTGCCCGAATCCGCTGCATACGCGTTTCCGCTGCTGTCGACAAATTCAGCTTGTGGATTGACAAACTGCCCATTGGCTGAACCATTACTTCCCCACTGAGTTACATAAACCCCCGGTGCAGAGAATTCCTGCATCCTGAAGTTCATTGAATCATCGACATAAATGTTGCCGGTTCCGCTCATTGCAATACATCCGGGATCATTAAACTGCCCGTTGCCGCCTCCGGAAGTGCCCCATTGTGTTATATAAGCCCCATCCGATGTAAATTCCTGAATCCTGTTGTTGCCCGTATCCGCCGCATAAACATTCCCGCTGCTGTCGACAGCTATGGCTGGAATTCCTTTAAATTGGCCATTTCCGGTTCCGCTGGTTCCCCATTGCATCAAGTAGCAAGGCGGTGCTAAAGCAGCTGCTATAGTGTTCCATCCGGCTAATAACGTTAAAAAAAATAACGTTATTAATATAATTTTCCGGTTAACATTTTTTTTCATTGTCCCTGTATGTCTCCTTCGAAATTATATTTTTTGCCTTACCAATCCATCAGGATAAATTATTGTTTTGTAATAGAAAAATTGTACGTATTTGTCTGGTTCCATACGGTTGTGCCGGAAATGGTGCTACCGCTGATGGTGCCTGTCATTGTCCTTGTGACCGTTGTGACAGGCGCGCCGGGCGCACTGTCATTGACTGCCAGGGCAAAATTCGTGCCGTCAAAACTGTAATACCCTATGTAACCTTCGTTTCCTTTCATGTCATTCATCCATCCTCCTGAACCATACATTCCGCCCGTAACCCAGTCATACCATTCCTCAATTACCTTGCCCGACTGGAAATTAAACTGTATGGCAATCCCGTTATCCGCAGTCCCCAGCCAGGTTCCGTTCAGCTGGCTTTCCTGTCCCTTGAATGTTATTCCCATCTGCTCGTTTTCGCTTTTGGCGGCAGGCTGGTTGGATTTATGGCAGCCAATGCCTGCAAAAAACACAATCAATAAAATCAAAAACAGCATTAATAATTTTTTCATTTATTCCCTCCTTTTTTGCCTTTGCGGCAATATGAATTTTCGGTCCTTGTCCATCACTGCCTCCGGTTCCGGTATTATTTAATTTTAAAAGTCTTGCTGTTCTTTCCGGCTTATTGTAAATGCAAAAGTTCCCTTGCGTTTGTCGCTGCCCAGCCGTATTTCCCGAATTTAATCACGGATTGCCCCAAAGTTGCTACGCTTGTATGTAGCTGCCATGAGCTGGTCCCCTGCGGATGGTAATATATTCCATCGCTGGTGGCGACCCATACCATGCCGTCCACGTCCTGCATTATCGCCTGCAAAGTTGTACCGCTTGTAGTTATTTCCGTTGAATTATTATTTAATATTTGAAAAATTGCCTGGTTAAAATTCCCGTCCTGTCCTATGCACCATCCGTTATTTGCATCCATAAACCACGCTCCGTAGTACGGGTCAAGGCCGGGTTCTATATTGACGGATGCAAACCCCGACCCTGTATCTTTATAGCCTTCGGTAATATATACTGGGACACTGCATTGCAACTGGTCGCAATTGGTAACTAGATACCATACGGCACTTCCGTCGCCTGCGACTTTCATGTGGACAGGGTTGCCGGCAGTACCCCATGTATATGGGTCTATGTCCGACGACCATGCGCTGTTTGAGTATTTATATAAAATGGTCCCTGTAGCTTTAAGGCTGGTGCTGACTGTCCCGCCTATATAAAGCGAGCCGTTGAAATACGCTGAGTTAAGGATAGAAAGAGAGCCTGCGTATGCTGACAAATCAGGCGCAGCAGGATTCGTGGATATGGAACATGTTGTGCCGTTGCAGTATATTATAACAGGATAATAACTGCCTGAATTTGAGCTGGTCCCTGCTATATAACAGTGCTCAGCGTCGACAGGAGCAATGGCGTTTAGCGACCAGGTGCCGGTAATCGTTGGAGTGGTGAGCTTTACCCAGCTTGAGCCGTTATAACGGTAAATAACCCCCACCGAGCCGTCTCCTCCACATGCCCAGCCGTCATTCTGGTCAAAAATCTGCAAGTCATTAATGCTGCCGGAAGTAAGCCCGATATTTGTTGCAACCCAGGATTTTGACGTTGGGTTGGGGGTTTGCGTTGCCACCGGAGAAGTAGGCAAGGATTTTTTACTGCAACTGCAGCCAATACTGCTGAAACAACCAGCAAGAAAAAGCAAGCAAAATAAAATCAATGTTTTTTTCATTTATTCCCTCCTTTTTTGCCTTTGCGGCAATATAAATCTTTGGGCCTTATTCATTATTGCCTCCAATTCCGTGAATATTAAATTTAATTATGTATGTTTATTTCATCATAATAGCATGTACTGCCGAAACCTGCAAACTGGACCTGGGCCGGCTGTTTGTCAGCTGTCAATGTCGAGCCGGTTGTTTGGTTTGCGTCATTGACCCAGATATTCAGGGCGCCGCTTGCGGAATTTACCTCTATTTTTATTTTATACCATGTATCGGCGGCAAAAGTTACTCCCGTTGAATAGTGAATCAATGTCTCGGTATTTGTGCCGTCATAGCCGTCGATTTCAATCGTCCCGCCTATGTCTCCAAGAACGCTAAAATTAAATATAGGGTCTATAGCTGTGGTGCCGTTATACGCCTGCAATACCGGATATCCTGTGCCTGTAGCCCTTACATAAAATTCAAAATATGTAATACTTCCCGTATTGCTGAAACCTTTTATTATGCCGGTCGAATTTGACAAGCTTATTGATTGCGATGTGCCGTTTGCCGCTACTGTATTTACAATGGACGCGCCCGCGCCCGTAGTTGCCCAACCACCGGTGCCATAAGCAAAAGCGCCCAGGGAATAACTTTCAAAATTTTCAGTCAACGGCAATCCAGGAGTTGTTGTGGGAGACGGATGCGAGCCTGAGCTGGGCCCGGAAGACGAAGTTTTCGAGCAGCCCTGCATAAATGTAAAAACAAAAGCTAATGCAAGAAAGGATATTAGGATTAAAAATTTTTTCATTTCCGCCTCCGTTTGACATTTCTATCCGGGATCCTGATGCCAAATCCTAAATTTTATATTTTAATTATACCCTTTATTTCCAGCCTTGTCAATAATTGCCGCATGTATAAATAATTGAAAACAGATAATTCCTAATTTATAAAACCTGCCTGCTTAAGTCCGGAGCTTTAGCAAAGAGCCAAATAATAACGGGTAGTTTCCATAAGTTATTATATTATGAAAACTACCCGGAAGCTGTGCTGTATTAATATATCGAATCTTTAAGGCTATTTATTTTTACGGCCAATAAGTAACCAGATAATAACCGAAATAACGGCAATAACCAGTAAAACATGTATGCCGCCGCCCAGAGTATGGGCCGTGATCAAGCCTAACAGCCATAGCAAAAAAAGAACCAGGCCTGCAACCAACAATAAATTTGTCATTTCTGCCTCCCAATGTGGTATTCCTTCTATTTCATGCTTAAAATCGCGCCTGTATCCTGCATCGCAAAGAACATTTTCATTTCATTTGCGGATTTGAGCGAATAAACCTTGATTCCCTGCTGGTTTAGTTTTATGCTGCACCCTGTTTCCTGTTTGATTATTCTTTCTATATCCCCGGGGTGGTGCTGCTCGGGTCAAATTTTACCTGCTTATAGCCGTTATTGTCCAGCGAAGACCTGCGCCCGCCCGGCAGGTAAATCGTGCCGTTTACAATATCAACGGCAAAAGCAACAATGCCCGGGACTACAAAAAACAACAGGCACACTCCGTCTAAAATGACTACTGTGGCATCAAGATCGCCGCCTTTCTGGCCTATGCGTTTTGGATGCAGTAATGTCCCGCAGCCCGCAAGCTGTGCAATCAAAACAACGAAAAGCAAACCCTGAAAAAATTTCATAATCTTCTTGTTCATAACTTCCTCCTTTGGTATTTTTATGTTTCCTGTTCCTGCTTTTTACTTTTTGCCTGACACCGCAACTATTACTATGCCCACTACAAGCCCGATAACCAGCCCTGTTAATCCGTATTTTAACGCGAGATCATTCCTGTACTGCGAGAACGTGTCGTTTAAAGCGTTCCCAACAGCGCCTGCAATTCCCGACTGGAACATCCTGGGGAAAAACTCGGCTATCACCGCGCCTGCAAGTGCTCCTAATACTCCTGCTCCTAAAATTGCCCTGCTCTTTTGCATTTCAGCCTCCTTTTAATCAGTCTATTTATCTTTTACAAGGACAAGCCGGCCATTTTCAATATCAAGCCGTCATATTTTTTTAGTTTACCTGCTGCACTGCGGTCTATTGCCATATATCATTGATTTATGATAATTTTTATTTGTTGGTTTGGGAATCCTTTGCATCCCCTTATAATTGACTTTTATCGGGTGGGCAAACACGGTGAATAAAAGCGGATGAACGGCTTGTTGAATTCCGGTGCATGGCCATAAACTTAAACGTTAGTGAATAGTTTGCTTTCATACTGTTTTTATTGCTCTTTAAGTTTGTTATTATTCCCCTTATCAATTGTTTTGCCTAGCTTTTTATTTATCGGCAATCAGGTCACTTTTTCCCGCTGTTACTGCTTATCCTGGCTCTGACCTCGTCCAGGTTTTTCTGGACGAATTCCCTTACCTGCCCGTTTTTAAAATTCATTGTCAGGGCTTTGTCAAAAAACTTTTCCGATTCCTCAAGCCGGTTTTCCTGCATGCACAGGATCCCAAGGTCAACAAGAGGCATGATGTTGTTGTCCGGGTTTAGCTCCAGGCTCTTTCTGTATTCCGCTTCAGCTTCAGGAAGCAGCCCCTTATTGCGGTATATTTCGCCCATCATCCCGTGTGCAAGAGGAGAATGGGGCGATGTGCGCACCGCATCCTGCCAGAAGCTGATGTTGTCCTTAAAATTTCCTGTATGAATAAAAGCAAGCACTGAAAATATTGCTATCAATATTACCGGCCAGAAACGCCCTGACTGCCTGTTCAGGTCAAAGCGCCCGGCAATGTCCGTTTCCAGAAAAACAATCATAATTCCAGCCAGCGGCAGAAGCAGCCTCTGCTCCATGAGCGGCGAAGCCATGGACAGCTTTGAGACTATGAGCCCCGGCACCAGGAAAGCAGCGGAAAAAACCGCGCCGAAAACCATGGGGCCCGACCTTTTGTTTTTGGAAAACAGGATTAATCCTCCTGTCAGGAGCAAAGCCAGCGCCCCAAAGATATATGTCGTATCTTCCCTTATTGGAAAAACAGAGAGGTTGACCGGGAACAGCATTTTCCCCAAATACTGGACCAGGGCTCCCATATTGGCGTAAATGCTCGATGCCATGCCGCTTATTGTTACCCTGTAGTCTTTTCCAATGGCCTGCGATCTGAGCGCGAGCCATAACACAAGTATAAAAAACCAGCCCAGCCCGATGGCAGCCGGCTTTCGCCACGATTTTTTCCCTTTAGAGAGCAGCGCATATGCAGCGCACACAAGCATCAAAACCGCGCCTGATTCCTTGGTGAATAAAGCGGCTGCGAATAACAAAAGATGCCAGAACGCGTCCTGCCATTTCTGCGAGGCCCGGAAGCGTATGAACTTTATCATTGAGCCGAACACGAATATTGCCAGCAATGAGTCGTTTCTTCCCGGTATCCATGCCACTGCCTGGGCCACGGCCGGATGCACGGCAAAAACCAGGCCGCAGAAAAACGACAGGCCCCTGGAATATCCCAGGGCCAGCAGCAGCCGGAAAAACAGGCATGCGGCAAGTATAAGGAAGAGTATGTTAAAAAAGTGGCAGCCTATTGGGCCGGACGCCCCAAGCACGCCGTTTAAAATGAAGGAAACATTAAGCAGCGGCCTGTAATATTCGTTTGGATGGTTGACAAAAGCGCTTGTTTTGAATGCCTCAAATATATTGGCTATATCGCTGTTAAAAGCCTGGTTTTTCAGCACAAAAATATCGTCGTCAAAATAGGTCAGGCCGAAACCCAGGGTTTGCGCATAGAGCAAAAAACCCGCCAGCGCTATCCAGAGATACGGCCGCCATGAACGCAGGAAATCCGCCTCTATTATTTTTTTCTCAGGGTGAATATCAGCCATGCTTATTATCCTAACCGCGTTTTTAATTATAATTTTTTATTAAAAATTGAGCCCGCCCGCCATAGATAAAACGAAGGCGGAAATCCCAAATTGTTTTTCATTGAAAATTTACAATGGCAGTTGAAAACTCCGCCGGTCTATTTCGTTATTTTTACCGGGGGCGGCAGCTTCTTATTATCCGCCATTTTGCGCCCGGGATTCCTGAGCCATTTCGCGAGCCTGTGCCTGTCAATATCCCGCTTGATTCTCGGGTCAAGCTGAAAAGCCCTGTGGTAATCATTGGATGCGCTCCTGTAATAGCCTAATTCCTGTTTAACGCTTGCCCTAGTGAAGTAAGCAGCCGCAAACCAGGGCGCAAGCTTTATTGCCCTGTTTAAATCTTTCAAAGCGCCCCTGCAGTCGTCCAGCTCGTCTTTGGCGTTTCCCCGGTCGCAGTAAGCGGCCGCGTATTTCGGGTTCAGCCTTATTGCCCTGTTGAAATCCTTGATCGCGCCTTTATGGTTGCATAGTTCATCTTTGGCTCCACCGCGACTGTAATAGGCTTCCGCGTACTTCCGGTCAAATTCTATTGCCCTGCTGAAATCCTTAACCGCTGCCGCAAAGTCCCCCAGTTCATATTCGGCATTTCCGCGTTCGCAATAAGCCTTTGCATACCCGGGTTTAAGGAATATTGCCTTGCCGTAATCGTCGATCGCAACCGGGTAGTTGCCTTTTTTGAACTTATCCATGCCTTTATCGAGATATTCCCCCGCGTCGTCCGTAAAAGCAGGATACGAAAGGCAAAAAACAGCGAGAACAAACACTGCCACAACTACAAATCGTTTCATAGTATAAACCTCCCTTGATTTCGTTTACTTTGCCAAGCCGTCGACAGGCGCTGGCAAAGTATTACGAAATCATGTACCTGTTCCAGTCAGGGTTTTATCCTGACAAGCGGTATTGTTAATTATTTTAATCAAGTTTTTCAAAATCAACAAAATAAACATCCCCGTTTTTTTCGGCTGTAAACCATATTCTGAAATACGGGCCGGTAAGCCTGAGTTTCTTCAGCCTGATATCAAGCGAAGGCTCATATACAAATCCCTGCGCGCTTTTCAGGTTTCCGGGCTGCATCCTGACAAACCCCTCGTTCCTGTTAAATTCCCGCTTACGGCCTATGTCAGCCCTGATATGGGTTATTATTTTTTGTTCCCTGCCGGATAATAACAGGAATTTTTTCAAAAACTCAAGCATCATAAGTACTATGCGCATACGCTATTTTTTCTTTGCTTTTATTAGTTTCACAACCCGGTCGAAATCAACAGCAGTTTTTTTGCGTTTTTCATAATTGGCGAATACATTCGTGCTTTCGTTTAAAAGATGCCTTTCTATCTCGTTTTCAGCGGCTTTTTCAAAAAACTTGTTCACCATCAGCCCCTGCTCGTGGCAAAAATCATAAACAGCCTTTTTCTTAGCCTTGTCGATCTTTAAAGTTAAAGTTATCGTGCTCATATGAACACCTCCTTGAGATCGTTTGTTTTATCAAGCTGAAAGCGATGATAAAACATTACGAGATCAAGTACCCGTTCAAGTCCCGAGTTTATGAGGGACAAGAGGTACTTATAATTTCGTTTACTTTACCAAGCCGTCAACAGGCGCTGGTAAAGTATTACGGAATCATGTACCCGCTCAAGTCCGGGTTCTACCCGGACAAGCGGTAGTTCATTATTTTCTTAACTAAATTATATCGTAAAATATTACTAAAATCAAGTAATTTTTTACAAATCCCCGGAACCGGAACGGAATTTACCGGTCAATCGTGGACATCATGGTATCGTTGTAACGCTTGCCCGAAACTTTGCCCGGCGCAAGGGCATTGTCAAGCGCATTTATCTGCTCCTGGTCAAGCTTTATGGCCCCGCTTGCCAGGTTCTCTTCCAGGTATTTCCTGCGCTTGGTGCCGGGTATCGGGACTATGTCATTGCCCTTGGCTAAAATCCAGGCAAGCGCAATCTGCGCCGGCTTCATGTGCATGGCCGAGGCTATATCCCTTACAGTATCAGCTGCTTTTACATTTGCGTCATAATTTTTGCCCTGGAAACGCGGGTCTCCGCGCCGGAAATCCCCTTCCGGATATTCCTCAGCGCGCCTGGCTTCTCCTGTTAAAAATCCCCTGCCAAGCGGGCTGAACGGCACCAGGCCTATTTTGAGTTCGCGCAGTACAGGTATAATGTCTGCTTCCAGGTTGCGTTCCCACAGCGAATATTCGCTCTGTAGGGCAGTAACCGGAAACACGCTATTGGCGCAGCGGATATTGGCAACTCCTGCCTCTGAAAGCCCGAAAAACCGTACTTTGCCATCTTTGACCAGCTTGCCTACTGTTCCGGCCACATCCTCTATAGGCACGGCCGGGTCAACACGGTGCTGGTAATAGAGGTCGACATGGTCAGTGCCAAGCCGCCGCAAAGAACCCTCCAAAGCCTCGCGTATATGCTCAGGACTGCTGTCCCTTCCGTTCCCATCCTGTTTCCCGTCCTTAAAACGAAAGCCGAATTTGGTGGCAATAACTGCCTGGTTGCGCCTGCCCTTAAGCGCCCGGCCCAGCAGCTCCTCGTTTTTAAAAGGGCCGTAAACCTCTGCCGTATCAAAAAAGTTGCATCCCAGATCTATGGCGCGGAGAATAGTGGCAATGGATTCATTCTCATCTGCCGGGCCGTAAGACTGGCTCATTCCCATGCAGCCAAGGCCGATAGCCGATACCTCCAGCCCCTGACTTCCAAGTTTGCGTTTGCTCAAAGCCATGATTTTTTACCTCCGGGTTGTTGAATGTAATTATATAACGATTCCAGCTTATGTTTTATAAATATTATGATTGCTGATTTTGTTAAGCTATTGCTTTAGTCTTTAATTTTAAGGCCGGTATTTCCATCACTAAAACACCTCCAGGCTGTCTATGCACAATTCAACAGAGTCATGCGGTTGCCCCAGGGTGCAGAACTGTATTTCCTTTATCATCGACAACGCGTTCTTTACATCCACTTTGCTCCCCCACCCTGGCTGCTGTGAAATGTCCGAAAAGCTTATCTCAATCTGTGCCCAATCTTTATCCGCCTGGAAGTCATAGCCGAAGTGGTTGTCCCCGTCCCTGCCGCTAAAATCCGGGTGTACGGACGTGAGTTTTACCCTGTATTTCCTGCCATCGCCCCTGTGCCAGAACCTGATGCCGGATTTATCACTGAGGTCAAAAGGCTTTTTGACATCCGCAGGGCTTAAATAGTATCCCATGCCGATAAAACCGTGCGGGTACCGGGTCGTTACTTTTCCTTTCAGGCAGGCGCATTCGTTGCCGGGGCCGTGGCCGGGCCTCGTCATTGTAAATGGTCTGCCCGGCGAAGGCAGAACCGAGGAAGAGCCCCCGGGGTCAGCGTCGTTGTAAGTGTACCAGAATCCGTTTTTCATGATGAAGTCTCCCTTAAGATCGTTTGTTTTACCAAGCCGTCAACTTCCGTTAATTTTCAATTATCAATTCGCAGTTATCAATTAAATACCTTAATTTAACATTGACAATTTTTAATTGAGAATTTATTAACCCCGTTCAAGTCCGAGTTCTATCCGGACAAGCGTTAGTTCCGGTTTGGCATTTGGTATTTGGCCCATTTAAAATCCCAGATCCCATTAATATTATTTATCTTTTTATCCGCAAGCCAGTCACAGCCTCAAGGGCTGCCCTGGCCTTTGCTGGGAATCTCATCGCGTACTTTTTAAGTTTCTTCATGTCCAGCTTTCTAAGGTCAAGCTTTTCCGCCTCATTTCCGGCGTATTTTCCCGCGGCTTTCAGGTATACCATGTCCAGCACTGCCTTTTCCGGCTCAGCTATCATCACGCCGTTTGACATGGTATAACCGAAAAAAAGTTTCTTCTGCAGTTTCCTGTACAGGACGTCCATGCCCCCTATTTGTTTCTTCCTCGTCCCTTTTGTGGTGGCAAACTCCAGTACGTACGGCACTTCGCTTATCACGCCGTACTTTGACAGCGCCGAGCCAAAAGATATGTATGACGGGTACACCGCATCGTTTGCCGCGCGCTCTGTGTCTGTCTTCATTCCCGGCACGCCGTACATTCCGCGGCTAAGCCGCTCTATTATGCCGGATTTTATCAGCCTGTTCAGCCTGACCTTGAGCGCGCCGCCTGACAGCCCTGTTATCTTGCCTATATCGGCCGGCGTGTAATACCCCTTGCCTATGTCCCCGAGTTTTTTCAAAAGTGTTATTGTATTCACAGTATCTCATCCAGCACTTTCAGGTACTGCCTGGGCAGGTATTTTCCCAGCACCTGCCTGTACCTTTTTTTATCCGGCTTTTTACCCGGCGTAAAAGGCACCTTTTTCACCTGACAGATGTACCACATGTCAAAATAATCCTTTGGCTCATCCCTGCCCGCTATGGCTGCTTTTTTGTCCTCATAAAGCGAGTCGAGGGTCAAAACCCTGCCGAACGCCTGTATGCCGAAATCCCCGGACGCAGCCATTTTGAGCTCGGATTCCCGTCCCTTTGCCGCAGGCCGCTTGGAGACCTCTATTTTGATTGAGAAAGGCATTTTAAGCCATGTCTCGGTAGCCTTTATCTCGCATATGTATGTGTAATTTTTTCCCCACAGGTCGGTTATTTTCATGTTTTCAAATTTGCCTGCCGCGGCCTTTATTGCGCCGGAAAAAGCTGCAAACCCGAATTTTTTCGTCATTTCAAAATCAAGGTCGTCGGAGTACCTGGGCAGGCCGTAAAAAACGCGCAGCGCGGTGCCTCCCTTGAAAACCAGGCCGTCGCCGACGGGGCTCTCATAAAGCTCACGCAGGAGCAGGTATTCGTAGTACTCCCTGACAACCGCGTCCGGGCTTATGCCCCTTTTTCCCGCGATTTTCTGTATTATTTGCTGTTCCATAAAAGTTATCCTTTCTGTTAACTTACTTACAACAGTAATATACAGTTAAAAACACGGTTTGTCAAGGTTTTTTTCAGGAGTTTTTGCTTAAGGTTTGGCCATGGTCAGATAGTCCAATGAACTATTTGGCGGGCAGCTTTATTGAATATTCTTCGGCCCTATCCCTGCGTCCGCCATCTGCATGGTGTACTCAATCATATGGTATCCTGCCGAAGTATCGTCCGGTATTGTGACGATATTGATGGACATGGGCGAAAAAGTGATTTTCCTGGGCTTGAGGCTGTCTACTGCAAGCGTCAGTACCCTCTTCACTGTATCCTTGTTGACGACCAGGATGGCTGTGGCTGCCTTTTTTTCGTCATAGCAGGCATACACAGACATGCCCTCAGGCGCCTCAGACGGCTTTACCGATGTCCCGCTGAAGTTCGTGTCCACCATTTGCTGGACATAATATTCCGGCGTAAGTTTATATGTCACCGGGTTTTTCGAAGGGTTAGTCAGCACAAACCCGAAGACAGTGAAGTTTGCGCTCTGTACAGGCTCGGCAAGTTCCCAGAACGAGAAGTTCCAGAGCCCTGCCTCGAGCGCGGCGCCCATCCGCTCCGCGTCCCAGATAGCTGCGTAGAATGTCCCGGGCCCTACCTTGCGTGTTTCCGGCGTGTATAAATTGGTATTAGCGTCATAGCAGGCGTTTGCCTCTGTGATTGCCAGCTGCGTGCCCGGCTTTCCGTGCTTGGCTATGCGCGCCTTCACTCCCTGGACAAATTCCGGAAACCCGTTTATATCATTTAGCACTCCGGCTTCTGTGAGCTCCCGCGCGGAAAAACCATACTGATGTATGCTCACTATGTCGATATAGTCCCTGCACTCATCGAGCATGGGGCTCAGCCAGTCATCGCCTTCGTTGTACTTTGCGCCGAGCTCAGGCCCTACGAATTTAAGCTCAACCCCGCTGTGCGCCTTTTCATTGGCGTCCAGCATTGCCTTTGCGTAGGAATTATAGATGTTTGCATATTCGGACACGGTTGTAACAGGCAGGCCTGTTTTCCTTTGAAAGTATACATCATATATATCCACCTCGTCGCCTATGCTCCAGTACTTGACCCCGTACTTTTTGGTGCCGTTGATATAGGTGACAATGTCCGCCGCTCCCTGCGCCGAGGTCCTGCCTCCGTCCTTGTTGTTTCCGTAAACAGGCACTATCATGATAGGCTCTGCGCCTGTTGCGCGGCAATATTCTATAAACTTATCCTCCTGGCTGTTGTCGAAAAGCTCAGGGCTGTTCGCGTCGTTTTGGTTGTCCGCGCCTACAATCACGTTGAGTTTCAGCGCCCTGACCGGCTCTTCTGTCCCTTTTAGCCCGACAAGGCCGTTTTTGTTCCAGTCTATCCAGTCAAAGTAACAGCTGCCAAAAGCATAGGGTGATATCGGGACACCGTTGTCCCGGCTTATCTTTACCGTCTTTATCTGGACGCCGGCTTTTGCCTTGTCAAAAAAAGCGCCTCCTGTCCCGGCCGCCTCAACCTGCCCTATTTCCAGGACAGAATCTCCTGTCACCCTTGGCATAAAAGTAATGCCCTTGGCCATTTTCAGGTCCATGCTGTGCCCCAATCGCGCGCCCTGCGGTGTGTAATATGGGTCCTTTTGGAATGATGAAAATGGGAGCGTGACATCTGTCCAGTCCCCGCTAGAAACCTGGAACACCGTGACATACTGCACGTTGTATGAATCCTTCAAAGACATCTGCACGCTGCATGCTGTGCTTGATTTGATTTTAAATTTGAAGCAGGTATTTTTGGAAAGGTCAGAAACCGGAATATTGCGTCCAATGCCGCACCACCCGCCCTGTACCAGGCTGGAGGTCAACTTGACTGCTCTTTGGCCGTCTGGCCCTGTCTCAAGCACAGCGTCACACCTGGAGCCAATAGAGTCCACGAAAGTCCCGATCATCTGGAACGGGCTGGTAAACCAGTCCTCGATTATTTTGCCGTTTGAAGAAGAATCTATTATTACAGGCGTGGGTGCCGCGTTTGCAGATGCTTTCCCAACTGCCTCGATGGGCCCGATTTCCACAACTGAGTCTCCGGTAATTTCCGGCTGAAAATTCATGTTTTTGGTCATTGTGAGGTCCATGGTATGCCCGGGTACCGCGTCCGGCGGCGTGTAATATGGGTCCTTGTTAAATGATGAAAAAGGAACCGTGACTTCTGTCCAGTCCTTGGATGAAACCTGGAACATGGCAACATACTGCATGTTGTATGCGTCCTTGAGCGCTATTTCCACTTCCCCGTCAGCGCTGGACCTGGCCTTAAATTTCAAGGAACCGGACTTCGAAAGGTCTGCCGCAATACTGCGCCAGATACCGCACCAGCCGCTTGCGGCTATTTTTGATGTCAGCCTGATGGCCTTGTTTCCTCCCGGCCCGTTTTCAATGTCGAAACTGATTTTAGAACCCAGGGTGTCCGCGAATGTCCCTATGTCCTGGCCCGGGTTCACCCTGCTCCAGTCCTCGATGACTGCCGCAAAAGCAGATGAAGATAAAAGTAATAAAACCACCGCGAAACTTAAAAATCTTTTCATTTTTTGCCTCCGTTTATGATTTTGTTAACTTACTATGTACTGCATTTACTCCTTGCGGCTGAGTTCTTCCTTAAAAAATTTTCCGCTTATTGTCGGGGTATAATCCAATCCTTTGTAAAGCGGCATTGGCCAGCTGGCCAGATCGGCCCATACAAAGGCTGTCCATGACATGCTTTTTGCCTTTGCGAAAGCAATTATCCGCTTGCCGTAATCCACGTCTGCCTTATAAACAGAAGGCAATATTTTATCGTCAGGGTCAAAACCGAATTCCGTCATTATGACAGGATAAGATTTTGCCATAAAGCCAAAGTCTTTTTCCCAGTTTTCCTCCCAGGGCTGCCCTGCATGGCCGGGATAAGGATGGGCAGCGAATACTATGCCCTTGTTCCTGAACGCCGCGGAATCAATACCCTGAAAGTTATAGGCAAAATCCAGGCCGCCTACGACTGGGATGGCATTGGGGTTGACTTTATAAATGGTGTCGATTACCTCATCTGCCCAGGCCTGCCACTGCTGCCAGCTTAATTTCCCGCCTTTCCAGTCAATGGCTGAAGGTTCGTTAAAGATTTCATAAAAAGCAGCGGCAGGTCTGTCCTTGAATTTTTCAGCAACTGCGGCCCAGAAATCTTTTGTTTCAGCCATTGTAGTCATGTAATTGTTTTCCGGGTCAAGAAAAATGCCGGAAACAGGGTTTCCTATAGGGTGCCAGTCAATAATTACATACATGCCGTACTTTTCCGACCATCCAACAGCGTCGTTTAACAGGGCTAAAACCGTTTCTTTTCCAAGGGACCTGTAGGTATTTGGATGTACCGGTACGCGGATGAGTTTCGCGCCCCATGCCGCTGCCTGCCTGAAATAATCCTCTGACCAATAGCCGTATTGTTTGACCATTGCCGGGTCGGCGATGCAGACACCTTTTAGTATTACCGGGTTTCCGCTGGAATCGACAATTTTGTTTCCCTGCACTTTCAGGAGTTGCAGGGCCTGGACGCCGGTATTTTTTTCCGCAGGGCTTGCCTGCGCTGACGGAGCGCCCTCTTTCGGCGTTATTTTAGCTATGTAAATCTTAAAAGCACCGGGGTTTAGCGGCTGAAATTGCATGACCACTATCTTTGACAGGTTAATAGGAGTGTCTTTTGGTGCCTTTGGGTCAGGGTACAGCGTCTTGCTGAACGAGGATAACGGTATTGTATATTTTTTCCAGGATGTATTTATCCAGACAGGCGAATTATACTGGATACTCTGCGAGTCTGTGATACCCACCTGGAGAAGCGCGCGGGCATCTGATTTTGCCTGGAATTCTATTGCCGCTGACTGTGAAAGGTCTGTTTCTGCTTTGGTAAGCGCCCACACGCCACCCCACTGGACAATATTTCCCGACATTTTAAGCAGTTTTTCCCCGGCTTTGGCGCTTATGGATGCAGTTAAAGTCGTTCCGCCTTGATCGGCGAAGGTGCCGATATTTTCACCAGGCTTGATATTGCTCCAGTCCTCTATGACTGCCGCAAAAGCAACCGAGGACAGGAATAAAAAAACCACCGCGAAACTTAAAAATCTTTTCATTTTTGCCTCCGTTTTTTTATTTGCTTCCCATATCAAATATCTTTACATTGCCCAGAGTTATTATGCTTTTTATTTGCCCGCCGCATTCGAACTCGAAAGCCGCTGCCGGGTCCGTATCATGCCTCATGATAAAAGTATAAGAATATTTTTTGTTGTTTTCAGTCAGTTTAAAGTACCGGAACCCTGAATATTCGGTGTACGGCTGCTTATTAAGCTGCACCAGGCTTTTCAGGTTTATAGGAGGGCTTGACCTGGCTTCAAATTCGACTTTATACATCCTGTCCTTTTCGATCTTGATGTAGGGATTCGCCAATCCTAAAGACCATATCAATGTTCCCGGATCAGTAATTTTAACCTGTGCCCTGCCGTCTACCGCTTCAAATTCGCCTTTTCCGGTCTGGTTTGTCCAGAGATACCACCCCTGTTTTCCCTGGCTGAAATCCGCGTTATTCTGCTTTACAATACTGCCGGTAGCAGGAACTGCGGCAGCCGCGCTATCTGATGCTGTCCCAACTGCCTCGACAGGCCCGATTTCCACGGCTGAATCGCCCGCAATCTGGGATGAGAAACTCATGGCCTTGATCGTGGTGAGGTCCATGGGATGCCCCATGACCGCGTCCGGCGCAGTGTAATAAGAATTTTTGTTGAAGGAGGATAAGGGCACTGTGACTTCCGTCCAATCCTTGGCAAAAACCGTAAAGCGGGTGGTGTATTGCACGTCATAACCGTCGGTCAATCCAATCTCCACTTCACCGGCCGTATTGGACTTGACCTTGAACTGGAGGGATTTGTCCCCGGAAAGGTCTGCGTAAAGATTGCGCCATATCCCGCACCAGCCGCCATGGACTATTTTGGACGTCAGCTTGACGGCCTTGGCCCCGCAGGGTCCTGCTTCGATGGTGAAGTCAATCCTGGAGCCCTTGGTATCCGCATAGGTACCAATATCCATGTTCGGGATCACATAGCTCCAGTCCTCTATGACTGCCGCAAAAGCTGATGAAGACAGGAACAATAAAACCGCTGCCAAGCTTAAAAATCTTTTCATTTTTGCCTCCCTGTATTTATTTACTGTTGTATTTAATATAATGCAGTTAAATGGAAAAGGTTGCAGTGCCGGACACGTACCCGCTCAAGTCCTGAGCATTCAGTCAAATAATCCTGTGGATTATTTGACGGGTAGTATCCATAATTCATTTAATATAAAAACTACCCGGACAAGAGGTATTGAAAATTTATGCCGGGCTTCAGGTACAGTTTCCTGCACAAACAGCAAACCCCGGGATATAGGCCCGGGGTTTGTATTATATCTGCGCTGATTCGTGATTTACCGCATTACGGGCACGTGCATATCGCTTCCACATTCATTGTCCAGCCGCTGCCCTGTCCCATGTTATAGATATCAAAGATAAATGACGTTGGTATGGTGGTGAGCGATGACGGCGGTGTCGGCCCCCATGTTGACCCGCCGTTTGAGCCGGTTGTGCCTCCAAGCGTATCCGAGTCTACCCCGAGATAATACGAGCCTGCAGCCAGTTCGACCGGTATTACGGTTACATTCAGCCAGCCGGTGCTTGTTGCTGCTGTCACCGGCGACTCCGCAATTACATTTCCGCTTGAGTCGCACATGAGCGCCACGCCATTTGACGGTATTTCACCCACATAGTAGCTGAACCCTATAAGCTTGACCGGAGCTGAGATTGTATATGCCGAGTTAAATGTAAGCTGCAGGGCGTTGTTATCAAGATCATACGACCCCATGTTCCCAAAAGACAGGCCCGGGCACGGCGTCAGGGTTATTGTAGGCGAGGCAGTGCTTGTCAGCGTGATTGTGATCGTAACGCTGGCTGTCGGTGATATTACCGAAGTTTCAGTAGCTGTCAGCGCCACTACTATGGTTTCTGTGGCTGTCGCTGTTTTAACTGTTGTTGCCGTAGCTGTAGCCTGCGTTGTGGCTGTCATAGCAGCAGTGTTTGCGGGCGCCGTTGTTGATGTCGCCTCAGGCGCTGCGGGCGAGGATTTCTTTTTTGAACATGTGATTGCAAATAAAATTGCAATTAAAATTAATGCTGGGATTAAGACTTTTTTCATGACTGCCTCCTTGATTTAGTTTACTTTGCCAAGCCGTCAATAGGCGCCGGCAAAGTATTACGAAATCATGTACCCGCTCAAGTCAGGGTTTTATCCCGACAAGCGGTATCAATTTATTTCCGGTTCCTGATTATTGATTATCAATCAAAATAAGTTTCACGTCAATTGAAAACTTATATCGTTTGTCTTTCGCAGAGACAGGCCCCTGCGCATGTCTCATGTATTTTTCAATCCCAAATCCAAAATCCCAAATTACTGAATCAAATTCATTGAAAACTTATAGCGTTTGTTTTGCCGAGCCGTCAACAGGCAAAGGCAAAACATTACGCTATCAAGTACCCGCTCAAGTCTTGAGCCTGCAAAAGACAAGAGGTATTGACAATTGAGAATTGAACCTTTCTTATCTCACCTGTTCTACTGTTCAACTGTTACCGCCTTGAACTTTGAACCTTGAACTTTTGAGCTTTACTATTTACTTACCCGATTTTTCCGTACACATCCCGCCTGTGCCCTATGAAAACTATTGCCACTATTTTCTCTGTGTCTTTTATCTCATAAACAATCCTGTAATTGCCCTGCCTGACCCTGTAATAGTTTTTGTCAAAACCCTTCAGTTTCTCGCAGCCGGGTGATCGCGGGTCGTTCTGCAGGCTTAAAATCCTGTCTTTTATTGCAGCGTTGTCTTTCGGAATGAGTTTTTTTGACTTTAATATCCTGTAAGCAGTGGCTGATAGTTCCAGCTTATACACGGTTATTTCTTCTTTTTGGCATAAAAATTCAGCTCTTCAGCAACCTTATCGAGCGGTATCGTGGAATCCCGCTCAAATTTCTCGTAATGCTGTATTGCGGCCAGGTCTTCTTTTAACTCTTCCTTTTCGATTTCATCGATTATGGCCCGCTCCACAAAACTGTTCATAAGAAGCCCCCTTGATTCGCAAAAATCCTTCAAAAGGCTCCTTATATCCTTGTCGAGTTTTAGTGTGAAAGTAATATTTTTTCCTGCCATGATAGTCCTCCTAAGCAAGAGTTTATTTTGTAAACCCGCAGGGTGCAGCAAAATATTACTCTTGCTTACACCCGCTCAAGTCCGAGGCTACTGCCGCGGACAAGAGGTGTTTGTATAACGTTTATTTTGTAAACCCGCAGGGTGCAGCAAAATATTACTCTTGCTTACACCCGCTCAAGTCCGAGGCTACTGCCGCGGACAAGAGGTGTTTGTATAACGTTTATTTTGTAAACCCGCCTATTCTCTATTCCCGATTCCCATCTTTTTTTAAGTATATCATTGCTTATTAAGTAAGTCAAGTACTAAATAATACCAAATAATACTTTAAGCCGTAATTTTTTATATGGATTAAAGGTTTTAAATTGAAAATTGAACTTCTGAACTTCTGAGCCTCTGCTCCTCCGACCTTCCGAGCTTCCGACCTTCCAACCCTCCAATCCTCTTCCCCTGAGCTTGTCGAAGGGCCACTTCCCCCATATCACTCCCTATTCTGCTTTACCCCGAGCATTGTCCTGAATCTGCCGAGGACAAGCGGTATTGATATGATATTGTTTTTATCTGTAGAGACGTTTTGCAAAACGTCTCTACGTTTAATTATTATTTTTTATTGAAACCCGGCAATTATTTATAATCAACCATCCCCGATGAAATAAATTCCTCTATTGCTTTTATAGCCTCATCCTTGGACCTTGCCGGGCTGGACGCAATCCATACGGTAAACTCATACAGGTCATCGTTTTTGGCATCCAGCCATTTTTCATTCTTCGTGAGAAAAACAATCAGGGTTGTTATTGCCACCCTTTTGTTGCCGTTCTGGAAAGGATGGTTTTTTATCATAAGGTAAAACAAAACAGCTGCCTTATCAACAAGGGTTTTATAAAGGTCCCTGGTGCCAAAACTCATGAAAGGCGTGGCAAGACAGCTTTCAAGTATATTCGGGAACCTCGTGGAAAAATTAGGTATAGGCTCGTTATAGTCCATCATTTCGGATGCCATTTTATGTGAAATATATTCAATATCCCTTATTGTAATTTTCTTTATTGCCTTCATTTATTCTTTCCCGAGCTTTTTGATTGTTTCTCCGTAATTTTCAAAAACTTTTTTAACGGCTTTCCCGAGCTGTTCCTTTTCGCTCTCATTCAATTCGTTTCCTTCAATACTTTCAAGCATATCGGCAGGAATGGCGTATGATTTGCCTATCTGGATTGCCTTGATATCGCCTTTTTTTATCTTTTTATAAACAGCTATCCTGCTGATTCCCAGTATTTTTCCGAACTCTGCGATAGAATAAAAATCTTTTTTGTCTTTCATAAATTGCCTCCCTTGCTTTCGTTTACTTTTCCAAACCGTCAACAGGCGCAGGAAAAGTATTACGAAAGCATGTACCCGCTCCAGCCGGGGTTTTATCCCGGCAAGCGGTGCTTGATATTATGCGTTTGTTTTGCCAAGCCGAAGGTGCCGGTAAAACATTACGAGACCATGTACCCGCTCAAGCCTAAGGCCGTTAGGCCGTTGGCAAGCGGTAATTTATAAGTTTTGTTAACTTTGCGTTCTTAGTTAACAATCGTTAATCCTAATTACAATGTTAACATAATCTTGTTTGCTTGTCAAATAATTTTTTTTGGGCGTACCCTCATTACCCAGAAACTTGAAACCAGAAACCAGAGACTTGTTTTTTCCTTCCCATTCCTCCTGACAGGCCCCTCCCGGTGCCTGATTTCCGTGCATTGCACTGAACTGCCTCCTTTATAGGCCACATAGGCCATAAATTTTATACGCAGCGTATAAATTTACACATTTTTCGAACGGCTCCTGTGGATAAATTGGCATTGCCAAGAATTGCCTCCCCGAAGTCCTGCCAATCCGGCATTTTTACTAACTGTTAGTAAATTGCCTTCCACGCCGATTTCAACCAATAATTACATGTATTTTCTTGAATTATGGTTGAAATTTCGACATATCGCTACCCCTTCATACCTGGAAATTTTATCTCAGGATTGTGGATAATATGGGATTCCCATAAATTGCCTGCCTGGTAGACCCCTAAATCCCTGCCAATTCCTGATTTTACCGGAATCCGGTAAATTGCCTCCCATACCGCCCTCCCAAAAATGTGGATAATACGGCTTGGCCGTAAATTACCTGTTTTGTCCCTAGGTTTAGCACTGCCAGGAGCCTAATAGCCCGGCTGACATAGGGCTGGTTCAGCCCTAGGCTGCGGATGAGGGTTGTTTTAAGCTTTGCTGTCGCCTTCCCCCTGCTTTACCCTGAGCCTGCCGAAGGACTGTTGAATGGTCTTGGTCTTTACCCAGAAACTTGAAACCAGAAACCAGAGACTTGTTCTTCTTCCCATCATTTCCTCCCACTTCTCCCTTACCCATTTTCTGTCCACCCGTCCCTGGATTTCCGGCTCCTGAGCATCAAAAACACCCTGAAAACTATCGCGCCGAGCGGCAGGGATATTGTCAGCACAGCCGGCGAGTATAAAGGGTATTTTACCCAGGATGCGGATGAAAAAATAATGCGCTTAAAACTAAACAGTACTTCAGGCGCCGCCCTGTCCCAGACTGTAGCCAGCGAAAATACCCCGAACGCGATGAATATGAGCCAGAAAATTTTCAGCTTCACACCGCTCTGCGTGCAGAGCATGAGCGTGGAAAACGTGAAATAAATCAGGACAAGGCTAAAAAAAAGGCAGGCATAGTGCCACACAGGCATGCCCACGAACTGGATTTTGACAAGGTCCCCTATTTTGCCGTATACAGGCTCGCTCCTGAGCCCTGTGAACACCGGCTTTATGCCCATGAAGGAAACGAACGCCGTCATTTTCATCGAGGCCCTTTCATAATCCGCGCCGAATATTATGCCGCATTCTTTCTTGCCAATGTCGCATTCAAGCCCCATCGGAAATACTGCCAGGAGCCTTCCCTGCGTGACAGCCTGCAACAGGCCGGTTTCCCCTGCGGCTTTTGCCTGACTGCCGGCCAATGGCGCAGGGCCGGTGTTGCCGGTGTAGTCCCCCTTTAGTATCTGGTCAAACAGAGTGTCCCATTTTTTTACCTCGGCATCGGCTGACGCCTGGGCGAGTTCCTGCATACTCGCAGCCCCTGCTTTATGCGGCAATTTGTCCGCAAAAAACGGGATTATCCGCGCGGATAAATTGCCTGCCGCCGCCGATATAAACGGGCACAATGGCACAAAAAGGAAAACAATGAAGTATATTATGCCGGTTATAAGCACTATTTTTGTCGATGCTCTCATCTCTTTTTTCATGGAAGTTGTACTGTAGTTTACCATCATGATATATTAGCGGGGATCTTCGCGGAAAGGGATCAAATCTCTTTTTTTAATCAGTATCTTACCGTATTCCCAAAATATCATCAGCAATCCTTTTAATATCTTTTTTAAACTCTTCGTCCGGCGGCTGTTTTATCCATTTGACTTTTGCCAGGCTCTTTAAGTCAAACTCCTCTATTTTCTTGGCTATCAGCGGGGCGTTTAACCCTGCAGCTTTGCTGTCAGCCGCTGTGAAAACAGATTTCCAGTTAACAGGCATTTTTTTGCGATTATCCAGATATCGGATATGTCCTTTGCCTCTTCCCTGTCGCTGAACGCGGTAATTTTATTTGCCAATATATTCATGGGATTATCAATGCGGGAAAACGGCCCGTCAGCCCTGATTTCAACCTCGCCGTAATAAGAAGGCACGCATTCACAAAATCCACCTTGAGAATATTTTCAATAGTAAGCCTGCAAAAAGTTTCATCCTTTTTCTCAACTGCGTATTTCAGGCCCTGCCCCGCAATGGACCGGATTATAAGATTGACGTCATCCTGAAATTTTGGGTTGTTGTTGACGAAAAAATCAAGGTCATCCGAGTACCTGTGGTTGAAATGGAAACGGCCGAGCGCAGTGCCGCCCGTGAGGTAAAAAGCCAGACCCAGCCCGTCTATAGTGCCGAGGAGTTTATCTTGAAGCGGATACAGTGTATTTTCGTAAAACATAATCAATTCCGTCTTTAATGTTTTTTATGCGGAAAGTCTGCCTTATCTCCGGCCAGACCTCGGCAAGCGTCTTGAGCCCTACAACCTCGAGAAGGTCGTAATAATTCAGCCCTTCAACAGCCCTTCTCACGGCCCATTTTCTGTTGAAGCTGCCCAGTTCGGTTTTCCCGTTCAGGATATCCATGAATTCTTCTTCTGTAAAATCATAGTCCCAGAGCAGTTTCTTTACTGTTTGTTTCTGTAACTGAGTCATTTGAGCGTCCCTTTCAAATCTCGTCATAATTATAACATCTGTTATGATAAAATCAAGTTGCATTATGGCCTTGAATCTGAGGATAGATAATTCTTTTACTTCTTTCATTGAAAATTGAAAACTTATAGCGTTTATTTTGTCAAGCCGAAGGCGCAGACAAAATATTACGCTATAAAGTACCCGCTCAAGTCTTGCGCTTGCGCAAGACAAGAGGTATTGATAATTGCCTTACGCCTTTGCCATTCTTCCGCTCTTCCGTTCCTCCGCTCTTCCGTTCCTCCGCTCTTCCGTTCCTCTGCTCTTCCGACCCTCTGCCCCTCCGATCCTCTAACCTTCCGCTCTTCTGCCCTTCCGACCCTCCGAAGTCCTCCCAGCCGCCTGTTGACTGCCGGCTAAAGCAACTCTTGATCAGAAGTAATATCTCACATACAGCGCGCTCCAGGTACTGCCGCCTATGCTGAAGTTTGTGATTATTCCTTCGTTGCGCTGGAAAGCTGTGAATGACGAATACGGGTTCGACTGCTGGATTTGCTGGTTCATTCCCGGATAGTGATTCCACGACTCAGCGTAATTGTAAAGGCAGTTGAATGCAAACTTGCTGCCGAAACTGATGTTCTGCGGTATTTTGTCGCATATATTATGCGGGAAAACCTCCGCTTCCAGCCCCAGCGATATTCCTCCTGAAAAACTGTAATTGTAGCTATCCTGCTCATAATAAGTAAATATATTGTTGGAATTCCAGTAACTCGGAGCATTCCTGTAAAGGTTTTCGCTGCCGCTCAGGTAAATACCCGGGATAAAGTTAAAGTTAATCCCGTATATGTTCTGCAAAGGGAAAATAAAATTCAGCCCTGTCACAGCGTTCCAGTAGAAAGAATTCTGTGCGCCCTCGCTGATGTCGGCTTTGGTAAGCGAGCCGGTCGTGGAGCCGGATATAGGTATCTCAAGCCCCCAGTTTTTTCCAAACCACCACCTGAAATCCAGTCCTCCGTTATACGCAATGCAAAACTTGTCCGCGTAAAATGACTGGTCAGACACAGGCGCGGACTGCTGAACAGGAGCCGCCTGCACGGCAGGAACCGCGGATGTTACTGCCTGCCCGCTGTCCGGGGCCGTGTCAGAGCCTGCGGCAAAAGCCACTGCCGGTAAAACTGAAAAAACAACTGCAAAAAAACAAAAAATTTTCCTGTACATTGTTATCCCTTTCGTTTTCACCGGCACAAAAGCCGGCAGACTTTTACATCTATGCTTTAATTATAAATCCGACTATTCGGCATTTGCTTTGGTATTCATGTTATTGAAAATTGACAATTCTTAATTGATAATTGCCTTATCCAGTCGCCATCCCTTCCCCCATGAGCGCGGCCTGCTCCTCATTATTCCTTCACTTCCCCCACGTTCCTCACTACCTTATACTTCACGTCCGGGAACTCGGCGAAGTGCGCCTCGCCGCATTTTATCTTGTCGTTCTCATCCTGCCTGCGTTCTTTCGGGTCAAGGCTTGACTTTGTCTCTGCCACAAAGTACAGCTTTTTTTCGCCCTTGAAAACCAGCGCCCAGTCAGGGTTATAGTCGCCTATTGGCGTCTGTATCCTGAACCAGCGCGGCAGTTTGATGTAAAACGCCACATCCTCCCTGCTGTCGCAGTCCTTTGCGAATTGCAGTTCGGGCCCGGATATGGCCTCCACGTAATCGGTTATTGTCTTATCCTCATTTTTAACTTTGTAGAGGTTATCTATATAGGACTCTATTTCGCTATCCTTAAACAACATCATCGCATACTCTGCCCCGCCTATTTTCTCGTACTTTATCCCGTCCACCATGAGCCTGTTCAGCGCGTCTTTTATCTGCTTAGCGGCCATGTCGAGAAAAAGCTGCGGGTTTTTCAGTATATCAGCCGACCTTCCCGACTCGTTTAAAATCCTGTAAATACTGCTCCGTGTAATCCATGTCTTATCCTCTATGAATGCGTATATATCCGGGATATCCATTGCGCTCGTGTCCATATGATGCACTTCCTCACCTAATAAATCGCCATGGATTCCTTCTTTTTTATCCATTAACATATAATTTTTTTCAGACCTAACCTCAGGCCTACTTACTGTCTGCATCTCCTTCATGGTCTTTACGCCCTCTTCAACAAGTTTTTCAGTGTCAAACTCCACCCTGTAAGTTGTTTTTTGTTTTATTTTGTCCCACATGTCCATGAAATTTTTATCGAGCGCGTAGTTTTTCTTCAGCTTCACTGATATTCTTTTATTTCTGTCCTTTATCCTGTTTTCGAACTTTACCCCGCACTCGCTTTCAATTTCCTTTTGCAGGCCGTCTGCAAACTCCTCAAAACTCTCGCCCGCTATGACAGTGAGCCTGTTTATGTCCCTTTCCTGGTTCCTCATTCCCTGCTGGTCCACCGCGAGCCGCATGCCCCTGCCTATTGTCTGCCGCCTTTGCCTTTGTGTGGATATTTCCCTGAGCGCGCATATCTGGAACACGTTCGGGTTGTCCCATCCCTCGCGCAGGGCAGAGTGGCTGAATATAAAACGCAGGGGCTCGTTTATATCAAGAAGTTGTTCTTTTTTTTGCATTATTAACTGATATGCCTTATCATCGTCCTGGGTATCCCTGCCTTCCGAAGAATCTTTAAAGTTACCTTTTTTATCCTGCGCAAAATATCCGTTATGCATCTGCTCCACCTTATACGGCAGCAGGCTTTTATATTCGGGTTTCTTTATGAGTTTTTTATATGATTCCTCGAACCACAGCGCTATTTTGCCTTTTTGCCCATCAGGCGTCCTGTAGTTCGCTACCCTGTCTATGAAAAACAGGGACAGGACTTTGAGCCCCTTGTCCCTGTATCTTTTCTCTTTTTCCAAATGCTCCTGTATTGTCTTTTCTATCTGCACTTTCATTACCTCGTCAGTCAGCCCGCCCTTTGCCTCGCCTTTAGCTATCTCTATGCCGTTTGCGAACCCTACAATTTCTTTTTTCAGGTCAATGCGCTCCACAGTGAAATTATCGCTGTATATTTCCCTTTTCCCGGACAGGTCATGCAGGTTATCGCCCACTTTCACAGTCACCAGCTTTCGCTTTGTCCCGTTTTCTGTTTCTATGTCTATTTCCAGCTTCGCGCTTGTGCGTGTTTTTGTGGATGATAGCGATTTGAGCGCCACATAGGCGCGGTTAAAGTCGTTCTCGGTATATACCGAGTCCACTTCTATCTGCTTTACCAGCCCCATGTCATACGCCTTCACAGGGTTCAGGCTGTAAACAGGGTTGTAAAGGTTTGTGTGTGTAGCCGAGTACCGCAGCGTACACAGCGGGTTCAGGTTCGCTATGGCGCGCTTCCTTATCTCGGTCTCCATGTTTTGCGGCTCGTCAACTATGACTATCGGGTTTACCCCGCGTATGAATTCTACCGGCTTTTTGCCTGTCAGCCTGTCATTGACTTTGTTTATGACGTTTTCGTCCTTCGCGAACGAGTCTATGTTTATGACGAGTATCTGGATTGAGTTGTTCAGCGCGAAACTGCGCAGGTTCGAGACATTCGAGGAGTCATATACAAAGTATTTGCACGGCGTCTTTGAGTACAGCTCCTGGAAATGTTCGTGTGTGATTTCGAGGTTTTTCAATACTCCTTCGCGTATGGCTATGCCCGGCACCACGATTATGAATTTCTTGAAGCCGTAAAGCTTGTTCATCTCGTATATCGTGCGCAAATAAACGTATGTTTTGCCCGTGCCTGTTTCCATTTCCACGGAAAAGTTCATGCCCGCGAATTCCGGTATGTCCCGTATCCCGTTGCGTTTTTGGACCACGCTGAGGTTTTTCTTTATTTGCCTGTCGTCCAGGACGAGCTTATTCGCCACGCCGAATTCGTTGTACAGCAGCGACCCGCCCACGTCCGCCGAGAACTCGAAATCGCTGGAGTTCATCGGCTGGCCTTCGAAAATATCTGTAATAGCTTTCATCGCCTCTAATTGATACTGCTGGTTGGAGTCAAAATGTAATTTCATCTTTTCCCTTTGTTCTTCTTTTTTGAATTTTTTATTTTTTTATTCTTTGCCGTTTTCTCAATTCTTTTTATTTCTTTTTCCGCTTCCAGAAAATCCTTTTCAGCCTCAGACGGCGCGTCCATCCGCGCCGCCCTGTATTTTTCGTACTCCTCATGGGCTTTTTTCAGGGCTTTATCATGGCTTATTGTCCCTGCGTGCGTCAGTATATCCCTGCCTGAAAGCTTTAAAAAATCATCCAGCTTGGCTATCCAGTCTTTCATTGTCATGGGCCTGCGGTTCAAGGCCTGGACCTCGGCAAACTCAAGATAAGCCGTCACTATCCTGTTCAGCATATCCAGTTCTTTTTCGTTAAGGTAATTTTTGGCGATTTCAGTCTCTTCCTTTCGTATGCCCGCGCCTACCCAGTTTGTCAGCCCCATGTTTTGTTTTGCGGCGTCGGCCCTGCCGTAGATAACTTCAGCTGCGGTCCGCCCGTGGGCCGCCCAGTGCATTTTATTCTGTATTGTCGCGAAAAACTGCTTTGATAAATCAATATCCGGGTTATAGTCAATGCTTGTGGCGTATATATCCAGCACCTTGCGCCAGAATATTTTTTCCGAAGACCTTATATCCCGTATGCGGGCGAGCAGTTCTTCGAAATAGTTCCCGCCGCCTGCCTGCTTCAGTTTGTCGTCGTCCATGGTAAATCCCTTTATGATATACTCTTTCAGCCTTTGCGTGGCCCATATGCGGAATTGCGTGGCTATGACGCTTTTTACGCGGTATCCGACGGATATAATCATGTCGAGATTATAATATTCTATGTTTCTTTTGATATCCCTTCCGCCCTCATTTTGAACTGTCAAGAAATCCTTGACAGTTGCCCCCTCGCCCAATTCGCCCTCTTTTAATATATTTTGAATATGCAAACTGATATTCTGCTTTGTAGTCCGGAATAAATCCGCCATCATCTGCTGTGTCAGCCACACAGTCTCATTCTGCATGCGGGTCTGGATTCTTGTTTTCCCGTCCTCTGTCGTGTATAAAAGAAACTCTGTTTTCGCGGGCAGCCCGCTTTTTTCATTCATGTTTCACGCTCCTCATAAACATCAGTATTCCGGAAATTCCGGATAACTGAATCGGCCTTTTCCTGTTCTTTCTGCCGCACGCTTTTACTTGTTAGTCCTGAGCCTGTCGCAGGATTCTTTCGCTCATTTTTCCTCATTTAGAAACCAGAAACCCCAGAAACTTGCTCTTCTGCCCCATACCCCTTACCACTTCCCCCTTATCTCTATCACTTACCACTGTCTTCAATTCACCTTTCTACTGTTCAAATCTCTCGCCGCTACGCGGCGTCATCCCCAGTATACCGTAGTTCCGTCCACTTCAAACCCGCACTTGCCGCATTTCGGGTTGTTCCGCGTGATTTTGCCGTCTTCGCATGACGGGCAGACGTCCGAGTCGAGCATGAGTTTTACTTCCTTGCCCATCACTGCCCCGCACCCAGGGCATGTTTTATTTTTCAGCTTAAAATCCCACCGGCCCCAGCATGCAGGGCAATAATCATGCGGAATTTTTGATATTTTGCCGTTTACGAGGTATGAATGGGGCGTTGACCCCGTGCCCTGCAGGCGGTACGCGGTATTTTGCCCGAAACAGCTTATGCCTGTTTCAAGAAGCTGAATCTCATTTTCTTTTTCCTCGTCGAAGATACCAAGCGTAAACCGGAATGTGATGTCGTATTTCTCCGGCAGTTCAGAGCAAATTTTATTCATTTCCTCTTCTATTCCGGAAAACGCGCCCTTTTTATCCAGCTCCGCGAATTTATCGCATATCCTGTCCGCAAGCTTATCGAGCTTTTCAAACTGTTGTTTTTCCATTGTTTTACTCCGTTAGTTTATCAGAAATGCGTTCAGAAGACCACGGGCTTGCCCGTGGTTGAATGAACGCAGACTAAAATCAAACATCCAACCTTGCTGAGAGGTTTCAAAGGGCGTTAGCCCTTTGTTAAGAGTCCGACGACGAAGTCGTAGGACTACAGTACCACGGCTTTAGCCGTGGGGTATCTATTATTTTATCTGTAATTTATGTCACAGCAAATATCTTTTCAATACCCAGAAACTTGAAACCAGAAACTTCTTTCTCTTCCCATCCCCACTTACCACTGCTTTTCTTCATCCTGAGCCTGTCGAAGGGCCCCTTACCACTTCCCCCGCTTTTATCTGTTCCACCCTTCCCCCTTACCCCTGCTTTTCTAGCCGCCTCTAATTGATATGCCTGATTGGCATCAAAATGTAATTTCATTTAAGCACTTCCCATCTTCCGTTCTTATCCGGCCCTATTCTCCTTATTCGCCCCTCATTTTTCAATTTTGAGACATTTCGCCTTATTGTAGTCACATCTACCTTAAGAAACTTTGCTAATTGCACAAATGTTATCCTGTCGTTAACTTTCATTTGTTCTACTATCATTTCCAATCTTTTTACAGGGGCATTTACAGGGGCATTTACAGGGGCATTTACAGGGACATTTACAGGGACATTTACAGCATCATCAGCCGCGGATTCAAATTTAAATACGATTTTATAATAATCAAAATCGCCTGTTATTTCAGGTTTTATTTTGTAGTAGGATTTCCAGCCGTTTATCATTTTATAAAATCCCGAGCCTATGCTTTCGGCAAGCTGTACCATCCTGAACGACCTGGCTATGGTCGGGTTTCTCGGAAGCGAAAAATCTTCCTTTAAAATGTATTTTATCTCTTTCGGCAAAGAGCCTGGATTAAAGAACTCTATCCTGTCGGTGAATACCCTTATCCTCGGCTTTGCGCCGCTGAAATAATCGCTGTGCATCAGCAGGTTTACAAGCGCTTCCCTTATCGCGGTCAACTGCGGCGGGTTTTCGTCCCTTGCCATTCCTTTGAGTTTGAAAGGAATATCTATTTTTCTCATCAGCCTGTCCATTACGGCGAAATAATAATTAAAAATATTGATTTCCTCAGGAAGCCTGTAGCTGTAGCGTTCCGGCGCGTCCCCGTATGATGTCCCGGAAATCTCCAGATAATCTATCCTGAAATCCGGCGCATATTCGCTTATGCTTTCTTCTTTCCCAAAAAACAAAAGCCCGCCTATTGTCACCCTGCCCCGTGAAACCGCCCTCAGCTTTTCAAGAAATTCCTCATTTTTTAAGCTGTTATATCTGTGCCCGGGATTTATGTTTTTCAGATATGTCCTGAAGCGTTCTATCGTACGGGCATCAAGGCTTTTTATCGTAAAGCGCGTCGGCTGCTCGTCTTTTTTGTCGAAAGAAGAGTTCCTGTACATGGCGTCTATCTCTTCGCTTGTCGCCCGCTGGTCGCCGCTTCCTGTCCTTATGAAAGTATTTGCCTTGGAATTAAAATAGACCGGCTTGTCTTTGCCCTGCGCCGAAGGTACGTAAAATCCCAGTACGGTTTTATCCTCAATTTTATATTTTTTGCACTTAACGCTGATTTTCCTGTTAAATTTATCCCCGCGAAGGGTGTTTAAAAAGTCCTGCTCCAGTTTCCCGGGCTTATCCACTCCGGTAATCGCGTATTTTGAGCCCATGCCGGAAACTCCGAATACAATCCACCCGCCGGCGGTATTCGCAAAAGCGCTCACAGTCTCCCATGAGGATTTAGGCAAACCTCCCGCTGCCTCTTTTACTTCAAAATCCTCCCACTCTATGTCCTGGATTTTATTGATTAATTCCTTTTTTGTCATTGTAACTCCGATTCTGCATTTGGAATTCCGGATTCAAATTCTTGAATACCAAACGCTGAATGTGTCTTTCAAATCCCAAATCCCGAATACCAAATTCCAAATCCCGAATTCCGAATGTTTATATTTTCCGTTCCACGTCCCACGTCGCACTCACCACGGTCTTTTCCAGCCGCCTCTAATTGATATGCCTGATTGGAATCAAAATGTAGTTTCATGTTTTACCATTTTTTATGCTAATTTGTTTAAAAATAGAAGCTTTGAATTTTTTAAATTTATCTAAAAATTCGATATGTTTGTTTTTAATAAAATCCTCAAATATTTTTATTATACTTTTAGAATATTTTTTACTAATATCCATGCTAAAAGCTTCAAAAATCTTATTAAGTCTATATTCTGTTATATCAAAGTGTAATAGCATTCTTGTATATTTTGTACAGTCGTTTTTTGTATTGCATCCTGTAAGTTTTAAAACAAGCAAATCAAATAAACGTTTTTTTTCGTTTTTATTGATTAATTCTAATAATTTTGCAAAAAATTCAATCTGCTCTTCTTGTTTTTTCATATCAGTAAAAGGAAAAGATTGAAATTTACTTATAAATCCATATGGAAGATTTTTTTTATGTGATTGTGGTTTATTAAGCGGAAGTATTTTTGTGTTTTTTAAATTTGCTAATAAATATGCAATTCCGCATTCTTGATCAGTCCAATCCGACTGTTTGAATGATTTAGTTATAATAGGCATAAATATATCTGCTTTTTGTAAATTAAGTATTATCTCCTCTTGCCAATCAACGCCGGATTTAATTTTTTCATGAGCTAAAAAAACTTCAAAAAAAGTATTCAAAAAGTCAAATATTTCACCCGCAATTACTTTATCAATTACATTATAACTTATAAAAATTAAAGATTTATTATTTTGATTTGTATTTTGTACATTTTCAATTATTTTTGAATCGTTTTCAATTTTAAATCTTTCTGAGTTCTTAATATTTTCAAAATCATTTTTTAAACCCTTTATTAAATTTAACTGTGCTTTAAAAAGTTTTATCATATCGTCAATCGCGCCATAATCTACTTCATAATCCCTTTTCGCATTAATTATTTGTTCCCATTTTAAAAATTCGGGTGCAATTTTATCAACTAAGTCAAAATAATTATTCATATGATCTAAATAATTAGAATATCTTAGGGAAAACTTCGATTTGATCAATGAGCGGTAAATCATATGATAAATCTACGGCTATTTGTCTTCCTTCACGATAAACACTTTCAACAGCATTAATGAAATCCTTATCTTTTACAAAGTATAGATTTTCAAGACTTTCACCAGCGCGTTTATTACGGGCATACCATAATATTGACCAATCTTCTACATTAAATTTGTGAAAAACTTTAGCTAAATCATTTAAATGAGCAACTGTATTTTTAATATCCTTTAAATCTTCTCTTTCAATCATTGTCCGCAACCTCACTCTTCATTGATTTGTTCAAAGAGCGATATGGATATATAACTATTATGCATATGCAATTAATTGCAATTTATTACCGTATATTATATCCGCCGGGGACGGACCTGCGTCAATAGGAATTTTAAATTTCTTTTTCAAATAAAGTTTAACAACACCCTTCCAGTTATATCTTGTTTGTTTCCTTAATTTATCTTCTGAAAAATCATGCATCTTTTCCTTACTCTCAAATGAAATTTGTTGTTTCAATCTATACAATCCTAAATCTATATTTTCATTTCTATATTCTTCAAAACTACCCCTTCTAATTCCGGCAGTTGTCATTTCAATAATTTCTTTATTCATATTGATTCCCCCGCAATGCGACCACATACATCTATCTATTTTTCTAATATACTTAGAAATTCCACTTTTTCTATCATATACAAATATTAAATCCGAAGGTTCAGCCTTTTGTATAACAAGATCCATTGCATTTGATTGTTCTTCTTTAGTTTTTTTAAAATTCAATGGTGGAAATTGCGTTAAATTTGTTAATTCTTTAACATTATAACGCAAATATTTAAACAGCATAGCTATTGCATATGGATTACAATTGTTATCATAGAAATAATTTCTAAAATATGTTATATCGTTTATATCTTTGTTATATAAAATTATCCATTGTCTTAAATTACAAATATTACCAGTTGGCATTTTAAACGAAAACATTTCTTTATATTTTAACATAATTGTTTCATTCTCCAAAATTATTCCTTCCAGATCGTCTTTTGGAGAAACAATAAAATACGGTTTATTATAATCTAATTTATTTATATCAAATTCTTTATATTTCGTATTTACTATATTTATTAACTCCTTCATATCGTCTTCAACTCCACCCCTGCGTCTTTCATTTGCAGGGCGGTGTTGGTTTTCAGCTTATCGTTACGCTCAAAGAGAGAGTCAAGGCAGATGACTTTCTTTGGTTTCAGCTTCAAAATCTCTTTGACTGCGGTTTCAGTGAGTTTGGAGAGGCAGACAATAAGTTCGCCTTCGGCGACGACGAAACACGGGCATTTGGCGAGTTCCCGTTCTTCTACCTTTGTCGTCAGTTCATACCCGTTTTTTACCAGCAGTTCCCACATCATATTATTCATTTCCGCGCCTGGTTTGACAGGCTCCTGGAATATCTCCATCTGCCTGTTTAAATCCTTTTCATTCTCCACCACATCACTCCGCCAGACTTTAAAGTTTGATTCTTTAAGTTTGAATACCTTAAATCCAAGGTCAAGTTCAGGCTTGTCTTTGGAAAAAAGGTCAGGATTGCTTTTCTTTTCTTCCTTTATTTTCTTTATTACCCTGCGTATGCGCTCTTTACCGATTTCAGCGATAGTTTTATATCCTTCTTTAAGTGCTTCAGTGTCTTCTGTTGTCTTTTCCGGTAATTGAATACAAATAAAATTACGTTGTCCGCCATCTTCTTTATTGAGTTCAAAAGTTGCATGTGCGGTTGTTCCCGATCCGACAAAAAAATCTAAAATCGTAAAATCGTTTTCAGGTATTATGCTAATCAAATACTTAATTAATGATTGTGGTTTAGGAAATGAGAATACTTTACTCTGAAAAAGTTCGGTAATTTCTTTAGTGCCGTCCTCTGTCCTGCCAATATCCGGAGGTAATAAAGTTGATACCGTTCGGAAAGCTTCTTCCGAACCGAATTTTTTAAGATTCTTTTCCTTATCTTCGCTTTCAAAAACTCTAAATGCAGGTATTGAAATATTTAAAAAATCATAATCTCCCGGGAATACAATTTTTCCTTTTTCATAGTAATCTTTGAAAGTTTCTTTGGTAACTCCCCAAACTCTGTTTGGATTGGCTTCGTACTTCTTCTTATCTTTTGGATTTATCATGGTGAAAAATGAATTAGGTCGTTCTTCCTTTGTTCTTTGTGTTGTTAAATCGGCTAGTCTCCATCCGTCTTTATAATCTTTTGATTTGTAATATTTGCGTTCTAGGGAATATCCAGCCCAAAAATCACCTTTCCCATACATTAATATCCATTCAAAATCCTGTGAAACGCCAAATGGTACATCACTTTTTGCTGTCCTTTTGCGCCATGGAAAAACAGCAACAAAATTCTCCTCACCAAAAATCTCATTCATCATCATTCTTAAATTATGCACTTCGTTGTCGTCTATGGAAATGAATATCACGCCGTCGTCGCGGAGCAGGTTGCGGGCGAGGAAAAGGCGCGGGTACATCATGGACAGCCACACGCTGTGGAACTGGCCGTTTTCCTTGCTGTTTTTCCTGAAAAGCCCCTCTTTCAGCAGGTATCCTTCCTCGTCTTTTTCCCCTATCCTTTTCAAATATTCATCCTTGCTTTCCGCGAACTTATCGGGATATATGAAGCTGTCGCTTCCGGTATTATACGGCGGGTCTATATATATCATCTTTATTTTGCCGTAATATGATTTTTGCAGGATTTTTAAGACTTCAAGATTTTCCCCCTCGATAAAAATATTTTCAGTATTGTTAAAATTTATTGATTCTTTTTCCGCAAGCGCGAGCGTGGCCGTGGTGGGCGTCTGCAGTACGCGGAAAGCCTCTGCTTTCCCGGCCCAGTTCAGCACATACCGCTCGTTGTCTGTATTTATCTCCCCGCCGAGTGTTGCCTTGAGCATCTCGAGGTCTACTTTCCCCTCTGTCACCGCTTCAGGGAACAGCTTTTTCAGCTCTTTTATCCTGTCTTTTAGCACGTCTTCCGATTTCCCGTCCATAAAGCTCCTTTACTTTTGTTTACATTCTATCAAATTAATGTATTTTCATCAAATCCTTTACGTTTGGAAATGATTTTTAAAAATTTTTATAATCATTTCAATATCCTTAATTTTTGCAATTCGGTTTTTAATTCAATAACAGGTACAGGACAATTAATAAAATCATTTTCCCAGCATACTATGTAATCGCATTTAATATTCTTATGCTTGGGATTTTTAATATGAATTCTAAAAGAGGAAGACTGAAATTCGAATTCAATATATTTTCTTTCAAATTTTTCGCCAACTTTTTTAAGAACACAGGCATCCGGAAATCCAGCCCTAATAAACTCAATCCTTTCAAAACCGAGTTTTTTTAAAAAATGAGCAAACAACACAATAACACCTGCCTCTGAAGTAGGTGCATAGCCCATAACCTCAAGTTCCATCGGTTCCCCAAGTCCTTCATCATTTGATACTCCGGCAAATAATTTTTCTGATTTTCCTTTGTAATTTTTTATATACATTTCTATTGCTTTTAAATCATGCTTTGATATTGGAATAGCAGTCCTGCCTTTAAGTTTTATACCTTCTACTTTCCCCTTTGGGAATGCATTAAGAGAAATCTCTTTTAACATGTTATTTAAACCAATATATTGTGGCCCATGTGCTTCAATAATCGGTTTTATTTTATATACAACATGGCCACCTTCCCAGAACGGGTCTTTTTTCCAATGTTGCAAATCCGAAACAACTTTGTAAATTCCTGTTATTATCATATCACCTGTACAATAATAAATAACGTTATCTCCCTTTTTAATTTTAGAAATTTTCCCTTCTTGTCTTTCTTCTTTCCCAATATAATCTGGATGAGTTGAAAAAGCTGACATATCATGCAATACTAGCCAATTTTTCATTTTTTCCTCCTAAATCATTATACCTCAAAATCCAGCATTCAAAAAATTTTCAATTCTCAATTGTCAATCTCAATTAATTGACCCAACTCGGATTTGGGATTCAAAACACCTAATTAAATACCTAATTAAACACATATTACCTATTTAGCTATTATTTGCTTTATTTTTAAGGCGTTTATTTGTTATTGCCACGTTTATTACTATGTTCAGGCTACTTATTACCACGTTTATGTTATTACCCCATTCATTACCCCATTCACGCGGTTATTACCCTATTCGTTTCCACTCTGCAGATTGGCCCTTTCCCATGCTTTTTATGACTTTGTTTTTCTGTAATTTTCTTAAAATTGTGCGTATCATATCCCTGCTCACAGACGGGCAGGCGCGTTCTATGTCGCTTATTTTAAAATTTCCGGGAAACTCCTTTATGGCCGTTATTATCATCTCTGTCTTCGCTCCGCGCGCGGCCTTAACATTCCCCGCTCTTTGCTCAAATTCCCTGTAAGCAGCCAAAACCGTACCCAGGAAGTAAAACAGCCACGGCTCCACATCATGCTTTGCTTCATGCCAGCCCTCTGAACTTTTACTTAAAGTTTCATAATATGTTTCTTTTGATTCCTCTGTAATGCGCTCGAGGCTTATGTATTTGCCGACGTTAAAACCATATTTATAAAGCGCAAGAAGCGTCAGAAGTCGCGACACCCTGCCGTTGCCGTCCCTGAAAGGGTGTATGCTCAGGAAATCAAGGATAAGACAGGATATGGCATAAAGCGGCGGGTATTTTAACTGGTCCACGGAATGAGAGTAAGCCCTGCAAAGGTTGTTCATCGCCTCCGGCGTATCTTTTGCGGAAACAGGCCTGAATATTACTTCGCTCCTGCCGTCCGGATATTTTTTAATAATGTCGTTGTCTTTTTCCTTCCATTTTCCCGCGTCCCACGCCCCGGCCTGCGCCATGGCATGAAGTTCTTTTACGACATCAGGGGTTATTTCTATTGACGCGTGATTTTTATGGATGTAATCAAGCGCCTTCCTGTATCCCGCAACTTCCTCTTCTGACCGGTCTTTAGGCTTCGCGTTCTGAAGCACAAGCGGTTTAAGGCGCGAATGCTCGACTGTTATTCCCTCTATCCTGTTCGAAGACTCCGCGCTTTCTATCAAAGCCCGCTCGATCAATGCCTTTAAAACCTGCGGGGATTGCTTTGCGTAAAGCTCCTGTTTGCCCTTGAATTCGGAAATGTCGTTCATGAGCCATACCGCGCCTGCCGGTATCGACAACTCTCTACCTTTTTTAATAAATGATTTCAATGTTTTTCTCCTGTCACTTTTTCATTTTCAATACTTATTTTAACATAAATTCTCTGTTCGGTATCGGGGATTCAAAACACCAAACACATTATTCCCGGCGCATTCATTAAAACAATCCGGGATTCATTTCCCATCCAATTTCCCCTCAATTTGCTTGATTATTTCATATGCTCCGGTATCCCCAAGCTCCACAGCCATGTTTAAATCCTCAATCGCGCCCCGCTTATCGCCCAGTTTATTTTTAACGAGCCCGCGGTTGCTGTAAGCACGGGCCAGTTCCGGCTTTAGCCCGATTGTTTTGGTATAATCCTCAATTGCTCCTTTGAAGTCGCCCAGCCTGTCTTTTGCTGTGGCCCGGTTGTTATAAGCATCCGCGTATTCCGGATTTAATTCTATTGCCCTGTTGCAATCCCCGATAGCGCCTTTAAAATCACCTGAAGCATATTTAACAGTGCCCCGGTTATAGCAAAATTCCGCGTCCTTTGGGTTTAGTTCCATTGCCTTATCATAATCCTTAATCGCCGCCTTGCAATCGCCTAAAGCGCCTCTGGCATTGCCGAGGTTGTTATAAGCAGCCGCGGATCTTGGTTCAAGCTCTATTGCCTGCATGCAATCCTCAATGGCGCCTTTAAAGTCAGCAAGATAATATTTCGCGTTGCCGCGGTTGATGTAAGCAGGCGCGTATCCGGGGTCGTATTTTATGGCTTTGTTAAAATCCCTGATGGCGCTTTTAAAATCGCCTGATTTCCCTTTTACTATCCCGCTGATGTTGCATGCTTCAGCGGCTCTTGTATCAGCTCTTTTTGTCTTGTTATCGTTATTTTTATTCATAATCCTCATACCTCAAAATCCATCCCCTTCGGCAAGCTCAGGGCTGGGCTCAGGACTTTCCTTTGGCTTTTAATAATTCCCAATACCTCTTGTCTTTCGCAAGCTCAAGACTTGAGCGGGTACTTGATAGCGTAATATTTTGTTATCGCCTTTGGCTCGACAAAATAAACGCTATAAGTTTCCAATTTTCAATTAAAAAAACATTCCGGGATTCATTTCCCGTATTTCGCCGCTTCTTCTTTAAGTAAATAATTATCCATTTCTTTTTCCATTATTTTAATATCCGGCAGTTTGTTTTTTATCTTTGTTGCTGTCTTATACGCCGATATGCCTATCGGTTTCTTTATATCGCGCAGCGAGTACTCTGCTATCACTTTATTTTTGTCCTTGCATAGTATTATGCCTATCGCCTGGTTGTCTCCGGGTTTATTCAGCAGGCTGTCTATGGCAGTCAGGTAAAAATTCATTTTACCGGCATATTCGGGCTTAAACTTTCCAGTTTTTAATTCTATCGCAACATAACAGCGGAGTTCAAGATGATAAAAAAGCAGGTCTATATAAAAAATCTTCCCCGCCTGCTTCCAGATGGTATTGCCTGCCGACATAGGCAAAACCTTTGCCGAGTTCGAGCAAAAATGATGCGAGATGGTTTATTAGCCCGGTTTCGAGCTCTTTTTCAGAAACCTGTTCGGACATATTTAAAAAGTCAAAAATATAAGGGTCCTTGATGGTTTCATGAGCCAGGTCGGACTGTGTTCCCTGCAGTGTCTTGCGAAAATTATGCGTCTTGCTTCCGGATACCTGCCTTTTATACAGTCCGGACTCTATCTGATGCGCAAGGACATTTCTTGACCAGCCGTTTTCTATAGCTTTTTTCGCGTACCATAGCCTGTCGGCCTGGCTGTTGAGTTTATTCAGAAGTACGATATTGCTTCCCCATGGCAATTGTGCAACAACCTGTTGCACAATTGCGCGGTACTTGTTTTCTTCCGCGAACTTGAGCATGTATTTAAGGTTCCGCACAGAAAAACCCTTCATATCGGCAAATTCACGCGACAGGTCGGTGGACATCCTGTCTATTACTTTCGCGCCCCATCCTTCGTTTTCCTGTTTTTGAAGTATTATATTCCCTATTTCCCAATACAAAAATATAAGCTCTTTATTTACCGAAACAACGGCGTTTTGCCTCGCCCGCAGTATCTTGTTTTTTATATCCTTTATGGCCTTTTTATATGATTGCGTGATAATGTCTTTATTTTTTTCCGGTTTCATAACCTGTCCTTTTTGTTGTTTTATCATCTTTCCCAGTCATTATCATACCTCAAAATCCGGCAATCAAATAATTTTCAATTTTCAACGAAAAACAATTTTATGGTGTAGACCAGACATCGTTAAGGCACTCAACACTATTGTTCATGCCGGCAATTTCCCAGATTTTATTGTTAAAGACTACGGTACCGGCATAGTATCTCGTAGGAAAGCCCGAAGAAGGCACTATGTGTGTCCAACTGACGCCGTCCGATGAATAATAAATGTCATTATAATCTGTAACGCCTAATCCGCCTATTACCCACATGCTGTTGTCATAAACCACGCTTGAATGCCCCATCCTTGCGCTGAAACCGCCTGAACTTGCCTGTGTCCATGAAATCCCGTTTGTTGAATACCACACATCATTCAGGCAATTATTGAAGCTGCTTCCCTGCTGGCCGCCTATTACCCACATCTTATTGTCATACGCCAGAGTGGTATGGCCGTGCCGCGGTGAAAATTCCGCGTTATTTGTGGCGGAATACCAGTTTACGCCGTCTGCGGACCACCAAACGTCGTTATAATCAACGTTGTTTGCCCATCCGCCTATAACCCACATTAAATTGTTATATACAACACTTGAAGAAAATTCCCTTGGCGAAAAAGGCGCGCCTGGATTTGCGCTGTACCAGTTTGTTCCATCTGTGGAATACCAAACATCATTAAGATAACTTGCGGGAGGGCCGGAAGTCCATCCTGCAATAACCCACATTGCATTATTATAAACTACGCTGTTGTGGTTGTGCCTTATGGGAAATGAAGCAGAAGCTGTTGCATTATACCAGCTTATTCCGTCCAAAGAGAACCAGACATCGTTTGTAGTATTCGGGCATATCCATCCGCCTATTACCCACATTAAATTGTTATATGCCAGGCTTGTGGCGCTGTGCCTGATGGAAAAACTTGCGCCGGTTATTGCCTGTGTCCATGTGGAGCAAGGGACCACTGTATCGGTCGGCGTCGACGTAACGGTAAAAGTAGGCGTATAAGAAGAGGTACTTGTATAGGTATTTGTAATTGTCAATGTCAGCGTAATATTGGTTATAGTATTGGTTGCCGTATTTACAGGCGCAGGCTGCTGCGTATTTGTCGGCGCAGGAGCAGTCGGTGAGGATTTCTTTTTCGCGCAGGTAACTGTAATAAAAATCATTGCGAGAATCAATACCGGGATTAAAAATTTTTTCATTTCCGCCTCCTTTAGTCAAATAGTCCAGCGGACTATTTGACGGGTAGTTTCCTTAAATCATCATATAAAAACTACCCATAGTTTATTTTGTCAAGCCGTCAACAGGCTCAAACAAAACATCTTTCACTCCATGCTTTGCATGGACATGTCAGAGTAACGATTTTGCTTCGCTATTGACGCTTGCAAAATCAAACTCTGTCAAGCCGCTCAAGTCCGAGGCTTTAGCCAAGGACAAGCGGTATTATTTTTTCAATTTTCAATTAAAATCCATTCAGTCATTTGGCATTTGGAATTTTGCATTTGCATTCGAATACCAAATCCCAAATGCAAAATACCAAATATCTTAATGTTTATACACATAAGTATGCGCCCAAACAGGTGAAAAATCAAGAAGTATCCATTCAGGATGGTGTATAAAAAAGTGTGTAATTTCAAAAATAAATAACCTCTCTCCCCTTGCGGGAGAGAGTCAGAGTGAGGGGAGCGTAGAAACCGTAAAAATTTCCACCCTCACCCTGTCCCTCTCCCGTCAAGGGAGAGGGGTTTCTCTTTCTAATTATAATAGAATTGAAATTACACACTAATAATAACAATATCCATTCAGTAATCCGGCATACCTGTGCCAGTCCCCTGAACCAATCACTTTGTTCCGGTACATAGCCCGGTACATGACTAAAGACTTGAGCAACAGCAAATAGTTTATGGCCGGCATTCCATTACAAAATCAAAAATCCCTCCGCATAAAAAAAAGCCCGGAGCTTTCGCCCCGGGCCCATATTTATAATCCAACATTCAATTCATCAATAATACAGCATTATCTCATCCAGCCAAAAATCAACATTATACGGGTAACTCGTTTCGTTGTAAGTGTGCCACTCCACGCTTTTTACGTCTTTCAGCACTGTTGCAATGGGCGGCGTAGTGCCCCAGCCCGGCCCGGAAAAAGAGCTGAAAGGTACTTTATATTGAGTCCATGTTGCCGGAGGCGAAAATACGTACTGGTTGTCCGAATATGCGTCCAGCGATATGCACGATACTGCATACTGCGGGTCAATGCATGTATTGCCCGTGCCTGCTGCTACTGTGTTGCTTGCGCCGTCTGCCGAGTAGGGTATTATTACCCTGTAACCGTAGCCCGAATCCGATGGCCCGGTTTTTGCCCAGAACTGGATGCCTGCATAAGCCGACCAGTCCACGCCCATGCATTGTGACCATGCATTTTGGTTTGAATCTGTGCCCAGGGCGATATACCCGTACTGGTACCCGCCCTGGCTTGCGCCGTTTACTGTCCCTGTAATGTGTGCCGCATAACCGCAGTTCCCTATTCCCGGATAATCCATGGCAAAAAACCCTCCCGTGGTGTATGAAGATGGCCAGACCCGGGAATTACCGCCGTTGCTGCAGTCATTTACGGTGTACCATCCCCCGCCGAGCAGGTTCGTATTATTTCCGCTGTCGCAGTTGTCTATAAGCAGTCCGTATGACGGAGGCACAGGAGTCTTTATCGGGCATGCGGGCGGCCCGGGTGTCACCGTAAATGTCGGGGTTTTTGTCCACAGCGCCGCTGCAGCTGTCTGCTGCTGCGCAACTATTGTCGCGATTGCGGCCGCTGTCTGCGTGGCATTCGGCGTAAGCGTGGATGTAAATGTAGGCGTCGCGGTATATCCTGATGCGCCTGCTGTCTGCTGCTGCGCAACAAGCGTCAAAATTGCCGCTGCTGTCTGCGTGGCGTTCAGCGTCGGGGTAAGCGTAAATGTGGCTGTAACGGTATATCCTGCCGCACCCGCTGTCTGCTGCTGCGCAACCATTGTCCCGATTGCGGCTGCTGTCTGCGTGGCGTTCGGCGTCGGAGCCGGCGCTGACGGGTTTTTCTTTGAACACGAACCGGATATTAAAACAAAAACAATTAATGCTGCAATAACTGACAATGCTTTTTTCATGGCGTCTCCTTTTTCAGGCATAATTCCTGTATAAAATATACCCCAATAAGCAGGCTAATTCAAGGTTATTTTGCAACGGCTCCGGATATGCGATAAGGCCGGGGGGCAGGCAGGAGCAAATCCCACTGTAAAGTATTTTAAAAAATATACCCGAGCGTTATATAAAGAAAAACCGGAAGTGTTGTTATGCCGGAATTATTTACAATGGACTGGTCAGCCCTGATTTCCGCTTCCACCGCGTTTCCCCCTTCGTAAGGAAAATCAATGCCCAGGCCGATTATGCCGCCCAGGCTCATGTATGTGTACTTGAGCGGCAGATTGCCTGCGTTTGAACTTACCGAAAATATCGAATCAAAAGCAGGCCCAATATCCGCATAGGGAGAATAATCTTTTGATTTCAGAAAATGTGTTTTTAATAAAAGCGGGACCTGGATATAATTGGATACCGTATGTTCAATCGGATTGGAATAGCTTGGCGAAAAAACAAGGTCCATATAAGTGACGTATACGCCAAAATAATTAAGTTCCAGCTGCAATGCCAGAATGCCGTTAATGTTATGCCCCGCAAATAATCCTGCTGTAAAAAACGCATCGCTGCCGTCTGTGTTTAAAGGGGCATCCAGGCCTGCTCTTAGGCCATAGTAGAAACTTTTTTCTGCGGGCAAATCCGGCCATATTGCCAATACTGCGGGACCCATTGCAAGGAATGCAAGAAGAACCAGTAATATTTTTTTCATATTATGCCTGTTTATTCAATTTGGGGTTCAAATGCTTGAATGCCGGACCAATCAACTTCCCATCCCCTGCTGCCGGCTGGCTGCCTTCATGGCAATCAGCTTATTTATATATGCTTTGGCCGGCACAAACATCAAAAATAAAATTTCACTTAAAACAAAGAACGCATAAGCGTCAATGGCTATTCCGTTCAGCAGGAAAAGTACCAGCCCGTATATCGCGATTGACACGCAAAAAGCGTATATGGAAATATTAAAATTCGCGGCAGTTGACATGTCATCTGCCGTTGATTCCGTCAACTGGCTGAAAAATCCTCTGGCAAACCCGAAGATGTTCCCGGAGTCTATCGCGCGCTTGATGTTCAGGACAAACAGGGTTTCGACAATGCTTATCACAGCCAGGACTATCCTGAGTATATTGTAATTTGCTGGAGTCAGCGGCGCAAATCCCGGGTGTATCGGCTTAAACCTATAGCGCAACAAAACCACGCATATAATAAAATACAGCACCGGCACCGCGGCGAAACCAATGAACAAAAACTTCAGGGCTTTTTCCTGCTTTTCCCGTACCGGGCTTTCATACTGGCTCATTGTGTTCTCCATTCAGTAATTTGGAATTCCCGTACCAATCCCACGGACCAATCACTTCCCTTCATAAAAGCGGGTAAAACGGTAAGCGGGAAAAAATTTAAATAATGCAGGCGGCGAGAGCATTTATCGGTTAAAAAAGGCATGATGGGTTATTTGTTTAATTTTTCCATATTATCTTTTAAGGGCGTGAGTTCTTTCCCGATTATCTGCCATACTATTGAAACACTTACTCCAAAATATTCATGCGCTATCCTGTTCCTGAAATCAATAATATCCCGCCACGGTATATCAGGGGTTTTCATTCTTATATCATCCGGCAGTTTATTCGCGGCCTCGCCTATTATTTCAAAATTTCTAATCACGGCATCTATGGTTTTTTTATCCGATTTAAATTTTGACTCGTCCATCCCGGCGATATATTCATGTATGTTCTTGATTGACTGGAGAATATCGGAAATATAAAGGCTGTAATCTCTTTCAGACACGTGCCAGATCCCTCAATACGTTCTTTTCAATGCCCGGCTTGATAGCGTCCCTTGTGACAAGGTCGACTTTCATCCCCAGTTTCTCTTCCAGAAATCTCTGGGCCCTAAAAAACTCAAAACCTACAGGCCCGGAAAATTCGACAAGTATATCCAGGTCGCTGTTTTCCCCCTGCTGGTTTCTTGCAAATGAACCGAATACAGCAAGGCTTTTCACCTTGTATTTTTCAGCCAGTTCCGGCTCAAGCTCTTTTAAACGCCTGATTATTTCATCAAGTTTTTTCATATGCTTATTATAATATATTTTTTCGCAGAATCAAGCAATATCATGCGCTCATTCAAAACAAGGATGAGGGTTTGGATTTGAAATTTTAAACAATTTCCAATTTTCAATTGCCGCCTTCGTCAGTAGACTATGGCGTGCAAGCCGGCGGATAAACCGGCGGACAAAAAAAGGCATAGAACCGTTATGATTCTATGCCTTTTCAAAATCAAAACAATATTTTTGCTTTACTTTGCTGCTGGAGTTACGGCTGCTGCTGCTGGAGCTGTTTCTGTAGCCTTGACTTTCACAACTGCCTTTTTCGCTTTTTTTGCTTTCTTTATTTTCTTTACAACCGGTTTTACTGTCCCGGTTGCCCCGGCTGGAGCTGAAACTGCAACCGCTGCTGTTGCTACTGCAGCAGGTTTTTCAACTGCAAACGCCATCGAAATTGCAAACGCGGTTGCCATCAATACCATGATTATTTTTTTCATTTAAGTTACCTCCTTTTAAACAGGTTCATGCACAATTTAATCTTGCGATTAATTGTCAATTAAATGCCTGCAACGCATAATTAAGCGGGCAAGTGATGCCTTTTTCCTTAACTACCGTGTGGCTGGATGATTATCTTATATCCCGTATTCCTTCTTTACTTCTTTCTCCGCCTGCAGCCAGTCTGAAAGCGAATCGCCGGACTTCTTGCCGGCAGTTCTTTTCTTGTAGATTTCTCCGGCGAGCTTGCGGACTTCGTTCTGAAATGCTTCGAGTGACAGTTTCTGTGTTTCTTTTGCCATTAGTGTTCTCCTTCCTTTGATTTCAATTTCCCGTGTACCAGCCGTTTTGCCCCGGAACAGGACCATAAACTCGAGCAATAGCGGATAGTTTATGGTTTCCTCTACAGATATGAGTCCTTGGTTAAAATTTTATACGGATTCAGCGTACGCCCCTAATACTGCGTAATGGACCTGGTTAAAACCTGCAGCTATTTCAAAAGGCCTACGCCGATTAAAACAGCGCCGACCACTAAAGGCTGCATGGAATAGTCATGGACAAAAAAACTGGCGCCGACTAAAACAATTCCGATAATTAAAATAGCATTTTTATTTATAAAACCTTTTTTCATAAAATCCTCCTTGTGATTTAGTAACTCAGGCAGTTTTTACTGCGTTAGCTTTGTAACTTCAATACCCTTTTATTCATCCACCTTAAACAAACAATTGTATACTGCAGGCAGTTATTTAGATAGACCTTTATTCCGCTTTTTATGGCCTTTAATCCCAGGAAAAAACAGGTGTTAAAACGGGTGGAAACGGAGTGAAGCTCCGGTACGAGATTTGATTTTTCAGAATAGGCACAACCTAAGAATCCTATATTTCTTAAATCAGCCTCTTCTCCAGCAAGCGTTGAACTTCAATAAAAAAAGTATCCAATTATTAATGAACCACGAATATCTTGCCGATTTCTAATATATTGCTTGAACCCAGTTTAATTACGTAATAATAAATTCCGGGCGATACCGGGCTGTTGTATGAATTCCTGCCATTCCAGAAAACATCCGGCGCCTGCGCTGCCAGTGAAATCACTATTTCCCCTGATATTGTATAAATGAATATGTTTGCGTTAATCGGCACGTTGATGAATTTCAACGTTCCGTCAACTGCTTTCCCGGGATTATACGGGTTGGGATAAATAATAATTCCGCTGCCGTAATAATAAGTGGGAGTTATTGTAATTGTAGGCGATATTGTGGAAGTGGGCGTTATACTTGCCGTGAAAGTCAGCGCCGGGGTATTCGTATCAGTCGGCGTTATTGTGTAAGTCAGGGTTTGGGTAAGCGTTGCTGTCATGGTCGGTATCGCTGTGCCGGTATCTGTAATTGTATAGGTTGGCGATATGGTAAATGTCGCTGTCTGCGTATAAGTACTTGTCTGCGATGCAGTGTTTGTGTACGTCGGCGTTGTTGTATACGTCGGCGTCTCAGTAAATGCCTCCGTAATCGTTGATGTTGCTGTATCAGTATTCGTGTTTATATTTGTCGGTGACATGGTGAATGCCGCTGTCTGCGTATAAGTGCTTATCGGCGATGTAGTGTTTGTATACGTCGGCGTCCGTGTGTATGTTGCCGTATTTGTCGGTCCGTAGCAGCCGCTCGGTAACGTCTCATGCCCGCCGCGGGCTATGTCTGAAATAATCAGCCTGTCAAGCCCGGACCCTGCAGGAATGCCATAGTCGCCTTCCGTGTTTCCAAAATATGACGAAAGTCCAAACGTATTACCAGAACCGGACGCAAAAACATTTGCCGTCGAATTTATATACCCGGCAATCGTGCTGTCCATGTATAAATTATATACCGTGCCTGTCCAGTCAATACTGAAATGGTGCCATCCAACTGATGGATAAGACATGGTTATAAAAATCTCAGTTGCCCCTATTTTAAAATTAATCAAAGCGCCGCCCCAGTCGTTCCAGTTACTGCTGTTATTTATCTGCAGCATAATGACGTTTGGCTGCCCTTCTGCAGTTCCCCTGACTACCGGTATGAGTGAATGTACGCACGGGGTTTGAACGGGTATATAAACCCAGAATTCAATAGCAAAGGAACTTAATGCAGCCAGTCTGGTTTCGAGCGCTGCAGGGAATAAATCATAGCTGTTGTTTGTCAGGCTATTGTAATAAGAATATGAGCCATATTTTACAGGAGAAGTCTGATAACTCCCTCCGCCGTTTACAGGTATTAAATTGTAGCCGTTGCCGCTGCTGTCGTTCCCGTTGTTCTCAAATTCATACGCAGCAATCGTGTCCGTGTCGTAACTTGACGGGAAACTGCATGTGCTTGTCGGTGTAGCCGTTCCTGTAACTACCGGAGTGCATGAAGCCGTTGCCGTTATTGATATGGTTTGTGTTATCGAAGGTGTTACCGGCAAAGTCGGCGTCGGGCTCGCGCATACTCCGTATTCTTCGATTCTGTTGTTACCTTCGTCTGTAACATACACATTCCCGCTGCTGTCCACTGCCACTCCATAAGGCAAATTAAACTGCCCGTTGCCGGACCCATTACTGCCCCATTGTGTTATATATGTTCCTGTACTGCTGAATTCCTGGATTCTGTTATTATATGTGTCGGCAATATAAACATTTCCACTGCCGGATACTGCCACTCCAAAAGGCCCATGAAACTGCCCGTTGCCGTTTCCAAGAACGCCCCATTGATTCATATATGCGCCTGTGCTGCTGAATTCTTCGATTCTGTCATTACTATCATCTGTTACATACACATCCCCGCTGCTGTTTAATGCTATTCCATAAGGATTATAAAACTGCCCGTTGCCGTTTCCGGAGCTGCCCCATTGCATGATAAGGCAAGGCGTCGGCCCGGGTACTAAAGTGGCAGTATCGGTCGGCGTTAATGTCACTGTGATTGTTAATGACACTACGGGCGTTATCGTCGGGCTGCCACATACGCCGAATTCCTGAACCTTGTCATTATCATCCGCGACATACACGTCGCCGCTGCTGTCTGCTGCTACGACATAAGGCCAATCAAAAAATCCATTGCCGGTTCCATAACTACCCCATTGTGTCATATACACGCCTGTATTGCTGAATTCCTGTATCCTGTTATTGCCAACGTCTGCAATATATATATTTCCGCTTCTGTCTATTGCTATGCCGATCGGCGTACTAAACTGCCCGGGGCTGGTCCCGCTGCTTCCCCATTGTGTTATATATGCGCCTGTGCTGCTGAATTCCTCTACCCTGTTATTCCACGAATCTGTAACAAAAACATTCCCGCTGCTGTCTATTGCCACTCCTTCAGGATGATTAAACTGTCCGTTGCCGGTTCCGGAACCATAATACGAACTGCCAAATTGCGTGATATACGTGCCCGTGCTGCTGAATTCCTGTATCCTGTTATTGCCCGAGTCCGCGACATATACGTCTCCGCTGCTGTCTATTGCTATGCCGGAAGGACTGTGAAACATTCCTGCATCTGGCCCCTGCATTCCAAATTGCGTTATATACGCGCCCGTGCTGCTGAATTCCTGTATCCTGTTATTATTAGAGTCTGCGACATACACGTCTCCGCTGCTGTCTATAGCCACTCCCAGGGGATGGACAAACTGGCCGTTGTTATTTCCCTGATTGCCCCACTGCGTGATATACGCACCTGTGCCGCTGAATTCCTCGATCCTGTCATTTAAAAAATCCGTGACATACACGTTTCCGATGCCGGATACCGCTATTCCTTCAGGCACTGAAAACTGCCCGTTGCCGGTTCCTGAAGACCCCCATTTTGTTATAAAACATGGTGTCGGCCCGGATACCAAAGTGGCGGTATAACTGGGCGTCAGCGTGAGCGTTTCCGTCACTGTAATTGTCGGCGATATTGTAATCGTGATTGTCGTTGTAGAGTCAGGCGGCACCTGTATGTCTGACGGCTCAAGCTCGACGGCCGCAATGACCAGTGCCTGCCACTCGCTGTAGTAGTCATTGGTGACGTTTGGAAAATAAGTGCCCGGCGACGCAGCGGGCTGGTCAAAGCTCAATCCTGTCCTGTCTCCGTTCATAGTTACATTTAACCTGGGAATCCAGTCGCTGCTCATCGTGGCTATATTATCATTCGCCCTTACGCCGGCAATACCCGCAATCCAGCTCCCCGGCGTTGTCGTGGTAATCGTTGTTGACAGGTAAGAATCCAGGTATACATGGTTGACTGAAATTGCCCCTATTTGGCCGACGTTGTTGTAACTGACCACATCCATTATCACAAAATCATTTGCGGTAAGCGTTACGCAGACAGGATAATTGCCGTCCGGAGGGTTTGCAAGCGCGTAAATGTCGACTTCTATGGGGTTGTCGCTATCCGCGACCGATGTCACGAATTGCATTGCTATATCATCGTATGTTACACTGCTGACAGATGCATTTCCCACCGGGCCATTGACCGCCGGGTCTTTACAGAGCTCCACCAGCAGCATGCCATTATTTGAGGTGACATCTATATTGACACACAAAGTATTCCCGGTTCCGCCTTCCCACGGGTTAAGCACGGCAAAAGCGCTGTTATCGTATGAAACAGGCGCTGCCTGCAGGCTGCTTGCAACAAGTGCCGGAAAAATCAGCATAAATAATAAAATAAAATATTTATTTATCAAGCTGTTTATGACGCGGATGGGTTTTGAGTATTTATTCCATTCAGTAATGGGATTTGGAATTTTCTCCTTTGTTACTACTTCGGTGGACAAGTGAAATTTGGAATTTATCACCATTTAGTAAACCAAAATACATTAATTCACTATTTGGCATCTATCGTTCCCTCCCAGTTTCATTCAATTATAATTTGTCAATTAATTTCCATTCAGTAATTTGGAATTTTGCACCAAATCCCAAATACAGAATCCCAAATCCCAAATTTTACCTAAAAATTTAGGCTCTCAAGCACCCTGTCGTATTTTTCGTGAATCATTTTGCTGTCAAAATCCCAGAAGTCATGCAGCATTAAATCCAGTTCCTCCCTGCTGAAATATTTCATCACTTCCGGGAAGAAAACCTCGTCCTCTTTTTTTATGTGCTTCGGGTAAAATCCGATAAGTATTTTCAGGTTTTTGATAATCTCGTCCAGCGCGGTTTTGTCGCCCAGCCTGTATTTTTTGTTGCACTCGACAATATCTCCGACCACCGACCTGGCATAAGCATGCTCTTTTATCAGCTCTTCCTTCATCCTGTTGTGCGCGTTTGAAAGTTCCTTTTCCCCGATTGCCATGAATAGTATGTCCTCTTCCTTGCCGTGGTGCGTCCAGTCCGCGTAAAACCTGAAAAAATCCACCACTGTATCGATAAAAACCGGGTCCATGGGCTGGTCTTTTTCCTGCCTGCTGATCCTTTTCTGGATGACAGGCAGTATTTTCTCAATGCGCCTGTGCTCTATCATCAATGCTCCTGATGGCCTCATAATCAAAAACCTCCTTAAATTTAAATTTTCAATTCTCAATTTTCAATTAAAACCAAACTACCTTAATTGAAAACTGACAATTTTTAATTGATAATTATTTACTTCGCCCACCACACGTTGTTTTTTAAATGGCTGTAGTCCCATCCTCCTATTATCCACATTTCATTGTTATATGCCAAACCTACAGGGTTAGCCCTTGCGTCGAATCCTGCCGACGCTGTGGCTTCTGTCCAGTTTACCCCGTCGCTGGAATACCACACGTCATTATTAAAATTATAGCTGTTATCCTCGCCGCCTATTACCCACATTTTATTGCCATATACAATGCTGCTATGATACGACCTTGCGCTGAATGCCGCGTTTGTTGTAGCCACTGCCCAGTCCACTCCATTGCTTGAATACCATACGTCATTCAAAAAAGGGCCGTTACCATCGCCGGCTATAAGCCACATTTCATTGTTATATACAACGCTGGTCTGGTTTTGCCTCGGGCCGAATGCCGCCGCGGTGATTGTGCATCCCCAGTCTATGCCGTTGCTTGAATACCATACGTCGCTTTCCAAAACGCTACCTGTCCATCCGCCCATAACCCACATTTCATTGTTAAATACAATGCCTGAATGGCCGCATCTTCCGGTAAATGCCGCACCCGGCGTTGCCTCATTCCAGTTAATGCCGTCGCCTGAATACCATACGTCGTTAAAATAACTGCTCGCGTTCCTTCCTCCTATTACCCATATTACGCTGCTGTATGCCACGCTTGTATGACTGTATCTTGCGCTGAATCCAGCGCCTGCTGTCGCCTCTGTCCAGTTTATGCCGTCGCTTGAGTGCCATACGTCATTCAAATAACCTGTGCCGCCGCCAGCGCCGCCTATCACCCACATTTCATTATTGAATACCACGCCGGAAAAATTTTCTCTTCCGGTAAATGCCGCGGATGTTGTTGCCGCTGTCCAGTCGCTTCCGGAAACAGGCGTGTTAGTTGCCGCAGGCGCCGGCCCTGCAGGGTTGCTTTTTTTCTTGCTGCACCCGCAGGTGCTGATAAGAACAATAACAAATAATACTGCCAGGACCAAAAAAGTTTTTTTCATAAAGGCCTCCTGTTTTACAAATTATCAATTTTCAACTTTTAAAAATTTCCAATTACCGTTATTCGGGATGCAATTAATCCCCACCTTTTGCTTTATCATTTTCGAGGATTTTATTTACGCGCTCTACAAGCTCATACGGGTCAAAAGGTTTCGTTATATAATCGTCCGCGCCCATTGCCAGGCCTTTTTCGATGTCTTCAGCCCGGGCTTTCACTGAGAAAAAAGCTATTTTCATGTCTTTGTATTCGCCGTTTTCCTTTATTTTTGCATATAAATCATATCCGCTCATTCCGGCCATCATGATATCAATAAGGATAATATCGGGTTTTTCATTTGCTGCAAGTTTATCAAGGCATTCTTTGCCCCTGTATGCCGCTATAACGGAATAATTTTCCTCTTCAAAAACAATTTTTATTATCTTGACTATATCCTCATCGTCGTCCACCACCATGATTTTCTTTTTACCGGGATTTTCATCTGTCATAATATATCCTCCTTTAACCAAAAATCAGCCAAATGCCGCTACTCCAAAGTTACCAAAGGCTTAAAAGAATCATCGCACAGTTCCACTTTAACCTTTGCATTATTAAACACTGTTTTTGATATGAGCTTCGCCAGTTGCCTGAATGTATCCTTGGTTTCATTTTTCCCAGCCACGGCGTTGTTGGCCATCACAAACGATACGATAAAACAATCCTGCGCATTGTCAAGCTTTATGTCTTTTTTATTTTCGCCGCTGAAAAACCCGGTCGATACCATGTAATTCCCAAGTTTTTCCGCCTCGTCTTTGCTCACGCCCTGCGTATAAAATACTTTATTGCCGTTGAAATCCAGGTTGCTGCCCGAAAAAGCCGGGAACGCGAGCATATACCACACAACCAGCCCTGTTACAGCAATGCAGGCCGCAAGCGGCAGCAGTATGGGCGCCTTGCCGTTATACCCAGCTTTTTTTGCGTACTCTGCCTTTTGCGCCCGCTGCATTTGAAAGCCCAGCGCGACGTTTACGCCTACAGCCACGCCTTTTGCGAAACTTTCCGGGATATAAATTAAGGCGGCTATCAGCGCAATAAACCCTATGGAATAATATATCATGTAATTCCTCTGTTTATCCTTTTGCCCCAGCCTGCCCCAGTTGAGCGCGCACAGTATCGCGGCAGGATAAAACGAAAAAAGCGCGCTGAGCCATATGAAATTATCCGGGTTCCAAAGCCTTTTATCATTTTTCATTTATCATTCCTCCTGAACCGGCTTGCTTGCCGTAAACTCTTTCCCGTCCTCTTTGCATATTTTCTTTATTACTTCCTTGCCTGTCATGAGCCCGCTCGGCAGGCCGCCGCCCGGCGCCACCCACTGGCCTATCATGTGGAAACCGAAAAGCCCCGGAAGGGTTTTGGGTATTTTCGCCATAAGGGTTTTGGTCGTGGGCTGCCATCCCTCAAACGACGCTTTCCAGTTGCCTGTGTACCTGTCGTATGTAGCCGGCGTTGCCACGTCAATCACCTCAACTTTTGACGCGAAACCCGGAAACCTTTCCTCAATGGCCCTGACTGCTGCCTCTCCTGTTTTTTTCTTTTCCTCGTCGTATTTGGCTTTGTCTTTTTCCCTGAGGTTCTTCCAGTATTCGTAATTGCCGTCCAGTATGGTGGTAACCGCGGTCTTTCCCCTGGGCGCCATGGCCGGGTCATAATTAAATATTCTTACTGCCATCCTGTTCGCGGCCGAAGTGCCGGGTATTTCGAGCTTGTTTTTTAAAGGGTAGTTTATCAGCGGCGGCAGGCCAGTCATGTCCATGTCCACGCCTATGGAAACCTGGATTATCGCAGGGAAAGGCTTGAAAGTCCTGTAAATTCTTTTTATTTTATTGCCTGTGTATCTGCCTTCCAGCAGTTTAAAGATGGTTGAGTAGCCGTCTGCCGCGGATATCACGGTATCAGCCCTGTATTCTTTGCCGTTTTCAAGCGCTACGCCGCAGGCCCTGTTGTTTTCAACGAGTATCTTATTTACCTTTGAATCAAACTGTATTTCGCCGCCAAGGCCTTTATACCTTTTTTCTATGCCACCTATGAATTCAAGCGAGCCGCCAATGACATAAGCCGCGTTTTTGGCGTTCATCCAGGCAAAAGTGAATATAAGCGCCAGCATGGAAAAATCATCCAGGCCATTGAACATTTCCATGAATGCAAATCTCAAAAACTTGTTTTTGAATTTGCCGGCAAATTTTTTATCCGACATGCGCGAATACATTATAATTTTTAAAAGTTTCGGCGAGAATCGCAAAAAATCCGCAACAGATTCAAAGAATCCCGTTTTTTTCGCGCCTGCCGCAGGCTCGGGCGGAGCCATTGGCATGTCCCCAAAAGCCTTTATGTCGTTTATAAAACCCGTGATTGCATTTTTATCTTCAGGTGCCAGCCTCAACATTTCCTGCCCCAGTTTGCCGGCATCCTCGTATACCGTGAATTTCTGGCCGTTATCGCCTTCAATCACCATTAAAATTTCATGGTCTATCATTTTTTTGCCCTGTATGGCGCCAAGCTCAAGCCAGCCCTCGTGCATGGCGTCGCCGGGCTTTGAGCCCACGAGCCAGTCCAGGCATCCGTCAAAAGTATATCCTTTCCTCTTCCATCCGGTGCAAAGCCCGCCTGACTTGTCGTTCATTTCCAGTATGGTGGTTTTATACCCGTTCATCCTCGCGTAACACCCTGCAGAAAGGCCTGCTATGCCTGCGCCGATAATAATAACTGACTTTTCCATAATACTACTCCTTCTGAATTTTATGAATCCATGCATACCGCTTTTATATTTTCCCTTTTACCCTGCCCTTCGGCAGTACTTTTTTCAATAAATCCGCGAGCTCCTGCATCTGGCTTTTGTCCCTGAAGAACCTCGCCGGCAGTAAATACATGCGGCCTTCTCCAAGATTGATTGTTATAAGTATTTTTCCCAGACGTGCCCCGTATATATTATCCCAGGTAATCTGTGAGCCGCCGTAGCTGGCGCTTGTTTTCATGCCCTTTTCGTCTATAACGTATGTTATTTCTTCCCGAATCAGCTTGTCGCTGTTAAAAATTGTTTTCAGCCTGAAATGCATTGTGAGCCGCAAAAAAACCAGCAGGAAAAAAATTATCAGTCCAAGTATTGTCAGCCTGGCGTCAATATGGATGCCCGACATCACCGAAAGCAGTATATATAATATAAAGCAGCCAAAAAAAACCGCTGCCAGCAGGATCAGTATTTTCCCTCTTAGTCCGCCGTAATATTGCCAGAAAGCCCATTTCCTGTAGTCATCAAGGGTAAGTTTAACTTTTATTTCCATTGATTACTCCGTCTAAATACCAGATCATCTTGCCCTGTCATACCTTTGTTCCGGTTTGGCCCATTTTTTTGCGTACTTTTCCATATATCTCCAGCGTTCTTCATCTTTATCGGCCTTGCGCTGGTTTTCAATGAAACCTGAAAATTTTTTATATGTTTTCACGACATAATCGCCGTAAAGTTCTTCAGCCGCATGCTCGTCAAACACTTTCTTGTCAACAAAAACACACAGCCCCTCAAAAAAATTAATATAGTGGGCTACCGCGGCATTTAACGGGACGCTGCTGATAATAGTCGCGATAAAAGACTGGTTTATGGGCTCTGTAACCGCACGATAATTAACCCCGATCTTGGAAAATTCCGCGCTTATGTTCTCTTCTTCTTTGGTTATCAATGAAATGGGAAAGTGAACAAGCAGGTTGCTTACCCTGAACTTCTTTTCAAATTTATAAATAATAAACGCAAGCAGGCCGATAAATAAAACCAGCAGTATTGTCAAAATTTTATCAAGGGATGAATTTGCAATTACATTCATGGTAGTCCCGACCATTGTTCCTCCTTAGTACACCCCTGCGTGGGTCAGTGTCTCGTATGCCAGGTTAAACAAAATCCAGTTATTTGAGCAGCATCTTACATGATTCATGATTATATTGTTGGTATTCGGCAAAGACAGGCCCTTGCGCAGGGCGTAGTGGTTGTAACCGATTTCAAAAGTATCGAAGAGGTCGGAGTTGATATTATCCGACGTGTCGTTGCTGCAGGTGCCCTGCATGCTGCCTGACGTCAACTGGAGTGACAGCAGCTCCAGGGCAGGCACAAAGGCTGCCTGGTAGGCAGTGTAAACGTCTGTTCCCTGGTGCCAGGCGATTTCCGCAGCGTGTATCGCCGAATTCAAGCCGAACTGCACGTGGTGACCGTTGTCGCGGCAGGTCTCCTGTTCCAGCCCAATGACCCACGAGGTTGGATTATACCAGAAGGCTGCCGGCCAGGTTCCGCAGCATGCGTCTCCGGCAATGCGCGGGATACTGGTAGGTGAAGTATAAGTATATACGTAGGCCGCGACCCTGAGTTGCAGCCTGGATAGGCCCGCGTTGAATTCTGTCTGGTCATCGTTGAATATGGCGCAGGACATCATTGCGTCGATCTGGGTGAGGTCTATGTTCCCGTTCCCGGTGCTGGCTGTATTCAGCAAGGGATAGAACACTGTCTTTAACATGTTCTGAAATGCTTTAATGTCCGGGGCTGACCAGCCCGGATAGCTTCGCATTATCTCAGCCGCATTCGCGAAATCCGCTCCGAACCACCCTGCGTCCAGCATGTTCTGTTCGTTATAACAGCCTCCTGTGGCTACGATGCTCTGTACTTTCGCCCAGGAATTTAGGATGGCAATCGCCATGTTGGCGTGGGTTGTGGCTTTGGCGCTGTTTGGTTCCAAATACCAGATGAGCGCGTTTGCATAAGCAGCTTCGGAGTCTGCCTGGCCCTGGCTCTCGACGGTGCATGAATTAAAGCTTGTCCCGGAGAACAGCGCAGTTGTCTGGTTCCCCTGGGACGAGCCCTCGATCATATTTAACTGGTTTGTCCAGGGCTGGCTTCCTACCTGGATCCGCGCCTTCACGAAGTTCAGCTCTCCGGCTGACGACCACGCTCCAGGGTGGACGAAAACGCTGGTTTGGATAGTTGGGGTATTTGTTGCAACAGGCATAATAGGGGCAGAAATTTTTTTGCAATTAAATACAAATAAGATTGTGATAAGAATTAACGTGGGAATTAAAATTTTTTTCATGTTAACCTCCGTTTTCTACTAATTTTCAACTGCCAGTTATAAGGAATATACTCCTATAAACAGACTAATTCAATATTTTTTTGTTATTATGAAGTTTAATTTTGCAGGCGTAAACAGCAAGAACCTGGCAATTCTTGAATTGCCCCTATCTTATTTTAAAACAGCCATCTTTCCCCATGCTTTTTGCTTTGTCCTGCTGTCCGCTGCCTCCAGGCTGTAAATATACACGCCGCTTGCCACTCCTTTGCCTGTTTTATTTTTAGTGTCCCAGTATATGCTGTTCATGCCCGCAACGCCCTGCTGCGTCAGCTCCCTAACTACCTCGCCGCTTATGGTGTATATTTTTACATTTACATTTGCCTCATCGCATAACTGGTAAATTATATTCGTACTGTTTGAACATGGGTTGGGCGAATTTTTATATAAAGACAGACAAAGCGGTATTACCGGCGTGGGTGTTATGGTTACTGTATTTGTCATACTTGCTGTCAGCGTAAATGTTTGTGTTGTTGTAATAGTATTGGTCGGCGTTATGGTTGAAGTTGGTGTTGCAGTAAACGTTTCTGTCATAGTTAATGTTGCTGTATATGTGTCCGTGATTGTAATTGTCGGTGATACAGTGCTTGTCTGCGTAGAAGTAACAAACATAGTCGGCATAGGGCTGGCGCATGCGCCGAATTCCTGTATTCTGTAATTACCCGAGTCTGCAACATATACATTCCCGTTGCTGTCTACGGCTATTCCTTCAGGGGTATTAAATTGCCCGTTGCCGGTTCCGGCGCTGCCCCATTGGGTTATATATGTGCCATTACTGCTGAATTCTTCTATTCTGTTGTTACCTTCATCTGTAACATACACGTTCCCGTTGCTGTCCAATGCTATTCCTTCAGGGACATAAAATTGCCCATTACCGCTTCCATAAGGAAGTCCACCCCATTGTTTTATATACGCGCCTGTACTGCTGAATTCTTCGATTCTGTTGTTACCTTCGTCTGCAACATACACGTCTCCGCTACTGTCTACTGCTATTCCAGCAGGACCCCAAAACTGCCCGTTACCGCTTCCATAACTGCCCCATTGAGTTATATATGTGCCGGAATTGCTGAATTCCTGGATTCTATTACTACCATTATCTGTAACATACACGTCTCCGCTGCTGTCTATTGCTATTCCTTCAGGAGACCCAAACTGCCCGTTGCCGGTTCCGGCACTGCCCCATTGGGTTATATATGTACCCGTATTGCTGAATTCCTGGATTCTATGGTTCTGAGTATCTGCGACATACACATCCCCGCTACTGTCTACTGCCACTCTCCAAGGCTCTGCAAACTGACCATTGCCGGTTCCGGCACTGCCCCATTGGGTGATATATGTACCTGTATTGCTGAATTCCTGGATTCTGTTGTTCTGAGTATCTGCGACATACACTTTACCGCCACTGTCTACTGCTATTCCATCAGATCTATAAAACTGCCCGTTGCCGGTTCCATAAGTTCCCCATTGCGTTATATAACAGGGCGGTGACCCGGATATTGGAGTTGCAGTATATGTAGGTGTGGATGAAAATGAATTTGTAGGTGTCATTGTTAAAGTTGGAGTTATTACCGCAGAAGCCGTCGCAGCCGGCTGCGTTTCGGTTATTGTAGGTGTTACAGCCGGGTTTGACATGCTAAATACATATATTCCGTTGCCCTCGTCAGTTGTCACAAACAACTTGTTTTCTGCTATTGCGGGCGAACAAAAATCAATGCCTTCAGCGGCATAATTATCCGGAAACTGGTACCGCCAGACAAGGGCTCCATTTGTTATGTCAATCGCATAGATGTTATTGGTGTCGTCACCGACATATAAATAACCGTTTGCTACGGCCGGGGATGAATCTGTTTGCCCGTTCAATTGCACCGGAAAACCTGTCACACTCGCGCCTGTTGCGGCATTCCATGCATATACTTTACCATTTTCCGAACTTATATAAACTACGCCATTCGCTATGGCCGGTGATGATTCAATTGGCCTGACTGGCGATGTAGTTGCAGGAAAACCTGCAATAATTGAGCCTGTCGCCGCGTCCCATGCATGTAATTCACCATCATCCGAACCTGCATAAACTATTCCGTTTGCGACTGCAGGCGACGAAACAATTGCACCGCCGGTACTCACAGGAAAACCTGCAATAGGGATTCCGGTTGCTGCGTTCCAGGCATATAAGTTATAATCAGTGGAACCTACATAAACAATACCATTTGCTATTGCAGGTGATGAATAAATTGCCGCGCTTGTAGTCACAGGAAAACCTGTAACAGGGGCTCCGGTCGCGGCGTCCCATGCGTATAAGTTATTGTCCAGGCTTCCTTCATATACAATCCCGTTTGCTACTGCAGGCGATGCCCATATCTGGTTTCCTGTGACCCCGGGAAATCCGGCAATGCCCGCGCCTGTAAGCGCGTTGAATGCGTATAAGCTTCCGGCGCTTACGTATGAAGCGTCATACACAAGCCCGTTTGCCACTGCAGGCGACGAAATTACGTCATTGGGAGTACTTATTGGAAAACCCGCAATAGGCGTGCCTGTATTTGTATCCCATGCATATAAACCATGGCTTGCCGCGTTGAAATTGTTTGAAGAGCCTGCATAAACAATACCGTTTACTATTGCGGGTGAAGATTCCTGTAATGTATTTACCCCTGTGCCGTCCCAGTTTGTATGCGACCAAAGCAATACCAGCGGCGGTATTGATGTAGTGTACGGGTTATATCTTGTGCCTGAATCCATGCCTGCCGTGCTTGTCGTGCCGTGCCTGTCTGCCCAGACATCGGCATGAACAGGCGCGCAAATAGAAATTAATAAGAGGCCACATAAAAAAAATCTTAAACGCATTTATAATCTCCTCATATCGTAAAAACTGAATTTTTTTTATTGCGATAATTAGACAAACCTCAGGTTGAAAAGTTCCGACTATTTTACAACTGCCATCTTTCCCCATGCTTTTTGCTTTGTCCTGCTGTCCGCTGCCTCCAGGCTGTAAATATACACGCCGCTTGCCACTCCTTTGCCTGCTTTATTTTTAGTGTCCCAGTATATGCTGTTCATGCCCGCAACGCCCTGCTGCGAAAATCCCCTCACAACCTCGCCGCTTATCGTGTATATTTTTACATTTACATTTGCCTCATCACATAACTGATAAATTATATTTGTGCTGTCTGAACATGGGTTCGGCGAATTTTTGTATAAAATCAGGCAAAGCGGAACTAAAGGCGTAGGTGTTACTGTTATTGTGCAAGTCATACTTGCTGTAGATGTTTGAGTTTGTGTTGTTGTAATGGTATTTGTTTGCGAAGCGGTTATGGTTTCTGTGGCGGTTATAGTTGATGTCGCTGTTATGGTTGAAGTATCAATATTCGTGATTGTATTGGTCGGCGTTATAGTAAATGTGGGCGTTGGTATTTCCGTAACAATTGGAGTTATTGTAGGAGATGGTATGAGCAGGAAAGACATGCTAATGGCTTTTTCGCCGCCGTCAGGCCCCTGTATAAAACAATAAACAGGGTTATTTGATGTCACATGAAAAGTTGTGTTAAAGGGCAGGCCCAGCCAGTCAATAGCCATGTCCTCGGCCGTGGTCGGGTTTATTCCGTTCATTGTAGTACCGCCTGCGGGCGACAGGTTTACCGCCGTACCGGATGTCGGGCATACAACAGACAGGGTCATGCTTCCGTTGATTCCCATAGGCAGTGTCGCTGTCGAAAAATAAAAATCATTGTCAAGCGGTGAATTTGTATTTGTCCCCGAAATATAATCCCCGTCCGACACGCCCATTGACAGGTCGTCGGTTCCGCCGCCTACATTCACCGTCCCCCCGGTCACAACCACTTTATACGCGCCTGTGCTGTCCGGAGGGTTTAAAAGTTCTTCAGCTCCTACCCCTACTGTGCCGGATGCATAAAATGTCCATGCATTACTTGAGCTCATCAATGCAGGTATGGGCATGGTATAAACCTGGTATGACGGCGCCCCGCTTACGCCTGTAATAATAATTTTAGTTGGGTTGCTGCCGAATTTACCGTATATCAAACCACCTATTTTTCTGCCTGTATTCCAGTCAACACCATACTCAAACCAGTTATCGTTATCGCTTGTCTGGCCGTTGCCTTCCATAACGGATATATTGCCGTCTGAACATTGTATTTGATAATATCCTGTGGCTGAGGCATTGGTTCCGCCATAGGTATATACGCCGTCGGACGGCACTGAAAAAACATAAGGGGCAACACTGTATGCCGTCCCTCCCCAGCCGCTTATAGTTACTGTTTTAGCAACCGTGTCAGGATTAAAAACAGTAATGACACTACCGTACGACGTTGTATTATCATCGGTCATGTACTGCATATATGTATAAAATGTACTGCCTGTATAAGTCCCGTTTGTTGAAATAAGGTCTGTTTCAAAATCACGGCTTTGCACGCTGATTTCGGTCTGTAATTGTGCTATCACAGGATAATTGGATGTTATTTTGAAAAATTCCCTTTCAAAAGGCCCGCCCGCTATGTTTATCCAGTTAATGGGCTGGCCAGCATAAGCCAGACTATAATTGGTTATGCCAGTGGCCTCCTGTATTATATTTCCCGGCACTTCTGCCTTATAAACCGTAACTGTTGTGTTTGGAAACACTGCAAATATATGGAGCTGGCCCTCATCCTGGCTTGTGTCTTCCCAGACAAGATAAGTTGCGTTTTGATTATCCGAATTTGAGTATAAATTTGCGCAAACAAAAATAAATATAAGTACTAAAAAATACTTTCCAAAAGGAACCTTTATTGTTTCAGGACTTTTTAGCTTACGGACAATTGTATGATTCAAGGTACGCCTAATCATGCTTTTTAACCTGCTTTCTGCCCAATGCCTGCTGTGCTTGGGTGCCTGTCTGCCCAGATATCAGCCCGGATAGGCATGCAAAGATACATCAAAAATATTATATCATATATTTAAACCGGGAAACCAAAGGTTGATGAGAAACAGGCTTGACATGGCCGGAACATATATTAGCGGGTTTTGTTTTTTTGATTTAATGCCTAGTAGTGGAACCCCGCCGACTGAAGTCGGCGGCTCCTCTAAAACCCACCGGAGGTTATAAAGAGTTCCCTCCAGAAAGGTATCATTCATCCCACCAACTGAAGTTGGGGGATTTCTTTCTGGATTAAATTATTTTCTTAACTGCACTATCGGCAGGATAAAACTGAAAGTATTTCCCGACAGTAAATCTTCGCCTTCACTTTCAATCCAGATTTTCCCGCCGTGTAACTCGACTATGCTCTTCGACAGGGTAAGGCCGATGCCCATGCCCTTGATTTCCTTGCTTACAAAAGGGTCGTCGGCGTTGCTTGTAAACTCGTAAAATTGCCTGAATATAAGCCGCTTGTTTGTTTTCAGCCTCACGCTGTTGTCTTTAACTGAAAATTTGATATGATCTTTGCCCCTGTGCTCGAAGTTGCTGATTTCTATGATAATTTTCGACGAGGCAGGGCTGAACTTGACAGCGTTGTCAATAAGGTGAAATAAAACCCTTTTCATTTTATCCCTGTCGCAGTCTACGGTTTCAATCCCGTCGTAAATTTTTATTTCCACTGCCTGATTTTTCTTTTTGATAACCTCATCTTCTTCCTTAAGGGTGTCGTCAATTAGTTTTACTATTTCATATTTCTGGATCACGGGTATTTCATTCATATAATCAATATAGTAAATCATTATAAGGTCGTCGATTATTCTTTTAAGCCTTTTGCTGTTTTTATGTATTGTTTTGACCACTTCCATTTGTGGAATTGGAATTTCCCCGAATTCTTTTTTAAGCATAAGGCTTATATATCCGTAAACCGGCGTCAAGGGTGTCCTCAATTCATGCGAAAACCGTGTTATAAAATCAACTTTTTGCTCCTCATATTTTTTTACATAAGTTTCTTCTGATGTGTCTTTTGCCAGTTTTAAGACTTTGTCGACTTTTTCAGCCATGGCTTCCATGTTAAACGGCTTGATTACGTATTCCGAAGCCCCGTTCCTCAGGGCCTCAATTGCGCCGTTTAAATCCGCGTATGCCGTGATAAGTATGACAGGCATTTTTCTGTTGTATTCTTTTATTTTTTTCAGGAGGGCCAGCCCGTCGATTTTGTCCATGCGGACATCGGAAACAACTATATCAAAATCTTCTTTTTCTATAAAATCTATCGCTTCAAGGCCGTTTACGGCTATTTCTGTTTTAAACCCCTTGCCATCGAAAAAAAGTTTCAGTGCTTCCCTTATCGAATATTCATCGTCAACAATAAGCAACCTGCTTTCCAGCATTTTTCACTCTCCGTTTAATTAATTTAAGTTTACTGGAACTAAGTATAGTGTATCAAATGTATTTACAAATGGCAAGCGATCTTTAATTTTTTTTTTGCTGGAATGTAATTGTTTGTTTGATTTTTGGAAGGAATTTTATGACTCTTTAATATAATTATTTAAGATATAAATTATTGTTTTAAAGGGAACCACAAATAAAAAGTGCTGCCTTCCCCCTTCCTGGTTTTTACTTCTATGAACCCGTTATGCAGTTCCATTATCTTTTTGCTTACCGCAAGCCCCAGTCCTGTACCGTCGGCTTTTGTCGTAAAAAAAGGTTCGAATATTTTATCCTTTATGTTTTCATCTATTCCGCAGCCCGTGTCTTTAACGCTTATTATTAAATATTCTTTGCCGTCACGCATTTCATTATTAGCAGTAACCTCGACTGTGCCGCCTTCGGGCATAGACTGTATCGCGTTTATCATTACATTAAGAATAACCTGCATGGTTTGTTCCTTGTCCGCGTGAATAAGAGGCAGTTGATTAAAATTCTTTACTACCTGTATTCCATACATTTTGTGGACATGCGACATAAATAAATTTACATCGTCAATTACAGCGGCTATATCGACATTTTCCAGCTTGATTTTTGTCGTATGGCTGAGGGCTAAAAGATTATCGGTGAGTTTTTCCAGCCTCTTGAACTCAGCAGGGGCTATTTCCAGGAATTTCCCCATCAGCACTGCGTCCCCGTTTTTTTTGCTTGCCATCATTTCCACAAAACCGCCGAGTCCTGTAAGCGGGTTTCTTATTTCATGCGCGACAGCAGCGGCCATTTTACCGAGCATGACAAGCCTCTCAGAACTCGCAAGCTGTTCGTAAAGCAATATATTTTCCATGCGCACCGAAAGGTTGTAAATAACGCTGTTTATAAACCTTATCTCCTCACGGGAATATACGTTCTTTGATTTTCTTTCTCCCAAAAACCATGCGCCTTTTAAATTGCTGCCGATAAAAACAGGAAAACACGCAGCCGCCTCAAACTGTTTCATCACGGCAATCATTTGCTCAATATCGCTTTTTATCCCCTTTTCGCCTATTAAATAATATAACCGGTTGTTTAATTCCTCAAAATATATTTTTTGCTTTTTTGAAATAAGCAATTTTATCAGCGGGTGTTCCTGCGTCAGGTTTGCCCTTTTTTCAGCATTGGCAAAATTATTGTCTTTTCCGTATTGGACTAAAAAATACGAGCTTTTCAGCTCAAGTACTTTTATTGCCGCGCTGTTGATTTCATTAAGAATTTCATCCAGATTTGTCTTGGTTGCTGTTTGTTCCCGGATGGTGACGGCTGACCTTTCCAGGTCTTTTTTGTTTAAAAATATCTCGCCCGCGAATTTATTTAATATTTCATACAGCTTGGTAATTAAAAATATTGCCGTTATACCGGCGAACAAGCTGACCGCGAGCTGCCTTTTAATATCCGGAATTTTTTCCAGGACAGGCAGCAATATGGCGTATATAGATAATAAAACCAGGCCAATGATGCAATATACAAGTGCTTTAACCAATAATTCCTTTATTCTTAATAAATCATAATTCAATACGGCATAAGTGATGATAAATGTATATAAAAGCCCGCCAAAACCGCCCATGGGATATATTTTTATGCCAAAAATATTAAGGACATTCATTACACCAAAAATGGTTAATATTACAAATGCCAATAATAGATATTGTGTTTGTTTTTTCTCAATAGATAGTATGTTTGACGATAAATATTTTTTTATAAGCGTATATATGCCTATCGTTAATGCAGTTAGAAAATTTATAATAAGACAAAAATAAATAAAATCAGGCTTCGCCACGTAACCATACTCAGGTTTATATGAAAAACCCTTAAATCCAATACCCATTATATTCAATATTGAAATAATAACCATGAAATATAACAAAAAGTTATATATTAGTTTTATCCAGCGGTTTTCTAATTTTACAAACAAGATTACAAATCTTATGAAAAAAACAGGTATGAATAACAAGGTCGGCCTTAGAAATCTCGATATAGTATTTGCCGCATTAACACTATTTGCAGTCCTTATAAGAAACAAATCTATCATCCAAAACATAACCATAAAATTAAAAAGAGCGAGGGTAATATTTAATTTATTTTTGGGATTTCTTAATAAACTCACTAAGCCGAATAAAAGCGTCCCCAAAGCAGCTATAAGCGTTTGTATTTCGTATAAACCTAAATTAAAAACAATATTTCTCACAATTGGCTCCCGGTTAAAAAAAATATTTATATCGGCTTTTTTCGTACAAAATCTTAAATTACATTCTGCGATTTTTTAATAAGTTTATATCTTTTCATGTAGGTCTGCCTGTAAAAAAAACTGTGCCTTAATGCTAAAAATGCCGTTAGCAGTTTTCCCGTCTCCCTAAGCGTCCTGAAAAATCTCACTAATAAAAAATTAAAAGGCACGGTTAATTTTTCTCTGAGTTCGTACATTATTTTTTCAAGTTCTTCTTTTGAAAGTTTCTCATGTTTATAAACAACGTTGACTAATGAATACCTCTTCCAATCTTCGGGGTAATTAGAAGTCAATACCCTGTTTTCATTTTGCATTTTTTGAAAAAGCCTGGTCCCGGCAAGGGAGTCAAATGTGATATAACAAAAACATCGATTTTAAAATCATTGATAAAATCGGATATTGCCTTTACTGTATGCATGCCGTCGTTTGGATACCCTATAATGAAAGATCCAATTAAGGCCATGCCGTTTTTATGTATCCTGTTTATGAGCTCCGCATACCTTTCGTATGCACTCAGATTATATGCTTTATTCATGGCTCTAAGATTGTCTTTATCAACGCTTTCAATGCCAACAAGCATTATCCTGCATCCGCTTTTATACATCCATTTAAGGAGTTCCTCATCTTCAGCAACGTTTAAAGATGACTGGCAGACCCATAATTTATTTATTTTTTCCTTGACTATCCTTTTAAATAAATTAAGTGAATGTTCTTTTTGTTCTTTTGTTCTTCCAATGATATTATCATCAAAAACGAGGATCTCTTTTTGTTTGATCTGCTTTAATTCATTTATGACATCGTCTATATCCCTTTTCCTGTACTTGAAACCATTATAAGCAGTAACCGAACAAAAATCGCAGTTCATAGGGCAGCCTCTTGCTGTTTGTAGCCCCCCTATTGCATAATCATATTTATCAAAGATATCACGTCTTGCCGCCCGGGGCTTAATATCTTCAATATTTCCATTATGCACATATGTTTTTTTTAACGAACCTTGTTCTGCATCTGCGAGAACCTGTTCCCATAATCCTTCTGCCTCTCCTATTACAACGCTATCACAATATTTCAGCGCTTCTTCAGGCATAAAAGAAACATGCACGCCTCCCATGATAACCGGTATGCCATTTTCCTTGGTTTTTTTTGCTATTTCATATCCACGAGTGATATTTGTAGTAAATCCGGTAATGCCTACGATATCAACATTTTGTATCTTTTTAATTGCCTCGTCATAATTCTCAAATTTTTCATCTATCAGTATTATTTCGATATCTTTAGGGGTTAGCGTAGCCAGCACTCCCAGCGCAAGCGGCTGATATCCACTGTGAAGCCCTCCATAATAACCCGGCCTTTTATACATGGGATTCACAAGCACTATTTTCTTTATTTTGTCCATCTAATACCTCCGTTAAATAATTTATTTTACTTTTTTAAGTATAATTAAATCATCGATATTGCTGTAAATACTTTTTCGCATTAGTAATTTGTATTTTTTTTTCTTCATATATTCTATTATATCGCTGGCGGGAATTTCCCCATAAACCCTCTTATATAAGAACTTTAAAAGCACGTTAAAAAAGAACACTTTGGAAAGTTTCAATAAAGTCCATATACCATTAAAAACCCCTTCATCTCTTATCAGTGAAATAATTACAGATAATTTCATTGGTTTCGGATGCGCTATTATTAAATAACCTTTTGATTTTAATACCCTGTGGGCTGCACCCAAGAGACTGGACACATGTGTTAGAATAGACGGAGACCTGGCCTGATAAGGCAAAGGAGACCATCTATGAAACCAAAGAGAGTTTTTGACAAAGAATTTAGGATACAAGTAGTAGAAGAATTGCTATCCAAGGTAAGTACGCCGGCGCAGATAAGCCGGAAATATGGAATATCAGGGGGATTACTCCAGAATTGGAAGCAAAATTATGCCCGTGGCAAATACGGCAATGAACCTGATGAAGTCGAGGGGCTTAAAGAACATGTCCGGGAGCTTGAACGCAAGCTTGGGCAGATGACTATGGACAATGACTTTTTAAAAAAAGCCTGTCAACACCTTGCAAAAGCACCAAAGAAAAGAGAGAGTTTATTCGGCGGGCCATATCCGGGCGAAGAAGGCAAGGAGAAGTTAAAAGATGGTGCAAAATGACTGGGTTGAGCCGAAGCAGTTATTACTACAAACCCAAAGAAAAAAACCAGAAAAAATTAAAGGTGGACTGTGATTTAAGAGATAAAATTGAACGGATAGTTCTTGAGTTTGCAGGATATGGATATAGGCGGGTTACAAAACAGCTTCACCGTGAAGGTGTGATTGTAAACCACAAAAGAGTACAAAGAATCATGCGTGAAAGCTCGCTTTTGGTGGTGTACAAACGCAAGTGGGTAAAAACCACAGACTCCAATCACCCGTTCAGGATTTACCCGAATATAGCGAAGGACATGATCCTGACAACGTTAAACCAGCTCTGGCGTTCAGACATAACATACATCAGAATTTTGCTTGGCTTCGTGTATTTAGCGGTGATACTGGACGCTTTTTCAAGAAAGGTCATAGGCTACAATATTTCGCTGTATCTTGATGCCGACCTTGCTATAGGAGCGCTTAAAATGGCCATAGAGAGACGTAAGCCCGGAACAGGCGTAGTCCATCATTCAGACCGCGGCGTGCAGTATGCCTGCAACGATTACGTTGGCATCTTGAAGGAACACGAATTTACTATCAGCATGTCGCGCAAAGGCAACCCGTACGACAACGCCGGAGCCGAGAGTTTTATGAAAACAATTAAATGTGAAGAAGTTTATATGTGGGATTATAAAACTATCGATGACGTCTTGAAAAGGATTCCATTTTTTATAGAGGAGGTGTATAATCAAAAAAGATTGCATTCGGCAATAGGCTACGTTCCACCGGTAGAATTTGAAACTAAACTACAGGAACAGGCCGGTTTGTTCTAATCCGAGTGTCCAAACGAAGGGGTTCATTCCACTGTTAAATTCATCCAAAGTAAAAAAGATATTATCCAGCATAAATAATGAATGCACGTTTATAACTATATTAAAATATTTGCTTTTATACACAAGTTTTTTATTCAAATCGCCGTTACTTATATATAAATTATCCAAATTCATTTTTTTTATTTTCCCTCTAAAAACACTGAGCATTGCATTTGACATATCCATGGAGTATACTGCATATTTTTTTTCTGCAAGTTTAATGGATAATGCTCCTGTTCCACAACCGGCGTCCAAAACCCTGCTATCTTTTCCTGCATTTGTTGCCAAAAACCCTGTAATTTCATTTACAAGCTGTTTGTACGGTTCATAATATTTCGCCATGTCGTCATAAGCGCTTGCATAAGAATCCCAAAATATTTTTTCTGTTTTTTTCTTAAAATTTCCTTTTGCCATTGATTATTATCTCCACTATTTATCTTGTTTTTTAAAACATCCTGAAAAGCAAACTCGCGTTATTGCCGCCCATGCCGAAGGAATTTACCATGGCAACATTGATTCTTTTCCTTATTGCTTCGTTCGGCACGTAATCAAGGTCGCAGTTCGGGTCCTCATGCTCGTAATTAATCGTCGCCGGGATGTATCCGTTTTTGCCGGCAAGCAGTGTCGCTGCTGTCTGGAACCCCCCTGCTACGCCAAGCCCGTGCCCTATCATCGATTTTACAGAAGAAACCGGTATCTTTCCAGCATAATCTCCAAATACCTTTTTTATTGCTACTGTTTCCCTTATGTCCGAAATATAGGAAGAACTTCCGTGCGCGTTGATATAATCAACTTCGCAAAGGTCTATGTCCGCATCATTCATACACATTGCCATTGCGCGGGCAGCCTGGTTCCCGCTCTCTTCAATCTTATACATGCTGAATGCGTCCGATGTGTCGCCATACCCTATAATTTCAGCATAAATTTCCGCGTCTCTCCTGATCGCAGACTCGAGGCTTTCAAGCACAAATATTGCCGCGCCTTCGCACAAAACATACCCGTCCCTGTTTTTGTCAAAAGGCCTGCTTGCTTTTTCCGGTTCCTCATTTCTTTTGGACAGGCTGTTTGACGCGCAAAAAGATCCTAAAACCGAAGGCGTGAGCGGTGATTCGGATCCGCCGCAGATTATCATATCGGTTTTACCGTATTTTATCAATTCATGCGCGTAGCCTATAGCGTTCAACGTAGAGGAACAGCCTGTTGAAATCGTAGATACCTTGCCTTTTATCCCGAACTCTATTGCAATATGGCTTGCTGCCGCGTTTGGCAGGGCGCCTGGGACGCCAAAAGGGTTCATCATCTTGACGCCTTTTGTCCTGAGGGTTTCAGCTTCCCGCTCTATTATTTCCACTCCATTCACGCTTACACCCATCACTACTCCGATTTTTTCCTGCATCTCTTCATCGATAAAAATACCCGCATCCACAACAGCCATTTTGGCCGCGGCAAGCGCAAACTTGGAAAACCTTCCCATCCTTTTGGATTCTTTTTTATCAATGCCGTAATCCTCCGGATTAAAATCGCTGATCTCGCCTCCTATCTGAGTTTGAAATTCAGAAACGTCAAAAAGACTGATTTTCCTGACACCCGATCTGCCATGTAATAGTGATTCCCAGTATTCATCTTTGTTTTTCCCATTTGGCGCCACCACGCCCATGCCTGTTACAACTACCCTTCGTTTTTTAAAATACATAAATACCACTTCCTTTCATGAGATTTTGTTCAATGATTTCCTTACAGGACGTACAGAATTTTCCCAAATCAGCTCTCCAGGCTGTTTCTTAATGCAAAACATTGTATATCGCAAAAGCCTTTGAGTCAAGATAAAATACATACAACCAATAGTGATATGTTTTTGTTTTTTAAATGCTGGAAACTTTACTTGTGCTAATGCAGGTTATATTGAAAAAACCGGCTTGCGCCGGGTCATTGTGGTGTGAACCGCATAATAAGAAAAAAAATTACAATTTTTCCGTTTGAAAAAAAAATTTATTTGTTTTATGCCAACAAGTGGAGCCCCCCCGCCTTCACAGGCGGGGCACCTTTAAAAAAAACTCGGCTAGGTTTTACCTCGCCGAGTTTGCTTTCTTTCGAATTGCCGTCTATAATATGCTCCCTCCCCGGAGCGGTCAGATATTCCCACCGGGATATCTTCCTATCCCCGCCTGACTTCGGCTGAGCTCAGTCGAAGCCCTACTAGCGGGGATTATCGCGGAGTGGGATCAAATTCCTATTTCTTTTTGTGTTCCGCCAGTAACTGCCTGTATTTTTCAAGCATGTTTTCGTACTTTCCGACTATTTCCATATGGATATCCATAAATTTCTTTTGGCGGTGTTCTTCAAGCAAATCTCTGAAAAACTCCGAAGTGTTTTTCCCCTCTTTTTGCGATAACTCTTCTGCTGACTTCTTTTCATCTTCACTCACCCTTATCAGTATCTTTCTTTCTTTCCTGAACCTGCCTTTTTCTCTCATTTTACATGCCTCCCGAATTATGACTTTATTTCCTTGTATGGCTAATTATACCACTTGTTTGTTGCTTTGTCAATTTACTTATATTACAAAAAAATTTACGGGAATTAAACACACAACTTTATGATATTTATATCTGCTTCGGTCTTTCCCTGAAAAACGGGCATTCTTTTTCCGGGTTCATATTGGACAGATACAAAGGACATGGGTCTAAAATACCGCCGAATTCCAAAGCCTTAGTGCATTGGGCAAACTCCTGGCTTGTTTTGGGGATATCCTCTCCATACATATATTTAATTCCTTTTTTAAGTTGAAAATATTTGCAATCAGAAGGCATGTTTTACCTCAATTATCAATTGCCATGTCATCAATTAAAGGCTTCTAAAAATTCCATATACCAGTCTCTACATTCCGGTACATGGCCATAAACCTGCGCTAGGAGAAAGGTTTATGGCTTTTCTCGAAAATTTCCTCGACTTTCTGAATAAGCTTAAAAGGCGAAAACGGCTTTACGACGTAAGCGTCTGCACCTGACTTAAGGCCTTTTTCAATGTCGGTTATCATGCCCTTTGCGGTCAGGAGTATTACGGGAATTGCGGAGGTAACTTTGTTCTTTTTCAGCTCTTTGCACGCCTCAATCCCGTCCATTACAGGCATGAGAATATCCAGGATGACCATATCAGGTTTTGTCTTTTCCACCTCTGATATCGCCAGCCTACCGTTTACCGCTGAATAAACATTGTAAGCATCGGAAAGGACTTCCGTAAGCATTGAAATCATGATGGGTTCGTCGTCGACAATTACGATTTTCTTTTTATCGGCCATTTTTATTTTCTCCTTTAATTCCGTTTGTTTTGCCGGTATAAGTCCCTGGCTTGTAAGAGACCAGCAATACAATAAGTTATACTCCAACATTCGGATTTTATCAAGTTATTTGTTGCCCAATTAGATATACAATAAAAAACTGAATTTGGGAAAAGGGATACGGGATACCGACAAATCCCCCTATATCCCCCTTTATTAAAGGGGGATAAAAAAATAATGCAAACCTTCCTGTTCCTGTCGAGAAATACTTAATCGTGTGATCCTCAACGTTAAATAATCCACCGGATTATTTAACTATTCTGCAAGAATATTCAACCCCTTTTTGTTAAGGAGGGGAAAAAATACAAGACACCTACTAAATCCTTGACACAACCTTGTTTTTAATGTTAAATATTTTCCTGTTATTAATTGCATTAATGCCGCTATCGTCTAACGGTTAGGACAGGTGGTTCTCAGCCATCAGATCGGGGTTCGATTCCCCGTAGCGGTACCATTTATTGCCGGCGGTTTAAATGCACATACACGAAGAAAACAGGAATATTAAAAACCTTTTTACAGCAATTGTCCTGAACATAGTAATAACCATTGCCGAAATTATAGGTGGGATTGTTTCAGGCAGTCTTGCACTGTTTTCAGACGCGTTCCATAATTTTTCCGACGTCTTTTCCCTGATAATATCCTATGTCGCCATAAATGTGGCAAAAAAACCATCAACCAATGTAAAAACCTACGGCTACAAGCGCGCCGAGATACTGACTGCCCTGTTTAACATCCTTTTACTGTTTTTTATATGCGGTTTTGTCGTATATGAAGCAGTCAAAAGGCTTTATTCACCGCAGCACATAAACGCGCCGATAATGTTTGCAATTGCCCTGCTGGGACTTTTGATAAACGGTTTATCAGCCATGCTTTTGCACGGCGGCTCTGGTAAAAATATCAATATCAAAAGCTCGTACCTTCATATGTTCGGTGATGCGATATCTTCGGCTGCTGTGCTCGTAGTTGCATTCATGCTTTTCTTTGTAAAATGGTATTTCCTGGATTCAATCGCGTCGTTTTTTATAGTGGCTTATATCATGAAAGAAAGTTTCAGCGTTTTCATGGACACGGTCAATATCCTGATGCAGGGCACGCCCAAGGGCATTGACGTGAATAAAATCATCGCGAGGCTGAAAAAAGAGAGAAAATTATGCGTGCGCGGCGTGCACCATGTGCACATATGGAACATATCGAGCGAGGACGTAATTTTTGACGCGCATGTGGTTGTGGCAAAAAAATGCCTGAAACAAACCGATGCCATAATAAACAAGATAAATGAAATTTTGGTATGTGATTTTAATATCGGGCACTCGACTATCCAGCTCGAGGGCCCGGATTTTGACCATTCAAAGGAATGTAAGTTATAGGCTTTAATTTATACGTGCCGACTTCAGTATTGCGATGACCTGCTCTTTCAGCAAAGCGTCGTTGGCTTTAAAATACTCGTAACCGTCTTTATCCAAAAATACTGTTGTCGGGACGTTTTGTACCCCGTAGATGGCTTCCTGTTTTTGCCCCGCCGGCGAGTCAAGGTCGTAAAACATTACTCTAACTTTCCCTTTATATTCTTTTTCCACTTCAGCAAGGACCTGCTTCATTTGCATGCAGTGGTCGCAGGTCATGAACCCGAGCTCTATTATCATGGGCTTGCGCTCGAATCCGGGCCTGCATCCTGCCAAAAACACAATCACTAATACTGCTGTTGCTAAAAGAAGCTTTTTCATATCTGCTCCTTTAACTTTTACCCCCTTTTGTTCCACCTTATTAAGGGGAAAATATGATTTATACGCCTTTTTTCTGTTTTATCAATCTTTCGTATTTTTCCATCATTTTCTTTGCCATGGCTTCGGCAGACCATTCTTTCGCGTATTCAAAAGCTTCTTTTTTCTTGGTTTCATAAAGCTCTTTATCGTCAAGCATCCTGAAAACAGCGCCTGTGAATTCATTCACGTCAAGCTTTGTCAGCAGGCCGCCCTTGTTGCCTGCCATGACTTCTGCCACGCCCATTTCACCAACTGCCACCACAGGGGTCCCGACTGCCATGGCTTCCGTGACGACAAGGCCCTGTGTCTCTGTAACCGAGGCAAATGTAAAAAGGTCCGCGGCCGCGTAGCAGTTTACCCAATCCTGCGGCTCAAAATAGCCCAGGAATATCACATTGTCCTTTACCCCTATTTTCTCGCATGCCTCATGCACTTCTTCCTCTGCCGGGCCCTTGCCTGCCACGATTAATTTCGTATCCGGCATTTTCTGCAGTACATTCTTCAGGACTTCGAAAAGAAATGGTATATTTTTTTCCGTGCCTATCCTGCCCATAAAAAGAAAAAGCGTAGTATCGTCTGAAATGTTGTATTTTTTCCTGAAGTCGTCGCCGTTGAAGTTCTTGAACTTGTCCATTTTTATTCCTGTGGGGTTCACTTCAACCGGTTTCTTGATTTTATATGACACGAGCAGGTCTTTCATCTGCGTGGACGGCGTGATGTTCAGGTCCATCTTGTTGCAGTACCACCTGCTTATCCTTTTGGCAAGCGAGACCGACACGGCCTTCGGCAGGAACTTGAAATAATGCACATAAGCCTCGAACATGGTGTGGTAGGTGTGCAGTATGGGGCATTTCATTTTTTTTGCCCATTTTATGGCTTCAATGCCGAGCGTAAAAGGCGTCTGCGTGTGTACTATGTCGAAATTAAAACCGATTATCTGTTCTTTTATCATTTTTTTGGCAGCGGACGACCACGGCGCAGGCAGCCTGTCCTCAGGGTCGAAAAACAGATAATGCGATTTTATCCTGATGACGCAGTCCTCATTTGCCTTGTCCTTCACGTCCACCTGTTCCGTGGGGAATTCCGGGGCTATTATCCTCACATCATGCCCCATCTTCCTGTATTCGTGCGCGAATGTGTCTATGGAAGCCACAACGCCGTTTACCCTGGGTCTGTACGTATCCGTGACCAAAGCTATTTTCATTTGGAACCTCCGGTTTGCATCCTTGTATTTTCTTTCTGTTTTCTTTCCTCGGTTATCTTTTCCCACGCGTCCCTGGTCATGTTCTCGATATTCGGGAACGCACCTATTTCAGCGTGCTTTACTCCGCGGGAAAACCATTTGACAGCTTCAGGATAATTACCCAGCCTGCGGTTCAACTCGCCTATCATGTATATTATGCCGGGCTCGCCTATTTTTTCAGGCACATAAGAGCCCCTCTCAAAAGTCTTGATGTAATAATCAAGTGCCTTTTGCAAATATTCCTTTTCCCTTTCCGGAAGGCCTGCTTCCCTGTACATCCATGTAATATGCATATAAAGGCCTGAAATGGTGTTCGGGTTTTCCGGTTTGAATTGCTTGTAAAAAATTATGGCCAAAAGGTGCTTTTTCACGGCTTCTTCCATGTTTGTTTCCCTGGAGCACGGGAACTGGACATTTTTACGGGACTGTTTTATGGCGAGCGCTATGTTTAATACTTCCGGGTAATATTGCAACTCCTGCTTGTCGAAATCCTCGTCCCTGGCCGCGTAATTGCATTCAGGACATACCGTGACTGCATAAAACAAAGGGTTTATATTCTCATAAACCTTGTGGAAATCGCTTTCCATGCTTTTTACTTTCAAAGCGGATGATTTAATCCTCGCTGTCTTAAACTTCGCGTCGCACGCCTTACACTGCACTTCCTTCATCCATATCGGGTCATTGAGCATCTAAACTACCTCGCATACATTTTTTTGTCATAAGTATTTCACTCAGCACGTCCCACACGGCACTAAACACGTTACTTAAGTATTTCTGCAATCCTGTCCAGGCCTTTTTCTATATTCGCCATCGAAGTCGCGTAAGAAAGCCTGAAATGCTTGTCTGAGCCAAAGGCTATGCCCGGCACAACAGCGACTTTTGCCTCGCTGAGCAGCAAATCAGCCAGGTCAAGCGAGCCTTTTATCTGCTTCCCTTTAATGTCCCTGCCTGTTATCCCGGAAAAATTCGGGAAAAGGTAAAAAGCTCCGTCAGGCTCTACGCATGTCATGCCGTTTATTTTTCTTATCCTTTCAAGCATGTATATCCTTCTTTTATCAAACTCTGCCACCATTGCCTGGACGACTTTATTGTCGGTTTTCAGCGCCTCGATTGCAGCTACCTGTGCAATGGTAGTCGGGTTCGACGTCGAGTGCGACTGTATGTTGTCTATTGCGGTTATTATTTCCTTGTTGTCAGAAGCCAGGTAGCCTATCCTCCAGCCCGTCATTGCGTAAGACTTGGACACGCCGTTGACAACAATTGTCCTTTCCTTTATTTCTTTCGAAAACGATGCTATTGAAATGTGTTTTTTCCCGTTGTAAAGGCATTTCTCGTAAATTTCATCGGTAATTATGATGAGGTTGTTTTTCAGCGCTATTTCAACCAGCTTTTTGAGCGTCTCTCCGGAAAAAATAGCGCCTGTCGGGTTTGACGGAGAATTAATAAGCATTGCTTTTGTTTTTTTCGTTATTTTTTTCTCAAGGAGGCCAAAATCAATTTCAAATTTCCTTGACTCGTCCAGCTCCACAAATACAGGTATGCCGTCAGCAAGCTTTACCTGCTCTTCGTAAGAAACCCAGTACGGTGAAAAAATTATGACCTCGTCGCCCGGATTGATGATTGCCATGAATATATTATAAAGCGAGTGCTTGGCCCCGCAGGAAATAATGATATCCGACGGTTTGTAATCAAGGTTGTTTTCCCTTTTAAACTTCTCCGCGACAGCTGTCTTAAGCTCTATTGTACCTGACGCCGGCGTATACCTGGTCTGGTTGTCCCTTATGGCCTTTATTCCGGCTTCTTTTATGTTCTCAGGCGTATTAAAATCCGGCTCGCCTGCCCCGAATCCCACGACATCAATCCCGTCTTTTTTCATCTGTTTTGCCTTTGCGTCTATCGCCAGCGTCAGCGACGGTGAAACTTTTTTTGCTCTTTCTGCAAGCATGCTTTCCTCCTTTTAAAAATGTGGTGTGTGATAAGGGATATGTGGTATGTAAAATTACTTACCACTTAGCACTTAACACCTGCCACTTTATTATTTTTCCATCATTTGTTTCATGTTCTTTAGAGCCTGTTTTGTCCTCTGCTCGTTTTCTATTAAAGCAAACCTTACAAATCCTTCGCCGCCCTCGCCGAAACCAGAGCCATCAGAAACACCGGTTTTTGCTTCTTTCAAAAGCTTCATTGCAAAATCAGTGCTTTTCATGTCTTTGTACTGCCCGGGAATTTTTGCCCAGACAAACATTGTGGCTTTCGGCTTCTCTACCTCCCAGCCCAATTTTTGCAGCCCATCCACAAGCACATCGCGCCTTTGCCTGTATTTTTCCCTGATGTCCTTTACGCACTCGTCCGAGCTGTTTAAGGCATGTATGGCTGCTATCTGTATGGGCTGGAACATGCCGTAATCAAGGTAGCTTTTGATCTTTTCCAGGGCCTTGATTATGTTTTTATTGCCGACAAGGAATCCTACCCGCCATCCGGGCATGTTATATGTCTTTGAAAGCGTGTAAAACTCCGCGCCTATTTCTTTTGCGCCCGGCACCTGCAAAAAGCTTGGCGGCACGTAGCCGTCAAAGTAAAGCTCGGCATATGCCAGGTCATGAAGGACTATTATGTTATTTTTAACAGCGAAGTCGACAATTTTCTCGAAAAAATCCAGGTCCACGACTTCAGTAGTCGGATTGTTCGGATAATTCAAAAGTATTATTTTAGGTTTTGGCCACATGTTCTGGACAACTCTTACCATATCCTCAAAAAAATCCTTGCCCTTGACTATTGGCACAGATATTACGTTTCCTCCTGCCAATGTTACTGCATAAGCATGTATCGGGTAGCATGGCGTCGGCACTATTACGCTGTCCCCCCTGTTTATTATGGCGTACATCAGGTGCGAAATGCCCTCTTTTGAGCCTATTGTAGTTATGCATTCGGTGTTTGGGTCAAGGTCCACGTTAAAACGCCTTTTGTAATAATCGGCTATGGCCGCGTTTAATTTATTAATTCCCCTTGAGGCCGAATACCTGTGGTTTCTCGGGTTTTGTGCCGCTTCTATAAGCTTGTCAACTATATGCTGGGGCGTGGCGCCGTCGGGATTTCCCATTGAAAAATCAATTACGTCCTCTCCTGCCTTGCGCAGTTTGGCTATTTCTTTTTTTATCACTCCAAAAACATACGGAGGGATGCTTTTTAATTTTTCGCCTTCAAGGTTTTCAAGCAGCCTTAGAAGGTCACCGTGTAATTCTTCTATCATATAAATCATCTCCCGTCGTGATGAATAAATTACGCCGTTTGTCAACGGCTTTAAGAACACCCCTTCCCCCTCGACGGGGGAAGGCCGGGATGGGGGTGACGTAGCGGCATTTCGCGCTAACACCCAATCCCAAAACTTCTTTTTCTTATTTCGCATTCTATAATTTTAGCTTTAATTACATAGCTGTTACTGCTACTTCACCCTCACCCTACCCTCTCCCATCAAGGGAGAGTGATGCCAACCATGAGAGGCCTTTGCCCGCATGCCCAATTAGTGGCTTAAGTTTTCATTTAAAATGAAATCATTTTTTTTACTTCTTTAATCCTTTTTTCAATTTCTTTTGTGGAGAGCTTGACCAGCCTGTCTATGCCGAAATCCTCGACACTGTAAGATGCGACCACGTTCGCGTAAGCAAGCGCCCTTTTTAGCGTGGAATCTTTAGTATTGCCTGTCCTGGCAATATAACCTATAAAAGCGCCTGCGAACGAATCGCCTGCTCCTGTGGGGTCAACTACGTTCTCGACAGGGTAAGTGCCGAGGACAAAGTACATATCGTCGCCCATTATCGAGGCTCCGTGTTCACCACGTTTGATTATAACATATTTGGGACCCAGTTTTTTTATTTTTTTTGCGGCAGTCGCGAGGTTTGTCGCGCCTGTAAATTCCCGGACCTCGGAATCGTTTAAAACCACGGCGTCAACCTTTTTAAAAACCTCAATCAACTTGTCTTTTGCGTTTTCAATCCAGTAATTCATTGTGTCGCAAATCGAAAACTTCAGGCGTTCCATTGAATTCAGCACTTTAAGCTGCAAATCCGGCTGGATATTTGCCAGGAACAAATAAGGCATCTTTTTATACTGCTCCGGGATAACAGGGTCGAAGTTGCCGAATACATTAAGCTCGGTTACTATCGTATGCCGTGAATTCATGTCAAACTCATATTCGCCTTCCCAGTGGAATGTCTTGCCTTTTTCTTTTTTTACCCCTGCCGTATCAACACCTTTTGAGTGCAAAAGCTTAATGTGCTCGTCAGGAAAATCATCGCCAATGACGCCAACCACGTATGGCTTAGCAAAAAAGGAAGCTGATATTGATGAATAAACAGCCGCGCCTCCGAGAATGTGGTCCTTTTTGGCAAAAGGCGTCTTTATCGTATCCATGGCTATTGAACCTACTATGACTATTGACATATACAGAGCTCCTTAGAGTCCGTTGATTTTGCCGAGTGTCAACAGCGAAGGCAAAATCTTACGGAGTCTTATACCCGCTCAAGTCAGAGGCCTTTCGGGCCGAGGACAAGCGGTATTTGCCCTCATGTAATTAATCAGTTTAAAGTTTTCAGAGCTATCCAGAGTCAAAGGGAAGGTACTGCAATATTACTACTAAATCCCCAAGGAGAGTTTAACGGCATATACGAAATCCGTAATGCAAAATCAACTACACCCTTTTGTAAAACTCGCCCACGTACTTCAGATAATAATTCACGTCAAAAATCTTATCAAGCTCTTTGCCCGTGAAATCTTTTTTCACATCCTTGTCGGCAAGCAGCGCTGTTATAAAATCAGGCGACTCGCCTTTCCATACCTTCATCGCGTTACTCTGCACTATCTCATATGCTTTTTCCCTTGTCATGCCTTTTTGCACAAGCGCGAGCAGAAGCCTCTGCGAGAATATGGCTCCTTTTAAATAATGCAGGTTCCTTTTCATGTTCGAAGGATAAACAAGCAGGTTAGTAAGCACCCAGTTTATTTTGTTTGTGATGTAGTGCGTGAGTATAAAACTGTCCGGAACTATTATCCTCTCTACAGACGAGTGGGATATGTCCCTCTCGTGCCATAGAGTGATGTTCTCAAGCGCCGCTATAGAGTTGCTCCTTATTACCCTTGAAAGGCCTGTTATCTGCTCGCATACGACCGGATTCCTTTTATGCGGCATGGCAGACGAGCCCTTTTGTCCCTCAGCAAAAGGCTCCTCAACTTCGAGTATCTCAGTATGCTGTAAATTCCTGATTTCCGTGGCTATTTTTTCTATGGAGCCTGCGGTTATGGCAAGCGTAGTCATGAGCTGCGCGTACCTGTCGCGCTGTATTACCTGGTTTGTCGCCTCTGCCCTTTTCAGACCAAGCCGCGATAATGTAAAACTTTCAATCGAAGGAGGTATGTTGGCGTAATTGCCTACTGCGCCCGAGAGTTTACCCACCCTCACGCCTTCCCTTGCGTATTTGAGCCTGTCATAGTTCCTTTTCATTTCAAAATACCATACAAGTATTTTCAGCCCGAAAGTTATAGGCTCTGCGTGTACGTTGTGCGTACGGCCTATCTGCACGGTATATTTATACTTTATGGCAAGTTTTTTCAAAGTTGCTATTAATTTTGTTGTGTCTTCCATCACTATATCGCAGGCTTTAACAAGCCTCAGCGCAAATGCCGTATCCACGATATCAGAAGAAGTGATGCCCATGTGGATATAGCGCGCCGCCGGGCCTACGTGCTTTGCGACTGATTCAGTAAAAGCAATCACGTCATGCCGCCTTATGGCCTCTATTTCCTCAATCTGCTTAACGTCAAATTTGGCTTTTTTCTTTATGCTGGCAAGGTCCTTTTTCGGTATTTTGCCCTGCTTTGCCCATGCCTCGCATACCGCTATCTCGACATTGAGCCATGAATTATATTTTGCTTCCTCTGACCATAATGCGCCCATCTTTTCAAGAGTATATCTTTTAATCATGACGTCACCTCGCTGTTTTTATTATTGTCAATAAGGATATTATCGCACAACTTGGGGCTATTGAAAACAAAAAAACGGCGGTGCAGTTTCCCGCATCCGCCGTGTTTGTATTGTTTTGAGCCTTTAAAGGATTCCCAATTTACAGAGTAAAATAACAAAAGCATTGCTTAACTATTTAAAAACCCGTATGCATCTTTCCTGTGCCTTATATAATAAATAATTATTGTGTTTTCTTCGATTTTATAAATAACTCTGTAATCCCCCGTTCTTATCCGATAAATGCTTTCAGTGCCTTTTAGTTTTTTCACGTCAGATGGAAATGGATTATGCGATAGGCCTTTGATTTCTCCAAGTATTTTGGCCTGCATATGCCTGTCAATTTTTTTCAGGTCGTGATACGCGGAATTTTTTAAATCTATCCTATACCCGCCCATTTTTCTTCAACCTTTTTTCAACCTCTTCAAAAGATATTGTGGACTCGTCTTTTCTTTCCGCGACTATTGAAATATCGTGAAGGTCTTCCATCAACTCTTCATATTCCTTTATTGGAATAATAACCGCTGTTTTTTTTCCTTTTTTGTCCGTGATAAATTCTTCTTTTATTTTATGCATTGTTGCACCTCGCTTGTCTTAATAATACTAAAAATTTGCGTGAAAATCAAATGTTTTGGGTACAGTGGAACCCGCGCGCAGGAGTCGGCGGCTTCCTTCCGTTTCCCGAACTTCCATGCTTCCACTCCTCCGCTACGTTCCGTTTAAATAATTTGCTTGTTGACTCCATGTCTGTCCAATTTCGCCGATAATAACCCTTTTAATATAATTTTTTATTGATATTTGATCGGGAACATTATTTGCATATACATTATCTACATTAAAAGTCTGTGTGAAATTTATATTATCCAGGCATAAAATATTTTCTATAAAAAACAATATCATTAAACTCGCAAGGCCTAAAAGTAAACAAAATTTTTTCATTTTACCTCGCTGATTTTTATAACATGCACTCCTTTTTCATTTGTATACATATAATAAACATTATCATTGTCATCCACGGCATAACGACCACTGCCGTCAGATTCAATAAAGTCATCTTTTATTGTTTTATATTCATATTCGATTATTCCATTTTTATTTATTTTCATTATCGCACTATCTCTGCTCATATTTACAGGTCGCGCTTCGTACATTCGAAGGCAAATAAATATATCTCCATTGTCATTTATATGTAATATTTCTACACTACCCACATCATCTTTACCTGGTCTTGATAGCACTAAAACATCTTTGTCCCAGCCGATATTTTTTAAGTTACTTATTATGATTTTTTCATTAACTACCGGGCGCATAGGATCAGGATAAGTAACTTGAGTTGTTATATCAAAAGAGTGATATTTTTTTTCTTTTTTATATACTTTATCCCTGAATTTAATTTTTTCCATTTTTGATTTATCAAAAATCCCGTTACTTAATGCCATTTCATTCCCATAAAAATGAACATATCCCCATCCTTTTTTATCTATATATGTTTTCGATAACATTTTATTTAAATTTTTATCGTATATTTCAGTTTTAAGTTCATACATACCATTTGTAATAATAATGCTTCCCTCTTCATCAATTTTCCAACTCTGCGGTGTAAGTGGATTTAATATTACATTCTTTTCTTGACCATCCTCAAATTTCTTAATATATTTATTTTTTCCGTCATAAATATATATATATATATCACCGTTATTATCTACTTTTAATTCTTCAGGCCCATGCCTTTCAAATGCTTCCTGACCCATATTTGTAGTGTATTTTTCTTCCTTAATATTGATTTTTCCTTTGCCATTTCCCCATGGACAAAATAAAACTTCTTCAACTTTTAATTTTGCATTTCCTTCACCCTGAGCCATTATTGTTTCTGATTCAGCCTGTTGTGTTACGGCTTGTTGTAACTCCTGTATTCTCCCCCTGCGCCAGTACCCCCCCCGGCCAGCAAACAATTAAAAATAACCAACAAATAATTAAAATTGTCTTTTTCATCTTTCTTTCCTCCTGCTTTTTTAATAATTTTCAATTCTCAGTTGTCAATGTTGTCAATTTAAGCCTTTCATTTCATTGAAAATTGATAATTCTTAATTGATAATTGCTTTAATAGCTCCACCATACGTCATTTAAATAATTTGTGCCGTTACCACCACCCCCAGTTGTATCATAATAATTCCATGCGCCAGTATTTGCAGGCCTTGCATTTTGAGCATTACATGCCCATGGAAAATTTTCATAATTTTGTGCATTTGTTATTATTTGACTTCCAGTCAAAGCATATAAAATATTTGAAAATAAAAATATTCCCATAATTCCCGGGAATATTCCTAAGATCAAATATTTGTGTTTCATTTATTTTCCTTTAACTGGTGACAATTTAATAATTTTAATTTTGTTCAAACAATTTTCTTTTTCTTTGCAACAATTTTTATAACAAATATATAGATTGCCTTTGCTATCAAATATCATACTTTTTGCCCAATTCAGTAACAAGGGCTGGGGCTTGTTACCGCAATCATCGTACCACTCTTTACCAAACTGATATTTCCAATCTCTAATAATTGATAAAACCGAACCATTTCTTGATACTTTTATAATACCGTTATCCTTCATTCCAAAGAAATAAAAATATGTGTCATTAAATTTATCAGTGTAAATTAATTGCATATTATCCTCAGAAGGTATATTCTTAACAATCATAATTTTCTGACCTCTTTGCCAAATTTCAAATTCATTTGGTGTTATTTGTTTAACGTCAATTGTGTTTGTCGCTTTCTTGACATTTTTCCACTTCCCCACCCCCACCCCTTCTTCATCTGCCCAGAGCTTCATTCCCGCTGTATCTTGTCCTTCTATCTTATCCGGTATGTCTATGGTTTCCTTTATTGTGCCGGTTTCATCAAGCTGTTCGATTTTATTTTTACTCCTGTCCCTTACGTATATTTTGCCGTCTGTTATGGCAATTTCATTCTTAAAATTCTCGTAAATTTTATAGCTTTTAACTTCGTCCCAGCGCGTTTTAAAACTATTTTTTATTGGTATATTTTTCACATGCTTGCCCTTATTATTAAACATTTGAATCCTGCCGTTCAGAATATCCAAAATATAGATATTCCCTTTGTCGTCTATTTTTACATCAAACGAGGATTCGTCAGGATAGCCGTCGGTCACTGATGACATTAAAAACGTCCCATCGGGTGTGAAACTTTTATCCCCGAGATTCATTATTCCATTCATGTCCTGTTTGGCAATCATTTTTCCGTTTAATTCAAGCGTTCCTTCCCCGCTTTCAGCTCCGATTATCGGCGCCTCCAATATAACCTCCGGCACATATCGCTCCGGCAGTTTGTTCTCATCTATCTCAGACAGGTTTATCGTCACCGTCTTTACCCCGTCTGAGCCTATTTCTTCTGTCACTCCGGGTATGTTTTTGTTTGTCGTTTCTGCCGATACGGATGGAGTTGTCGTTATCCCAATGGCATTATTATTTACCTGCGCCATTACTCCCGTAGGCCAACAAACAAGTAAAAACAAACAACAAATTATTGTAATTATTTTTTTCATCTTTCTTTCCTCCTGCTTTTTTAATAATTTTCACTTTCCAATTTTTAACTAATCGTTAAAATGAAAACTGATAATTCTTAATTAATAATTGCTTTAATAGCTCCACCAAACGTCATTTAAATAATTTATGCCGTTATATCCGCCTATTACCCACATTTCGTTGTTATATACTGTGCTGGAAGAACGGTAAGAGTGCCAGACCTTGCTTCGTGCGTTTTAAATCCCGGACAGAAAATTGAAATCTTTTCATTTGCCGACGGCCCTTTCTTTTAAAAATGCAACAAGCAAGGTCTGATAATATGTTAAGTGTTTATTAGAATGCACGTGGGTTCCAAATCTTTGTTAAAATAGTTATGCGAGTAACAAAATAACAAAGGAGGAACCACACATGCATTATGTCGGAGTTGATCTTCACAAAGAACAGTCATGGTTTTACGTTTCAGATTGTCCCATCGGGTGTGAAACTTTTATCCCCGAGATTCATTATTCCATTCATGTCCTGTTTGGCAATCATTTTTCCGTTTAATTCAAGCGTTCCTTCCCCGCTTTCAGCTCCGATTATCGGCGCCTCCAATATAACTTCCGGCACATATTTTTCCGGCAGTTTGTTCTCATCTATCTCAGACAGGTTTATCGTCACCGTCTTTACCCCGTCTGAGCCTATTTCTTCTGTCACGCCCGGTATGTTTTTGTTTGCCGTCTCTGCCGAAGCGGCCGGAGCTGCTTTTATCCCGGCGCCGGCATTATCCCCGCCTCGCAACATAACTCCCACGGGCCAGCAGACAATTAAAAACAACCAACAAATAATTAAAATCATTTTTTTCATCTTTTTTTCCTCCTGCTTTTTTAATAATTTTCAATTCTCAGTTGTCAATGTTGTCAATTTAAGCCTTTCATTTCATTGAAAATTGATAATTCTTAATTGATAAAAAGAAAAAAAAGTGCCAGACCTTGCTTCGTGCGTTTTAAATCTTGAACAGAAAGTTGAAATCTTATCATTTACCGCCGCCTTTCATTTTCAATTTTATCACAAATCCTTCCTAAAATGATCCCATCCTTCGATTTCGCTCAGGATTACTTATTAAAATGATCCCAAAGCTTCTTTACGCCTTTCTTTAAAAGATCAGCTCCATTATTTAACATTTCGGCCTTAATCTGGTCAACAGGGTCAGCGCTCGTCGATATAACTTTTTGGTTCAATATGCCATTCAACAGAGTCATGGGGGCATTTCCGGAATTACCTGAAGTTTCTAATTTCTGATTCCTGGTTCCTGGCTCGGAGCCATCCCCGTCGCACGGAGCACCCGGCATGTTGCACGCCTTTATCCGTTCCGCCGCCTTTTCCCGCAGCCCCGGCAGAGCTTCGGAGTACTTATTATTGCCATTTGAACCTTGGCCATTGAGCTTTTGATCTAGGGACTCCCTGAACGCCATTGCCCCATATACAATGCCCGGTGCCTCGGCTTCGGAAACATTCATGGTTATCCTATACCCCTTTGAAGTCTTGTGGATTGCCACATTCTTTGGCAAAGGCTGCCAGAGGTCGGCATACTGGTCATTAGGGTCAAAGTTCTGCTGTTTTGCCCCCTTTACCCCTGACAGCTTACCGTCCTGGGGGAAGGTCTCGGGCGAATTGCCTTTCTTAATCCATGCTATCAGCTTCTTTACCTGTTTTTCGGTCATTCGGCGGTCAAGAACGACCCTCAAAGCCTGCTCTACCCCGTCTTGGTCATCAGGTTGGCCATTTGCCAGCTTGATCAGAGCTAGAACAGCAGCCTCTGTAACCATCCAATTATCAGATTTTACCGGATTCCGGTAAATTGCCTCCCGCGCCGATTTATTCAATAACGACAAGGCTTTTTGGACGCAACTTACCTTTTGCTGAGTTACCTCAAGTCTGTCTGCAAGCTCCTGCTGGGTCATACCTGGGTTCTTTGACCGGGCATATTCAATACCCTCGTACTCCTCCAGCCAGAAAAGCTTCTTTCCGCCGTTGTACACCATGAGCTCTATGGCCTCATCCCCCTCTGACTTATCCTCAATGACGCATTCCAGCTCTGGCCACCCGTTCTTTTTGGCTGCCCTCAGCCTGCGTGCGCCGGAAATAAGCTGAAAGCTGTCAGACGCAGCCTGCCTGACCACGCAGGCGACAAGCTGTCCCTGTTTTTGCATGGACGCGGCCAGGCTGTCGTCCTCTGCCTGGTCAAAGACATGCCTCGGGTTATTGGGATTTTCTTTGATTTTGGAAATTGCTATCCTCATAATAGAACCCCCTTAAAATAGCAACCATATACCCGAACGAAAGTGAGTGGTTTATGGTTTGAGATTGGTATTTTCATTTTTATCCCCTCTCTTGTTTTCTCCTCCACAAGGGGGAGAAGATAAAGAATTTACGGCCTGAACCCGATTTGTTTATGTTTGGGTTTCTCTGGCTGGCGTATTAGCTGGCGTATGGCATCAAATATTGCCGTTATTTCTTCATCGTGCTTTTCGATTTTCCTTTCCAGTTGCTCGAGCTTATGGCTAAGTTCTTTGTTTGTCGAGAGCATCTGGCGCAGCTTAACGAAGGCCTCGACAACCATCAGGCTCACCTGTATCGCCCTCCTGCTGTTAAGTACGCTGGAAAGCATGACGACTCCGTGCTCGGTAAAGGTATAAGGAAGGTATTTCCTGTGTTCCCCTCTCTTTAAGGTCACAAATTGTGACCTTAAAGAATCATATTCTACTTTTGTTAACTGAAACATAAAATTTTCCGGAAAGCGGTCCTTATTTCTTTTTACTGCCTGATTTAATGCCTTTATTTCAACTCCGTATAATTCCGCAAGGTCTGAATCAAGCATTACTTTCTGGCCCCTGATTAAGTAAATTTTCTGCGCTATTACTTCCACTGGTATTAGTTCTTTCATCTATCCTCCCTTTTTTTAACTTGAAGTCACAAATTGTGATCACATAACTCTTAAATTCCAGAATTACTGAATATAATTATATTACAACCGGATATACGAATCAAGGAATTTTAATTCGGAAAGAAATCCCCCGTATCTTCTTTTATTCACGCAGAGATGCGGCTTGGAGTCTGTCTCAAAACTCTTTTAAACGCCTTGCATTGCCTACACTTATCGCGTTTTTTAGCCCCTATCTTTATTATTTCTCTTCTTTTCGATTTGTGGTTCTTTTCTTGTCAGGTTGCGAACCTTAATTTAACCTTACCTTCCCTCCACAAGGCATACATTGTCTTTATGTTATGGGCGGCGCATATAAAAGACCATTGTGTTTTTACGCTTTCGATTCCTCTAACACTAAATCTTGTAAAACCAAGTACGTTTTTTATACGTCCCAATAATGGCTCAACTATTGTTTTTCTCTTTCGAAGCTGTTCTTTCCAGTTATTGACCCTAGCTTCTTCTCTGTATATTGACACTATCTCCTCATACTCATGCTTATTTGCTTCTATTATCCTTCCGGATTTTACCTTGCTGCATTCGTATTTATAAATACAATCCCTATGATCCCCGCATCGGTATATCATTGTCTCTTTTCCGTTTTTCTTCTTCCTTATACTGGTATATTCAAGCCTGCCATTTTTAGGACATACATATTCGTTTTTTTCTTTGTCGTATTTAAAATGCGCTTTGCCATACGGCCTATCGCTGTCATCCTCCGGCAAGTTAACAATTATATTCCTTTTTTCTTCTTTGGCTTTTGCCAGTTCTTCCGGTGAATAATACCCTCCATCCGCAAGCGTTACTCCTGATTTTTGTCCGGTATTCGACTCTGCTTTTTCTATCATATCATTCAGCATGTGAGCATCCGATTCCTTGTTTGTCACATTCTCTGCCACAATTATCTGTTTCTTTGCGTCCACAACAACCTGTGAGTTATATGCCTGTTGCAGTCCTTTACCTCTTGTCATCATGAACCGGCTGTCTCTATCTGTGGGGTTTTCAGTTGTTTTTCCTTCACTTTTCATACGTTCTATATGTTCTCTTATTACCTGACGCAGTTTCTCCTTTTCCTGCAATTCTTTTGGCATTCCGCACTTACTTTTGCCCTCTTCATCGTCTTGTTCGTCATTTTTCTCAATTTCCACCATTATTTTGTCTATTTCTCTGTCTAATTCTTGTATTTTTTTATTCATGTCTTTTATTGTTTTGGTCTTTTCCTTATTTACATCTGCCTGTATTTTTGTGCCGTCCACGGCTTGGATTTCAAAACCAACCAAATTGTTGTTTGTTGCCACACGCACCGTCTCCTTCAGTAAAACCCTTATCTGCTCTTTATTTCCTTTAAAAAATCTCCATAGCGTATTATGGTCGGGATGATTATTCCCGGTTATCCATATCATCCCCATTGAATCGTAAGTCATTTTTTCAACTTTTCTGCTGCTCTTTTTTCCTTCCAGTATGCCGTACATCCATGCCCCAAGTAAAAGATCTACAAAATATCCCGGTCTTCCGGTTTCTTCTTCCATTTTAAAACCCATCTCTTCAAGCGGTAATTCTTCTACGAATTCTACGACAAATCGAGCTAAATGATCTTTTGAAACCCAATCTTCTATTGCCGGTGGCAGTAGATACATTTGATTTCTATCGGCTCTTATCGTTGGCATTTGGTTTCTCCTTCGCTAAATTTTGAAACCATTATACCATTTATGTCAAAGAATTAAGAGGCTTTTGAGACAGACTCCTTGCTGCCTCTCGTATTTGCCGGAGAAGGAGCTTGGAGTCTGTCTCAAAACTCTTTTAAACGCCTTGCATTGCCTACACTTATCGCGTTTTTTAGCCCCTATCTTTATTATTTCTCTTCTTTTCGATTTGTGGTTCTTTTCTTGTCAGGTTGCGAACCTTAATTTAACCTTACCTTCCCTCCACAAGGCATACATTGTCTTTATGTTATGGGCGGCGCATATAAAAGACCATTGTGTTTTTACGCTTTCGATTCCTCTAACACTAAATCTTGTAAAACCAAGTACGTTTTTTATACGTCCCAATAATGGCTCAACTATTGTTTTTCTCTTTCGAAGCTGTTCTTTCCAGTTATTGACCCTAGCTTCTTCTCTGTATATTGACACTATCTCCTCATACTCATGCTTATTTGCTTCTATTATCCTTCCGGATTTTACCTTGCTGCATTCGTATTTATAAATACAATCCCTATGATCCCCGCATCGGTATATCATTGTCTCTTTTCCGTTTTTCTTCTTCCTTATACTGGTATATTCAAGCCTGCCATTTTTAGGACATACATATTCGTTTTTTTCTTTGTCGTATTTAAAATGCGCTTTGCCATACGGCCTATCGCTGTCATCCTCCGGCAAGTTAACAATTATATTCCTTTTTTCTTCTTTGGCTTTTGCCAGTTCTTCCGGTGAATAATACCCTCCATCCGCAAGCGTTACTCCTGATTTTTGTCCGGTATTCGACTCTGCTTTTTCTATCATATCATTCAGCATGTGAGCATCCGATTCCTTGTTTGTCACATTCTCTGCCACAATTATCTGTTTCTTTGCGTCCACAACAACCTGTGAGTTATATGCCTGTTGCAGTCCTTTACCTCTTGTCATCATGAACCGGCTGTCTCTATCTGTGGGGTTTTCAGTTGTTTTTCCTTCACTTTTCATACGTTCTATATGTTCTCTTATTACCTGACGCAGTTTCTCCTTTTCCTGCAATTCTTTTGGCATTCCGCACTTACTTTTGCCCTCTTCATCGTCTTGTTCGTCATTTTTCTCAATTTCCACCATTATTTTGTCTATTTCTCTGTCTAATTCTTGTATTTTTTTATTCATGTCTTTTATTGTTTTGGTCTTTTCCTTATTTACATCTGCCTGTATTTTTGTGCCGTCCACGGCTTGGATTTCAAAACCAACCAAATTGTTGTTTGTTGCCACACGCACCGTCTCCTTCAGTAAAACCCTTATCTGCTCTTTATTTCCTTTAAAAAATCTCCATAGCGTATTATGGTCGGGATGATTATTCCCGGTTATCCATATCATCCCCATTGAATCGTAAGTCATTTTTTCAACTTTTCTGCTGCTCTTTTTTCCTTCCAGTATGCCGTACATCCATGCCCCAAGTAAAAGATCTACAAAATATCCCGGTCTTCCGGTTTCTTCTTCCATTTTAAAACCCATCTCTTCAAGCGGTAATTCTTCTACGAATTCTACGACAAATCGAGCTAAATGATCTTTTGAAACCCAATCTTCTATTGCCGGTGGCAGTAGATACATTTGATTTCTATCGGCTCTTATCGTTGGCATTTGGTTTCTCCTTCGCTAAATTTTGAAACCATTATACCATTTATGTCAAAGAATTAAGAGGCTTTTGAGACAGACTCCAAGCCCCTTCTCTACAAATATTTGTTGCGCAGGCAGATAAACAAAAAACGGCGGTGCAGTCTCCTGCATCCGCCGTTTTGGTTTTTTATTTGTAGGGGTAATTCACGAATTACCCTACTTGTCGATTCTTTCGTTTTGGGCGATTCATGAATCGCCCCTACTTTAAAAACATTTTTACTTCAAACCCTCTTTATAAACTATTTCGGCTATCTGCACGGCGTTCAGAGCCGCGCCTTTTCTTATCTGGTCGCCGACAACAAACAAATTCAGGCCGTTTTTTTCGCAGGAAATGTCCTCGCGTACCCTGCCGACAAATACATTATCCTTGCCCGACGCAATCAAAGGCATCGGGTATTTTTTATTCGCGGGTTCATCCAGGACAGTTACGCCCGGCGCCTTTGACATAAGCGCCCTGGCCTCGTCTGGCGTCAGCTTTTTTTCGGTTTCGATTATTATCGACTCTGAATGCGCGCGCAATACCGGCACCCTGACCGTAGTTGCCGATATCATCATATCAGGCGCGTGCATTATTTTCCTGGTCTCGTTAACTACTTTCATTTCCTCTTTGGTGTATCCGTTTTCCATGAAAACATCTATGTGGGGTATCACGTTCCAAAGCAACTGGTACGGGAACTTCTCAACTTTCATGGGTTTCCCTGCTGCCCAGTCTTTTGCCTGTTGTTCCAGCTCAAACATGGCTTTTTCACCGGCTCCGGATGCCGCCTGGTAACTGCATACAACCATCCTTTTTATCTTTGCCGCGTCGTGCAAAGGCTTAAGCGGCACTATGGCTATTATGGTCGTACAGTTCGGGTTTGCTATCAATCCCTTGTTCCATTTGCAGTCTTCCGGGTTTATCTCCGGAACCACGAGCGGCACGTCCTTTTCCATCCTGAATGCGGAAGTATTGTCTATGCACAGCACTTTTGCGTCCATCATGTCCTTTAAAAACTGTTTTGAAACAGACGCGCCGGCTGACGCCAGCACTATATCAACTCCTTTGAATGAGTTGGAATCAAGCACTTCAACTTTCAATTTCCTGCCTTGATAGGTCATTTCCTTGCCTTTTGACCTCTCGGAAGCAAGGAGCTTTAAGCTCTTTACCGGAAATTTCCTTTCCTCAACTATTGAGAGCAGTTCTTTTCCCACTGCTCCGGTCGCGCCCATGATGGCGACGTTATATTCTTTACTCATGACACAATCCTCCAGTATTTACCATTTGGCATTTGGGATTTTAGATTCGAATGCCGAATTGATAATTCTTTTACTTGCCTTTAATTTCCTTAATTTTGTCATACGCTTGTTTAAACCCCAATTCTCCTGCCTTATTTAAATCTTCAATCGTGCCTTTCTTATCGCCTAATTTATATTTAGCAACCGCGCGGTAGTAATAAGCTATCGAAAACTGTGCGTCAAGCTGTATTGCCTTGTCATAATCTTTAATTGCAGCTTTATCATCGTTTAATAAATCATTAGCAATACCGCGACCGCAAAAAGCATGCATATACTTTGGGTCAAGTTCTATTGCTTTTGTATAGTCTTCCATTGCTCCTTTAATATTACTCATTTTAACTTTAACATTCCCAAGGTTGCCATAAGGCTCCGCATATGTTGAATCAAGCGCTATTGCCTTAATATAATCTTCCATCGCACCTTTATAATTACCCAAATCGTATTTTGCTATACCCCGAGCATTATAAGCCTTACTTTCATTCTGTTTAAATTTTATCACCGATTTCAATTCTTCAATTGCACCATCCTTGTCACCTATTATTTTACTAATAAATGCAAACATTTTCCTTGTAATCAAATTTATTTGCTCGATTCGAATAGCCGAATTACAATCTTTGATTGCGCCTTTTTTATCGTTTATATCTCTCTTAACAATACCACGGTTAATATAAGCTTCATCATATTTAGGATTAAGCTTTATTGCTTTATCAAAATCTTTTATCGCTTCGGTGTAATTGCCCAAATCTTTTTCAATTGTCCCTCGGTTAAAATAAGCCAGTGGAATTTCAGGATCAATATCTATTACTTTATTATAATCATCAATAGCGTCTTTGTAATCGCCTAATTCGCCTTTAGCAAAACCTTCTTTTAAATATTTTTCAGCGTCATTTGAATAAGAAAAAATACTGAAACAAAATATGAGTAAAATAATAGGTAAAAGTTTTTTCATAAAGAAACTCCTTTCCTAATTAATGTCTAACATATGTTAAAAACTATTTTGCGATGTCATTGTGAGGGGCGAAGCGACGAAGCAATCTCGCAATTAAAAGCAAAAATGAGATTGCCACGCCCATAAAAATAAAAGCGGGGCTCGCAATGACACATTCCAGCGTTTTTCAACATACCTGCCAAATGCCGAATTCCTAATGATGCCAAATTTTATTTCACTAACAATGCTACAAAGTCACCCATCTCGGTAGTACTCATGCCCATCTTACCGGCTGACATGCTCTTAATTTTGCCGGATTTCAGCGCGTCTACAACCGCATTTTCCATGGCAGCAGCCATCTTTTCTTCGCCGAGCGTTTCCATCATCATTGTCGCTGCGTTTATTGCCGCAAGCGGGTTAATGACGTTTTTGCCTGTGTACTTCGGCGCAGAACCGCCGATAGGCTCGAACATGGATACGCCTTCAGGGTTTATATTTCCGCCTGCTGCTATTCCCATGCCGCCCTGTATCATGGCGCCAAGGTCCGTGATTATGTCGCCAAACAGGTTCTCGGTGACAATGACGTCAAAAAATTCCGGGTTCTTCACAAACCACATTGTTGTCGCGTCGACATGCGCGTAATCCTGCTTTATATCCGGGTAGTTCTTGTCGCCCATTTCCTTGTGCGCCCTTACCCACAGGTCGCCACAGTGAGTGAGAACGTTGGTTTTATGCACGAGCGTCAGCATTTTCTTTTTGTTGCGCTTTTTGGTAAGCTCGTAAGCGTATTTAATGCAGCGGTCAACTACGGGCCTTGAATAAACCATGAGCTGTGTCGCTATTTCGTTTTGTGTGCCTTTCATTGTCACGCCACCCATGCCTGTGTAAATGCCTCCGCTGTTTTCCCTGATGACCACAAAGTCAATCTGCTCCGGCCCTTTGTCTTTCAAAGGTGTTTCCACGTTTGGATAAAGCTTTACAGGACGCAGGTTGATATACTGGTCGAGCGCGAAGCGAAGCTTCAGGAGTATTCCCGGCTCAAGGATACCCGGCTTTACGTCCGGGTGACCTATGGCGCCAAGATATATGGCATCGTGCTTTCTAAGCTCTTCTATGCCTGACTCCGGAAGCAATACTCCGGTTTTCAAGTACTTTTCCCCGCCGAAGTCATATTTGGTGTAATTAAGCTTTACACCATACTTGGATGATGCCGCATTTAGAACCTTAAGACCTTCTGCTACTACTTCAGGGCCTGTTCCGTCTCCGCCCATTACTGCAATGTTGTAACTCTTTGCCATTTCTGTTCTCCTCTCGAGAGTGTGTGATATGTGTTATTCTCAATCAATTCCCTCTCCCTCGACGGGAGAGGGCCAGGGTGAGGGTGAAATCCTTTTCTCCGCACCCCTCATCCTCACCTTCTCCCTCAAGGGGAGAAGGGAAAACCATCTACTTTATCGTGAATTTCTTCTTTGCGTATGCCATGAGGCCGCCTGCACTGACCAGCTCCTGCATAAAAGGCGGTATCGGCTTTACCGTATATTCCTCACCCTTGGTCAGATTCTTTATAATGCCGCTGTTAGCGTCTATTTCGACCTTATCGCCCTGGGATATATTTTTTGACGCCTCTTCTGACTCGAATATGGGTAGTCCTATATTAAACGAGTTCCTGTAGAATATCCTGGCAAAGTCCTTTGCAATGACGCAGGATATGCCTGCTGCCTTTATGGTCACAGGAGCATGTTCCCTGGACGAGCCACAGCCAAAGTTCTTGCCTGCCACTATGATGTCGCCTTTGGCTATCTTCTTCACAAAGTCCTTGTCCTCGTCTTCCATGCAGTGCCTGCCAAGCTCTACAGGGTCAGAAGTATTCAAATATCTTGCAGGTATGATCAAATCCGTGTTAATGTCATCCTTGAACTTCCACGTCTTTCCGGTTATCTTCATAAGCATTCTCCTTTTGCTTTATTCTTTACTTTAAATGTGATGCGTGCTGTGTGCCACGTACTGCGAAAAACTATCTTTGCGTCGCACGCCTCACGTCGCACGTTGCACGTATTTACAGCTCTTCAGGCGAAGCAATCCTGCCAAGTACTGCGCTCGCCGCAGCTATTGCAGGTGAAGCAAGATAAACAAAGCTTCCCGGACTGCCCATCCTGCCTACAAAGTTCCTGTTTGTGGTGGAAATGGCTGTCTCGCCCTTTGCAAGTATGCCCATATGCCCGCCAAGGCATGGGCCGCATGTAGGCGGAGAAACCACTGCGCCAGCCTTCACAAAGGCCTCTATCAGGCCTTCCTTAAGCGCCTGGAGGTATATTGCGGGTGTGCCCGGGAAAATAAGGCACCTGACCCTGGAATTCACCTTCTTGCCCTTTAAAATGCCTGCTGCTATCCTTAAATCCTCTATCCTGCCATTTGTGCAGGAACCTATAACAGACTGGTCTATTTTTATGTTGCCAACCTTTGATATGGGCTTTGTATTCTCAGGCAGGTGCGGGAAAGACACCTGCGGCTCTATTTTTGAGCAGTCAAACTCTATAACCTTCTCATATTTGGCATCCTTGTCGCTCCTGTAAACCTTCCACTTTCTCTCGGCCCTTGTTTTTTCATAGGCTATGGTTTTGGCGTCAGCTTCCATGAGCCCTGCCTTGCCACCTGCTTCTATTGCCATGTTTGACATGGTGAGCCTTGCATCAACAGAAAGGCTGTCAATCACCGGTCCTGTGAACTCCATTGCCCTGTAAAGGGCTCCGTCCACGCCTATCTTTCCTATGGTATAAAGTATCAGGTCCTTTGAACTTACCCATTTTTTTAGCTTACCGTTATAAATAAACTTTATGGATTGTGGGACCTTAAACCAGAGCTTGCCTGTAATCATGGCAAATGCAACATCAGTCGAGCCGACGCCTGTGGCAAAAGCCCCAAGCGCGCCGTAGGTGCACGTGTGTGAGTCTGCGCCAATAACCAGGTCGCCCGGCACCACAACTCCCTGCTCAGGCAATAAGGCGTGCTCTATGCCTACCTCTCCCTGCTCGTAATAATGCGTGAGCTTCTGTTCATGCGCAAAGTCACGCAGAATTTTTGCCTGCTCCGCTGATTTTATATCCTTATTCGGAGTGAAATGGTCGGACAAAAGCACTATTTTTTTCCTGTCAAATACTTTTGTCGCGCCCGATGCCCTGAATTCTTTTATGGCAAAAGGTGCGGTAATGTCGTTTGCCAATACTATATCGACATTGGCTATGATAAGCTCGCCCGGCTCCACATATTTCTTGCCGCATTTCGCGGCTAATATTTTTTCAGCTATGGTCATCTTCATTGTTTTGCTCCTTATCGAAGTGATATGTGGTATGTGCTAAGTGGTGTGTGAAAAATCTTTTGCTTACCACCTACCACTTCCCACTTAACACTTTATTTTCTTATTTTCACTGCCTTTGCTCTTTCCAGCTTTGACAGCGCGTCGAGGTAAGCCTTTGCACTCGCTTCAATAATATCGGTCGAAACGCCCCTGCCGTTTACCTCAGTATTGCCTTTTTTTACCCTGACAGTTACTTCGCCCTGGGCTTCCTCACCCTTTGTCACTGATTTTATCTGGTAATCAAGCAGGACAACGTGTTCCTTCACTATCTCGTTAATGGCCTTGAAAGTCGCGTCAACCGGGCCGTCCCCTAAAGAAGCCTGCCTGGAAACTTTATCTCCTTTTTTTACTTCAACCGTGGCTGTAGGTATCATGCTTGTGCCTGTGGCTGCGTACAAATAATTTAATTTATAAATATCTGCACCCTTTTGCCCTTCAGACGGCATCAAAGAAAGCAGGTCCTCGTCAAATACCTCTTTTTTCTTGTCTGCTATGGTCAAAAACTTCGTATATATGTCGTTAAGCTGCTCTTCCTTTACCTTAAAGCCAAGGTACTCAAGCCTGTGTGCCAGCGCATGCCTGCCTGAGCGGCTAGTAAGCACAAGCTCGTGGCCCGGTATACCTATTGACTTCGGCGTCATTATGCCGAAAGTCGACTCGTCCTTAAGTATGGCGTCCTGGTGTATACCCGAGGCATGCGCAAAAGCATTTGCACCTACTATAGCCTTGTTTGGCTGCACAGGAATGCCTGTCAGATGCGTGACCATTTTTGATGCTTTGTATATCTCCTCTGTTTTTATGTTTGTGTCAAAACCATAAACATCTTTCCTTGTCTTGAGCGCCATAACTACTTCTTCAAGCGACGCATTTCCGGCCCTCTCGCCAAGCCCGTTTATGGTACATTCGATCTGGCGTGCTCCGTTCATTACAGCAGCAAGCGAGTTTGCAGTCGCCATGCCAAGGTCATTATGGCAATGCACTGCTATCACTGCCTTGTTTATGTTTGGTACCGTGTTCATTAGCTTTTTTATTAAGGCACCGTATTCCTCTGGGGTTGTGTAGCCTACAGAGTCAGGTATGTCTATTGTCTGTGCGCCTGCCTTTATTGTCTCCTCGACTATCCTGCACAAGTAATCAAAACCTGTCCTTGTAGCATCCATTGCAGAATACTCAACATCATCGCACAGAGTCCTGGCGTACTTGACAGACTCTATTGAGCGCCTTAAAACTTCCTCGTCAGTTGTCCTGGTGATAAACTTTACATGCTGAGGTGAAGTACCGATGAATGTGTGTATCCTTGGCTTTTTTGCCTTTTTAAAAGCTTCAGCACAGGCATCAATGTCTTTTTTTACCGCACGGCAAAGCCCTGCTATTATAGGCTTCTTGACGAGCGTAGCTATCTCCCTGACAGATTCCAAGTCGCCCGGAGAAGATATAGGAAATCCAGCCTCTATAATGTCCACATTAAGCTTTTCGAGCTGAAACGCTATCTCTAATTTTTCTGTTTTTGTTAGAGATGCTCCTGGAACCTGCTCGCCGTCGCGTAAAGTTGTATCAAAAATTAATATCTTTTCATTGGTACTCATGACATCACCTTCTGTTTTATTTATTTAGCAGGCTTTTATTTTTTTTTCTTGCCTGCTTTTCTGGATTTTTTAACTGACTTTTTCTCTTTTTTCGGTTCTTCCGCGCCCTTTTTCGCGCCAATCCACGGCATCATTTTCCTAAGCATCCTGCCGGTCACTTCGATAGGGTGGTCTACATCAGCCCTTAACAACGCGTTGTACCTGGGCTTGTTTGCCTGATTCTCAAGCACCCACTCCGTGGCAAATGATCCGTCCTGGATCTCGGTAAGTATTTTTTTCATTTCCTTTTTTGTCTCTGCCGTAATAATCCTTGGACCGCGTGTGACGTCGCCGTATTTAGCAGTTTCGCTTACAGAGAACCTCATGCCGGCAATTCCGTTCTCGTACATCAGGTCAACTATCAGCTTCAGCTCGTGCAGAACCTCAAAGTAAGCCATTTCCGGTTGGTACCCTGCCTCTACAAGCGTCTCAAAACCGGCCTTTACTAGGGCCGAGCAGCCTCCGCACAACACAGCCTGTTCTCCGAATAAATCAGTTTCTGTTTCTTCCCTGTAGGTCGTCTCGATTATCCCAGCCTTGCCGGCTCCCAGTCCCTTTGCGTACGCAAGCGCTGTGGCCTTTGCCTTTCCTGAAGCATCCTGGTGTACAGCGATGAGAGACGGGACTCCTCTGCCTTCTTGATACTGCCTTCTTACCATATGGCCTGGGCCCTTTGGCGCAATCATAATGACATCTACGCTTTTGGGCGGAACTATTTGTCCATAATGAATATTGAAGCCATGAGCAAAAGCAAGTGTTTTACCTGCCTTCATGCTGGGTGCAATATGGTTTTTATAAATTATGGACTGCAGCGCATCCGGAACCAGCATCATGATGAGGTCCGCGTTCTCAGCGACCTCGGATGCAGTCTGTACTTTGAACCCTGCAGCCTCTGCCAACTCGTAATTTTTCGTGCCTGGAAGCTCGCTCACTATCACGTCCACCCCGCTGTCCCTGAGGTTTTGCGCGTGCGCGTGTCCCTGCGAACCAAAACCTACAATACCGACTGTCTTGTTCTTTAAAAGCCCCAAATTTGCATCCGCGTCGTAATAAACTTTTACCATTTTACATCTCCTTTCAAATTTCAGGGCACTATGGCCTGATTTTTTAAGTCTTTATTTATTTGCTTTCGCCTTCTTTGTCCTTGTCATCGCTATTGTGCCTGTCCTTACCATTTCCTTCACTCCGAATTCCTCCACTGATTCCAGGAATGAATTAATCTTTTCGTCAGAGCCTGTAACCTCCACAATATACGCATCTTTTGCTACATCCAGTACCTTTGCCTTGAAAAGCTTGAATATGTTCAAGAGGTCTGCCTTTTTTTTGCCTGCGTTTATTTTTACTATCGCAAGCTCTCTCTCAACATGGGTTTCCGCAGTCATGTCAACAACCTTGATTACGTCTATAAGCTTGTTAAGCTGTTTCATTATCTGTTCCAAAACCTGCTCATCGCCTTTCGCCACTATAGTCATCCTGGAAGTAGTCGGGTCCTCGGTTTCTCCGACCGCAAGGCTGTCTATATTAAAAGCCCTGCCTGAGAAAAGGCTTGCTATCCTGGCAAGCACACCGGGCTGGTTCTCCACTAGAATTGAAATCGTTTTCTTTAGTTCCATATTTTTCTCCTTTTTCGGTTATCAACCTTCCGAAAATTTTGCCTGCAAAATTTTATGCCAATCCGCCGTCCAGCATTGAATGTAAAGCAGCGCCTGTCGGCACCATGGGATAAACGTTTTCTTCCTGTTCCACCACAAAATCAATCATGACCGGGCCTTTATGGTTGAACGCTTCCTTTAACGAGCTTTCAACCGCGTCTTTTTTGTCAACGCGTATGCCTTTCGCACCGTAGGCTTCGGCTAGTTTAACAAAATCAACGCTGTGCTCTATATGCGTGTGCGAATATCTCTTGCCGTAAAAAAGCTCCTGCCACTGCCTTACCATTCCAAGGTACCCGTTGTTTAATATCGCTATTTTCACAGGAAGGTTATATTTAACGGCTGTTGCCATTTCCTGTATATTCATCTGTATGGAGCCGTCGCCCGCAATGTCTATTACCAGTTTTCCCGGGTTTGCGGCCTGCGCGCCCAGAGCTGCCGGGAACCCGTAGCCCATAGTGCCAAGGCCTCCTGACGTTAAAAAAGTCCTTGGCCTTTTGAATTTAAAAAACTGAGCGGTCCACATCTGGTTCTGACCCACTTCGGTTGTTATTATACAGTCTCCGCCTGTAATCTCGGAAATCTTCTCAATGACATACTGCGGTTTTATGATGTCGCCGTTTTGTTTGTACACAAGCGGGAATTCCTTCTTCCACTGCTGCACCTGTTCGTCCCATTTTTTTCTGTCTATTTTTTTCACCATAGTGGTCATTTCCTTTAAAACATATTTAGCGTCGCCAACGACAGGCACGTCAACCCTTATAATCTTGCTGACGGATGACGGGTCTATGTCTATATGAATTATTTTTGCGTGAGATGCGAATTCCTCCACCTTCCCTGTAACTCTGTCGTCAAAACGCGCGCCTACCGCTATCAAAAGGTCAGCCTGCTGCACGGCGTAATTCGCGTATTTTGTACCGTGCATACCGAGCATATTCATGTTCAGCGGATGATCGTACGGAGCGACATCCATTGCCATCAAAGTTGTCGTAAACGGTATGCCTGTCTTTTCAACAAATTCCATAAGTTCAGAAGAAGCGTTTGAAAGCTCCACGCCACCGCCCACATATAAAAGCGGCTTCTCGGATTTGTCAATCATTTCTACAGCCTTTTTTATGGCCATTTTATTGCCTTCATAAGTCGGCTTATAGCCGCGAAGGTTTGGCCTTTCAGGATAAACAAAATCCGCCTCTGTAGTAAACACGTCCTTTGGCAAGTCAATGACAACAGGCCCGGGCCTGCCTGTCCTAGCTATATAAAAAGCATTCTTCACAGTCTGCGCGAGATGCTGCACATCTTTTACAATGTAATTATGCTTTACAATTGGCCGTGTAATGCCTGTAATGTCAGCTTCCTGAAAAGCGTCATTTCCAATGAGGTTTGTGGCAACCTGACCCGTCAAGGCAACTATAGGAATGGAATCCATATATGCTGTCGCAATGCCGGTAACAAGGTTTGTCGCACCAGGGCCTGATGTAGCGAGACATACACCAACCTTGCCGGACGAGCGTGCATATCCGTCAGCCATGTGTGCAGCTCCCTGCTCATGCCGCACAAGATAAAGGTTTATTTCTTTTTCGGAATATATCTCGTCAAATAAAGGCAGCACAACTCCGCCAGGATAGCCGAATATCGTGTCCACGCCTTCTTTCTTTAAGCTTTCAAGAAGTATTTTGGAGCCTTTCATATCTTCACTCCTTTTTTTTCGGCCCATGCCATTTGAATCCCGGGCTCTGGGTTCGATTTTATACAATTCATCAAGCAAGTTTATAATAGCTGCGCCTGGATAACCAAATATCGTATCCACTCCTTCGCACAGCAGAGAATTAATAAGTATCTTCGCGCCGTTCATAAAAACAACCGCTTATTTCTTAAAAACCGCACCTGTGCTTGCAGATGTCACCATCTGCGCATATCTATATAACACGCCCTCTGTTATTTTATAAGGCGGCTGTTTCCATTCTTTTTTCCGTTTTTCCAGTTCCTCGTCGCTTACTTTGAGTTCTATTTTTTTCGCCGCTATGTCTATTGATATAATATCACCTTCGTTTATCAAACCTATGGGCCCGCCTTCCATTGCTTCTGGGGATATGTGGCCTATCGCCGCTCCTCTTGTGCCGCCGGAAAACCTGCCGTCTGTTATAAGAGATACCTGCGTATCAAGCCCCATGCCCTCTATTGCCGAAGTTGGCCCGAGCATTTCCCTCATGCCCGGCCCTCCTTTTGGGCCTTCGTACCTTATGACAACGCAGTCGCCCGGCTTTATTTTTTTTCCGAATATTGCTTTTTGTGCGTCGTCTTCAGAATCAAAAACCCTTGCTTTGCATTCCTGCTTCATCATTTCAGGCGCCACGCCCGACTGTTTGACTACAGCTCCTTCAGGTGCCAGGTTTCCAAAAAGTATTGCAAGGCCGCCCTGCTGCGAATATGCGTTTTCAGGCGTCCTGATTACATTCGCATCCATGTTCTGCGTGGTTTTTAAATTATCCTTTACTTTTCTGCCTGTCGCGGTAATCAGGTCGAGATTTATAAGTTTTTTCTTCGAAAGTTCTTTCATGACTGCCTGCACGCCGCCTGCCGCGCAAAGGTCCTCTATGTGGTGCTGGCCGCCTGACGGAAGTTTTGAAGGCGACAGTTTACAAAGTGTCGGTGTTTTTTCCGATATCGCGTTAATCTTTGCCAGGTCGAATTTTATTCCGCACTCATTGGCAATGGCCGGAAGATGCAGAACCGTGTTGGTAGACCCGCCAAGGGCCATATCAACAGTAAAAGTGTTGTTAAACGCCTTTTCCGTCATTATGTCCCGCGGTTTAATGTCCTTTTCCAACAGCTCCATTATTTTCATGCCTGTTTCTTTGGCGAGCCTGATTCTTGCCGAATACACAGCCGGTATCGTGCCGTTCCCAGGCAACCCCATGCCTATTGCTTCGGTCATGCAGTTCATCGTGTTTGCCGTGTACATGCCCGAGCACGAGCCGCAGGTCGGGCACATGATATCCTCCCTGATTTTCAATGTCTCTTCGTCTATCTTGCCTGCCATAAACTCGCCGACTGATTCATAACCGCCGGAAATCAGATCGTAAACTTTATCCTTGAATCTGCCTTTGAGCATGGGCCCGCCGGACACAAATATTGCCGGTATATTCAATCGCGCCGCTGCCATTAACATACCCGGAATTATCTTGTCGCAGTTCGGTATAAACACAAGCCCGTCAAAAAGATAAGCACTGGCCATTATCTCAACACTGTCTGCTATATGTTCCCTGCTGACAAGGGAATATTTCATGCCTTCAAGCCCCATGGCAATTCCGTCGCAAATTCCTATTGTCGGAAACTCCATAGGAGTACCGCCTGCCATCCTAATGCCGTCTTTTACTGCTTGGCATATGGTATTCAAATGTATATGTCCGGGTATTACTTCATTAAATGAGTTGACAACTCCGATAATAGGCCTTTTCAATTCCTCTTCAGTGTATCCAATTGCTTTAAAAAGCGCCCTATGCGGCGTCCTTTCTATTCCTTTTTTCATTTTATCGCTTCTCATAATAAGCCTCCTATGCAAGAGTTTATTTTGCAAGCTAACAGGGCGCAGCAAAATATTACTCTTGCTTGCACCCGTTCCAGTCCGAGGCTGTAAAGCCGAGGACAAGTGGTGCTTCTTATATCTCAATATCTTTTATATACCCGCAATCCAATATTTATTGAAAAGCGTTATATATTACCATACGAAACAGCTAAAAAACAAGGCTTTTTTGCCCTATAAAACAATCCTGTTTATTCGGGCGTAAGCGTAAAATAAGGGGTTTTTTCGGGGTTTTAGCCTTATCCTGCGCTTACTTTCGCCCGATATTACAGGACGACTGTAAGTCGCAGAACGACCAATAAGAGTACTACTACGAGTGTTAGTGTCTTCGGATTCAAAGCGGAGGGCAGAATTATAGCAGGAGAATTTTTGAAATTTTTCTTGCTTCTTCCTGCTTTCATTTTCAACAGCCTCCTGTTTTGAGTTGATATATGTATAACAAAAATATTGGTTAATGTCAAATAAAATTTAAAATTATTTACACATCTTTTCGTTCCTTCCGGCAAAACTATATAGCAAGTAATTTTATCAATTGTTCTTTTGAACGGCCGACGCCTTGCGCCCCAATCATATATTCTATTATATTTTCATCTTCAAGTCCCTCTGATTTTAGCCCTTTTATTATCGTTGTTAAATATCTATCAGAAGGTTTATTGATTTCAGGTCTTATTTCATAAGAAAAAGTATAAACAGGGATGTCACCCCTCTTTGTAAGAGGGATTTTTTTTCCATACCATTCCGGGCTTTTTACTTCTTGTTCCCAACAATGTTCAAACTGCAATCTTGAAATCAAATAATACTTCATATAAACAAATGTTGAACAATCATTCTTTTCATCAATAAATGCCACGCCTGGTTTTCTTTCATTCTTTTCTATCCATGTCCCTGATTCGTTTCCAAATATAAGTGAAAACCCATTTACCCTTTTAAAAATTTTATCAGATGGCTCGGAATCGCCCTCGCACTTGGGATAATACTTAGATGTTCCATTCTCTTTTTCAAATTTCCCACCTTTAATATAATATAAAAATCTATCATAAAATATATTCGAACCATACGCAGCATACCAAACTTTTTCTGTTTCCACTTATTTTTTCCTCTCCGCATTCATCATTTTGAGATAAGATTAAAACAGCAATTATTATTTATAAACCAAGTATTTGTTTTTTCTTCGCTTGAAATTCCTCTTCAGTTATAATCCCTTTTGATTTTAATTCGGCCAATTTTTCTAAATCATTTAAATCGCTTTTACCCGATGCAATATTGGTACGTTGACTATAATCATTTTTTATTTTATTAATATCTTCTTGCAGCTTCTCACAAAAATCCTTTATATAAACAATTTCAACTTGTGTGACACCGCCTGCTTTTATTCTAAAATAACCAGGTTCCAACCAAGTAGTTTTCTTTATTTCAATATCCGTAATATCTTTTAAAAATATGGTTTGATTTATATCAGATTTTAACATTTCATATCCAGTTAATGCTCCAATAAATTTATTACCCGCCGAGTTCGTCCTTTTATAAATAATACAATCATCATATAATTCAAATTTGAATATCGGATGTTCGCATTTCTTGATTAATTTACTCATATTGAATCCTCCTTTTAAACTAATTATATTTATTATTAATGCTGTGCAATGCGAAAGCCGTAGTTGACTAACGCTTGATACGGTCCTGGCATAAAACTAGTGTGGCGGTAGCCCACTTGTAAGTTTACTGCGGCATCAACAAAACCACCGCCCCTATTCATACGAGCAGATCCGCTTGTAGGTCCTGTATAATTTACTTCTGAAGTTGTTGGATATGCTCCATACCAATCAAAGCACCATTCCCAAACATTACCTGACATATCATCCATAGATATCAAGCTTATTCGCGGCTAATGTGCCTATAGCCTGCGTATTGCTGCAATTCCCGCTATACCACGCTACAAGCGCGGTTGCCGTGGTGTCGGTATAGGCGTCTGTTGCGCCGCTGGCATAGTTATACGGCGTCCAGTTCGTTCCGTCTATATAACTTGCCGTGTATTGATATTCTCCTTCTGTTGGTAACCTATATCCGTTTGCGTTCCAATCCACATATGGGTTATCAAAACTTCCTGCTGTTGTATTTATACTGCTGCCATATGCTCCGTTTGTAGAATCTTTGATCAATGTAGTGAAACCTGAATCTTGATAATACAAAGGCGTTAATCCGGTTTTCATGCTGTAAGCATTACACCACACTATGGCATCCCGCCAATTTATAGTAGTTACTGGTTGATTTAAAGTGGTTGGTGCTGCGCCGGCTGTTCCTACGCTGCCTTCGGTACCTGAGTTTTGGAAGGTATAACCGTTAGCAATAGCCCATTGATATACTGTGTACCACAATTCATATGTGACTTGATACTTTCCAATACTGAAAGTGGAAATTGTATTACTGAACATATTTGTGCCGTCAGTTTGGGTAAATGTCCCGCCAGGAACCGACACAAGCGCCAAATAGTTAATTGTTGGAATCGCTGTTGCCGCAGGGGAAGTAGGTGAGGATTTTTTTGAGCAAGTAATTGAAATTAAAATTACGATGAGAATTAACACTGGAATTAAAACTTTTTTCATTGACCGCCTCCCTTGATTTCGTTTACTTTGACAAGCCGTCAACAGGTGCAAGCAAAGTATTACGAAATCATGTACCCGCTCAAGTCCGGTTTCAAACCGGACAAGCGGTATCAGATTTTACTACTTAAACCTAAAAACCTTATGGATGAAATTTATCAATTTTGTTATTAGTCCATTCAGCAACATAAACATCTCCACTACTGTCTACTGCTACTCCATAAGGACTAACAAATTGCCCATTACCGGTTCCACTACTACCCCATTGTGTTATATATGTACCTGTACTGTTAAATTCTTGTATTCTGCTATTAACAGAGTCTGCAACATACACGTTTCCGTTGCTGTCTATTGCTACCCCTGTGGGTTGGTTAAACTGCCCGTTACCAGTTCCAGAACCACCCCATTGTGTTATATATGTTCCCGTACTATCAAATTTTTGAATTCTGTTATTACTTGTATCTGCGACATAAACATCTTCGTTGCTGTCAACTGCCACTCCGAAACCCTTAAATTGTCCATTGCCTGTTCCAGAACCACCCCATTGTGTTATATATGTTCCTGTACTGTTGAATTTTTGGATCCTGCTATTCCCAGTATCGGCAATATATACATCTCCACTAATATTGTCTATCGCAACTCCAACGGGATAATTAAACTGCCCGTTGCCGCTTCCGCTACTACCCCATTTAGTTATATATGTTCCTGCGCTATTAAATTCTTGTATTCGATCATTACCTACTTCTGAAACATACACATTTCCACCACTATCTACAGCTACTCCCTGAGGCCAATTAAGCTGCCCATCACCACTTCCCGCCTGCCCACCAACAATTCCCCATGAGGCTATAAATGCACCTGTATTGCTGAATTTTTGAATTCTGTTATTACCATTATCTGCAACATATACATCTCCGTTACTACTTCCACCACTGTTGTCTACTGCTACTCCAAAAGGATGATAAAGTTGTCCGTTGTTGCTTCCAACGCTACCCCATTGTGTTACAAACATCGCAGTCATGGTTGCTGTTTGTTGTACCTGGGCTGTTGCTGTAGCTTGTGCTGAAGGGCCAGCTGTTTTTAAGGCAATAACTGTTTGCGTTGCTGCAGTCTGTGTGGTTGCTGTCATATTTGGTGTGTTTGTGAATGTTGCTGTGATTACATATGGCGTGTTAGTAGGTTCTGCTTGAGTTGGACTTTTCTTGCTGCACCCCATAGTGAATAACATAAATAAAAACCAAGTAAAACAAACTGATATGAAAAGTTTTTTCATACTTGCCCTCCTGAAATTAGAATCAATTACCGTATAAAATTATACCCCCTGTTTATGGCTCTGTCAATCAATAAAACCCACCATGAAATTAAGTATTATTTTTGATTTGCGGAACTATCGGATTTTTGTGTTGGTTGATTAAATTGTTTTTGCTTTTTTGTGCTTGCGTATCCTTTCGGCACTGCGCCTTTGCCGAATTTCGCCGCATCCTTAAACCTGGCAGCCATAAAAGGCTTCTTGCCGTGCCTTAAATTTCTTGTGTTAAGCATCCTGCACCTCTAAAACAAAAGGCGGCCATGAAGGCCGCCTTTGTATTATATTTTTTCGTGAAGAAGAATCCGCAATTATCTTTTTGAGAACTGGTATCTCCTTCTTGCTTTCATCCTGCCGTATTTCTTTCTTTCAACCATCCTGGAATCCCTTGTTAAAAACCCTCCCTTTGCGAGAATTACTTTCATGCTTTCGTCTGATTTGGAAAGCGCCCTTGCTATGGCCATCATTATAGCGCCTGACTGGCCTGTCTGCCCTCCTCCCATCGCCGTGCAATTTATGTCATATTTTCCAACGGTTGATGTCGCCTCCAGAGGCTCCATAATATGCGCTATATGTGTATCCCTGTTAAAAAAAACCTTCACGTCTTTCTTGTTTACGGTAATCTTGCCGTCGCCGCTTTTAAGCCATACTTTAGCGATTGATGTCTTTCTTCTTCCTGTTGCAGTTAATACTGAGCTCAATTTTATTTCCTCCTTAATTTAGAACTTCAGGCTTTTGCGTCTTGTGAGGATGCGTAGCGCCTTTATATATTTTAAGTTTTTGATATATTTTCTTCCCCAGCTTGCCTTTGGGAAGCATGCCTTTTACGGCAAGCTCTATTATTTTTTCCGGATATCTCTGTTTTAAATGCTCGAATTTTTCCATTTTCAAGCCGCCCGGATAACCGCTGTGTGAAATATAGGTCTTTAACGATTCTTTCTTCCCGGAAAGTTTCACCTTAGCCGCGTTGATTACTATAACAAAATCACCCGTGTCCACATGGGGCGTAAAAATAGGTTTGTGTTTACCTCTTAAAATGCTTGCTACTCTGCTCGCCAGCCTTCCGAGTATTTTATCGCTGGCGTCTATTACATACCATTTTCTTTTTATTTCCTCTGTTTTTGCCATGTAACTGTTCATCTGATTCAAAGTCCTCCTTTAATCCAGAAAGAAATCCCCCAACTCCCAGTTGGGGGATGTATTATGCCTTTCCGGAGGGAACTTATGATAGACCTCCGGTGGTTTTTAAAGACCGCCGAATCCTGTCGGCGGGGTTCCACAAACAAAAAATTTCCCGATTCAAAGTTAATTCAGGAATAACAAATATTATAATAAAACCAGCAAACTGTCAAGCGTTTTGAAAGGCATTTTGAAAATCGCTAATACCTTATATTGCAATTGATTACAAAGAATATGTCATCTGTCTTATTTAAATTTTTCCCAATGTATTATTTCACTGTTATTAGGTTTCAGTTTCTTGGGTTTTTCGTCAGGTACGCCTACTGATATTATGCTGACAAGTTTGTAGCCTGCAGGCGCATTGATGAATTCCATCACTTTTGGGCAATAATCCTTTTTATCGCCTGCAATCCAGCATGTTCCTATGCCTTTTGCGTACGCGGCAAGCAGTATATTCTGTGTCGCGGCCGAGCCATCCTCGAGATAATATTTCGCGTCTTTGCTAGTTACAACTATGGAAGCCGCAGCATTTACCATAAATTTGCCGTACTGACCAACTATTTTAGTTAATTCTTTAATACGATCCGGTTCAGTGATGATTATAAATTGCCAAGGATATTCCGCTCTTGCGCTTGGCGCATACTTTCCTGTCTCAACAATTTCTTCAAGTGTTTTTTTATCAATAACTGCCCCCTTTTTATACTTTCTTATGCTGCGCCTGCCTTTGATTGCATTAAATGTTTCCATGTTCAACCTCCTTCATAAAACCATTACAGTAAAGACGTTGCGGCGCAACGTCTCTACTTTTATTCAATTTTAAATAATCTCCCGGCCAGTGCTAGCTCCTGCGCTCTTCCTTTTACCTTTCCGTCGATTTTTGCTGCCATTACTTTATCAAGTATCTTGCCGTATTTTGGCCCTTCTTTTACGCCCATATCCTTAAGGTCTTTTCCGGATATGGCAATCTTGGAGTTTTTTAAAACCTTAATATATAGTTTTATCCTGTCATTTACTTTTTTATTGTCTGAAATTAAAGCAAAATAAAGCAGGGTTTCAATCCTATATTTTTTTAACAAATCATATATTCTGCTGTCTCTTATTTTTTTAGCATCGAGGCTCTTTAAAACCCTGGCACTATCACGCTTAGCATCAAGCACTATCTTTTTCCAGTCATTGCTGAATTTTAATCTGTTTAATAAGTCAATGATAGATTTAATATCCAGTTCCGTTGTAAAAACCATGAAGAGAATAATAATGGAATCGCTTTCGGTTTCCCTGAATTTTATAGTTTCCAATTTTTTATATAATTTTATTGTATTTGAATCTATAAAGAAATTTTTATTTAATTTTTTTAGTATTTTTAGCTGTTGAAGCCGCAACAATGCTTTTAACGGATCTTTTTCGTCGAGCAATATCAAAATCTCGTCTCTTAACCTTTCTCCCGGCACTATGTCAAATATATCTTTTTTTAGCGCATCTTTTAAAAGCAACAAAGTCTTATGCTCTATTTTAAAATCAAACCTCGTTTCAAACCTAACAAGCCTCAGTATCCGTGTAGGGTCATCCATAAAACTTTTATCATGAAGCGTTTTTAAAATTCCTGTTTTTAAATCCTTATACCCGTAAAAATAATCTATAAACTCGCCGAATCTTCCCCTGTTAATGCATACAGACATGGCATTTATTGTAAAATCCCTACGGAATAAATCTTTTTTTAAATCAGTAAAATCAACGTCAGGCAGAGCAGCAGGGTTTGCGTATATCTCAGTCCTTGCGCTCGCTATGTCTATCCGCCTGTTTTTGAGGAAAATTTTTGCTGTTTTAAACTTGTCGAATTTCTTATATGCTCCACGTAAACTGTCGGCAAGGCGCCTCGCAAATTCAGTACCATCGCCTTCGACAACTATATCAATATCAAGTGTTTTTCTTTTAAGGAGCATATCGCGCACCATGCCGCCGACAATATATGCTTTTATGCCTTCTTTATCGGCAAAAGCGCCTGTTTTTTTTATTAAATAAAAAGTTTTTGAGTCTAATCCAGTTTTTAATAATTTTTTAATCTGTTCTGTTGTTGGCATTTAATCCCCTTTATACATTATGATGAAGCCATACTGTAATAAAACCTACGTAACTTAATTACTCTGTATTTCTTTTTTCATAACAAAAAACATACCAAGACCTATTGTCTGCAGGCCTGCGACCGCCCAGCATAAAACAGGTATGGAAATATCATACATAAGGCCGGCAAGATAACCGCCCGCAAGCATTGCCATGCCGTAGGAAAAATTAAATATTCCATAACCAGTGCCCCTTTTCTTAATAGGTGTTATATCTGCGATGGCTGCTTTCATTATGGTTTCGTGCGAGCCCATTACTATACCCCACAATACTGCTGCCCCAAGTGCAAGATATGCGCTCTTCGTAAAAGCAAGAAAAGGAATGATTGCGGAAAGCAGTGGTATCATTATAAGGGTTGTAAGACCGCCGCCGGGATGCCCTGATTTATCTTTTATTTTATCATATAAGTTTCCGATTATAAAAGCTGCCGCGCCGTCAACTGCCATGGCGATTGCGTAAAATACAGGTATCATGGCATCGCTTATCACGTTATCCGCTTTAAAATGAAAACCGATTAAGGCATAACTTATAAAACCAAGCGATGTAATAAAAGAAAATATATTATAAATCCAGAAAAGTTTTGTTATGCGGTCCGGTTCCTGCGCCTTCTTTGGAGGCTCCAGTTTACTCGGGTCAGGCACGCGTGTATAAGCAATTACGGCAAAGAACATAACAAGAAGAAATGGAATCCAGAACAGACCGTAAGCGTGCCTGTAGTCCAGTGCGTTTTTCGAACCGCCTCCGGTCAGCGCAAAATATCCTGCGAAAATAAGCGGCCCAATCATCGCGCCAAACTGGTCCATAACCTCCTGTATTGCAAACCCCTTACCTGTGCCTATTCTTTTTGCCGCGCTTGACACGATGGAATCTTTGGCAGGCGCCCTTATTCCCTTTCCAACCCTTTCCATGACCATTAAAACAGCCGCTATCTGCCATACACCGGTCAAGGAAAGCATTGGTATTGCAATTATAAGACCGTAACCCAAAAAAGTAAAAAACCAGTAAGCTTTTGTTTTATCGGAATAAAAGCCTGTCAAAAGACGCAGCGCGTAACCGGCGAATTCCCCAAGCCCGGTTATAAAGCCTACCATCGCTGCGTTCATGGCAAGGGTTTTAAGGTATGGACCATTTACGCTCCTTGCACCTTCATATACAATATCCCCAAAAAGACTTATAAGCCCGAAAAGCATTAACAACTGTATTGATTTTTTTGTATCATCCGTTGCCATATCTGCCTCTATTTAAGTTTTGAATAAAGGTTTTTTTCAATCCAAGCTTACATTATCTGTATTTATGAGCCACATAGTGCTCATTAACAAAAAAATCATAATAATTATGCGCCATTTTTTTATTCCTCTTGTCGTATAAATCAATTACAATTTTATGCTGGCCTGCAGCCGAATCTTCAGGTATCTCAAAGGAGTCCCTTTCTCCAGCACGCAACTCTTTTTCTTCAAAAGGATAAATCATGGAATCTGCCTGAATATTTTTCGCAACACTTTTAACATCATAATAAACTTTCCCTTTTGCATCAATAAACTTCATTCTCGCAGTAATATTTTTCAACGGATAAGGAAGGTCGTTTATTATAAAAAATGAATCCCATAAAGTCCCCCAGCTTATTCTTTCTCCTTTTGACTTGTTTTTTCTTGTCAGCACATATCCGGGGTAAACCGGCTGAAAAGCTGTTTTTAAATAATAATATCCTTTTTTAGGCACCCTGAAATAATCGACAACCCCCCATGCTATAGACGGCCAGCATTCGGAAAACATAAACTGCAGCAAACCGCCGACAACTTCGTACCTTGCTTTCCTGAATGTCTCGGTAATATCTTTTAAAAGATCTGCTTGGTACTGCTGGGAATTTTCGATAAATTCACTTATATTTTTTCCTATGTTAATGTGAGCCTGATTAAATGTTTGTTCTGGCTGGAAATCATGGTACATCCACTTTTCCAGGTCAGGAGGAAAAAGCTCGCACGGTTTGAATATTTTTTTCATGGAGGCAAGGCAAGGCAGTGCCTGTGCCCCGTATTCGGATGCAAGCAGCTGTTTTTTCGCATTCAACATGTCCCTGCTGAAATTCCCGGGCGTCGCGTCAACATACCAGCCAGGATAAAAATGCTGTCCGAAATCCGAAGCCTTTTCAATATATCTCACAGGGTCTTCTTCCCTTACTTTTGTCACAAGAACAGGGTCGAGTTGTTTTAAATTAACAAACGGCTCGTTATGGCAGCACCAAATTGTTATCGAAGGCCTGTTATAATGCTGGTTTACCATGTCCTTTATCTGTGCTGATGCATTGCGTGTAAATTCCTCGGTTTCTTCATATGCCCACTGAAGGGCAAAATCCTGCCACACCATAATGCCTGCCCTGTCCATTTCCCTGTAAAGTTCTTCCCTGTTGACGTGGGCATGAATCCTCACTATATTCATGTTAGCACCTTTTAAAAGTTCAGCGTCTTTTCTTATCTTGGCATTGGTGTATTCGGAAAGCCACTGCGTAGGTATGATATTCGTTCCGCGCAGAAATATTCTTTTGCCGTTTAAATACCAGCACTTGTCCTCTCTGCGTTTAAATTCCCTTATGCCGCTGATGTCCGAATAACTGTCTTTAATACCTCCTGCGTTAATAAGGTAAGTAAACTTATAAAGATTCTGCTTGCCGAAATCCCAGGTCCACCACAAAGCCGGATTTTTCATGTCATTACTTAATTGGATTTTATTCACACCGGGCTGCAGCAATACGCTGTTTTTAATCTCTTTTGAAGCTCCCCTGAAATTAACCGAGACAATCAGCGCGTTTATTGCACATTCCAGTGCTTTTCCTGTGTAATTATTTATAAGCAATTCATGCGACACATTCCAATTTTCATCGTCTTTTAACAAAGGCGTTATCTTGACTCTTTCAATCTCAACAGAATTAACTGCAGTAATATAAACATTATTCCATATACCGCCTGTATTTTTATCCTGCCCGAATTTTTTACTCCATGAGCCCGGCCTGGTATCGTGATGGTTAAATATGCCCTTGATAAGTATCTTTTTATCTGGCCATATTTCTTCAGATTCCTTGGGAGAATCGACAATAACTTTTATTTCGTTCTTTCCATCTTTCAGCAATTTTGTTATGTCAAATCTGAATCGTTGGAAATACCCTTCATGCCTGCCTGCCGGCTTGTTGTTGATATAGACATCGGTGAAATAATCAACACCGTCAAAAATAACAAAATAATTAGTTGATTTGATTTTTTTAACTATAAAATCCCTCGAGTACTCTGCTTTGCCGAAAATATCATGCCCCTGCAAATACCAGTTTGATGGCACCTTAATTTTTGTTTCTTTACCCTGAACTTTGAATTTCCATTTACCATTCAAGTTAATCTTAAATTTCATTGTATTGTCTCCTATTAAATTATGGTGGGCGCAACTGGGATCGAACCAGTGACCCTCAGCTTGTCGAGCTGATACTCTAACCAACTGAGCTATGCGCCCACTAAATAATATACAAAATTTATATTCATTATATTTGAAATATTTAAAGGATTTCGGTTTTCAAAAGGGATTAGCAGCCAAAATTCTATCAGGAATTAGGCTTATCTTCCCGCCTGTTTTTTCTTTTGTCATCTTCTTCCCTTACCCTTATATCAAAAACAGGATGTATTCCTGCTTTCCAAGCCTGTTTTATTCTACTTGTTTCTTCTTCGTCAAGTTCAATAGTTCCTTTAAAAATTGTTCCATGATGAAAATCACCTATAAAAAGTTTGTCGCCCTCTTCTGTGTCGTATACGCTTTTTCCCTCTTTTTGCCAGGATACAAAAACAAGGTCAATAGCCCTTGGTTCCAATTTTTCAGCGAATTCAAGTTCCCTTCCGTCAAAAAAATCAACCTCGCCGTCGTCAAATTGCACCTTAAAAACACCAAGCGTAATATTGACTATTTTACCTACTTTCCCAACCAATGATTTGCTTCTTTTTTTAGCGTTAGGATCGTTAAAGTAATCAAGATTTGTTATTTTTACTGCATGTCCTATCTTCATTTATATGCCTCCTCATTTTCCGAAATTTTATGGGCTAATTATATCCGCTATTTAAATCTTTGTCAATATGCATGTTTTTAGCTTAAAAGCAGCATAGGAGCTGCTTTTTCAACACATATGAACTGAGTTTTATGCCACTTTTCCGGATATGCAGAATAAACCAGTATGTTAGCCGTTCTTTTATTTCCGCAGCTAATTTTTCGCCAATTGCACCTTTATATAATGTATTTATTGCATTCTGCAGTTATTTAAAAAAATATTTATGTAGTCTCCTATGCCCTTTGGCATCCGGATATACATAACTATAAAAATATTTCAGCCTAATGCAGGTTACTTCCGGCTCCATTAGTTTCCTTTTCTAGCATTTCTTTTATTTTGGTTATCGTTACTAAAATGTTATTCCTTTGCTGTTCGTCATCTATTTTGGAATATAAATATTTTAGCCATTCAATTGCCTTTTCCGGATCGTATTCCATGCAGAGTTTTATTAAAACATTTAAGGATTTATAATCATAAGGATCCAATTCTAGAATTTTTTCCATATATTTTACAGCATATTCCGGTTTTTTTAGATCATATAGGTAAATTGAACATATAAGGTTTAATATGTCACCGCATTCGCCTGCCAATTCCTCAGCTACCTGCCGATACTTCTCAAAGACCTCAATATCGCTATTTACAGCTGCAAATCGCGCTTTCTGCAAAAAATACCTAGCCAGTACATCCTTACAATATAAATCCAGGTTCTTATTGTTGTAATAGTCTCTTATTGAACAAAATTTTAGTAATCGTTCCGAATCAGGAGTTTTTTCATCTTCTTTATATAATTTGAATATTACGCTATATGGCTTAGTCCTGAATTTTTCTTTTGTATATTCGGTAAAAGAAGCATAGTAAACTTTTCTAGGGTTTTGTTTAAAAATATCCAATTCGGCGTTATTTTTAATCATCTGTGTTAGCTGAAACTTGAACTTCTCAGCTCCCGGCACCTTATTATTAAAAACAACTTTTATTTCGGAGTTTTTCAAATCTTTGTATATTGATGTGTCCAGAAAAGTTCCAGCCATGTCAATTGTGCGTATATTTCTATAAGCGCGCCTAACATATTGAGTATAAAGTATTGAAAATACATCAAAATCTTCATTCGCAAATAAAATATCACCGTTTTTCAGTGTTTTAAAAATATTTTCTGCACGGTCGTAGGTAAGATAATTCCTGGAAAGGTCGTTTAATTTATAATTACCCAAAACCATGGCCACAGGTACCATAAACAAAAATATAAACAATGGTGTTTTTTTTGAATTGTCGTTTCGTATGAATAATTCAACAGCTCCATAAAGTCCAGCAATACTAATAATCATGGCTAGAATCTCGTTCATCATGTAAAAATTTTTTGTTGTATACATAAAAAATGGTGATATGGAATTCGGCGCAAAACCGGCGACCGTGTTAACGCCTAAAACAAGCGCAGTATAGTTTAAAACAAGAAATCCGGATATACCTATAAACAATTTTTTGTTTTTTTTGTATAAAATAAAAAGCCCGATTAAAAAAAATATTACTAATATATTATAATTTCTAACACATTCCTCCATATAGTATTTAAGCCTGAAAATCAGAACATCTGGTAAAACCCAAATATAACTACTGTTAGGAAAATAAATTCTTCTTAAAATATGGCTGATTAGCTGAGAAAATGTGCTTATATTTGACCACTGAACAGCAGCCCTGGTTTTCATTCTGATAAATAAATATAGATACGGCGAGATCGCTGCTGTCAAAAAAAACAGTATTCCTAAAAAAGTTCGTTTATAATATAATTTTTTTATATTGTCTGCCAGTAGAATGGCAACTATAAAAACCGTAAAAAGCAGCGTTGATTGGTGAACAACGGTTAAAAAGCCGGCCAAATAAAAAGCAAGATAAAAATATTTATTTTCTTTTGTTGTTTTAAATTTTAAAACTACAAAAATGGCAAGTAAGACTGCGAGATGCATAAAGGTATATATAGCGCCTTTTGCATGAACTGCCTGGAACCAAAAAATATTTGAAAAGGTATATATAAGCGCCAAGGCAAGTGCTGTTAATTTAACAGGCAGTATCCCTTTTTTATTTATTTTAAAGAGGAATTTTACAAATTCGACGCCTGTTAAATAAAATAACAGAAAACAAAGTATGCCTAAAAAAACAGAAAAAAGATTAATTCTGAAACCAATATCACCCAATGGCACAAAAGAAGCTATTTTAGCCCCAAGCATAAATAAAGGATAGCCCGGTGGATGACCTATACCCATATTATATGCGGCAGCTACGATTTCGCCGCTATCGCCAAGGTAAATTGTAGGTGGCGCTGTTCTAAGGAAAACAAAAAATATTATCAACGATATAAAAGCGAAAATTATTCTCATTTTATGTTTCCTTTTGATTTTTGATGCCTTGCTTTTATCTATGAATACCAGCTTTATTAAGCACGTCTTTTAACTGGCGTGCAGACGAATTATTTTGGTCATATTCCAAAGCTTTATCAACATATTCTAAGGCTTTCGCAGTTTCATTTTTATTTAAATAAATGAAAGCTAGGTTTGAATAAGCAACAGACAAGCGTGGGTTCAATTCTAATGCTTCCCTCCAGTATTTTTCAGCGTTTGGCATATCTTTCATGGTGTAATAACAAATACCTATATTAAGCAAGGCAGAATCGCTCGGCAAAAAAACAAAGCCATTTTTATATAATTTTACAGCCACATCATTCCTGCCTGATTTCCTAAAAATATCGCCTGTCATATAATAACTAACCCCATAATTTTCGACAACGAGCCTTTTTGTAAAATCATCGTATTTTACCCCATTATCAATAATACCCCTGTACGAGTAGATATTAAAATTTGCATCGCTGACATAGTTTTTAATCGAGGTATCCGTCAAGACCTTATAAACGATTCCCTCAGGTTTCAGTAAAAGTTTTTGCCATTCTTTTGTGTACACATTAGAATAATAAATATTCTTTTCCTTGTTATTCATCATAATATTATTAAGCTCCTCTATCATATTGGGCGCAAGCGGCGCAAGCTTTAAATCACCATCATAAATACGCATCAATTGATCTCGGTACCACGAATAACCAAGTACAACAGGTATTATGGATATAAAATTTTCCTTTTTGATTAAACGTTCATAGAGCGCCGCTCCGATATTCATGTCTCCTTCAGCAATAAATATTGAACCTTGGGGCATACTTTTAACAATATTTTCCGAATAATCATACCCTATAAAATATCGTGAATAATCAGGCACATGAAGCCTTAGCGAAATAATAATAATAACAGTTACCAACAAATAAACTGAAAGTTTTACTATATTACTTAATCCTTTTATGGAATTTATTATATAACATATTCCTGCTGACATGAATATTGCAATAAAAATATAGGACGAAATTAAATATGCTTTAATAAGCCATTCCGTATTCGGCGGCGGTGTTGCAAACCTTACTACGCTTGCGATGAGGAATAAGTAAGCAATTAAGATCGTAATTGTTTCTGTTCGCAATTTCTTTAACAGAAAATAACCTCCCGGGAATAAAAATATGGCAATAAAAAATGGATATTGACTCGAAAAAAGGTCATTAATATAGAACCTTAATAAATTTATTGTGTTATGTATTGTATGTACTCCTTCCACTGTAGAATACTGGGCTCTACTTATCAGCCAAATAAAATCCTTAAGGCTTTTAATATCCCCCCATGAATAAATTGGCTGCTCCGTGCTTCTTATAAAAATAAAAATATAGATTGAAATCCCAATCATAAAGAAAAAAATGCTTTTAACAATGGCTCCTGCGTTTAAATACTTCCAGTTAATAAAAAGGTAAAAAGCAACCGCCGGAAAAATCACTATAATGCTTTGCCAGTGATTGCCTAATGATAACCCGTATAAAAACGAAAAAAGAAAAAAGTATTTAATGTTCTTTTTTAGATTTAATAGAAGCGCCACTATTGTAATAGTAAAAAAAGAATTCAGAGTGTAAATACTGCCTTTGGCAAAAGTCGATTGTAAAAAAACCGAATTACTGAATAAATAGAAAAGAGCCGATAACCCAGCAAAGATATAATTGACCAGGCTTTCCTTGGTATCAATGCGAAGATTTATTTTGACAAAAATAAATATAAAAAAAGCTGTTATAATATTAAAAAACATTGCCATGAGATTGCTTCTAAACATTACGTTACCAACAGGAATCATTGTAAATATTTTACCTATTAAAGTGTCAAGAGGATAACCGGGAGGATGCTGAATTCCCATAGTTTGAAAAGCAACTGTTGTTTCCGGGCTATCGTCGGAATTAAATGTGGGCGCAACCATATTAACACTGGCGATCCAAACCAAAATAAATGCAATTAATAAATAGATAATTGATATTAATCTTTTCCTGAAATTAGTTTGCATAATTTATATCCTTTTTATAGTAAAATAATCCAAACAGAATCAAAATAAAAAGAGAAATAACTGATACAAACGCGCAAATATAGAAATTAATCGGTTCATATATAAATTTGATAAAATGTTCGCCTGCCTTCAAAAATACAGCTTTAAATGTCAAATCCGCTTTTAACAATTTTTCTTTTTTGCCGTCAACATATACATTCCATCCCGGATAATAATTATCCGTACAAATCAAGAAACCGGGCTCTTTTATTTTAGCAAAAACAGAGTATGTATTTACATTGACCATGTTGTATTTAATTACTGTCGTTCTATCGCTTCCTTGTGAAGATTTCAGGTTTAAAACATCTTTAAAGTATTTTTCGTATTCCTTATTTAAAAAAATCTTATTAAAACAGTTGTAAGGCTTGTTAAACATTTCGTCAATAATATTCTTTTCATTATCAGTAAATAATATGTCGCTATTGACGGCAGGCACAAAAAATATAATATCTGCAGGATTTTTATATTGATAAATATTTGTTGCCGTCGAAAAACTAAATTTTATTTTTTTACCATTTATCAATGATCTGCTTGATATGTATTTAGCACCTAATATTTTAAAAGCATCGTTATCCCATGGCTTATCAAGCCTGGCCAAGTTTTTTTTAAACATGCTAAAATTCGAAATTACAAGCGAATCAAAACCATCAACATTAATAAGGTGATTTGCCATGCCAATGTTCGGGGTTAAAGTATCAAAAATATAGGCAAATATAGATTCCGAATCGGTTCCTCTTGTTTCAAACTCAATCCTGTTTTTTATTCCCGGAGCAAGAATTCTTCGAAATTTCATTTCCTTGTCTTTAAAAAGAAAATTTATAGTTTTTGATTCCGTAGTAAAAATTTTATAATCAACATAAACTTCAAATCCGCCCCAATGATAAATAAAAATATTAAAAATTACAAATAATATTACGGCTATTTGTATATATTGTTGTTTAATTCCCTTTGCTGAAATTAAATATACAAAAAAACACGACACTGACAGCATAAACATATAAATAAAAAAACTGCGAAGAAAAATTTCATAATTTTCAGTTATTTCGTATAATTTTTGAAATTTAATTAACGGGTCGAATAACTTTTTCCAATACCACAGGATTTGCCTTTCATAAACGCTGCAAATCAAATAAAGAACAAAAATAAAGAATCCAGCTGAATAAACTAGTATCCTAAAATTTTTAGTTTCTACAGATTTGGCTTGAAATAAAATATCATAACCGTAACCTACCATCATGCAGGTTATAAAAAACCATAATACATTAATCTTACTTGGATAGGTTATCATTTTCAAAAGAGGTACCGTATCGTATATCCATTTGTAAAAAGGCATATTTCCCAAGAATGAAATAAAAAATGAAAAAACAAATAAAACAAAAAGAAAATTCCTATATCTTTTTTCGGTTGTTTTCCAGGTTCCCAAAACAAACAGTAAAATAGATAAAATTCCCAGTTCTATAAGCGATACCCAATTTAAAAAACTAGTATATTTCGAAATAAAAATCGTGGCAGGCGGGAAAATAAATAATATAAAATGTTCTAATTCCATAAAACTTTGTTGACTTCTTAAAAAATCCACACCAGTTGTTATTCTGTTGCATAATTTCATAAATTCTACTGTAGGCAGTAGCTGCAATAATACAATAAATAAAAATAAGGCATTTATTAAGCAAAACGGTTTTATACTGCCACGAAAATCCTTGCTATCGAAAAGTTGATGGTAAAAAAATAAGGCAAAAAAAATGAAATAAACGCAAGAAAAAACTTGCGGATGCCCTCCTAAAAAAGACATAGAAAGTGTTCCTACCAGAAATATAGCATCAAAAATCCTTTTCTTAAAAGAATACTTTCGCGTAAAATACAAGACCGCAGGCATCCACAAAAGCACATTAAAATCAGCTAGTTCAACTGCTTTAGCAGTAATGTAAAAAGTAAAAACAAAAGACACTGCTCCAATATAACTTCCCTCTTCCGATATTTTATGTAGTCTTAGGAAAGCGTAGGTAAAAAATGCAAATAAAAAAAAAGATATAAACGTAGTTATTTTAAGGGCCAAATCCATTGGCATTATATAGAAAAAGACATTAAGTGGATAGAAAACCGCGGATTGCATATTAGCCATCAACGGGTTTCCGCAGTATATATATGGATTCCATAAAGGTAAAATATTGGATTTGACTAATTCCGCAACTATAAACCTGAACGGGAAAAAATAATATGTCATGTCAAGCCAAGCTATTATTTTATTTGAAATGTATTGGGGATAAAATATTAAAAAAGAGAACAACAAGAAAGTCGATATTAGTAATTTATCTTTTCTAGTCATTTTAAATTAAACGTAAAATAAGTTCCCTCATGACTTTTGCGGCAAAAACACTAGAATTTCCACATGGGTCAAAAGTCGGGGATAATTCAACTACGTCAGCTGCTACTATATTTTTAATTTCAGACAAGCCTTCAAGGATTTCGACAAAATCATTATAAAAAATACCACCGGCTTCAGGCGTGCCAAGTCCCGGCAGGCATGCCGGATCAAAAACATCGAGGTCAAGTGATAGATAAACAGGAAAAGATTTTACAGTATCGATAACGTTCCATATTTGTTCACATTTTGAATCGCAAAAAATATTGTTGTTCCTTATATAATTAAATTCTTGTTTCTCAAAGGACCTGACGCCGAACATAAAAATATTTTCCTTACCTATATTTTCTGTAATACGCCTGGCTACGCATGCATGTGATAGTTTATCATTCAAATAATCGTCACGCATGTCAGCATGCGCATCAAAATATATGACTTTCAGGTCTTTATACCTTTCTTTATACTTTTCTATGACAGGATAGCTTAAAAGATGTTCACCACCCATGAATACAGCTTTTTTTTTGTTTTTTAATATATATGCAGCAAGATTTTTTATATCACCAATAACCTCTTCCCTGTTGCCAAAAGGTAATTCCACATTTCCAATATCGCTTATTTTAAAATCAGTAATATCAAGAACGGCATCTGGTGAAAAAGTCTCTATTGAATATGAAAATTTCCTGATGCTATCCGGCGCAAAACGAGATCCCGGCCTAAACGAAGAAGTACCATCATAAGGAATTCCTGCCAATACAAGTTGGGATTCTTCAAAATCGTAATCACAACCAATAAAATTAGTTTCTTTTGTTAGTTTCATTTTGTAAGCCCCTTTACAAATTCCGGCAAAATAAAAGCCGCTTTATGGAGTTCAGAGTTATAGTATTTTGTCTTAAATTTATTTAAAAATTTATTTCTTATTACATCGGGGGTAAGGCGCTTTGAGGCAAAAATAAAACTCCAGCAACCGGATGGATAAGTCGGAATAAAAGCAAGATAAAGCCTCACATGCTTAAATATTTTTTTTAGGCGGGAATGAACATTTTTTATTATATGCCCATCAAAAAACGGATCTTCAGACTGGCTTACCATAATACCGTTTTTATTCAAAATTCTGTAGATATTTTTAAAAAATTCTGTACCAAAAAGCCCGCCGCTTATATTCGAAGGATCTGTTGAATCAATCAAAATAACATCATATTTATTGCTTGTTTCAGTAACAAATTTTATGCCATCCCCAAAAAGAAAATTAACTTTTTTGTTATCTTTAACCGGATCCGTAAGAGTTTTAAAATATTTTAAAGAAACTTTGTAAACATCTTCGTCAATCTCGACAAAATCTATTTTCTTGACTGTTTTGTGCTTCAAGACTTCTCTTACTGTACCTCCGTCGCCTCCTCCTATAACTAGTACATTTTGTGGGTTGGGATGAGAAAAGAGCGGGATATGTGCTATCATTTCATGATAAACAAATTCTTCTTTTTCAGTCAGCATAAAACAACCGTCAAGCGCCATTAAATTTCCGTGTTTTTTTGTCTTATAGACCTCCACCATTTGAAATTTGCTTCGCTTGCCGTAAAGCTTTTTGATTATTTCATAAGATAAGGCCGTATCCTTGTAAATTTCACGAGCCCATTTCCTGCTAATTTCTTTCACTTTTACCACCACAGCACTACTGCAGCATATGCAGCACCTATTTTTTTAATATTATGTTGTGCCGCTATGCTCTGTATTTCCTTAATCGAATATCCCCTGTATCTCATGCCCTCTTCAGCCATATGGCGGACTATTCTTTCAATTTCTTCCTTGTGTCCTGCACCTGAATACTCCATAATCAGCCCGTTTTTCTTAGGGTCTTTTGGTATCGCAACAGCCACTCCTGCAGATATAATTTCATCAACCTGTGTGCTGACTTTTGATGCATAAGCTACGGGCACGAGCGCTCCTAAAGGTAATTTTATCGGTTTAATTTTTTTCGCTCCGGGTGGCAGTATACTGCTCATCTTTACCAGATTAGTGTTGCCAATGCCCGCATCAAGAAGTGCGCTGTCAAAAGCATTAAGAGGCGTCATGCCTTCGGAATGTCCTGCCACAAGAAAAAATTTTGTCGGGATTATTTGGCTTATGCCTTGATTAGGTACTTTAGATTTATTTCCGTTTTTCATTTTATCTCCTCTTCGTATTGTAACATCATAAACGCGTGATTAATTATATAAAAATCGGTATTTTTGTCAATAATTTTCAATTGTTTTACTATTTAGCGAAATTCTGTCAAAAAAATTGGAAATTTTCCGGAATAAAATGAATATAAAAATATAAAGCCCTCTCGGCGTTTCCGCAAAGAGGGCTTATATTTTCTACTGTTTATCTTTACTTTTTTATATGCAATATCGTGATTGAATAAGGCGGGAAATCTTCAGTAAACGTGTTTTTCACATTGTTAATCTGGAACTGAGATGGGCCCGAGTTAATAATTGCCCTAAAAAGCATTGTGCTCCATACATATTCCTTATCTGAAAATTGCCAAGCATCCGCAGTGCCATTTCCCACGTTAAAGCCGGAAATATCTATTGTTGCCTTGCATTTCGACAAGCTTGTTTTGTTTATAGCCATTATCGCCAAATTTCCGTCGTCAAGCATTGTAGCGTAAACGGAAAGATCCTGGTTATTTGAATCTGCTTTAACCATTTTTTTACCCAACATGTTATACATCATATATAGCGCCCAGTAAGATGACCTTTCCGCATATTTATTGCTAGGATCAAACTCTTCATCAAGAACTCCGTGCCCTCCACCCTGGCCAGCTTTCTGTGTATACATGTCCCAGATACAAGCTATATCTCCACCCGACTTAATAAAAGATGCAAGATAGTCTGCCGCAAACAAACCGTTTATAAGCTGTGCCGTTGTCGGATTTTCTTGCCCCGAGTTCCATTCGGTTAAGGCAACTTCCATAGTGTCAGCTTTTTCAGGCACGTACTTTTTCATCCATGCTTTTATTTTCGGCATATATACCGGCCATGTTTCCTGCGGCCTTTTCAAAAGTGCCACAGTGCTGTTATTTGCCCATAATGGATATTCATGTGTCACCAAGACATCTACATATTTACCCGAAAGTTTTAAAAACCTTTCAAGCCAGAAAGGCGCTTTTGGGTCGCCTTCGGCTTTCCATGGCTCTCCTTCCAATCTAAGTTGATTCATTGGTTGCATTGGAACTGGACCCAAAATTTTTACATCAGGAATCTCTTTTTTTATAATGCTTGCTGCTTCGTTAAAAACAGCGCAGTAATCATCAATACTTGTCCAGAATTCCGTACCGTCTTTTTTCTTCGCCAATTTTTTCATATCGGATGGTGCTTTTACCGCAGGCTTGTTATCAGGCTCGTTTCCGATTTCAACGTACCGGAATTTAAGACCTTTTTCCCTCATGTCCTTAAGCCATTCTATCTGAAATTTAACTCTTTCCACTAATGTCTTGTTTGGAGGTGTCATTACATTTAAGGTTGGAAGTACTTCGGCATTTATTGGGTCAAGCCTTTTCATGAAGGCTATAAACATATAATAATTCATTTCCGGCGTCCATGAAACAGAACCATCCCATTTATAAACCTCACCTGTTTTCCAGTTATAAAGGTTGCCGTAATCACCGCCAGGGAACCTAATAAGTGTGGCACCTGATTTTCTTATTTTTTCAAGTGCAATATTGTCAACAAATCCGTCTTTTTTATCCCACACTGCTGCGTTGTTGCCATAAACCTTGTGCGGATCAAATTCCCTTATAACCTTTGACGCATCTACTGTAACATTTACCTGCTCTTCTTTAGGCTCGCTTTTCTTAGTGACTAAAACTTCTCCTAAATCAGTGGTTTTTCCACCCCAAACAACAACTTTATCCATTGTCTTATCCATATATCCCGGCATAATAATTGCCAATTTACTATATTCATCCTCGTATACATTTGCCTGAAAATTTCCACCGTCGTCGGTTTTAACCAAAGTATCACCAATTACAAAACATGCTCCTTTTAATGGCTGTTTACTGTCTTTATCAATGGCTTTACCTTTAATTTCGCCCAATGGTCCCTGTACCCTTGCTTTTACATTGTCAACATAGATTGGCCCGTTAAAAGGCTCGGTTGAATTTACTACAATATACGTATGCCATATCTCTCCTCTTACATTTGCCGTGTCAACCTTAAATACCAGATTGTTCCAGCCCTGATTTAACTGTTGTTTGAGCTGATACCATGTATTTGCAGCGCCAGAAATCACGAAATAAAGCTCGGCATATTCCATTCCTTTTAATGTCTCTGCTGGCACGAATACATCCATTGTGATCTCGACAAGTTTTTGAAACTCTTTCGGAAACGGCCCATCATTGACCGCAGCATCCTGGTTCCAGTCCGTCGAACCCTTACAATTAATTTCCAAAGAGTATTTTCCTTCGCTTACAAAATCAGATTTGTTGTTGACCGAGGAAGCTTTTCCCCATTTTGCGCCTGCACCATGCCACCCATCTGTTGTGCCATCTTCGAAATTCCACAGTACAATATTATGGCTTGCTTTCATTGCTTCAACTGCTTTTGCATCTTGCGTGGTGTCCGCAGCAAACGCTATCTTACTAAAACATAAAATAAACAATAAAGAAAAAACAATTGCCGATAAAAATAATGTTTTCTTGCTTTTTTTCATTTTCCTTCCTCCTTTTTATATTTTTCAATTAAGTGCTGTTATTATAAGTAATATATTTTTTTTTGTCCACATTTTTTTCAGTATTTTCTTCAGCAAATTAATTACTTCGCAAATAATCTAGATTTAAACTCTGTACATGCCTCCTTTCGGTCTTTTTTCAATCTTTACGTTAGAAAAGTCGGACATTATCAATCCAAATATCCACTAAATTGCCGTCCCCGTTTTTAAACTGCCACTTGAAAAGGTGAACATTTTCAAGTACTTTCTCAATCGGCACAACTGCATTGTTTGGCGTCCAATAAGGTTGCCTTAAATCTCTTCTGAAATCAATAACAATAAAGTTCCAGTTTTGCTTGACTTCATTTGTAATGTCCTTTTCGTAATCCGCATAGCCGGTCAAACTCTTGCATGTAAGCCTTTCAGCTACGCACTCATTGCCTTCATAAGGCAGTATAAAAAAAAGATTGCCTGACAGTATTTTTCCCTTAATCCTGAACATTATGCCGGAATATTTTTTAATATTTGCACCTTTACATTTGGGGCAGGAAGAATCACTGCTAAATCTGTTTACCACGCCAAAATAATTATAATTTAAGCCGAGTTTGGAGCCTGTCATGCCTGTAATCCTTACTGCGTAACCCTCTCCTCCGTAACCGGGCTTTGACATCACAAAATCATTTCCAGTTGCTGAAGCCGGCGGAGGCCATACCTTTGAATCTCCACCTTCCTGAACATCGCTGTAGGTTGACCAGATTCCACCGTTTTTATTGAATTTATTACCTTTATCCATGTTATCAACTACATAATAAGACGCAATTGCCAAAACAAACATGCCAGCCATGGCTGTTAAAATTTTAAAATATTCGGGTATATATTTTCTTTCCTCTTTAATTTTCCTGCTAAAAAGCACTGCTTTAACTCTGGCGCCGTGGGCTTTAAACCCATGCATTGAAAGCCTTGCTTTTTCCAGCTTTTTAATTATATCTTTTTCTTCCATTTAAAGCCGCCTTTCGTTATTCTTGCTGTTACTTAATATATGCTTCAGATTATAAATGGTTGCGTCTTTTTCGGGAAAAATATTTTCGCAATCTTGCCAAACCCCTGGATATAAGTGATTTTATTGTTCCTTCTTTTTTATTCAGGATTAAACTGATTTCGGAAATTTTTTTATCCTCCAGAAACTTAAGAACTATTACCTCCTGATATCTTGCGGGTAATTTGCATATAGCTTCCTTTACCTGTAAAAAATCCTTGTTTTTTTCCATTTCTTCCTGCGCATCCATAAATTCCTTTTCAATATCGACTGGCGATGCCGGTTCCCTGAATCCACCATCTTCAACTGCGGCATTATAAGAAAAGGGTGTATATTTGTGTTTCCTGAAATAATAATTTGTTTCATTATTGGCTATTTTAAAAAGCCATGCCGAAAACGGGGCTATTTTAGGATTATAAGTATAAATTTTATTAAATGCTTTAAAAAATGTTTCAGCCGCAATATCGCTTGAGACTTCTATATTTCCCGTTCTGTGTGCTGCATATCTAAAAACGGCATGATAATAATTATCAAACAACTTTTCAAATGCTTTCGGATCTGATTTTGATTGTTCAATTAATTCATTTTCTTTTTCAATATCCATTTTTCACCTTTATATTTCGACTTCTTATTAGTACGACTGAATTATAAAAAAGTTGCGGATATTTTTGGCATGTATATTAATAACTGCTATCTAAAATAAATATTTATAAGCGCACAACGCCCTTAAATTTGATTTTTAACGCATTAATATTTCAAAAAAAATTAGAACAAAAAAATGATTATCCAGTGTATTATTACTCAACCACGGTGAATAATTATGCATCATATTCTCAAAAGCTTTAACTAAAAAAATATTTTGTTATGTCCGAAAATATTTGCCCCTTCATTTTTATGCATATCATGTAATTATAGGCTTAAATTTTGTTAATGCATTCATTCGCTTTTTAATACTTTATTTCTGCCTGTTTCTTTAGCTTTATAAAGTGCCTTGTCTGCTTTATCAATTAATGATCTTCGCGTTATAGCATCGCCAGGATATGCCGCAACACCAAAGCTCATTGTTACGCCCATTTTTGTCCCTTTATATGCAAATCCATAATCCTCAATTACTTTTCTAATTGATTCTGCTTTTAAAAAAGCTTTTTTCTTGTCTGAATCAGGCAAAATAATAACAAATTCCTCGCCGCCATATCTAGCCACTGAATCTGCCGGGTCCGTATTATTTTTTAAAATAAGTGCTATTGTTTTAAGTACATAATCGCCTGCCAGATGCCCGTAATAATCGTTCATCTTTTTAAAAAAATCAATATCTCCCATTATAAGCCCCAGTTCTTTTTGGTATCTGGAACTTCGCTTTAATTCATTTTCAAGCCGTTCCTGAAATTCTCTGTGTACATAAAGTCCTGTTAAACTGTCTATTTTTGACATCATAGCTTCTTCTTCGTAAAGAGAAACTTTTTCCAGTAATATCGCAATCTGGTTTGTTAAAATTCTTATGCTTGCAATTTGCTTTTCGTCAAAAATATTTTCTTTGCTCCCGGAAAAGAATAAAACTCCAAGCAGTTTATTTTCCACATAAAAAGGAACGTATAACACACTTTTATTAAAAAAAGCCTCGTTTTTATCCCATTCTTTATTGTCAAGTTTATTGCTATATATCATATCGCGCTTATCGGATATTCTTTTCAGTACGGCCTCAATTATTGTTTTTTCGTTTTCTTTCAAATAATTCTCATCGTACCCAAATGACTGCGCTACCGAAAAAATGTTTCCTTTTTTCACAATCATAAAAAAATTTATTTCATCGAGGTTTATTTTGAAGTTATATTTGATTATTCTTTTTATAGTCTCCGTTATATTGCCAATGCTGTCTGTCAGCGTCAGGGACCGGGAACCTAATTCTTTTATCATGCCATAAAGTGAAGTTACATCCTTTATTTCTTTTTCTAGGTCTTCGTTAATCTTGGATAGCGATCCAATTTCATCTTTCATCTTTTTAAGCTCATGTATTTTTTGCTGAAGCGATAATTCTTTTTGATTTATTTTTCTTATATACGCCGTAAAAAAATCCGGATAAAAATAAAGCGTGAGAAAAAAAAGAAAAACAATAATGAAAATTTCACGTGAAATGACATTTATCGAAGGCAAAGCAAGGACAAGCGTTGCGGCAACTAAAATTATACTGAAAACTAAAGCCCCTATTTTATCAAATCTCCTCCTGATTTCAGGCATTAGAAGTGGCAGGCTTAATACAAGTGAATTATAATCAGAATCTTTAACCAATAATTTATTGCTGATGATAGTTACTGTGTATAAAATCAAGCTAAGTATTAGCAGGTTTATCCTGGGTCTATTCAATTTATGTCCTCCCAGAAAGTTACCATATTTCTGCCGTTTCCTTTTGAGTAATATAGCGCTTTGTCGGCCATGTTTACTATTTCCATAAGTTTATGGTCCTTTTTGAATTCAACACCGCCAATGCTCAATGTAAGTTTTATAGTTTTCTCGTCGGATATTTTTAGTTGGTGCTTTTCAAAATCGGCCCTGATTCTTTCCGCTACAAACCTTGCGCCATTCAAGGAAGTATCGGGAAGTATAATGGCGAATTCCTCTCCTCCATACCTGCCTATTATATCCACATCTCTTACAAAGCTTCCTAAATATGTTCCCAGATCTTTTAATACGCTGTCGCCCGCAAGATGCCCGTAAGTATCATTGCATTCCTTGAAATGGTCGAGGTCAATCATTAAAAAGGAAAAAGTACTTCCGCTTTGTCTTGCCCTTCTTACTTCTTCTTCAAGTTTTTCAATAAAATATCTTCGTATAAATAGCCCTGTGAGTCCGTCTTTTATTGCAAGATCCTCGGTTTTTTTATAAAGAATAGCGTTTTCAACAGCTGTTGTGCACACATCGCCAAGATAATTAAAAAGTCTGGCGTCTTCTGTGTCGAATACATTGGCTTCCTCCGCCATAAACTTTAAAATTCCAATAATTTTTTTTTCTTCCACAAGCGGAACAGCTACCATGGATTTAAATTTCAAATCTTCCTTTTCAAGCATTTTAAACCTGAAATCTTCGTCGATATTCTTGATCAGCAGAGTAAATTTATTAGTAAATATCCACTCATCAAAAGCGTCTTTCTTATAAATTTTCATTGTGCCGTATTCAATATTATCCGTTTCTACCGGAAAATATGCCTGCGCATCCTCATCCCAGATAATGACTTGAAAATTGATTTTTTTATTTCCAGCTATCCGCGACATTTCAGTAGAAATTATTTTCACAATATCTGTCCTGCGAAGCGTGCTGGAAAGCTTCTGGGCTATTTTATTCAATAGGTTATAGTTTTCTATCCTTGTTTCGTTTCCTTCCATCATATTTCTATTTTTTTCAATATTTTTTTTGGTGTCGTTCATTTCCTTTAAAAATTCAGTTTCTTTTATCTCAATTAAACTCTTTTCTTCTTCTATTTCATTAATATAACTTATAACCTGAAAAATAAGACCTATGCTTGAAACCATAATAAAAAAATATCCCCATAGAGCACTTGCGTTTTTATGGGCGGTAAGCATTAGGGCAAGTATAAAAAAATTGTAAATTATTCCGTATATAACGCATATACCTTTTCCCATAGTATAGAAAGCATAGACAATTAAAAAATATCCCAGAATCATTATAAGTGCTTTTCTTGGGTCCAATGCAATTATAAATAAAACCACGGTTATAAATGCTATTAAAATAATGTTGGCTACTATAAAAGGGATGCTGTCGTTTTCTTTATAGAATAATTTTTCGAATGAAAAACTATCGCTCATTATCCACCGCTTTTTTCCTCAAACGTATGATTAAAGCGTCCACCACATTTGGATCAAATTGGGTCCCTGCGTTTTTACGCAGTTCGGAAATTGCCAGCTCATTCGGCATCATATCCCTGTATGCTCTTGCTGATACCATTGTATCAAATGCATCAGCGACAAGAACTATGCGAGCTCCGATAGGTATTTCTTCCCCCTTTAACCCGTTGGGATATCCTTTCCCGTCAAAGCGCTCATGATGGTGAAGCACTATAGGCACCATTGGCGAAAGAGCCTCTATTTCTTTTATAATTTTTGCGCCGACAGCAGGATGATTCTTTACAATCTCAAATTCCTCTGCTGTAAGCTTTGTCGGTTTTTTTATCACTTCATCAGGTATCGCTATTTTTCCTACGTCATGTAAAAGCCCTGCATATTGAATTATTTCAATTTCCCTTTCCGGCAGCCCGAGTTCTTCGGCTATTGATACAGATAACTCGGAAACTTTTTGTGAATGGCCGAGTGTGTAATGATCCTTTGCGTCAACTGTCGATGCAAGCGCCCTTATTATGCTGATCTGATCCTTCTTCATACTCTCATAAAGCTTGACATTTTCAATTGCAAGAGCTGCCTGTTTGGCAAGTACTGTCAGCAGTGATAAATCCCTGCTGGTGATATTACCTTCTCCTGTATCGGTAATGATATCAAGTATGCCTATTGACTTGTCGTGGGCAATTAAAGGCACCAACACAATGGTCATTTTCTGAGACTCCGGTATTTCTTCCTCAATATCCGGCATGGCTATTGTTCTGCCCTCTTTTAAAGCCCAGTCAATTACTTTTCTTTTATTTTGAAGGTTTATTTTTGCTTCAATACTTTTGCTTATATTCCTTTTTATTCCCACATCAAGCTCGCCTGTTTTTTCGTCTATTAAAAAAAGCTCGGCACCGACATAGGATATTATTTCAGCTGTAAGATCCATCAAGGAATTTAAAACTCGTTCAAGTGTTTTGGCTTCTGTAATGATGTCAACAAGACGGTAAAGGGTAGTCAAATCCTCAAACGATTGCCTTAACCCTTCATTTATGACCTCTAAATTTTTTATATAATCTTTTAGTTCGCTGGTTCCTTCACTGTCAGGCATAATATTGCGACCTCCTGCGTCATTGTTCTGTGAAAATTTCTTAGCAAATACAGTTGTTTCTGCTTTTGGTTTTAAGCTTGGAATTTTAATCTTTTATTTTTAACCTATAACCTCTGGCTCCACAAATCCCCATAGTATATATTTTATGACTTTCAGCTGCCATTTATGACATCACTACTGTGGTATTGATAAAAATGCCTCAGCCTCTTTAAGCTCGCCATCAAGCGATTCAATAAGTGCCTTTTCATTATTTTCATCAAGGTTAAGGAGGTTTCTATTCTCTCTGTTCAAAGGCATTATCGAATTATCCCCCGAGAAACCTATCCCTTTTTGTTTGCATAATATATTTGCTGCATTTATTATTGTTGCTATTACATATTCTTCTTTTTCTTCATTAGGATTGTGATGATATCCTATCCCCGCGACAAGTTCCTGGGGCAGGTTCCACTTTTCAGCCATCCATTTCCCAACAGTCGCATGGTCAACCCCTATCACTTCCTTTTCAGCGTTATAAATGCTTGTATTGTGTTCCTTTACATATTTTAAAACCTGCTGAAATTCATTTGTCATATACTCTTCAAAGAAATTTTTTCCTATATCATGCAAAAGCCCTGCGGTAAATGCACCTTCAATTGACTTATATTTTATTCTTTTTGCCAGTAATTTTGCGCATATTGCCACGCCCACGCAGTGTTTCCAAAATTCCTGGTGTGAAAACTCTATATTAATATCTTTCGTGAATATTTTATATACTGACACCGTAAGTACCAAGTTTCTGATGGTATCAAACCCCAGGATAGCTATGGCTTGGGTTATATTTTTAATTCTAAAAGGAAACCCATAAAATGCTGAATTTGCAAGCCTTAAAACTTTAGCCGTCAAGGCTTGGTCAACCGATATTATCCTGCTTAAATCGGAAGCAGAGGTCAAAGGATTAGAAACAACTTGAATTGCATTAGCAACAACTATAGAAAGTGTAGGCAAAGCCTTCATTCTGTCCACTATTTTCTTTATTTGCTCTTCTTTTTCCTTGAGATTCATTACTAATTATCTCCTGAGTAAATTTTCTACGGCCCTTTTTATGTTTTTACCGAGTTCTCTATTACTTTTATCATTATATATGACAATATCGCTTAATGCAATCTTTTTTGATATCGAAAATATATTCTGAAAACCCATGATTTTTTTGGCCTTTTCTATGTTTTGTCTCTTTTTCATTCTTTTTATCCATATACTGTTATTGACCCGGATTATTAATATAAAATCAGCATATTTGTAAAATCCCGACTCAAAAAGCACAGCCATATCAAGTACAATAACTCTTTTTTTGAGTTTTTTGATATACCTTAAAAGCATATCGTTCAAAAAAGGAAATATAAGCGAGGCAAACGTTCGGTATTTTTTTTTGGTTTCAAATACAATTTCTGCAAGTGTTTCTCTGTCAATTTCCCCGGTTTTACTTAGTATCACACTTCCGTATTCATTTTTTAATATATTCCACAGCCTGTTGCCTTTTTTATATAATTTATGGGCAAATTCATCCACATCTATAACATAATAGCCGGCTTTTTCAAGATGCCTGCATGCTTCGGTTTTCCCGGACCTTATTGTTCCCGTAACCCCTATGATTACTTTTTGCCTACCCGCACTCATACCAGTTTTTTCCTTCCCCCATTGAAATAACAAGCGGCACATCAATTTTCAACGCGGTCTCCATGGATTCCTTAACTATTTCTTTGACTTTTTCCTTCTCCTCGGGCACAGTGCTGAAAACAAGCTCATCGTGAATTTGTAGAATCATCTTTGTTTTTAACTTAAACTTTGAAAATTTGTCAAATATGTTTATCATCGCTATTTTAATTATATCCGCGGCAGTCCCTTGTATGGGCGCATTTATGGCTGCCCGTTCCGCGAATTCCCTTATTGTCCTGTTTGCGCTGTTAATATTTGCCATGTATCTTCGCCTTCCGGTCAGAGTTTCCACAAAACCGTTTTTTCTGGCCGCATCTATTATATCATTCTGGTATGTTTTTACACCCGGAAAAGTTAAAATGAATTTTTCTATGTACCTCTGCGCATCTCGGTTTGAAATTCTCAGTTCTTTTGAAAGTCCAAAAGGGCTCATGCCGTATATTATACCGAAATTAATAGTTTTAGCTGCCCTGCGCTGGTCTTTTGTTACAAACCCTGGCAGGACTTCAAATATTTCCGAAGCCGTAAGCGTATGTATATCTATATTTTCCACAAAGGCCTGCTTTAGTTTTTTATCCTTTGAAAAGTGTGCAAGGATTCTCAACTCAATCTGCGAATAATCCGCGCTTATAACAATCTGCTTATCCTCAAGCGGTATAAAAATCTTTCTTATTTCCCTGCCCTCAATCCCGCGAACAGGCGTACTTTGTATGTTAGGCCTTGATGTTGATAGCCTGCCGGTAGCTGCAGTGGTCTGGTTATATACCGGATAAGTTTTATTGTCCTTATCAACATATCCCTTTATCACGTCTAGATAGCTGTTTTTAAATTTATTCAAAGACCTGTACCGCAGGATTTTTTCCACTACCGGATGTATCCCGGAAAGCGATTCCAGGACATCCACGTCCGTCGAATATCCTGTTTTTATCTTTTTCCCTTTTGGTAAATTTAACTTTTCAAAAAGTATTTCGCCGATTTGCCTTGGCGAGTTTATATTGAATTCAGTGCCCGCGTCTTCATAAATACCTTTTTCAAGTTCTTTTATGGAATTGCCCGTTTTTGTTATGAGTTCATCAAGGTATGCCGTATCTATCTTTATACCGTTTTTTTCCATATCGGCCAGCACCCTCGAAAGCGGGATTTCTATATTTTCATAAACCTTCTTTAAATTATTGCTTTCTATTTCATTATAAAGTTTGTTTTTTGCTTCACCTGCCGAATCAAGCAGTAAAAAGACATATTTTTTAAGCAATTTTTCGTCCACATCCTGCAGCGTTATTTTCTTTACGCCTTTGCCCGCAACATCCTCAAAAGAAAGAAATGTCCTGCCCAAATACGCCGTCAACACATATGACAAATCCCTGTACGTTTTATCCGGGTCAAGCAGATAACTCATAATCGTAAGGTCATACACCGGTTTATTCATTGTAGTTTTTAAATGCCGGAAAATATGCTTTACCGAGTTCGTTATTATATTTTTTTTATTTATTTCTTCAGGTAAGGCTTTAAAATCATTTATAAAATAATAAAATTTATCATTTACCCCGGCAGATATAATTTCAATATCATCCTCCACCCCCGAAAAGAATATTGTAATTTCTTCGGCTTTTTTAATATAACCGGTTATTTCCTCAAAATCATTTATTTTGCTAACTTCCTTATTCATTTTGATTTCAGCGTCTACAGGGCTTTTGTTGCCAACAAGTGTTTTAAAATTATAATTCAGAAATTCCGCACTCAAGCCTTCGTTATTTATCTTTTCTGATGCGCATTCGTTTATATCAAAATTTATTAAATCTATCAGTTCTTTATCGGGCTTTAATTCAGCAAGTTTTTTGCTTAATTTTATAGATTCGACATTGGCCTCTACAAGTTGTTTAATTTTTTCCCGCTTGATTTTGCTAGAATTTTCAATAAGATTTTCGACGGTTTTAAATTCACGGACAAGCGTATAAGCTGTTTTTTCACCTATGCCCTTTACCCCGGGTATATTGTCAGATGAGTCACCCATTAAAGCAAGCACATCGACTATATTTGCCGGTTCAATTCCGTATTCTTCCTTCATTTTCTCGGGTGTAAAATATATATCGCCGTCTTTTTTTATTTTCATTACGCTGATATTTTTATTTACTATCTGCAAAATATCCTTATCGCCCGTGAGGACAACCACGTTTGCTGTTTTTTGGGAAATATCCGCCACAGCGGCTATTATATCGTCTGCTTCATAACCTTCTTTTTCAAAAACAGGGATTTTGCCTTTTCCGGCTATTTCTTTTATAATTTTCATCTGGATTTGCAGTGACTCAGGCATTTTCTCACGCTGGATTTTATATTCGGCAAACATCTTATGCCGTTTGGTGGGCCCGGGATAATCAAAAGTCAAAGCTATGTAATCTGGCTTTTTTTCTTTCATAATTTTCTGCAGCATGTTGTAAAACCCGTAAACAGCCTGTATTTCAATGCCGTCTTTTGTAGTAAGCGGCGGAAGGGCGTAAAAAGCCCTGTACGCAAAAGAATTAGCGTCAATAATATAAAATGTTTTGTCCAAACTATCTCCTTTTAAGAAATAAAGACTTCAAATCCGGTGCTTGCAAAACTTTATTACCTGTCATATGCAGCCGAAATTTTTGTACGCCGATTTTTATCGTAAGTTATTTTCATAAGATACAGCCCATCAGGTGGCGCTATATGCCCCGAAATTGTTCTGTCCTCTTTTTTGAACATTTCTTCAATTGTCTCCCTGCTCACTTTGCCATGTGCAAACATCACCAAAACCGCTGTGATTTTACGCAGCATCTGGTATAAAAAACTCTGCCCCTCAAAATCAAAATAAACCCACTTGTTTTTCCTTTTTACCCTTATTTTATCAATCGTACGTTCAAACTGTTTATCATCAGAACCGGATTTTGAAAAAGAAAAATAGTTTTTTATACCTAAAAAGGCCGGCAGAATTTTCATAATTTCGTCGATTTTTATGGGTTTTATGACTTGCCAGCACAGGCCTTTATAAACAGGATGTAAAAAATTGGCGTTGAAGATCAAATACCTGTAGAATTTTTTTTTCACATTTTGGCGCGGATTAAAACTGGAATCTGCTTCTTCTATGTTTTTTATCACCACGTCTTCAGGAAGCAGGTCGTTTAAAATATTTTTTATATTTTCAGGCTCTAACGAAGTTTCTGTTTTAAAATTAAAAACCTGGCCAAAGGCGTGCACGCCAGCATCTGTCCTGCTGGCTGCATAAGTGCTTATTTCTTTTGCAAATATTTTTCCCAGCGCATATTCTATTATCCCCTGGATTGTCAGAAAATTTTTCTGTTTCTGCCATCCGTAGTAAACCGTGCCTTTATATGCAACCGTACACTTAAAATTTTTTTTGTCCATTTTTACCTTGAATATAAGGATTATTTAACAGCTATTTTCGTGTTATTCCTGCCTGTTTGTTTGGCATAATAAAGAGCGTCGTCGGCCTTTTCTACAAGCACGTGTTTTATGATTGCGTGTGCTGGATATTCGGCAACTCCGAGACTTATTGTGACGTTTATTACTTTATTTCCGCCGTAAAAAGTATGTTCCTGCACGGCTTTTCTCATGTTCTCGGCAATCTCGAACGCCTTATCCACCGGTGTTTCCTGCATTATTACAGCGAATTCCTCACCGCCGTATCTGAAAAGAAAATCCGTGCTGCTTATAGTTCCTTTCACTACCGTAACTATTTCCTGCAGCACAAGATCCCCTGTCTGGTGCCCGTAAGTGTCATTTATATCTTTAAAATGGTCTATATCAAGCATTATCAGGGAAAGCTGGTTCTGAAACCTTTTGGCAAGTTTCAATTCCTGCTCTATTCTTGTCTCAAAATACCTGCGGTTAAAAACGCCTGTCAATGCGTCTGTTATAGCTTTTATTTCGCTTTCTTCCATTTTCTCAATCAATATCTGTGCTGTTTCCTTAACCTGCTCCTGCACTTCTTTTTCAAGTTGTTTGCCCGTCTGCCGTTTCAGCTGATTTAATATATCGAGTGCTATTTTTTGCATTTCTTTCTTTATGCCTGGCAGCAGGTTTCTTACTTCCTTGTCAGTTTCTCTTTTTACCTGGTGCCTTACCTGAGCTCTTATGCGCCTGCGCAGCAATTTAAGTGCAACCATTTCCTTGTTGACATATTTTTTTATTGTGCCGAGCACGACAACAAATATTTCGCGTTCTATCTGGTCGTTGACGTCGTTCAAAAAGGATTCTTCCTTACGCAAAAGGTCTTCATATCGTTCCTGTATTTCATCCTTTATCTTTTTAAGATTTACTATTTCCTGCTTTATGCTCGCTATTTCGCCGGACAAAGACTCATTTTGTTTCTTTATCTCTTTAATATCTTTTTCAATCTCTTTTTCTTCCATTTATCCTCCCTGAAATATATCGGGTATTTGGTTTTGGGCTTTCGTTAAAATCATTCCCAATATTTCACATATTCTCCCTTGCGGTAATACCTATAATAGTGAAACTTTCGTATAAAGCCCTTTTTAATGCAAGCATTATGAAAAGCCTTTTCTGAGTATCTTTTATATTCTCCGAAACAACCCTGTGCTTGTTGTAAAAAGAATGAAACTTTGCCACAAGGTCGTATATATGTTGCACTAAAAAAGAGGGTGAATATTTGTCAGCCGCCTCTTTTATTGCCGCCGGGATATCCACAATATGAAATATCAATTCTTTTTCCTCTGGCTCAAGATATGAAAAATCTATTTCACGTAATTGGTATTTTTCAGATTCAAATCCCTTTTCTTTCGCGTGTTTTAATATATTACATACCCTGGCATATGCGTACTGTACGTAGAATACTGGATTTTTTTCAGACTGCTCCTTAGCCAGTTGCATGTCAAAATCAAGATGGGAATTGAAATTTCTCATTATAAAATAATACCGTGCAGCATCTCTTCCCGCAGAGTCAAGCAGTTCGTCAAGCATCACGAACTTTCCTTCCCTTTTTGACATCTTCAATTTTTCACCCGATTCAATCAGGTTAACCTGCTGAAGTATTATCACCTGGAACATTTCTTTCGGATATCCAAGTGCCTGTATTATTGACTCAAGCCTTGATATATACCCGTGATGATCCGGCCCGAGTATGGTTATCATTTTATCAAAGCCCCTTTTTATCTTGTTGTACATATACGCTATGTCGCTCACAAAATAAGTATATCCTCCGTCGCTTTTTCTCACCACCCTGTCCTTGTCATCGCCAAAATCTGTTGTCCTAAACCATAAAGCCCCCTCATTTTCATAAAGCAAACCTTTTGATTCAATAATTTTCATTGATTCATCAACCGTACCCTGTTCAAAAAGCCGGCTTTCGGAAAACCATTCGTCAAAATTGACACCGTATTTTTCGAGAGTTTGTTTCTGCCAGTTTAATACATAATCAAGGCCGTATTTCACGAAGAACTTGAATTTAACATGCACTTTGTTGTCTTTAATAAAAAACAGGTGCGAGCCGTTCTCATCTTTTATTTTTTTCGCTATATCTATTACATAATCGCCCTTATACCCGTCTTCGGGTATCTCGGTGGACAGGCCAAAAAGTTCAAGATACCTCATTAAAATGGATGCCGCAAATAGATGTGCCTGTCTGCCATGGTCGTTGTAATAGTATTCCCTGTGCACTTTATAGCCCGAATAAGAAAGGAGGTTGGCCATTGCATCGCCGTATGCACCGGCCCTGCCGCTGACTATATTTAAAGGCCCCACCGGGTTTGCGCTTACAAATTCAAGGTTTATTTTTTTGCCTTTTCCCGTATTATTGCTGAAATAATCAGTTTCAGTTAAAAGCTCGTTTAAATTTTCAAGATAAACCTCATTTTTAAGCGTAATATTTACATATCCGTTCGTTGTGCCAGCGGCAATGATATCGTTGTCATTCTTCAACAAAGCAGCCAGTTCTCCGGCTATTTCCATCGGCGGCCTTTTTGCGGTTTTCGCCAGTATAAAAGCCGCGTTTACAGCATAATCAGCAGCCTGGTTTTCCGGCGGCCTTGTTACGTCAAAATCAGCGTTTTCAACGCTGTATTTTTCTTTAATTATCTTTGTAATTTTATCCTTTAGATAAAGCACTATCTTCAAAAATATTCTCCTTGTGTTTATGTAATGAATCAGATGTGAAATGACGCGTTATTATATAATAAACAAAAAAAAATGCAATATATTTAAAACCTCTCGCCTTAAATTATAATTTAATACACGGGTGAAATTAATTGCGTATCTTAATACTGATTTCTTCCGCATCCAGCACTGACCTATCAAATACCTGATTTTATGCAATATACATCTTCCGTGTCGTTGAAAAAAATATATTTTCCACAAACAATTAGCCTGGAATATATGTATTTTTCCTTTTCAGGCGGCTTGTATTTCCATATCAATTTCCCGTCATAACGGTTCAGGCACAGCATGCTGATATCGCCGCTTGAGCCGTTTTTCCTCATATATTCAGGATCCCCCGACCATATTATAACCTTATCTTCCGTTATAACTGGCTGAAAATCATGCCCGTTATAATCCGCGGTTATTTCGTATTTCCATTTTTCTTGTCCGTTGACAGCGTCCAGGGCAAGAAAACTGCCCGGTTTAAAGTCGGCAACCGGCTGCTCTGTTATGCATAGCATATCATCGGATACTGCTGCCGGAAACAGGTTTGTTTTCGAAAATGTTTTTTTCCAGACCTGCTTGCCTGTCTCCTTGTCCAGAGCCGTCAGCAGGCTTTCTTCGTTTTCAGACCTGCTGCAAGGTATATATATCAGCTTTTTGCCGAGCGATATTTTTTCTATCCGGTCTCCAAGCAGTTTTGCTTGCCATATAAGTTTCCCATCTGCCAATGATAACGCAATTGCTTTATTGTCATTTGTTGTTATGAAAACACGGTCATTTTCCGCAACCATATCATATACGGCCATATCATGCTTTAGCCAGATTGTTTTTCCCGTTCTTGCGTTCAGTGCCTCCAGTTGCTCCTGTTCATCTCCCTTTACGAGAAGCGCGGTATCGCCGCATACCGCAAGTATTGCATCCGGCCGTGTTTTCGTGCGGACATTGAAAAAATGACCGGTTATTGCATTTGCGGTTGTCCACAGCAATCTGTTTGTTCTTAAATCAAATGCGTGCCAAGAAAATTCACAACCTGGGTTTTCTTCCTCCTCATCAAAGTAATTCTTTGCAGCAAATATGATTGTCCCCGCGGCGAAACCAATGATTTCTATACCTGCCCCCAGCATGGTTTCCGTGCGAAAGATATGTTTTATATTTCCTGTTTTAATGCTTAATCGTGCATTATTACAATAAATTTCATTGTCATGTATTGCCATGCAGGCTTCGGAATATTGCGACGGCACAACCGGCCTCTGCCAGACAAGTCTAATTTTTTGGTTTTCAGCCATAGAATTTTTAAAAAGGCATAAAACAATAGCAAGAACAGCCATTGCACACGCACAAGCAGATGTTAAGCGTGTATTTGACTGCCTGTAACCTGCCCTTTTCACACCTCACCTCCAGTAAACAATTTAAAAATTAAGCTTTTCAAACGGGATATTAGTGCCTATCTCCCCGAAATAGAAGGTTATTTTTTTAATTATCGCATCATTTCATATTTTTGTATTTCAGCCGGCACATACCATTTTATAAAATTATATCCAATTCCTGCAGGAGCCGGTGCTATGCCGTGAAACCTTTTATGAATAATGGGCAGTTCATATGGCGTGTATAAAAATGTATATGGGCAATCCTCTGCTATAAGTTTATGTATTTCATGGTAAATAGCTCTTCTTTTGCTTTTGTCATAGGTTGTTCTGCCCCGAACAAGCAGCTTATCCACCTCAGGATTTTTATAGGATATAAAATTAAACTCGCCTTCTTTTGTTTTTGATGAATGCCATATATCATAGCAGTCGGGGTCTCGCGATAATTGCCAGCCCATTACTACTGCTTCAAATTTTTTTTTGTCTATATATTCAGGTATAAAAACGTTCCAGGCAATAACCCTAATGTTAACCTCTATTCCCAGTTTGGCAAATTGCTGCTGGACTATAGTGGCAATCTGCATTCTTTCGTTCACTCCCTGATTTGTCATAAGTGTAAAAGAGAACTTTTTGCCGTCTTTATAAAGAAAACCGTCTTTTTCCTGTTTCCAACCCTCTTTTTCAAGCATTTTCTTTGCTTTTTCAGGATCATAGTCATAACTCTTGACTTTTGTATTATAAGCCCAGGAACCAGGTATAAAAGGACCTGTAATAGGCATAGCAAGGCCTCTCCTGACACCTTTTATAATCTCATCTTTATTAATAGCATATGATAATGCCTGCCTCACATTTTTACTTGTAAATAAAGGATTAGTTTCATTATATCCGATATAAGTGTATGAAAATGATGGATAATTGTATTTGTTAAAGCTTTGCTCTAGCTCTTTTGTCGCTGCTTTTGTAAAATAAAGGTCTGGTGTTAATCCCATAAAATCAATATTGCCTGCTTGAAGGTTCATGAACTGGGCTGATTCGTCAGGTATTATCATAAAAGTATGGTTTTGTATATATGGTTCTCCTTCAAAATACTCTTTATTGGCAACAAGTTCAACTTTTTGGGCTGTAATCCATTTTTTAAACTTATAAGGGCCTGTTCCTACAGGATTTCTATTGAATTCAGCAGTATTAAAATCCTTGCCACTTAAAAGGTGCTTGGGCAATATGGATATTCCCCATGTTTCAAGAGCTGGCGCAAAAGGCTCCTTATAAAATACTTTAAATTTATATTTATCAATAATTTCAACCTTATCTACCATTTGAAACATGCTGCTATATGCGGTCTTAATCTTGGGATCAACAAATTTTTCATAAGTGAATTTTACGTCTTCAGCAGTAAATTCAACTCCATCTTGCCATTTCACGCCTTTTTTTAAGTAAAAAGTGATCATTTTACCGTCAGGCGAAATTATCCATTTGCTGGCCAAATCGCCGACGAGGTTCAAATCCTTATCATACTTGGCAAGACCATTAAAAATCATGTCTATAACTGCAAAAGATGCTGAATCAGAGGCAAGTACAGGATTTAACGCTATCGGGTCGCTTGAAGTTGAATCAACCAGCATATCGCCATATGCCGGTTTGTCAACATAGTCTTTTTTCATGATATATTTTGGTTTTTGATTGCAGGAATAAAAGATTAATATTATAAGCAGCGATAAAATCAGAATTGAAGTTTTTTTCATAATACCCCTTGATATTTTGAATTATAGAAATGTGCCAAAAGCAAGCCTGCTAAAAGTTAAACACGGATACAAAATACTTTAAATTACTTTCCTTCCACCGGCAGTTGCGGATTTGACCCTGAATTCTGACCGGACGGAACTACTGGTTTATTCGCGGGCGCAGGCTGTGAATTTGCCTGGGATTTTCCGCCTTCTTTATTATTTGGGACTGCCATTTCATTTGCATTTCCCTGTTCATTCGATGCCGGTGCCTGCTGTTGGGCTCCTGGAGCTTCGGGCATTCCCGAGCTTTTTACAGGCTTAATAACACCATGATACCCTTCCAGACTTTTTGACTGGTATATGGCCAGGAATATCGAAGTGCACATAAAGGAAACTGCGAGAATTACGGTAAACTTTGTTATGAATGTCCTGCCCCCGCTTGCGCCAAACATTGTCTGTGCAGTGCCTGCACCAAGGGCAAAACCTATTTCAGAACCTTTACCTGTCTGCAACAGAACGACGATTATAAGAAGAAATGTGATTACTACGTGTAAAAACCATACTATTGAATAAAGCATATTCTCACCTCTTTTAGAGTCCGTTGATTTTGTCGAGCGTCAACAGCAAGGACAAAATTTTACGGACTCTTATACCCGCTCAAGTCCCGAGCGGTCAGTTAAATAATCCGGTGGATTATTTGACGGATAGTATCCATAATTCATTTAATATAAAAACTACCCAGACAAGCGGTATGATTGCATGGATATTTTCTAAATCATCCGTGCGAAATCATTTATAGAATTTTATAATCTGTTCAAACGAACCTGCATCGAGGGATGCTCCGCCCACAAGCGCGCCGTCAATATCCGGCTGTGCCATCAATGTCTTTGCATTGTTCGGCTTTACGCTTCCGCCGTATTGTATCCGCATTATCTCAGCAGTTTTATCATCGTATAAACCTGCAAGCAAGCCCCTGATATATTTATGGACTTCCTGCGCCTGTTCGGGCGTGGCTGTTTTGCCTGTACCAATGGCCCATACAGGTTCATATGCTATGACTATACCCTGCGCTTTTTCTTTTGGTATGTCCTTAAGCCCTCCCAGAACATGGTCTTTTACAACGTCGTTTGTGACGCCTTTTTCCCTTTCCTGAAGGGTTTCTCCGACACACATAATAGGCTTCAAGCCGTGCTCTATCGCAATTTTTACTTTTTTATTTACATCCTCATTTGTTTCCTTGAAATAAGTCCTTCTTTCCGAATGCCCTATTATAACATATTCACACCCGACTTCGCGGAGCATTAATGGCGATATTTCACCTGTAAATGCACCTTCCTGTGCAGCGTACATATTTTGTGCTCCAAGTATTATATTCGTGCCTTCGACAAGCGCTGCCACTGCCTGTAAATCAACAAAAGGAGGGCAAACAGCTATCTCAACCTGCTGTGGCGGAACGTCTTTTAAAACCGTTTTTAAGGTCTTTATCAGCTCCACAGCTTCATCTATTGTCTTATACATTTTCCAGTTACCGGCTATTAAAGGAATCCGCAAATTAAACCTCCTATTATTTGTCTATCTGCTAAAAAATTTTATCAAAATTTACAGTCAGAGACCAATACAAATTTATTTATTAGTCAGCGCTGCCACACCTGGAAGCTCTTTTCCTTCCATAAATTCCATCGAAGCGCCTCCTCCAGTAGATACATGAGTCATTTTATCCGTAAGTTTAAGCTTTTTTAAGGCAGACGCCGAATCTCCGCCGCCTACCACGGTAACCGCGCCTGACTCAGCCATTGCCTTTCCTATTTCAAGTGTGCCTTTTGCAAACTGCTCGACTTCAAATACTCCCATAGGCCCGTTCCAGAATATTGTTTTAGATTTCTTTATGACATTTTTGAATTTTTCTATTGTCATTGGCCCTATGTCAACACCTTCCCATCCTTCGTCTATGGTATCCCTCATTACCTCTTTGTATTCGGCTTTTTTCAGGGATTCTATAAAATCCGGTATGCCGGCAGGCCTTTTAGCCACTATATGATCTATAGGAAGGTAAATAGCAACATCCTTGTCCAGCGCCTTTTTAATTATATCCTTTGCCGTGTCAATCTTGTCGTTTTCGCAAAGTGAATTGCCTATTTCTTTTGACTGGGCTTTCAGAAACGTGTACGCCATTCCTCCGCCTATTATCAGGGAGTTTACCTTGTTAAGAAGGTTTTCTATAACCATTATTTTATCGCTTACTTTTGCCCCGCCGAGTATTGCCAGAAAAGGCCTTGCCGGGTTTGTCAGTATCTGGCCGAGGAACTGCAGTTCTTTCTGCATCAAAAAGCCTGCCGCGCATTTTTTCATGTACTTGCACACGCCCTCGGTGGACGCATGCGCCCTGTGTGCCGTGCCGAATGCGTCGTTTATATAGACTTCTCCGAGTTCCGCGAGTTTTTTCGCGAACTCCGGGTCATTGCCTTCCTCTTCCTTGTAAAACCTGAGGTTTTCAAGCAGCATCACGTCGCCGTCCTTTAAAGAATCCGCCATTTTTTTCACTTCAGGCCCTATGCAGTCAGGCGCAAACTTTACTTCTTTTCCGAGCAGTTCGGACAATTTTTTAGCCACCACGTCAAGCGAGAATTCAGGGGCTTTCTTGCCTTTTGGCCTGCCGAGATGGGACATCAGGATAAGCCTGCCCTTTTTTTCGATTACATATTTTATGGACGGCAAAGACGCTGTTATCCTCTTGTCAGAAGTTATGTTGCGTTTCTCGTCAAGAGGCACGTTGAAATCAACGCGCATCAATACTCTTTTGCCTGTCAGTTCTCCGCTGTTTCCCAAATCTTCAATGGTTAACTTAGCCATAAAAATTACCTCCGTTAATTATCTTAATAAATATCTCTATGATTAAAAACCTAAAACACTTTTTTAATTACAGCCCTTTGTCGACCATATAATCGGCCAGGTCCACGACCCTGCAGGAATAACCCCACTCATTGTCGTACCATGCTATAACTTTCGCCATGTTTTCTATGGCAAATGTCATGTCTGAATCCACTATTGCCGACCTTGGGTCGTTTACGAAATCCCTCAAAACAAGCGGTTCGTCAGTATAACCCAGGTATGGTTTCATGGCCGGAGTTTCAGATGCTTTTTTCAGCGCTGCATTTATCTCTTCTTTTGTGGCTGCCTTTTCGAGTTCTAAAACTACATCAACCACGGAAACATCAGGTGTCGGCACCCTCATCGAGAAGCCGTTTAATTTGCCTTTAAGCTCCGGTAATACGAGTCCTATTGCCTTTGCCGCGCCTGTCGTTGTTGGTATCATGTTAATCGCTGCCGCACGCGCCCTTCTCAGGTCTTTATGCGGAAAATCAAGTATCTTCTGGTCGTTGGTATATGAATGTATCGTTGTCATTAGACCTTTCTTAATCTTGAAATTCTCGTGTATCACTTTCACAACCGGCGCAAGGCAGTTTGTAGTGCATGACGCGTTCGATATTACGTTGTGTTTCGTCTTGTCGTACTTGTCTTCGTTTACGCCCATTACTATTGTAATATCTTCGTTTTTTGCAGGAGCTGAAATAATAACTTTTTTTGCCCCGCCTTTTGTAATGTGGTCATTGGCGCCTTTTTCTTTGTCTACAAATTTGCCTGTTGACTCGATTACAATTTCAACCCCAAGGTTCTTCCATGGCAGGTTCCCGGGGTCTTTTTCAGCCAGAACTTTGATTTTCTTTCCGTTTACCATAAGATCCGCGCCGTCATCCTTTACTTCACCCTTAAAAGTGCCCTGATTTGAGTCATACTTCAAAAGGTAAGCCAGGGTCTTTGAATCAGTTAAATCATTTACCGCTACTACTTCGAGTTTTGAATTCATTTTTTCAAGCAAAGACCTTAAAATCGACCTTCCTATCCTTCCAAAACCGTTAATACCTACTTTTACCGACATATTAAGTACCTCCTTTAGTGGTTTTTAAATAATTGCGGGAACGGCACTTTTTGTCGCCGTTCCCTGCTTTGGATTTTGGTTATGTGAAATTTTACACTATTCTGCGATTTTGTCAATTATTTTTAGTGTGTTATTTTAAAACAATAAATTTATCAATTCTTCTGGTATTTGTTGTCTGCCCTTTTTGCTTATATACGATAAAATATGTTCCGTTTGCCATACCTTGTGTGTCTATTACAATAGTGTTTAACCCTGCGCTCTGTCTCTGGTCAAATTTTGCTATCAGCCTGTATGCCGCTGTATATATTGTTATTTCTATATCCGCGTCTTCTGTCAGGGTAAATACATATCTAAACCTGTCTTTCACCGGGTTTGGATATATCCGTGGCGGTTCTGCGATAACAATAGTAGCAGTGACAGTCAAAACAGTAACCTGGTTTGTCGGTGTAAAGCTGGCTGTCGCCACTGGATTGGTCGCCGTAATACTCGGCGTTATTGTATTTGTCGCCGTTATGGTAACTGTAATCGAATTTGCTAATGTTGCTGTGGCTGTAACGCATATTAAAGGATTACTCGACACTGATGAAGTTGAAACTATTATGCCGTTTACCGCGTCTGTGCCGCTTGCACTGCCGCTGAATGTTATGTTCCCTGCCACAGAAGTCACTGTATATATCCACGTAAATGATCCTGCTGTCCCCGAGGCTATTGCAGTACTTGCAGGGCTGGGCCCGCTTACAAGGACAGCTGTTCCACCGCCTGTTTGAGCCAGCGTTGAAGGCTGTAAGTTATCCACGCCATTTGTCCCTGTATTTACTACTTGCATTATTACAGTTATATCCTGGCCGATCATTGCACTCCCCGGCGATACAGTAATAGCCGCTACAAGATTTGCTCCTACAGTAGGCGTGACTGTACTTGTTGCGGTGTTTTGTGGCGTATTTGTAAGCGTAGGTAATGGTGTATTTGTCCATGTCTTTGTTCCTGTTGTAGTGTACGTTGCCGTATCTGTTAATGAAGGCGATTCCGTTAATGTTATTGTTGGTGTTATTGTAGATGTCGGCGAAATTGTCGGCGTGTAAATTGTGGCTGTATAAGTCGGTGTTTCCGATACAATTTCAGTATTGGTAAGTGTGTATATAATTGTTGCTGTAAATGTCGATGTTCCTGTAAACGTAAGTGTAATTGTGGCAGTTGCTGTACCGGTGAATGTAGGTGTATCTATCAGTGTCGGTGTATTCGTCGGGCTCCATGTTGGTGTTATTGTCTTTGTTCCCGTAGGTGTAGCTGTATATGTTGCTGTAGGCGAAGGCGTGTTTGTCAGGGTAATTGTCAATGACACTGTATATGTAGGAGTAATTGTAGGCGTAAAAATAGTTGCTGTATAAGTCGGAGTCCCTGTACAGGCGCAGCTATTTGTAGCAGTAACAGTTAAGGTTGTTGTGTTCTGCGGCGTGTTTGTCCAGGTCAATGTTGCTGAATATGTCGGCGTAATTGTCGCAGTGTATGTCCTTGTATCTGTGAACGTTAATGTCGCTGTGCTTGTCCATGTTGGCAATATTGTATTTGTGCCTGTTTCCGTTGAAGTAGCAGTATCTAGCGCTGTGCTTGTCCACGTTAAAGTAATTGTATATGTCTGCGTCAATGTCGTAGTTAAAGTCATCGTTGCTGTGTTTGTCCGTGTTGCTGTAAAAGTAGGCGTCTCTGTATTTGTTTCTGTCGGGATCGGCGTGTTTGTCATGGTAATTGTCGGGGATATTGTAAATGTTTGCGTTATTGTCCATGTGAATATTATGTTCGTAAATGTGGGTGTGGGTGATACCGCGGGTGAACTGGTAAATGTCAATGTAACTGTTCTTGTAAAAGTCAGTGTTGTTGTAAATGAAGGTGTGTTTGTCTGGGTATTTGTGGCAGTATTTGTCCTTGTCATTGTAAATGTAGGCGACGCAGAAGATGTGTTTGTTTCTGTTGCTGTAAAAGTCGCTGTGTTCTGCGGCGTATTTGTCAATGTAAGGGTGACTGAATACGTCGCCGTAGATGTTACAGTTAAAGTCGGTGTTGCCGTGCTCGACCTTGTTGCCGTTAATGAAGGCGTTGCTGTATTTGTCCCTGTTGGCAGCTGGGTATTTGTGCTTGTCTCAGTTAAAGTTGCCGTGTTCTGCGGTGTGTTTGTCCACGTCAGGGTGACTGTATATGTTGCCGTGGGTGTCGAAGTGAATGTTGGTGTTGCCGTATTTGACCTTGTCGCCGTTAATGAAGGCGTTGCTGTGTTTGTTCCTGTGGGCAATAACGTGTTTGTCATTGTAATTGTCGGGGATATGGTAAATGTTTGCGTTATTGTCCATGTGAATATTATATTCGTAAATGTGGGTGTAGGTGATACCACAGGTGAACTGGTAAATGTCGGTGTAACTGTTCTTGTGAAAGTTGCTGTTACTGTTAATGAAGGCGTATTTGTCAGTGTAAATGTCAACGTCACCGTACTTGTGCCTGTCATTGTACATGTATATGTCGGTGTATTAGATGCAGTGTTTGTTTTTGTCACCGTAAACGTAGGCGTAACTGAGGATGTATCCGTTCCTGTAACTGTTAAAGTTATTGTATTCTGCAGTGTGTTGGTCCACGTCATCGTAGCCGTATATGTCAATGTATTTGTTCTTGTCGCTGTAAATGTAGCTGTAGCTGAGGGTGTATTCGTTTCTGTCCCGGTTAAAGTCACCGTGTTCTGTGGTGTGTTTGTCCACGTTAAGGTAACTGTATATGTCGGTGTATTTGTTGCTGTGCTTGTCTTTGTTGCTGTAAATGTAGCTGTAGCTGATGGTGTATTTGTTCCTGTAGCTGTCAAAGTTATTGTGTTCTGTGGTGTGTTTGTCCATGTCAGGGTGGCTGTATATGTCGGCGTATTTGTCGCTGTGCTCGTCCTCGTAGCTGTCATGCTCACCGTAGCCGAAGGTGAAGGAGATTGTGTGTTTGTTCCTGTCGGCAATAACGTATTTGTTCCTGTAGCTGTTAATGTTGCTGTATTTTGTGGCGTGTTTGTCCATGTCAGGGTATTTGTATAAGTCACGGTAGTTGTACTGGTAAATGTAGGCGTAACAGTATTTGTCCTTGTCGCTGACAGTGTAGGTGTTGCCGTATTTGTAGCTGTAGGCAATGGCGTGCTTGTGCCTGTAGCGGTTAATGTAACCGTGTTCTGCAACGTGCTTGTCCACGTTAAGGTAACTGTATATGTCGGTGTATTTGTGCGCGTAGCTGTAGGCAATTGCGAATTTGTCGCCGTAGCCGTATATGTCGGGGTCACAGTATTTGTCCTTGTCGCCGAAAGTGTAGGCGTTGCCGTATTTGTAGCTGTAGGCAATGCCGTGCTTGTGCCTGTAGCGGTTAATGTAACCGTGTTCTGCGGCGTATTTGTGCCTGTTACGGTAAATGTGTTTGTTGGAGTGAATGTATTTGTGCATGTAAATGTAAAAGATGGTGTGCTTGTCTTTGTATTTGTCATTGTTGAGGTCCGTGTAAAAGTCGGGTTTGACTGCTGCGTGCTTGTCTGCGTTGGCGATAAAACATTAAAAGAAACGCTGCTGGAATTGCCAAAACCTATCTGCGCCACATTGACTATAACCCCGACAGGCACGGGCGTGGGCGTCGTTGTCCTCGTCGGCAAGGGCGTATTTGTCGGCGAACCCGCCACACCCACATTAAATGACACGCAATACTGGTTGTCCATATTTGAGCAGCATGCCGGGTTCATGTATATATTGCAGTCCCTGACCGCAACTATCGCGTAATATGTGCCGTTTGCCCAGCTTGACGGCACGGTCATGTAAATAGGCCCCCCGCCTGTTTCCATGCCGCACGTGGTTTCTGTTGTAGCGTGATAGGTATTGTCCCCGTTGCACAGGCTGGTCCTGCCGCCGTTAACGCTTGTGTTTAATACATCCATGCCTGATTCTGAAACAAGTATGGACTGGCCCGCTGTACCCGCGTTTTGCAGGGCGCACTGGTTTGATAAAGCCGCGAAATATGATATTTTACAGCCTGTATTTGTGCTCATAAATGAAAATGTTATCGTTACATTCTGGCCTGCGGATACAGTGCCCGGTGAGACTGCCATGTTCTGGACAGTTGTCGTAGCAAAAGCCATGGAAGGCATTAGTATAATTGCGTAAAAAATAAAAAATATTATCAGATTATTTTTACACGCCCCTTCTCTGCTTCGTTTTTCTTTTGCCCTAGCCTTTGGCATTTTACTCCATCTCCTGCAATTTCTTTTTATACGGGCCGTCAGCCCATGCAAAGTCATAATAATAATTGTATATGTGCGTAAAAAACTTTTTGTCATAATAAGCAAAATAAAACATTTTGTTAAAAAGCGGGTTATATGAATAGCAGGTGACCACGCCCCACCATGTTACGCTTCCGTTGCTCCCCGAATTAATGTTTCCCAGGTTCCAGCTGAGCAGGCTCCCATTCTGCGTCGCGGCAGGATTGCTGCCTATATACGAAACACAGCCCGGTATGGTGTCCCATAACGGCACATTAGGTGCTGCAACAGAACCTGTATTCTGGTAAGAAAGCGTAAATGTGACCGTGTCTCCAAGCGTAAGAGAAGCTTTATTTACGGTTTTTGTCAGCGACATTGCAGGCATGGGCGTGGGCGTGAAAGTTATGGTGCTGGTAGGCATTGGTGTGCGTGTGAAAGTAGGCGTGAAAGTACGCGTTAAAATGGGTGTGTTTGTTGGGGTGGAGCCGCCGCCGCAGTTCGGAGGCGTCACCGCTGCCAGCCAGCTTTTCACCTGTGCTCCATGACACGTTGTAGCTGTAAAGTTCCAATCCGATATAAGGCACGGTGCTGCCTGCGTATTAAAGTCCCATGCCATTGCGCTGTATACGTAACTATCAGTGTTGTTTCCGTTTATCCATGAAATGAGGTCAGACTCAAAAGGCGTGCAACCGCTGTTGTCCTCGCCGCTGGCTGCCCCAAATTCCGATATTATTACGCAATACCCTGCTGTTATCGCTACAGTTACGTTTGTGTTCCATAAATTTATTTTATCAGACTCGGTTGTTCCACCTTTATTGTCGTATATGTGGGCTTCATACGCTATGCCGTAACCGGTTAAGGTGTTGCCTGTGTTTTTATCGGTTAAAGCATTGCTTGAAATTCCTGTCATGTCCCATGAATATCCAAGGCCGCCGACCATAATTACATTTTTCGCGCCTTTATCCCGCACAGTCTGAACCAGTGTTTGGAATCCCGGGCAAGTGAAACCCTCGTTACTTGTCCCACCATTCTTCCATGTACTCCATGCGGTTGGAAATGGCTCATTATACAGGTCGAACATTACAGCCGGGTTATTCGCGTACCTTGTTGCTGCATCCTGCCAGAATGCTATGGAATTGTTGTCGGGCATGCTGTCCTGCTGCGCTGCAGTTCCCCACGTTCCGGTACCTGACCAGTGTAAATCCAGCTCAACATAGCAATTAAGATTTGACGCGGCTGTCACTACATTATCGACCAGGGTCCTGTATGCTGCCGCGCTTGTCGGCGTACCGTGCGAATTGCCGTAACCGAACCAGAAATCCTGGCTTACCGGTATTCTCACAATATTCGCTTTCCAGGTGTTTACTGCAGCGGTAACAGATTGCGTCATGTCGCCGTTTGCCCCGCTCGGCGGTCCATAACCGTTTGGAGACCATTCCAAAGCGTCCACATCAACGCCCACCAGTCTCATCTGGCAGCCGTTGCTTACAGTGACAAAATGAGTCCCTGAAATCTGGAGCTGGGCCGGTGCTGCGGACAGGTAAGATGAAATTGATAAGAATAAACAGAATAATATAATTGGAATAATATTTGAATTTATTGGTACTGAAGTTTTCTTTGTTGCCATAACACGCCCCTGGACTTTGATTGCATTTTACTTTTCTAATTCACCGTTTAAATCACCAAGCGAAAGCGTTTTTATTAATATCTGGCTAAAGTATACCACAAACTATTAAAAGTTTCAAGATATAAAATACAAATTCAATATGAGAAAGTGAAAAAGAGCGATAAAATAATAAGCTCCTTTTCCGGGATTTTCAAATTTTTTAAACTATCTTAATATGATAATCGTGTCTGCCCTGGATCTTGCCTTGGCTCCGTCTTTTTCAGCAACTACAAAATAATAATATGTCCCTGAGCTGAGTCCGCTGAGTTCATTATTTTCACAGGTTAAAATAACCCCGTCCCCGACTTGTTCCATTTCCGTGCCCTCAAATGTCTTTTCCTTTATTAGCCTGTATGCCATTGTATATATCTCCAGCTTTATGCTGTCTATATCAGTGGGGGTCATGTTAACCCGGATTTTTAAAGGCTCTAACGCAGGATTGTACGGGTTTGGATATGGCTTTATCGGGCCAATCTCCAGGTTCCCGGAAGTCACACTGGTTGGCGTAGCCGTGATTGCAGGCGTCGGCGTTAAAGTATTTGTTTCAAAAGCAGTTGCAGTTAACGTGGCGCCTGGCACGGTGCACGTGGCACTCACTGTTTGCGTGGCTGTAGGTGATATTGTATAAGTAGGCGATGAACCGCATGCCAGGCCCAGCTGCATATCGCCGAATTTGCTTGTGTCTTGCCAGTTGTTTGAGTCCCCGTGCCACATGAGCACCCCGTCGCGCGGCGTGCCTCCGTTTGGATTTACGTTTATTCCCACATCAAAACCGTAAATTGCTCCGGCCAAAGGCGTGGCGTTCAGCGTTGTCCACGGAAACGCCATCTCCACTGCGTAGCCGTCAGGCGTAGCGGCCGTGTGCCCCAGCACGCCCGTGGTATATTGCCCCCTTATTGTCTGGTCGTTATACCGCATGGAAAACTCAAAATCATTCAAGGCTCCCGGGTTATATGCCGCTGACTTGTCGTGAAACATATCAAGGTATATCTCGACCGAGTCGTCGTCGAAATAATTTACCGAGTCATTATGCGGTGAGCTTGTCGAAACCGCGACAGCTACATAAAGGTAGTTGTTGTCCCATCTCACCTTGAACTTCGCGCTCGTGCCGTTTGGGTCCAAGCCCGACACAAGCCTGTTAAACGACGCCCAGTCGCCTGTCTGCCATGCCGCGTCGTTCAGGTTTCCGTCTATTGTTATGCCTGTGCCGCATGAGGCAGGCACTGCAGCAGGCGTGGGCGTAGGACTGGGGCCTGCGTTCCCTATGCACCCGCTGAGCGCGTACACAAGGGCGCCCTGCCAGTTCAGGCATACTTCATTCGACGACCAGGAATTTTGCTGGTCCGCCCAGTATTCAGCCGGCGGCAATCCTGTCGGCGTAAGCGTCAATACCGGGTCCTGCTGGTTATTGCCTGCTGAGCCTCCGACAAGGTACCCGGGCCAGGGGTTTACTATTCCGTCTGAACCTGACGGCCTGTGGTGCGGGTTCATGGGCGCGTAAATCCCTACCCCTGTCACATACGACCTGTCGTGCGTGTTCCTTCCGTATAAATACGAAACTGCGTCAATCACTCCGTTGATATAATTTGTGCTGGGCGACAGCTGGTTTGCTATCTGCAGCAGCATCGAGGTCCTTGCGTTGCTGCCGTTGCAGCCCCAGTAATAATTCGTGCCGAGCGGCCGTCCGTAAGGATGGCTTGCTGTCGTTGTTGTTATGCTGTTTGCGTCGTATATGATGTTGTTTTGTATGGCGGCGAGCAGCGCAGGGTTCCTGCCTGCTTTGGCTGACAGCGCGTATGTGTACATGCCCAGGTTTTTGTCGCCTTCCCAGTCAAAATCAACGTCAACGTAGTTTGGAGCGTAGCTGGCTGCCCTTGTCTCAAAATCCGTCAGCATTGCGCTGTTCCCTGTGGTCTCCCACATCTCTGCCGCTGCCCACAGCCTGGCCTGTTCCGGGTCGCTGCTTGTGGCATTGCCTGTGCCGCAGCCGGAAACGTTTGCCACTGTATCGACCGGATTATTTATAAGGTAGCTGTACGCTGCATTAGCCTCATTAAGGCAAGTTGTAGAATACGCTGAGTCATAAGGCGCAAAAATCCTTGATGCCATGGCCATTGTTGCGCAGAATATTGCCGTTTCAACCGTGCCGATGTTATTGTATCCCCAGAAATACCTGTTGACCGTGTTTGCCTCAGGCATGATAAAACCGCAGAAAGTAACCTCGCTTACTTTGTCGTACACCCCACCGTTTGCTGTTTGCATGGTCAAAAACCAGTCTGTCTCCCATTTTATTTCCTCAAGGTATTCAGGGTATCCCGCAGCAGTCACCGGCAGGTTTAACGGTATCTGGCTTATCTTATTCTGGAACTGCTCCCAGCCGATGAACAACATGCCGAGCGTCTCGCCTGCGTCGACAATGTATTTGTTATAATCGCCTGCGTCGTGCCATCCTTCCTTAGAGGTTTTTGTCGCGCCCGCCGGCCCTCCCACATTGTCAAGGTACGCGTCGTTGTCATGGCATAAACCGTGCGCGTACGTGTTGCTGTCCGCAGGATATGTATACGATACTGCCGTGCCGCAGCGGGCCAAATAAAGCGCCTTCATTGCCATGTAAAAAGCGTTGTTATAAATGCCGTCCGCAATATTAAAATCAATGGAGTTCCCGACTCCCGGGACGCTTAAAAAATAAGTGCCCGGCGTTGTGTATGATGAAAAATCCGCGATCCATATTGTCTCGCCGCTGTCCGCTGCCGCAAAAGGTCCGCTCACTGTGCCTGTGCTGACGGCTGTGCCGTCCGATGCCCTGACCAGGTTAAATGTTGTGCAGGAAACGTCAATGGAAGCTTTCTTGTCGCCTGTCGGGAGAAAGCCAAGGGAATTCAGGCGGATGTCATAATATGCAGGGTGCAGGTATGTGAAGCCGAATAAAACCGCTGCAAGTATAAGGATTGATATTTTTTTCATACAAGAATTATATCATATTATTTTTGGTTTTCCAAATCCCATCAACGCCATATCAATCGTTTTTATAATAGTGGTTCGTTTGAGCTCCAGCCTTTATTTGTTGTTGTAGAGCGGCGGCTTTCTGCCGCTCATTCTTGTCGTTGTAGAGACGCCCCTAAGGGGCGTCTAAGAGCTAGAAAGCCCCGAGGGTTATCTCTACAAAATAGTGGAGGTCAAGCCCGGGCTTATAATAATTATTTGCCTACAAGTTAGTGAATCCCCCGAATTGCGCAGCGCCATTAAGCCGAAAAACTTCGTTACTAAATTGCAGGTATTGATTTAACTTTCTTTTATTGGGGAAGTTATAAATTTAATAAAACTATTTCCTAATGGTGTTGTGCATTCGTTATAAATCGCTCTAAAAAATGGCTCTATCGCAGCTTCAATATTTGAACCAGAGACAGTAATAAAGCCATAGTTATAAAGATCATTAATTATTTGCATAAGCAAGGATCTTTCAATGCCAGGAATAGCTTTATTTAAGAGAGTCCAAATCGAAGCATTAGAAAGCAAGCGCATATCAACTTTCTTATTCAGACAATAGTCATACGGTTTTTTAAAAAAATCGAGTAACATTAAATGAATCGGCAACAAACGATCAATATAGTTTAAAAAAAGCAGTTGTACGCTTTCATTAATTTCAGGCTCAATTATAGAGTTTAAAACGGCATTTTTTAGCGCTTCAATTTTTTCTTTTTGGTGTGTAGAAATGGCGATCCTCGCGGCATTAAATACCATTGTTTGAAATAGCTCGTTATTTTCCAGCTTCTTCTCGTCGAAACTTTTAATTTGTTTTTTTAATTTCATTATGTCTTCATATAATCCTGCTAAAAATTCATCTCTTCGTTTTGAAATTGGTGGAGCAACTATAAGTCCAAAAAACTGAGCGGCAACAGGCGGCAGGATACCGGTTATTACAGCATGTCCGGCATCCCACAAGGATGGCTTTGTTATTTTTTTTAGATTATTTTCTTTCATTTCTTTTACCTGTTTATTTTATTTCGTCCAGAAATCCGCCATGACTTCAGCCTGCTTCAGTACTATATCCACGGCCTTTTGCTGTTTATCCGGCGGATAGCCGTATTTATTCAAAGTGCGCTTTACGAGAACCATTATCTTCGCCCTTGCGCTTTCTTTCATCGTCCAGTCTATTGTCGCGTTCTGCCTCACCTTTTCCGCTATTTCCCTCGCTATTGTCCTGAGCGTATCATCACCGAGTACTTTGACCGCGCTGTCGTTTGTCTCGAGCGCAGAGTAAAAAGCAAACTCCTCTTTTGAAAGATTAAGTTTTTCAGCGCACCCGTCCATGTCTTTTATTTCTTTGGCTATCTTTATCATTTCCTCTATTATTTCCGCTGTTGTAAGTAAATTATTCTGGTATTTTTTAATCGCGTTTTCCAGCATTACAAGCAGCCTTTTGCTTTCTGTGATATTGAATTTTACCCTGACATTGATTTCATCATTGAGTATTTTTTTTAGAAGCTCAAAAGCCAGGTTCTTATGCTGCATGTCTTTTACTTCCTGCAAAAATTCGTCCGACAGCAGGGATATTTCAGGCCTTTTTATCCCGGCAGCCTCAAATATATCCATTACTTCGGTTGACTCGACCGCCTCGTTTATAATCTGCTTTATTGCCGATTCATAATTCCTGTTTTTTTGCTCCTCATCTGTGCCTTCGAACTTAAGAAACCTTGCCCTGATTGCCTGGTAAAGAGCTACCTCATCCCTCAAATCCAGCGCGGTTTCATTTGTTCCTGCTATAGCGTAAACTCTCGATAGTATTGTGGATTCCCTTATGAATCTCTCCTTGCCCTTTTCAAGCCCTAAAATATGCTCCTCGGCCTGCAATATGATGGATAATTTTTCGGATGTCGAGGACGTAAAAAACTTTTTAATATTAATGCCGTGAAACATCTGCCTCACAACCTCGATTTTTTCCAGCAGCATTCCCACGGCCTTTTCTTCCGTCTCTGCCGGCCTGCCTTTGCCTCCTGCGCCGGAATAAAACGACAGGGCCTCTTTCAGGGCATTGCCTATGCCTATGTAGTCCACAATAAGCCCGCCGGGCTTGTCTTTAAATACCCTGTTTACCCTTGCTATTGCCTGCATTAAAGTATGGCCTTTCATGAGCTTGTCTATGTACATTGTATGCAGGCACGGCACGTCAAAACCCGTGAGCCACATATCCCTTACTATAACAATTTTCAAAGGGTCGTCAGGGTCTTTTATTCTTTCCGCGAGCAAAGTCCTGTCTTTTTTATCAGTTCTGTGATAAGCGGGTATTACGAGCCCTTCCGGGTCTTCGGGGTCATATTGAAGTTTGTCCGACGACGAAGACGTCATAACAACCTTAATTGCCCCTTTTGTTAATTCCTCCGAATGCCACTGCGGCCTGATTTTTATTATTTCGTCATAGAGCGCCACTGCTATGCGTCTGCTCATGGCCACTATCATTGCCTTGCCTTATATAAGTTTTGTCCTGTCTTCATAATGCCGGATTATGTCGTTCGCAAGGTTTTTTACGCGCTCCGGGTTCCCCACTATGGATTCAAGTTTTGTCCATTTTATCTTTGCTTTCTGCGATTCAGTCGCCCCGTCCTCGTCCATCTCTTTCTCAAACTCTTCTATAAGTTTACGGCCCTCTTTTGTTATATTAACCTTTGCGAGCCTGCTTTCATAATATATCCTCACTGTCGCGCCGTCGTCCACGGACTGCGCGATATCGTAAACGTCTATATAGTCGCCGAAAACAGCAGGCGTATTTATATCGGCTTTTTCGACGGGCGTGCCTGTAAACCCTATAAACGTCGCGTTTGGAATGGCGTCGCGCAGGTGTTTGGCGAAACCATAAGTTATTTTTTTGCCTTTGACGTTCCCCTTTTTATCCTTTACATCAACTACTTTTGCGTTAAGCCCGTACTGGGTGCGGTGTGCCTCATCCGCAATCACTATTATATTATCGCTGTCCGACAGTTCCCCGTAAACGCCGGTTTCGTCATCAGGAAAAAATTTCTGTATTGTCGTGAATATGATTTTCTTCTTGGATTCTTTTAAAAGGGTTTTTAATCCTTCTTTGGATTCAGCCTGCACAGGCGCCTGTCGCAATAGCTGGGTCGAGGCCGCGAACGTATCAAAAAGCTGGTTGTCAAGATCGTTGCGGTCAGTGATAACGACGATTGTCGGGTTGTTCATCTCGTGTATCAGCTTGCCGGCGTAAAATACCATTGATATGCTCTTGCCCGATCCCTGCGTGTGCCATACCACGCCTGCTTTTCTGCCGCCCTTTTTCCTCGCCTGTATTGTCCGTTCCACTGCTTTATTAACAGCGTAATACTGGTGATATTGTGCGGCTTTTTTCACGGTTTCTATTTGTTTCAGCCCTGTTTTTTTGTCTATCTTTTCTTCTTTCTCAAAAACTATGAAGTTTCTTATTAAGTCAAGCAAAGTTTTCGGGTTAAGCATGCCTTTTAACATGACTTCTATCTGGCCTGTCACGGACGGCGCTTCTTTTTTGCCGTCAGCGCTTTTCCACGCGAGGAAACGCGAATAAGGCGAGGATATGGTGCCTGCCCTTGCTTCAAGCCCGTCCGTTATTACGCATACGGTGTTATAAAAGAACAGTGAAGGAATAACAGCTTTATATGTCTGTATCTGGTCAAATGCTTTCCTGACCGTGGCGTTTTCATCGCCCGGGTTTTTCAGCTCCATGACAACAAGCGGCAGACCGTTTATAAAAAGGATGATATCGGGCCTTTTTGTCTGGTTTTTTTCCATTACGGTAAACTGGTTTATGGCGTAAAAAGTGTTGGTTTCCGGTTTGTTAAAGTCGAGGAGCCATACAGTTTCCCCCCGTTCCTGTCCGTCTTTATTGACGCTGACAGGAACGCCTTCAGTGAGCATTTTATGGAATTTTTCATTGGCATCTATTAGCTGCGGCGAGTAGATTGTGCGGACTGCTTTTATCGCCTCTTCCATGGCGCTTGCGGGTATAGTGGGATTGATTTTCTCGACGGCTTTTTCAAGCTGGTCAAAGAGGATGACGTCCTCATAGCTCCGCCTTTTCGCTAAACCGTAATCAGCGTGCTCTTCGGCAACTAGAGGCAATTCTTCCGTTTCAACCGTATCCGGCGCGATCATCGGCCCGGGTATGTAGGAATACTTTATTTTTTTCAGTTCATCTATGCAAAAACTCTCAATTTCAGACTCAAAAAATGCTTTCATTCTTTATCTCCCGAAAATTTGTAACTATTTTAACCTGTTGTTTTCATTCAATCAATGATGCTTTTTTCAGTTCTCTTTTAACCAGCCTGTAAACCTCGTCAAACATCGGCATATTTGCCGTCTGTACGGCGAGCCTCTTTTCCCATAATTTCCTCAATCTTGCCTCTTTTTCTATAAATTCTTTTCCGCCGGCAATAAAATCCTTTTCCTTAAATTTCATTTTTGCTTCGACACCGCTTTTCAAATCGCCGGATTCAATATGCCTGTCTTTAAGCAAATACCAGATGTCGTAAAGGTCGCGGGGTTCATTTCTCGCCTTGTCAAAAAGCGCGCATATTTTTTCAACTGCTATTTCTTCAAGGCTGTAGGAAATTACGCTTGCTTTCGGCATGTCCTCATATTCGCCGTATGAGAGCAATTGCCTTGTTTCCACGGGTGTAATAATTTTTTCCTTTATAGTGATGTCTGTTTTCAGCTCTCTCGGTTTTGTTTTTGGAAGCGGCCCGTCGTAAAAAATATAAAAAGTATGGCTGTTCCGGTGGGAATCCGGGTCGGGCCTGGAAAATTCCATTCTTATGCCCGATGCTTTTTGAACATTTTCAAATATCAGGTTAAACCCCTGCCTGATTTGGTCAAAATTATTATCCTCCTTCATGGTGAAATCCATATCTTCCGAGAACCTGTAATCCAAAAAATAACATTTTTTCAGCGCAGTGCCGCCTTTGAAAACGAGTTTGTTTTTCAAATCGCTGTTGTCAAGCCCTGCGAGAAACCACGAAACGCAGTAATCCCGTTCCAGGATTTGTTCCTGTATCCTCTGCCCGCCGTTTTCCTTTAAGAGCCTGTTTGCAAGCATCGACAAATTTTTTTGCGGTATCAAATTACGTCCTCCCTATATTTTTCAGTTCTTCCCCTGGTACGTTCAGGAACAGCATCCACCTGTTCATGTATTTTCCTTCTTTTGGGAGCGCGGGGTCGAGCAAAACGTATGAAGCGCCGGGGTTTTCTTTCAGTGTTTCAATTTCTTTTTCTCCGGCCATTTCATAGAGTTCCATCAGGTAACCGAGCCTGGCCCGCACGCTGCCTGTCCCCATTTTCTTCGCGTATTCAATAAGCAGGTCTTTCTTCAGGCTGTCCCTTTTCATGTACATGGCCTTTGCCGCCTCGGTGATTCCTCCGCAGTATTTTGGAAAATGCAGGCAATCTATTATTGTTTTTTCCGGGCTGCTTACTTTAACTTTTTCCTGTTTTGTAACCCAGAAATCCTCCAGGCCGAAAAAATATTCTTTCTTTGTGAATATAAACCTGTATTTATTCCCTGCTGCTGTAACCGGCCTCATCATATTTTTAACCGACACGTAATTTATCAGTTGCGGCTGCGTGGTCATGTCGTGTATCTGCAGCGCAGACGCGAAGGAAATATAGTATTCCTTATTGCCCATGATTTCCCTTGCTGTTATAGATGGGTCAGGCGCGTATGTCTTTTCCCTGCCCATTTCAGACGGCACTATGCTGTAAAGCCCCTGCTTAACACGCGATACCACGCCTTTTGCGTTCAGTCTGCTCACAATGTTTGCTGCCCGTATTCCGCCGATATTCATGGCCTTTTTCACGTCGCTTAGTTTAAAAACCGGCTTATTTAATTCATACAACATGGTAATAAGCTGTGATTCTCTTGGTCCTAAAGTTTTACTGTATATTTTATTCATTTTATACCTCTTATTGATATATTTAGCATAAAAAATACAGTTTGTCAAGAAAAATATATAAACTATGCTATTTATATCATATTTTAATATAAATTACATAAAAAATATAATTATTAAGTCCTATTATATAAAGAAAGGAGGTGAAGCTATATGATACACACAGACATTTTCGGAGACAAGCTTGGAGCCGGCGAACTTGTGTACTATCTCAAGAATCGGACTGGCTGCTGCAAGCTGACAAACTGGCACAGGTTGCCGGAAGAACTCAAGGCTGACTTCAACGAAAAGCCTGAAGTATTTCAGTTTAGCCTGTGGTAAAACCCACATATTATTGGGCCGGAGATGAATAGTTTCATCTCCGGCTAAACTTTTAATCCCGCCTGTCCTGAACCTCAGGCATGAAAACATCGGCATGCCGGAACTCTTTTGCCTTTTCATGGCACAATAGCCCGATCTTGATTATGGATTCAAGATTCTCAATATGGCAGATGTAATGAAGTTCCTTTATCCGGCTATAATTCATTATTTCTTTGCCTTTCCGTCCCACGCGGCTGTAGTCCGTTATTTTTACGAAGTAAAAATTTATGGAATACAGTCCCCGGTCAAGGGCGTCAGTCCGAGCGGGACACGCATAATTGCACGCCGCACGTCTTTTCTGTTGAACCTTGAACTTTGCCTTTATCTATTGGTTTTTCATGCCATAGAAATTTCTTAATACGCTCCATCCCTTGATATCGTTTGTTTTGCCAAGCCGAAGGCGCCGGCAAAACATTACGGGATCAAGCACCCGTTCCAGTGCTGGCCTTATCAGCACAAGTGGTGCCGTAGCGCTATCCAATCCCGCCTCTACTGGCGGGTTTTCGCGGAGTGGGAGTAAAAATGTAAGGCCGGATAATATTAAAACCGCTATTGCAATAATCACTTGCATCTTTTAGTCCTTCATCCCTTTGCCATTTTGAAGCTAATTAAGCCGAAAACTCCGCAACAAGCATAGTCCTGAGCTTGCCGAAAGGTAAGGTCTGTCCCCAGTCATTTTTATTATCACATGACGTGGATTGTTCGGGTTGAGACGAATCTTTGAGATTGCGATTTTCATGGTAAAACCTCCCCTTAAATTTTCTATTAATTTTTTATTATTATAATTTTTTCATCTTCAGCCGGAGGCTCAAAAGCCTTGATTGTCATATCCAGAAGATTCTTATCTATTATCGAGCGGCTTTTGCCGGATTTGTTTTCCTCCCACCTTTCATATATCTTCGGCACAGGGACTTCGACATAAATAACAGCCGCATCAGCGCCGGATTCTCCGGCTATCCTGCGCAAATCATCCCTGCTTTGCCGTGTATGGTTTGTGGAATCGTATAAAACATTCAATGAATCTTCCAGTGCCATTCTTGACCTGGCTGACGCTATGCCAAAAATGCTTGCCCATGCTTTTTCGTCAGGAATCTTGTTTGAACTCCAGTCAAATCCATGCGCCTTAAAAATCTCATCAATACTTACATACGCGCATTTGGTGCTTTTGAGAATCTTTTCGGCAATATATGTTTTGCCCGAATACGGCATCCCGCATAAAATAAAAAGCGTCTTTTGCCTGCTGTTTATTTCCTGTATGAGATTTTCAAGTGATTCATCCATATAATTTTCACCTTCACATTTTATTCAACAATCTTATCATTTCTTTAAAATCAGGCAATATATGTTTTGCCCCGGCTTCTAAAAGGGCTTTCTTTTCCTTGCCGGAAGCAATTCCGATAAATTCCCATCCAAGGGCATCCGCAGCTTTTACATCCCATATCCAGTCTCCAACATAAACAATCTTTTTAAACTTCTTTACCCTGGATTTTTTCATAGACTCCTCGAGAGCTATTTTCATGATTATCTCGCGCGACAGCCCGTCCTCGGCTGAAGCCATCGGCATGTTCCGGCAGTCAAGCCCTGCGTTTTTTAGCTTGTACCGCCCCGAAACACGCCAGTTTCCTGTTGCTATAGCTGTGAACCAGCCGTGAGTATTTGATAACTTTTTCAGGCATTCTTTTGCGCCAATCATGCTTTCAAAAGGCTCTCTCCCGTATTCCCTGTCAAGCCACGAAGCCATGCTCTTTTTAAATTCAATTATATCTGCTGGCGTGCATGAACGCCCCATGTTCTTTTCAATGATTTCCTGAAGTATACCGGAATCCGTAGAGCTGTGGTATTCCGACCAGCTTTCCGGGTTGTCCTGTATCGTTATCCCAAAAACATCTTTAATGGCATTTACATAAGCCCGGTCATTCATTTTCCTATGGTATTTGATTAATGTCCCATCAATATCAAAAACAACAAGGTTCATTATTTATACTCCCTTGATAGCGTTTATTTTGTCAAGCTTACCAGCGTAGACAAAATATTACGCTAGCATGTACCCGTTCCAGTCCCGAAGGGACAAGAGGTACTTGATATTATATTGTTTACTTTGCCAATCCGTCTAACTTTTCCTCGCTAATATTGCAAAACACCCCGGAATGTACAATAAAGAATGCTCCCAGCTTCCAGGCCTGGCATTCTTTTTCTGGTAGAGGCCCTTTGGCATTTCTTCGACATGCTCGATCACAAATCCGCAGTCAACAAGCCCGTTGAAAATCTCATCCAGGTAATGGCGGTACTCAATCACTTTTTCATCCTCCGCCCTTTGCATGGCTTTTACTGCATACGGCACGGTAATGCGGTATCCTTTGCCGTCCCATGAGGATTCATAGATGAACTGCGATTGCGGATTCTGGGCATCAGCCCGGTACAATCCGCCTTTTTTCAGCACGCGATAAACCTGCTTATAGACCTTTTCCACGTCCGGCACATAGCCCATGGAAGGCGCCTGGTAAACCAGGTCAAATGAACCGGCTTTAAGCATTGAAAGGTCATTCATATCGCCCCAGATTGTCCTGACCCGATAAACATAATGCGCGGCTGCTTTCCTGTCCGCTTCCAGCTGGCCCCCTGTGATATCCACAACCGTTACCTTTGCGCCGAGCAGGCCGAAAACCGCTGATTGCTGCCCGCCTCCTGACGCAAGGCATAAAACATTTTTATTTTTAAGACCTCTGAATATGCTGACAGGATATATATCATTCAGCGGTGCAGGTGGATTTTTCAACTTACCATTGGCGAGTTTTTTAAGGATTTTAGTGTCCAAATCCAGCCACGGCTTCGTAAACCCGCATTCTTCTTTGACCATCTTTTCCCAGAATGCCTTGTTAGTGGGAATGTAAAAATCCGGGTCTGTTAATTTTTGTTTGGACTTTATATTCATGATATTCCACCTTTGTTATTATTTTATTTATCTTACAGCATTTTTCATTGATAATTGACAATTTTTCATTGAGAATTGTTTTAAATACGATTTTCATGGCAAACCTCCCCTTTACATGATCATCAAATACTGAATCGGTATTTTCACGATATTTTTTTCAACCAGTTCTATGTCTTTTGCGCCTAATAAGACACCATACACAGAATCTGATTTTTTGATTGTTTTCTTTATCTGGCCCGTGTCTTCTTTTGCCGCCGACACTTCGACTGTTATCTTTGTCCTGTCCGGCCTTCTGACTATGAAGTCGGCTCCGCCTTCAGCCGAATCATAGAATATCTCCGCTCCGGAATTTTCGCCAAAGCTCCTGCGGAAAGCCGCCGCGAATATTTCCTCGTATTTTCTTCCAGCCACTCTCGTGGGAACCATGCCTTCAAGCAGGGCTTCCCTGAACAAAGGATGGGAAAAAAGCAGTTTCGGCGTTTTTCTGGCCTGATGGTGCCTTCTGCCGTAGCTTTTGACCGGATAGATCAGGCCGCTCATGGCAAAACCCTCAATCAGGCCGTAAAGCGTCCTGTTGTCTCCGAGGTTCAGGCTGGAGGCAAGTTTTTCAAGGGTTATTTTTTCGGACTCCGCTATAAGGCACGCGAGGCTGTACAGTTTGGAAAGCGCCTGCGCCTTGTATCCTTTCATCGCGGTTATGTCCCTGGCTATTACGCTTTCCACAATATTCTTTATCGCGCTGTTCATGAGCAGCGGCTCGTTTATGTGCTTGAAAACAGGCAGCCCGCCTGATGTAAAATACCTGTCCGCCGCCCCGGAAGGCAGCCCTGAAAAATATTTTTTTACGCCGGCGGATATATCCAGCGCTTTTTGCCGCGCGCTGTCCGCGTCGCCGGAAGTAATGATAAAAGAAGCCTCCGGCGCGGCCGTGTCCTGGTTCACGCCGTATATTCTCGCGTATTCGCGGAAATGAAGCGGGAGTATTTCCTTGAACATTGCCCTCCTGCCCAGGTCGGGATTAATCTTAATCTTCAGGGCGGAGGATCCTGTGGCGACAACCATTAAATCCGCGTTTCCCTTGTTCCTGTCAAAAATTGTTTTAAGGAAAAGCCCCCAGTTTTCATCGTAGTGGACCTCGTCTATGAGCAGCAGGGTTTTTCTGACCGGGTGTTCCGCGAGAAAAGAAGCGTCATCCTCCCATTTCTTCAGGAACATGTTGAGGTTCAATCCCTCGAGTTCCAGCCTTCCGGCATCTATGTAAAGCGCCCGCGTTCTTTTTTCCGCGGCCAGCACGAACAACTGGGCCAGGATAGTGGTTTTCCCGGTCCCGCGCAGCCCTGTTAATACCGTTATTTTTTCATTCTCGGATAAACTGCCTGCAAGCAACCTTTCCACTCTTTGCTTCAGCAGGTCAAAATCGTCGCGCGCAGGATACGGCAAACCCGAAGCGTCATATATATAACGCTCCATAAGCTTCTGGAGCCCTGCCATCCACAATTTATAAAACTCTTCCATAAAATCACCTTCCTTTTCAGTATGGATTTCAATACCAACGTAATTATATTTTTAATAGTATCAAACTCCCAACCGAAAATCAAGCCTTATTTTATAGGCACTTTCTGCTTGCTAAGAACGCCGCCTTTGCCAAGCCTCCAATCCTCTATCCTTCTAATCCTCCGCTCTTTACGTCCGCCCAAAGCTCCTTTGCCGCGATTGGAAAACTTGCAAATTGCGGCATTATTGGTTTTTTATGCCGTAAAATTTTTTTAATACGCTCCATCCCTTGATATTGTTTATTTTGTCGAGCTTATCAGCGAAGGCAAAATATTACGAGATCAAGCACCCGTTCCAGTGCTGGCCTTATCAGCACAAGTGGTGCCGTAGCGCTATCCAATCCCGCCTCTACTGGCGGGTTTTCGCGGAGTGGGAGTAAAAATGTAAGGCCGGATAATATTAAAACCGCTATTGCAATAATCACTTGCATCTTTTAGTCCTTCATCCCTTTGCCATTTTGAAGCTAATTAAGCCGAAAACTCCGCAACAAGCATAGTCCTGAGCTTGCCGAAAGGTAAGGTCTGTCCCCAGTCATTTTTATTATCACATGACGTGGATTGTTCGGGTTGAGACGAATCTTTGAGATTGCGATTTTTATGATAAAACTCTCCTCTTACAGTAAATGCAAGTAATTATTATATATTTTAAAACTTATTTATTCTTCCCATTGCCGTCTTACTTCAGGCAAAGTATCTTCCTGTATTTTAATTTTCCAATTTAATAATGATTGAGGCAATGTTAAATTGCGTCTTTTAAATATTTTATAAATCATATTCGCTAATTTTGCATATTTACTTTTATATTTAGGTATTTCATCAACTTTAATAATTAATGATGACGCGGTGACATAATATTTTTATCTAATATTATTTCCTTTCCGGGAATCTTTAAGTCTTCTTCAATATAATCTAATGTTTCTATCAATTTATTTAAATCTTCGCTGCCAGCAGCCTGATGTGCCCTGAAATCAGCCAGTAAACCGGTTCTTTACCTTGAGCATTGAGCTTTGAACCTTGAACTTTTATAGCGTTTTTCAGGCCGCCTGCCGACATGGACGCGGCTGTCCGGGCCACCATGGCGTCTGTGATGATTTTCCTTGGGTTATTCGGGTCCTCGATGATTTCAGAGATTGGTATTTTCATAGCTTCACCCCCTTGTTTGTAAACCTGAACGCCGTCATTATATATCCTCCATTCGTAGGCTTCATTGTGTATACAAGATACACCCGCCACTATCCCCTGTCAATAATATTTTGGAAAAATCCCTGTCCTGTCCTGCATTTATTTACATTATTTCAGGATAATAAACATGCCGTCCCACATATATTTTGCTTCCAGGTCATTTCCTTCAAGCGTAACTTTATAATAGTAGCTGCCGGCGGCAAGGCTGATAAAATTACTGCTGTCACATTGTAAGATTCCGGTTTCATATGTCTGTTCTGAGGTCTTATATTTTAACTCTTTGACCAGCCTGAATGCCAGTGTGTATATTTTCAAATCAATATAACCATCCCACGAATAAAAATCGGTAATTCGTAACGGATTTCCCAGTTTTGGGTTGTACGGATTCGGATATATTTTTTTGACATAATTATGGCCGCACATGCAGGGTGGCATTGTCGGCGTGACTGTGAATGTAGGCGTAGGTGTATCTGTCCCAATAACATTTGTCGCAGTTAACGTCGCAGTAGCTGTTGCCGTTGCAGTATTAGTCATTGAACTTTGAACATTGACCGTTGGGCTTTCTGTTGGCGTGGCACTTGTGGTTGTTGTTGCAGTTAGCGTTAAGCTTGCAGTTAACGTCGCACTCAGCACGGTGCATGTCACACTCGCTGTAGCCGTATCTTGCGGTGTGATTGTCTGCGTATATGAAAGAGTTGTGGTAAATGTAGGTGTTCCTGTCATTGGAGCGGTCGGCGATGGCGTAAGCGTATAGGACGCAGTAATACAGGCCCCGCATGTGTTTGTATAGGTAGCTGTGATTGTCTGGGTCCGGGTTTCTGTGCATGTGCCGGTAAATGTCGCAGTCACTGTCATAGTGATGATTATGCCCGACGTAAGCGACATAGTTATTGTATATGTTGGTGTTGGTGTTTTTGTACAGGTATAAGTGTAAGTCGCCGTGTATGTGCCTGTATTGGTAACAGTGTTTGTCAAAGTGGCGGTTCTTGTAATCGTAAAAGTAGGCGTCATCGTTGCGCAATAACACGGGCATGTCGCCGTATATGTTATCGTAGGCGTCTTTGTAATCGTTGGTGTGCTTGTAGCGGTAGAAGTCTTTGTATATGTGCTTGTCGCAGTGTTCGTGGCGCTCGCCGAAGGCGAAACAACAGGCGTAAAAGTCGGCGAGGCGTTGGCGCAGAACGCGCTGAACTTGGAGTACATCGCGTCCAGAAGCGGCTCATTTGACGGCCCCATGTAGTCCTCTGACACATCCCACATAAAAATGCCGCCCACGTTCCTGGTATTCAGCGCGTAATCGGCCTTGAGCCCAACTGACTGCGGGTCGTCATAAGAATAAATCCCGTCCCCGCTGTTTATTATCAGGTACGGCACATCAGAAGCGGCGTCCCAGTGGTATGTCCAGCCGTTTCCTATCAGGGGCTGTATTGCGTTGTAGTTTTCTTCCGTAGCGTTGCAGTTGCCGCATGTATAAAAAAGCGTGTTCCCTCCAGGAAAATAATACCCGTAAAACGGTATGCCCATGTTTACTTTTACCGCGGGCACTCCCCTTGTGGTGAGCATATAGTCCATTGCAGTCTGGCCGCACAAATTGTCTTCAGCGTAGTTGCCCTGGAAAAGCGGCGCGTTATACCCCATTGTGTTGTTCCAGCTTCCGTGCATGTCGTATGTCATGTCATTGTAAAAGTCCACGTAGTTGTTCAGCGTCGGGTAATCCAGCCACTGCGCGCCCCAGTTGTCGCACGAGGTGGCTATTGATATGAGCCATGTAGGCGACAAGGCAGGCGCAGGCGCGGAATTAAAAGCCGTCCTTATTGCCTGTATCATCAGGTCAAAATTTGCCTTGTCTGTGGCTCCGGGGTCAGTAGGGTCCATTGCGCCCGGCATTTCCCAGTCAATGTCCACCCCGTCGTAGCCGTATGTTGTGCAGAATGTGACAATATTATTTGCGAAAGCTGTCCTTAATGCGGCGCTTTGCGATATTGTCCTGAATGTGGAATCAGGCGGCTGCCCTGCAGTGGATGCCCCTCCTATTGAGATAAGCACATATACCCCGTTTGAGTGCGCGCTTGTTATAAGCGCGGGCTCAAGCAAAGGCGGCGGCCCCGGATCCAGGTAAAGCGTGCCGTCTGTATTCGGTTCCGCAAAGGCATGGATGACATGGGTTATTTTTGAGAATTGCAGTTTGTCTGACCTGTAATTAGAGTTCCAGTACGGGTAATACGCCAGCAGCCTTTTTGTGCAGGCAGCTGAAAGATTAAAATTGAACATTTGCAGGGTTGTAAAAACAATTGACATAATTAAAAGATATTTTTTCAATCAATCCCCCTATTTAAGTATTATAATCTTATCCACCCTTGATCTTACTTTTACCCCGCCTTTTTCCGCCATCACCACATAGTAATATGTCCCTGCGCCGAGGTCTTTCAGGTTGTCGCTGTTATATTGTATAATCCCGTCTTCAACTATTTGTTGTGCGTCCGCGCCCTCAAATACCTGCTCCCTGATCAGCCTGTATGCGCAAGTATAAATCTTAAGTGTTATCCTGTCCGCATCCCCTGTTATATTTATTGAGATTCTTAATACAGGAATTATTACAGGGTTAATCGGGTTCGGGTACGGCTTTATCGGCCCTATTGCCAGCACTCCTGTCGGCACAACTGTCAGCGTATTTGTTACTGTCAAACCAGGCGGCACCGGCGTATTTGACTGCGTAGCGCTCGGCGTCATGGTTGACGTGGCACTTATTGTTAGCGTGGCACTCGGCATGGTACACGTGGCACTTACAGTAGGTGTGTTTGTCGCTGTATTACCCGGGGTGTCTGTTGCTGTGTTAACTGGAGTATCCGTTGCTGTATTAACCGGCGTGTCTGACTGTGTGGCGCTTGGCGTCACAGTTGACGTGGCACTTGGCACGGTGCACGTGGCACTTACCGTAGGTGTATCTGTTGCTGTATCTACCGGCGTATCCGTTGCTGTTATTGTCAGTGTTATTGTTATTGTCGGCGTAATTGTGTCAGTAAAAATCGTTGATGTATAAGTAGGTGTTTCTGATACAAACTCTGTATTGGTTGCTGTGGATGTAATTGTTGCTGTTAAAGTAAATGTTTCTGTAAGCGAAGGCGTATTTGTGCCTGTCTCTGTACCCGTGAACGTCACTGTATTTGTCAATGTAGGCGTATAAGTGGGGCTCCATGTTAGTGTATCTGTCAATGTTACAGTTTCTGTTGGTGTATCCGTTGTTGTAGGCGATGTTGTGTCTGTCAAAGTAATAGTCGGTGACACTGTATATGTCGGTGTAATTGTAGCTGTAAAAATTGTCGCCGTATAAGTGGGCGTCCCTGTGCAGGCACAGCTATTTGTAGCTGTAGCTGTTAAAGTTATTGTATTTTGTGGCGTATTTGTCCCTGTCGTCGTTAAAGTTGCCGTGTTTTGCGGCGTGTTCGTCAATGTCAGAGTAACCGTATATGTCGATGTATTTGTTCTTGTCGCAGTAAGGGTTGATGTATATGTCACCGTGTACGTGTATGTCGGTGATAATGTGTTTGTGTACGTCGGCGTTGATGTCACAGTCTGCGTCTGCGTTCCTGTTGGCGTATTTGTCTCTGTGTTTGTCCTTGTCGCCGTAAGCGTTGATGTAGCTGTGCTTGTATATGTATATGTCACTGTGTACGTGTATGTCGGCGATAAAGTGTTTGTGCGCGTCGGCGTTGATGTCAAAGTATCTGTCATTGTATCTGTGTATGTATATGTCGCTGTCCGCGTGTATGTGGGCGTAGGCGACATCGTGTCTGTATATGTCGGTGTCGCTGTCTGCGTGTCTGTCAATGTTATCGTATATGTTGGAGTGTTTGTCCTGGTTGCGGTATATGTAGGCGTGAATGTTGCGGTAAATATCACAACCGTAAATGTTATTGTTATTGTACATGTCGGAGTTATTGTATTTGTATAAGTCTCAGTCACTGTAACCGTATCCGTAAATGTGTATGTATATGTATCTGTCCGCGTGTATGTCGGCGTATTGGTATTTGTATAGGTATAAGTCGGCGTTGATGTTGGTGTTATAGTCTGCGTGTTTGTAGGTGTGTCTGTTTTTGTTATTGTATATGTCGGCGTAAAAGTAGCTGTTAAACAAACGCATGTAAATGACATTGTAATCGTATATGTAGGCGTGATTGTCCTGGTAAATGAAGGCGTAGGTGTCTTTGTTGCAGTAGTAGTCGCGCTCATTGTCGGTGTACCTGTCATTGTCGAAGTATAGGTATATGTGGGAGTCGCAGTCCCAACGCTGCAGGCAGAAGCAAACATAGAAGACAATATTGTGTAAGATGTAATATAATAAATCCCTGTTTCATTCACTATCCACGGCATCGTGGCGTTGCCGTTTGGGTCCGAATAATCCCAGTCCCTGTAATCTTTTTCATCAGGCGGCCTTGCCCCGCCCGTCAAAAGCGGCGGTATGGCCTTGCCGTTGTTGGTGTAGTACTGGGATGTAGGCCCGTCAGGCACGATGCCCGGCGGCGGCCCGAATGTTGAGGTACCGCTGTCACTGATGCCGTAATTATCCGTGCCGGAATAATAAGGATATAAAGGATCGGTCACCGAAGCGGGCTTGCCTATAAAATTATTAAATGAAAAAGTAACTCCGTAATTGCCGAACCACGAATGGTATACCCGCCATACTCCGTGCGATGCGCCAAGTGCGGCAGCATTTGTCATGTAAACCATGTTCATCGGGTTTGAGCCATTCATGTAGTGAATGTAATCCTCGGCATGCTGCAAGCACTGCGCCGCGGTATAAGTGCCTGTCAGGCCGAGCTTTGCCCCCATCACTAAAATCATTCCGTAATCCATCTTTACTTCGTTTGAACCCCAGTAATAGTCATACTCGTGCATGCCTGAATTATAAAGGTCATTTGAATTGAATACGTCGCCTACCAGGTTGCTCCAGTCAGCCTGCATGTAGGATACCACGCTTGCCGTTGCGCCGGTTGACTGCATATAAGCAAGCATCCCCCAATCCCGCTGTTCCTGGTCCTCGTTGAGCCACAAACCGTTCCACGCCTGGTAATTATCAACTATGTTCTGCGCCGCTGATATTATGGTAGATGACCCACCAAGGGCCTCCTCCATGCGGAATATCTCTGCTGCTGCCCAGAATTTCTGGTCACTGGCTGTCCAGGCTGCCGAATATGCGTTCCATGTAGCTTCTGCCGCTGTCCTCAGCGTCGCAGCGTAGCTGGCAAGCGCAGGTACTGTGCTCATTACCCTTGCCGCATTCGAGAGAATTGCCACGAATTCGGCTTCGCCTGATCCCGTCGGGTTTGGCGGATAATAATACCGCACTGTCGTGTCTGTGCTGGGTGGCGAACCTGTGGTATATACCGTCTGATGAACCACTGACAGGACATGCTTGTCGGTCATCTGCATCTTCAAATACCAGTCCAGCTCCCACTTGCATTCGTCAAGTAAATCTGAAATGCCGTTGCCCGACTCCGGAATATTCGACATATTGTCCGGAAAAAGGCTGGGATTCAATTCATAAGCGGTCAAAAGAAAGTGAAGCGCTGAGCCGCCGTCCCCGCCCCAGTTTGCGCATGTATCAGTGCCAATGTACTTGTTATAATCGCCCGCGTCATGCCAGCCGCCGCTTAAATTCAGCGTGCCGTAGTTATTCGGGAAAGTGCATCCTGCCGCAGGCGCACAGGTGGCGTCTCCTGTGTGGCAAGCCGTAGTGTCAGCCCAGTTCGTACCCGCGTACTGCGCAGGCTTCGGCGTACCGCACCTCTGGTAATAAAGCGCCTTTAAAGTAGCTGCCATTGGCGTCTGATAAATGCAGTCTGAAATCTGGAAATTATAGGATTGCTCGTTAAGGGTTGTGGAAAGAAGATAATATGTGCCGGGAGTTGTAAATCCGGAAAAATCCACCCACCACAGCGTATCGCCTGATATCAATGGCGAGCTTGTGTCTGTTCCTTTGGATGTTATGTTTGTAGATGTATAAACAAGTGCATTTGTGCTGGCATTATAAACCCCTACGCTGCTGCCTGGATTGGCTGTAAAATATGCTATCTTTTGGTCAGTTGTGCGGTATCCAAAATGGTCTAATTTAATGTTTCCCAGTATGGAAGCCGCCGGTAAAAGCCCGGAGAAAAACCCGGCAATCAGGATAAGCATAACAAAAACAACCAGTCTTTTTTTCATAAAATAACACCATTATAAAAACAAATAAGAATTATTTTGTTTGTTATTATAGATATTGGCCTGCGCAAATTTACCTTCAAAGTACATCTCCTTTACCCTTGTTATATAATTATATACGATTTATTAACAAAAATCAAATTGATTAGTTTGCGCATCCCTGTACAAAAAAAAGGAGCGGTATCCCTGCCCGCTCCTTTTGAGGTTTCTTAAAATACTATTTCAATATGATAATTGCGTCTGACTTGGACTTTACTTTTGTTCCGCCTTTTTCAGCCATCACAATGTAATAATATGTCCCTGAACTTAACACGGCCAGGTTTGTGCTGTCATACTGCAGGACAACAAGCCCGTCCGATACTTCCTGTATATCCGCGCCCCGGAAAACCTGCTCCTTTACCAGCCTGTATGACGCGGTATATATTTTCAGCGTCATATTATCTATATCTCCTGTGGTTACATTGACAGCTATCTTCAAAGGCAGCCCTGTCCCCGGGTTATACGGGTTCGGGTATGGTTTCACCGGGCCTATTGCCAGCTTTCCAGGCAAAGGCGTAGGAGTGCAGGTCGTTGTCATTGTCTGGGTGCTTGTTGTGCTCAGAAAAACCGTCTGTGTCGCGGTCAATGTCGGAGTGGCAGTCAATGTCCATGTAGGTGTTACGGTCATTGTTACTGTTGCGCACGTGAACAAGTTTGTGCTAACCTGGCTGCTCGTCATGCTGACACCATCCACGGCGTCTGCGCCGCTTACTGTTCCGCTGAATGTTATGTTTCCGCAAATCGCCACATTATATACCCATGTAAACGATGCCAATGTATTGCCTGCTATGTTTATTGCCGAAGGCGCATTCCCGCTCAGCAGGGCCGCGCCGCCTCCAGACTGTGACAGGACCGACGGGCAGGACGTTATTTGCAGTGTTCATGCCGGTATTTGCCACCTGCATCACTACGGTAATCTGCTGCCCGCCAGCCGCGCTTGACGGAGACAAAGACATGCTTGCAATGAGGTTTATCGCTATTGTAGGCGTGATCGTCGGTGTATTTGTCAATGTTATTGTAGGCGTCGCCGTCATAGTATTTGATGTTGTAGGCGTTGCCGTGGCGCACGTCATCATATTGCTTTCGCACTGCGAGCTCGTCATGCTGACACTGTCAACGGCGTCCGTGCCGCTTACCGTTCCGCTGAATGTAAGGTTGTTGCATATTACAACCTTATATACCCATGTAAATGACGCCTGTGCATATGAGCCTATCGATGCGCTCGACGGGCTTACAGGATTCACCGGTACAGCTGCCCCGCCTCCAGCCTGCATAAGCGATGACGGCACGACATTATCCGCGGTGTTTGTCCCTATATTCACCACCTGCATTATTACTGTAATATCCTGGTCCACCCCCGCGCTGGCAGGCGAAACAGTCAGTCCTGCAACAAGGTTAATGCCTATTGTGGGTGTCACCACCGGTGTAACTGTTAAAGTGGAGCCTGACGGTATCATCGTGAATGTCGGCGTGAGCGTAGGCGTAATTGTATATGTCGAACCCGGCGCTACATACATTGTACTTGTGGCAGTCGGGGCTCCGGAAGAACATGAAAGAGTATTGCTCGAACATTGTGGGCTTGTCATGCTCACGCCGTCTGCAGCGTCGGTCCCGCTCGCTGTCCCGTTGAATACTATATCTCCGCATATTGCCATGCTGTAAACCCACGTGAATATTGTATAGGAACCCGGCCCTATATTCGTGCTGGACGGATTCGGGGAGCTTACAAGCACCGCAGCTCCTCCTCCTGTCTGGAAAAGCGGTGACGCTTTTACGCTGTTTGCGGTATCAGTGCCAACATTAACTACTTCCATTAATACCGTGACATCCTGGCCTATTGCCACAACGTTTGGCGATACAATAAGGCCCGCTACCAGATTTATGCCTATTGTCGGGGTCATTGTCGGAGTGCTTGTCATGGTCGAGCCTGAAGGGACCTGGGTGCTTGTCCTGGTTGACGTGGCCGTAACCGTGTACGTAGGCGTATACGTAGCCGAGGCTATCAGGCCCGTATTGGTCGGCGTTGCTGTCAGTTGCACGCAGGCAATAAATTTTTGTACCCTGTTATTGTTATAATCCGATACGTATATTGCTCCTGTGCTGTCTGTCACAATACCCACAGGCCCGTTAAACTGCCCGTTTCCCGTGCCATAGCTGCCCCACTGCGTTATGTATGTGCCTGTTGACGTGAATGCCTGCACCCTGTTGTTATAGGTATCGGCCACATATACAAAACCGTTCCCGCCTATTGTAATACCGAAAGGATAATCAAACTGGCTGTTGCCGCTGCCGTTGCTTCCCCACTGGGTGACATAAGTCCCTGTTGAAGTGAATTTTTGTATCCTGTAATTATAAGAATCCGCCACATAAACATAGCCGCTGCTGTCAACGGCTATTCCCGCCGGATAATTAAACTGGCTGTTGCCGGACCCATTAGTTCCCCATTGTGTCACATATGCTCCTGTTGATGTAAATTTTTCCACCCTGCTGTTTTCCGCATCAGTAACATATAAGTAACCGCTGCTGTCCACGGCAATACCGTATGGGTATTCAAACTGCCCTGCCCCTGTGCCGTAACTCCCCCATTGGGTTACATACGTCCCTGTTGACGTGAATTTTTCCACCCTGCTGTTGTTCCAGTCGGTCACATAAACATAACCGCCGGCGTCAATTGCTATGGACACAGGGTATGAGAACTGCCCGTTTCCGCTGCCGCTGCTTCCCCATTGGGTGACATAGGCGCCTGCAGGTGTGAATTTTTCCACCCTGTTATTGTAGAGGTCGGCGACATATACATAACCGCTCGCGTCCACAGCTACACCGTAAGGGTAATCAAACTGGCCGATGCCTGTCCCCGGGGTGCCCCACTGCAGGCTATAGCATACTGTATTCGGGTTGACAGTTGGGGTCATAGTGTAAGTCGGTGTAATCGTCGAAGTCAAAGTAATAGTCGGCGTATTTGTCATGGTTGAACCCGACGGGACTGAAGTTAATGTTGTTGTTATCGTAGGAGTAAACGCAGGTATTATGCACCCGTATACCGAAAGGTTGTCTATCCAAAGGTCGACGCCGGCAAGAGGCTGGGTTGTTGTCGCGAACTGGAATTGTTTGGCGTTTTGCAATACTGTAACCAGCGGTACCTGGTATTGTGATGGAGTGTAATACGGTTGCGTAAACGCGGTGAAAGGTATAGTGTACTGCGACCATCCTGAGAACGCGACAAAAGTGTATGCATAATCGTCCCAGTTGGTCATTGTGTTGCCGCTGCTGTTAAGGTACGTAATTATTATCGTATAGACGTTCCCATCGCCTCTGGTATAAAAACTGACTCCCAATGCTCCGCTTAAGTCAGTGGACTGGTAATTCGGCGCGCCTGCATTCGGATTTAATAAGGTGCCCATGCCTATAAAACCATACTGGTAAGCTATGGTAACCACGCCCGTCATCTGCGCGGCGCAGTCAGCTCCGCCGCTGTACCCCGGAGAGCTCATTATAAAAGTCTGTCCCTGAGCCGGCCATACAACCGAAGTGCCTCCGTCGTTTGCATCGTTATAGGTGAACCATGCCCCACCCCAAACATTGACGTTACTGCAGCTTGCCATAGTGTCCACCGAGCACAGGCTTGCCGGTGTAGCGGTGCATGTAAATGTTGGCGTAATTGTCGGCGTCGGTGAAAATATTGGAATATACGTATATGTTACTGTGGGCGTAGGCGATACGGTCCTGGTCAATATCGTGGTTCGTGTCGGCGTCGGCGTGCTTGTCGATGTGGGCATCGAGCACCCGCCGTACAGCTGCAGGTCGTCTATCCACAGGTCCACGCTGGATTGCGGCTGGCCGCTGGTCTGGAATTGTATGTCTTTCGCATGCTGTAATACCGTCGCAAACGGCACTGCTGTGCCCGTTCCCGCCTGTTTGAAGTACCCTCCCGAGAAAGGTATGCCTATCTGCGTCCAGGAAGACGCGAATACATAAAAACTATATGAATAATCATCATTACCGGTCAATGAGCTTCCGGTATTGCTTGTATAAGGTATCTTTATGGTATAGTTTTTCCCGTCCCCTTTGCACCAGAACATTACTCCTGTAGCACCGCTGATATTCGTCTCCTGGTATGTAGGAGATCCCGCGTTTGCGTTTAACTGGGAATCCATGCCAATAAACCCGCCGGGGTAGGCTGTCGTTACAACACCTGTCATCTGCGCCGCGCAGTCCGACCCGCCGTCAAAACCGGGCGAACTCATTATAAATGTACTTCCTGCTCCCGGCCACACAACCGATGTCCCGCCGTAGCTGCTGTCGTTATATGTATACCACTGACCGCCCCACACATTGGTGCTGTTGCAATTTGAAAGTGTATCAACCAGGCATAGCGGTATTGTAGGCGTGAATGATGCGGTTACAATTGATGTCAGCGAGTCTATCGGTGTCACAGTTCTTGTTGCTGTCAGTGTCGAGCCCGGCGGTACCTGTGTATATGTCGCTGTCGCTGTCGCGCACGTGAATGTATTGCTCGACGCCGACATGCTTGTCGTGCTTACCCCGTCTACGGCATCGGTACCGCTTGCCGTGCAGCTGAATGTAATATTGCCGCAAATGGTTACGTTATATACCCATGTGAATGATGCCGAAAATCCTCCGGCTATTGTTGCGCTTGCAGGGCTTGGCCCGCTTAAAAAAGCAGCAACCCCTCCTCCTGTCTGTATTAAAGAAGACGGTTGCACATTGTTTGCGGTGTTAGTCCCTGTATTGACTACCTGCATTATCACTGTTATGCCCTGTCCTGCTGCCGCGCTTGCCGGTGATACCGTTAAACTTGCAGACAGGTTTATAGCTATTGTCGGCGATACTGTCGGCGTGCTTGTCATCGTCGAGCCGGGCGGTATCTGCGTTGATGTCACTGTCGCAGTAACAACTGCCGTATTAATCGCGGTCATTGTTACTGTTTTTGTCGGTATATTTGTGAATGTTGGCGAAGCTGCCGTTGGTGTTGTTGTAAATGTTACTGTAATTGTAGCTGTATTCACAGCTGTATTAACCGGTGTATATGTCATTGTTGCTGTCTTTGTCAGTATGTTTGTGGTTGTTGGCGAAATCGTATATGTAACTGAAGGCGTGCTGGATGGCGGCGTAGTTAATGTGATTGTGGGCGATATGCAGTTCAGGCCGGACACAACAGGGTTTGAAAATTGCGGCGCCATGCCCGTGCCGCCTATACCTGCAACGTTTGTAAAGCTCTGGCCGCAGGCGTTCGTGGACGCCCACCAGGTGTATGTTCCGCTCTGGTAGCTTATATTGCCGAGGTTCCATGTTAAAAAGCCGGCTGAATTTGTGCCGATTGGGCTTGATGAAATATACGTTAATCCTGCAGGTACCGTGTCGAATAATGCCGCGTTTGCAGCCGTCCTGGGAGCGTAAGCAATAAAGTTATTATATTCGTCATTTTCGTTCCCGTAAACACCGGACTGCTCGCCCACCCCGGGCCTCCAGTCCAGGTATGTCCCTGTTCCCGAGCAATTAAAGCTCGCGTTAGCCGCTGCGCCCGAGTCTGTCCATATTCCAAGGTATCCGGACGGTTCAGGCTGGCCAACCTGCCATATTTTATACTGGAATACATAATCATTCCCGCTTACAGTCATATTTGTCTTTGTCCTGTACCAGGTATTCCCCGTGATGGGAAATGTAGTCTCAGGTGCGTACCACGAGCATGTCCCTGCCGAGCATTTTTGTATCGATATATATCCGTTTGCAGGCGCCGTATCCAGTGATAAAAGCAATGAATAAGAATAATTTAAATTGCCTGTCAAACCGTTGCTCCTCAATATCACAAGCCCGTCCGCCCCGGGGTCTGAGCCCGGGTTAATAAGGACATCGGCCTCAACTAATCCTGTGCATATCTGTACGTTTGAAGGCGCCGGGTCGTCAAGCAAAAGGGCCGGGTAAGAATTTGTCTGCGCTGCGCCCCAAAGCACCCTGTCCCCTGTACCGCAGAAATCGGATATTGTCCACGTACCGTTATCAGCGCCTGACGGGATGAATTTCCAGCCCGAAGGCGGCAATGAAGTGTACGCGCCGAGTGCAGTATCGTCAAAAGCCCTGAAAGCTTTCATCTGGTCGCCGTTTACCTCGTAATTAAGGTAATATGTTATCGTCGCTGAGTTCCCGGCCATGGCCGTCAAGGCGCTTGCGCTTTCAAATTTCTGCACCGATACGGCAGGCTGTCCGGCAGTGACAATTGCCGATGAATTCATATTGTTTGAGCCGCTTGCCGCGCTTGCGGTATTCTGCACCTGGGTGCCTGCGGATATTGCAGTGGTCATTTTCATCAGCAGCCAGACTGTTCCCTGCTTCGTGGTTGTCGAATTCGGGAAATTCCATGTGATCGTGCCGGATGTCGAGCCTAAGGCCGGTGCCGTGATCGTGCCGCCTGTAATAGACAAAGGCCCGTAGGTCGCAAGCGACAGGTTGCCGCTTCCCGGCAGGCTGTCCGTGATCGTCAACGGCCCGTTGCCGTAAGAATAATCGATGGAATATAAGACCAGGTCTCCGACAGACTGCAGTTCGCCTTCCGCCCTCTGGCTTAATGTTATTGAATTTGCAGGCGGCGCAGGCAACGCCCAGCTTGTTTCATACGCGCCGCAGGCACCGTTGTAAAGTGACGTCCAGGTGGTGTTGTAAAAATAAAAACTATATGATCCGATCTGCAGATATATGGTCGATGCGCCGCCGCACTGGCTTCCGAGCTCAGCAGCACTGGGCATGGTAAGGTTATATGATTCGGTGACAGACATGGCGTATGATCCAGCGCAATCCGTGCAGTTCGTGACAAACGGCGTCGGCTGGGTGAGATGGCAGCCGAAATCAACATATCCATTGCTTGCGTTGTTCGGGTTTGAACTGTGGACGTCAACACCCAAACTGCTCAATAAAAATACCTGCCCGTTTATGCCGGGATTCTGGAAAGCACTGCTTGTGCTTGCGGCCACAACAAGTTCATTCGGAGTGTTATATTCGTCAAGGCACATCTGAATACTGAGATTAAACGGCTGCCCCAGCGCTGGGTTCGGCGGGTTGATAGTAACTCCGGTGATTGAGGAATAATTTGCGTATATCGAGCTGCTTAGGGAAAGAAAAAATATTGATATTATAGAATATATTGCAGTTTTGAAAAATAATGAAACAAAAACCCCTCTTGAAATTTTTTTCATGTTCTTCTCCTTATTTTATCTGCTCCCTCTTTATATTTGATTCTCATTAAATCATTATATGTATAATAAATACCATATATATTTAATAAAGTCAACTAAATGTCGAAATCTACAATTTACCTGACATAATTGCAGGCAAAATATATAAACAAGGTTGGTATATGTGCATAAAGGCTCTAATCTGCATAATATTTTTTTAATATAAAATTTTTTGTATATTTAAGAGCTTTATCCAGGTTTTTGCCGGCCTTTTTAGTAACTTCCCCATTTACAGCCCATTTATATCCTTTCATGGTCATAATATATGTTTTTGGCTTTTTTCCATAAAGCTCGCTGCACAGCGCGAGCACTGATTCAGGGCTCATTGAGTGTGTAGAGAATGAGATTGTTTTTCCCGGCTTTATTTGTTTAAATTTTATATCCCTGATTTTATTTTTTGTTGCGTCAGCGAAAATCACGATGTCGTTTTCAGACATTGCCTGCGCGTCTTCGGCGTTTAACTGGTAATTTGAATCGCAGGTAATCCCGGCTATTCCCGCTTTTGTTGCCCATTTTTCAACAGCTTCTGAAAATAAAATACCCAAGCCGTCGTCCTGCCGGCCTGGGTTTCCGTATCCGTAAACCAGTATTTTCACAGTTTACCATCAGCGCATAATTTGAACAATAGTTACCGCTCCCCGCCGACAAGAGAGTCTGTCTTGCAGCTGCAATCATTTAACAATGGCAATCTTCTTTATAATTTTTTATCGGATTACCACAGGGGCCAGGGCTCATATCGCTATTTCGATAAAATTGTCTCGTGCTTATTTTTAATTTGGCGCCCGCGCTGTTGTAATAAATCGCTTCAACATACGCCCCTCCATCGAGTGTAGGATCATTTACGTATTCGGCGCCATCATCAATTTCAAAAGTTATATTACCGGGCTGGACATTTATGTTCGAAATTACTGGTTTACTGTAATCCGTATATAATGATGGCGGTTCCGTAAAACCGTCCACCCCTACAAATTGCGGTACGCCGTTTACCGTTACAGAATAGTTGCCTGTGCCGCAGATATTGTTGCCATTATCCAGTCCATTCCATAAAAAAATTCCCTGGTCAATATCATTTTGTGATGCCGTATAACTGTATTTTAAATTACCCGATAAATCGCTGATTTGTATTTTATTTGTGGCATTAACGTTTGTAATTACCATTTTTCTGTGTGATACTCTTACGCCGGGCAATCCTGCGAGCGCATTGCAGACATTTATCCTGCCGTGGCCATAGGTGCTGTCAAAACCAGGCGGCCCGATATCATCGGCGGAGGACTCTATTATACCTGTAATATCGGCTGGAGAAAGGTTTGGATTTTGCGTGGCTAAAAGAAAAACCAATCCTGACACAAAAGGCGCTGCCGCGGATGTGCCCCCAAAACTATTTGTATAATTGCTGTCGCCCGGATAATTGCCCCTGCCTCTGAATGCGGTAGTAATAATACTCGTTTCTCCCGGCGCGACCACATCCGCACCATAACAACTGGATTCCTGTGAATTCCAAATTACCCTTTGATCATATCTATCTGTCGCTCCCGCAATAATAAATCCTGGAATTTTTCCTACACTATACCACGGATCGTCAGGATGCGAGATTCCGTCATTTCCGGCAGAAGCTACTACTACACATTTAAGCGACGTGGCAAAACTAATGGCAGATTGCCAAAAAGGTGTTTCATCAAATTGAAACCATAATATTTGATCTATATTACCTGAGCTAACCCAGCTGCAATTTATTACTCTCGCGCCAGCGATAGAGGCAATATAAAAATAACTTAGTATCTTTACTTCATCAAATTCAGGGTGAAATATTGGAACTACGTAACATCCCGGGGGCCACCACTGGCAGGTAGTTTTAAATCCGGCAATCATCCAATCAGTATCTCTAATTGACCAAATCGGTGTGTCCCATGATTCGCCGGCAACGCCTGCATGATTATTAGTCATTGCTCCAATAATACCTGCCACTCCAGTGCCGTGATTTCTGACATCTTGCCCATTTATCGTGTCAAAAATAGCCGGGTCGCCAAAAGCATTTAAATCAGGATGTCCGATATCAACGCCGGTATCAATAACTGCCGCGGTAAAAAGGAAAGCGGAAATAGAGTTATTAGGATATACAAAACTCCAGCCTGATTCGGCGCAGATTCTAAATAATGCCCATTGATTCCCGGTCCATGTGTTCACATCTTCGTTTTTAACCGGGTGAAAATATTGGTCATCCGGCTCTTCAGTAAAAGTTATTTTATCCGATATAAAATCCGGCATAACACAATCAACAACATCATTATGCTTTCTTATTAATTCATCGGCTATTTCGACCGTATTTGAATTCGAATGATCCTTTAATTGATAAACCCTCACGGTATCTTCCAGTTTGTTTATTTCTTTTACTCCGTATTTTGCGCTTAATAAATTAATTTCATTTTCGCCAGCGCCATGCTTAAACCGCGCAATTAAAAGATCCGTTATAAAACAGTTTTTCCCGTTGGGAAGAATAAAAACAGGTATAATATTACTTACAATTTCCGCTTTTTCCAGTTTTTGGACAATTTTATCATAATCAATCTCGCGTCCATCGCTGTTTGCCAGCACGGCATTGGCGAGGCCGGCCGGGCCGTCAAGATAATAATATTTGATTTCAAGCTTATTAAACAAGGCTGTTTTTTCTTCCGCGCTTACATTGTCTTTAAACCGCACATTTATCAAATTTTTGTTGTATTCGTATCGATGGAGAATATGTGATTTCTCGTCTTTATGGCATAAATATTTTTTGCCGGTATCTTTATCGTCAAAAACTGATATTTCAGCCGAGAGTCGCGCAGGCATGAAAACGACAAACAAATTAAAAACAGCAAAAATAAATAAAAATTTTTTAATCATCTTGCCCTCTCAGGGTAAATAAACTTCTACGGGCTTACGCCCGTGGTATTATCCTAATTCAAGCGTAGCTTGCCCGCTGTCAACAACTGACAGTTGGTCTACTTCCTCCACGGGTTTACACCCGTGGAATCTCGTTGGTAAATTAAATTTTATTATAATTGTAATTGTAAGAAATTATTGTGAAGCCCACACGTCATTATAATAATTACTTCCATTATACCCGCCCATAACCCACATTTTATTAACATTAAATTCACCGGCAAGAAAATAATTTGCATACACCAGATTATGACCTGCTCTTGCGCTGAAACCCGCGTTTCCTGTCACTTGCGTCCATGCGCTTCCATCGCTTGATTTCCAGACATCATTATAATAATTGCCGCCGTTATGCCCGGCTATTACCCACATCTCATTGTTATATGCTACACTCGTATGCTCCCATCTTGTGCTGAAACCCGCGCCTGCTGTTGCTGTTAGCCAGTTTGCGCCGTCTGTCGAATACCAGACATCATTTAAACCAGTACTGCCGTCCATTGTTCCGCCTATTACCCATATTTTATTGTTGTATACAGCACTTGTATGGCCCCATCTTGCGTTAAAAACTGCCGATGCTGTTGCCGCTGTCCAATTCGTGCCGTTTGTAGAATACCATACATCATTTAAACCCGTGCTGCCATTTGATGTCCCGCCTATTACCCACATTTCATTGTTATATACCACACTCGTATGCTCCCATCTTGCGCTGAAACCCGCGTTTGCTGTTGCAGCGAGCCAATTTACGCCGTCTGTCGAATACCAGACATCATTTAAACCAGTACTGCCGTTCGATGTCCCGCCTATTACCCATATTTTATTATTGAAAACAACGCTTGTATGCCCCCATCTCGCGCTGAAACCCGCGCTTGCTGTTGCCGTTAGCCAGTAATAACCGCCCGTTGAATACCATACGTCATTTAAACCAGTACTGCCATTCGGCGTCCCACCTATTACCCAAACTGTATTGTTATATACAGCGCTCGCATGTTTGGCTCTTGGTGTGAAACTTGCCCCATATAGTATTGATGTCCAATTATTGCCGGAAATGGGTGTAGGAGAAGGAGGTAAGTAAGGTGGTCCAATCTGATGGAATTTACAGGAATTAAATACTAAACAAAAATATAAGATAAAAATTGTAATGAGGATTAAAAAAATTTTCATTTGATGCCTCCTTTATTTTTCCTTTGTTTACATCTTAATCAAAGCCTGTAAATGCCGCCTATATTTTAAATTATGGACTCACTGTAAATGCTGCTGATATAATATCATCCAAATAAGGCGCGGGATTTACATATACATTGCATTCCCTCACGCCAACAAGCACATAATAATATCCAGTCACCCAGTATGAAGGCACGGTCATGTAAATGGACGCGCCTCCTGCTTCCATGCCGCAGGAAGCGTCGGTGTTATTGTGCCATGCGCTGTCCCCATTGCATTGACTCGCCCTTCCGCTGTTCACCTGCGCATTGCAGCAGGCAATATTTATTCCCGCTTCATTTACCAGTATTGCCTGGCCTGCTGTACCGGCATTTTGCATATAGCATTTATTTGATAATGCCGCAAAATACGCGAGTTTACATCCTGTATTTGTTCCTTTAAACTGGAATGTTATCGTGATATTCTGCCCGGCCAAAACAGTACTGGGTGATATTGTTAAATTCTGAATTTTATTGCCTCCGCTCGCGCAGGTTGGTGTTATTGTGGATGTCGCTGCAAAAGGCGTATTTGTAGGTCTTGGCATATTAGGATTATTTTTATTTGGATGGCATGATGAAATTGACAATATTAAAAAAAAGATTGAAATTGTGATTATTTGCTTTTTCATATTCGCCTCTTGACACAAATTATATCACATGGATAGCGTTATGTCAAATTTGATTGCGTCCGCAATTAAATCAATAGTGATGTGTCATCACTGGGGTGTCCCCCGCTTTTTATTGTTCTAATTTTGTAGCCCCGATCGAAGTCGAGCGAATAATTTATTTGTATTTCTTTTCAATCACTTTGCCTTTCGCGTCTCTCAGTGTTATCTCAAGCGGCATTTCGCCGTATGCGTGCGTGGCGCACGACAGGCATGGGTCATATGCCCTGATGCCTACCTCAACCGCGTTCATCATGCCTTCGGTTATCTGAGGTTTCTTTGTCATCATGGCTTTTGCGATATAATTCACGGACCTGTTCATGGACTCGTTGTTGTTTGTGGTCGACACTATAAGGTTTGACATTGTTATCTGGTCATTGGCGTCAACCGCATAGTGGTGAAAAAGAGTGCCTCTCGGCGCTTCGATTATCCCTACGCCCTCTTTCTGCCTCTTGCCTGTCTTGACAAGATTTTCCTTCTGCAAGTCCGGGTCCTGTAACAGTTTTTTTATCATTTCCGCCGAATGCAGGGTTTCAATTAGCCTGGCCCAATGAGTATGCATGCACATATAGTTAGGTTTGCCTTTTGTTACAGCTTTATACGCCTCAAATTCCTTCTGTGCGAGCGGTGTAGGTATGTAATCAGCAGTATTCAGCCTTGCCAATGGGCCCACCCTGTACCAGCCTTTTTCCGGCCCGAGCTGTTTAATATAAGGGAATTTCATGTAGCTCCATGATTTTACTTCCTCCCTTATGTATTTAAGGTAATCCTGGCAGTCAACTTTATCGAATATTTTCTTGCCGTTTGCGTCCACGGCCCTTAAAACGCCGTGATATAGGTCAAGACCGCCGTCTTTTTTTACAAGAGACAGATGGTTTGACGGGAACTGCGAAAAGTTATCAATAAAATCCTTGTTCTTTTTGTAATAATCCTTAAAAAACGCAAGCGCGCCCTGCGCCCACTCTATCATCTTGTCAGCGTTAAGCGGGTCCTTGCCTTTTAAAAACTTATCCCTTTCTTCAGTGCTTAAATTCTTGTTTATTCCTCCGGGCACAGCTCCAGTGCCGTGTATCTTTTTCCCGGCTGTGGCAGCTATTATTTCCTGCCCGAATTTCCTCATAAAAACAGCCTGCACTGCAAGCTCCTTGTTCGCCATCGCGACGCCAATGACGTTCCTTTTTACCGGGTCAGAGTCATAGCCGAAAAGTAAATCAGGCGAAGCAAGATGGAAAAAATGGAGCGAGTGCGACTGGAACATCTGTCCGTAATGCATCAACCTTCTCATCTTTTCAGCAACAGGCGTAAGTCCGTTTCCTGTGCCTGCCCCGACTACCACATCCATTGCCTTTGCCGCTGCTAAATGATGGCTTACCGGGCATATCCCGCACAGCCTCTGCACGAGTACCGGAGCCTCCCAGTAAGGCCTGCCCTGTACAAAGCGCTCAAAACCCCTGAATTCGACCACATGCAGCCTTGTCTGGCTTACATTACCCTGGTCATCAAGGTTTATTGTGACCTTGCCGTGGCCTTCAACTCTTGTAACAGGTTCAATTGTTATCTTTTTACCCATTGTTCTTGCTCCTTTATAATTTATCGTAAAAACACGCCATAGCGTGTCTCTACATGAATTTATTAATCAAACTTAAAAACTTCATAAGGCAGCTTAAGCTCGCTGCCTGTGACAAGCGCGTACAATGCGTTCCATATGAGGTCAGCCCTCGGCGGGCACCCCGGCAGGAAATAGTCTATCTTTACTATTTCGTGGCACGGGTACACTTTATCGAGTATTTTCGGTATATCGGGATCGTTTGGTATTATTTTTTGCGGGTTTGCATCGCTTACTGTCGGGCCGTTTAAATACGCTTCGTCCAGGCATTCCTTAAGCGGTATCCAGTTCCTTAGCGCAGGCAGTCCGCCCATTATGGCGCACTCACCCACGGAAACAAGTATCTTGCAGTGCTTCCTGAAATTCTTTAAATTATGCACGTTCTCGTCGTTGCAGCATCCGCCCTCTATCAGGCCGATGTCGCACTCTTTTGTAAATTCCTTGATGTCGTCAATCGGCGACTTGTTGAATTCCACAATTTCTATTAAATCAAGGATCCTCTCGTCAATATCGAGAAATGACATGTGGCACCCGAAACACCCTGCCAGCGACGCTGTTGCTATTATTTTCTTGTCCATTTATTCCTCCTTAGGTTCCGTTGATTTTGCCCGGCGTCAGCAGCAAAGGCAAAGTCTTACGGAATCTTAGCACCCGCTCAAATCCAAGGCTTTAGCCGGGGATAAGCGGTGCGTTATTTTCAGTTTCTGGTTTTTTTCAATATATGAACAACGGTCAACAATCAACGATTAACGTTATTTTACATCGCTCCCGATGGGCGCAGAATCGTATTTTCTTTTTCCGATCGGCACGTCAAATCCTTTTCTTTTCCTGAGTATCGCGCCTACCGGGCATATATCCATTGCTTTCTGCGCCAGTTCATCGCTCATATTTGCCGACGTCTCAGTGTCGATGGCTATTATTACTTCCTCCCCGCGTTTAGCGAACGCGAATATATTCTTGCCGTCTTTACTGCTTATGCCCCTTATGCACCTTTTGCACTGAATGCACCTATTGTGGTCTTTCATGAGCTTCGGGTGCCATGCCTCTATTTCCCTGGACGGGTAAAGGTAAGGGAACCTCGGCACCATCATTCTGTACCTGTATCCGAGCGCCTGCAGCTCGCAGGTCCCGCTTTTTTCGCATGACGGGCAAAGGTGGTTGCCTTCGGCAAATAAAAGCTCAATAACGGTTTTCCTGAACTCCTCGAGTTCCGGTGTTATGTTCTGCACGTCAATGCCTTCGGTTACCTTTGTAGTGCATGCAGTGGCAGGCCTGCCGTTAATGAGCACATTGCATATCCTGCACGAGCCCTGGGGCTTCACGCCCTCATAGTTGCAAAGCGTGGGTATGTAAACGCCGTTGTCTTTCGCGGCTTCCACGAGGAATTTCCCTTCCTCGGTCATGCATTCCTTTCCGTCTATTTTGAACCTGACTATCGCTGCCATATTTTTGCTCCTTTTTTAGGGTATATATTTATATTTTTACCGCTTCATTATAATCTTTCACAGCTGCCTCTTCATCAAATGACGGCTTTATGCTGTCGTCTGTAATTTTTATCATGCTGTCATATAGTTTCCTGAAATTTTTTATTGTTGTCACAGCCGGGTTCATGGCTGTCTGGCCAAGGCCGCACCTGTTTTTTTTCATCACTGCTTCCCACGAAAGCATGGCGTCAATGTCCGCCTTCGTTGCATATCCGCGGAGAAGCTTTTCCACGGACTTTTTGTACATCACGGTCATTGCCCTGCACGGCACGCAGGAACCGCATGATTCTTCTATAAAAAATTCAAGGTAATTCAACACCACTTCTTTTAAAAGCGACCTTTTGTTTCCAATAACTATCAAAGCTCCGCCCGTAGGCATGTCCTCAAAAGCAATTGCCCTTTCAAAACTTTCAGGGGCTATGCATGTTCCTGACGGCCCGCCTACCTGTATTGCCTGGATGTCTTCGGCGCCTGCCATTTTAATGATGTCCTTTATTTTTGTGCCGAAAACAACCTCATAGACACCGGGGTTTGCGCAGTCCCCTGATACGCTTAAAACTTTTGTCCCTTTTGAGTCTTTTGTGCCCATGCTTGAGAACCATTCCGCGCCTTTTGATATTATTTTCGCTGCCGCGGACAGCGTCTCGACGTTATTTACCGCCGTAGGCATGCCCAGGTATCCGTTGTCAACGGGGAAAGGCGGCCTGTCCCTCGGCTCCCCTCTTTTACCCTCGGCTGATTCTATAAGTGCGGATTCCTCGCCGCAGACATACGCGCCCGCGCCGAACTGTATCCTTATGTCAAAATTAAAGCCTTTCCTGCCTGCTATCGAGCTGCCGAGCAGGCCTTGTTTTCTCATATCTTCAAGCGCGCTGTTTAAATAATCCTTCATGTACATGTATTCGTTTCTCAGGTAAAGTATGCCGAGTTCCGCGCCTATAGCGTAACCCGCGACTGTTATGCCCTCAAATACAAGCATGGGCAGCTCGGTCAGTATTACCCTGTCCTTAAACGTGCCCGGTTCGCCCTCGTCGGCGTTGCAGAGTATAAAATGCTTCGGCGCCTGGTTTTTCCTGCATAATTCCCATTTCAATCCCGTCGGGAAGCCCGCGCCGCCCCTGCCGCGCAATCCTGAATTTTTAATTGTATTTATTACATCGGTCGAGCTCATTGCTGCCATCTTCCTGACTGCATCGCCCGGCTTGTAATCCGAAAAAATAACCTCGCCTTTTTGCAGCAGGTTGTTTTGCACCATTGATTTCAAAAGCGGGTGTGAATTTTTGCCGTCTCCGTATTTTGCCGCCTTTAATTCCTCGGCAGTTTTGCCTTCGCATATACCGGCGATAATCGCCCTTGCTTTGTCAGGCGTAAGTTTTGTAAAAACCTGGCCGTTTATAAGCGCTGCCGGCTCCTGGTCGTTCATGCCGGTATCCGCAGTCAGGAACAGGCCTATAAGGCCGTCCTTTGTGACATTGCCGAATTTTACGCCCGTTGCCCTTTCAAAAGCTTCTTTTACTTCCTCAAAACCCTTAAAGCAGGAAACCAGGCTGTCGTTGAGGTAAATTGTATATTTACCCCACGGCTTTTTGGAAAAAAAATGATAAAAGCTCGCGGTCTGATTTACATCTGCCATCGGGATACCTGTTGCAGCTGCGATTTCTTTTATGGAAGCTTCACTGACGCAGCCCTGCTGTGCCTGGACGTCGAGGAGTATGTCCATCAGGCGCGACGGGTCAAAATTGTACTTTTTTATTATTGCGGAAACCTTGTTTGATTTAAATGGTGCGGCAGATTTTTTTGCCGGTCTTTTTTTAGCGGATTTTTTAGGCATTTTAATGTCCTCCTAAGTCGATGTTTTTGAGACAAACCCGCAGGGTGCAGCCGAAAATTACATCGACTTACACCCGCTCCAGTCCGAAGCCTTCAGGCTGAGGACAAGAGGTGTACATTTTGTCAAGCTTCCAGCGCAGACAAAACATTACGGGCTCTTATACCCGCTCAAGTCATCGGCTGCAGCCGATTACAAGCGGTATGTTCGTGAATATTCTCACAAGAAATTATATAAAAAAACAATTATATAGTCGCGGTTTTTTATAATAAATTACGAAAAATATATCATATTTTTCAGTGTTGTCAAGGAAAAACAATTTATCAATTATCCGCCCTTTTCAACTGAAAAAATGCAATATATTATAAAATCAGCCTTTTTTGTTTTGCGATTTCCTGTCAGCCAGTACCCTGTTTATTATCGCGGATATCTTCGGGCTTGCAAGGAGTATGTCCTTAAAATCCTTTTTATAAAGGACAAAAAGTTCGCATGCATCATCGGCAGTCACAGTCGCGCTCCTCGGTTCGTCCGACACGAGCGCCATTTCGCCGAAAAAATCCCCCGACCTTAACTCCGCCACCTGTTTGCTGCCCCAGAATCCTTTTTTAACTGAAACCTTGACCGAACCCGCGCTGATTAAATAAAAAGTGTCTCCCCTGTCTCCCTGTTTTATTATTACCTGTCCCTTGGGCGCTGTCCTCTTTTTTAACGCGCCAATCAGTTCATCAAGTTCCGTAAAGCTTAACGAATAAAAAAAATCAACCTTTTTTTAAGCATCCCTCAACCTTGACATGTCTTCCGGCATTTTTCACTCCTTTATTAAAGTTTTATCAAAAAAAATACACGATTTTGCGTCCTGCGTTTAATCATTTCCCTGTCAGTATCTTTGCCTTTTTTACCGCTTCATACGCGTCACGGGCGTATCCGTCAGCGCCTATTTCCTGCGCAAAGGCAGAGGTTATCACTGCCCCGCCTATCAGGAATTTGCATTTCAGTCCTTCCTGTTTTGCTTTGTCTATTACAACCTTCATCTCAACCATCGTAGTGGTCATAAGCGCCGATAGCGCAATTATGTCAGGATTCACCTCTTTTGCCTTGGCTACTATCACATACTCGTGCACATCCTTGCCAAGGTCATAAACCTCAAAACCGTAGTTTTTAAGCATCAATACAACTATGTTTTTGCCAATGTCGTGTATATCTCCTTTAACAGTGGCTATTACTATCTTCGCCTTGTTGCCCTGAATGGTTTTGCCGGCAAGCAGCGGTTCCAGCTTTGCGAAAGCTGTCTTCATTGCCTCCGCGCTCGCTATAAGCTGCGGCAGGAAATATTCTTTTTTATCGTAAAGTTCCCCGACTTTGTTTATGGCTGGGATGAGTATGTTGTCTGTAATTTCTTTTGGATCCTGTTTTTCCTTTAATGCCGTGTCTATCAAATCAACGATACTTTCCTTATTGCCCTTTACTACCGCGTTGAATATGGCATCGGTTGTGTTAATCCGGGATGCCTGTTTCTGCGCTTCAGGTTTTATTTGCGAGAAGCGCGCAATAAACGCAGCTGCATTCTTGTCCCTGCCAAGCAGGACATCTTCTGCCATTTTATCTTTTATCGTCAAATCAGCCATTGGGTTTGCTATTGCCATGGTCAGGCCTTTTTTGCGTGCAAGGCTAAAGAAAGTGGAATTTATAACCTGCCTTTCAGGCAGGCCAAAAGACACGTTTGACAGGCCTACAATTGAGTTAAAACCGTTCTTTTTCGCCCATGCTATAACTTTTAAGGTTTCTTTTGCTGCATCCCGGTTCGATGAAACTGTCATGACAAGCCCGTCTATTACAATATCCTTTTTTTCAAAACCATATTTTTGCGCCTCTTTAAAAACCTTCTTTATTACAGCTATCCTTTTCTCTGCTGTCTCAGGCACGCCCTTTTCTGTTATCGGCAGCAGTATGAACATCGCCCCGTACCTGGCAGCTACCGGCAAAAGTTTTTTCAATTTATTCTTTTCACCCGATATGGAGTTTATCAATGCCCTGCCCGGGTAAATCCTTAGCGCTGATTCTATGACATCGGGCGATGAAGAATCAATGCATAGCGGGGATTCAGCAGCCGCGCTGAGCAGCTCCACGGCATCCGTCATTGTCTGTTTTTCATCTATGCCGGGCATCCCGACATTTACATCAAGGATTTTCGCGCCGTGTTCCAGCTGTTCCTGAGCAAAACGCATGGTTTCAGTTGTCTTGCCCTGCCTTAATTCTTCCTGCAGCAGCTTTTTGCCCGTGGGGTTTATGCGTTCGCCTACTATTATAGGCTCTTTGCCTGCCCCGATCATCACAGTATTGCGGCTGGACGAGACCGCGCTGTATGGTTTTATTTTCGCTTTTGCAGGTTTTGAGCCTTTTAATTTCTTTTTTATCTCTTTTATAAATTCAGGCGTTGTGCCGCAGCATCCGCCGAGCATGTTTACCCCTGCCTTAACAAATGCCTTTGTATATGAGGCGAATTCCCCTGCGCCCATCTTGAAAACTGTTTTCCCCTTTACAAGCCTCGGCAGGCCCGCGTTTGGCTTTGCAAAAAGAGGAACTTCCGCGTAAGGCTTCATTATTTTAATGATCCTGACGATTTCTTTTGGCCCTGTCGAGCAGTTCACGCCCACAAAATCAGCTCCCAGGTTCTGCAGGGTTATCAGGGCAGACACAGGGTCTGTGCCTGTTATGGTCCTTTGAGTCTCGTCATAAGTCATGCTTACCATTACAGGCAAACTGCACGACTCTTTTACGGCAAGCAGGGCAGCCCTTGCCTCCTGTATGTCAAACATTGTTTCTATAAGGAATAAATCAACCCCGCCCTTCAAAAGGCCGCAAACCTGCTCTTTAAACATGTCAACGCATTCAGCAAAAGCCATATCTCCAAATGGCCTGGGAAAGCGTCCGGTCGGCCCTATGTCACCGGCCACAAGCGCGTTTTTTCCAGCCGTTTTTTTCGATACTTCGGCAAGGCCCGTATTTATTTTTACGGCTTCTTTTTCCATGCCGTATTCGGAAAGTTTTGCCCGGGTACCTCCTAAAGTAAACGTTAATATTATTTCAGAGCCTGCATTAATATATTCTTTTTGCAGCTGAATAAGCGCTTCAGGATTGTCCAGAGCCCATTTCTCCGGGCATACTCCGCTTGGCATGCCGCGCCGCTGCAATGCGGCGCCGGTTGATCCGTCAAGCAGTATAATCCTTTTTTCTAATGACTTTTTCAGCAATTTTATGTTCATCTTAACCTCGGCCTGATTGAATCACTCAGACTTCGTCGGAGGATTCAAAAACTTCCCCTTCCCCCTCGACGGGGGAAGGCCGGGATGAGGGTGAGGCAGCAGCTGATACTGTGTCGCTCACGCCAATATCAGATCCCAAAATTTCTTTTTCCCATTTCGCATTTTATCTTTTATCTTAATTTACATAGTTATTGCTGCTACTTCACCCTCTCCTTTTTTCCTCTCCCGTCAAGGGAGAGGAATCCGGCAAATTTATTGGTGGGGCCACAAGGTGCGGGACCTTCGTCTTACGCCCCATCTCCGGCTAAAGTCGGTGAATTCGTTAGGGATTAAATATCCCGGATTTATATCGGTATGACTCCCGCTATGGCCGTTACCGACTTTTCCGGCTCAAGCATCATGCTTTCAGTTATGGTTATCCCGATTTTATCAAGCTTAAGTAAATTATAAATGTCCTTTTGCGCTGACAGCGCCAGGTCTCCGTAGCCGGGTGAATACCTTTTTGTGAGTATCTTTCCCTGCTTTACCAGCATTTTATTGATTATGTCTTCCAGCCTGTTCAGGCCTTCATCAGCTGTTTCCGAGGCGACCGCGTCTATTACCACGCCGAGCATGGCGTTGCCGGAATTAATTTCCTTGTCCCTGCGCTCAATGACTTCTTTGCCTGCCGTCGCGGCCATAAGCACCAGCTCGTCCGCGTCAAACATCCACTCGGCAAGGTTCCCGCTCTCAAAAATCATCCCGTTTTCAAGTATTATTTTTTCGCTGTTTTTCTCGCTTACCTTGACCGTCATGTAAGCGCCCTTGACGCGGCAGAGCAGTTCGCCTTCCCTGATTGCCTCGTCGAGCTGCCGCTGCTGGGCTTCGTCTATTTTGGCAATGTTCTTTTTGCGGCCGAGGCGTATGAAAACCATTTCTTTTGACGCCTGCGCCGGTATCTGGTCGAAATAATTTACTGGATGCATCTCCGCACCTGCCTGGAATGTATTTATATATTGCTTAACTAAATTACCTCTGACTTCCAGACTGTGTCATAAGTCTCCGTCCACAGCTGATTGCCGTAGGTAAATTAAAAAATCTACAAAATATCCTGTTTTATACAAAAAACCTGCGTGGCCCGATGTTTCTTGCTATCCAAGCTGCGCAATCAACTCCCTGACACCTACAATGCTTATCATTCGAGCCATATTGAAACAACTTGTGAACAACGCCATCTCAGCTCTTGCTCCTTCAAGCCCTCGCAGCAGAAACCCGCTTACTCCAAGATTTCTTTTAATATGTCCGAACGGCAACTCTGCTTTCTCTTTTCTCAACTTGAAAATATCCTGCGATTCTTTTGTTTTATATTTTTCTTCAAGCAATATTTTTAGTTCTTCGTTTTTTAGCCTCTTTATCATTCTGCCCTTCGGAGACCGGGTGCATACTCCAAAGTTTTTACATTCTATACAAGCCTTTTCTTCAGTAGACCTATATACTTCAAGATTCTTTTTTTTATCAAAACTATGCCATGTCAATATCTGTCCTTCGGGACAAGTGTAGGTATCTTTCTCTGAATCGTATTGGAATTTATCTTTCCCAAACGGCCCGATGTCTTTTTTCTCTACCTGTTCCTGAGAAGGTACTATTACATTTATGTCTTTGTCGTGTATCTTTTTCATTTCTTCTATGCTGGCATATCCGGCATCCCCACACGCATTTTTGCATTTGTTTTCAACTGTTTTCGCCGCTTCTTCAATCTGACTCCCGAATTGCTTGCGGTCATTGCTTTCGTTTACTACGTCGCTATGCACTATCAGTCCGTGTCTTTCATCTACCACTATCTGCCCGTTATATCCCGCATGCGTTCCCTGACGCCCTTTTACTTTCACGCATTCCTTGTCTGTCGTATTTATCGACTTTTTCCCCTCGTTCCTTATTTCTTCCATTACCTCTTTTATCTTTGCTTTTAATTTCTCTTTGCCTCTTAATTTTTCCTTCATCTTTACCAGTGATTCAGCGCCGCTTTCTTCCTCGTCTATCTTTTCGCTCTCCTTTATTATCGCTTCTATGTTTTCTTCTATCTTCTTTATCCTTTTTTCACACCGCTCCATTGTCCATGTGTTATTTATCGACGCGTTCGCCCTTATCTTGCTCCCGTCTACAAATAGCGTGTTTCCTTCTATCAATCCCAGTTTCATACACATCTTTGCGCTTTGTTTCATCACGTTTTTCAACATTTCCCGGTTGTCTTTTCGAAACCTTGCTATTGTTTTATGATCCGGCTTCAATCCTCCCAGCAGCCACATAAAAGACACATTATGATGCGTCGCTCTTTCCAGTTTTCTCGAACTTCGTGTCCCGTATGAATATCCGTATACCAGCAATTTTATCATAGCCTCAGGGTCGTATTCCGAATTTCCCATTTGCGTTTCATCTATTACTATCCCAAGTTCTTCCATTTTCAACGCCTTTACGAACGCGTCGTACGCCCTTACAGGATCATCTTCCCCTACATATTCTTCTATGCTCTGCGGAAACATTGTCAACTGACTTCGGTCTCCATATCGGTATGCCATTTTTGTCTCCTTTTCTGATGTGTTTTCTGGAGACATTATACCATTTTTTATCTGTCAAATATCGTTTCAGACTACAAAAACATTATGACACAGTCTGTTCATCGGAGGATTCAAAAACTTCCCCTTCCCCCTCGACGGGGGAAGGCCGGGATGAGGGTGAGGTAGCAGCTGATTCAATGTTACTTCACGCCAACGCTAGAATTCAAAACCTCTTTCCCTTATTTCGCATTCTATCTTTTATCTTAATTTAAATAGTTATTGCTGCTGCTTCACCCTCTCCTTTTTCCTCTCCCGTCGAGGGAGAGGAGACTACCAACTTTGTTAGTGGTCAACAAAGTGTACAGGACATTCGCCCGACAACCGGCTAAAGTCTGTGGATTCGTCAGGGTTTAAATAATGATAGCACAACGGGTTTTAAATTCAAACAGGTTTTGTGTAATCATCGTGGTTGGCATGAAAAAAATTATGAAGAAAAATTTCCCGTGTGGGATTAAATAAGCTATTTTGCCGCCTTGGCTTTTTGTTTTTTGTATTTTTTCAGCATTGCCGCTGTTTTCTTGTCCGTAGGTTTGAGCTTTAAATAGGTCTCAAGGCATGCGACGGCATTGGCTTTGTCCCCCTGGCTTTTATATAAATATCCGAGGCGCTTCCATGCTTCTGCGTTTTTGCCGTCAACTGTAACTGCCTGGCTGTACTTGAGCATTGCCGTTTTAATCTTGCCCTGTTTTTCAAGTTTCATGCCCTCGCTGAGGAGGTCAACTTTATTATTATACCCCGCAGGGGCAATATTTGCTGTTTGCTTTGCCTTTTCCGGCGCAGCTGTCTCTGCCGGCTTTGCTGCCGGCTGGTTGCCGAAAGCGTATGTCAGCATCATCCACTGGGTTGTGCCAAGGTCCCCGTACGGTACTATCGCGTAATCGATGCTCAGATTTGCCAGTTTTAACCCTACGCCACCGCTTATCCCTATCATGCCTTCAAGGTCTGTCTGCTTGAGCCCCATTTTGTATCCGACCCTCAGCGCAAGCGTCTGGTCATAAACATATTCCGCGCCCAGGCTCATATAATCTGCGTCATTGAAAAGATACTGCGTGTCAAGCGCGGCAAGCAGGCTGTTCTGGGTTGTATCCAGCAGTTTCAGGGCAACGCCTGCCCTTATATTAGTCGGCAGGGTGTATCCGCTTCCGCTGCTCGAGTTACCTATATTCTGGATATTAAGCCCGGCTGAAAAAATGCCTTTTGTGTATAAAACGCCTGCATTCGCTCCCAGGCCCATGCTGGTAAGCGTCCCCGTGGACTGGCTCAGCATTTCCAGGGTCAATCCGGCTGAAACATCGCCCAGGTTGACGCCGTATGCCAGGCTGCCTCCCATGTTATAAGGGTTATAGTCCCTGGTAGTTGCTCCTGAGCTGTCCCTGCCCTGCAGCGAGCCAAGGCTCAGGTAAACAATGTCCGCGCCTATTGTGCCCTGGGGAAGCGGGCATGCAAATAATATCTGGCTGAAGTAGGTATCCATAAACCACTTGTCGTACGTAAGCCCCAGCTGTATGTTCTTCAGGTTCCCAAGCCCGGCCGCGTTCCAGTATATGGCGCTGGCGTCGCTGGCAACGGCCGTGTAAGCCTCGCCCATTCCGAGCGCCCTCGCGCCCACGCCCATGTCAAGCATCGGGAACATTATTGAAGCGCTGTCATTTACCGCGGCAAAAGAGGAAGCTGCCGCGAGAACCGTCATTGCAATTACAATTAATGTCTTTTTCATGGCTGCCTCCTATTTTTCCACTTCAAATTTATTTACTGCGAACTTCACGCCTATGTCAGGCGCTTTTATTATGTAGAAATACATCCCCGGCGCGAATTTGCTTATGTCGCATGTTACAGTTGCAGGGTTATTGCCCGGAGCACCTTCAAAAACTGCCACCTCAACTCCTATCAGGTTGTACACATATATCTTTACGCTTGACGGCGTTGGAAGGTTATACGCAAATGTGATTGTATTCGCGGCAGGCTGCGGGTATGCTATGGACCCGGACGTTACAGGCGGCGTAGGCGTATCGGTTACAAGCGGTGTCGCCGTGAACGTGCTTGTTATGGTTGATGTCAGCGTTATGGTTGTCGTCTGTGTAATGGTTGATGTCACCGTGTCTGTCGCTGTAACAGTATAAGTGTCTGTCGCCGTATCTATTGGCGTGTTAGTCGCTGTATTCACCGGTGTGTCTGTTGCTGTATTCACCGGCGTGTTTGTATAAGTCATGGTAACTGTGTACGTCGGCGTCCCTGTAGCCGTGCATGTCTGGGTTTCAGACAAAAATAATGTCGCTGTCATTGTCAGGGTAAATGTCGGCGTATCGGATAAGAACGTTGTTTGTGTCATTGTCGGCGTGCCTGTAGCAGTGTATGTCGGCGTTTCTGATATGAATAATGTGGCAGTGGCCGAGGGTGTGTATGTTGCCATTACTGCAGGGCTGCTTGCCGCTGACGTCGCGTTTGTTTCGTAATACGCAGGCGCGCCGCCTCCCCCGCCCCACGTGAAATCTACCAATATCTTGTAATAATATGTAGTCCCGTACACCAGCCCGGTGTTGTCCGTGTACTGTATCGCGTTATTCCTGTTCTGCGGTATTACCGCAACTGCAGTTGCCGTGGCAGTTGTGAACGTAGGCGTCGTCCCCCTGTACAGCGTGTAGCTCTGAATTAAATCCATGTCTATGCCTGTGAATCCTATTGTTATCTGGTTTGCGCCCTGCGATATTATCGCCGGAGTCGGTATTACCTTGAGTCCCAGGTTGCTGAAATCTGTTTCCTGGTTGATATTCACGTCATCACTCGATATGACTGTTTCCGTGCATGCCACGTAGCTGTCCCCTGTCCAGCCGAACAGCGGGCTGAAAACTTCTATGACCAATATCGCTATCTGCCCCACTGCCGGCGGCGTTGTCCACTGCGCGTCTCCAACGTCAGTGTCATAATACGCCGGCAACGTCCCGTTTGCCGCGTATATCTGGTTCCCGGGGTTCTCGTTCTGCAGCCCTATCTGCCCGGCTATCCCAAGCCTGTATGCCTGCAGCATGCCAAAGCTGTTTGCCGTAGCCGCTGTGCCCGAGCTGCCCGACGCGTCAAAAACCTCGCCGTACAGATAATATTCCGATGCGTATAGCGAGCTTACTGAAATCATTCCCGCAATAAGCAAAAATAATAATGTTTTTTTCATGATTATCTCTCCGTTATCATGTTATGGTGTTACCATTTTCGGGGTCCATGTAAATACCCCTGTGTTCCCGCTTAAATATATGTCCACTGCCATGCCCGGCAGTATCTGCGAATCTGTCCCGACCCATCCGTTCATTGACGCCTTGTATGAATACGGCACATAAATCTGGTTTACGCTGTCCCATACCGCTATCCTGTTGATTTTTGTGTTTGTCCCCGGCCCTGTGCCGCCTTCAATGTCAGTCACTATGTCCGAGGCCTTGGTGTAAATCCCTGTGTACGGCAGCATCCTTACATTGCCGTTGGTCATGGCGCCATTGTACGTGAACCCAAGCCCTGCGCTTGTGTCTGTCCCTGCCACTGTCCATGCGAAACTTGACATGGTGTACGCGGCAAACGCGTTGGATGACGGCGTGCCTGCGTCAACTGCCCAGTTTGTCCCTATCCATGTGCCCATTTTATATGAGTACGGGTTATATACCTGGTTAATATGATCCCATAACGCAATCCTGTTGATTTTTGCGTCTGTGCTTAATGACCCCTCTATGTCAGTCACTATGTCCGATGCCTTTGTGTACTTGGAGACATACGGCAGCGATACCCTGTATGTGTTTGTCGTGCCTGCCACATAATTAAACTGCATTATTACTTTCGCGCCCATGGCCGAAGGCTTGCCCTCGCCTGCGCTGTTTTGCGCTGTCACAAGGTAGAATATATATGTATTGCCTGACGCGTCCGCGTAGGTATATGACGTTGTCCCTGCTGTCGGCGCCACATTTGCCAGCAGCGTCCATCCTGCGCCAGGGAACGTGTTGAACTTGCCAGCTGCGCCTGTGGCAATATAAATATTATATGAAACCGCGTCTCCTGCAGTGCCCCACTGGAGCGTGGTGTTCGCGCCGCTTTGTGTCACTGACAGGCCTGCAGGCACCATTGGCGTCGCGCCAATGGTGCATGTCTCTGTTACTGTCATTGTCGCCGAATCATACTCTGTAGGAGTAGCTGTTGCTGTGTCAACCGGCGTGTTGGTTGACGTGTCTATTTCGGTTGATGTCGATGTCATTGTATATGTAACCGTGGCTGAATCAAACTCGGTCAGCGTAGCTGTTGCCGTATTAACCGGCGTGTTGGTTGACGTGTCTATTTCCGTTGATGTCGCTGTCATTGTTACTGTCATTGTCGCCGAATCATACTCTGTAGGCGTAGCTGTAGCCGTGTTCACCGGCGTATTGGTTGACGTGTCTATTTCTGTAGATGTTGATGTTAATGTTATTGTTATGGTCAGAGTCGGCGTAAGTGTTTCAGTTATTGTGCTCGTTGCGCTCGGCTGTATTGCCAGCACTACCGCGTTTGCCGAGAATTCAGACGAGCCGCTGTTGTTAATGTTGTAGCTTGTAATCGTCAGGCCTGATAAATCGCCGATCGCGCTCGTGTCTATGTCAGCGCTGAACGCCCCTCCGCCTCCATTGGCCGTCATGTCCACATATGCAATAGGATGCATGCACTCGCCGTGGCCCTGCTGGCCGTCATTGTCTGATATGCCTATGATGACTCCTATATCCGAGCCGTCCGTGATATTCGTGTCGCCGTCAACATGCAGGGTTGCAGGTCCTGTCATCTGCGCGTTGTTGATTGCCGGGTAATATACAAAGTTATTTGGCCCGGATGCAGGTTCGCTGCCGTTTACCGTTATGCCGTCGTTGCCAAGGTCTATGCCAAGGCCGTTATTATTCGAGATATAATTCGAGTCCACCATATTGCCAACTGCCGCGGTGTCCAGCGGGCTTGCGCCTATAATTACTCCGCCCGTAAGGTTGTCCAGTATATAGTTCTCGTCGCCCGAGCCCAGGCCGCCGCCTATCTGGTTGTTGGACGAGCCGTTTATTATTGCTATGCCTTCCTGCGCATTGCCGAAATTGTCATAATTTGAATCCGTACCTATGTAATTGCCGTATATCCCGGTGTAAACCGTCCCGTTGTCAAGTAAAATGCCCTGTGTCGTGTTGCCTGATATTATATTTGCCGACGCCGCGTTGCCCTGCTGGCCTATCTGCACATAACTCGCGCCGTTAAGGTATATACCTGCAAAATTCGGCACCTCTGTGCTCATTGACGAGTCGAGCCCTATGATATTCTGGTATATGTAGCCGTTTGTGCCGCTAATCCCGATACCGACTGCGCCAGTATTGCCCTGCCCGCTTATCAGGTTTGACTGTATGTAGTTATCATAAGCGTTGCTGTCGATTGCTATTCCGGCCGAGCCGTTGCCTGCTGCCGTGTTTCCGAAAATTACGCCTATCGAGTTGCTTCCTGCAAAAACCATTGACGAATAATTTGAAATATATATGCCTGTGCTGGTATTGGCCATTATCGTGTTGCCCGGCTGGTCGTACAGCCCGGTGTCCGGGTTATAATTTCCTATGCCTGTGTAATCAGCGCCGTCGCCTTCGGCGTCCACCTGGCTGATTTCAACTCCGTTATACCCGTTTGCCAGCTGTCCTGCCGTGGCGCTGTTCCCTACCAGTACGCCTGCGTTTCCGCCTATGACATTCGCGAACACCCCGGTATTTTCAGAGCCGTTCTCAATATAAATTCCGTCGTCCATGTTCCCTGATATTACGTTGCCCATATTCCCGAGTGTTTGGTCATAATATCCGACTGTATTGTTGTACGCGCTGTCAGCAAGGTGCACTCCGTCATACCCGTTTGGAATGGCTGTCATGCCTGTAGAATCCGTGCCTATGAAGTTATTTACAACCCAGTTATTGCTGGAGCCGTCAATATACACTCCGTCGTATGTGTTGCCGGATATAATATTGCCGTATGCTATTCCCGAGCCGCTGTTCATGCCTATATAGTTTTCACTGGCGCCGTTTTCCAGCACAACTCCGTACTGGTTTGCCACGGCATTATTTTTCCAGTCAACGCCGATATTGCAGCCGAATATCATGTTTCCGGTTGCGCCTGACTGGCCGCTTATCAACACGCCCCAGTATCCGCCTACTATTGCAAGGTTATCTATTATATTGTTGCTTGAGATTATGCTGAATATCCTGTTGCTGTTGCCGTTTACGACAATGCCGCTGCTGCCTCCGTCAATAGTCAGTGTAATGTTTGTGTTGTAGATAACCGGCAAATCAGACCCGATGTTTATTGTCGTGTTCGCTATAATTGGGTCAAAGGTTATTGTTATGGGCCCGGCAAGGATGTTTGCTTCGTTTATGCACTGCCTTAAAGTATTGTCTCCCGGAGTTACGCTTCCCGGCATGCCGTCTTCGTCTGAATCAACATTTACAATCAGCGACAGTATGGGTGTGCTTGTCACTGTTACCGTGCTCGTTACTGTCGATGTCACTGTTGAAGTTATTGTGTATGTAGGTGTTACTGTCTGCGTATATGTCCATGTCGGGTACGTGCATATCGGCACGTTAGCCGCTCCATTCCTGTCTATATTTGATATTGTTATTTCTGATATGTAGCCGTTAAATGCCAGGTTCCCGCCCACAAAAGACGCGTCTCCTGTTGCCCACTTCCATAGCGTAGTATCCCCTGTCACGAACGGGTTCCCTGACGGCACATTTACTATATAATGTGTCCCGTCCCAGTACCCGTTGAAATTCGCGCCGTCCCAGCTTATTATGACATGGTGCCACGTGCTGTCCTGTGTGCCAGCGTCCCATACGTCGGATGTAACCTGCCCGCCCTCATATGTTACGAAGTATCTCCAGTTACCGCTGCTCGTGTCAATATCGCTTTCAAACCTGTTCCCGTCATAATACGTGCCTTTTGCGAAAAATGCCTGGAACTGGTCTGCTGATGCCTGCATGTACACGTCAAAGTCTATCTGGAACGCGGTCATGCCTGCCATCTCGTCGTTTACAGGCAGGCTGAAATAATTATTCACGTTTGACTGCGCCGAGCAGCTTCCCACTGCCCACGAATGCGGCGGCAATATGCCGCTTGAGAACGCCAGCGTGCCTGCTATTGTGGCGTTTGCTCCTGCAATGTCGTCCACAAGCGCGCCGCCTGATGTATTATAGCAATTCCAGTGGTGCAGGGTATGGCTGTCCCAGCAGGATTGTATATAGGTCTTTGTCTGCGTTGTGGTCGGCGATACTGTGATTGTCTGCGTTATTGTATATGTCGGAGTTTCAGATGCTATCGGCGATTCGGTTGCCGTGTATGTAGTCGTTTCAGACACAAATTCCGTCTCTGTCCCTGTCGCCGTGTATGTCGGTGTTGCCGATATTACCTGTGTCTGTGTAAGCGTAATAGAAGGCGTCGCTGTCGCTGATACGTTCGGCGTTATGGTCCTTGTCATGGTGAATGTCGGGTACGCGCATACCGGCGCATTGGCCACTCCGCCCCTGTCTTTGTTTGATATTATTATTTCTGATACGTAACCCTTAAATGTAAGGTTCCCGCCTACAAATGACGCGTCTGCTATTGCCCAGTTCCATGTATTGGTATCTCCATTAACGAACGGGTTCCCTGACGGCACGTTTACTATATAATGTATCCCGTCCCAGTACCCGTTGAAGTTCGTCCCGTCCCAGCTTATTATGACATGGTGCCACGTGCTGTCCTGCGTGCCCGCGTCCCATACATCTGACATTACCTGCCCGCCCTGGCCGGTTATGAAGTATCTCCAGTTACCTGTGCTTGTGTCCATGTCGCTTTCAAACCTGTTCCCGTCATAATACGTGCCTTTTGAGAAGAATCCCTGGAACTGGTCTGCTGATGCCTGCATGTACACGTCAAAGTCTATCTGGAACGCGGTCATGCCTGCCATCTCGTCGTTTATCGGCAGGCTGAAATAATTGCTCACGTTTGACTGCGCCGAGCAGCTTCCAACTGCCCACGCGTGCGGAGGCACTATTGTATTTGAGAACGCCAGCGTGCCTGTTATAGGCGCGTTTGCACCTGCCAAATCGTCAACAAGCTTGCCGCCTGATGTATTAAAACAATCCCAGTGGTGCAGTGTATTGCTGTCCCAGCAGGATTGTATGTATGTCTTTGTCTGCGTTGTGGTCGGCGATACTGTTATTGTTTCTGTTATTGTATATGTCGGAGTTATTGTAATTGTAAGCGTTACTGTTTCCGTCATTGTTATAGTCGGAGACGCCGCTGCCTGGGTAGCCGTTTCATTTGACTGTTCAGTAGCTGTCTCGTTCGCTATCTCTGTCTGCGTCTGCTGGACCACTGCTGTCTGTGTACCTTGTATGATTGCTGTAGCTGTCTCATTTGCTATCTCTGTATTTGTCGCTATTACTATTGCTGTTGCGGTCTCGTTGGCTACCTCGGTCTGTGTCTGCTGGACTGCTGCTGTCTGCGTAGCCACTACTATCGCTGTTGAAGTCTCATTAGCTACTTCGGTTTGCGTCTGCTGGACCGCTGCTGTCTGTGTTGCTTGCACAATCGCTGTAGCTGTCTCATTCGCTACTTCAGTCTCTGTCTGCTGGACTGCTGCTGTCTGCGTTGCTACTACTATCGCTGTAGCTGTCTCATTCGCTACTTCAGTCTGCGTCTGCTGGACTGCAGCTGTCTGTGTTGCTACTACTATTGCTGTTGCGGTCTCGTTTGCTACTTCAGTCTCTGTCTGCTGGACTGCAGCTGTCTGCGTTGCTTGCACAATCGCTGTAGCTGTCTCATTCGCTACTTCAGTCTCTGTCTGTTGGACTGCAGCTGTCTGTGTCGCTACTACTATCGCTGTTGCGGTCTCGTTTGCTACCTCAGTCTGCGTTTGCTGGACTGCTGCTGTCTGCGTTGCTACTACTATTGCTGTAGCTGTTTCATTCGCTACCTCAGTCTGCGTTTGCTGTACTGCTGCTGTAGCTGTCTCATTCGCTACTTCTGTTTGCGTCTGCTGGACTGCCGCTGTCTGTGTTGCTACTACTATCGCTGTAGCTGTCTCATTCGCTACTTCAGTCTGTGTCTGCTGCACTGCTGCTGTCTGTGTTGCTACTACTATCGCTGTTGAAGTCTCATTCGCTACTTCAGTCTGCGTCTGCTGGACTGCCGCTGTCTGTGTTGCTACTACTATCGCTGTAGCTGTCTCATTCGCTACTTCAGTCTGTGTCTGCTGCACTGCTGCTGTCTGTGTTGCTACTACTATCGCTGTTGAAGTCTCATTCGCTACTTCAGTCTGCGTCTGCTGTACTGCCGCTGTCTGTGTTGCTACTACTATCGCGGTAGCTGTCTCATTCGCTACTTCAGTCTGCGTCTGCTGGACTGCAGCTGTCTGTGTTGCTACTACTATTGCTGTTGCGGTCTCGTTTGCTACTTCAGTCTGTGTCTGTTGCACTGCAGCTGTCTGCGTTGCTACTACTATCGCTGTTGCGGTCTCATTCGCTATTTCAGTCTGCGTCTGCTGCACTGCTGCTGTCTGTGTTGCTACTACTATTGCTGTTGCGGTCTCGTTTGCTATCTCAGTCTGCGTTTGTTGCACTGCAGCTGTCTGCGTTGCTACTACTATTGCTGTTGCGGTCTCGTTTGCTACTTCTGTTTGTGTTTGCTGGGCTGCCGCTGTAGCTGTCTCATTCGCTACTTCTGTTTGTGTTTGCTGGACTGCCGCTGTAGCTGTCTCATTCGCTACTTCTGTTTGCGTCTGCTGTACCGCAGCTGTCTGCGTTGCTACTACAATCGCTGTCGCAGTCTCATTTGCTATCTCGGTCTGCGTCTGTTGTATCGCAGCTGTTTGCGTCGCTACCACTATCGCTGTAGCTGTTTCGTTCGCTACTTCTGTTTGTGTCTGCTGGACCGCTGCTGTCTGTGTCGCCTGTGCAACTATTGTTGATGTCTCATTCGCTATTTCTGTCTGTGTTTGCTGGACTGCAGCCGTCTGCGTTGCTACTACTATCGCTGTAGCTGTCTCATTCGCTACTTCTGTCTGTGTCTGTTGGACCGCTGCTGTCTGTGTTGCTACTACTATTGCGGTAGCTGTCTCATTCGCTACCTCAGTCTGCGTTTGCTGGACTGCCGCTGTAGCTGTCTCATTCGCTACTTCTGTTTGCGTCTGCTGTACCGCAGCTGTCTGCGTTGCTACTACAATCGCTGTCGCAGTCTCATTTGCTATCTCGGTCTGCGTCTGTTGTATCGCAGCTGTTTGCGTCGCTACCACTATCGCTGTAGCTGTTTCGTTCGCTACTTCTGTTTGTGTCTGCTGGACCGCTGCTGTCTGTGTCGCCTGTGCAACTATTGTTGATGTCTCATTCGCTATTTCTGTCTGTGTTTGCTGGACTGCAGCCGTCTGCGTTGCTACTACTATCGCTGTAGCTGTCTCATTCGCTACTTCTGTCTGTGTCTGTTGGACCGCTGCTGTCTGTGTTGCTACTACTATTGCGGTAGCTGTCTCATTCGCTACCTCAGTCTGCGTTTGCTGGACTGCTGCTGTAGCTGTCTCATTCGCTACTTCTGTTTGCGTCTGCTGTACCGCAGCTGTCTGCGTTGCTACTACAATCGCTGTCGCAGTCTCATTTGCTATCTCGGTCTGCGTCTGTTGTATCGCAGCTGTTTGCGTCGCTACCACTATCGCTGTAGCTGTTTCGTTCGCTACTTCTGTTTGTGTCTGCTGCACTGCCGCTGTCTGCGTTGCCTGTATGATTGCTGTTGCTGTCTCATTCGCTACCTCAGTCTGTGTTGCTACTACTACTGCCGTCTGTGTACCCGCTACTACCGCGGTCTGCGTTGCCTGTACCACAGCTGTTTGTGTAGCTTGCACTATTGCTGTAGCTGTCTCATTCGCCACCTCTGTCTGTGTAGCTACTGGTGCAGATAATATCGTCATATTTGCCGAGAATTCCGAAGAACCGTTATTATGTATATTATAACTTGTTATTGCCATGCCTGATAAATCGCCAAATGCGCTTGTGTCTATATCAACGCTGAATGTGCCGCCTGTCACAGCCACATAGGCAAGCGGTTGCGGGCTTTCGCCGTGGTTCATATTATCGCTGCCCAGTTGCCCGTCATTGTCGGATATCCCGATGACGACGCCCATATTATTTCCATCCGTGATATTTGTGTCGCCGTCAATATGCAAAGTATTCGGCCCTGACATATATGCATTGGCGATTGTCGGGTAATATGTCCAGTTATTCGGCCCCGGCGGCGTTTCACTACCGTTGACCGTTATGCTGTCATTGCCAAGGTCTATTCCAAGCCCGTTATTGCCGGAAATATAATTTGAATTAATATAATTGAACATTGTCCCTATATCTGACGCGCTGCTGCCTATCTGTATCCCTTTTACAGTGTTATACAGTATATAATTTTCATCGCCCGAACCTACGCCTCCTCCAACTTCATTGTTAGTTGTTCCATCTATAAATGCTATTCCCTCTGAATTGCCCAGGCCGGAATCCAGATATAAGTCTGTGCCTATATAATTTCCATATATTCCATTAGAACTTCCGCCGTCAAACAAAATGCCCTGTGTCATATTCGCTGCTATTATATTGGCAGCCGCTGTATTGCCCTGCTGCCCGACTTGCACATTACTTGCGTTTAAAAGGTATATTCCTTCGAAGTTTGGCACAGGAACGCTTGCCGGTGCGTCAAGCCCTATAATATTACTATATATATTGCAACCCGTTGAAGAGTTTATTTCAATACCCACGGCGTTTTCACTGCTTTGCCCGCTTATCAAATTTGAATTTATATAGTTGTCATATGAGTTGGAATCAATTGATATTCCAGCCTGGACGTTTCCCGCAGCCATGTTCCCGAACATTACGCCTATTGAGTTCCCGCCGGTATAAACCCACGATGAGTTGTTTGTAGCGTATATGCCGCTATTAGCATTGGCTACTATTGTATTGCCCGGCTGATCGTAAGCCATGGTATCCGGGTCGTAATTGCCGATGCCTGTATAATCAGCGCCGTCATCCTCTGCGTCCACTCCGCTAATTTCAATTCCGTTGTAGCCGTTCGGCAATGTGCCTGCCGAACCGATATTTTCCGTTGATACGCCTACGTTTCCGCCAATGATATTTGTAAATACTCCTGTGTCTTCAGCACCGTTTTCAATCAAAATCCCATCATAGCCGTTGCCTGATATTAAGTTCCCCATGTTACCGGTACTCGGGTCGTAATATCCAATCGTATTATTAAATGCTCCGTTCGTCAAATGCACGCCATTTGCTCCATTTGGCATAGGTGACATTCCGGTTGGATCTGTGCCAATAAAATTATTCAGCACCCAGTTAACATTTGCCCCGTCTATAAGTACGCCATCGTTTGTATTGTTGGAAATAATATTCCCATATGCCATACCCAAAACATACATACCTATCTGGTTTTCATCCGCTCCATTATTAATAACCACACCATTTGTGTTGGCCCCAGCGTTGTTGTTCCAGTCAACGCCGATCCTGCATTCGGATATTATATTGCTGTACGCGCCTGTTCCGCTTATCAGGACGCCCTGAATGCCGTTTATCATTGCCAAGTTATATATGACGTTATTGTTTGAGGTTATATTAAATATATTATTGCCATTGCCGTTTATAGTAATATTATTATTCCCGCCATCGATTGTCAAAGTAATGTTTGCGTTAGAAATAAGCGGCAAATCACCGGTTGTTAAAGTTATTGTTGTGCCCGCGATAATCGTGTCAAAAGATATTGATACCGGTCCTGTTCTGGTGTTAGCCTCATTTATGCATTGCCTTAAAGTATTGGCCCCTGGGGTTACACTGCCAGGCAACCCGTCGTCGTCAGCGTCAACATTTACTATCAGCGGACCCGCCAAAGCTGTCTGCGTAGCCTGAACTATAGCTGTTTGTGTAGCTTGTATGATTGCTGTTTGTGTCTCCTGTACTAATTCTGTTTGTGTTTGCTGGACTGCTGCTGTCTGTGTTGCTACTACTATTGCTGTTGCGGTCTCGTTTGCTATCTCAGTCTGCGTTTGTTGCACTGCAGCTGTCTGCGTTGCTACTACTATCGCTGTTGCGGTCTCGTTTGCTATTTCAGTCTGCGTCTGCTGGACCGCTGCTGTCGATGTCTCTACTACTATCGCTGTAGCGGTCTCGTTTGCTACTTCAGTCTCTGTCTGCTGGACTGCCGCTGTCTGCGTTGCTACTACTATCGCTGTTGCGGTCTCATTTGCTATTTCAGTCTGCGTCTGCTGGACTGCAGCTGTCTGTGTCTCTACTACTATCGCTGTAGCGGTCTCGTTTGCTACCTCGGTCTGTGTCTGCTGGACCGCTGCTGTCGATGTCTCTACTACTATCGCTGTAGCGGTCTCGTTCGCTACTTCAGTCTGCGTCTGCTGCACTGCAGCTGTTTGTGTCTCTACTACTATTGCTGTAGCGGTCTCATTCGCTATTTCAGTCTGCGTCTGCTGGACCGCTGCTGTCGATGTCTCTACTACTATCGCTGTAGCGGTTTCATTCGCTATTTCAGTCTGCGTCTGCTGGACTGCAGCTGTCTGTGTTGCTACTACTATCGCTGTAGCGGTCTCATTCGCTATTTCAGTCTGCGTCTGCTGGACTGCAGCTGTCTGTGTTGCTACTACTATCGCTGTAGCGGTCTCGTTTGCTACTTCAGTCTCTGTCTGCTGGATTGCCGCTGTCTGCGTAGCTACTACTATCGCTGTTGCTGTCTCATTCGCTATTTCAGTCTGCGTCTGCTGCACTGCTGCTGTCTGTGTTGCTACTACTATTGCCGTAGCTGTCTCATTTGCTACTTCTGTTTGTGTCTGCTGGACCGCTGCTGTCGATGTCTCTACTACTATCGCTGTAGCGGTCTCATTCGCTATTTCAGTCTGCGTCTGCTGGACCGCTGCTGTCGATGTCTCTACTACTATCGCTGTAGCGGTCTCGTTTGCTACCTCAGTCTGTGTCTGTTGCACTGCAGCTGTCTGCGTTGCTACTACTATCGCTGTTGCGGTCTCGTTTGCTATTTCAGTCTGCGTCTGCTGGACCGCTGCTGTCGATGTCTCTACTACTATCGCTGTAGCGGTTTCATTCGCTATTTCAGTCTGCGTCTGCTGGACTGCAGCTGTCGATGTCTCTACTACTATCGCTGTAGCGGTCTCGTTTGCTACCTCAGTCTGTGTCTGCTGGACTGCAGCTGTCTGTGTCTCTACTACTATCGCTGTAGCGGTCTCGTTTGCTACCTCAGTCTGTGTCTGTTGCACTGCAGCTGTCTGCGTTGCTACTACTATCGCTGTAGCGGTCTCGTTTGCTACTTCAGTCTCTGTCTGCTGGATTGCCGCTGTCTGCGTAGCTACTACTATCGCTGTAGCGGTCTCGTTTGCTACTTCAGTCTCTGTCTGCTGGATTGCCGCTGTCTGCGTAGCTACTACTATCGCTGTTGCTGTCTCATTCGCTACTTCAGTCTGCGTCTGCTGCACTGCTGCTGTTGCTGTTTCATTCGCTACCTCAGTCTGCGTCTGCTGAACCGCCGCTGTCTGTGTTGCTACTACTATCGCTGTAGCGGTCTCGTTTGCTATTTCAGTCTGCGTCTGCTGGATTGCCGCTGTCTGCGTAGCTACTACTATTGCTGTTGCGGTCTCGTTTGCTACTTCAGTCTGCGTCTGCTGGACCGCTGCTGTCGATGTCTCTACTACTATCGCTGTAGCGGTCTCGTTTGCTACTTCAGTCTGCGTCTGCTGGACTGCTGCTGTCTGCGTTGCTACTACTATCGCTGTTGCGGTCTCATTTGCTACCTCAGTCTGCGTCTGCTGGACCGCTGCTGTCTGTGTTGCTACTACTATTGCTGTTGCGGTCTCGTTTGCTACCTCAGTCTGCGTTTGTTGCACTGCAGCTGTTTGTGTCTCTACTACTATCGCTGTTGCGGTCTCATTCGCTATTTCAGTCTGCGTCTGCTGGACCGCTGCTGTCGATGTCTCTACTACTATCGCTGTAGCGGTTTCATTCGCTACTTCAGTCTCTGTCTGCTGGATTGCAGCTGTCTGTGTTGCTACTACTATCGCTGTAGCGGTCTCATTCGCTATTTCAGTCTGCGTCTGCTGGACCGCTGCTGTCTGTGTCTCTACTACTATCGCTGTAGCGGTCTCATTCGCTACTTCAGTCTGCGTCTGCTGGACCGCTGCTGTCGATGTCTCTACTACTATCGCTGTAGCGGTCTCATTTGCTATTTCAGTCTGCGTCTGCTGGACTGCTGCTGTCTGTGTTGCTACTACTATTGCTGTTGCGGTCTCGTTTGCTACCTCAGTCTGTGTCTGTTGCACTGCTGCTGTCTGCGTTGCTACTACTATCGCTGTTGCGGTCTCATTCGCTACCTCAGTCTGCGTCTGCTGGACTGCAGCTGTCTGTGTTGCTACTACTATTGCCGTAGCGGTCTCGTTTGCTACCTCAGTCTGTGTCTGCTGGACTGCAGCTGTCGATGTCTCTACTACTATCGCTGTAGCGGTCTCGTTTGCTACCTCAGTCTGCGTCTGCTGGACTGCAGCTGTCTGTGTTGCTACTACTATCGCTGTAGCGGTTTCATTCGCTATTTCAGTCTGCGTCTGCTGGACTGCAGCTGTCTGTGTCTCTACTACTATCGCTGTAGCGGTCTCGTTTGCTACCTCAGTCTGTGTCTGTTGCACTGCAGCTGTCTGCGTTGCTACTACTATCGCTGTAGCGGTCTCGTTTGCTACCTCAGTCTGTGTCTGTTGCACTGCAGCTGTCTGCGTTGCTACTACTATCGCTGTTGCTGTCTCATTCGCTACTTCAGTCTGCGTCTGCTGGACCGCTGCTGTCTGTGTTGCTACTACTATTGCTGTTGCGGTCTCGTTTGCTACTTCAGTCTCTGTCTGCTGGATTGCCGCTGTCTGTGTCGCTACTACTATCGCTGTTGCGGTCTCGTTTGCTACCTCGGTTTGTGTCTGCTGGACCGCTGCTGTCTGTGTTGCTACTACTATTGCCGTAGCTGTCTCATTTGCTACTTCTGTTTGTGTCTGCTGTACTGCTGCTGTTGCTGTTTCATTCGCTACCTCAGTCTGCGTCTGCTGAACCGCCGCTGTCTGTGTTGCTACTACTATCGCTGTAGCTGTCTCATTCGCTATTTCAGTCTGCGTCTGCTGCACTGCTGCTGTCTGTGTTGCTACTACTATTGCTGTTGCGGTCTCGTTTGCTACTTCAGTCTGCGTCTGCTGGACTGCCGCTGTCTGTGTCGCTACTACTATCGCTGTTGCGGTCTCGTTTGCTACCTCGGTCTGTGTCTGCTGGACCGCTGCTGTCTGTGTTGCTACTACTATTGCTGTTGCGGTCTCGTTTGCTACTTCAGTCTGCGTCTGCTGGACTGCCGCTGTCTGTGTTGCTACTACTATCGCTGTTGCGGTCTCGTTTGCTACCTCGGTCTGTGTCTGCTGAACCGCCGCTGTCTGCGTTGCTACTACTATCGCTGTTGAAGTCTCATTCGCTACTTCAGTCTGCGTCTGCTGGACCGCTGCTGTCGATGTCTCTACTACTATCGCTGTAGCTGTCTCATTTGCTACCTCAGTCTGCGTCTGCTGAACCGCCGCTGTCTGCGTTGCTACTACTATCGCTGTAGCTGTCTCGTTCGCTACCTCAGTCTGCGTCTGCTGCACTGCTGCTGTCTGCGTTGCTACTACTATCGCTGTAGCTGTCTCGTTCGCTACTTCAGTCTGCGTCTGTTGCACTGCAGCTGTTTGTGTTGCTACTACTATTGCTGTTGCGGTCTCGTTTGCTACCTCAGTCTGCGTCTGTTGCACTGCAGCTGTCTGTGTTGCTACTACTATCGCTGTAGCTGTCTCATTCGCTATTTCAGTCTGTGTCTGCTGCACTGCTGCTGTCTGTGTTGCTACTACTATTGCTGTTGCGGTCTCGTTTGCTACTTCAGTCTGCGTCTGCTGGACTGCCGCTGTCTGTGTTGCTACTTCTATCGCTGTTGCGGTCTCGTTTGCTACCTCAGTCTGCGTTTGCTGGACTGCTGCTGTCTGTGTTGCTACTACTATCGCCGTAGCTGTCTCATTCGCTATTTCTGTTTGTGTCTGCTGTACTGCTGCTGTTGCTGTTTCTTGCGCTACCTCGGTCTGCGTTTGCTGGACTGCTGCTGTCTGTGTTGCTACTACTATTGCTGTTGCGGTCTCGTTTGCTACCTCAGTCTGCGTTTGCTGGACTGCTGCTGTCTGTGTTGCTACTACTATCGCTGTTGAAGTCTCATTCGCTACTTCAGTCTGCGTCTGCTGGACCGCTGCTGTCGATGTCTCTACTACTATCGCTGTAGCGGTTTCATTCGCTATTTCAGTCTGCGTCTGCTGCATTGCCGCTGTCTGCGTAGCTACTACTATCGCTGTTGCTGTCTCATTCGCTATTTCAGTCTGCGTCTGCTGGACTGCTGCTGTCTGCGTTGCTACTACTATCGCTGTTGCTGTCTCATTCGCTACTTCAGTCTGCGTCTGCTGGACTGCAGCTGTCTGTGTTGCTACTACTATTGCCGTAGCTGTCTCATTTGCTACTTCTGTTTGTGTCTGCTGGACCGCAGCTGTCTGTGTTGCTACTACTATCGCTGTAGCGGTCTCGTTTGCTACTTCGGTCTGTGTCTGCTGGACCGCTGCTGTCTGTGTTGCTACTACTATCGCTGTTGCGGTCTCGTTTGCTACTTCGGTCTGTGTCTGCTGGACCGCTGCTGTCTGTGTTGCTACTTCTATCGCTGTTGCGGTCTCGTTTGCTACCTCAGTCTGCGTTTGCTGGACTGCTGCTGTCTGTGTTGCTACTACTATCGCCGTAGCTGTCTCATTTGCTACTTCTGTTTGTGTCTGCTGTACTGCTGCTGTTGCTGTTTCTTGCGCTACCTCGGTCTGCGTTTGCTGGACTGCTGCTGTCTGTGTTGCTACTACTATCGCCGTTGCGGTCTCGTTTGCTACCTCAGTCTGCGTTTGCTGGACTGCTGCTGTCTGTGTTGCTACTACTATCGCTGTAGCGGTCTCGTTTGCTACCTCGGTTTGTGTCTGCTGGACCGCTGCTGTCTGTGTTGCTACTACTATTGCCGTAGCTGTCTCATTTGCTACTTCTGTTTGTGTCTGCTGTACTGCTGCTGTTGCTGTTTCATTCGCTACCTCAGTCTGCGTCTGCTGAACCGCCGCTGTCTGCGTTGCTACTACTATCGCTGTTGAAGTCTCATTCGCTACTTCAGTCTGCGTCTGCTGGACTGCAGCTGTCTGTGTTGCCTGTGGCGCTAATACCGTCGTATTTGCCGAGAATTCAGAAGAACCGTTAATATGTATGTTATAACTTGTTATTGCCATGCCTGTTAAATCGCCAAATGCGCTTGTGTCTATATCAGCGCTGAACGCCCCGCCCGTCACTGCCACATAGGCAATTGGTTGCGGGCATTCGCCGTGTCCCTGTTGTCCGTCTTTGTCCGATATCCCAATGATGACGCCCATATTATATCCATCAGTGATATTTGTGTCGCCGTCAACATGTAAAGTATTCGGCCCTGACATATATGCATTGGCGATTATCGGGTAATATGTCCAGTTATTCGGCCCCGGCGGAGTCTCACTGCCGTTGACCGTTATGCCGTCGTTGCCAAGGTCTATTCCAAGCCCGTTATTGCCGGAAATATAATTTGAATTAATATAATTGAACATTGTCCCTATGTCTGACGCGCTGCTGCCTACCTGTATCCCTTTTACAGTGTTATACAGTATATAGTTTTCATCGCCCGAACCTACGTTACTTCCCATTTCATTTTCTGTTGCTCCATTTATGAATGCTATGCCCACTGAATTGCCCAAACCGAAATCCCGATTTGAGTCTGTACCTATATAATTGCAGTATATTCCATTAGAATCTCCTCCATCAAGCAAAATGCCCTGCGTCATATTCCCTGCTATTACATTGGCAGCCGCTGTATTACCCTGTTCTCCGACTTGTATCCCACTCGCATTTAAAAGGTATACTCCTTCGAAGTTTGGTACAGGGTTGCTTGCTGACGCGTCAAGCCCTATGATATTCGAGGTTACATAATCGTTTGAGCCGTTAATTTCAATACCTACGGCATTCTCATTGGTTTGCCCGCTTATCAGGTTTGAATTTATATAATTATCATAGGCGCCGCCATCGATTGCTATTCCCGTCTCGCCGTTGCCTGCAGACATATTTCCAAACATTATTCCTATTGAGTTGTTGCCGGCATAAACCAATGATGAGCTATCTGTAATATGTATGCCACTTGATGAATTTGCTATTATTGTGTTTCCCGGCTGGTCGTATAAGTCTGTGTCAGGGTCAAAACCGCCGATGCCTGTGTAATCTTCAGCGTTACTAACGGAGTCCGACTGGCTTATTTCAACCCCGTTGTACCCGTTCGGCAATGTGCCTGCCGAGCCGCTGTCTCCTGTTAATACCCCTGCGTTACCGCCAATGACATTTGCGAATACGCCTGTGTTAAAAGAGTACTCGCTAATCAAAATCCCGTCATTGCTGTTTCCTGATATTATATTGCCCATATTACCGGTGCCTGGGTCATAATATCCAATCGAATTGTTGTATGATACGTATCTCACATGCACGCCGTTTAACCGGTTTGGCATAGCTATCATGCCTGTAGAGTCTGTGCCGATAAAATTATTAAGCACCCAGTTATTATCGGATGCGTCTATAAGCACGCCGTCGCTTGTATTGTTGGAAATAATATTGCCGTATGCCGTGCCTGCTGTTCTCATGCCTATCTGGTTTTCAGAGGCTCCACCTTCTATAACTGCGCCGTTGAAATTCGGCCAGGAAATATTGTTGTTCCAGTCAATGCCAATCCTGCACCCTGATATAATATTGGAATATACGCCCCCATTATAACCGCTTATATCCACGCCATTATAGCCGCCTACAATTGCCAAATTGAATATGTTATCATTATTCGAAGTTATGGAGAATATATCGTAGCTATTGCCATTTACAGTAATGCTGTTGCCCTGGCCATCTATTGTGATGTTTGGGCTGGAAATATAAGGCAAACTTGCTTTTAAATTTATGACAGTATTTGAAATACTTTGATCAAAATATATTGTTACCGGCCCAGTCCTGGTGTTTGCAGCATTTATGCATTGCCTTAAAGTATTGGCCCCGGGGGTTACGCTTCCCGGCATCCCATCGTCGTCAGCGTCAGAATTGACAATCAGCGGACCCGCCACGGCTGTCTCAGTTGCTTGTACCACGGCTGTCTGTGTCTGTTGCACTGCCGCTGTTGCTGTCTCCTGTACTACTTCTGTTTGTGTCTGCTGTACTGCTGCTGTTGCTGTTTCCTGCGCTACTTCTGTCTGTGTCTGCTGCACTGCTACTGTTGCTGTTTCCTGCGCCACTTCTGTCTGTGTTGCTACTGCTGCAGCTGTTGCTGTCTCCTGCGCTATTTCGGTCTGCGTCTGCTGCACCGCTGCTATCGCTGTCTCCTGCGCTACCTCGGTCTGCGTCTGCTGCACCGCTGCTATCGCTGTCTCCTGCGCTACCTCGGTCTGCGTCTGCTGAATTGCAGCTGTCGCTATCTCCTGCGCTACCTCGGTCTGCGTCTGCTGTACTGCTGCTGTCGCCGTCTCGTTTGCTTCCTCAGTCTGCGTCTGTTGTACCGCAGCCGTTGCTGTCTCGTTTGCTATTTCTGTTTGCGTAACTTGTATGATTGCTGTCGCTGTTTCATTTGCTGCCTCTGTCTGCGTCTGTTGTACTGCAGCTGTCACTGTCTCCTGTGCTACCTCAGTCTGTGTCTGCTGCACTGCTGCTGTTGCTGTTTCCTGCGCTATTTCTGTCTGTGTAACTTGTATGATTGCTGTGGCTGTTTCATTCGCTGCCTCTGTCTGCGTCTGTTGTACTGCAGCTGTCGCTGTCTCCTGCACTACCTCAGTCTGCGTCTGTTGTACTGCAGCTGTCGCTGTCTCGTTTGCCATTTCTGTCTGTGTCTGCTGCATTGCCGCAGTTTCTGTTTCCTGCGCCTGCTCGGTCGCTGTCTCTGCCACCTGTGTCTCAGTAGCAGCTTCGGTTTGTGTCAAATTCGGCGTATTTGTCGGCGTCCATGTTGGTGTATTTGTCGGCGTCCATGTTGGTGTCGGTGTTGGATTTAATAATTCGACCTCACCCGCTACGCACCAATTGGTTACATTTGATGAAGTATAAATTGTAGAATATGTCCCGGGATTGGCTTCATCTATATCATATTCGGAGCCAGCTATAAACCCTGCTGCGGATGTTATATTCCACTCTAAATTATTGCCAGCCGGAGTTGTGAATGTAATAGGCGTGGTACCATTTCTCATAGAAAAAATACCTGTAATCAAGTCCCCTGCGTATTGAATAGCAAGAGTATCCGTTAATGTATTAGTAATAGCGTTCGTGTTTTTAAACGCATTATTGCCTATTCCAACTACCCCGTCATATTCTGTTACACCCGCGACAATTCTCGGACCACCGGTAACGACAAGATCTGTTACAATCACATTGTATGGCCCTCCACTTGGAGGATTTAACATGTACCAAATTTCTCCATCAATGCCAGCAAGTGTGGCATTCGACACTATTCTATTTAAAAAGGTTAAAGCAGTCCCATTATATGTGACAGTGTTTATGTGATCCCCCGCAGAGCCATTCATTACGCCTACTGAAACTATCAATATCCTATTGTCATTAGTACTGACTGTATAGCCAATATTGACAGTTCCAGTACCAGTTCCGCTGGCTTGACCGCCTTCTGTAATGGCAGCAAAAATATGGAGGGGTAAAAATGAAAGAAAAATTATAATTGCAAAAGTAATAATGCCGGTTATTTTCCCCTTTTTATTCTTCGCTCTGCTTTTTATCAATGTCAAATCAGTCGTTAAAGACAAAAATATCCTCCTAAATAAAGACAAGACTATTCTCTACAACTTGAATATAACTGGGTATTTCCCGCTCCTATGAAATCAGAGTTTCTTCCAAAACTACCAATGTTAAGAGTTTACAAAATTACCTTGAATCTGTCAAGACCTATTTTTCATTAATCTGTCAAAAATCCTTCCAATTACCTGCCAAACAGTCTAAGCACTTGGCAAATAATGTGCCTGCAGGGACAACTTCTGGAGCTCCCTATCATATATATATAGAAGCCAGCCGGGTAAAGCTACCTGATTAATCAAACTCCCCTCACCTACCTTTGGGTACGAAAGGCATATTTTGCAGTATCAGGATGACTTCTACCCGTTAAACATCCCACCGGTATATTAAACTCAACCAATGAAGAGGCATGCCAGCCAAAATAGGTGGATTAGCTTTTCATTTAATTCCAAGTTAAAAGAACATTACTTCTCTATTAACATATAAAAGCATTTACCGTGCCGCAATGACATTTATAACCATCAAAAAACTTTTATAATATAAAAGTCCACAAACAAGCTGAATAATATGGGCTTAAATTAAAAGCATATTGCTCACTTATAAAAATCCGGAAATATTTTGCGTCGATTCAGGCATTAAGATAGTATCATTTTTGATACAAAATGTATTTTCCCCGTACAAAATTAGCGTGGAGTACTTGCTGAATAAATAATAATATGCTCCATCCCCGGAGCGGTCAGATATTCCATCGGAATATCTTCCTAGCCCCGCCTCTAGTCTCCTCCGTCATAACAGCTCTACTGCGGCGGCCGACCGATAAGGATTTTCGCGGATCGGGATTAAATATGAATAGCCTTATTTTGCCTGCTTATACGACTATTACTACCCCATTCATCATATTATATATACCTCACATTCGTCACGTGATAAAGCCATTATATCCAGTGATTGTTTAATAACTCTTAAATCTAGTTAATATTTAGCTTTCTTGTAATACTTAACGATTAAATAAAACATAATAATCCATTCGCAGAAAGTAATAGTTTTAAATAAACTAAACCCGACCAAAGATGAACAATAAAAAGTGAAAATCCAAAAATTTTCTGCGATTCTGAAAACTTATTTATAAAAAAAAGTTCTCCTGTTCCGAACAAAAAAAAGAAGAATAATCCAAATAAATAAGTCCACTCAATATTTGCATCATAAAGCCAATATCCTTTTTCAGCAAGAAAATAAAACTCTAAATAAGATATTATATACATAATAAAGGCAAGTATAAATGATAGCGACATTTCGATTCTTTTAAGTATCTTGTTATACAAACTCATTAAGAATACATATAAAGGAAATGCTGCTGCAAATAGTATGCATAAAGGTAAATTTTTTATATAACGATTAATTACGGTTCCCGGGCTAATAATCAGCGCATTAGTCCCGGAACTAATTTTTACTAATGTAACATTTATAAAATATATAATAAATGCTGTCGGTATAAATGCCAACCCCAATAATAAAGATATTTTTATTGACTTACCTCTTGTTTCAATGCATTTCCATAAAATATAAATAATACACGTGGGTATGAAAGCCATAAAAAATGAAGGTTTTGCCCAAAAACATAAAAAAGAAAATATTGAAAACCAAACAAGATTTAAAAGAATATTTTCATCGTTAAAATATTTTTTCCAAATTTCAGTAAAGTAAAAAAATACGAGGATTGCAAATGGCCTTGCAAATATATAAGTCGGATTATGCCATGGATTTGGCGTTCCAATACCAATATACCAACTATTGCTAAACTTTGGAGGGAACGGATATATCATTGATATTAACATAAGAACCAAAGAAAATATATCAATCAAATATAATAGAAAAATAGACAAATTTTTATATTCACGTCTAAACAAGCTTCTAACTAAATAGCATGATAGTGCATTAGCTATCCCTGCTATAAATACCGACGTTAAAATCACAAACTTTATATCCGGTAATGTCAAAATAAAAATATGCTTAAAATTCAGAAGAAGTCTATTAATATAATGAAATAATGAGTATTCTCCTCCTTGACTAAAAATCATATTCACATGCGGAAGAAAATCAGAATTTTTTAAAGTAATTTGGTGATAAAAAAACTAAATATTCATAAAAAAATAAGTCAATAACAAAACATAAAAAGGGATAGGATTATAAAAAGCTGGATTAATTCTGATTTTTATTAGATTATTAGCAAGGTTGTCAATAAGCCAGTTAACCCAAAGCAAAAACTTATTATGATTATTCATTTTGGTTTTATTAAATTTTTTAGTAGCTAAAACTTTTATCTTGTTTTTTACTGATTCTATGTCTTTTGATTTTTTTTTAATCATTATTTTTTCCTAATTTTTTCGAAATACTTTCCGTTTCTAATAACTTCGATTATATATTATTATCCTTTCCCTGCGTAATCAGTTTTATTAAATGGCATCCCATTAAATTGCTAATATAGATTCATCAAATAATTACTGTGTTTTTTCATTTTGGAAATAAAACATTATTCGGTACAAGCTCGGTATAATTGCTATTCGGCTTTTGCCAAAATAAGCTTAATTTGTTATTAATATTAGTAGGAACACTGTGAAATTTGATAATAATGGAGTGCAAACCTTTTGTTAGGATAACTTCTGCTTTTCCCTGAATTGTCTTTTCATCCTTTTCCATTATTTTTTCGGAATCAACATAAAGTTCCGAAAAGTCTGTTGATGTGACATAAAAAATATATTTCCCTGCTGTTTCTATTGCTATTTTCCCCGTCCATTTTGCTGAAAAAGGCGGAGGTACAGGCCTTATTCCATAAGGCCAATAAAATGCAATTAATGGATCAACTCTTTTTACTATTGGTTTTCCTTTCCATTTATCTCCCTGAAAATATTCAGCTTTCAATCCGGTTTTAAAAGCTTGCGGTTTATATACAGCTATATCCGCATAAGGCACTTTAAAAATAAAGTAAGAAATCTTGTCAGGATAGAATTTTTTATATATTACATCGTATTCAGCATTTGGATACATTTGCTTTATTAAAGGTATAAGCGATAAATAATCAGGCGTAAATATATATACGGTATTTTTCTCGACTGCGGGATCTGCCGGAAAATTTTTTCCCATTAAAAATGGCTCATAATCTTTTTCTTTTGCCCCTGCCAAAACTATAGCAAATTGTTCCCAATTCCCGCTACAACATGTTTCTGGTTCTATAATGCCGTGCCATCCTACTCCAAGTTTATGCAAATACTCTGCAGCTCTATTTTTTTCTGCAACAAAAGCATCCCAAATTATTATACTTTTACCATATCTATTAAAATAAGAATTAAAACTAGTCATTCCGGAAAAAACTAAAGTAAATATTATAATAATTATTATTATATATTTTGTTGAATTTTTTCTCTGTGTTTTTGAATGCCAAAAAACCTTTTTTAAATAAATAATGCTGAAAATTATAGGAAAAGGAAGCAGCATTACTCCTCTTTGCGCGTCCGGATAATTTGTAAAAAAAGCTGCAGTTTGAATAAATGTAATAAACATAATAATTGTTAAAATCGCGAAAGGTGAAAGAGCAAGTGCCCTAAAAAGCAGGTAACCGAAACCAAGTAAAACAAAAATCCCAGTAAAAAAATCAATTAATGGTTCATCAACATTATTATATAAAATATCGTTACTACCTCTGTAATTAAACATGAGCCATAGCATTTTCGAATGTTCAATATATGTCTTTATAAATGAAAAATTATCCTTATTAGCTCCATTAAACATATCATTATGAACCATTAATGGCCTATTTAAATAAGTTTTAAAATGATCTTTTAAATAATAATTTCCAAGCGGGAAATAAACAATTAAAAAAATAAGAATCGAAAGCAGTATTTTTATTAAATTCTTTTTATAAAAAAGCGGCTCCTTTAGCAGAACGTAAAAAGCAAGCAAAACGAGTGCAAAAGGAAGTGATTTTGCTGTTTGATATGTATATTGTGTTAAAGATAGTGTAAACCCTGATAAAATAAAATCAGATAATTTTCTTTCGTTATATGTCCTGTAAGCAAAATAAAAAAATAATATTACAAAAAATATAGAAAAACCGAAATTATAAATCATCCTGCTGTATGCCACGTCCCATCTCAAAAAGGCAAACAAAAAACCGCCTATTATTGCCATGCGGCTTCCGAATAAATATCTTATTAAAAAATAAAAGGTGATAAGTGCCATGACTCCCATAAAAGAATCCGCTGAGCGTGCTTGGGTAAGACCGATTCCTAAAATTTTGTAAAAAATACCTATAATATAGTTGAGCATAGCAGGGTTATCGACAAGCCCCTTAAAATATATAGGCAAGCCTGCATGACTATTGTTAATTATATTAAATGAATCGTAAGCTGTCTTTGCCTCATCCCTAAAGGCTCCGGTTGGAATCTGGTCAATCATGAAAAACCTGTAGAAAATCCCTATTATTATTATTAAAATAAAAAATATTATTTCTCTTTTTAAAGGTAATTCCGGCATAGTTTTTAATGGGTGCTTATCCGTAAGTGGGTAAGCATGAAAAATGTCGCTTTTTTCAGGATTAATAATGTCTGCTATAATAAAAAAAATTATACCTATTACTGAAAGAATCAACCCGAATATCAGGTCCCTTTTCATATAAAGGCAATATTGTGCGCAAAGTCCTATAATAAACGACAAAATTACAAAATTAAACGGCCCTATTTTCTTCAATGCCCCGAATATAATGCTGTTAGTTGTCTTTTCTTTTCTGTTTTTATTTTTCATATATTTTATTGCTTTGATTAGCAGTGTTCATTTTTTTCCTTCGCTCCCGCGTTGCATATTTTTTATATCAGCGGACATGTCCTCGAGAATCTTTATCCTTGAAACAAAAATATCATGCTCTTTGCTTCTGTCTATCGTGTATAAGTTCCCTTCGGCATCGGCGGCTATGCAGTAGTTATTTACGTTCATTGCCATTGTTATGTTTTTCTTCAAAAAGTAAAATAACAGCGTGTTTTTCGCGTTATTGTTCACTACCATATACGGTTCAAGTGCGCTGTCTATCACAACAAGCTGGGGCCCTGCTATAGTGGAAACCACCCCGCCGATATAATAATTATTCACATATTTCATTTTACCGTCAAACACCTGCACCCTGCTGTTATTCGCGTCAATCACATACCTGTAATTTTTCGAGTCAAAGCCTATAAAACCGGGCTGTGATATCTGCCCCAGGCCGCTGCCCGGCGTTGTGGCGTAATTGTCTGTTATGGTGTTGTTTGAGCCAAAGGTTATCACTGTATTTTGCATTGGCATGCTTATGCCCGCGATATCCAAGTCCCTTGAGAACCTCAGGCTCCTTGCCTTTATTAGAGTCGGGCTGTCAAATGCGGTCAGTATGTAGCTGCCGTCATAGTGAAATTCCTTCACAATACCGTAATCTCCGTCAAGGCAGTATATTGTTTTTATCCTTTCGTTAAAGTCGCAGTAAAGGTAAATCGGCTCGGATTTTTTCCAGTGCCAGCCCAAAAAATCCGCGATTGCGTTCCTGTTCTCGTCCATGTATATTTTGGATTTTAATTTGTACTTGTCCTCTTTTTCCCTGGCGAGCAGGTATATGACCTGTGCCCCGCTGTCTGCGATTAGCATAAGCGCGCCGTCCCTGGTTATGGCAAGGTCGGTCGGCTTCCTGAGCCTCACGCCAATGTCTATTTTTTTAAGCTCGAAGTTTTTTATAAGCGGCGGGTTTACTACTGCAGGCTGCTGATACGGCTTAAAAGACTGCTGTATTACCGGCTTGGGCAGCAACTGCCTCGCCGCGCTGTTGGCATGATGCTCAACCACCTGCCTTGGCGTTAAAAATAAGATTATAATGGCTATTGCGGTTATTCCAAGGACAACCAGAAGCCTGCCTGACGAACTGTCCTGTTTTTTTTCTTTTGTTTTCTTCATGTTTTCTCCTTATTTTTTAACTGTCTTTTCGTTAATTTAACAGCAAGCCTGCCTGTTGTCAAGGGGTTTTGCCCCTTACCCGCCCATACCCGGGACAAAATATTTTACCCCGCAGAACTGTATATATACGGAAAAAGCCAGCAAAACGAGGGCCATTGCGTAAAAATACCCATTCCTCCATATCTTCGCCAAAAAGAGCATGAAAACCAGGGCCATAAACTGGAAATCAAGGCTGTAGCGCGAGGCAAACTGCACCCAGCCCGCGCCCATTACCATGAATATTATAAATGCCGTGCCTGCGCCTGACATTGCCGCGCCTGACATTGCCAGGATATCATCCCTGCCCAGTAAGCCATCAGCTTTTGTTTTTTTCGCCAATATGCGTTTCACCCCTGTGCAAAAATAGCAGGCGGCCGGCAAAAGCAGGAAAAAAAGAGGCGACGCCCACAAAAAACCGAAACCCTCCCTGTCAAACGCAAAAAACGGGAACTTCGCAATCAACGGCATGGGCTTTAATACCTCGGAATAAAAATTATAAGGCACATAAAAAAGCGACATGTATTTGTGGTTTTGAAAATTCCCGCGGAAAGACACGTCCATGATGTGGTAATTCAGCCCGTTGTCAAATATCCTCCCGTCAAACCTCGCGCCGTTATATGCCAGGTTCATGGCTGAAAAGCACGCGAAAGGCAGGATAAAAATAAGCGCGTCCCTTACAGCGTGTTTTTTCCATTCTTTGCCGCATATCCTGATATATATGGCCGCCAGGAAAAAAATCGAAAAAACAAGGTCGTCCCTTGTGTACACGGCAGCGGAATAAAATAAGGACGATAAAAGCAGGCCCGCGGGTAATGCCCCTGAAAGCATAAGCAAAACAGACGCAAGAAGGAAGGTCTGCGCCATGATTTGCGATACAAACCATACCGAGCCCATCATGGACATGTAAAAATGCACGGTCCCGAAGGCCCAGAACACGGTAAGGAAAAGTATCTCAGCGGGAAAAAGTTTCAGCGCGTACCTTTTTGAAAGCAGGAATAAAACCGCTGTAATAAGTGCAATATTAAGCGCACCAAACGAGGCTGTTATTACGCTGTCCCGCGTGCCTTTGCCTCCTGCAGTAAACGCCATGTAAACTATTGCCGGCACTGGCGGCCAGTAAAGGAAATATTTCCCCTTGTAATTTACCAGGTCCAGGGTTGTTTGCCCCTTTGCCCTGTCTATGTCCAGCCTGCCCTGCCTGAAAGAAACAGCAAGGTCCTTGAAATAATTCGTTTCTGTCCCCCCGGTATTTATCCTGCCGTTCACGAAAAGCCCTGAGTAAAAAAGCCATGCCACTACAGGCAGGACTATCAGGCCTGCCAGCGCCGCGAATCCTGCGCTGGTTTCTTTCCTGCCGGCTTTAAGCTTTATTGCGCCTGCCTTTTCCAATTTCATTTTCCCTGTTCCCATGTAAAATTAATCCAGCGCCAGCCCAAAAGCCGGGACTATTTCCTGCTCTTTCTGCCCCGGCCTTATCCATAAAAGCTGGATGCTGCGGCCGCTTATTGACGGCCTGTAATATAGGGCCACGCTGTGAATGCCCTTTACGAGCCTTATTGCAGCCGTATTCTGCGGTTTTGCCGCGTCATACTCAAGGACCTTCTTTTTGTCTATTTCAAGCCTGAAATAACCGCTGCTCCTGGCTGTTATCGTGTACACGCCCTGCGCGTCCGCCTCCACTTTGCCGCGCCACATTATTGACCCTGCCTGGCTGGCCATGGGATTTTCAAGTATCCACCTGTAAAGTATAATTGGTTCAAAACCGCTTAATATTGGCCTGCCTGTAAAGGAAATATTGCTGTAATAATCAGCTGCAAATCCCGCTGCTTTTTTTGTCTTGCTGTAAAGCGCCGCGTCCGCAAAAGGCACTTCATATGAAAAAAATAATAGGTTTTTATTTTGCCCGTAAAACTGTTTGTAAACCCCGTTTGGGTACATTTTTTCCAGGACCGGCACCAGGGTTTCGTAATCGGGCGTAAGCAAATATGCCGTATTTTTCCCGCTGCCTGTTTCCGCAGGGAAATTCACGCCCGGTACAAGCGCCGCGTACTGTATTTTTTTGTCCTTCAGCATTACCGCGTCAATGTCCACCCACTGGTAAAAAGGCGAGCTGTGGTCAAGGAAATCCTGCGGGAACACCCCGTTCCAGCTGTCGCCAAGCTTTAATAAATAATGGGCGGATTTGTATTCAGCCACGTCAAACGCCGAGTCAGCGCCCGGATTTTTAAAATGTTTGTTGAACATGTTATCGTAATTTTCCGCGCAGGCTGCCGCGAGCAGCAGGCTGAAAACAATTGTGAAAAAAAACACTGCTTTTTTGCCGCACTGCTCTTTCAGGTGCGAATGCGCCCTGCTCAGGAACACGACGCTGAAAATTACCGGGAAAGGCAGGGTCAGTATCGAGCGCGGCGCGTGCGGCGCGTCCATGAAGAAAGCCACAGAGAACATGAAAACAAAGAACATTGAAAGCGTCATGAGCGCGAACGGCGACAGGGCAAGCGCCCTGTAAAGCAGGTACCCGAAGCCCAGCACCGCAAAAACACCTGTAATAAAATCAGCCATGGGCATGTAGGGCGCGTTATAAATTATGAACTTGTCGCCGGTCTCGTTGAACATGAGCCATTCCCTGCCGCAGCTGTCCAGGTATGCCTTAAGCTTTGACCTGATATTATTTGCCGGCGCAACGGCTGGATTCTCCGGGCTGTATATGCCCAGGTGTTTTGACCTGTCCATGTACCCGTGGAAGTCGTGGATAACGTAATTGGCAAGCGGCAGCAAAACTATCCCGCAGACGGCAACAGCGCCTATGACATCCCATATTTTTTGCCTGTAAAAATCCCTGTCCCTGGCAAGGATTATGAGCCCTGCCGCAAGCACGGCAAAAGGTATGGATTTTACCGCGTTGTAGGTGTACTGGGACAGGCCCAGTACCAGGCCGGCCATTATAAAGTCAAAAAATTTCCTTTCCCTGTAAACCCTGTATAAATAGTACAGCAGCATGAACATAAAAAGCGTTGAAAACCCGACGCAGTAAATCATGCGGCTGAAAGTCGCGTGGTACCTCATAAATGCCATGAGAAACCCGCCTGCAATTGCCATCCCGGGCCCGAATAAATACCTTATCAAAAAATAAAACGCTATTACAGCAAGTGTTCCGAGAATCGCCGAGGTAATCCGCGCCTGGGTGATGCCCGTCCCTGTAATCCTGAATATAAAGCCGTTGATGTAAGAATAAACAGCCGGGTTTTCCCAGAGGTAGCTGTTGATAAAAACAGGCATCTGCGAATCCCCTCCCTCGGGCTGCTGGCCGTGCGACAGGGCATAAGCGTCTATAACAGCCCTGCCCTCGTCCCTGTGGAGCCCGGGCGGCGCTGTGTCTATGGAATAAAACCTGAAAAAAATGCATACCGCCATTACAAGGATAAAGAAAAATATTTCTGTTTTCCTTTTCATGCCCGGGGCGGCCGGCATGCTTTTTTTCCACGGGAAGCCGTAAACATCCTGCCTGCCCTTTGCAAAAATGTCGGCAATTATAAATATGATGATTGCGGCAAGGAATAAAAATATGCCCGGCATTGTCTTTTTCAGCACGTACATCTGGTACTGGCCAAAAAAGGCAATAATCAGGGAAACCAGGGTCAGGCTGAAAGGCCCGGGTTTTATTATTTTTGATGCAATTTTATTCAATTCAGTTTTACCGTCTGCCTGTATTTGCATAAGCTCACGGGTAAAGCACATTGCACGGCACAAGCGCGTTCACGCCTCCGGGCGGGGTCCAGCGCAGTTCCATCCTGCCGAAACCCCTGTCCTGGGAATAGCGTATGTTGAGCGCATGAAAGCCTTTGCCGAGAAAAATCTTTGAGCCTGGCAATTTATATACGTTTTTATTGTCTATGTTAGCCTCTGCATGCCCGTTTGAGGCGGCAGTGAAAGTGTAATCGCCTGCTTTGTCTATCTTTATCCTGCCGCTCCAGTCGCATGAAAACGCTCCGTACGACACTCCAAGCAGCGCAACAGGCACTGTATTTACCCAGTCCGGCTCTCCTGTCCAGTCCTGCGTCTTAAAATGGCGCATAATGAGCCCGTTTTCGTATTTTTTGGCAGCCAGCTTTTCTATCTCGCTGTACGGCACCTCATAGGCAAAACAGTACATGCTGCCTGCGCTGTACCTGTTGTAAAACGGCACGAATTTCCCGCCGGGGTAAAGCACTCTAAGCGCCGAGTCAACGAGCGGCAGATAGTCAGTGTTTAGCAAATAAACATAATTCATTTTGCCGTTGGGTTTTATCGGGATTGACCGGGGCGCGTCCTGCATGTTGAACCAGTCGTAATAATTCCCGGTTTTTTTTGCGTATGTAAAGTTAAAGGTGTTTATCGAATCAGACTGGAAAGAGTCTATGGCCCTCCAGCCGCTGCCGAGGGATTTGTAATATTTTGCCAGGTTGTAGGCGTCCGTGGTAAAAGCCAGCCAGCAGTTCGGGTTTTCCGCCTGCTTTATAAAATACAGGTTGTAGTTATTACGCGCTATGGCGGCAAAAAATATTATGAATAAGCCGAGGGATATGCCTTTTATTATTCCTGAATCCCCGGCTGCCCTGGCTGCCGCGAAAAACCTGTGCATGAAAATGACTGCAAAAACAATCACTGCCGGGATTACCATGATTGTCCTCAGGCTCTGCGGCGCCTCTATGCTAAGAAAACCGGGCAGAAGGAATATGAAAAACATGGAGACAAGGAAAAACGGAATTGGCCTGAAAAGCCTGCACAGCGCCCATCCGAAACCCAGAAACGCGAAAACGCCCGTGAAAAAATCAAGCTCCGGCTGCCACGGGATATTATGCCTGCCGTTCCAGTCGCCCCTTTTGTTGAATATCATCAGGGTGTCTGTCACGTTTTTGACTGCCACCTGCGCCAGTGTCCTTCCGTGGAACCACTGGTCGAATGTGTCCCTGTTGAATATGCTGACTTTATTCTGCCTTCCAAAGAATTCCTCCTGGTGGTTGAGCATGAATGCGCCCAGCGGCAGGAAAACTATCACGGCCAGGAGGGCCGCAATTACTATGTTTTCCTTGTTTTTCCTGAAAAAATCCTTGTCCCTGAAAAAAATATATACGGCAAACAGGCAAAACCACACTGGTATAAGCTTGACTACCTGGTATGTGTACTGGGAAAGGCCGGTGGCAATGCCGAGGATCATGAAATCCGGCAGCTTCCCGTACCTGTAAGCCCTGTAAAAAAAATAAAAAATAATCACGAAAAAAAATACGGCAAATACCGACTGGTACCCTATCCTGCTGAAGTTGACGTGCCACCTCATGACCGCCAGCAGGAACGCGCCTGCAAGCGCCATCCTCGCGCCGAAAACGTGCCTGATGAAGAAATAAAGGGCAGGTACGGCAAGTATGCCCAGTATGGCCGAGGTAATCCTTATCTGCGCCGCGCCTGTGCCCAGAACTTTAAATATAAACGCAGTTGCATAAAGGGACATTGACGCGTTGTGTATGAATATTGGGAGATTGCCTTCCATTATGCCTGTTGAGTCAAGCCCGAACTGGGCCTCGTCATCATGCAGGCCCGGGGGTATTTCGTTTATCCTGTAAAGCCGGAAAAATACAGCCAGCGCGAGGATAAGGAAAAACAGGGCCATTTCAAGCTTCAGGCTGGGTTTTTCAGGCTCTGCTTCCGCAGTGTTTTTCCTGTCAGCGTAAACAAAAAATATCACTCCCAGTACAAGGAAAAACATGCCTGTGCCAGCGGGTTTGTTAAAATATAGAAAGTACTGGCCTGTTATCCCGCTTGCGAGGGCGAAAAGCATGAATATAAACGGGTTCGGGCTGTTTTGAGCGACGGCCTGGTTTTTGGGCAAAATTATACTCCGTAAATTTTATGGTTCAGGGTTAATGCCGGAAATTGATGGATTATAAAACTTTTCCCCAAAACTTTCAATGCTTTGTTTGTTGTTTGCTATTGTTTTAATTTACGCATAATTTCAAAACCAAACCTCCTCTCTCCCCTTGAGGAGTTCAATATCCCAGCGGGATGTTGAACGGGTAGAATTCATCTTATTAATACAAAATATGCTTTTCTACCCAAGAGTCAGAGCGAGGGGTGCGGAGAAAACATTAAAATCTCCACCCTCACCCTACCCTCTCCCGTCGAGGGAGAGGGAAAATTTTTTGCAGACAATAATAAAATTTGAAATTATAAACTTTTTTAAACATAATTTTGTTATTAATCCCCCGGGGAAATCAGCTGTTATCCTTGCGCAGGCTCTTGGTACGGCGCCCTGCCGGTTGAATTATTGTGCGGGCTGTTCTTTTTGTTTTTTGTATTTTTTCAGCATCGCCGCTGTTTTCTTGTCCGAAGGGTTGAGCTTCAAATATGCCTCGAAGCACGCGACAGCGTTCTTTTTGTCGCCGATGGTTTTATACGCGTCTGCGAGGTGCTTCCAGGCATCTGCGTTTGTCTTGTCGGCTGTAACTGCTTCCGTGTATTTGCTTATTGCCGCCTTTATATCGCCCTGTTTTTCAAGCTCCATGCCTTCGCTGACAAGGTCGGCCTTTTTCCCGGCCGTGGCAGCCTTTGCGGTTTCCTGTGCCTTTTCCACCGCGGCTGTCTCTGCCGGCTTTACTGCCGGCGGATTGCCGAACGTGTATGTCAGCATCATCCACTGGGTTGTGCCAAGGTCCCCGTACGGCACTATGGCGTAATCAATGCTGAAATTCGCGAGTTTTAACCCTATGCCACCGCTTATCCCTGTCATGCCATCAAGGCCTGTCTGCTCGAACCCAATTTTGTACCCGAGCCTGACTGCGAGCATCTGGTCATAAACATATTCCGCGCCCGCGCTCAGGTAATCGGCGTCATTAAAAAGATACTGCGTGTCAAGCGCGGCAAGCAGGCTGTTCTGAATTGTATCCAGTATTTTCACGGCAATGCCCGCTTTTATGTTCATCGGCAGGGTGTATCCGATGCCTGCGTTCATGCCGCCTATATTCTGTATATTTAGCCCGGCGGAAAAGATGCCTGTCCTGTATAATATCCCTGCATTGCCGCCGATGCCTGTGCTGGAAAACGTACCGGAAGACTGGTTTATCATTTCCAGGGTCAGCCCGGCCGAAATATCGCCCAGGTTGATGCCGTATGCCAGGCTCCCTCCCATGTTATAAGGGTAAATGTTCTGCGTCTGGGCGCCGTAAATGTCCCTGCCCTGCAGCGAGCCGAGATTCAGGTAAATAATGTCCGCGCCAATCGTGCCCCGGGAAAGCGGGCATGCGAACAATATCTGGCTGAAATAGGTGTCCATAAACCACTTGTCGTACGTAAGCCCCAGCTGCATGTTCTTCAGGTTCCCAAGCCCGGCCGCGTTCCAGTATATGGCGCTGGCGTCGTCGGCAACGGCCGTGTAAGCCCCGCCCATCCCTAGCGCCCTTGCGCCCACGCCCATGTCAAGCATGGGGAACATTATTGAAGCGCTGCCATTTACCGCGGCAAAAGAGGAAGCTGCCGCGAGAACCGTCATTGCAATTGCGATTAATATTTTTTTCATTGGCTGCCTCCTACCTTTCCACTTCAAATTTATTTACTGCAAACTTCACGCCTGCGTCAGGCGCCTTTATTAGGTAAAAATATATCCCCGGCGCGAATTTGCTTATATCGCAGTTATGCAGATAATTCATTCCCTGACTGCCGCTCTGCTCAAAAACAGCCACCCGGACGCCGATAAGGTTGTACACATATATTTTCACGCTCGACGGCGCCGTAAGGTTATACGCGAATGTTACCGTATTTGCAGCAGGCTGCGGGTAAGTGTACGGCTGGGCCGATACAGGCGGCGTAGGCGTGTCGGTCACCATAGGCGTCTCCGTGAACGTGCTTGTTATGGTTGACGTCGGCGTTATGGTTGCTGTCACCGTGTCTGTTGCCGTATTCACCGGCGTGCTTGTTGCTGTATTTACCGGCGTATCTGTCGCTGTCGGTATTGTAATTTTAGTCGCCGTAAATGTCGGGTACGCGCATACCGGCGCGTCAGCAACTCCGCCCCTGTCTTTATTTGATATGGTTATCTCGGATATGTATCCCTTGAATGTCAGGGTCCCGTTTATGAAAGACGAGTCTCCCACAGCCCAGTTCCACGGTAAATCCCCTGTTGCCTGGAACGGATTCCCTGACGGTACATTTACTATATAATGTATCCCGTCCCAGTATCCGTTGAAGTACGTGCCGTCCCAGCTTATTATAACGTGGTGCCACGTGCTGTCCTGTGTGCCCGCGTCCCACACATCGGATGTAACCTGCCCGCCCTGGCTGGTTATGAAATATCTCCAGTTGCCAGAGCTTGTGTCAATGTCGCTTTCAAACCTGTCCGGGTCATAATACGTACCTTTTGAATAAAATCCCTGGTACTGGTTTATTGAGCCCTGCATGTACACGTCAAAGTCTATCTGGAACGCGCCCATGCCTGCCAGCTCTGTGTTTACAGAAGAAGGCATTGTAAAATAATTGCTCGCGCTCAGCTGCGGCGAGCAGCTTCCCACTGCCCATGCGTGCGGCGGGACTATGCTGCTTGAGAACGCCAGCGTGCCTGTTATTGACGCGTTTGCGCCTGCAATGTCGTCCACCAGCGCGCCGCCCGATGTAGTATAACAATTCCAGTGGTGCACGGTATTGCTGTCCCAGCAGGATGAAACCGGGGTATTTGTCATTGTAGCAGTGGCCGTTGATGTCGCAGTTCCTGATACTGCTTCCGTCACTGTCGGTGTAACAGTGTATGTCGGAGTCTCCGACGCTATAAATGTTTCTGTCACGGTGTATGTCGGCGTTTCTGATATTAATAATGTGGCTGTAGGCGTCAATGTGGCGCTTGCTGTCGGGGTATATGTTGCTATTGCAGCAGGGCCGCTTGCCGCTGAAGTAGCGTTTGTCTCGTAGTACGCAGGCGCCCCGCCTCCCCCGCCCCACGTGAAATCTACCAATATCTTGTAATAATATGTTGTCCCGTACACCAGCCCGGTGTTGTCCGTGTACTGTATCGCGTTATTCCTGTTCTGCGGTATTACCGCAACTGCAGTTGCCGTAGCAGTGGTGAACGTAGGCGTCGTCCCCCTGTACAGCGTGTAACTCTGTATTAAATCCATGTCTATGCCTGTGAATCCTATTGTTATCTGGTTTGCGTCCTGCGATATTATCGCCGGAGTCGGTATTACCCTGAGTCCCAGGTTGCTGAAATCTGTTTCCTGGTTGATATTCACGTCATCACTTGATATGACTGTTTCCGTGCATGCCACGTAGCTGTCCCCTGTCCAGCCGAACAGCGGGTTAAAAACTTCTATGACCGATATTGCTGTCTGACCCACTGCCGGCGGCGTTGTCCACTGCGCGTCTCCAACGTCAGTGTCATAATACGCCGGCAACGTCCCGTTTGCCGCGTATATCTGGTTCCCGGGGTTCTCGTTCTGCAGCCCTATCTGCCCGGCTATCCCAAGCCTGTATGCCTGCAGCATGCCAAAGCTGTTTGACGTAGCCGCTGTGCCTGAGCTGCCTGACGCGTCAAACACCTCCCCGTACAGATAATATTCAGACGCGTATAGCGAGCTTACTGAAATCATTCCCGCAATAAGCAAAAATAATAGTGTCTTTTTCATGATTATCTCTCCGTTGTCATGTTATGGTGTTACCAGTTTCGGGGTCCATGTAAACACCCCTGTGTTCCCGCTTAAATATATGTCCACTGCCATGCCCGGCAGTATCTGCGAATCTGTCCCGACCCATCCGTTCATTGACGCCTTGTATGAATACGGCACATAAATCTGGTTTACGCTGTCCCATACCGCTATCCTGTTGATTTTTGTGTTTGTCCCCGGCCCTGTGCCGCCTTCAATGCCAGTCACTATGTCCGAGGCCTTGGTGTAGGTCCCTGTGTACGGCAGCATCCTTACATTGCCGTTGGTTATGGCCGGGTTGTACGCAAAACCAAGCCCTGCGCTTGTGTCTGTCCCTGCCACTGTCCACGCGAAACTCGACATGGTGTACGCGGCAAACGCGTTGGATGACGACGTGCCTGCGTCAACTGCCCAGTTTGTCCCTATCCATGTGCCCATTTTGTATGAGTACGGGTTATATACCTGGTTAATATGATCCCATAACGCAATCCTGTTAATTTTTGCGTCTGTGCTTAATGACCCCTCTATGTCCGTCACTATATCCCCTGCCTTTGTGTACTTGGAGACATACGGCAGCGATACCCTGTATGTGTTTGTCGTGCCTGCAATATAATTAAACTGCATGATTACTTTTGCTCCCATGGCCGACGGCATGCCCTCGCCAGCGCCGTTTTGCGCTGTCACAAGGTAGAATATATATGCGTTGCCTGACGCGTCCGCGTAGGTATATGTCGTTGTGCCTGCTGTCGGCGCCGCTGTTGCTATCTTCGTCCAGCCTGCTCCAGGGAACGTGTTAAACTTGCCCGCTGCCCCTGCCGCAGTATAAATATTATATGAAACCGCGTCTCCTGCAGTGCCCCACTGGAGCGTGGTGTTCGCGCCGTTTTGTGTCACTGACAGCCCTGCAGGCGCAATTGGCGTCGCGCCTACAGTAATTGTAAATGTCGGCGTAGGCGTTATTGTCTGCGTCACTGTTTCTGATATTACTACTGTCTCTGTCGGAGTTATCGTGAATGTGTAGGTTGGCATGGCCAATACCGCGGCATTTGCCGAGAATTCAGACGAACCGCTGTTGTTAATGTTATAGCTTGTAATTATTCTGCCCGTTAAGTCGCCGAACGCGCTCGTGTCTATGTCTGCGCTGAAAGCTCCTCCGCCTCCGCCGCCAATCATATCCACATACGCAATAGGATGCAGGCACTCGCCATGGCTTAAATTGTCCGTGCCCTGCTGGCCGTCGTTGTCGGATATGCCTATAATAACCCCTATATCCGAGCCGTCCGTGATATTCGTGTCGCCGTCAACATGCAGGGTCGTAGGCCCTGTCATCTGCGCGTTGTTTATTGCAGGGTAATATACAAAGTTATTTGGCCCGGATGCAGGTTCGCTGCCGTTCACCGTTATGCCGTCGTTGCCAAGGTCTATGCCAAGCCCGTTGTTGTTAGAGATATAATTCGAGTCCACCATATTGCCAACTGCCGCGGTGTCCAGCGGGCTTGCGCCTATAATTACTCCGCCCGTAAGGTTGTCAAGTATATAGTTCTCGTCGCCAGAGCCAACTCCGCTTCCTATCTGGTTATTGGACGAGCCGTTTATTATTGCTATGCCTTCCTGTCCGTTGCCGAAATTGTCAAGGTTCGTGTCCGTACCTATGTAATTGCCGTATATCCCGTTATAAGTTGACCCGTTGTCAATCAAAATGCCCTGGACCGTGTTGCCTGCTATCACGTTTGCCGACCCTGCATTGCCCTGCTGGCCTATCTGCACATTGCTCGCGCCATAAAGGTATATCCCGGCAAAATTCGGCACTGCTGTGCTCATTGCCCCGTTAAGCCCTATGATGTTCTGGTATATATAACCGTTTGTGCCATTAATTTCAATTCCAACAGAGCCCTTATTACCCTGTCCACCTATCAGGTTTGTTTGTATATAATTGTCATAAGCGGGCGTATCAATTGTTATTCCTGTCTGAACATTTCCGGCTGCCGTATTGCCAAACATTATGCCTATTGAGTTGCTTCCTGCAAAAACCATTGATGAATTACTTGAAATATATATGCCGCTGTAAGTATTGGCCATTATCGTGTTGCCCGGCTGGTCATACAGCCCGGTGTCCGGGTTATAATTTCCTATGCCTGTGTAATCAGCTCCGTCGCCCTCTGCGTCCACCTGGCTGATTTCAATTCCGTTGTACCCGTTTGCCATTGCTCCTGCCGTAGCGCTGTTTCCCGCTAAAACTCCGGCGTTTCCGCCTATGACATTCGCAAACACTCCTGTATTTTCAGCGCCGTTCTCAATATAAATTCCGTCGTCCGTGTTCCCTGATATTACGTTGCCCATATTGCCAAGGCCCTGGTCATAATATCCGATTGTATTGTTGTATGCACTGTTTGCCAGATGCACTCCGTCATACCCGTTCGGAATGGCTGTCATGCCTGTAGAATCCGTGCCAATGAAATTATTTACAACCCAGTTGTTGCTGCAGCCGTCAATATACACTCCGTCGTATGTGTTGCCGGATATAATGTTGCCGTATGCCAGCCCGGAGCCGCTGTTCAGACCTATATAGTTTTCATTTGCGTTTTGTTCCAGCACCACGCCGTACTGGTTTGCCACGGCATTATTGTTCCAGTCAACGCCGATATTGCAGCCGAATATCATGTTGCCGGACGCTGCGCCTGACTGCCCGCTTATTACAACGCCCCAATAGCCGCCCACCATTGCCAGGTTGTCTATTATGTTGTTGCTTGTTAATATGCTGAATATTCTGTAAGTGGCGCCGTTTACAACAATGCCGTTACTGCCCCCGTCAATAGTAAGGGTAATATTTGTGTTGTAAATAACCGGCAGGTCAGACCCAAGGGTTATTGTTGTGTTTGCAATAACCGGGTCAAAGGTTATTGTTACCGGCCCGGCCAGGGCATTTGCGGCGTTTATGCACTGCCTCAAAGTATTGGCTCCCGGCGTTACGCTTCCCGGCATGCCATCTTCGTCTGAATCAACATTTACAATAAGCGCCGTGCCAGGAGTATTTGTAACTGTTACTGTCGGTGTGCCTGTCGGTGTCAGAGTAGATGTCATTGTTATTGTCGGAGTAACTGTGTTTGTCGGGGTTATTGTCCCTGTCGGCAGTATTTCGTTCATGCAGTTCCATATCTTTAAGTTGTCTATGTCTCCGTGTATAAAATTGCTATAAGTGCCGTCTGTCCCTATATTTACATAGTTCCCGCCAACATCCTGCCCGAAATATATCAGGTCCTCTGGCGGGCTGTCCTCTTCTCCTACCAGCCCAACTCCGTCCTGCACCACAACAAGCTTTACTGCCCCTGTCGTGCCCCAGCCGCTTCCTTCGCCTGTCGCCCCTGTCCAGCTTATCCTTATATTATACCAGCCTGCCGTAGCCAAACCTCCCACCCACATATTATATGCAGAGCCCTGGCCATTTAAATCGTATCCAACCCTTATTGACGCGTTATTCGGATTCGTGCCGTCTTCATCAAGGAACACTGCTATGCCTTTTGAATCTCCACCCAGGCCCTGACCGAGCACTGCGTCAAGTATCGCCGGCCCGTACTGGCTTGTATAATAACCCGCATCATACGCAGGGTCTATGTATTCATCCCATTCTATCGCGCAGTCCTTCTGCCTTAACTGGCATGGGCACAGCGACAGCCATGCGCTGTTGGTTAAGAACCCTCCTACTGAATAATCCCCTGAATTTCCAGATTCTCCAGCATCAAATATCAGGTTCCCGTTAGCCACGGCATTCAACCCGCCAAAGCTGTCGTTAAAGTTATTGTCAAAATTATATTGATACGCCGGCGGCATGTAACTCGGGTTTCCCGGGTCCTCCACAGTGAAACAACTCTGACTGCTAACGCACATACACATAGGCGTTGCGGTCGGTGTAAATGTATATGTAACTGTCGGCGTAGATGTGGGAGAAACTATAGGTGTCAGTGTTGAAGTTTGTGTTGTTGTGCTTGTCAGCGTTAATGTATATGTTCCGGTTACTGTCGGTGTAACTGTATTTGTCGGGGTTATTGTGCCTGTCGGCAGTATTTCGTTCATGCAGTTCCATATCTTTAAATTGTCTATGTACCCGTTTATAAAATTGCTCTCGACCATGTCTGTCCCTATATTTACCCCTTCATTTGCCATGTCCGTGCCAAAATATAACTGCTGATCAGCCGGGCTGTCCTGCTCCCCGACCAGACCAACGCCGTCCTGTACAACAACAAGCTTTACCGCGCCTGTCGTGCCCCAGCCGCTTCCTTCGCCTGTCGCTCCTGTCCAGCTTACCCTTATATTATACCAGCCTGTAGCGGCAATCCCTCCTATCTGCATAATATATATACCGCTGTCGGAATTTAACGAATATCCTAGCCTTATTTTTGCGTAATTCGGATTTGAGCCGTCTTCGTCAAGGAATACTCCTATGCCTTTTGAGCTTGAATCTGAACCGACTCCCTGCCCGAGCACTGCGTCTAGTATAGCAGGCCCGTACTGGCTTCCATAGTGGCTTGCGTCATACGCAGGGTCTATGTATTCATCCCATTCTATAGCGCAATCCTTCTGCCTTAACTGGCACGGGCACAGTGACAGCCAGCCTCCATTGACAAATCCTCCTATTGCAGACCCCGGCATCCCCGTGCCGTAAATCAGAGGCCCATTGCCCACCGCGTTCAGCCCTCCAAAGCTGTCTAATAAATTATTATCGAAATTATATTGATATGCGGGAGGTACATAACTCGGATCAGACGGGTTTTCCAACGTGAAGCAATGCTGGGCAGTCACGCATGCGCACATGGGAGTTACAGTCTCGGTAACCGTGTACGTCATTGTAGGCGAAGCTGTAGCCGATACTATAGTTGTTCTTGTCGGAGTTTTTGTTATCGTATTTGTCTTTGTTGCCGTGGTTGTCACTGTTACTGTCGGCGTAATTGTGTTTGTCGGGGTTATTGTGCCTGTCGGCATTATCTCGTTCATGCAGTTCCATATTTTTAAGTTGTCTATGTCCCCGTATATAAAACTGCTCTGGTCGCTTGTCCCTATATTTACATAGTTACCACCCACATCCTGCCCGAAATATATAGGCGCGTCAGGCGGGCTGTCCTCTTCTCCTACGAGCCCAACTCCGTCCTGCACAACAACAAGCTTTACCGCCCCTGTTGTGCCCCATCCGCTTCCTTCACCTGTCGCCCCTGTCCAGCTTACCCTTATATTATACCAGCCTGCCGTAGTCATCCCTCCCACCCACATCAAATACGCCTGGTCCGTGGAATTTAAATCATATCCCATCCATATCGACGCATAGTTCGGATTCGTGCCGTCTTCGTCAAGGAACACACCTATGCCTTTTGAATTCCCATCTAGTCCCTGACCGAGCACTGCGTCCAGTATCGTCGGCCCGTACTGATTGCCCTGGTACAGAATTGCGTCCTGCACAGGGTCTATGTATTCATCCCATTCTATCGCGCAGTCCTTCTGCCTTAACTGGCACGGGCACAAAGACAGCCATGCGCTGTTGGCCAGGAACCCTCCTACTGAATAATCCCCTGAATTTCCAGATTCTCCAGTATCAAATATCAGGTTCCCGTTAGCCACGGCATTTAACCCGCCAAAACTGTCATTCAAGTTGTTGTCGAAATTATATTGGTATGCGGGCGGCACGTAGCTTGGGTCTCCCGGGTCTTCCACAGTGAAACAGCTCTGGCTGCTCACACAAACGCACATGGGCGTTATTGTAGGTGTTGTTGTATACGTCATTGTGGGCGTAACCGTAGCCGATACTACTGGCGTTACTGTCAGCGTTTTTGTTATTGTCCCTGTCAGCGTCGCCGTGGTTGTCCCTGTTATTGTCTGCGTCATTGTATTTGTAGGAGTTACTGTCCCTGTCGGCATTATTTCGTTCACGCAGTTCCATATCTTTAAATTGTCTATGTCCCCGTATATAAAATTGCTCTCGCCCATGTCTGTACCTATATTTACCGCCTCACCGCCTGCATTTGCGCCAAAATATATTCGGCTGATCAGCCGGGCTGTCCTGCTCGCCCACCATCCCTACGCTGTCTTTCACCACAACAAGCTTTACTGCTCCTGTTGTGCCCCAGCCGCTTCCTTCCCCTTGCGCTCCTGTCCAGCTTACCCTTATATTATACCAGCCTGCCGAAGTCAGCCCTCCTACCGCCATATTGTTGGCCCCGTTATTATAATTTAACGTGTATCCCACCCTTATCGACGCGTAATTTGGATTTGAGCCGTCTTCGTCAAGGAACACTGCTATGCCTTTTGAACTTGTGTCTCCGCTGACTCCCTGCCCGAGCACTGCGTCCAGTATCGCAGGCCCGTACTGATTGCCCTGGTACAGAATTGCGTCCTGCGCAGGGTCTATGTATTCATCCCAGTCTATTACGCAGTCCTTCTGCCTTAACTGGCACGGGCACAGCGAAAAAAATGCGCTGTTGAGCAAGAACCCTCCAACTGACTTTCCCGGCATTCCTGTATCGTATTTTAAGGTCCCGTTAGCCACCGCGTTCAACCCGCCAAGGCTGTCATTTAAGTTATTCTCAAAATCATATTCATACGCAGGCGCCACGTAGCCCGGATCCGCCGGATTTTCCACGGTAAAGCAATGCTGGGTAGTCACACATGCGCACATAGGTGTAATTGTCGGAGTAATTGTGTATGTTACTGTTACTGTAAATGTCGAAGTCTGTGTCACTGTGTAAGTTGTTGTAGCTGTCAGTGACGGCTCTGCCGCGAATACACTCGCATTTGCCGAGAATTCCGAAGAACCGTAAGTGCTGATATTATAACTTGTAAGCTCATAGCCTCCCAAATCAGGAGTCGGGAGCGCGCTTGTATCTATGTCCACATGAAATTGACCGCCTGTTATTCCCGTCACATACGCAATCGGCATTGGGCACTCGCCGTGGTTCACGCTGTCCGAGCCCTGCTGCCCGTCATTGTCTGAAACCCCTATAACAACTCCTACTTCTAAACTATCTGTAATATTTGTAATTCCGTCGACATGCAGCGTATTGCTGTCTGCCATATATGCATTGGTAATCGTCGGATAATACGCCCATCCATTGGGCCCTCCGGCTGTTGGGAATGTGTATAAGCCATTAACCGTTATTCCGTCATTGCCCAGGTCGATTCCAAGACCGTTATTATTGGTGATATAATTTGAATTGATAAAATTGCTTCCAGTGCTGTCTGTTGTGCCGCTGCCTATCTGTACCCCGTTTACGCTGTTATCCATTATATAGTTTTCATCGCCAGAACCAACGCTTCCTCCCACTTCATTAAACGTCGCGTTGTCTATTATTGCAATGCCTTCCGCGTTGCCAAGACTGGCATTCAGGCTTAAGTTTGTGCCTATATAATTGCCATATATTTCGTTGTAATTGCCTCCGTCAAGCAGAATGCCCTGGTTTGTATTTGCGGCTATGACATTGCCCGATGATGGGCTGCCCTGCTGCCCGACGTATATATATGATGAAGTCTTGATATCCATCCCAACAGTATTTGGCTTTGCATTGCTCAATGTCGAATCGAGCCCCACAATATTCTGGTATATATAACAATTATTCGCGCTGGAAGTTCCAATCCCCGAACCCCCGGTATGACCGCTTATGAGGTTTGATACTATGTAGCTGTTATTGGAATTATAATCAATTAATATCCCGTTCAGGCCGTTGCCCGCGCTCGTGTTCCCGAAGATTAATCCTATTGAGTTGTTACCGATATAAGCCGATGATGAATAATTTGTAACATATATGCCGTTTTGCGCGTTCGCGGCTATTGTATTGCCCGGCTGGTCGTATTTGCCGCTGCCCTGGGTGCCGTTGCCTTCCAGCGGATTATAACTGCCTATGGCTGTATAATCCTTGCCTGCGTCATGTGCGTCTATGCCTGTTATTTCAATGCCGTTATCGTTATTTGATATGGCTGCAGAAAGTGCTTTATTTCCCGTAAGCACATAAACATTACAGCCTATAACGTTGCCGAACACGCCGTTTTCATAACTGGAGCTGTCTATCTGGATTCCATTCCCGTTATTGCCCGATATAAGGTTCCCGGAATTATTATATCCAATGGAGTTATAATAGGACCCACCCGTTATATGTATACCGTTGCTGCCGTTCGGGTCAGCCACTGTGCCTGACGCGTCAGTGCCAATGAAATTGCTGAGCACCATATTATATGAAGAGCCTGTCATAAGTATGCCGTCATTTACGCTGTTTGAAATTACGTTGCCGTAAACCGTACCGCCGCTACTGCCTGGTATTGCGTCGCCGCCTATTGTATTCCCCGAAGCATTTACAATAAATATGCCGTAATTGTTTCCTGCAACATTACCATTCCAGTCAATTCCTATCCTGCACCCTGACACCAGATTGCTGTTACCGTTAATTATATAAACGCCAAAAGCCCCGTTTATCATTGACAGGTTTAGTATTTTATTGCCGTTTGAAGAACTTATATAAAAAATATTATTGCTGTTTCCATTTATTGTTATGTTATTGTTCCCGCCGTCAATTATTACCGGCGCGCTGGCATTGGCAATATGAGGCAAGCTGCCGTTGGTTAAAGTTATGGTTGTATTTGCTATGGAAGGGGAAAAATGTATTGTCGTTGCCGTTGACAGCGATTCCGCTATGGCCATACATTCCCTTAAAGTGTCATGCCCATTACCGTACATGCCGTCATTGTAATCAGCATTCGAATTCACAATAAGTTCACCCAGCGTCGCTTCTATTATTGTTTCTGCATTATATCCAGTGTCTGTCCAGCCCGCGTCAATTCCGGAATTCGCGTCCTTACCGCTGATGCCGCCGTTTGTATAAAATATGACTGATGCCGGGCTGTTTGCCGAATATGTATATGTGAATGTCGCGCTGCTTCCTCCTGCTATATTCTGCGCTACAGGGGTCGACACCGGGGTTATTGCGCCGGTTAACCCGCTTAAGACCGGCGGGTTCGGCAGTACTCCAGTTGCTCCGGCCTGGCCCGTATTCTGCACTGTTATGGCAACGCTTATTGTCTGGCCTACTGCAATTGCTGCCGGTGCAGTTATGCCGCTTACCAGAAGCGACGCAGGCGTTTGTATTATCTCCTGATTGCTTAATGGGCTGTTAGAGGCATAAACTGTATCATCGGTATATGGGGCAGTAGCGTTGGGTATTGTGTTGTTTATAAATTGAAAAGAGCCGGCGCCTGTCGCGTTATATGTGAAAGTAAATGCGCCTGAGCTGTTTGGCGCCATTGATAAAATTGTAGATGGTTGCACGTCAATAGAAGTAACGTTGCCACCGCCGAATATGTTTGTAAGCGCAAGATCGCCTGGTGATACAGTATTTAAACCATTACTACCGGTATCAGACAAGGTCATTATAACTGTTATTATCTGGCCCAGGCTTACTGTAGCAGGGCTCGCGTTCATACTGGCAATTGTTAATGTGTCATCTATTATTATCTGTGTGCTGGTTTGGGGATTTAAGGCAGTAACTGGATCATTATCGGATGCATCATACCCGCTTGGTAAAGTATCGTTTGTAAATTCAATCGTGCCTCCATATGTTGCATTATATATAAAAGTAAAAAATTGATGTGCATATGCCGGGATATTGCTAATTAAAGTTGGTTGTACTTGCACAAAGGTTACGTTGCCAGTACTGTTAGTAAGTTTGAGAGTGCCTGGCGATACATTATTTAATCCATGCCCATCGCCATTGTCTTGTACATTCATTATGACTGTTATTGTTTGGCCTACTGCCGATGTGCTTGGAACTGTAAGTGCATCAACGTTTAAGGAATCGTCTGAATAGGCGTTTAATGAAAAGAAAAATAAGACAGGAATTATAATAAGAGCATAAAGTTTTATTTTTCGCAAAGACTCCTTTTTATTGCCAATCCTTACTATTTTATCCATCCCTGCTCCAATTTTTATTTTATGCCTTGCGGCTTTAAAAACAACAGCCTGATTTTTGCTTGCCTTGGAAGTATACAAAATCTTTTTAGGTTTGTCAAGATTTTTGTTAATTTATTTTTAGATATCCTAGTTTTGTAGATATTATGTTAAAATTAGAATCAATATGTATTAAAAATTGAGAAAAGCAATTCAATTATTTTTAGTTTTGTATATCCTAACAGTAATCAAAACTAAAAAAAATATATTTTTACACTAATAAAATATATTTTTAAGAAATTTTTGATTATCGTAATGGCGATTGAAGTAGATTTGATTTCAAGCTGGCTTTTATAAATAACTTTAACAAAATTGCTTTGCAATTTTATTTGTTATATCATCAAGTTTTTCTTCGAGCTCCTCTGTAAGCTTATCCCCGAAATCTGTATTATTTATAATTTCTATACCGTATATCTTGACTTTTTCCGGCATATGTACCGCAAGCTGGTTACCTAACCTTATCGCTTCAAAAAGGCTTATGTCATGAGACGAGAGCATCCTGTGAGAACCTATAACACCTCTGGCGTCAATTTCAATAACTTCCCCTGGTTTAAACCTCCCTGTTTTTACTGAATCAATGACTATCAACCTGTCGTAACCACGGATTATATCAATAAGGTTCATCCCGCCTGTTTCGGCAAGTTGCAGGGATACTGTGCCGAGCTTTGAATTCAAGGTTCCGAGCCTTTCATAAACTTTTTTGGCGACAATAAGCCCGATAGCGTCGTCGGACAATATTGAATTACCCATTCCAAGTATTAAAATCCGTTTGTGATTTTTGATTGTTGCCTTTCTTGCCATGTTCCCCTCAATATAATATTATTAACTTTAGTCCCTTCTGATAGTGTCAATAATTTTTCCTTCATAATCGCGTACAGTCACAATCAGCGGCATCTCGCCCGGAAGCGAATGCGTGGCGCAGCCAAAACACGGGTCATATGTCCTGAAGGCCATCTCTACCATGTTTAAAATGCCGTCAGTCACCTTGCCTGCCTTTTCGACAAGCGCCTTTGCAGCTTTCCTTATAACCATGTTCATTGCGCCATAGTTAAAGGAAGTGGCTACAATAATATTTACCTTCTGCACCATTCCCTTTTCATCGGTTTTATAATGGTGGATTAAAGTCCCTCTCTGTGCCTCAACAATGCCTACTCCCTCTGATGGTGTGGCTGTCGGTATAAGCCTGATATTATCCGATAATATTTCCAGGTCATTGCTTAGCTCCACAAGGTGCTCGCAGAAATAAAGCAGCTCAATTACCCTTGCCCAGTGCTGCGCAAGTACCTGGTGCGCGGGCTTGCCGCCTAAAGTCTTGTACATTTTTTCATACTGCTCCTGCGCAAGCGGGGTCGCCATGCCGTCAGCAGCGTTCAGCCTGCCGAGAGGCGCGACTGTCGCGAAAGATGAGTCAGGCCCGTCAACAAGTCCTTTCCATCCTCTTTTCTTTAAATACGGAAATTTCAGATATGTCCACGGCTCGGTATGCTCGGCTATATATTCGAGATATTCGGGCGGAGAAAATTTATACAATTCATTGCCTGTGGAGTCGACTACCCTCACCTTGCCGTCATACATGTTCATTTTATTATTTTCGTCCACAACTCCCATGTAATTTGTCACAAGCTTAAAAGGCTCGCTTAAAATCAGGTCAACATATTCCTTGTTCTTTAATACAACGTCGTCAAATATCTTTATTGTCACCTTCGCGAATTCCAGGAGCTCTAATGCCCACTTTTGTATCTGGGCAACCTCTTCCTTGTTCAGCCCCTTTGACACTCCTCCCGGAAGACCCATAACGACATGCGTCTGGTGCCCGGAAAGTATTGCCTGTATTTTCTGCGCCTTTGAACGGGCTTCAATAACTGCCTTGCCTGTCGCAAGCCCAACTTTTTCAATGACGCCTAAAATATTCCTTTTCGACTTGTCAGCCTGTGGCCCGACCACAAAATCAGGCGCTGCAAGCGCGTAAAAATGCGCTATATGCGAGTGTATGCTGTGCGCCTCGTAAAAAAGCCTGCGCAGTTTTATTGCCGGCGCTGGAGGGGTTACCTTATAAACAGCGTCAACTGCCTTGGTACTTGCCATGTGATGCACTCCGGGGCATACCCCGCAGATTTTCGGCACTATCCTTGGCAGTTCCTCGACCGGCCTGCCCTCGCAGAATTTTTCAAAGCCCCTGAGCTCAGGCACCTGCAAATACGCATTTTCCACTTTGCCTGAATCATTCAGGAAAATTTCTATTTTACCGTGGCCTTCAAGCCTGGTTATCGGGTCTATGGTTATTTTTTTCATTATTTTGCCCTCCTGAGCAAAGACACAGGCAGGTTAAACCTGTAAAAAGTCCCGTCTACATCCCGTATATCTTCAGTAATTCTTGCGACTTCTTCCGGCGTATCTGCATCAATAACCGAAGCGACAGCCGAGAGCATTTTTGCGCCCATGTCAATGACGTCTTTTGCCGGCCCAAAGCATCCCCTGCACGGCATGTTCGCCAGTATACACCTGGACCCGCATCCGCTCCTTGTCGCCGGGCCGTTACAGATTATGCCCTGCTCAAGCAGGCATTTTTCCTTATCAGGTATTATTTCATGTGGCCTGAAAAATTTCTTTACTTTTTTTTCTGAAGTTTTGACCCTGGGGCATTCCTCACACAGATTTTTTTCACCAGCTATTACTGTGCCTGCCTCCGGAAGATTGCCAGACACTATCGCGTCTATTGCGGCAGTGATAATGTTTGTAGTCGGCGGGCATCCCGGCAAATAATAATCAACCTCCACTACCTGGCCAAGCGCTTTTACATAATCATGCATTACAGGTATATTTACATCGCCTTCAGGCACTTTGAATTCAGGTTGCGGATAAACAGTCGAGCCGTTTGCCGAATCTGTGCTCTCAGTTGTTTTATACACCCTGTCAAGTATAGCTTGCTTGGTTGTAAAATTGGCAAGCCCGGGTATTCCGCCAAGATAAGCGCATGAGCCGTAAGCCACCATAAGCTTTGATTTCTTGCGCAAAAGTTCAGCGAGATGTTTCTGTTCCGAGTTTCTCACCGCGCCGTTAAAAAATGTTACGTCAATTGATTGATCCGGCAATGCCTCAACATCGGAAACTTTATAATCCATGGCAATAGGCCAGAACTTTATGTCCGCAGCAGCAGCCACATCGAGGATTTTCTCATCTATATCAAGCAAAGATACGTCGCATCCGCCGCAGGCGCCTGCCCAGTACATTGCTATATTCAGTTTTTTCTTATCAGCCATCTTCATTCCTCCTTAGAGTCCGTTGATTTTACCAAGCATCAACAGCGCAGGTAAAATCTTACGGAATCTTAGCACCCGTTCAAGTCCGAGGCTACTGCCGAGGACAAGAGGTGTCAAGTTTTTATTTAACAGTTTCTTTTATTTCATTCCACTTCAGCGCACCAAGTTTTCTTACCTTGTCTGTAATCTCGTTCACCACTTCAGCAAACCTGTCGCCTTCAGATGCTGAAACCCATTCAAGCATAAACCTTTCTTTTTCTATTCCGAATCCTTCCAGCATTTTATAAATAAGGGGTATCCTTTTCTGCATATTATAATTACCTATATTATAGTGACAATCGCCCGGATGGCAGCCGCATACAAGCACGCCGTCAGCCCCGTCGGAAAAAGATTTTAATATAAACGTCGGGTCAACGCGGCCAGAGCACATTACTTTTATTGGCACGACGTTTTCCGGGTATTTTATCCTGCTGGTTCCTGCCAGGTCAGCGCCTGTATATGAGCACCAGCGGCATAAAAACGCTACTATTCTCGGTTCAAATGTTTCACTCATATCTTACCTCCGTGTTTTTGGGTATAAAATGTGGTATGTGTTGTGTGGTAAGCGAAAAATTTTTGCATTTCTCTTACCACTTATCACTCAATCACACTTTCTCCAGTATGGCTTCTATTTCAGAATAAATTTGCGGGTCCTTGTATCCTCTTTGCTTGGCAGCTCCTGACGGGCATACTGCTACGCATGTGCCGCAGCCCTTGCATACAGCCTCTATTATTTCTGAAACCTTTTTAGTCTCGTTAAATTCTATGGCGCCGTACGGGCACACGCTAATGCACAGCTTGCAGCCGGCGCACAATTTTTCATCAATAAAAGAAGTTATTGGTTCAAGCACCATTTTTCCCCTTACTATATTTGCCAGAGCCTGCGCAGCAGCGGCGTTTGCCTGGGCAACCGTATCCGGAATGTCCTTTAGGCCCCTGGGCGCATCCTGCAATGTAAATACCGTCAGACGCAGTAGAGACAGGCGCGAGTTTCGGATGCTTTTCAAGAAAAAACCCGTCCTTGCTCCTGCTTAATGAAAACATTTTTGCTGTTTTATCCACATCGTTTGCAGGCTGAAGTCCAACGCTTAATACAACCATGTCCACAGGCAGCCTTCTGACTTTCGCAGCGAGTGTATCCTCAAACCTTACTATCAGTTTTCCCTTTTCCTCTTCTGTTTCCGCGAGTTTCGTCACTTCAGCGCCTTTGCCCCTTATAAAATCCACTTCTTCATGCAGACAGCGCTTGTAAAATTCCTCGTAACCCTTGCCGAAAGCGCGGATGTCTATGTAAAATTCATAAACCTTCGCGCTTGTTTTTTCCTTTATAAGGTGCGCAAGCTTCATGGAATACATACAGCATACTCTGGAACAGTGCTCGTTTGCATTTGTATCCCTGCTTCCAATGCAGTGAAGTATCGCGACAGACTTCGGCTCCTTGCCGTCTTTCATTACTATTGTTCCGTTTGTCGGCCCGCTCGCATGCGTGAACCTCTCAAATTCAAGCGAAGTGTAAACATTGTCATAAATTCCGTATCCGTACCGTTCCAGGTATTTCTTGTCCTTAAATATATTATAACCTGTCGTCACTATTATATTGCCCACATCCACTGTCACCATCTCATCTTTCATATCCAGGTTTATCGCACCCCTATCGCATTTTTTTATGCACGCCTTGCATTTTTTGCATGTAGCCATGTCTATGATGTAAGCCGAGGGTATGGCCTGAGGAAAAGGCCTGTACACGGATTTTCTTTTTCCGATATTTTCCTCAAACTCGCTCGGTATATTTTTCACCGGGCATATGGCCTCGCAAAGCCCGCAGCCGGTGCATTTTGATACGTCTATATAACGGGCTTTTTTCCTTATTTGTACCGTAAAATTACCGACATAGCCCTTGACATCCTCGACTTCGCTATATGACATGAGTTCAATATTCTTATTCTGGGCTACAGAAACCATTTTAGGAGTTAAAATGCACGCTGCGCAGTCAAGCGTGGGAAAAGTCTTGTCGAATTTCGCCATGTGCCCGCCTATTGTCGGTGATTTTTCTACCAGATAAACTTTTTTCCCTGCAGCAGCTATGGTCAGCGCAGCTTCTATTCCGGCTATGCCGCCGCCAACCACAAGGGTTGCCGGGTTCACAGGCACTTCCCTGAACTCAAGCGGCTCGTGATTGCCCACCCTTTTGACAGCCGCTGCCACAAGTTTTTTTGCTTTTTCAGTGGAACGCGCATTGTCCATGGATACCCATGAGCACTGCTCCCTGATATTTGCCATCTGGAACATGAATTCGTTCAGGCCCGCCGCTTTTACAGCTCCCCTAAAAGTCTGCTCGTGCATAAGAGGCGAGCACGATGCAACGACTATATGCGTCAGGTTGTCTTTTTTCACGTCCTCTTTTATCATTTCCTGCCCCGGGTCCGAACACATATATTTATAATCCTTTACAAGCGCCACGCCCGGCAGCTTTTTCGCGAATTCCGCCACCTCGTTTACGTTTACAGTGTGGGCTATGTTTGTGCCGCAGTGGCAGATATAAACTCCTATTCTTTTTTGCTTGCCGTTATCTTTATTCATTGTCAGTTACCTCCTGCTTTGGCAAGGGTTTTCTTTGAATCAGTAAAATTTTCCTTTATCCCCAGCCTTTTTTCATCTATGCCTAGCGCATATCCGGCAAGCTGAGTAAAATAAAGTATTGGTATGTCGAGTTTTTCCTTGAATTTCCTGCTTATTGCCGCCTGGTACCCTTCGAGATTTATCTGGCAAAGCGGGCAAGCGGTCACAAGGCAGTCAGCGCCTGCCTGTTTGGCCGCAGAAAGTATGTCTCGAACGAGCTTCATGGCAACATCCTCCTTTGTTGTCATGAGCATTCCGCCGCAACATTTCGTCTTTGCGTCAAAAAACACCGGCGATGCTCCGCACCAGGACATTAGCTTGTCGAGCTTTTCCGGGTTCTCGGTATCGTCAAAAGTGCCCTTTGGCCTTACAAGCTGGCAGCCGTAGTAGCAGGCTACTTTTATATCCTTCAAATTGCGCTTTACCGAGCTTTTAATGTCAGCGCCGATATCGTTATATATTATTTCAAGAATGTTCCTGATTTTGACTTTACCGCTGTATGCCAGCCCCTCTTCCTTAAGCATGGAATTTATTTTTTCCTCCAGGCCTTCTTCTGCTTTCAGGAATTTTTTGGCTTTTTGCAGCACAGTAAAACATGCGCTGCATGGCACAGCCATGTCATATCCGGTCTTTTCAGCTATTGCCAGGTTGCGCGCCGCGAGGTACACAGCTTTGTGCTCGTCGAAACTCATATACATGGTAGCGCCGCAGCAGTTCCAGTCAGGCACTTCCTCAAGCTGCAGCCCGAGCGCCTTGAACAGCTCCTTTGTGGATTCGTCGTAAGGTTTATTGCTTATTTCAAGCGAACATCCCGGGTAATAAGTATATTTTTTCATGATACCACCTCGGCTTTTTCCGCAGGCTTGGGCGTGGTTTTAGATTTCAAGACCTTTCTTATGAACTTAATGCCTTTAACTCTCGACGGGAAAAAAGGCATCCTTTTTGTCAAAAGCATTTTTATAGCAAGCGGTATTAGTTTGAAAAAATTAAAGGGGTTTGTGCGCAGGTTATACCTGACCAGTAACTCGGATTCAAAGTTCCGCCCGTGCTCGCTCACTACAGTGCCGAAATCTTTTGCCATCTTGATGGCTTTCTTGTTGCGCGGCCCTATGCCGTATTTGATGCCTTCCTGTTTCAAATGGTACATAAAGTCTGTAAAATTAATGCCCGCCGGGCAGCGCGCGCCGCAAAGATAGCACGAAGCGCATATCCAGACCGTGTCGCTTTTTAAAACCTCATTTATCATATCGGCGCGGAGCATTGCGATAATTTGACGTGGTGTATAATCCATGGCAAATGATACAGGGCAGCTTCCCGAGCATGTCCCGCACTGGATGCACTCCTTAAGTTTTTCACCCTCGGGCAAATGTTCAAATTCTTTTGCAATAATCTGCGAAAGTTCCTTTTCTTTTTTGTTTGACAACATTTTTTTACTCCTTAAAAAATGAATTTTAATAAAATTAATTAATGTGAAAAAATTCACTTCGTTGTAAAAAAAAGAGAATCAAGCTTTATATGAGATTGTTCGAATGTTTAATAATTAACTTCGTAATTAATGAATATAAGCTTATCACGTAATTTGTGATTTGTAAACCTATATCTTTTTGCCGCGCACAACAACCCTTCGTTATCTGAATTATTGCAGCCTTGCTATCCAAATTTTATATACAGCTGAAGGCAACCATATCTCTTTCCAGCCTATGTAAGCTATCATGTCGCCCTTTTCGGACCACGCTGGGTATTTTGAATAAAAGTTATAGGGTAACAGCCTCCATATTTCCCCGGTTTTGGAATGGACTATTTTCGCAGTGGTTATTTCGGGCACAAACAATATATGGCTGAATGTTTCGTCAAAAACAAGGCGCTTGTCGTCGTTATCCCATGAAACGTTTCCGATGTCGCCAAAAGTGGAATAAAGCTTTTTAGGCTTGGTTCCGTCGCTGTTGATCACCCAGAGCTCCTGTTTTAAAAACTTCTTTACAAGAAAAGCGAGTTTTTTTGATGACGGGGACCATTCAAGAAAACTTATTTTATCCTCTGACGTATAAATTTTCAAAGGGATTTCGCCGTTTTTCCCGAATATCCATATTGAGTTCGTTTTCCCGTAATCCGCGTTTAATGCAATATTATTGCCGTCGTAGCTCCATTTAGGCTGGGTAAATCCGCTGCAGGCCTGTTTAAATATTTCCTTATTATGTTTGCCGTTGTTTTCAATGGTCCATACCCTCCATATGTCTCCTGTTTCAGTAAAGTTAATTCTTAATTTTTTTCTTTCTGGGGAAAGCCAGTGATCTCTCGGAGTAAATGTTTCCCTGGTGAGCTTTGCTTTTTTTGTCGCATTGGCATTCATTATCATAAGCTCCTTGCCTTTAGCAAGGAAAATAACCTTTGACTCATTCGGGTCCCAACAAGGCAGCAGTTCCCTGTCGCTTTTTCTGCCGGGATTGAATTCATGCGCGTTTGAACCGTCATAATTTGAAATTTTAAGATATGAATAGCTATCTGTTTTGCTCACATAAAGGATTTTATCTTCTGCAGGGGACCATAAAGGAAAAATTTTCTTAAAGCCCTTTGTAATCGGCGTTATCGACTGCCTGTTTATATCAGAAGTCCAGAGGTTGAATAATCCTTCCTTTTTTGTTTTTGCCGCGAACACAAATTTCTTCGAATCTGAAGACCATGCTGTTTTATGAGTAACCGGCAAGCATTCCACATCGATTATTTTTTTTATATCGGATACAAGAAGGCGCGTGTTATTTTCTTTATCTTTATTGTTTTTTAAGGGCTGCTGCATTTTTGATAGCGCAAGCGAGATCCCCCATATATTTCTCGGGCCTGTTTCAGTATTTCCACCCGTCAATATTATAAAATTGCTCGCCTTATTCCATTGAGGAGCATCAATAAATTCCGGGAGTGTTAACTTAGTATCGCCTTCAGGGGGTAATTCGGCCGTCCCTGCGCTGAGGGCATTAATAATTGAAACTATTCCCATTTTTTTCTTTTTACTAAAAACACTAAATACAAGGGACTTATTGTCGCCCGACCACGCAAGATTCTCTGGCCTGTTGTTGTACTCGGGTGAAACAGTTGTATATTCCATGACGTTCGCCTGAGGAGTAAAATAAATTGTCAATGCATAATACACAATCGGCGCCAGAAACAAAAGCATAAGGATTACACCCAGTATTTTAATTGGAAACTTTTCGTCTGTGCGCAAAGGCTCCTTTGAAAGTGACATGGAAAGAAGTATAGCTCCTGCAAGTGCAAGTGTCATGGCCGGCACTATATAAAAATACCTGAAAATATAAAATGCCATAACAATTGCCACAAATGCAACAAATAAATAAATATCCGCAAGAGCCGCATCTTTATTCTTATGCAAATACAGCACAAAATTGATTATTACTACTATCAGTGCGATCAAAAAAGCGAACATCATTAGGTTGTTGTTCATTTCCCTGCTGTAAGGCTTGGCAAGCTGAATTGCAAAAACTATAGCCATTATTCCTAAAACTCCCGTTAACACATATCTGAGCATTATCTGCAGTTTACCTGCGTCTTTGTGGAATTTTTTAAGTATGTAGCTGTCAAAAAATGCGGCAAGTGCAAGCAGCAACGCGCCAATAGTAGCGGGCAAAGGAATAAAAACTTTCATGCTTATTGAAAGAATTAAAGCAAAAACTCCGGCAACAATAAGAATAAGCTGGGCTGTCCTGTTCCATGTAATAGAATTAAGAAATATCCCTTTTAAAATCTTTGGCGGCTCTTCGGGCTTGGGCTGTTCTGCTGCCGGTTCAGCAACACCTTCAGCCTGTTGCCCAGGCGCAGGGGCCGCTTCTTCCGTTTCCGGTGGTGGTGTTTGTTTTTTTGCCGTAGCTTCTTCCAAAGGATTTGGAGTTACATCTTTCGGACCTTTTTTATCCTGATTATCAACGTTATCAGCCATACAATTCCTCCTTAGAATTCATTTACTTTGCCAAGCCATCAACAGTCGCAGGCAAAGTATTGCAAAAACTTATACCCGCTCAAATCAAAAGAATTAGCGGTATTATTTATTTTAAAATATACTTTATCATCGCCCCTGAATCCTGCCTAAAATTTATATTTCCAATCATTGACGAAAGCATATTTGCGAATGATTGTTTTGGTTTTTCTGATATGACAAGAGGCCTTCCTTTAATACCGGCCATTTTTGCAGCTGCCTCTATCGCGTCGTCAATGTTTCCCAGCTCGTCAACCAGGCCGAGCTGTAATGCCTGCCTGCCGGTGAGTATCCTTCCATCTGCCACATTTTTAAGCATATATTCCTTAACGAGTTTTCTTTTTGTCTCTTCTTTCTTTTCTGTGATTTTAAATGCTTTTGCCAGCGCCTCAAGCCTGGAATTTACAACATCATCAACAAATTGATTTAGCACATCATTAATCATGTTTTGTAACAGCTTTCTTTCGTTTACCGAAGTTTCCCTCGAAAGCGAGCCTACATCCTTATATTGACCGCTTTTTATTGTTATAAAATCAAGACCGATTTTATCAAGAAGCTTTTTTGCGTACGGATAGCTTATAATCACGCCAATACTGCCAGTAATTGTTCCTGGATTCGCGACTATTTTGTCAGCCGCAGCAGATATATAGTATGCACCCGAGGCTGCAGAATCAGACATTGAAACAACAATTTTTTTACCTTTTTCCTTAGTTTTTTTAATCTGCTTGAATATTTCCTGCGATGCGGCAACTCCCCCGCCCGGGCTGTTGATTCTTAAGACAATAACCTTTACATTGGGCATATTGCTGTAATAATTTAACATTTCAAGAGTATGCGTTGTTTCCAAAATTTCCCCATCTATATTTATAAGTGCAATTCTCGTCCCGTACAATAAACTTTGTTTTTGGTCAAACAAATGTCCAAACTGCGCGAAAGCAAGATATATTACCAATATGCCTAATATTAAACCCCATAAGATCTTTTTTTTCATTATCGTCTCCTAAGTCGATTTTTAGACAAAATATTTCCCAATAAAAATGTGTTTAAATACGCAAGATATTCTAATAGTTTTTTATCGTGAAGTCAAGAATATAAATAATTAGGATTACGTTAATAAAAGCGGAGTAAAATGATTGTATTACCTCGACTCGTTTTATGTTTGGCAATTTATATATTGACTTAGCATATTTTTATTCCTATACTATCTTTATTAATTTTATTATAAAATCATTAAATTCGGAGCCTAAATCAAGATGGCAAAAGATAAAATACAGCAAAAACCTCAGGTAATAATCAATAACGGAAATTTGGTCGTCGAATGGTGCGATAAAATATTGTTTTATTTGCTCGTTATAACTATTTTTACAATTCCTATTTACTTTAACATTGTTTCTTACGACCAGTTTGAAATGCCCAAACTGACACTTTTAAGGATACTCACTTCCGTAATGCTGGGTATATGGCTGATAAAAACTCTTGAGCTGGGAAAATTTTCCTTCACGCCTACCCCTCTCGATTTACCTATGTTTTTATGGGTTATTTTAAATATCATAACCACTTTTCACAGTGTATCCCCTTCCATAAGTTTCAGGGGCGAATATGAAAATTTTGCAGGCTCGCTTTCAAATATAAATTATGTTGCAATTTATTATATAGCAACCCAGAATTTAAAGGGGAAAAAACAGTTTTTTGTTCTGAATTGGGCCTTTTTGTTTTCCGGTCTAATAATTACGGTGTATGCCATAGCCCAGTATTTCGGGTATGACATAATAAAATGGAACGATACGTCCGTCATAAAAGGACGCTTTTTCGCAACTATGGGAAATCCTAATTTTTTGGGCGCTCTTATAATAATGGTAATACCTGTCACTATATCTTTTTTCCTTATCCTGCTAAAAAACCAGAAAAAAAATTTCGCAATGTTGCTGGTTGTGCTTTTTGTGTTGCTTTACATGGCTTTAATCGGCACGCAAAGCCGCGGCCCTTTCCTGGGTTTTGTTTTTGCCTTTCTGTCTTTCATTTCTTATGGCCTTTACGTTGGGTATAAAGACATTGTGAAAACTTCGGAGGAGACTCACATTTCAGTTTTCTTGGTTTTACGGACACTCGTTAAAAAATTTCAAGTCTGGATTGTCGGTCTGCTTGTTGTAATTATACTGTCTGTAGCCCTGAGTTTAACAATAGGCAAAGATGCGTCATTCCGCTTGTTGAATTCAATAGTTCATGTGAAAAACAGCCTGCAAATATCTCGCCTGCATATATGGATCCCTGCTTTCAAAGTTATTAAAGCCCACCCTTTTTTGGGGACTGGCGTTGACACCTTTAAGACCGTGTTCCCTGCTTACGAGGGAACGAATTTCGCGCAAATTGACGGAGCCAATGTATCGTCAAGGACCGCGCATAACGAGCTCCTGAATATACCTTCGACCATGGGTCTGTCTTCGCTGGGCATTTATTTGCTTTTAATTGTGGCTTATATAAAGTTGTGGGCTGACGGGTTCAGGCGCATAAAGGAATACGATCTTAAAATCCTTTCTTTCGGCATGTTTGCCGCCTTTATTGCGTATTTTATACAAAATATATTCAGTTTCGGCGTAGCGGCAATAAATACCGCGTTTTATTTATTCATGGGCATCCATGCTGTAATTTACAACGACCTTTACGGTACCAAAAAAAAAGACTTTGTGTTTTACAGGTCTTCGGAAGCAAACATAATTTTCAGGTGGATATTGCAGTTCGGGGCTGTTTTTCTCGCATTTTTCCTCTCATTCAGGGCATACAGCATATTTGACGCTGATGTGCACTATAACAGGGGTAAAATCCTTGGCGATGTCTATAACAGATGGGACTTGTCTGTAAAAGAACATGAAATTTCAGTTAGAGAGGAACCGGACGAAGTTAAATACCATGTTTATCTAGGTTTAGCTTACGAACAGCTTGCCCTGCAAATGTACACTGCGTTAACATCAACTACCAAACCACCGACTATCGATGAAAAACAGCAACTTATACAGTCAGTCGCAAATTATATAGAAATTGCAATCAAAGAATATAAAAAAGGCACTGATTTAAATCCGGGCAATTCCTATTATTGGGGAAATATAGCCCGGATATACTCCCTGCTCGGCAGGATGCAAAACCCTGATTTTGCTTCCGGGAAATTCGTAAATATGGACTCCTTCAATAGTTCAATATATTATTATGCAGAAGCTATAAAAAGGGCTCCTGTCACTGGCCTTTTTTATTTTAATCTCATAGACCTGTATTTTTTGCTTTATCAGCTTGATAAAATACCACCAATTCTTGACTCTCTCATGCAATGTGATAAACAGCTCGCTTCAACCGCGGCTTTTAAGCTTGCAAATATTTATTTCACAAGCAAAAAATTCAATGACGCTGAAAAATATTACCTAAAAGTTGTAGAATTGACGCCGGATTTCGCCCAGGCTTACTATAACCTTGGAGTTCTTTATGCAGCCACAGGGAAAAGGGATCAAGCCAATCCATATCTTTCAAAGGCTTTCCAGCTTAACCCTGACCTGCAGAAAGAAATTGCCAAACAGCAAGAGGGTAAGCCTCAACAATAAAATTGCAGGGCATAGTAAAATCCTGCATAAAATTTTTTTTAATTCAAAGGTGTAAAAAATGTTATCCGCTTTAAAAATACAGAATTACGCGCTGATAAAAGACATAGAAATCGAATTTTCCGACAGGCTAAACATACTTACCGGCGAAACAGGGGCTGGTAAATCCATAATAATCGGTGCTTTGAACATAGCCGTAGGCGAAAAATCCTCTCCTGAAAATATAAGGACAGGGGAAGAAAAAGCCACAGTGGAGGCTGTTTTTGATTTAACGCGCAGTGAATCCTTAAAAAAACTTTTAAATCCCCTGCTCGAGGAAGCAGGAATAGAAAAAACAGATGATTCTCTTCTCATAAAAAGGGAAATAAACCGCGCTTCAAAAGGCAAAGTTTATATAAACAATGCTTTGTCTTCCCTTTCGTTGCTTGAAAAAATTGGTAAACTCTTAATTGACATACACGGTCAGCATGAGCACCAGTCGCTTTTAAAACCGGATATACATATTGACCTCCTTGACGACTACGCCAGCGCTTCAAATGCCCGAGCAGAAGTCAGCGGTCTTTACAACAGGCTCGCTGCCTTGAATTCCGAGATTTCCAAACTCCAGGTTATTGAGTCCGAAAAGCAGGAAAGGCTCGATACCATAAGTTACAGGATAAACGAAATTGAGCAGGCAAACTTTTCGTCTGATACCGAATACGATGACCTTTTAAGGGAACGCGAAATAATGATTAACACCGAAGCTATAAAAAACGAAATTAACAATATCATAACATCCCTTTCCCCTTCTTCTCTTGACATGGAAGGTGAAGGCGCAATATCTCTGCTTGAAAAGGCAAAAGAAAATATGCAGGCAATAGGAAAAATAGACAAAATCACAGCCGCATATGACGGCATAATTGACGACGCCCTGATAAAAGCAGGAGAAATCAAGGATTTTTTTATCAGCTACAGGGATCGAGTCGAATTTGACAAAAACAAACTTCAGGACACTGAAGAAAGAATAGAGCTGTTTGAAACCCTCATGAAAAAATACAGAAAAACCACAATAAAGGAAATCAGGGAATATTTTGCCGAACTCAAGCAGGAACGTAAAACCATCGAATTAAACGAGGAATCCATAAAAGAAAAAAACAAAGAAAAAAACTCGCTTCTTGCTGCCCTTTCGAAAAAATGTGAAAATCTTTCTAAGATCAGGACAGCAAAAGCAGCAGAGCTTGGCAAAAGAATCGAGGAGGAATTAAAAGACTTAGGTATTGCCCACGGCAAATTCATAGTCGATGTAAAGCAGACAGTCATAAACGGCAGTGAAACCGCGGATTTATCCGTCGAAATAAGCGGAAAAATATTAAGGGTGACGCCTATTGGCATTGATACGGTTGAATTTCTCATATCGTTAAACCCCGGAGAAGATGTTAAACCGCTTGTAAAAGTCGCCTCGGGCGGCGAAATATCCAGGATAATGCTTTCCATTAAAAATATCCTGTCTGAAATAGATAAAATACCTGTTATGGTCTTTGATGAAATTGACACTGGGATTTCAGGTAAAATAGCCCAGGTAGTAGGCAAAAAGCTGAATGAAATTTCAGGAAAAAAACAGGTTATATGCATAACCCATCTGCCCCAGATAGCCAGCTTCGCGAAACTGCACTATTCGGTTGAAAAGGTAGTAAAAGGCAATAAAAGTGAAACCACGATTAAAAAATTAAATAATGATGAAAAAGTGCATGAAATAGCCAAGCTGATAAGCGGAGAAAAAGTTACATCATCGGCAATGAATGCTGCAAAAGAACTGCTTAAAAACAGTTCATAATTTCAAACCTGGGGTATACAATGAAATATATATTAGCTGCTTTAGCGATTATTATAGCTGCTGTTTTTATTTCCACATCTTGCCCCACCGCATATCTCGGCGATTCAGGAGAGACAGCCAGCGCAGCCTACACGCTCGGCATAGGCCATCCGCCTGGTTATCCATTGCAAATGCTTCTTGGCAAAATTTTCACCAATATTCCCCTTGCCGACATAGCCTTCCGGGTAAATTTAATGTCTGCCTCCGCCGGTGTCTGCATATTTCTGCTTTTTTTCATGTGCAGTTCTTTTACCCTTCGGGAATTTTTCAATGCCCCCCCAAAACAGGCAAACGTCGTTTCTATACTTACAGCGTTTGTTTTTATTTTTTCAACGCTTTTATGGAGTCAGACTGTCCACGCCAAAGGCAGCATATACCTTATAACGTACTGTTTTATACTTATAGCATATTATTTTACCGTATCTTTTGTTAAATCAGGCAGACCGCCGCATTTATACATGGCAGCTTATGCCGCGGGCTTTCTGCCAGCGCTGCATCACATAACGCTTTTATTTGTAATTTTTTGCGTGGTCATTCTTTTTTCCGCTTCTATGCATAATAACAATACAAAACGACTTGCTTTTGCCTGCCTTTTTTTCATATTTTCCGTCGTAACATCGTTTATATACCTTTTCATCAGGGTAAAAGCCAGGCCTGTTATCTGCTGGGATGAAATTTACACGGCCGGCGAAGTAATAAATCATATTTTCAGAACGGTTTATTTTAGCGTAACGCAAACCCCTTTTTCCTTTTACGCATTTTTTACAAAGATTTTTAATTATATTTTGCAGTATATCAAATCCTATAACATCTTAATTATTTTTCTCTTTTACGGGCTTTACACTGCTTATTTTAAAAACAAAAAAATGTTTCTTGTCTTTATTTTTTTCATTGCTTTGAACACTTTCCTGCTTATTGTCATGACTACCTATTCTTTTTCTCCGGTTTTCACACATATAAATGAAATTTTTTACCTCATCACGGATATTTTTACTCTTTTTATCGCGTCCATCGGCATATGTGCACTGCAGGATGCCGCAAATAAAAAATACGGGATAAATATTTTATTTGTTTCATCCCTTTTTTTTCTAATACCTGTTTTAATGCTTTTTTCAAACTTTGATAAAAATAATGCCTCAAAAAAATTCCTGAGTTATGATATTTCAAACAACATACTCGGCATATTACATCCCGGGGATATACTTTTTGTTGAACTCGACTGCCCTACTTACGATCTGCTATATTCAAGGTATGTGCGCAAGCAGGGCCTTGATATACAGATTTACGACCGGTACGGTTCTTTTTTTGACAGGTCAATTTATAAAATAATTCGCTATAAATTCACGCGCGCCGATGCCGACGCTATTGAATCCAGTATATGCCTTAAAAATCCGGGAAAAGTCTTTTACACTGACACTAATGAATACGAAGCGCAACATCTGAAAACAAAGCCATACGGCGTTGATTACATCATGATGGATCTTAATTCACCGCTTGTTAATGCGGATAAGCTCATGAGAATAGCCAGTTTCAGGGACTATTTTAACAATAAAAACAATGATATCTATTACAGAGAAGTGCTGTCCAGGCATTTTATCCAGTATGCCAGATATGCAATGGCGTCCGGCGATATAAATTCTTTTAAAAAATACTGCGACGCGGCCGAATCTATTTCCCCTGATAACCCCTCAATCCTTAAAATTATTGCTTATATGTATTATTATGATGAAAAAAATATCCAGGTATCGGCAGAATATCTTTTGAAAACAGTTAAAATAGACCCCTATGATTTAACGGCTATGGGAATCCTGATAAACATGTACACAGCTTTTGACCCTCAACAGGCATTAAACTGGTTTAATGTTTATATATCAAGGCAAACAGACACTGAAAAGAAACTTGCAGCTTATAAAGACATGAAAGCTTTAATGCAGGCTCTTTCAGCCCAGCATAAGCAATGATTTAAAAATTATTTGTTTGTTCTTCCTAAATGTTTTCAAGTTTAACCAGCCTAAAAAAAATCCATGGGATTAAGCCCATGGTGTTTTTTTTGCTAAATTCACGCTTCGCCATATTCCGCGACGCTTAGACAGTACCACTGGTTGTCTTCGTCCGCAATCACGGAATAAATCAGCGATTTTTCTTTATAAATTGAGCCAGCGCAAGTATGTCTTCTTCTTTTAAGGCAATAAAAGTCAATTTCGCCTCATACGCACCCGCCTCATCATCCCAATTACACCACTCTACATCGCAGAATGCCTTCAGGATCCTAGTGTCTATGGATAATTCAATCTTTATTAGGTTGCCTTTTTCAAGCCTGTTCTCTGTCAGCACACAAATACCATCCTCAAATATCGCGCGGGTTTTTGCGTTTTCGAAGCCATAAACACCTAATTGCGTGTTATCCTGTAACATTTTATACCTTAAAGCCATTTCCCTGTATGTATACGTTTCGCTTTCAAATTCTACCATTCCTGTCTTCATAAAAACCGCCTCCTTTCAAGGTCTTACCTAATTGTAACTTTATTGTTAGATATATAGCATTTCCTATGCCTATAAATAAATCATATAATATGCATGTTTATAAGAATAAATATATGTAAATGTGCCTTTTGGCACATTATATGTTGCGTCAAAAGGCACATTTGAAAATAATCAACTAATGTGTCACAGAATCAATGGAAATTTGCATTACCTAATATTAAATGCCCATTATTTGCCTTGTATTTCCTTGATTTTGTCTAAAGCCTCATTATCTCCTAGTTCCCATGCCTTTTTTAAATCATCAATTGCACCCTGCTTATCACTCATATGGTTTTTAATTAGGCCGCGGTTAAAATAAGCCTCCACAGCCTTCGGGTCAAACTCTATGACTTTTGTATAATCCTCAGCTGCGTCTTTATAGTCGCCCGAATCATATTCGGAAGCGCCGCGGCTGACATACAAAATCGGGTTCTTCGGGTCAAGCTCTATGGCTTTGGTGTAATCCTCAATTGCGCCTTTTTTGTCCTCTAAGTCGTCTTTGGCTTTCGCGCGGTTGTTGTAAGCCAGCGCATTTTTCGGGTCAAGCCCTATTGCCGTGTCATAGTCCTTGACCGCTTCATTAAATCTGCCCAGTTTATTTTTTGCGGCCCCGCGGTTGTTATAGGCATAAGAGTACTTCGGGTCATACTCTATGGCTTTTGTATAATCCTCTATTGCGCCTTCATAGTCGCCTAATTCATCTTCGGCATTCCCGCGGTTGTTATATACAAAAGCGTTTTTCGGGTCAAGTTTTATTGCCGTCTCATAATCCTTAATTGCTTCTTTGTATTTACGTAAATTGGCTCTGGCAAATCCGCGGTTGTTATAAGCTCCGGCAAACTTCGGGTCAAGCCCTATTGCCATATCATAATCTTCAATCGCTTCGTCATATTTACGCATACGGGCTTTAGCAAGCCCGCTGTTGTAATAAGCAAGTTCGTTTTTCGGGTCTAGCTCTATGGCCATGGATAAATCCTTAATTGCACTTAAATAGTCACCTAGGGCATTTTCAGCAACCCCCCGGGCGATATAGGCATCTGTGTATTTTGGGTTAAGCTTTATCGCCTGATTGCAGTCCCCTATTGCGCCTTTGTAATCGCCGGATTTGGTTTTCACAATCCCTGACTGTAAGTATTTTTTGGCGTCATTGCTGCCGGAATAGGTAAAAATACTGAAACAAAATAAAAAAATTAAAATTGATAAAATTTTTTTCATAGGAGTCTCCTCAATAGAAAATTAATAATTTATTTGTTTCCCTGAATTTTCTTGATCAAGTCATATGCCTGTTTATATCCTAGTTTTTCTGCCTTTTTTAAATCTTTAATGGCACTTTCCTCATCACCTAAATTATATTCGGCAATCCCGCCGTTGTAATAAGCCTCCGCAAGTTTAGGGTTAAGGTCTATTGCTCTGTTGCAGTCATCAATCGCTCCTGAATATTTTTTTAATGCATTTTTTACAAGTCCGCGGTTGTTATAAGCTATTGCAAGTCCGGGTTTAATCTCTATCGCTTTATTAAAATCATCGATTGCTCTTGTATAGTCCCCCAAATAATACATTGCAAGCCCGTGGTTTATATAAGCCTCCGCAGAGTTTGGGTTAAGCCCTATCGCTTCATTGCTGTCATTAAGCGCCCCTGAATAATCATCTATCGCATTCTCTGCAAGCCCGCGATTGATATAAGCCTCCGCAAGCTCAGGGTCAAGTTTTATTGCATTGTCACAATCATTAATGGCTTCGTCATACTTGCCTAATTTATTTTCAACAATCCCGCGGTCGCAATAAGCCTCCGCATAATTCGGGTTAAACTCAATTGCCGTACCAAAATCCTTAATTGCGCCTGTATAGTCGCCTGAGTTATTTTTAGCATCCCCAAGGCAAGCATAAGCATAGGCATATTTAGGAACAAGTTTTATAGCACCGCCATAATCTTTAATCGCATCATCATACTTGTCTAATTTATCTTCAATTATCCCGCGGCGGACATAAGCCAATGCATATTTCGGGTCAAGTTCTATTGCTTCATCAAAATCCTTAATTGCGCCCGCATAGTCGCCCGAGTAATCTTTAGCACTACCGCGGTTGTTATAAGCTTCTGCATACTTTGGATTAAGTTCTATTGCCCTGCTATAATCTTTAATAGATTCGTCATATTTGCCCAATTCATATTTAGCTGTCCCACGGTTGACATAAGTCATTGCATACTTTGGAGCAAGTTCTATTGCCTTATCATAATCATTAATCGCTTCATCATGCTTGCCCAATTTGTCTTTAGCAATCCCACGGTTAATAAAAGCATCTGCATATTTTTGGTCAAGCTCGATTGCCTTGTCAAAATATTGAATTGCGCCTTTGTAGTCGCCTGAGTTAATTGAAATAACCCCAAGTTCGCAATAAGCCAGTGCATACTTTTGGTCAAGTTCTATTGCCTTATTGCAATCTTTGATTGCTTCATTGTACTTGCCTAATTTATCTTCAGCAATTCCGCGGTTGATATAAGCCTCCTTAAGTTTAGGGTCAAGTTCTATCGCCTTGTTACAATCCTTAACAGCTTCATCGTACTTACCTAATTTATCTTCAGCATCCCCTCTGTTGTTATAAGCCTCCGTAAGTTTTGGATTAAGTTCTATTGCTTTATTGCAATCCTCAATCGCTCCAATATAATCTTTTGACGTAATCTTTGCACTGCCCATGTTGCAATAAGGCTCTGAAAGTTCGGGGTTAAGCTGTATCGCTTTATTATAATCTTCGATCTCTCCCGCATAATCTTTTAACGCCTTTTTTACAACTCCGCGGTTGAGATACGCCATTGCAAGTTTAGGGTCAAGTTCTATTGCTTTGTTACAATCTTCAATAGCTTCATCGTTCTCGCCTAATTTCCATTTTGCAGCTCCGCGGGCAACATAAGCTCTTGCAAGTTTAGGGTCAAGTTCTATTGCCTTGTTATAATCCTTGATCGCTTCATTGCAGTCGTCCAGGTCATATTTATATCTTCCCCGACCAAGATATGCTATCGCAAGCAAAGGGTTTAATTCCATCGCCTTATTGCAGTCGTCAATCGCACTCTTGTCTTTTATCCCATTTTTTGCGCGTCCACGGAAAGCGTATGCCTCGGCGTTTTTCGGGTCAAGCTGTATTACTTCATCAAAATATTTGATTGCCTCATCATATTTTTCTAAGTCAAATGCAGTTTTACCTTTTGAAAAATACTTTTCTTCATCGGTATTATCAGCGCATGCAAAAATGTTGAAGCAAAACAAAAAAATTATTAAAGGCAAAATTTTTTTCACAAATTGACTCATGTGGGCAATTAAAAATAATATCTGATTGTAAAAAACATCAGGGCGTTTGTGCTGCTCAGCATGCTGAAACTGCAGCCGATAGCCTTTGAATAATCGTAATTCCTTTTAAACCCGTTGTTATAAATATTTGTATCCCACGATTCACTTAAATTCCATGTGCCCGTGAGAGCTATTTTGCTTCCAATACTTATATTCCTGGGTAATTTATCCCAGATTTTGTTTAAAAACAATTCCGCTTCCAAACCAAAGGTTATGCCTGCATAAAATGTATATAAATACTGGTCCATTTTGTTGAATGCGCCATACGAATCACCGTCTCCCGGTACTTGCAGTTCCGAATACAGTTCGTTGCTTCCTAAAACTATGCCAGGCTCAAACCAGATACATGTTTCGAAATTGTTTTTAATGGGTAGTAATAAATTAACCCCTGTTACTGCGCTCCAGCGGTAGGAATTCGCTACATTTGTATAATAAGGGCTGGAAACATTTCCAGATAAAGGGATTTCAAAACCCCACGCCTCAGACGGAAAGAACCTGAAATTCAAGCCGCCGTTGTAACCGATTGCAAATTTTCCCGCGTAAAAAGGCGAAGCAGTACCTGTCACATTTGCCGTTCCCACAGGCGTGTTATCCGCCGCAAAAATAACCGAAACCATTAAAACCATGAAGATAACAACCAATACTTTTTTAATCATTTCTTGCCTCCCTTGATATTGTTTGTTTTATAATTGCTAATTATCTAACTTAATTAAAAACCTATAATATATTTTACATCTTTTTATTGGAAATTGAAAATTTTTTGATTATTAATTTATCCTACTGTGATAACCATGCGTCACTTTTATAACTGCCGTCATATCCTGCTATCAACCAAATTTCATTGTTATATAAAATACTGGCAGACGCATACCTTGCGCTGAATCCGGCTGCTGCTGTCGCCTCAGTCCAGTTTATGCCGTCTGCCGAATGCCATATGTCGTTTTTTACATTGCTGGTATCTTCCCCTCCTATTACCCACATTTCATTGTTATATACTACGCTGGCGTGGCTATACCTTGCGCTGAAAGCTGCCGCTGCCGTAGCCTGCACCCAGCTTATGCCGTCGTTTGAATACCACACATCGTTTTTATCATTACCTATACTGTTGTCAAACCCTGCTATTACCCATATCTCATTATTATATATCACGCTGGTATGGCTGTCCCTTGCGCCGAAAGCTGCCGCAGCCGTCGCAGTCGTCCAGTATATGCCGTCGCTTGAATACCAAACATCATTTTTATCCCCACTGCTGTCAAACCCTCCTATTACCCATATTTCATTGTTATATATCACACTGGTATGGCTGTCCCTTGCGCTAAAAGCTGCTGTTGTTGTAGCTGCATTCCAGTTTATACCGTCTGCCGAATTCCAAACATCATTATAAGCCTTGACGCCTTGTCCGGCTATTACCCACATTTCATTGTTGAATACCACGCTGGTATGCCTCCCTCTTGCGCTGAATACCGCTGTTCCTGTCGCCTGCGCCCAGTCTATCCCGTTGCTTGAATGCCATACGTCGTTTTTATCCCCGCTGCTGTCAACCCCTGCTATTACCCACATTTCATTGTTATATGCCACGCTGGAATGGAACATTCTTCCGCTGAATCCGGCTGCGCCTGTTGCCTGCGTCCATATGCTACCAGGTACAGGAGTATTCGTTGCCGTAGCTGTTTCTGTTATTATGGCTGTCGACGAATTTGTAATTGTCTCTGTTTTTGTCATTGCAGGAGTTGCCGTATACGTTTCTGTCCCTGTTATTGTAAATATTCCTGTCAGCGTGATTGTCGCCGTGACAGTCATAACAATTTCAGTCAAAGTCATGGAACCCTGTATGAATGTATTTGTTTCCGTTGGTATAACTGACGTTTCTGTAATTGTAGGCGTCGCATTTGGCGTGAAAGCACCTGTGCTTGCCTGCGTTGCTGTGCGCGTAACAGTTATGGTCATGGTCAATATTGCCGGGGTTGCGGTGCTTGTATTGGTCGGCTGTACAGGCGATGTAGGGCCAGGATTTTTCCTGTTGCAGCATACTAAGCTTATTAAAAATACTAAAACAACAAAATAAATAATAATTTTTTTCATTACCAACTCCGTTTTTATTTGGCATTTAAATCTTGAATGCATGCCAAATGCTGAATGCTAAATCAAACAAACCCTATTTTATCACTGCCCAGCGCAACAGCCAATAACACTACATTTACTATTATAGAAAAAGCCGAGCCAATAATCATTGTTACGCCGAAAATAGGGCTTGCGATTGTAGTTGCTATACTCCTGGCTAAAACAAAAACCATACTCAGGCTTGCCGCAACATAAAACATATTTAATCCTATTTTTTTTCTTTGCAGAAGGATTATTGAGGCAAAAAGGTAAAAACCGCCGATTAAAGCTCCCATTGCGCCCGCAATATAACAAAACAAAGCATACCAGGTGGGATAGTTTAATATTTTATTCATCATCCTAGTGTAATCTTCAGGCATTTTTACGGTATTTGTAACTCCAAACCTGGCCATTTGCGCATCTAGCTTTGCCAATCTGCCTTCCGTCCTACTATTAATGTTGTTGCTCATTATATCAGGCATCCATTGTTTCTCTACTTTCAATATCTTCGGCAAGGATGCGTTCTGTATGCCTCCGAAAATACCCAGGCAGCCCATTATAATACCTAGTATTGACACAACAGTAACCCAGCCTGGTTTTTTCGGATCTCCTCCTGCCATGTTTATTCTCCCGTATTATTTTTCCAGTCGTAGACAGTGCTTCAGTGTATTTCGGCTGTAAATTGTTCCAGGAATTTTTGATCTTCTTCTTTTAGGGCAGTAAAACTCAACCCGATTTCATATAACCCTTTCGGGCTCTTAAGGTTGCACCATTCAACCTCTGCAAAAAGCTTTAATTACCCTTTTTTCCGGATTTGCTATATTTATTTCAATTCTCAATACAGTACCCTCTTCTATTTTGTGAGGCGTGAAAAGGCATATACCGCCTTTGGATATGTTTTTTATTTCCCCTTTCTCATTGCCGAAATTAATTTCATCCACGTCGCTGCTGATTATTTTATACTTGATTTCCCTTACAATATTAATGCGGCTTGTTATGCGCCTTTCTAAAAATTCCGGCTGCATAATAAATCACCTCCACAAATGTTTTTAAACGGTACGGACAGGAATTACGCCGGATTTAAATATACATAAACCGGCATCCGTCAGATTAAAATCAACCAATTTATTTTTATCATTAATCTACTCCAAAAGGTATTTAAATCAGGAAAAAGTTTTTATAATGACTTCCCCTTATTTGCCCATATTTCATCCGGTCTTCAATCTTTATATTACGATTTTTTCGGATGTAAATTTTCATGTTTCAAATCTTCAGTTTTAATCGAGTGCCCGGTCCTTTTATATCTGCAATTGGGGCATACATATTTAACCGGATAAAAGACCGTCATAATACTTCCACAATTTGGGCACTTTACTTTGTCCAAAAAATCATCAAGTTTATTCATTTCTTCCTCCTTTTATTTTACTCATTCATTCCTTTTTCATGGATTCTACTTCCGCTATTTTCGCAGCAAAATGTAAAATCCTCTCATGCCGGGCATAAACATCGTTCGATACCATTACTTAAAGCATTTTTTCGGCAAGCATTAAAAGCAAATATAAATACTGTAAAGGCAAAAAAAGATTTTTATGTCTACCCTCCGTTTTTTTCATTGCGCTCCTTTGTTTTTGACATATTCCTTATATAAAATATACTCCTACAAACAGACTTATTCAATACTTTTTGTGGTTTTATCACTGAATATACCCAGAACTTAAAAAGGAACCCCTATAAGGAAAAGCAACTCCTTCATTACGCCGTAAGCTGATTAACGGATTTTTGGCGGAAGTGTTGTACCGCAGTTGTCATATTGGGCAAGGGTTCCGTTATATACTGAAACTCCTATATATGATCTCTCGTGGCCATTATCTACCGCGCTGTAATATAAGTATGTTTTCCCCTGGTATTCTATAACAGCCGGGTCTGCCACCTGATTGCATCCTAAAAGCCCGAACAAATGTGCGCTATAAGAAACAACCGGGGTTACGCTTGAATACCAGTTATATAAGTCATAGCTTTCCGCGTGATAAATTTTTGTCGGATAGTCGATCCCGTACCATATATGATAGCGATTGCCCACTTTCATCGCTGCCCTGCCTCCTTGGGTTACCAGCGAGAAAGGCGATTCTGCAGGATACCATGGATCCAATCCTTCAAGCGCATCCTGCGACGCGCTGGTAAATGTTAAAGCGTCGGCAGTACCTTTGCACAGCCATAACTTATAAGCGGACTGGTCCGGGCATCCGTCCGCCATTAATTCCGCAATACCCCAAAATTCCGGGCCGTTTGTAAATATTCCAAGGCCGTCAATTCCTGCGCCACCGACGCATGCCGGCCTGAATGCCGACGAGTCCAATACGGTATTGGACGGGTTAAAATACGGCTGCAATTTATAATTATAACTATCTGTTGACGTCGCATAAAAAATGTTTCCGGCTTTGCTGAAATATATGCGCCATTCATTTCCTATATGAATTTGACATGGGTCCGTAACCTGAAGGGAAACGCCGCCGTAACCATTGCCGAATAAAGGCCCGTGCTTTGTCCATGGGCCCAGAGGGCCGGGCGAGGTGGCAAGGCATATCATTCCTTTTGTTTTCCATCCGCTTCCCCAATATGCCATGTGCAGCAACCCGTCGGCACCGGTTATGATATCCGGGCACTGGACGCTTCCCGCTTCATAATCCGCATCCGGGACAAGCACGGGTGTTTGAACCTGCGCAAATACCGCGGGAAAAGGAGTGCCACAAATAGCGCATGTGTGCGCCGGGGTCGGGGTAAACCACGTGGCTATTGTCGTTGCTTCCAACGCTGCAGTTAACTGCATTACGGCAGTTTGCTTGTGCTGCGCGTATATTGTCGCTGATGGCTGCGGTGTCGGCGTATGGACATAAGGAACTATCTCGACGCCGTTTGCCGGATAATCCGCAATAATAAACCTGTCAAAATACGCTTTTGGATATGTGTCAGCCCAGTCGTAATAATTGAAAATACTCCACATCTTGTTTTGCGGATAACCTTTATAGGCTATTTGCTGGATTAAAATCGCGGGATTCCCCGCGTAAAAACTGAAATTTGTTCCATTCCAGTTAAATTGTATCATCACCCATGTATTGAAAGGAACCGCGTAAGAACTGCACATCCCATTGCCGTAATTGCACCGTATGTAATTGTCGGAATAAAGCTGTATATTTCCCACCGTGTTATAACTAGCAGCAATATACCTGTTGTCCTGCTTGGTTCCCGCAGGTATATATATCCAGAACTGGATTGTTTTCGGAGTATAATTTAAAGCCGTGCAACTTATATAACTCCCGTATGATAAAAGCATGCCCATGGAATACGAGTCGTATTTAACGATTGACTTTGAATACGGAAAAGTCCCGGTATAAGCCCATGCTTTATTAGGATTACTGCCGGTATCCTTATGACTATTTTCAAATTCCCAGATATTGTTTGCCCCGGAAGGATATACGCAAGCCAGTTTAAATTTCGCCTTGTTTGCTGATGCCTCATTTGATGCTAACTGTGCTGTAATTGTTTGCACAACTAAAGTTAAAACCGCGGCAATAATTAAACCCTGTAATAAAAAATTTTTCACATATACTCCGTTTTCAAATAATTCTCAATTTTTAATTAATTTTCATTCATTAATTTGCGATCTGGAATTTTGCATTCCGAATACTTAATGCCAAACTCTGAATCCTACGTAAAATATACTCCAACAGGGAGGCTTATTCAATATTTTTTTAGAGATTTCACTTTAGATATGCCGGAAGAATGCAGGGAGAGTTGCCATAAATCCCCTCTATTCCCCTTTACTAAATGTTGTTAAATTATTTCCCCGAACGGATTGATTTCTTTTCCCTGCGTTTGATGTGTCTTTTAAGGTACTCCCCTGTATATGAATTTTTATTTGCCATTATTGTATCTGGCGCGCCTGCCGCAACCACATTGCCGCCCTTATCCCCGCCTTCGGGCCCGAGATCAATTATATAATCCGCGTTTTTTATAACATCAAGATTATGCTCAATGACAATTACGGTATTGCCCATTTCAACCAATTTGTTTAAAACTAACAACAGTTTGTCTATGTCCGCAAAATGCAGGCCTGTCGTAGGCTCATCAAGCAGATACAAAGTATTTCCCGCAGTTCTTTTGCTCAATTCAGTCGCCAGCTTGATCCTCTGCGCCTCGCCGCCGGACAAAGTCGTGGCAGGCTGTCCAAGCCTTATATACCCAAGCCCCACTTCGTCTATTGTCCCGAGTATCCTTTTCGCCGTTGGTATGTTGTCAAAAAATGTGAGCGCCTCCTCGACCCTCATGTCAAGAACGTCCGAAATATTTTTGTCCTTGTAAAAGATCTCAAGCGTTTCCCTGTTAAACCTTTTGCCCTGGCATACCTCGCACGGCACATACACATCTGGCAAAAAATGCATTTCTATCTTTATTATGCCGTCACCGCTGCATGACTCGCACCTGCCGCCCTTGACATTGAAGCTGAACCTACCCATGTCATAGCCTCGCAGCCTGGCTTCCTTGGTCATTGTAAAAAGCTTCCTTATCTCGGTAAAAACGCCTGTGTAAGTCGCTGGGTTTGACCGCGGTGTCCTTCCTATGGGTGACTGGTCTATTTCGATTATTTTTTCAAAATACTGCCACCCTTTCAGTTCCTTGTAGCCGTCCGGCCTGAAATTACTTCTGTACACCTCATGGACAAGAGCGGGATATAGCGTCTCGGCTATAAGCGATGATTTGCCCGAACCTGAAACGCCTGTGATGCATATAAAATTCCCTACTGGGAATTTTACGTTGATATTTTTCAAATTGTTTGTCGTGACCCCTGTTATCTCAAAAAACTTGTCTGCCTGCCTTTTATTCTCATTTTCGGTTATTTTGGTTTTATTAAGAAGATATTTCGCAGTCAATGACTTACCTGACTTGAGTATGTCTTCCAAAGTCCCTTCAGCAACGATTTCCCCACCGTGCACCCCCGGCCCAGGCCCCATGTCTATGATATGGTCTGCGTTCAGTATTGTTTCTTCATCATGCTCAACTACAATTACGGTATTGCCCAGATCACGCAAATCTTTAAGTGTATTCAAGAGTTTTATATTGTCTTTCTGGTGCAAGCCTATGCTCGGCTCATCAAGTATGTAAAGCACGCCAACAAGTCCAACACCTATCTGCGTCGCGAGGTGTATGCGCTGGAACTCTCCGCCTGAAAGCGTGCCTGCTTTTCTTTCAAGCGTAAGGTAAGCAAGCCCGACATTCAGCAGGAATTCAAGCCTGCCTCTTATCTCCTTTAATATCTGCCTCGATATCATCGTGTCTTTCTGCGACAGCTCGATTGTGCTGAAAAACTTATGTGCTTTTTCCACTGACAATTCAGTAACATCTATTATGGATTTTCCCGCCACAAGCACTCCTATGGCCTCTGGCCTCAGGCGCTTGCCTCCGCACGCGCTACATACCCTTTCCACCATATACTTGTAAAAAATATCCTCTCTTATTGCCTCGGTGTCGGTTTCCATGTAGCGCCTTTGAAGGAAAGGCAATAACCCTTCAAACTGGCTATGGTACTTGTATTCATCTGAAAACCTTTTATAATGGAATTCTATTTCCCTGTCCGATCCATATAAAATAACTTTTTTTACGTTCTCGGGCAGCTTGAAATATGGCGTATCAAGGCTGAATTTCATATCCCTACTAAGGCTTTCGAGATAATGCCAGTAATAACCCTCGGTATTGCTCCACGGCCTGATAGCGCCCTGCCTCAGGCTTATCTGTTCGTCGATGACAAGTTTTTCGTCGACCTCAACCCTGCTGCCAAGCCCCGTGCATACCGGACACGCACCAAATGGGCTGTTAAACGAGAAAAACCTAGGCTCGAGTTTGGCCATGGAAAAGCCGCATTTCGGGCACGACAGTTTTTCGCTGAAAAGTATATCTTCATTGGTGTCCATGATGTTTACTATCATTACGCCCTCGCCTAATTTCACGGCTAGCTCCACTGACTCGGTAATCCTCTTTTTTTCCTCTTTGCTTATTGTTATCCTGTCAACGACTATTTCAATATCGTGCTTTTTGTTCTTATCAAGCTTGATTTCGTCCTCTATTGATTTCCCATTGTTGTCAACTCTAACCCTCAAAAATCCCTCTTTTTTTATATTTTCAAAAAGCTTGTTGTACTCGCCTTTCCTGCCCTTGATTACAGGCGCAAGTACGCTTATCCTGGCGCCCTTTGGGAACTCAAGTATCCTGTCGGTAATCTGCTGGACAGTCTGGGATTTTATTGGCATTTTGCACTTTGGGCAGTGCGGCACGCCTATCCTGGCGTATAAAAGCCTCAAATAATCGTAAATTTCCGTTATTGTTCCTACGGTTGACCTCGGATTATTGCCTGCCGACTTCTGCTCTATCGCAATCGCGGGCGAGAGGCCTTCAATAATGTCCACGTCCGGTTTCTGCATCTGACCCAAAAATTGCCTCGCGTAAGCGGACAATGACTCGACATACCGCCTCTGGCCCTCGGCATAGATGGTGTCAAAAGCAAGAGATGATTTGCCTGAACCCGAGACGCCAGTGATGACCACAAGCTTGTCGCGAGGTATTTCAAGATTTATTGCTTTCAGGTTGTGCTCTCTTGCGCCTTTTATTGTAATAACCTTTTTAGCCATTATTTTCCTTCCTATTATAAAAACGGCCCCTATTAAAGAGGGCCGATCAGACTTAACTTGAATTCAATCAATGGATTATTTATTAAGAATGTCCATTATGGATTTGATATCCTGTATTTTTTTCTCGCTTATTATTTTTCGCAGGGTTTCATACGCAAAATCTCTGGAATCTTTATGCTTTGATTCTTTATAAATCTTCACCCAGTATCTGGCCGCTTCATCCGGCGTTTTATACAGCATATAAATGTTGCCTAAAATCCTCTCAATCATCGCGGGATGGTCATCAAACTTCATGGCTTCTTCAAGAAGCTTGATGTAATTCATTGTTTCACCTTTTTGGCGATAAATGATTGCCCCAAGATAAAACCTGAGTTTCCAAAAAGAAGGATTAAATTCAATCCCTTTCTTGATTACTGTTATAGCCTCGTCATATCTCTCCAAATTCCACGCCAGTATTGCACTTCCGTACGAATAAGCAAATGTAAAGTTAGGATCAATATCGGTTATGTCGGTTATATAATTGTAAAGGTCTTTATATGCCGTCTGCGAATTATCCCTGTCTCCGTAATATTGGAGGAAGGATATGTATTCAATATCGCCTATTATCGGCCTCACGCCAAATCCGACGCCGAGAATATGCATGAATTTTTTGTATGAATGTGTATTTAAAAAGTACCATGCCGGCTGGGTTTTAAATAAATATTTTGTCCCTGTCCTATTCAGAAAACATGCAAGAAAAACAAGTATGATTAAAATTAGGTATGCGGGCAGTCTTTTAGCCATTATTAGCACTTTTAGAATTCTTTTTTATCAAAAATCAAGCTTGCTGCTATAAGTGTTATCGCGACATAAATAACAGCATATCCGGAAACAATCGTAAAATATTGGGGTAAAAATAATCCTTCAGTTGTATAAATTTTATCTTTCAGGTTGAAAAGTTCCATATTAGGCATAACATAATAAATGATGTCAATGACCATTTTAACCGTCTGGCTCTGTGTCTGCTCCATCATGTGTTTTAAGTTGACTGTAAGATGGCCCAGCACATAAACAAAAAACAGGAAAATAATGCAGCTTGGAACCGAGGTAGTCACTACTTCAAGCAGAATGGCAGTCGATGTAAGTATGCACATGGAGATAAATATATATAAAACTGCCAACAGCATCTTGAGCGACCACGGATCCCCGCCTTTTATTTTTATCACGACCATCATTGTTATAAGCATGAATAATATATTAAGAAATAGAGTAAATAATACACCTAAATATTTACCCATCAAATATTCATAACGTTTTATGGGTTTGACAAGTATTAACGAAACAGTTTTCATTTCGGTTTCTTCAAACATTTGCACAGCCAGGGACAATGCAATCGTTAAAAAAGAAAAAATTTCAATAGCAAAAAGGCCAAAATCAATGACCATTTTTAGTTCAGATTCCTGGGCTAAGAGGCTGATTATCAAGGAAAACCCCATTGAAAAAATGGCAAATATTATAAGCATATTCAATATTTTATTTCTGAAACTCTGTTTAAATATGTATTCCGCCACAGCTAATATTTTTTTCATGTTTTAAGCTTTCCCTATGTCTTCTTTTTAATTTATGTCGCCTGCCTGGATAGGCATAATTATCTAACAATTGATACAAAATAATCTTCAAGATTCTTAAATTTCTTTTTTATTGCCGTCAGCGGCTGCACGTCAGCCAGTTTGCCTTTGTGAAGCACGGCAACACGGTCGCATATTTTTTCAACCTCGCTAAGTATATGCGAATTAAAAAACACCGTTTTCCCCCTTTTATTGAGCCCGATTATTATATCCCTTGTTTCTTTGTAGCCCACAGGGTCGAGCCCGCTCATAGGCTCGTCGAGCAAAAGCAAGTCGGGGTCATTAAGTAATGCCTGGGCTAGCCCGAGCCTTCCCTGCATGCCTTTTGAAAGATTTTTTATTTTAATATTTTTTTTGTCAGCCAACCCGACCATTTCAAGTATTTTTTCTATTTTTCCTCTTTTTTTATTTACCGGTATTTCGAAAACATCCGCAAAATAATCAAGTATCTCATGAGTTTTCAAGTACTTGGGGAAATAAGGCAATTCGGATAAATAGCCTATACGTTTCCTTACGTCCCTGTTTTCTATTGAGCTTCCAAATATCGTCACGCTTCCGCTGGTAGGATATAAAAGTCCAAGTATTACTTTCATCAGTGTTGTTTTCCCTGCGCCGTTAAGTCCAAGCAAGCCAAAAACCTCGCCTTCTTTTATTTCAAGGCATATATCCTTGACTGCGTTATATGTATCGTGCTTCCAGAAATCAAGTGCCTTGTAGGTTTTTGTCAGGTTTTTTATTTCGATGATGTTCAAGTTGTTTCACCCGTAATTTCAGTAAAAATGGTTGTTTAGTGTTGTAAAACCGCAATGATTATTACTCTTCCTGGCTTATCCTGTCCATTATCTCTTGCGGTATATCGAAATTTGCATATACGTTCTGCACATCCTCGTCTTCGTCCATGGCGTTCATAAGCTTGAGCATTTGTTCCGCTTCTTTGCCTTCAATTTTTATGTAATTTTTCGGAACCATTGTTACTTCTGCGGCAGAATATTTTATTTTTTTATCGTCAAGAACTTTTCTTACTTTTTCAAAATCCTGCGGATTGGTCGTTATGTCGTAGGAATTTTCCTCGTTTTGTATATCCTGCGCCCCTGCGTCAAGTGCAATTTCCATCAAAGTTTCCTCGTCGATTGTTTCTTTTGGAACTGTTATATAGCCTTTTTGCTCAAATTGCCACGAAGTAGCTCCGAGGCTGGCCATTGAACCGTTATATTTTGCTAGCGTGGACCGTAAATTTGCGGCAGTGCGATTCTTATTGTCAGTCGTCACTCTTATAAGCAAAGCGACGCCTCCCGGGCCGTACCCTTCGTATGTTATCTCCTCGTAAGAAATGCCAGGCAATTCGCCGGTGCCTTTTTGGATTGCTTTTTTTATGTTATCTTGCGGCATATTGACTGCCTTTGCTTTTTCAAGTACAGTCCTTAGCCTGGCGTTTAAATTCTGGTCTCCCCCGCCTGATTTTGCGGCAACTATAATTTCTTTTATTATTTTCGTGAATGCCTGACCCCTTTTTGCGTCGATAGAAGCTTTTTTCCTTTTAATGGTTGCCCATCTGGAATGTCCCGACATAAAAAATCTCCTTATATAATTTGTTTGGCACGGTCAAAAAACGCCCGTACCTTTATCGTTTATTTTAATCTATTTATTTATTTTTAAACCGGTTTTTCCTGCGATGCTTTTTCCTTTTATGCGTCTTAATTTTCCAGCGATGCCTTTTTTTACCACAGCCCATCTATTCACCTCATTTAATTATTATATTTAAAGTTTTTGTTTTATATCTTCACGCATACAGACTCAGCAGTTGCTATAAGTTCTTTATCATCATCTTTAAAAATCTCGCTTTTTATTAAGTAAAACTTCCTGTTTTCTTTTTTCACAAAAGCTCTTGCCGTTACTTTATGCCCGACTGCCAGTGGCTTTTTTAACTTCACCTTGATTTCGGCGCTCACAACAGGCACTCCTAATTTTTTCCACGGTAAATTTACCATAATTTCATCCAAAAGTAAAGATATCATTCCCCCGTGTACTGTATCTTTATACCCCTGAAACTCTTTTGGAAATACATAACTTGTATATAAACCGTCATCTTTAACTTCAAAACTCAGGTGCATGCCGATTGGGTTTTTCTCGCCGCAGGCAAGGCAGTATCTGTCGTCTTCCCAGTTTTTCATATCTCTGTAGAAAGCTCCTTTTCCGGTAAAAATTTGCTAAGATTAATATCATACGGCGCCCTTGCAACGCCTTTTTCCGTTATTATTGCACTGATATATTTGGCGGGCGTTACATCAAATGCCGGGTGGAGTGCTTTTGTGTTTTTCGGGGCTATTTCTTTGTCGCCTATCACTTTAACTTCTCTTTCATCCCTTTCTTCTATCGGGATTTCATCGCCTGTTTTTATATTCATATCTATTGTGGATATCGGTGCTGCAACATAAAAAGGTATTTTGTGCACATACGCAAGTACCGCCACAGAATATGTCCCTATTTTATTCGCCACATCACCGTTCGCAGCTATCCTGTCCGCTCCCACAACCACCACGTCAATCATGCCCTTTTTCATGAAGTAACCGGCCATATTGTCTGTTATAAGAAAATGCGGTATTTTCATCTCCGAAAGCTCCCAGGCCGTCAAACGCGCACCCTGAAGATACGGCCTTGTTTCGTCGACAAAAACCGAAATCCTTTTTCTTTTTTCAACTGCTGCCCTTATCACGCCTATTGCAGTGCCGTATCCTGCCGTGGCAAGCGCTCCGGCATTGCAGTGGGTCAGTACCTTGTCCTTATCCCTTAAAAGCTCCGCGCCGTATCTCCCTATGGCTTTGTTATTTTCCAGGTCTTCCCTGTATATTTTATTTGCTTCAGCTATAACAAGCTCTTTCACGCTTCCTATCCTTCTGTCTTTATTCAGTTCGGCAACCCTTATCATCCTGTCAAGCGACCATTTTAGATTTATAGCTGTCGGCCTTGTTTTCAAAAGAATATTAGCTATGTCGTTTATTTGCCTTATAAGTTTATTGTAATTTCCGGCATTGCTTCTTTTTACTTCCATGGCTATGGCAAGGGCGGCAACAATTCCGATTAAAGGCGCGCCTCTTAGTTTCATTTCCTTTATTGCCTTTTCAACTTCCCTGTAATTTTTGCACAGTATATACTTTTTAGCCCCCGGCAAAAGTGTCTGGTCAAGTATATTAAGCGAATAATTTTTCCATTCTATAGGAGATATTCTCTTTCATGAAAACCTCCCCTTATTTCAGATTTTAATCCTTTTGATTACTTCTTTCATGACTTTAGTCAAAGCTGGTTCCGCTTTTTGCGCCGTAGCGATTATTTTATTTACATCGGCAGGCTCAAGCGTATCCGGTACACATTTGTCTGTTATAACCGATATACCAAGCACCTTCAAGCTCGAATGTACTGCTGCTATTACTTCTGGCACTGTTGACATGCCGACCATATCCGCAAACTGTCCCATCATCCTGTATTCCGCTTTTGTCTCAAGATTCGGCCCAGTTACACCGATATAAACGCCTTTTTTTATCATGATTTTTAAATCCCATGCCGACTCTTCGGCAATTTTAATGAGTTCTTTAGAGTACGGTTCTATCATATCAGGGAACCTGGGTCCAATGTCGTTGTCATTAAATCCGATCAGAGGGTTGTCTCCCATAAAATTAATATGGTCTTCTATTATTACAAGATCTCCTGCCTCATAGCTCCTGTTCATGCCGCCTGCGGCATTTGATATCAGCAGGTATTTTATACCCATAGTCTTCATAACACGTACTGGTAACGTTATTTCCTCCATAGAATAGCCTTCATATCTGTGAAAACGACCTGACATTGCCACGATTTTCTTTCCTTCAATATCGCCCAAAACAAGCATCCCTGAATGTGTCTCTACAGTCGAAAGGGGGAAATGCGGGATATCCTTATATGGTATCACTTTAGCATTTTGAATTTCTTTTGAAAGAGCGCCTAATCCGGTGCCTAATATTATGCCGACAGTCGGTTTAAAATCCCCAGCTGTTTTTCTGATTTTCTCAAGCGCGTCATTAATATTTGATTTCAGTTCCTTCATTATTTCCTCCTATTTTGGTAAAAAATTCTTCTTTTTTTATACCTTTAATCAGAACTTGTTTGGTCCTGACTGTCTCACCTTTTATAATTTCAACATCCATTTTTCTTATATCCAGTAAATCCGATAAAAATTCAATAAGCTCTTTATTTGCCTTTCCTTTTTCAGCCTGCGCGTTTATCCTGACTTTCAAAACATTTCCCTGAATTCCGAAAACCTGTGTTTTCTCGCTTCTGGGAAGCGCCTTAACATCAACTATCAGCCCGTATGCCGTTTCTCTGATATTAAGCATTACTGGCTCAAAGCCATACGGCTTCAGCCGCCCAGTTCTACAGCCCGTTTTTCAGCAGCAGAAAGGGCGCACTTTATTATTTCGTTCAATCCTGCGTCGTCCATAATATTTATGGCCCTTTCTGTTGTGCCGCCTTTTGACGCGACCTTTTGCCTTAATATCTCCGGGTTGTCCTTGGATTCAAGAATAAGCTTGCCTGCGCCTACGATTGTCTGCCCGATAAGTTTTACAGCTGTTTCATAATCGAAATCACGCTCTTTTGCGTATTCAAGCATTGCCTGCGCAAAATAGAAAAAATATGCAGGGCCGCTACCGCTTAAAACCGTGACTATGTTTAGACTTTTTTCTGGAAGTTTAACGCATATTTTACAGAAAGTATTAAGTATTTTTACCGCAGTTTTTCCCAGGCCCACCTTCACTTCACTGCTTTCCGAGTAAGCACATGCCCCTTCACATAAAAGCGCAGGAGTGTTTGGCATAACCCTCACAACAGGTATTTTTTTACCCAACAAAGTCTGAATCCGGCCTATAGATATGCCAGTCATTATGCTTATTATAAGCTTTCTTGAATTAATTTTTTCTCTCATATCAAGCAGAACATCATTTGCGCTCATAGGCTTTACAGCAAGCATTATTATATCCGCCCTTTTAATTATCTCATCTATTCCGGCAGCAATGCTTATTTTATATTTACGGCTTAACGTATTAAGACGTTTCTTATTTATGTCGCAAACAATAATAAACTTTGGCGCAGTTTGTTTTGATATTATTAAAGCTTTTATTATTGCCTCAGCCATATTACCTGCACCTATAAAACCTATTTTTAGACTGTTATTTGACATTTTTCCTCTTTATACCTTTCTTATGTTTACTTTATTATTCTATTCCCGAATATTCCTGTTCCTATCCTGACCATATTCGCACCTTCTTCAATTGCCACAACATAATCGTCTGTCATTCCCATTGACAGGTATTGCATTTTTACATTTTCGTTCGAATAATTTCTTTTTATCTCATCAAATAAAGATTTTGCAATTTTAAAATAAGGCCTAGCGTCCTCAACGTTTTCGGAATACGGCGCAATAGCCATAAATCCATATAAATTAATATTTTTCAGCTTTGAAATTTTCTCTATAATCCGAAGTATCTGCTCTGGCGAAGCCCCAAACTTAGTTGGCTCTCGCGAAACTTTTACTTCAATGAACGCATCAATTGACATATTATCTCTGGCAAGGGCTTCGGACATTTTCATTGCCAGCTCAACGGTGTCTATTGATTGCACAATATTAAAATATTTTATTGTTTTGTTAATCTTATTGCTTTGCAAATGCCCGATAAAATGCCATTTTATGTTTTTATGTTTCAATATTTCTATCTTGGGTATCGCTTCTTGAACTTTATTTTCGCCAAAATCAGTTAAACCTGCTTCTATTGCTTCTACTATTCTTTCAACATCAACTGACTTTGTAACCCCTACTATTTTTGTCTCTTTATTTAAATTGCTAATTACTTTTTTGATATTTTCTATATTCTGTTTAATATTTGCCATATTAATACTTTGTGCTTAAATTACCTCGCCTTCTAAAACAAATCCCAATAATGTCTAGCATGGCATATTTATCCGGGTATTATAACTTCAATATAACTTACTAAAACATAATTAGGCTCGTTTATTAAATTACAAAACCAATAATAGATAAATTTAATTTGATTTCTAAAGATTATTTTATATGCTCTATTTTTTCAAATAAGAACACTTGATTTTAATAAATAGCTTATTTTGGACGGCTATTTATTTGTTTCATAACTTAAAAACTAAAACTTAAATGATTATATACTAATTATCTTTGTTTTCAATATCTATTTCAGGTTTTATTGCAATTGTTTTTATAATATGAAACGTCCCATAAACAGTGCAGTTTGTTGCGCAATAAAAAACTGTTATTTCTTCAAATGAAACTGTATTTAGGATATATGTTTTAATGTAATTGTATTTTCCCCTAAATAATTATATAGAAAATTTAGCTTCTTATAAAATTAATTCTCTGGCTTATCCCTGTTTATTGTTATTTTAATGGGATAATTTTTGTAGCGAATGCTTACTACTGTATCAAAGTAAAGATTTGCCCTATCACCCACTTTGATTTCATTCGCGTCCACTTCTTTATTTAAAATCCAGTAAGTATCTTCATCGTATTCAACTTTTAAATCCCTGCCTTCATTATCTGGCGTTATTATAAAAGGCTCTTTTTGTCTAATTATACCTTTTATGACATACTCGTCTTTGACATTAAATGCCATAAATAGTTTTTTATCTTTATAGATCGAAACAGAATTTGCAAGTGCAACTCTTTTGTTGCGTGGCCCCCTGATAAGAACATAATCACCTATATTTATGTCATCAAAAGAGCCTTTACTTGTCAAAAATATTCTTGTATCATTATTAATATAGAATTCAATTTCTGAAGTTTTTTGTTTTAATAAATACTTATCGTTTTTAATTGACTCAATAGCGCCTATTCTTAAATAAAAATTTCTTTGAACAACAGTATTTCCCGATAAATCAATAGTTGCAGTCTGTTTTATCGATGTAGTGCTGGATGAATTTTGATAAGTTGTAGGTGTAATATTCTGCCCCAAAACAAAAAATGTGTTAAACAGGCTTATTGTAGTTAGTATTAATGTCTTTTTTAACATTTTTTTCCTCCTGCTTATTAATTGCTGCCGTGTTTGCGTTTGGCTCCGTTTTAATTCCTTTTTGTTTTATTAAGTAATATTCGTTATAAATACCCACTAAAATAAGTGCTATAATGAAATCAAGTAGCATATATTCAATAAGTAATAAAAAGAAAAAACCATTGTTCATATTAAATATTATAAAAAAATGTAAAAGCCAGGTAATTGTTCCTAAAGCAAATAGTATAAAGGCAAAATATAAAGCTTTTCGTAAAAAACCTCCCGGTAGCATAAGATAAAAAAAATCAAAAATACATGCAATTAAAAAACCAACAATAATGTTTACAAAAAATAATTTTAAAATCAGAATAAAAGGTTTTTGTGAAATTAAAGCCGTACCTATATTGGCATTATATATATCGTTAAATAATAAAAAACTTAATAATTCGATTACAAAAAGCGTAATGGCCGCTATAATAGTTCCTTTAAAAATCAAGCCTGCTTTTTGCATATAATTTCCTTTCTTTAAAATTTGTTTTTGCATCAGGTTTCATTATATATGCCGGAGTAAACATGACGTTATTTGCCTTTTCTAAATTTTCCTTTTCTTTTAAAATAATCTCGTTAAAGCTTTTCATGTCCACATGCTCCAGTTCAATAAAAGAAATTTTACTATTTTTCTCGAATAAATCAACCTGAATATTTTCATATTTTAAATAACAAATTGTATCCTCATTTTGTATATTATTAAAAAATTTTTCTTTGCTCATAAGCTTAATATCGGTTTTTAAATTTAGTTTATTATTCTTATTTACGTATGCCGCTGCATAAATCTCATTTCTTTTTGCATCTATTATCGGGTATATTACAGTATTTTCTTTTTGTACTGAATTAGCCATTATTTCCAGTATTGTTATACCAAAAAACTTTTTATTAAGCCCCTGTGCAAAAGCTTTCATTGACGCCATCCCTACCCTTATGCCCGTGAAAGAACCAGGGCCCAGCGTAGATGCAAAGACATCAATATCTTCAATATTCAAATCTATTTTTTTTAAAATTTCATCTATCAAAGGTACAAGGATCTTATTATATCGTGCTTCTGCGACAACATATTGTTCAGCAAGAACTTTTTGCCCGTCAAAAATACCAAGCCCTATCTCTTTGGTGGATGAATCAACTGTAAGTGTCAGCATTGGGTCCCCTCAAATTATTTCATTTTATTCGCATAAATAGTTATATTTCTTTTTTGCCTTCCGGCAATCTCCATACTTACAATGTGTGTGTAATCACTATAAATTTCTTTTATTTTGTCCGCCCATTCAATAAAAATTATGGCTTTTTCATTTTCAAAATAATGTCTAAAACCTATACCATATAATTCTTTCATATTTTTAAGCCTATAAAAATCAAAATGATAAAGGATTATTTTTCCATTATATTCCTTTATCAGGTTAAATGTGGGGCTTATAATCAGATCCCTTTTTATTCCAAAAGCCCTGGCTGCCCCTTTGACAAAATATGTTTTTCCCGCTCCTAATCTCCCCATCAACCCTATAATATTTCCCCTTTTTAAAATTCTTGCAAAGTTCTCCGCATACTTAATAGTCTCTTTGGTACTTTCGGAAATATAATAATCAATCTTCTTGAATCTTTTATTTAAAAATGTCTCCATGCTTTTTTATAAGTTTCCTTTATTTTTTTGCCTTTTCTGATTATATAAATAGCTTTATTCGAAGTCATTTTCCCTATCTCGGATATATCGAGATTATTTTCACTGGCAAATTTTAAAATTTTATTCCTGTTTACCGCACTAACTGTAAATAAAAGTTCATAATCCTCTCCGCCGTATAAGGCATAATCCAGAGGGTCGTCTCTGTATTTCATGGCGACACAATAAGCGGACGGGGAAACCGGTAATGTTTCTGCGTATATCTCTGCGCCAAGACCGCTTTCTTCGGCTACTCTAGTAACATCATTTACAATACCATCGGAAACATCAATGCATGAATTTAATAAATCGGATTCGGCCAGCATGCGTCCTTCTATATACCTGGGAACAGGCAATATATGTCTTTTTATTGGGATATATTCAAAATCCTTTATTTGGTTATTCTTCCGTCGGCTCAATATTTTAAGCCCGGAATAAGAGTCTCCTAAAACTCCGGTAACAAAAATAATATCGCCTGCCTTTGCGGTGTCGCGTCTTAGGACTTTTTCTTTCTCTACCTCGCCGATTAAAGTTATGGAAATAAATATTTTATCAGCCGATATTATATCGCCGCCTACAACCTCTATGCCGTAATTTGTTCCATACTCGATAATTCCCTTGTACAAATTATTAATTAAGTCCTGTTTTTCTTTGGCCGGATAACCGATGCTTACAATGGCATATAATGGAATCCCTCCCATTGCACATATATCAGATATGTTGACAGCCATTGCCCTTGCGCCTATTTCCAATGGTTTAAAATATTTTTTCTTAAAATGTACATCCTCAAACAAAGAATCCGCAGTTACAATAAGGAATTTATTTTTCGCGTGTTCAAAATTGATTATTGCGCAGTCGTCCCCTATGCCTTTAATTACTCCGGCATTTTTATAAGTTATATTTTTTTTTATTTGTTTAATAAACTCAAATTCTCTCATTTAATCTTTAATTTTTGGGATAAAACATCGTATCTCAATTTTGCTTCTTCGGTTACAATATCCGGATAATCTTTAATTATTTTTTCGTATATTTTAAATGCTTGCTTGATGTTATTTTCCTGCTCGTATATTTTTCCCATATTAGTCATTGCCTCGGCGCTTAAAAACCCTTTTTGGTATTTATTCACAACTGTGCTATAGTAAACAAGCGCATTTTTATAATCTTTTTTTGATTTATACGCCTCCGCTATGCCGAAAAAAGCTTCAGCGGCCCAGTCGCTGTCTTTGAATTCATCTATAACCAACTGATATGTTCTTATAGCTTCTTCAGTATTTAATATGCTGTTATAGGAATCCCCAAGTTCTAATAAAAGCCACGCATACATATCCCTGTTGCTATCCTTGTATTCGTTAATAAGTGCTTTATATGCGTCTATGGCGCTAATATATTGCTCTGAATCTTTGTATGTTTTTGCGAGTGAGAGTTTTGCCTGCTTTACATAATCCTTATATTTTTCCTTCCCGCCCCATTTTTTAATGATGAAATTATATTCAAATATCGCCGAACTGTACCTTTTATAAATTATGCTTTTTTCCGCATCGTCAATATGTCTTTTTATTACCTTTTCAGTATTACCCCAGCCGGTATAATAATCAATTATTTTATATGCGAAAAAGAGAAGGATAATAAGGATAATAAGTCCAAATATCTTGCTCATGTTGCTCTTTGGATTTTGATGCTGCGTTTCAATCGTATGCGGTTCAGCCGGCTGTACTTCTGCTGTTCTTATTTTATTTTTGCCTGATTTTGTCATAATCTAAAATCCTCCTTCAAATAATAGGTATGAATCCTTTGGGTGTTTTATGTCAAAATGTTGAAATTTTCTTTTCGGCCTGGTATTTTTCCCCTGCTTTATTTATAGCTTCAATCTTTATTAAAAACTCTCCTCTTTGTGGAAATACTAAATCAACAGGAATCATTTGTTTTCTAAACCAAATTTTATTATTGGGGTCGTATTTCAGGAATATACGGAAATCCGGCCATATATCGAGATACCCGTAAACTTTTACAGCATCATCAGGCGCTTTTACTTCCACGCTGACAATTGTACCAGGGGCTATGCCTTTTTCGGGATCAATTTTGACTTCCAGTGCCCCTTTTTTTATTTGTGCTCCTGCGCACCCCGCAATCAAAACTATTGCTATTATTACCGCTGCTATGTATTTAAACTTCAACTTCTTCGCCCGGCTTTAACTCTTCAGTGAATTTAAGCTTGGCCGCTATGTCGCTCGATGCGCCCTCCGTATTGCTTATAATTTCCAGGCCAACATATGATGGCACAAAAAGCAATATCACTATAAGCATGGTAAGTTTCAAATTATCAACAAGCCCGTCATAAGTAAAAAGCGTGTATTTGCTGTTGAGCCAAACCAGCGCCAAGGCAAGTATTACATAAAACAAACTGAATACAAAAACTATTCTTTTTGACATTTTTGCGCGGTAAGCATTTATATCAAGGTCAAGCTGGAGGTTATCAAGTTCTTCCTTCTGTTCTATTGACAATGGCTGGCTTATTAAGACGTTTATTTTCCTTTTTATTAAAAAATTAGCGACAAACATAGTAATTATCCATCCCCACATTATCAAAAATAAAAAGGAAACTAGCAGAATTAGAATTGGTGAAATCATATATTTCCTCCTATTGTTTTAAATTTTTTATTGCGCGCGGTAAGGCTTTTGCCAAATCCCCGGCTATTATTCCTTCTTCGCCGTTTTCACCGCGTAATATATCACCAGCCAAACCGTGCACATAGTTTGCTATTATTCCTGCTTGCGCAGATAACATGCCGTGAGCCATGAATGCGGCAATTACACCGGTTAATACATCGCCGCTTCCGGGTGTTGCCATTCCGGAGTTACCAGTGGTATTTACATACACATTTTTATCCGCATCTGCCAGAATAGAACGTCCATCTTTCAAAAGAACATTCACTTTATAATCATTGACAAATTTTCTTAAAACTCCAATTTTATCTCTTATAATATCTTCCATCTTAATATTTGCAAGCCTTGACATTTCGCCAATATGTGGAGTTAGTATAACATCTTTATAAATTTTTTGCAAGCATTCTTTATCTTCAGCTATTGCATTAAGGCCGTCCGCATCAATAACCATGGGTTTTTTAATTGTTTTTACCAGTTTCCTTACAAGAGATTGCGTTTCCTTATTTCTACCTATCCCCGGCCCTATGGCAACGACTTTTGCCTTTCCTGAAATTTCCATTATCCTGTCGTAATTTGCTTCCGCAATGCAGCCATCCGCTGTTTCCTTAAATGCCGACACTATTATTTCGTCGCTTCTGCTTTTAGCTGTATTGCACAAGCTTTCAGGCAGTCCGATATTAACTATCCCTGCACCTGTTTTTAAAGCAGCCTTGCCTGTCAACACAACAGCCCCTAACAAACTCGGCGAACCGCCGATTATAAAAATAGGCCCAAAATGGCCTTTATTCGCATTTGGATGCCTGTAAGGCAGTAAAGGTACAACAATATCTCTCGTTATCAATACATTTTGCCTTGGCTCCGATAAGAGTTGCTGCGGAAAAGTAATGTCTGCAACTACAAGCTTGCCGACATATTCCAGCCCAGGGTAAATTGCCAGGCCGATTTTCGGCAGGCCAAACGTGATTGTCAAGTCCGCATATATTGCCACGCCCTTGACGTCGCCGGTATCAGCGTCTATACCAGAAGGAATATCAACACTTACAATATATTTGCCTGTCATATTTAAAAATACTATCAATTTGGCAAAAAAACCCTCCACTGCTTTATTAATGCCAGTGCCAAATAACGCGTCAACTATAATATCGGACGATAATATGTCACTTTGGTACTTTTCAATGTCGCTTGATTCTTTTAATTCCGTTACTTCCACTCCGTATTTATCCAGTATGTCAAAATTCATTTTTGATTCGGAAGTAAGTTTTGAAACATCCCCTGTAAAAAATACTTTTACCTGTGCACCTTCAGCCTTTGCGTGGCGTGCAACTACAAAACCGTCGCCGCCATTATTCCCCTGCCCGCAAAAGACATAAACCCGACGCATAAATAATGACGCGAATTCCTGGTTTAAAGCCATCACAACATTTGCACCTGCGTTTTCCATCAAAACAGAAGCAGGAATTTTATATTCCTCTGTCGTTATTCTGTCTATTTCCTTCATTTCAGAAGAAGTAACAAGATACATTTTTTCTCCTCAATTTGATTGCAGCACAACCCAATTTTTCATCACTCAATCACGCACGTGGCTGCTGAAACCGTATCTATATGCGTTATGCTGATTGTTATTTTTTTCCCTTTCTTCTTTCTTAAAAGAGCCTTTATGCCTTTGTTAAGAACAATATCAGGCATCCCGTTGCGGTTATTTGCGATTTCAATCTTATTCAAATTAATTCCGTTTACAATCGAAATAGCCTTTATAAAAGCTTCCTTTGCCGCAAACCTGCCAGCCAGGTGCAGGATTGAATTTCTTTTATTTTTGCAGTACTTTATTTCCCTTGCGCTGAACACACGCTTCAAAAACTTCCTGTTATTCCTTATTTTTGATTTTAATTTTTGTGTATCACATATGTCAATTCCGATTCCTTTTATCATGGCAAAAAGATTTTAACACAGAAAAAAATCATTTTCAACTCCAAAACACCCTGCCGCCTGCATTTTCCTTATGCCAATAAGCAGTGTCTTTATAACACATTTATCGGGTCTATTGTTATTTCCAAGCCCTTTATCCCTGTCTTCATTTCCCTCGCGATATAATTCAAATCAGACAAAGACGTGCCTTTCAATATGATGCTGTAGCGATATTTTCCCCTGATTCTTGACAAGGGCGCCGGAGCTGGCCCAAGGATGCCTATCGATTTTATATTTTCCCTTTTTATTAATACGTCGATATGATTGCGCGCTTCATCCGCGCTTTTCGCGCATTTTTCCTCATTTTTATCGTGTACTATTATCTGCGCCAGCCTTGAAAAAGGCGGGTAATTTAATTTTTTCCTTATTTTAATTTGTTCCTCGTAAAATTTTTCGGTTTCATAGTTCTTTACGCTTTGTATTGCCGTATTCCCTGGGTTAAAAGTCTGGATTATTACTTTACCTGGCTTGTCCCCCCTTCCTGTCCTGCCTGCAACTTGCATTAAAAGCTGGAACACCCTTTCTTCCGACCTAAAATCAGGCAGGTTTAATATAGTATCAATGCTTACGACGCCGACAAAAGTCACTTCAGGAAAGTCAAAACCTTTGGCTATCATCTGTGTACCTATGAGTATATCCACTTCCCTGTCTTTAATGGCTTTATAAACCTCAAAGTACCTTTGCTTGTCGCGCATTGAGTCAATGTCTATCCTTTCTATTTTTTTCCCCGGGAAAAACTTACTTATTATTTCCTCGACTTTTTGCGTGCCGACTCCCTTGTACAAAAGCCTGGTTTTGCACATAGGGCAAAAAACCTCAGGTTTCTTTTCGAACCCACAGTAATGGCAGATAAACATGTCATCGTGCTTATGGTATATAAGCGGTATGTCGCAGTTGACGCATTTCTCCACGTATCCGCATTTCCTGCATAACACATAATTCGAAAACCCCCTGCGGTTGATAAAAAGTATTACCTGCTCGTTATTTCCAAGCGAAGCCCTCATTTCCTGCAGAAGTGTTTCGGAAAGAAAAAAAAATTTCTCAACTTTGCTGTCAAACTTTAAATCAATGATTTTAACCTCAGGCATCGGCCTTGCCGCAATCCTTTCGGGCAGCTTTATAAATTCATATTTCCCGGACCTGGCATTATTATAGGTTTCAATGGACGGTGTTGCGCTCCCGAGTATCACGGTCGCATTGCTTATTTTCCCCCTGTAAACAGCCAGGTCCCTTGCGTTGTATTTGGGGTTGTTTTCCTGCTTGAAAGAGCTGTCGAATTCCTCGTCCACTATTATAAGCCCCAGGTCCGCAAAAGGCGCGAATACTGCCGAGCGCGTGCCTATGACTATGTCCACAGCCCCGTCTTTCATCTTCTGCCATTCATTAAGCCGCTCGCTTTGCTTCAGGCCGCTGTGGAACACCGCTATACTATCCTTGAATTCCTGCTGGAACCTCTCGAGCATCTGCGGCGTCAGGAATATCTCGGGCACGAGCACTATCGCCTTCCTGCCTTTTTGGATGCAGCATTTTACCGCGCGTATATAAACTTCGGTCTTGCCCGAACCTGTTATGCCGAAAAGCAGAAAAGTCTTGTACTGGTTTTTGCCGATATTCTCCGATATTTTCCCCAGTGCCTCTTTCTGGAAACTGTTTAATTCTATTTCTTTTGCCTTGTCCTGGCCAATTGTATCTTGCCCGAACATTTTGCTTTTTACTATATTTATCGCAGCCTCGTCCGCGTCGGTTATTATGCCTTTTTCTTTCAGGGCCTTGACAGCCCCGTCCGTATCCTTTATCCCGAGCTTTTTTTCCATGTCCTTGAAAAAGGCCCTTTTTCTCCTTTTGCTCTTAAGAAATTCGATTATTTTTTTCTCATTATCCCCAAGCTTTTCCAAATCCGCTGCCGGTAATACCAAGGCGATAACCCGCCTTGAGACGATCTTGTTCAGGGCAGAAAGCATAGCTGAAAATATCGTACCCGGCGCCGACAAATAATAGTCTGAGGCCCACAATCCCAGTTTTATCATTTTATCGTCAATCACAGGTTTTTCATCAAGAAATTTGTAAACCTGTTTGATTTTTTCCTCAGGCAGATTGTTTGACTTTCCCCCGGCTAACTGCTCGATAATGACTCCGCTTGCGTATTTCCTGCCCAGTGGCACAATTACCCTACAGCCCTTTTTATCAGAAACATCAAGGTCTGTTTTATATGTCAGCAGCCTGTCTATATTTGCATATACCGCCACTTTTATGTAATTCATTCGGAAATTATGCCGTGCGCGGTTTTATTCCTTAACTCTTTCAAGAACCCGTAATCCGTCATGTCAAAGTGCAGTGGAGTCATGGTGACAAAGCCTTTTTCAATGGCATGCGCGTCGGTCATGCCTGTTTTGTTGCTTTGTATTTTCCTGCCTTCGGAAAACAGGAAATATTCCCTTTTATTGCCCTTGCCTTTGCACCTATATTTTTCATTGTAAAAATATTTTCCCAAGGGAAGTATTTTAATACCCTTTATTTTATTTTCTTTCACGTATGGGATGTTGACGTTAAGAAGGCCGTATTTTTTTATTTTGATTTCCTTTTTCAGGACCTTTTTTATGGTGTTTCTTATTATTTTTTTTGCAAATGTAAAATCCGCGTCTTCGTCATAGCTGTATAGGGAAAAAGCAAGCGCCGGTATTCCAAGGAAAGCCGCTTCGGCTGCCGCGCCTATAGTGCCGGAATAGATGATGTTGCTAGCGGTATTCGGCCCGTGGTTTATTCCCGATACCACGAGGTCAGGCACGCGTTTTATGAAATTCGCAAGCGCCAGTTTTACGCAGTCAGTCGGCGTCCCATTAACTTTGTAAGCATGAATATAAAGAAATTTTACTATTTCTGCTGTCAGGGGCTTGTCAAGCGTCACGCTGTGGGATGCCCCGCTTCTTTCATTACTTGGGGCTATTGCGAGTATTTCGCATCCATCTGGGATTGCGCTGTATAACTCTTTAAATCCTTTGGCATTGATGCCGTCGTCGTTCGATATTACAATATATGGTTTTTTCACTAAAAAAATTATCCTCCGTTAAAATTATTGCAAGAGTTTATTTTTGCAAGTCATCAATAGGCTCGGCAAAAATATTACTCTTGCTTATACCCGCTCAAGTCTGAGGCTTTTACCGAAAACAAGCTGTAATGCTTATAATTTTCTCTTTTCTTTAATCCTTAAAATTACGGCCAACGCCAAAACAAGAAGTAGTACATATATGAACCAGTCGCCGCAGGCCGTGTAACAACTCCTGGATTTATCACGCTTTATAAAAATATCCCCTGCAATTGAAATGCGCTCGAATAACTTGGTGGAAAGAACTATCGTCCCCCTGTTGTCAACTATGCCCGATATGCCTGATTCCACGCACCGTGCTATCCAAACGTCGTTTTCAACTGCCCTTAACGCCGTATTTGTGAAAATCTGCGCCGATGCAGGTGTTTTTCCGTACCAAGTTTCATAGGATAAATGTACCAGGAATTCCGCGCCTTTTTTCACAAAATCCCTGCTGATTTCCGGGAACAGGCTGTCATAGCATATTAGCACGCCGAAATACTTGCCGTCCATTGACAACGGCGCGATTTTTTTGCCCGGGCTGAAGCTTTCATAGCCGTAACGCCTTATAACTTTCCTGATAATTGGAAATACATCACTGAAAGGTACATATTCCCCTAAAGGCACGAGGTGATATTTGCTGTAATCCCCCAGGATTGCCCCTTTGGGTGAAATCAAAAATGCGCTGTTATAATACCTGTATTCGCCTTGGTTTGACAAAACACAGTCTGAACCGACAACATTAAAAGCCTCATAACCTTTAACCCAGCCGCTTATTGTTTTTGCCCCTTCAGGCTCCATGTTAAGCGCGCCGGGATATGCCGTTTCCGACCATATAAAAAGTGCCGGCCTGCTGTTTACCACGCTCAGGACAAGCTGTTTATATAAATCCATCGTGGTAATTTTATAATCTTTGTTCCATTCCACGTTCTGGTCCATATTTGACTGCAGTAATGCTGTTTTAATTGGCTGAAAATTTTCCTTTTTGTTTGTGTTTGCCGTATACATCATAACCAAAAGCAGCAGGGTTATTGCCAGCCACGCGATATTTTCTGCCTTTGTGAAGTTGCCCGCCCCTGCACCGGGTTGAGGTTCCTGCGTAACCGGAATGGTATCTCCCGCTCCTGCGTCAAGCTGGGATTTTTGATGAACCGGTATTATCCTGCATATTAAAAGGGTAATTAAGATATTGGAAGAAATTATCAGGAAATTCAACCCATGCACGCCTGTAAATTTAAGCAGCTGCAGCGCGTAAGCAAAGCTTTGCTGGCTCTGCGCTATGGTAAGTAGCGGAAACCCGGAAAAAAGCCATTCGCGTACAAAATCAAGCACGGTAAATATCAAAGGCACGCAGAGCAAATAGCCAATGTTTAATTTGTCTTTCAGGTATCTCCCCAGCATTACGCTTAAAGCTATAAACAGGGCAATATAAAGCGAAAGCGCGAGCCAGCATATATATGCAAATATCCCCATAATCCTTACAAAACACAGCCAGTAAAGCGATCCGAGATAAAAAACACTGCCCGTTATGAACCCGTATAAAAAAGCCTGTTCTTTATTTTCAGCTTTTATCATCACGACAAATAAAGGCACAAAAGCAAACCACGCGAAAAACCAGGTGTGGTATTTTATGCCGTATTCAATAAAGTTCGGGAAGCTGAATATCAGCATTACCGCTGTTGAAAGGCTTAAAATAATATATAATTTATTTATTTTCATGTTTATCCTTTGAATTATTTTATTGATGTCTTCAAATGATATAATAACATTTTATCTTTGTCAACATGTTGGAAGATGTTGTCAATGTTGGAAGATGTTTGCGCTTTACAAAGCAAAATTAAAAAAATAACTGAAAAACAGTATAAATTCCAAGAGCACAAATCAGGGTATATATTATGACCAAAATAATTTTTTCCAATAGTTTCAGCTTATACGGGATAGGAATGATTTTCCAAGCAAGTACCAGTAAAAACCCGAGGACTATAGGCAAAAGCAGGCAGTTCATGACTTCTATGGCTATTGTCAGGGTTACCAGCGGTATGCCAAGCAGCACCAGTATGGCCGCGGCAATGATTCCTCCCGCGTAAATGCCGTAAAAAACCGGCGCCTCGTCCCATTTGCAGTTAAGGGTGCAGGTTACTTTTAATATCTCGCCCAGCGACCAGGATATGGCCAGGGAAACTACAATCGCGGCAATTAAAGCAGCTCCTGTCAGGCCTATGGCAAATAATATCTTGCCGATAAAAGGCCCGAGCAGCGGTGTAAGTACCCCGGCTATCTCCTGTACGCTTGAAAGCGGCGCGTTTGGGTTTGTCTTTCCTATGGTGGCTGCTGTCAGGATTAATACCGCGGACATGATAACCTGGGTGACTATTGCGCCCATGAATGTATCAATCCTGCTGTATTTAATTGAATCGTTGCTTAGACCCTTGTCCACTACGGCGCCCTGCTGGTAAAATAGCATCCACGGCATGATAATCGCGCCGACATTGGCAGCAATAAGCACCCAGTATGAATGGTCACCGAACGGCTGGTTAAGGATGAAAGCGCCTGCAATCTCGCTTAAGGAAGGTTTTGCGAATATGGCGGCAGGGATAAATACTATCTCAAACATGCCGACAATGATGGAAATCGATTCCACCCTTTTATATTTTCCCGTCATGGAAACCGCTATGAGACCGACCACGCTCAATGGCACCGTAATCCATTTGGAAACTCCAAAAATCAGCCCCACTCCTACAATGCCGGCAAATTCCGTCACAAGCGCGCCTATGGACGCCACAAATAAAGCTGTGACGGATATCCATGCCCATTTTATCCCGAAAACATCCCGTATTAAAGCTGCATGCCCTTTTCCTGTCGTAATGCCGATACGGGTTGTCAGCTCCTGGATAAAATACAGTATTGGAATTATCACAAGTTGCAGGCCAAGCAGATGATATCCCCATCTCGCGCCTGACTGTGCCGCGGTTATGAGCGAACCCGCGTCCGTGTCCGCAAGCATGACCGTAAGGCCTGGTCCTATTGCCGCAATCAATAACAGCCACCATTTTTTGCCGCTTGTCTTTTTCTTTATTTCGCTCATGCCCAGCTCCTTTTTGTAATTATATATGAACATATATTCATATAATAGTCTAAAAAAATTTATGGCTTATTTACTCTTCCACGTGCCTTATTCCTTCGTTAAAAAGGTGGCTTATGTGCACGTCATCGAGGGTATAGTAAAAAACCCTTCCTTCCCTGCGTACTCTTACAAGTTCCATGTGCCGCAGTATGCTGAGCTGATGCGATATTGCCGAATGACTAATATTCAGGAGCGCTGCTATCTCATGCACAAAAAGCTCTTTTTTCGAAAGAGCAAATATTATTTTTGTCCTGGTCGGGTCACCCAGCACCTTGAAAGTCTGCGCGAGTTTTTCAAACGTCTCTTCGGGCTTCATCAAGGTTCGTACTTCGGCGATGTCCTTTTTTTCATCCTGGGTCTTTTTATTGCTTTTCTTTGCAGACATTTAATCACCTATTAGTGAACATTTATTCATACGTAATATACAAAATATAGCTTGATTTGTCAAGAATTATTTGGTTTTAATTGAGCCTATGTGGGTAAAAAAATACCCCAGGAGTTTTTAGCTCCCGGGGTGTTTTATATTGTTGTTTTTAACTTATAAACTCACAGCCGCGCTGGACGAAGATGACGGTACCCCTATATTAATCAGTGTGGTCATCATTTCGTCAATAATGCCGAGTACCTTTGTAGAGGCATCATATGCATTCTGGTATTCGGCCGCAAGCATCTCTTCCTGCTGTTCATTGACGGCTTTAATGTTATTCTGAAGGGTCTGCAGCTGGCTGACTGCGCTGTTATACTCGGACAGCATATTATCGGCACCTGTCGCATCGGCGCTGACTTCCCCTATAAGTGCATTATATGCGTCACCGAAATTCAGATTTCCTGTAAGCCGCATTACCGTTGTAAGATTTCCATTCTGATCAACGATATTAAACGGACTAATTGTGTTGCCGTTGGGCGTAGTCTCAAAATGAAATTTCTGGTCGTTTTGAGAAAAAGAACCAAAGGTTAGCCCTGCAGCTGCTATTATTGCAGCCGTAAAATTTAGCGTCTGATTTTCCGTCCAATTGATGGAAGTACTCACGCCACCTTTTACCAGATTAACCGTCCCAAGAGTCGATATTGGAGAATTTAAATTTTTTATTTGATTAAGCCATGTTGCAGGAAGTGCAGGAATCGGTGGAGAAGCAGGAATAACGCCCCCATACAACATCTGGCTTTTTGATAATGAACCTATATTATAATTTGTAGGTGCCGCGCTGACCTGGGTTTCAACGAGATTCAATAAACTCATAACTGCGGTCCCTGGCCCGCCGTTATCAAATTCCTCCATGGTCATGGGACCGTCACTAACCATAAAAAATTGTTGCGTTTTATCGTTAAAAATTGCCGAATATGTCGTCGCATTAACATTTATCGCCTGAATAAGTTGCGCTATAGTTTCGCCCGAATTGAAAGTCACGGTATTAACATTGCTTCCGTCGCTTAATATAAGTTGACCATTAGTCCCAATTTTTGTTGCTGAGGTAACACCTTTAATTTGCAGGTTAGGATCGGACATTATAAAATTATTAAGCAGTTTATCCTGAAGATTTGTAATTAATGTTGCAACATTCCCCTGATTGCTGGTGGTGAGTATATTCGCGCCGTTTTGTAAAGCAGGGTTTACGCCTATACTGGCTGCGTCCGAACCTACAAAAAAGTTCGTATAAGTGCCCAAAGCAGAGGCCGGTTCTGCGCTTTCAAACTCATTTACGACCGTAATAAGCGAGCTCGCAAGGTTGTCAAGCTGATTTTTGAATGTTGTTATCTCATTGTCCCTTGATTGTAATATCCCTCCCAGCTCTCCGCTTTGAATCATGGATGTTACATCTACTGGACTTGCGCCAACATATTCATCAAGTCCTACATCTTCAAGTTTGGAGTCCTTTTTGCCCGCTACTGCAGAAAATTGTCTATAATCAGTTTCGCTCACAAGTGGTATGCCCTGCAAAAATACCCCTATTGACCCATCCGGCATATTTACAACATTTACATTTATAAGTTGAGAAAGCTGGTTCAGGATGCCATCCATTTGATCCATTAAATCATTTGGCTGCTGGCCAAGCCCTTTTACTATTACTATTTGTTTATTCAATTCCGCAATCTGTGACAGATAATTATTTATGGTGTTTAGCGTATCTCTCATTTGTTGGTTTAAATCAAGTTGAAGGCCTGTAAGAGCCGATGAAGTTTGATTAAAAAGGTCACTAAGGTTTTGCGCCGTATTGTATACAGCATTTTGATCCGCAGTATTGCCGGGATTTGCTGCAAGGGTAGCCCATGCGTTCCAGAATGCTGTAAGCTGCGCATTTATACCTGGAGCGCTTGCGTTTTCGACCTCAGGAAAAATAGTCTCTAAGCTCTGCATGGTGGAATCTATAACTGACCATTTGCCCTGATTTTGCAGCTCGCTCCATATCTGCTTGTCAAGGTATATATCCCTTATCCGTTCAATGTCGGAAACATATGACCCTGTGCCTACCTGTACGTTGTTGTCTGTAAACGGCTGCGTTGCGGTTATATCGGCAATTTGCCTCGAATAATTTATATTATTCATGTTGGCAATATTATGTGCCGTTGTGTCTATTGCAGTTTGATTTGCTATCAAACCCCTCAAAGCTGTTTCTATAGCTAAATTAATGGTGGCCATTGTACTTTCTCCTTTCGTTTATATTGTTCTGTCTACGGTGAATTTTTCTCCGCCTGTATTGTCTTCTTATACCCGTATTCGTTATATGTAGTCTGGATAGCCTGCTCACTTCTTTCTTTAATTTTTCGCGTGAAGTCGGTATATTCAAGGTAATTTTTTATCATATGAATATTGCTTCTGTTGGTCGTCTCAAAATCTTTTACAACGTTTATAAGTTCAACTATAGCATTTTCTATTTCTTTCGCTTCTTCTTTATCCATCTTCGCAAGCATATCTACAAGAGTTATTGTTCTGTCATTGTTTAACTTTAGGTCTTCTTTTATCTGCCGAAGCAGCGAATGCTTTTCCTTCTCGTCTTTTTTTATTTCAGTTACTATATTTTCTTCCTTTTTTGCTATTTCTTCCACTCCTTTGATGTCTTTGCCAAGCAGTACTTTATTCTCTTCAACAATTACGCCTTTTAACTTTTTATAGCCTTCTATCTGGCTCTTTATTATCTTAATTAAATTAACCTTTAATTCGCTTTTCATTTTGTTACGTCCTTTGTTTATTGTTCTTCTAGCAACATTTTTGCGGCAAGTACAGCAGCAGGTATTCTCTGCTGGTTTATTACTCTTTGAGTAACAGCTGTATTGACGGCATTAATTCTTATTTCCGGTATGGTGTTAATATTACTGACTGCTTTGCTTATCTGCGCTGCGTTTCTAGAAATCTCGATTTTGTCCCCCGCAGCCGGCGTCTGGTTATTATTTGCTTTCTTTGCAATAACTGGTTTTGCGGGTATGTCTATCATCTTTCTGTTGAGAATCGGATTTATATTCCCTGCATTATTTGTTGTAGCCATTGTCTCTTACCTCCTTTTTATTTTGTTTTCATAATATATATCGTAATAATCTATAATAACTTTAATGATTTCTTTGCTAATTTTTAAGTTTATTAAGGCTTATTTTCAATCAAACATTATGGTCCAATTTAAACTTTATCCCCCGGTTTGCAAATTTAAAATATAAATAAATCAAATTATTATTTTTTGTCTTCATCAAACGAGTCGGACAATTTGTCCGCGCAATTGTCGCAGATTGTTCCGTGTTTTACTGGTTTACCGCAAAACCTGCATTCAAATTCTTTTGTTGGTTTTCTTATTTTTAAACTTCCTGCTTTTATAAATCTTATTATCTGTATCTCTTCTACGTGTGTTTTTTCATGGACTTCCATTATATTTGCAAGCGGATGATTCCTGAGATAATCAGTAACTTTCTTTAAGGTCTTTTTTTCCTCGAACACGCAGTTTGGGCATGTTGTTTCTGCATTTTCCTGGTTAAATATCATGCCGCATCTTTCGCAATTAACAATTGGCATTTAGCTTTCTCCCGCGATAAATTTGAAAAACGAAAAAATTTCTGTTTTTGATTTTTAATTGTTGGTTGTTATTTTGGAATTCGAACTAAAAATCTTAAAGCATGTTTTACTTCACATCAGGCCCTTTTGAAAGTTGGTTATACAGCATGGCTGCAAGCCCAATACCGCCTGCTTTTGACAACTCCTTTGCCATTGCGTCGTCGTACATGTCGTAATAGATTTCTTTTGCCTGGCTTGAACCGAATAAGGGGTCTTCAGGCACAGTTTTTCTCATCTCTTTTATCATATAGCCAAGAAATATTGATTCAAATTCGCCAGAAACTTGTTTTAACCTGGCCATTTGTTTTGTATCTTTATTTTCAACTCTACTTGCCTGCAACTGCGCCTCTTGAACTTTATTATTAAGATTTGTAATTTCAGTCCTTATAAACGCTTCTGAACCGCCTAAAAAATCAACCATTTTTTTCTCCTTACATTATTTCAAGCTCGGCATGAAGAGCACCAGCTGCTTTTATTGCCTGCAGTATGCTTATTATATCTTTTGGAGAGGCGCCAAGGACATTTAACGCGTTTACCAAGTCCTGCACGTTTGTACTGGCAGGGAGTGTAACAAGCTGATTTCCGCCGCCCTCAACTTTTACATTTGAATCAGAATATACAAGCGCGGATGCCCCTGGTGAAAAGGGATTCGGCTGTGAAACCTGGCTTGTAACATTTATATTCACGTTGAAATTCCCGTGAGCCACAGCGCAGGTATCCAACATAACAGCACCGCCTATAACAACTGTGCCTGTTCTCTCATTAACAACTACTTTATTTTCCTTTTCTTCTATATCAACATACAACCCTTCAACTGCAGCTGCAAATTCCACAAGATTATTCTGGAAATCAAATGGCACCTTTACCCTGATAGTCCCTGCATCAACCGCATTCGCTACCTCGCCCCAAAACTGTGAATTTATTACATCCGTCATTCTGGAAACCGTAACAAAATCAGGAATATCCAATAATATATACATATTATTTTTATCATCAACAAAAGTCACAGGAACCTCGCGCTCAACCGATCCACCAGAAGGGACTCTTCCAGCAGTATTTCTATTATTTATTGCTACTGTGCCTGTTGAAGAAAGATCTGCCCCGCCAGTTGAAACAGGTCCCTGGCTTATTACATAAATTTTGTCATCAACACCTTTTAAAGCAGTTTGTAATAGCACACCTCCATCCAAATTCATGGCATCTCCCATAGATGATACAACAACATCAATTTTATCTCCTTTTTTAGCAAAAGGAGGTAGGTTTGCAGTAACCATAACAGCTGCAACATTTCTAACTGTAATTTGCTGAGCTGGATCCGCAATGCCAAATCTTTTCAGCATATTTACTATTGCCTGATTTGTAAAAACTGTTGTCTGTCTATCGCCGGTTCCTTTCAATCCAACCACAAGGCCGAATCCCGTAAGTTGATTATCCCTTACTCCTTTAAAACGCGCTATATTCCTAATTTTATACTCAACAGCAAAGGCGCTGGTAACTGCCGTTAAAATAAGAATGACAGCAACTATTAAAACCAAACTTTTTTTGTTTATCATTATTTAATCACCTCTTTAAAATATGCCAAGCCAGTCTAGTATTCTGGTAATAATTCCGGGAGACGTTTTCTCTGCAAGAGGGCCTTTGCCTTCGTATTGAATATTTGCATCTGCGACATTAATCGAATCTACTGTATTATCACTTTTTATATCCTCTGGCCTTATTGTCCCTGTAATAATAAGATTTTGTTTTTCATCATTTATATCAACTATTTTTACTCCTCTTACAACCAAGTTGCCGTTTGATAAAATTTTTTCAACCTTGGCTGCTATTTTTGCCATTAAAGTACCGCTTCTGCTTGAAGTCCCCTGCCCATTCTGTGTTTCCTCACCGGCCATTCCCCATGAAGGCACGTTTGGAAAAGGATTTGTTGTACCGCCTCCCCACGCGCTCATGCCCATTCCTCCACCAAGGCTTTGCTGCTTTTGTGTGGTCAATGCAGAACTTTGAGTCGCTTGGGCACTTTCCACTACGTTGATTGTCACTATATCCCCAACTTTATAGGCTTTATGGTCAGAATAAATCGAATTTATATTATCCTCTTCCGCAACATCATCGGATTTTACTAAGACCTGGCCAACTATTAAAATCCATGAAAATAGAAGTGTGATAAAAATAATTTTTTTCTTCATATTTCTTTTCTCCTTTTATCTTTCTATTATTACCTTTCCCTCTTTGTTTACTATACCTTCAACCATTTTATTATTGCTAGAAAGTCTAACCTTGACTTTTTCGCCTTCCCTGCCTTCGGAATAAGCCACGCCCATTGTTTCGACTTCAATATTCTTTATTTTGACAACAACGTAAACTGAATCACCTCTTTTAAAACAAGGTTTGCCTTCAAACATATTAGCAAGCAGAATCGATCCCGGCGCTATTGCTCTTCTTGCTATTTTATTTTCAATATCAACCGGATCCAATATTACATCATCTGGTAAAAAACTTATATCTTTTCTTTCCTTTTTTATGGCATTCAAATCCGGGGCGGCGCCCTTTTTTATGCCAGTTTCAGTCACTACGCACTCGGTTGTAACCTTGACAAAAAACTGTATAGGCTCTATTCTATAAAATTGATCGTTTATATATATTTCAACCGGAATAATTAAATTTCCCTTAAATCTGATATTGCTGTTTTCTTTTACTTTTAAAAGAACTTTTCCTTCTGTAAGTTTCATATTTTCTCTTGCTTTGCCTGCCGTAATTTCAACATCTTCTTTAGGCCATTTTATGTGTTCCATAATATAATTCTCTGCGGTTTTCAAAACATCCTGGCCTTCTATTTCAGTTTCCTTTGTAAAAACTGCAATCTCATCAGGGCCTTCAATAACAGCCGCCTGGTAAATACGCTTCACCTTGTCCCCGACAAGCTCTTTGCTGATTATAACCTTTTCACCAGGTATAGCAGCTCTTTTAATATAAAGAACTTTTAACTTTTCTTCCCTGTCCTTGTCAAAACCGTATATAAAAGCTATGTCATCAAGGTAAATTTTATCTTTGGCAATATAAATCTCTTTATCCTTAAGCGCAACAGTTGGTGTATTTATCGACACTGCTGCAACGTTTTCCGCAAAAATAACTAAAAGAACTGTTATAATCCAATATTTCATTTTAAAAAATCACATTTCCTTTTTTGCAGTCATTAATAAAATTTTCGCAACTTATGCCAAAATATAAATTGGCTACATTATAAACCGCCTATTTTATTTATAAAGCTGTCGGCAGAGCATTCGCTGTCTGAAGCATCTCGTCGGATGTTTGTATAGCCCTGGCGTTTAACTCATAAGCTCTTTGCGCCGCTATAAGATTTACCATTTCATCAACTACAGACACATTTGACCCTTCAAGCATACCCTGTGATATGCTGCCATATCCTGCAAGGCTTGGTGTTCCTTCAGTCGGTTCTCCTGATGCTTCAGTTTCTGAATATAAGTTGGTTCCCATAGCCGCCAAACCCGACGGATTCACAAATTTTACAAGTTGTATCTGTCCTACAGTTTGTGTATTGGTTTGACCCTGTATAGCTACGTCGATTTCTCCATTCTGTCTTATAGTAACAGACGATGTCCCAGACGGAATTGTCATCTGTGGCTCCATATAGTATCCGTCAGAAGTCACAATATTTCCGTTTGCATCTTGTTTAAATGAACCATCTCTCGTATAAGCGATAGAGCCATCAGGCATCTGAATCTGAAAAAAACCGTCACCATTAATCATTAAATCAAGGGTATTATTCGTAGTAACAGCTTCGCCTTGCTCAAATATCCTTGTCGTACCCGAAAGCTTTACTCCATGTCCTATCTCAATCGGTGTTGGATACTGAGCTCCCACATTGTTTGTAACCCCGGCAGGCCTTATTGTCTGATAAAGCAAATCCTGAAATTCTGCCCTGTTTTTCTTAAACGCTGTTGTACTAACGTTTGCAATGTTGTTTGATATTGTGTCAATGTTGTGCTGTTGCGCAGCCATACCTGTTGCTGCCGTCCATAAAGATCTTAACATTTTACATTACCTCCTTTTTTATCCGGAGAGTCCGGAAAAAAACGAAAGTTCATTCGACATCCGCTTTCGCCAGTCTCTTCTCTCCCGATATTTTTATATTGTAACGATTCCTACGTCGTTTACTGCTCTATTTAATGTTTCATTCTGAGCCTGTACTGCTCGTTGTGAAGCTTCATATGCTCTGTTAGCTGTTATCATATCAACCATTTCTTTTACAACGTTTACATTTGATGATTCAAGATAGCCCTGCATTATTTTTACGTTCTCAACATAGCTATCTTCCGGCAAAGCTCCTCCATCAAGCAGATAAAACAGATTATTGCCTTCCTTTCTTAATTTATCAGCCTTATCAAACAAGGCTATACGTAAAGTGTCTGTTTCAGCGCCGTTAACAAAGACTCGCCCTCCACCATCAACATGAACATCACTGCCATCTATTATTATCTCGCCTCTTTGACCGAGTACCGGACAGTCATCGTTTGTAACCAGCCTTTGATCCGCATCGACCTTAAAATTACCATCCCTTGTATATCTTATACCTTTATCTGTAGCTATAACAAACATGCCGTTGCCTTTTATAGCAAGATTAAGCTGATTGTTTGTCGGTGTATACGAACCTTCTGTTGTAAAATCCGGAACAACACCATCGACACGGAGTTGTACTCCCTTTCCTACAACGCCTATTGGCGAAAGAGTATCTAAACTTCCACCTGGTATTTTTACCTGATCATCATACAGACGATTCATAAAAATATTTGGGAAGGAAACATAAAGAGCATTATCCTTTTTATACCCTGTTGTGTTAACGTTTGCAAGATTATTTGCAATAACGTCCTGTTCTGTTAACTGGGCCATTAGACCCGAAGCTGCTGTGTACAACCCGCTTATCATTAATAATTCACCTCCTGATTATTATATTATTACTACTTCGTTTGAGGCTTACCTTGAGACTGCTGTGTCTGTTGTGTTTCTAAAGCACTTGCTGGTTTAGCTATATCGCTCGATTCTTTTGAAAATTTTGACTCAATCGGTGGAACATCATTTGTAACTCCTGTTAAAACATAGAAATATTTTTTCCCCACTTCAAGATTTTTGATTGTAAAATGAGTATCTTTTATTGGAGACGCGTTAGCTTTAGCATACCCCTTGCCAGATGTCTCTGTTATATATATATTATAACCCGCAATATTGGCTGGTGGTACCTTCCCCCACGCAACATCAATAAAGCCGTTTCTATCAACTGCTTTTCTCTGCTGTATCGGGAAAACTTCCGGGGTTCCCGGCACAACAGGTGCAGGTACCGTTGAAGCTTCATTTGAATATGCGCTCTCCACCGAAGGGTATGTGTTGTTTATGGATGTTACCACAAAATAATATCTCGTGCCATCTTGTAGTCCGTCAACTGTGACATAATTTTCTCTTATCCTTTTGGCAATCGGAATATAACGTGACCCCGGAGATTTACTCATATACACGGCATAACCCGTAACATTCGGGTCCTCATTTACATCCCATGTCAGGTTAACAGCGTTATTAGCGGGATATGCTTTTAGTTCTGTCGGAGGCCTTACAACGCTTATTGCCCTTAATTTCTCTTTTTCAGGCCCAAATCTTAAAATAACAGAGAACCTGTGGCTATCGCCAAGGTACTCTGCCTGACCTACATATGCATAATCAATTTCCCAATTGTTTTCTTTATATGATACTCCACCTGTAAAGCTTCCCGGCATTGTCGCAAAACTGGTATATCCTCCGCGTAAACCAAGGTGTTTCTTAAAAAACCAACCCTCAACCCCTATATGTCCCCTGGTTTCATCCGGCTGCAGCGCAGTTATGGTCTGTCCTGTTTGCGAGTTTGTTATTGGGTTTGTCAATGGTATTCCGCTTATATTCATATCAGAAAAAAAGTCCATATCACCTGCTATCAGTAGGTTATCGTCTAAATAATACGCGCCTGCTAATTTAAATAATGTGGGTATTCTTTCATCTTCGGTACCGCCCTGCCAGTGCAGCACAGTATCTATATCTTGTATAAATAACCCAATATTTATTTTCTTTCCAAATGCTGGCATTGGTATTTGATAAAGTAATCCTACATCAAGCCCGATACCATTTGCTATTCCCTGCAGAGTTACATTAGTAACCGGATCTGTATATGACGCGTTTGAATTATAGGCCAGGTATTTTAAATTTACTCCGACTGAAAAAGTTCTTTCCAAATTTAAAGCCGACGCGAAGCTGCCTATTATTTGAAATTCTTTGGTAGAACTAGGATCATTGTGTATAAGTGACATTGCCGTCAATTGCCACGCTGTATCCTGCACAAAAGGCGCTCCATATGAAATAAGCGTATAATATTCCTTGCCGTTTAAAAGAGGCCCAAGAAATAAATTAACCTCGCTCCTGTCAAGCTGTGTTAGTCCTGCTGTATTCCAGTAAAAAGCGCTTCCGTCATCGGCAACAGCTCCGAATGCATCGCCCATACCGGTTGCCCTGCCCCCTACACCAAGGACGCCTTCTTTATCAAAAGCGCCGAATAGGGAAAGTGAAAATAAACTATAAATTACTGTTAGGAAGAAAATTTTCCTCATTGTTTACCACTCTCCTAAAAATTTGGAAGAATTGCTTCTCCATTTAATGTTATCTGAGCCCCTCGCAGCATCTGTTCGGCTGTAATCACGCCTTTTGCATAATTTTGCGCCTGAGCTGTAGGCACAACCATTGCCATTGTATTATTCGGCCCGTACAAAGCATTTATACCTATCTGGTCAATTGAGTAACCGAGACTCTCGGCTGTTGTCCTTGCCATAAGAGCCATCTCACCCAATATATATTTTGGCATCGTATTATCAGTCATATAATCAATATTAAACGTCTTTGTTCCGTCCGGTGCAGTGGAAATATATGCCGATCTTATCGCGCCGGATTCTATATTCGGGAATCCTACAATATTTATCTGCGCCTGCGTGCCTGCTGTGCCGGTTACGTTTGCCGGCGGCGTAACAGCCTGCGGAACTAATGCAACCTGAGGTACTGGCGCAGGTGTAGGTTTTTCTTTTGCTTTTTTTACTTTTGTAAGCTCAGTAGAGGCAACAGCTGCAACAGCTTTATCTTCTTTCTCTTCCCTGTCTTTTAACTGGTTTAAAAGTTGCTTTAATTGGTTTAAAGCCGATTTATTGACTGCCTCGAGAACAGGCGTATAAATTTTTACTGTCTGCACAGGCGTTGATGAAGTGCTGCCAAGCTTATCTGTCGCCTCAAAGACAAAGGTATATTCGCCATCAGGAAGCAACTGGTATTTGTTATCCGTGCCGTTCCAAACTATCTGCGACGGAGGCATGCTAATATCGGCGTAAGATTTTACAAGATTATTGTTTTTATCAAGTATATTTAACGCCCATCTGTCTATTCCTGCCGAAGATATCGCGTTAAGCTTGAATATCACCGTTTCTCCGTTTTTAGGCGCGAAAGAAATTGGTTCAACAGCCGCAAAAACTTCAGGAGTCGGAAGTTCTTTTTTAGTCTTGCCCCACATCCAGTAAATCGAAATCCATTGGCTGTCGTTTTCGTTTTCCGCTTTTCCTGAAAAAGGTATTGCTTTTACATAAGCGTAATCTATTCCTAACAAATATCTCCCTGACAAACCCAAGCTAAACCTCCACGTACCTGGATAAAGGAAATCAACCAAACCGCCGCGGACCGCAAAATGCCCTTCGAGAAACCACTGCTCAAATCCAAAATTCATCCTGTACTTTTCATTATCAAATGCGCCCGGGTCATTTACAGAATTAAAATCAAATGAAAAACTTGTTATTTCCTTTTCTATCAGGTCGGTTGTTCTTAAAGACAAACCTATAGTTGAGGAAAAATAAAGGCTCTTTTCAATACCAGTTGTATAGTCTTTCATGCTCCCTGACACATCATGCAAAACTATGGAAATATTAAAATCTTTTAAATGTTCGATCATTCTTAATTTATACAGAAAGCCAAGGTCGAGTCCCCATGCCCATGCTGCAAAATTATTTCCGAGTACATTTTGGTACGCTGAATCGGTAAACTGATATTTTACGTTTAATCCGAACATAAAACTCTTGTCGCCTGTAAGTGGCGTGGCATAAGTCAAAGCTGCCTGGTCTGCCTGAAAAGGAGGGTTAATATATTTACGATACATACCTCCAAGAAGTTGTTGCTGGGCAGCAGTAAGTCCGCCATACCACTTATATGTACCAGGACCGATACTTATAGGCTGGTCATTAAATAAATTTCCTACACCCGGGCCCACGCCTGATGGTATCTGAACTGTTGCCGGGTAATCACCAATGGGATGATATGGTTTGTAATAAGACAATCCAATATACTGGGAACCTAATGCCGCAACTAAGGATGCAAAATCAGTATATGGCTGACTACTGTAATATGATCCCCCTGTCCAAAATAGTTCATTATGGTCCATCTGAGCAAGTCCTGCTGGATTGTAATAAATAGCTGATGCATCATCAGCTATTGCGGAAAATGCTTCTCCCATACCAATTGCGCGTGCACCAGCGCCAAAGCTCCCGTATTTATCAAAGAAAGGATCCTTTGTCTTTTCCCACAATATTTGCTGTGTATCACTTAAATCATCCGAAAAAACCGATATTCCCATGCCAAAAGTAAAAATACCCGTTAAAATAAACAGAAATATCCTCTTTTTGCGCACAATATCCTCCGTTAATTTCAATATATAAAAAATCGTTGCAACTCTGAAAAATTTATAACAATTTAACACAATAACAAAATCCTGTCAATTAATTTTTTAAATGCGGTGTAATGAAATTCTTATGTGCATAAAATTTGCTATTCCAGATTAAAATCATCAATTTCTATTATCTGAGCTTTGCCTGTTATACCTTCATCTGGTATCCGTCATATCAAAATCAACCAGCCTATTTTCATCATTAATTTTACTCCAAATGATGTCAAAATCAAGAGAAATGTTTTTATTCTGTTGGTTCAATGAAATATTTTCCTCCAAACTATACCGATTACCCGATTTTTCGGTCTAATCTTTCCCAATTCCATATTTTTAGACAAGCCTGTCCAATCATTTTTGTTTGCTCCTCTATAAATATGTTACATGTTACCAAGCCAATTCTATCAGCCGCTTGCCGGGCGTAATTTCCGAATATTATGCATTAAACCGGAAAATATCTTTGCTGTAATAGAAACCTCGGCCAATAACAACCAGTAATACCTGGCATGTTTTATTAATCTGCCACCTATTTTTATCAACTTTAACTGTATCGTTTTTAACGACCAGTGTTTTATCTTCTTTGGTAAAACCAGGGTCCGTAAGAAATTTCCTGAATTATATGCCAAAATAAATAATTTCAATCTCGCTTCATTCTCCTTAAATCTCTTGCAGGATAGCTTCGTCCAATTCAGCGTGTGTTTTCCCTCCTTGATCCATTGTTCGCAAGTACCACGTTTGTTATAAAATTTTACTGCTTTTTTATCGAGCCAGTTTAAACTTGTTATAATAAATCCCACCCGCGGAAACAATTCGCCATGGTGATATTCTATTTTTGCAATCACTCTTCTTTTTTTATTCCACGACTTGGCTCGATACATAAAATCTTTATACAGCGTGATGAACTTTTTGTCGGTTTTTTTGACGGGCTTTTTCAGTAAGCCGGATATCTCTTCTGCAAGGCAATTATTCTCTCTTAGCCTAATGACGTATTCTACGCCAAGTTCTTCGCAGAGTTCATATAATTCCGGTATCCCAAAAGCCGCGTCTGCACGGAAGGTGACTTTAAACCCTTTGCTGATATAATTTCTTAAAACGGGTTCGATAAACTCCAACCACGCATCGGCGCTATGGACATTACCCGGTCTTAATTTTGCCTTAAGACAATCTCCAAATTGATTGAAACAGAAAAGGGGGTGATAACATTTTGATCCGAAATAACCGTTATAAGCGCTTCCTTCCTGTTCACCATATACCGGGCTTTCGGACGAATCCAAATCAAGCACTATTTTTTTAACGCCCCTAATCTTATCCGCTTTGCCTATCCAATTCATTAACATCTCATCGAGTTTTTCCAGGTTATTTCCTTCGGTGAGTATTTCTGTTTCGAATTTTCCAACAGTGGCCTCACTGCTGCCATTTCTCTGTAATGCCCGGTCACCAAGTACTGCCCTTAAAGAAGGGTCGTTCCTTAGTTGCTTGGCATCATTTACATCTTCGTAGCCCGCCAAACGGCTATATATGGATTGTCGTAAAAGTTCGGTTAAGTCATGTTGAATATTTCTTCCGTTTCTTTTATCAGTCAGGTGTTTTTCAGCCAAAATAGTCAGACCCATTTTTTCATCAAGTTCTCGAATAGCAATTAATCCACCGTCCGACGTAATTTCAGAACCCTTAAAATATGCTTTTACTTTGTCAGTAAAACTGAATTTAAAACAGTGTTTTTTCGCTTCACCCATTAGGTGTCCTCCTTTTTACAGCTCAAAAACTTTTATTTACCTTATTATATAATACTTTTAGCCCTTTTTCATTCTCTTTTATGAATTTGATATAACGGATGCGGGTTCATATAACTCTATTCTTATTGTTTTTTTATATTTCTCATCAGGGCCGGAGGCAAGATAAATCATTGCTTTCCATTCACCCCTATTGTTCAGTACAAAATCACCCTGTTTCCAAAAATTTTTGGGCGCCAGCATTATAAATATTCTCACGAAGCCTTCTTTAGGCGGATTAATTACTTTGCCTTCCAAAGGCAGTTTTTCATCAGCATCCCTCCTGCCGTACCCTAGCGGATTTGACAGCCATAGTTGTATTTGCGGATTATCCCACGAATTGTTTTCTTTTAAGTTTAAATTGGTTATTACTATATTTTTATTCTTTAGAGCTGTTTTATCATCAGCAGTTGTTGCAGATATTTTTGGTTTTTTCAATACTTTAATATTCTTTATAACTATTGCTATGAAAATTCCCAAAAATACAACTGCTGCACCAGCAAGCATGGCAAAAATATCCTGTAAGTTCATTACTTATTCTCCCTTATATTTTAATTAACTTTAAAGCCGAACATTATAATAAAGGATTTGCTGATAAATTGCAACATTTTTCAATAAAAAATAAATTCAATCTGCTATTATAAATTTGCAATATCCTGAAAAACCAGATGTGCCATTGCCAATAATAACTGTTTCCAATTAATGTTAATGCTGATAACTTATTTTGAATTTAATATTATATGATATGCGCTAAGCGGTGGTATTTCCAAACTAAATGAATTCTTTTTAATCTCAGCAATATTTGCTTTAATTTTTATTTTTGCGTCTATTCTATCGAAACCCCATGCTACTCCGGACTTATATTCTTGCGGTGATGTTATCGTAAAATGTGCTGTCTGTGTATTGCTCATATCCCTGTTGATAACGATAACATGGAGTGATGAGTCATCCTTGCCATTTATCGAAGCATATACAGGCATATCGGCTACATCATCGGTTTCTGATTTTACCTTGGTGTCGCCGAATGTCCCGTAATTACCGTCATAGTTCCTGTAAAGTTTAAAGGCAGCAGATGTATATGTGCCGCTTTCTGAATTCCAGTAAGTGGCAAAATAGATGCTGTATTTGCCGAATATCCCTAGTACATCAGCCATGGCTATGCCGCCCGATATATGTTCACCGCCTCCGTAATCATATTCGGTGATGCCTATTTTGGTACCCGGATAATATTTTTTTATGGATTTTTGCAGGTGTGGAATCAATTGTATTGGGCAACCGCCTGTTTGGCATATCCAACTTGTTTCCGTATATGTTGGGTCCCATAAAGATCTTGGCGCCTGTACCCTTGCAGCGGCATTTATCCCGGGAAAAACTCCGTTGGTTACAATTCTTTTGCCTTCTCCCTGTGCTTCAGGATACCAGTGAACATCCAGAACATCAAGCAGCCTTTTATCTGCTTTTTTTGATTCCTTTCTCATCATGTCAAGATAATAGGATAAAAACCAGTCATATTTATCCTGGTATTTACTGTACCAGTCAGGAGCATCCTGAAAAGTTTTAAACCCGTTAAACCCATAAGATGCAGGCCCGAATATTTCGGCGTAAGGATCCACGTTTTTCACTGCTTTTGCCAGTGCGACGGATTTTGAAATAATTTCCTCACACGTCTGCTTTTTGGGATGTATTCTCGGATGAGTACCCATCCAGATATCAGGTTCGTTGTCGAGCGCATAGCCCTTAATGCCTTTCGGCGTGGATGCATTGCCGAATTTATTAACTAAATAATTTACTTCCTCATCCATATAAACAAAATTATCTTCTGTATCCGGGTTCATGGAAAAAGGCTTGCCTTTTGAGAACACGACCTGCGCCCATCTTGGCGAAGGAGCTGTTTCCTGCTCCGTCACCGTACCATTTTTATCTTTTGCAACATAACCTGCCATTTGGAGTGTTACAAGCGAATACGCATTCATTGAAAGGGATTTCTCATGGAAATAAGTGATTGTCCTTGCCGGCTCGTTTGACTGGTTTGTGGAAATTGCAAGCGAATCAATCATGTAATTATCGCTTGAATGCTGCCAGTCATTGCCGGCATTTGACGCGTTGTTTTCCCAATTATAACCCGTCATCCTGTTTCCGCCAAGCCGCCATGCTGTAAAATTTTCCCCGCCTTCAATCGGCTGATTGGTCCCATAAATATATTGACTTATCTTCGTTCTTCCCTTCGATGTATCGATAGTAATATCTACCGCCGATACAAAAATTGAAGATGATAAAATTATTACAATATTAATTATACAAAAATATATTTTTTTCATTTTTCACCTCTTGTGTCATTGATTTCCCCAATCATATTTTTTTGCGAAAGCAATATCTTTTGGATTTTATTTTTTGAATACAAACTTATTTTCCTCGAATATTTTAAGGCATGCATCTACAACTTTCTCATCATAAAGCCTTCCTCGGTTCTTTTTTAATTCGTTAAGTGCTATGTTAAGGCCAAAAGCTGCCCTGTATGGCCGCTCAAACGTGATTGCCTCTACAACGTCAGCCACAGCGATTATCCTTGCTTCGATGAGTATATCCTCGCCTTTTAATCCCAATGGGTATCCGGAACCGTCCATTCTTTCGTGGTGCTGTCGAATCATCTGTGCTATGGGCCACGGGAAATCTATTGCTTTTAATATTTCATAACCGGCCTGCGCATGCATCTTTATCTGCCCAAATTCTTCCCCAGTCAGTGGTTCAACTTTATTTAATATATTGCCCGGTACAAATATTTTCCCTATATCGTGTATCCTTGCGGCCGTATAAACGCCGTTTGCCCTGGATTCAGAAAAACCCATATCAAGCGCTATTAAAGTGGCGACTTCAGCTGTCCTGCGCTGATGCCCCACGGTATATATGTCTTTTTTTTCAACAAGATTTTCCATTGTCTGGATAACACCATCCAAAATTTTTTCAATCATTTTATAGCTTTGCTTTGATTCATCCTCCGCTTTTTTCCGTGCGTTTATATTTCTGTTTATAGCAAGCAGGCATTCTCTGTTGTTTATTACTGTTTTTCTCAAGCTGACTTCCATCCACATAATATCGCCTTTGCTGTCTATTCTTTTCCACTCAAATAACTGCGGCCCTTCGTTTATGGTCTTTTCAATCCACTTCATCACGTCCTGTTTTGAATACGGCGGCTCAGCAGAGCCAAAATCTTTTATATTAAAATTTTTAATTTCTTTATTGGCAATGCTGAGTTTTTCTACGGCGGCTTCGTTCATGTCAATTACTTTTTTGGTTTCAATGTCTAAAAGCACTACCGAATCATCCATTCCGTTGAAAATAGACCTGTAATTTGACTCCGAAATCCTTAAAATTTCCTCATCTCGCTTTCGCTGAGTAATATCGCGGGCTATAACCAATAATTGAAGTCCGCCATTTTTTTCAATTAAATGGGCGTTCACTTCAATAGGAATCATATTGCCGTTTTTGGTTTTTGCCTCGGTTTCAAATACTGCACTCTTTTCTTTAAAAATTTTTTCCCATGCCCACAATGTCTTTTGCATATTCCCCTGCGGAATTATGTCAAATGGTCCTAATTTTAAAAATTCCTCCCTTGTATATCCGAGTCTCTTGTATGATATTTCATTTGCCTCTATAAACCTGCCTGGTTGAAGGTCTTTTGTTATTTCGTGGACAAATATTGAATCATTCGCAGAATTAAAAAGAGTTTCATATTTTTCCTCGCTCGTTTTTACCTTTTCATCCTTTTTCTTGGATTCCGTCATATCTCTTATTGTAGCCATGACAGCCATAGGTGTACCTTTAATGTCTTTGATAACCGTGGCGTTTAATTCAGCTAAATATTTTTCCCCATTGCTTTTGAGCATTGTGTATTGCGTTTTGCCGACAAAACCTTCGCCAAATGTTTTTTGGAGATTGAAGGTTGCCCTTTGCCTGTCTTCGGAAGCGAAAAAATCAAACGCGTTTTTGCCGATTAAATCATCGCTGGACTTGCACCCGCACATTTCAACGGTTCTTTCGGACACGTAAATAATTTTGCTTTTTGTATCAATAAGAACAACGGAGTCAGGCGATGTCATGACAAGTTTGTTGCAGAATTCTTCAGAAAAATGGAGTTTTGATTTTATATTATTTAAGTATTTTTTTATATTTTTTGATTTGTTTGTATGTTTCGATAATGCCTTTTTTAATTTCCTTGTTTTTCTTGTTATTTTCATGTTAACTCATTTCACCATATGATACCTTAGATTTTATAATATTTTACTTTATTTTCTGTTATATCCCTTTTATTATATTATTAAAATTATTTGTTGTAAACAGATTTTTTCATTATAATCATAAAAAGTCCCCCATTGTGAAATAAATATTTTGGAATTCATTTGATTTTATTTCATTGCAGATTTAAAAATACCGGTCATTTTAAAATAATAATAGTATCGATTTTTGAACTTTGTTCTTTTCCTGCTTTTTCTGTTAAAATAATATAAAAATATGAACCGCTGCTTAAATCTTTTAACCCGTCCGTCGAGCACGTTATTATTCCCTGTTGTGCCATTGCCATGGCTTCTGACTTTTCAAATTTTATTTCCCTTATTAATCTGTAAGCCGATGTATACATTCTGAACTTTACACTGTCAATATCTGTATCATCAAAACTATATGCAATATATAATTCCGGTATTATTTTTGGATTCAAAGGGTTGGGATATGGTTTTGGCTTTTTGTGTTTTTCCTGCTCTACAGTGGCTGTCGCTGTTATTGTTAATATGGGGTTTATCGTTGGAGTTAATGTGGTTGAAGCTGTAAGTGTTTGAGAAAGTGTTAATGTTTCTGAAGGCGTTATTGAATTTGTAAATGTAACTGTTGCGGTTGCTGTAAAGGAAACTGTTTGCGTCTCTGTGCTCGAATTAGTTCCTGTAGCGCTTGGTGTCAATGAAATCGTTGGTGTATTTGTAAGTGTATTGCTTGGCGTCAGCGTTATTGTTGCGGAAATAGTATATGTCGGCGTTATTGTCCACGTAAACACAATATTTGTGAATGTCGGCGTTGGCGTTACCACAGGAGAATTTGTAATTGTGACTGTCAAAGTGCAAGTCGACGTTTCTGTAGCCGTCGAAGAAAGCGTTGACGTTAATGTCAGAGTAAGAGTCTCCGTATCTGTATACGAAGGTGTCTGTGTCTCCGTGCTTGTAACTGTGATAGAGGATGTTGGAGTATTTGTAAATGTATTTGCCTGAGTCAGTGTTATCGTTGGGGAAATTGTTAATGTCGGTGTTATTGTCCATGTAAAAATAATAGAAGTAAATGTAGGTGTCGGTGATATTACTGGCGAATCTGTAATTGTGGCTGTCAAAGTGCAAGTCGTCGTTTCTGTTTTCGTGGAAGAAAGCGTTAGTGTTATTGTCAAAGTAGAAGTTGAGCTATATGTCTGCGTTGGAGACAGAGTTAATGTAGCCGTCAAAGTGAAAGTTGCCGAATATGTAAATGAAGGTGTCTGTGTCACAGTCCCTGTAAATGTGCTTGTCGGTGTTGCTGTATTTGTTAGTGTATTGCTCGACGTCATCGTAAGTGTTATTGTTGGGGAAATAGTATATGTCGGTGTTATTGTCCACGTAAACACTATATTTGTGAATGTGGGTGTTGGCGATACAACCGGTGAATTTGTTATTGTGACGGTCAAAGTGAAAGTAGGGGTATGTGTTGGAGTATAAGAAAGTGTTAACGTTACTGTTAAAGTAAAAGTCGGCGTATCTGTAAGTGTAGGTGTCTGAGTATGAGTCGCTGTACCCGTAAAAGTGACTGTTATTGAATTTGAAGCTGTGGGAGTACTGGTTGGCGTACTTGTCCCTGTCGCTGTTAATGTAATGGTCGGCGAATTTGTAATTGTAATTGTCAAAGTAAAAGTTGGTGTATGTGTTGGTGTATTAGAGATGGTTAATGTTGTTGTTGCAGTAAAAGTGCCCGTATCTGTAACCGAAGGCGTCCGCGTCTGCGTCGCTGTGCCAGTCAAAGTGCTTGTAATGGTATTTGAAGCTGTAGGCGTACTGGTTGGCGTTGCTGTCCCTGTCGCCGTTAATGTAAATGTCCTTGTTGCTGTATAAGAAACTGTTTGTGTTGCCGTACTTGAATTAGTTCCTGTAACACTCGCTGTAAACGAGGGCGTTGCCGTATTCGTTAGTGTGCTACTCGACGTCAGCGTTACCGTTGGGGAAATGGAATATGTTGGTGTTATTGTCCATGTAAACACAATATTTGTAAATGTGGGAGTTGGCGATACTACCGGCGAATTTGTTATTGTGGCGGTCAAGGTAGAAGTCCGTGTATCTGTCGGCGTGACAGAAAGAGTTGATGTTGATGTGAAAGTAAAAGTCAATGTATTTGTAAACGAAGGTGTGCGTGTCTGCGTCGTTGTACCAGTAAATGTGCTTGTAATGGTATTGGAAGCTGTAGGAGTGCTGGTTGGCGTTTCTGTCCCTGTCGCTGTTAACGTAAATGTCTTTGTTGCAGTATAAAAAGCTGTTTGTGTTAATGTACTTGAATTAGTTACTGTCGCGCTTTGCGTAAATGATGGCGTTGACGTATTCGTGAGTGTAATGCTTATTGTTAAACTTGCCGAAGGAGTTCTGGTAGCCGAGGCTGTAAGTGTATCCGTGCCCGTTGCACTAAAAGTTGAAGTGGCCGTATTAGTCAAAGTATATGTCAAAGTAGCTGTTCTTGTGGCGGTAGAAGTCTGCGTATAAGTCGACGTAGGAGAAAATGTTGACGTTACTGTCAAGGTAAAAGTAGCCGTATCTGTAAATGACGACGTGCGTGTCTGTGTCGTTGTTCCAGTAAATGTGCTTGTAATGGTATTGGAAGCTGTAGGAGTGCTGGTTGGCGTTTCTGTCCCTGTCGCTGTAAATGACATTGTTGCCGTAAAGCTGAAAGTAGGAGTTGCTGTCCTTGATAAAAGTATTGTGTTGGTTTGGGAAAAACTTGGTGTCACTGTCCCGGTGAATGTAGACGTAGCGGAAACAGTGCTTGAATAAGTGGGTGTGCCTGTTCTCGTAGGCGACCATGTGGCAGTTACAGAATAAGTAAATGTTTGCGTTAATGTCAACGTTTGGGTTCCGGAAAACGTTGCCGTAGCTGTAAAAGTGCCTGAAGCAGTTCTGCTTGGAGTACTTGTCGGAGTTATGGTAAAAGTATCTGTCCTAGTCCCTGTGGCTGTTTGTGTTGGAGTAATTGTGAACGTTGGTTGTGTTGTCTTTGTAAGGGTCGGCGATACTGTCACTGTATTAGTTATATCAAAATCTATAAACCCTGCAAGAGCGTAAATAAGCGCGCCCTCCCAATTTATTGCAACCTCATTTGACGAATACGCTCCCTGCTGGTCTGTCCAGTATTCTGCAGGCGGTAGCCCTGTCGGCGTGAGTGTTTCAACAGGGTCATTGCTGTTTGCTCCTGATGACCCTCCGACCATGTATCCCGGCCATGGATTGGTAATGCCGTCTGCTCCCGAAGGCCTGTGGTGCGGGTTCATCGGCGGGTTGATTCCAACACCTGTAATATACGACCTGTCATGCATATTTCTGCCAAAGACATAAGCAACAGCATCAAGTACGCCGTTAAGATAATTAGTACTCGGCGATATTTGGTTTGCTATTTGCAGGAGCATGGCCGTCCTCTCATTGCCTCCGTTGCATCCCCAGTAATAGTTTGTGCCAAGCGGACGTCCATAAGGATGGCTGAATGCAGTTGTCGTGATTCCATTAGCATCGGATATGATATTATTTTTAATATTTGTCAGAAGCGTGGCATTCTTTCCTGATTTTGTTGACAGAACGTATGTATACATGCCAAGGTTTTTATCATTCGACCAGTCAAAATCAGAATCAACATAAGTTGGAGAATATCCATTTGCCCTTGTTTCAAAATCATTCAAAAACGTAGCGGTACCTGTCGTCTCCCACATTTCCGCAGCTGCCCAAAGTCTTCCTTCATTGGCATCGCTTGTGCTATAGTTCCCGGTCGTGCATCCCGTAAGGTTTGCCGTGGTGTTAGTCGCATTATTTGTCAGATAACTATAGGCGGCTGATGCTGCATTAAGGCATTTCGTCGAATAAGCAGAATCATAAGGTGAATATATTCTCGCGCCCATCGCCATCACAGCGCAGAATGTTGCCGTTTCAACCGTCCCAATATTGCCATAACCCCAAAAGTACCTGTCTACGGTATTTGCTTCAGGCATTATAAAAGCGCAGAAAGCAGCTTCACTTACCTTGTCATATACTCCTCCATTTGAAGCCTGCATTGTAAGCAGCCAGTCAGTCTCCCATTTTGTTTCTTCGAGGTATTCCGGGTATCCGGCAGCAGTTACAGGAAGGTTCAAAGGTATTTGGTTAATCTTATTTTGGAACTGTTCCCAGGCCATATACATCATGCCCAGTGTTATAGCCGCGTTTACAGTATATTTATTATAATCACCTGCATCATGCCAGCCTTCTGTGGCTGTTTTAATAGTCCCATTAGGCCCTCCTACATCATCAAGATAAGCGTCATTTTCATGGCAGGCTGCATGGGAATAAGTATTACCGTCTGCCGGATATGTATATGATACCGCTGTTCCGCATCTCCACAAATACATTGCTTTCATGGCCATATAAAATGCATTATTATAAACCGTTTTATTTATTGAAAAGGTCGCTGAGTTCCCGACTCCAGGTACATTAACGCAATATGTTCCTTCGGTCGTTAACGATGAAAAATCTGCTACTCTTACTGTTTCCCCGCTGTCTGTTGCGTTAATGGCATTTCCAACCGTGCCAGTATAAACAGTCACACCAGCTGGTACAGTTACAACATAGAAATTTGTACAAGTCAAATCTATTGATGCATATTTATTGTAACTTGGCTGGAAACCCAGCGAATTCAGGCGAATATCAGTATTTGCTGCAAAAAGTTTAAATGAAAATAAAAATAATATTATTAAATATGCAGTTATGACTCTCAAGGTATTCTGTAATTTTTTTTTCATTTTATTTCGTTCACCTTTGCAATAATTATTTTGCCAGTTAGATAATCATCATTAAAAAAATATGGCCGCAATTTATTTTCTATTGCGTGCTTATTTATATCGGTTATTTTAATACAATAAATTTATCAATTCTCTTTGTATTTGTTGTCTGCCCTTTTTGCTTATATACTATAAAATATGTTCCGTTTGCCATGCCTTGTGTGTCTATTACAATAGTGTTTAATCCCGCGCTCTGTCTCTGGTCAAATCTTGCTATCAACCTGTATGACGCTGTATATATGGTTATTTCTATATCTGCATCTTCCGTCAGGGGAAATACATATCTAAACCTGTCTTTTACCGGGTTTGGATATATCCTTGGCGGCCCTGGCAACTGCGTAGTAATTACAAATGTGGCTGTAGCCGTGAAAACAGGAACCTGGTTTGTCGGTGTAAAGCTGGCTGTCGCCACTGGATTTGTCGCCGTAATACTCGGCGTTATCGTATATGTTGATGTTACGGTAACTGTAATTGAATTTGCTATTGTTGCTGTGGCTGTAACGCATATTAATGGACTACTTGATACTATTGAGCTTGATACTATTGTGCCGTTTATCGCGTCTGTTCCGCTTGCCGACCCGCTAAATGCTATATTTCCTGCCACGGAAGTCACTGTATATACCCATGTAAATGATCCTGTTGAATCTGAAACTATTGCAGTGCTTACAGGCATGGGTCCGCTTACAAGGACAGCTGTTCCACCGCCTGTTTGAGCCAGCGCTGAAGGTTGTAAATTATTCACACCATTTGTCCCTGTATTTACTACCTGCATTATTACGGTTATATTCTGGCCAACCATTGCATTCCCTGGCGAAATAGTAATAGCCACTACAAGATTTGCTCCCACAGTAGGCGTCACTGTGCTTGTTGCGGTATTCTCTGGCGTATTTGTAAGTGTAGGTAATAATGTATTTGTCCAAGTCTCTGTTTCTGTTGCAGTCGATGTTGCCGTGTCTGTTAATGATGGTGTATCTGTCAATGTTATTGTTGGTGTTATGGTAGACGTCGGTGAAATTGTCGGCGTAAAAATTGTCGCTGTATAAGTCGGTGTTTCTGACACAACCGGCGTGTCTGTATCTGTATCAACCGGTGTGTCTGTTGCTGTATTTACTGGTGTATCCGTTGCTGTATTTATTGGTGTATCTGTCGCAGTATTAACCGGTGTATCTGTCTCTGTATTGATGGGTGTATCAGTTGCTGTATTTACTGGCGTGTTTGTCTTTGTATTAACAAGCGTATCTGTCGCTGTATTTACCAGTGTGTTTGTTTCTGTATTAGTAAGTGTATTTGTTGGAGTATCGCTCGGTGTATGCGTAGGAGTGTTTGTAATTGTTATTGTCGGCGATATTGTAAATGTTTGCGTAATCGTCCACGTGAATATTATATTAGTAAATGTCGGCGTAGGTGATACCACCGGCGAATTGGTAAATGTTGATGTAACCGTCAATGTAAAAGTCAATGTTACTGTATATGAAGGCGCGTTTGTCGGAGTATCAGTCGCTGTGTTTGTCCTCGTAGCTGTAAAAGTAGGTGTCGTTGTGTTTGTGCTTGTGCTTGTCGGTAACGGTGTATTTGTATCTGTTGCTGTTAAAGTCGCCGTATTCTGTGCTGTGCTTGTCCAAGTCAGAGTTGCTGTGTTCGTTGGCGTATGTGTCATAGTAAAAGTTGATGTTTCTGTGTTTGTCCTTGTTGTAGTAAACGTAGGTGTTCCCGTATTTGTTCCAGTCGGCAGAGGTGTATTTGTTATTGTTATTGTCGGCGATATAGTAAATGTCTGCGTTATTGTCCATGTAAAAACTATATTAGTAAATGTAGGTGTGGGTGACACCACAGGTGAATTGGTATTTGTCGGTGTAACTGTCGATGTAAAAGTCAGTGTAATTGTGTACGTGGGCGTCCTTGTCGTAGTGCTTGTGCCTGTTGCCGTTAAAGTTGCCGTGTTTTGTAGTGTGCTTGTCCAAGTTAGTGTAACTGTATACGTCGGCGTATTTGTCACCGTGTTTGTTCTTGTTACTGTAAATGTTGGCGTCCCCGTATTAGTTCCCGTTGGCAGCGGTGTATCTGTCAATGTAATTGTCGGCGATACAGTGAATGTTTGCGTAATTGTCCACGTAAATACTATATTCGTAAATGTCGGCGTTGGTGATACTGCTGGTGAATTTGTATTTGTTGGTGTAACTGTCCTCGTGAAAGTTAATGTCACTGTCAATGTCGGCGTCGCTGTGTTGGACATTGTACTTGTCAAAGTGACAGTTAAAGTATTTGTTCTTGTAGTAGTAAGCGTTAGCGTTGCAGTATTTGTGTCTGTTGCTGTTAAAGTCGCTGTATTCAATGGCGTGCTGGTTTCTGTCATTGTAATTGTATTTGTCCCGCTATTTGTCCTTGTAGCCGTCATTGATACTGTGTTTGTGCCCGTTGAAGTTAAAGTCGACGTGTTCTGCGGTGTATTTGTCCAAGTCAGAGTTAATGTATATGTCGGTGTATTTGTCCTTGTCGAAGTAAATGTAGGCGTCGATGTACTTGTCCCTGTCGGCAATAGTGTGTTTGTCCCTGTTGCTGTTAAAGTTATCGTGTTCTGTGCCGTGTTTGTCCAGGTCAGCGTAACTGTATAAGTAGGAGTATTTGTCAATGTGTTTGTTTTTGTCACAGTAAGCGTAGGCGTTCCTGTGCTTGTCTCTGTCATTGTAATGGTATTTGTCCCGGTATTTGTCCTTGTAGCTGCCGGCAATGCTGTATTTGTATTTGTGGCTGTTAAAGTTGCTGTGTTTTGTGATGTTATTGTCCAAGTCAGAGTGACTGTATATGTAGGCGTATTTGTTAATGTGTTTGTTTTTGTAACTGTAAGTGTCGGTGTGAATGTTAACGTGCCTGTTGCTGTATTTGAAGAAGTAGCTGTCCTGCTTGACGTTAGTGTGAAAGTCTGAGTTATGGTCAATGTGGCAGTATTAACAGGCGTTAATGTTCCTGTTGCCGTATATGTGCCTGTTAGAGTTGCCGTGGCTGTTGTTGTTAATGTGCTTGTCCTTGTTGCTGTTACAGTATAACTTGCGGTTGAAGAAGATGTCGGACTTTGTGCTGACGTAGGAGTCCTTGTAAGAGTCGGCGTATTAGTTTTAGTCATATTTGGCGTATTAGTGGGAGAATTGCACGCAGAGCTGATCAAAACTATATCATCAATATCAAGATTAAAGCTTCCCGCTGCAGTTGTCATCCACTGAAGGGCTTCAAGTTGATTTTGAGTAAAAGTTTCTGCTGTCCCGAATCCGCGCTGCGCAAGACTTGAAAAGTATATGGTAACTAGCGTCCATGTTGTCGGAGCAGTAAAAGAATGTCCAAAATTATCCCCATCTGTTACACTTGGTTCTGTAACCTGAAACCAATATGTACCACCATCTCCCTTCACGTAAAATTGGACACCCGTATAAGCAGTCATATTCACTGTTGTTCCAGCGGAATCCAGGTTTGTGCCAAGACCGGCATAACCACTGGTACTCTGTGTTCCGCTTATCTGTGCGGAACATCCCGACGATCCAGATGAAGTTGATGCAAGCGTTAATGGTGATGGTGTTAAAGTAGTACCTGTATCAGCAAAATCATACCAGCCTGCACCCCAGGCATTTGTGGTGCTGCACGAGGCAAAATTATCAAGCTCCACTCCGCAAACCGGCGTGGGAGTCTGCGTTATCGTAAACGTAACAGTGGGTGAAACAGTAATATTCCCGCTTACTCCGATAAAAGTTGTTACGCTGCTGGCAGTCAAATTGTATGTAAAGCTATTTCCCGATACCGCCTGAGCGCCTTGCTGTGTCAGGCTGTTGTTTGGGTCGGTAACCCACGGTGTAACTGATGAAACAGACATTGCATTCAGGGTAAACGACTGGCTCGTTGTGGATGAATTTGTATTAATGGCTACTATTACGAAGGCGCCGGTTGATGCCAATTGATATGCCGATACATAAACTCCGCTTGTAGGATTGACAGTACTGTCCATCCTGACATAACCGGGCCTAATAAACTTCGAGAATTGGCCAAAACAAAAAGCCGTTTTTGGCGCACCTGATGATGATGTGGTGCCGGTTGGCACCAAACCGCCGTTGTCTGTCCCGCTCGAGACAAACCACCAGTAATGGTAGGCATTAAAATTTGCTATTGTAAGGGCATCATGCATTTGGACTGCTGTATTTAACCCTTCGGTCATGGTGGCGTCATAAGAAGAAAGGCTGTTATTGTAGAATTCTGTTTCCCAGTACTCCTTGCCGAGTGAAACAGCCAATGGATAAGCATTGGGAGTTTTGGGTTCATTTCCGCTCAGGCCGTACAGATGCTCTCCTACTACACTTACATATTTCGCCGCATTGGAATCATTTAATGTAGTGTCTGACATAGCCAGATTATCGCCAAAAGATTCTGGCATCATTATTTTTACATTTGGGTTGCTTGATGCCATTGCTGGGCCAAGGTTATTTAATATAAAATCATGCAGTTGCTGGGCGCTCCATGTGCAACCCTCATAAGAGCCTGTGGGCCAATCAGGTTCATTCTGTGCTGACATAGCATACAATCCTACACCGGCTGCCGTTTGGAAATTTTTAGCGTAAGTAGTGAGATAATTTGCATATGCTTGGTAATCCGATGTCAAAAGTACACCAGTATCGACATTATCGGTGTTTTTCATGCTCGCTGGCGGCGACCACGGCGCTGCCCAAACAATAATATTTGCATTCCGGGCAAGAGCTTCCTGCACTGAAGAAATTTCTCCTGTCATTGTTCCGTCGGGGGGTATTCTTGTTCGGTAAATTGATATGCCTAAATTTGACCCGCTGGTATCGAAAAAAAAGTCGGCAAGTGCACTCGGAAAGGCAGTACTGCTCCATGCACTGCATGCGCCAAAACCTCTTATGCTTTGATGCACTGTTCCCCAATCAACAGTGCAGTTTCCACCATAAATAATTGATGACATGCCTAATGCAATAAGGCAAATTAATATGGATATTACTTTGATTTTCATTTGACTGAATTCTCCCGGACTTGGTATTGTTCACAATTCACACTTGTTTAAACCTTTAACTAAGTTTACTATATAAAACAGTGCTTGTCAACTTGGCTTTGTTTTGAATGGTTTATCATGCTTAGCAATAATTCACGAACACTTGAATAGAATAATTAATTCGCGTTTATCTCGTATACACCTTCTATGCCATCCGCAATAAGCTTTTGGCAGATTGCTGCATAGTCATCCTTTTTATTCCAGATTGCCTCATACATGGTATTTTTTACTTCTTCATCTTTAACATCATAAACTTCAAGTATTTCCCTGCCGTCTTTTAACTGAATTTTTCCAAGCTTGAGAATTTCAAATACTCTTCCCATTTTTTTTAAATCGTCAGTTGATAAACCAATAAATTTCGCCATTCGTTCAATATCTATTATGGCCTGATGATAAGCATAATTTATGGATATACATATTATTGCAAGGGCTTCTTTATATGATAAAATGTCCCTAAAGTCTTCTTTTATAATATTCATCAAATTGCCTCCGGGTAGTTTTCGGTAATATCTCATAATTATTAGACAAATATTTTCCAAAAAAGTTCCGAAGTATTAAAAAAATTTTTCTTTTCCCTTTTTAAGAACATTTTAAAGTAAAATTTCTTGTTTAAATGATAAAATTATATTTTATTTTAAAATGATAAATTTATCAATTCTCTTTGTATTTGTTGTCTGACCTTTTTGCTTGTATACGATAAAATATGTACCGTTTGCCAAGCCTTGTACGCCGATTATAATAGTATTTAATCCTGCGCTCTGCCACTGATCAAATTTTGCTATCAGCCTGTATGACGCTGTATATATAGTTATTTCTATATCTGCATCTTCCGTCAGGGTAAATACATATCTAAACCTGTCTTTTACTGGGTTTGGATATATCCTTGGCGGCCCTGGCGGCTGTGTAGTAATTACAAATGTGGCTGTAGCCGTGAAAACAGGAACCTGGTTTGTCGGTGTAAAGCTGGCTGTCGCAACTGGATTTGTTGTCGTAATACTAGGCGTTATTGTATATGTCGGCGTTACGGTAATTGTAATTGAATTTGCTATTGTTGCCGTGGCTGTAACGCATATTAATGGATTGCTGGTCACTATCGCAGTTGATACTATTGTGCCGTTTATCGCGTCTGTGCCGCTTGCCGACCCGCTGAATGCTATATTTCCTGCCACGGAAGTCACTGTATATACCCACGTAAATGATCCTGATGAATCTGAGACTATTGCAGTGCTTGCAGGCATGGGCCCGCTTATAAGGATAGCTGTTCCACCGCCTGTTTGAGCCAGCGCTGAAGGCTGTAAATTATTCACGCCATTTGTCCCTGTATTTACTACCTGCATTATTACGGTTATATCCTGCCCTATCATTGCACTCCCCTGTGAAATAGTAATATCCGCTACAAGGTTTGCTCCTACAGTAGGCGTCACTGTGCTTGTTGCGGTATTCTCTGGCGTATTTGTAAGTGTAGGTAATAATGTATTTGTCCTTGTCTCTGTTTCTGTTGCAGTCGACGTTACCGTGTCTGTTAGTGATGGTGTATCTGTCAATGTTATTGTTGGTGTTACGGTAGACGTCGGTGAAATTGTCGGCGTAAAAATTGTCGCTGTATAAGTCGGTGTTTCTGACACAACCTCAGTATTAGTTAATGTTAATGTAATTGTTGTTGTGGATGTCAATGTTTCTGTAAACGAAGGTGTATTTGTGGACGTATTCGTCACTGTCGATGTTCCGGTGTTTGTCCTTGTCGCTACAAACGTAAATGTAGGTGTCACTGTTTCTGTGCCCGTACAATCGCAGGTATTTGTATATGTAACTGTAGGCGACGCTATATTTGTTCCTGTTGCTGTTAAAGTGGCAGTATTCTGCAACGTACTTGTCCATGTTAATGTAACTGTATATGTTGGCGTAGGTGTAACAGTGAAGGTTGTGGTTGCGGAGTCTGTTTTTGTCGCAGTGAACGTAACCGTCTCCGTATCTGTACCTGTTGGTAATGGTGTATTTGTCAATGTGATTGTTGGCGATGAGGTAGAAGTCTGCGTAATTGTCCATGTGAATATTATATTAGTAAATGTCGGCGTAGGTGATACCACCGGTGAATTGGTAAATGTTGATGTAACTGTCAATGTATAAGTCAATGTTACTGTATATGAAGGTGTGTTTATCGGCGTATTTGTAACTGTAGTTGTCCGTGTAACTGTAAGTGTAGGTGTCCCTGTACTTGTACCTGTAGGATTTGTCGTATTTGTTCCCGTAGCTGTAAATGTTACTGTGTTCTGTGATGTGTTTGTCCATGTCAAAGTTACTGTATAAGTCGGCGTATTTGTGCCTGTGTTTGTCCTTGTCGCAGTAAAAGTTGGTGTCCCAGTAGGCGATGCTGTATCTGTCAATGTAATTGTCGGTGATATTGTGGACGTTGGCGTAATTGTCGGGGTAAAAATCGTTGCTGTATAAGTTGGTGTTTCTGATACCACAGGTGAATTAGTTAGCGTTGATGTTATCGTTCTTGTTAAAGTTAATGTCTCCGTGAATGTTCCTGTCACCGTAAAAGTAGTTGTAAATGTAAGTGTCCATGTCGCTGTAGCAGAATATGTGGGTGTATTCGTCGCAGTATTTGTCCTTGTCGCCGTAAGAGTAGATGTCGTTGATAAAGTTGCCGTGTTCTGTGGTGTATTTGTCCAAGTTAATGTAACTGTATATGTTGGTGTAACTGTCTCAGTGAATGTCAGCGTTGATGTATTTGTACGTGTCGCCGTTAAAGTTGCTGTGTTCTGCAACGTGTTTGTCCATGTTAATGTAACTGTATATGTTGGCGTAATTGTCTCAGTGAATGTCAGCGTTGATGTATTTGTACGTGTCGCCGTTAAAGTTGCCGTGTTCTGCAACGTGTTTGTCCATGTTAATGTAACTGTATATGTTGGCGTAGGTGTAGCAGTCAAAGTCGACGTTACCGTATTTGTTCGTGTTGCCGTTAAGGAAGGTGTTGCAGTATTTGTTCCTGTTGAAGTTAAAGTTACTGTGTTTTGTGACGTGCTTGTCCATGTCAGAGTAATTGTGTATGTTGGAGTAGCTGTCGCAGTAAATGTCGTCGTTGCAGTGTTTGTCCGTGTTGCTGTTGATGTCTGTGTTGCTGTATTTGTTTCTGTCGCAGTATATGTGCTTGTATTTGTCCTTGTTGCCGTTGACAATGTTGTATTTGTCCCTGTAGCCGTTAAAGTTTCAGTATTCTGTAAGGTGTTTGTCCATGTCAGAGTTACTGTATATGTTGATGTAGAAGTCGCAGTCAAGGTAGATGTTACCGTGTTTGTTCTTGTTGCCGTTAAAGAAGGTGTTACAGTATTTGTTCCTGTGGGTACCGGGGTATTAGTCCCTGTCGCTGTATAAGTGCCGGTATTTGTCCTTGTTTCTGTTAAAGTAACCGTATTCTGTTGCGTGCTTGTTGATGTTATTGTAATTGTATATGTCGGCGTATTTGTTGGAGTAAAGGTAGATGTCCGCGATAGCGTTGAGGTCTGCGTTGCTGTTCGTGTAGAAGTTGAAGTGTATGAAGATGTGTTCGTAACAGTTGCGGTTGCTGTTCCTGTCGAAGTCGGTGTCATCTGCTGGGTGCTGGTATATGTCGGGCTTGACGTCCTTGTTGAAGTCAATGTGTATGAATATGTTGGTGTAAAAGTTCTCGTCGGATTTGGCGTAGCTGTACTTGTATAAGTTAAAGTTATTGCCGGTGTTACAGTAGAAGTACCTGAAGTAGAAATGTCGCCATAAAGAATGCCCCTTCCATTGGTACCTACATACATGCGGCCGTAAACCGTTTCGTCCCCTGCTGCGAATTCAGCCGCGCCGAACTGGTGATTAGCGTCGTTTATTTGGGTCCAGGTGGTACCGACTCCGTCATCGCAACGGAAAAAGCCATAGGTTCCGCTCAAAGTCCCAGCCAGGTAAACCGCTGGATGTGTTTGTCCTGAAGCCGCCTTGCCAAATCCTACAGCCACTGCGCTTGACACATTTGCAATCTGCGTGGTTGCCACAGTTCCCAAACCTACATTAGTAAACCGATAGAGGCCACTGCCTGTCGGAACCCAGACTTCACCTGCTATGCCAAAAACAGCCCTTGGCCTGTTAGCCCATGATATGCTGCCTGAATATGTACCCGCGCTGGAAAAGCTGGCCCCGCTGTTTGTACTGACATAAAGTGTTGTGCCTGAAATACCATAAAATATAGTATTATTTGCCCTGTCCGAACATATTTGAGCTCCGTTAGGGAGTCCTGATGTATTATTCCAGGTCGTGCCGTTGTTTGAAGAATATACTGCTGTGCTGGAAGGCAGCGCCCAAAGAATCACAGTACCGTTGGCATTTACTGATATTTGCCCGTTTCCGCCGCTTGTAGAATAACCGTTCGGGTTTGAGCCAAAAGCTGTCCAGGTCTGCCCGTTATCAGTGGAATATCCGCCGGCAGAAGTGGTGCCGCTTGATAAACTGTGCCCCTCGCGAACCACAAAATTCGTGTTAAGTTCAGCATAATCAATGCCGTCTGTGGTACTCATGGATGGGTCACAATACATTCCAAGCGGAGGAGATTGTGTTACGTTTGGATGCCGCATCCCGGTTATATCCCCCACTGCGCTGAAGAAAACCCCACCCGGTGCTGAAGTTATCATATCGGTTACAGCCGTTTCCTCCAATCCATAGTCGGTGAAAATCCAGGTGACACCAGCGGGCTGCGTCCCTGCCTCTATACTGGTACTGCTCCAAACGCCTCCTCCTGTGGTATATATAGCATTGTTTGAATTAAAAGGGTCTATCTTGATGTCCCCCTGCCATCCTGTACCTCCGTCATATGTACCGCAAAATCTTGTCCATAATGCTCCATTGTTGTTGTAAACAGCATAAGGCGCAGCGTCCCAGCTGTTTTGTGCGTTCCCTATGACTGACCAGCTTGTCCCGCCATTGGTGGTACTGTAGATATGGTCTGGGCCACCCCACCAATCCAGGGTTGAGACAACTACGTGTTGGGCGTTTTGATGGTCCACGCATATCCCACCATATCCCCCGTTACCTGCAGCCGGTCCAGGTAAAGTTACCTGTGTCCAAGCCAGTGTGCTGGTGTTTAATTTCCAAATTTGCCCCGTGGTAATGCTGTTGGGACCGTATCCGCCGCTGTCATATACAATCCACAAAGTCCCGTCTGTTCCTAATGAAGCATGTGGAGTTATCATGTTGGTAGGCCCGCCTGGGACCACGGCCCAGCTACTGCCGGCGTTCGTGGAACGGTAGAGGCTGCTGTTTCCCGCGCTCATGGAATCCACGCCGACAAAAATAGTTTCTGTGCCGGAGGAAGGATTTCCGCCAGGAAGAAAAATTACATAGGTTAATCCATAATTGGCGTCGCCGTTTGTCGGGAAACTTGCGACCTGTGCCCAAGTGGCAGCTGAATTGGTGCTTTTCCAAAGACCGTTATTACGTGAAGCGAAATAGAGTATGCTGTTTAGGTTCGGGTCGACAGCAAGGCGTTCACCTGCTTCCCTGCCGTCATTATTGCCTCCCATGGGAACTGCAATTGGATTGATTGTCCAGGAAGTGCCCTGGTTAGTTGAACTGAGTATAGCCCCATTACCGTTGGTTAAATACATTCCAGCCGCCGCATAAACGTTATTAGCATTGACCGGGTCAGGTGCTATGCTTTCACCGCCGTGATAGGTATACTGGCTTAGGCCATACATATCGGTTAAAGGTATCCAGACGTTGTTGGTGTTATCCCAGCGGTAAAAACCGCCCATATCGGTTCTGGCATAAATAAGCCCTTGCTGCACCGGGCTGTAATCCACGCCAGCCACAAATCCTCCGGCTGGAACAACTACATTCGTCCACGTATAAGCTGCCGCGGCTGAAAGGCTTTGGACTAATGAAAGAAATATCATAAATAAAAATAATAATATTATTGTATTTTTGAATTTATTGACCTGGTTTCTTGTGTTCACGGTTTTTCCTTTTGGATTTTATATTTGGTTAAATAATTTTAATTTGCTATAATTTTTCCCAAAACAAATTAAGTATTATTAACCTGCTGCCTCACCTTTTATATAAATTATATAGCATAAAATTCAAAAGGTCAAGTTAATTTTAATAAACAGAAATGGTTTTCACCATATAAAACACCACTTAAGATAGTTCTATCACCTTAAAACCGCCAGTTTACTCCACGCTTTTGCTTTATTGCTGCCTGATACTGCTTCAATTCTATAAATATATACTCCGCTTGCTACGTCATGGCCTGCAAAATTTTTGCAGTTCCATCGAAGGCGGTTTCTTCCCTGCGAGCCTTCTTGCTCAAGCGTAGTTACTTTTTCACCGCTTATTGTGTATATTATTACTTTTACTTCTGCTCCTATGCCTATCTCATAAATAATATAAGTATAGTTATTCGCTGGGTTTGGAGAGTTTGCTATTAATCTAAAATAAAAAGATGCCGGAACTTCAGTCTTTGTCGGCGTTATAGTATATGTGGGCGACGGTGTCACCCATTTAAGTGTTTGTCAAATATAAAGACACGTATCACGTTAATGAATTCCAATCCTTGTTAATCCTCTGTAATTTCATTCAGCCGTCCGTTGTTATCTCAAGAAACCCGGAATAATCCGGTTTCAGTCACCCATTGGCAGCGCAGGACTATTGCCTGCCTGCTTGATAATCTTGGACAGCGGATGCCCGCTAATCAGACCTAACGAAGCTGCGTTAAAAAACGCACTTCAGACACCGTGGAGCGCGACACCCGCCGTTGACCGAATTGTATTTCTATAATATTCTCTTTTATCTCGTAGCACATTATATATTACCTTTAAAAGATCCCTGGCCAATACAACTTTTGCCGTATTATAACTTTTTCTTTTAACTATTTCATCGAATCTTGCTTTCTTTTCCTCTGAGGCTCTAACATAATGAGGAACTATTTCCAACAATATCCACTGAAGTAATTTACGCCTGTTTCTGCTTAAAGGCCCGTGTATATCTTTTTTAGCACTCCGGCTCACTCGCGGAGCTAGTCCGGCAAAGGAACAAAGGCGGTTAAAAGATGCAAAATTTGCTACATCTATCATCTCGCTCTTTACTATTGCCGCGCTTAGATAACTCAAGCCTGGTATTGTAATCAGGTTCTTAATATCAGGGTCATTTTCAAACGTTTCTTTGAGATACAATTTCATACTATTAATTTTTTCAGTTAAAAATCTAATCCTTTCTTGATGCCCTTTAATAACAGTTTTATATATCTCCGGTAATTCCTCCGTCTGTACTTTGTCTAAGTGTTTATATCTTGTAAGATCGCTGCAACATTCGTGCCCTAGTTTTCCCATCGTATTTTTGAGCCTGTTGATATTATAAGTTCGCTCATACACAAGGGACATTCTATATTTTATTAATTCACGTATTTCTCTTATGGGCTTTGGCGGTATGTTGACTTTCGGAAGAAAACCCATTCGCAGAACATCGCAAATTAGTTTTGCGTCTATCTTGTCGGTTTTCTTATTTCGTTTTGCAAAAGCCTTGAGCTCGAAAGAATTCGCGAGATTGACTTCTTCCGCATAAAGCTCGGCTAAATCAACAAAAAAGTACCAGTTTCTTGTGGCCTCTACTCCCAACTTGAATGGCTTTGGGATCATTTCAAATATCCGTTTCAATTCCTCTTCCGAATTTGATATACTCTTACTGATAAGTCTTTTGCCTTCATGATCTGAAACGTAAAACCATGACTGTTCTTTGTGAAGATCAACTCCGACATAATGCATGTGTGGTTCCTCCTTTGTTATTTTGTTACTCGCATAACTATTTTAACAAAGATTTGGAACCCACGTGCATTCTAATAAACACTTAACATATTATCAGAGTTTGAGTTATTGTTGATGTCATTGATATTGTCGGCGTAATTGTTTCTGTCGTTGTCTGTGAGATTGTCTGGCTTTGCGTAATCGTGGCTGTTATTGTATAAGTACCGGTCAAAGTAGATGTGTTTGTGTAAGTCATAGTAGGCGTTATGGTTTCGGTCATAGTTGGTGTTGCTGTTTCAGTTATTGTCGGCGTTATTGTCGGGCTTGGCATACAAAATACAAAAACCCCGTTTCCACTTACACTAGTTACTGCCAGTTTATTTTCTGCAACCGACGCCATTATGTACTGAATACCACTATAACCAATGCCCGCAGGCAATTGATAACTCCATAAATTTGTTCCGTTATTCGCGTCAACGGCATAAACTTTATTTTCATCAGTTCCAAAATATGCCACGCCGTTTGCAAGAGTTATCGGGCCGTCTATGTTGGCGCTGCCGTTAAGCGTAACAGGAAAACCCGCAATATTTGCTCCTGTTGTCGCGTCAATTCCGTATAAATAATTTCCATATATATAACCGCCTGCTGTCCCAAAATATACTTTTCCATTCCCTGCCGCGATTGTTGAGGACATATTGCCGCCTGTGATTGTCAGCGGAAAAGGCGCTGGCACTGTAGCCGTGTTTATGTCAATTGCCCAAAACGCCTCTCCGGAATCAATATATATCCGGTTGTTATATACGACCGGCGAGGCGTTTGTCCCGCCGTTTGCGGATAATTGCAAAGGATATCCCGGCACCGTGCTTCCGTCGGATTCATTGAAACAATATACACGAAGCCCTGTGTTCCAGTTTGTTATTATTATTTTGCCCTGATAAATAAACGGCGTTGAATCCGAGCCATACGCAGGCAATGGATTTTTATATATTAAATTCCCGGTTGTTGTGTCATAACAATATAAATAATAATTATTAGTGCCGACAGTATCACCATTACAAAAATATATTCTATTATTTTGTATAATCGGGCTACCTTCAATTTCCGTATTTGCAGCTACTGTAACGGGAAATCCAGAAATTATATTTAAACTTAAACTATCCCATAAATAATTATTACCAGTACCCTCTATAGGAAGTGTTCCTGCTCCGATATATTCTCCTAATATACAAGGCGTATCGCCTATGCCGTTTAAAGTTTGTAAAGGAAAACCTGTTTTTGTAATTCCGGTTGCGCTGTCCCATGCCCATAAATAGCCGGGTGGAATACCAATTTGAGAGCCTTCACCATAATATACAACTCCATTTACTATACTTGCGCCATTCCATGTTGGATTAACATTAATTGTATTTCCTCTCCAGTCGTAACTCTGCCATAATAATACAAGAGGCGGTTTCATTGTTGTATTTGGGTTATATCTTGTGCCTGTATCCCACGTGCCTGATGTGCTTGATGTGCCGAAGAAATCGGCCCAGACGTCGTCGCCGTAAACATAAACAGGCAATGCGATGCTGACAATAAAAAGCAGGGATATTATAAATATGTGTGGCTTTTTTAAATGCTGTAACGGGGTGGTGTTTTTTGAGGTTTTCGGCTTATAGATAAGTGGAAGATTTAAAGCGTGCCTAACCATTCTTTTTAACCTCCTTTCTATTTCAATTATACACCTTATTTAGCAAAAAATAAAGGGCGATGCAAAGGGGTTAATGTACACTATTGTGTGTTGATAGGTTTGTTTGTTTCCCCAAAAAAGAAAAAATTATATTTTTTTTGCCACTATCTTATTAACAGAATGTGTATGCCTTACTCCCCCGGGATGTTTGTCGTTAAAAACATAACTTTTTTGCTGTATTATTTCCCAGTCCGAATACAAGCTAAAAATTTCGCCTTCCCTGAAAAGTCCAACCATAAATTCCTTTAAATTTTTCGAAGGTTCAATTTTATCTGTAAAAACCAGTATTACGTTATAACCACCAAGCTTTGTGTTTTCCCTTATCCGTTCAATCAGTTTCTGCCATTCTTTTCTTTCAATCATGTGAAGGCAGCCATGGGATATTATAAGATCATATTGTTCATCAAATTTAAATTCCCTCATATCCTGTACTTTTGTTTTTACCTTAGCGCCTTTTTCCCCTGCAATCTTTTCGAGTTTTTTTATCCCCGCTTCGGAAACATCAACTGCAGTAACATCAAAACCTTTTTTTGCAAGAAAAATCGCATTCCTTCCATCGCCTGCGCCAAGGTCGAGCACTTTCGCGCCTTGCGGAAGCTTTTTAACTAGCGAGTTAAACTCATCGCTTGGTTTGCCGAATGTGCTGACTGAAGCATCCTTATATGCTTTTTCCCAGAAAGGTTTTTTCGCCATTTTACGCTCCCTTAATTTTCCTTGTCAGCGCAGGGACTATCTCAAAAATATCCCCAACAATTCCGTATTTTGCCACTGAAAATATCGGGGCCTCCGGGTCTTTATTAATAGCAACAATAATGTCCGATGATGACATGCCTGCGAGGTGCTGGACCGCGCCTGAAATGCCGCACGCAATATAAATCTTGGGTGAAACTGTTTTGCCTGTCTGGCCTACCTGGTGCGAATAAGGTATCCAGCCTGAATCAACAGCCGCCCTTGAAGCACCCACAGCGCCCTGAATGGCTTCTGCCAGCTCCCTTATTATTTTAAAATTTTCTGCGCCTCCGATTCCCCTGCCTCCGGAAACTATAATATCGGCCTCTGACAGGTTTACGGTTGTCTCAACTTCCTCTATAAATTCAAGCATCTGGCTTGATGTTTTATATGTATCCACAGGAATTTTTGCATCTATTATCTCGCCTTTTCTCGCCTCGTCAATCGCAAGCGGCTTGAATACTTTATACCTTGCAGTTGCCATCTGCGGCCTCCTGTCAGGAGTCATAATTTTTGCCATGAGGTTTCCACCGAAAGCAGGCCTTATCTGAAACAGATTTTTTGTTTCTGGGTCTATTTCAAAGGCGGTGCAGTCAGCTGTCAGGCCCGCCTCAAGTTTTATTGATACTCTCGGAAAAAAAGACCTGCCGATTGCTGTCGCACCTGTAATCATTATGCTTGGTTTGTATTGTTTTGCGAGGTCGCTAAGCGCTTCTGAGTAAAGTTCGTCGTTATAGTCTTTAAGTTTGGCGTGATCTATAACATATACTTTGTCGGCGCCATATTTTACCAGTTCAGCTGCCATGCTCTTTACGTTTTCGCCTATGAGAACAGCTGCAAGCTCTTCTTTTAAAATATCCGCAAGCTCCCTGGCCTTGCCCAAAAGTTCAAATGTTACATTATGATATTCGTTTTTCCTCTGCTCCGCTACAACCCATACGCCTTTGCAGTTTTCTTTTGTTATTTCAGCCATGTAAAGCCTCCTTAATCACTTGATAAATCCCATGGATTTTAATTTATCATACAACTTCGTGACTTTTTCTTCTGTTTCACCCTGGAAAATTTCCGCATGCCCAAAATCCCTCTGTGGGGACCAAGTCTGCTTGACCCTCGTGGGCGAGCCTTTCAAGCCTGCTTTGGCTTCTTCCCCGCCTATATCATCAAGCGTCCATGTGGCAGGCTCGTATTTTTTTGCCCTCATTTTACCTTTTAAAGATTCAAGCCGCGGCGAATTAATGTCTTTCACTACTGTAATTGCGGCAGGAATTGAAACTTTAACAACGTCCACTCCGTCTTCCATCATCATTTCAGCTACCATTTCCTTGTCTGATATTTCCCTTATTTTTTTTACCCATGTTATGCAAGGAATTTTTAAAAATTCGGCTGTTGACGGACCTACCTGCGCAGTATCTCCGTCTATTGCCTGTTTGCCGAAGAGCACAAGATTAAATCCAAGCTTCTGTATTGCTTTTGAAAGCACATAAGACGTCGCCCATGTATCCGAACCTGCCACGCGCCTGTCTGAAATTAAAACAGCCTCATCGACACCCATAGCTATAGCTGTTTTTAATATTTCCTTGGACATGGGAGGGCCCATAGTTATTACAGTCACCTTGCCGCCGAGCTTTTCCTTTATCCTCAAACCTTCCTCTATGGCGTACAAGTCAAAAGGGTTTAATATTGTGCCTGCTGTTTCTCTTTTTAAAGTTCCTGTTTCAGGATTAACTGTTATATTCGTGGTGTCAGGAACCTGCTTTACGCAAACTACTATATCCATGGTTTGAACTCCTATTTAAACTTGAAAGTTTATATAATTTTAACCTTAATCTATACTCTATCAACTGTCTTTTTTCACCTTTTACTTTTCCTTTATCGCCTATCAAACACTAATTATTTTTTCCTCTGCGCCGCTTCCTTTATCATTTGCAATGCTATCTCGTTTAACTGTATCTGGCTCGTACCCTCGTATATTTGGGTTATTTTAGCGTCCCTCATCATTTTCTCTACAGGGTATTCCTTCATATATCCGTAACCGCCCATTACCTGCACCGCGTTCGTTGTAACCCTCATTGCCACTTCCGCGGCGAAATATTTTGACATTGCCGATTCTTTTGCAAAGCCTTCAGCTCCCGCGTCTATTGTTTTTGCCGTGGAATAAAGAAGTGCACGCGCCGCTTCAACTTCTACCGCCATGTTCGCCAGCATATGCTGTACTGCCTGAATTGATGATATCGTATGCCCAAATTGTATCCTCTGACGCGAATACTGTAGGGCTTCTTCAAGTGCGCCTGCTGCAATGCCCAGCGCTTGTGCCGCAACTCCAGGTCTTGAATTATTCAGTGTATTCACAGCAACAATAAATCCCATGCCTTCTTTTGCCAGTATGCTTGAAGCCGGCACTTTGCAGTCCTGAAACACAAGCTCCCTCGTTGCCGAAGCCCTTATGCCCATTTTATTTTCCTTTTTCCCGAATGTAAAACCCGGCGTTCCTTTTTCTATAATAAAGGCCGTGGCGCCGCGGGTTCCTTTTGCTTTATTTGTCATCGCGATTACGGAATATATTTCTGCTTCACCGCCGTTTGTTATCCACTGTTTCGTGCCGTTTAAAATATAATTATCCCCGTCTTTTTTCGCTGTGGTAAGCATGTTTCCCGCGTCGCTGCCTGCTCCAGCTTCAGTGAGCGCAAAAGCCGCGAGCTTTTTACCGGAAGCTATGTCAGGAAGGTATTTTTTCTTCTGCTCATCACTTCCAAAAAGTAAAATTGGGAAGGTTCCGAGTGCCGTGGCTGCCATCGCCAGCGATATTCCGCCGCATACTTTACTGAGTTCTTCCACCGCGAGGCATAAATTCATGATCCCGTGCTCTCCTGTTTTTGCCATGCCGCCGTATTCCTCCGGTATGTAAAGCCCCATCAATCCGGCGTCGGACATTTCTTTTACTATGTCCCACGGAAATATTCCTTCCTCATCATATTTTTCTCTGACTGGTTTTATCTTTTTTTGCGCAAGTTCCCTTGCCGTATCAATTATCATTTGTTGTTCTTCTGTAAGAAAATAATTCACTTTTCAATACCTCCTTTAAATATCGAATTATTTAAAGCCTCACCTGCTGCGATTTTTTCCGCATCCTTTATCGACTTGCCTTTCCCGTGGCCTATAACCTTGCCTTTTAACGATACATTCACGTAAAAAATCTTTCTGTGTTCCTCGCCTTCGGTTTTTACTACTGAATATTCAGGAAGTTGGCTGAAAGCACCCAGAGTCTTCATCTGCAGCTCGGACTTGTAATCGCCGGAATATCCTTTTTCCTTAACCAATTTGAGCTCTTTTTCAAAAATATTAAGTATTATTTCCCTTGTTGTATCAAAACCTTTTGTCATGTATAAAGCACCCAGCAGCGACTCAACCGCGTCACTGATTATCTTTTTATTATTTCCAACTTCTTTTTTGCTTAATGCCTTGCTGAATTTCAGGTAATTGATAACGTTGTTGTTCCGTCCCAGTTTAAAAAGCACTTCTTTGCTGACAAGGTAACTTTTTATTTTTGCCAGCTCGCCCACGTCAAACTCAGGCCTATTTTTATACAAAAACTCGCTTATTATAAGGTTAAGTATTGAATCGCCTAAAAATTCAAGTTTTTCGTAGTTTTCCATGTTAATAGACTTATGCGTCAGGGCATGCCGTATTTCATCAGTGCTAAATAATTTGTTTTTTTTGAGGTAATTTTCAAGGTAATTTGAGTTTTTGTTCCAGATCATCTGTATTTTTTGGCTATTAATGTGGCGTTGTGTCCGCCGAACCCGAATGAATTTGACAACCCGTAATTTACTTCCATATCCCTTTTTACTTTAGGCACATAATCAAGGTCTAATTCAGGATCCGGATTGTCGAGGTTTATTGTGGGATGAACAATATTGTTTTTTATTGACAACATTGTAACAATAAACTCAACTGCACCCGTGCCTCCGAGCATATGCCCTGTCATTGATTTCGTAGAATTTATCGCCACTTTTTTTGCGTGGCTGCCGAAAACTGATTTAATTCCCCTTGTTTCCGCTATGTCCCCTATCAAAGTCGATGTACCATGTGCATTAATGTAATTTATATCTTCCGGTTTTATCTCAGCGTCGTTTATAGCATTTGACATCGCAAGCGCTCCTCCCTCGCCGTTTTCAGGAGGTGCTGTCATATGAAAAGCATCGTCGGATGCGCCGTAACCGGCAATCTCGCCCAGTATTTCGGCGCCTCGCGCAAGCGCTCCCTCCAGGGTTTCAAGTACAATTACACCACCGCCGTCCGACATAACAAATCCATCCCTGTCTTTATCAAACGGACGTGAAGCTTTTTCGGGCTCATTGTTTCTTGTCGACAAACTTCGCGCGGCGCAGAAACCTGCCAGTCCCAGAGGCGTCAGTGCACCCTCCACGCCTCCTGCCAAAGCTATATCCGCATCGCCCCTTTGTATCAACTTAAAGGCTTCGCCTATTGAATGCGAGCCCGTAGCACATGCCGTAACTATAGTAAAATTTGGCCCCCGGAAACCGTATTTTATTGAAACAAATGCCGCTGCCATGTTTGGAATAAGCATGGGAATTAGGAAGGGCGAAACTCTTCCTGGCCCCTTCTGTAAAAATACGGTCTGTTGCTCTTCTATAACATTCAAGCCGCCTATGCCCGAACCGATAAGCACTGCAACTCTGTCTTTATTTATGGTAGCAAGGTCAAGTTTTGACATCTCAATGGCTTCTTTTGAAGCTTTAAGCGCGTACTGTATGAACCTGGGTATCCTTTTTAATTCCTTTTTCTCAAGCACTTCAAGTGGGTCGAAATTCTTTATTTCACCCGCTATATGGACATCATGCTGGGATGAGTCAAAAATAGTTATTTGCCCTATCCCCGATTTTCCGGCAAGAAGTGATTCCCATGTGTCTTTTACTGTGTTTCCAACGGGAGTTATTGTTCCCATGCCTGTAACAACAATGCGTTTTTTCATAAAAATTTTGTTTGAATTTTTTTTAAGAAACAGCCCTACGCTGTCTTTCCTTTAATGTACTCTATAGTTTCACCAACTGACCTGATTTTTTCTGCGTCCTCGTCAGGTATTTCGAGCCCAAACTCTTCCTCAAGCGCCATAACAAGCTCGACCGTGTCCAGGGAATCTGCGCCAAGATCGTCAATGTATGATGCTTCAGGCTTAACTTCAGATGGGTCTACTCCAAGCTGCGCTACAATAACATTCTTTACTCTTTCTTCAATTGTCTTTTCTTCTGCCATTTCTTATTACCTCCTTGAATTGGTTTAACTCATTTTTTAAGTATTGGGAATTTTACAACTTTAGCTTTTAACACCTCAATCCGCATTTACATAGCCATTCCGCCATCAACCCTTATAACTTCTCCGGTTATGTATGACGACATTAAAGATGCTAAAAAAAGCACCGCATTTGCGACATCCTGTGGTTCTCCAAGCGTTTTTGCCGGTATATACTCTGCGAGCTTGACTTTTTGCTCTTCGGTAAGTTTGTCCGTCATCGCTGTTTTGATAAATCCTGGCGCCACTGCATTTACCCTTATGTTTCTTGAAGCAAGTTCTTTCGCCGCTGTCTTAGTCATGCCTATCACTCCGGCTTTGGATGCCGAATAATTTATCTGGCCGGCGTTGCCGAAAATTCCTACAACAGAGGATATGTTGATTATACTTCCTGATTTTTGTTTCATCATTACCTTTGAAACAGCTTTAGTAAAATTGAACACACCTTTAAGGTTTATGCCTATTACCATATCCCATTCCTGCTCGGACATCCTTATTATAAGATTATCCCTGGTAATTCCGGCATTGTTGACAAGTATATCAATCCTTTTAAATTTGTCAATAATTTTATCCACGACAGTTTCGACTTCTGATGTATTTGATACATCTGCCTTATATTCCTGTGAATCAACGCCTAAGGCTTTTATTTTTACAGCTGTTTCAGCCGCTTTTTCTGGATTTATGTCAACCACAGCAATTGCCGCACCCTCTTTCGCAAGGGTCATGGCTATTGCCTCCCCTATTCCCTGTGCCCCTCCTGTAATAAGTGCTACTTTACCTTCCAATAATCCCATTTTTTTCACCTTTATTTTTTAGTTTATTGTTATAAAACTATCTTTGCCTCATCTGTCGGCTTTTCTATGTTATATACTTTTAAATTCTTGTCAATCTTTTTTATAAGCCCCGAAAGCACCGTGCCAGGACCAAGTTCAATAAAAGTATCAACGCCTTTTGATTTCATGTATTCCGTACTTTCGATCCACCTTACCGATCCTGTTATTTGTTTTATTAACGCGTCCTTAATTTCTTCCTTTTTGCTGACTTCTTTTGCGTAAAAATTAGATATCACTGGAATTTTGATATCTTTTATATCATATCTGTCCACTTCCATTGCGAAAGCGTCCGCTGCTGCTTGCATGTGATTTGAATGAAACGCTCCTGCCACTGCAAGTTTGATGTATCTTTTTGCACCGAGTTCTTTTGCTATTGCTTCTCCGGCTTCTATTGCCGCAGTATCGCCAGATACCACAATTTGTCCCGGAGAGTTAAAATTTGCCGGCGCCATATACCCTATAGATTTTACTTTTTCGCATAACGCTAATATCTGGTCTTTTTCAAGTCCGAGTACCGCTGCCATGGATCCCTTATTTTTGACCGATGCTTCCTGCATCAATTCACCTCTTCGGCTAACGAGCTTGATTCCTGTTTCAAAATCAAAGGCTCCTGCAGCGTATAATGCGCTGTATTCACCCAGCGAATGCCCAGCAGTAAAGAATACTTTGCCTGAAAATTTATCTTTAAAGGATTCAAATATTGCGCAACTTATTGTAAAAATCGCAGGCTGGGTATAATCTGTTTTTTTTAATTCCTCTTCTGGCCCTTTAAACATTACTTGTTTCAGGCTGATTGAAAGAGACCCCCGCAGAATTAAATCTGCCTGTTCAAATATTGCCTTTGCCTTTTCATTTGTTTCATAGAATTCAATTCCCATGCCTACTGACTGCGCGCCCTGGCCGGGAAATACCAGCGCTAATGACATTATTGCCTCCTTAGATAGCGTTTATTTTGTCAAGCCAAAGTCGACGACAAAATATTATGCTATTTTATACCTGCTCAAGTCCGAAGTATCTATACCGAGGACAAGCGGTATTAGATATTATTTATTTTATCAATCTGGAAAAACCTCAAATTATGTTTAACAAATAGATTATAGTCTTACTACAGCTGCTCCCCATGTAAATCCTGCTCCTAAAGCTGAAAAACCAAGAAGATGGCCTTTTTTTATTTTACCCTGCTCGATTGCCTCGGCAATCGCTATGGGGATGGTGGCAGCGGATGTATTAGCGTACTTCTGGATATTAATTATAACTTTATTCTCGTTTAATTTAAGCCTTTCTACTACGGCATCTACTATCCTTTTATTCGCCTGATGAAAAATAAAATAATCTATCTGTTCGGCTGTCACTCCGGCTATTTGCATCGCTTTTTCCATGGCCTCCGGCATTTTAACCACAGCCGATTTAAAAACTTCCTTGCCGTTCATCTGCAAAAATTGCATTTTTTTATCAAGAACCTCCTGCGTGAACTGGTGAACAGTCCCGCCACCAGGTTGAAAAAGATATAGAAGTTTTGTGCCGTCGGAAGCGATGTAAGTGGACATTATTTCTCCGCCGTCTTTCCTGCTTTCGCCTATTATTGCCGCGCCTGCACCGTCTCCAAAAAGTACGCATGTAGACCTGTCGTTCCAGTCAGCGACTTTCGCAAATTCATCAGCCGCAATAAGTAGGATATTTTTATAAATACCGGACTCTACAAATGCCTTTGCTATAGACAACCCGTAAACAAAAGCTGAGCATGCGGCTGATATGTCAAAGGAAGGCACGCCGTTTATACCCATCTTATCGACAACTATATTGGCTGTGGCCGGCCAGACATAATCGCCAGTTAATGTTCCCATTATTACTAAATCAATATCTTCCTTTTCGATGCCTGCGTTTTTTAAAGCTTTTTCAGCTGCTCTGACCGCCAGTTCCGAAGTCGGCTCGTCTTTTGCCGATATATGCCGCTCTTTTATTCCTGTACGGCGGAATATCCACTCGTCAGTTGTATCCATGATTTTCTCTAGGTCAAAATTGGTAAGAATCTTTTCAGGCACATAATATCCTATGCCAAGTATTGCAGCCTTTTTTATCATTCAATCACCCCGTATTCTTTTATTTTCTGTTCTATTTCTTCGTTTATATGGCGCCTGATGAACTGAGCCGCTACTTTAATTGAATTTTTTATTGCCTTGGCCGTGGCGCTGCCGTGTGTTATTATCACCGGTTTTTTTACGCCAAGCAGCGGCGCTCCTCCATACTCGTCATAGCTTACCTTCTTTTTCAACTCGCTAAAAACCGGCTTTAGAAGCAGAGCTCCCAGCATACCCCGTAAGCTTAAATTTTTAATACTATTTTTTAACATATTTACTATCAAATCCGCTATCCCCTCGGCAAGCTTTAAAATCGCGTTGCCTACAAATCCGTCGCACACTACAACGTCAACCGAGCCGTTTGTTATATCCCTGCCTTCAACATTTCCTTTAAAATTCAAGCTGGTTTTTTTTATCAAATCCAAGGTCGCCAGCGACAATTCGTTTCCTTTAACATCTTCTTCGCCCACGCTTAAAAGTCCGACAAGCGGCTTTTCAATATTTAAAATATATCTCGCATAAAGTTCACCCATAATGGCAAATTGCACAAGATGAATCGGTTTACAATCGACATTTGCGCCAGCGTCAAGCATGGCTGTGTAATTTTTTTTGGAAGGTATAGGTGCTAAAAGGGCCGGCCTGACAATGCCCTTAATTCTCCCTACAGAAAAAAGCGCGGTCACCATTACAGCGCCTGTATTCCCGGCTGATACCAGTGCGTCAGCTTTTTCTTCTTTCAAGAGTTTGCCAGCAACAACTAAAGAAGCGTCGGGTTTTTGTTTATGCGCAGTGGCTGGTGAATCAGACATGTTTATTACTTCACTTGCATTGACAATCGAAAGCCTTGAAGTCACTGTTTTATTTTTTTCGCCTAACTTTTCATGTATCAGTTTTTCAAGTTTATCCTTTATTCCAACCAGAATAACGTTGATATCCTTATTTTCTCTAAGGGCTTCGATAGCTCCTTCAACTTCAATTGCAGGTGCGTTATCGCCGCCCATTGCATCAAGTACTATATTCAAAACAGTTTCCGCTTATTATTCGGCCGAATGCAAAACATCTCTGCCGTCATAAAAACCACAATTCGGGCATACCCTGTGCGGCATTTTTTTATGATGGCAATTTGGGCATTCGGACAAATTTAAACTTTGTTTTAATTTCAGGTTTGCAGACCTTCGCTGTCTTGTTTTTCTTTTTGATATTCGCCATGTAACATTACCCAATTTAAAACCTCCTTCAGAATATTTTCCTCACGTCTCCTATCAAAATCAATGATACAGAAGTTTTACAATCATTATTCCAATTTTAAGTCCTCAAAAATGTTAAAACGGCTTTGTCTGGCACAATCACATTTTTGTTTATTTAAATTTTTACCGCACACAGGGCAAAGTCCTTTACAATCTTCCCGGCAGACAAGCTTAATCGGAATTTCAAGAATAAGCGTGTCTCGTATATAATCATACATATCTATTTCATTGTTTTTATATATATTATATCCGCTTTCCTCATCTTCTTTTGTATAAGCTTTTTTCCCTTTATAAACCGTCGCGAAATTAATGTCAATAAGTTTTTTATAGTCTTCAAGGCACCTGCCGCACTTAAGAAGAATATCTCCCTTAATTCCTCCTTCCGCGATTACGCTATTGTCTTTATCTTTTGTAAGGACTACTTTTATTTTTAAAACATCTCCAATTATAAGTGCAGGGTCAAAAACAACATCACCCTGCTTTATTTCCAGGAAATATTCTTCCCTGACATCAAAAGACGCCAGATTAAATTTAAACATTTTCAAATAACCTCTTCATGGAATTATTTTATCCGGGCAAGATAAGAAAACGATTGGTATTATATTACAGTACATTTACCCTGTCAAATAAAAAATTAAATTATAACTTTTTAGGCTAAAAATTAATTCTTATATTTACTCTTCAAAATGTATAGTAGAATAATAAAAAACAAAAAAGGCATGGATTGTTACGTCCATGCCCTTTTTGACGATATTTTGCAGCTAATTACTTTGCTACTGGTGTTTCTGCTGCCGCTGCTGGCGTTACCGCCGCTGCTGCTGCCGCTGCCTTTTTGGCTTTTTTTGCTTTTTTCACTTTTTTCTTAACAACCTTTGCTGGTGCTGCTGGAGCTGCTGCTGCCGCTGCGACTGGCGTTGTTGACGTAGCCGGAGCTGCCGCCTCATCTGCCATTAACACTGCTGCTGAAAACGCAAGTGCCATTAAAACTACGATTAATTTCTTCATTAGATTCACCTCCTTCCTTCCTTGAGATAAATTAATAAGTTTTTTTATAACTTATTATAGTATTGCGCAAGACTGTTAAAACATGCCATGCGCAAAAAAGGGTATAAGAGGTATTATTTTCGCTGTTGGTTGGTGTTATTGAATAAAAAGGACTCGCTTATATATTTATTTTCCCCGGTTAAACTTCTTTCGATTTCCAGTTTTCTTATCTCCGGAATTACGGCTATGTCTAGCTTGTTGTTTTCATTGGCTACCGTAGCTTCAATTGAATCTGTCTCATCTACGAATTCAATCATTTGCCTTTTGGCATAACAAGGTGCACCGGGGTATTTTTCTGTTTTCAAAAAATTACTTCTAATTTTCACATAGTTTCTGTGATGTTTCTTTGATGTAAAAATAATTATATGATGACTGTTTAAAAATTGCTTGTACTCATTTTCAACGGAAACAGGACCTCTATCCGCATAAACTGTAACCGCCATCAGCACTAGGATATTTACTATTGCCAAAAACTTTTTCATTAGTTATACCTCTTGCTTTAAAAGTTCAACTTAAATTAGCAGAACTTATAACATAAAATACATGACTTGTCAATTAATTTTTGATTTAAAATTTGTTAATTCCCATTTCCTTTTTCTTCGTTGTTTTTAGACTTTATCTTATTGACTCTATTTTCCAGCTTTTTTAAATCGTCCTTATTGGACAATACCAGAAGGACATCCCCGCCTTCTAATACTGTTGAGCCGTTAGGTATTATAAATTTATCTTCACGAGAAACAAGAGTAACGAGTGCTTCTTTCGGCACGCCAACTTCAAAAAGCGATATGCCGGCCACTTTTGACTCAAACGGGATAAAAACCTCGTTTAACTCCGCGTTCATCCCGGGCATATTTTCGAATTCTATTGGGTAGCGTGGCTTGTTTTTCATTGGCTCGTAAACTCCGAGAAATTTTGAAACAGCCGTTATCGAAGTGCCCTGTAGCAATGCGGAAGAAAGCACAATAAAAAAAACAACATTAAATATCACATCCGCTTTCGGCACCCCTGCTATCAATGGGAATATGGCAAGAATAATCGGGACTGCTCCGCGCAGTCCTACCCACGCAATCATAAGTTGCTCCCGGAAATTGAATCCAGAGCCAATAAGGCAGATAAAAATGCTTATGGGCCTTGCCAAAAACATAAGCAATATGGAAAGCAGCAGCCCGTCGCCAATTACAGGGACAATTTTAGCCGGTGAAATCAAAAGACCCAGGGTTAAAAACATTGATATTTGCATAAGCCATGCAAGCCCTGCATGAAAGTGTATAAGGCTTTTTTTATGTAGAAATTCCGAATTGCCGACTATCAGGCCTGTAATATAAACTGAAAGAAATCCATTACCGTGCACAGCCGCCGCCAAGGAATAGTCAAAAATAACAAAAGCCATGGCTAAAACCGGATATAAACCTTCATGCTCTGAGTTTTATTCTGTTTATGACATAAATCATTATTTTTGCTACCAGATACCCTATTATAACTCCAATTGTCATTTCAAGAAAAAATTCCGGAATAAGTTCAATTATAGAGGCTTTAAACTTAATAAGGCTTACCATACCAACCGTCAAAAAAACCGCCATCGGGTCATTAATGCCTGACTCAAGCTCCAAAAGCGGTTTTATATTGCCTTTTAAATTTACGTTTCTTGATCTTAAAACAGAAAAAACAGCAGCTGCATCTGTAGATGAAACGATTGCGCCTACAAGCAAACCTTCCGCAAGTGAAAACTTAAGAAAAATCATTGAAAGTATCGCAAGTATTGCTGCGGTTATAAGTACTCCTATCGTAGCTAAACTGATGCCTCTGAATAAAACCGGTTTTATCTTTACAAGGTCTGTATCAAGTCCGCCGTAAAAAAGAATCAGGGCAAGCGCCATTATTCCAAGCGATTTTGCAAATACTACATTTGCAAAATATATTTTTCCCGGGCCTTCAGCGCCGGCAAGCATGCCAATAATAAGAAAAATAAGCAAGGCCGGTACTCCGAATTTATCGGATACTTTGCTAGCCAAAACGCTTACAATTATAAGCGCTGATATCTCTAAGATTAAAAACACGTCATTCATATTCGTCTCGCTTTCCGTGAATATATTTATTTTGTCAAGCCGAAAACAGCAACAAAATATTATATTATCTTTCAACCGCCCAGCCCAAGCCGTCATGCCTAGAAATAATAGACGGACTAGTAAAATAGTCTAGTAGAATATTTAACGGGTAGATTCTATAAGTTATATAATATATAAACTACCCCAAAATGGTATTATATATATACTTATATCAAAACTTTCATTGGGTTTTTACCATTAATTCTTTCTGCTATTTATTTGTTTTGGATGTATTTGCTTTATTCGCAATGGCATCCCTGACTTTGCTTATTAAAATCAAAATCTTATCCTTTTTTTCCTCGTCATTTGTCCTGTAATAATAATATCTAAGCCAATCTATTGCTTTTTCCGGAGCATAAGACAGGCACATATTGATAAGCACTTCCAGAGATTTAAAATCGTACGGATCAATTTTCATTATTCTTTCCATGTATTCTATTGCGGTCTGATATTCTTTCAAGTCATAATAATAAATTGAGCTTATTAAATTCAAAATAACCGGGCTATCATACGCCAGTTCTTCAACTTTCGACAGGTATATCTGGAATCGTTCTTCATCTTTCTTGATAGCTGCATACCTTGCATATTGTAAAAAATATCGTGCCAGAAGCGACCTGCTGAAAAAATCGTAACCTTTGTTGTAATAATAATCTCTGATTGTGCAGAGCCTCATCATTGCGCTTGTATCTGTAATTTTTTCGTTTTCTTTATACAACTTAAAAATTATTCCATAGGGCCTTGATTCCATTTTTTCTTTTTGGAACTCGTCAAAGGAGGCGTAAAACAACCTAGCCGGATTATTATTATATATCTCCATCTCCGTTTTACGTTCCAACATTTCAGTGGCCCTTAATTTTATTGCATTATATTTTTCTTCGTTAGGATTGCCCTGCCTGTAAACAACTTTTATGTTTGCGTCCTTTGCTTCTTTATAGATTGAAGTATCAAGAAAATTTCCCAGCCTGTCAAACGTCTTTATGTCCCTGTATAAACCCTTTACATACTGCAGATAAAGAAGATTAAACACAGCTTCATCTTCGTCGGCAAATAAAAAGTCCTTACTGTTCAGCGTCCTTAACATATTTTCTGCATAATCATAAGCAAGGTATCTCCTGGATAGATTATCAGGGCCATAATATGTAAAAATTAAAATAACTGGCAATATCAGAGCAGCCATGACACAATAAATCATTTTTATGCCTGCTTTGTCGCTTATAAACCCTGCCAATCGGTATAATCCCATGCCAGCTATTATTAACGTAATAATATCCACTATAAGGTAAAACCCGCTATTCATATAAATAGAAGCAGGTGAAAAAGAATTTCCAGTAAAATAAAAAAGCGCAAGGATGTTTAAGACTATAAACAAGCCAGCCGCAAAAAATAATCCCTTTTTTTTATTGTACAATACGATCAATCCGACTAAAACAAAAACAAAGGCAAATTTGTAACTTACCCAGTATTGCAAAATATAGTTTTTTAGCTTAAAAAATTCCGTCTCGCTGGTAAAAGCTATAAAAGGGAAATTGTAATATACTCTTCTTAAAATATGACTTACTACCTGGCCCGCGGTATTTATATCTCCCCAACATATCGCGGGTGCTGCTTTTACCCTTATAAATAGATAGAGATATGGGGTTGTAAATGAAAATAAAAACATGGCCATTGCTGTTAATTTCGAACGTGTTTTTATATCCTTAAAATTTACTATTAATGCCACAATAACAAAAAAAGTTATTAAACCTGTTGTATGGTGTAAAGCCGGCAGCAAACCCGCGATATATGCAGAAATATAAAGATGCTTTTTCCCCCTTTCAAAAGTAAACCTCACACAGTAATAGATGCATAAAATCTCCGCGAGGATGGTTAATACATAAATGCCGCCTTTTGCGTTTATGGCCTCAAACCAAAAAATATAAGAAAACATATAAACCAACGCAATTACTATTGCCGTAAGACTTATGCTTGAGTTTTCTCTTTCTTCGAAAGTTATTTTTATTGCATAAACAACCGATTTGTATAATGCCAGAAATACCATTATTGCAAGGAATGCAGCAAGCATGTTTATCCTAAATGCCATATCTCCTACCGGGACAAACGAGGCTATTTTTCCCAGTAGCATATAAAGCGGATATCCAGGAGGATGGCTTATTCCGAGCGTATATGCAGCTGCGGATATTTCACCGCTGTCGCCGATATAAACGGTCGGAGGTATTGTGGTTAAAAATATGCCGAATATCGCCAGCGATATGATTGCAAGTATTATTTTCATTTTATCCTTTCGCACTTTGCTTCCTGGCAGTTGTCCCAATAATAGCCAGGCATCCAAAATTTTTCAATACTGCATGTGAAAATAATGCGGTCTGTACCTTAATTTTTTATCGGTATCGGTTAGACGTACAAGTGCCCGTGACGCACTTATTAAAACACTGAACATCTCAGGCTCCCCTGCTTCTGAATTTACCTGTTCTTCGCTTATATTATTCCATATCAACTTATCAAGTTCCTTAATAACTCTTTGTCTGAGTGCGGGTATGGCCTTTTTATTATTCAGCGCACCAAGGCCTTCGCAGGCATCGGATATTGTGGTCTCAACTCCCACCCCACCGGCAGGGTGTTCACCTGTTTTCATCATGTCCATAAATCGTTCATATGTAAATTCTTTATAACCGCTCGAATATTTTATCCCTTCCTGGTACGGTTCCGGGTAATCATCGTCTCTTTTATTTAATATATTTTTAACGCGGTTGCAGCATCCGTCGCCTATATTGTTTTTAAGAAGTTTCAACAGCCTATTTATAATAGTATTTAGCTCTTTTTGATTCTCCGTTCCCTTTTTCATAAATTCAGCATCGTATTTATTTAACTCATACTCAATACCGGCAAGTTGTTTTTGAAAATATTTGATATCAATTGCCCCGGCTGTCTGAGTTACGGGTTTCTCCCCTTCCGGCAAAAAATCATAAGCCGCCTCTTTTATTTGTCCAGTATTTTTTATCTTCATTTTGTATGCAATTCTCACGCCGCTCGGAGACCATTGAGGTTCATACGCATTTATCCTTTTATCCACGCTGCCAAACTCCGTGACAATCTTTGCGTTTCCAACATCCGCCACTTTAATAACCAGGGTTCCGTTGTTGTTAAAAACCGACGCTGCCAGATAGGTGTTGTCAGGCGACCATAAAAGTTTTCCTATATTACCGTTTTCCACATATACCAGCCCTGTCAGACTGCTCGTAGCCGTATCCAATACTCCTGCCCAGCTGTTTTGCCCGGCTACTGAAAAAGCCACTTTTTTGAAGTCTGGTGACAATACAGCGCAATTAAAAGCCTTATTGTCGAATATCAGCCCCGGGTTTAAAATGCTGGTTTTAGGTAGATTTTCCAATGTTAAAAGGCATATCACCTTGTCATTTTCACTCCTGCCAAGTATTACAGCTTCGCTATTAGAAAGATATGCGTCTGACAGATAAGCAGCAGCTGGGTTTAAATCCAGTTTTCTCGAGTCAGGTGGCGAAACAGGTGTGCCCACCGCGCTTTTTTCGTTAAGATTAAACCGGAAAGGCAACGGGAATTGCTTTGAAAAATATTCATAATAAATAGCGTAAGCCAAAATAATAACGGCTATAGAAAGTATAAATACTACCAATCTTTTAAAATTCATCTAAATCCTCCTGCAAAATTTATAAGTTGATTATAGCAACCTATATTAAAACGGGCAATATTAATTTAAAAAAAAGTTATGCTGGTTTATCAAAGTTTGGCTAAATCAAAACGAAACTTTAAATAACTCAAATAATCCCTTTTAAAACTTTAATATTTATGAAAATAATGTATAATATAAAAGATAAAATAAATTATTATATTGGAGTTGAATTTATGCCAATCGTGAATTGCATAAGGTGTGGCAATGTTTTTGCTCCTGACAAAAATACCAATATCTGCCCCGACTGCACCATCAAAGAAAAAGATGATTTAAAAACAGTCGTTGAATACCTACGGAGTTTCCCGCTTGCCAATATAACCGAGGTAAGCGAACACACTGGCGTATCAGCCACGCAGATTCTCAGGTTTGTAAGGCAAGGCAGCCTGATATTGACAGCCCCGCCCGAAGCCCTCAAATGCAGGCTTTGCGGAAAAGATGTAAAAAAAGGCACCTTATGCCAGGATTGTATCGATAAGGTATCTGAACTTAAGGAAGCGCAGAAAAAAAAGGAAAAAGAAAAGAAAAAGAGAGAATTCAAAAAAAGGCATTAAGTCTCCGGCAAAAAGCATCCATTACCGCGTGTTTCGTTTATGCAAACTGTTCCATTATTTCATCTGATTTTCAAGCATTCCCTTTACCTGCATTGCAGTTGCATTATTTCCGTCCAAAATCAAAGCCTTTTGAACGTATTCGTAAGCCTTCTCCTTATCATTCCGGTTAAAATGCAGTAATGCGAGATTCGCATATGCATAAACCGATTTATTATCCAGCTTTATTGCTTCCTGCCAGCACTCCTCGGCTTCCGAAAAACTATTTTTTCTATAATAAATACTGCCCATGTTGATAAAAACACCTTCATTTTTTAAAAAAATAATCCCTTTTTTATAATATCGCAGAGCCTCATCGTATTGCCCTGCATTCATGTAAGAATCCCCCATGTTAAAAAAACTTATACCATAATTCTCAACTGCGTAGGATTTTGTGAATTCGTCGTATTCGATTTTATCATCAAGCAGCCCCCTGAAACTGTATAATTTAAAAATTTCTTCATCCGCTGCCAATCCAACTTTGCCATTATTTTTTATTTCATAAACAATACCTTTCTGCCTCACCGGAAAATTTCTCCATTGCTTGGAATAAACTATTGAATAGTATGAATCTTTACTGGGATTCGCATTAATAATGCCGGTAATGTCAGCGCCTACATCGCGTCCCAGTTCCGGGAATGACAAAAAACTCCCAAAATTTCTTTTCAATTGTTCGCCGTACCATTTAGAACCAAGCACCGAAGGTATTACAGGGATAATTTTTTCTTTTTTTATAAAGCTTTGATAAAGCACGCTCCCTATATTCATGTCCTGTTCCACAAAAATAATGGAATTTTCATGCATTGATTTAATAATATTCTCGGAATAATCGTAACCTATCATATAGTGCGAGTTGTTTGGTGCTTCTATACAAAAAATCGTTAAAATAAAAACTACTATAATCGGGTACGCAAATATTCTTTTAATGTTAGTCGCCATTCTTATAAAGAAACATATTCCCGCAGCCATAAAAACAGAAAGAAAAATATTGGATGATACAAGATAGGGTTTTATTAGCCATGTCATTGATTCCGGAGGTGTCGCAAAAATAAAAATAGATACAATAATTGATAAATATGCCGTTAGAAAAACCATGCATTCTCGTTTTGAATTTTTAAGCAAAAAATAAATCCCTGGCACTGAAAGAGCAGCCACGAAAAGCGGATATTCCCTACCTATAAATTCTGTAAAATAATATCGTAAAAGATTAATTGTGTCGCTAAAAGAATGTCTTCCTTCTGCCCCAGCATACTGGCTTCTACTTACCAACCAAATAAAATCATCAACATTTTTTATATGACCCCACGCGTAAACAGGAGCAGTATTGCTCCTTATTGCAGCAAAAATATAAATGCTAGCGCCAAAGAAAAAGAAAACAAGCCCTGTAAAAAGTGCTCCATTAGGTAGTTTTTTTGCGCCCCAAAACAGGTATATTAAAAACGCAGGAAAGAGTACGGTCATGCTCTGCCAGTGGTTTCCAAGCGATAATCCGTATAAGAACAGCGTAATATAGAAATTCTTTATATTATTTCCCTTACCCGCGGCAAAAAAAAGTATAGCTGTTACAAAAAAGGCATTCATTGAATAAATACTGCCTTTTGCGAATGTAGCCTGAAAAAACGTGGTATGCCCAGATATAAAAAAAACTACCGCAAGAAACGCAAAAAAGTAATCTTCAAATTCCTTGTTTCTTCCGAAATTGATATTTTTCTTAAGGAAAAAAAATAAAAATATGCATGCGGCAAAAAGGAAAAACATTGACATTAAATTGCTTCTGAACATTACATCACCCACCGGGATCAAAGTAAAAATTTTGCCTACTAAAGTATTTAAGGGATATCCTGGCGGGTGCTGGATGCCGAGCGTGGAAAAAGCGACCGTAGTTTCAGGACTGTCGTCTGCGTTAAAGCATGGCGCGACTTTTAGTATGCATATCTGCCATAAAATAATAAATACTACAAAAAAAACTCCGCAGCTAGTTAGTAATTTTTTAGTATTTTGGTTCATTTGTATACATAAAAACTCGCGAACTCTCCAAGTTTATGTCTTCTTCCCTAATTTTCTTCGTTCGTCTGAAATTCCATAAACATATGAGCCGGATTTTTGCTTCGTATTATTCATATTGTTGATGAATTTACATTTGCCTGGCAAGTTTTCATATTTGTCGGCTTCGTCGCGTATCTTTTTGATAACAGCGCTTATTTCGGATAAATCGGCATTGCATTTTTTTATTTCCATAGCGTCTTTGCCATCCCTCCATTTTTGCATCTTCTCTGTGAATTTATCTGCAAGCGAAACAAAATTTTCCGGTTTTCCGGTTGAAAAGCCCACATAGTTCATGCCCGCCGCGCCTATTGTGCCGTTTTGCGTATCGTATTTCAGCATTGTAAAAATCTTTAAATTCGGATTCCCAAACAAATTATAAATATTGCTTTTGACAATCTGTATTTCAAAAGGCACGCGTTTCTTAAACGAGCTTAAAAACTCTTCAATTGATTTGTTTATTAAACTGTTCTTTATATCCCAGATTTTCTTATATTTTTCCGTTTCCTGATAAAGAGGCTTAAAATGGCTGCTCAGATCCTCGTAAAGCGGGTTCCTGAAAAATTCCTCGTCGTTTTCTGCGCTCCTAAGATATCTCTTGATTTTCGAAAGGTGGTGAAGCCTTTTTTCTTCCTTTATCTTGCTATCGTTGATTTTATACGCAAAAAATGCGGTCGCAATAATGCCTATTATTATTGCAAGTATTTGCTTAAACGAGTTGTTTTGTGCGCTTGCCAGTATTTTGCTTATGCCTTCGACGTTTTCTTTTCTTATTTCGTCTTTTTCGTTTTCCAAATATTGCTTTTCCTTTTCCAGCTTGGCAACTTCCAATCTTAAAAGCTTGATTTCGGCATTTACCTTGTTTTCCACGCTGTCAATCCTTTGGTTCATTAATGTCTTTTCATCCTCGTTACCCTGTTGACAGACTATCATTGTGCTGCTACATAATAAAAGCAAAATAAAATAAACTACTAGTTTAAAACGGTAGCCTAATAGGAATTCCCCGATGTTTTTAGTGCCCATTTTTTCCTCCTTATTTTTTGATATTTCAAGTCCCAAATTTCACATGTTAAATACTTGATTGCATTTATTATATCCCCAAAAAAATAGACAGTCAAGAGGTGCAATATTTGATATTTAGATATTGGATAGTAGATAAAAGAATTTTTCCTGCCTTTTATTTTTCCATATATTGTTACTCGTATCTTAGTGCGTCTATAGGGCTGAGCTTGGCTGCCATTCTCGCTGGCCATATACCGAAAATCAATCCTATCAAAATCGAAAAGAAAGTTGAAATAAAAATAGAAAATACGGATATTATTGTATTCCAATGTGCAACTGCCGAAAGGAGCAGAGACGCTCCTGCTCCTAGTATAATGCCTCCTATGCCTCCTATTACGGTCATAAGTACTGCTTCAATTATAAACTGCGTTAGTATATCGCTCCTGCGCGCGCCTATGGCTTTCCGCAGGCCTATTTCCCTTGTTCTCTCGGTCACAGATACGAGCATTATATTCATTATTCCTATGCCTCCGACTATAAGCGAAATAGCTGCTATAAACCCAAGAAGCATTGTCATGGCATTAGTCGAGGCCGACATTGCCGCCTGTATATCAGCCATATTTCTTATCTGGAAACTCGTGTCTCTTGGATTTGTTATACCGTGCCTTTTCCTTAGCAGGGCTGTTATACTGGCAATTGCCGGTGTTGTCAGCGAAGCATCCTTTGCCTGGCAGTCTATCGTACCGACATAATCCTGTCCTAAAAGTCTGTACATGCCTGTTAATAACGGTATTACAATAATATCATCCTGGTCCATAAATCCTGTCGAGCCTTTTGACGGCAATACGCCAATAACTTTAAAAGCTATTTTGTTTATCTTTATAGTCTGCCCTATGGGGTTTGAATCGCCAAACAGGTTGTTCGCTACCGTTGTACCTATTTCAGCCACTCTTGCCCTCATCCTGACGTCATTATCTGTGAAAGGAACACCAAATGTCGGCATTGCATTATGTATTGTAAAGTAATTGGCGCCTGCTCCCTGTACTCTCGTGTTCCAGTTGTTGGCCCCGTAAACTGTCTGCACCCTGCCGTTGACATTGCCTGATGTAGCTTGAATTTCAGGAAGTTTTGCAATAGCCTCTACATCCAGGACAGTAAACCTTGTGACTGTACCGGCTGCCGTATTTACTCCGCCCATCATGGTCGCACCTGGCATTACCATAAGTAGGTTTGAGCCAAGTGACGACAGGGCCTTTTCTATCATGGCTTTTGCGCCTGCGCCGAGGGCAAGCATGGCTATGACCGCGGCAACACCGATAAGGATTCCAAGCATTGATAACAATGAGCGCAGTTTATTGCCCAGCATGGCGTCAAGCGCCTGCTTTACAAAATCGAGAAATTCTATCCTGTTCATCGTAACCACATTATGCTCAATTTCTTTTTTCGTCCGAACCGGCTTTACCTTGCTTTCTCCTGTTTTGTTTTTCTTCTTTTCATCGGATATTATTTTGCCGTCCCTTATCCTTATTATCCTCCTGGCATATTGAGAAACTTCATCGTCATGCGTAACCACCACTACTGTCTTGCCTTTTTTATTTAAAGCAACGAGAAGTTCCATTATTTCGGTCTGGCTCTTCGAGTCAAGGTTTCCCGTCGGCTCGTCAGCCATTATTATATCAGGCGCATTAACCAGCGACCTGGCTACGGCAACTCTCTGACGCTCTCCGCCGGAAAGTTCATTCGGCATGTTCTTTTCTTTTGATGCAAGCCCAACTTCCGCAAGGAGTTGCGACGGGGTTTGCTCAGGTGGCTTTCCCGAATATATCAAAGGAAGTGATACATTACCCAGCGTATTTACCCTCGGCAGCAGAAAAAACTGCTGAAAAACAAAACCAATCTTGTTTTTCCTCATTTCCGCGTATTCCTCGTCCTTGAGCTTCGAGGTCTCAATTCCATCAATTATATATGAGCCTGAATCCGGCGAGTCAAGGAAACCCATAAGATGTAAAAGTGTGGATTTGCCCGAACCTGAGGGCCCCATTATTGCGACAAACTCGCCGTCATCTATTGTAAGCGATACATTATCAAGTGCCTTAAATTTTATTAATCCTGTGGCATAAGTCTTACTTAAATTTTTTATTTTAATCATGTGCTACCCTTCTAACGGCCTCCACCGCCGCCTCCGGCTCCTCTTGGCCTTTGTGGCATGAACGGATTAACTGCACCCGAATTTTGCGAAGCACTATAATTCTGGCTTTTCTCTATTACGTTATCTGTTTCGCTGAGGCCGGATGCAATTTCAATAGTATTGGTATTATTATCATCTTGAATCCCTGTTATCACATCGCGTTTCTCATGCTTGCCATTTGGCAGCTGTACTATAACAAAAGCCTTGCCGTCTTTCTGCCTTTTTACTGCGTCAATAGGAAGCGTAAGGACATCTTTATGGTCAGCTAGAATAATATTTATATTGGCGCTCATGCCCGAACGGAAATAATCAGGCACGTTATTGGCAAGGATATCGACATCATAAATTGTAACATTGTTCACTACCTGCGATTCATAGTAAATGTGGTCAACTGTCGCGGCAACTACAGTATTCTGATAAGCGTCAAGCGTAATTTCAGCAGTCTGCCCGAGTTGCACCTTCCCTATGTCTGTTTCGTCCACCTGTGCGCGGACTATGAGCCTGTCTGACAGTACAACTACCGCGTCAGTAGTGGATACTGACTGCCCGGGCTGCATTTGAGATACTATTACTTCACCGTTTATCGGCGCTATAAGCGGAATTGGTTTGTAAACATCGGTCCAGGCTTTTAGGTCTTTGTTACCTGAACCTGCTGCCGCGTCCATAATAGCCGCCCTGTCACTCGAACTCATAAGGACCAGCGTTTGCCCTGCTTTTACCTTTTGCCCCTCAACAACAAGTATCTTGTCAAGGCGCCCTGGAACAGGAGGCTCTATCGCCAGCCTGTTCTGCGGGGTAACACTGCCCGTGGTACTAACCACAAGCTTGATTTCTCCGCGAACCGGGTTAATGGTTTTGACTGTTTTATCCTTGCCGTTCACTGCTTTAATTATAATTATCAACAGGATTACCGCCACAACAACAGCGGAAATTGTTATCCATCTTCTATTTTTTTTCATCTTCGAGTGTTCCTCCTTTGGCCTGTATCCAGGCTGCTTCGGTTGTAAGCAGATTAGTTTGAGAGTTAAGGTATGATGTCTTTGAGCCTATAAAAGAATCCTGTATTACTGTCCAATCATTAAAATTCATCAGGCCTGTCTGGTATTCCACGTCGGCAATTTTTGCCCTTTCAGCTTCAGCGTCGAGATTTTTTTTCTGAACGCCGACAAATTCATATGCATCTTTAAGGCTCTTCCACGACTGTATAAGCGCCTGTATTATCTGGTCCCTGCCGGCTTTCTCATTTGCTTCTGCCTGATCTGCCGCAGCGTGTGTCTGGATTGCTTTCGCTACAAGTGCGCCGCCTTCAAAAAGCGGCATCGACGCGCTAACGCCAACGCTCCATACTCTTTGGGCTTGAGGCAGCCATACATCGTCCTCCCTGCCAGCGCTTCCAGTTATATAAACCGACGGCAGAAAGTTGCCGAGAGCTGCCTTTGAAGCATAATCAGCCGAATTTTTTCTGGGCTGTCAGCGCCTGCATTGAAGGGTTATCTTTGGCAAGCGCATTATAATCCGGCTCGCTGTTTATGTCTGAAGATATTGCAAAATCTCCAGTCACTGTAATATCCTGTTTCTCGTTCCTGCCCAATACGAAACACAGCTGGGCCTTTGCCAATTCCAGCCCCCTGACAGCCTGATTTTTACTGTAAACCGACTGCTCGTATGCTGCCTCCGTATGCATGTAGTTCCCTTTATCTTCCCTGCCTGACTGGTACATAAGGGTTATATCGTTAAGCTGACTTTTCCTGAGGCTTAGAATATCGGTATCTATTTTTACAAGATCCTGAGCTGCCAAAAGGCCGGCAAATGACTGAACAAGCTCCTGCCTTACCGAAGCTGAACTTGCTTTGTAATTCTCTTCAGCTGCCTTTGAGTTCTCTGATGCGCTTAACATAAGGTGCAAAGTCGAGAACCCGTCAAAAATTAGCTGTTTTGCTGTTATTCCATACGAGTAAGTTTGGGCATGGGATGTGTTTAACGTAGTAAAATTAATTCCGTTTATCTCGGTACTGGAGATCAGGTCTTCCCCGTTTCTCTGCCCGCTTGCATACGCGCTTACCTGGGGGAGCGCCGAAGCAAAAGAAGACCATCCCTGGGCTTTAGTTTGCGTCACTTGCGCTGCGGCTGCCTTTATAGTCGGGTTGTTCTTGAGCGTTTCGTCAACGCAGTCTTTCCATGTTAAGGCATCTTGGGCTTTCACGCTGCCAACAAACACAAACATGGCAAGTATAAGTATTCTGATAATCTTCACTTTGGCCGTATCAATCCTTTTTAAAGTTTTTTAACCTAAATTTAGACGTCTTTGCTTTATAAAATGTTCCGTTGTGTATATTATTATCTTTTAACAGCCGATAACAAGCCGGAAATTCCTTATTTTATTGACCTATTTGCTTTAAATTTCACACTTTGGCGTGTGCCTCTTTTTCTTAGTTCCTCAATAAGCATTTCTTTTATACTGTTTTTATACTGCGGCTTGCAGTATTCCGGCGCAAGCAGGCCTTTGTCTTCACCTTCTGCTGTAAATCGCATTATAACCATATCTTCAGGAAGCATTTCAACAATATCGGCAAGTATACTGGTATATTCTTCAACGGTCAATAATTTAAATTTGTTATTTTTATATTCTTCGCCGAGTTTTGTAGCTTCCATGATATATAGCGGGTGTATTTTTATGCCGTCAGCTGGCAATGATGATATCAACTCTGCTGTTTTTATGAAATCATCATGGTTTTCCCATGGGAACCCAACAATCATATGCGCTGTTACTTTAAGACCTTTTTTCTTTGTGCGCTTTACTGCATTTATAAAATCAACGGCATTATGGCCGCGGTTTATTCTTTTTAATGTCTCGTCATTTGCCGACTGAAGCCCGTATTCAATCCATACTTCCTGCAATTTATTTGAATATGATTTTAGCAAATCAAGGGTTTCCTCCGAAACGCAGTCAGGCCTTGTGCCGACGTCAATGCCTATTACATCCGCATATTTAAGCGCCATATCATATCTGCTTTTTAATTCATCAATACCAGCGTATGTGTTTGAGTATGTCTGAAAATAAACCATAAACAAAGTGTCTTTCCCGAATTTTCTTTTGCCCCTGAATATTCCTTCTTCAATCTGCTTTTCAAGCGGGATATCTGTTGAGTTTTTCGGCGGCATGCTGCCCTTATAGCAGTATGTGCATCCGCCCTTTGAAATTTTCCCGTCCCTGTTTGGGCAGGTAAAAGGGAGAGAAACCGTAATTTTCTGAACGCGTTTCTTGTATTTCTCTCTGAAATAATGATTTAGCGATAAATAGGGTAGGTGTTCGGGAATCGGGAGTTGGGAATCGGGAACAGCGGAAGGTGTTCCGTAAATCATTTAAGTCCCAATGTGTAATGGTTCCACTATTTTTTTTATCAGGACTATGGCAGAAAGCGAAGTAAGATAGCTTGTCTTCGGGTTGTTTGGTGAAGGCAGGTTTTCGGTTATGGTCCTGAACCTGCCGAAATCACCTTCCACGATAATTTCATGTATGTTTGCCGTGATAAAAGGGTCTATCACGATTTTTACATATGTTTTTTCAGGTCCAACTCCGGCTATGCTTAAGGTAGCCGCTACATTTATATTAGCTGGAAAATACCGGACGGCATCCCTTGCATTACCCTCAAATGCCACGGTTTCTGTTTTTATGTTATCCACGTCTATATTTTTCTCCTGCAGGTATTTCACTCCCTTGAAAGCCTTGGGCGGCTTTCTGGTTATAAGCGTCACTTTTTTTAAGCCCCTGTATTTTGCCGCGTCAAGGCCGTCAAGCCCCACGACCGCGCCGGAAGGCACGTATATATTTATCCTTTTTTTCTGGGCTTCTTCAACAAGGCCCATATTCTCCAGCACACCGCCGGCGCTTAAGAATATACTGTCCCTGTGGTATTTAATAATGAGCTCAAATATTCCTTTAACCGCGCTCTTTACCGCGCATTCAAGTATTATATCGCAGTTTTTTATTAGTTCTTCCATCTCGAAAAATTGAGGCTTTATATTTTTCAGCTTCCCGGCCAGATTGTCAAATTGTTCTTTTTTTACGTCAAAACATCCGGACAAAACAACATCAATATCACCCTTATCAATTGCCTGCGCTATTTCATTGCCTATATTGCCGCATCCTATAATGCCGAGTTTTTTCCTTTTTATCTGGTTCTCCTGCTCCGTCATTTCCAGTCTCTCCTTTTCTTATTTATTTTTCTTCTTTAAAGCTGACTTTTTTATCCTGTTTTTCGAATCCACATGAACAATGCTGGGTTTAAAGTCTTTTGCCTCGTAATCTTGAACGGTGGCATACGAAAGAATAATTATTTGGTCGCCTTTTTCTCCAAGCCGAGCCGCGGCGCCGTTTAAACATACAGTTCCTGAGCCCAACCTGCCTTTTATCGCGTAGGTCTCAAACCTGTCGCCTGTGTTGAGGTTGAACACATGCACTTTTTCATAGACATTGATTCCTGCGGCATTTAAAAGCTTTCCATCTATTGTAATACTGCCTTCATAATTGATGTTTTTATCCGTTACAGTAGCCCTGTGAATTTTCGACTTGCACATTTCTACAAGCATCTATGCTTTACCTCCTGATTTTTTTAATCAACCTGCGCCTAGTTTTTAATCTCAATTATCGTGTTGTCTATCAGCCTCGTTTTACCTACTACAGCCGCAATGACTATTGCGGACTTTCCTGAAAATTTACTTATTTTTTGCAGTGTCCCTGCGTCAACGACTTCAACATAATCAATTTCTACGTTTACTTCCTTTATTTTTCTCCTTATCTCCTTTATTACTGTTTCGGCATCCCTCTCGCCCAGTTCTACCATGCTTTCAGCCATCTGCAGGGATTTGTTTATTATAAGTGCCCTTTCCCTTTCTTCCGCGGAAAGATAAGTATTCCTCGAGCTCATGGCAAGGCCGTCTTTTTCCCTTATTGTCGGGCATACGATGACTTCGGCAGCGTAATTTAAGTCTTTTGCCATTTTGGCAAGTATCGCTGCCTGCTGAAAATCTTTTTGCCCCAGGTATATCCTGTCCGGCAGGACAATATTTACCAGTTTCGCGATAACTGTCGTCACGCCTTTGAAATGCCCGGGCCTTGACGCGCCCTCAAGAATCTCAGTCATATAATTTTCAAGGTTCACATAAGTTGAAAAATCTTCTTTGTACATTTCCTCTTTTTCAGGCATAAAAACGCAGTTCACTTTTTTGGTCGCTTTCAGCATTTTCAAATCTCTTTTTTCATTTCTGGGGTAACTTCCAAAGTCTTCATCCGGCCCAAACTGGGTTGGATTTATAAAAATACTTACTAATACTTTTTTTGTTTCCTGCGCAGCCCGCTCGACGAGTGAAATATGCCCTTCATGCAGATATCCCATAGTCGGCACAAAGCCGATAAGGTGCCCTCTTTTTTTCAGCTTTTTAATGTGCTCTTGTACTTCTGAAACTTTTTTCATTACTTTCATTCGTTTTCTTCTTTCCACCCCCTTTAATAAAGGGGGTGAGGGGGATTTTAAATCCCCTTTGTCAAAGGGGATAAATTAAGGCAGTTAAAAACTGTATTTGTTTCCCGGAAATTTTTTGCCTTTTACATCACTAATAAAAGACTTTACTGCCTTTTTTATCCTGCCTGCTATGTTGTCGTATTTTTTTACAAATTTTGGGCTGAAATCCTCAAAGAGGCCGAGCATGTCATATGTAACAAGCACCTGGCCGTCGCAAAACGGCCCTGCGCCAATGCCTATGACAGGCACGGACACGCTATTTGTTATTTCCCTGGTTGTTTCCTTTTTTGTCTTTTCCACAACGATTGAAAACACTCCTGCTTTTTCAAGCGCAATTGCGCTTTTTATAAGCTTTGCCTTTTCTTCTTCTGTTGTTCCCTGTAAAGCATAACCGCCGTATTTATTTACCGATTGGGGCTGCAGCCCGATATGTCCCATAACCGGTATGCCTATATCGACTATTGCCTTTATCTGCCCGGCTGCTTCCTTGCCGCCCTCGAGCTTTACAGCGTTTGCGCCTGTTTCCTTCATAATCTTCCCGGCGTTTGCCTTTGCGTCGCGGATTGACGCCTGATAAGACATAAAAGGCATGTCAACCGTGATAAAAGTGTTCCTTGCGCCCCTTTTGACTGCTTTTGTATGGTAAATCATGTCTTCAACGCTAACCGGCATGGTGCTTTTATTCCCGGCAAAAACCATTCCCAGCGTATCTCCCACGAGTATTATGTCCACGCCGGCCTGCTCCAGGAACGAAGCCATTGTGTAGTCATAAGCAGTCAACATTACGATTTTTTTTCTGTTTTTAAGGGCTTTTATTTGGTTTATATTAAGCATGTTTTTATTTTGGGCGCGGGGTGTAATAATTAACTCCGCCTTTTATATTAAAAATAAATTGTTTAATCATCTGGTAATGCTCCTCGTCGTTCACAAAATCAATTTCATCGGTATTTACTATTACAAGCGGTGTCCTGCTGTCAAAATGCGTAAAAAAATAAGTATACGCCTCTGCAAGCCTGCCTATATACTCTTTTGAAATGTGCTTTTCAAAGTCCCTGCCGCGCCTTTTTATCCTTTCTATTAAAACCTCGGCGCTTGCCTGCAAATACACTACAATGTCGGGTTTTAATAACTTTGCGTCGTCAACCACTATTGGGTAAATTTTCTCATAAAGGTTAAGTTCGTTTTCGTCAAGTATCACATAAGCGAAAATCCTGTCCTTTTCAATCAAATAATCCGCCACTATCTTGTTTTCAAATAAATCCATCTGCTTTAAAGGCGCCTGCTGTTTTGCCCTGTTTAAAAGGAAAAAAAGCTGGGTCTGCAAAGCGAAATTTTTCATGTCCTTGTAAAAGCCCGGAAGAAACGGGTTATTGTCCACTTCCTCCAGCACCAGCCGCGCCGACAGGTCTTTTGCCATTCTCTTTGCAAAAGAAGTCTTTCCTGCCCCTAATACGCCTTCGATAGCGATATAATGGAAATCCGCCATAAATTATATAACTCCTATTTTTATTACCTTCTCAATCAAATTGCTATTTTTCAAAATATCCTTGATTTTTGAATTAATTACCGGATGAACATAGTCACCTGCTATTTCAGCCATGGGGATAAGCACAAATTTCCTGTTTAAAATTTCAGGATGCGGAATTTTTAAATCTTCATTCTCAAATATTATATTATTATAAAATAATATGTCAATATCTATAATCCTCGGCCCCCAGCGCTGCGATGGAAGCCTGCCGATTTTCGCTTCTATTTCTTTTATTTTTTTCAATAAATCTTCAGGCTCGAGCTCTGTTTCCGCGGCTAAGCACATATTATAAAAATTTTCCTGTTCCTTTATGCCCACAGGCTCGGTTTCATATAATGCTGATTTTTTTTTTATTCTGATTCCTGCTTTTTCCAGTGAATCAATAGCTTCAGCTATGTTTTTTTTCCTGTCTCCTATGTTGCTTCCGAGAGAAAGATATATAGTATTTTTCATTTTATCCTTATCTCCCTCCCCCACTTGCGGGAGAGGTAATATGAAAAGAAGGCACCCCCAGGTATAATGGTAACGTGGCGTGTGTTAGCACCCACAACATTAAAAACCTAGGAGGTGCCGTATGTTGTATCTTGGTGTGGACGTGCACAAGAACGTGTCTTATGTTACAGCGGTGACAAAAGAAGGTCAAGTCAGATTTAGAGGAGCTCTTTCAAACAGGACAGAGGATTTTAAGAAAATGCTGGCTGAGATTGGAGAGGAATGCGAAGCGGTAATTGAGACAACGTACTGCTGGGGAGTAGTGTACGACCTTTTGGAGGAACTCGGCGTAAAGACAAAATTGGCGCATGCGCAGAAGCTGAGAGCGATAGCGGAAAGCCAGATAAAAAACGATGTAAGGGATTCGGAGATATTGGCCCATTTGTTGAGAGCAAATTTAATACCGGAAGTATATGTGCCGTCGAAGGAAATAAGGCTTAAGAAGAACATATTAAGAGAGAGGCAATTCCTGGTGAGCACACGGACAGCTGTAAAAAATAGGGTGCACCAGTTATTGACAAGGAACCATATAGATACAAGCGTACACAGCGATTTGTTTGGGAAAAAAGGCAGGGACACAATAGAAAGAGTCGAACTGGTAAAAAGCGAACGTGAATTGCTGAACCTCGAGATGCATTTGGTGGACGAACTTAATACAGGAATAAAGGCAACAGAAAAACTTGCAAAAGAAATGACAGGGAAAGATAGATATGTGGAAATAATAAAGACGGTACCTGGATTTGGAGAAGTTCTTTCAAAGGTAGTGGCGTTTGAAATAGTTGATATAAATAGATTCTCTAAGGCAAAACGATTAGCGTCATATGCCGGATTGGTTCCAAGCGAATATGCGAGTAATAAAACAATACATAGAGGTCCGATAATAAGGCAGGCAAACAAACATTTAAAATGTGCGTTTGTAGAAGCAGCTTGGACAGCGGTAAGAAGTTCTTTGTATTTTAAATCAATATACTTGAACGTAAAAAGCCGCAGAGGTTCAAACAAGGCAATAATAGCAGTTGCAAGGCACATGGCAGAAATAATATTTAAAATGCTCAAAGAAAATCGTGGTTATGAAGAAAGGATATATAAAAAATATACTTATAGGCCGCTCTGTTTTCCCCTGAGTCAGTAAATCTTCTGGGCTGTGGGAGAGGTTAGAGGGCCTTAATTTGATTTGTTATAATGCCGGGTGAAAAGAACTGCGGCGAAGAGAAGGTTAATTAACATTTTAGCCCTTATACTTGGATTTGTGCTTGACAAGCCTTTTCAGAGAAGGGGTTGAATATTCCAGTGGAATATTCAACGTTGAGAGTCCATAAAATATATAATAAGTATTCTTCAACAGGAACAGGGTGAGGGTGCTTTATCTCCCTCTCCTGAAAAAAACAGTTCTTGACATAAAATAAATTTAATAAAGCACGAAGCAAGGTCTAACACTTTTTGCTTTTTTCTTTCGCTTTCAAAGCGCATCTCCTAAAAAAAAACCACGGGGCTCGTATTGTTCCCGTGGTTTTTTAGGACTCTTTTTTACGCCTGATTTACGGTATTACCACCGTGACATCAGAATAACTGTCGTTGTGGAAAGTGATCCTGTCTCCGTGGTTAAAAATCAGTCCCTGCGCGTGGCCAAAAGACTTTTTCGCGCCGGGATTTATGTTTAACACGTATGTGCCTGGTTTATTGGGAGCCGGGTTTGACAGGGTTGCCGTGACTGTAAGAGGCTGCGGCACGTTTGTATTTGTTAAAAAAACCACGGTGTTTTTATACTGGCCGGGTGTGGAAAGCGCGGTGGAAACCGGAAGCGGCGGTTTCGCTGCCAGCAGGGTTTGCTGCTGGGCAATAGTTGCCTGGGCTGTTTTTAACTGGGCGGTTGCTGCCGCCAATTTCTTATTGGCGCCGCCCAATTTAACTGCCGCGATGATTAAAGCTACGGCAAGCACTGCCGCAATGCAGATAACTACCGGATTACTGTTGCCTGTCTTTTCCTTTTTTGCCTGTTGCTTTTTCTGTGCCATTTGTTGCCTCCCGCCCTTCTCAGGGCATTTTTTTTGTCTCTATATTCCTTACAGGAATACATAATATAACATCCTCTGCCGCATATCAACTTATAATTACAATACTTTCGACACCGGAAGCCGGGGAAAGTTGGTGTCAGGCCTTAAAAGTTACGTTTTCATCTTTCAATCAACACTCTACAATCTGCACCCAACATTTTCCTTCTCCTATTCCCTATTCTCTATTCCCGATTTCCTTTTCTATCTTTCCATCGCCTGTTCAACTTTCAACTCTCTCGCTAGCGTGGGGTAAAATCCGGCAGCAGCTTTCCCGTCACTCACAAAACATATGTTCGCCGGGATGACACCAATGTGGAATACTTCGTTCTAATTGCGTACCAAAATTCCCCTCAATTAGTATTTTATCAGCAATTCCTCCATAGAATGTGTCAATAATTGCTTCGTGAAGAAACCAGTCCCCGAATATAGCATCGCATTGCGGACACCCAAAAGATACATATGAACTCTCTGTCGTTTTACTGTACCGTTCTTTTATTGTTCCAATATTCAAGTTTTGTTCCTTTACGGATATTGCATAGTCATTCACTTTAGTAATAATCTCAGGCTTAAATGCTAATTTGTCTGAAACCCACATTGCTTCATTAGGCAATATTTTTGCATTGCACGGCGAAATAAAGTTACCAATATAGTAGATATGATATTCGAAGCCACATTTCCAACATTTTTCTTTTACAAATCTAATCTCTGCTATAGGCATCCTAAGTGTTTGACAAAATTTAATTTTATTCTGAAGATAATCACTAATAAAAACTTCTAGTGGCAGTTCTTTTCTATCTTTGATGGATACAATAGTTTTATCTTCTACATTTTTTATCTTAAATAAAGGAAGGTCTTCTCTTTCATCTTTTTGCCCAGCTGGCTCTTTTTCAAACAGCCAACAGCCGATGACACCATCCCTTTTATATTTTTCCTGTCTTGCCAACGTTTCATTCAATGACTGCTGAGTTATTTGAACTTCAAAGGCATATTTTGCGTAATTAGTAAGCACAAAAACATCTGCTTGCCAATCTTTACCACTGTATTCTTCCTTGGCTTGAAAACCTAGACTATTACAGCTTAACAGCACTTGTTCTTTTACTTTATCATGTAAGCTCATTATTTGTACACCTTCACACTCCTTTAAATAATTGGTTTAAATCAGCAATTAGTTAAGTTCTGAACTGTTCAAAGGGCAAGGTCTGATAATAGAAGGTTTATTTAATACAACCTTAATACTTGAAGTTTTATCTTTCGAAATCTTCTTCCAATTTATTATTGCATCATAACCATTTTGAATATATTCTCTTATGACATGAAATTTATCGGGATATAATCCTCCCGCTAACGCATTAATTATATAACCATATGCATATTCTTCCTTAGCATTTATTACGACGGTGTCCATTAATTTATCACCTTCCCCTATATAGTTTTAAACTCTATTTCTGCGTTCTTCATCTGTAAACAGTGTTGATTTTTAGCTTATCGTTACGCTCAAAGAGCGAGATAACCTTCCTTAGTTTCAGCTTCAAAATCTCTTTTCTGAGGCTTCAGATTGTCCTTTTAGTACGTTTTCCAATTTCTCGTCCATTCATTCACCTATCTTTTTTCCTAATCTGGCCTTGAAAGTATCATACCTTTTAGTTAATACAAATATATATTCGCATATGGCCTTTATAAATTCAAGCAAATCAACCGCATCTTGATTCGTTATTTCAGCAGTCGAAGCATGAGCTCCTATATTTCTAATTCTTCTTAATGCATCCCCCCATTCAACAATTCTTTTATCTATAATTTCTTTTTCTTTTAATTCTTTAAGAATTTTATCAAGAGTATCAGACTCAACCTTATATTCTTTCCCGACAGCTTCAAGTGCTTTTCCGCACATTACCGCACAAGCATCATAAGCTCTAACTTTATAACATCTGTATGCTTCTTCCAAGGATTTTCTTATATTTGCTGGTATCGCATTGTCAAAAATAAATTCCGGACTTGGCCATAAGCGTTCATCACCACTACAGGCCCACTCATCGGTATCTTTGATTGGTTGTAATTCATCTTTTAACAGAATTGCCTTTCTACATTTCTTGCATCTAACTAATGATATCGTCGTATATGGAATATCATCTTCTGGATTAACATCCTCTAGATTAGTTCCAATTATTTCTCCTTCATTTTTATCGTTACAAAAGGGACATTCGATAAAAATTTTTTTCATTTTTTTTCTTTTCATTATAAAGTTTCTCCTTTCACCTCAAAATCCATCCTTCAACAAACCCTTCGGCATTCCAATCAAATATCCTTCTTAAAATGCTTCCACAGCTTTTTCACGCTTTTTTTTAGGCGGCCGGCCGGCTTCTATATTTTTCCCCGCATGCGCATCCATTTTTTCAAAGTTTTGACCTGCCTATCCATTAGTTTCAATTCACTGCTGCCAGGGCTGAGGCCGTAAATCGGCCTGCCTTCGTCAAGATCGTACACTCCCAGATTGAAACCATACTCGAAAAATTTATCGAATTTCTTCCATGTCAGGTTCTTGGGCCATCTGTTGCTGTGGTTTTCCCATATGTACAATTCATGCCTGAATATCTTGAGAAAATTCTTCCTTATCCATTTTTCCCAAACCATTGGTGAGTCGTTCAATTCACGGATGAGGTACACATTGCCTGTGTCGTACTCCTCCTCGGGTCTCACCGGATATACGCCACAGGGGTCGTCGTATTTATAGTTAAAATTCACCCAGTCATAAAAAGCCTTTTTGTACTTTATTTTTAAAGCCGACCTGCCCAAACCTATGTACTTAGTTCGCTGCGCCATAAAATTCTCCTCCTATCTGAAGTTTCTTGTTTCTAATTCCTGGTTTCTGGTGAAGTAAAGACTGTTCGGAATCCGGGATTAAAATATCCAGTATCAAATATCGGATATCTGATATTCCTCCCTTTGGCATTTCAATCAAATATCCTTCTTGAATTTCTTTAAAATCCATCATTCAACAATTCTCAATTATCAATTTCCAATTTTCAATGAAAAAATAATTCAAGATTTTGGATTACAACCTGCCCGTCCCGGTTCTTTCAATTTGTTCCTCCATAAACCTTTCCATTTCTTCTTTCTTCGGCAGCTCAAGCTTGTATTTCGACACGAAAAGTTTGTTATCCATGCCGGCAAGCGCGTATTCGACAAGCGCATGGTCTTTTTTGGTGCAAAGGAGTATTCCCACAGGCGGATTATCGCCCTTTTCCATCATGTTCTTTTTATACCAGCTCACGTAAGTATTGAGCTGCCCTATATTCTCATGGCTGAATTTTCCGAGTTTCAGCTCCACAAGTACATGGCACTTTAAAACCCTGTGATAAAACACCAGGTCTATGAACCCGTTTTCTTCGCCTATCAGTATACGTTTCTGCCTTGCCTCAAAACAAAACCCGTGCCCGAGTTCCAGCAGGAATTCCTGCAGTTTGTCAATCAGGGCGTCCTCTATTTGCGATTCAGCCATGACTTCCTTTGCTTTAAGGCCTAGAAACTCAAAAACAAACGGGTCCCTTATGTCCAGTTTGTTTTCGTTTTTTTCGGCCTTTGCATGAGTCATTACGCTTAATTTCTTCTTATTTTTCGAAAGTCCGGAGCGTTCGTAATACAGGCTGTTTATCTGCCGCTCTAGTTCCCTGACCGACCATCCACCGCGCATGCATTCCATTTCATAAAAAGCGCGTTTAGTATCGTCTTCCATGTCAACAAGCAGTTCGATATGGCTGTAAGAAAGTCTGCTTATAATTTCTCCCTGCCTCTTTGCCAAAAGTGGGGACAGTGTCCCCACTTTTTCTGTTACAGCGCCTTGCAGCAGGGCTTTTGCCAATTGTGGGGGCAGTGTCCGCACAATTGAGGGATACAATCTGTAAAACCGTAAATACCGGTACAGTTGCCTGCGGTTTGTATTGCTTACATTTACTGCAGACAGCTTTTCAGATAATGCAGGCAGCAGGCGCGCGCCATATCTGGAACGGTCGGCGCCATTCATTTCGTATTCGTGTATATAGAACCCTATAAACCAGTTTCTCATTGTCAGGCTGACATTAACCGCTTTGTTTGCCTGCGCCGCCAACTGTTTATCTACGTCCTTTATTGCGGATACAAGGCTGTTAAAAGTGCCTGCCTTCTCAATGATTTTCATTCCTGCTCCTTATACTTTAGGTTTTGATTTGCCTGTTCCCTGGTAATTTATCCTCTTTCATGTTATCTTACTTTATCACTTTTCCACTGCTTTCTCAACGCATCCCATCACAAATCCTTCTTAAATTTCTTTAAAATCCATTTTACCCCTTTCTTCATTAAAAACCATTTGGAATTCGGAATTTGGAATTTGGCATTCCATCACGAACCCTTCTTAAAATGCTTCCACAGCTTTTTTGCGCCGGTTCATTAAAGGCCATTCGGGATTCGGCATTCTGAAAAAGTTTCTAATTTCTGATTCCTGGTTTCTTGTTCAGAGGCTTCCTTACATAGAGACTTGAAACCAGAAACCAGAGGCTTGTCTTTACGGGATTCATTCCCCATATTTTGCCGCTTCTTCTTTAAGCATAAAATCCTCTTTTTCCCTTTCAAGTTCCTGAAGTAATTCGCGCTCCGAAGGCAGATATACTTTGTATTTTGAAACAAACAACCTGTTGTCGAGCCCTATTGTGGAGTATTTTACCTTTGCTTTGTCTTTATAAGTACATAGTATCAACCCCACAGGCGGGTTGTCTCCCGGTTTCATCACCTTGTCCCTGAAATAGTTAAGATAAAAATTCATCTGCCCTGCATCGGCATGTGAAAACTCCCTTATTTTCAGGTCTATCAGGACATGGCAGCGAAGAATCCTGTGATAAAAAACGAGGTCTATCCTGTCATGTTCCCCGCCTGTAGTTATCCTGTATTGCCTGCCTTCAAAACAGAAACCTGTCCCAAGCTCCAGCAGAAATTCCTGAATATGTGTAATAAGGGCCCTTTCAAGGTCGTTTTCGGAGTACTCGGGCTTTTCCTGCAGGCCCGCGAATTCAAGCACATATGGGTCTTTGATTGTATCTTCGATTTTAAATTTGTCCGGCACGGATTCCGTCTTTTTTACAAGATGGGCCTTGCGTTTTGAAAGCGCTGTTCTTTCATACAGTAGAGAACCCATCTGCCTTTTTAACTGCCTTACAGACCAGTTGCCTCTGATTGCTTCAGTTTCATAAAACGTGCGTTTATATTCCGTATCAACTTTAAGAAGCTCAACGATATGCGTAAAAGACATCTGTTTTATCATTTCACTACGCAGGCCTTTTTGTGCTTCTTTTACCAATTCATCAGTCACTGACTGATGAATTATTCCTCCGGACGCCTGCAAAAGCCCGGCTGGCGGATTAAGCAGCTCAGGATAAGTTTTATAAAATTGCCTGAATAGCCTTAACGCCGTTTCCGACATTCCCTTTATTCCTTTATTTTTAAGTTTTCCAGAAATCTCAACAAACAGTTTTTCACCGTATTTTGCCCTGTCTTCCCCTTTTTGTTCATACCTTACTACATAATATCCTATCAGCCAGTTTCGTATTGTCAGCGAAACATTAACCGCCGTCAGCGCGTTCTTTTTCAGAGCCTGCTGTGTTTTTTCTATTACTTCTATAAGATTATTTAATCTCATTTCCCTGATCCTTTCTGTTATTTTATCAGGTGTTTTGTCCAGCTTACCACTTTTCCACTGCTTTCTCAACGCATTCCAATCATGAACCCTTTTTTAATTTCTTTAATATCCATTTTACCGCCTTCCGCCAAGGCCATTTGGAATTCGGCATTCGGTATTCACGAACCCTTCTTAAAATGGTCCAAAGCTTTTTTAGCATCACTTCTACTGCTCCTGCGTGGGTTCTTCCATTCCGGCGGGCGGCGACACAGTCGACTTTAACTCTTCAATCTTCGCTTTTATTTCCTCGTCGTCCGGGTTCATTTTCGAATACTTTTCATAGAGCTCTACCGCATCCGGATAATTACCCAGTTTATTTTCGCAGTCTCCCATTAATCTGTAAATATCCGCCTGGTCGCCGTATTTCTCCTCGGTTTTTCCAAGCCACATAAACGCGCTTGCGTAATCCGCTGCCGCAAAACACTGCATTGCCTGTTTCCACTCCCTGCTCTTATTATACGTGACAGGCGTTACAACACCTGGCTTTTGCGCCGCCGCAGAATACGCAGCCCTGAAGTGTCCGCCAGGCGCTATCTTCTTCAGGCCAAGCAGCAGGGCAAAGGCACCTATCGCAATAGCAATGACTACAAATATCGTGTTGCGTACTACGGCAGAGCCATTCGGAATTTGGGATTTGGCACTATTCAATTTGGGATTTTCAGAGTTTGGAATTTGGAATTCATTACCTTGAACCTTGACCGTTGAGCTATTGAACTTATTTGCCATCCACATGGCCGCTGTTTTCAATATTTTGCCGGAAAAAGTCTTTGGCGTGTGGCCCGAGGCAGCTGTCAAAATATTTTTAACAAGGTCAAGGGAATTCAATTTGGGATTTTCAGAGTTTGGGATTTGGAATTTACTTACCATACCCTCACTTTGAACCCCTTGAGCTTTTGAACCTTGAACTTTACTTTCCTCTTGAGCTGCCTTAGCCGCCTGCTTGTGCGCCATAGCGTTGGCGTAGGCTGGTTGACCATTGAGCCTTGAACCTTGAACTTCTTTTATGAGCCCGGGCAAGTCTGCCAGATACGGGTTATCGTCCAGCTTGCCGCCATCCGGATGACCCAGCGCCCAAATCGCCCCTGCCGCGCCAAGCGCTGCCAATGCGCCGCTGTCCTCGTCCTGTATTATAATATTAAGGCCGCTCTTGGCTGGCGTTTTTATCTCAAAATACCCTGTATCCTTCAGCTCCTGCAACAATTTGGCATGCCGCCCGCCGTTTAGGCCGGATTCCTGGTCGCCTTCAGCGGAATTTGCAGCTACAGAAGTAGCCCCCTCACTCTGACTCTCTCCCGCCTCAGGGGGCGAGGGGTGTGTTTTGCCGCTCTCCCCGAAGGATTCCGGTGAATTGCCTGCTTTTACCCACTCCGCCAGCTTTTTGACCTGTTTTTCAGTCATTTTCCCGGCTATAAGCACCTTCAGAGCCCTTTCCATAAGGTCAAGAACGTTATTTTGGCCATTTGCCAGCCCGGAAAGCGTAACTACTGACCTTTCAGGCACCTCCCAGTCAGTGGTTTTGTTCGCAATGCGAACAATTTCAGCCATTGCGCCCTCATTTAGCAGGGGTATGACTTTGTTTGCGTTATTAACTATGGTCAGGCCGACGTTAAGCTTGTCTGCAATTTGTCTTTGTGTCAGGTCGGGGTGCTTTGCCATGTAATCGGCTATATACCTGTACTTGTCCAGCCAGTGGTATGGCTCCCCATTATTGTTCATGAACCCCTTCAGGGAAAAGTCCTCCCTGTTTCCCGTAAATACTTCAGCCTCTATCTCGGTCCAGCCCAGTTTCATTGCTGCCCGCAGGCGCCTCTCGCCCTCAAAAAGCTCGTATTCGGCAGGCTCTATAGCGGTGCACCCCTGCGATGGTGTGTCCTGGGGAGTTAGTTCGCGGACTTTCACGGATTCAAGCTGGCCATCTGCCTCCATGGACGCGGCCAGGCTGTCTATACCGTCAGGGTTGATAAAATGCCTTGGGTTTTCGGGATTAAAGCGGATTTTGGAAATTGATATCTTCATGATGTACCCCGCATAAATTTTTCTTTTCCGCCGGCTTTTGGGGATTTTTCGCCCTGCCTGGCTGGTTTGCGCTGTATTACCGTAAAAAAGGGAGAAGGGATTACGCCTTGAATCTACCCAGCCGGTCCAGCGCTTTTTCAATCACTTCTTCCTCGATTGTCAGCGCTATCCTTATGTATTTATCGCCTGACTGGCCGAAGCCTATGCCCGGAGTAACCACAACTCCTGCTTCATCCAGCAGTTTGGAGGCAAATTCCATGGATGTATATTTATCCGGTATCGCCATCCACAAATAAAGCGTCGCGACCGGCTCCAGCACGCCAAAACCCGCTGATTTTAAGCCTTTATAAAACACTTCAGCGCGTTTCTTGTAAAGCGCCCTTATCTGGCTGGCCTCTTTGTCGCAGTTATCAAGCGCGCGGGCAGATGCTATCTGAAGCGCGGTAACCGTGCCTGAATCCATGTTTTCTTTCACAATGCCAAGCCCGTTTATTATATCCTCGCCGCCTACGGCGAACCCGACTCTCCATCCTGTCATATTATAGGTTTTTGACATCGAGAAATACTCAATCACGTTCTTTTTCGCGTCCTTTATTTCCAGTATCGATATGGGCGGATCCTTGAAATATATTTCGGAATAAGGCGCGTCCTGCGCTATTATAAAATCATATTTTTGCGCGTAAAAAAGCGCCTCCTCGTAAAACTCAAATCCTGCCATTGCGGAAGTAGGGTTATTTGGGTAGTTCAAAAACATTATTTTTGTTTTTTTATAAACATCCTCGGGAATTTTTTTCATATCAGGCAGAAAATTATTTTCTTTTGTCAGCGGCATTATGTAAGGCGTGGCTCCGGCAATTATGGCGCTGCCAATATAGCCCGGATAACCAGGGTCAGGTATCAGGACAACATCCCCGGGATTGACAAAAGCAAGCGGCAGATGCGTGATGCCGTCCTTGGCGCCTATCAAAGCAAGGACCTCCTTGTCGTTTACATCCACGTCAAATCTTTTCAACATCCATCTTATTATTGCTTCCTTAAAAACTTTATGCCCCCTGCCTATGGGATAAGTATGGTTTGCCGGCTTGTCTGCTTCCTCTTTGATAAACCCAAGTATCCTTTCAGGCGTCGGCCTGTCAGGATCGCCGATGCCAAGGTCAATTAAATCCTTTCCTGCCTCCCGCGCTGCTTTTTTCTTTTTATCCATTTCAATAAAAATATACGGCGGTAGTTTGTAAATCCTGTCGTTATATTTCATTTTCATTCCTCCTAATAAATTACCGCCAACTTTATCAGCGGCTTTAAGAACACCCCTTCCCCCTCGACGGGGGAAGGTCGGGATGAGGGTGATGTAGCGGCACTTTACATCTATACCATTAATGCCGTTTTGCTGCTGCTTCACCCTCACCTTTATCCTCTCCCGTCAAGGGAGAGGATACCGCCAACTTTGTCGGCGGATTGGCTATATCTCGCCTTAAATCATTCCACTATATTAATCAATCTTCCTATTTCTCCTACTTCAACCTCTACCTTATCTCCGCGATTCATCGGGCCTACGCCCTCGGAGGCTATCTCATCTGCATGGTATGTTCCTGGAATCTCACCATTAGTTATAGAATCGCGTCCACTTGTTGATGCTGGACTGCCACTAAGCATATCTTCTCCACGCAAAAATAAACCACGTAGATCCGGAACTCTAAAAGAACCACTTCCTGGAGAACTTAGAGGACTTCCTCCTGAATAAGCTGTGTGATTCCACTTTGTACCCAAAAGTACCTGCGATAAATTATAGTATTTATCTCCAGGATTTCCTATTGAATATGTTGAACCATCACACAAAACAAACCCAGCATTTGTAACAAATTGACCAAACATTGTACCGCTATTTATACCGCTATTTAGTCCTGCATAAGGTAAAATTGTGCCAGTTGGAATCAATCCATAACCGGCTGCAATTTGAGATGGAGTTAAAGTAGTATTAGCGATCTGTGCTGCAGTTACTGCAAGGGGGGCAATATTCGCAGTTGTAACACAAGCCGCTCCAAGTGATTGATTTGTAATGGAACCAGGAACAATAGCGTTTGTTCCATCTAGCAAAGGACCTGTATATCGTGAAGTAGTTGATGGTATGCCGCCTAAATGTTGTAAACTGTTCAAGGCATAATTATATCCAAGCACAAATGTTGAAGGCAGCGCGCTTTGGTTTATGAAACTTCCGCTTATTTTCTGGCCAATGGTAATCCATAAAAAATAATTCAAAGTAGTAGTTGGAGGAGGTCCTCCAAACTGTAATGTAAATACATCTTCAAATTGAACAGTCTGTATTTGGCCAACAAGATTTGGGCGTTGTGCTGTGGCTATAGTGCCCGTTTGTATTGCATATACAGGTACTGCAGAAGAACTTATGTTGTTATAAAATGTTACAGCTTGAACATATAAATCTCCGGCATTAAATTGCACCAGTTTCCCGGAATTCAACATTGCAAACCCAGCAGTGCAGCTTATAGTCCCATTTACTCTTCCCGAGTAAGGTGCACCAGTAAGCTGTAATCCTCCAATAATACCAGGCTGGAATAAGTTTCCCAATATTGCACCTATTGTATCAATATAAGTGGTAATTGCGTTAAGATCATTTGTTTTTACGTATGTTCCATCCTGAAAAAGCGGTTTTATTTGCGCCATAATTATTCCTCCTAAAAGTTAATGTCTAGTATTATATTATACTGTTTTCTTCTTAATTTGTCCATTTATTGCCATGGAGCTAAAGAATTTCCTTTATAGAGCGTCAATCCTACTTCAGCTGGATATCCACTGCAATTAATTGGCGATCCATCCACAGCTTGCACGGTAACAGTTACCGTCATGGAATCTATAGCTAATGTTGCCTCAAAAGAACCACTGGGACCATTTCTAAGAAAAGCCATTCCGACTGTGGCTGATCCATATAGATTTGGAATAGTCCACATTCCAGTAACGGACGTAATAAATATGTTGTTATTAAATATAATGGCTGCGTCATTGTAAAAATACTGAGGAGTAACGTTCACTGTCGGAGTAGCGGTAAAAATTGGAGTAGCAGTAAATGTAGATGAAGCGGTAAAAGATGGCGTATCAGTCGCCGTCGAAGAATTTGTAGGAGTATTAGTATGGGTGAATAGGCTTCCACGAGTCGGAGTATAAGTGGGAGTTTTCGTAAAAGTAAATGTATCCGCTACTATTGGAGTATTTGTCTGGTATCCGTCATATCAAAATCAACCAGCCTATTTTCATCATTAATTTTACTCCAAATGATGTCAAAATCAAGAGAAATGTTTTTATTCTGTTGGTTCAATGAAATATTTTCCTCCAAACTATACCGATTACCCGATTTTTCGGTCTAATCTTTCCCAATTCCATATTTTTAGACAAGCCTGTCCAATCATTTTTGTTTGCTCCTCTATAAATATGTTACATGTTACCAAGCCAATTCTATCAGCCGCTTGCCGGGCGTAATTTCCGAATATTATGCATTAAACCGGAAAATATCTTTGCTGTAATAGAAACCTCGGCCAATAACAACCAGTAATACCTGGCATGTTTTATTAATCTGCCACCTATTTTTATCAACTTTAACTGTATCGTTTTTAACGACCAGTGTTTTATCTTCTTTGGTAAAACCAGGTCCGTAAGAAATTTCCTGAATTATATGCCAAAATAAATAATTTCAATCTCGCTTCATTCTCCTTAAATCTCTTGCAGGATAGCTTCGTCCAATTCAGCGTGTGTTTTCCCTCCTTGATCCATTGTTCGCAAGTACCACGTTTGTTATAAAATTTTACTGCTTTTTTATCGAGCCAGTTTAAACTTGTTATAATAAATCCCACCCGCGGAAACAATTCGCCATGGTGATATTCTATTTTTGCAATCACTCTTCTTTTTTTATTCCACGACTTGGCTCGATACATAAAATCTTTATACAGCGTGATGAACTTTTTGTCGGTTTTTTTGACGGGCTTTTTCAGTAAGCCGGATATCTCTTCTGCAAGGCAATTATTCTCTCTTAGCCTAATGACGTATTCTACGCCAAGTTCTTCGCAGAGTTCATATAATTCCGGTATCCCAAAAGCCGCGTCTGCACGGAAGGTGACTTTAAACCCTTTGCTGATATAATTTCTTAAAACGGGTTCGATAAACTCCAACCACGCATCGGCGCTATGGACATTACCCGGTCTTAATTTTGCCTTAAGACAATCTCCAAATTGATTGAAACAGAAAAGGGGGTGATAACATTTTGATCCGAAATAACCGTTATAAGCGCTTCCTTCCTGTTCACCATATACCGGGCTTTCGGACGAATCCAAATCAAGCACTATTTTTTTAACGCCCCTAATCTTATCCGCTTTGCCTATCCAATTCATTAACATCTCATCGAGTTTTTCCAGGTTATTTCCTTCGGTGAGTATTTCTGTTTCGAATTTTCCAACAGTGGCCTCACTGCTGCCATTTCTCTGTAATGCCCGGTCACCAAGTACTGCCCTTAAAGAAGGGTCGTTCCTTAGTTGCTTGGCATCATTTACATCTTCGTAGCCCGCCAAACGGCTATATATGGATTGTCGTAAAAGTTCGGTTAAGTCATGTTGAATATTTCTTCCGTTTCTTTTATCAGTCAGGTGTTTTTCAGCCAAAATAGTCAGACCCATTTTTTCATCAAGTTCTCGAATAGCAATTAATCCACCGTCCGACGTAATTTCAGAACCCTTAAAATATGCTTTTACTTTGTCAGTAAAACTGAATTTAAAACAGTGTTTTTTCGCTTCACCCATTAGGTGTCCTCCTTTTTACAGCTCAAAAACTTTTATTTACCTTATTATATAATACTTTTAGCCCTTTTTCATTCTCTTTTATGAATTTGATATAACGGATGCGGGTTTAAATTAAGCATATTTTTGAACGAACCTGTATATCCCATATATCTTAATGTTTGTCCACGCACCTGAAGAATACCCCAGCTATAATCATGTACTCTGGGCTCATAAGTAACTAAAGATGCATCACCCCGTGATTCATGCTGAATTTCAGATATTACTTCCACAAAATCCAGGTTTGGAAAAATAGACTGATATTGTCCGATATAATCATACATATTCATTGGACGATCTGCATTGTGTGCTCTAGATGGCAGTGCCTGTTGAAATCACGTCTCCGGGTAACAAAGTCATTACTTTTGATATAAAACTCACCAGCTTTTTTGTATTAAAAATAAAATTTGCCGTGTTTGAGTCCTGTTTTATTTCGCCGTTCAAATACAGCCTGACATCCTGGTTGTCCGGGTCTATCCCCTGTACAATATACGGCCCCATTGGCGCGAAAGTATCGAATGACTTTGCCCTTGTCCATTGCCCGTCTTTTTTCTGCATGTCGCGCTCGGTCACGTCGTTCAAACAGGTATAGCCCAGGATATATTTGTCAATTTCATCCTCGCTTAAGTTCCTGCATTTTTCTTTTATTACTATTGCCAGTTCAGCTTCATAATCCACCCTCGTTGCCCCTTCGGGATAAATTATTTTATCCAAATGTCCTATGACTGCAGTGCCAGGCTTCAAAAAAATAACCGGCTCGTCAGGCAGTTTCATGTTCATTTCATCAGAGTGCTTCCTGTAATTCAGGCCTGCCGCGATTATTTTTGACGGCATTGCCGGAGGCAAAATTTTAACATCTTCGGCTTTCACTATTTTTTTCGTAATGTCGTAATTGGTAAATACATCGCCTGCAAGTTCCAGAAACTCATTGTTGTTATTTACCATTCCCCACTTAGGCTTACCGCCGGCTTGCATGTATCTGACGAATTTGGTCATTTTTTTCCGTTGCCGTATCTTAAAATCTATATGCCAAGCACATCAGACATTGAATAAAGTCCGGGTTTCTTGCCTGCTATGAACCGTACAGCTTTTAAGGCACCTTCCGCGAAAGTCTCACGTGAAAAAGCAGTATGGGATATCTCGAGCTTGTCACCCATGCTGGCGAATATTATGGTGTGCTCGCCCACTATGCCTCCTGCGCGCACAGACAGCATGCCTATTTGAGCCCGGGGCCTTTCATTGTCCCTGCCCTGCCTGCCAAAAACAATATCCCTGTTTAAATCCCCGTTTTTCTCATCTATGATTATTTTCGCGGCTGTCATGGCAGTGCCTGATGGCGCGTCTTTTTTCATCCTGTGATGCGCTTCGATAATATCTATATCATAGTCCTGTTTTAAGATTTTTGTCGCCTCTTTGGCGAGCTTCCACATGACATTTACGCCCACACTGTAATTTGACGATAAAACAATTGGTATTTTTTTTGCAGCATTGTCGATTTCCTTTAATTCGTTTTCCTTGAACCCTGTTGTGCCTATCACCATGGCCTTGCCGCCGTCAACAACTGCTTTTAAATTACTTAAGGTTGCTTCAGGCATTGTAAAATCAATAAACACTTCTATGCCGGATATCCCGTCTTTTATGTTGTCAATGACTTTGCAGCCCCCAATTTCCCTGCCGACGATGCTGTGCCCTTTTTTCTCCAGGCAGGCAACGAGTTTAATATCCTCTGTTTTTGACACAAGCTCTGCTATTATAGACCCCACGCGTCCGCCAACGCCTGTAATTCCAACCTTAATCATATTTATCATCTCCTCAATTGAGTTTCCAGTTTACAGTTTCAGGTTTCCAGTTTTTCCCTTACCACTTCTCACTTACCACTTATCACTCTACTTTATACTTTCAGTCCATAATCCTGCATTGCTTTTTTTAGTTTTTGCAAATTGTCACCCTCGATATAAGTCATGGGCAGCCTTATCTCAGGCCCTGTAAGCCCCATCAGGCTGCATGCGGCTTTTACCGGTATCGGATTGGTCTCGATAAACATTGCTTTAACAAGCGGGAACATCCTGTGGTGTAAATCCTGCGCTTTTTTAATGTCGCCTTTAAAAAAGGCAGAAACCATGTCCTTAACATCCTTTGGTATGATATTCGCGATAACTGATATTATACCTTTGCCGCCTATCGCAAGCAATGGCAGGGTTAAAGCGTCGTCACCCGACAAAACGTCAAAATCAGAACCGCACGTGTTGATAACCTCGCTCATCTGAGCCAGGTCTCCGCTTGCCTCTTTTACGCCCCTTATGTTCGGGATTTTCGAAAGCTGCGCCATAATAGGCGTTGTAATATTTACGCCTGTACGTGATTGTATGTTATACACGATAATAGGTATTTTTACCGCGTCTGCCACTGCTTTAAAATGCGCATACAGCCCTTTTTGCGTAGGTTTGTTGTAATACGGGCTTACCAAAAGCGCCGCGTCAGCTCCTGATTTTTCAGCTGCTTTTGTATACTCTATTGCCTCTTGTGTCGAATTTGAGCCTGTACCTGCGACTACTTTCATCCTTTTATTCACAAGTTTTACCGTCAGGTCAATCATGTACTCATGCTCCTCGGGTGAAAGTGTCGGCGATTCTCCTGTGGTACCGCACGGCACAATGCCGTCGGTGCCCGCGTTCGCGTGCATCTCAATAAGGGTTTTGTATGAATCTTCGTCTATTTTCCCGTCTTTAAACGGCGTTACTATCGCTACATAGGAACCTTTGAACATGGTTTTTCTCCTTTTCCCCGGATTTACCTGAAAACTTCCGGCATTATTTCGCCTTCCGCGATTTTTTTTGCGCTTCCTTCCAAAAACACATTGCTTATTTTATCCGCCTTGGCGTCAAAATGAACTTTCAATTCGCCTCCGCAAGCAAATACAATAACCGGCTTTTTTATATTTTTTGTCAAATGCATTATGACAGCCGCCGCTACTGCGCCTGTGCCACAGGCAAGAGTTTCATCCTCAACGCCCCTCTCGTATGTCCGTATAAGCAGCCCATGGCCTTTTGCCTGAACAAAATTCACGTTCGTGCCTTTTGCCTGCACAAAATCCACATTCGTGCCTTTTGGCGCAAAATTTTTGTGGAACCTTATTTCCCTGCCGATATTTTTAACGTCAACTTTTGTTATGTCCTTTACTTCTGTCACGAAATGAGGCACGCCCGTATTTATAAAGGCTCCTTTTATCGAGTTTACAGTAACGTTTTTCCGTATGTCATACGGCTCAATCATGCCGACTTTCACGCTGCCGTCTTTTTTTACTTCAGCGTAATGCTCGCCGTCTTTGGCGAGGAATCTCATTTTATCCGCTGCGTGTTGTTTGATATAGGCAAACCTTGCAATGCACCTTGCGCCGTTGCCGCACATCTCTGCTTCAGAGCCGTCGGAATTGTAATACCTCATGTAAAAATCATATTCATCCGAAGGCGGCTCTTCGACAATAAGAACCCCGTCCGCGCCCAGCGCGTGGTGCCTGTCACATATCTTTTCTATTTCCTTCGGGGTGATTTTTATTTTGCCGTCATAGTTGTCAATCATGATAAAATCATTGCCCGCTCCGGACATTTTCATAAAATGCAGTTCTTTCATATATATCATCCTTTCATTGGCAAATTTACGCTTCGATTACCCCTGCAAAACACTTGCTGCCTGAATTGGGTTTATTTTATATTCACTATTTTTTCGTTGTTGACAAGGTCCTCGAAACTTTCCCTTGCGCGGATAAGGTAATCTTTTCCGCCTTTCACAAGCACTTCCGCTGCCCTCGGCCTTGAGTTGTAATTTGACGACATCGAAAAGCCGTAAGCCCCTGCGCTCCTTACTGCGAGTAAATCGCCTTCTTTTATAGGAGGCAGGTGCCTGTCCTTGCCAAGAAAATCCGCGCTTTCGCATATCGGTCCCACCACGTCATAAAACTCAAGTGTGCCTTTAGCCGGATTTACCGGTATTATTTTGTGATATGCGTGGTAAAGGCTCGGCCTTATCAGGTCGTTCATGCCTGCGTCAACAATCAGGAAATTTTTCTTTATTCCCTTTTTGTTGTAAATTACACTCGTCACAAGTATGCCTGCATTGCCGACTATAAACCTGCCGGGCTCCAGGATAAGTTTTATATCAAGCCCTGCAAGGTATGGTTTTATTGCCAGGGCAAAAGAATCTGCAGTCGACGGCCTTTCCTCGTTGTAAATGATGCCAAGGCCTCCGCCTATATTAAAGTACTCTATTGTTATGCCCTCGTTTTTCAGGTCTTTAATGAATTTGCCTATCTTGCTTATTGCCTCTATGTAGGGCTGAGCAATGGTTATCTGCGACCCTATATGCATGTGTATGCCTTTAATGCTGATATTTTTATACTTTTTGCTGTTCCTGAAAAGCTCGTATGCCAGCACTATGTCAATTCCGAATTTGTTTTCTTTTTTCCCTGTTGTTATGTACTCGTGCGTCGGCGAATCCACATCCGGGTTTATCCTCAGCGCTACGCTTATTTTTTTCTTCATGGCTCTTGCCATGTGGTCAATTGCTTTAAGCTCATTTACGCTTTCCACGTTGAACATAAGTATGCCCGACTCAATGGAATATTCCATTTCTTCTTTTGTTTTGCCGACACCGGCATAAACTATTTTTTTCGGGTCTGCCCCTATTTTAATGGCGCGGTAAAGCTCGCCCCCGGACACTATGTCAAATCCCGCTCCCTCTTTTTCAAGCTCTTTCATTACGGTAAGATTCGAGCAGGCTTTTGCCGAATAGCATATAAGGGTGTCCATGTCGGCAAAGGCATTTTTTATTTTCCTGAAATGCTCGACAAAGGTTCTGTGGCTGTAAATATATAGGGGTGTCCCGTATTTTTTAGCCAGCTTGTTTACGTCCACATCCTCTGCGAATAATACATTGTCTTTAAAAGAAAAATAATCCATTGCTGTCTCCCTTGATAGCGTTTATTTTGTCAAGCCGAAGGCGCCGGCAAAATATTACGCTATCATGTACCCGCTCAAGTCCGAGGCTTCAGCCGAGGACAAGCGGTATTTATTGTGTGCCCTTCAAGCTTCATCAGCCCAAGGATGGATTGTATGCCAGGTAAAATATAACATATGAATAATAACATAAATAAAAATTGGTGTCAATTGGTGGGCGAAATCCGAATGTAATACTTATGCCCGGATTTATCTGCGCAAGTTTTCCTTGAACTCGTCCATATAAAGCCGCTTTTTAAGCCGGCTTGATTCATATATGGCATTGACGAGCCACTGGGTTTTAAGTCCCTCGTCAGCGTTGATTTCAAAAGGCTTGTTTTTCAATATTGCCCCGTAAAACTTGTTTATTTGAATGGAATGGCATATGCCCCAGTAATCCTTTACCCCATTGCCGTAGTCAATATAATCTCCCGATTTCGGCGCAGCTCTTTCCGCTTTGCCTGTTTTATAATAAACATCCGCGCTGTCTTTAATTATCTTTATCCTTCCGTTTTTGCCGTGTATTTCCATAAACACATCGTCATCGTAGGAATAATGATTCATGGTATAGAAGCTTATATACGCGCCGGACTTAAACATTATGACGCCAATCGCTTCATCCTCTACTTCCACAATATCGTGCAGCCTGTTAAATGTAGAAGCGTCCACATACTCAACTTCGGAATTAAACAGCCATCTTAATAAATCAAGCGAGTGTATGGCCTGGTCAATTATAACCCCGCCGCCTTCCTTGTCAAAAGTACCCCTCCATCTGCTTTTCAAATAATACTTGTCGGGTTTATGCCATGTAAGGATGAGTTTTGCCGAGCATATTTTCCCCAGTCTGCCAGAATTGATTGTTTTCCTGGAGAGTATTGCCGCAGGAGTATACCTGTTCTGGAAAATCACGCCGTATTTTACTTTTACAGCCTTTGCTTTGCGCGTAATTTCAAGGGCTTCTTTGACGCTCATTGCCATTGGTTTTTCCTGCAGGACATTTATGCCTGCATCCAAGCAGTATACGGACATTTCTTTGTGCAGATAATGCGGCGTGCAAACATGTACTACGTCGAGCTCTTCCATTTTGGCCATGGTTTTATAATCCGTATAATAAGGGACGCGGTATTTATTGCCTGCTTTTTTCGCAATGCCCGGCTCTATATCGCACACAGCTTTTAATACGCCAAATTTATCGCGTTTTATCGACTCGGCGTGCATTGGGAATATTATCCCGCAGCCGATTATGCCTACTTTTAATTGTTTCATTTTTCTCCCTTGATAGCGTTTATTTTGTCAAGCCGAAGGCGCCGACAAAATATTACGCTATCATGTACCCGCTCCAGTCCGGACCGCAAGGTCCGGACAAGCGGTATCAGTTCGCTTTTTCAAGTCGAAAGTAATACAATATTATTTATTTTTAATTATTTTATCATGACTATCTTTTTAAGCAATAATAAATTACCATCGTATAAATTTATAACTTTCCTATATATGATTTATATATATGCAGAAAAATACGCTTGTTTGTTTCCTGCAGCATATGTGGAGTACTTAAATAGAACATAAATCCTGATATCTTTCCCTTTGGAACATGTAATATAAGTTCGGTTTCCCTGTCAAGGCCGCGTTTGCCTTCAATTAATATTGTATTCCCGTTTTCTCCGATTGTACAAATAGACAATCTCGCGTTAGAGTCCCATTTCAGTCTGGTAATTAAAAAGCTGTCATCATCTATGAGTTTTTCCCATCCGAAAAAAGTATTTAAATCAGATTGCTGAAGAAAATAATGATAAGCATCTTTTCTCTCAGTGTCAACGAAACTCATTAATATCCCGTTATTTTCATATTCAATAGCCGGATAAATGGGTCTTACTCTGTTAATATAGTACCATTTTTTAGAAGTATCGCCGAAAGGCACAATTGTCTTGTCTGAAAATTCAGGTCTGAAAACATATTTTTTTTTGTAAATCTTTATCTCCGGGCCCAGCCCCTTTGCCTCAAATTTTTTAACAACAATGCCTTCGCTGGAAAGTTCTCCCTCATATTTTGTATATCTTGATAATATATAATATTCACAACCAATGATATCATTTTTATCTATCATCCTGTTCATATACGTTATGTTCATGTTCTTTAATACAAGTGACGGGTTTCCATCCAGCGGAGGGTCAAAATCACACATCGGCGGCCCATTAACCTCGTACAAAACTGGCTCATCCGGCTTGATGCTTTTTTCAACCCATTCTCTTGCAGATATTCTGGAATCTTTCATCATGTGAATGTTTATATAATCTGCCAACAAAGGCGCGCCGGAAATGACAAATATGCCAATCAAGACCGGAAATAGATATTTAATCTTTACAGTCAATGCCTGCAGGGTATCGGCGCATATCAAATACAGCGCTGGGACTATCAGTAATGCATGCTGGTCCAAATCTCTCTTTACAAACAGCAAAACAATAAGATAAGCCCATACATACCAATAAATAAAAATATTTCTTCTGTCTATTTTTATCGTTCCGTATAAAAGAGCCCCGAAACAAGCTGTTGCAGTAATAATGCCCAACCCGCCGGCAAAATAATACTTAAAAAAATAAAGATTGGGAAATTTGCTTCCTTCAGCCGTCTGATAACTTATATAAGCCTTTAACGGCTTGCTGATCATCGTCCCAATTTTTCCAATAACCGGCAGAATTGTTACGGCTACAACAGCAAAAGTAATGAGTAATGCTTTTATTATGTTGGCTCTGCTCTCTTCCCATAGAAAACCGGCAAGAAAAAAAGCAGGTATAATTAGACAAAACGCGTTTAGTTTAAACAGAATCGCTGCAGCTGTTAAAAGGAAGGAAAATGTCAGATTCAAAAGAGAAGGTATCTTAAGCGACTTATAATAAAATATAAGCGCAATTATTGAAAAAAGAAGCATTCCTGAGTCCGGTTTGATAATCCATGAATTTTGCAAATGGGCAGGCGAAAAGCATAAGAGCGCCGCAGAAGCCAGCCCTGTGTAAATATTTGAATAAACTTTCCCCAAAACAAAAACAGCAATTACGCATAAAACAGCCAATAAAACAGAAACAGTCCTGTTGACCTGATAAAAAACTTTCGGCTCAAGATTTTTTCTGCTTTTGGGAATCTGGTCAGGCCAAAAATAACTGCCTGCTTTCCAGAATGCATAATCGACAGCCGTATAAAAATAAACAGAATAAATAGGATAAAGGTAATAATGCGTGTCCAGCCTCATAAATTTTATATTTTCCGTAGTTTCATTGCTGATTGCATATTCATCCGGGTGGAAAAGGTATGGCAGGCCGTAATTTATCATGGGCATGCGGATAAGAAACGCGGACAGAATAAAGACTGCAAGACAAACAATTACAAAAAGATTTTCTTTTTTCATTACTATATCTTATCCTTTTAATATTTTATTGCAAAATTTACTTTTTCTTTACCATCGCCTTATAAAACATCTTATCGAGTGCCTTTGGCGCAAAGAAATTCATAAACGCCAAAAAAACGAGCCATAGGTTACTTCACGTTTTTCCTGTTCTATTGCCTTTACAATATTATATTGCAGATTATCCGGCAAGCCATTTAAAAAATCAAGCCAGATTTTATTTGCTCTTAATTTACGTTTGATAGTTTTTATTAAAAATTCTTGATTTATAATTATTATGCTATCTTTTTTACCAAACCTCCGCTATTTATAATTATTCGGGAATTCCGTTTTATTTACATACCGGCAAAGCAGTATATTGAGCCCGTCAATTGTTCTGTTCCCAATCACCCGGATTTTTGAAAAAATCCTTATCTTTTACTTCCCAGTAATAGTTTGATTTTTGTTGCCATCAGTTGATAAAGTATATTAAAAAATTTGGTCGGATTCCCAATGATATTTTTCAATACATAAAGTGCGTCTACCCGGAAAAGCCTGACTATATCCCCAAATGAATATGCTTTCGCGATAAGCCCATATCCGTAATTATTAATCTTATGCATCATCCTTTCAAATTCTTTGCGTGTAATTACGTCATTTATCAGTACTTTGCCGGCAAGAGACGTCTTTGAATTAAACCTAAGCTTGTTCCAGTCCATATGCGCGCTTACAAGGCCTTTGTCAAACGCATATTTCCATAGATATGTGCCTGGGAAAGGCGTTACAACGCTCATCCCAAAATGGTCAAGTCTTTTATTTGATGAGATAAATTTATAGGTTTTTTCAAGGTCTTCTACTGTTTCACCCGGAAGCCCGCACATAAAAAAACCTCCAACCAGCACATCGGGATATTTGGTCAATAGATCCAGGATTTTCTGATTTTTTTCAACGGTTACGTTCCCTGTTTTGAACTTTTTCAATATATTATCGCTTCCTGATTCAAATCCAAACCAAATAGAGCATTTAATGCCTTTTATCATTTCGCATAAATCCTTGTCTATAAAATTTACATGCCCGGTAAAATACAGGTCTGTTGTCTTGTGATAATTCTTTTCCCTGAAATGGCTTATGATTTTGTAAAATCTGTCCTTATCGGCTATAATAAGGTCATCCAAAAAATTCAAACGGGTCGGCTGATATTCAGACATGACCTGGTCAATTTCGTCATTTACATATTCCGGTGAGTGATACCGTATCTTTCCCCAATACGCCGAACAACCGCAGAAAACACATTGATAAGGGCATCCCATGGATGTAATAATCTCAAGCGTTTTTACCGGTTTGCTTTTAATTGTAAGGTGCCTTGCGGGTGGAGGTATATCGTCCAGATTCTTGACATACGGCCTTGCAGGCGTCCTGATGAGTTTGCCTTTATCTATGAAAGCTATTCCCATAACGCTGAGCAATTTTTGTTTGTTGAATCCCGAACTGAAATATAATTTAACAAGCTCCAGGAAAGTCTCATGGCCTTCATAAAGGACCGCGATATTCATGTCTTCGCTCATGCTCTCGGGAAGCGGGCTTATATGATGTCCCCCTATTATTACGGGTATCGATTTAAATTTGCTTTTTATATTCTTTGCGAGTTCTAATGCGAAATTATAATTTTGTGTTACAACAGAAATCCCTACAAGGTCGTCGGGAAGCAGTTTTATCGGTATTTTTCCCGTGGATCTTTCTATTTTTATCTCGACTTCCCCAAGATATTTCAAAAGATACGAAGCCAGATATCCCAGCGATACAGAAGGCGATACTTCGTCAAGTTTGTTTAAAACCTCGATTAATACTATACGCGGCATATAATTTTCCTCCTGAACTCCTGTAAACTTCAGGTAATCCTTGCATTCACACGGTGGTTTTAAACTCTCTGCAATCACGCATATTTGATTACACTGGCCACCATACTTCTCCCATCTTTAAACGGTTTTTAAAGTTTATAATGAACTTAACGCCTATTCCGGGATCCAAAATTTTTAACCATTATGGGCATATTTGAACAAAAATAAGAGGTTAATGATTGCACTGCGTATACAAACTTTTGAATTTAACATATTAATAAATGCCGTATTACGCTCTGCCTCTAACGGATTGGTTTTTGCGAAGAATTATTAAAAATCCACGCCCAGCGTCACGATATTCCTGTTCTCCTGCATATCGCTTGTCATAAAGGCAGGCAAAAACGCGTAATCAATGTTCAAAGCGCCCCACGGCATGGCCATTTTCATGCCTGCGCCAAGCGTTATTCCATTTGCCGAATTATTTTCAAATATATAACCAAGCCTTAAAAACAATTCTTTTGCATAAGTATATTCAATACCTATGCCTTCTGTAGCATCCGCATCCACAACATTGTATTTGCCGTCAAGATTTATTGAGACTACATTATCGTTTATGTTTAATGCCTTCACGCTTAGCCCCAGGTCCAGTGTAAACGGCAAAGGCGTTGTTGTGGTATCGTATTTTAACCCGCCCAAAAAATTCCTGATTGCTAAACCAACCGAAATAAAATCAATAGGAACATAAATCATTCCCAAATCCGCGCTTAAGCTTGCAGCGTTGTAATCTCCCAATTTCGAATATAGGTATTTCAGGTTAAGCCCTGCTTTAAATTCATTTGTTAATATACGGCTGTAACCAAGCACAAAAGCCATATCATACGCCTGCACAGACCCGCCCTCGACAGCATTGTTTATTTCACCCGCGCTACTGTACGCCGCTCCAACTCCCACATTGTCAGTCACATTCAGCGGGATGCTTGCGCTAATAAACGTATTCATCATGCCAGTAATATCGGCAAAATATGTGGCTTTCACGTCGATCTTCCCAATCCCTGCCAAGCCTGCCGGGTTGTACCAGATTGATTCCGCATCGCCCTGGCTGGCTGTAAAAGCGCCTGCAAGGCTGGCGGGCTTTGCACCGGAATTTGTATCCAGGATAAGCCCTCCTTCCTTGCTTGCTCCGAATGCGGAACAGACAAGGAATAATAAAAGCAAAGCAGTTGATATTGCTTTTTTCATAGTGACCTCCTTAAATTTCGTTTATTACGCTTTATTTTAACTGCCATAAAAACCCCTATTATCCCCTTTAACAAGGGGGAAAGCAAAGGGGGGTTGCCTTATCGCACAATCCCCACGAAGAGGGGTTGCATTATTTTATTATAACAACCTTGAGTATTTCCTTGAAATCAGGCGTTTCAATGAATATGACATAAACTCCCGCTCCCACGGTTGCGCCTGAACTGTCTTTCCCGTCCCATTCAAAACTGCTGCCCGAAAGGGTTGTTTCTATTTTTTTGACCAGTTTGACGTTCCTGTTATATATTGTTATGGTTGCTTTGAGTCCGGCTTCGCTATCCGGGAACCTTATAAACGCCGTCTCTCCTCTTGATAAGTCAACCATATTTTTCTGCATGAGGAATTTTTTCACCGGCGCTGGCCCAGGCGTGGCAGTGGGCTGTGGAATCGGTTCTATCTGTACCTGGTCTACGAACTCGCTATCTGCGTTGTTATTAGCCCCGGTAAAATGCCCTCCAACATACAGGCTGGTATTCACAGGAAGCAGGCTGTCGCAAACGCCGTTTTGAAAAGACGGCGTATTCGGCATGATAGATTGGTTGTCAATTTCAAAACCAACGAAGTTCTGGAGATAATTGCCCATGAAAGTATTAAAACCCCCGCCGATATACAGCATGTTGCCGAATACTTTTACGGAACGGACTGTTACTGTTGTCCCGTTTGCTTCCAGCCCCGGATCCCATGCGGTAACTGCGCCTGAGCCTGCGTCGATTGCCGCCAGTCCGTTTCTTACCTGTCCTCCTGCCACGGTGAAATTTCCCGCGGCAAAAACCGTGTTTCCGTAAACATCCACTGAATTTATATAATCATTTACTGAAGGGTTCCAGGCAAGCATATTGCCCGTATTTTTATCAACAGCAGCTAAATAATTGCGGGTCCAATTAGTAGTGCTTGTCTGGAATTCTCCGCCGATATACAAAGTATCTCCATTAAGCTTTAAGCAGTTATAAGTCGCGGGCGTCATGCCCGGGTTCCATGTAAGTGTCTGCCCTGATTGCGCGTCTATTGCAACAACTCCTTGGGGAAAATTGCCTGCCGCAAAAATAGTATTACCGTATATTTCCAGTGCTGTAACATTGCCATATAATGCCGGACTCCATGCCGTTACAGTGCCCGAAATCATATCAATAGCCGCGAGATATTGCCTGCTCTGACCGCCTATGTTGCTGAACTTTCCACCGGCTATGACGTTGTTCCCTTGAATGCCAAGGCAAGTAACAGGATTATCCGGCAACGGATTCCAGTTTGACACACTTCCTGTGACAGCATCCACTGCAGCCACAAACGACCTGGACGCCGCATCACCGCAGATAATACTGCCTCCATAATAAATAGTATTTGCATAAAAATCAAAATCCAGTATATTTCCGCTGCCGATAGGAGCGATTATATCAGGTGCAAAATTTGTCATATTGCCAGCGGATGTATCAAAAGAGGCAATGTATGTCCTTTGCTGGCCATTCATGCTGGTAAAATATCCTCCGGCATAAATATTTGCACCGTTTATCTTTATTTTATTGACTATGCCGTTTGGTGACGGGTTCCAAGGAAGAAGTGTGCCTGAATCAAGGGCAAATGCTTCGATATAGCCAGTCATCATTAAGCTCGCATTCTGATAAGAGCCGGCTACAAAAATAGTATTACCCTGCACATCTACCGACAATGCGGATACGCCGTTACCCAGATTACTCAACCCCGGATTCCACGTGAAAGCATTATTTGTGTCGGTATTCCTGTCAAGGGCAGCCAAACAGCCTATTGGCTGGCCTCCTATGCTCAAGAAACTCCCTGCCGCAAAGACAGTGTTTCCATTGACGTCTATGCCGTATACCTCGCCGCCTAAAGCCTCGGGATCCCACGACTGCAAACTCAAATCATTTATATTCAGCGCTGCTATGTTGCTTCTTGTCACGCCGTTTATGCCCGGAAAATTTCCGCCGATATATAAAGTATTGCCAACTGCTTCTATAGCATAGACTCCGCTGCCTTCTATTTGAGGATTTGAATTAAAAAGAAGCCCTGTGGTCTTGTCAAGGGCCGCAAGTCCGTTGCTGTTTCCGCCGCCTATTGTACTGAAAGCTCCTCCCACAAAAACAGTATTTCCGACAGCATCAATGCAGTTCACCTGACCATTCGGGTTTGGGGCCCAGAGAATATCTAATGTACCGTCGTTTTTAATGTGCGCCAGATTATGTTTGCTAACCTGTCCTGCCTGGTTGAAACTCCCGCCTACAAACCATCCGCCCTGGCCGTCTGAAGCGACCGCATTTATAACGTTATTTATCATTGGCAGCTGCCTGGTGCTGTGCGCAGTGGTCAAATCAACCTCGGTTCCTTTGCCTGTCCTCTCGCCAATGTTAAAAAAGTTTCCGCATAAGTAGATGGTATTTGCCGTAGCCGTCATATTCACGACAGGGCCGTCGGTTACGCAGAAATTAAGGATATCCCCGGGTGAAGCAAAACAAAAACAAGCCCCAAGGGTAGAAAGTGCCGCGAGCAGGATTATTTTTTTTCTCATTTTAACCCTCCTGGTTTTAGCTGAAATTTACTGAACTTAATTATTATAACATCCCTTGTCGAAAAAATACATAGCCTGCGGCGGTCATACCCAGGGATAATGCCCGGATGGCTTTTTATGCAGACATGTAATAAATTAATGCACGTCTTTCATATTCATGACTTCAGCTATCTTGTCAAAAAACTCCATGTATTTTTTTTCGTATTTCTTATTGTAAATAAAATAAACATTTGACTTTATGCTGTCGCTTACGTTCGGCTTCTTTATAGGAAGCAGGAAAGAATCCTCCGCAGGCTCGAACTTATCCTTTATTTTTACGAATTCAACAACCATGCTTGCCTCATAATTTTTTCGTTTTTCCCTTTTCTTGCTCATTTTATTTGTATTAAGCTGGAAACCTATTGTAATTGCCAGATCCAGACCGCTTTTTTTTCTGTAAATGCCGCTTAATTCATCTATATTTTCGATTACCTGTGAAAATATATATTTAAGCTCCTCCGCTGTATAGCGGTTAAAGTTAAAATCATCAACTTCGTCCAACTCTTCTTCCACATCGTCAAGCAGGCCCTTTTTAGTGCCGTCTAAATTATACATATTTTCTTCCTCGTCTTCGCCGTCGGTTTCATGGTCGTGTTCTTCCTTTTCCTCCTCCTCTTCCGGCTCTTTTTCCTGCTCCTTAACCGGCTCAATTGCTAGGAATTCCTTTATGGACGATAGCGCAGGGTCGTCTATTTTCTTCAATACATCCCTTAAATCCTCAAGTTCCATGCTTGTAAAACTCTTGTTGTCAACGTAATCGGTCATTAAAAACTGCTCTATAAAGGCAGGCAGTAAAGTCGCAAATTCAAGCTGAAATTTTATTTTATGCATTGTCTTTGTGCCTCTTCTCCCCTGCTTCCATTTTTAAAAACGTATGAATATAATCATCTATGTCTCCGTTCATTACGTTATCCACGTCTCCTCTTTCATAATCGGTTCTTAAGTCCTTTATCATTTTGTACGGGTGAAATACATACGACCTTATCTGACTACTCCATCCTATGCTTTTTTTCTCGCCGGCTATTTCAACAAGCTCCTGCTTTTTTTGCTCTTCATAATGTACAAAAAGCTTGGATTTTAAGATCTTCATACATGTTTCCCTGTTCTTTATCTGCGACCTGTCGCTTTGGCATTGGACTATTATGTTGGTGGGCAAATGGGTTATCCTTACCGCGGATTCAGTCTTGTTTACATGCTGCCCGCCCGCCCCGGATGCCCTGTAAGTGTCGATTTTTATATCCTCTTCCTTTACCTCAACGTCAATTTCTTCGTCTATTTCAGGTATAATCTCAACAGAAGCAAATGAAGTATGGCGCCTTTTATTTGAATCAAAAGGCGATATCCGGACAAGCCTGTGCACGCCTTTTTCCGCCCTAAAAAGGCCGTAAGCATAATCGCCGCACACTTCAAATGTCACGCTTTTTATGCCTGCCTCATCGCCGGGCTGAATATCTGTTATGGTTGTCTTGAATCCCTTTTTCTCTGTCCACATCATGTACATCCTTAATAGCATTGAAACCCAATCGCATGCTTCCGTGCCTCCGGCACCGGAATGCAGGGTAACAATAGCGTTATTCCTGTCGTACTTGCCTCCGAGCATCAGGTTGAACTCTTCAGCGTCAATGTCCTTGACCAAATCTGGGTATTTTATAGAAAGTTCTTTTTCCAAAGCCGGGTCGTTTTCAGTCTCCAGTAGCTGAATCATCGCTTCCAGCTCGCCCGCCTGGTTTTTTATAGCATTCATTCTGCTTATGTCCGCCTCTATGCGCTTTATATGTGACTGAATTTCTTTTGCTTTTGCAGTATCCTTCCAAAAATCCGGTTCCTGGCTTTTCTTGACCAGCTCTTCCTTTAAAGCCATATTGTTCTTGATGTCAAAGATACACCTCAAGCTTTAATATCCTGTCCTTTACTTCCTTCATATTATGTTTTATCTCTTTTATTTCCATTTTTATTCCTCCTTGCCTTAATTCGTGTAAAATAGTAATATATTTTTTTATTTTTTACAAGGAATTTTTATTTTTTTTGCTGCATGCGTAACAACGGCATAAAAAATTTTTAATATTTCTTTTGCAGCAGAGCGGAACCCCGCCGACAGGAGTCGAAGGTTATTATCCCGAAGGCTTCGTATGAGGGACTCCTCTAAAACCCACCGGAGGTTATAAAGAGTTCCCTCCGGAAAGGCTATAGTCCCGAGCGAAGTCGAGCGGATATAATTCATCCCACCAACTGAAGTTGTGGGATTTCTTTCCGGATTAACTTTTTTATAAGGCATGAGTTATAACCATAAAATACTATTTTTAATAAGTTTGGCCTATATGGAAACCCACACAGCCATTGCCCTGTAGCCCTGCGGTTTCATCGTCCTGCACTTATACCAAATGTCTGGAGACATTTGGTACCTCCAAACTAGGTTATAGGTTTGATTTTAGCTTGCTTTTACTTGGCCAAGGCTAACCTTCTCTGCTAAAGCAGCTAAAGCCATCGTTGCCGGAAGCTTGTGTTCTCATGAACGCATTTCTTGTAAATTCGACTATTGCCTGGAAAAATACTAATCTTAACCAAACGACGACTTTATGCCATTTTTACCCGCCTTTACCAGCAAAAATCCCTTTATTTCAAAGGCATTATATTAATTTTAATGCTCTTTCATTCAAAAACCTCATAATTGCCTTGCATATTCAATAATTGACGATTTATTTAAGCAGGACTTTAAAGATTGACACATATTGACTTTTATGCAATAATTACGCTACAAATAGGCTTATTATCATGCATACGGAGGATTTTTAAATAATGTTCATGAGTTGCAATTGGCTAAAAGAATATATCAAAATAGACCTCTCTCCTTCAATGCTGGCTGATAAGTTAAACATGGCCGGACTCGCTGTAGCCGAAATAATAGAAAAAAAACCTGAATTTACCGGTGTTGTAGTCGCTAAAGTATTGAAAGTAGACAAACATCCCAATGCCGACAATCTTTCTTTATGCGAAGTAGACAACGGCAAAGAGATTTTAAAGGTAGTATGCGGCGCTCCAAACGTAAAGCAGGGGCAAACCGTTCCTTTGGCCCTTGCAGGCGCCGAACTTCCATGCGGAATTAATATAAAACAGTCAAAAATACGCGGTATTGAATCAAACGGCATGATTTGCTCCTCGGTTGAACTCGGCCTAGGTAATGATGCGTCCGGCATTTTAGTGCTTGACGAAAAAAAATATATACCCGGCCAGGAATTCAAGGCATCAGAGCCCGATACAATCCTTAATCTCGAAATAACTCCAAACCGCCCAGACCTTTTATGCATGACCGGTATTGCCAGGTTTATCTCAAGCATATTAAATATTCCCTTTTCAATGCCTGACTGCGCGGTAAAAACTTTAAATATAGATGCCAAGTATGATATAAACAAAAATTTAAAGGTTGAAATCCTTTCCTCTAAAAAATGCCCCAGGTACACGGCAAGAATTATTGCCGGGTTAAAAGTTTCGGAATCCCCCGGTTGGCTTAAAGATCGCCTTACAGCTTCAAATATAAGGCCTGTAAATAACATAGTCGACATAACCAATTATGTCATGCTTGAGCTGAACCAGCCTTTGCATGCTTTTGATTATTCAAAAATAAAGGGCTCAAAGATTACGGTCAGAACTGCTGCGGCAAAGGAGAAAATTAAGGCTCTGGACGGCAAGCTGTACGAACTCGATACCGCTGACCTTGTAATAGCCGATGATGGCGGCCCTATAGCAATAGCCGGAGTAATGGGCGGCGAAAATTTCTCCATATCCCCCGATACCGTTGCCGTGGTGCTTGAATCCGCTTACTTTAACCCTGCATCCATAAGAAAGACTTCCCGTACGCTGGGTTTGATGTCTGAGTCATCATACCGGTTCGAGCGCGGTATAGACATGGATTCCGTGGATATTGCACTTAACAGGGCAAGCCAGCTTATAGCTGAAATATGCGGCGGCAAAGTCTCATCGAATTATATAGATGTTTATCCCGGCAAACACGAACCCAGGACCATAACTTTCAGGTATGACCGCCTTAATAAGATACTCGGCCTTAACCTTGAAAACGGCAAAATAAAGTCCATTATCGAAGCCCTGCATTTCAAAATAAACAAGGAAACCATTAACGGCATGGAAATAATAATCCCTGGCTACAGGCCCGACATGTCACAGGAGATTGACGTTATAGAGGATGTTGCCGAAATTTACGGTTATAATAATATAACAACTACTCTCCCGTGTTCTAAAATAAGCGTAGGCTCGGACACGCCTGAAAATATATTTAACAATAATATATCAAATATAATGGCCGGCTGCGGTTTTAACAGTATAGTAAATTACAGTTTTCTTAATAATAAATTTTTAAAATCCATAAATTTTGATCCTACTTATTTGAGTAAAGATGCCATACCCCTTAAAAACCCGTTCAACGATGAAGAAACACACATGAAAACAACACTAATTCCCGATTTAATCAGGAGCTTGGTAACGAATTATAACAACGAAAATGAGAACATTCACTTATTTGAAATAGCCAATATATTTAATAAGTCAAATAGCGGTTATTCCCAGTCCCCTATGCTTGCTGCAATATCCTACGGTTTTCTGGTTGAGCCAGCGTTTAACCATAACCAGTTAAAAACTGATTTCTTTTATTTAAAATCCGTCATTGACGCAATCTATAACTATATAAAAACCGACAGGTATATAAGATTTGATGTATCACGTGAAATCCCAAGGTATTTTGAATATTCATCGGATATCATAATCGGTGACACAAATATCGGTGTTATTGGCCAGCTAAGCCAGGAAATCCTGTATGCAAACAAATTCAAAGACAAAGCTTTTCTTTTCGAAATAAAACTTGATTTATTAAAAAAATTTATTGAAAAAAACATAAAATACAAAAAAATATCATCCTTCCCTGTTATCAAAAGGGATTTGTCATTGATAGTAAAGGACGATATACCGCAAATAAACGTCGAACATATAATTAACAAAGAACATAAACAATTAATAAAATCATTAAGATTGTATGATTTATATAAAGCAGAACAGGTTCCTGCCGGTTGTAAAAGCTTGACTTACAGCATAATTTTTCAGTCCGATAAAAAGACACTTTCGGAGATTGAAATAAACAAAGTCATGGAACGTATTATAACCAACCTTAAAAGTGAAATAAACGCGGAATTGAGGTCATAGTATGCCCTTAATAGCCCTTGATATTCTCGAAAATAAGGTTAAAGAATTAATTTTGACAATGCAGCATCTGAAAGATGAGAATATGATTTTAAAAAACCAACTTGAAATAAAGCCTGGTATATCTGGGGAGCAAACCATATCGCCTCAAATGCTTTATGAGCTCGAAACACTGCGTCAGGAAGTTTTAAAACTTAAAAACCAAAAAAAGCTTGCTTACAACAGGGTTTATGCCATTATTGGGAAACTCGACAATATAATAAATAAGGCTACAGCAAGCTACATTGATGAAGATGAATAATATGGATAAATCAATTATAACAGTAAATATATTCGGCAATGAATACACTATTAAGGGTGTTGCAAAGCCCGAATATATCATTTCTCTTGCAAATTACTTGAACGGCAAGATGAATGAAGTCCAGGAAACAACTGGCCTTAAAGACGCAAAAAAAATAGCTATTCTTGCTGGAATCAATATTACTGATGAATTATTTGAGTGTAGAAAACTATTAAAGGAACATGTCCCATCCGAACAGCTTGACGAGCAGATGGCCGCAATAAGGAGCAGAATTGAAGGTTTGATAGGATTGATTGATAAGGAACTATTAACAGGAGGTCAACATAAACCTGTTGAACCACTGCCCGATATAAAGGAAACCGAACTAAACTTTGAGAATAAACCAAAGGATAATCAATAATTATATTATCTTGCTTACTTTGTTGTTGGCTTTATAAACGTATATAAGCACTTCAGCTATTAATTTGTACATTTCCGGAGGAATTTCCTGCCCAAGGTCGAGTTTTGAAAGTACTTCTATTAAATCAGGATCCTCATATAATGGTATATTGTGTTCTTTTGCCAAGGCTATTATTTTTTCCGCTATTGCGCCTTTGCCTTTTGCCACAATCTGGGGTGCATCCTGGGTTTCTTTTTCATAATGAAGTGCTATTGCCGATTTTTTTTGTTTTCTGGGTTTTATAATTGCCATGGAACTGTTGCCTTATGCCTTAAAATTTATCATTCCGCTCTGAATATAATTATCATTGGATAGCGGTTTTATTTCTGCTTTGTCGTCTTTATCAATATTAATATTAAAACCTTTTACATTGAAATTAATGTCTTTAAGGTTATCAATAAAATTATTTTTCCCTCCGGACAATACCTGTTTTGCTTTTTCGCTTTCAGTTTTAATAGAACATTGGACATCATTTTTTAATATGTTTAGAGATATTTTTACATTTCCCAATCCCGAGGTATTAAGAAGGAATACTATATTTACAGGTGCGGATGAATTTTTAAAATTTTCTTTTATGCTGCCCTTCCTGTACCACACCTGAATTTCACCATTAAATAACCTACTACCGGAAAATATAGGTATCTGAGTATAAATCATATCAAAAGCTGCCGGTTTTTGATTAATAAGCTGAATGGCATTCATGTTATTTAGTATATTGGTTGATGCATCTTTTATCTGGTTAAGTGTGTCTTTTTGTGGCACGGAAAGCTGTTTTTGGTCATTCGTATTGTTGAGCTCGTCTAAAAGTTTAATAAGCATAGATTTTAGGTTTTCTTTGGTATCGGGAGAAAATGTATTTCTTATATCGCCGGGTTTTTCTTCGTTTCCGGATATATTTAATAAAGCTTCTTTTAATTTGTTTTCAATATTAAGCCCGCTTTTATCAATAAAATTTCTTATTTGTTGCGTAACATTTTCTTGCTTTAAATTGTCGTCTTGAAGTTTAATTGATGCTTCATTTATTAGGTTTTTAATTGCATCATTAATCTTATTAATATTATTTGTAAATTCGTCGTTTGGCGTTTTACCTAAATTATTAAATTTATTTATAAGATCATTAATTTTTTCAAGCCCTTGATTTAATTTCATATCGTCTCTGAAATATTTTGCCATAGTATCTATAAATTTATCGTTTTCAATAGGAATGTTTCTTGATTTCAGAAATACTAGTGACTCAATTGCTGATTCTATGTCAACACTCGATTGCGCATATTGCTGTGCGCCATCTTTAATGCTTTGTAAGCTAATATTTGTATTGGAAAGTGTTTTAAACAGCGTTGTATTTCTTGTAAAATTTATAAAATCTGTAATAAACTGCTTTATCTTGCCCGACTCTGATGAAGCAGATCCGTTTTGAATGTCAATTATATTTTTATTAATCATTGTTGAGACTTTATTAATGTCCTCAGTATAATTGGTTGAATTAGTTAAGACTGAAAGTTTATTACTCAAAGTGTTTATCTCTTCATTTAATCTATTCAAAATCGGCAGCATTTCCTTTATATTTGTATTATTAAATAAGTGCATGTTATTTTCAATATTATCAAAATCACTTTGTATTTGCGAAACAAGTTCTTTTTCATTACTGGTCATAATAACCGAATTGTTTGTAATTTTACTATTATTGCTAAAAATAAACTGTAAACTTGCTTTATCTCTTACAATCTGCATATCTGCTATATTTGCCGTTGGTCTATTTGTTGTAAAAGCAGAAGGATTTCTTTGCAATAATGTTATGTCGTTTTCTATTATCAATTTATTGTTTGCAGTGTTAATTTCTGTAATGTTTGGCGGTTGTTTGTTGATTATCGTATTATCAAGATTTGCTTGTATAATGTTCGTATTTTCCTCAATAGCCGTTTTATTTGTTACAAACTCAGCTTCATTGATATTTTTATTTACTGCGGGTATAGGGATAGTATTTTCAGTCAATGCTGTATTAAATGTATGCTGCAGACCTGACGTTCCTGTTGTAAACTGAATATCGGATAAATTTGCAGATCCAGTTGCAGTAAGTGTATTGACTAAATTTTCACCTTCGCTTTGTGTTATAATATTATCTGTAACCGCCTGAAAAATTAAATTTTTAATAAAATTATCGTCGATATTTTTTAAATTCAAAATAAGATTCCCGCTGGCTGCGCTCAATGAAATCTCATCTGAATTTATTTTATTAAATATGTTAGGCATATTATTGCCGTTGTTATTTGTACTGACTTCATTTTGTTTGTTTGAACTAACATTATTTGCTTCTTCACTATTTGTGATACTTCCGCTTTGTTTAGCAGCCGAAATCAAAGCAAGCAGGATTTCCTGCTTTTTAGATAATGGATTCTGCGTTTCATAAACGCTGTTATTTGTTACATATCTTGCTAGTGCCATATTTATTGAATTAAGATTTTCTTTTGTTATAGGTACTTGATAATCAATCATCCGTTGAGCAATAAAAACATTTTGCTCATTTACAGGTACTTGGATTGACTCCAAAAAAGATAATAATTGTTTTCCAGTTATACCTGATTCACCATTTAAATCCTGCGGTGTTGTAGAAATTCCAGCCGTACTTTCATTTATGAGTTTCATTAGTACTTTATCACCCATCTGACTTACAACAACGTTTATAATATCCCCTTTTTGTATCAGGTTGGTTTGAGGTAACTGTGATACTACATTATATCCTTTAAAATTAATTAAGGCACGGTTATCATTTGCAAATATTTCAAGTACCTTTCCTTTTAATATATCTCCTTGTTTCAAAGACAACAGAAAATCTTCAACTTTTTTATCCGCTGATGCAAAAAGTTGTAATAGATTTCCTTGTATGCCCATTATCTCCATATAATCACCTTATTTTATAATATAATAAACTTCTACTATTATATATCGGAAATAGATTAGTTTTCTTTACTTGATTTTAAATTAATCCCGTTTTATTGTTTTCCATTATTTCTTAATCATTTATTTCTTAAAATCCTATTTTTTAAGATTCCTTATTAGTTCAATCTCTCCGATTGTAAGATTTGTTATTTTTGCAATTTCATTTATAGGCATTCCTTGCTTTAATAAATTTTCAATATTGTCATATTTATATTTTTCCTTGTTTCTTGCAACCTCAGTATCATCAATGATAAATTTTGTATTGGATTTTTTCGAGAGTTCATTTATATTTTCATTAGGGATACTGTTTTCTTCTCGTATATCTTTCGGTGCAAATTTTAAGATGCCTGTTTCGTTTTTCTGCGGTTCAGGTTTGATTGAAGGCTTTTTCAAAAGTTGTACTCTTTCTATCAGGTATTTCATTTCCCTTATTTTGAATTCTGCTTCTCCTAGTAACTTTTCAACTTCATATTTTTTTGTTTCCATATCTCTCACACTTGTTGAAGACACCTTATTAAGTTCGGTTATAAGGGATTTTAAATTATCTTGAAATTCAAGTAATTCAAAATCTTCCATTTTTGTAAATATATTATTTGCCTTACCCTCCTTCTGGCTGGTTAACAATATTATAACTATAATTATTAGAACAACATTTATAATTATTAGTATTGTGGTCATTTTGTCACTTTAAATGATGATATCTATTATATGGCTTATTTCCAAAGCCCGGTCTTGCACTTGTTGTCCCGCATCGTCTTCTTTACTATGTTTTTCTCTTTCCAAAAATTTTTCTTTTTTCCATTGATGTAAACGCGCGTTTGTATTATCAATTGCTTTTGTATTTGTTTCCTGCTCGGATGGTTGTACCTGATCGTGTTTCTGGATTGTTTCATTTTGTAACTGAATAGCCGTGCGGGCTTGGGCTAATTGCGCCTGATACTGAGCGATATTTTGAAACCGTTCAGCACTGGTTGCACTACTGATTATTACCTGAATATCATACAACCTTATCAAATATTCTTCATCTCCATATGCGAATTAACTAATGAAATTAGTTGCTTGCCAAGTAAAAGATACCATTTTATCGCAAGAACACAAATCTATAAATTAATTACTAGACAGAAACTATCGTTTTTTTGTCTAAAGAGCTTATAAAATGCTACCCTGAATAAGGTATGACTTGTATTTCGTGATTTTTTTCAACAAATGATGAATATTTCATTTCGTCCGTTATTGACCTGCTTACTTTGTTTATTGTTATTTTGACACCTGTATAAACCAAACCCATACAACTAACTTTGCCTCTTTTTGTTGTTTGCATTTCTTTTGCTTTTAATTCTATCTTATTTTTAACTTCTTCCCATTTCTTTTGTTCAGTCAAGAGTTTAAACTGTGTCCTTGTTAACTTTGCTAAGAGATCTCTTTTGTCTGGTTGAAGATTTCCGCCAGACTTGGAACTTAAATCTTTTAAAAACATTATTCCTTTTTTAGTTTTATCAAGTTGGTCTTCCAAATTTTTAAGCTCAGAAGCAGCTTTCTGCATTTCTTCCCTCATTTTTGGTGTTTCACCTACTTCCAAATCTGTCGGAGTTGCAAGGTTTGAACCAATTGTCCTTGCAGATATTTCATGTCCAGCTACAATAGTTCCTCCAACTATCAACCCCTTTGCACCCACAACAGCTATTTTTCCGCCAGCTATTAAAGTAGAATGCATTGCGGCTTCGCTTACTATTATATTAGCTTCAGTTTCTACATACGCATTTCTTATATACTTGGTGGTCACTTCACCTTGTGCAACTACATGAGCTTTCTTCCCAATAATGCCACCTTTTACCGTTACTTTTCCGCCAGCTTTGATTTCAGTCCCATCGGCAACTCCGTCAATAATAATATCCTCGCCTGCATAAACTTTAAATTCACCTACGTTTCCGTGAATTATCAAGCTCCCTACAAAATCAATATTCCCAATTGACATATCCAAGTCTCCGGGAATCTCATATATAGCCAGCACCTGCAACTTGTTTTCTTTGTATATAACCTGCCCATCGTTTGCGGCAACATATAACTCGGGATTTCCTACGGCTGACTCAACACCTTTGCCAAATATAAACTTTACTTCTTTACCTGGTTCGGCAGCGATTTCTTTCCCGGTAACCGTCATTCCAGGTACGCCGTTTGTCGCCGGCATCTTTTTCGCAAGTGCCTGACCTTTCTTGACATTCTGTATGCTTTTTACATCTCTATAATCCACCCTGGTCCGCTTCCTGTTCAGGCGATTTTTCCTGTTTTGCAGCTTCCTGCTCAAATAAAAATTCGAGTTTTGCATTCTCTCCGTTTTGAACATTTTGACCTTCGGCAATTACATCTTCAATCGGTTCGAGAAAAATAGTCGGATCATCTTTTGCTTTCTTGCTTTTATCCAAAAGTACTTTTATCTTGTCTTCTTTTACACCAAATATAACATTGTGCTGTTTTAACGCCATCTGCACATCATCCATTTCAACTTCTTTACCGCCTCCTTGAGGCGGTACAACAGTTAATTGTGCTGTCATTTCATCAGGGGTTAAATTAATAAAGACTTGACCGTCTTTTATAGCTATTTTTTCCTCGACTATTAAGACCTGTTTTCCGGTCGCTTCTTTAACAGCACGCTCAACAGCGTCCATGTTTATATTTTTAATACTATATTTATCAATTTCCTTTTTTATTGAGTTCAAATCTACAGCTTTGCCTTTTCCTTTAGGCGGATATACCGTCAAATAAACGCCATCAGATTCTGTTGTTATAGTTGGATACCCATCCATATCGACCATAACATCACCTCGCTTTTTCCAATTTTTTAAACCTGCTTCTTAACCTAAGTATTATCTTAGTATGTATCTGACATATTCTCGATTCAGATACCTTGAGAGCCACTCCGATTTCCTTCAATGTAAGTTCATCCCAGTAATACATCTCAAGAACAATCCTTTCTTCGGCCTCAAGTTCGTCAATGAATTGCGCCAAATATTTAACAATTTCTTCTTTCTCAAATTCAAAAAGAGTTCGATTATCCTCACCAATTATATCTTGAACAAAAAACTTTTCGCCATTTTTATTAAATATCTCAGATTCCATCGATAAAAGCGAAATCCCTTTTACTTTATCGAGTATAACATAAAATTCCTCTTTTGTCATCCTTAATTCTTTTGTAATTTCATCATCTGACGCAGTCCTGCCTGTCTTGCTTTCAAAATCTATGTATGCCTGTTCTATCTTTTTCGCTGTCTCACGTACATTTTTAGGCAGTATATCTTCATGTCTAAGAACATCTAATACCGAGCCCCTTATACGTTTACTTGCATAAGTTTCAAACTTTACATTTTTTTGAAGATCAAATCTCTCCATTGCATCCATCAGGCCTATTATCCCCTCTATAAATAAATCTTCCTTTTCGTTGTTTTTTACGTTTAAAGGTAAATGATACAAAATATTATCCACCAAGTATTTAACAAGTGGTAAATAGTTTTTTACAAGTTGTTCATGTATTTTTTCATCATGTGTCTTTTTATATTCCTGCCATAATTCATTTATCTTTTCCATATTAAATTACTTTTTTGCGCCACTTTCCTTCTTCTTAAAGGCAAATAATACTGATATGTTTTCAAACTATAAAACTGCCTTTATATTTTACGTCACTCGTCAATTCTTTTCACATATTTTCGTTCTTATTATCAACTGTTATATCTATTTTTTTGCCTTTATTAATTGTATTTTTTATATTTTCAGTTTTATCACTATCATTAATTTTATTCACTTTTTTTGAAATTGTTGCTTCTATTATAAAATATGCCAGAAAAAAACCAAAAATTCCTGTTATTGCTGCATATATTATTATTGTTGTTATATTATTTTTTAAACCAATCATTCCTCCCAAAAAAAATGCAAATATTCCAACAAGCATTGCTATTTCAATCTTAAAATTATCATTAAAAAAACCCCTCATAAAACTACTCCTTTTTTTTCTTATTTGCTCTTATATCTTCTCTTAAAATATACTTTATCAACCTATCTCTATCATTTTCATTTATTTCAGTAAAATTTACTTTAATCTGATATTGTTTTATGCCTTCAACATTATATTCTGAGCTGCCTAGTACCTTTCCTACCGCGTCGATACCACGTTTATTATCAGGTAATACAATCGTAAATTCAAGTTTGGTGTCTTTTTCCATGTATTTCGGGCTAAACAGCAATAAACCCCCACCGCTTATATTTTGAGTATAAAGTACTGAAGGTGGTATAACTGGATTAGCATATTTATCAATAATCTCTTTGCATGCAACTTCTATCATTTTATTTAATCTTACAAATCTTCTTTTTTCCATAAAAATTCTCCTTTCTATTGCCTGAATATTTCAAATAATCTTTTAAAAATACCAGTCGTAACCGTAGTGGGAATATTCGACACTGTGTCCTTCAATTTTTCATTTTCTTTTGTTATCTTTAAAGATATCTTTTGTGCTATTTCTTTAACACATTCAGTAGCTTTTGTTGCTGGATACAAAACAGAAAACGGTCTTTGTGACATAACGCTGTTTAGTACATTTTTGTCCCTGAATATTAATCCGTAATATTCGACAAATATGTTTAAAAATCTTCTCGATAGAAGTATAACTCTGGATGCTATTTCTTTTGCTTCTTCTTTAGATGAAACCATATTAACTATAAGTTTAAGTGGAATATTTTTTTTGCTTAAAGAAACAACTTTTATGAGGCCATAAGCATCCATAAGCGCTGTAGGCTCTGGTGTCGTAATTACAATAGAATAATCAGAAGCATATATAAAGCTTAAAGTATTTTTGCTTATGCCAGCTCCTGTATCTATAAGCAATATGTCTACCAGATCTTCAAGTTCGGATATTTTACTGACAAATCTCTCTCTTTGCTGATTACTTAAATTAACAAGTTCTTTAACTCCGGATCCGCTTGCTATTACCTTAACTCCATATTCTGTCTCTGTCACTATGTCCTTAATGTCTTTTTCTTCGGTTATAACGTGCGCAAGATTATATTTCGGATTTATTCCAAGTATAATATCGACATTTGCCAGTCCTAAATCCGCATCAAGTATCATTACCCTGTTGCCCAGATTGCTTAGTTCTATCGCAAGGTTTACAGTAAAATTGCTCTTGCCAACCCCACCCTTACCACTTGCTACTGCTATCACTTTTTTTACATTCTGCGGATGGGCATAAACTGTTTCTTCTCCTCTTTCATCAGGTTCAAATTCAATCTCTGAACCCGACTCCACCCTTTTGGCTTTTACAAGTTCCCTCAGTCTCTCTGCCTGATCCACGTTTCAAAATCTCCTTTTATTATTAGTCGTGAAAGTACTTTCGGTTCCGCTACCTCAATATCGTCCGGAACAGTTTGTCCTATAGTTATATAAGAAATCGGTATTCCTCCTGAACTTACAGATAAATTTAAGAGAATGCCATAATTTTTAGTTTCATCAAGTTTGGTAAATAATATCCTGTGAATGGGGACAAGTCCAAAATTATTTATTATGCTAAGCGCATCATAATATTTAGTTACAGCGCTAATGACCAGGTGTATTTCAACAGGTGAATAAACTTCCAGGAATTCCTTAAGTTCGACAAGATGCTTCTTGTTGCGCGGGCTCCTTCCCGCCGTATCTAAAAAAATAAAATCTTTATCTATATATTTATTGATTACCTTTTGCAGATCATTAGGCGTAAGTACTATCTCAACCGGAATCCCCATTATTTCACCATATTTTTTGAGCTGTAAATCAGCTGCAATTCTGTATGTATCTGCGCTAATTAATACTACTTTTTTATTTTCTATTAAAGCATATTTTGCTGCAAGCTTTGCTATTGTAGTAGTTTTCCCAACACCAGTTGGTCCTATAAAAGTAATAAGTTTAACTGCGCCAGGTGAGGTTTTTATCGGTCCCGAAGTTTTAACCATGCTTGCCACATATTCAAAAAGATATTGTTCAGCCACTCCTTTTGTATTTATTTGTTGTTCATTAAGTTGCGAATTTATGCTTTGCAGTGTCCTATAAACAAGATTCTCTTCTACACCATTTTCTATCAAAAGTTTCTGTAATCGGCCTAACCCATTTTTCAGGGTGATATTACTTGTCCCTATTTCTTTGACCGGTCTGAATGCCGTATTTAAAGATATTTTTCCCTCATTTAATTCCCTTAAAAGTGACTCATTTTTAAAACTTATATCCTCGACTCTTTGGTATGATGAAAAAATATTTTTTTCTGGTTCATTAATATTCGCATTAGCTTTCCCTATTTCAACCACAGGCGGTTTTGTCGCAGTAGCTGTTTGCAAAGATGCAGTTTTTGAAGTAATGTTTATATCGATGCCTGCGGTTACTTCAGTCACGTTTCTTCCGAAAAGCCCAAATAAACCACCCCGTTTATATGTTTTAGTATGCAGTATTACCGCATCGGGACCAAAATCCTTTTTAACTTTAGCCAGCGCACCCTGCAACGTTTCCCCTTCAAATTTTTTAATCCTCATATATTAAATCTTCACCATCCCGGCCGACCGGACCTCAACTTTCGGCAATATTTCATTGTATGAAAGCACAGCCATGTTTGGTAAAATTTTTTCTATAATTTTTCTGAAATAACTTCTTATAAGCGGCGAACAAAGCACAACTACATCATAATCCTTCCCTACGTTTTTCTTAAATTCGTTTATAGTACTATTATATATTTGTTGAATTGTTCTTGGATCAAGGCCTGCATAGCTGATTTTTTCAGTATGCTTGATAGAATCAAGTATTTTTTGTTCAAGTTCGGGCTCTATTGTAATTACATATATTATCGAATTTTTGGCATATTTATTGGTAAAATACCTGGCCATTGCCTGCCTTACAAATTCAGTTAAAACGTCGGTATCTTTTGTAGTTTTTGCATAATCAGCAAGGGTCTCAAATATTGTTACCAAGTCTCTGATGGATATTTTTTCCCTTAACAAATTTTGAAGCACTTTCTGAACCTCGCCAAGTGTCATTGAAGTCGGTATTAGTTCGTCTACTGTAGCGGCATTTGTCTGTCTCAAGGCATCAACCAATTTCTGGACATCCGTCCTTGTTAAAAGTTCATCAGCATTGGCTTTAATAACTTCCGAGAGATGGGTTGAAATAACAGACGGTACATCAACAACAGTATAACCCTTCAATTCCGCTGTTTTCTTTTCTTCATCCTTTATCCATTTTGCAGGAAGATTAAATGCCGGATCCCGTGTTTCAATCCCTTCAATATCTTCCGCCATACTTCCCGGTTTCATTACAAGGAAATAACCTATTTCCACTTTGCCCCTGCCTACCTCTGACCCTTTTATTTTAATAACATATTCATTGGGGTTAAGTTGCATATTGTCCCTTATCCTTATAGGCGGGACAACAAGCCCGAGATCTATAGCCACTTGTCTCCTTAACATTGTTACCCTATCAAGCAAGTCTCCGCCTTGGGCCGGATCGACAAGGGGAATAAGAGAAAACCCTATTTCAAGTTCCATTGTGTCCACCTGTATTAAAGGCATTACATTTTCAGGTTCTCTTTTTACCTGCTCTTCTTTTTCCTTCTTTGCCGTAACCTCAGCTGTTCCTCGCCTTATAGATAAACTCAAAGTATAAGCCATTGCCCAGCATACTATCGCGAGGAAAAAGAACGGAATCTTTACAAGCCATGTTGGGAAAACAAGTCCCATGATAAAAAGTATTACTCCGCCTATGCCTATTGCCCTGGGTTGTGAAAACAACTGTTGCGCAAAATCCTCGCCGAGGTTTGCCTCTGAAGCCGCACGGGTTACTATAATACCTGTTCCGACAGAAAGTAATAAAGCTGGTATCTGCGTAACTAGCCCCTCGCCGATTGTCAATATAGTATATGTGGTTGCCGCTACACCAAGCGTCATTCCTTTTGCTATGATTCCGATAAAGAAACCCGCAACAATATTTACTATAACAATAACAATGGCAGCAATAGCGTCTCCCCTTACGAATTTCGAAGCACCATCCATGGCTCCGTAAAAATCAGCTTCTCTTTCGATATCACGCCTTCTTTTCCTTGCATCATCGTCATTAATTAATCCAGCGTTTAAATCGGCATCGATTGCCATCTGTTTCCCGGGCATAGCATCCAATGTAAATCTTGCCGCTACTTCAGCTACTCGCTGCGCACCCGAGGTGATAACAACAAACTGTACTACTATTATGATCGAAAAAATAACCAACCCGATTACAATTCCTGATATACTTGCCGATCCTACAACAAAATTGCCAAAAGTCTTTATTACCTCTCCTGCGTATGCATCGGCCAGGACAAGTCTGGTGGCAGATATATTAAGAGCAAGCCTAAAAACTGTAGTTATTAAAAGCAAAGATGGAAAAGTCGAAAACTGTAAAGGCTCCATTGTATACATTGTAATAAGAAATATGGTAAGTGCCATGCCTATATTAAGAGTGAGCAGGAGGTCAAGAAAAGCCGGTGGTATTGGCACTACTATCATAACTACTATAATAAAAATAGAAAATGCAATTAATGCATCTATAGAACGCCTCATTGATCCAAAAAAACCTGTTGCCTTGGCTCCGTTAGCCATAATTAACTACCTCCTGCGTCCGGTTGTATTCCTTGTCTATCTAAAATATTATTATCCACTTTTTTTGCTATTCCATCAAGTTTTATTTTTCCTTTTATCTGGTATACATAAGCAAGTATTTCAGCCACTGCCTGAAAAAGTTCATAAGGTATTTCCCTTCCTATGTCAACCTCCGAAAGTAATCTTGCCAGATAACGGTTTTCTATAATAGGTACATAGTTTTCCTTTGCTATTTTTTTTATTTTTTCAGCCATAAAATTAAAACCTCTTGCCACTACCCTTGGTGCAGGACTTTCTTTTTCGTCGTAAAGCAAAGCTACAGCTATGTGTGTTGGATTTGTAATAACAACGTCTGCCCTCGGGATTTCGGATATCATCCTGCGCCTTGCCATTTCTCTTTGAATATTCCTGATTCTTGCCTTTATTAAAGGGTCTCCTTCCAACTGTTTCATTTCATCTTTTATTTCCTGCTTGGTCATTTTTATATTTTGTTCAAATTCCCATCGCTGGTAAAGAAAATCAATAAAGGCAAAAACAATAAATGCCACGACTATTTTCATGGCAAGATTAAATGTTGCCGTCGATACAAACACAAGAAGCGTATTAATATCCATGAGCGGTGTCATGAATATGTCATTGAATATTTTTTTTACACTGCCGTAGAAAATATAACCTATGATCAAAATTTTTAAAAAAGCCTTCGCAAGCTCAATAAGCATTCTTTTTGAAAATATCCTTTGAAGCCCCTTTGTGGGATTGATATTATCTAAGTTCGGCTTTAATGGCTCAAAAGAAATATTAAAGCCTACTTGCAGTATATTTGAAATTATACCGATTAAAAGTGCAGCAAGAAATATAGGCAATAATATAAATAAAATCTTAATAAGTATTTCAAAAGTAAATCCGCCTATATTGTCCGGGGTTAAATTAAATGTAAATAAGTTGCTCCAGAAATAAACTGATATTCCACTTAGTTTATTTATAATATAGCCGCCGAAAACCTTGAGAGTAATGAATACAATCAACAGATTGAGAACAGAGTTGATCTCTACACTTCGAGCCACTTGGCCTTTTTTTCGTACGTCCTCGCGCTTTTTAGGAGTTGCAGTTTCTGTCCTATCTGGTTCTGGCATTCTTTACAGCCTCGTTTCTAATAATTTTATATCAACTGCCTATTTAAGTTACACTCTCATGCTTTTAATAAGTATATAAATATCACTCCACATGGAGTTCAACAGTCCATTAAACATATTAACCAATATTGGTAATGATATTAATAAAGTTGCTATACCAATAAGTATATTGACTGGCAGCCCTACAATAAATACGTTCATTTGCGGTATTGTCCTTGCGATAAAACCCAGCGCTACATTAGTAAGAAACAGGGCTACTGTAGCCGGCCCTGCAATCTTTAAAGCTATTAAAAACATGTTAAAAAAAATATCCGCCAGTTTCTCTACCGTAATATTAGTAATACCTACGCTCATAATTGGTGCAAGTTTAAAACTGTCAACCACTGCCTGTATAAGCAGATGGTGTCCATTTATTGCAAGAAATATTAACACACCAATTAGAAATTCAAATTGCCCTATTATAGAAACTTGCATATTTGACATCGGGTCAATTACGTTTACTATTCCAAATCCCATCTGCAGGTCTATTATCTGGCCTGATAGCTGTATCCCCGCAAAAACAAGATATGTTGCATAACCTATTAAAGCACCTATAAAAACTTGTTTTAAAATAAGCAAGGCAAAAAGTATAGTGTCAGTCGGCATATTAAAACTTTTATCAATAACCGGATAAATAATAAAACATATTATAAAAGCAAAACCTATTTTTACCTGCGCAGGTATATTCCCACTTCCAAACAGTGGGGCTGTTAAAAATACTGCTGTCACTCTAAATACAATTAGTAAAAATATTTGGCCTTCTCTAATGGCAATGTTGAATAAATCCATGTCCCTTTACATTTTCATATATGTCGGCAAACTCAAAAAAAGAGCCGACGTAAAATTTAACAGTAGTCGTAATATCCAAGGCCCAAAAACAATTGTGGCGAGCAAAGTAACAATTATTTTAGGTACAAAAGTAAGGGTCATTTCTTGTATTTGAGTTACAGCTTGAAAAATACTTATTAGCACTCCCACAATCAGTGCAAAACCAAGAAGAGGTGCCGAAAGAAGCAAAGTAAGAATAAGCGCCTCTCTTGCAAAGCTTGTAATAAATTCAATGCTCATTTATTTCACCTAAAAACTTACAGCAAGAGCCCTGGCCAGCAGGTGCCACCCGTCTACAAGTATAAAAAGCAATATTTTAAAAGGAAGCGATATCATTACAGGCGGCAGCATGAGCATACCCATTGACATTAAAGTGCTTGCAACAACAATATCTATGATTAGGAAAGGAACGTATATTAAAAACCCAACCGTGAACGCAGTTTTTAGTTCGCTAATTATAAAAGCCGGTATCAATGTACTTGTTGGTACGTCATCCTGATTCTTTGGCCTCTTTGTTTTTGAAAGAAATATAAAAAGAGCCAGATCCTTTTCCCTTGTTTGTTTGAACATAAATTTTCTTATAGGCTTTATCCCCTCCTGTATAGACTGCTCCAGTGTCAATTTATTATCAACGTAAGGAAGCCAAGCTTTATTGTAAATTTCATCGCCAGTAGGTTTCATTATAAAAAATGTCATAAAAAGCGCCAGTCCAATAAGTATCTGATTGGATGGTATCTGCTGACTGCCGAGTGCCTGGCGCAAAAAAGAAAGCACTATAACAATCCTAGTAAATGATGTCATCATTATTAAAATAGCCGGAGCGAGCGTAAGGACAGTCAGAAGTATAAAAATTTGAATTGTGGTAGCCACATCTTTGGGGCTTTTTGAAGGAGATATATTCAAATCAATTTTTGGTATAGTAAGTGCTTCTGCAGCAAATAAAACTTTGCACGCAAAAACAACCAAAAATAATGTGACGCATATAAAAATTAATCTCTTTAGCCAGTTTTTTCCGCTTTTTCTCATTTTTTATCGCTCTTTTTAAATTTATTCAGAATTTCTTTTACAGTTTTATTTCCAACATCAATAATTTTTTGTCCTTGTTTTAAATAGCTTGCTTTAAGCTCTTCGGAAAATTTCGACTCATTCTTCATTCTATATTTCGAAATATATTCATCGGCTTTTTCTTTTATCTGGATTATTATTTCAGGATCCTTAATTTCGGAAAGTGCGTTTATTGTCCCCCCTGCATGACCCAATAGTAAAATCCTGTCAACAAACTCAACAACATAAAGAACGCTTTTACTGTCAATGTGTTCTTTTGCTAATATGGTTATTATCCCGCCTGTCCGTAAAGGAATGGATGTTCTGACGTAGAAAAACTTCAGAGCTACCATTACAAGGTATATAAGACCAATGACAAATAATAGCGACAAGATTAAATTTATTGTTGTCCCCACCACGCTTGGACTTTTTATAGCTGCCGGATTTTCAATATTTTTAATTTCGTTGGCTAAGTAACCTTTTTCTCCCCCAAGTTCCTTAGCAACAACAGCTGTTCCGGTTTTTGTAACGTTTGTTTGCGTATCAACTGCAAGACCCGCATTACAGAACAAAAAAAACAATATTAAAAAAAAAAGAAATATGTGAGAATTTTTTTTCATGTGCATTACAATTTTGGTATTCTATCCACCGGCCTGATAATATCTGTTATCCTGATACCAAAGTTTTCGTCTATGACTACGACCTCGCCTTTTGCGATATATTTCTGGTTTACCAAAATGTCAACCGGCTCGCCGGCTAATTTATCAAGCTCTATAACAGACCCCGGGGATAAATCCAATACGTCTCTCACAAGTTTTTCTGTTCTGCCAAGCTCAACTGTAACCTGTAAAGGTACATCAAGAATAAGTTGTAAATTATGGTCCATTATTGGTGTTGTCCTTTCTTCCTGCAGCTCGGCTGCCTGGACTTTCTGCGCTGTAGCAGGTGCACTGGTTTTCGCTTCCCCGCCTGCGGTAACGTCGCTTATAAAACCTTCCGAAGAAGCCGGTGCCTTTGGACCGCTTTTCAAAAGGTCTGCCACTTCACCGGAAAATACAAATGCAACCTTGCCCGGGTTGAAATCGCCAATTTTAAGTTCTGCATCAACTACAACAGCTTCTCCATTTACGCCGGGCACAACTCCGGATTTAAGATTTACCATCGTAATCTCGGAAGGTGTTGTCATCATTGGCCTGACAACCTGCGTTGATATATTACTAACAATTGCATCAACTACTTGATTTGTAAGCTCGGCCACTGCGCTTAAATGAAGATCTTCAAGAGTTGTAGGAGGATTTGTGCCATCTTGGCCTATCATGAGGTCAGCCATGATAGCGGCCTGGTTTTCCTCAGCAAGAAAAACCGAATTCCCTCCACCATCTCCTATTTCCACCGGCGCAATAAGGCATCGGCCTTTAATAAGACCTCCTAATTCCTGCGCTGACATGGCTTTCACATCAACTATTGATATAGTAGTTGCTCTTCCGAGCAATTCAGAAAGCATTTTTTCGCCGCTTGGTATTGCCTGTGATAGTATCTCTGTTGCTGATTTTTTTTCGTCACCATTTAAAGCCAATTTAGCCACCTCCTAATTTAGTTAAAAACTTTTTTTCGTATGAAGTATCTGTTTTTTTGATAATTCTTGTTATTTTTACAGCTTTCTTTTTACCCTTTACACCTAATTTCCCGTAAAACATTGGTTTGCTTTCCGCGAGTATAAGAATATCGTCTTTCACATTTGTTTCAAGCTTTACTATATCGCCAGGTTTTAAATTTATTATCTGATCTACCGTTAAAATCGTACCACCCAATTCAATAAGTATAGGTATCCACGTATTTTTAACTTTCTTGTCCAGTATCTCCCTTGTTTCCGGGGAAACTTCTTCTTTTGTTAATGTGAACCATTGTCTTGCACTTAATTTAAAAAGAATAGGTTCAATAACCATATACGGCAATGCCATTGACATGGCTCCGACATGTTCTTTAATTTTTATTTCAAAATTTAAGTTTAATACCATTTCATTTGGCGCCACAATCTGAACAAACTGCGGATTTGTTTCTCTTGCCTTTATTTCAGGTTCAAAAGCGATAATCCTGTGCCACGAGTCCTTTAAATTAACAAATGCTTTTTCTATTATTTTAGCTACAATAGCCTGCTCAAGGTCTGTCAGTTCCCTTGGTTTGGTCATTGCCGCACCGCGGCCGCCAAGCACCCTGTCGATTATCGGGAAAATAATACTGGGGTTTATCTCATAAATAGCCATGCCTTTCAAGGGTTCAAGGCTGAATATTGCTATACTTGTTGGATTCGGTATTTTTTCAATATATTCGTTGTATGTCATCTGCCGCACTGATGTAACACTTACTTCTGCTATAGTCCTAATATATCCCGAAAGATCCGCGCCAAAATGCCTTGCAAAACTTTCATGCATCATTTCAATAGTTCTTATTTGGTCTTTTGAAAATTTATCAGGCCTTCTGAAGTCATAACTTTTTATGCTACCCTTCTTCTTAGCAGGCGCGCCCTTCGAAGACCCAGCTTCGGTTTCCTCTTCTTCTTTATCCTCTTTTTTTGCCCCTCCCTGCATTCCGGCAAGAAGGGCGTTTAGTTCACTATCCGATAGTATATCGTCCGGCATTATTAAACACCCCGTTAATCAATTTATTGTATCGCGAACGTTGTGAAATAAACCTTTGTAATCTGGCCCCTGTTTAAAATCGCATTTATTTTATCTTTTATTTCTTGTTTTAATGCTTCTCTATTTTCTGGGTCCGCAAGCTGAATTGAAGTCTTGCTGCTTAAAGCGGATATAACTATATCCTTTATCTGCGGGGTTCTCTTGTCAACTTCATCGGAAAGTTTTAAATTGCTGCCGTAATCAAGTTCCAGAACCACGTTCGTTCTCAAATAATGCGTTTCGGTCGGGTCTGCCAGATTTACAGTGAATTCTCCAAGCGACTGTATTGGCCCGAGTTCCGGCTTTTCTACTATGACCTTTTTTGTTGCAGGAGTAACCTTCGAAATTAAAACAAAAAAAGTGGCTCCCGCGGAAATTAAACTCAGTATCAGCACAGCACTTACCAGAATAATTAATAATTGCAAAGTCCTTCTTTCTTCTCCCGCCATAAAATTACCTCCTCATGGGTGTATTTAGTAGGTTATATTTTTCAAATTCTCCTGCTCAATCTTTTTCTTTATCCTAAGGTCAGACGGCAAAGGCATTTCCCTCGATTCTTTTACCTTATCGTCTATTAAATTTGCCTTTAATAAAACAATATCAATTCTCCTGTTTTTGGCTCTCGTAATGTCGTCAATATTCGGCACAATTGGTTTATATTGAGCGTATGCTGCTGAAGACATTCTGTCCGGAGACAGACCTTTTAGTATAAGATACTTTACCACATTCACCGACCTTGAAGCTGATAAATCCCAATTATCCTTGAATCTTGTGTTTTTCACTATAGGCATATCGTCTGTGTATCCCTCAACTACTATGGGATTTGTGGTTTCCTTTATTAATTCTGCTATGTCAGAAAGTATTATTTTTGTCCTGGGAAGCAAAATCGAGTTGCCGGGCTGAAAAAGTATCCTATCCGTCATTAAACTTATTACAAGGCCTCTTTCATCAAGCCTCAACTTTATTTCTTTTTCAAGTTTCTGCTGCAATATCCATTTTTGGACCTTTTCCCTTGTAGTTGTAAGCTGGACCTGGGATACCTCCATAATTACCGGTTTCGTATCAGTGGTTGCGCCTGATTGCAAAACCGATGTCTGCCCTGAAGCACCGAATGCCTGTCCAAGAGCTGTAGCAAGAGCTTTTAGTTTTGTCACATCAACTGCTGATACAGCATACATAATAACAAACAAAGCAAAAAGCAATGTAAGCATGTCGGCATATGTCAAAAGCCACCGCATCATGCCTGCGGTTTCTATTTCTCCGCCCTCTCCTATTCCAAATTGCTTCCTCTTTGCCATTTATGCTGCGCCTCCACCCGCTGCCGCACCACCGCCGCCTGCTGCCCTTTGGGTGCCGCCGGCAGCTTCTTCTTTGGCTGCCTGTTCTTTTGGAGACAAGAATGCTTTTAGTTTTTCTTCAACTATTCGCGGGTTGTCGCCTGCGGATATTGATAAAATGCCTTCTATCATAACCTCTCGCAACAGCACCTCTTCGGCTGTTTTTGCTTTTAGCTTATTAGCAATCGGAAGAAAAATAAGGTTTGCAAAAGATATCCCGTAGAAAGTGGCGATAAACGCGACTGCTATAGCTTGTGCCACTTTTGTCGCGCTTTCAATTGTGGCCAGAGCATGGACAAGCCCCATAACCGTTCCTATGATTCCCAGTGTAGGTGAAAAACCGCCCATGGTCGTGAACACTCCTTCACCCATTTTGTGCCTTGTCTCCAAGAATGAAAGGTCTGTCTCAAGTATGTTTCTGACAAGTTCTATGTCCGTGCCGTCTACAACAAGCTGGATACCTTTTTTCAGAAAATTATCGTCTACATTCGCTATTTCATCTTCTAATCCCAGAAGCCCTTCCCTTCTCGCTTTGGTCGCAAATCCAACAAGTGTGTTTATGACGTCGTTGGGGTTCATCTTCCTCTGTATGAACGCGTTTCTTGTTATTGTAAAAATATTGGTAAAAACATCCCACGGATAACTGATAATACCTGCTCCCACGGTGCCTCCAAATACTATAAAAAATGCAGATAATTGTAAAAAGCTAGTAACAGATTGAATGCCGCCCTCTAAAAGGAGAGCGATAAACAAAGAACCCCAGGCAATTACTAATCCTATTATTGTTGATGAATCTAATTTCACTTTGGCACCCCCGGTTTAAGAGTTTTCATTTTTTTTAACAACAGGATAATTTGTTTCTATTTTAAATTGTTTCACTTTTTCAATCACCTCTTCGATTTTTTCTTTTATTGTTATCTTTTTCCCGGTAGTCATACTTATCATTGTCTCCGGTGTTTCTTCTATCATTTCAATAAGTTCGGCATTAATTACTATTTTTTTACCGTCAAAACGCGTAACAAAAATCACTGTTTTTCTCCTTAAAAAATTGCAAAGGTATTCTACAATTTTTGAAATCTCTTGTCAATAAGAAAATTATTTTTTGTTTCACGCTTTAAATATTTGTTTTAATTGCTTTGTTTTCCTATTATATAATTACCATTTTTAGGATTTTTAAGCTTAATTATACAAAATAATTGATTTTGTATAAAATAATTTGGTTTTAATCCCATTTTCGTTTAAATTCTCTCAAAAAATTGATATATGGCTTTTTATTGTAAATAACAAAATGACAGTTTTTAAGAAAATAAAAGAGGGCGGGAAAAATCCCGCCCTCTTTGCTTAAAAATCTAAGCTTATCTTCCAAGTTGCGTCAGAGTCGTAAGCATATCTGAGTCAACCGTTACTATCCTTGCATTGGCGTTAAATCCCGCCTGCGCAACTATCATATTTGTGAGCTCGGTAGACAAATCTACGTTTGAAGCTTCAAGCGCTCCGCCTGTTAATGTTGCTCCTGCGTTTGCCGCAGTTACCATTCTAGCAACACCGGAATTTGATGTTGTGCTGTAAAGCGAATTTCCCTCTTTCTGCAATCCCTCCGGGTTGGCAAACACAGCAAGAGATATCTTTGCCAGGCCGATTGTCTGCTGGTTTGAAAACTGGCCGTTAACCGTGCCGTCTGTGCCAACAGAAAGTCCGGTAAGCGTACCTGCTCCAAAACCGTTCTGGTCTTTCGCGTAAGCAGTTGAATCAGGTACATATGTCTGCACTCCGTTTATATTCTGGAATGAGCCCATGACATCTCCTACCAGCCCGTCCCTCTGGCCAAGCGCATTGGCAGTACCTACTGCAACCTGCGAATTAAAAGGAGCTATCGGGTTATTTACGTTCAAGGTATCCGGTAGTCCGGCTCCTCCTTGCCAAATATTTCCCGTTCCAAAATTAGCTGTAATCTGCTGAATTGATATTGCGCCGTCAGGCATTAATCCCTGCGATGCGCTCGGATTTTGGACAAGATTCAAAGTTGGCTGTGCCTGTCGGCCGTTTAATCCTGCCGCGCCTGCAAATTGCCATGTCCCGCCGTTTGACGCAAGGGAGCCGTCATTGTTGAACCAAATTGGTGAGTAAACATCTCCAGGATCAATAGTAAAAGTCGCAGGAGCTGTGTTGTAATTGGTATCAACCGCATTGGTTAATGGATTCACTGGCGCGCTTTGAATATTTGTTCCTCCTATGCAGTTAAAATAATCAGGCGTGCCTGTGTATTTCGCACTTCCCGCTACATAGGTTGTATCAAAAGCATACCAGTCCCATACAGGCCTGGCATCAGCAGGCGCAGCAGGGTCAGTATTGACACCGTGCTGGAAATACCATACTGTTATGCTTCTTTTATTTCCGAGCGAGTCATAGCATGTAATTGTAGTCTGCGCGTCAGGCGTCACCATGGCTGCTCCCACAGCGCCTCCCACGTGAAAATATGCGCAGTTCGTGTTGGCCGCAACAGGTGGCCATGCAGTAGCTGTAACTGGGGTAAGCCCCTGATCAACCTGGTCAATTGATACAACTTGACCGGCTGCAGGCAATTGGTCGGGCGCGTAATTTGAAGGCAAAGCCGTTGCTACATTGTTCGCTACAACAAGCCCACCAACAATAGGGACATAGCATGCTGCATTTACCGGAGTTTCTGCGTCAAGATTTCCTGCAAAATCTATCTTGCTGGTCATCTGAGCAGCCATTTCAAGGTCGGTTGGAATATTGATATTTCCTATTTTTGAAGGGTCAGTGGAATTAACCTCATAAGTATCTGATATTACCTGGGCAAGAGGGTTTGGGCTGCCTGTTTGTTGTGGTCCTGCCGATGTCGTTCTTGTAAAAGTGCCTTCCCATCCCTGCAAAATTGCGCCTGAAGATGTCACAACATTTCCAAGGTCATCCTGGCCAAAATTGCCTGCCCTTGTGTATGCGACAGTATTGCCCGACTTTACGGTAAAAAATCCGCTGCCTGTTATGGCTACGTCAAGCGAGTTCCCTGTTGTCTGTAAAGCGCCCTGCGTCATTAGCGTGTCAATGCTGCCGACAACATCCCCGAGCCCGAGTTCCTCAGGGTTCACTCCTCCGAGATTTTCTAGCTCATTTGCTCCTGAAGCCGACCCAAGCGACTGGTAAATCTGGTCCCTGAACGTTATCCTCTGTGACTTATAAGCAGTAGTGTCAACGTTTGCGATGTTGTTTGCTATTACCGTCATCCAGTCATTGTGGGTTTGTAAACCTGATATTGCTGAAAAAAGTGAAGACATCATGGTACGTGTACCTCCTTATTTTGTTAACCGCATATTCAACGCGGTTCTGGAGGCTCCTTCTTCAGCCCTGCGGCCAAAGAAGTCCAGCCTCTTTTGATTGACATTACGCGAAAGCAGCGCTGTCAATATTCGTAAAAACATTGTCTTTCATCCCTTCATTGTCAATAGCGGTGATAACCGTATTGTTCTTCACGCTTACGATAAGCGAGAACTTGTCAAAAACAAGCAGGCTTTCCTTGCCGCCTTTTTCCCTTACCTTGCTTACCGCATCCTGCAGCCGCTGCATCAGTTCCGGCGTGATCGGAATGTTCCTTGACTGCAGCCTTTTCTCTGCGTGCGCGGAAAACTTTATTTCTCCCTTGTCCGACAACTGCTGTTTCAGTACGTCCTTAAAGGATGGTGCTTCTATGTCCGCCGTGTTTGCAGCATTCTGCTGCTGTTTTCTCTGCGCTTCCTGTATCTGTGAAAGATTTTGTAACTGTGTGTTAATTTTATCAAGCGTCATAAAAGAATCACCACCTTTAGGACGAAATTTCTGTTACACTTGCTATTCCATACTCTGTGCCGTTAACAATGATCTCCGGCTGGCCGTTTTCAAACTTAACCGAAGTTACTGCCCCTGATACCGTGCCTGTCTGGTTCCCACTCGAATCCTTGATCGAGATAGTGACCGTCTTGCCGATAAGAGAAGCTGCCTGCGTCGTGTTTTCCATAAGCAACAGCGCCGTCATAGTATCATTCATCGATGACATATCCGTGGACGTCGTTGAATTAAGGGAGTCTATCCCGGCAAGCGAAGAATACTGCGCTAAGTCGCTCGCAAACTGGCTGCTATCCTGTACATCAAGGGGATCCTGATCCTTGAGCTGGGTCAAAAGCATCTGTAAAAAAGAGCTTTCATTTAACACGCCATTTGGGTTGTTTACCGTAGATGTAAACGCGTTGCTGTAGGTAAACCCATTGCTGGCACCTGATACGCCTGAAGTTGACATAATTTACTCACCTCCTTTCTTTTTTAAGCCAAGTAGTTAAGGCTGCTGCCCCAAAAATAAGGTATAGCAGTCTCTATGGGAATGTTTGTTTTATTGTTATTTAAAGCCGCGCCTTCCCATTCCTTATAATAGCTCTGGCCCTGTTCAAATTGTGAACCATTATTTAGATTTTGATTTAAAGCTACGTCTATATCCTGAGTATGAACCCCGATATTGTTTAAAGCTCCCTTAAGGTCAGCCAGATTTGCCTTCAGAACATTTCTGACTCCTGAATCCGCAACCTGTATTGTACCCTTCAAAATACCGTTTTTATGTTCCATACTTACAATAACCGGCCCAAGATTTTCCGGTCTCAAAACCATTTTAATTTCGGTTTTTGGCACAAACTGCATACTGTCCTTAACATTATTGATGCCGTCAACAATCTGCTTTATTATTATATCTTTTTTGGTATCTACGGCAAAATCAGCAACAGACGGGAAAATCTGCTCTGTATTCTGCGTCATTGTTGTGTTCTGCGCAATTGCTGCAACATTGCTTAATACCCAGTTCATGTCATTGCTGGATTTATTTTCAATATTATATTTGTAATCTTCATTTTTACCAAGCAGTTCCTTTGCCACAACATTTACTTTATTCCCTGTATTATCGCCAAAATTTTCTTTATTATAATCAAGGCTACCTGCCGCATTTGTCTTCACTTGCGATTCTTCTACAGTAGTTGCCTTTAGATTAACGGAAGTATTAATAGCTATTTGAGGAAGAACTGCGCCTTCCTCTTTTATATTATCAATCTGCAATGTTTCTGCTTGCCCTTCCTTAATTGTATTTTTTATATTATTAATAGTTCCTTGATTATTGTTTGCAAGTGTTTGTGCATCAAAATTTGTCTTTTGCGTATTTTCTAGCGTTCCCAGTTTTGCGGTAAATACATATCCTGGTTTGCTCACAATTTCTATTTTTCCGTTTAATTTGTCAAGTAGCGTGGAAATTTTATTTATCAAATCATTGTTGTCGCCTTTTTCCTGGTTATAAACATTATTGTTATCATTTGTCGTATCCGACGAACCCGCATCAGATTTAATAACATTAATGATATTGTCTTCTTTAGCAGAAGGAATTTTCGATGTAGTAAAAACTGGAGGCGTAACATTGGATAGTACTATAATTGTCTTGTCATTAACGTTCCCATCTGCAGCAACAGTATTTAATGCCCCTGAAATTGTAGGCATGGTTTTTGGTTGTGTTGCATCTGTGTTGTTATTTACATCTCCATCAATAACAACATTATTTGGAATATTTAAAACTACAGGCATGGCTTTTGGCTGTGCCACAACCGTCTTATTATTTACTACCTCATCAGCAGAAACAGTGTTTGATACGGTTAAAACTGCAGGCACAACTTTTTGCTGTGCCACAGTTGTCTTATTATTTACGTCCCCATCGGCAGCAACATTATTTGATACAGATAAAACCGCAGGAACGGCTTTCGGCTGAACTGCAACTATATTATTTAAGTCTCCATCTGCATCAACAGCATTTGATACTGGCACATTGGAAGAAATTTTTGTTGTGTTTATTGAGGCCATAATATTTTTTACGGTATTTTGAACTTCCTTGATTTGATTGTTTGTATTAGTATTTAAATCTTTTGAAACAACATTGTTTATTTTATCTTCTAAGTCAGCAAGCCCAATATTTATTTTTTGCATCTGATCTTTATCTATATTACCTGACTTTGTAATAATTTCTGCCGTTTTCCCCAATGAAGCGCTTAAATCTTTCAACCCCGAAATTATATTTTGACTTTTTATCTCTTGTTGGGTGCCTGCGGCAATGTTCGCGTTTTGCCCATTAGCAATTGCAGTCTGTGTATTTGGAACAGAAGACGAATTCACAACCATGCTGTTTTTTATATTTTGTATAGCGCCGGAGATAACTTGATTTTCAGTTTGAACATCCGATCCGGTGTTATTTGTTGCTATTTCCATTGCTGCTGTCTTAAGGCCATTCACAAAAATTGATCTTTCGTTTGGAGTAAAACCATAACTATCAGCGATGCCCTGAATTGTTGTGTTATTCTCAAGACTTGCAATATTTTGACTGGCAATATTTCCTATATTCCCCATTAAATAAAAAAATGCTGTTGTTTTATAAACAGCATCTTTTAATTTGTCGTTGTTTATTATCTGATTCCCCAAAATTACTTTATCTGTTGTTGAACCTTGATTTTCATTGAATAAACAAGAAATAATTTCTTTAAAATTGGAAGGTAATTGTGAGTTTTTTATAAACGTATTATTTTGAATTAATAATAAAATATTATTATTAACCGCGCCGGCAGCACTTACAATATCCACAAAACTCGCCTCCTTCCACTTTACTCGGCGCCAGCTTGCCCCCCTTGCGGTCCGGGCATATTTTGCTGGCAAATCTCACTAACCTACTTTACCTTTACTTCTATTAAAATTATACTTAATTAAACTTTACTTGTCAAGTACTTTTTTAGCCTTTTTGATTCTGCTAATTCGTTCCTTTTATTAGACTTTTGTTTCTATATTAAAACATGCATATTCAATGCCCATTTCCATATTTTTATACTATTTATATGCTTCTTTGCTCTTTCCTATTGAACTTGCCTATAGCTATTTCATCAAGCACTTTCTGCTCATTTTGTATGACAAGTTTTTTAAAACTTTCATAATGTTTGTCTTTTAACCTTTCAAATATCTTTTTTTCTTTACTGGCCTCAATTACTTCTACTCTTTTAACATCGGCGCGATTTTCAAAATCTTTAATCATTTTTTCAGTGTTCTTTATCTGCTCCCTTAGCGCATTGATATAATTTTCATAATAAATAAAAGTTAGAATATTTGATGTCTCCATGTTTTTTTCAACTTTTTCTTTCCCCGCCCTCTGTCTTTCTGCGGTAATTTTATTAAGCATCATCTCTTGTTCGGTTTTCAAAGCTATTAATTTCAACAATTCCTTTTTAAGCTCCTCTTCTTTTTTTCCTTTTACCCTAAGGACGGTTTCAAATTTAAATTGAAATTTCTTCATTTTTTACTTTCCGTCTCTAAAAATATCTTCAAGTTTATTTACAGTATCCTCAAATTCTGTTTTTTCATCAATGCCTTGTATTAAAAACTTTTTTATTTCCACAATTTTTTCTATAGAATAATCAATTTGAGGGTTGCTCCCTTTTACATATGCTCCTATATTGATAAGATCTTCTGCGTTTTTATAAGTTGCAAGCGCTTCCCTCATTCGGTTTGCCGCTTGTTTGTGTTTTGCTTCGGTTATATCTATCATGCATCTAGATACGCTGTCCAGTATGTCTACAGGTGGGTAATGATTTTGAGCGGCGAGCGCACGGGATAATACTATATGCCCGTCAAGTATAGCACGCACAGAATCTGATATTGGCTCATTCAAGTCGTCAGCCTCAACTAACACGGTATAAAGGCCAGTTATTGTACCTTCCCCTGGCGTTGTTCCAGCGCGCTCAAGCAGCCTTGGAAGAATGGCAAACACAGAAGGCGTATATCCTTTTGTTGTAGGCGGCTCTCCTATCGCAAGTCCTATTTCCCTTTGTGCCATAGCAAAGCGGGTTACCGAATCCATCATTAGCATTACATTGCAACCTTTATTCCTAAAATATTCTGCAATCGAAGTTGCCACAAAGGCACCCATTCTTCTGACAAGTGCCGGTTGATCGGATGTGGCGGCAACTACAACTGATCTTTTCAATCCTTCCTTTTTTAGGTCCTTTTCAATAAAATCCCTGACTTCTCTTCCGCGTTCTCCTATAAGAGCAATAACATTTACATCTGCGTTCGTATTTCGTGCTATCATGCCCAACGCCACACTTTTGCCCACTCCACTTCCTGAAAATATGCCTATTCTCTGGCCTTTGCCTACCGTCAGGCAACCGTCTATTGACCTTATACCTGTTGCTACAGGTAAACCTACTTTTTTTCTTGTCAAAGGATCAGGAGGATTGTTGTAAACCGCAACGGATTCTCTGATTTTTAGCGATCCCCTGTCGTCAATAGGCTTACCCAACCCGTCAAGTACCCTGCCAAGTAGATTATCGCCAACAGAAACTTTGAACTCCTGCCCTGTTGATAAAACCTTGCTTCCTGGACCTATGCCGTGTAAATCGCCAAGTGGCATAAGTAAAGCCTTATCTTCTTTAAAACCCACTATTTCAGCGTCAATAATTAATTCTTCGTTCCTTGATATTATTTTACAAAGTTCGCCTATCGCAGCTTTTAATCCGGCAGTTTCAACAACAAGCCCCACAATCTGCGTAACTTTGCCGTTACTTTTTAGAGTGTCGATTTTTTTGAGTTTGTCGTGGTATTTTTTCAGGTCAATTCCCATTTAATTAAATCCTTTTATTTGGAAAGATTTTTCTTTATTTCCTCAAACTGGTAGGCAATATCCGTATCGATAATTTCATTTCTCGTTTCCAGCCTACATTCCCCCTTGTCAATAAAATCATCAGGCAATATATGTAGAATGTCTGGATTATCAACAAGCCTTATAAACTCTTCCCTGTGCCCCTTAATTAGTTCTATATCGTCGGGATTGCAATATATAACTATTTTTTCTTTATCTTCAAGTTTTTTTATTGCCTCTTTCACAAGGTTAATAATTACATCTCGATTTATTTTCAACTCCTCCTGCACTATCTTTTTTGAAATATCAATTGATAAATTTATTATTTCTTCTTCGGTATTTGAAATTATTTTATGCTTTTCTTTCAGCGAGGAATCAACTATGCCCGTCAAAGTATTAATAAGGTTTGAATATTTTTGCTCAACTTCATTTTTCGCTTTATCCAGCCCTTCATTATAACCTTTTCCAAAGCCTTCTTCATAGCCCTGCTTGCTCTTTTCTTCTTTTAATTTTTCCGATTCCTTTTTCTGCCGTTTGAATTTTATGTTTAATTTCTTCTTCAGTATCTATTAGCATTTGCGTACACTTTTCGTCAGTTGCCTTCAGCTCCTGTTGTTTTTCCTTAATAACTGCCTCGAGTTTTTTTATAGTATCTTCAATCTGTTCAAGCTTCTCTTCAACATTCTCTGCTTTTTTTTTGACTTCTTCTTTCAGGATATCACGTTTTGAAAGAAAAACTCCCCGTAACTTGTACGGGGAATTTTTTATATTATAATCTTCAGGTTTATAAAGATTTTTATACAAAAATCTCTTCCTCCCCACCGCGGGCTACAACAATTTCTCCCATTTCCTCAAGTTGCCTTATGACATTAACAATCTTCTGCTGAGCTTCTTCGGTAGTTTTCAGTCTCACCGGTCCCATAACTTCCATATCTTCAAGTATCATCTGTCGAGCTCTGCTTGACATATTCTTTAGTATTTTATTGCGGCACTCTTCGGAAGCGCCCTTTAACGCAAGAACAAGGTCTTTTGAGTCTATTTCACGCAGTATCTGCTGTATAGTCCTGTCGTCAAGTAGCAAAATATCATCGAACACAAACATCAATCTTTTTATTTCATCAGCAAGGTCCGGGTTCTGTTCCTCAAGTTTTTCCATAATGGCTTTTTCCGTTGACCTGTCGACCCTGTTTAATATTTCGGCAATAGCCCTGACTCCACCGGCTGAAGCAAATTCCTGGGTGAACACGGAAGCTATTCTCCTTTCAAGCACTTTCTCAACTTCCATTATTACCTCAGGCGTTGCCCTGTCCATTGTTGCGACTCGTGTGGCAACATCAACCTGTACTTCCGGCGGCAGGGATGATAATATTGTGGACGAATGGTCAGCGGTTAGATGCGCTAAAACAAGCGCTATTGTCTGCGGATGCTCATTCTGAATAAAATTTAGTATCTGCTGCGGATCCGTTCTTTTTATAAAATCAAAAGGCGTCATTTGCAATGCGCCCTGCAATCTATTTAATATTTCAACAGCTTTCTGCTCACCGAGAGCTTTTTCAAGAAGCTCTCTTGCATAATCAATACCGCCTTGTGATATATATTCCTCAGCGAGCGCAAGCTGATAACTTTCCTCAAGTACTTGATCTCTGTCCGGGGGCTGAACTTTCTTAGTGTTTGCGATTTGCAGTGTCAACTGCTCAACCATCTCATCACTCAAATTTTTAAATATTTCTGATGAAAGGTCCGGTCCTAATGTTATTAAAAGTATTGCTGCTTTTTGTTCACCTGATAGTGGCATTATATTCTCACCTCTTTTCTTCTGTCAACCAGCGTTTAATCAATTGTATAATAACTTTTGGATTTTCTCTGGCAATTTTTGTTACCTGTCTTCTCATTTCAGCTCGTTTTTGGGCTTCAGCAAGCTCCGCTGCCGAAGGAACAGCTTCCAATGGCACCTCGACTTCCTCTTCTTCTTTTACTTCTTTTGCTGCTCGCTCTATCTGCCTCCTAAGTTTTTCCCTTATCGCCTTTGGCTTGAGGGTCGCCCTGAGGAAAAGTAAAGCAAAAAGAAGTATGCCAAGTACTATGCCAAGGCTTAAAAGAGTAGTCATATATTTTTCTCTTGCCATAACCTGAGTCTGGAACAGTTCTGCCTTTTCGATTGTTCTGTCAAAAGATATATTTTCGACAGCTACCTGGTCCCCACGCCCCAAGTCAAGCCCAGCTGCCGCAATCACCGCGTTTTTAATAGACTGTACCTGCTGTGGCTGAAGATTGTCGACTATAACCGCGACCGACAGCCTTTTAATCGCTCCAACCGCTTCAATTGTATGATTCTCTTTTTTTGTTATTTCATAGTTATCAGTACTTTCTGCTTTTGTATACTGCGAATTACCGCTTACTACAGACTTATATCCTGGTATGTTTGAATCCGTGCCCGGCACCCCGCCCGGATAAACCCCAACCCCTGTGTAACTCTCTAATTTTTTCTGCTCGCTGCGTAATATCCCCTTTCCTCCAACTACCGGCTCATATACTTCGTCTTTTTTCTCAACCTGGTTAAAATCAAGTTCAGCCTTAACTCGTACGGTTGCCCTGCGCTCGCCAAGCACGGTAACAAGCATTGACTCAACACGCGCCTGGATATCCTTCTCCATGTTTTTCTGGAGTGAAATCTGCTGATCCGTAAGTTTAATCTGTTTTGACAAAGAATAGCTTGCCCCGTCCTCATCAAGAAGGTCGTCCCTGATAAGATCACTTAAAACTTCCCCTTTGGTATCGACTATCGTTACATTTATCGGCTTAAGACCTTCAACACTTGAAGAAACGAGATGTACTATTGCTTTTGTTTGTCCAAAATCAAGTTTCATTCCTTCTTTTAATTTTACAAGTACTGATGCAGTAGGTTCTTTCTCTTTTTCTTCATATAATTCCTTTTCCGGCAATACTATATGAACCCTTGTTTCGTCAATTACATCAAGGTTGGAAATAGTCCTGTTCAATTCGCCTTCAAGCGCCCTTACATAATTAACCCTCTGGGTGAAGTCTGTCACTCCCAGATTAGTCTTGTCGAAAATTTCAAAACCTACCGTCCCACCTTTAGGAAGCCCTTTTGCCGCAAGATCAAGTCTTGTATCATAAACATATTTTGAAGGTACAAGTATTGCCTTGCCGTCGTTTGTAACCTTATAAGGTATTTTTTTATCTTTCAAATCATTTAATATTACACCCGCGTCTTCACTGCTTAAATTTGAATATAAAGGCGAATAGTTTGGTTGGGAACTCCATACTCCTAATACTATTAATCCCAAGAGCACCAGTGCCGGTACGGCCACCCAGATAGTTTTTTGGCTATTGTTTAATCCTGACCAGAACGTCCTAAGCCGTTCCCACATTCTCAGCAAAAATTCGTTCACCCCTACACCTCGCTATTTTTTAAGTTTTAGATTTGCATATTCATTAATTGCTGATAAGCTTCTGTAATTCTGTTTTTTACCTGCAAGGCAAGCTGCAACGTAAGAGAAGCTTTTTCTGCTGCAAGCATTACATTATGCAGTTCTATATTTTGTCCTGCCGCAAGCTGCTGCATGGCAACATCGGCATCAACCTGCGTATTGTTTAGAGCATTCATTGCCATACTCATTAAATTTTTAAATTCAATTTTATCAGCCTGCTGTGGCTGTACTTTATCAGCGGTAGGCTGTAATATTGTTTCAGGAATGCCGATAGAGCCTGTTATTGATTCTATTCCGTTTATTCCACCTTGCATATATAATCTCCTCCTTAAACTATTTTCCTATTTTTATACTTTTCCTATATCGAGCGCTTTAGAGGCCATTGTTTTTGCCGAATCAATCGCAGTTACGTTTGCTTCATATGCGCGAGTAGCTGAAATCATATCTATCATTTCCTTAACTATGTTTACATTAGGCATTGCAACATAACCGTCTTTATTAGCGTCGGGATTTCCAGGGTCATAAACTAATCTAGGCGGTGTTGGATCCGTGGTCACTGACGTAACCTTAACCCCCTGAAACTGGTTTATTCTTTTATTCTGTTCAAATGCAAACGGAGTCAAAAATTGTAATTTTTCACCCCTCGGTTCAAATATAACCCTTTGTCTCACATATGGACCACCTTCAGGTGTCCTTGTTGTATTAACATTAGCTATGTTATTTGAAATAACATCCATTCTTAATCTTTGTGCGGTTAATCCTGATGCACTTATATCAAACGAATTAAACATTCCCATAAATTAAGTCTCCTTTCAAGTAGTTATAACGTTCTTCAGCATTCCAAGTTTCAAAGACATTAATTCAGCTACGGTAGAATAATATACGGTATTCTCAGCCATCTTTGACATTTCCGAATCAATATCCACGTTATTATCATCCGTCCTTAAAGATGTTTCGGTACGCGTAACTATTTCAGGTTCTACATTATTAATCGTCATTTCCGGAACTATTGGTATATGGTTCTTATTAGTAAGTTTTAATCTTAAATAATCATTTTGTGTTTTATCAAGCGCCTGCTGAAGTTTGCTCTGAAAAACAACTTCGGAAGCCTTAAATCCCGGAGTGTCAACATTTGCGATATTGTTTGTTATTAATTGATGCTGCAGGCTAGCGGCATTTAAAGATTTCTGTAATATCTGCATCGTGTCACTTGAAAAAATAGCATCTATCATAAATTATTATATCCTCTTTTTCAAAAATTTCTCTACTGTAAAAAATTTACAAAAGAATAGAGTGTTTTTATATTACTTAATTTTATATTTTTTGTCAAGAAATTTTTTATTATATTTTTATTATCACTATTGAAACTCTGTTTTATATTTAATCGAAACATTAAACAAAAAATAAATTTAATTTAAATGCCTTTAATTCGCTATTTTTATTTACTATTTCCAAGTTGTTCCTTGTCTGTTAATTTTTTTGTATTCATCAATATGTCTGCCTGAATACATATCTATATACTGAGATACTAATATTTCATTTTCTTTTTCTGCCTTTATTAAATCATTAAATAATAAATTTATATTTTTAACTATATTTTCGGCATTTTCTAAGTGACTTTGATTTTTACTTGAACTATTTAAAAGTCTGTCTTCAATTGTCGCAAGTAACTTAAGCAAGTCTGTTTTTCTCTTGTCATATAATAACACTTTCCGTGTATCCCCTTTTTTCAAGCAATAATTTTGCTTTATGGTTAATTTATACATTGTGGCTATAATTTTCCCTTTTTTAATCAATAATTCTTCAATGGCGTATGCCATACTATTCCTCTTTTTTTAATTTGACTAATAACTGTTCAAGTTTATCTCTGTCAATCGCCATTTTATAATCAAGGTCTAAATCCAATACACGCTTTAATATTAAATTGACAAATTTATCCATACTTATATGCAGTCCTGCGCCTTTACCCGTTTTATTAATATTTTTTACTATTTTATATATTTTATCAAAAACACGTTTTTCAATTTTAAATTTTTTCGGCTCTTGTGTCTTTTTTAAATCCTGTTTAACTACCTTAGTAGTCATAAATTTTTCTTCATTAGTTTTTTTTATATTTGACTCCTTCTCTTCCTTTAACCGTCTTAACCGCTCCATCTGAAGTTCTGCTTCTGTGATTTTTTTTTCATAATCCATTTAAATCATGCCTCTCTCTGTAATCATTTTTTCCTTAAGAGTTTTATCAAAAGTAGCTATAGTTTTTTCAATTTTGCTGTAAATATTAAAATTATTCCTCATAACTTCTTCTATATCAAGATTCATCTTGTCTACAAGCTTTAAATAATCCATTATATTCATCGAGGTGTCGTTAATTATTTTAAAAAGAAGCTCACTGTCCGTAAAATGTTCATCCGTATAAAGCGATATATTATTTATAATTTTCTCAATGTGTTTTACATCTTTTACGATTTGAATAAACATATCGCCTGTTTTATAAAATGTCGCAATATTTGCTTCGAGTTTTTCTGTTATTTTTATTATCTCAATAACCTCAGCGGTTCTTACCTGAATATTTTGAAGTATTTGAGTAATTTCTTCTGCTGCCATATTGGAATTTGCGGCCAGGACTTTTATTTGTTCGGCAACTACAGAAAAACTTTTCCCCGCTTCTCCTGCACGTGCAGCCTCAATACCTGCATTAAGCGCTAGCAGATTTGTTTTTTTTGTCATGTCGGCAATTGTTACAACAAAATTTTTTATTCTTTTGGACATATCAATAAGTTCTTCAATAAGTTTGGTCGAGGACATAATTGAAGTTTTTAATTCATTAATATTTTTAATTTCATCACCGATTGTTTTTACTCCCGATGAAGCCATGGCTGTCTGTTCTTTAGCGTCTTTTAACACATCCTGAGTCTCTTTGTCTATATTTTGCGAGGTGTTTTTTATTTCCATGCCTATAGCTTTTATTTTGTCGAATATTTTCGTATTGCCATAAAGGTATTCTTTTATATCCCTGATTTCTTTTTGAATCCTGTCGTTGTTTTCTCTCTCACTGTCAAATGTGGTTTTAACTTCTTTCAAATCGTTTGCAAATCCAAAAAAATCTTTCGTCTCTAAAGTTATATTTGCTGATAGTCTCTTCCTTTCCATTTTAATTGTTTCTGTGATTTCCAAAAATAATTTGTCATCTTCCAAAACAGTCATGTCCTTTAATTCGTTTTTTAAAGCCTTATTAACAGTGTTTAAGACATTTTCAAAGTATTTTCTAAAAAGAAATATTATTACAAAAGAAACGCCCGAACTTCCTATCAGTACCAGTGCAAAAGTAAGAATAATATTAACTTTAACAAGAAGGAAAAAAATAACGGAAACAACCGTTGAAAATACAAGAACAAAAATCACGCAAATAGAGTATAAAATTGGCAATTGCATTACATCCCACCGCTTTCTCTTTTTATGTCGGCTCCTAATTTTTTTAACTTTTCATCCATAGCCTCGTAACCGCGGTCAAGGTGATAAACCCTGTTTATTTCGCTGTAACCATCAGCTGCGAGAGCCGCTATTATCAAAGCCGCACTGGCGCGCAGATCCGAAGCCATGACGTTTGCGCCTGTCATTTTTTTGATGCCTCTCACAAACGCTGTATTGCCGTCAATTTTTATATTTGCTCCCATACGCACGAGCTCAAACACATGCATAAATCTATTTTCCCATATCGTTTCTTTTATTATTGTTTGACCCTGTGCACAGCACATAAGAGCCATCCATTGCGCCTGGATATTCGTTGGAAACCCCGGGTATGGCTCTGTTATTATATCAACGCTTTTAAGCCCGCCTTTATGCGGCAATATTTGGACACTGTTGTCTTTAACTGAAAAATTAACTCCTGTTTCCTTAAGTTTTTCAAAAAAAATAGCCAGTTGCCCCGGATTAAAATTTTCAACAGTGACTTTTCCGTTTGTAATGGCCGCCGCAGTAATTAAAGTCGCCGCCTCAATCCTGTCTGGTATAACCGAATAATTTTTAACGCCATTTAATTTTTTTACACCTGTTATTTTCAGTATATCGGTACCAGCCCCTTCAATTCTAGCTCCCATTGCATTTAAAAAATTAATTGTGTCAATAACCTCAGGCTCCTTTGAGGCGTTTTCAATTATTGTTTCCCCTTCCGCCATGGTTGAAGCAAGCATCACGTTAACCGTAGCCCCCAGGCTCACCTTGTCAAAAACAATACGTGTTCCTGTTAATTTTTTTGCCTTTGCCACGACATAACCGTGTTTAACCTCTATTTTAGCGCCTAGTTTTTGCATTCCCATTATATGAAGATTGATGGGCCTTTGTCCAATAGCGCATCCGCCCGGCAAAGAAACCTTTGCTTCTTTGTATTTTGCGAGCAGTGGCCCGAGTACATAAATCGACGCCCTCATTGTCTTAACAAGCTCATAAGGAGCTTCATAATTATTAATTGATCCTGGCGATATATTAAGTGTATAGTCAATAATTTCAGTCTTTGCTCCAAGCACATGCAGTAATTTCGCCATTGTTTTAATGTCGGCTACCATCGGAACATTTTTTACCGTCGAAGTATCATCCGATAAAATAGTGGCGGCCATTATGGGCAGTGTTGCGTTTTTTGAGCCCGAAATTTTTACCGTACCTTTTAAACTTTTGCCGCCTCTTATAACAATTTTTTGCATTGCGTTCCTTTACTGTGGAGCATCTTTTGAATATGTAATAATATGCTCCCTCCCGGAGTGTAATCAATCCGCGCCTCTACCTGCGTGGATTTCCGCGAAGCGGGATTAAAAGTAATTTAAAACCATTATAATATGTATCGTGATTATAGTCAAAAGATAATTTAACTACTGTTTTTCCGGTAATAGTTGCTTATAGCAAAAGCTACAAAACCCGCGCAAGTGGCAAATGCCGCTCCTGTCGCTGCCATACCTGTATTTTCATCAACGCTTTCAGACGCAATATAATCATCCATGATACTGTTTTTAAAAAATTCTTCGCCGAATTTCTCAAAACCAGGCGTGAGCATGGAATTAGCAGCCGCAAGCGTCCATGGATGCTTTGCGTGAAAGCTTCCTGATTCTTTAATAAAAGTTTTTTCAAAAAAATTCTCGTTCTTTCCGGAATACGACCATTTAAGGGTGTTTTCATAATACTCTTTAATGTCGTCGTCTATGAATCCGTAAAACGCAAGCAGTCTCAGGCTCCCTGCCGGTTCTTCATAAAACCTGTAGTTCCCTTTCATGTCAAATTCATATGCTATAAGTTTTTCTTTTTTGATGAACGCATGCCTCTTGATTGCAGTTTTAACTTTCCTCGACATGTTTAAATAATGTCTTGCAATCCCCTTTTTGCCGATGGCTGAAAGCAAAAAATGCAACGAGTCAAACGCTTTCCACACAAGCACATTGTCGTAGGTATTATATTCGTAATCGGCCGGGTCGTCGCTTGGCCTTAGCTCCGTCTTATACAAATAACTGTTTTCGTGTTTCCATTTTTCAAATACCTCTTCGGTTGAAAGAAGTTTATTATGCACATATTCTTCACGCAGAAATTTTCTGTCTCCGCTTGCTTTTACATAGTTTTCAAGAGCTATAAAAGGCGCACATAGTTCATCCAGCTCAAAGCCGGGCTCCAGGACTGTGCCGTTTATAAACCTGGAATGGATTCCGGAATTTTTCGACTGTATCTTAAACACATATTCAAGTATTTCCCTTGCCCTTTGCATCTCGCCCATCGCAAGCACGTTGGGAAAACTCCATAACAGGCTGTCCCTGTCCCAGTACGCCCCGCTTACATAATATTCCGGGCTCCGCGAAGTCAAGGCAATAAGCATTTCTGTATCAATAGCCCTGCCAAAAGCATAAAAATAATTAAAAAAAGAATTGATGTTGCATATTTTTTCCATGTATTTATCTTTAAGCTTGCAGATCTTGTTTTCAAGCCATTTCTTAAGCGATTCAAACATGCTTGTGAATCCCAGCCTTTTAAGATAAATGCTTGAATATAAAGCTGAAACATCCTCGAGCCCAGCGCCTATATAATAGTTGAAGCTTCTATTTTCGTTTTCCCCGACCGATAAGTTATTTACAAAATTTATCTTTGTTTTGTCTTCCTTTATCGCATAATTGTATTTTTCATCTGCCAAAAACGCCAGCGCAAAAATATTTTTATAGCTTCTTATACTGAAAATTACTCCGTTAAACCAATCATGGTAATAAATTATTCTTTCAGCATTCAGTTTATACGATGCGTTAATATCTATCGACATATCGTTTATTAAATATTCGTTCTCCAGTCTTACAGTAACGTTTTTTGTAGATTTGTTGTTTATTTGAAGGTTATAAATAAAACCCCTCGTTTCTTTAGGAGCAATTATTGTAAGTGACAATTCAATATCTTTATGGGTTATTTTCGCAAAAGGTATCCAGTAATCTATTAGTTCAAAAACGGCTTTACTTAAATCAACCTCCTCTTCGTCAATAAATATCCTCAATTTCATATTACAGTCAATAAAAAGATTGCCTTTCAAATCCATGCTCATTGCGCTCAAGCCGTTTATGCTCATATCCTCTTTTATTTTTAAAAGTGAAAGATACTCATTCCCGGTATAATACTTCATTAACTTATCCCGACCTCTATTTTCTAAGATAGCACAATATTTTGTCATCGCCTTAGGCTTGACAAAATAAACGCTATCTTGTATCCGCTCCAGTCCAAGGCCGTTAGGCCGAAGACAAATGGTATTTATGACTCCTTCATGCCTTGCTGACCTGCAACTTTAAATTGTTTAAATATTCCCTTATTTTATCTATATCCTCCATGGTAAATAATTCTCTCCTTATCCTTGCCGCGTCGTCAAAATCCTTTATGTATTTGGTAAAAAATTTTCTCATCTTAAAAACCGCTTTTTTACCTTCGAATTCTATCATTAAATCAAAGTGTTTTAAAGATATCTTTATCCTATCCTGAAGCTGCGGTGAAAAATCTTTGTCTTTGATAGCCTTAAAAATAAACGGATTGCCTATGGCTCCCCTGCCTATCATTACTGCATCGCAGCCTGTTTCTTTTTGCATTCTGCCGGCGCTTTCAGCGTCAATAACATCTCCGTTCCCTATTACAAAAAGACTTGAATTTCTCTTTAACTCGGCTATATGCTGCCGGTTTGCAACCCCCGAAAAACCCTGGGCTCTTGTACGTGAATGAAGTGTTATTATTTTAACTCCATTGCCTTCGGCTATCCTGTTGAACTCAAGGTAGTTAATGGAGTTTTCATCCCATCCACTCCTTATTTTTATGCTAACAGGCATATCGCCTGCCGCCTCGACTGTTTTACTTATTATCTGTCCCGCAAGCAAAGGTTCTGTCATAAGGTACGCACCGCTTTTTGAATGCACCACTTTCCTCACAGGGCAGCCAAAGTTAATATCTATAACATCATAGCCGAGGTCTTTTGAGATTTTTGCAGCTTCAAAAAACATATCCGGATTATTCCCAAAAAGCTGGATTCCAATGGGCCTTTCTTCAGGCGTATAATATAAAAATTTATTAATTTTTTTCCTTACTTTAGGGTTTACAAGTGAATGAACATTTATCATCTCCGTAAAAAGCAAAGACGCTCCATACTCTTTACATAAAATCCTGAAAGGATAATCGCTGTATCCTGCAAGCGGAGCCAATATAAAAGGAAATTTTTGTATTTTTTCTATTATATTATTATCTGAAGTATTTGTTGTCATAAGTCAATCACCCAAAACATGTTTGTCTTTTCACACTTCACTTGTGTGGAACCCCACCATAATGACAGCTAGGAATTTTGCGAAGCGGAATTAATTTCATATTAACTAATTGAGGTATATTGCAATTAATTGCGTTCATTAAAAAATCAAAAATAAAATTGCTTAAATACGGAGTTAACTAATAGGTCGGAAACAAAAACCCGAGGCCGATTCCAAATGTTTCATCCGCTACAGGAAACTGCTGCCTTGAAAAATTTAAATATGTTGCAAACGCCTCGAACAATATCCCTGTAGGCTTGTTGGTGCCCAAAGAGAACAAACAACCGGCTGTCGCTGTAACAATCGGGTTTGCCACATTTGGCATTACGTTCCACCACCCGCAGCCTGCTTGGAGCGAAGCTGTGCATCTTACTTTCATATTATCGCCGATGCCAAATGTCGGGTTTTCAGGAAAGTAGCGTAAAATAATTTTCCCGCCAAAGCTTATTACATCGTCTTCCCAAACTACATGGCTTTCTGCTGTGTCTTTCAGTAGCGAAGCATCAATGAATATCCCGTACACATCCAAACCGCCTTGAAAATCCCCCAAAAGGCCGGTAAACCATTGAATACCAGGTTCTTCATATGATGTCATTTGTGAAGGAGTCGCAGAATCTTTTATATCAACCACCCCGTATTCGTCGTAAAGCATGCCAAAACTCAAGGCGGGTACTGCCACTTGGTTGACGCTAGCGGCGGTCAAAGTCGAACCATTAGCTGCAGTAGTCTCTTGTGGAGCCGGAGTCAAAGTCGTACTATTAGGTACGGCAGTTTCCATTAGAGCCGGAATCGAAGTCGAACCATTAGAAACAAAAGTTTCCTGCGGAACCGGAGTCAAAGCCGGACCATTAGGCGCGTATGCATTTATATTTTTCGGCATGCAAAATATTGCAATTGATAAAAAGAATGTCGTTATACCCAGTATAAAAACGGATGATTTTTTCATTTTACACCTCGCTCATTTTTTATAAGTATATTTTAGAATTGTTACTTAGTTAACAGAAACTGTTTCCTAAGTACTTTTAATTTTAACTGAGATTATATTATCAAAATTTTTCCACTTAATCAAGTAAAGTCTCTGCCGGATACGCAGTAATATGCTCCCTATCCGGAACGCAATTAATTTATTTCCGCTTTCTTTTTTTTATTACTTCCTGTACCTTGTTAACTTCCTGTCCAAAAAAATAGGCAAGCCTGTTGGTCACAAGAAAAACTATCATGACAATCACTGTTGAAATAATTGCAAGATAATACATTCCGCAGCCCACGGCTAAGCCGATACCGGAAACCGTCCACAGGCTGGCCGCTGTTGTCAATCCAAGCACAGACCCCTGTGACTGGATTATAGTACCTGCACCCAGGAATCCTATGCCTGTAACAACCTGCGCAGCGATCCTGCCCGGGTCCACCTGGACTTTTCCTGCAAACGCCTGATACATATAGATTGAAACCATCATAAAAACAGCTGAACCCATGCCTACAAGTATGTGTGTCTTTATACCTGCAGGCTTATGCCTCATTTCTCTGTCAAACCCAATCAGTGCACTTAAAACCATGATAATCAAAAGCTTTACCGTAATCTCAATATAGTTCATATTTTCCTCCCTCTTTACAATAACCTAGTATTATATTTTCAGGCCGGGCTCTGCTTCCAGGTCAAACCCTGATTTCTTTTTTAATCTTAAATAAAGGTACCCTGTATACCCGACCATAGCCGCGTTATCCGTGCATAAAACCGGTGATGGAATATATACCTTCACATCCCTGTCTTTTACGAAATTATTGATTTCATCTTTTAAAAATTTATTTGCCGCAACGCCGCCTGTCAGCGCTATTTTATTCATCCTGTAAATTTTATAAACCCTTTTTATTTTATTCACAAGCGTCCTTACAACGGCTTTTTGAAAAGCCGCGGCTATATCATTGGCCGTAATTTCTCCTTTTTTTATCTTTTCCCTGTTTCTGTCAATGTAATATAAAACCGATGTTTTTACGCCAGAAAACGAAAAATCAAAACTTTTATCTTTCATGAATGCCTGCGGAAAGACAATTTTTTCCGCATTGCCGCGCAGGGCTGCCTTGCTTATCGACGGGCCGCCCGGGTATTCAAGCCCTAGCATTTTTGCCACCTTGTCAAAAGCCTCGCCAGCCGCATCGTCCCTTGTGCTGCCTATTAATTCATACTCTCCCAGTGCTTTTGCTACATAAATATTGGTATGCCCGCCTGAGACAACCATGCCGATAAACGGGAAATCAAAATCATCATATTCCAGGAACGGGCTCAGTAAATGTGCTTCGAGGTGGTTGACTCCTATATAATTGATTTTCAAAGAATAAGCAAGCGCCTTTGCGTATGACAGCCCCACTATGAGAGAACCTGCAAGGCCCGGGCCGTATGTAACGGCTATTGATCCAATATCTTTCATTTTAATTTTGGCTTTTTTTAATGCCCCGTCTATCACTGCAGGTAATTTGCTCAAATGTTCCCTTGCAGCTAATTCAGGCACCACGCCCCCGAAAATTTTGTGCGTATCTATCTGCGAAAAAATAATGTTTGAAATTATCTTGCCGTCTTTAATAATTGCCGCCGACGTTTCGTCGCAGGAAGTCTCAATGCCCAATATATACATGCATCCCCCTTTAATAAACGACCTCTGCCGCGTAAACGAACTCAAAACCCTGCTGCTCAAGCAGTGGAATGTTGTCCAGAAGTACCTTCAGGGTTGCAGGCTTGTCATGGCCTATTGCTATGGCGTATCCTCTTGATTTGGCCAGTGCCTTTGCCTGGTCAAGCTGTCCCTGTATATACGAAGCATTTGTTTCATTATCAAGAAAAATATCCCTTTTATTAACCTTCACGCCTGCGTCTGCCGCGACTTTCGCAGCAACTGATTTCCCGGTCGTGACGCTGTCTATAAAAAACAAATTTTTCTCCTTTAAAACTGCGATTATTTTTTGCATTGCGCTTTCTTTTTCAGTGACAAGCGAGCCCTCGTGGTTATTTACCCCGCGGACAAAAGGCAATGACTGGATTTCCTTGTCCATCGTATATTGTATTTCGCCTGCGCTCATGTTGGCTTTTATCGTTCCTTTTACAAGCGGCATGTTCCTTTTGGGCTGGAGCGGCAGGTGCAGTATCACCTCTTTGCTTTCCTTGTTTGCAAATTCCGCTATAACCTTTGTATATTTAAGTTCCGGGAAAATCGCGATGCTCAACGGCGCTTTTATTTTTTCAAGATAACCCATGTCGTTGTCATTATATCCCCAGTCATCGAGAATTATTGCTATTTTAGGCTTGTCGTCCGATATAAAATCAATTGCGGCAATTATGGTCCCGCTGAATTTAAATAAAACATGGGTTTTTTTTATGCCGTTGTTATTTTCCTCTTTCAAAACTATGTTCATCCCGTGCTTTGCTGCGAAACCGGAAAAAATATTTTTCAAATCCTCTTTTTTGTACCTGTAAGGTAGCCTCACCTCATACTGCATCCTTTCAAAACTGAAAAACCCCTCATTTTTAGAGGTGTTTTTGGATACGACAAGCAAAGGGTCTATCAGTATTTCCTTTAAAAGTATTCTTTCAATTTCGGAATTTATAGCGGTTATTTCCTCGGGCGGCTTTATGCGGAAGAACTTGTTATACAGCATAAAAATAAGGCAAATAATTAAAACAAGCGCTGTTGCTGAGATATACGGGCTTAAGTCCTTCTTTTTCATGTAATTATTTAGCCGACAGTTTATTCATCGTATTCAATATATCTATAGCCCTTTTTACCTGCTGGTCGTTTTCTATCTCTACGCGCCTTGCTTCCCCGCTGCCCTTTTGTTTCCTGGCAATCTCTATTTTTATCTGCTTAAGTATTATGTCCCTGTCGGCGAGGAACTCTGGCGTTTTTATCTCCACGTTTTTGCCTTCCAGCATTTCCTTAAAATCGTCAAAAAGTTTGTCGTCCGCGCTTTTTTTGAATAAAACCTTTATGTCCGATTCCGATACTTTTTTGGATTCTGTTTTTTCTTCCTTAACCAGCCCCTCGGGATGCTCTTTTAAATACCTGCCCGCAAATTCCTCAAAATAATTTTTTTCAAACAGGGATAAGGTAAAACTCGACGCCGTCTGCTCCTCCAGGGTAATGTCGGGCTCTATGCCGACCCCGTGGATTTTCCTGCCTTTTGGCGTCATGTACTGCGCGGTTGTAAGCCTTATGGCGGAATTATCCGAGAGCGGTATTATTGTCTGCACCGAACCTTTTCCGAATGATTTTGTTCCGACAATAACAGCCCTGTTCCAGTCCTGCAGCGCGCCTGATAAAATTTCGGATGCCGAAGCAGACCCCCTGTCTATCAGAACGACTATTTTGCCCGTGTAAAGCTCGGGCGAGTCTGATTTGAATTTCAGGCCCTTGTCTTTTACCCGCCCTTCCGTGTAAACCACAAGAGTGTCCTTTGGCAAAAAATAACCGGCAATTTTTACTGCTTCGTCAAGCAATCCTCCGGGATTATCCCTCAAATCGATAATGAGTTTCTTGATGTCATGCTTGTTAAAAGTATCAAGCGCCTTGGCTACTGCAACTGAGCCGTCACCCATGAATTCATTGATTCTCAAATATCCCACATCATCGCCGATCATGCTGTATCTTACGGTTTCGACATGGATAATCTCTCTTGTGATTGTTATATCTTTCGGGGTCGGGTCCAGGCCGCGCAGTATTGTAATGGTCACTTTCGTACCGGGAGTGCCCCTTAGCTTGTGCACGGCATCCATTACTTCTATGCCTTCAGTCGAGTCTCCTTCTATTTTTATAATCTTATCCCCGGCTTTTATCCCTATTTTATAGGCAGGCGTGTCTTCTATCGGCGCAACCACCAGAAGCTGCCCGTCTTTGACAGATATTTCAATGCCCAGTCCTCCAAATTCCCCTTTTGTATCCTGCTGCATGTCTTTATACGCCTGCTGGTCAAGGTACTGCGAAAACGGGTCAAGTTTTTCCACCATGCCCTTCATTGCCCCGTTTACAAGGTCTTTTGGATTCGTCTTGTCCTCGTCCACGTAAGCGTCCTGGATTATTGAATAAACTTCCATCAATGGCTTTAGGGCTTCATAGCTGTCTTTATCCGCGGCGCGTACAGCCGCTGCCATTATAAAAACCGCCATGATAATAATTATACGTTTCTTCATCTTTGTTCCTCCTGTAAATTGTAAATTCAAATTATTCCTTTTTTTGTTTAACCATTATGGCGCAATCAAAGAGGTTATACGCGAAAAGATAATTCTGAAAATTCTTTAAAATTATATGGTTTTTATTGATTTAAAAACCGAACCGTAAAGACAAACCCGCCAGCACGCCGCTGTAATCAAATGATATATTATCACCGCTATTGAGATTAACCTTTAGTGTCTCTCCCTTATTTATAGTAATTTTATTACTGATATATACGCTGTTTGATGCTTGCATCTGTGAAACATCTGCAAGCCTGTATCCGAAATTAAGGCTCAGCGAAATGTTTTTTGAAAAATTATAATCGCCGCTTAAAAGTATTTCCCCCGCAAAAGCCGAGCCGTAAAGAGGTATATCACCCGATGCCAAATTAACATTCAACAAAGTGACATTTATATTCCTATAACCGTTTGCAAAGCCGCACCCTCCATATATTCCGCCGGCGACTGAAAGCGGGGTATCGCCAAAACCATAGGAATAACTTATCCCCAGATATATAGGAATCATTGACGCACCAAAATCATCCCAATCGTTTACTCCCCAGGTTGTATTTACATCTTTATAGTTACCCTCAAAAACATTTATATATTCTATCCTCGGGCCTATTTTGATACCATTAAATACCGGAAAGTTTATATCCAGGGCTACATAAAAAGCATTACTCCCCGTATTTAAAATGCCGCCATTCGCGGCATTCTGGTCATTTTGCAGTACACTATTTACTTTTGCCATAGAAGCGTATGTATAACCGCCTGAAACACTGATATTAAAAATAGGCTCCGCTGACGGCGCGGGAGTTGCTTCATCCGAAAATATTACATGTGAACCTGCTTTTAAAACTGAAAAACAAAATATCATCAGAACAAGCCCGCAAATTATAACAGGTATTTTTTTTCGCATTTTGCAACCTCCTTTATATCTTGAAAAATAAAATTTCTAATTACTGTATCTATTCTTCAATATTCTAAAGCATTTTACCCTATATTTGTCAGTTTTGTCCATCTTTTTCCTGTTAGTCTCGAAAAATCGCTGTATTAAATATGTATTTTTTATCTATATTTCCGCTCTATTCTGATTTTCCCCTTCTGATTTCTACTCTCCTTATTTTCCCGCTTATGGTTTTCGGGAGTTCATTTACAAATTCAATTATTCGCGGGTATTTGTACGGCGCAGTAACTTTTTTCACGTGTTCCTGCAGCTCTTTTACAAGCGCGTCTGACGCCGTGTAGTTTTTCGTAAGCACCACGGTTGCCTTGACTGCCAGGCCCCGGTCAGGGTCTGGTACTCCTGTGACCGCGCACTCAAGCACGGCCGGGTGCTCCAGCAACGCGCTTTCTATTTCAAAAGGCCCTATGCGGTAACCTGAGCTCTTAAAGCAGTCGTCTGCCCTGCCCACGAACCAGTAATAACCGTCCTGGTCCCGGAAAGCCACGTCTCCGGTGTAATAGGCCCCGTCATGCCACATCTTGTTCGTCAGCGCCTCGTCCTTGTAGTATCCGTCAAACATGCCTACAGGCATGCGCTTGTCTGTCTTTATTACTATCTGGCCTTCCTCGCCTGTTTCGCAGGGCTTGCCATTTTCATCAAAAAGGTCCATGTCATATCCCGACGTCGGCTTTCCCATTGAGCCAGGCTTTGGCTCGATCCACGGGTATGTTGCTATCGCGACCGTGCATTCAGTCTGGCCAAAACCTTCCATTAGCCTGTGCCCTGTAAGTTTTAAAAACTGGGTATATACCTCCGGGTTCAGCGGCTCGCCTGCCGTGACGCAGTATTTCAGCCTGCTCCAGTCATACTGGCTCAGGTCTTCTTTTATCAGGTACCGGAATATCGTGGGCGGCGCGCAGAAAGTCGTCACCCCGCAGCTTGCTATTATGTTGCACATATCTTTCGGAACAAACCTGTCGTAATCGTAAACCATTACTGCGGTCCCGCATATCCACTGGCCGTAAATCTTGCCCCATGCCGCTTTTGCCCAGCCCGTGTCAGCCACTGTAAAATGCAGTCCGCCTGGCTGCACGCACTGCCAGTACTTTGCCGTCGGTATATGCCCCAGCGGGTATGTGAAATTATGCCTTACCATCTTCGGCATGCCCGTGGTTCCGGATGTGAAATAAAGCAGGAATATATCCTCGTTCTTGGTGGCTTCTTTCCCTTTTGGCCTCGGGAAATCCTCGCTTGCTGCTTCTATCTCTTTTGTCATGTTTATCCAGCCCGGCCTGTCCTCGCATATGCACGCCTTGAGCTTTAGCGTCGGCGAATCTTTCTGCGACTCGTCAATAAAATCCATTACTTTTTTATCGCTCACGCTTATTATCATTTTTATGCCTGCCGCATTGTTACGGTATTTCAGGTCCTTTACCGTAAGCAGGTGCGTCGCCGGTATGCATGCTGCGCCTATCTTGTGCAGCGCCGTCGATATGTACCAGAACTCGTACCTGCGCTTTAATATGAGCATTACAACATCGCCTTTTTTTATGCCTATCTTCTTAAGTGCGTTTGCCGCCTTGTCGCTGAGTTTCTTCATTTCGCCGAATGTAAATTCCGCGCTTGCGCCTTTTTCGTCGCGCCAGACAAGGGCCTTCTACTCTGGCGCCCTTTTTGCCATTTCGTCGACTACGTCAAAGCCAAAGTTAAAATTACCCGGCACGTTGATCTTAAATCTTTTTATAAAATCTTCGTATGATGAAAATTCTTCAGGAGCGTAAATATCCAGTAGTGATTTTCCCTGCGGGTTATTGTTGTCTGCCATTGTCCACCCTCCCTATGATATAACTGCTATGAATTTAGCCGGCTTATTGCCCAGCGCTGCCATAGCGTGTTCTATGCCCGAATCAAAATAAAGCGAATCTCCCGGGTTTAATATCATTTCATTTTTTCCGATAAATATTTTGAGCTTTCCTTTCAGGCAGTAATTGAATTCCTGCCCCGGGTGCGTGTTAAAATGACTGGGTTTATTGCCTTTTTTAGGGTCAACTGTCACCTCAAACACCTCCAGTTTCTTGTGTTTAAAGTTATAAGCAAGGTCCTGGTGCCTGTATTCCTTGCTGCGCTCTACTTTCGGCCCTTTGCCCTTACGCACAAGGCTGTATGCCTGCATATGAGGCTCTTCGCCTGTCAGAAGCGCGGTAAGCTCCACACTGAAGCGGTTTGAGAATTCATACAGAAAACTGATCGGTATGTCGGCTTTGCCGCTTTCATAGCTCTCGTACTCGGCTTTTGAAATCTTGAATGCTTTTGCCAGGGCCTCGACAGACTCCCCTTCAATCTCCCGCAGCGCCTTGATCCGCGTCGCGACCTGCTTTATATTTTTTTCCATTGACGCCACCTCGAATTTCATCCCTGTATAGGGAAATTTTTAGATCAGGGGGAATTATACGCTTTGCGAATATAAATAGTCAACAAAAAACATAAAAATTGTCATTTTGGTATTAAAATGAGTTCAAAAAGGTCGGTTAAAATGCAGGTTTTACCTTAATATAATAATCGTTTCTGGCTTGCCTTTTATTGTCTTCCCATCCCATGTTTCAGCCGTTATCAGGAAAAAATACGTGCCGTTTGCAAGGTTTTTGATTTCACCCGGCATAATTCCTTCTTCTATTTCGCCTGCCTGGAAATTACCATCCCAGGTTTCTTCTTTTACCAGCCTGAAAGCCACGGTGTAGATTTTCAGGCTGATATTTTGAACTCCCTGCGTAAGCTGCAATTTTATCCATAAATCCCCGTTGCCTGCTGGGTCATAAGGGTTGGGGTAAATTATCGGGTTAAGTATTTTTGCTACAGATTGGGTCGGGACAGCCGTCGGCGTCGGAGTCCATGCGAATGTCAGTGTATTAGTTGCCGTGACTGTGAAAGTCTGGGTTGTCCACGAAGGAGTACTTGTAACTGTATAAGTAAATGTAGGCGTTATCGTAAAAGTCAAAGTCGCAGTATTGGAAAAAGTAGGTGTTATTGTAAGTGTCGTTGTGCAGGTAAGCGTGGCTGTATTTGTACATGTCACCGTTGGTGTTGTTGTAAAAGTTAATGCCTCAGTATTGGAAGAAGTAGGCGTTATTGTGTAGGTAAATGTGTCTGTAATTGTATATGTCGGCGTTGCCGTCGGCGTGAACGTCGCGGACATTATCCCTACTGTATATGTCATTGTTATCGTGTATGTCGGCGTCACTGTATCCGTGTATGTCACCGTATCCGTGCTTGTGTATGTCACTGTCTGCGTGTATGTAGGCGTCGGTGATGTAGTGTTTGTGTATGTCGACGTATTTGTTGCCGTATCTGTCATTGTCCACGTTGCAGTGTTTGTTCCTGTCGCCGTATACGTAGACGTCAATGTAAACGTAGGTGTTATTGTTGCGCTATCAATACACCAGCATGCATATGTCGGCGTTATTGTGTTTGTCTTTGTCACCGTATACGTCGAAGTAAATGTAGGGCTACAGGAACAGAATGTATTTGTTGACGTTACTGTAACTACAGGTGATACTGTCCATGACATAGTCGGCGTCAATGTCTGCGATGATGTAGGTGATGTTGTCAATAAACTGATATTGACTGTAGATGTCGGCGTAGGGCTTCCGCATACGCCGAATTCTTCTATTCTGTCATTACCATAGTCTACAACATACACGTCCCCACTGATGTCTATCGCTATGCCCATAGGCCAATTAAACTGCCCGTTGCCAGTTCCTCCACTGCCCCATTGCGTTATATATGTTTCTGTACTGCTGAATTCCTGTATCCTGTTATTGCTCCTGTCTGTAACATAAATGTTTCCATTGCTGTCCACTGCCACTCCCTCAGGCATCCAAAACTGCCCGTTGCCGGTTCCTGCACTGCCCCATTGCGTTATGTATGCGCCTGTGTTGCTGAATTCTTGAATTCTATCATTGCTTGCATCAGCAACATAAACGTCCCCGCTACTGTTTATTGCTATGCCGGTAGGGCCCCCGCTTCCAAACTGCCCGTTGCCGGTTCCAGGTCCGTTGCCCCATTGGGTTATATATGTTCCTGTACTGCTGAATTCTTCTATTCTATAATTATTCGTGTCGGAAACGTATACGTTTCCGCTGCTGTCTAATGCTATTCCTTCAGGATATTCAAACTGCCCGTTGCCGATTCCTAAAATGCCCCATTGCGTCAGGTAAGCGCCTGTACTGCTGAATTCCTGGACTCTGTTATTATCCCTCTCTTCTACATATAAGTTTCCGCTGCTGTCTAATGCCAATCCCCACGGAACACTAAATTGCCCATTGCCGGTTCCAAGGTTGCCCCATTGGGTTATATATGTTCCCGTGCTGCTGAACTCCTCAATTCTGTCATTAACTGTATCTGCAACATACACGTTCCCGCTGTTGTTTATTGCTATTCCTTCAGGATATTCAAACTGCCCGTTGCCGGTTCCGCCAGTTCCCCATGCGCGGATGAAACAGGGCGCCTGCCCGGATATTAAAGTTGCAGTACAAGTCGGCGTCACTGTAGCCGTAGACGTATCCTCCTGAGTTTGTGTTTCGGTAAACGTTGGTGTCGACGATAGCGTTGCTGTTTCAATTATGTTTTGTGTTATTGAAGGTGTTAATGACATTGTAGGTGTAGGTGTTGGTGTGAAGGTCAACGTTACCAGGCTTTGCGTCGTGGCAGACATTGCATTTGACAGCGCGTAACTTGTATAATAATTTATGGTATTGCCACTGCCATCCCACAAATAGTTGACCCCGATTTCATAATAATACGTGTTTCCGGGCAAAACCCCGGAGTCTGTAAAAGACACAGTACCACCATTTACCTGATTTGCCGTGTACGAAATCGGGCTGTACGTGCCTGCTATTGACGTGCTCCTGTAAACCGTGTAGCCTGTTATTAAGTTATTCGGGTCATTCGAGAGCCCTGTCCACGTCAATGATATAAAATTGTAGCTTACGGTCTGTGTCACAGGTGAAGGAATCTGCTGAAGTTGTATGGGAGGCATGGTTGTCAGGGTTGCGATGATATTGCTGGGGCTTACTATTGCCTGCACAGCTCCTACATAAGAATTCCCGTTCCAGGCACAGCCGGGAAACTGGCCGCTGTATGTCTGTACAATCGCTGTTATTGTCTGGCCTGCCTGAACCGAATTGTTCGTCCATTGCGACCCGGCATCAGTGTAATAATAAGCAACTTCCGAACCGCTTGCCCCATAGATTTTATTGGGGCAATTAGAATTTTCCCCCTCAATTTGGTAAGCTGCCTGGCTGTCCCCAACCCTGAATGTTGTCAAACCTGCCAGACTATTTTCCGTCGCAGCATTGCCGGAAGTCCCGTCAGCGGCCCACACATCACCGGTAATGGTATATTCAGCAGCGTTAATATTATTATTTATGGCCAGGCCTGCGGCCATGAGGATTGCAATGCATATTAATATTCTTTTTACAGTCTTATTAATGCTAAAAATTCTTCTCATTCCGCCCCCATGTTTATGGAGTATTTTCACAAAGCCCGCATAACGGCTAACCCGGTTTATAAAACTTACCTGACCTTATATTTAAATTATACCCTTTTCCCCTATCAAAGTCAATTTTAATTAGGCCATGATTTTAAGTATTTTCCTTTTGGGGGCACAAACATCCGGATAAAAAAACTCGGTTTTCCCCTTTAAATATTAATAATTTATGGAAAATCCTTGATTTCAAAACTATTTTCTTGTAGAATATCCGTAAATTTTGAGGAAAGGAGAAGTTAAATGGATGGTGACCGATCAGACACCAGCATATTGTTGCTCAATACCACTTTTGAACCTCTCGCAGTTTTGAATATCCGCAGGGCGTTGAAACTCTTATTCTCAAAAAAAGCATTGCCAATCGAAGAAAGCAGCATGATTGTCCATACTGTAAATTCCCAGATAAGAATCCCGTCTGTAATCCAGATAACTTACTATATCAGGAAACCATATACAAAACCCAAATTTTCTAAAAAAGCTATTTTCTTGAGGGACGGCCACAGGTGCCAGTATTGCGGGACTTATTCCAGCAGACCCACGATAGACCATATAGTGCCAAAATCAAAAAAAGGCAAAAACGAATGGGTAAATGTCGTGACAGCCTGCCCGGAATGCAATAACAAAAAGGGAGACAGGATGTTAAAAGAGGCTGGAATGAGCTTGATAAGGCACCCTTTTGAGCCTAAATTCATAATATATTCTTTGTCTTTATCCCAGAAAAAGTTCAAGCACTGGGAAAAATACTTTAATCAGAATCCCGCAAGGAATTCCCTCGGGTTGACCGGCACACTGAACACATTAATCTGCCAGTGAAGGTGCGGCCCTGTAGATAGCCCTGTATTTCCGACCGTGGCAACAACATCCCCGCGTTTTACAAAATCGCCTTTTTTCGCTATCAAATTTTTCAGGTGCATGTAAAGGGTGTAAACTCCCCCGCCGTGGTCAATCATTATAAAGTTACCGTGCCCTTCGGTAGTTAAAGCTGCAATCACCACGCCATCGGCGTCTGCCACCACCGTGGTTCCCTCAGGGGCGCCTATGTCAATGCCTTTGTGGGGCCACCCTGCCTTGCCGTTGTCGTATATCCTTTTCACACCAAAGTCCGAAGTAACATATCCTTTAATGGGTTTTAAAAAAGGAAAGCTGAATTTCACTGTGGTAACTTTTTCCTGAAGCATATCAATCTCTTTCCCTTCCTTGCTCAAATCATCCAGCATGGTGTCATTTATCATGCCTGTCTGAAGGTAAACTGTCTTTAGTTTAAGTTGCCTTATATTTATTATTTCCCGCTTTTCGCCCTCGGTATCGGCGTCCCTGTATCCGACAAAAAGCTTTCTCCAGCCCGACGTGCCGAGTGGCACCGGTATTAACGCGAAATATTCGTATGAAGCCTCTTTCCTGTCCCAGCTCCTGAAAAATACAGGGTATTTTTTCCCGAGAAAACGCACTTCCCCGGCTTTTAAAGGTTTATCATCCCCTAATTTTATTTTGATTATCCCGCCTTCTTTAACCGTATTTGAATCCGGCATCTCGTAAAAGGAGTATATGTTTGGCGTCAGCGCCATGAATGCGGTGATTAAGGCACTCAAAAAAAATTTATTTTTCATATCCGGCAGTCTCTCCTGTATTATTCAATAATTTACCGTAGAGACGACCCGGCGGGTCGTCTCTACCTTTGATGTCCTAAATTTATATAACTTTAATTGAGCCTATTATATCATCAATATCCTTTATATCATTATCTTTTAGGTACTTTTTAATGCCGTCAATTATTTTTATTGTTGTCTTCGGGTCCACGAAATTCGCCGTGCCTACCTGGATTGCTTTTGCGCCTGCAATCAGGAATTCCAAAGCGTCCTTATAATCCATAATCCCGCCTATGCCTATAACAGGAATCCTGACTGCTTTTGCTGTCTTGTGCACCATAGCAAGCGCGACTGGCTTTATGGCAGGGCCTGAAAGTCCGCCGTAGGTATTTGCAAGAACCGGCTTTCTTGTATTTATGTCTATAGCCATACCTACGAGTGTATTTATTAAAGACACGGCGTCTGCGCCTTCACCCTCACATATTCGCGCTATTTCTTCTATATTGCCTGTATTTGGCGAGAGTTTAACTATTGTTGTTCTGGAATATACCTTTTTTACGCCTTTTATTATTGCGCTTATTGTTTCTTTATCAGAGGCAAATTGCATCCCGCCCTTTTTGACATTGGGGCATGATATATTAATCTCAATACCTGCCACATCGGTATTGTCCAATTTTTTCGCGACTTTTATATACTCATCAGAGCATGTGCCGTAAATGTTCGCTATAACAGGCGTCCTGTATTTTTTCAGTTTCGGCATTTTCTCGGTTATAAACGCGTCAACGCCTATATTTTGGAGCCCGATGGCGTTAAGCATGCCAGCTGGCGTCTCCACAACACGCTGCGGCTTATTACCTTTTTGAGGTTTTAAAGAAAGCCCCTTTACTATGATTGCGCCGAGCTTGTTAAGGTCTATGAATTTCTCGAATTCCAGGCCGTATCCGAATGTGCCGGATGCGGTCATTACTGGATTTTTTAATTCAAGACTACCTATGGAAACTTTTGTGTTTAGTGTTTTCATTTGTTTCTTTTTCCTGTTTCTAATTTCTAATCTCTTGTTTCTAGTGTCTTCAACAAGAAACCAGAAACCCAGAAACTAGAAACTTATTTTATCGAGCTCAAACACCGTACCTTCCTTGCATACCCTTATGTATTCCCCGCCTATATCCACCACGCATGAAAGGCATGCGCCTATGCCGCAGCCCATATATTCCTCAAAAGATGCCAGGGCTTTTACGTTCTTTTTTGAGGCCGCAATTTTTTTAATTGCGCGAAGCATGGGCTTTGGCCCGCACGCGTATATTATAGTATTGTCCTTGACCATATCTTTCAGCGCGTCACTGACGAACCCTTTTTTCCCAAAACTGCCGTCATCTGTCGCAAAAACGCAGCCTAATTGTTTAAATTCTTTTGGTAATATTACCTGTTTCTTGTTTTTCGCACCCTGAATTAATATAAATTTTATTTTATTCTTTTTAAGTGCTTTAGCCAAAAAATGCAGCGACGCAATCCCTGTTCCACCGCCGGCTAAAAACAGTTTTGAGTTTCGAGTTTTGAGTTCCGAGTTAAAAACCGGATATGGATTACCTAACGGGCCAATAAAATTCACTATATTACCATTATTTTTCATGCTGAGCAAACGCGTTGCTTCGCCGACTACCTTATAAACAATCTCAACCTTTCCGGCATTCACATCAAATACGGAAAACGGACGCCGCAAAAGCGGCTGAAACGAGTCGCTAACACGGACATTAATGAACTGCCCCGGCTTTGCTTTGAACTTTTTGCCTGCGTCCAACTTCATCCAGTAAATTTCTTCGGCAATCCTGTCATTCACAATTACTTTAGCGTCATAAATCATAGTTTATAATACTCCTGTATGCTCTTTATCGTTATTTCCTTTTTCTTCACCGACTCGATGGCAGTAACTATTGCCTGCGCTCCTGACAGCGTGGTTGTATAAGGCACACCCATAAGTATCGCATGCCTCCTTATTTCGTAATCATCGCTCCTTGGCCCCTTGCCCGCAGGCGTATTTATTATGAGGTTTATCTGACGGTCCCTAATCATGTCTGTAATATTTGGCCTTCCTTCGTGTACTTTTAAGACTTTTTTAGCTGCAATGCCTGTCTTGATAAGTGTATTTGCCGTACCTTCTGTTGCCACAATTGAAAACCCCATATCCTCGAGCTTTTTAGCTACAAACACAACGCTGCGCTTATCCTTGTTTTTGACGCTGATAAAAACATTGCCTGCCCTCGGCAGTTTTTGACCTGCCGAAAGCTGCGCCTTGTAAAATGCATGCCCAAAATCCATGTCAATTCCCATGACTTCTCCTGTGGATTTCATCTCAGGACCGAGCACAACGTCCACGCCCGGAAATTTATTGAACGGGAACACTGATTCCTTTACAGCCACATGTTTGTATTCCTTAACTTCTTTTACACCAAGCTCTTTTATTGTCTTCCCTGCCATTATTTTCGTGGCAATTTTTGCCCATGGTATTCCTGAAGCCTTGCTCACAAAAGGCACGGTGCGGGACGCGCGCGGGTTTACCTCAAGCACATAAACCACATCGTTCCTAATAGCGTACTGGGTATTCATTAGGCCTTTTACCTTTAACTCGATTGCGAGCTTGTATGTATATTCCTTTATTTTATCAAGCAAATCCTGCCTTATCGTGAATGCCGGTAGCACGCAAGCTGAATCCCCGGAGTGTATGCCAGCCTCCTCAATATGCTCCATTATACCTGCTATGACTGCTTCTTTTCCGTCGCATACGCAGTCCACGTCTATTTCAACCGCATTTTCCAAAAATTTATCTATTAGTATGGGGTGCTCCTCAGATACTATAAACGCCTCTTTTATGAATTTGTCAAAAGTTTCATCGTCATAAACTATCTCCATTGCCCTGCCGCCAAGCACGTAAGACGGCCTCACAAGCGCAGGGTATCCTATTTTTTTGATTATCTTTTGCGCTTCTTTTATGGACTTAGCTGTGCCGTTTTCCGGCCTTGTTATGTTTAATTTTTTCAGGATTTTGTCGAATTTTTTCCTGTCTTCGGCTATGTCTATTGACACAGGTGACGTGCCCATTACCTTTACTTTTTTCCTGAGCAGAGGCATTGCGAGCTTCAAAGGTGTCTGGCCTCCGAACTGCACGATAAAGCCAGTATCCTTGCCTTCCTCGTCCGCGATATTCATCACGTCTTCCATTGTGAGCGGCTCAAAATAAAGCTTGTCTGATGTGTCGTAATCCGTGCTCACTGTTTCAGGGTTGCAGTTGACCATTGATACTTCGAAACCTTCCTCGCGCAGGGCGAAAACCCCGTGCACGCAGCAATAATCAAACTCAATGCCCTGTCCTATCCTGTTTGGCCCGCCGCCCAGAATCACTGCCTTTTTCTTTTCAGCTATTGGGTTCTCATTTTCAGCTTCATAGGTCGAATAAAGATAAGGGGTATATGCCTTGAATTCTGAGGCGCATGTGTCAACGACCTTGTAAACCGGCTTTATTTTCAGTTTTTTCCTTGCCTTCCTGATGTCGTCTTCTTTCATTCCAAAAATTTTACCCAGCTGGAAGTCGGAAAAACCGTATTCTTTTGCCTTTTTAAAGACAGTCTTAAAACTGCTTATATTTTCTTTTGTTATCTTGCCCAGTTTCTCTTTCGCGTCAAAAAGCTCTTTTTCAAAATCAATTATTTCCCTTAAGTTACGCAAGAACCATTTGTCTATTTTTGATAAGTTATAAATCTCGTCGTTTGTCATGCCTTTTTGCATGGCGTATTTCAGATAAAAAATCCTTGCAGAATTCGGCTGCTGAAGCTTCATTTTTATGTCTTCTATCGTCAGAGAATTCAAATCAAGGTCCTTGCCGTCCGCGCCCCAGCCGTACCTTCCTATTTCAAGCGAACGCAGTGCCTTCTGGAAAGATTCCTTGAAAGTCCTGCCTATTGACATGACTTCCCCGACCGATTTCATCTGCACCCCGAGCAAGTCCTTTGTATCCTTGAACTTCTCAAAGGTAAAGCGGGGAATCTTTACTACCACATAGTCGAGCGTGGGCTCAAAAGAAGCAGGCGTGTATTTTGTAATGTCGTTGGGTATTTCATCCAGTGTATATCCCACAGCGAGCTTTGCCGCTATCTTGGCAATCGGGAACCCTGTAGCTTTTGAAGCAAGCGCAGATGAACGTGAAACCCTCGGGTTCATTTCAATAACAACCATCTTGCCGTCGTCCGGGTTTACCGCAAACTGTATATTTGACCCGCCGGTATCCACTCCAATCTCCCTTATTATCTTAATTGCCGCGTCCCTCATAAGCTGGTATTCCCTGTCAGTCAAAGTCTGTGCAGGAGCGACCGTTATGGAATCACCTGTGTGAACGCCCATAGGGTCAAAATTCTCTATGGAGCATATTATGACCACATTGTCTTTTAAGTCCCTCATGACCTCGAGTTCATATTCTTTCCAGCCAATTACTGATTCTTCAAGTAAAACCTTGCCGATGGGCGAATCCTTCATGCCTACAAAGACTTTTTCCTTGAACTCCTCCATGTTATAGGCAATGCCGCCGCCTGTACCTCCGAGCGTAAACGCAGGCCTTATTATTGTGGGAAATTTTATTTTTTCTACTGCCTTTAAGGCCTCATCCATGTTTGATACATATTCCGAATTAGGCACATCAAGCCCGATTTTTTTCATTGCTTCCTTGAATTCCTGCCTGTCTTCCGCCTTTTTTATGGCTTCGAATTTCGCGCCGATTAACTCGACATTGTATTTTGCGGTCACGCCTTTTTCCACAAGCTCGGACGCCAAATTAAGCCCTGTCTGTCCGCCAATTGTCGGAAGCAGGCAGTCCGGCCTTTCCTTTTCTATTATTTTTTCAAGCACTTCCACGGTTAAAGGCTCTATGTAGGTAGCATCGGCAAATTCAGGGTCGGTCATTATAGTGGCAGGGTTTGAATTCACAAGCACAACCTGATACCCTTCTTCTTTCAGGGCTTTGCACGCTTGCGTGCCTGAATAGTCAAACTCGCACGCCTGGCCAATGATTATTGGCCCGGAGCCAATCAACAAAATCTTTTTTATATCCGTCCTTTTCGGCATAATACACTCCTATAATTTAAATCGAATCACTCATATTCTTTATAAACTTATTAAATATATACCTCGCGTCGTGCGGGCCTGCCGAAGCTTCGGGATGATGCTGTATGGAAAAAGCTTTTATCTCCGGCACTTCGAGGCCCTCGTTTGTCTTGTCGTTTAAGTTAATATGTGTAACATTGACCTTGTATTTCAAGTTCTTCAGCGACTCAGGGTCGACTGCGAATCCATGGTTCTGCACTGTAATGTCTATTTTCTTTGTGCTTAAATCCATGACAGGGTGGTTTGCTCCCCTGTGGCCGAATTTCATTTTGTATGTTTTGCCGCCGAGCGCAAGAGCCAGGAACTGGTGCCCGAAGCAAATGCCGAATATCGGCTTTTTGCCGAGCAGTTTTTTTATTGTTTCTGCCGCATAAGGCACGCCTTCAGGGTCGCCTGGGCCGTTTGACAAAAATATACCATCAGGGTTTATTTCGAGTATCCTTTCTGCTGTAGTCGAGGCAGGTACAACGGTGACTTCGCAGTTAAGCTCGGTCAATATCCTTAAAATCTCAAACTTGATTCCTACGTCAAGCGCGACAACCTTAAAAGCCTTTTGGTTATCCCATATTTTTAAGTATTTTTCTTCATTGCTCATTATTCCCAGGCGCTTTAAAGTATCCTCTTTTTTCCAGGTGTATTCATTTTTTGTGGTTACGGTTTTCGCGAGGTCAATGCCTACAATTGACTGTGATTCTTTTACTTTTTTAAGCAGGGATTTTTTGTCGTGGTCAATTGCCGAAAGCACGCTTTTCATCGCGCCAAAATCCCTTATATGCCTGGTAAGCGCCCTTGTGTCTATGCCCTCTATAGTCGGGATATTATATTTTTTCAAATACTCATCAAGCGTGCCTACGGAACGCCAGTTGCTTGAAATTTTGCTTATTTCTTTCATCACAAAGCCTTCGACTTTAGGCCCTGTTGACTCAACATCGGATTCATTAAATCCATAGTTTCCGATTTCAGTATAGGTCATGGTCACAATCTGGCCCTTGTATGACGGGTCGGTCAATATTTCCTGATAACCTGTCATGGATGTATTAAAAACTATCTCGCCGTATGCTTCGGCTTCTGCCCCGGCAGATATTCCTTCAAAGCATGTGCCGTCTTCCAGCATCAGCATTGCGCGTTTCATACTTCGTACACCACTTTCCCGCCTTTAATTACACATTCCACGCTTCCAGTCAGTTCCTTGCCAAGAAACGGCGAATTAGATGACTGGCCAGCGAAAAACTCCTCGTTAATTATCACTTTTTTATCAGGGTCAAATATTGTTATATCCGCGTCCGCGCCCTCTGACAATGTGCCTTTATTTAGATTTAAAATTTTAGCCGGGTTTATCGTAATTTTTGCAATTGCCTGGCTCATAGTAAGCACCTTTGGCTTCACGAGTTCCTCTATTATCAGAGGTAATGCTGTCTCAAGCCCGATTATCCCAAAAGCCGCGAGAGTGAACTCGAGATCCTTGTCAAGCTCAGCGTGAGGCGCGTGGTCCGTGGCTATTGCATCTATGGTGCCATCCTTTAACGCTTTTTTAATGGCCTTTACGTCTTCTTTGCTGCGTAAGGGAGGGTTCATCTTGAAATTCGTCTCATAACCAGTGAGCATGGAGTCGTCAAGCGTAAAATAATGCGGCGCTGTTTCGGCAGTCACGTTAATACCGTTGTTCTTGGCGTTTTTTATAAGATCAATTGAACCTGCTGTTGACACATGGGCTATGTGCAGCTTGCCGCCTGTTTCTTTTGCTATTATGATATCACGCGCGACAATCGTCTCTTCCGCTGCCTGCGGTATGCCTTTCAGGCCAAGCAACGTTGAATAATATCCCTCGTTCATCATTCCTTCCACTGTAAGGTTTTTATCCTCACAGTGTTCTATGACCGGTATATTAAACATTTTGCAGTATTCAAGCGCGCGCCTTAAAATCTCCGCGTTCATCACGGTCGAGCCGTCATCTGATATAGCCACTGCGCCTGCCTTGAAAAGCTCGCCTATTGGCGCCAGTTCTTCGCCCGACCTTGCCTTTGTTATTGTTCCGATTGCAAGCACGTCAATCAGCCCCACCTGCTTTGATTTCATGTTTATGAATTCAACCATTGCCTGGTTGTCAATCGCAGGGTTTGTGTTGGGCATGCAGCAAACCGTGGTATAGCCTCCTTTTACAGCTGCCCGCGAGCCTGTTTCAATGGTTTCCTTGTATTCAAACCCGGGCTCCCTGAAATGCGCGTGCATCTCTATAAAACCCGGCGTCACCACGAGGCCTTTCGCGTCAATAACTTTTGCTTCTTTGTCGGATATGCTTTTGCCTATTTTCGCTATTTTGCCGTTATTTACAAGTACATCAAGCGTCTCTTCAATTTTATTTGCCGGGTCAACAACATGTCCGTTCTTAATCAATAATTTCATCTTTTTTACCTCCAGCCAGCAGGTACAGCACAGCCATCCTCACAGCCACGCCGTTTGTAACCTGCTCGTTTATTACGGATTGCTTGCCGTCTGCCACGTTCGGCGATATTTCAAGCCCCCTGTTCATCGGCCCGGGGTGCATGACCATGCAGTCCGGTTTCGCATATTTTAACTTTGTCGTGTTTATGCCGAAAAGCATTGCGTATTCCCTTGTGGTCGGGAAAAGGTTTTTCTTCTGGCGCTCAAGCTGTATCCTCAGTATATTTATAACATCCATGTCCTTGATTCCTTCTTTTAAATCAAAGTAAACTTTTACGCCCAGTTTTTCCACGTCCCTTGGTATCAGGGTCGGCGGGCCGATAACCCGCACCTTAGCGCCGAGTTTTGTAAGTCCCCAAATGTTTGACCGCGCCACGCGGGAATGCGTGATGTCTCCTATTATTGCCACGTCAAGCCCCTCTATTTTCTTTTTCTTTTCCATGATGGTAAACATGTCGAGCAGGCCCTGCGTAGGGTGCTCGTGCATTCCGTCCCCTGCGTTTATCACTGACGACTTTATCTTTTTGCTCAGCATAAGCGGCACTCCGGACACACCGTGCCTGATGACCACCATGTCTATCTGCATGGCCTCTATAGTCTGCACTGTATCAAGAAGTGTCTCACCCTTTACCACCGAGCTGGTTGATATAGCCAGGTTCAAAACATCGGCAGACAGGCGCTTTGCCGCTATCTCAAAAGATGTCCTTGTCCTAGTGCTCGGCTCAAAAAACATATTCACGACTGTCTTACCTCGCAAAGTCGGCACTTTTTTTACAGGTCTCAGCATGACCTCTTTAAAGGATTTGGCCAAATTGAGTATTGTAAGTATGTCTTCCTTTGATACTTCTTCAAGCCCGATTAAATGTTTTAAAGGCATTTTATATTCCTCCTTAGAGTCCGTTGATTTTGCCGAGTATCAACAACGAAGGCAAAATCTTACGGAATCTTGTACCCGTTCAAGTCCGAGGCCTCAGGCCGAGGACAAGCGGTACTTATCGTCCAGTTTTTTCAGCTATCATAACCTTTTCTTCGCCGCCGTCTTTAAGCTCCAGGATTATCTCTTCCTTTGAGGAAGTCGGCACGTTTTTGCCTATATAATTTGCCTGTATCGGCAGTTCCCTGTGACCGCGGTCAATCAGGACAGCAAGCTGTATGGATTTCGGCCTGCCGTAGTCAATCAGGGCGTCCATTGCTGCCCTGGCTGTCCTGCCTGTAAACAGCACGTCATCCACAAGTATGATATCCTTGCCGTTTATCCCGAAAGGCAAATCTGTCTGGGTCACCTCTACCTTGTTTTTAATGTCAAAATCGTCCCGGTAAAAAGTGATGTCAAGCGCGCCCACAGGTATCTTGACTTTTTCTATCTGGAATATTTTTTCAGCTATCCTCTTTGCGAGTATATCCCCCCTGTGCCTTACGCCTATAATCACCACATTTGCCGCGCCTTTGTTTTTTTCTATTATCTCATGCGCAATGCGGGTCAAAGCCCTGTCTATGCCTTCCTTGTCCAGAAGCTCGGTCTTTATCTTAAGGTTTTTATCGTCCATATTTATCGCCTCCACATAATTCTTGGTAGAGACACGCCATGGCGTGTCTCTACATTTAATTCATAAAACAAAAAAGCCTTCTCCTGCAAGTTGCAGTAAGAAGGCATATTATTATCATTCATATTCTCCTTATTGGCCTCGCAGGGCCAGTTTAAAGGAATCTCTTAATCTTTATTTACTTCTATTATTTTATATACCACGGACAAAAATATGTCAAGGATTTTTTCATTAATTTTCAATTATCAACATCTACAAATTATCAATTGCTGCTGATTTCTGATTTTTCAGTCCAAAATCTACTTACCCCTTCCCACTTGCCCCTTACCCCATTACGCCTATCACTCTTATTTTACTGCCTATTGCCCCCACCATACATCAGTGAAACTGTTAGTTCCGTTATATCCTGCTATTACCCACATGGCATTGTTATATACCACGCTGGTATGGTATCCCCTTCCGGAAAAAGCCGCACTTGCAGTAGCTTCATTCCAGTTTGCGCCATCAGAAGAATACCACGCGTCATTATAATTTTCCCCACCTGCTATGACCCACATCTCGTTATTAAATACAACTCCCGATAAATCACCTCTGGCAGGAAATGCCGCTGCCGGCGTTACTTGTGTCCAGTTAATACCATTAGCTGAACTCCATACATCATTATTATTAGGCCCCGCAATAACCCACATTAAATTATTATAAGTCAGCGATATAAAAGTATCCCTTGGGCTCCATGCCGCGTTCGCTGTTTTCTCCGTCCAGCTAACCTGTTGCGCGTGAATGCCGGCTCCAAAAACAAATAAAAATATCATTATTCCCGCATAAATCAAACCCGCCTTGAATTTTGTTTTTTGCATGCAACTCTTTTCCCTGTTTGTTTCTTTTACTCCTGTTTTCACTGTTTCCTCACCCGTCTGCTTTCTTTCCGCTTTTCGTCGGCGTTGCCGGCAATCCTATTTGATAAATGTCATAAACTCCCACACCCCACATTGAACCATTGCCATTTACAATATCAGTTGTCGCTCCCTTGTTTAAATTGCATATTTTATTCCCTTTAGTATCAAATATATCCACATTAAAATAATTTGCCCCTGCAGTATTACTTATATTACTTGTCCATATGTAATTTCCATCCCAGGCAATTTCATTTGGCCAGCCATCTGTCGCCCACGAAGCAATACAGGAACCGTTGGAGAAATTATATTTTACAACCTGTTTTGCGAAAAAATCAGCTTCATAAACATAAGTGCCGTCGCTTGCTACAGCGTGATAATCTCCCGGGTCAATACTTGCAAAACCCGTGGTTGCGCCAGTGTCGGCATTTATTTCAATAAAATCATTACTCCTTGCGCCTAAAATAATTTTTTGCCCATTATATACTGTATAAGCCAATAAATTTACCGGCGGACATGGATTATTGCCTACTGTAACTGTCATATCAATAGCATTTGTAGTTGTATTAAATTTATAAACATATTGCCCACCAGGCGGTATTAAACTTTGGGCTATAACAGGCGCAAGCCACAGGTAAGAACCATCCCATATAATATGGTTAAATCCGTTGAACGAATTGGGGGTATTTTTATGAAAATTAAAATGATAATTTGCCACAATTTGCCCCGTTGCTATACTGAATTTCTGTAAAGTTCCCAGCTTGTCCACATCTCCTATCCATACATAAATTCCATCCGATGCTACTGACTGTGAAGTAGGTGAAATATTATTATAAGTAGCCAATAAAGTTCCAGTACTGCTTATTTTAAATAAAGTATTATCATAATAATTAATATCCAAAAATTAGTTCCATCATAAGACCCAAAATCATACCCTTCGGCAGTCCACGAAATGTATGTGTCTGAAATAATCGGCGGACACAATGAATTTGGTGCCGCCGCCATTTTCGGTGTCCGGCCCCACGCCGGTGCAGTTGCAATCAAAATTAATATGATTAACAACCATAACTTTTTCATTACAGATTAGCCCCTGTCTCTGAGTAATATTGCCTTTGAATTACGTCTAGTAAGCATGCGAACCTCTTTTTATTCCTTTATTCAATATTTTCGAATCCCAAATGCCAAATTCCAAATCGTATCCTCACTTCCCGTTTCCAGTATTTTGAATTTCGAATTTCGTATTCCGAATCCCGTTTTTCGTATTACTTTTCCCGCTTCCCGAATCCCGTTTGCCGCATTTAGCATACTTTTTCCATACCTCTTTTGGCAGTTTGCTGCCGTAATAAATTATTCCTTTGCTGTACTTGAATATTAATTCCATGGTATCTTCTACCGGAATTTTGCCTTCAACGTAAACAAATAAATAATCCCCTGAGCAGTTATGCCATGTTAAATTTGGATAAATCCTTTTGTTTGATAAAATAGGCTGCATTTCAAATTCTTTTGCCTCGAAATATACGGTAGTTTTGCCGTCGGCAATGATTGTCGGTATCGCTGCCGCTGAGTTCAACTCGTATTGCACCGGCACAGGCGTATTCGTCGGCGTCGCTGTCGGCGTATTCACCGCCCCTTCCGCCGAGCTCACCGCCGCTGTAGCGGTTGTTAAAGTTAATATAGTTAATAGCATTAATTTTTTCATTTTACATAATCTCCTGTTTCATTTTTCATATTCGTTTTGCTTTGAACTTTTGACCTCTTGAACTTTGTTCTCTTGAACTTTGAACCTTGACCTTTTGAGCGTTGAACTTTTAAATCTATTACTATCTTTTTCATGCCAAAATACCTTTTATTCTAAAAGCCATAATTTTAGTTTCCCACCTTTTCTATTTCACTTTTTATGAATCTGTGATTGGGATCAATTTTCAAACCCTCACGCCAGATTTCTTTCGCTTTGTTTTTATTGCCTGTCGCCAAATAAGCAATCCCAAGATAATATAAATTATCTATGTCTGCTGTATTGCTCTTTTTTTCTTTTTCAAAATATTCAATAGCTTTTTTAAAATTCCCCTTTAATAAGTAACACCTGCCAAAAATATAATCATTTTTCGGGTCTATTTTGTTTGCTGTTTCTGCCAACTTCAGCGCTTCATCGTTTTTTATTCCTGCTTCACAGTAGAATAAAGCCAGGTTGTTATAATCCGAGGCTGAATCTTTATTTTTGTTTATTTGCGCGGTAAGATATGCTTCGCCATTTTCTATAATATTATTCATTTTTTCTTTCCGCCCATTTTCTTTATAGATTAATAATTCCATCCAATAATACTGCCCCAAGTATTTATACTTTTCTTTTAAACCAAAAATTTTATTATACCAATCAAGCGCCTCACCCAGCTTTCCTTGCCAATAATAAACCGCCCCGATAACGTCAATAAGGCCTCCATCATCCGGGTTTACTTTTATTGCCTTTTTATAATCCGCAAGCGCCATATCATAGTCGCCTTTGGAAAAGAAATAATTTCCACGTGCGGTTTGCGCAAGAGCGCAATCAGGGTCTAATTCCAGAGCTTTATTAAAATCCATTATAGCCTTGTCGTATTTTTTCATATCGTTATATGTGAGTCCCCTGTTAAGATAACCTTCAGCATTCTTTGGCTCTAATTCTATTTCTTTATTGTAATCCGCAAGTTCCTTATCATAATCTTTCTTTTGGCCGTATAAAAGTCCTCTATAAGAATAAGCATTATAAAAATTCGGCATAAGTTTCAGCGTTTTATTGTAGTCAGCCAATGCCTTATCAAGATCGCCTTCAATCCAATATATTCGTCCCCGATGGAAAATAACTTCCGCATAATCCGGCTTTAATTCCAGCGCTTTGTTAAAATTTGCCAGCGCTTTACTAAAATCTCTTTCATTAGCGTATACAATTCCACGGTTTAAATAAACGTCAACAAAATACGGCTTTTGTTCCAGTGCTTTATTATAATCAGCTAATGCTTTATTATAATCGTTTTTCCCAGAATACATATTTCCCCTTTCGAAATAAGCATCAGCAAGACCGGGTTCTAACATCAACGCCATATTATAATCCGCAATAGCTTTATCGTACTCTTTTTTTAACGCATAAGCATTTCCTCTCTTCTCATAACCCTTGGCAGCATGTGAATTTATTTGAAGCGCTTTATTATAATATTCTATCGCTTTGTCGTATTCTTTTTTGTCATAGTATATATCTCCAAGCGATAAATAAACATAGGCAGCTTTAGGCTCTATTTTAATGGATTTGTTATAATCATTAATGGCTAAATCAATATTCCCATTTTCCCATTCTGTAAGGGCGCGATTTGCATAATATAACGGATTATCCGGCGCTAAATTTATGGCTTTATTAAAATCATTAATTGCAGCACTATAATTACGAAGTTTTCTTTCAGACATTGCCTTTAAATAAAATGTGTCTTTATTATTGGGATCTAATTTCAAAATTATATTACAATCTTGAATGGCCCCAGTATAATCACTAATTTTAAACCTTGACATTCCTCGTTTATAATACGCCATGTCGTTTTTTGGGTTCAATTCTATTGTTTTAGTATATGCTTCAATAGCGCCTCTATAATTTGCATTTTTATATTTATCTTCAGCTATTTTAAAATAATAATCTTTATCTAATGCCAGAGAAGAAAAAGGTATTATCAATAAAATAACAATTAATATCTTTTTCATTTATTTCCTCCATTTGGTATATCGTACTCCGGCTGATCGTTCGTAAAACCAGTCTCACCTTTTGTTGATCGTATTATCTGCTTATTAATAGCCTCAGCTGTTGCTTGGGCGAAAGCTGTTGTTACTGTCCCCTGAACATTTGGTCCTGGCCTATTTTCAATACTTCCCGATTTTGCTACTTGCGTATTAGGCAATTTCATTGCATTTTCTCCTGTTTGTTTGGCCAGCATTGCTTGAGGATCATTAATAAGTATGTACTCCGGTGTTTTTGTAGGACCCTTATCAGAGGGAACAGTCGGCATCATCTGAGGCTTTGGACCTTGTTCTATTGTAGATGTTGAAGCTGGTACATCTTCATTTCCATCCGGGTCTACATATCTTACGGGGTTCTGGTGTCCGTACGAGTACAGCGCTAAGTTTTCGCTGTCGAAAATGCCCTTATTTTCCGCTTTTTCACCCCCACCTTTTCCGACACTATCCTATTATATTCCTAAACGCTATAACTTTCTGCCATTCTATATCTCTATTTTTGTCTTTTATCGGTTTGGGCATCTGCCTTGCTGCTTCGCCTATTATCTCAAAATTCCTGGCTACGGCATCCTGAATAAGCTTATTTTTAACAAAATCGGCATAAGACATATTCTTGGTATAAATTTTGACCTTTTTAATTGAATCAACAATGTCGTCAATGTACAATCCGGGCCGCCTTACCTTATTACCCATTCGGCCTCCTTTAAAATCGACTTTTTTACGGCCGGTTTCACGGCATCCCTGCATAAGAGGTCTACTTTTCTGCCGAGGGCTTTTTGAAGGCTCTCTTTGAGGCCGAAGTAATTTTTAAATGTTGGTTCATTGAATTCAACCAGCAGATCAATATCGCTATTTTTCCCGGGTTTTCCATTGACAAACGATCCAAAAATAGCGATGGACGATATTCCATATCCTTTAATCATATTCTCATTATTCTTTATTATTTTAAAAATCTTCTCTTTATTACTCATATTATTTGCTCCTTTATTTGTTGAACCAATTATAGCGCCTATTTTTCATGAAGTCAATTTTATATTTATATGTTTGATTGGAATTAAATAATCAGGCTAAAATAAACAAGGCGGCGCTATGCGCCGCCTTGTCTGCATTATATTAAACTTATATTTGTTACTTTGTTTCTACTATGTACACCTTGGTCATCTGATCTCCAACCTGTATCTTATGCACAACGTCAAGCCCTTCAGTAACCTGGCCAAATACCGTATATTTCCCATCCAGCATAGGCTGTGGCCCAAGGCAGATATAAAACTGGCTGCCTGCGCTGTCCGGGTCTGCCGCTCTTGCCATTGCCACTGTGCCGTCAATGTGCGGATTCTTGTTAAATTCCGCTTTTACCATGTATCCAGGCCCGCCGGAACCCCATCTTGGCTTCATTGCAGGGTCTTTTGTAAGCGGATCTCCTCCCTGTATAACAAATCCCGGTTCAACCCTGTGGAATAAAAGGCCGTCATAAAACTTGCTGTCCGCCAGTTTGATGAAATTTGCCACTGTGTTCGGTGCATCTGCTTCAAAGAACTTGAATTTAATCACACCTTTGTTCGTCTCGATGACCGCAATTTTTTCACCCGCTCCCGGTGTAACCGCTGCCTGTTCCATTTTTCCCTCCGGTTTCTTGTTGTCGCATCCTGCTCCAATTGCAAAAAATACAAAAAATACCGCAAAAACCGCAATCAAAACTTTTTTCATTCTTTCTCCTCCTTTTCTTTTTCGCTAATCAGTTTTGAAAAATTCAGCCCCTCGGTGAACATGAAAATCGCACCCAGGGCTATTATTGGCAAAAGTATCATAGCATGGACAATAAACACATACGCCGCAGCCTCTTCCTTTGGATATGCGAATAACAGCATTATACCTACTCCGAAAAACTCGAACGGTCCTAGGCCGCCCGCAGTCGACGGAGCCATTATCGCGAAATTGGCAACAGCCATAATCAGGCATACAAGCAGAAAATTAATATGAATATTCATTGCCGTTCCCATAAGCCAGTAAGTGAATGCCTCTACGGTCCATGCCGATAATGATATACTGAAAACAATCGCCATATCGCCCAGGTTTCCAAGCACTCCAAGTCCGTTGATAAAAGTATCAATAAATTTCCCTATTTTATCGCATACACCCTGTGGTAAAAAAATGAGAATTTTATTAATAAAATTAACCGTGGCTTCCCTTTTGTAAAGCAGCAGGAACATAAGGACAAATATGCCTATAAATACAATGCTCCCAAGCACGGCAAAACCAAGTACTGCGTCTTTTATTCCGACAGTCAGCCCTTTGATATTGATCGGTGGTATAACGGCCTGCTGTTTTATGAAATAAAAAGCAGTGTATCCGATTATAAAATAAAATATCATGACAAGCCCGTCAAATACCCTTTCAATAACAATGGTTCCAAAAGTAGACGACCTGGAAATCCCTTTTTTGCTGCCGGTAATATAAGCCCTGATAAACTCGCCTGCGCGCGCAGGAAGCACGTTGTTAAACATGAATCCCATCACAAGGTACGGAAAAAGCTCAAGCGCCTTAAAAGGCTTTATATGTTTCAAAAGATGGTGCCATCTTTGTGCCCTTATGTAATAACCGCCCACGTAAATCACAACCGTGATTAATAAAAGCCATATATTAATATGTTTTAATATGTTCCACAGCCGCGAATAATCCAAGCCCCTGAGCACAAAATAAAGGCATGCTACCGTAACTATTAAACCCAGCCAGACAATGATTTTTTTAAACATTGCTTTTGCCCTTGCCTATCTTTTTAATGTAAAAAGGGCTGATTACCTCAAGCAGTTTTTTCTGGAACTTGTCGTATTTTTTTATTCCCCATTTATGAAATAAAAACTGGAACATGACTTTAACGGTCGACAGCCCATAAACTACGCTACGCCCGAAGTTTATGGAAGACGCCTCCTTGAAATACCTTGTCGGTACCGGGATTTCCGACGTGGAAAATTTCCACATCTCAATCTGCGCTATGACTTCAGTGTCGAAAACAAAATCATCGGAATTAAGCACAAATGGAATTGTAGTCAAAAGTTTCCTGCTGTATGCCCTGAAGCCCGAGTGCAACTCCGAGTAGTGTTTCCCGAGGCACTCGTTTTCAAAAATCGTAAGCAGCTTGTTTGAAATGTATTTGTACAGAGGCATGCCTCCGCGCAAGGCTCCGTGCCCCAGCATACGCGAGCCCATGACAAAATCAGCGTGGCCTTCCAGAATCGGGGCTATCATTTCAGGTATTAGCCTCGAGTCGTACTGGTAATCCGGGTGCAGCATGACAATCACGTCCGCGCCTTCTTTCAGCGCTTCTATGTAGCATGTCTTCTGGTTGCCGCCGTATCCCCTGTTCTCTATGTGCACTATGTATTTAATACCCAGCTTTTTCGCTATGGCGACTGTGTTGTCCCTGCTCACGTCGTCAACAAGGATTATTTTGTCAACGATATGCTTGGGTATGTCTTTGTAGGTTTTCTCCAGCGTCGTTGCCGCGTTGTAAGCCGGCATTACAACTATGATTTTTTTCTTTTTATTCCGCCGGGAATAGGGCATCGCTCGGCACCACCTCCCTGATTCCTGTTTCAGGCCTGACCCACCACAGTTCCATCCTTGAATAGTTTATGCTCTCGTAATACCTTACCAGGATATTATGATAGCCGGCTTTTAAATATATTTTACCCGTGCCCGGGTTTTTTGTCTGCTGCTTCGCTGTGCCGGGGTTTGTATACACGGTCTTCCCGTCTATCGCTACGTCCGAAAAATCGTTTGAGTCAGTCGAAAAAGAATATTCACCGGTCTTGTCTGCTTTTATCCTGCCCAGCCATTTTACCGAAAACGGCCCTGACACGGGGTCCACTGTCCAGTTAAAAAGTACAAAAGGGTCTATTCTCTGAATCTTCAGGTCCCCGCTCCATGTATTGCCTACATAATAATACCCTTTTAATCCGTTTTTAACTTTTTGATTCCCGTAATTTACTATATCTTCGTAAGGCACCTCGAATGTAAAATACATTATCATCTTGTTATATTTGTGGACAAATTCGGCATATTTCCCGTGCGAGTACATCTTCCGGAGGGTCGGGACTATGGGGACATATGTCCTGTCAAGGATATAAACATAATTTTTGTTTTTTTCAAAAGTCTTGATTGGCACCCAGTCGGAAATCTCAAACGGTGTAAAATTCTTATACGGATAAGTCATGAAATTAAAGGTATAACTGTTCACCCATGCCGGTAAGACTATGCCTATCCAGTTTTCGCCCTTGTCGTGCAGATATTTTCCCATGCTCCATTCCTCGATTGAAAATTCCGACCAACATCCAGGCTCATTTGCCTGCTTGTCAAAATACAGGTTATAATTGTCACGGCCCGAATTCAAAAGCGCAAGCACAAGAATCCCGAAAAAAACCGGCTGGTAAGTGACCCCAAACTGCTCCCTGAAATAAATATATGCCTTATAAATCGTAATAATTGCAAAAATCAGGACTATCGCTATATTGGGTATGGTCCTGTACGCCTGAGGCGCTTCGATGGAAAAAAATCCGGATTGTAAAAATGCAAAAAACATTGCTATCATAATAAAAGACCTGGGTTTAAACAGAGTGCAAAGCATATAGCCAAATCCCAAAAAAGCCAGAATGCCGAGGGTAAAATCGAGCACGGGCTCATTCGGCAGGTTATGCCTCGGGTTGCTGTCTCCCATATAGTTAAACATAAGCATTGTCTTCTTTATATTTTCGCCTAGGACCCTGGCAAGCACACCCAGGTCATTTTTTATTTCCCCCATATCTTTTTTTTCGGGCGAGCTTATAATCCGGCTTATGCTTTCATTTGCTTTTTTTGCCTCATCAAAATTAAAAAGAAAAACCGTGGAAGAGCGTGACATGAAATTCTCGGGATTTTTGGACACATAACTCAAAAGCGGTAATGCGGTCACAAAGGCTATCAGTAAAAAAAACGCCAGTTTTTTTATGTCCTTTTTGTAAAAATTAATGTCGTTGAATAAAAGCAGCACGCCGAATAAAAGCACGGCCAACGGTATCATCCTTGCCGCGATATAACTGTACAGGGCAAGAGACATGGTGAATCCAGCCAGTATAAAATCAGACATTTTCCTTTGCTTATATGCCCGCATAAGAAAATAAATTATTAACGGGACCTGCATTGCCGTGAATATTCCTAGAAACCCTATCCTGCTGAAATTGACGTGCCATCTGAAAATGGCGATTAAAAAAGCGCCTATCACGGCCATCCTCGCCCCGAATAGATAGCGTATAAGAAAATAAAAAGCGGGTATGGAAATCAGGCCGAATATTATGGATACGTTCCTCACCTGCTGTACGCCGACCCCGAAAAGCTTGAAAGAAAGCGCGACAAAATACATATACATGGCCACATTCTGCGTGGACCTTTCTATGTAAACCGGCATGTTTGTGCCGTCAAGCACGGTGCCATTGATGATATTTATCGCCTCATTGCCGTTCTGTCCCTCGTCCCTGAAGCATCCCGTTGGCAGTTTGTCGAGCATGTAAACCCTGAAAAAGATCCCTATGATTATGATTGCCGCAAGAAAAATTATTTCCCATTTAGTGTCAAGCTTGTCTATTGACTCTTTTTTTCCGCTTATCATGTCGGCAAAAACAAATAGCGCTATTGCCACGGCAAAAAACGCCAGCCCCGGCATTATAAGCTTTCTTGTATATATAAAATACTGGCCAATGTAACCGCACAAAAGTGCGCCAGCCATTGCAGTAAACGGCCCAAAAACCATATTATAATCGGATAAATTAAATTTAGGAATGTTTAATTTAAAAGGGAATTTTTCCCTGTTTTTGGTTTTCTTTTTTTTCACTTTTCCACCTCGCGCCTTTATAAATTCTGTCAATTTGTTATTGCGAGCCCCGCTTTTCCGATAATAGAAAATCGAGAATCGACCGAAGTCGATTTTACATTAAACAATTTACCAACTTTCGACTATCGACTTCTCGGATTTCTGTTAAAACCAGAAATCAGTTGGCAGCTGCCAGGGTATTTCCTTTTGCGATATCGGTTAATTTCGTAAAAGCGGCTGCGTCGTTAATTGCAAGCTCAGCAAGTTGTTTCCTGTTAAGGTCTATATTGGCTTTCCTGAGCCCGCTCATAAACCTTGAATAAGAAATGCTTCTTTCCCTGCAAGCCGCGTTTATTCTCACTATCCAGAGCCGCCTGAAATCCCTTTTTTTCAGCTTTCTTCCTACATAAGCGAATTTCCAGCCGCGCATTACCTGCTCAGACGCGCGCTTGTAGATGTTTTTCTTCCTGCCGTAATACCCTTCTGCAAGTTTTAAAAACTTTTTATGCCTTCTTTTTCTAGTTACTCCGCCTTTTATTCTTGACATGGCTTTCCTCCGGTTTTTCTGCCACAAAATTTATGTGTTAGTTTGATTCTTGCTTATAAGAAAGTATTTTTATATCAGTAAGGCATCATTTTGGCTATTGCCTTTTTATGCGCGTCATCTACATAGGCCGCTCTTCTCTTCGGCCTTTTTAAACCGCTTGATTCCTGGTGCAGCAAGTGCCGCAGGCCAGGCCTTTTATATTTTATTTTTCCGGTTGCGGTTTTTCTATATCTTTTTTTCGCTGACGAATTTGTCTTCATTTTCGGCATTTTTAAACTCCTCGAATTATTTTTTTCTCGGATTAACCGTAAAAAGTATTGACCGGTCCTCGCTTACTGGCCCGGTTTCAAGCTCTCCTTTTTCCGCAAGCGTCTTTACTATTTCCCCAAATAGGTCGTAACCCTTTTGTTTGTACTCGAGTTCCCTGCCCCTGAATTTGATGGTAAACTTTATTTTAAATCCCTTGTCAAGAAACTCCAGTGCATGGTTCATTTTTATCCCCAGGTCGTGCTTGTCTATGACAGGCCTTATCATAAGTTCCTTTACAACTACAACATGCTGTTTCTTCTTAGCGGATTTATCCTTTTTCATCTGAGCGTATCTGTATTTACCGTAGTCAAGAAGCTTGCATACAGGCGGAATTGCATTTGGGCTTATTTCCACCAGGTCAAAACCCTTTTCCTCGGCTAATTTCACAGCCTCGGGCACGGACAGAATTCCAAGCGATACGCCTCCTGCGTCAATCAGCCTGACCTTATCAGCTCGTATTGCCCGGTTTACTCTCAACTCTTCGAATGAAATGTTGGCACCTCCTAAAAGCGCCGGGGCTGGTTGTCCAACCCTCATGATTTTCAGGCCGGCATTACATCCGGCCATGCCGCTTAAACAGCGGCTATATAAAACAAAAAGATGGCATTAAGCCATCTCCTCCAAATTTTAACTTCATATTAACCCGAGCAGTTTTTTCTCCTCAGGTGAGAAGCCATGGCTCCTTCTTCCTTGTTTTTTTAAACAGGCAAAATATTACAATATGTTTTATAGCTTGTCAAGGTGTTTTTGTGTTGCAGAACTAAACGATTTTATCCTTATAAATTAATTACCCAAAAACTTCAACATGTAGTTAATTGTGCCTGCCGTTAACCGTTTTCTTCGAGATCTTTATATTTCTCAATCAGCTTTTTATGTTTTTCTATAATGAGTTTTTCAGTATCGGAAATAACATCTTTCTTATGGTTTAGCACAAGCCACCGCAGGAACGCGGAAACTGTTTTACCCTCTGCTTTTGCATATTCTTTTACCCATTTAACCTGTTCGTCGTTAAGCCTGAACAATATGGTACGTGTTTTTCTCATCTTTTTTTTCATTTCTGTGCCCTTCCCGGATAACCCGTTACCTGTATGTGTTTCCCGATTCCTCTACGACAAATTTCGTCTTTTGCGCTATGGCAAGTTCTTCATTTGTCGGCACGACAAGTACCTTGACCCTTCCTTTTGAAATTATTTTTTCCTTTTCCTTTGAACAATTCTTTTTCTCGTCAACAACAATGCCTAAAAATTTAAGCGGCTGCAAGACTTTTGCCCTGACTTCAACCGCATTTTCGCCTATGCCGCCCGTGAATACTACTGCGTCAAGCCCGCCCATTGCCGCAGCGTACGCGCCTATGTATTTTGTTATACGATAGCAAAAAATATCTATCGTAAACTGTGCCCTTGAATTGTTGTGCCCGGCTGCCTCCATTATCTCGCGCAAATCGTTAGACACTCCCGAAATACCTTTAAATCCGCTTTTTTTGTTCATTAGGTTATCCATGTCGTCCATGCTTAAATGTTCTTTCCTCATCAGAAACGTGACAACTGCCGGGTCCATGTCGCCTGTCCTTGTGCCCATGAGAAGTCCCTCAAGCGGCGTAAATCCCATTGTAGTGTCAAATGACTGGCCACCCTTTACCGCTGCCATACTTGAGCCGTTGCCGAGATGGCAGGTTACTATTTTAAGCTTTTTTATGTCTTTTTTAAGTATTTCCGCGGCCCTTTTAGAAACATACTCATGCGATGTGCCGTGAAAACCGTATTTCCTTATATGATAGCGTTCATAAAGCTCATATGGAAGGCCGTAAATATACGCCTGTTTGGTCATTGTCTGGTGAAAAGCGGTATCAAATACCGCCACCTGCGGTATTCCCGGAAATATTGCCTCGCACGCCTCTATTCCTGCGTAGTTTGGGGGATTATGCAAAGGCGCTATTTCAAAGCACTCCTGTATTACTTCTTTCACGCCTTTTGTAATTAATGCTGATTTAGAAAATTTTTCCGCTCCGTGTACCACCCTGTGTCCGACAGCGTCAACCTGTATTTTACCTTCAAAAATCCCAACCTTCGGGTCAATGAGCGTTTTCGCGACTACATCAACAGCCTGGGTGTGATCTTTTGCCTCCACATCTTTGACAAATTTTTCGTCTTTTTTCATCTTGTTATTTTTATAGTTAAACTTTGATTTTTCCTTGCCTATTTCCTCCACAAGTCCCTCTGCCAAAAGCACGTTGTTTTTTTCCATATCGAACAGCTTGAATTTAAGGGATGAGCTTCCGCAGTTTATGACTATTACCTTCATGATATTCCTCCGGTTTTCGTTTTAAAAATTTATTTCATATTCTGCAATCTTACCACATTTATCGCTGCCACGTTCATTATATCCGACGCCTTGCACCCGCGCGACAAATCACTGCATGGTTTTGATGTTCCCTGGTATATCGGGCCGTATGCCTCGGCTTTTGCCAGGCGCTCGGTTAATTTGTAGGCTATATTACCTGAGTCAAGGTCCGGAAATATCAAAACCGTCGCCTTGCCTGCCACAGGCGAGCCCGGTGCTTTTTTCGCGCCGACAGCCGGTATGAGCGCGGCATCTCCCTGCATCTCGCCGTCTATTATAAGCGTGGGGTCAATCTTTTTGGCTATTGCCAGCGCCCTTGTTACTTTATCAATGCGTTCGTGCTTCGCGCTTCCTTTTGTAGAAAAAGAAAGCAGGGCAACTCTAGGCTCTTCTCCCATAAGTTCCCTGTATGTGGCACCTGTTGTTACGGCTATGTCCGCGAGTTGCTCGTCTGTCGGGTCTATTACAAATCCGCCGTCAGAGTAAAAAAGTATGCCGTCCTTGCCGAATGATTTGTCAGGCAGTATCATTACAAAAAAACTGGAAAGCGTTTTTATGCCCTGCTTCATTCCTATAAGGTAAATTGCCGCCCTTGAAACATCGGATGTCGTATTGACAGCTCCGGCGACAAAAGTATCCGCAATCCCCTTTCTCACCATCATGGCGCCGTAATACACGTCTTTTTTCATGGTAGCAAGTGCATCATCCATTGACGGGCACTTGCCTTTTCTCAAATCAAGAAATTCTTTTGCGTAAGCGTCAACGTTCGGCAGGTTAACTAAATCTATGATTTCAATCCCCTTTAAGTCAAAAGATTTTGCTTTTGCAATTTCTTTTATTTTATCCGGTGTTCCAATCATTGCGACTTTCGCAAGTCCCATTTGTGTGGCTTTTACCGCAGCTTCAACCGTCCTTTCGTCATTACCTTCAGGGAATACTACTTTTTTAGGGTTTTTCTTTGCTTTTTCATAAATAGTTTCCATAAATGTGGGCATAATTTGCCTCCTTTTGCTGTTTTTTAAGGGGTTAAATTGAATCTATAAGTATTATATTCCAAAAATGTATTTTGTAAAGAGAAAACCGTTGCTTTGAGTTCGAAACCCTTAACCCGAGATTATTTAAAGCTTACTTCTCCTGTCGCAGGGTCGTAATTGTAATCACCCTGAGGTATGCGGTCAATATAGTTTTTTGTCGTAAGTTCATCGAGGTTTGCTGGAAATCTTCCCTCAGTGCCCTTGAACGCAGTTATTGCTTGTTTTATCACGGTAAGATTGGCTGTGTTTTTTGCAGCTTCTGCTTTTTCCTCGCTTTTTTTCAGGTTATCCGCGTAATTTGTCGCTGCGTTTACTTCCTTTTTCGGCTGATTTTCCATGATTTTGGTATAAACAAACCATATTCCGGCAATCAAAAGCAAAATTATAATGAAATTTTTCATTTTATTTTCCTCCTTTTTTCTCATTTAAAAATAATTTTCATTTCCCGAATCACAATTCCCGCTTCCCGTTTCCCGATTATTACTTCAAATACTGGTCTTCCATCATCAAATAACTCTTTACATAATCCTCAATTCCCTCTTCAAGCGAAAAAATTTTCTCTTGATATTTAGCGGTTTTAATAAGTTTTCCCATGTCTGCTTCAGTAAAATACTGGTATTTATCCTTTATATCCCCAGGCATATCTATATATTCTATATTTGTTTCCCTGCCCATTGCTTTAAAAATAGCAATTGCCATGTCATAAAAACTTCTTGCTTTGCCAGTACCGACATTAATGAGCCCTTTTAAATTGTTATCATAGATAAAAAGTGTCATATTGACTGCGTCCTTTATATAAATAAAGTCCCTCATCTGACCGCCGTCTTTTATGCCTTCCTTATATGATTTAAAGAGTCTTAATTTACCTTCTGATTTTATCTGGCCAAAAGCTTTGTGCGCTACGCTTCGCATGTCCGACTTATGGTACTCGTTTGGGCCATAAACGTTAAAATATTTCAGGCCTGCTGCCTTCTCTATAATTCCTGCCCTGATCGCCCATAAATCAAATAAGTGTTTTGAATAACCATACATATTAAGCGGCCTCAACCTTTCGGTAATTGCATGGTCGTCGGAAAAACCTAATTTTCCGTCTCCATATGTAGCACCGCTTGAAGCGTATACGAATTTCTTATCGTTCCTGGCGCACCACTCGGCAAGGTACTGGCTGTATTTATAATTATTTTCCATTAAAAACGCGGCGTTTTTTTCGGTAGTTGAGGAGCAGGCCCCCATGTGAATTATGCCTTCTATGGAATCCCTGTATTCTTTTTCATCATATACTATCCCTTTTATGAATCCGTCCCTGTCTTCGTATTCTGCGAATTTTAAATTTACCAGGTTTTTCCACTTTTCAGTCTCGTCCAGCACATCCACAATAATTATATCTTTCATGCCCCTTGCATTGAGGCCTGCCACTATGGCGCTGCCGATGAATCCTGCTCCGCCTGTCACTACTACCATTAACCGCAACCTCCTTTTTTACATAAAATAACATATTATACCTTAATTTACAATTATAATTATCACCAATCAAAATTCTGTCTTTATTGAGTATATTATTTAGAAATTAAAAGCGAACACCCCATTTTAACCTTATAATTAGGAACTTTTACATATGCTTTAACGCAGCACTGCCAGCTTACCCCACGCTTTTGCCTTATTGCTGCCTGATATTGCTTCAATTCTATATATATATATCCCGCTTGCGACATCCTTGCCTGCGAAATTTTTGCAATCCCATCTAATACTGTTTGTTCCCTGCGAGCCTTGCTGCTCAAGTGTGGTTACTTTTTCCCCGCTTATTGTATATATCTTCACGTTCACATCCGCTTCCTCGCCGAGCTCATAGATAATATAAGTATAGTCATTCGCAGGGTTTGGAGAATTTGTTATAAGTTTAAAACGAAAAGACGCAGGAATCATTGTTTTTGTCGGTGTTATAGTAAAGGTGACAGTCTGTGTCAATGTTTGAGTTATTGTCATTGTTGGAGTAGGACTAGTTGTGTTTGTACTTGTCGGAGTTTTTGTATATGTAGAGGTTGGAGATACTGTACTTGAACATGTCATTGTCCCTGTTGCAATCATTGTTTGTGTTAATGAAGGCGTTAACGTTGGAGTTGCTGTAGGACTGCCACATGAGCCAAATTTTTGAACTCTGTAATTGTTAACATCTGCAACATATACATTTCCACTGTTATCAACTGCAATTCCAGCAGGCATATTAAACTGCCCCGCGCCGCTCCCGTAATCGCCCCATTGTGTAAAATAAGTTTCATCGCTGCCGAATTCTTCGATTCTATTATTCATGTTGTCTGATACATATATGTTTCCGTTGCTGTCTATTGCTAATCCTTTGGGGTAAAAAAGCTGCCCATTTCCGATTCCGGCCCCGCCAAACTGGGTTATATATGCGCCTGTACCGCTGAATTCCTGAATCCTGTTATTATCCATGTCTACAACATATATGTTTCCGCTGTTGTCTATAGCAACCCCGGCAGGAATGTAAAACTGTCCGTTTCCGCTTCCGGAACTGCCCCACTGGGTGACATACGCCCCTGCGCTGCTGAACTCTTCTATTCTATTATTCCCTGCGTCTGCAACATACACGTTTCCGTTGCTGTTTACTGCCAGTCCGGCAGGGCTGCTAAACTGCCCGTTTCCGGTCCCCTGGCTTCCCCACTGGGTCATGTACATGCCTGTATTGTTAAATTTTTGTATCCTGTAATTTTCAGAATCTGAAACATACAGGCTTCCGTTGCTGTCTATTGCTATTCCTATAGGACTGTTAAACTGCCCCATGCCGGCTCCGGTACTGCCCCATTGTGTTATATACGCGCCTGTACTGCTGAATTCCTCAATCCTGTTGTTGCCGGAGTCTGATACATATACATTACCGCTGCCGTCTGCTGCAACTCCATTAAGATTATTAAACTGCCCGTTGTCTGCCCCGGGTGCTCCCCAGTCAAGGATGAAACAGGGCGCGGGCCCTGATATTAAAGTTGCAGTGTATGTCGGGGTTATTGTCGGTGTGTCTGTCGCTGACACTGCAGGTGTTGCTGTGTATGTCTGTGTCATGGTGAATGTCATAGTTGCAGTTTGCGTCATCGTTGCTGTTTCAGTTATGGTTTGTGTAACTGAAGGCGTTGCTTCTACAGTCGGCGTAGGCGTGCCGCATGAGCCAAATTTTTGAACTCTGTTATTCTGTGTATCTGCAATATATATATATCCGCTGCTGTCCAGCGCTACTCCATTGGGACGGTTTAATTGTCCGTTAACAGCTCCAGTAGGAAGTCCACCCCATTGTGTTATATATATTCCTGTGTTACTAAATTCCTGAATGTTGTTATTCATCCAATCTGTAACAAATATATTTTCACTATTATCTGCTGCTACTCCATAAGGATTAGTAAATTGTCCAGGGTTAGTTCCAATACTACCCCATTGTGTTATATATGTTCCGGTATTACTAAATTTTTCTATTCTGCTATTCCCCGTATCTGCAACATACACATTTTCGCTACTGTCTACAGCTATTCCCAAAGGACCGTTCAACTGTCCATCGCCGCTTCCTGGATTGAAACGACTACTTCCCCATTGCGTTATATATGTGCCTGTACTGTCAAATTTTTGAATTCTATTATTATCCATGTCTGTAACATACACATTTCCGCTGCTATCTACTGCTACTCCGTAGGGAACATCAAATTGCCCATTGCCAGTTCCATTGACACCACCCCATTGGGTTATATATGTGCCTGTACTGCTGAATTTTTGTATTCTGTAATTCATACCGTCTGCAACATACACGTTTCCGCTGCTATCTATTGCTACTCCACGAGGGGCATTAAACTGCCCGTTCCCGTTTCCCAAAATTCCCCATTGCGTTATATATGTGCCTGTGCTGCTGAATTTTTGTATTCTGCTGTTACCTGCATCCGAAACATAAACATTTCCGCTGCTGTCTACCGCTACTCCTTCAGAACCATGAAATTGCCCATTGCCGCTTCCGGTAACTCCCCATTTAAGAATAAAACAAGGAGTAGGCCCGGATGCTAAAGTTGGAGCGTATGTTGGCGTTATTGTTGGTGTAAAATCAGATATTGCAGTAGATGTATATGTTGCCGTTAATGTTATTGTCGGCGAAGGGCTTCCACAAAAGCCAAATTCCTGGATTCTATAATTGGCCTCATCTGCTACATACACATCTCCGTTGCCGTCCAATGCTATTCCATAAAGGCCGTTAAACTGCCCTATACCGGTGCCGTATCTGCCCCACTGGGTTATAAATGTGCCCGTACTGCTGTATTCCTGTATCCTTTCACTCGCCCAGTCTGCTACATATACGTTCCCGCCGCTGTCAAGAGCTATTCCCTGCGGGTAATCAAGCTGTACACCGCCGAAGTATCCTTTACTGCCCCATTGTGTTATATATGTCCCGGTACTGTCGAATTTTTGAACCCTGAAATTTCCCCTGTCCACTACATACACGTTTCCGCTGCTGTCCACTGCTATTCCATAAGGATTATTAAACTGCCCATTGCCGCCTCCAAAACTTCCCCATTGCATTATATATGTGCCTGTACTGCTGAATTTTTGTATTCTGTCGTTATCCTTGTCTGTAACATATATGTTCCCATTGCTGTCTGCCGCTACTCCGTAAGGATAATTAAACTGGCTGTTAGCGGTGCCATTGCTGCCCCATTGAGTTATATAAGTGCCCGCGCCGCTGAATTTTTCTATCCTGTTATTATAGGTATCTGCAATATACACGTTTCCGCTGCTGTCTATCGTCAGTCCTTCAGGATAATCAAGCTGTCCGCTGCCTGTTCCGGTGCTGCCCCATTGCGTTATATATATGCCGTTGCTGCTGAATTCTTCGATCCTGTTATTAATTTGGTCTGCAACATATATGTTTCCGCTGTTGTCTATAGCAACACCTGTAGGAAAGTAAAACTGCCCGTTACCGCTGCCTTGACTACCCCACTGGGTTATGAAACAAGGCGTTGGGCTGGATAGTATTGTTGGAACAGTAGGCATAACTGTTATCGTTGCCGTCGGTGTGTCTGTTGGAGACACTACAAACGTAACAGAAAATATCGGTGTAGTTGTCGGCGTCATTACAGGCGTCACTGTACATGTCGGTGCCAGGCACGAAAAATTCAGTTTGCTTCCGTCATCGCCGTAATGCAGCCCGTTCCCGCCTCCCGACCACCCTTCTATCCTTACCCTCATTCTTGACGAATTTATTGTCCCGGGAGGGGTCCATGTAAAATAATTGTCTCCTGTAACGCTGGCCGTGGATGTTATTTGTGACCAGTCCAGCCCGCCGTCCTGGGAATAAAATATATTCACTGTATCAATGCTTGGGCCATACTGCTGCCAGTGTATGCTTTGAGGGATATTATTTGCCCATGCATCTCCTCCATTAGGTAAAAAAAGCTCCACATCAGAATCCATACCCATAGTTCCTGGATTAAATGTTGCCACACCTGTTTCCACATTGGCCACGCTGGTCATTCCGACATAATATTGATAATAATAATCATGGCGCATTTCATCCCAGGTGTTATAAACCATGACATACTTGTCGTCATTATATCCCCATGCTGCCATATCATGGCCCTGTAGCGGGCTTGTTACAGGAACATTTGTCCATATGCATGGCTGCCCGCTGTTAATGGAATTCACAAGGTTCTGCCATGCCCAGTCATTATCCGCATTTCCAAATACATAAGTACTGGTCGCATCGGTATATCCTCTTAGGCCCGCCACAGTTTCCATTCCAACCGTTTCCATACCAGCGCCTACGCCGCCCGCACCATCAGCATGCATATAACACGCCAATTCGTATTGTGTTCTTGCCGTTGGCACATTATCGACCATGGCAAGCCACGTATACGGAAAACCATCGAACCCGTTTAGCGTCTGTAAAGCTGTTTCATCCATATAATATTGTATCAATTTGCCGTAATTTATGTTCTTGCCGTAGGTTCCTCCACCCATAGCACTGTAATTATCCCAGTATCCCAATACCATGCACGCCGATGTCGGGCCGCACCCGGCGTACCAAATAAAGGCAGGCATGAGTGTCATGTCTTCCCCGTCCATATAAGGTATATAATGGTAATCCGCACGCAATAAAAATACGCACAAAAATATAAAGGCTGATATGAGGAAGGTTTTTTTAACGCCCATAGCGTGCCCATTCTTTTTTAAAATATTTATCATCGCCATTAAAAGGCATGAAGCCGGAGTATCTTTTTTTGAGGCCGTCCATACCCTCAAGTTTTAGCGACAGGCCGTCAACCACCGTGCTTTTGCCGCCTGAGGAAAATTCATAAAACTGATCCATGGGCGTAATATAATAAATTCTCGTAAGCGTTGCCCCCGGCGGGCATTGCAACACCATAATATCGAGTACGGTATAGAAAGGCGGCAGGCCATGTATAAACTCGGGCACAGGCACGAATGACAGCCTGCATGACACTACAACAGTCCCGTACTTCCCTATGCCCCATTTCCTTTTTTTTGCATCCAGGAGTTTCGTATAATATTCCTTTTTATCGCTAATAGGGGAATTCATTATTTTTTTATAATCATATCTCCCTTGGATGACTTCTGATGTGATTGTTGAGTAATCCCCGGCAGTGCCGCCGTCTATCCTGAAGACAAAATAATAAAAAGATTCTACGCCGTCCAGGCCGCAGCACGGTATTTCCGCCACCAGCACTGCCTGTCCCCATACGGATACAGCAGATTTCAAGGCTATTTTTCTCATAGTATCCAGGGATACGGAATCCGACGCTTGAGTGCCATGCAAAGGGAACCCGAATTTATAATTGTCCGCGTACAGGTAAAATGAAAAAACAACTGTGAAAAATGCAATTACTATAGATATCTTTTTATTACTCATCGCTTCCTCGCTTTCCCGCTATTAATTAGACAATTTATATAAAAAAATGTTCCAGGTACTTTTTTAAAATAATTGTTTGTAAAGGTTCAGAACTCGGGGGAGTTTTTGGCTCATAGGCAAGTAGAGAATTTAAGGTGTGCCCGAACATTCTTTTTAACCTCCCAAGAATCCGTTGATTTTGCCGAGCATATCTTTTGTGAAGGTAAAATCTTATGGACTCTTATACCCGTTCCAGTCCGAGGCCATCAGCCGAGGACAAGTGGTATTCTATCTAAATTATACACCTTTTTTAACAAAAAATAAAGGGCGATGCAATACACTGCGCACCGCCCTTTTAATCCGAATTTTTATTTCAGGTAAATTTATTATCGCTTCAACTCTTGACCTTCTCTTCCTTGATTGTTATTTTCTTTAAATATTTTCTTTCATATTCTTTTATTTTGTCCTTATATTCCTTTTCCAGTTCTCGTTTTATGTCCGGTGACAGCTGGACTACAATGTTCCTGCCCGGCTCTTTTTTGCATGTGTACTTTATCTTTTTCAGGGCGTCGATTACCATGCCTTCTTTATTCAAAACCCTGCCCCTGCCCTTGCAACACGGGCATTCTTCAAAAAACATGTCCTCTATCCGGTTTACCGCCCTTTTTCTGGTTATTTCCATGAGCCCGAACTGGCTTATTTCCGAAACCAAAAAAGTCGACTTGCTTTTTCCGAGTTCGGTCTCAACTATCTTTTTTATTTTTACCTTGTTCTCGTCTTTTAGCATGTCGATAAAATCAACAACGATTATGCCGCCGATATTCCTTAAAACTATCTGCCGGGCCACCTCTTTTGCAGCGTTCTCATTCATCAAGAGCAAGCCGTCCTCCATGTCGTCCATACCCTTAAATTTGCCGCTGTTTACATCAAAAACCGTAAGTGCCTCGGTCACGTCGATTTTTATATACCCGCCTTTTTTGAAAGAAACTATGTTTTTGTGCAGGTTGTCCACCTGGTTTTTAATGTTGTAATACTCAAAAATCGAGCTCGCCCCTGCGTACGACTTGATGTTTATGTTTTTTTTGTAGATGCTATGGGCGTAAGACTCCATTTCGTTGCAAACTTCCACTGAATCCACAACTATTTCCTCCACGCTGTCATCCATATATTCCCGCAAAACCCGGACCGCCAGGCCATGCTCTTTGTACAAAAGCAGAGGGGCTTTGTTCTTTTTAAAATCCTCTTTAATCTGCTTCCACAGCTCGATGTAATACTTTATTTCCCTTTCAAGCTCGTCTTTTGACACTCCCTGCGCCTGCGTCCTTATTATGACCCCAAAATCCTCCTTCATTTCGTCTCTTAACTGCTCGACTATGCCGCGCAGCCTTTTTCTTTCAGCGTCGTTTAATATCCTTTTTGATATGCCAATGTGCTTTAAAAAAGGCCCGTAAACCACATAATGCCCCGGAAAAGTTATGTTTGTGGTAAGCCTGACGCCTTTTGTGTGGTAGGACTCTTTTATCGCCTGGACTATAAGCTCCTGGCCTTTCTCAAAAATACCGATTATGCTGGCCTGCGGCTTAATATCCACCCCGTCATCCTCATCCCCGAATATTTCCCTGAACTCGTCGCCTTCAGAATCAAAATATTCTTTTTCGGAAAGGAAAGCCGGCTTTTTGTCGCCTATGTTCACAAAAACAAAATTCATGTTGGAGACGACTTTTGAAATCTTGCCCTTGTATATGTTGCCGGTTTTGGCGAACGTGTTTTTTTCAATGAAAAAATTAATGAGTTTTTCGTCCTCCACTATGGCGACGGACGTGTCGAAATCCTCGACATTGATGTAAATTTTTTTCAATTCTTTATTCCTCCGCTTTCATGTATTCTTTGTATATATTCTGCATTATGCCCAGGGCCGCCATAATCATCAGCGTCGATGACCCGCCGTAACTTAACAGTGGCAGGGTGATGCCAGTGACCGGCATAAGGCCGATGTTCATGCCGATATTTATGATGACCTGGCAGAAAATTATGCCGGTAATTGCGCTAGCCATCATTTTGCCGCCCAAAAACCTGCAGAGTTTGACTATATTAAGGCCCTCCATTACAAGCAAAAGGTAAATAATTATCACGAATATGCCACCCAAAAATCCGAACTCCTCCGCAATAACCGCAAAAATAAAATCCGTATGCTTGATGGGGATAAAATTCAGCTGGCTTTGCGTACCGCGCAGCCATCCTTTGCCCGCTGCGTTTCCCGACCCAACCGCTATCTGCGACTGAATCACGTTATATCCTGCGCCCATGGGGTCTATGTTCGGGTTTAAAAAAATCATTATCCTCTGCTTCTGGTAATCTTTTAAAAAATGATACCCTGCCGGAATTACAATTAATCCTATCAAAATTATCATGATGAGTTTCTTCCACGGCATATTGCCCATAAAAAAAATCAAAAGTGTCACAGGCACCATGAGTATCGCCGTACCCAGGTCCGGCTGCTTCAGTATCATCAGCATGGGCAATATTATTATACCCAGCATTTTAAAAAGGTTTTTAATTGTAAAACTTTCCTTCTGGTGCACCGCTATAAATCTGATAATGGTAAACGACAGTATCAGTTTCATAAACTCGCTCGGTTGCAGGTTAAAACCCGGCAGTTTCAGCCATCTTTGCGCCCCGAGTGAACTGTGCCCGAAAACAAGCACAAGCAAAAGCAGGCCGCAGAAAAAAAAGTAAAGCTGGTTGGCTATGCCCATGAATATGTTGTAATTTATATTGGCAAAAATAACCATGAGCACGAGCCCAAGTACATACCAGGTTATCTGCTTGTAAAAAAATATTTTTTGTGTTGCGTACGTGGCGCTGTAAATGCTGACAATGCCGGTAAAAATCAGTATGAGGGTGAGCGTAAGCAGGATTACATTAATGTTTTTAAAATAATTCCCGGTCTCCTTCAGCGCCTGCCTGAAAAAATTTACTGGTATGTATTTCATTTTGCCCTCAAGGTTTTAAAATAATATTCCATTACCCTGCTCGCTATCGGGGCCGCGACATCTCCCCCCCGCCTCCGTGCTCGACGAGCACGTATATGACAATCTTCGGGTCATCGTACGGGGCGAAACCGGCGAACATCGCGTGCGTTTCACCGTGCGGGTTCTGCACAGTGGCGGTTTTTCCGGCCACCTTTATGCCCTGAACCGAGGCCTTTTTAGCCGTGCCCGCGAAACTGCCCACAACCATCCTCAATGCCGTACTCATCATTTTAATAACTTCCGGCTTTACGTTCAAGTCAAATAAATGCCTTGGTTCAATGTTTTTATAAACACTGCCGTCATCAAGTGTAATTGCCTTTGCCACATGCGGCACCATACAGTAACCGCCGTTCGCAATAGTAGCCATGATATTCATGATCTGCAACGGCGTGGCAATCAAATACCCCTGTCCTATTGACATCATAACCGTGTTCCCCGGAAACCATTCCGACCTTTCTACCCTCTGTTTCCACTCCCTGGACGGCACAAGGCCTGCCTTTTCTCCAGGTAAATCTATTTCTGTTTTCTGGCTGAGGCCGAACATAAGCGCGTATTTGTTGAGCAGTTCGACCTTCATCTTAAGTCCCAGTTTATAAAAAAAAATGTCGCACGATTCTGCCACGGCTTTATAAAAAGATACCCAGCCGTGCCCGTTTGATTTCCAGCATTTATAAGGCCATGTTTTTATCCAGTACCTGCCGTCGCACTGGAAACTGGTATTGGCGTCTATCACGTTTTCGTTGAGTCCGCCTGTGCCCACCGCGATTTTAAAAATTGATCCCGGCGAATACAGCCCCTGCACAACCCTGTTGTTTAAAGGGTTGTTCTTGTCCCGGAGGAGTTTTTTCCATTCTTTTGAGTCTATCCTTCCGCTAAAATAATTCAAATCATAATCCGGCTTTGAAACCATGCACAGTATTTCCCCGGTTTTTACCTCTTCCACCAGGACTGCACCCTTGCGGTTGCTTTCGTCCATTACGGATTCGGCATACCTCTGCAGCTTCGAGTCTATGGTGAGCACAAGGTCCTTGCCTTTTTTGGACTGCAGCTCGTCTTTTTTCTGTTTTTGCCTGCCCATGGCATCCGTGAGTATGAGGATAGAACCGTCCTCCCCGCGCAAATAAGAGTCATATGTGTTTTCAATTCCGGTCTGCCCGATTATATCCCCGCCCGAGTAACCCTCGTATTTTTGCATCTTCAACTGGTCCTCGTTTATTTCTCCGACATAACCGATCGTATGCGACGCCATGCTCTTATATGGGTAAGAGCGCTTCGGCTCCTGCTCTATGGAAAGCCCGTTTATAGCCGCGCTCTTTTCCTTTAAAGCCGCGAGTTCCTGCGCCGATATATCCCTCTTTATGACAACCGGCTCAAAAAGATTTTGCTTGTTTTTATCAATTTTTGATCTTATCGTCTCCGCGTCAAGGCCGAGCATTTTTGCGATTTCCGTTATTGCCTCTTCTCTGTCCTTGTTTTGATTGAAATAAAAAGGCGTTACGCTGAACGTGTTTGACGAGATATTGGTGACAAGCTTTCTGTAATTCCTGTCGTAAATATATCCCCTGGCTGCCCTGTTTTTTACGGCGTGTATGCAGTTGTCATAAGCGAGTTTTTTGTAATATGCGCCTTTTATGATCTGCAGATAAAAAAGCCTGCCTGTGATTACCAGGAAAAATGCTGCAAAAATCCAGCTTAATGATTTGAGCCTTTGGAAATTCTTGTAAATGTTCTTAATATTTTCATTTATGTCGTCTTTTATCATTTAAAAACCTTCTTGAGCCTTGGCCTTATGCTCGCTCCGGGGCCCAGTAAACCCGCCGCGGCAAGGCCAAAGCACACGGACAACGCAGCCCTTGCGACATTTAGTCCGCTGAAAAAATAAAACCTGAAATTCCAGTAAAAAACCCATACTGTCATGGCGTAGAGCAGCTCTTTAGCTATAAGCCCTGATGCCATGATAAAAAACTTTGACGCGTAATTCTCCCGGAAAAGGTTATCGAACATGAATTTGACGAATATCATTGTCAGGAAACGTGGCAAAAGTGTGAAGCCGATATAAGGAAACAAAAGCATATCGTGCACGCCGGAAATTATGAGGATAAAAAGGAAACCCGCCCCTGCCTGTTCTTTCATGATAAAAATTATGCCAGCTATCATCGCAAAGTCAACATAGGACAAATGCCTGCTGAATAGGCACATGGAATTATCTATGACCATAAAAACTGCCAGAAGTATCCAGAACCAGATATTTAACTTTATAAAATCCTCACCTCTTTTTAACTATAATCACGTCTTCTATTTTAAAGACATCGGCAAAGGGCCTCACTTCGATAAACATTGACAGCCCCTGCATGTCTTTTTTTATGTTTATAACCTTTCCCACTGGTATCCCTTCCGGAAAAGACCCTCCCAGCGAAGAAGTTATTACAACATCGTCCTTTTTTACATCTTCTTCCTTCGGCACGTAATTCATCTCGCAGAGGTTGTATCCTTTGCCCGTCAGGATTCCGGCAACCCTTCCGCGGTCAGTTTTCACGCTAATGCTGCTTTTGGTGTCTGTCAAAAGCTGCACCTGCGCCGTATTATCCATGACTTTTATAACTCTGCCTACGGCAAAACCGCCGGTTATTATGCCGTCGCCTTCTTCAACCCCGTCCTGCCTGCCCCTGTCTATTACGTAATAATATATCATACCATCTGTATTGGCTGCTATTATACTGGCAAAACACCTTGGCGAATAAGGGTGTGGCTTGTAATTCTTAAGTTCAAGCAGCCGCTCAAGCCTCTTGTTCTCCGCTATCAGCGCCTGGTTTTCGGTCTGCAAGACTAGAGCTTCCTGTTTCATTTTTTCAATGTCTGATTTGGCTGAAAAAATATATTTAACAGAGCCCAGCGAGTCCGAAATATAGGAAAAAGAGGCCGTTGTTTTTTTCTGCGTGTTTGATACAGAATTGGCAATGAAATTGAATCGCGTTTGTTTCAATAGCATAATGATTATTAAAAGTAATATAAAGATTATCAGGTAAACTACAAATTTATTCGGTGTCCTGTATCGCATCTTTTATGTGGCGATATGGGTTTCTTCGCCCTCAAAAGACAAACGCCGCAACGCGTCAAGCTGTTCCTCAAGCATTTTCCCTGCGCCCAATACAACGCAGGCCTGCGGGTTGTCGGCGATATGTACCGGTACACCTGTTTCATCGCGCAGCTTTTGGTCAAGAGCCTTGAGCAGGGAGCCGCCTCCGGTCATAACAATGCCTTTGTCTATTATATCCGCCGCAAGCTCAGGCTTTGTGCGTTCAAGAGTGTATTTAATGCCGTCTATTATTTTTGTTACCGGCTCTTCCAGGGCTATTGCCATTTCGTCCGAAGTTATTTTAATCGTCCTCGGCAATCCGGTGGTAAGGTCGCTTCCTTTTACGAACATGTCAAGTGGCTCGTCGAGTTTTTGCGCGCATCCCACTCTTATTTTCACGGTTTCGGCTGTCCTCTCCCCTATTTGCAGATTGTATGCTTTTTTAAGGTAAGCCGCTATTGCCTCGTCAAATTTGTCTCCAGCGGTTCTTATAGAATTCCACACAACCAGACCGCCCATTGATATAACCGCAACCTCGGTCGTGCCGCCTCCTATATCCACAACCATATGCCCCACCGGCTCCTCAATAGGCAATCCGGCGCCGATGGCTGCAGCCATTGGTTCCTCAATAAGGTAAACTTCCCTTGCTCCTGCCTGCAGGGCCGATTCCCTTACTGCCCTGCGCTCGACTGGCGTCACTCCCTTTGGCACTGATATGGCTATCCTCGGGCTTATGAGTGAATGCCTGTTGTGGACTTTAACAATAAAATACCTCAACATTTTTTCAGTCACGTTGAAATCCGCTATAACCCCGTCCTTCATTGGCCTTATAGCAAAAATATCGCCCGGTGTTTTCCCGACCATTTCTTTTGCGGATTCTCCCACGGCAATAACTTCCCTGCCTTTATAAAGCGCCACTATTGACGGCTCCATCAACACTATGCCTCTGTTTTTAATATAAACCAGGGTTGTGGCAGTGCCCAGGTCTATTGCCATGTCGTTTGAAAACAGTCCCAATAAATAATCAAATATCATCTTTTAGACCCTTTCTTTTTCGCAGTTGATTTCGCAGGCTTTTTTGCCTCTTTTTTCCCAGTTGCCTTTTCAGCACCTTTCTTCATAAAAATGCTTTCAAGCCATTTGTCAGGGTCAAAATCAAACCACTCGATTGCGCCCTGTAAAACAACAAGACCGATAAACAGCAAAAGCAGTAATGCTCCAAGTATAACTCCAAGCATGTTAAAAACCTCCTTGAAATTAATATGATTTTCGATTTAAACAACGCGTATTATAACAAAATCAGCGATTTTTAGCAATAATATTTTCTAAACATTTAAACAACATATATTTAAAACAGATACCTCATATCAGGGACAACTGCAATTTCATTCGATGAATAGTTTGAAACAGTCTGCACCATTCCATCATCCTGTTCATAGTAATATCCGATGGTAATATTAAATTCAAAATTGTCTTCTGTAAATCCTGCGCCTAAAAATATTTCCGACATATTAATATCAAGGTTTTGGTCAAGTGTAATTATTCTCGAATAACGCCTGCTGCCGCTTTTATATACTCCGCCCGCCCTTAATGCAAAATTACTGGTCAGGTTGTACTCTGCCCCTAGTCTAAAGCCATATATTGAGTATGACCAGTCATATTTAGCTGCCGTTCCATCCTCATTTAAAGAAGCTGTTTGATAGAGAACCTCAACAGGGAAATTAAATTTTTCCAGGCAAATATCCACACCGCCTGCCGTATCAAGCATGGACGCAGATGAATTCAGCTGTTCGCTTGTCCAGTAAGGGTTAAACGCATATGAAAAATTAAAACAATCAACCCTCGCTCCTAGTATAAACGGGCCCAGATAATACCTTCCCTCAAACACGCCCTGAATCCCTGACCCGTTTTGTACCATCAAACGCGAATTATCATATGAATATAGATTTTCGCCCGTAGGGCTGTAAGTATATCCGCCGTTTACCGAAACATTGTCGTTGATCCCGTTGATAAATTTAATTTTCGCTACAGCTTCCGCTGTTCCGCTTTGCCTGTATGTTGCCCCTGCGGATATGGACGAGCCGCTCAAATTATAATTATCCGTTTCGTTCCAATCCACATTCGGTTGATAATTAGGCCATTTAAAATTATCCTGTTCATTGTATAGATTATAAAGCATTGTCATGCGGCTTGAAAACGGATACGATAATGCCGAAATCTCAAGGTTATAATAAGGGTCAACACTTCCCTTGCTGCCGTAGGAAAGCGCAAAATCGAGGTGCCTGTCACTTAAAGGCGCCATATAAGTAAAAGAAAATAAATATTGGACTTTGGAAAGGTCATAATCCTCCTCATGGTCTGTGTATTTATTGCTTTGATCATAACCCGAGATCCCAACCATGCATCCAGCAGAGCATGTATCTGCAATCCTTCTTGCGTAATTGATTTCTATTGATTTTAAACTGCCGGAAAAATTATCTGTAAAACCCGGCTGGTTGCCGGGCAATCCCGGATAGGAGCCCGCATATTGCCCGCTGTAAAAAAGTCAACGCAGGTAAAATCGAAATCACATCGTCATACGTAAACCAGCATATAATCGTGTCAAAATTATCGCCGTTTAAGCTGCCTCCGCCTTCGTTTTGGCTAAGAGCTGTCCTTGAAATATTGTAATAATTTGCATTGTTCAAATAATTATATGCATCCATAGGGATGTATACAATATTTTTTAACGGCCATGAAACAAGCGATGATGAAAAGCCCTGACTGTAAAGGTCTATTATTGAAGCCGCGTCCGGTAATACAATTTCAGGGTATCCCATAGCCATATGTCTGGCATCCCCGCCAGTCAGTGGATATGGCTTTTTATCCGCTTTTTCTTTCAATTGCAATATCTTATTAATTATATCAATCAGTTTTTCTACATCCGTCTCGGGTTTTATCGATTCAGCCTTTTCTAAAAGTTCAAGCGCTTTTTCCATATTCTTAAGGTAATAATAACATTCGCCTTCATGGAAAAGCGCTGCAAAATTATTTGGGTTTATCACTAAAACTTTTTCATATTCCGCAATCGCATCCTCATATTGCGATATGCTAAAAAGATTTTCAGCCTGGCTTAATATAATGCCTTCCTGATTTGATTCATTGACATTTGACAGGTTTGCTCCTTTTGTATAGCCCATTCCGGCTGGTTGATTATCCCATGCATTTGCCTGAATGCTCAAAAACAGAAACCCCATGAACATCAAAACTGCTTTTTTTTTCATTCTTTACAACCTCCCTTTTAACGCAATTGCCACTTACTAATTACTGCTTTTATTGCTTTAATATGCGCGGCAGCTCTTTTATCCCCAAGTTTTCCTGCAGTACTATAATCCATTAATGCGCTTTTATATTGTCTTAATGCTTCTCTTGCAAGCCCTCTGTTATAATAAGCTTCCTTGTATTTAGGGTTAAGTACTATTACTTTGTTATAATCATTAATCGCGTCGTTATAGTCTCCGAGGCTGCTTTTGGCAAGCCCGCGGTTGTAGTAAGCACCCGCAAATACAGGTTTAAGCTCAATGGCTTTGTTATAATCTTTAATAGCATTTTTATATTCGCCAAGTTTGTATTCAGCAACTCCACGGTTGCAATAAGCCTCCACAATTTCAGGGTCCATCGATAATGCTTTGTCGAAATCCTTAATTGCATTAATATAATCCCCTATTGCGTCTTTTGCTAGTCCACGATTACAGTAGGATTCCGGATTTTTAGGATTCTGTTGTATTGCTTTATTAAAATCATTAATGGCCCCAGGATAGTCCCTGCGGTTGATTTTTTCGGTTCCGCTTTTAAAAAAGAATTTGTCGTTTCTTTCCTGCGAATAAACGCCAGCAAAAAACACTATACAAGCAATTACAAAAAATGCTTTTTTCATCCGCAGCAGTTCCCCTTTCAAAGTTTAATTGGCAAAAAAGTATACTACTGCAGGCATTGATTTTCAACGATATTTATGCTTTTGATTGATATCCCGCTATTTCATCTAGAGACAGCCTCAAAAAGCAAGACGCGTGCGGGAGCTTGTCTTTAATTACGCTTCTTATCTCAATATTAAAACGCTATCTGGCCGCCGGCCATAATTGTCCTGCCGGGCATTAAATAACCACTCTCTACATTGTACAGGGTATTGTAATAAGTATTGTAATTTGTATTGTTAAAAATATTGCTCACTTCCACAGAGACATCTAAGTTTTCGCTTAATTTCTGGCTGATCCCCGCATTCAGCATGGAATATGGTTTTAACATGTAACCGGAAGAGTTAATCCTTGAGTCTATATACTCATATTCAACCTTTGCTTTTATGCTGAATGGAAATTCCTTTTCAAGACTCGCGTTGAATTTTCCTTCCGGCGCGTTCGGTAGTTTCACGTTTGTCATTACGTTAACAGCATTCATGTAAGTATAGCCTGCCTGAATCACGTCTTTTTCGTTTATTGATACGTTGATTTTGCCTTCAAAGCCGAAAATCCTTGCATTTTCAATATTTTGAGGTTCGTAAAGGTAAATATTATTTAGGTTGGGCGCATAGTCGTTAATCATATTTTTGATTTCCCTTGAAAACCAGGCAAAGGATTCCCGGAATATCTTATCCGATCTTTTAATGCCCGCCTCATATGAAAGCGATGTCTCAGGCTTAAGGTTTGGATTGCCTGTATACCCGGGCACAGTGTTTCCGTTGCTTTCGACAAACGACGGTTCATATGGCCAGAAAAAGCTCGTCAAAAGTCGGTGCCCTGTACGAATTCTCAAGTGATGCATAAATATCCGTATCTGCTCCCAAATCATATTTTGCTCCCAGGTTATATGACGTCATGTCTCCATAAAGAGAATTAAAATCCATTCTTACCCCGCCGCTCACAACAAGCGGTTTTATGACTTTCAGCGTTGCATTTGCCAGTATTGCGTTGTTGTATGTCCCTTGTATGCCTGCGTTTGAGCTGTTCAGATTTTTTTTGTTATACTCATAACCGCCTACGGCCGACAAATAACCTCCCTCGCCGTAAACAGCCATTGCGCTTATTTGATATTCTTTTTGCATTTGCCTGGAATTGCCGTTCATTGCGTCAAAATATTTCAGGTCCCGGATTTTATGAACCCGTCGAGTTTTAAATCCGCCGGGTTCAAATTAAGTGCTTCACTTAAACCTATATCATAATTTTCATCATACTGTTTGTTGTTTGGAGACAGATAATCAATTGTCCCCGGCACGCCCTGTTCCCTATTTAAATAATACCCGGAAATCACAGTGTCCGACGCATCGGAATTGAATTTTATTTTTCCGTCTATAACCCTTTTAAAATAACCGGAATTTTCCATATAACCGTCGCTTGATTCCTGAACTGCATTTACCGCGTATTTCAGGTTTGCAATCTGATAAGATGACGACAGCAGCTGTTTCTGCGTATTATATGTGCCGTAATAAGCTCCTGCTGTTATTATCTTTTTTATTATAGGGTCGGTCAGGATATTTACAACACCTGCCATGGCGTCCGCGCCGTATATTGACGACACACCGCCCCTGACAATTTCAATTTTCTGGATGCCTGCTGTTTCAAGGCCTGTAAGGTCTGCGCTGCCTGTCGCTATGTCATTTATAGGCACACCGTCTATCATTACAAGCGCTTGTTCCGAAGACGCACCTCTTAAGGAAATCGTCGATACTCCCTCGAACCCGCTGGTTCTATTGACAAAAATACCGGGCCGGGCATTAAGGACGTCTGCAACTGTATTCAGGATATCTATTTCCTTGCCCGGAATAATCTCGATATTACGCGGGACAAAATCCAGAATTTCCGGTATCTTTCTTGCCGTAACCACTACGGCATTCGGATCCTGTTCCGAACCGTTTTGCGTTTGCGGCTGCTGGGTCTGCACCGGCGTCACAAAAGGCGTCGGCTGCTGCTGAACGCCCGGCACCTGTTTCTTTGGTATTGTATATTCGCTTGTAGGCGGAGGGCTGTATTGCTGCGGCTGTGCAGTGCCGTAAAACTGCTCCTGCGAAGGCGGCGGGGTGTAATTCGGGTCGTAAATATTCTGTATATTATCCGAGTTATCCGCCGCAAAAGCAAAAACCGCAAACACCATAAAAATAAAAGCCATTCTAAACTTTTTCATTTTTTACCTCCATTTTATATTCTGTTCTGTCCGGCACCACAAACAAATTCGGCGCGCCCGTTTTCCTGTTGGCTTCAACCGTGAAATTATTTATGCCGTAAATTTTTTCAATGTTCTCGGATGTTATGACTTCTTTCGGCCTGCCGTCCTTTACTATTGCCCCGTCTTTGATAAAAATCACCCTGCCTGCGTATTCCGAGGCAAGGTTGATGTTATGCGAGATAAAAAATATTGTTTTTGCGTTTTTTTCCTTTAGCCCGAGCAGCTTTTCCATAAGAAATATCTGGTGGTGAATGTCAAGGTATGTGGTAGGTTCGTCCATCAGGAGTATATCGGCTTCCTGCGCTATTGCCTTGGCTATCAACGCCGTCCTTCTCTCCCCGCCGCTCAGCTGGTTGAAAAATTTATTCCTCTTTTCAAAAAGGCCGTAATCGTTAAGCGCCGCGTCTATTGCTTCCCTGTCCGGCTTTTTGAGCAAACCCATGCTCCCGGTATAAGGCCTGCGTCCCATGGCAACAATGTCATAAACCGTAAAATTAAAGACATGGCTGTCGGTCTGGGGTATATATGATACTTTTTTCGCGAGTTCAGTACTTTTATATTCCATGACGTTCTTGCCTTCAATAAGGGCATGCCCTGAATAATTATTAATTATTCCTGCAAGTATCCTTACAAATGTCGATTTGCCCGCGCCGTTTGGGCCCACAAACGCGATAAAATCACCTTTTAAAATATCAAGGCTTATGCTTTTCAGGCTGAATCCGTTTTCCATGTATTTAAAATTCAAATCCCTGACGCTTATCATGTCATACTCCCCTTTTGGCTAGCAGTATAAAGATGAAAACCGGCGCGCCGATAAGCCCTGTTATTATGCCTACAGGTATTTCCGCCGGCAAAAAAATTGTCCTTGCTATTGTATCTGCCAAAAGCAAAAATATCCCTCCGGCAACAAAAGAAGCAGGCATCAGCCACCTCATATCGCTCCCTATAAATATCCTCATTATATGCGGTATGACCAGTCCCACAAAACCTATGACGCCGCTTAAGGAAACAGAAATGCCTGTAAGCAAACTGGCTATTATAAAATAAATTGTTTTTACAAGCTCCACATTTACACCGACAGTACCAGCCTCTTCTTCGCCTGTTGAGAGTATATTCAGGTCATTGGCAAAATACATTGCACCGGCAAATGCAATAAGCGCAAATATAACCGCGTATTTTAAAACAGAAACATCGGCACCGGATAAATCACCCATGAGCCAGAACATTACTTTCATTAAATCCCTGTTAAATATGGTTGATAAAAGCATTATTAAACCGGAAAAAAGCGAACCTATCATAACCCCGGTCAGCAAAAGATAGGTAATATTTAACCTGCCGTATATTATTGAAAGCCTGCAAACAACAAGTATGGTCAGTATTCCCAGTGCAACGCTTGGAATCATTATGAATGTAAAACCCGCGATAATACCCAGCACCGCCCCGAAAGCCGAACCTGACGATATACCTGTTACAAACGGGTCTGCAAGCGGATTCTTCAGGACAGCCTGTAAAATAGCTCCTGATAATCCCAGCATGCCGCCCACAAGCACGGCGTAAATAATACGCGGCAGTCTTATTGCCGTGATAATTATTTTATCCTCTGCTCCGCCCGTCCTGCCTGCGATAATGCCGAATATTTCCTTAAAACCGATATTCACGCTGCCTAATTTTAATGCCGTCAACATGCAGGCAAAAAGCAGCAGGCAGGATGCTGACAGCCATAATATCTTATTTTTCATTTTTAAAATTTCCCGCTTGAGCTATTATTTCCTTCATTTTTTTCACTCCTTCAGCCACTCTTGGGCCGGGCCTCAGGAAAAAATCTGAATCCTTTTCGCTGATGACAAAAATGTTTTTATTTTTTCCGGCATTAACTGCCTCGAACCACTGTCTCTGGTAATAATCTTTTTCCGGCTCGTAAAGCAGTATTATCACGTCCGGGTTCCTCTTTATTATTTCTTCTTTTGAGACTTTCGGGTATTCCGACGCGCTGTCTTTAAAAATATTCAGGCCTCCTGCGGTTTCCACAATATCGTTTATGCAGGATGCGCCGCCGGTAGACATTGCTGGGGAACCCCATAGTTCGATATAAACCTTTAAAATTCTGGTTTTTGTCTTTGCTTGTTTCAATGCTTCTATTTTCCCTGCCATTAGCCCTGCCTTTTTTTCCGTGCCGGTCAGCCTGCCTATAACCCTCATGTCCGCTGCTATTGCATTTATATTCCTCGGGTAAAGGACAATCACCGGTATTTTTAATTTATCCAGTTCGTATATGGTTTGCTTCTGGATTCCGCCGCCTGAAATAACGACATCAGGCTTGATTCTTATTATTTTTTCAAGGTCTGGCTTTAAAAAAGTTCCGGCTTTTTCCATTTTTTTTGCTGCCTCCGGAAAATCGCACTGCACTGAAACCGCCTTTAATTTATCCTGCTGCCCGAGCATAAATATTATTTCCGTATGCGCCGGTGACAGGCTGACTATGATCTTGACAGGCACACTAACATTCACCGTCCTGCCGACATCGTCAACGATTGGTTCCGCAAAAGCAACGCCCGCCAATCCGGATATCATAAAAAAAAATATAATTAACTTAAAATTTTTCAAATTATCTTCCCTTCCGTAAATTAAAAATCTATGCCTTTTCTCGCCTTAAATCCTTTTTTAAACGGGTGTTTGATTTCTTTCATTTCAGTCACAAGCCCGGCCAGCTTAATAAGTTTCTTGCCCGCGTTCCTGCCGGTAATTACAATCTCAACGTTTTCGGGCTTGTTTTTCAATTTATTGATAATATAACTTTCTTTAACAAGACCAAGATTTATAATGTGCGTAAACTCATCAAGTATTACCACATCGAATTTCTTGCTGTCAATTGCCCGGAATACATCTTTAACGTCTTTTGAAACCTGCTTTTTTAGCTGAGTAATATTTATTTTTCCATCCAGCAAAGGCGACTTCTCTTCAAATCTTACAACTTTGATATTTTGCGCGCATTTTAATGTTTTTTCTTCGCTAAAATCAAAATTACCTTGTTTTAAAAACTGAAAAAACACAGTATTCAGGCCTGCGCCTGCAGCCCTTATTGCCAGTCCGAGCGCAGCTGTTGTCTTGCCTTTGCCGTTACCGGTGTATATCTGTATTATGGCTTTTTCCATTATTCTTTTCCTTATAACGTAGAGACGTTGCGTCGTAACGTCTCTTTCTTTAGACGACCCATCGGGTCGTCTCTACAATTCACGTCGCACATGGCACCTCTCACATTCCTTTCCTACACGCCCTTTATATGATATTGTGTCCTGTTCCTATCTTTTTTCGGCAGATGCGCGACGCTGTTTAACAGCAGCAAAAAAAACACCTTTTTCTCCTCGTTATAAAATATTTCCGAAATTGAAGCATTGTATATCCTGATTTTCTTATAGTTCTTGAGCCCGAGTACAAAGGAAACTATCTGTCTTACAACCCCGCCGTGTGTTATTATTGCCGTATTTTTACCTTTATATTTCCTTATTATCGACTTAAAACATGCATTTACCCTTGCAAAAAATACCGCGTCTTTTTCACCGGTAAAGTTTTTTCTTCTCCTTTGAAAAAAATTATAAAGTTTACCCTCCAGATCGCCGTAAGACCGTTCGCGCAGCCGCCTGTCTCTTATTATTATTCCTTTATATTTGCAGGTTTTTTTTATTATTTCCGCAGTTTTATATGCACGCCTTAAATCACTGCTTATTATTGCCTGGATTTTTTTGTCTTTTAATTCCTTTGCTATATATTTTGCCTGGCTTATACCAAGGCTGTTAAGTCCAATGTCTGTATGCCCCTGGTACAACAACTTTGTGTTCCAGTCTGTCTCTCCATGCCTTACAAGGTATATCTTCATATATGTTTCTATCCTCCTGCCTCTAGTTCGACGAAAAAATCATATACTTGTCATTGCGAGCCCGCTTTTGTTTTATGGGCGCGGCAATCTCGTTCTTTCCTTTACATACTAGATTGCTTCGTCGCTTCGCTTCTCGCAATGACACCGTAAAATTGTTTTTCAGTATCCTACCTTATAAAATAAGAAACCCGGCCTTCGCCGGGGAAAATGTCTTGTTCTTTTTCCCTTTTCACGAAGGTACTTTGCGTTATTTGCAGTAGCCCGGGCTACCCTTTTCAGAGATTACCGTTGCGGAACAGCGCCCCGAATCTCACGGGGATTTCCTCTGCAAAAACGTTTATTTATTTGCACCTTACCACACAATTAATCTTATGTCAATTTGTTACTTTACTTTGGAAATACGGCGATGGCAAAAGGCAGCCACATTTTTATCCCGGGTTTTGAAATATCCCCGTTCTCGTTTAATTCCCACTGGCCGTAAGTGGTATAGGCAAAATTATTGGTTTTAATGCATAATTCCGACTCATATCCGCCGTCCAGATTTACTGCCATTTTAACGTCCAGCTCGCAGTTTTTAATCCATTCGGCCATCTCGTATAGGGTAAAAGAATAATATTTCTGCGTGCCTTCGGTCACAAAAAGCAGTATATTTCCCGCTTTGTCCTTTGCAATGACAGTCCTGTTTGCCCTCCAGTCTGACTTCAGTACAGGAATCCTGCCCTGTTTATCAAGCAATACAGGATAAGACTGGACCGCGGTCATGTAATGTAAGCTTTTCATATTGACCGGATTGCCGTATAAATCGATTATATCCGCTTCGGGCAGGCCTGATTTTTTGCCGGGCGAAGCCACGAACACCGCTCCTTTTTTTACTTCCCCGAAATTGTTTCTTGATTTTCCGTCGGCTACAACTGCAGTCGCAGGCTTGAATTCCTCATTATAATAACTGCCGTTAAAAACAACAAGCGCCCCCGAAGCCTCCTGCCAGTTCTCTATGTTTTTTAAAATCATTTTGCCGCTGTTGTCATGCATATCAAGCAGCCTGAACGTGTAACCGTCGGGCGCAATCTTTATTATATTTACACGGTCGATTATTTCATTGCCCCTGTACACATTAACTTTTGCATAGAAAATCTTTTTATGTATGCGAGTCCACTTTATATTAAAGGCGTAAAGTGTATTCATCGAAATTATCAGATAAATTATCAGCTGTATAAGGCTAAAAAATATTCTATTCATTTTAAAATTTTAACACCACTTGTTGATTTTTTATTGTAGAGACACGCCATGGCGTGTCTCTACTTCATCTGTATATGTTCCTTGTACCTATTCCTGATATCTCTTAAAATTTCCATATACTCGTTGCTCGCGTAGTCGGGGTATGTCCAGGGCAGTGTGATAAAATTTTTATCCTTGTATTGGAGCGTCACTTCCGCGTATATGCCCTTTCCTATGTAAATCCTATGCGAGAAATTTTTTGTGGTGGCAAGTATGAAGTTGGCGGGCGAAAGCAGGCCCGGGTCTATATTTATTTTTCTTTTCCCGGCATTATCCGTAAATTTTCTTTCTATTTTGTTCGTGAAAATTTTTATTTCAGCCAGTTTTCCCGGGTACACAGGCTTGTCAAAACTTAAAAATTTCCTTTTTAGCTCCATCCCCATTTCTTCATTATAATAATCCGTATAGGTAAAATCGAGTTCCCTGCTTTCAAAATCCGCGTTGCCGTATTTCTTTATCAGTTCTTTTTTCACGGATTCAAATATACTGGCGTCTTTATAAATAAAGCCGGCAACAAGTTTTTCTTTGCTTGTTTTTTTTATTTCTCCCAAAAATGCACCCCGGCTTTTACTTTTTCGTGGTCTTGCCGTAAAAATCGATTCTCTGCGGTTTTATCTGGATTCTTGTCCTTAATCTCGCCAGACCGCCGTGGATAAAGAAATTCAAAAGCCCGTAGGCTATGAGCGCAAGGCCCGAGGCAAGCACTATAATATCCTCGTCGATAAACCCTACTATTATTCCGGTTAATACGGACGCGATTACAGGCCCGGAATTCCTTAAAACATAATAAGCCGCGAATACCCTGCCCCGCATGGTTTCGGGCGTGCTCTTTTGCAGGGACGTCTCAGCTATGCTTAAAGTCATTACTCCCATTATGCCGGCCATAAAAGCTAAAAAAAGCAAATAATAGTAATTGGCAGTAAAATAAAGAATTGTAACACCCAGCCCTGTCAGCGGGAAAAGCAGCCTTATAAGCGTGACTTCCTTCATTCTTTTGACAGCATGCTCTATTATGAATATTCCGGCGACAAGCCCCAGCCCGAGGCATGCCTGCATGAACCCCAGTGCTTTAATATCCTTTATTTGTATGCCTGTTTTCTGGAGAATTACATGCAGGAATTCGCTTGTAAAAGATACGTAAAAAAATCCCATGGCAATCATCAGGATAAAAACCCGCCTGACCATGAATTTTATTTTTTCACTGCTTAATAAAAATTTTATGCCTGCTTTAAGCTCCTTAAAAACCTGTTTGACGTGAATTTTTACGTCGTCTTTTAAAGTTTCTTTTACCCTTATGAACGAAAGCGTGGTAACTGATATTATGTAAGTGCATACATTGATAAATAAAGTCCTGCGGATGCCTATCTCGGAAATTATTATACCTGCAATGGCGTAGCTAAATATCTGCACTATGACGGTCGTTGTGGCAGACAGCGAGTTGGCTATAAGCAGTTCTCCCTTTTTCACCAATTTTGGTATAAAGGATGATTTTGCCGGTATAAAAAACTGCGTGACAACCGATATTAAAAATACAAGGATATAAACGAAAGGCGCGTTTTCCTTGTCATGGATTAGCAGGAACATGATAAAAACCAGTGTGCCCCTCGATAGCGCAGCCAAAAGCAGTATGGTTTTTCTTTTTACCCTGTCCACAAAAACACCGGCAAACGGCCCGACAAAAAGTATTGGTATGCCAAGCCACATCATTAATATGGACATGTTTGTGGCGTGCAAATGCATGCCCGGCTTGGAAGGCAGTGCGAGCACAAAAGCTATAAGGGCCATTAAATTAAGGCTGTCTCCGAACTGCTCTGCTATCTGCCCGCCCCAGAGCAGCAAAAAATTCCTGTTATTTAACAATACGCGCATTATGCGTTTCACTGGTATCTCCTTTTTGATTTTCCCATTTCGCAATTGTTTTAATAATCTCTTCAACTATATCATAAACTTTTTTATCAGTCGCGTCAACCCATATTGCCTCTTTATATCGTTTGAACCAGGTAATCTGGCGTTTGGCGTAATTCCGTGTATTTTTTTTTATCAAGTCAATTGCCTCTTCCATTCCTGTTTTTCCGCTTAAGTAACCGGCGATTTCCTTGTATCCTATGGCCTGCATTGACGTTTGACCGGCGCCGGGCCCATGCGAAACCAGCGATTTTATCTCGTTTACAAGGCCTGCTTTTATCATTTCGTCTACCCTTGCATTTATTCTTTTATAAAGTTCTCCCCTTTTGATATTAAGAACAAAAAGCAGATACTCGTCATTATAAGCTGTTTTAGCTGTTTCTTTTTTTAAATCCGAAATTTTCTTTTCATTTACAAGTACTAATCCGAGTGCCCTTAGCACCCTCCTTGGATTTCCGGTATCCAAGGCCCGTAAAGCTTCAGGGTCCCGCTTTTTTAATTCATTCACAAGATATTGCAGCCCTTTTTCCTCAAGCTCCTGCCTGAGTTTGGCCTTTAATTTTTCATCCGGTTCCTTTGCCTCAAACAGCCCCCTGATTACCGCGTTTATGTAAAGGCCTGTGCCTCCGGTGATAATCGGTATTTTTCCTTTTGCCTTTACACCTTCCATTATTTTTTCAGCTGTTTTCTTGAACCTTGCCGCGGAAAAATTCTCATCAGGTTCTGCTACGTCTATCATGTAGTGCGGGACATCTTTTGTTTCGCTTTTTTGTATCTTAAAAGTCCCTATATCCATGCCTTTATAAACCTGCATGGAATCCGCTGATATTACTTCGCCGTTTATTCTTTTGGCAAGATCCACTGCCACCCGTGATTTGCCCGTGCCTGTCGGCCCGGCAATTATGATAAACATTAAAACCTCCGTATTATTTTAAACGTAGAGACGACCCGCCGGGTCGTCTCTACAATATTTTTATAATCAATTAATAGCGTCTATTATTATCCCGCCTTATAGTTTCCTTTTGAACATTTTCTCTATTTCCCCAAAGGATATTTTGACCATGGCGGGCCTGCCGTGCGGGCACGAATACGGCGCGTCCGACTCGAAATATTCCGTAATCAGGGCTTCCATTTCCTCGTATTTCAGTTCATCGCCCGCCTTTACCGCTGCCCTGCAGGCAATGCGCGATGTCAGCTCCTTTAAAAGTTCTTCCCTGTTTACTTTCCCCTTTTCCCTGACAAGCTCAATCATTTCCTTTACAAAAGCCGCAGGCGGCCTGTCTTTTATCATGACGGGATGCGCTGAAATCTTGTATGTCCTCTCGCCGAAAAGCTCCACCACAAACCCGGTCTTTTCGAAAACATCCGTGTTATTTTTTATTATTAGAGCCTCAGCCGGCGTGACTTCAATCGTATCTGGTATGAGCATGTTCTGGATTTTAACTTTCGCCGAGTTTATTTCCTTCCACAGTTTTTCATAAAGGGTTTTCTCGTGGGCCGCGTGCTGGTCTATTAAAACCAGGTTTTCATCGTCCTCTCCGACAAGGTAGGTCTTATGCACCTGGCCCAGTGCCTTAAGCCATAAAAATTTCCTTTTTTCCGACTGCAGTACTTTTGGCGCTTTCGCTCCGGATGCATATGCCCTGTTTTCCTTGAAAAGCGGGCTGGATTCGGACACAAAAAATTCCTTTATCGAATCCTTTACCGAGTTTTTTGCCTGCTCCACCATGTCCCCTGAGGGCCGCGTGCCAAAACCGCCGGGGGCTGTTATCTGTGGTGCAAGCTCGGAAGACGCGAGGCTGTCTTCGATTGCTTTTTTTACTGCGTTGAATACTGCCCTTTCATCCCTGAATTTGACTTCAGCCTTGGTAGGGTGCACGTTCACGTCTACAAGCGCAGGGTTTACGTCCACGAATATAAAGGCCACCGGGTATTTGCCTTTCATGAGGAAAGTCCCGTAGCCCTCGTGTATCGCGTACATTACGGCTTTGTTCTGGACGCTGCGCCTGTTTACGAATAAAAACTGGAAATTCCTTGTGTTTTTTGTTATCCCCGGTTTCGTTATGTACCCGTACACTTTTACGTTGTCGGAAAAATTTTTTATCCCGACAAGCGATTCATAAATGTCCCTGCCGTATATAATCCTTATCCTGTCCTTTAACGAGCTTTTTTGCGGGAAAAATATTGTCTCTTTCGAGTCAATCTGTAAATTTATGGATACATTATCGCGCGCGAACCCCTCTGCCGTGACCATGTCTATTATGTGGGTTTCTTCGGTGTAGTTTGATTTTAAAAATTTCAGCCTGGCAGGCGTATTGTAAAATAAATCCCTTACTTTGATTATTGTTCCCGTATTAGTGGCTCTTTCTTCGGTTTTTTTTACCTGGCCGGCTTTCATTTCCAGGTATATGCCAGTGTCATCATTGCTGTCCCTCGTGAGCAGCTCAACCCATGACACCGCCGCGATTGAAGCCAGCGCCTCGCCCCTGAAACCCAGGGTTTCTATGTAATTCAGGTCTTCTATGCTTTTTATCTTGCTTGTTGCGTGGCGCAGAAAAGCTTTTTTCGCGTCTTCGCCCGACATGCCTTCGCCGTTGTCTTTCACTTCTATCAGTTTTTTCCCGGCATTTTCTATTTTTATCGATATGCTTGACGCGCCCGCGTCAATTGCGTTTTCCAGCAGTTCCTTAACGCAGGAAGCAGGCCTTGTTATTACCTCGCCTGCCGCTATCTGGTTTGCCACATTTTCCGGCAAAACCTGAATTTTTGCCACTATTCCCTCCTGAAAATATTATAGTTTGGACTATTTTAAAATGTTTTTTTGCAATGGAAAAAACAATGGTTTTTCATCGCCTATTTATCGCATTTATGCGCGTTTCCTACTTTACAACCGCCACTTTATACGTTGTTTTCCAGTCCTTGAATTCCATCATTATTATATATGCTCCGGACGCCACTTTTTGGCCGTATGAATTTTTTCCGTCCCAGATAAAACCGGGTGGCGGTTGGCCTGACCACCCGTCAAGCGGATTGCCCGGGTCAGCGCCGGATGGCGGGCTGCCGTCAAACAATTTTTTTACCATCTGCCCGCTTAAGGTATAAACAATCACTTTCATGTTGTCCGACCTTATGACTTCGTAATTCCATGTCAATGCCTGGCTCTTGCTTAAATTAATCATATTCGCGTATATCATTAATTTATTGGCTGTCTTTGGTATGCCTTTTGACATAACCGGGTATATTGCGTCAAGGTTTCCTGCCGTGTCCATGGCAATAATTTCGTAAAGATAATCACTACCCCACGCCGTGGTATAGTCTGTAAAACTGGTATTTGCAGCGCCTGCCAAAAATGTAATGCAAGTATAGGTTCCGCCGTTGTCATTGCTCCTGTAAACATTATAGCCGCTTATGCCGAAACTGCTCATGTAAGTATTGCCTTTCGAATCGACGGTAACGCTCACTGCCTGGGCCCAAGATAATGAAATATCTTTCTTGTTAATAATATTTATAGCCTCGCCCGAATTTGCAGGCACCAGCAGCGGCAGGTAAGGAGTCGCAAAAACTTCCTGTGATTTTGGGCCTTCGCCCGCGTCATTTACCGCAGCTACTGTATAATAATATGTTGTTTTTGGAATAACGTCTGCGTCTGTGTATTGACTTTTAAGCGCATTCTTTTCACTGTATATAGCTGATGTGTAAACACCCGATGCTGTTCTCCTGTATATGTTGTAAGAAATAATTGATGCATTGATTAATCTCCATTCAAGCGTAACCTGGCTGGGCTGGGATATGGCTACTACTTCAGGAGGCGGCGGCAGGACAGAATCCACATAAAACCCAGTATATGTTGAAGTATAGGAATTCCCTGCAGAATCCACCAGTTGCACTTCATAATAATAAGTCGTATTCGCGTTAAGGCCTGTATCAAGATAATTATTGGCAGGATAAGCCAGATTTGTTATCGGCATTGGGCTGAAAACAGGTTCATTATTGCCATTTATAACAGCGGTTGTTGTACTCCTGTATATGTTATACCCAGTTAAAGAATATGAACATATCGTGTTTGGATTATCCCAGGTGATAAGCACATTGCCGCTTACATTTGTAAAGACTATATGTTGTAAAGTGCTTGAGTTCGGCCCTACAAAGGCAGAGGCTGTAGCAGTGTTCGAAAAGCTTGAATAGCCGGTAATGGTATTACTCGCTCCCACATTGTAGGAATAAACAGTAGAAATATTTGCAACCGATGAAACACTTGTGGGATTCATGACCGAATCAATATATGTTGTGGTATTTGCATTAGTGCTGTTTAGCCAGGCCTCCGCGGATGTAGAGATTGCCCTGTAAACATTATAATAAATTCCGGGAGCAGGGTCCTGGTCCCACGACAGTACTATTTGTCCTAATCCATTGCATGATGCGCTTAAAACAGGCGTATGAGGCGGGATATTGCTTGCAGGCTCAAGCGTGATTGTGACTGCTCTCGGGCCTTCGCCTATGTTGTTTAACGCAGCTACAGTGTAATAATAGGTTGTTGATGTATTCAAATTGGCGTCAAGATAATTAGTCAAAGCTGTAGCTGTTATATTTGCAATAGAAGTCGGGGTTGTCCACCTGTAAACATTATATACCGAAACAAGGTCTGCGGTATTGTTTGGCGCCCAATTCAAAGTATTATAAGAGTCATAAGCTGTGCCGGTCAAATTCTGCGGCTGTGCCGGCAGTGTTGTGACAGTGACGCAAATTATTGCTGATTCCAGGCTCTGGACACTGCTTGTTGTCAGGGCAGTTGCAGCATAATAGTAAATATTGCCCGTGGTTATTGATATATCCGCATAACTATAAGAAACGGTATAAGTAGTCCCCTGATAAATTATAATCGGAGTTATAACCGGCTGGGGTATTAAATTACTCAGGTTCGTTGTCCTGTAAACATTATACTGGGTTATGTTGTCGTTTGAAGAACCCTGGGTCCAGGTAAGATTTACACCGATGCCTGGAGTATAAGTAATGTTATTATACAATGCTTTAAAATTAGCCGGCGCAACCGGTAATACTGTTGCTGAAACATTGTATGAGTTTGTGCCGGAGCCAAAAGCATTGGACGCAACAATTGAGTAATCATAAAATAGACCTGCTGTAATTGTTGTATCTGTAAAAGATGCTGCAGCAACCGTAACATACAGTGCCTGCGCAGCTAATGTTGTGCCCCTGTAAACCGCATACTGTGTCACATTATCAGCCGATGGGTTTGCAGCCCATGCCAAAGACACTCCTGTCAAATTCGAGGAAGTTATTGTGAGGCCTGTCGGCGCAAGCGGCATTGACTGTATCGGGTCATATACATAACCGCTCGCAGGCAACGAAAAATTGCCCATGCTGTCAACCGTATATATGCTGAAATAATTGTTTACGCCCGGAGTCATCGGGTTGTAATAATAAGTATTGGTCACCGTGTATGTCTGCGGCGCTGGGAAAGGGAAAGTATCGTAAGCATCAAAGGTTGCGGGCCCGGGCATCATGTCGTAAGTTGAGCGGTAAATTTCGTAATATGTCGTTTCAAAAGTGCCTGCCGTATTTGTCTGCGCCCAGCTCAGGTACATTGTATTTTGCGTGGTTGACAGGCCGGAACTAATGCCTAGCGGCGCGAAAGGGGCCGAATACGGCACGGCTGATACAGGTGCTGAATAAGGCCCCTGCGCCGACACGGTTACTGATGCCGGCAACGTTATTGAATATGGCCCGCTGGGATTTGTGGCGGCAATTTTATATATATAAGTAAGTGCATTTAAAACCGGCGAATCAATATAATCATTCCCTGTTGCCGGTAAAAGTGAATATTCAACATTATCCGTGCTGCTTCTGTAAATATTATAAGTACTGCTGTCTGATTCAATGCTGTTATTCCATTCCAAATATATTTTCGCATTATAAGGCGTTATCGCCACGCTCATGGGCGGGTATGGCCTTGACGGCATAATTTGTGTAATTGTGCTTTTATTATTGTTGCTGTCGAACGCCTCAATGTAATAGTAATATGTCTGCGCCGTATCCGTGGTATCCGTATACGTTGTATTTGCCGTTGCCGTAAGCAGGCTGAAATTAGACGTGTCGCCAATGCTCCTGTAAATATTATAACCTATGCCTGTATAAGTATCCGACGCGTACCAGTTAAGCTGCAATGAGCCGCTTCCCGGATATGTCAGCACAAAGTTAGCCGGCGGGTCCACGGCAAGCGCAAAAGCAGCCGTCGCCGCAAGCAAAACCAGCGTTAACAGCGTTTTTTTCATTTAAAAAGTCCTCCTGATATTTAAAAAAAATTATACTAAAATTCCACTTTAAAATAAAGATCTATCATTATGGCGTCGTAGCGGTTCTGTTTCAGTATCATGTCTATGTTTTTATTATAACTGAAAGTCAGGCGGCCCTCGACATTCTGCAGGAATTTATAATCCGCGCTTGCGCTTATCTTGTATGTACTGGAATCTTTTTTATTAATTCCGTTGTCTCCTACTCCCCCGCCCCTTGTCATATCCATACCCAGGGTGCCGTTCAGGTTTATGTCCTGGGTGAATTTTATTTCCTTGCCTCCTATCCACGGTATAAAATTCGCGATCTGGACCGGCTTGACCAGCTTCAGGACATAATTGATTGTAAAATTCGGCGAAAGAGTATATGCCCATGACGATACATCCAGCAGCTGGTTGTTTGTCCAGTTGCCTGTCAGCCCCAGCGCCCCGCTTACACCGTCCTTTACCGAATAAGGCAGGTTCACGTTTGCGGTCTGCGCGACCGAGTGGCTGTTTACGCTTGTCTGGTTCTGCGGATCCATGCTTTTGTTGTCGGTGTTTGTATAGCCTCCGCTTATGGTCTGGTCCTCGACAAGCCCTTTGATAAGCGTTATTTTTCCTATGGTGATTGGCGTAATGGAAAGGGTGGTCGTGTACTGCAGCCCGCTTAAAAGCCTGCTGCTCGCATTTCTCTGCGTGCTCAGCGTGAGCTGCGGCGTAAAGCTCAGGTAATTTAAAAGCTTTACTGCGCTAAGGCCGATGCTGTGCGAAATCGTTATCGAGTCGGTATTTGCCGAGTCTTCATACCAGGACATTTCACTTTTGCCCTGGGTTTTAAATTTATCGCCGAAAGGCATTTTCCATTCATTTATTCCCCATTGCGACTCAAAAGGCATTTTGTAAAACAAATAAGTCGAATCCGTGTATGGCGCCAGGTCGTTGTACATGGCTGTTGTATTAATCCTCAGCGAATAAGTGCCGTCCGGTACCAGCTGGTTTGTGATGGAACTAAATGCCAGGCCGCTCGAAAAAGCCGTGGTATTATTAACGTTTAATGTGCCCTGGCTGTAATCCCTGACCTGAGATGAGGAATAATCAAGTTTCGGGCTTAAAATCCAGAGTTTTGCCACAGCCAGGCTCAATGCAGGCGCGTTTTCCTTGTGCAGCATGAGAGTCCTGCCTCTTGTGGAAAAATGGTTGTCTACGTCATTCTGGTAATATGTGTAGTTGCTCGCCAGGTTTCCCTCTTCATCCACAATCTTAAAAGCGTATGAAGGCGTGAGCGTGAATATGTTCGCGTTGATGGCGTCCTTCCATGAATAAAGCTGTTCCCTGTGCCAGTTCAACTGGCTCCAGCAATTGGCGCAGTTTATTGTCGCGGAAACCGGCATTGGGTAAAAATACGTAACATTTGTTTTTTTCACGAGTACATCGGCTGACAGGGTATTCGCGCCCAGCGGTATTTTTGCGCCGCCGTACAACGGAATCTCGGTCGGCGCCGTGTACTGGGCAACCGGCCTTTCTGTAAAAACCTGCGAATAATTAGTCTCGTAGTAGTAATAAGGCAGGTAATTGCTTCTCATGCCGCTAAAACTCAGGTTATTAGCAAGGGAAAGCCCGGGTATGAGGCTCAAGGTTGCTTTGTTGGATAAAGTACTATTGTCAGTGTCGGGATTTAAATAATTGTTTGTAAATAAAAGGTCGTCCTTGTATTTGTCCTCGGTTTTATAAATCTGCCTGGTGTAATTGTTGTCCATCTGTAAAAACGGTATCTGTGTGTACAGAAAATCTAGGCTGTTCCTTATAGAATGCGGTTTTATCTGCTCGTTATCCACGTCCACTATTGTATAAAAATCAGTATCCCTTTCCTCGTATTCCTGGGTAAATGTCCCTAAACCCGCGTAATTTACCGTGGTGTTTTCGTATTTTGCCGTTCCTACCCTTGGTTTCGGGTCTGTAAGCCTGATATTGTCTATCCAGACGGTCTTGTTCGTGGGCACGCTGTTCGGGTCTATTATGCCCATTGTGATATACTGCACGCTCCTCAGGTTCGGTATGCCCACAGGTGCGCCCCTCATTTTGTCCGAGCCGTCAAGCGCTATGGTTACTGTGTGCCAGTTGTTGTCGGTCGGCACGGCGTCGTCAAGCAGGATATTATACTGGTAATAATTCGGCGATATATCCGTGTTCGTGCCTGAGCCGAGCCTCAGGAAAAGCACCTTGCCGTGCGCAGTCGGGTCTTTTTTTGCGTAAAATACGTCCACTTTTAAATAGTTGTAGGAATAATAATCATACCCTACAGTCTGGCTCAATGTTTTCGAAACCGTATATACAGGTTGGGTGTTGCTGTCCATGTCATTGATTGAAAGGTTATAATCGAGCTCCAGCGCCTGCTGCGATTGCAGGTCTGTCGCTGTCTGGTAATCAAAAAATTCCTTGTTGGGCTGGTAGGCCGCGTTTGTGCTCTGGTTTATGGTAACCGCGTTTAATTTCGACGTGTCAGGCGAGGTAATGAAGTTACCTGCCTTGTCCACTGCGTTTGGTTCCACCTCTAGCTGCCACGAATTGCCTGTCAGCTGTATTGGCTCAAATTTCACATATCCCGTGCTTCCTGCAGAGCCTGCGCCGCTGAGCCATACCCTGATGCACTCTACCGACGACATGAAACTCGGCTGAGTAGGGTCTGTGGTCACATTATATGCCGCTGCAAAATCCCTCAGCGGTATTTTTATGTTTTTCCATCCGCCTGTCCCGGAAAGCTGTAACTCAGGATGCGGTATGGTACCGCCAAAAGGCGAATATTCATAATAAGCGTCGGTCGGGTCAAGCGAACCGTTGCCGTTTACGTCTTCTGTATCGAGCTGGCCATTGCCCGCCCCCCAATAGTTTTGGTCCCCTCCGTTAAACGGCGGGTATTGCCACAGCCCTGTTGCAGGGTTTTTCCACTGGACCCCTGTGTCATACGCTGAATTGTATTGTCCGTTGCCTGCCTGGTCCTCTGTGTAAAGGTTCCCGTCTCCCACTGAATCCTCGTTCATAATGCCGATATCAACGCAAAGGTTTACCGGGTTGTCAGTGCTGACATTAACCCACATGTTAAGGTAATTGTACGAGTGAAAATCCTGGCCGTGGGGCGAAACAACATATCGTATTCCGTCCCATTGATGATTATTAAGGCCATTGTAACTGTAAGTAAGAATCGCTTCGGGCGAGGCAGCCACTGTGGCCCCGTTTACGACCTGGGTTGACAAATGTCCCATTTCCAGCTTGCTGGTGCGCCTTATGGGCACCCTTGTAGTCTGCGACACAAGCACGCTGTCAACTGCAAGCGGCTTGCTTGAAGGGAACCATGAGGGCGACGAGTTCAAATCCATTACTGTCTGCCATGTATTGTCCGTGCCCTGCATGCTGTCTATCATTGCGACTCCGGTTTCATTGTTCCTGTCGAAAATATTTATGTCGAAATTGCTTTGGGCTATTTCCGCGCTTGTAGTCAGGGACAGCGGCAAATCTGTTTTCCCGACAAAAGGCAAAGTGCTTAACGCCTGGTTTATCTGGTCCTTGCCAAGGTCATAGATGGCGTTGGCGTCAAGTATGAACATCCTGTAAGGCGTTGACAGCGAAGTGGACGTGGAGCGCGCGTCAGGCGCAAGGTCCCCCTGTGTGTTGCTGCTTTTCCATAAAAACGTGGAGCCTAAAAACAAATTGTCGAGCATCTTGTACTCTGCCCTGGCTCCGAGCAGATTGTCCTCGTATGTCTGTAAAAACGGCGAATATTCATAAGCCACGGTTATCTGGTCATTCGGCTGAATTTTGCTCGGGTCGTAAAAATGAATTTCCCCTGTTTCGTAAAACATGTAATAATCAACGTCTTTTTTCTGCAGTACATTATTGATATAAATTTTTTCGCTCCCAAGGACAACAGGTGAATGGTCAAGTGTATATGACGATACGTAATACTGGAATTCCACGTGCATGTAATAATTGGACTGCGGGCTGTACTGGTTATAGCAGTCTGCGTTCCCGCTTATAGGCGCAGGTGCTGAACCATCGGTGGGAATTCCCACCGGCACTGCTATCTGCGAATTGTTTTGTCCAAGCACAAAAGGATACGGGAAGTTCTGGTTGTTGAATTTTAATATGCCGAAAGATGTATCTATCGAATAATAGTTCGCAGCAAGGGTGCTGTTCGGCGGCGGAAGGTCATTTTCGTTTGTGCCTCCTTTTTGATAAATCTTTATTATAAAATTCGGGTCTGACGACGGGTTATATATCTGGGTCGCTCCAAGGTAATAATAGTTCATGACCTTATGTGAAATATCGCCGAAGCCGTTTTGTATCCAATAAAGGTTGCTGAGATTGCTGAATTCAAAATTCGCAGGCACCGGATTTGCTGTGCCCGCCGAGTTAAAACCAACGCTATGGACGCCTCCGCTGCTGTCGGTATAAAGGTATGCTACTGCCACCTGGTAATAGACGTTCATTGGGGATGTAAACATTATAATGCCGTTTTTATAATCCACGGTATAATCCGCGCCCAGTAATTTCAAGTCATAGCCGTGAACTGTATTGGCATTGTCATCCGACGCTATCTCGTCGTTTACGTACACCACCACCGAGCCCGGTACTACCGAAGATCCCGTTGGCCAGGTATTTGTGGTAGGGTTATAGAGGTAATAATATTTGTTCGCAATGAATGACGTGTCATAAATATCAATGCCCCTTTTTCCGTTTACTTCAAAAAACCTCAAATTGCCCGTGAATGTCTGCACATCAGAAATCCCTTTTGTCTGCGCCGCTATGCCTGTAAGGCTGAGTTTGTCGCCCAGGATGTTGACCTTTGCCTCTATTCCAAAAAGCGACTGGCTGTAGCTGACAAACCTTGTGGACGGCAGGGAGAGCGTTATGTCGCCGAAAGCCGCTTCCTGGACCGTCTCGTCCTTGCTGCCCTGGTACTTTATTGAAATCTTTTTCCTTTCCGCTTCCACGGCGTTGTCGTCGTAGTCAACGTCAACCAGTATGTTGGTGCCTATCTGGCCCTGCAGTTTTATCCTGAGCTCCTGTTTCGGCTGGAACCCCTTTACTATGTTCGTCGAATAAGCCGAGCTTGGCCAGACCTGTCCGTAGGAAAGGTCCACGGTCTTCATGCCCGATACGGTAAGTTTCGATTCCGGCGGCAGGCCGTACTGGGACATTTCAGCCGAAACAATGCCGCTCTGGGGCACGTTTAAATACGCTATACCCGCGGTTATCACGGCGCTGGGCGTGCCTGTGTTGCCTTTCATGTCCATGGGCAGAATCTTGTAATAATATGTCACGCCCATTTCCGGGGGCGTTACGCTGTTTATGATGTTGTCGAAATAAAATACTTTCCCCGCGTCGTCCGTGTATTCCGGCCTTAAGTTTACGTTTATCGGCTGGTCGGGAAAAACTCCGGCTATCGAGCTCCTGAAAATATTATATCCCGACAGGCCGAACGTGCCTTTGACTTCAGGCGAACCCCACGCGAGCTTTATGCTTTCGTTTGAAGAAACGGCTGCGGTGACATTTTTCGGCTCGCTGATGCTGACATGCGGCTCAGCCGCGATTTGTACTGAAAAATCCGACGTGTTGCCTGCCGAGTCCACGCTCTGCAGTTTGTAATAGTATTTTACTGCGTTGTCAAGCGGGTTGTCCGCTTCCCCAAAGTCATCATAGGTGTATTTCTTTAAAAGTTCTTCGTTTAATTTGTTCCCGTTATTGCTGCTGTCCGTTGACCTGAAAACGTTAAACCCGCTTAAGTCGTATTCGCCGCTTGACTCCGGCTCTTCCCAAGCAAGCGAGATTTCCTTGTCTGCCGCCTTAAAACTTATGCTGTCGGCCGGCGGCGGTACAAGCGGCCCGGTCGGCGTGACCGTGAGCATGTCGGTCTCCCCTGTTTCTTTTGCCAGCACAAGCGAAGCCACTTTATAAAAATATTTTATTTTTTGCTTCGGCCGCGTAAAGCTGTTTTTCGAATTGTCTATGTATGTCAGGCTTTGCAGGCTGTCGTCTTTGTTTATTTTGATAAAATCGGCCCTCGCCTGGTCTGTGCTCCTGTAAATATTGTAATACACGTCCGTACCGCCTTGTGCGGCGGACCAGCTTAAGGTTATTTTCATGCCTTCTGCCTGGACTTTGAAGTTCGCCGGGCCTTTGCCGTTCCCTGTCATGTCCTCTGCTCCCAGTGAAGCCAAAGTCGCGGTTTGTGTGACGGCGCTTGCCGTGCCTGTGACACCCGATGCCGACCCCGATACGCCTGAAGGCGATGCCTGCGGTGATATTGCGGAAGGTGAAGCCTGTGTTGACACTCCGGAAGCAGTTGCAATTGGGGTTGGCGGCACGGCCGAGCCCAGGTACATTTCACCGGCCGCGAAAAGCATCTGAGGCAGCAAAAGAAAGGATAATATTATCAGAAACTTAAAGGGTATTTGTGCGGAATTTTTTTTTCTCACTTTTTTGCGCTATATCTTCAGATTATCAAAAACCGCTTTGATTTTCTCGGATTTCTGGAAAAGCTCGTCCGTGACAGCTTTTAAATTCTCTATGCTTGCGGTTTCCTGCTCTATCGAAGCCGATATTTCCTCTATATTTGCAGCCATATCCTCGATGATATCCTCGACTTCGCTTATAATCTTGATCATGTTTTGTATTTTTTCGACCTCGCCGCCGGTGAGGGTGTATATGCTGCCTGTTATTTTCATTGTCTCCATTATGACTTCCTTGATTCTTGAAAATGCTACTCCTGCCTCGTTTGCCATGTTCACGCCTTTGTTTATGCTGTCTGTCGTGACTTTTATCTGGTTCACCGTAAAATCCATGTCCTTGTTTATCTGTTTTATTTCCTCGGTTATCTTTTTCGACGCGCCCGCTGTGGATTCGGCGAGTTTCCTTATTTCCTCGGCAACTACAGCAAAACCCCTGCCTGCCTCTCCTGCCCTGGCCGCCTCTATGGAAGCGTTAAGCGCGAGAAGGTTAGTCTGCTCGGCTATTTCTTTTATGAGCGTCGTAACCTTTCCTATTTCCACGGTCTTGCCTCCCAGGTGCAGGACAACCTGCTCAAGCTCGTTGGCCACTTTGTATATATTGTTAATCTCGTTTATTATGCTGTTTATGGAATCCTCGCCTTCCTTGGCCGTCAAATCCATTTTTTTGCTGTTTTCCGCGCCTGCGTTCGTGTCAACCCTGATTTGCTCTATGTCATCCGCTATTTTCTCGGTAATCTGTTTGGTGTTTTTTACGCTCTCGCTGTAGCCTGTTACTTTTTTTGAAAGGTCCTGCGTCGCGTTTGAAATCGCATCTGCCGTGCTGGAAACCTCGTTAAACGACGTTATTATTGTCCTGAACATTTCCTGCATTGTCTTAAACTCGTTGCCGATGACAAAAAAATTGTTCCGCAGCTTCTTCACGTTGCTGAAGAACCTGCTTTTGTCCTCCCCGATGTCGAATACGCTTAAAAACTCGTCGTCAAGGCCGCTTATGTCAAAATCTCTCTCGAAAAATTTCTTCATCAGCCCGCTTGCCTGCAAATAATGAAAAACCGACCAAATACTGAGCGCCAGCACAATTATAAGTTCCAGGAAAAAAAGATACATAACCATGCCCGCGCTGCCGCCCCGGCCGGCAAGGGCCCTAATTTCTTCCCCTGTTTTGCTTGCAGTGCCGTCAACTGTTTTTATTACCGCAATGTTGCTTTTTATTTTTTCCCTTAAATCTTTAAGGGGTATTGTGTTCACGTCGAATTTCCTGTAAGGGGCCGTAAAATCCATTATGGTCTTTTTGGCATTCTCATCGCTTAGCTTGGAAGCCAGCGCGATTATATCGTTTATGCCCGCGTAATTTTTGTAGTAAAACTTCTTTGGGTATTCCTGCTTAAGCCACGCCACATATTTAAGCGTCTCGTTGAAATTTGTCATCTTATTGTAAACGGCCGCCAGTTTCATGTATTCGTCCGCATATACTTCCATACGGCTGTTGTTGTCTGCCGCGGTTCTTTTTATATTTACGATGACTATTGAAAAAGAAACAACCGTAAGGAATATGCATATCCCCGCAAGGTAAAACATGAAATCCTTTCCGAAAATCTGTTTTTTAATCTGCATTAATTCACCACGTTGATAATTGACCTCTCCTCGTTGGTCAGGTCATTCACTTCTTTTATTACGCCAATCCCTTTGCCGTACCAGACTGTTTTATGATAATAAGGTTCTGCGCTGTATTCCACTTTCAACGCTTCTATGACGCCCACAGGCGTTGATACTTTCTCCTTTGCCAGTATCTTAGCGTAAACTATCTTGTCCTTGATATTACCGGCCTCGAATTCCTTGCCTGCCTTGATCCTGCCAGGGAGAATCCCGAAAGGCGATTCTTTTATCTGCCCGAAATTCTCGGAATAAGCTATCCGCACTATGCCGGACTTGCCCACACAGTAGTAATCCTGGTATGAAAGGTTTGTGCCCTTGTCGACCTTGTTTATGCCCTGGCAAACGTAACCGTCTATATTCTTTGTTTTTTCCATCGTGTTCCATTCCTCAGGGCTTTTGCCCGACCTGTTATAAGTGTATTTTGCCCCGTTGACAAATGGCATGTATGCCGCGCTTGATTCTCCGATAATTGTTATTGTCACAAGCGAAATTATCCCCGCCGCTATTAAAACTGCGGCTCCCAGTATAATGAAAAATTTAGTTTTTGATTTTGCCTTTTCCTTGACTTCTTTTTTCTCGCTGTTTTCAAGTATTTTGTCTATATCAACTTCCACCATGGCGCAAAACCTCCTGTCTTTTATTTTAGATTACCGGTTGTGATCCCAAAATTTATAATTTCAGCATCCGCTTCACATGCCCGAATACTTCCGCGGTCGTAACAGACTCCATGCACCTGATATTGCTGCACTCTGTCTTGTCGCACGGCGCGCAGGCCTCCCCGCCTGTGACTGCCGTATGTATCTCGCTGTTCGCCGGGTTCCAAGACTTGTAATTGGTCGGCCCGAAAATGGCTACTGTCGGCGTGCCAAGCGCGTCTGCTATGTGTTTTGGAGCGCCGTCGTTTGTTACAAGTACTTTTATTTTTTCAATCAGCGCGCCAAGCTGCTTTATGCTTGTCTCCGGCGCGATATATACATCTGACTTGTCGTTTTTTATGCCTGAAACGACGAGCTCTGCCATGGCCTCCTCGTTTGGACCCCACAGCACTATTATTTTTACGCCTTTTAAATCCTCAATAATCCTGTCTGCAAGGGTTGAAAATTTTTGTTCCGGCCACCTTTTTGTCGGCCATGAACCCGCCGGATTTATGCCTACAATCAGGTCTTTGTCGCTTATGCGCTTGCTTTTAAAGAAATTGCTGATATATGCTTTTTCTTCATTTCCAAAATAAAAATCCATTTTTTCGCCGTCATCCTGCACGTTTATGGCCTTTAGAAGGTCCATATGATAATAAACATTATACTTTGGTGCACGGTCGGGTTTTACCCTAATATTATAAAAGATTTTCCTTCCCCTGAAGGTGAATCCGGCTCTGTATCTGGCGCCTGTCAAAAAACTCATTAAGGCGGTCCTCAAATTCCCGAAAAGGTCGAAAACAATATCGTATTTTCTTGCCCTTAAACCATTGTAAAATCTTGCAGTTTCCATCATTTTGACAGAAGGAGCCATTTTTTTCAACTTATTTTTTTCATATACAATGACATCTGACAGATAAGGGTTGTTTTCAAGTATCGGCAACCCCATCGGCTCGCATAAATAGTCTATTTTTATGCCGGGGATACGTTTTTTTAAAGCTCTTATGAAAGGCGTCGTAAGCAATATATCGCCTATGGCCCGCGGCCTGATTATCAAAGCGCGGTGTAATTTATCAATTTCAATTTTCATTCTTTTGCTGCCGTTATTTCCCCGGCCTGCTCAGTTTCTTCTTTCCAGCCTGAGGCAAAAAGGTTGTTTATTGCCAGGCCTGCGCCCGTAATGAACCAGAATATCGTGGCTACCTGTGATGAAAAAAAGTTATACTCAAAAAATCCGTTAATAAAAAACGCTATGCTTATAGCAAAAACAGCAAAAGCAAAATATCTCAATCTGCTTTTTGCCGCTTTCCGGATCAACCCGGTTGCAAAAACCCATAAAGCTGTAAAAAGCCATAAAAATATTCCAAGCCCTGGTATTCCGTCGATAACCGCAATCTGTATAAGGTTGTTGTGCAAATGGCCTTCGTTTGCCTCAAAAGCATCCTTATTCTTGTATTTCGGGTAAACCTTTCCTAAATTAGACGTGCCAACCCCGTGTAAAGGGTAATCCTTTATTATCTGCAGACCGCTTTTCCACATATAAACCCTTTCAATTGCGGATGTGCCGTAATAAACCTTAAAAGTATCAGTAATGCGTTTTCCATAGGATGTGTCCCTTATCAGAAAAAGCCCAAACAAAGCAAAAATAATAACGCCGGTAAACACCCTTTTGTCTGCTAAAAACGCTACTATCAATATCCCTGCAAAAGCGGCAAACCACGAGCCTCTTGTAGCCGTGCATGCCAGCCCTGCCGCAATTAGTACAAATGCAGCAGTGTATAGCGCGCCCAATTTTAAATTTTTCATTTTGTCTTTTAACAAACCTGCCAAAAGAGCCGCATTAACAATTAATCCCATCATCAGCATGCCGCCTGCATGCATGTGGTTGCCGGAAAAAGACGATGCCCTGAAATCCGGGTTGTGACCAATGTACCTGAATTTTATTGTGGTAATTACCGCATATATCCCCACGATTGCCGCGCCCGCGACAAAAAAATCGAATGCTTTTTTAATGTCTTTCTCGTTTTTTAAATAGTTTCCGGCAAGAAAAAGAATTAAAAAAATGTATACTTTTCTGAAATCTTTCAGGCTGCTTATTGGATCAAGCCCTGTAACTGCAGCTAAAAAGTGTATGAGAATGAAAAACAGAATCGGCAGGCTTATAAAAACAGGGAAATCTTTTTTTATGTCTTTTTTATTTATTATTGCGTCAGCCAGCCACAGCAGCAGCCCTGCAATAAAAAATATTTCGGCAAGGGTTATTGATATTGTCGAAACAAAAGCATATAAAAACAGACTGTAGGTTATATATTTTTTTATATTTTCCTTCATTTTTAACCCGGAAGTTTTAAAAAAATAATTTAATACTAAAAACTAAAAATTTCCGTAATATAAAGCTTGCTGCTATGCTTGTTTTTTTGTGGAATCCCTTATGACTATGCTTGTCGGAAATGTCATATTTTCCACTGTGGTATCATTTTGATTTATTATATTAAGCAGCTTTTTAACAGCATTTATTCCCATTTCTTCTTTTTTTACATCAACCGTAGAAATGGAAGGTATAAAGTGCCCTGCTATATCTATATTATCAAAACCCATGACGCTCATATCCTCGGGAACCTTTAACCCCGCGTCTTTAAGCATATTTATCACCATTAACGCGGTAATGTCGTTGCACGTGAATACCGCATCCGGTTTCACGTCGTAGTCCAGTATTTTTTTCATCCATTCGTATGACATGTTCTCTCCCTCGTTGAAGATAACAAACCTCTCGTCAACAGGCAGGTTATATTTTTGCATCGCCTGCCTAAACCCCTGTTCCCTTTGCTTAAAACTGTATCTCGCTGCCGGTCCTGACAGGTAAGCTATCTTCTTATGTCCGGTCCTAGCGAGGTATTCCACCGCGTAAAAAGCACCGCCTACGTTGTCAGCGATAATGGATGAAATATTCGCGTCTTCAAAATAATTGTCTATCATAACCACGGGCAGGCCTTTATCAGACACCATCCTCACAAAAGGCTCGGGCATATGGCCAAGAAGGATAATCCCATCCACGCTCTTTTCTTTTACCATTTTCGGTATATCAAGCAAATCCATCTGTTCTTTCCTCAAAATATTGGTAAGAAGATTCAAGTTGCTGTTTATCAGTTCTTCTTCAATACCTTCGAGTATTTTAGCGTAAAAAGGATTTGTAATCATGGGCTCTTTGTAATACCGGACTGTTATTACCCCGATGTTGTCCGTTTTCCTCCTGGCCAGTGCGCGGGCAAAATGAGACGGTTCATAATTTAATTCCCTGGCTATCTCCCTGACTTTTTGTTTTGTTGCTTCGCCTACATCCTTTTTATCGTTTAAAGCTTTGGACGCTGTTGATATTGATACTCCTGCCCTTCTTGCAACTTCGTAAATTGTTATTTTCATTGTCCAGCCCCTCCATTTGTCAAATTCTTTATGGCCGCGAGTTTTTCCTGGGCTCTGCCTATATTTTTCTTGGCTTCGGTGTAGCTTGGGTCCAGGCTTAAAACTTTTTTCCATATTTTAATTGCATCCTCTATGTCTCCGTTTACGTATTTATCCACGCCTTCATAGTAAAGCTTTTTAATCTGCTGCGCATTTGCCGCGATTTCCGATTTCGAGCCTGTTAATTCCTCGATATATTTGTTTGCCTCGGCGTTTGTAGGATCCAGCGCAAGGACTTTTTTCAGCAGGCTTATCGCTCTTGACTTATCCTGTGACTTGATTCTTTTTGCCGTATCCAGGTATTTGGCCTTGGCATCTTCTATCTTTGCGTTAACCCTGGTGAGGCCGTCAAGTGCTTTTTCATTGTTTTCATCATATTTTAAAATTTCGTTATAGTCATCAAGGGCGGCTTTGTACCCGCCCGAAGCATACGATTTATCCGCTTTTGAAAGCAGGTTCTTTATCTTTTTGTTTATTTGCGTCTGGATTGTGGAAATCTTGTGCTTTACATTATCTTTATCTTTTGCGTTTGAAGCCGCATCTTTATATTCCTTCAGCGCTCCGGCGAGGTCTCCTGTCGCCATGTCCTCGTTTGCTTTCTTTTCTTTGGCCTTTGCCATATCTTTCAGCCCGGAAGGCATGTTTTGCACTCCGTCTTTTGCCTCGGAATTTTCCGGGTCTTCAGCCAGTACAGCTTGCCATTCATAAAGTGCTTCTGTGTATTTTTTTTCACTAAAATATTTTTTCGCCTTGGGATTCCTGGTCTGTACGTCTTTGGTTATCATTTCTTTTAATGAGGAAAGAAGGTTCTCAGCCTGCTGGTCGTCGGCCCTTGCTTTCAGCGCAAGCTCGAGTTCCTGCTTTGCCTTGCCGAATTCCTCGGACGTTATAAAAGTCGCGCCATTTTTCATGTGATAATCATAAGCCGCATCCTTCGACTGCCCCAAAAGGGCAAAGGTAGCCGCGTCGGAAGGGTTCAATTCCTTTGCCTTTTCAAGCTCAGATATAGCATCCTCGTACATATTCCTGAAAAAATACGCCATTCCAAGGTTATAATGGGCGTCCGGAAAATTCGGATTTATCTTTATGGCTTCTTTATAAGCCCCAATCATTTTATCGTATTCCTTCAACTGATAATAACTGAGCCCCAGTATGTAATACGAGTTAAAATCTGTGCTGTTTAATTTGACTACTTTTTCAAAAATATTTTTTGCCTTTTCAGCGTCGCCTTTTTTGTGGTAAATAATCCCGAGAAGTTCAAGTGCTTCCTGGTTCTTGGGGTTTGATTCAATCGCTTTTTTAAGGTAAGCCTCAGCTTTATCAGCGTCCCCCCTTTTGTAACATATCTGGCCTATCCGGAAGTTGGCGTCAGCAGCGTTTTCCGTGCCTTTTTTCAGGGATGTATCAAAAGCCGCGAGGGCTTCTTCATAATTTTGTTTTCGAGCCATGGCCAGGCCCATAAAATAATAATTGTCCCCGCTTCCAGGTGTCAATTCAATCGCTTTTTTAAACCAGTTGATTGCCTCGTCATCGTTTTGTTTTTCGTTAAAATAAAGTATCCCCAGCATCTGCGTTGCCGCTGAATCAACCTTCGCGTGTGCTGCTTTATCAGCTTTGTTTAAATCAAGCGTTTGTTTTAAGACGTCAATTGCGTTATCAGCCTGCCCGTTCTGATAATATGCAAAGCCCAGGTTATAACGCGCTATAACATTCTGCTGGTCAAGTTCCGAGGCTTTTTTCTTTTCCTCGATGGAATCCGCTAAAATACCTGCAGGCACAACAAATAATGCTGTAAGTATTAAAGTCAGTAAAGTTAGTGAAACTTTTTTCATCAAAATCCTCCTTCTATGTACGGCAAAATATTTCTATTATTTAAACCTATTCCAGTTCGAGCACTGAATAGACCTACTTTATCATTTAAGCTCTCTTTTTGTCAGGTAACAAATCTTGTATTTGCTGCCTTGTAAATCCTCTTTAAGCAATAACTTATCCCCCTCTTTAGCCCATGCCATTACAAAAGCATCCTTTACTGTAATTTTGTTGTTTAACTTTGATATATTGCCTCCATCCCTGTTTGTTATCCACAGTTTGCCTTCAAATATAAAAATTATTTTCGATGAATCCGGTGAAAAGCACAAAAGAGGATCTATTTTTTTAGCCCTAAAAATCACTTTTGTCTTGTTCTTCTCAAGGTCATAAAGCATTATTCTTCTCAACATTGTATCCCAGTTCATGGAAGTAAAAATTACATACTTGCCGTCCCACGCCCATTGCGGCATGTACCCATTTTTGCTGTCAGGTACTTTTTTTCCATTTTTTCCCCGCGGGTAGTTTAAAAATAAATAATAGCCGCCCCGCGTCTTCTTCCTTTCTACCGACATCGATTTGTCGTTCGACATGGCTTTATCTTTTTTATAGCAAAGGATGGGGAAAATTTCTGTCTGGAAATCCGTCGCTTCCTCAAACCTGCTTATCTCCATGTTTGAAGCGTCAAGTTTGAGCATATCGTAATTCCTCTCCTTGTCGAGCAAATCCATGGTCCTGTCAATATTGGTTAGCGTGCGGTCCGTCCCAAACTCCTTTGCGTACAGGTCCCTTATTTTCTTTGCCTTTTCATTATCGTTGAATTCCTCGGTATAAATATAAATGAGGTACTCATAAGCCTTGTCTATTTTTTGGTACTTTTTATATTTGGAAATAAGCGTGCTGAAAGTTTTTTCCGCTTCGTCATAACGCTCGGTCTTAAAAAGGAGCTGCCCTAGCATGTACAGCGCGTCGGCCCTGTATTTTTTAAAATTCGGGTATTCTTCAGTTACCTTGTAAAAAAGCTGTATGGCGACGGCGTCTTCGCCTTTTGTCATGGCGTCCGTTGCCATATTATAGATGTGCTCCGGGGTTTCCTCAGCGGCAACCGGCAAAAACAAAAATCCAGTTATGAGCGCTGTAAAAAATATACCTTTAATCATTTGAAGTTTTTTTCCGCTATTATGACGATTTCAACCCTTCGGTTCTTTGCCTTGCCTTCTTCTGTCTCATTGCTTGCCGCAGGTATTTCCGTACCGTAACCGACCGCGTTTATTGATTCCGACTCGACTTTTAATACCTCCACCAGGTATTTCAAAACAGCTTTTGCCCTTTCGTAAGAAAGTGCCAGGTTATGGGCTTCATCTCCCTCTTTGCTCGAATGCCCTGGATATATATGGAAGTTGCGCCGTAACTCTTGATTTCAGCGGCAATCTGAGAAAGCCTGTCATACATTTCTGGAGCTATTGCAGCGGAATCCAATTCAAAGTATATCTTCTTCGCGAGCTTTACCACCTTTGTATTGGTTGCAGCTGTAAACGGATCCCTCATTATTTCAGGGCTCGTTACTTGGGCTTCCTTCCCTTTTTCGCCTTTTATGCTAAGTGTATACGCACAGGATTTGGAATCCGGTACCGTCTCGCCCTGCATATTTTTACCGTCCCATACAAGGTAAGAAGGTACGTCCCCGTTGCCTTTGTATGACCTGACAATTTCGCCATTCTTGTCCTTTATTGTGAATTCCCATCCTGTTACCTTTTTTATTTCTTTATTGACCATGACAAAAGGCACTTTTTTCCTTTCCTCTTTGTCGGACGAAATTAAAAGCGTCAAAGGCACAACCAGTATTTCCTTGTTCCTTTCCGGAATATACCGGACTTCATCTTCCATGAAACTGAATTTATTTGCCGACGTTATCTTGCCAGTATTTTCCGTAATTTTGCCCTCGGTACTCTTCGCCTTGAAATCGTACACATACCCCACGCCGGCTGCGGCTATTTTGCCGTAGCTGTCTGTCCCGTCCCATGCTATATTTTTCGGCACCTCGCCAACTCCGCTGAATGTTTTTACTATCTTGCCGTCGGAAGTCTTAATTTCCAGTTTCCATTCCTTTACATTTTCCTGTGGTACCTGCGGTTTAAAAGAAACTTCCTTTATCTTTCCCTGCGAGGTTTCAACCTTCGGTATTTCCATATTTTTAGGAGCGACAACAGCCTCTTTTGCTTTAGCGTACATTGCCTTTTCGCGCATTGACTCTCCAAATTTGAATTTTAAAGTAACCCGCTGTACGGCCCCGAGCTCTCCCATGGGAGTAAAAGCATAATCGATGGCAAATGCGTTTCCAATGTTTATGCCGAATCCGCCTGAAAGTATCATTAGGCTTTCAATATTCGAAAATGAAATATTATTAAAATCAATATTAAGCGCGTTGTTGTATTTTACGCCCAGCCTCAGGGCCAGCACATTAAAAACAAGTGTTTCCGCTCCTAATGCAACGTAAATGTTGTCAGTATTCAGTATTTTGTCTGCGTCCAAATTTATGGAAAAAGTCCTTGTCGTTCCGTCAAAAACCGAATAATTAAGTCCTACTCCTGCTTCAAAAGGCAGCATATCGGTGGTACCTGATAGAAACCCGAGGTTTTTAATTACGATCCCGCCCGAAAAATTATTCCCTATAAAATTAACAATCCCCGCCAGGTCAAAAGATGTGCCAAAGGATGCGTTGCCAAAGTAATTTTCATAAATTAATTTTGCATCCGCGCCGATATGAAGTGAATCAAGCAGGCTGCATCCAATTCCAAAATTAAAAAACCCGTCCTGAATGCTTATTGCGTTCTGCGCATATCCGGTCGAATCAAATTTTCCGGTATCCATCCATAAAACACTGCCGCCTATCGCAAATCCCGGGCTAAAAGGATATGCAACTGCGGCGTGTTCTATATAGAGACTGTTAAACCATAATAACTCAGTTAGGGATAATTCGGCTTTATCAAGAAGTGAAAGTCCAGATGGGTTATATATGAGAGCTGCTGTGCCGTCTGCTTGGGCTATATATGCTTCACCCATTGCTTCTGCTTCGGCATCGGGATTTATTTTTAAAAACTCCCCTGTGGTTGTTCCAAAATCCTGGCTTAAAATCGAAAAAGGGGCAAAAACAATTATTACGAAAAAAAACGTTCCTAAAAACCTCATTTTTAGCCCCATATTTTCTCCACTTTTTTAATGGATTCCCTAAGGTCACGAAAAAGTAATTTTTCATGCCATTAGTATTTAAATTAACTTTAACAGTCTTTCGCTACTAAAAATTATAACACTTTCGTAAAAAGCTGTCAAGTATTTTTCGTAATTTTCGTTACAGAAAAGGTTTTTGTTTCATTTTTTAGCTTAAAAGCACATTTTATAAGTTCTTTTTAAATAATTTGTTTTACTTTTTATAGCTTTTATGGTAAATTTTTAATGGCCCCCAACAAATACAGTTCATTATTATGCATAAAATATCTATAGGAGGTGCTGGAATGCTGGAAAATAGAAAAAGCGATCGGAGAAAAAAGGAAATAAAGGCAAAACCTGAACGCAGAAAGGGCCCCCGCAGGCTGGTTTGCTCATGCGGCGGCAAAATTGAAATTAAACTAAAAAATGGCAAAGGTGAATTTTTTTGCTTGCGGTGCGGAAAGAATTACGGGAAAGAATAATATTCGTTATTGATTAAGTTATATAATACATTTTAATAAAATTAAAAAAATTTTTTATAAAAATTATATATTATTTTAATATAATAATTTTGTCCACCTTAGACCTTACCTTAACCCCACCTTTTTGCGCTATTACCACATAATAATATGCACCATCGCTGAGGTCACTAAGGGTCTTGCTGTCACAGGTTAAAATAATTCCATTACTAACTTTATCCACTTCTGTCCCATTAAATATCTGTTCTTTTATAAGCCTGTACGCTGTTGTATATATCCTGAGCGTTATGCTTTCTATGTCATTTGGCGTTATTTGAACCTCAATTTTTAAAGGCCATTTTGCAGGATTAATCGGGTTCGGATAAGGCTTTATCGGCCCTATTGTAATAACACCTGTTGGCTCCACTGTCGCCACAGGTGTCTGCGTCACCGTGGCCGTAGGTGCCTGTGTGGTCGTTCTGGTAAAGCCGGTTGTCGCTGTAGCCGTTGACGGTATTGCCAGTGTCGATGTTGCTGTTACCGTTACTGTAACTGTTTCAGTTGCTGTCATTGTCGCTGTAGCGCATATAAATGGATTGCTCGACACTAAAACACTTGTCATGCTTACTCCGTCCACCGCGTCTGTGCCGCTTGCAGTCCCGTCAAATATTATGTTGCCTGTAGAAGATGTAATATATACCCAAGTAAATGATGCTTGCGAACTTCCTCCTATTGGAACGTTTGCAGGGCTTGGCCCGCTTACCAGTGTAGCAGATCCACTACCGGATTGCGCCAAAACAGACGGTGCTACGTTATTCGCAATATTAGCGCCTGTGTTAACTACCAGCATAATTACCGTTATATACTGCCCGGTTCCAGTACTTGCCGGCGATACTGTTATATTTGCCACAAGGTTTATAGCTATTGTCGGCGTTGCTGTTGGCGTGTTTGTCGTTGTATCAACAGGTGTATTAGTCATTGTGTGAACTGGCGTACCTGTCAATGTATTAACCGACGTATCTGTCAATGTATTAACCGGTGTGTCCGTTGCTGTATTAACCGGCGTATCTGTCAATGTATTAACCGGTGTATTTGTTAAAGTTATTGTCGGCGATACGGTAGATGTTGGCGAAATTGTAGGCGAATAAATTGTCGCTGTATAAGTGGGTGTTTCTGAAACAATAGGCGTATCTGTAGTTGTATCAACCGGCGTATCTGTTGATGTGTTAGTAACCGTATTTGTTGGTGTATGTGTGTCTGCCAATGTCGGCGTATACGTGTCCGTGAAGGTATCAGTAAGCGTAAATGTACTTGTTGCCGTTGGTGTTGCTGTCAGAGTTGCTGTTTGCGTATGCGTTTTTGTAAAGGTATCAGTATACGTGTACGTACTTGTTGCCGTATTTGTGGGCGTAAATGTACCTGTAAAGCAGGCACAAGTCATAGTCATCGTTACTGTATATGTTGGCGTTACTGTGTATGTTGCAGTAAATGTCAGCGTTGATGTTCTCGATATGGTGTATGTGGGTGTAATCGTTGCTGATACTATAATTGTTGTAAAAGTCATTGTTATTGTGTATGTAGGCGTCTGTGTGTTTGTCGCTGTATTTGTGCCTGTGTTTGTCCTTGTAACCGTAAATGTAGGCGTACCTGTGTTTGTAAATGTAGGCGCTACCGTGTTTGTTCCTGTCGCTGTTAAAGTTGCTGTGTTTTGTTGCGTGCTTGTCAACGTCAGAGTAACTGTATGCGTTGGCGTATTTGTCAGTGTGACTGTCGGTGTTATTGTCTTCGTGATAGTATATGTAGGCGTAATCGTCGCTGATACTATAATTGTTGTAAAAGTCATTGTTATTGTGTATGTAGGCGTCTGTGTGTTTGTCGGCGTATTTGTCGCTGTATTTGTGCCTGTGTTTGTCCTTGTAACCGTAAACGTAGGCGTACCTGTGTTTGTAAATGTAGGCGCTACCGTGTTTGTTTCTGTCGCTGTTAAAGTTGCTGTGTTTTGTTGCGTGCTTGTCAAAGTCAGAGTAACTGTATGCGTTGGCGTATTTGTTAGTGTGACTGTCGACGTTGTTGTCTTAGTAATTGTAAATGAAGGACTAATTGTGTATGTGGGCGTAATCGTCGCTGATACTATTATTGTTGTATAAGTCATTGTTATAGTGTACGACGCCGTCTGCGTGTTCGTTGGCGTATTCGTAGCCGTATTTGTCCTTGTTGCAGTACTTGTATCTGTATTTACCGGCGTATTTGTCCCTGTTGCTGTTAAAGTAGCTGTATTAATTGATGTATTTGTCAAGGTCACTGTAACTGTATATGTCAATGTATTTGTCCTTGTCGATGTCAAAGTTGTAGTATTTACAGGAGTGTTTGTTCCCGTTGCTGTTAATGTCGCTGTATTCTGTAGTGTGCTTGTCAAAGTCACTGTAACTGTATATGTCAATGTATCTGTTCTTGTCGATGTTAAAGTTGCGGTATTTACAGGAGTGTTTGTTCCCGTCGCTGTTAAAGTTGCTGTATTCACCGCCGTATTTGTCCTTGTTGCTGTCAAAGTAACAGTATTTGCCGGCGTGTTTGTCTCTGTTGCTGTTAAAGTTGCCGTATTCTGCAGTGTGCTTGTCGGCGTCAGCGTAACTGTATATGTCACTGTATTTGTTCTTGTCAATGTGTTTGTGCCTGTCGCTGTTAAAGTTGCTGTGTTTACCGGCGTGTTAGTCAATGTCAGAGTAATTGTGTCTGTCTGTGTATTTGTCTTTGTCTCCGTACTTGTATCTGTAGGCGTTACTGTTGCTGTATTAACAGAAGTATTTGACGCTGTACTTGTCAGTGTGGGTGTATTTGTTCTTGTAGCTGTAATTGTTGCAGTTGCAGTTGGAGTCATACTGGATGTTGCCGATGGCATCTGGGTGCTCGTTGATGTCCTCGTACTTGTTAACGTAAAAGTCGGCGTCCAGGTATACGTAGACGAGGGCCTGGTTGTCATCGAGTAAGTCGCAGTGGGTGATATAGTGAAAGTATCTGTGATGGTAGGCGTGGCTGAAGGGCATGCGCCGCCTGTCAGGCGTATATTGTCAACAAGCACTGTGTATGCAGTGTTGTTTCCGTCTATAAAGTCTATAAAAGTTATGGATGTCGTGGTTGATGCTTTCAGGACAGAAAGCGGTATATCAGCCGTCTGCCAGGTGCCGTTTATTCCGCCGGAAATATAACTATTCACGTCAATTTGATATGCAGTCGATCCCCAGTCTATAACTATGATGAATTTCGGCGCTGTCCCGGAAGTTGTCTTTACATCAAGCCTTAAATCTGTGTTGTCCGATATTGGTACAGGGGTTGAGAGCGTCCACAATAACGGCTGCCAGTACGGCGTGGCTGCAGGAAGCACGTAATTTAAGTTCATACAATTCCCCGGGTTTCCGCCTGTGGCCTCGGTCATTGTGGCAGGTGAGTTATTCGTAACTGTCCCGGCTGCAAGGTTCAGGCCTGCCGCGTCGCCTGTATAAATCATTTTCGAGCAGATAAAAGGCGTATTCGTAGCTGTTGGCGTTATCGTAAAAGTAGGCGTTCTGGTCGGCGAGGGCCCGCTCGTCGGTGTGTAGGTAGGCGTGCTCTGTGAGCCGGTCAGCGAGTATTTGCCGGTCGAGCAGTATTTTGTAACTGCAAGCCTTATATATCCACCATCATTGTCGGCATAACTGGACGTTGCTTGCCCCCAAACATCTGCCGTAACATTGCCTGTTGTGTTAAAAGTGCTGCTGGTTGGATTTGTGGTATTGTCTGTCGGCCCCCAATCTCTTAAATGTGTCGGGCTGACGTTACTGTGAGCACTACCGCCAGGAAGCCAATTATATGAACCCTCACCGAAGAATACTGCGATAACTCCATGCGCGGCCCAGTAGCCTGGACCAGTGGTTGTACTCGAAGCTGAATACGCATCGCCCGGACTGCCTGATGAGCCGTTATTTGAAGTGGATGGTATAAACGCCTGTGCTGCATTATCCCTGAAATGCCCACCATAGCCAGTGCCTGCTGAACAGCTGAAGCTGGTTTCATCGTTATCGCATGTCTTGAAATATGTGTTGCCAACCGGTATCTGCCACATAATAACGCGCAGGCCTAGATTATAGGAGACCCTGTCAACTATATATGCTATTCTCCCCCATGTCTTTTGGCCTGGTAAAGTCGGTGGATCCGTGAAGTCCATGTTCGCCCATCTTGTGGTATCATTGCTTGCATAAGCATACCAATCTGCATCCCTGTCAGACGATTCCGCTGCTATTAGGTCTGCAGGATATGAGCCCATTACATTTTTAAGAAAAGTGGATACGGCATCAACGTCCGTATTTAACTGGCTTACTGAGGAAATAGATGTGGAATTGAACACATCATCATCTGCCCAGTGGCTGTAATGTATGGCAACAAGTGCTTTGCCTGAAGCATATTTATTGCGGAGTGTTATTATAGCCTGCCACCAGCCTGCCAATGTATTTGGAATGCCCGAAAGGTCTGAAATTCCAGTGGCTGCTACTTCTACGGTACTGGAAGATGTCATGCCGCCGGTTTCGCAGAACCCCAATAAATCCGGTTCTATATGCACTATTGTAACCTTGCCCGAAGATGTATTGGTGTTGATGAGTTTGAACAGTGTTATTAGGTTGTTAAACCATGTAGTCATGGTGCTGGTGTTGGTAAGCATACTTGTCGAGCCGTTGTTATAGTAATATGTAAATAAAGTTTCCTGTCCCTCAGTTTGCCAGGCAGTCAACTCACTTGTCGCCCATTGTCCGGTCGGAGACTGCCATGTCTCCCATCCTGATGTCAGGTACTGATAATTGTAATCCCAAACATTACAACCCGAATTCTGACCATCTTTCCATCGTGTAGGCGTATCTCCACCCTGATTGTCCCATTTATCAATTGCACCAAAGCCAAAATTTGTTGGCAATCCGGCTGGAATACTGCCTCCATAAGGGAAAATGCTGTATGCAAAAAATAAGATAAAAATTATTGTGAGGTATATTTTTCTATTCACAACGCCTTTCCTCCTTCACTCCGTTTAAAATCCTTAAATTAAATCCCAATAACCTATTATTTTTTAAGATTTTTTTTCTTTACACTTATTTTAGACAACTTATTTGCGAAAAAGTTTCGTTAAATTTATGGAATTTTACAATAAAAAACAGTGTTTGTAAATGGAATTATATATAATTTTTCGCCTTTATTTTAATACAATAAATTTATCAATTCTCTTTGTATTTGTTGTCTGCCCTTTTTGTTTATATACTATAAAATATGTTCCGTTTGCAAGGCCTTGTGTGTCAATTACAATAGTGTTTAACCCTGCGCTCTGTCTCTGGTCAAATCTTGCTATCAACCTGTATGACGCTGTATATATGGTTATTTCTATATCTGCATCTTCCGTCAGGGTAAATACATATCTAAACCTGTCTTTTACCGGGTTTGGATATATCCTTGGCGGCCCTGGCGGCTGTGTATTAATAACATATGTTGCAGTAGCCGTGAAAACAGGAACCTGGTTTGTCGGGGTAAAGCTGGCTGTCGCAATTGGATTTGTCGCCGTAATACTCGGCGTTATTGTATATGTCGGCGTTACGGTAATTGTAATTGAATTTGCTATTGTTGCTGTGGCTGTAACGCATATTAATGGATTGCTGGTCACTATCGCAGTTGATACTATTGTGCCGTTTATCGCGTCTGTGCCGCTTGCCGACCCGCTGAATGCTATATTTCCTGCCACGGAAGTCACTGTATATACCCACGTAAATGATCCTGCTGAATCTGAGACTATTGCAGTGCTTGCAGGCATGGGCCCGCTTACAAGGATAGCTGTTCCACCGCCTGTTTGAGCCAGCGCTGAAGGCTGTAAATTATTCACACCATTTGTCCCTGTATTTACTACCTGCATTATTACGGTTATATCCTGCCCTATCATTGCATTCCCCGGTGAAATAGTAATAGCCGCCACAAGATTTGCTCCCACAGTAGGCGTCACTGTGCTTGTTGCGGTATTCTGTGGCGTATTTGTAAGTGTAGGTAATAATGTATTTGTCCTTGTCTCTGTTTCTGTTGCAGTCGACGTTGCCGTGTCTGTTAATGAAGGCGTATCTGTCAATGTTACTGTTGGTGTTATGGTAGACGTCGGTGAAATTGTCGGCGTATAAATCGTTGCTGTATAAGTCGGTGTTTCTGACACAACCTCAGTATTAGTTAATGTTAATGTAATTGTTGTTGTGAATGTCAATGTTTCTGTAAACGAAGGTGTATTTGTCCCTGTCGTTGTCTTTGTGAATGTCGCTGTATTTGTCAGTGTGGGTGTATCTGTGGAACTCCATGTCGGTGTATCTGTCCTTGCTCCTGTAGATGTCAATGTATTTGTTGTTGTAGGCGACGGCGTATTTGTCAATGTAATTGTCGGCGACACTGTATATGTCGGTGTCGTTGTAGCCGTAAAAATTGTAGCTGTATAAGTAGGTGTACCTGTACAAGCACAACTATTTGTAGCTGTTAAAGTTATTGTGTTCTGTGGCGTGTTTGTCCACGTTAGCGTAACTGTATATGTCGGCGTGTTTGCTACTGTGAAGGTCCCTGTCGCTGTACACGTAGGCGTTGCTGTGCTTGTACCTGTTGGATTTAGTGTATTTGTTCCTGTAGCTGTTAAAGTTGCCGTGTTTTGTGGCGTGTTTGTCCAAGTCAGAGTAACTGTATATGTCGGCGTAGGCGTCACAGTAAAGGTTAAAGTTAAAGTGTTTGTCCGTGTTGTTGTTGAGGAAGGCGTAGCTGTATTTGTACCTGTCGCTGTTAAAGTAACCGTATTCTGTGGCGAATTCGTCCATGTCAGAGTTACAGTATATGTCAGTGTAGGTGTCGCAGTAAAAGTCGATGTTACCGTGTTTGTCCTTGTAGCCGTAAAAGTAGGCGTTCCCGTATTTGTTCCTGTTGGCAACGGCGTATTTGTCAACGTAATTGTCGGAGATATGGTAGACGTCGGCGAAATGGTCGGCGAATATATAGTCGCTGTATAAGTAGGCGTAGGTGATACTACGGGTGAATTGGTAAATGTTGATGTCACTGTCAATGTATAAGTCAATGTTACTGTAAATGTCGCAGTGTTTGTCTGAGTATTTGTCGGAGTATTTGTCCTTGTCGCCGTACACGTAGGCGTTGCTGTACTTGTACCTGTTGGATTAAGTGTGTTTGTTCCTGTAGCTGTTAAAGTTGCCGTGTTTTGTGGCGTGTTTGTCCAAGTCAGAGTAACTGTATATGTCGGCGTAGGCGTCACAGTAAAGGTTAAAGTTAAAGTGTTTGTCCGTGTTGTTGTTAAGGAAGGCGTAGCTGTATTTGTACCTGTCGCTGTTAAAGTAACCGTATTCTGTGGCGAATTCGTCCATGTCAGAGTTACAGTATATGTCAGTGTAGGCGTTGCAGTAAAAGTCGATGTTGCTGTGCTTGTTCGCGTCGCTGTTGAGGAAAGCGTTAATGTATTTGTACCTGTCGCAGTTAAAGTTGCTGTATTCTGTGGTGTGTTTGTCCAGGTCAAGGTTACTGTATACGTTGTTGTAGGTGTCGCAGTAAAAGTCGATGTAGGTGTATCTGTCCGTGTCGCTGTTAAGGAAGGCGTCGCCGTGCTCGTACCTGTAGGCAATGGTGTATTTGTTAATGTAATTGTCGGTGATATGGTAAATGTTTGCGTAATAGTCCACGTGAATACTATATTAGTAAATGTAGGTGTTGGTGATACCACCGGTGAATTGGTAAATGTTGGTGTAACTGTCCTTGTAAAAGTCAATGTCACCGTAAATGTTCCAGTCGCTGTAAACGTAGGCGTCGATGTGTTTGTCCAAGTCAACGTAACTGTATATGTCGGCGTGGGCGTAACAGTGAAAGTCGACGTTGTTGTATTTGTACGTGTTGCCGTTAAGGTAGGCATTGCCGTATTTGTTCCTGTTGGTACCGGGGTATTTGTCCCTGTTGCAGTTAAAGTTGCAGTATTCTGAGGCGTATTTGTCCAAGTTAGAGTAACTGTATATGTAAGCGTAAATGTAACAGTGAAAGTCGATGTTGCAGTATTTGTCCGTGTCGCAGTTAAAGTTGCTGTATTCTGCAAAGTACTTGTCCATGTCAGAGTAACTGTATAGGTAGGTGTGGGTGTCGCAGTAAAGGTCGACGTCGCTGTGTTTGTCCGTGATTCTGTTAAGGAAGGAGTTGCTGTATTTGTTCCTGTAGTGGTTAATGTTACAGTATTCTGTAGTGTATTTGTCCAAGTCAATGTAACTGTATATGTCAGCGTAGGCGTCGCAGTAAAGGACAACGTCGAGGTATTTGTGCGTGTTGCCGTTAAAGTTGCAGTATTCTGAGGCGTACTTGTCCAAGTTAGAGTAGCTGTATATGTGGGCGTAAATGTCACAGTGAAAGTCGACGTTGACGTGTTTGTCCGTGTTCCTGTTAAGGAAGGAGTTGCTGTGTTTGTTCCTGTAGGTATTGGTGTGTTTGTCCCTGTCGCTGTTAAAGTTGCAGTATTTTGTGGCGTGTTTGTCCAGGTTAGAGTAACTGTATAGGTAGGCGTAGGCGTTGTAGTTAAGGTCGATGTTTCTGTGTTTGTCCTTGTCGCCGTTAAAGTTGCTGTGTTTTGCGCTGTACTTGTCCAGGTCATAGTAACTGTATAGGTAGGCGTAGGTGTTGCAGTTAAAGTCGATGTTTCTGTGTTTGTCCTTGTCGCCGTTAAAGTTGCTGTGTTTTGAAGCGTGTTTGTCCAGGTTAGAGTAACTGTATAGGTAGGCGTAGGCGTTGCAGTTAAGGTCGATGTTTCTGTGTTTGTCCTTGTCGCCGTTAAAGTTGCTGTGTTTTGCGCTGTACTTGTCCAGGTCATAGTAACTGTGTAGGTAGGCGTAGGTGTTGCAGTTAAAGTCGATGTTTCTGTGTTTGTCCTTGTCGCCGTTAAAGTTGCTGTGTTTTGAAGCGTGTTTGTCCATGTTAGAGTAACTGTATAGGTTGGTGTAGTCGTTGCAGTAAAAGTTGACGTTGCTGTGTTTGTCCTTGTTGCCGTTAAAGTTGCCGTGTTTTGCAGTGTACTTGTCCATGTCAAAGTAATTGTATATGTAGGCGTCTGCGTCCTTGTACTTGTATATGTCTGCGTCAACGTATATGTCGGTGTTTTCGTGGACGTAAGTGTAGGGGTAATTGTAAAAGTTGGTGACGAACACTGGTCCGACATATTTACCGTAGATACAACCGATGGTACTCCGTTGAAACCGAGCGACGCGTTGTTATGCCAGGAACAAGTGTTCGCGGTGCCGGAATACATAATTAGATACACAGGCAAAGAATAGCATCCGGTAAACCCCGAAGAAGTAGGCTGAATTATAAATGTTACGTTGTTTGTTCCTGTGGTATCGCTTATCTGTTGAATCCCGGATGGAGGCGTCCAGCTATATGGGCCGTCATATGACCAGCCGTCTGCCGCCGACGACGACCAGTCGTCAATGACTGTGAAATTTTGTGTCACTGCGCTGCCGTTATTGCAGACTTGCAAAGTAAATGTAAGCAGTGTAGCCGATGTTATATTTGTCGTTTGATTGGCTGATTTCATAAGTGTAAATGTTGGCCCTGGCGTGAGCGTCAATGTAGGCGTCACAGTAAAAGACTTTGTGGGCGACACCACCGGTGAAATTGTAGGCGTGAATACCGGACCGAAATTTTTCGGCATGTTGCCGGATATTAAAAGCAGTGAAAGTATTTGCAAGGCGCCATTGTAGTAATTTGTCTCGTCTGCCGTATCGCCAACAAGCCAAGTATAATAATTGTTAATTGTTGTCTGGTATGTGGATGAAACCATAAATGAGCAGGCTGCCGGACCTGTAAATGCGGCGTTATGGTTGCCGCTTGAACTAGTACCATTAGTGTTGTAACCATCGTCTACGCTTGCCGGCGCAATTGTGTTAAAAAATGACGCAAGGTCGCTTGATTCGGTCTGCGCTGCTGAATCACCATTCCAGACATAATCTAAACCGTAATAGAACGGCACCCTGCAGGAATTATAACTATACGTAGATGACACATTCGCCCCGGCTTGGGTTATTTCGTCTACCACAAGGCCATTGCTTGAATTGCGGGCCGTTGCAAGAAGCGCATTACAATTGGATTCAACAGTAGACCAAGCAGACGCCTCGCTTGAATTTATAATTCCAAATTCTGTATACCACGACGGCATATAATATGATGGATACTCATCCGTGTTTGTGCCCCAACCATCGCCGGAGTTCAAATAATCGTTTGAAGTTACGTCATAATCCAATATTTTTGTTATTTCAGCCTGCGCAAGCGTCAGGTAATTAAATGTGCCGCCAGTACCCCACTCCCTGTATGCCATAACAAGGGCAAATGCTATGTCTTCATCGCCGTCAGTGGCTGACCCTGAGCTTATCCCTCCTGAAGAACTGATTTGCCAGTTCATAAGCCCGTTTGCATCATTAAATTCTTGCTTATATTGCCATAGGTTATTAAATAGGGACTGGTTTGAAAAATACGCTGCCATAAGCATGCCGTATCCCATGCCCTCCGACACTGTATCGCTTCCGCTTTGAGGATCTTGAATTCTTTGGTAACTTCCATAAGTCGTCACGCAAGCGCCTGACCATGTAGTGAATATTGATTGTACTGTTGAAGAATTTGCATTGGTCGCTTTAATGCCGTAAGGGTAAGTAACATTCCATGGAAAAGCGGCATAAATCCGGCTTGAAAAAATAAAAATTACCACTATGAAAGGGTAAAGTATCTTTAATAACATACTTCTGTCTTTCATTTTTCTTCCCTTTCGTCAATGTTTTTAAGTTAATTGTTTATTAAACTTCTTAATTCTATTATAATTATATATCAAAAAATAGTATTTGTCAAATATCAGAACTGTTTTTCGTAATGTAAAATCGGATAATTTAGAGTAGAATCATAAATCTTGACAATTTTCAATAATGATATTATATGAAATTTCTTGTCTTTATTTTAATACAATAAATTTATCAATTCTCTTTGTATTTGTTGTCTGCCCTTTTTGCTTATATACAATAAAATATGTTCCGTTTGCCATGCCTTGTGTGTCAATTACAATAGTGTTTAACCCTGCGCTCTGTCTCTGGTCAAATCTTGCTATCAACCTGTATGACGCTGTATATATAGTTATTTCTATATCTGCATCTTCCGTCAGGGGAAATACATATCTAAACCTGTCTTTCACTGGATTTGGATATATCCTTGGCAGCCCTGGCGGCTGCGTAGTAATTACATATGTGGCTGTAGCAGTGAAAACAGGAACCTGGTTTGTCGGTGTAAAGCTGGCTGTCGCAACTGGATTTGTTGTCGTAATACTAGGCGTTATTGTATATGTCGGCGTTACGGTAATTGTAATTGAATTTGCTATTGTTGCTGTGGCTGTAACGCATATTAATGGATTGCTGGTCACTATCGCAGTTGATACTATTGTGCCGTTTATCGCGTCTGTGCCGCTTGCCGACCCGCTGAATGCTATATTTCCTGCCACGGAAGTCACTGTATATACCCACGTAAATGATCCTGATGAATCTGAAACTATTGCAGTGCTTGCAGGCATGGGCCCACTTACAAGGACAGCTGTTCCACCGCCTGTTTGAGCCAGCGCTGAAGGTTGCAAGTTATCCACGCCATTTGTCCCTGTATTTACTACCTGCATTATTACTGTTATATCCTGCCCTATCATTGCACTCCCTGGTGAAATAGTAATAGCCGCTACAAGATTTGCTCCTACAGTAGGCGTTACTGTGCTTGTTGCGGTATTCTGTGGCGTATTTGTAAGTGTAGGTAATAATGTATTTGTCCAAGTCTCTGTTTCTGTTGCAGTAGACGTTACTGTATTAGTTATTGAAGGCGTATCTGTCAATGTTATTGTCGGCGTTATGGTCGATGTCGGTGAAATTGTCGGCGTAAAAATTGTCGCTGTATAAGTCGGTGTTTCTGACACAACCGGCGTGTCTGTTGCTGTATCAACCGGTGTGTCTGTCGCTGTATTAATCGGTGTATCTGTCGCAGTATTAACCGGTGTATTTGTCTCTGTATTAATTGGTGTATCAGTTGCTGTATTTACTGGCGTGTTTGTCCTTGTATTAACAAGCGTATTTGTCGCTGTATTTACCGGTGTGTTTGTTTCTGTATTAGTAAGTGTATTTGTTGGAGTATCGCTCGGTGTATGCGTAGGAGTGTTTGTAATTGTTATTGTCTGTGATATCGTAAATGTTTGCGTAATCGTCCACGTGAATATTATATTAGTAAATGTCGGCGTAGGTGATACCACCGGCGAATTGGTAAATGTTAATGTAACCGTCAATGTATAAGTCAATGTTACTGTATATGAAGGCGTGTTTGTCGGAGTATCAGTCGCTGTGTTTGTCCTCGTAGCTGTAAAAGTAGGTGTCGTTGTGTTTGTGCTTGTGCTTGTCGGTAACGGTGTATTTGTATCTGTTGCTGTTAAAGTCGCCGTATTCTGTGCTGTGCTTGTCCACGTCAGAGTTGCTGTATATGTTGGTGTATGTGTCATAGTGAAAGTTGATGTTTCTGTGTTTGTTCTTGTTGCCGTAAACGTAGGTGTCCCTGTATTTGTTCCCGTCGCTGTTAAAGTTACTGTGTTCTGTGCTGTGCTTGTCCAAGTCAGAGTTGCTGTATATGTTGGCGTATGTGTCATAGTAAAAGTTGATGTTTCTGTGTTTGTCCTTGTTGTAGTAAACGTAGGTGTCCCCGTATTTGTTCCAGTCGGCAGAGGTGTATTTGTCATTGTTATTGTCGGTGATATAGTAAATGTCTGTGTTATTGTCCATGTAAAAACTATATTAGTAAATGTAGGTGTAGGTGACACCACAGGTGAATTGGTATTTGTCGGTGTAACCGACGATGTAAAAGTCAGTGTAACTGTATACGTGGGCGTCCTTGTCGTAGTGCTTGTGCCTGTTGCCGTTAAAGTTGCCGTGTTTTGCAGTGTGCTTGTCCAAGTTAGTGTAACTGTATACGTAGGTGTAGGCGTCCTTGTCGTAGTACTTGTGCCTGTCGCTGTTAAAGTTGCCGTGTTTTGCAGTGTACTTGTCCAAGTTAATGAAACTGTATACGTCGGCGTGGGCGTCCTTGTCGTAGTACTTGTGCCTGTCGCTGTTAAAGTTGCCGTGTTTTGCAGTGTGCTTGTCCAAGTTAATAAAACTGTATATGTCGGTGTAGGCGTCGTAGTAAATGTTGGCGTTAAGGTATTTGTGCGTGTTGCCGTTAAAGTTGCCGTATTCTGCAGCGTGCTTGTCCAAGTTAATGTAACTGTATATGTCGACGTTGATGTTGTAGTAAAAGTCGGGGTTGATGTATTTGTGCGTATTGCCGTTAAGGAAGGAGTTGCTGTATTTGTTGCTGTTGGCAATAGCGTATTTGTGCCTGTTATTGTATATGTGCCGGTATTTGTCCTTGTTGACGTAGGCAATAGCGTATTTGTACCTGTCGCCGTCAAAGTTATAGTGTTCTGTAACGTACTAGTCCAAGTCAATGTAACTGTGTGAGTTTGCGTGTATGTCGCTGTCGCTGTTAAAGTTGCTGTAGGCAAAGGTGTATTTGTACCAGTAACTGTATATGTTCCTGTATTTGTCCTTGTTACCGTCAATGTGCCTGTTGCAGTAGGTGTCCATGTTGATGTGATTGTCATCGTCGCTATTGGTGTTGTTGTCCTTGTTGCCGTATAAGTAACTGTTGGTGTTATGGTTAAAGTAAAAGTATCTGTGAATGTCGGCGTAAAAGTCCTGGTTGCTGTCAATGTTGATGTTCTTGTAAGTGTAGGTGTCTGAGTCAGTGTGGGGCTCTGCGTAAAAGTACGCGTAATGTTCGGAGTGTTTGTTGGAGACGAAGCTGGCCCGCAGGTTGGTTGCGTTATTGCAGCAAGCCAGTTCTTTACATCGGTACCATGACATGTAGTGGCTGTAAAATTCCAGTCTGATATCAGTTTTGGAGTGGCAGAATCATTAAAACACCAGCCCATAGCCGAATAATCATAATTCGCGGCGTTTGAACCGTTTATCCATGTAATTAGACTCGACTCAAAAGGATTGCATGCAGTGCCACTGTCCTGGCTTCCGTCTGTCATAGGCCCAAATTCACCTATCATTACGCAGTATCCTGATTGAACCAACATTGATACACTTGAATCCCAGCCAGTCGCGTTGTTGACCGACTTATTGTCGTATATATGCGCGTCGTACATAATGCCGTATCCGCTTAATGTGTTGCCTGTGTTTCTGTCCACAAGTGCATGCCCTGCTATTCCTGTCATATCGTATGAATAGGCCAATCCGCCAACTATGATTACATTCTTTGCTCCGGTATCCCTGACAGTCTGTACCAGAGACTGGAACCCCGGAGTATTAAATGACCCTGCTGAGCCGCCATTTTGCCAGGTAGTCCATGTCACGCCATTTGCAGTATATGGCTCATTGTAGAGGTCAAACACAACGGCCGGGTTGTTTGCAAATGTCGCGGCAACGCTTGCCCAGAAAGCTGTAGAATTATTGTCAGGCATAGTCTGTTGTGCTGCACCCACAGACGACCCCCACGACCCGGTGCCGGACCAGTGCAAATCAAGTTCGGCATAACAATTAAGGTTCGACGCCGCGTTGACCACATTGGTAACATAAGTTCTATAATTACTCTCGTAAGTTGTATTCTGTGTTGTTGAAGAAGAAGATGTGCCGTTATCATAGCCAAACCAGAAATCCTGGTCTAATGGTATTCGCACTATATTGCATTTCCATGTATTGACAGCAACGGTAATTGACTGCGTCATATCCCCGCCAGCGCCGTTGGGCGGCCCCATACCATTTTCCTCCCATTCAAGACCGCATATATCCACGCCTACCAACCTTACTGCGCAGCCATCGCTTACTCTGACGATTCTAGTCCCTGATATCTCAAGTTGCGGCGGTGCGGCAAACAAATATTTGGTATTTATTAAAAATAAGCATGATAATACTATGAAGGTTATTATTAAAAACTTTAGAGATGAATTTATATTTTTCTTCATAGTGATCACCTGGAATCTTATTAAATCTCTTTTCTACATATATTTAGACAACTAAAATATGAAAAAGTTTCATTATATTTTAACGATACAAATAGCCCGAAAACGTTTTAATATAGCATAATTATACCATATATTATTGTCTGTTTCAACATATAAAATAGCGTCTATATACAATAAACAGCTTAACTATTCTTTAAAACTGATAATTTTTAGCCTGAATATTAAGAGTGTTTTTCTATTGTTATCTTATTGATATTGTTTTATTATTAATATCACCATAATATTATTCCGAGGTAAAAATGAATTACAAAAAAGCGATATTTGTTTTCATAGCATCAATTACGGTTCTCAGGCTTGTGTATATCAACCTTTTTCCCCTACTGCCTGATGAGGCGTACTATTGGCAATGGGCAAGGCACCTTGATTTAGGCTATTATGAACAGGGCCCGATAATTGCCCTGGTAATATTTATTTTTACGCTTTTTACCCGGATAAACACGCCGTTCACGGTCAGGCTCGGCACCGTCGTATTATCACTTTTAACAATGATACTTTCCGTGCTTATATATAGCAAACTGTACCCTGAAGACAAAACCAAAAAAGAAAACTTTTTCAACCTGCTGTTTATGAACTCGGCAATAATCTATTCCGCAGGCTCGGTATTGATGATGCACGACACAGTAATGATATTTTTTTTCGCGTTTTTTATTTATCAAATGCTTCGAGTGCTGGAAGATCCGGGCAATAACGCACGCTGGGTTCACGCAGGAATTATCTTGGCCATTGGAGTCATGAGCAAATACACTCTCGGCATTATATATCCCGCAGTGCTGATTTTCCTTTTTTGTTCAGGGTTTAATAAAAAATATATAAAAGGGCCTGTTTTTTTCTCTCTTTTCTTTTTGCTGGCACTGTCACCCGTGATTTACTGGAATTTAAATCATAATTTTGCGACCTTGAATTTTCTTATTTTGCGTAGCCAGTCAGGCTCAAAATCACTGCTTAATCTCAAATATTTTTTTGAGCTTATTGGAAGCCAGCTCGTGCTGGTTTCTATATTCCTGATTCCTTTTTTCGGCATATCACTGGTAAAAAATCTTAAAAACCGCGGGTTTAATCCCTATTATATGCTTTCAATATTTTTCATAGTCTCTATGCTTCCTTTTATTATATTAAGTTTCAAAAGCAGGGTAGAAGCAAACTGGCCTGCTTTTGCTTTCTTTCCTCTGTTTTTTACGACCACGAACTATATTATGAAAAAAAAATCCTGGGTTAAGCACTTTATTTATGGTGCCGGCTTCTTTATTTTGCTGATAATACATACTCAGGTAATATACCCTGTAATCCCCCTGCCTGAAAAAGCAGATATGACAGGAAAATTTTACGGGTATAAAGATTTATCGGAAAAAGTAAACCTTATTTATAGCAGGTATAAGGATAAAGGCGTCGTCTTTTTTGCGGCCAGGCACTATCAGATAGCAAGTGCGCTGGCTTTTTATCTGCCAGGTCAACCTCAGGTATATATTCTCGTCCCGCATGAATCAAATAAAAATTACAGATTCTGGGACAGTTATAAAAAAATACCTGATTTTAACTGTATTTATGTTTACCAGGAGTATTGGGAACATGACGAAATGCGAAAATTTTTCAAGTCCTCGGATATAGTTGACAAAATAGAAATAAAAAGGAATAATAAGTTAACAAACACATTTTATGTTGATTTTGACCGCGATTATTTGGGCAGTCAGGCATCACAGCCGAAGCAATAATTTTTGTTTTAGATTCAACAATGTTTCAATTCGGAATATAATAACTGCAAGGAAACGGAAAATGAAAATTATCCATAAATACATAGCAAAAGAGGTGCTGTTGGTTTCTGCAATCGGATTTTTTATATTAACATTCTTTCTTATAATGAATTCCCTGTTTGTAATGAGCGACCTTTTGATAAAATACGGCGTGGACCTTTTAAACGTGACCAAACTGCTGCTTCTGCTGCTGCCGTCTACCGTCGCCGTTACCGTGCCCATGGCGGTTTTAATGGGAGTCCTGCTGACTTATTCCCGGCTTGTGCAGGACAATGAATTCAACGGCATGCAGGCAAACGGTATAAGCGTTTCTACAATAGCAAAACCCGGAATAATACTTTCCCTTGTTATCACCATGGTAATGGTTCTTTTTAACAATTATGTATTGTCCTACGCGAATCTTACCTACCAGAAAGTGTATTACGAAATAGTAAAAAAACGCTCAAGCATTATGATTCAGGAGCACACCTTTATAAACGATTTCGACAACTATATATTTTACATAGGCTCAAAAGACAGCAAGAATGATTTATTAAAAGATATAATTGTTTTTGTGAAGGGCCAAAATGATGAAAAGGATCCCACAAAGATAATATTTGCCAAAACAGGGCAGTTTATATCGGATGAAAAAAGCCTTAGGGTTGCTTTGAAATTAATGGACGGTACCATACAGGTAAGCTCCTATGCCACGCCGCTTAAAATGAACGAGATAGCTTTCGGCACTAATTATGTGGACCTCGATATAAAAGGCGTACTGCAGGCTCGCCAAAACGAGCAGGATTTTAAAGGCGCGAGAGAGATGACCGCCGAAGAACTTTTAGCCGAGCTCAAAAAAGGAAAAGACAGCAAGCATGACAGGAACAACCTGCTTGTGGAACTTCACAAAAAACTATCTATCCCTTTTGCAACGTTTATTTTTGCCATTATCGGCATTCCAATAGGCCTTGTAGCACGCAAGGGCGGCAGGATAACCGGTATAAGTATTTCCCTTGTGCTGATATTTATTTATTATATTTTGCTTTCCATCGGGCAGTCTTACGGTTACAGCGGTAAAATGAACCATTTTCTTGCAGTATGGCTTCCCAACATCGTCATTGGAGCCCTGGGGCTTGTGTTTTATGTCCCGGTTATTTTCCCGGCAATACGCCGGAAAAATCTTAATAAACCCGGTAAAACCGCATGAAACTTAAAATAATTTATAAATATATAATAAGCGAGATTTTGCAAGCTTTCATTGTAATAGCAGTCGGCATATTGGTTTTCATTCTTATTTCAACGCTCATAGACGAAGTGCCAATGCTCCTGCAGTACAACCCGTCCGTCTGGCTCATTGTGAGTTTTTTCCTTTACAAGGCTCCGTTTTATGCCGCCGAATCCATACCTTTTGCCATGCTCCTGACAATACTTTTCGTTTTCAGCCAGTTCAGCAGGCATAATGAACTGCTTGCCATGAAAGCGCTCGGGATTAGCTTTTATAAAATCGCCGCGCCCGTCCTGATACTTTCGCTTATAATAAGTATACTCTCAATAGTTGTGAACGAAACTTTTGTTTCCATGACTTACGACCAGGCAACTTATATTAAAGAATCCCTCATAGAAAAAAAATCCGCCTCCGGAGGCGAGATACGCTTCAACCTCGCTAAGCTCGGCAGTAACGGCAGAGTTTACTATATAAAATATTTTGACGGCCTGCTGGGCATAATGCGGGGTATATGCATTATGAAGATAGACAAGGACCTGCATGTCATAGAGCGGCTCGACGCCAAGGAAGCAAAATGGCAGCCGAACAAATGGGTATTGTCAAACGGCGTATTCAGGACTTTTAAAAACGACACGGAAGATCACGTCGAGCAGTTTAATACCTACGACCTCAATACCGTGGACGCTCCATCTGATTTTGTGGCACATAAGTGGTCACCCGAAGACACGCTCGCGATAAATATCTTTAGGCTGAAAAAACTGATTAGCATATTGAAGGAGAGCGGCTTTGATTTCAGGGAGGAAGAGGTAAACTATAATTTAAAACTCGCCTTCCCTTTTGCAACTTTTATACTGGCGTTACTGGGAGTATCGCTTCCATTTTTGTTTTCATCCCACCGTTCTTTTATCAACGCTGCGCTGGGCTTTATTTTTACTGTCATAACATCATTTTTTTACATGGGTTTTATAACAATAGGACTGTCGGCCGGTAAAGTCGGCGTCCTATCGCCGTTATTATCGGCTTGGATATCGAATATCGTGTTTTTGACCATAGGCAGCGTGTTTTTGTATAAGGTTAGAAAGTAGGCCTAGGCTGGGACAATGAATGCTTACTCTGTTCTTGCTTGCAACCCCCTATCTTCTTTTGAGGTATAACAGCGGATTTACAGGCTCAGACCCGCGGCGTATCTCAAGGTATAATTCATTGCCGTAAAACGACTCAGTATCCCCCACTTTGCCTATTTCAGATCCTGTGTCCACAAGCTCACCTTCTTTTACGCTTATATCAGACATATGCCCGTATATTGTGTAATACCCGCTGCCATGATGTATTATAACCATTTTGCCGAAGCCCTCAAACCAATCTGCGTATTTTATCACGCCTTTAAAAATGGAATAAACCGGCGAGCCATAAGGCGCGGCTATGTCTATGCCCCTGTTATAAACTATGCTTTTAAACTGCGGGTGCCTGTATTTTCCAAAATTTACTATAATATTGCTGCTGTCTACTGGCCATGGCAGCCTTTTTCTATATTTTTTAAAAACTTCATCCGTACCCTTGCTGATGAATTCCCTTTCCATTGCAGTTTTTTCCATGCCGTCAAGCAGGGTCTCTAAGCCTTTCGCGCTTTTTTCAAGCTCAGTAAGTGCCCGTTCCCGTTTTTTGATGTCCTGTTTTATCTTTTTTAAAAACACATGCTTTTCCCAGCTCTGGTTTAAATATTTTTTGTGTTCTTTTTCCTTTTGTTGCTTTATTCCCGCAAGTTCGTTCCTGTAATCCTGCACCTGTTTTTTGCTCTGTTGCAGGTCGTCTATTAATTGCGCGTAAGTTTCTATCAATTCTACGTTTTTTTTGCTTAAGATTTTCATAAACTTGTATCTTTCTATGAATTCGGAAAAATTTCCCGATTTAGACAGTAGCATGATATATTTATTGCCTTCTTTTTTGTATTGGTCCCTTAATACTTTTTTTACTTCCTCTTCCTTTTCGGCTTTTAATTTTTCGTTTAACCTTATCTTTTCATCCAGGTCTTTTATGGATAGCTCAACGACTTTTATATTGTTCTCAAATACCGACATTTCCTTGCGTGTAATATCGAGATTTTTTTCCAGCCCCTGTATATGCTGGAAAGTTATCTGCTCTTCCTGTTTTTCCTTGGTTATGACTATTTTTTGATTTTGTATTTTTTGTTTTACATTGATAAGTTCTTTTTGCTTTTTTTCCGCCGTATCTGCCGGTTGCGCGTATGCGGTAAAAGCAAGCATTAAAAAAAACAAAGCTGCCACCAGCGCACGCCTTGTCATTGTCACTTCAGGGTTCTCCACGGTGAAAGCAGGCTGCCCAGGAACCCGAGCCCCATCCCTGTAGCCACAAGGGCAACCATGAATTTAAAGGAGAAAAAATAAGGAGTAAAAAGGTAAAACTTGGAAAAATCCATGCCCGTTTCCATTTTTATCCGGCTTATAAGTACGTTTATCACAATATAAAGAACTCCCCATCCTATTAAACCGCCTATAAAACCGTGCAGCGTGCCCTCCATGATATAAGGCGCGCGGATGAAATTATCGTCCGCGCCTACCATCTGGAAAACGTATATATCCTCGCGCCTGGCGTATATCGTGAGCCTGATTATATTCGAAACCACCAGTAAAGCCGATAATATAAAAATGACGCCGGCCACAAAAGTGATGATTTTTACCACATTTATTATATTTATCAGGTTCTCTATTTCCTCTTCGCCGTACTGCACGTCTTCAACGCCATCCTTGGAAGAAATAAATTTAACCGTGTCTTTGATTATTTTTGCCGTATATTTTTTCAGCCTTACTACTATTGTATCCGGCAGCGGGTTTGAGCCGATGCTGTCCAGTATTTTCCTTATCTCGTCGTCCTTTGAGAACTGCTGGTATGCGTCTTCCTTTGATATAAACTTCGCCTCTGCCACATCCGGCATCGCCTGTAATTCGGTTATGATGTTGTCGCACTTGCCTTTCTCGCAGGAATCCTTTAAAAATGCCACTATCTCGACTTTATTTTCAATATGCAATATAAAATAATTCACGCTGCTGTTGATGATATAATAACCGCCCAGTGTAACAATGGCCATTATTATCGTGCCTATTGATATAAGGCTCATAAATCCGCTTCTTTTTAAATTCAGGTAAACTTCTTTTCCCAGCATTACTCTACTATCCTCCCTTCGCGCAATTTTATGACCCTTTTGCCCATCTCCTGCATTATTTCTTTGCTGTGTGTGGCAAATAAAACCGTGGTTCCCTTTTCGTTTATTTCACTAAATATTTTAATGATTTCCCTGGCGCTGTCGTCATCCAGGTTTCCTGTTGGTTCATCGGCAAGCACTACGGGCGGTGCGGTTATTAATGCCCTTGCTGTCGCCACTTTTTGTTTTTCGCCCCCGGACAGGTGCCATGGCGTGAATTTTTCTTTTCCTGCCAGTCCAATTCTGATTATTGAGTCATCCACTGTTTTCTTTATATACTCGCGGCTTGCCCCTGTTATGACAAGCGGCAGCGCTATATTCTCAAAAACTGTCCTGTCGAACAGCAGCTTGAAATCCTGGAAAACAAATCCAATGTTTCTTCTGTAATACGGGAGTTTCCTTTTATGTATATGCGCCGTGTCCTGGCTGTCGAAAAGCACCGTGCCCATGTCGGGGATTTCTTCCCTGTATAAAAGCTTTAATACGGTTGTTTTTCCCGCTCCCGACGGGCCTGTAATAAACGCGAACTCGCCCTTTTGGACCTCAAAGTTTATGTCTTCCAGTGCCTGTATGTTCTTCTCATAGATTTTAAAAACATGGTTGAATTTAATCATGCTGGCCTCTGCATCGTTTGTTAAAACCAAAGGATATTTCATTCTGTATTTCGTTGCGCATAATTACAGCTCGCTTTCATATCCCAGCTCCGGACTCATCACATTATATATCCCCGCGGCATTAAGCCTTTCCATAAATTTTTCCTGCTGTTTTGGTTCGCCATGCACCAAAAATATTTTTTTTAGCCTCGGCGACGAGGCGTATTTTATAAAATCTACCAGCGCGCTGCTTCCCGCGTGGCCCGAAAACTCATTTACAACCTCTATTTTTGCGTTTACCTGATATTCTTCGCCGAATATTTTCACCTGTTTAACCCCGTCCACAAGCTTCCTTCCGAGTGTATTCTCCGCCTGATAACCTACTATCATTACCGTATTTCTTGCGTCTGTTATATTATTTTTCAAATGATGCAGGATTCTGCCTGCTTCGCACATACCTGTTGCCGACATTATCACGCACGGGCCCTTGAAATCATTTATCGCTTTTGATTCTTCCACTGTTTTTATGTACTGCACCATTTCGCGGTTAAACGGGTCTCCGCCGTTATTTAAAAAATAAATCATCTCCTTGTCAAAACATTCCTGGTGCTTTTCGAAAAGTTCGGTTACGGCCACGGCAAGCGGGCTGTCAACAAATATTTTCAATGAAGGAATTTTCTTCTGGATAAAAAGCTTGTTTAATACAAAAAGCACTTCCTGCGTCCTCTCGACTGCAAAAACCGGAATTATTATTTTTCCGCCTTTTGCGTAAGTTTCATTTATAACTTCGGCTACCCTGTCATAAGCCAGGGATATGTCTTTATGATCCTTGCCGCCGTAAGTGCTTTCTATTACTAGGTAATCTATATCGCTTATCCTGTCCGGGTCCTGCAGCATAGGCAGGTTTTTCCTTCCCAGGTCTCCCGTAAAAGCCAGCTTTATTATTTTACCGTTTTCGTTGATTGAAATAACCATCATGCAAGAGCCCAGTATATGTCCCGCGTTTAAAAACTCAACAGTTATGTCATTTGTGAGGTCAAACTTTTCGTCTATTTCATTTATATGAAAATATTCCATGCTTTCAACTGCGTCTTTTTCCGTATAAAGCGGTTCAAACAGGGTTTTGCCCTGTTTTTCCCTTCTTTTATTGACATATTCAAGGTCGCGCAGCTGGACGTGTGCGCTGTCCGGCAACATTAAATCACACAGGCCTTTCGTGGCGCCTGTTGCGTGTATTACGCCGTTAAAACCCTTCTTTATCAGGGTAGGTATGTTGCCTGAATGGTCTATATGGGCGTGGGACAGGATAAGGGTATTTATTGTAGCCGGTTCAAAAGGGAAATGGCTGTTCCTCTCAAAACTTTCCTTTCTTTTTCCTTCCTCCATGCCGCAGTCGAGCAAAATATTGAAATTGTCTTTCTGCAGCAGGTGCATTGAGCCCGTCACTTCTCTTGCCGCTCCGCAAAATTTGATTTTTATCAATGTGTCTCTCCCCAAGATTTCGTTTACTTTGTCAAGCCGTCGACAGGCGCAGACAAAGTATTACGAAATCTTGTACCCGCTCAAGTCCGAGGCCGTAAGGCCGAAGACAAGCGGTATCAGTTTTCATACCCGATATTAAATATCGGGTATCATTTTATATCATAGCGCAAAAATTTTATTCATTTCGTACAGTTCCCTGTCTATCTTTTTCTTCTTGTTTATGACGTCTTTTATATCCGGTGTTATTATTTTGTTGTTTTGTATGCCGACCATTTTGCTTTGGCCTTTTTTCATTTTTTTTAGCAGGCCTACGGCCTCATATCCGAAGACAAGGCCTAGTTTACGGCTGTAAGCTGTTGGTGCGCCGCCTCTTTGTATATAACCAAGCACTGTATATCTGGCGTCAATACCCATTTTTTTGCCTATTGCCCTCGCCATGTCGCTCGACATGCCTACTCCCTCAGCCATGGCTATTATGCTGCTGTTTTTTCCGCGTTTAAAACCTTCATCAAGCACCCTGCATATCCTGTCTATTTTAATATTATCTTTGAACTCCGGTATTAAAATAAGCTCTGCCCCGCCTGCGATGCCGACTTCAAGCGTCAAAAAGCCTTGGTGTCTTCCCATTATTTCCACTATAAAAACCCTCTCGTGTGATGCGGCTGTATCCCTTATCCTGTCAATAGCCTCAAGCGCTGTATTGACTGCCGTGTCGAATCCTATGGTATTATCCGTACCGAACACGTCGTTGTCTATTGATGCAGGTATAAAAACAGAAGGTATTCCTGTTTCTTTTGTTATTAAATTCATTCCGCTGCGCGAGCCATCACCGCCTATAACTATGATGCCGTTGATTTTATGTTCGTATAAATACTCATACCCTGATTCTCTTTTTGATTTTGTATGAAAATCTTTCGACCGTACTGTCCTTAAAATAGTTCCTCCCCTGTTGATTATGCCGCTCACGCTCTCAAGCCCCATATCAATAAAATAATTTTTCATAAGGCCGGCATAGCCTTCTTCCACCCCGAAAACTTCCAAGTCAAAGCTGATTGCCGTTCGCACCACGCTTCTTATGGCCGCATTCATTCCCGGCGCGTCCCCGCCCGTAGTCATTACTGCTATTGTTTTTATCATAAAAATCTCCGTTCTTCCTCCTTAACAAGGGAGTTAAATATTCCGGTAGCATAGTTAAATAGTCCAGTGGACTATTTAACGGATAGAAGTCATCCTGATATTTTAAAATATGCCTTTTCTGCCCAACTGAAGGGGTTTTGCCCTTCATAAGCCGTCAATAGTCTTTCTTTTAGAATAATATACAGCAAAATACTCAAAAAATATAGCGGTTTTTAGAGGCAACAATCTGGAGTTTAATAAAAATATATTATGTGCAAAACAGCTTTCCAGGAAGGTTGTATTTTATTGAACAAAAATTACGATATTATCTGGTCGTTGCGGAAGGCTTCCCACATTTTTACTTTTAATTCTTCCTCATCCCTGTTGTTCCAATAAAAAGAATTGTCCACTACTTCAAGGTCTTTTATGTATTTTTTCTTGATGTAATCAAGCAGCCTTGTGATTTTAATATGGCTTTCATAATTTGTTGTGGCTATTTTGATATAGGGAAAATATAGGAATTCATATTTTTTAATTATTAGCTTGTTGGATATTTCTTTCGGCCTGTCGGTGGTATAAAAAACTATGCTTGCCAGTTTGCCGTCTTTGTCAAAGGTAATCCTCAACGGGTCGCTGTATTCGTCCACAGTAACAGATATACCCTCAAGGAAAACATCGGCGCTGTTTAAAAGTATCAAATTCTCGTCCGTCTCGTCGATTTCAGGTTTCGGACCCGGATCGCCTTTTGCTTTAAAAGTCAGCGTTTGGAAATTCTCGCTTATTATTTCATATTGCCATCCGCTTATCTTTGATATGTCTATAAGTTCTTCCTGCAATTCCGACACACGTTCTTTTTCCGTTATGTTTCCGCTTAATTTAATGTATAGCATAACCTCTCCCTGTATGCCGCTTATCGGGTGTTATTTACTCGTTGTTAATAATAAATATCGTCCTGTAATTTTTCGGTACGCTTGCGTCGCCGTACATCTCTTCTTTCAAAATTATTTTGCTCCCGAGCTTCAAATCGTCCGTAAAAACCTTTTCCATTGTTGCCGTCTGGTCGGAAGCCAGCCCTTTGTCTTCGGAAAAAACCTGCATTGTCACCGGAAAATTATTCGCCATCTTCATGTAATTTTCAACCTCATTTAATACCTGCTGGCCTTTCGTCGTCAGGGTATCTTTCCTGTCTTTGTCGAAAAGGAATTTATTGGATATCACGATAAAGGTCTTGCCTTCCTTCTTGTACTTTATCGCGTCCACCACTTTCGGGTTTCCTATTATTGAATTCGGGTTGCCTGCCTTGTCCATTACGGTAAAAATATACGAATAAGGCGCGCCGACTTTTATTATGTTGCCGGCATCGTCAAAGCCTTCCCACACAATCTCGTCAGGAAGGGATCCGCCTCCCCTTAAAACTTTTACCGCGTAACCGGTGGGGTCTGTGATTTTAAACGACCATTTTTCAAGTTCTATGCCTGAATTTATCTTGGGCCTGAGCTTAAAAACCGGCGGCGTCTTCAGGTATGATATTTCCGGAGAATAATCCGCCCTCGAATTGTGAAACGTCTCAGGCAGGCTCATTTTAACGTCTTTTACGTCCTCCATTGACAGGCCCAGTATGTTGCTTTCGGTTTTCACAACTTCTTCCGCCACTTCATTTGCGTCTGTATGCACGTCAATGTCGGGCTTTTCTGTTTCTATTTTTAGCTGTAACTGCCCGGTAGAAACGACTTCTCCCGCAGCGCCTGCCGCCTGCTCCGCAGTTGGTGTGGGCGCCGGGTTGTCGGCATAAACCGTATACGCCGCGAATAAAACGGCAAATATTATTATGACAGCGTGTTTCTTCATTTCCTTCTCACCTCGTAAGTTGAAATTTGAATAAAACCGTGCCGGACTGGTCTTCCCCGTTGCCGCTCAACGGCGCGAAAACCAGCTCCTTCGCCGCTTCAAGTGCCGGCTGGTCAAACTCGGTATAACCCGAGGATAGGCTCACATAGGCGTTATCCTTGACATTGCCGCTGGCTGTTACTACTATATCCACTGCGACCTGCGCCTCTATTCCCTGCTCTTCCAGTGACCTCGGATAGCGCGGAGCGACCGCGGTTATTATTTTCCTCCCCTGTATCTCCCCTGATACGAGCAAAGCTGCGCCTTTTTCTTTCGGTATATTCAACTGCTCTTCTACATTCTTTTTGGGAGCCGGAGTTGGCTGGCCGATTTTTAAGGGCGCTGCCGCAATGCCCGCGCTCCTGTTAAACGACTTTCCGCTGAGCTGTGGCTGTGCCACCGGCAGCCAGCTGCCCTGCTTGCTGTTTTCTGTAAGTTTAAGCGAAGCCGGCGCCTGCGCGAGCTGGTTCTGCTTCTGCGCCATCTGTAACTTGGCCTGCTCCACCATGGCCGGGGATAATTTCTTCTTTCCTATTTCATTGTCTATATCTATGGATTTCATCGGCTGTTTTAAATTATCGGCCTTTAATTTGTCCATGTCCAGAGCCTGTTGTTTTAAAGGCTCAATTTTGGGTTTTGAAAGTTCCGGCATTTTCGGTTTCGCTAGTTCAAGCTGGTTGGTTTTCTGCTTTATTGGTATTATATTTTTCAATATATCAAACACGCTTTTGGGTTTTGGCATTTGCACTTGCGGCTGCGGTTTCTGCTCGTCCGGCACCTGTTCTATCATGGTGACTTCCGTAAGCATGTATTTTTCCTTGTTCATGAGGTTCCTGTGCTGCACAAACAAGACCAGGAGCAGCACAAGCACATGCAGGGCTACGGAAACACTCACGGATACGCTTACTCCTTTTGTATCAAAATCATGCGCGAACATAGTTAATCACCTTCTGTTATTTTTTTTGTTGCGTGGCAAAATACATTTTTTTCGGCTTCGAGTCTTTTGCCGCGTCCATCGCGTCAATGACCGTTCCGTAATCTACGCTTTCATCTGCTTTTATTATTATAACTTTTTCTTTCGCTATCTGGATTTTCCTGGCAAGTTCGTTTTTCATTTCATCGAGAGTGGTTACAGTCTTGGAATCCACTGCGATTTTCGAATCTTTGTCTATGGTTATTGTGACGTTTTCCTCGTTTTTCGACTCGTCGGTCGACGCTTTCGGCAGCATAACCGACAATTTCGGCCTGCTTATCAAAGGCGCAGTCACCATGAATATAATAACAAGCACCAGCGATACGTCTACAAGCGGCGTAATATTTATGCTGGAAATCGGTTCTTCCGCTGCTCCGCTGCTACCGCCTGACATTGACATAATCTTGCCTCCTTCAGTTATTTACCACTTATCACTTACCACCTGCCACTTATCACTCTTTTCATTTTTTCTTTTTCTTTTCATTCTTCGGCAGTTTATCGTCCCGCATCAATGCTATTTTTGCCGCTCCTGCCATTTTCGAAATGTCAAGAATCTTTACAACCTGGCCATGCAATACGTCCCTGTCGGCCGTGACTACAACCATCTTGTCTTTGGCCTTTGGTATCCTTGCCTTTAATACTTCCGCCAGTTTGTCCATGGTGACTTTCTCGTTATTCACCGTAACGCCTTTTTTGGTTATATTTATATTCACGGATTCGTCTTTTGTATGCTGGCCTTCGGAAGCCGTCGTACGCGACGAAGCGACTATTATCCCTGCCTGTACAAGCAGCGGCGAGGTCACCATGAATATGATGACAAGCACCAGCGATACGTCTACAAGTGGCGTTATATTTATATCAGATATGGAATCTGCTGCTTCATCTTTTCCTTCCTGCATGTGCGCTCCCTTCTCCATAATTTGCCAGCAGTATTATAAACCTTCTGGCAACCGCTTCCATCTCGACCGCGATATTTTTTACTTTTCTCATATAAAAATTAAAGACAACAACCGACGGTATTGCCACGCCAAGTCCTACTGCCGTAGCTACCAGAGCCTCGGCTATACCGACCATGACAACTTCAGGCCCTGCACCGGCAGAGCTTCGCCAGGTCGCGGAATGCCTTGATGATGCCGAGGACCGTGCCTAAAAGTCCTATGAACGGCGTTATGCTGCCGAGCGTGCCTAGCACGCCCAGGTAGCGTTCAAGCTTTATCCTTTCTTCCTGCCGTATTGATTCCATGAGTTTGTCTATTTCCTCGCGCGGCAAATCCCTGTTGTCAAGGCCTGCCTTTACGACTATAGGTATCGAACCGGGCATTTTCCTGCAGTATTCGACAGCCTCGTCGTATTTGCCATCCACTATGAAACCCTTTATTTTATCCAGGAATTTATCGGAATCAAGTTTGGTTCTCTGGTAATAAACCCACCTTTCTATCGTAAATGCTACGACAAGTACTGAAAGAAAAAGCATTAAAACTATGACCCAACTGCTTCTTAAGACCTGCATTATGTCTATTTCATAACCGCTTCCCATCTTAAGACCTCCTTTTCAAATTTTGTAATTTTTTTTACTTTTGTCCGTTATTGGTTGCCGCTTTTCCCTTGAATGCGTCAGGATACGCGGCCTTGATGTCGTTTATTCTGGATTTTGCTCCGTCCGTATAATCTTTCTGGGCACCGCTTGTAGATATATATTCATAGATAGCGACCGCGTTTTTCCAGTCCTGCTTGTCTTCATAAAGCTGCGCCATGGCAATCAGCGCCGATACCCTGAACTGGTTGTTGGCCGGCTTTACATCTATAAGGTTCCTGAAAGCTGTTATTGCGGAATCGTTTTGCTCCATTGTCTTATATATATCGCCTATCCTGTACCACGCCTCGGCTCTCGTGTCGTCGGCCGTGCTGGTGGAGGCTTTCGCGATGTCGGTATAAGCATCTATGGCTTCCTTATACCTCTTCTGCGTCAGGTATATGGTGGCTATCTGGCCCGGTATGTCCTTTGATTTCGGGTCGTCTTTGTATTTCTGGGCGTAAGTCCTGTAATCGGCTATGGCCTCGTCCATCTTGTTTATTTCGCTGTAGCAAAGCGCCGCGTTAAAAAGCGAATTTTTCGCGTAGTCGGTGCCCTGGTACTTCTCCATGGTCTTCTCGTAATATATTATCGCGTCCGGGTATTTCTTGGCGTTATACAGGGCTGTCGCCAGCCTGAACATGACGTCGGACGCCAGTTCGTGCTTCGGGAAATTCTTCAAAAACGTCTTGTAAGCCTCTATTGCGTCGTCTGTTTTCTGCAGGCCCTCGTAACAGGCAGCCAGGTAATAACTTGCGTTCGTTGCCAGGGTATCGTTGGGGTGCTCGGAAGACAGCCTGTTAAATACGTCTATGGCTTTCTGGAATTTTTGAGTCTGAAAATAAATCTCGCCGGCCTTATAAAGCGCGTCCACAGCCAGGTTTGAATTCGGGTATTTGTCCACAAATGCGAGCAGCGTTTCCGGGTCCTGGTTTTTCTCGCCCTTCTTGAAATAAGCCGTCTGCAGCCCTTCTATGCCGTTTTTTGCCTTTAGGCTGTTCGGGTATTTCTCGGTAAACTGCTTGAAAGCCGCTATGGCTTTGTCTTCCTTGTCGGAATTATAATAAACCTGCGCTACTGAAAACATGGCGTCCTCGGCCACAGGCAGGTCCGGCCACTTCTTTATTATTTCCTCGAACCCGGCTATGGCTTCGTCGTATTTCTGTGCCTTAAAATAAGTGTCGGATATTTTATAAAGCGCGTCGGGCGCCCTTTTTGATTTCGGGTATTTTCCCACAAGCACCTGCCATGACTTTATGGCATCCATATAATATTCCTGTATGTAATATATCTGGCCCTGCTGGTACAGGGCTTCCGATATTCTGGTTCGGGTCAATATCCTTGTCCTTCTCGTGGTTAAGGGCAAATTCCCCGTATTTAGCCGCGCCTTTTGCATAATTTTTTTCGCTGAAATAAGTATGGCCCACCAGGATTTCGCAGGCTGCCTTTATTTTCTTGTTCGCGTAGTCGCTTTCCGCCACATCCGTTGCCATCCTTCTCGCGAGCTGGTACTGCCCAAGCTGGTAATAGCACCACGCCAGGTTTGCCCTTGTCTCTGTCGTTATGTCGCTGTCGTAATATTTATCCACTATCTGCTGGAAAGCGCTGGCTGCCGGCCCGTACATGCCTATATTATAGTACGCGAGCCCCAGGTAAAAATAAGAGCGCGAGCGGAGCTTGCTTTTGGAAGACTGGAATTTCGACGACATCATATCAAGCAGGTTTGCCGCGGTTGTAATCAGCCGCTGGTATTGCTGCTGGCTTGTGTAACAAAGCTCTATCATAAGAAGCGCTGCTTCTGACAGGTCAGAGTATTTGAACTTATCGAGGATAAACTGGTAGTTATTAATCGGCGTATTGTAATCCCCTTTTAAATAATACGCGTTGCCCAGGAGGTAATACCCCAGCGCTATATTGTCGCTTGTCATGTATTTATTCGTAAACTCATTAAGCGCGGTTATTGCGCTGTCAAATTTATTCTGCCTTATGTTGCACCACCCGGCTTTCAGCGCCGCCGCACCGACCGCCTCATACTGGGACTGGTACTGCGAAAGCACAATATCATACGCTTCGGCGGCTCTTGTGAAATCCTTTTTATTCAGGTATGCCTCGCCTATGAGGTACTGCGCGAAAGCCTTGAGTTTCGGGTCTGAACCTGTAAGCACTACTTTCTTGTACGCGGCTATAGCTTCGTCGAAACTGCCGTAGTTAAAAAGCGACGACGCCATTTTAAAATCCGCGTACGATGCCAGCTTGCTTTCCGGGTACCTTTTCACGTAGTTCTGGTAATCCCCGGCTGCTACCGTGTAATTTTCGCCCTTGAAAAAAGCCTCGGCTTTGTTGTAAAGCGCGCTTTCCGCGTACCTGCTGGCCGGGAATTCTTCGTATACTTTTTTAAAGGCGTTTGCCGCGTCCGTGTACTTGTTTAATTTTAAAAAACTCTGGCCCAGGTAATAATAAGCCGTTTCCGACGACTTTACCGCCCCGAGTTTCTGCGCTGCGGAGTCGTACCTTTCCAGGTAATAATCAATAATGCCGCCGATAAGAAGCACCCTGTCGTCTTTTTCATACTGCTTGTTCGAATCAAGGAAATCCGACAGGATTTTATCCGCTATTTTATATTCTTTCAGGTTCAGGTTTGCCAGCGCCAAGCCGTAATTTGCCTCCATCTTAAAAAGGCTGTTCGGGTAGCTCCCCAGGAAATTACGCCATGCCTCTATGGCCTCGTTGAATTTCCCCATATTATACTGGCACTCGCCCATCATGTACATGGCGCTGTCGCAGTACGGTGTACCGCCGAAATTATCGAGCACTTTCTTGTATTCTTCAAAAGCCAGCATGTAATGCCTTGCCCTGTAATTAAGCTTGCCTTCGAGGTACTGCGCGCCTGCCGCTTCTGTCCTGTTTGAATCCTTGTACCTCTGGATAAAGTTTTCTATCCTGGTAGTTGTATCCTTGTCGTCTTTTGAATTATTGTATGCGTCTGTCACCTGTGACCAGTTGTCGGAAAGAGATTCCAAAACTTTGTTGTCCGGGGGTTTTTGCTGGTCGGCCGCGGCGTAGCCGGACAGGATAAAAGCCGCTATCAATGTAATTATTAAAATGCCCTTTTTTCGCATATCCTTCTCCTTTTTAGATAGCGTTTATTTTGTCAAGCCAAAAACGACGACAAAATATTACGCTATCTTATACCCGCTCAAGTTCGAGGCCACAAGGCCGAGAACAAGCGGTATTAACCAAGCGTTTACTTTGCCAAGCCGTCAACAGGCGCAGGCAAAGTATTACGAAATCTTACACCCGCTCCAGTCCGAGGCTCTTAGCCGAGGACAAGCGGTGTTAGTCATCATTTATTATTTATACTCCATGCTTCGCATGGACTTGTCAGAGTAATGATTTTGCTTCGCTGTTGACACTTGCAAAATCAAACTCTGTCAAGCCGCTCAAGTTCGAGGCCGCCAGGCCGAGAACAAGCGGTATAATCTTCTTATTCATTAAGATACCGTTTGTTTCTTTTTGTTCCGGTTATTTTTATATACCCTATTATACAATGAACTATATTATGGTTTCAAGTTAATAACAATTCCTCTCCCCTTGTTTGGGAGAGGAATTCTTTATAAACACGGTTTTTTATTATTTACTGCTCCTGCTGTATTTCCAGGTTGCCCGGCTGCATTGGCAGGGCGCTTGACACTTTTACCTTTTCGTCGTTTGACTTGATTTCTTTCCCGTTCTTATCCTTGACTTTCATCTGGCATACATACTCGCCGTCGCCTACAGGCAGCCCCCTGTCGTCCTTGCCGTCCCACATGACCGAAGCAGGCGGTTTTTCCTCGCCGCTGTATGTCCTCACGACGTCGCCGTCCTCGTTTATTACATCCAGCTCCCATTCCGTGATTTCATATTTGGTCATGGCGTATATGGAAATGGTAGTTATCTTTCTTATTCCCACAGGCGAGAATATCTTCGGGTCCGCGGCCAGGTTCACGTCAAACCCTCCAAAAGCCATCGTAAGCGAAAGCCTGTGCGAATATCCGAGCGCTTCCGATGAAAACGAGTAGTCGATTTTATAATATTTCATGAAATTTACCCCTGCGCCCACGGTAAGCTGCTCGGTCTCGTCCATTCCTATGCGCAGGGCCATAAACTGGGCCGGGTATCCCTCGAGCCCGAACATGAACTTTACATCCTTATTATCCATTTCCTTCTGGACATCCACCACCGGGATTATCCTCTCGCCCAGCAGTTTCAATGCTATGCCGGCTTTTATTGTAAGCGGCAGTACCTCAGCCTGGTCCTGCAGCTTGATTGAAGTCGGCACCGCGTTCATTACGTCAAGGCCGATATTTATGTATTCGTTCGGGTAAAAAAGCAGGCCAATATCCGCTCCAAACCCTGCGCCGCTGTAACTGAAAACACTTTCATTTACCACTTTCAGGTTTATGCCCACGCTTAAATTTGAAAGCACGTCCTTGGCGTAGCAGAGTATCACGGCCTGGTCTGATATTGACTGGTTGGTGCCTGTTGAGTTCCAGTTCTCATCCCTGCCGTCAAAATTCGTGGACCGAGCCTTATGTAAGCCAGGCCAAAAGTCCCTATGCCTGAAACCGGGTAACTCGCCGCGGCGAAATCGTACATGGTGTCGTAAAACAAAGTCACATGCATAAGCGAAATCTGGAAAGGGTTTTGCTGCGCCAGTCCTGCCGGGTTATAATAAATGGCAGCCACGTCATCGGCCAGGCCGGTAAATGCCCTACCCATGCCCAGCGCCCTTGCGCCTGCGCCCCAGTTCAGAAACTCGCCCGGCGTGCCGTAATCCCCTGCCGCGAAAGCAAAGGTTGTCAGTATCAATATTGCTGCTGTTACAGCCAGTAATCTTTTCATTTATCTTCCTCCTTCATATTATGTTTCCAGTTTCCAGTTCCCTATTCACTGTCTCTTTGACCGGAAACTCTAAACCGTTAACCGGAAACTTATTATTATCATTTCGCCACCGCTATCTTCCTGGCCATTTTCTTGGGCAGGCCGTCTATTATCGTATTCACTATGAGTATATAACCGCCGTTGCCCACGACCTGGCCCCTGTTGTTCTTGCCGTTCCATTGTATGGTAACCACATTCCCTTCATTTTGTATGAGCGAGTCCACCTGCTGTTTTGTCAGCGAGGTCTTGTACACAAGGTCTCCGAATAAATTATATATATTTACGCTCACGTCGTTTGGCGTGGTCATGAGCCAGGAAATATTTGTGGATTCAAAACCTGCCCTGAACGGGTTTGGATAATTCGACACAACCCCGTCTATCGGGTCCACAAGTGATACAGACACGGTCACTGTTTCATATTTTGGCCCGGCTGATGTGGGGAACCATCCTACAACCGAAGTCTTGCCGTTTACAAAAGATCCTATAAAGTCAACCGAAAGCGTCCTGGTAACCGCCGCCGTACTGGGCTGTCGTACTTGCCGTGGACGTTGACAGAGAGCCTGTGCCCTGCGAAATGTAAAAGTTAACTGTCTGGCCTACTATCGGGTTCCCGTTTCCGTCCACAAGGTGCGCGCTTATAACCGAAGAAGTATTTGCCCTGATATTTGGCGGATTGGCTGTCAGGGTAAACGTGGCTGTAGCCGGGTTTGCTCCGACAATTATCTTGCACGAATATGCTGAATCCACATTTGTATTAGTCTGGTCTGATACAAATATCCTTATAGATTCAGAGTCAGTATATGTTTCCCCTGCTGTTCCTGTTATCTGCCATACTGCACCCTGGAATCCCGGTGGGAATTGGCCTAATTGTACTCCAAGAGTGCCATGCCCTTGCGCGTTTAAGTTTGAAGCAAGCACCGGATATAACCCGAAGGCATCATTTAGGCCTGATACCGGCAAGCCTGATACTCCATCCACCAGCTCAACTTCCACATTAAAAGTCGCGGGATAAGCAGTCACAGTCACGGATTCTGTTCCTGTTACATTTGATACGCCATTTACTATTATTTTGTAAACTAAATCGCTGCTTTGAATAACCCTTATGGATGCGAACGACAGCGGATTGTGATTCATGGTGACGCTGTTTGTATAATCATCCAGAGTTATGACCTGTGAACTGTGAGCTGTTATAAGCCTTGCTGTAAATGTTGTGATGCCTGCCTCCACAGTAACGAATAAAGGAGTGCCTGTATTTGGAATCGCAGGTGATAAATCAGTACATGTAACTTCTACAACGTCATTATTATCCCCTGACGTAAAATTGCCGAATTGGTCACACGCCAGCACTGACACAGGGAAATAAGTGCCGGTAATCTGGGCATCTGCCACGCCTGTTACGCCGTTGTTCCATAGTCCATATGCTCCTATGCCGCCTGAGCCTGCCAAGACATATTCTCCCGGGGGCACTATCTGCAAGCCGTAAGGAGCTCCGGCTGTAGTCGGGAATCCCGGAGTTGTAAATCCTAGGATTGCCGGATTGCTCAAATCAATTGCCGAAACGCTTACACCTGCCATTGCAGTATGAAAAATAACGAGAAATGGCGCCACGTCTCCTGATATCGGCGTGATTGTCACAGGTATTGCGTAAGGGTCGTTTGTTATAAGTTGTATATTATCAGCACCTGTAGTTGTCAGGTTTCCATATTCATCAACAGCGTAAACTTCAAAAGGCCACCCGCTTGGTGAATTACTGTTGTCGTTTACTGACCGTGTTACAGGCATGCCAATATACATTAAAAAATCACTATAACCATAAGCGCTCGGGGGCACGAAAGAATAAACTCCGGGATTTTGCGCCATTCCAAGTCCTTCAATCCACAGCCTATAGAAAACATTCGCATTTATTTGAGTCCCTAAACTCGTGCCGGATTTGCCTCCCCAGCTTGCTGTAATTGTATCCAAGCCTGATGCATACAATGTAACGAGTACCTGTATCGTGCCGTTTGAAAGAAATGTCTGCAGCGGATATATGGTATTTGCGCCGGTAATAGCGTTCAGGGTTACCGGGTCATTGGCAGGAAATGCTGTAGCGCCCTGGCCATTGTCCAGAGTATTGCCGTAAGCGTCAACCGCTGTTACATTAATATTAAAAGACTGTCCCGCAAGTATTGGGCCTGGCGGCGCCGCTACTGTAAATCCTGCCAGTGCGGCGTGCTGCAAATATATATTCGGCGTTGTGTTTGAGCCAATGCTGACATTTGAATCTTGAACTGTAATGGTCTGAAACCCGTTTGCGCCCACTGTTTTTAATACCATGTTCGCGTCAGTAAAGTATCCATTAGTTATTGGAATATTACTTTGCGGCAGGGTCCCAATATCAGTTATCTGCGCCTGCGTATCAGTAGAATTAATAGTTATTGTATTTGAGACTGTGGTTACCCCGTTATAATAGGCATCCACTATTTGAACCACAATGGGAAAAGCCCTGCCTGCTATCTCTGTATTTGGCGAACCGCTGTATCCTGCATATCCCGGGATTCCTACAGCATATAAACCCGGTTCGGGTGACATACCGTCAGCAAGAATCATTATTTTTGTGCCGACATTTGGCACAACATTGATAGGATTGCTGTAAGTTGTAACATTTCCCAGTGTTGCTTCCAGCAATACTTGTTTGCCGGTTATGTATGTTGAATCTGCCTTGTAAACCGTAATCCACATGCCACATACACCGTTGACAAACTGTGCTGATATAGTCGGGCTTATGACATATAAGGAAGCGCTGTAATTGGTTGATGAAGCCAGATTTACTGTACCGTTAAATGTGGTTGCAGTTACTGGATAAGCAGAATACGCTGTTATAGTTATATAGAAAGCAACGCCTGCCATCTGGTCGACAGTCTGGGTGCCGACAGTAGGAACAGAAACTATTAATTGGCTTATATTAAATATTGTAATATATGGAGTTTCGCCTTGCGCTATTGTGACAGGATGAGAAGAGTCAGCTGCAATAATTTGAAAATCAGAGCTAGGTTGAGCATCATATATGTAGTATGTCCCAATCGGGCCTGAAATCGGAAGGCCCACTGGTGGTGATGACCCTGCATGAGTATCGTCAGTTGTGTCGAGGCTAATAAGGTCAGTTGAACTTGTAATATTGTACCAGCTATCCACCATGTTCACTGTTACTGTAATAGGCACGCTTACTCCCTCTGCTGTTGGCTGTCCATAATAACCAGTGGCAGTGCCAGGCCTTGCATTCATGCCAGGCACTAAAACCTGCAACTGAAACGAGGCGCCTGTGCTGACCGTGAAACTGTTGCTCCATCCAAGATGGCCTGTCGGAGTGGAAGAAAAAGCGTCGGTAATAAGAGTGCTCGCGAATATGCTTATTGATTGCGGGTAAGTGGCCCTGTGAAATGTGCATCCGACAACTGCCGAGCTCTGGCTTGTAAAACTTACTGCGTATTCCTGCTGGACAAAAAATACATTATTATTTCCGCCTGCTGTTATTGATATTGTCGTCGCGTTTGGATTTGTCCAGTCAGTCAAAGGCGATGAAACATACAAAAGCCCCGAATACGGAGTTGCATTGCCGTACTTGTCTTCTGTTGTTATGGTGATGCCGCCTGAGACCGCAATGCCTGCTGTCTGATTCCCTATGTTTGAAAATACTACAGAACTCATGGTGCCCGGAGTCACGCTGATGTTGGCGTTCCCCGTAGTAAGAGACGTTGTCTTATCTGTGCCTGTGATAGTCTGCGGCCCTGTGCCTACTGTGCCCATGACTATATTAAAAGACCCGACGCCTCCTGAAAGTGTCACGTATTGCGGCAAAGCCTGGCCTCCAATAGTGGCAAGGGCGTCAGTGGATGTAATCTGTATAATATCGCTGCTTCCTGCTCCTGTAGCCACTGTATTCCCATTTGCGTCAGACACATAAACATTCATCAATACCGGATTGCCGGCAACTGCTGTTGATGGCCCGGTAACCACTATTTTAGTCTCCACGCCTGCGTTGACCTGAAAAATATTGCTTGTTCCTGTTGTGCCACTGTAACTCGCCTGCAAAGTTGCCTGAACCGAAATTCTTCTTATTATGACATTGCCTTGCCATATCCCGTTTGCGAATGTAACACTTGTCGGCGACCATTGTCCTGAACTCATGGCTACCCCGCCGCTTAAAGCTGTAAGGTTTACGCTGTTGCTAAAGTTACCGACTGTATTTCCATAAGCGTCAAGCGCGGTTATCGAAACCCTGAATGCCTGGCTTGCGCTCTGGGTGCCTATTTGCTGGAAAGCAAAACTTGCGAGGCTGTTATAAGTCATGGGTACAAAATCTGTATTTGATGTTACGCTAATGCTTTGCGATATCAGGCTTTGCTGTGCTAACGCCCCTACTGTATCCAAAGTAATTGGGACAATTTTAAAGCCTGCTACGAGCGCAAATGAAGATGTAGTGTAAGTCGAATCAGTGGAAGTCATGGTAACCCAGCTCGAATTGCCTGTTATGTTATTCCAGTTCTCGTCACAGGCATAAACCGTAACATAAAAAGGCACGCCTGCCATCTCTGTGTTTGTCTGTGTGGAGCCGCCGACTCTGCCGTTTAATAACTGGTTGCCCGGCGCAAATGTCTGTCCTGGCCCTATTATTAAAAGCTGGTAAAAAGCTCCCGGGTTTACCGAGAAGCGGTTGCTGATATTATTGCTTGAGATAGGAGGAGTGGTTGAAGAGCATTGTATGTAAACTGTCTCCCCTGATGCTGTTGACTGGGCCAGGGTAAAAGAACCTATATACTTGCCGTTTGTAAAATTAATGGCTCCCAGCGAAACTGTAGCATCACCGTTCCCGCCTGTATAATAAGCTGTTAAATTTGCCTGGCCATTAAATGACGTCACCGTGGCGCCGTTTGAGTCATAAGCTGTTATCGTAACCTGAATAGGATTGCTTACTGCCTGGGTTGTTACTGTCTGGGTTGTTATTGTTGTAAACGCATAAGAAGCTATGTCAAAAATATGTATGATAGAATTGCTGGCTGTTATAGGGGTGTAACCAACGCTGCTGCCGTCCTGGCTGGTAATGGTAACATATTGCGACGAACCTATACTTGTGCTTGCCAAAGTGCTTACAGGGTAATATGCGCAGTCTTGCGTGCTTGAAACTGTCTGGTTAATAACCGGCCTTTGCGGCTGGAAAGTTACGTTCACGTTGGATGCTGTCATGCTGGCTTGTTGTGAACCGCCGTTATTGTAATATTGCCATGTATCCTGGTCTATTGTGTAAACAGTAACGTTAAAATATACTCCTGCTGTCTGGGGTAATGGCGTGCCCGATTTTCCAGAGCCTGTTGTAAAGCTTTCGCCTGGCGCCACCACTATAATTTTCGGTGTCAATGCGAAAATCGCCGAAGCAAACAGTATAAATATTGCAGTCAAGAAGATAAATTTCGTCATCTTTTTTCTCATTATATACAACCTCCTGCGTATGCAGTAAACTATAAACAACTACTTCAAATAACAATATACTTTGTAATAATCATAAACAAAAACTTGAATAAAATCAAGCAGAAAATTAACAATATTTTTAAATACGCTATATTTATAAAGGTATTTCTTGCAATATGCGTTTAATTGCGTAGTTAAAATATGCATTTCAGCCTGCGGCATGTGTAAAATCTTTATTATTGCCTTCACAAAATGCCTAATGCAAAAGCTTATTATAATTGTAAGAACCAGGTGAGCCTGTGAATTTTTTAACTGATGGCTTTCGTTTATATAATATGAAAACCAGCCCGAAATATTTTCGTTTTTTATTTTAAACAGCATATGCCGAATAATGTTGTCTTTGTGAGCCATTAACCCAGGCACCCTAATACTGTTTTTCCTGCAATTATTTGTCTCCAAAATTTTTTCTTTATTCATTTTAATTCTCCATATCTAATCTTTATGCCTTTCTTTTTCCCATTTTATAATTAAGCATTTTCTATGCCTCCTCAAAATCATTGATAAATAAATGTAATTTTTATGTCAATTATTTCATAATGCGCCAAAAGGCACATTATTACGTTATATGTTTGTTATATCTTTTATAAGTTCTTGCACTTGAGCAAATTTTATAAATTTTTTAAATTAAATAAATTGGCGGATTCTACTTTTTTCCGACTGAATTCTTGAATCAAAAAAGCCTCTGCAATAAGACAAAACTCAATTCCCCGGCAATATACTGTAAACAATTCGCGCGCTCCAAACGTCAAAAATAAAAGATTTTAATTGCTTATTTAAGTTGTTTCTATATAATTCTTTTGATTTACAAATATTTTTGTCTAAAAAGGAGTTTATTCATGAAAAAATTTATCCTTTTTCTTATTTTAGTAACAGGGACTTTCACTTGTGTTAATGCTGGTTATATTGATGAAGAAGCCGGCGTCGGCCCGTTACATTACTTTATAGATACCCTGACTTTCAAGAATTCGGCATCAAAAGAAATTGATTATTTACTGACGCTGTCCGCGTCAAGGGCCAACACTGCAGACGGGTCCATTGGCGGCGGCGGAACGATTTATTATAATATCGTAGAGCCTCTCACCTTGTCTTTTAACTATAATTATAACGGTTCCAGGACTTATGCGCTTTATCAAGCTGTCACTGAAACTTCAGTAACAATAAAAGGTGTCGCCACTGCGGTTAAGGCAAGTGTGAATGTCCCAATAATTCTTACGACAAATACATTTAAAGGGGGCCTTTCCTATGACCTGCCGTTCCTTGAGGATTATATCCCGTCCGTGGATTATTATCTGTCGCGAAACCCTGAAAAGCTTATAACAAAAGCAAACATTACCTTCACCGGGCCCCTAGGTTATTCTGGTACAATAAACGATACCTTTTACGATAAATCCTTCAACAATACAATAAATGATTTAAGCATTAACTCAGGCCTTCCCCTTGATTTTTATACATGGCTTGGCGCGACAAAGGACAGCTATGATTTCAACGCGCAAAAGGTTGTCGATGCGACGGGTACATCGCTGAATACAAATAAGGCCTCCCAGACATTGAAATCAGCGATACAATTTTTGAATGGCACTATTTACACAGGCCTGTCGAAAAAAATGTGGGATTTAACTCTTACTTTCACTTACACTTATGACAGCTATTTTTTTAGTTACAATACGGCCAGCAATGATTTTTCGCATGATTTTGCCCTGTCGGCAATGTATTCATTTGCGATGAAAGAAACATTCAAGAGTATTGATGCGGGCTTAAAATTCGAGGTTCTCAGGGCCCATTACACCGACAACACTTACTTAAACAGCGGTTATATTTACGCCGATATCACTTTTAATCTATTGTAATTTTCAGAACCTTCCGCGTATTTTCATCAATTTTGCAGCGTTCATCAATCCTGTCGCCGGCAAGCCACAGTATTTTTTCCCTGTCTTTCACGATTATTACAGGGCCTTTCATCTTATGCGAGTTTAAATATTTCTTAAGCCTGACTTTTTTATCAAGCCCGAAAGGCATGAATTTATCACCTTGTTCTCTTGCCCGCACGCAAATCGGGAACTTGATTTTCGAAGCATCAAGCCACGCAATTGATTTATCCCCGAACCTGATTTTCCCCGGCGTTTTTATTGTTTTAAATTCCAGTTTCCTACCCCCGGCGGATACATTTTTTCCTTTCCCAACGGCGTATAATAATATTTTTTTCACCTTGTTGCCGGCAACGGTATTCCTGGTAAAACTTAATTTTTCTCCGCCTGTTTTTAGCATGACGCCCTCAGGCAGCGACACTGCAGTATCTTTGCTGCTGTTTAGCAGGCGGTCTATTGCGCTGATCAATTTAAAGCTGATATTCCTTTTATGCGCCAAAATATTTTCAAGTACAAGTTTTATAATCCGCATCCTTATGCTTTTATGGAAACTTTTTATCTTTTTATCAAGCTGGATTTTCCCGGCCGTCTTTTTTATTGCCGGCGGCAGCAGTTTCCCGGCCATATCTTCCATATATTCATCTTCATCCGTCAAAATTTGAGCCGCGTTTGACAGGTTTTCCCTGAAATTTCTGTTATATTCCTTTTCTATCAGCGGTATCAGCCTGTTCCGTATCCTGTTTCTCGCAAATGCAACCCCGCGATTTGTCCTGTCTATATTGTATTTTATTTTTTTCTCTTTCAGGTGCCGCAGGAGTTCGTTCTTATATATTGAAATCAACGGCCTGATTATGTAAACCCCCGGATATTTTAAATAAGCATCATCGCATCCAAAATCCCCGGGCTTTATCCTTCTTTGAGCAGGGATTCCCTTTAACCCGGAAATGCCGGAACCGTTTATAAACCTGAACAGGACAGTTTCAATATTGTCGTCTTTTGTATGCGCCGTGGCTATTTTATTTATTTTATATCTGCGCGCGCTCATGATAAAAAACCTGTAACGCGCATCCCTTGCTGTTTTTTCAATCCCGCCCTTTTGCCTTTTGGCTTCTTTCCTTATATCCATGCGGCCGCAGATAAAAGGCAGCTTATAACCGGCCGCCGCTTTTCTCGCGAGAGCTTCATCTTTTTTGCTTTCCCTGCCTCTTAATTTATGGTTAAAATGCGCAACATACAGAGACAGTTTATATGCCTCTTTGAAAGAATAAAGAATGTCAAGAAGCGCCATTGAATCAGGCCCGGCTGAAACGCAAACAAGTATCCTGTCGTTTGGGGTAATGTAATTATTTATAATCTTTTTGACATTTTCATAAAGATTCATTCTTCCCCCTCGTATTATACGTGAAAAAATTTGCCAGCGGCGGAGGGAGTTGACTCCTTCGGCCCTAACCCGGGCCTGCGTAGTCTCACCTCGCGGCACTGTCGCTCGCTCCTGCTCGCTTTTCGGGCCTATCGCCCGCGTGCCGCTCGCTTCAACTCCTTTACTATTTCCGGCAGTTGGGCATGACGCAGGCAATTACTTCCAATGATTTCGTAAACTTGGTAGCGGCGGAGGGAGTTGAACCCCCGACACTACGGGTATGAACCGTATGCTCTGACCAACTGAGCTACGCCGCCACTTGTAATTTTAAAATCATAAAACTGATGCACTATTATATAACAAATTTCAGTTTATTATTCAAGCTGTATTTTCCTCTGCTCATTTTCCTGTTGAATTCCTTGTAAAAATACACTAAAATAGAGTTTGTTTTCAAAAAAAAATCAAGTATAAGGAGCGAAAAAGTGGTTGAATATAGAAGCATTTACAGTGGAAGAGCTTCAGGTGATTCTGGTTCCGGAAATATAACCCCGCCCAACAAACCAAAAGCACCATCGCCTTCCCGTAAACCGGGCATGGATAAATCAGTAAAAGTGATTATTGTTGGAATTATATTGACAATCTTTATCATCCTCGGTACCGTAGCGGGAATTTTTTTCGCCTATATGCAGGAAGTCCCGGAAATAGCCGACCTGCGCAACTATAAACCCAACCTCACCACTGCTGTTTATGACATAAACGGCAACCTTGTGTCCCAGCTTTACACGGAGCAAAGGACAATAGTGAAATTAAACCAGATTCCGCTTTATCTGCAGAACGCCATAATAGCAAAGGAAGATCCCAGGTTTTATCAGCACAGCGGTATAGACGTTAAAGGCATAATGAGGGCCTCCATCAATAATCTTGTTCACGGAAAAATAGTTGAGGGCGGCTCTACAATAACCCAGCAGCTTGCCAGGAATTTATTCCTGACAAAGGAACGCACATTCACCAGAAAAATAAAGGAAGCCCTGCTTTCACTGCAGGTTGAAAAATATTACACAAAAAAGGAAATCCTGGAGCTTTACTGCAACCAGGTTTATTTTGGCAACGGCGCTTACGGCGTTGAAGCCGCTGCCAGGACTTTTTTCGGCAAACATGTTGACGAATTGACCCTGCCCGAGTCAGCCACTCTTGCCGCACTTCCCCAGGCCCCCTCCCAGTTTAATCCCTATGAGCATCCGGAAGTGGCAACGGAGAAAAGGAATCTCGTCCTTGAAAAAATGGCCGAGCTTGGTTACATAACTCCGGAAGAAAAAGAAGCGGCTGAGAAAGCGCCTATTGAGCTTCATAAACTGGAGGTTAAAAACGCACCGTATTTTGTCGAATATGTGCGGCAGCAGCTTGAGACAACATACGGCAACAGCGAAATATACAAAGGAGGACTGAAAGTTTATACTACAATCGATTCAGTCCTTCAGGATACCGCACAGGAAGTATTCAATGCCCGCATAAACGAACTGCAGAAACAGTTTGAAAAAAACCGCAATAAAAAACTCGAATATCCCCTGCAGGGCGCTTTGATAGCCATAGACCCGCATACCGGTTATATAAAGGCCATGATTGGCGGCATTGATTATTCAAAAAGTGAATTCAACCGCGCCGTGCAGTCAAAACGGCAGCCCGGCTCGGCTTTTAAACCTATCGTTTACACTTCGGCCATTGACAACGGATTCAGGGTGTCGGACGTTATCCTCGATTCCCCCATCGTTTTTAAAAATGACGATGGCTCTGAATGGAAACCGGAAAATGTCAACGGAAAATTTTCAGGCCCTACAATTCTTTTAAACGGCCTTACTCATTCCAAAAACGTGGTTACGGTAAAACTCGAAAATAAAATTGGCATAGATACAGTGGCAAAATACGCTCGGCGCCTTGGCATAAAAAGCCCGTTGATAGCTGATTTAACCATGGGGCTCGGCACGTCAAGCCTGTCGTTGCTTGAATTAACAAATTCCTTTTGCACGTTCGCAAACGGCGGCATGTATGTCGAACCTCTTTCGATTTTATCGGTAAACGACAGCGGCGGAAAAGTCCTAGAGCAGCATTCTCCAAAACTCAGCGAAGCTATACCTGAAACCACGGCATATATAATAACTTTCATGCTTGAAAATGTTATCAACCGCGGCACGGCCCAGACAATAAGGAACATGGGATATAACGGAATATGTGCGGGAAAGACCGGGACCACAAATGATTTTACTGATGCCTGGTTTATTGGATTCACGCCTGACATTGTTGTCGGCGTGTGGATAGGCTTTGATACCAAAGAGCCTCTCGGTAAAAATATGACCGGTGGAGTTATTGCCGCCCCGCTATGGGCCGAGTTCATGATGAACGCGTTTCCAAATCAGAACCAGGAATTTCCCGTGCCTGACAATATAATATTTAAGAAAATTTGCAGTAAAACCGGCATGCTTGCGACAAAATACTGCCCCAATCCCATAGATGCGCCATTTGTTGAAGGCACCGAACCGCATGAAAATTGCAATCTGCATAGCGGCGTTGAGGTAAATAATTTCCTGAACCAGGACCTGGAACAAGGCTCAGGCGCAACCGATAACTTCACGTCCGATGAGGAAAGCGGCGAAAATACCACGGGCACGCCTGTCAAAGGCAAGGCAGGAAAACCAGCAAAGGTAAAAAAGCCGCACGAAGAAACCGAAGACGAAGACAACCTGGCATTTTAAAGCAGGTGCGGTGATGCAGGCAATCCCATATGATATTTAAAACGCATTTCCAATAAAATTAAATAAGCCTTCCACTTAAAAATAAATTTTCACTCTTTTTCCATAACATATCTGTAATTTTCCCTGTATTTATCAATCAAACCTTCTTCATAAAAACTGTAATATCCTTTATCGCCTTCGCCTGTTTCTGTGCCTATTATTATATGGTCAAGCAGCATAATATCCATTTCCCTTGCCGCGAAAAGCATTCTTTTTGTTATCTTTTTATCGTTTTCCGAAGGTGACGAATCACCGCTTGGATGGTTATGCAGGATTATTATGCTTAAAGCCGCCCGCGAAATTGCTTCTTTTATTATTTCACGCGGGTAAAGGAGCGACTGGGATAGCGTGCCCTCGCTTATCTTTTTATGGCCTGTAATTTTGTTTTTAGCGTCAAGAAATACGGCATGCACTTCCTCCCTGTCGGATGATAAACATATGTTTTTAAAATATTTAATTGCGTCCCCTTGTGTTTTTACCGAGTATTTCTTGTTTACAAACTTTTCCTCTTCCATGCAGTCAAAAAATTTTTTAATTAACCTAAAAAATATTTCTGTTTCCCCGCCTATTCCCTTGATTTTTTTATTTCCGCCTGCAATATCCAAAACATTTTTAAAGCATCCCCTGCTTAACTTAAAAATTTCTTTTGACTGCGATTTTACATCCCTGCCTTTTATCACGTAGCTTAAAAGCAGTTCAATTATTTCGCATTTTGAAACTTTATCCTGCATAAACCTGTCTTTAAGCCTTTTAATATGCCCTATGCCATAATGCTTAAGGCGCGGTTTGTTTGGTGATGTTCCTTCCATCGTGATATACCCCACAAAAAATTATTTAAAAAATTTTCACTTAATTATTTCTTAAATTAAAACAGGTGTGGGCACTGTTACCCACACCTGTTTTTATATTATTTACTGCTATTTGATTAAAACAGAAACAAAGCCGCTATTGCTCCTGCAAAAATAGCAGCCAGCAATAAAGGATGCACTCCCATCTGGCTCGAAATTCTCGGTTGCTCTGTTGTTCCACCTCCTGCCCCAAGTTTTGCAAGTACACCTTTTACGGCAGGATTGTCCGGATTTAATTTAAGAGAATTATTAAATGCTTCGATTGCTTTGTCATTATCTCCCTTATAATAATAAGCTGTCCCAAGATATTGATATGCCTGGTATGTAGGCTCAATCTTTATGCTTGCTTCATAATATTTTATGGCATAATCATACTGCTTTGCGTTTAAATATTTGGTCCCTGCCGCAAGATATTGCTGTGCCTGCGTATTGCCGCCCCCGCCGCCTCCGACGCTCTTTTGCAGATAATCAACCATCTTTTTTGCATTGGCATTATTCGGATTGGTTTTCAAAGCATATTGAAAAGAATTCAGCGCTTCCGGCTTCTGCCCTTTATAATAATATGCCATACCAAGGGCATAATACCCGGAATCAGTGGGATTGAGTTTTAAACTGTATTGATAGTACTTTATGGCATTGTCATATTGTTTTGCGCTGAGGTATTTATTCCCGTAATCCAGATACTGTTTTGCCTTTTGGGCATCTGCGGCAAATAAGGTTCCGCTAAGAACAATAACAGCGATCAAAAAAACCAAACCTTTTGTAAAAAATTTTGCTTTCATCTTTCCACGCTCCTTTTTAAAAATTTTAATAATATCCTATTTTAATTCCCTTATATTTATTGTAAAGGCGGTAATGCTTCCCCCGCTGCAGGAGCATTTGTTCCTCCAGTACTCTCCGGAGCCGGCGCGCCTGATAAATCAGGCGGTACTGGTGCAGAGCCTGGCGATCCGGGTTCCGCAGCCGGTGGTGCTGAATTCGCGTTAGACTTTGCCGGAGCCGTTCCTGCGTTTGCCTGCGATGGCGGCTCTGTTGTTTCCATAGACGGAGGAGCCTCCATGCCTGGCATTTCCTGTGTTTCCATCCCGGGTGATGCTGGCGGTGCTTCTGCCGTTGGTGGCGCTGCAGGCGCCCCTGATGCTTGCGGTGCTGCAGGTGCTGGTGCTTCCATCCCAGGAGGCGCTTCCATTCCAGGCGCTCCCGGCGGTGCTTCTGCCGTGGGTGGCGCTGCAGGCGCTCCTGATGCTTGCGGTGCTGCAGGTGCTGGTGCTTCCATCCCAGGAGGCGCTTCCATCCCGGTTGCTGCCGGCGGCGTTTCCGCCCCTCCGGGTACTGCTGGTGCAACAACTGCTTGTGCGCTAACCGCAGATCCTGTTTTTTTCTTTTTTGCCAATTTTTTATGCCTTGGTTTAGTCAATTCAACTATATTATATTTTTTTACTTTAACCCTTGGATACATGCTTTCAGGGATAAAAGAAGCCTTATCCCCTTCTGCCAAAAGCCAGCTATCTACTACTTTTACAGAAGACATTTTAGAAAAAGCCTGAACAACCTCTACCATTATTTTTCCATACTTGCCCTGTACCAAAAATCTGTCTCCGTTTTTAACACCTTGAGTAGAACCCATATCAATATAGGTAAATTCCTTCAAATTATCGTCAGCCACTCCAATTATATTTGCCCCAACTTTATAATCGGTTCCCCCGCCTGCAAGCTTTCTCGATGAATTCCCATTAACTATTGACTTTTGTGTGTGTTTTTTTGAGGACTTTAGATGATGATGTTTCCTTTTTGTTTTTGCATAAACATTATCTGCGCTATATGTCAAAAACAAAGTTGCGGAAAAAAATAATATCATTATTAAGCTTATGCGTTTCATATCTCCTCCAAGACTTGTGCTATTGGTTTCAAATAAAAAAATTACTTACATAACCTGGATATGTATTAAATAATATAGTATTAAAAAAAATTTGTCAAGAAAAAAATCATTTTATCCGGCGAAAGTCTTAAACGATAATCCGCAGGCAAAGTTTAGTTTTTTTACTATTAGAATAAGAAGCAAATAAACTATTTCCCCCTTGTAAATAGTGTTTTGAATTAACTTTTCAATCACCCTTTTGGCCTTATCCTACCATCCCTTTTATACTTATTTATCATGCTTCCTGCTGCTATTATTGCCTTCATTCTGTGTGAAATCCTGTTTTTCTGGAGCAGGCTGAGTTCGGCGTATGTTCTTTTTAATTCCGGCACATAAAAAACAGGGTCATAGCCAAAACCATTGTTTCCCGCCATTTTTTCCGCAATATAGCCCTTTACTGTGCCGGTTACGGATTTTTCGGAACCATTTGGAAATATTATATATATAACGGTTTTAAAAACCGCCTTTCTCTCTTTTTTTGGCACGTCTTTCATGAGTTTTAGCAGTTTTATATTGTTATGCAAATATGAGCATTTAGGCCCTGCAAAACGCGCTGAATATACTCCGGGAGCGCCTGCCAGATAATCAACTTCCAATCCAGTGTCGTCGGCAATTATTATCTTGTCTTTTATATATTTCCGGACTGCCCTGGCTTTTATCGCAGCATTCTCCTTTAGTGTTTCTCCTGTTTCCCTTATACTAATATTAAGTCCAGCCTCAGTAAGCGAAAAGCAGCGGATTTTCATATTTTTAAGAATTGGTTTTATTTCCTTTATTTTGTTTTTGTTATTTGAGGCAAGTACTACATCCATTTACTTTCCTTATCCTCCTGTTTTACAGCGGTATGACAGAATAATGATTTTATAACTACCTCAAGCAGTTCAAGCCCGCGAAACGGTATTTATCGTCTTCTTTTGCATAATTATAAGTTCTTTTAGACCCTTCTTGGCTATTTTCAAAAGTTCCCTCAACTGTTTTTCTGAAAAAGTTTTCTTTTCGCCGGTTGACTGGACTTCGACAAATTCATTTTCATCAGTCATCACAACATTCATGTCGACATCAGCTGACGAATCCTCGCTGTAATCCAAATCCAGCATTACCTCGCCTTTTACAACTCCTACGCTTACGGCTGCTACATAATTTTTAAGAGGATTTTGTTTTATATGCCCTTTTTTAATCATTTTTTCAAAAGCGTCATGCAAAGCTATATACGCACCGGTTATTGCTGCTGTTCTTGTCCCGCCATCGGCCTGAATAACATCAGCGTCTATGGTCACTGTTCTCTCGCCTATTTTTTTTAGGTCTGTTACGCCTCTTAATGCCCTGCCAATCAACCGCTGTATTTCCTGGCTCCTGCCGCTTATTTTTCCTCTGGCGCCTTCCCTTGGCACACGCACATTTGTTGCCCTTGGCAGCATTGCATATTCTGCGGTTACCCAGCCCGTGCCATGGTTTTTCAAAAAAGGAGGCACTTCATTTGCAACGCTTGCATTGCAAAGCACTCTTGTTTCCCCGAACTCGATTAAAACCGAACCCTCGGCGTATTTTGTATAATTCCGGGTTATCTTTACCTGTCTTAATTCATTATTCTTTCGCCCGTCTTTGCGCATTTATTTCCTCCGGAAGGATTAAATACTGCATAATCCTCAATTTTAAATTATTATTCGTAATAACAAGCCCGCGCGTTTTCCGATTCATTAACGCACACTTTCATGGATCTAGTTCCTTTTATTTGAGATTTCATTGAGTCATAAATAAATTTAGCTATATTTTCCGCAGACGGATTGTTTTTCTTGAAGTATGCGCAGTCCTTGTTCAAATATTTGTGGTCAAGGGAATTAAGAATTTTTTTTAGTTTCTTCTTTAAAATCACAAAATCCACTGCCAAACCGGTTTTATCCAGTTTTTCCTTTTCTATATATAATTCAACAATATAATTGTGGCCGTGTAAATGTTCGCACTTTCCGCTGTAATGCCGGAGGCTGTGGGCCGCAGAAAAATCATCTTTTATCATCAATTCGTACATAAATTTTGCCCCTGAAATTGATTAAATTCTTATTCTTTGTGCTTCTATCATGTCCTTTTTTAAAAACATCCTGCCTATTTTATTAAATGTTTCCGGCGTATCGGTAACAAAAAAAGCTGATTTTTTCCTGTTATTTTTTGATGCTGTCATATCACGGGCCTCCAGCAGCGCCCGCACTGTTTTTGCCATTTCCCTTGCCGAGTCTATTATATTTACTTTTGGCAGTATTTTCCTTATAAGCGGTTTTAAGAGCGGGTAATGTGTGCATCCTAAAACAAGCGTGTCTATCTGCTTTTCCCTGAAATCTTTTAAATAATTCGCAAGGATCATTTCTGTTATCTTATTATTAAGCCAGCCTTCCTCAACAAGCGGTACCAAAAGAGGAGTTGCTTTCACAAACACTTTAACCTTCGGGTCATATTTTCTTATTGCTTCCCGATATGCGCCGCTTCCTATTGTTGCCCTTGTTCCAATAAGGCCTATTTTTCTGTTATTCGTAACCTCCACAGCCGACCTGGCCCCTGCTTCGATTACGCCGATAATATCTATTTTAAAAGCCTTTTTCAGCTCTTTTAAAGCCAACGCCGACGATGTATTGCATGCAACAACTATCATTTTTACATTTTTTCTTAAGAGGAAAGCGGTTATTTCCTTTGAAAATTTTACTATAGTTTCCTTTGTCTTGGTCCCGTACGGAAACCGCGCTGTATCTCCCATGTAAAATATCTGCTCCTTCGGCAATAGATTCATTATTTCTTTTACAACCGTCAATCCGCCGAGCCCTGAGTCAAATACGCCGATGCCTTTGTTGTTCAAAATCGACCTCCGTTTAAAATCTTAAACTCCGAAATTATTTTACTTCCAGCAGTTCATAATCCTTGTTGCCGAGGCCCAGTTCTGCCGCGTAGTTTATCTGGTACTTCCAGTCTATATCAGGATGAACCATTTTAAATTTATCCTTTTCACTGTGCCTTAAATCATAACCTTTTTTATCGCTTACATTCTCGTTTATGGTTTTTGCCTTGTTGATTACGTCAATTGACGCGGCGTCTATCGCCACAGGGTCAAAAGACGCCAGAATGCCAATATCAGGTATTAAAAAATTATCCGACGAAGGCATGCAGTCGCATTCAGGAGTAACATTCATAACAAAATTAAAATATACAACCTTATCCTTTTTATTTTGCAGGGCAGCGTAGGCGTACTCGACCATTTTTTCCTGCATAAGCGGGGCTTCAGCATCCCACCTCGAGTCAATCGCGTCAAACCTGCAGACTGCTATGCATTCGCCGCAGCCCGAGCATTTTTTCTCGTCAATAAAAGCCTTACCGTCAATTATTGATATCGCCTGAAAATTGCACCACTCCGCGCAAAGTTTGCAGCCCGTGCATTTTTTATTCAGCACTTTCGGATGCGTGCCGGAATGCTGTTCCTGTTTGCCCGCCCTGGCCGCGCAGCCCATCCCTACATTTTTTATGGCGCCTCCCATTCCTGTTATCATGTGCCCCTTGCAGTGGGTTACGACCACCATTGAATCCGCCCAGTAAACCGCAGACGCAATTTTTGCTTTTTTTACATGCCTTTTATTTACAGGAACCTCTATGAAATCCGTGCCTAACAGGCCGTCGGCTATTATTACAGGCGCGCCTATGGTCGCGAAAGAAAAACCGTGCTTTATTGCGACATTCAGGTGTTTTACAGCATGGTTCCTTTCACCCACATAAAGCGTGTTGGTATCGGTTAAAAAAGGCGTGCCTCCGCAGTTTTTTATCCTGTCGGCTATGGCCCTGTAATAAACAGGGCTGACAAAACTCACGTTGCCTTCCTCGCCAAAATGGGCTTTTATTGCCACAAATTCATTTTGTTTTATTATGCTTCCCGCCCCGACCCTGTCAAACATTTTGACCAGCCTGTCGAGTATGCTGTCGTTAAAATTCTGCGCGCCAACGCGGGTGAAATAAACTTCCGATTTCATATTATCACCTGTTTTTCATTGTAGAGACACGCCATAGCGTGCCTCTACTTAAAAATTATTTTTTGTCTTTCATAATCTTATATTCCATGCTGTCAACAAGCGCCATCCAGCTAGCCTCAATCATATTTTCAGATACGCCAACCGTTGTCCAGACATCCTTTTTGTCGGAACTTTCAATAAAAACCTTGACTTTCGCGCCTGTGCCCGAAGAGCCTTCTATAACGCGTACTTTGAAATCCACAAGCCTGATTTCATTGATATTTTTGTAAAATTTCGAAATGGCTTTGCGCAGGGAATTATCCAGCGCGTTTACAGGTCCGTTGCCCTCGGACACGGTATGCGCGGTCTCGCCGTTTACTTTTATTTTCACGGTCGCCTCGGTAAAAATCTCTCCCCTGTGTTCCTCCACAATTACTTTATATCCGTCAAGCTCAAAAAAAGCTTTTTTCCCCGAGACATACTTTCTAATATAAAGTTCAAGCGACGCGTCCGCTCCTTCATACTCGTATCCTGCGGCTTCTTTGTTCTTGATGTCCAGTATAAGCGCTCTTGTTTTCTCCTCTTCTCTTTTAAGCCTGACGCCCAGTTCCTTTGCCTTGTATAAGAGGCTTGACATTCCAGCCTGGTCCGAAATAAGAATCTGCCTCTGATTTCCGACTTTCGAAGGCTCCATATGTTCATAAGATGTTTTTTCTTTCATCACCGCGTCCGCATGAACCCCGGCTTTATGTGAAAACGCGTTTTTACCCACAAAAGGCTGGCTGTCATTCGGCGGGATATTGGCTATATCATATATATAATGCGATACTTCCGAAAGCTTTTTGAAATTCTTTTCAGGTATTGTTTCGTAATCCATTTTCAATGTAAGTATGGGCATTATCGATACAAGATTCGCGTTCCCGCAGCGTTCTCCGAACCCGTTGATGGTTCCCTGTACCTGGGTATACCCGTTGTTTACGGCAATTATGCTGTTTGCCACCGCAAGTTCCGAATCGTTGTGCGTGTGTATTCCCAGGGGGATTTCCACATTTTCAGCCACATCTTTTGTAATCCTGTCCATTTCACTTACGGTTGTGCCGCCGTTTGTATCGCACAGCACTATCCAGTCGGCACCGCCTTCTTCCGCAGCTTTCAGGCACAAGAGCGCGTATTCCGGGTTTGCCCTGAATCCGTCAAAAAAATGCTCGGCGTCGAATATGATTTCCCTGCCCTTGCTTTTCAAATACCCGACTGATTCCCTTATTATCTTTAAATTTTCCCCGTTTGTTGTATTTAAAACCTTTTGCACATGCAGGTCCCATGTTTTGCCGAATATTGTTATTACCGGCGTGTCTGCCTCAATCAGAGTATTTAAAAACGGGTCCCGGTTTACTTTATTTTTAACCCTTCTCGTGCTGCCGAAAGCCGCTATTTTTGCGCTCTTTAATTTCAGTTTTTTTACTTTCCTGAAAAACTCCATGTCTTTTTCATTTACGCCCTTTACGGGCCATCCGCCTTCAATATAATCCACGCCAAGCTCGTCGAGTTTTTTTGCTATAACGAGTTTATCCTCGGCCGTTAATGATATTTTTGCCCCTTGAGCCCCGTCACGCAGCGTCGTATCGTAAATAAAAATTTTCTTGCTCATTTTAAAGTTACCTTTAAAATGACGTAAAATACAATAAGTACCAGGTATATTACTCCGAGTACCCGCAAATGCCACATAAGCGAGAACTCCTCAACTTTTTTTGTTTCTTTTGGCCTGGTTTGTTCCGCGGCACCTGCGGCATTGTTTGCTGCCTGCTGCTGGGGCTGGGCTGCCGGTTGCGGCTGCGTCTGGTTCTGGCTCGGGACGTTGTTGTTTTCTGCCATTTTTATTCCACCTCACTTTTCCTTTGATATTTTTTTCTTTCCGAGGTTAAAGGCTTTGTGAATAACCCTGACTGCTTTTTCAATATCTTTTTGCTTTACCACAACGGATATTTTAATTTCCGACGTCGATATCATTTCTATATTTATCTTCTCATCCGCAAGAGCCTTAAACATTTTTGCCGCCACGCCCGTATGCTGCCTCATCCCGGCGCCTACTATCGAGACCTTGCCTATCCCGTCGTCCACAATGAAACCTTTTGCTTTTATCTTTTTCACTATATCCTCAAGGACTCTCCTGCTTTTTTTCAAATCTCCGGCTGTAATCGTAAATGAGACATCGGTTGAGCCTTTCTGGCTTATATTCTGGATTATCATGTCGACATTTATATCCTTGTCCGCTATCTTGTTGAATATCAAGGCAGCTATGCCCGGCCTGTCCGGAACGTTTAATATTGTTATCTTTGCTTCGTTTTTATTGTAGGTTATGCCGCTTACCACTATCTTTTCCATTTTTTTATCCTCCTTGCGTATTATTGTTCCCGGTTTGTCTGTAAACGCGCCTCTTACATGTAAAACAATGCCGTAATTTTTCGCGACTTCAACAGAGCGGTTGTTTAAAACTTCCGCTCCGCTGCTCGCCAGCTCAAGCATTTCGTCATATGAAAGCTCGCTTATCTTTTTTGCATCAGGAACAACTTTCGGATTGGCTGTAAAAACGCCTTCTACATCCTTTAAAAACTCGCACACATCTGCGCTTGTGGCTTTGGCAAGGGCTACTGCCGAAAGGTCGGACCCGCCGCGGCCAAGCGTGGTTATATCCTCTTTTTTGGTTATGCCCTGGAACCCTGCAACAACAGCCACGTAACCCTGCCTTAACGCCTGTTTAATTTTACCTATGCCTTTTATGCCTAAAATGCTTGCTTTTGTATGCCTGCTGTCCGTTACTATGCCGACCTGCCCTCCGGTGAAAGACCTTGCTTTCACGCCCTTATCTATCAGGGCCATGCTTATAAGCGCTATTGACTTCTGCTCTCCGGTGGCCATCAGCATGTCAAGCTCGCGCGCGTCCGGCGATTTCGCGACCTCGCCTGCAAACCTGATTAAATCGTCCGTCGTATCGCCCGGCGCCGACACCACAACCACCATGCTGTTGCCTTTTCTTTTTGTTTTTATTATCCTGTCTGCTACACGGAGTATTTTTTCAGGAGTGGCAAGCGCAGCGCCTCCGTATTTTTGGACTATCAAAGCCATTGCTTATAAACCTCCGGAATTATAATCATGCCTCGCTGATAAAATACGGGAATAATTCCCATCCTTTATCAAAATAGATGCTCTTTTTTTCCGTAACTTCTTTTTCTGTAAATCCCGTCAGGCCGTTTTCGGTATTCCTTGTAGAATTAAAAATCATGAAAGGAACAGGCTCATCCGTATGCGTTTTTACCTTCACCGGCGTAGCGTGGTCCGACGTCACCATTATCTTATACTCGCCGAATTTTTTCATGCCTTCCATTACCGGCCTTACTATAAGCGAGTCAAACTTTTCTACGGCCTGCACTTTGCCGTTGATATTCTCCATTGTGCCCCATTTCGTCCGTCGCTTCAACATGTAAAAACACAAAATCATTTTTTTTAAGCGCGCGCAGGGCGTACGCGGCTTTTCCTTCATAATTTGTATCTATATACCCTGTCGCGCCCGGCACATCTATGGGGTCCATGCCCATTATTATCCCGATGCCTTTCACAAGGTCAACTGCAGATATGACCGCTCCTGTAATCCCGAATTTATCCTTTAATTTCGGCAAATCCATTTTTTTGCCCTGACCCCAGAGCCATATCATGTTTGCCGGGTTCTTGCCGTCTGCCCTTCTTTTGATATTTACCTCGTGCCCGTCAAGCAGAAAAACAGAATCCTGCATGAGCTGTATCAGCTGCTTGCTTTTATTGCCTTTGGGCATGTATGCTGTTATATCCTGGCCCGAAATATCATGCGGAGGCGTTGTCTTGACCTCATCGCCGCCCTTCATAACCATGATATGCCTGTAACTTTTGCCCGGATAAAAACTGTAATCCTTGCCTCCAAGCTTTTTATCAAGGAGTTTTATTAACACCTTCGCTTCCTCGGTTGTTATGTGCCCCGAGCTGTAATCCACCATTATATTATTTTTTACTGTTACAAGATTGCACCTGAATGCGACCTGGTTGCCTTCAAGATTGATGCCCATATTAGCGGTCTCAAGCGGCGCCCTGCCTGTATAATACACGTGCGGGTCCATGCCCAGTATGGTCATGTTTCCTATGTCCGAGCCGAAAGGATAGCCCTCTACCTGGGTTTTTACCATGCCTGCCGTGCTTTTTTTGGCAAGCTCATCCATTGCAGGCGTGTTTGCCGCCTCAAGCGGGGTCTTATTGCCAAGTTCTTCCACAGGCCTGTCAGCCATGCCGTCGGCAAGCAGTATAATATATTTCATTTTTTCTCCATTAAATGTTTTATTGGTGATTTTGATATTGATTTTATATCAGTACCATATTTTGAGTTCAATCTTTGTTCTTAATTCAAAAATCTCAGCCTAAAATTTAATATGCAGCCTATTCCCAGCCTTCTTCCTTGGGCTTTGCCTGCCCTTCTTCGCCGTTATCGGGCTGCGTCTGGCTCTGGTCGCCTTCCTTTGCACTGGTTTCTCCAGAATCATTTTTGGAACCTTCGTCAGTCTTCGCGGCTTCGCCGTTTTCGCTTGTTTTATCCTCGCCTTCCTTGGCTGTTGTTTCGCCTTCCTGCCCTTGAACCGGCGTGGGTTTTGCCTTGATATGGCTTTTTAAATCCTTTTTAAGTTTTGCCATTGTGCCGAGCGCGCGTTTGGCAAGCGTAAATGTCTTGTTTATTTTTAAGGCTTTTTTATAGGAATCCTCTGCTTCCTTGAACATGTTTTTATGCATGTACGCCTTGCCGAGGCTGTAATACGCCTCTGCAAATTTCGGGTTCAGCTCCGTTGCCCTCGTGAGGTGCGCAATTGCCTTGTCGTAATACCCGTCCAAAATGCACATGTTGCCGTAATTGTACTGCGCTCCCGGAAAATTCTGATCAAGCTTGAGTGCGGCTTCCGATTGATTCAATGCCCTTGCAATGTTTCCCTTCTTTTCGTATGCAACCGCCAGGTTAACGGACGCCTCGGAATAATGCTGGTCTTTTTCAAGGGCCTTCTGGAACTGCTCTACTGCCTTGTCGTAAAATTCCGTATCCAGGTAAACCAGCCCTGCCTCATTGTAAAGCTCGGCAAAATCCGGCTCATATATACTCGCGTTCCTTAACAGTGTTATTGCATCGTCGTCTTTGCTGCGGTTTTTTGTCTTTTCTGCCTCTTCCCTGTCCAGCATCGCAAGGTTAAGCGAGGCCCTGACAAATATATGCGTGTCATTGTTCAGGTCCATGGCCTTTGTGTAGTTTTTCACGGCGAGAGCCGGCTTTTGTTCGAGTTCGTAACCTACTGCCATGTTGTAATAAGCTTCCGCGCAATTCGGGTCGGCAATTACCGCCTCCTTGTACATAAGTATTGCCTGGTCGAAATTGTTCATTGCCGCGTAAGAAAGCCCTGCCTTGTTGTAAGGCTTTGCGAATTCAGGCTTTTTTTTAATCGCCTTTACGAAACAGGCAAGCGCGCCCTGATAATCCTTGGCGTCATACTTGTCAACGCCGTCGTTGTAATAATCAAAAGCGTTCTTGGCGTATGCACTGAAAGAAAATACCAGAAGTAATACCGTCAAAACCATATTCTTCATTTCGTCTCCTCCTTAGAGTCCGTTGATTTTGCCGAGCGTCAACAGCTAAGGCAAAATCTTACGGAAACTTGTACCCGCTCCAGTCCGGGACGTTTACGTCGAGGACAAGCGGTGCTATGATAGCGTTTGTTTTGTCAAGCCGTACAGGCAGCCAAATAGTCCAGTGGACTATTTGGCGGGTAGCTTCCATAAGTCATCTAATATAAAAACTACCCGACAAAACATTACGCTATCTTGTACCCGCTCCAGTCCGGGACGTTTACGTCGAGGACAAGCGGTATTAGTTTTTAATTAATTTCATTATTGCTTTTACGTCGGGTTTGACAACCCTCGGCTTAAAATTCACGCTCTTTAAAGCCCTGTCCGGGTCTTTTAACCCGTGCCCGGTCAAGACGCACACGATGCGCAGTTTTTTCTTTTTGGGGAAATAGCCGCGCCGGGCATATTTCAAGACCCCGGCAACCGAAGCTGCCGAAGCCGGCTCAACAAAAATCCCTTCCTTTTGCGAGAGCATTTTGTACGCGTTTATTATTTCGTCATCGGTAACCATGTCTATCAGGCCGCCGGACTCGTCCCTGGCTGCTTCTGCCTGTTTCCAGCTTGCCGGGTTACCTATCCTGATTGCCGTTGCAATAGTCTCAGGTTTCTCTATGGGATAGCCGCGCACTATGGGTGCCGCACCTGCTGCCTGGAATCCTATCATCTTCGGCAGCTTTTTGGCTTTGCCGGCTGATTTATATTCCCTGTATCCCTTCCAGTAAGCCGTTATATTGCCCGCGTTCCCGACAGGAATGGCGTGAAAATCCGGCGCGTCGCCCAGCACGTCAACTATTTCAAAAGCGCCGCTCTTCTGTCCCTCTATCCTGAAAGGGTTTAATGAATTCACAAGCTCTATTGGGTATTTGTCGCATATGTCTTTCACTATGCCCAGCGCGGCATCGAAATTGCCTTCAATTGCTATGACCATGGCGCCGTGTATCAATGCCTGTGACAACTTTCCAAGGGCTATATATCCATTTGGTATTATAACATAACTTTTTATTCCCGCCCTGGCAGAATAAGCTGCGGCAGAGGCCGAAGTGTTTCCCGTGGACGCGCATATCGTGGCCCTTACGCCCTTTTCTTTGGCTTTTGAAAGCGCAAGGGTCATGCCCCTGTCTTTAAAAGAACCGGTCGGGTTCAGCCCTTCGTACTTAACGTAAAGCTCGACATTTTCACCGGCCATCCTTGCTATTTTGTCCACTCTGATCAGGGGAGTATTGCCTTCAAGAAGCGTCACTATTGGCGTATTTTTTGTCACAGGCAGGTATTTCCTGTATCGCTCTATTACGCCTTTATACGTTTCCATGTTTCTCCATTCAGTGTTCGGAGTTAATTGTGAAATCTCTTAGTTTCTTGGTCTTTTTGTCTCTAAGTTTTAAATTAACCAAGAAACCCAGAGACGACCTTCTCTACAATTCCCTAATCACTCAACAACTCTATAATAGACTGTCTTGCATTTCACCACATCCATAGCGTCTATTTTATCAAGGGCATGCTTTAAATCCGCTTCCCTTGCCTCGTAAGTCATTATTACAACAGGCACTTCCTTGTGTATTGCCCTTGCTTTCTGGATAACTGATTTTATGCTTATATTATGCCTGCCCAGGACATCGGCTATTTTTCCAAGCACTCCAGCCTTGTCCACAACAGTAAATCTCAGGTAATATTTGCATTTTATGTCGCCTATCTTTTTTATTTTTATTTTTTTGTCGCCAACCGGCTGCTCATGTATCTGCCCGGGATTGCCGGACGCTATATCTTTTGCTATATCCACGATATCCGAAAGCACCGCCGACGCCGTAGGCATTTCGCCCGCGCCCCTGCCGTAAAAAACTATGTTCCCCGAAGCGTCTCCTGTTATTTCTATGGCGTTAAACTCGTAATTCACGCCGGCAAGAGCATGGTCCTTTGGTATCAGCGTTGGGTGCACCCTTATGTTAAGCCCGTCCCTGCTTTTTTCCGCGATGGCGAGCAGTTTCATGAAATAGCCGAACTCTTCGTGCGCGTATTCTATATCCATGCTGTCCACCCTGCTTATGCCCTCTACATAAACCTCGCTTTCTTTCACCCTCCTGCCAAAGGCCATTGACGAGAGGATGACTATCTTGTGCATGGCGTCCAACCCGTCTATGTCAAGCGAAGGGTCAATCTTTTCGGCAAAGCCCTTGTCCTGCGCCTCTTTCAGGGCAGCGGCAAAATCCATTTTTTCAAGCGTCATTTTTGTAAGTATGTAATTCGTTGTGCCGTTTACTATGGCCATTATTTTCAGTATCCTGTTTGCCGACAGGCCGTGCTTCAGGCCTATGATAACCGGTATGCCTCCGCCGACGCTTGCCTCTGCCATGAATTCAACGCGGTTCCTCTTGGCCTGTGTCCATATCTGTTCCCAGTATTTCGCTATCAAGGCCTTGTTGGCGCTCACCACGTGCTTTTTATTTTTCATGGCTGACAGTATAAAGTCAAGCGCGGGCCTGTACCCGCCTATCAGCTCCACGACTATGTCAATGTCCGGGTCGTTTAAAATATCCTGGCATCCCGCGTCAGCCTGCATTTCAAGAGCCCAATGCTTTTCCCTTTTTTAAACTTAATGTCGCAGATAGACTTCAGCCGCACCGATATGCCGGCTTTTCTGTTTATAATATCGCTGTTGTCTTTAAAGAGCTTAACAACTCCCGTGCCTACGGTCCCGAAGCCGATTAAGCCTACATTAACAACTTTTTTTCCCATTTCTGCCTCAATTTTTATAAAAAATCATAGCAATTCCCGTAAAACAAAACCATAGTTCAGGAAGCGACTTTTTAAATATTTTTCTTTAATAATTCAGTTATTGGCTATGCTGATTCGCATATTTGCCTTAATTTTATTAGGTGTTTGTGATTATATTATCTATAAATTAAAAAGTCAATAGACAATTAAACCACTAAATTGGCATTGGCAATCTAAGTTTTCGATGTTAGTATTTAACAAAGACAAATTAGGTGCAGAAAGATTAAAAAAAATTTAAAATAAAAGGATATTAAGTTTATTTTTTACCTTTTCTGTAAGGTATCTCCGCTACTGTTCACATTTTCCATTTCATTTATTTTTTCGAGCATTTGTGCTGCTTCGGTATTGCCGGCATCCATGCGTAATATATATTCGCATTTATTTTTTGCCTTATCCAATATGCCTTTGTCGAGCATATCTTTTGCCTCGCTTAATGCTTTCTCCACGCTCTCCCCTGTTATTTTATCCTTTTCTAGGAGCTTTTTTTCCGCCATCTTCAAGTCTTTTTTTGCTTCTTCGTCTCCAGGCGTCATTGTTATAACCTTGCCCCACAGTTCGACTGCTTTCTCATACTCCCCTTTTTGAAAATTCTCCACCGCTTGGTTAAACAGCCTGTCAGCTTCCTTTTTACCAGAAAAACTTTCTAATATCCTGTCTTTTATTTCACTTATCTCTTTATCCTCAGGCGCGTAATCAGCCGCCTTATTAATATCCTGTATAGCGGCCTTAAAGTCACTCTTGCCGTATTCCTCTTCTGCCTTTGATCTGAATTTTACGGATTTGTCCGCAAAATCCTTGATATAAAAAAGCGCATGCTCGTTTGCAGGGTCAATAGCGAGCAATTCCTTATATTTTACCAGCGCCTCTCTCAGGTTTCCGGCATCCCTTAATTTGTCTGCAACATCAAGCCTTTTTTCGATTGAGTTTTGCTTGCTTGATTCTGCTTTCAGGTTGCTTATCACGGTAAGGTATCTGTTTATCTGCTTGCTGTCCGGGTCAAGCTTTACCGCGCTTTCAAATTGCTTCTCCGCTTCTTCATAGTTCCCTTCATCAAATAATTTTACACCCTTATTATAAAATTCCGCAGTTAATTCCGAAAATGGCTTATCTTCGTTAACTTCATATTCAGTATTCCTTGTATCCGGCCCCGGAATACCGAAAGCAAACATAGTACCTATTGCAATATAAAAACCCGAGTAATCAATTTTATTTTTAAGTTGCAGCCCGTCGTATTCCTGTAAATTGCTGTGTGTATTTACAAGCACAGTACCCATGCCAAGCCTGTATCCTGTTTTTAAATTCAAACCTAATATGTCATTAAACCACCAGTCAAGGCCTGCTTCCGCGTCGCCTCCGGCAAAAAAAGAAGACCATACTTCTGTTTCATAATACGCAGGACTGCCGTCGTAATAATACGAATTTTCGTTTATGCTATTGCTCTTCGAATAATAAACCCCTGCATCCAGTCCTATATAAGCATTAATTTTAGTTTCTTCCTCCGGAAAATAATATTTTCGTGCGCCGAGCCCTGAATAAAATACAGTAAAATTTCTATCCGAGGTACGGATTTTTGTGTTACTGGAGGATAAAACATTCCCTGCGCTTCCATAATTTATTATTGCGTTGTTTTTAAGGTAAAAGCCCCATAACCCCATGTCTGTTTCGCTTAAAAAACCTACATTAATATCAGGCAGGAACGAAAAATTTATTTTTTCAAGTTTTGAAACATATCCTTGCGAGTCATTTGCTTTATTTGCGCTGTCAATACAGGAATTATAATCAGTCATATTAAGAAAACTAAAACTCGGCTCAAGCTCTACATAAAATTTTGAAAATATTGATATAGGAAATATAATAATAAAAATAAAGAATACAAAAATTCTTGCAATTTTTGTCATTTTTGCTCCTTTTCGCACAATCTATAAAAGTCACTTTCATTATGCAATAAAACCCATAATTTTAAGCGCATTACAGAGAATACCATATATCATTTAAAAAATAATAAACATTATTTTTTTTACTTGATCCGGCTATTACCCATATTTTGTTGTCATATATTACACTTGTACTATTATACCTTGCGCTAAAATCCGCTGTTGCTATTGCTCGTATCCAGCTCATTCCATCATTTGAATACCATACATCATTTTTTAGACTGTTGCTGTTGTCCCATCCTCCTATTATCCATATTTTGTTATCATATACTACATTAGTATGAAAGAACCTTGCACTAAATGCTGCGGTTCCTGTAGCCTGAGTCCAATTTATGCCGTCACTTGAATACCATACGTCATTTTTATAATTATTATTATTATCCAACCCCGCTATTACCCACATTTTATTATTATATACCACGCTAGTATGCCCTCGTCTTGCAGTAAATGCTGCTGCTGTTATAGTACATCCCCAATTTTTTCCGTCGTTTGAATACCATACGTCATTTTTATAATTATTATTATCCAACCCCGCTATTATCCACATTTCATTATTATAAATTATACTAGTATGATTATATCTTGCACTAAATGCCGCTGCTGTTGTATTACATACCCAGTCTTTGCCGTCGTCCGAAGACCATATATCATTTTTTAAACTATTATTATCATATCCAGCCATAACCCAAATTTTATTATTATAAACTACGCTGGTATGGCCCCATCTTGCACTAAATGCTGCATTTACAATTACTTGATCCCATTCTATGCCATTATTTGAATCCCAAATGTCATTTTTTAAACTACTGCCGCCACCGCCTATTATCCAAATTTTGTTTTCGTATACTACACTTGTCTGGTCATCTCTTACACTGAAATTCGCACTTGCCGTCGTTTGTGTCCAGTTTGTGCCCGGTAAAATAACCGACGATTCCCACGCAGGCAAGATTGACGCGGTGTTTTTCTTTGAACACGCCGTCAAAATTATTATTAAAACACCAAAAATACCAATTACTATTTTTTTCATTATTTGTCTCCTAGTAGTGTTTATTCTGTCGGATCGAATGCAACAACAAAACATTACGATATCTTATTTAAGTCCCGGCTATAAGTCCGGGACATGCAGTATATCTTTATATTTAAATCTTTTGTTGTTTTTCCCATGGAATATTATCATTTGCCACCTAATAAATTAAGTTGATTTTATGAAATACTAAACGAGTTGTCAAGAATTATTTGTCACCATTAAATTGCAGAGGCACGCTACTGCGTGCCTCTGCCTTAATTTATCTATAATATACTGCGCAAATTTATTGCGTCGTTGTAGTCTTCTTTTTCTTCTTTTTGGTCGAGCTTGACTTTGTTGATTTTGTCTTGCTTGTCTTTGAGCTTTTTCCCTTTGCTGATGTTTTCTTGCTTGCGCCCGAGCCTTTGATATAGCTTGTTGTTTTTGAAGGCAATGGAGGCGGCACAAAACCCGCGCCCCCGCCTTTCGGGACCGCTGATACCTCGCTCGAGTACTTGCTCTCCCTGCCTGCTTTGTCCACTGTTGTCACGACAAAAAAGCTCCTTATTCCCGCTTTCAGAGGCTTGACATCGAGCATGTATTTATCCACCGGGTTTGGCGTGAGCTTATAATACTTGCCGCCTGCCTGGTAGCTCATATAAATATTGTATCCTTTTACTTTGCCTGCCTGCTCATTGCTCCAGGTCACAACCACCTTTTGCGTCTGTGCGGTTGCTGCAGCGACTTTCGGCGGCTTCGGGCCAATCATTGTCGGGACAGGCGTGGGCTGGCCCACAAGTATTGTCATGCTTATCCTGTTTGTCATGCCGAGTATGCCGTAAGGTATGAAAGCGTAGTCAATTGCCGCGTCAACCCCTGAAAAGTTTTTGCTTATGCCGCCGCCCACGGTCATGCCCGCGACAGCTCCCAGGTCGCTTATGAATTGGTTGCCGTTAAACCTGTATCCTGCCCTTCCCACCAGTACCCAGTCATCAAGGTTGCCGCCGTATTCAAATCCGGCCTGCAGGCCAAAAGGCAGGTTTGGCGGATTGATCGGCAAAATGCCGTCAAGTGCCAGGTTTAAAAAATCCTTTGGGTTAAGCTCGGATGAAAAAAGGCGGGGCAGCTTGTACGCCACGCCGAATTTCAGGTTCATGGGAAGAGGCGCGCCGTTTAAAGTTGTAAAACTAATATTCTGGAACACAAGGCCGAGGTTAAAACCTGTCAAATTGGTCTGGGTTAAGATGCCGATATCAATAGCCGGCACCCAGCCGTCTTCCGAAGCAACCTGCTGGTTGATTAATTTGAGTGTGGCGCCTGCAGCGAACATTTTTGCCGCCTGCCAGCTGTAAGCTATGCCGAGTACAGTGCCGCCTGAGCTGTAAACATTATTTTGAGCAGCGAATTCCTGCGAATAACTCCCGTCAGGATTTTCTTTTGTAAAAGTAATATCTTCAACGCGCACAAGCAGGGCTGTTATGCCTATCGTGCCCCAGATGTCAAGGCCAAGCTGTGAAGCAGGCTCTGCAAAAGCGAAATACTCGTAATTTGTCCCGCCGAATGCCTGGTTATGCATAAAAGTAAACTCGGGGTTTTCAACCTGCACAAGGGCGCCCGCGTTCCACCAGACAGCGTCAACATTGTCAACAAGGGCTATGTAAGCCTCGCCCATGCCGCACGGCCGCGCGCCAACGCCGAGATTAAGGTAAGGCGCTGCCACAACGCCGCCGTATTCAGAAGCGTATATACTGATGCCTGCGAACAACAGACACATTACCAACAATGCTTTTTTCATAAGTATCTCCTTAATAATTTTTATACAATTAATTTATTGGCCCGGAATATAAACAGGGTTGCATTTGTGACAGACAGTAACCCTTTGCACTTTTGTTGTCTTGTTGTCCGCGCTTTCCAGCACAACAAAATAAAGCCCTGTCACGACAAGAGTATTGTTTTTATTCTTTCCATCCCATTCGTAACATGTAGTACAAGCCGGGTCGTTGGTAGCTGCTACCACACCCTCATTTACAAGCTGTCCTGCCATATCATAAATATACACCTTGGTTCCAGTTGCTACATTGCCGACATGAAATGTCCGCGTTCCCATATTTGGATTAAACGGATTGGGATAAACATAGACATTATTAAAATTGCACCCCACGCAGACGGTCGCGGTCGGCATAGGCGTCATAGTAACTGTAAAAGTTACAGTACAAATTGGCGGCCCGCAACCTGCAGGTGTATTTGTCGGCGAGCACAAAGGGCAAGGCGTTGAAGTGTTTGTCGGCACAGGGGGAAGGGTTATACACACTGCATTTGCATTGGCTAAAGGTGCCTCGTCAAATGTCGCATTTATTGTGTTTGAAATTATATCCCCTGAACCTGTCGAGCCTATGTTTGCAGGCCCGTTATCCAATGTTAAAACTTTATAACAAAACGTTCCTCCCGTACTTGCAAAATTATTATAAGGATAAGCATCTGGAGTAAAACTTACAGTATTAGGTACTATTGCCACCGAAACCCACGGTCCAGCCGCTGAACCTGCATTTCCAATTGTCCTATAAATATGATATCCTGTAATAGGACATTGTCCCGTAGTCGGAGCCGGTGCAGTCCAGCTGATATTTACACTTGTCCATAACGGCATAGTACCAATAGTAGTAACAGTAACCCCTGAAGGCGGATTACTCCAAAAAGGCGTTGAACCTGAATGTGCGCCAAGCGTCAAATAATCATAATACATGACAATCTCATTACCTGAATATGTCATATCAGGTGCATTTATTGTAAAAGAACTTATATTGGTTGGGTCAAAATATCTGCCTATAGTAGTATCATAATAATTTGCTAAGTAATTCATTGATACTGCCAGATGCTGATTCATCACACAAGTTCCTGCTGTATCAGTCACGGCCATAATAGGCAGTTCATTGTTTATTGTTGTAAAAGTAACGGAAGTTGCTCCTCCAGCTCCATCAAGAATTGTTACATATTGAGAAGCATTTGGCTTTCCATTAACACTCAGATTAGAAGCGAATACAAAATTTATATAATCATAATTTGACCAGTTCTTTTGATTTGGTTGTGTTGCATTCTCAAAACAAGTAAAGGTTAAACATAGATAAGAAGTTCTGTAATCCCATATAATTCTCATCATATCATTACCATTTGGCGGTGCAGCTGGTGCACCTGCGTCAGCTCCCTGTGTTGCTATGTCCTGATAGTATGGCCAGAAAACAGGTGTGGGATTTGGAAAAACCGATACCGCTGCCCATGCTGAAATGTCATTATATGTTCCTGTCGGAGGCCACTGCCCGTTTGCCGAATCAATCCCTTCAAAATCATTTACAAGACCAGTGGTGCCTGCCAGCAGCAGTGATGAAGGGATTGTCAGTATCAGGAATAATAATAGAAAGAGTGTTTTTTTCATAGTAAAACTCCTTTCCGAGTTTTGTTATAACAATTATAATTTAATTCCATTGGGGTGTCAACCTCGAATTTGATTATCCCCTTTGATTTTGCGGTATTTTTCCGTATCAGGCCTGTTTTCATTGGTGCCAGTGCCTCCTTTGGTTTATATATCGGTTATTATTTTGTAAACTTTAGCCGGTAACTTTTTTTTCAGGCCTTATCCGGAAAGTTTTAATAAAGTCTTTGATTTTTTTGCAGACAGGACAGGATGAATTTCAAAACCTGTTTTTTGAAATCATGGTTGACTTCCGAAGAATCCGTCATTTTGCTAAATCAATCAAATGAAATATAAAGGATAATTTTGTACGTTAAAAATCCATAAATTAATTTATAATATTGGCCGCCGTAGCGGCACAGGGCCTCAAAACCCTTCCCCGAAATCATCCAGAAGTACGATTGTTGACAAATTATATTTTCTATTCTATAATTTGCCCATAAAATTATAAGGAGGACAACTATCATGTTTGAAAACAAGGAAAAGAACAAGGAATACCTTTTTATAGCCGGTTTAGTAATGATTACTTTAATAATATTTTTCCTGCTGGCTGATTTTGACGTCATGAGAAGGGCAAAACGCGAATATCTGGAAGGCGAAAAGTTTCTTAATTTTTATAAGAATCCGGAAGCAAAAGCCACCTATTACAAAGACGAGCTTGATAAAAAACAAATTACCGAAAACGAGTATGAGTTCCTTATGGATGACAATTCCCTTAAAAACGCTTATGTTCAATATAAGACTGTTGTTGATTTATTTACCCCACCGGAGAGCGAGTGGGTGAAAAAGGCAAAGGAACGCTTAAAAGAAGTCGAGCCTGAATATAACGCGTGGGTTAAACAGCTTGAGGGTGATGTGAACGGAGCTTCAAATACATTGCCGGCAAAAAAAATAAAATAAGCAGATTTGCTTTATTTTTCTTTCTTTCCCGCCTGCTCAATTTGGTTGTATAAATTCACCAGTTGCGGGTCGTTTCCGTCTGTTTGTATACCTTCTTTTAAAGTATCTAATGCTTTATCTGTTTGTCCTAATTTATAATATGTGTATGCAATATATCCATAAATTCCTACGGTTTTATCCCATTCTCTTGCTTCCTGAAAATATTTTAATGCTTCTTCAAAATTATTGTTTTTAAAATTATATACCCCTATATTTTTATATATTTCATTTGCCTTATAACTGTATTCGAGTAAAAAATCAAAATAATCCATTGCCTTTAAATACTTTCCGGCCGCCAATAAAGCAATAGCCTGATTAAATAAGGATTCAAGTTGTGTTGGCATATCAATATATCCCATCTGATTTATATACTGTTGTAAAACCATCTTATTCTCACTGCCGTATTTTATTGCGTTTTCAAACATATCCTTTGCCATTGGCCAGAGCTTTTCATTGTAATAAATCATGCCTAATAATTCGTAAGCCTGGTTATAATCTCTTTGTATTTCAATGGTTTTTTTTAGATACTTTATTTGGTCATCTGTATCATTCAAATATTTGTAAGCAAAAGACATATTATAATAAATATGCGATTCGCTATTTTTTACTTCATTTTTAAAAGGGAAAAGCAGGGCTTTTTTATAAAGTTGTATTGCTTGGGCCGGTTCCTTTTCAAATAAAAAATCATCAGCTTGTGACATCATGCCATAAGGATACCACATAACAAGTTCTGAAGTTATTCTGCTATAGTCGATATATTTATCATATAATCCCCTATTGTAAGAATAAAGTTCGAATATTTCAGGCGACATTGGTTTGTCATTTTTTAGATATTTTTTCAACAATCCTTTTTGTTTGAAATTTAATTCCAATTTTAATCCGTCCATGTGTGGCGCAATAGTACTTTTAAATATTTCAATATTATTATCGGAAAAATATTTAATGATACTAATCAAGTTATACACAGGTTCAAATTCCTTCAGCGGAATATTCCCATATTTTTTCGTAAAATTATCCATTCCCCACTTAAAAGGCAAAGGATCTACGGTTACAAGTTTTATATCCTGTCTTTGTTTTTCGACCATCTGAATATAAGAACACGGCATATAATTAAAATCGCCTTCACAAAGATATAAACTATCCTTATCCATGGTTTTTAAAATATTATAGCCAAAATCATAGGCCTGAAAATCGTACCTGCTGTTATTTTTTTCAAAATTCTTATATCCCATAAATAATATTGTTATAAAAATAATAAATATAAACAGGAACCGGAAAATTTTTTGTTTTAAAAGCTTTAGAATTAAATATATGCCTGTGACAATAAATAACATTAATATATATTGGGATGGGATAAGAAAAATATCGATAACCCACATCAAACTTTCATCGGTGCGATTGTAAATAATGACTGCAAAAATGATTATTAAAATTGCGCCTAAATAAAACCAGAAAAGTTTTTTATTCCTTTTATTCATGATATATCCGCCTGCAAACATTAAAATCCACAGAATATAATAATTATTGAATAAAAGCGCGAAAAATTCTTTTATTTGATTTTCATATAGTTGTAAGGTTGGAGGGGGTTCGATGTTGCCGTACCCGACCCTTAATACTGTCCACCAAAAATTGTCCCATGTATTTGGCCTTGCTGTAAAAATAAAAATACCGTCTGTTCCGCCTCTTGCCAGCATGTAAAGATACGGGCTTAAACCGGTGAGCAATAACAATGAGATTGTCATAATATTTTTCTGATTTATTTTCCCTCTGTATCTAAAAAATAAGTATCCAAAAACAGGGGAAAGGATTATCATGCTCGGCCAGTGATTGGCAAGCGAAAGCCCATAAACGAACGGCATAAGATAAAAATATCTAATATTAAATCCTTTAAACAATTCCAGGCTCAAATAAATCAGTATTGCTAGAAAAAAAAGATTAAATATATATATGCCGCCTTTTGCCTCAATTGCCTGGTTCCAAAAGGTATAAGAAAATGCAAGCATAAAAACGCCAAAAAAATTTATTATCTTATTTTCATAACCGAAGACATAGAAACTAATTTGTTTGATGATAAAATAAGACAGTAATAATACCATCAAAGCAAGAAATATGGAAAATGAGTTGAGCCTGAAGGCTGGCGAGCCGACAGGCAACAACGAAAACACCTTTCCAGACATTGTAAATAGCGGATAACTGGGTGGATGTCCAAAGCCTAGCGTATATGACGCAGTTATTGTTTCAGGCGAATCGTTGCTCTTAAACGCAGGAACCATGGTATAAAGATACAATTGAAATATGCCAATTAAACAAACTAATAATATTATAGCGTCCTTAATTTTTTTTAGCATTTTTGACCTTTTTATTTTTTTATTAAACTTGAAGTAATTTAACATAAAAGAAGGTGTTTTTCATTAATAATTTCAGAATTTATAGCAATACAATATGCGTGCTATAAACAAGAAAAAGCGGACACTACTATCCGCTCTTTCTTATATTGACTAACTGAATCTGCCTTTAATGTTTTAACATTATTGTTTTCTGTCTCTCACCTGATAACGGCGATCTTTTTCTTTACGACCTTATCTTCTGCCTGGATCACAAGAAAGTATACTCCGTTTGACACTTCAACACCATCGTCATTTTTCAAATCCCATATTACATAGTTTATGCCCTCATTAATCACCCCTGCATTTAGGCTCTTGTTCCAAACCAGTTTGCCATTCATGTCATATATTCCTATATTTACATCTGCGGGCATATCCATGGAGAATCTTATTGTTGTCGGCCCATTGCACGGATTCGGGAAGTTGTACGTATTCTTCTCACATATTTTTTCAGGCGGAGTCACCTGCGGCGTAAGCGTAGGTTTCTTTAGGTTGTCGGCAAAAATATCCGCGGCAATTGTAGTTGTCATTGTAACAGTGATTGTCATTGTCACAGTTTTTGTCGGTGATATAGTAGATGTTGGTGATATGGTTGATGTTTTTGAAATTGTAGGCGAGAGTGTTGGTGTGCCACCATTTATTTCTGCACAGCAGACTTGTCCGCCGCCGCCCGCTACCACTATGTGCGGGTTGGTTGTATTGCCGGCTATACCTACCCATGCGAAATTGCCGGGATTTATGTAATTTGTCGTGCTCACCTGCGTCCAACTGCTTAAATCAGACATCGTAGCTACATAAATATGTCCTTGGTCCGTGAACAAATACGGTACGCCATTGTAATTTATTCCCTGCAATGCATAGCCATTATCATAACCGCCAGCACTTGCCGTTTCTATCCACGTTATACCGTCTATTGACCACCATACGTCAGTCGAAACACCTTCTCCTCCCACCACCCACATCCTGTTATCCCATACGAATGCCGCAAACAGCCTCCTAATTCCAAAAGCTGCATTAGCTGTTATTGATGACCATGTCTTGCCGTCAGAGGATTTCCACACATCCTTCAGGAACGAACCGTTATCTCCGGCAATTATATAATAGTTGTTGTTGTAATACAGCGCCTTATGGAATGACCTTGCCGTAAATGTCGCAACCGGCGTCACCGCTGCCCACACTTTTCCATCTGAGGATTTGTATATGCCATTCAACTGGGTTCCTCCGGAATTTTTCCCTCCAAACAGCCAGTAATTCGAGCCGTCAGCACACATTGCTCCGCCCTGCATCGCAGGAAATGGATTTCCCGTATATGTTATATTTGCATACCATACATCTCCCTCGTTTGTATATTCTGCCGTGTTTGTCAAGCTCGTTCCGCTGCTGCCACCGGTTAAAAATATACTTCTATAAACGCCTCCTATCTGCATCCATGCTCCTGTATGTAGTTGCTTGTCATACGCAGCACCGAGATTTCCAGTGCCTACCGTCCTGCTTGACCACAACGACATGTTTGTCAGAGGCGTTATCGTCAACGCAGGTGTCGCCGTACAGGTTATTGTGTGTGTAGGCGTACTTGTCGGTGTATTCGTACATGTTGGGGATATTGTTAATGTTTTTGAAACTGTAGCCGAGAGTGTCGGTGTGCCTCCGTTTATTTCCGCACAGCATACTTGGCTTCCGCCACCAGCAACCACTAGATGTGCATTTCCTGTATTTCCTGCTATTCCTACCCAGGCGAAACTGCCGGGATTTGTGTAATTTGTCGTGCTCACCTGCGTCCAGCTGCTTAAATCAGACATTGTACCTACATAAATATGTCCCTGGTCCGTGAACAAATATGGAACGCCGTTGTAGCTTATTCCCTGTAGTGCATAAGCATTGTCATAACCGCCTGCACTTGCAGTTTTTATCCATGTTATTCCATCTAAAGACCACCATACGTTGTTTGTCGCTGCACCTTCTCCTCCTACTACCCACATCCTGTTATCCCAGACAAATGCAGCGAACAACCTTCTTGTTCCAAATGCCGCATTAGCTGTTGCCTGCGACCATGTCTTTCCATCGTTTGAACTCCACACATCTTTCAGGAATGAACCGTTATCTCCGGCGATTATATAATAGTGACTGTTGTAATACAGCGCTTTGTGGAATGACCTGGCTGTAAATGTCGCTACCGGCGTAACTGCTGCCCATACCGTACCCGATATTGATTTGTATATGCCATTCAACTGGTTATTATTGGAATCTTTTCCGCCGAATAGCCAGTAATACGAACCATCAGCACACATCGCCCCACCCTGCATTGCAGGGAATGGATTTCCTGTGTATGTTACATTCGCGTACCATACATCTCCCTCGTTGGTGTATTCCGCAGTGTTTGTCAAGCTCGTTCCGCTGCTGCCGCCTGTCATGAATATGCTTCTGTAAACTCCCCCTATCTGCATCCACGCACCTGTGTGCAGTTCCTTGTCATACGCAGCACCGAGATTTCCAGTGCCTACTGTCCTGCTTGACCACAACGACATGTTTGTCAATGGAGTTATTGTCAATGCTGGTGTAGCCGTACAGGTTATTGTATATGTTGGCGTACTTGTAGGTGTATTCGTAGATGTTGCAGACGGTGTCTTTGTTAACGACCGTGTTGGCGAAGGCGAATTCGTGGGAGTAGATGTTCTTGTATACGTACTTGTCGGTGTTATACTCGGTGTACCGTCATTTATGTTTGAGCAACACATATTGTTGCCCCCGCCCCTTACCAGCATATGCGGATTGCCTGTATTGCCGGCTATTCCTACCCAAGCAAAATTAATCGGATCCGTATAACCGGTAGTAGTTATCTGCGACCAATTGCTCAGATCAGACATTGTTCCAACATAGACATTGCCACTGCTTGTGAATAAATATGGCACATTCTTATAACTTATTCCCTGTAATGAATAAGCATTATCATAACCGCCTGCGCTTGCAGTTTCTATCCATGTTATCCCGTCTACCGACCACCATACGTTGTTGGACGGCGAACCTTCTCCTCCTACAACCCACATCCTGTTATCCCATACAAATGCCGCGAACAGTCTCCTGGCTCCGAATGCTGCGTTACTTGTTATCTGTGTCCATGTCTTACCATCATGTGACCTCCAAACATCCTTCAAAAAGCCGTTGACTCCGCCGATGTCTCCTGCAATTATATAATAATAATTGTTGTAATACAGCGCTTTGTGGAATGACCTTACTGTAAATGTCGCAACCGGCGTAACTGCTGCCCATACAGTCCCAGATACAGACTTGTATATTCCGTTCTGTTGAACATCTCCCAAACCTTTCCCTCCAAAAATCCAGAAGTTACTGCCGTCCGCACACATTGCAGCTCCCTGCATTGCCGGGAACGGATTTCCTGTATAAGTTAAATTCGCGTACCATGTGGTGCCGTCGTCGGTATATTCCGCCGTGTTTGTCAAACCGTTATTCCCCTTCTCTGAAAAGGCTTGTCAAGCACAAATCCAAGTATAAGGGCTAAAATGTTAATTAACCTTCTCTTCGCCGCAGTTCTTTTCACCCGGCATTATAACAAATCAAATTAAGGCCCTCTAACCTCTCCCACAGCCCAGAAGATTTACTGACTCAGGGGAAAACAGAGCGGCCTATAAGTATATTTTTTATATATCCTTTCTTCATAACCACGATTTTCTTTGAGCATTTTAAATATTATTTTCTGCCATGTGCCTTGCAACTGCTATTATTGCCTTGTTTGAACCTCTGCGGCTTTTTACGTTCAAGTATATTGATTTAAAATACAAAGAACTTCTTACCGCTGTCCAAGCTGCTTCTACAAACGCACATTTTAAATGTTTGTTTGCCTGCCTTATTATCGGACCTCTATGTATTGTTTTATTACTCGCATATTCGCTTGGAACCAATCCGGCATATGACGCTAATCGTTTTGCCTTAGAGAATCTATTTATATCAACTATTTCAAACGCCACTACCTTTGAAAGAACTTCTCCAAATCCAGGTACCGTCTTTATTATTTCCACATATCTATCTTTCCCTGTCATTTCTTTTGCAAGTTTTTCTGTTGCCTTTATTCCTGTATTAAGTTCGTCCACCAAATGCATCTCGAGGTTCAGCAATTCACGTTCGCTTTTTACCAGTTCGACTCTTTCTATTGTGTCCCTGCCTTTTTTCCCAAACAAATCGCTGTGTACGCTTGTATCTATATGGTTCCTTGTCAATAACTGGTGCACCCTATTTTTTACAGCTGTCCGTGTGCTCACCAGGAATTGCCTCTCTCTTAATATGTTCTTCTTAAGCCTTATTTCCTTCGACGGCACATATACTTCCGGTATTAAATTTGCTCTCAACAAATGGGCCAATATCTCCGAATCCCTTACATCGTTTTTTATCTGGCTTTCCGCTATCGCTCTCAGCTTCTGCGCATGCGCCAATTTTGTCTTTACGCCGAGTTCCTCCAAAGGTCGTACACTACTCCCCAGCAGTACGTTGTCTCAATTACCGCTTCGCATTCCTCTCCAATCTCAGCCAGCATTTTCTTAAAATCCTCTGTCCTGTTTGAAAGAGCTCCTCTAAATCTGACTTGACCTTCTTTTGTCACCGCTGTAACATAAGACACGTTCTTGTGCACGTCCACACCAAGATACAACATACGGCACCTCCTAGGTTTTTAATGTTGTGGGTGCTAACACACGCCACGTTACCATTATACCTGGGGGTGCCTTCTTTTCATATTACCTCTCCTGTCAAAAACACACTTCGGTAATTGTTCCCAAATTTCATCCATGCTCCCGTATGCAGATACCTGTCATAATAAGAACCAAGGTTTCCGGTGCCTACTGTCCTGTTCGACCACAATGACATATTTGTCAGCGGGGTTATCGTCTGTGCCGGCGTTGCTGTGATTGTTATTGTCGGCGTCATTGTAATCGTAAGCGTTGGCGTATTTGACGAGCCGCAGTCAAATTTCATCAAAGATGCATAATTATTATTCTGGACATCCTGATATGCTACATACGGTATTCCATTATTCACAAACAATGACGTATAATTTGCACCGCCGGGTGAAAAATCTGTTTTCCCTAATGCTGTCCAGCTTACTCCATTATACGTCATCACTGTAGCTGCATTCGAATTTGTAACATCCTGATATGCCAAATATGGCGTTCCATTACTGATACTTAATGATGTATATTGTACTGCCCCATTTGAATTTGAGAATCCTGCCGACCCTACTGCTGTCCAGCTTACTCCTGTATATGTCATGACTGTTGCTCTATTGGAATTTGCCAGATCCTGGTATGCTATGTAAGGCGTTCCACCAGAAATATATAAGGATGTAAATGCAGTTCCCCCAGCCGAGAAACCTTCGTTTCCTACATAAGCCCAGGTTAAACCATTTGTATCAAATTTCATGACCGAGGCATTACCGTTATATCCGTTTCCATAATCCGAAAATGCTACATATGGAGTTCCTGTATTATCCAGGCATAATGATGTATATAGTGCCGGGCCTGCCGAAAATCCCTGAGTGCCATATGCTGTCCAGCTTACTCCATTGTATGTCATCACACTAGCTCTTTCAGAATATGCCCAATCTGAATAAGCGACATATGGTGTATTGCTATAGACATATAAGGATGTGTAGTTTGCTTCACCGGCAGAGAATCCAGCTGTTCCTACGAATGACCATCCCGTATTGTTGTAACCGGAACCACCGGCATAATCCATCACCGTTGCCCTGCCGCTGGAATTACCATCATAATATGCAACATATGGTGTACCTGTCCCGTTATCTATAAACAATGAAATATACGGTGCTGAATCTGCTGAGAATCCTGCTTTTCCTACGGGTGTCCATGTTACTCCGTTATAAGTCATTACTGTTGCTTTGCCGTTGCTGTCCTCATATGCGACATATGGTGCGCTGCCGTATACGAATAAAGATGTATAATCTGCTCTTCCATTTGAAAATGCAGGAATACCAACATTCTGCCAAGTCATGAAACACGGAGTAGGCGTATTTGTAGGCGAGTAAGCAGGCGTTAATGTTGTTGTATCTGTCAATGTCAATGTAATTGTAGATGTAAAAGTTGGCGTTGATGTCTGTGTTATAGTTAATGTGAAATCAGGCGTTGTTGAAGGAGTCGGCGTAGACGTAAGTGTTATTGTTGCTGAGTAATCAGGCGTTATCGTCATCGTTGGCTGTGGGCAGTCGAATTTCATTACTGTAGCTCCATAATTATTAAACGCATCTTGGTAAGCCACATATGGTACTCCGTTATACACAAACAAAGATGAATATTGTGTTCCTCCTGCAGAGAAATCCTGGCTTCCTACATACGCCCATGTTAATCCGTTTACGTCATATTTCATGACTGTTTCCTTATTTGAATTTCCTGTTGTTTCATCCTGGAATGCTACATACGGCGTATTGCCCGACATAAACATGGACGTGTAAGCTACCGGGCCTGGTGAGATTCCTTCGGTTCCTAGATAAGCCCAGGTCAATCCGTTTACGTCATATTTCATCACCGAAGCCTTATCGCTAACCTGGCTGTCCACGAATGCCACATAAGGAGTTCCGTTGTTATCTATTCCCAATGAAGTAAAGGCGACTGAAGCTTTAGAGAATCCAGGCTGTCCTACATAAGCCCATGTTAATCCGTTTACGTTATATTTCATGACCGTGGTTCTATAGTAATCTCCCATGTCTTCATATGCGACATAGGGTGTTCCATTATATACGCACAAAGAAATATAATCAGCTGCTCCCATTGAAAAATCCCTGTTTCCAACTAGCGTCCAGTTTCCACCTGACCCAGCCCATGTGTAAGACTTCACCGTCACCATTCCGTAATTTCCACTATCTGAATATGCTACATATGGAATCCCACTGGATATGCACAATGCCGTATATTGTGCACCAGCATCTGAAACCGCACCTCCCAAATAACTCCAGCTTCCATTATATTTCTTTACCATTGCCTTACTTGAATTTGCGTCATCTACGAATGCGACATAAGGCGTCCCACCGGACATATATAATGAAGGATATTGTGCTGTACCATTTGAAAATGTCGTACTCTCCTGCGTCCAGTTCCCGTTAAAGTACTTCACTGTTCCTTTACCGGAATTAGAGTTATCTTCATATGCTACATATGGCATTCCATTGGACACAAATAACGACGTATTAACTGCAGTTCCCGAGAACCCCGGACTCCCAATATTTTGCCATACAGCATTGCATGCAGTTGGTGTAATTGTACTTGTCTGCGTTATTGTCGGCGTAAAATCTGGAGTTTGTGTTAATGTAATCGAAGGCGTATTTGTCGTTGTTGCTACAGGACAACCATATTTCATAACAGTGGCTTTGTTGTTGTTCCCACCATCTTCATATGCTACATATGGCGCTCCATTATAAACAAATAAAGATTCAGTATTTGTTCCCCCTGCCGAAAACCCAATGTTTCCTACCAGGACCAAGAGTTACTACCACTATTATAACTCTGGACTGTTGCGTAATTCACACCATTTACTATACTTCCATCTCCATATGCTACATATGGTGTCCCATTATAGATATACAATGATATATTGTATGCGCCACCAGCAGAAATTCCCGACGAATTTCCTAATGCCGTCCATCCCGTGCTTCCATTTCCTGTATATTTCATAACTACCACTTTACTACCTAAACTATTATCGCTATATGCAACGTATGGCGTTCCATTATAGACATATAATGATGTAAACCATGCCTGCCCCGTTGAAAATCCCGGACTGCCATATGCTGTCCAGCTTACTCCATTATACATCATCACCGTAGCGTCCCCGCTGCGACCATTATCCATATATGCAACGTATGGCACAGGTGAATTATTCTGCTTGTCTACAAATAAAGAAGTGTCATTTACTGTCCCTCCTGAAAATCCAAGGTTTCCTACTGCTGACCATCCTGCACCTGCCGTATATGACATTACCGATGCATAAGAAGTATGTCCAGTATCCATATATGCCACATAGGGTACTCCATTAGATGTTCCATCGTTATAGACATATAATGATGTAAACGATACCTGCGCTCCTGAAAATCCAAGGCTTCCTACTGCTGACCATCCTGCACCTGCCGTATATGACATTACTGTCGCTCCTGAATTAACTATATCATCGTATGCCACATACGGAATATTGTTATAGACAAATAATGATGTATAATCCGCTTCGCCTGCTGAAAAATCTCCAGCTCCTAATACCGTCCATCCTGTTGTTCCTGTATATTGCATTACTGTTGCCTTGCTCGAATCAGTTACATCCTTATATGCCACATATGGCGTATTATTATAGACAAATAATGATGTATTATTTGCTGTTCCCGTAGAAAATCCCGGACTTCCAACATTTAGCCAGCCCATGGCACATCCCGTTGATGTTGGTGTAGGGGTATCTGTATACGTTGGACTGATTGTGGGAGTGTACGTTATTGTCGGAGTATAAGTATACGTGGGTGTATTTGTGGATGTCAAACCTCCTGTCACATTTATACTTGTCACATTAGGAATGTAATTATGCATCGATACGGTTATCCATAACTGCCCATTCATTGTAGCGGTTAAGGGTACGCTTGTATAAGTACCATTTGAGAGTGTTTTAATCTCATTTATGTATATTTCATCCGTTTTCATGACGCACACGTCTGCATTTTGTATAGGCAGACCTGTACCCGCATCTGACACTGTTATCTGCACTGTAAATTGCTGTCCAGCAGTTATTGTTGCAGGGCTATTTACAGCCACGGCAAAATTATTAGGGTCAGTCGTGTATATCTGTAAAGTCGGGTCTCCCATCAGGGTAAAGCCTAAAAAATTATACCTGTAACCGCTTCCTGAACTAGATTGGAAATTTGTATTGGTTGAAGGCCACCATTCTGCAAGCACCAGATTTTGTGCTTCATAATACCATTTTGATAATTCAAAATAGGGATTCCCATTCCATGTTAAATTTTGGTTATAAATACTTTCAAGTTGCGGGTTTAAAATTGGCGACTGCTGTCCTGAGTTTGTTCTTTCAAAAGCGATTGCACCTATACCACCACCGTTTTTATTGTTCATAAAACCAACAAGTGGATTATTTACAGTGCATTCGTCCCAACCACCTGTTTCGCAGGCCGTCAGTATTAATATGCCATATGTGTTTTTTCCATACAAACCATTCATAGAACCGCGGGTAAAACATGCGTCATATGCCCCCCATAACTCGCACGCGCCATGTCCCTCTGATAACCATAAATGCTGTCCAACGTGATTATTGTTGAGTGCCCCATTACCATTTTCATAATCATTTAATACTTCAGATGCGGAATTTGGCGGTAAAAGACCCTGCGGTAATGGGTAATTAAAAACACCCAACCAGTATTCCATAAACGATATGGTAGCGCCTGTATATGGATTTGTCATTATCGCAGGTTCTGATAATTTATTTTCCCATACAAACCTGGAACTGGGATCCTGCGATATGTATGGATATATATAATTATACCACCATGACCATCCGCCATATTCCTCCATTGGCTGTCCCCCATCGTTAAGTACGTTGTTTACCAGGCCTTTAGGGAATGTTTGTTCATAATTCATAGCTTTCGTACAAAATGCATTAACATCATCAGTGCTCGTTACAGGAGCTCTTGACACATAAACTGTAAAACTAAAATACTGAGATACGACATCAACGCTGTCTTTTGTTGTGTCGGGTAAATAGTACATTTGATTGTACGCTTGCGGATCACATGTCCAGCAGTGATATGTTGCCGAATGCCCCGGTGTCAAATCTGGCGTGGGCGTAAGACATGGTCCGCCATTATCTGTTTTGATTAACTGCCTAATAGTAGGCCAAACCGAATTTAGTGGGTTGTCAAGTATCCAGTCTCCGGTATCAGTCGATGATGTATATTGAGCCGGCTCCAGGCAGGCATAATAAAAGTCTGACGGTGCGTCCCACGGGGCATCTCCTGAATAGTCGACGGCAGTATATCGTGGAGGAATTATTTTAAAGTCGCCACCCAACAAAACGTATTCAAGTTCGCCTACGCTATTGCTGTTGGAGTTAAAACACATATATTGCAAAAATTCCCTGATTTGGCTCGGATTGTCGCCATTGCTTTGTCCTGGAAATTTAAGGCCACTTCCATTTATGTCATCTGCTTTGTAATAAATCCCGTTTACCGGATCGTCTACTGTAAAAATACCTGTCGTAATTCCTTTTTGTATCTTCCAGTTGGCAAATTCTTCAAACGAGGGTTCCAATGCCTGGTTTGTTATTATAACGAAATCATATGAACCGGTATAATCGTTTATGGGTACATCGACTTTTTTCGGATCAATTGTAGGTTTGGGAGAAAAAATACCCAACGTTTGCGCCAACCCTGTCTGGTCATGTTTTCTCCATGTTTTTACTGGTTTAATTATGCTTTTTGGTGTTATCTTATACTTTTCAAGGTCGGCCGGATTCATGATCCTGAGTTTTATTTCCTCTTTTCTCCTTTTCAGCGCGGTTGTAGTCATTTTATTGATTACAGGTGCCGGATTTTTCGTTGATTCAAAGTTTAAATTAAACGAAATACTTGTGTAAAGAACTATCTTTTTCTTTTTTGGGATGTATTTCACGGGCGAGATTAATATGGAGCATATATTATAAGGCCCTTCATATTTTGATATTGGCGGATTTGCCACAATATACCCGGGATATGCTTTTGACGAGTTATAAATTTCCGGTTTTCCCTCGGTAAAATTGAATTCTTTTTCATCAAGTTTAAAATTTTGCACTGGCAGTATGTTATATTCGCCGCTTAATTCTTCCTTGCTGGTTGAAACCACTTCCACGCTTGAAACTTTCTTGCCTATCGGTATTGCCACTTCCACCACCTTGAAAGGCAGTAATGGTTCCCCTTCTTTATAATTATTATAAACGGCATCCTTCATCTGTATTATGTCATAAAGTCCTACTTTCTTGAACGTCATGTCTGACGCCGAGATTTTAACAGTATACTGCGCCGCAGCCATGAATGAACAAAATACAAAAAGCAAACTTACAATCGCAATGATTTTTTTCATACGCTCACCCCACATCTGTTTTTTTGAAATTTTAATTAATGAATATAAGATACAAATTCAGATATAATTATTCCATTTAGTTTTTTTTATTTTTTGCAGATCCCTTGACAAAAGCCACCTCCTTACGTTTTTGTCGCTTGATTTCGAACAAAGTATAACTCATTGGCCATTATTGTATATCCAGAAAGCCTTCGTGTCAATAGGTAAATGGATGTCATAGTGAGTATACTCGATATGTATAGTGCAGAAATAAAACTCTAAAAATCTTTGAGATTTATATTTTTATTTAAAGTTCATCTTGATTAGTGTTTTACATTATAAATAAAAAGATTCTTTATTTACATAGGTTCTCTCGTCCTAAATGGGGTATTCTTACGCCTATTGCGTTACAGATTGTCTTTTATTAATAATTATCTTCAATTGTACTGCGTTTATATTATTGCTGTCATATTTTAAGGCGTTATCAACGTATTCAATAGCTTTTGCTGTTTCTCCCCTGTTTAAGTAAACGGCAGCGAGGGATGAATAAGCATAAGAGGCTTGAGGGTTTAATTCAATTGCCTCTTTCCAGAATGTTTCCGCGTTCTGCATGTCCTTCATATTATAATAACACAGGCCTATCCTTGCCAGGGTCGTATCTTTTGGTTCAAATACCTGGCTGTATTTGTAAAGTTTGACAGCCGCAGCGTAGCTCCCGGAGTTTTTCAGCATTTCCGCCAGGGTAATAAAACTCCACGAATAATGCTTTACAGCCAGAAGGTCCGTGGACTCGTCGTAATTTACTTTATCGCCTATGATGCCCCTGTAGGAATACATCTGGAAATAGTTCCCGTTTGCAGCGGTTTTATCTTTCTGCCCTGTCAACACCCTGTTGATTATGCCCATAGGCGCAAACCCAAGCCTCTGCCATTCTGCTGTATATGAATTTGAGTAATATATCCTTTTGCTCTTGTTTGCCATTATTATATTATGTAAATCCTCCACTCCGTTTCCTGCTTTAGGCGTCATTATTATTTTGCCGTAATAATTTTTTGCCGTCTGCAGTCTGTACCAGTCGTATTCAAGCAAAAGAGGGCTGATAACCAATAGCTCCTTTTTCTCAACAAGCTGTTTATATAAAGTGCCGTTTATATTCAAATCCCCTTCGGCAATAAATAACGAATCTTCCGGTAATGTCTTTATTATATTATCCGCGTAATCATAACCTATAAAATTTCTTGAATAATCCGGCATGTGAAACAGGGATAATATGACAACCGCGGCAATGACTGCCAAGGATATATTATTTTGTGATTTTTCCGTGCTTTTTTTCATAAGTCCAATAAGGCCCAAAATGCATGCTGCCACAAGGACAGAAATAAAAATATAGGACGACGTAAAATACGGCTTTATGACCCATTCGATTGTCGGCTTTGGCGTTGAAATTAAAACTATGCCTGCCAATATGCATAAATACGCCATGCTTATTGCCGCGCCTTCAAACTTTTGTTTTTTTATCAGGAAATACGCGCCCGGGATAAAAAGCAGTGCACCATAGAAAATATATTCATTTACCAGTATATTTCCCAGATAAAACCATAAAAGCCGTAAAGTATCGGCTATGGAATGTGTAGATTCGGCAAACCTGTATTGCTCCCTGCCAATAAGCCAGAATAGATCCTTTATTGTCCTTATGTCTCCCCATGCGAAAACCGGAGCATTCCAGCTTCTGATAAACACAAATAAATACACCGATGCTCCGAGTAAGAAGAAAACCAGGCCCTTTATTATAATATTAAATTTCACGTATTTTCGTTTCATTATAAGGTAAAAGAGCATAGCCGGAAAAATAACAGCCATGCTTTGCCAGTGGTTGCCCATGGACAGCCCATAAATAAACGCCGAAAAATAAGCATATTTTTTTGATTCCGGTATTTTAAACAGGGCGAAAAAAAATAGGACAGTGAAAAAAGCGTTGATGGTATAAATACTTCCTTTGGCTGACAAAGCCTGTGAAAAAGGTGTAAAACATAAAAAATATAATAACGATGATAAAACTGCAAAATATTTGTCCCTTGGTTCCGGCTCTTTTTCTGATGCAAAACAATTTAGCACAAAGAAGAAAATCAACATTGAGCTTAATATGTGGAAAAACAACGCAGTAAAATTACTCCTGTACATCAGGTTACCGGACGGTATCAGGGTGAAAATTTTTCCGGTAAGGGTGTCGAGCGGGTATCCGGGCGGGTGCTGTATGCCGAGCGTATATGTTGACGTTATTGTCTCAGGCGAATCGTCAGTTTTAAAAGCAGGAAATGTGGTGTAAAGATATAATTGAAATATGGCAATTAAAGATAATAGCAATATTATAGTATCTTTATATTTTTTCCACATTAAATTATCCTTTTAATTATTATATACTGCTATCTATTAATTTAACATGAAATAATATTTTTTCCATTAAAATTTGGTAAATTATTTGTTGTAGAAGATAATGGGCTTTGCTCCTTATCTCGCAAATACGAGCTCTACATCGCCTTTGTGCTACATCTTCCTAACCGTATAACCGCGATTTTTTTTCTTACAGTCTTATCTTCCGCTTGAATAGCGAGAAGATATACGCCATTTGATATTTCCATACCTTGATCGTTTCGCAAATTCCAAATAATATAATTTACGCCGCTGTTTACCGAAGCTTCACTTAAACTCTTACTCCATATCTTATGTCCATTTATATCGTATATCCCGATATTAACATTAGTTGGTGTAGACAAAGAGAATCTTATTGTTGTCTGGCTGCTGCATGGATTCGGGAAATTATATGTATTGTTTATATTCATTGCTTCTGGTGTAGGTGTAGATACATTTTTTACAAGACTTGCAGCTTTCACGACACCCGGGCTTGCTCCGCCAGGACAGCTATATTCCATTACTGATGAAAATCCGTTATTATCCTGATACGCCGCATATGGTATTCCGTTATAGACATATAAGGAATCAAATTCTGTAGGGCCTGCTGAAGAGCCTGAGAATCCTGCGCTTCCTACCACCGACCAGTTGCTTCCTCCTGTATTTTCCATCGCCGTTGCTTCATTGTTGTTATTACTATCTGAATACACAATATACGGAGTGTTATTATAGACATATAAAGATATAAACGATGCTCCTCCAGTCGAAGCGGTTCCTAACGATGTCCAATTATTGCTTCCTGCATATTCCATCACCGTTGCTTCACTATTGTTTGAAGTGTCTTGATAAGCCACATATGGTACTCCTCCCGACACATATAAAGATACAGAATTTGCCTGTCCCGTTGAAGCGGTGCCTAATGATGTCCAAGTGCTGCTTCCTGCATATTCCATTATTGTTGCTTTATTTGAATTCGTTCCATCTGAATATGCTACATACGGCGTTCCATTGGATACAGATAAAGATATATATGTTGTTCCCCCAGTCGAAGCGGTACCCAACGGGTTCAAGTACTTCCCCCCGTATATTCCCAAACTGTTGCTTTATAAGAATTCGTTCCATCTTGATATACAAGATAAAGCGTCGCGCCATTTCCACTTAAACAAATATCTCCTGAAGATTGGTTTGTAAAATCGGCTGTTCCTACCACCGACCAGTTGCTTCCTCCTGTATTTTCCTTTACTGTAATTTTACTATTATCTGATACATCTACATACGCGACATATGCTGTTCCGTTATAGACATATATTGAGAGCATATTATTAAAACCTAGTTGAAATGATGCTACCGCATTACCTACCTGTATCCATCCAGAACCCGCAACATATTTCATTACTAATATTTCCTGAGTGTCATTAGTATCATAAAACGCCACATATGGTATTCCGGTTGTGCTATCTATGCCGAAAGATAAAAAATTTGCTGTGTAAGGCGAGGAAAAATCTTGGGCACCCACATCCTGCCAGCTCATAGCGCACGCAGTACTTGTCGCCGTCGGCGCGGGCGGGACACTGGTCTTTGTCGGAGTCGGGCTGTTCGTATTTGTCAAAGTTATTGTCAGCGTTATCGTAGGCGAGTAGTCGGGCGTTATTGATGATGTAGGTGATATTGTAGGAGTTATCGTAATTGTAGGCGTGCCTGTATAAGTATATGAGAATGTATACGTTGCCGTTATTGTATATGTGTCTGTGATAGTAAGACTGGGGGAAGGGGTTGGGGATATGGTAAATGTTTGAGTTATCGTATCTGTCAGCGTGATTGTCCGCGTAGATGTTATCGTGTTTGTCGCCGTATACGTAAATGAATATGTGTATGTTGCCGTTATTGTATATGTCGGAGTACCTGTTGGCGGCGGTGTATTTGTAGGCGTCCATGTCGGCGTATTCGTATAAGTCTCCGACTGCGTGGCCGTTTGCGTGGGTAGCGGCGTATTTGTCTCTGTATTTGTCGGCGTGGCCGTATAAGTAAATGTCCAGGTCATTGTTATCGAATATGTAGGTGTGGTTGTTTTTGTCATTGTCAAAGTCGGAGTTACGGTAAATGTCGGTGTAACCGTGGATGTAAGCGTTATTGTAGGAGTGTCCGTGATGGTGTAAGTCGCCGTGTCGGTGAAACTGAATGTGTATGTCACGGTTATGGTATATGTGGGCGTGCTTGTGGGTGGCGGTGTCTTTGTTAAAGTTATTGTGAATGTAGGGGTAAACGTCGGGGTCTTTGTGTATGTGGCGCTGATTGTCCTTGTAGCCGATGCCGTGGGCGAAATAGTGGATGTTGCGGTTGACGTGGGCGGTATTGTCTTTGTGATTGTCGGGGTCGCTGTATATGTCGCGCTGATTGTCCTTGTAGCCGTATATGTCGGCGTCTTCGTGCTTGTCATGGTATTTGTTTTTGTGGGCGTATTTGTCGGAGTCCGCGTCGGAGTGTATGTTTTTGTGTTTGTAGGCGTGAATGTATGTGAAACCGTCGATGTCTTTGTCGGAGTCCCTGTCGGGGTGTTTGTAGGCGTTGCCGTCCGTGTAGGCGTATAGGTGGCTGTTTTGCTGTATGTAACCGTAATGGAATAAGTCGGCGTCGTGGTTTTTGTTATAGTATATGTCGGCGTGCTTGTAAAAGTATATGTCGATGTGCCGGTCGGCGTCAGGGTATTTGTCAAAGTCGGCGTGGCTGTTTTTTTCAAACGTCTTTCGAGCTGTTGACAGATTATAAGTTTCATCTTATAATTTGCTCATAAAATAATATACCACTTGTCCTGACCTGCTGTCTGGACTAGAGCGGGTATAAGATTCCGTAAGTTTTTATTTTCGCTGTAGGCACTCAATAAAATCAACGGACTCTTAGGAGGTTACAATGGAAGAAAATAAGCCGGTAGAAAACCAGCAAAAAGTTGCAGGCAAAAACAAAAACGGCCTTTATGTCATAGGCGTGGCCATAGCTATTCTGGTACTTGGGTACTATATCCTGACCAAAGTAAACGCAGATGCGTCTAACTGGGTAGGAGCCGTATCGCCGATACTTATAATAGGCGGGTACATACTTGTTGCTGTCGGTATATTGATAGGCTGGGACGAGTAATACCGCTTGTCCGTATAGAAACCGGACTTGAGCGGGTATAAGACCCCGTAAAATTTTGCCTTCACTGTTGACGCTTGGCAAAATCAACGGGCTCTAAGGAGGCCGAAATCATGTTTGAAAACAAGGAAAAGAACAAGGAATATCTTTTTATAGCCGGATTGGTAGTAATTACATTAATAATATTTTTCGCATTGGCTGATTTAGATGTTATGAGAAGGGCAAAGCATGAATATCTGGAAGGCGAGAAATTCCTTAATTTTTACAAGAATCCCGACGCAAAAGCGGCTTATTACAAAGACGAACTTGATAAAAAGAAAATAACCGAACTTGAATATGAGTTCCTTATGGACGACAATTCCCTCAAAAACGCTTATGTAGCTTACAAGACTGTCGTTGATTTGTTTACTCCTCCGGAAAGTGAGTGGGTGAAAAAAGCAAGGGAACGTTTGAAAGAAGTCGAGCCTGAATATAACGCGTGGGTAAAGCAGCTTGAAAGTAATACGAACGGAACTTCAAATACGGCTAATGTGAAGAAATAACTAGATTACCTACTATTTTGTTTTATTTTTCGTTTGTTCAATTTGATTATATAAATTCACCAGTTGAGGGTCATTGCCAACGGTTTGCATTTCTTCTCTTAAGGTATTTAATGCTTTATCCGATTGTCCTAGTTTATTATATGTATTAGCGATATTGATAAAATTTTCGACACTTTTATCCATTTCCAATGCTTTCTGAAAATACTTTAATGATTCTTCAAAATTATTGATTTTTAAATTACATATCCCCATATTTTTATATACTTCACCCGTTGCGTAATTTTGCTCAAGTAAAAATTCGAATAAATCAAGTGCTTTTAAATACCTGCCAGAAGTCACAAATGCAGCAGCCTGGTCGGATAGCACTTTATATTGTGAATATGTATTTGCATCACCTATTTGATTTACATATTGTTGAAACGTAACGCTATTTTCACTGTCATATTGCACTGCTTTTTCAAACATTACTTTTGCAGGAATCCAAAGTTTTTCATTATAATAGATCATGCCTAAAATTTCATACGCTTTAAAATAATCCTGTTTTATCTTGACCATTGATTTAAGGCATTTTATCTCATTATCTTCATCATTTAGCTCTTTATAAACAGTAAATAAATTAAAATAAGTATTAATTTTATATGGGTTGTCTGGAAAAAGCAATGCATACTTGAATGTTTCAATGGCTTTATCATACTTTTTTATCATAAGTAAATCATAACCTTGATTATTAAGTTGGCTGCTGTACTTCGAGATAAGCGTTTTGTCATAATCATTATTGACATTAAATATGCCTCTATATGCATAATTTTTAAATATCCACGGGGGTATATAGTCGTTTATATTGGCAATTTTAAATAATAATCCTTTTATTTTTAAGGTTACATTTTTATCAGGATTTTTTATCAGTTCTTTGCGGTAATCTGAAAAATAAACATTGCTTTTTCCATAATATCTTTCTGTCAAATCCTCAATATTTATTTCAATTTTATCATTTTTTAAATAATCCCTGCCAAATTTTTTTGCAATTCCTTGATTTGATAAATTATATAGCATGTATATGTTAAAATCATCAGTTTTATGTTCCACCATCTGCAAATAACTAAGAGGCATGCCGTAGAAATCACTAAAAGGAATGTAAATACTGTCTTTTTCCATTGTAACTAGTTCATTATTTCCAAAGTCATAGGATAAATAGTTATATCTTTGGTAATTGGCTTTTAAAGATCTAAACCCTAAATTTAGAATTGCACAAACAAACAAAGAAATAAATAATAAAGAAAATTTTTTGTTTTTCAAAATTTCAATAATAAAATAAACTCCTGCTGTTATTGGAATTATCAAAAGATATTCAGCCGGTAACAGAAAATTTTCAAGTACCCACAAGTTTTCTTTGGAACTGCGGTTATAAATCACAACCATAAAAACAATTATTAAAAAAGCGGCAAAATAAAAAAAAAGAAGTTTTTTGTTTTTTTTGAATATTATATAAGCTCCAAATAAAAATAAAATCCAAATAAATGTAAAATTGTTTAAAAATAAAGTTACAAATTCTTTTATCTGGTCTATATAAGGCGCCATTGTTTGCATCTGAAAATTAGTATAAACTCCCCTTAAAACAGTCCACCAGAACATTTCCCATGTGTTTGATCTTGTTATGAAAATAAAAATACCATCGGCATTGCTTCTTATTGGCAAATAAATATACGGACTTATTCCCAGTATCGAAAATAATGAAATACTAAACATTCTGTTGAATGTTAGTTTTTGCCGATATTTTACATAAAAATAGGCAAAAACAGGTAAAAGTATTATGGTACTTGGCCAATGATTTGCAAGTGAAAGGCCATATATAAACGACATTAAATACATCTGTTTAATGTTAAACGTTTTAAAAAGTTCGATACTTAAATAAAGAAGTATTGCCAGAAACAAAAGATTAAGCATATATATTCCACCTTTTGCTTCGATTGCCAGATTCCAATATATGTAAGAAAAAGCCGTCACAAAGACTGAAAATATATTTATCAGTTTTTTTTCATAATTAAAAATAAAACTCATATTACGTCGAATTAAGAAATAAGTTAAATATAAAATGATAACTGATATAAAAATTGACAATGAATTTATTCTGAACGCCGGGGAAGCTAAAGGTAATAACGAAAATGTCTTTCCAAGCATCGTAAACAGAGGATAACCAGGCGGGCGGCTTATTCCAAGGGTAAATGCGCTGGTAGTTGTTTCAGGAGAATCGTCATTTTTGAAGGCTGGAAATGTAGTGTAAAGATATAATTGGAATATAGCAATAAGACAGATTAACAACAATATTAGGTCTTTGTATTTTTTCAGCATTTTTTCCTCTTATGTTAATAAAATTCTTTGCATTAATAATTTAACATAAAGGAACATTTTTTTCATTAATAATTATTATAATTGTTAATTGATCCCTTATCTACAAACAAATTCTTATTTTATAATTGCTATTTTTTTCTCAACTCTTTTATTACCTGCTTCAATCACAAACAAATAAACTCCGTTTGATACCTGCAAACCCGAATCATTAACACCGTTCCAGATTATTTTATTTATTCCGGCTAGCGTCTCGCTGGAGCTTAAATCATGCGTCCATACCCTTTTACCGTTTATATCCATAATAATTAATTTTACGTCTGAAGGTTCTGCAAGGGGAAACCTTATAGTCGTCTCGCCTTTGCTCGGGTTTGGAAAACAATATACATTTTTTGCATCAAGACTTTCGTATACTACTGTCGAGGTAGGTATTGGTTTTGATAAAAGCCCAGTATAATTTTCCTTTCCGGCCATTCCTGAACATGAAAAGGTCATTACAGATGCGTAATTAGAATCACCGCCATCCTCATATCCTACATAAGGCACTCCATTGCTGTCTATTTGCAGCGTTATTGATTGAGCATCACCGGAAGTAAAATCCTGGCTTCCTAGTGTGTTCCAGCTTGTCCCTCCAGTATAATTAATAACAGTCATTTTACCGCTATGAGAGCTGTCTTCATAAGCCACATAAGGAATATTGTTATAGACGAACAACGATGTGTAACCAATACTTGTCGATGTTGCAAATGGGTTATTGCCCACTATGCCCCAACTTGAATTATTATATTCCATAACTTCCCCGATTCCACTTGTTTGATTGCTGAATGACACATACGGTACCGGTGTTCCTGAAGGATTCACAATAACATCCATTGAGATATAATTTGCCTGTCCGCTCGATACACCTGTTCCACCGACGTTATTCCAGCTTGGAGTTGGGGTTCCCGAATATTCCATTACAGTGAGCCCGTTATTTGAGATACTTTTATCTTTATATGCAAGATAAGGCACTCCTGTTCCGCCAACATTTACAACATTTAAAGATAAATAATCCGCCTCTGCAGAAGAAGCATAGCCTAAATTCGTCCATGACGGTCCAGATGAATTATATTCTATTACTTTGGCCTTATTACCATTTGAACTGATATTCTGGAATGCGACATAAGGAATGCTGTTGTATACAAATACAGAGATGCAATCAGGAGTTGTTGTGCCGACTTGACAGCTGGTAGAAACTAATGTACTCCATACTCCTGATACACATTCCATAACTGTCAATGCCCATGATTGCGCTGGATTTGCGAAGGCAAGATATAAATTTCCAGTAGCGCTATCAACAGCTAATGATTCGTAAAGTGCAGGTACCCCTGAAATTCCACGACTTCCTCCCACATAACTCCAACCTCCACCTGATGAGTATTGCATTACACTTGCATATGAACTATCACCGGAATCCATATATGCCATATATGGAGTTATGCCGTACATGGCCATTGAAGTAAATTCCACGCTGCCGGACGAGAAACCCTCTGTTCCTACATACTGCCATGTAGGTACACATGCAGGAGTAAATGTTGGTGTTGGTGTAATAGTTGGTGTGTCAACGTTGCACGCGCATAAATCTTCATATTTCCACAATTCAACACCTGCAACTGTGTTCCCTGATACTAATATTTCTCCGGATGATGAAACATATTTTATGCAATAGCCAGGCATTGCCCCGGCGTTTAAGTTATAAATATTTGTTCCTCCATTAAAGGTATTATCCGGGCTACCGTTAGAATTATATCTCCATATTACCATATCTTGAGAGGAATTGTTCCCTACACCCGACTCTAATCCTGCAATCAGTACTTTTCCGCAATTATCTAAAACAACAGAGTTTCCAGTGTACATATGGTTTCCTGGATTATAAGTATTATAACCGCCGTTAAAACTTGTATTGGGTGAACCGTCGTTATTTATTTTCCATACCGCCATGCCTCCGCCTACACCGAAAGTACTAAAACCTCCTGTTGCTCCTGTAACTACTACGCTATTATCCGCAGTTATAGTTAATGCATATCCACCAGAACCAGAACCTACAAGAGATGTAATAAGACCTCCGCTAAAAGTATTGTCTTTTGTTCCGTCATAATGAAGTCTGGCAGTAAACATTTCTGTTGTTGTGTAATCCTGACTTTGACTTATCCCCGTCAGAACAATGTTTCCATTTAAATCAATTTTCACATCCCAGCCGTAATCATTACTCCCTGTCCCCGCAATATTGTCCAAAACAACATAGCCATTGCCTCCTCCAAAATTTGTTGTATCAAGCGTGCCATTAGGCAGGAATCTCCATACGACAGCATCCCAGTTTCCTGAAGCGTTATAATGACATCCCGCTACAATAATATTGTTTGAACTGTCTATGGCAATTCCATTGCCACATGTGGTGCCATTGTCCAAACCGGTTCCTGCCAATCCGTTTACCGACACATTCCAATCCTGGCCGCTGCCATTGCTTTTTATTTTCCATATCTGCATTGCTGCCCCGGTATTTGCCAAACCATTTTGCCACCATGCGCCTGTTGCAATTATTATTTCACCGGTTGAGTCTATTGCCACGTGACTCTTCATGAGTGTTCCCGATGATATATTGTAATAACCAGCGTTTGCAAAACTCGTATCATGCGAACCATTTAAAAACAACCTTTCAATTGCAAATCCTCCTGTAGATATTCCCCCTGTTATCACTATCCTGTTACTTGAATCAATCAAAAACGAGTCCCCAGTTGTAGTACCGTACATACTTAGTTCATATTGCAAACATGGTGGGACACTGGTCTTTGTCGCTGTCGGCGTATATGTGGCTGATATTGTCGGTGTTGCGCATGTGAATTCGTTGCTTGTTGCCGGCGCACTTGTCATGCCAGCTCCGTCCACCGCGTCAGTGCCGCTTACTGTCCCGCTGAATGTCATATTGTTGCATATTACAATAGCATACACCCATGTGAACGATGCCTGCGCGCCTCCTCCCGCTATTATCGTGCTTGCAGGGCTTGGCCCGCTTACCAGTACAGCCTTTCCTTCTCCGGACAGCGACAACCTGGACGGTACTACGTTATCCGCGGTATTTTGTCCTATATTCTGCACCAGCATCACTACTGTTATATCCTGCCCGCTTGCCGCGCTTGCCGGCGATACTGTTATACTGATTATTACAAGGTTTATCGCTATTGTCGGCGATATTGTAGGCGTAGGCGAAACAGTAATTGTCATTGTTATTGTATTTGTCGGCGTCTGTGTTCTGGTTGGTGTTGCCGTATAAGTATATGTATATGTATCTGTCATGGTGTACGAAACTGTTAGCGTCGGTGAGTTTGTGTACGTCGCCGATATTGTCTTTGTCGGTGTATTGGTATTTGTCTTTGTTATAGTCGGCGTTATTGTCTGCGTGTTTGTGCGCGTCACGGTAAAGGTAAATGTGTAAGTGTCGGTTATGGTATATGTAACTGTCGATGTCCTCGTGATTGTATACGTTGGCGTGCTTGTCCCAGTCCATGTCCTTGAAACTACCGGCGTGTTCGTGAAAGTTTTTGTTATTGTACGTGTCGGCGAAATGGTCGGCGTCCAGGTTGGCGTATCTGTACGCGTCACGGTATACGTAAATGTATAAGTGTCGGTTATGGTGTAGGTGCGTGTCGGTGTCATCGTATCTGTCCTTGTATCTGTAATTGTCGGTGAATTCGTATATGTCGGTGAATTTGTAGACGTTACAGTTATTGTCGGTGTCCAGGTAGGCGTTTTCGTATATGTCGGCGTCACTGTATACGTAGCTGTATCCGTATAAGTAAACGTGTAAGTATCTGTTACCGTGTACGTATATGTAGATGTCTTTGTGATTGTCGGGCTTGAAGTTGGCGTATTTGTCGGTGTCCATGTCGGCGTTGCTGTCCTGGTAAATGTTACAGTAATTGTATACGTAGGCGTTATCGTATATGTTGGCGTGTCTGTATACGTGCTTGTATCCGTGTAAGTAAATGTGTATGTATCCGTCACCGTGTATGTGTACGTCGAGGTCAGTGTAAATGTCGGGCTTGAAGTCGGCGTATTTGTCGGCGTCCATGTCGGTGTTCTCGTCGGCGTATTCGTGGGCGTCCATGTCCCTGTCCATGTCGGGCTGTATGTAGGCGTTGTAGTCGGCGTATCGGTCGATGTCGCAGTTGGAGTAAATGTGCCTGTAATCGTAAAAGTCGGCGTTATTGTATAAGTCTGCGTTATTGTCGGCGATATTGTGGATGTCGGAGTTATCGTCACTGTAGCCACCAATTGGAAACAAATTGAATACGACTCCCCGTAATCAGAGCCATATACATCGATAGCCTCGGTTTCTATATTAATTGTCCCGCCAGGAACGCCATTAGCTGTAAAATACTCACAACTGCAATAACATGATCCGCCCATGCCAGGGGCACAGTTGGGCTCACCGTCGCAATACGCGACATCAGAGAAAGTATAGGAAGGAGCATTAATAGTCATATTAAAATTATCATCGCCTGCCATTAAAATATACGCATTATATATTCCAGGTGCTATTGAAATAGTTTTTGAAAAATCCAACCTATTCCCGCTTGTGTCGCTTGTGCCAGTTGAACCTTGGTTATTAGTTGAAATCCAGTTTCCCCCGCCGCATGGTAGTGTCCAGTTAGTTGGTTTTTCTGTAACTATGACGGCGTTTCCTTGGTCTAAATAATTACCATTCTCGTCATATTCCACATAAGTTTCGGTTGCATCGCTATAGACATTATAATTGCATTCTATAGTCGGCGTTACAGTAAACGTTAAAGTAACAGTAAGTGTAATAGTGAAAGTTAGCGTATTTGTATATGTATATGTTATTGTTCCTGTCAGCGTTATCGTCGGTGTCATTGTAATTGTTGGTGATATTGTGTATGTCGGTGTCCTTGTACCTGTCGGCGTCCATGTTGATGTCTTTGTAACTGTTGGTGAATATGTATATGTAGACGTCCTTGTGCCTGTTGGCGTATTCGTCGGTGAAACTGTAATTGTCGGGGATGTTGTATATGTAGGTGTACGCGTTCCTGTTGGCGAATTTGTTGATGTCTTTGTTATTGTCGGGGAATATGTATATGTCGGTGTCCTTGTGCCTGTCGGCGTGTTCGTATATGTCGGTGAATTCGTCGGCGTAATCGTGTGCGTATAGTTTGGTGTATTTGTCGGCGTAAATGTCGAAGTCCCTGTATTTGTTGACGATGGTGTAATTGTGTATGTCGGGGAATTTGTATATGTCGGCGTAATCGTTCCTGTCACGGTATTTGTAAATGTCGGCGGGAATGTGTTTGTCGGCAGAGGCGTATTCGTCAGCGTATTTGTCTGTGTTCTTGTGTTTGTCGGCGTAAATGTGTATGTAGGCGTATTTGTGCTTGTCGGCGTGTTTGTCGTCGTCCAAGTTGGTGTAACCGTGTTTGTAAATGAAGAAGTCCTTGTATTTGTCGGGTTCCATGTCAGCGTATTCGTATTTGTTGGCGTCCAAGTAGGCGATGTAGTCAAAGTATTTGTTCGCGTCCACGTTGGCGTATAAGTTGGGCTGTATGTCGGGGTTGCAGTCGGTGTATCTGTATATGTCGGTGTACTTGTTGATGTCTTTGTAACTGTCCACGTCGGGGTATCCGTATATGTTTGCGTGCTTGTCGGTGTATTTGTTGGTGTACTTGTTGGCGTATTCGTATATGTTGGTGAACTCGTCAGTGTATTTGTATATGTTTGCGTACTTGTCGGCGTATTTGTCGGCGTCCATGTCGCCGTTGCCGTCGGAGTGTTTGTCGGTGTGTTTGTTTCGGTTATTGTACCTGTCGGCGTTGCTGTCGGTGTGCCCGTCAACGTCAATGTAGCGGTACCTGTCGGGGTGCATGTAAACGTATTTGTCGGCGTATTTGTAAATGTCGCACACGGGCCGAATTTTTCGATTATTGCATTATCCGCATCCGAAATATACACGTCACCGCTGTTGTCTACTGCTATTCCCCATGGGCTGGTGTTTGCTCCGGTGCTCCATTGTGCTGTATAACATCCTGCGCTGTTAAATTCTTCGATACTGTTATTATCCGTATCCGCAACATACATATTTCCGCTGCCGTCTATTGCTATTCCAAGAGGATAATTAAACATCTCGTTACCGGGGCCGGCGTAATCCCATTGCGCTATATATGCTCCTCCAAGGTTGAATTCTACGATTCTGTTATTACCCGAGTCTACAACATAAACGTCCCCGACGCTGTTCACGGCTACCGCAGCAGGGCCGTCAAGCGGCCCGCTGCCGGTTTCGGAACCGTTCCATTGTCCCGCATATCCTCCTGTACTGTTGAATTCTACGATTCTGTTATTTTCATAGTCTGCAACATACATTCCGTTACTATCTACTGCTACACCAAGAGGGAAATTAAACTCGCTACCGCTTGTGGAACCATTCCATTGTGCTATAAGTGTTGTAAACGTGCTGTTAAACTCTTCGACTCTGTTATTATCCGAGTCCACAACATAAACGTCCCCGAGGCTGTCAAATGATATTCCGGCAGGCCCGCTAAACGGCCCGTTGCCGCTTCCGGCTATATTGCCGTTCCATTGATTCATAATGTTTCCTGACGGACCGAGTTCATCAACTAAATCATTGGTATAATCCGCTACAAACACGTCGCCGCTGCTGTTTACTGCCAGTCCCCACGGGCTTCCAAACAGCCCATTGTCTATTCCCCCGCTGCCCCAGATTGAAATAAAACAAGGAGTTGGTACCGGTGATGCTATACAAATAGTCGGTAGTGGCGTATTTGTAGGCGTCACGGTATATGTCGGCGTCCATGTCGGTGTATATGTCGTCGTATTTGTATAAGTTGGTGTCATTGTATCTGTCGGCGTGTTTGTTACGGTAAATGTGGGCGTATACGTAGATGTATTTGTCGCAGTAAACGTCGGGGTTACAGGTATCGGCGACACGCATACTCTTGCGACATTCGATACGATTATATCAGCCAGATACCCCGTGAACGGCCGTTCGGTACCCTGGGAATAATCCAGCCACATCACAAATTCATTCGGATCATTGCTGTACATTTCGTAAAATACATTTTCCGCCGACGACACGGGAAGCGTCCTCACAAAATTGCAGTTTTTATAAATATTTACATTGCCCTGGCCGTCGTAAGTAACGGCCCAGTCTTCCCATGTAGTTTCATCGCTGGTGGATATGTCACTCCATTGCCCGATAAAATTCCAGTACCAGTACCTTGCCTGGTATGTCGTATTTTGCCAGTCCATGATAAAATTATATCCGGCATTATTTCCTATCCAGTCACTGGTGGCATAAATTGTCTGCGCATCCGTACCCTCGGTCCATTCCGGCACAAGATACATCCACCATTCAATTGAAAACGGCTGTGTCGAGGAAGGCCCGTAAACGAAATTCACGGCCGATTGCCACATTATATAGTCGCCGAAATTCCCACTGCTTGTGCAGCTTCCCGATGTCCACGCATTTGGCGGCACATTCGGTCCGCTTGTATAATAACTTAACGTGCCTACGACCGAGGCGTTATATCCGTTTACGGTCTCAATCATTGAACTTGTCCCAAGCTGATAATATCCAATTACATTACTATCCCATTCCCACATGCCGTTTGTATTTGTATATGTAAGGTTTTGTCCAAAAGCATAAAATGTTATTGGCAAAAATACCATTGCAAATAGTATTTTTTTCATTTTATTCCTCCGGCACAGGCGTGATTACGGGCGTAGGTGTAGGTGTTACGGCAATAAAAGAATATTTTTTCCCGTTTACTACGTACCATTTTTTGCCCTGCTTGTCTATGTACTGATAGAATGGATATTGATTTAATGGTAACGCTGCTGAAGCCGCCGTGACCGCAGCTGGCGGTGTCGGCGTTACTGTAGGAGTCGGAGTAAGTATTCCGGCAGAAACACGGCTCGTGAATAAAGAAGTTAATAATAAAATGAAGAAAATCAGAAGTTTAAATTTTTTTTGCATTGTTACCCCCCTCTTTGTAAGTTTCATACATTATATCTTGATACCGCTTGTCCTCGGCTGTTGCCTCGGACTTGAGCGGGTATAATATCTCGTAATACTTTGCCTGCGCCTGCTGGCGGCTTGGGCAAGTAAACGATCTATTAACAGAAAAAGTGAATGCATAAAATCACTTCCTATTTTTGTGTTTTTCCCGCGTCATTTCGGATGCTGTGCGATGTGCCCCTTTATTTGAAACGCCCATACATCTTAAAGGCGTTTTAGATATACAACAACAGAAAATTCGTTTTGTCAATGTGAATTCTGATATATTTGATTTCTCAACTGGTTGGATAAATAACTGCGCATATTTTATAGATATTATTTTATATATCTACAATTTTCAAAAAACTCGCCTTTCCGGATAAATTTACGCTTTCATGCAGTTAAATAAGGTATTTTGAACTATGTGTATAATAGGAAAAACCTGGACCTTACAATGAAAAAGCCCTTCTCCTACATGGCTGAAGGGTTCTCTTATTCTGAATGGCAGGCAGAAGCCATACAATAAAAAATTTTTGCATGGCAGGGCAGTTTAATTTATTCTTCCATATTATTTTTTAAATCCCCTGAATATCCCGTACTGGAGCTGAAAATCGTTTAATTGTATGTTTTTTAATATCCCCATTATTTGTTCGTCGCTGTAAAAGCCGATTACAGGCGCGGTAAAGTGGTCAAACCAGTTCAGGGCAAGCAGGTCGAGGTCAGGCTTCCTTTTTTGCGTCTGGTGCGCAGAGTATAAATCTTCCATTTGTTTTACATAAGTCGTCCTCTTAAGAATAAAATTCGGCAGTTTAAAAAATAAATATGCCGGAATTGCGCAGATGCGGCTTATCAGGACAACAACAGGCAAAGGCAGCCTTAAGGTGAATATCCGCATGAAAAGGATTATGTTGACCACCATTTTTGTTATGAAGTCTGCCGGTTTCTGGTAAATTGTGCCGACAAAATACCCGCCCCTTTTCACTTTTTTGTAAGCCTGCTCGACGCCTTTTTCAGGCCCGGTCAGGTGCTGTATCAGGCCGACCATGTAAACAAAATCAAGGCTGTTGTCCCTGATAAAATCAGTGTAAAGGTCAGCCTGCACTATCAGCAGGTTTTTATTTTTTCCGCACCTTTCATAGGCTATGTCGACCGAATAAGACAAATCGCTTCCTGTCATGAACCCGGTTTCCCCTACCGCCAGTAATGCATTTTGCAGTTCCTTGCCTATGCCTATTGCCGGGTCCCAACCCGTTTTCCCGGCAAAAAAATCCGCGTTTTTTCCCATAACTTTCAGGAAGTGATTTTCCGCAAAATCAGGAAGCTTTTTCCACATTCTCCACTCGTAGCCGAAGCTTTTCTGGGTTTCAGCCTTTAATTTTTCTATTTTTGACCCTGCCAGGCCCTGGTTATCCTGCATGTATTTATCGTAATACTTTGTTAATTCCGGCTCATTTTTTATGGCCCTGTAATAATATGCCAGGCACCGCGCCATTAAATTGCCGGTTAAAAGCCTCGGTATATTATTGATTACCGGGTAACTTTCGCCGCAATCCCTGCATTTTATTATTCCGTTTGTTAATTCATCTGCAGCAGAGCTGCTTTCCAGCGTACCGCCGCATTTAATGCATGCAATCTTTTCCAGGTGTTTTTTATCCATAATATTTCTCCTTCCAGTAATTGAAGCTGAATATCCTCAGCAGCTTGAACCTGTTATCCGCCCTGCCCGACATATGCGCGTCGTGGAGCTCTTTCACGTAAGCCATGTTAAAATACCCGTTGTCCTTGTGCAAATATTCGCCGAACAGGTCTTTTAACTCATTTCTTATCCATTTGTCAAGCGGCACGCCGAACCCGCTTTTCTGCCTGTAAAGTATGTCCCTGTCAATATATTTTTCAGCGATTTTTTTGGTTATATACTTGGTCTGCCCCGCCCTGATTTTCCACGAGCCCGGCAGGGTAAACGCGTATTCAGCAAGAGACTTGTCCAATAACGGGTTCCTCATTTCAAGCGATACTGCCATGGTTGCCCTGTCGCCTTTCACAAGGTACCAGTCGGGAAGCTGTATTTTACAGTCAAGGTAAAGCGCCTTGTTAATGACGTCGTTTTGCCTGAATTCATCAGCGTATTTTATTGCCTCTTCAAAAACCTTGTTTATATCAATGCTCCCTGATTTTAACAGCCTGCCTGCCTCCCCGGCAAGGAGCGACCCGCTTCCGAAAATAAACTGCCGCGCTGCAAAAGGAAGCCTAACGCAGTCCAGGAGCTTATAATAAGAGCTGCCTCTGGGCAGCAGGAATTTTGCCGCCGAGGCAAAAGGCAGGAACAATCTGTAGTTTTCTATTGCTTTTTGCGCCTGGTATTTGCCGTAACCCCCGAATATCTCGTCGCCGCCGTCGCCGGACAAGGCAACTGTTATTTTATCCCGCGCGAACTTTGCCACGTAATACAGCGGTATGATAGCCGCGTCAGCCATTGGTTCGTCAAGGTAATCCAGGATTTCGATGAAGTTTTCTTTTACAAGCGCATCTTCAAAATAGCACAGGTGGTAATTGACGCCCAGTTTTTTCGCCACGCGCTCCGCATATGCCGATTCGTCTGCCTCGGGCGAATTTTTATAACATACTGTAAAAGCGTTCACATTTTGCGATACCTGCGACAGCATTGCCGTGACGAGCGAGCTGTCCACCCCGCCGCTCAAGAACACGCCAAGCGGCACGTCAGACATCAGCCTTTTTCTAACCGCCTCTTTTATGAGCTCTTCTGTCCTCTGCAGTACGGCTTTTTCGTCAAGGTTCTTTTCCGCAGGAGCTGTCCCAAGATGCCAATAACGGTAATAGCCGGTTATTGACCATTTTTCAATGTTAAATTTAAATGTTGTGGAAGGTTCGACTTTTTTAATTTTATCGAATATGGAACCGGGGGACGGTATATACCCGTAAAACAGGTATTTGGCAAGCTCGGCCGTGTCAATTTTCAGCCTTTTCTTTATTTCCGGGTCGGCTATCAGGGCCTTGATTTCAGAAGCTATTGCAAAATAATCGTTGTCCAGGAAATAATACAGCGGCTTTTTGCCGAAATGATCGCGCGCTATGGCAAGTTCGCGGGCTTTTTTATCATAAACAATGTACGCGAACATGCCTTCTACGGACTCCACCATTTTCTGGCCGGATTCTTCGTACGCGTGCACCAGTGCCTCTGTGTCGCACTTGCCCTTAAAAATATGTTTTTGTTTTAAACCAGCTTCCAGTTTGAGAAAATTATATATTTCGCCGTTGCATAAGACCGCAACTGTATTATCCTCGTTCCACATGGGCTGGCTGCCGGCTTCGGAAAGGTCAATTATGGACAGCCGCCTGTGGCCCAGCGCAAGATTTTTTTCAAAATAAACGCCCTTGTTGTCGGGCCCGCGTTTTGACAGCGTGTCCAGCATTACTGAAAAAATCTCTTTGTTTACTTCTTTCCCCCTTTTTACAACCGCGAGTATTCCGCACATAATTATATGCTCTTTTTTGTGTTCTCAAGATACCATTCAATAAATTTTTGCATGCCTTCTTCTATTTTTGTTTTCGGGCTGTACCCGAGCAGCCTTTTCGCCTTTGATATGTCGGCGTAAGTGATATCAACATCACCCGCCTGCTTGGGATATTCCTTTATGTTGGCTTTTTTATCAAGCAGTTTTTCAATGACAGAAATGAAATAATTGAGTTCAACCGGCTTGTTATTGCCAAGATTTATTATCTCGTATTTTAAGTTTTTATCTATGGCGGCAAGTATCCCTGATACTATGTCGCTTACAAAAGTATAATCGCGCTTCGTATTGCCTTTGCCGAACCTTTTTATTTCCCTTCCGCGGTACACGGCATCCGTAAACAGATACGGCGCCATGTCGGGCCGCCCTGCAGGCCCGTATACCGTAAAAAACCTGAGGCAGGTGCAGTTCAGCCCGTATAGATGGCTGTAAACATAAGCCATAAGCTCGCATGCCTTTTTTGTTGCAGCATAAGGGCTTATGGGGTTGTCAACATTTTGGGCCTCGCTGAACGGCACTTCTTTGCTGTTGCCGTATACCGACGATGATGAAGCAAGCACAAAATTCTCCACCCCGTATTTTCCCGCAAGCTCGAGCATATTGAGCGTGCCCTTCACATTCGTCTCCTGGTAAATGAAAGGATTTTCAATGCTCGCCCGCACTCCTGCTCTCGCCGCCAGATGGCATACCTTGCGCGGTTTTTCCTTTTTGAATATTTTTTCAATATTTTTGAATGCAGTGATATCTTCCCTATATAATTTAAAATTTTTATTTTTAAGAAAAAGCCCTATGTTTTTCTTTTTTATATGCGGGTCATAATAATCATTGAAATTATCCACGCATATTACTTCTTCGCCTCTGTTTAAAAGCGCAGCTACCGTATGGCTGCCTATAAATCCTGCCCCGCCGGTTACAAGTATTTTCATTTTATCAGCTCCGTCGCGCTGTTTTTTAATTCTCCGGTCAAAAAATATCTTATCCCGTCTTTATACCCTGCCCAATAAAGCTTAATCAGGTAAATCCTTTTGAATTTTAACATAATAATGGAATAAAGCAAAGGCCAAAGCCAGGAAAAAAATAAAAAGTAAACCGGTTTTTGCAGCTTGTTCCCGTACCTTGCAACAATTACCATCCTGTTCCTGATAAGGCAGTACGCGTTTTGCGCATGGTGGCTTCCCTGCCCGCTCATGCCGCGGGGCGTGAAATTATCCAGTTCATTTATCCTGTGGAATGTTTTTATTTTTTTCAGCATGCAGCTTTTATAACCGTATTTTGCGGCATTAAAAGCAAGGTCCGGCTCTATAAAGGTCAGCATCAGCTTAGTGTCAAAATAACCCGCCTTATTGAAAACTTCTTTTTTAACCAGGAATACGTTCGGCACGCCGTCTGTTTCGAAATATTCTCTTTTACTGCCCTCGTTTTTGATGCCGCGCGTCCTGCCTGTGAAAAGGTTTATTTTTTGATAATTCATATAAAGCTTGCCGCCATCGCTGTAATACATGCTCGGGCCTATTATTCCAAATTCAGGATGCGTGTCAGCGAAACCTGCCAGCGTTCCTATCATATCGGGCCCGAATATATTGTCATCATCAATAAAAATCACGTATTTCCCCCTTGCTGTTTTTGCCGCCATGTTGCGGGATTCCGCCAGTTTCAGGTTTACGCTGTTATGAATCACAATGACCGCAGTGCCGGGAATGCTGAATATTTCCTTTATTTTATCCCCGTTTAAGCCTTTTGTCCCGTCATTCGAATTGTCGTCGACTATTATTATTTCAATATTTTTATAGTCTGATTTGCACACAGAATCAAGGCAGTCCATTAAATAGGAATACCTGTTAAATGTTATGATTACTATTGAAACAGGCTCGTTCAATTGAAATCTCCTTTTTGTTTTTCATGCATGAGCCGGCTCCGGGCTATTTATAGTCCGTTATCTGATAGTCCGGCTCCAGGATATCAGGAGGCAGGAACGAATCGCTTTTATCCGCTTCTCCCGCATCCCATAACAGGTTTACAAGGCCGTTACGGTACGAATAAACCTGAATTTTGTGTTTTCCTCTATTCAAATAAAATCTTTCAGTCTTTTTCGCCATGCTGTTCTTGAAATATTCGTCTATCTGTTTCTTGTTGTCGGCAGTAAGGCCGCCGTCCCAGTATTGCTGGTTATCTATTTCTATCCTTACGTATCCTCTGCGGCTCGCGTAAATGCTGTATAACCCGCTCTTATCAATGCTTATTGTCCCCTGCCATTTTATGGCAGGCAGGTCGTCCGTGCCTCTTACATTAAACCACAGGCAGGGGTTTATTTCCTCGTCGACAAGTGATTTTTTATCCCACATTCCCGTCATATCGTAATAATAACCATGCAGGCCCTCAACGCTGAAGTTGTACAAAGTGTTCTTGCCCATATCGGCAACGCCTGCCCCCTCTATTTTCGAGCCCGGCATTTTTTCAATTTCCATATAAAGCCTCAATGTGTCTGATTCAAGCCGTCTTTGAGCCTCAATCCGTATTTTATGGCTGCCCCTTGCAAATTTATACCGCATGCTTATTCCTGTTTTAACCGGATGCCCGTCTATTGCTATTCTTACAGGCACCGAACCTCTGTTAATCATGTAACCCGTGCAATAATACGGGAACATGACTGAGCCTGTCCATACAGCCCTGTATGGGATTTTATTTGCTTTTTCCGGCGAAAATTCCGGCAAATCATTTTCTGCAGTTTCTTTTGTGCCTCCGGCATAATAATACTCGGCTTTTAATCCCTTCATTGCCTTTATCTCATTATTGCCGACAAGTACTGAATCAAAGAATTTCCCCAGCCCTCCGCCTTCTTTGACTTTTTTATTAAAATATGCGTGGTCAATGATTTCATGCCTTGCTGCCGGGAATTTTTTCAGCCAGAAAGGCAGCGTTTTCCACGTATCTGAATTAAGCAGTACGGCAAAGTTCTCGTCATTGATAGCGTTCAAATCCTCGAGGCCGTCAAGCGCATTGTCCGAGCCGTTTACCTTGTAGTCCCATCTGTAGAATCTGTAAGGCGGGTGTTCGGGGTAATAAAGCGACGTGTCCAGAAATATCCTGTAAGTTTTTCCCAGCTTTTCCGAATATAATCCGGCCGCTGTCGGCAGTTCGTCAAGGCCGGTTATCCACCTGTTAAAGACCTCATTGTAATTGTCTTTCATAATAAAAAATAACAGTATCACAAGTAAAAGCGGGTAAAATACTTTTTCAAGCTTCGGTCCCAGTACGCTTTTAAAAGCGGTGTATAACCTGTCAAAAATAACGCCGATAAATACCAGTACGGGTATTAGCATGCCGAAAGTCCTCATGGCATTTGGCGCTTCTATGGAAAAAATAGAACCGGCAGCCTGCGAGAAAAAAATGATAAGAAGAATAAAAAACAGCCAGTACCTGCTGTAATAAACAGCATAAAAAAATCCCAAGGCGAAAAACATTCCGCTTACAAAATCAACCGTAGGGTCAAAAGGCATTCCGCCCGAGTTTCTTTCCCTCTGGTCTCCCCTGTAATTGAACATAAGAAGAACTTTTTCCGCATTGTCTATTATGCCCGAGCCTATATTTTCAGGCGCATTGTTGTCTTTGCTGAAAACCGAGACCTCATGCAGTCTCGTAAAATAAATATCAGTCGATAAAAAATAATTATGCAGCATCATTGACCCAAAAATCCACAACCCGAGGATAAAAGCCGTAAATCCGATAATGTTCTTGCGGAAAAAACCCTTTTCAGCCAATGATTTGATTCCCCAATAAATAAAAGGGATTATTGAGATAAACCATGCTGTAAGCACCCCGTGCCAGCCCAAACCCATCGTAAGCCCGCAAAGGAAATAACTTGATTTATCCCTTTTTTCAATCGACCTTGCTAAAAAATATAATGCCAGCGCTTCAACCAGCAGCAATATCGCGGTTGCATGGCCGGATCTGGAATAATGCACGTCCCACCGCAAAAACGCAAAAATTGTCGTGACAAAAACCGCGGTCCTGGCATTTATTACTTTCCTTATCATGAAATAAACCGCGGGTATTGTTAAAATACCGGCCACAACCCCTACTAATTTCATGCTTATCCTGTTTATGCCAAAAAGTGCAACAAAAAAGTTTGTTATATGAAATTGTATGCCGTAATTGCCTACGTTAAAAATCATTTTTCCATGCATTTTTCCTAAAAGGTGCTCTATAAACCCGCCCGTTTCATCATTTTCTATCCCGAAAGGCCTGATATCAAGCTCGTAAAGCCTTAAAAATGCGCCCAGCAAAATTATTGCCAGTAAATAAATTATCTCTAACTTTAACGGGATTTTTTCCTGCCCGGTAAAATTTTCTTTTTCACCGGCATGCACAGGGAATGCGAAAATAAAAATTGCAGCGGCTGCTAAATACCATAATATTGCCTCATATGGTTTTTCAGCAGCCATCATTTGCTGTGCGCTGTAAGATATAAAAAATGAAACCAGCACCAGACCCAGCCTTAATATTTTAAAATATCCGCTTTTGTAATATTTTTTTTGAAGTTCGAAAAGCGGCAGTGCAAAAAATACGCATATCAGCGCCAGAGAGTAAAAAATCAATGCCTCCATGCTCTGCGGCCCCGCAGCCAATTTATTGCCCGTTTTAAATAATATGAAAGCAGCTGTTAAAAGTAAAATTTTAAATGCTGTTGCATAAAGCAATGGATGTTTAAGCTTTTTATACGCCTCTGCTATCCCCGTAAAAAGGACATCGTTCTCATCTTTTTGTTTTTTATCTTCGTTTTCCGGCAGCACAAGGAATAAAAGTATAACCCCCAGTATTGTAATAGCAACTCCCCACTCCTGGACTATTACCTGTTTTTTCAAAAGCAACAGCCATCCAGCAATTACTGAAATAATGCCGGACAGTGTGGCGGCTGGTATTATTAATTCCCTGTATTTTATTTTCATTTCACCATCTCTCTTTTTGAGTTTCCACACGCTATCTTGCCTTTTGCAGGAAATTTTTATTTAAATAGCGGTACATATATCCCCTGTCACGAAAATCTTTTCTATGCAAGGCAGCAAGCAGAAAGCGCGGTAAGACAAATGAAACAAAAGCATTTTTAATTGCCAGCTTTTTATACAATTTTTGTTTTATTAGAAAACGCACAAGCCATGACGGCAATAAGGGTAAATAATTTAATAAAAGGTAAATGCCGTAATATGGGCTCGGGTCTTTCATGCTGCCGCCGGTATGCAGCGATTCTTTCGTTAATGCATTACCTTCGTTTACGGCTTTTATATCCTGTGCGTTTAGGATGCCTTTTTGCTTCGCGCTGTCAATAATCCCGGTTTTCGGGTAATACTTAAGCCAGAAAGTGCTTATTATATTCGGCCGGAATTTATTATAAAACAGCGCGGCATCTTCTTCCATCGCCGGTGTATCTCTGGGAATGCCAAGCATATGATCGGCCTGTACCATAATCCCGGCGTCTCTAAGCATGCGTATAGCTTCACCGCTTTTTATGTTATCAGACCTTCTCCGCAGGATGTTGTTGCAGAGCCTGTTATTAAGCGATTGAATGCCTATCTGCACATGATAACAGCCCGCTGAACTCAATGCCTGAACTTTTTCTTTGTTTAAATACTGCGGTATCATGATGCATGCAAACGGCAGGTTGACTTCATTCTTATAGCGCCGGCAAAACTCCTTGAGCCATTTATCGTCAATGGCAAAACAATCGTCCAAAAAAGTGACGTGCCTTGGCGCATATTCGCGTTTTGCCTGTAAAAGCTCGGCAATCACGTTATCAACCGTCCTTTGCCGGATAATGCCTGCGCCCCGCAAATGCCGCAAATATGAGTTAAAACAATACGAACAGTTATAGGGGCAGCCTCGGGCTGTTATTATATAATACTCTCGGGAAAAAGCCTTAAGCCTTGTGTAAAGCGGCTTTTTATAAGGAAACGGCAGTTTATTCAGGTCCGGGAGCCTGCCTTCCTTAAAATCGCCGGCAGTGTTGCCTTTTAATTTAAAAACAATGCCTTTTACAGGCCGGCTGGGTAATGTGATTTTTTTGCCGATTCTGCATTTTTTGATAAAATCCTGAAAGGAATTTTCTGCTTCTCCGACAGCAATGCAGTCAACTGCTTTTTCTTTTAAAACAATCTCCGGCACTATGGTAGGATGAACTCCGCCGAATACTGTTATTATATCAGGCATAATTGTTTTAAGCGCTTCCGCGCAGCCGAGTTGGAACCGGTAATTGTCTGTCACGCATGAAAATGCCGCAATATGCGGGTTTGTACCGGCTATCTTTTTTGCTACACTTAAAAAATTGACAACCCTGTCTTTTTCGCCCGCGTACATGTCCTCGGCATGATAAAAAACATAATCCGCCTCATGGCCGTTTTTTAAACAGGATGCCATCAGGTATTCAACGCCCAAGCTCTCAAAATCAGGATATATAAAAGTGATTTTAGCCATTTATTCTTTTACAAACTCCTCCGCCCCGCGCAATATAAATGCTTCTTGCAAACCTTCTCAATACTAATTTTCTACAAATAATTTTTAAATCAAAGAAAGTGATTATTTCATTTCATAAGTTCCGGCAGGCTGTTTTTTAATTTTCCCGTAAATAAATATCCTATTCCATCCCTAAAGCCTGCCCAGTAAAGTTTAATAAGATCTGCCCTTTTAGATTTTATCATTAAACCGGAATAAAGCAAAGGCCAAGCCCATGAAAAAAACAGAAAATAAATAGTTTTCTGAACCGGATTAGCGTACCGCGCGATTATCACCGTCCTGTTTCTCATAAGGCAATACGCTTTTTGTATAAACTGTCCGCCAAGCCCCCTGGGGCTTAGATTGTCTTTTTCTTCGATTTTATGAAGTACTTTTGCCTTTTTCACCATGCAGCTCTTAAAGCCGAATTTCAGGGCATTAAAAGCAAAATCAGGCTCGGTAAAAGTCTGTATTAATGCTTCGTCAAAATATCCGGCCTGCTCAAATACTTCTTTTCTTATGAGGAATACGTTCGGCACGCCGTCGGTCTCGAAATACTCTTTTGACGATTCTTCTGCCTTAATCCCCCAAGTTTTCCCGGTAAAAAAATTTATTTTTTGGTAGTTCATGTATAACTTTTCGCCATTTTTATAATACATGCTCGGCCCTATTATTCCGAATTCAGGATGCTTATCTGCAAAATTAACAAGCAGGCTTATCATATCATTGCTGAATATATTATCATCGTCAATAAACAATACATATCTGCCTTTTGCGGTTTTTGCGCCTATGTTGCGCGATTTTACCATTTTAAAATTGCCGGGGTTGTGAATTACAGAAACGTGGTTTTCGTGTATGCCGAATTTTGCCTTGATTACTATTTCAGTCAGGTCTTTTGTATTATCTGTAGAAGCATCATCAATTACTATTATTTCATAGTTTTCATAATCAGACTTAAATACCGAATCAAGGCATTCCATTAAGTCTCCGTAACGATTGCAGGTTGTAATTACGATTGAAAGAAGTTTTGGCAATTAAATATCTCCTTTTTATTTTTTGCCGTACTCCATTGCACTCTCGATTATCAATCCATTAATTCCGCATCCCCGTCATTTATAATCAGTTATTTGATAGTCGGGTTCTAAAATATCCGGCGGCAGGAACACGCCGCTGTTGCTTTGATTCCCCTCATCCCACAACAAATTTATCATTCCTGAAGTATACGAGTATATTTCTATGTTATGTTCGCCTTTGCTTAAATTAAACTTGTTAACTTTCATGGCTTTGTCGTTTTTAAAAAAATCGTTGATCTTTGCCTCGTAATCTCCAGGCACCCCCGTATCCCAGTACTGCTTTTTTTCTATTTCTATCCTTACATAACCGTTGCTTTGTGTAAATATTTTATAGGAACCATCTTTTTCAATATTTATTTTCCCCTGCCATTTAAAGGCCGGGTACGGGTCGCAGCTCAGGTTGCTGAACCAAATATATGGGGTTATTTCCTCGTCGGCGATATTATTTTTATTCCACATGCCGGTCTTGTAATAATAATACTCGTGCAGGCCTTCAATCCCGAATGAATATAAAGAATCTTTATTCATTTTAAAGCTTCCTGTACCGACTTTTGAACCCGTTACCCTGGAAATTAAGGGATTTAATATAATGCTGTCTTCGCGCGTCCTTCTTCGGGCTTCTATTTTAAATTTATGAAAACCTGCTGCAAGTTTAATGTTTTTACCCATGTCTATTTTATGATTGTCAACAAAAATTTCGGCAGGAGCCGTCCCCCTGTTATCAAACATAATCAAACTGTAATAAGGCACCAGCAACTCGCCGCTCCACACAACTCTGTAGGGCGTTTTATCCGCGTCGTCGGCAGTAAACTCGGGAATATCATTATTTATTATTTTTTTCAGGCCGTCGCTGTAATAATATTCGCCCTTGAGCCCTTTTATGGATTGTATCTCCTTGTTACTTATGAGTATCGAATCAAAAAATTTCCCAAAACCTTCGTTACCTTTAAGTTTTTTGTTGAAATATGACTGTGTAATAATTTCATGTTTTGCGGCTGGAAATTTTTTCAGCCAGTAAGGCAGGGCATCCCATGTGTCAGGTTGCAGCAAAACCGCATAATTTTCATCTGTTATTATTGACAGGTTTTCAAGACCGTCAAGCACGCGGTTTGAGCTGTTAACTTTATAATCCCATCTGTAAAATCTATAAGGCGGATGCCCCGGATAATAAAGCGAAGTGTGTAAAAATATTCTGTACGACTTCCCTATTTTTTCAGAATACATCCCGCCAGCTGTTGCCAGTTCGTCAAGGCCGCCTATCCATCTCTGGAAATACTGGTAATAATTGGCTTTTACTATGAAAAAAAGCGGCAAAATTAAGATGATCGGAAGATATACTATTTCCCATTTTTTCCCAAAAACTCCTTTAAAGGCAATCCGGATTTTTTCAAATATTATGCCGATAAAGAAAAAGACAGGTATGATTGTGCCGAATGCCCTCATTGCGCTCGGTGCTTCTATGGAAAATATCGAGCCTGCAGCCTGGGAAAAAAATATCAGTAAAACAATAAAATACAGCGAGTACCTGCTGTAGTACAGGCAATAAATGAATCCCAGGGCAAAAAACATCGCGCTTGTAAAATCAATCGTAGGTTCGTAATTTCTGCCTCCTGAATTTCTCTCCCTGAAATCGCCCATGTGGTTAAACATAAGCAGCACTGATTTGGTATTGTTTAATATGCCCTGCGCGGGATTTTTAGGGGCATTGGGGTCCTTGCTAAAAACAGATACTTCATTTATTCTCGCGAAATAAATCCTGTTGGAAATAAAATAATTGTGCATGTCCATGGACGCAAAAATCCAGAAACCCAGAAAAAACGCGATCAAACCGATATAATTTTTCCTTAAAAACCCTTTCACTGTTGCTATTTTTATTGCAAAATACAAAATCGGCATTACGGTTATAAGAAAAACAGTCATCAGCGAATGCCATCCAAGGCTGATTGCAAGTCCCGCGAGGAAATAGCTTACTTTATCCCTTTTCTCTATTGCTTTTACCATAAAATATATGGCGGCCGGTATTGCTATCGTCGCCAAAATTGTGCCGTGCCCCGAACGTTCGTAATGAAGTATTATCCTTAAAAAAATAAAAATGGCGGTTATAAACATCGCGGCCCTTGTGCTTATTACTTTTCTTACAAAAAAGTAAATAGCCGGTATCGCTATTATGCCAAGTATAACGCCGAGCAGCTTCATTGATATTCTGCTTACGCCAATTATGGCCACTATCAGGTTCGTCAAGTTGTACAAGATTCCGTAATTTCCAACGTTGAAAGATGCCCTGCCGTGAATTTTATCCAGTAGATGCCCAATAAAACCGCCCGTTTCGTCATTTTCAAGACCGAAAGGCCTTAGATCAAGCTCGTATGTCATTAAAAATATGCCCAACAGTATCGCTACAGTGAGGTATATAATTTCTATCTTGATTGGAAATTTTTCTTCTTCTGAATAATTTTCATCCTTAAAAACATGGACGGGAAATGCAAAAATAAATATTAAAGCCGCTGCAAAATACCAGAATATTGCCTTATCAGGGCTGTTGGCAACAAATAAACATTGCGCTTTGTATGCAATGAAAAGCGCGGTCAGCACAAGTATAAGTTTCAATATATTTACATATTTATTATTAAAATATTTCCCTGGAAACCCGAAAAGCGGCAATATAAAAAAAACGCAAATTAATGCCAAAAAATAAAGGCCAAGGCCTATAAAGCCCTTTGGCCCAGCGATTAATTCGCTGCCTGCTTTAAAAAGTATAAAAGCTGCTATTAAAAGAATTGTTTTAAATACCGGCGAGTCAAGCAGCGAGTGTTTCAATCCTTTCCCGGATTCATCGTATGCTGAAAAAAGGAATTCATCTATTTTTCCGTTGCCCTTATCTGTATTTTCCGGGAGCAATATGAACAAAAGTAATACCCCCGACACCGTAAAAGCAACTCCCCATTCCTGGGTGACTACACTGCTTTTTATTAAAAAAATCCAACCTATTGTAATTAAGGCAATTCCCGCAAGGCGAAGGGCAAATATTAAAATATCTTTAACTGTTAATCTTATGTTTATTTTCGTGCCTTTTATTCCAAAAAAAATAAAAAAACTAATTACCGCCATCATCAGTAAAAAAATAAGCATTTTTATTGAATGCATCAGCAGAAAGACCTGAGAAACTGCGGCAAGCAGCAAGGCGAGTATAAAAAACAAAATCTTTGGGATTATAATACTTATTTCTTCGGGAATTTGTTTCTGCTTTTCTTCAACGGAAGGCTGAATTCTTGTTTTTTCCGCAACAGGTTTTAAAATTTCCTGCTTTTTTAATATTTGCTTTTGCTGGCTTTTTTCCCGTTCCGGTATTCCCTCTATTTTGATAATTTGCTTAATTATGGATGCTATTATATTAATTATCTTGTTTACGGCCGGCTGTATTTGTAAATAGCGAGAATTGATCGCGGAAAAAAATAAAATAATCGCAAAGCCGGAAAATATTAAACCCCAGATAAAATTATTCCCCCCCAAAATAAGTATTTGTCCCGTTATAATTAAACCAACGCTTATTATTATCAAAAAATACTTTACTATGGCCTGTGTATATTTTGTGTTCATCCCAATAATTTTCTTGCTTATCTGTTAATTAATACTTAATAGCTTTGAAAATTGCTATATGATGAGTGCAAACATAAACATAGCCGTCATTGCCACCGCATATTGAGGCCGGGTATGAAATAACAAAATTGCCCGTCAAATCCCTGTCGAATTTGCCTATTTGTTTGCCTTGCTCGTTATATACAAGAATTTGGGACCCGTTATAATCATTCACATAAACATCGCCATCCGGTGTTGTGGCAAGGCCCTCAAATCCAAAAGGTTTTTGGACTGTTATTTTCCATTGCCTGAGAAATTGGTCTTTTGAATTGAAAACTTTTACCATCATGTCGCTCGGTTCAATTACCAGTATGTTGTCTTTCGAATCTATAAAAAGCCTACCTATCGATTGCTTAAACTGGCTGCTGCCTCCTCCTATGCCGCCGAATTCGCCATGTTTAGCTCCATTTAAATCAAATTTTATAACCTTGGCCGTCGACCCTTCGGAAATATATAAAACATCCTTGCTGTTTATTGCCATATTGACAGGATTGTTGACGCCATCAAGCTTCATTTCCGCAATTTTTTTCTGCCCTGCAAATCTGTAAAGTATCCCTGAATTCCTGGTTATTATGTAAGTGTCCCCTGCTTTTGACTCTGCCGCCCATATTGGCTCTATATTGGTCCCTATTGTATAAGCAGTAATCAATTCGCCTGTCATCTTGTTATATTTTTGCATCTGGCTCTGATCGTGATCGGCTATATAAAAATTGTCGCCGTACATCATCATCCCCCACGGCCCTTTATATACGCCGGTCCAATATTTTACAATTTCAGGTTTCTTAGTCATTTGTTTTTCTTTGTTTATCGAGACCATCATTTCTAAAACTATTATCGCTATTACTATTACTGCGGCAACTATCGGGACAAATGCATTATTAACTGAGGATTTTTTCTTGACTTCAACATTTGATATTTCGCCTTTTCTCAATGATGCCTTTCTTGCAATTTTTCTTTTTGCCATTTTTTGCCTCCGTTTAATATTTTTTTAATTATATCAGTTATTTTAATGTCTAACAACTGTTTTTATCGGTATTAAAAATTTTGAAAATAAATATCTGATTCTCCCATATATCGCCCCTATTCGGAAATTAAATAATCCGGTTCAAGCATATCTCCGCCAAGCGGCGTTGAAACATTTTCGCCTTCGTCCCATGAAATTTGTATTATGCTGGCATTTACTGAGTATATTTGAATAAAATGTTTTCCTTTTTTAAGATTAAAAAAGGTCGTCTTCTGCATGTTTTTATCCTTAAAATAATCCTTGGCATCGTTATCGTCGCCCGAATCCCAATAAAATTTTTTATCTATGACTATTCTCAAATAACCGTTATTTGAAGCTGTTATTTTATACTGTCCGTCCTTTTTTATTTTTAGCGTACCCTGCCATTTTGAAGAAGGAAAATATTCCAAAAGAAAACTGGTAAACCATAAATAAGGATTATTTTCTTCCCTTACAATAGGCGCTTTATCCCATTGCTTGCCGGTATAATAATAACCGTGCAGCCCGTCAAGAAAATTTTCGTAAAGGTAACTTTTCGTAATATTATAATTTTCTTCGCCTGTGACCCTGGATCCTTCCAGCCTTTTTACATTCAAGGAAAGCCCGAAAGTATCATTTGCTGATTCTCTTGTGGCCTCGACTTTTATTTTGTGCAATCCTTTTGAGAATTTATAAGTTTTGCCAAGATCGATTTTTTTATTGTCAATAAACAGCTTTGCATCTGAATGGCCAATAGCGAGAAAAGAGCTGTCTCCATAAAGCGGTATAAAAACATCGCCTTCCCACTTCACGCGGTATGGCGTATTATCAGCCTTATCTTTTCCAAATTCAAGAGAGTCATTGTTTATTATTTCGGTTTTCCCGTTTTTATATGCATATGTGCCGCGCAATCCCCTGATTGCTTGTATTTCTGCGTTGCTTATAATAAATGAGTCAAAAAATTTTCCAAAGCCCTCTGAATCGCTTTTCATTTTATTAAAAAAATGCCTGTGCGTTATGCTTTCGGTTTTTGCATTTGGAAATTTGTTTTTCCAGTAAGGCAGCACATTCCACAAGTCGGAGTGGAATAATACTGCGTAATTCTCGTCGTTTATAAGGGACATATCCCTTATTATATCAAGCCCGTCGGGGGAATGGTTTACTTTATAATCCCTGAAAAATTTATATGGCGGATGACCCGGGTAATATTGGCTCGTGGCCAAAAAAACTCTGTAGGATTTCCCCAGTTCCTGGGAATACATGCCTGCCGCAGTTGAAAGTTCGTCAAGCCCTCCTATCCACCTGTTAAAATACTGGTTATAATTTTCTTTTGCAATAAAAAACAAGGGTATAAAAAGCATTATTGGGAAAATGGCTGCCCTCAACGGTTTATTCAAAACCCTTGAGAATGCCGCCCAGATACGGTCAAATATGATGCCGATGAAAAAAAGCACCGAAATTATTGTCCCGAAAGCCCTCATAGCGCTCGGCGCCTCGACTGAAAAAATAGAACCAGCTGCCTGGGAATAAAATATCAAAATGAATATAAAAAACAAATAATGTCTGGCGTAATACGAGCAATAAATAAGTCCTATCATAAAAAACATAGCGCTGAAAAAATCAATAGTAGGGTCAAACGGCCTGCCTCCCGAATTCCTTTCCCTTGCATCCCCCTGATAATTAAACATCAGCAGGACTCTTTTTGTATTATCCATTATGCCAGCCCCGATATTTTTATTTGGGGCATTGTAATCGTTGCTGAATACCGACACCTCATGTATGCGCGAAAAATACATATTCGTTGAAAGAAAATAGTTATGTATCATCATTGAAGTAAAAAACCAAAATCCGAGGCAAAAGGATAAAATACCTATCAGGTTTCTTTTAAAATAAGCTTTTGTTGTGAATGATTTTATTATCCAGTATATAAACGGCACAAGCGATATTAGCCACACAGTCATAAGCGAATGCCAGCCAAGGCCCATGCAAAAACCCGAAAGAAAATAATTTGTTTTGTCTTTTTTCTTCATTGCATTTAACAGAAAAAAAAGCGCCGCGGGGATAGCAAGCGTCGTCAACAATGTCCCGTGACCCGACCTGCTGTAATGAAGTATTATTCTAAGCGTTGTATAGACACCCGTAACAAACATTGCAGCCTTTGTATTAATGGCTTTTTTTATAAAGAAATATACGGCCGGTATTGCAAGCAGGCCGACGGCAACCCCAAGCATCTTCATTCCTATCCTGTTAGCCCCGAATATATGCACAAATAAGTTCATTACGTTATATTGTATTCCGTTGTTACCCACGTTATATTCTATTTTTCCTTGCATAACATCAATTAGATGCCCTAAAAACCCGCCGGCTTCGTCGTTTTCGACCCCAAACGGTCTTATACTGAGCTCGTAAAGCCGCAGGAAAACACCGGCTCCAGTTACCGCCATTAAATAAATTACTTCAAAATATTTTGGTATTTTTATATCTTCCTCTTCTTCCTTGGAATATGTAGGTACTGCAAAAATAAATATAAAAGCCGAGATGAAATATAAGTGCACCGCGTGAACAACATTATTGCTTACAAAACTTTTCTGGGCCATATAGGCGATATAAACAGCAATCAATACCGCTGCCAGTTTAATTATATTGAGGATCTTATTGTCGTAATATTTTTCCTTGAAATTAATAAGCGGTAAGGCAAAAAATACACAGATCCATCCGGCCAGATATAAACACCATGCGATCATGTTTAAATTCTGCGAGTGTAATAGTCTGTCGCCTATTTTAACGAGTATAAAAGCAGCCAGTATCAAAGCGGCCTTTACTATATAATTATTTAAAATTTTATATTCTTCAAACAGTATTACGCTTTCGGTTTCCTTAAGATAATCAACCTCTTCATTTTCCGGCAGCCCAAAAAAGACAAATAAAACTCCGATTAAGGTCAAAAATACTCCCCATTCTTGGATTATAACTTTATAATTTACAAGAAGTATCCATCCGCCTATTATTAATAAAATACCTGAAATCAGTGCCGCTAAAAATAAACCTTTTCTTAATTTCAGTTTGTAAATTTCCTTTTTTTCTCGCATCTTCAGAAAGATGGCAAAGAAAAACAAAGCTATAAATAATACGGCTGTGAATATTTTGAAATTTTGCGAAAGCAGGAATACCTGTGCTATAACCGCAAATAATCCTGCTATTATGATAAATATAACTTTCGGAATTGCTATTTTCAAATGGATATACTGGTCTGTTTCAATTTGTTTTTCTTTTTTTACGCTTTTGGATTGAGACTGCCCCTTAATTTCTTTTGTTTTAGATTTTCTTGCGGTATTAAAATTCTTGATAATTTCAACGGTCGTATGTGCCGCTGCAGTTGTTTTTTTCCATATTATTAAATATATTTCAGTCAGGCCGGCAAAAAGAAATAATATAAAAAAAGAGGATAATATAATAGCGCCCTTATAATTATGTGCATTAAGAATCAGCATCTGGCCTATTATCAAAAATACTAAACTTATTAAAATAAAAATAGTTTTTACAATAGAACGCATAAGGGCTTAACTTCTCCTCTTTTTATCCTTAATTACTCAGTATTTTATGGGTTTAAATACGCCGATATCGTGGGTGCACACATAAATCTGCCCGTCATTTCCCCCCGTAATTGACGCAGGAGCTACTATTATGAAGTTTCCGGTCAAATCCCTGTCAAATTTGCCTATTAATTTTCCGTTTGGATTATAAACCTGTACAAACGAACCGTTGAAATCATTCACATATATATTGCCGTCCGGTGCTATTGCCAGGTTCTCGAACCCTATAGGCGCCTTTATATCTAGCTTCCATTCTTTCACGAATTTGCCGTCCGGGTTAAAAACTTTTACAAAACCAATCGGGGAGGTTTCAACGTAAAGGTTATCTTTTGCGTCAATAAAAATTCGCCCAATTCCCTGTTTAAATTGGTCTTTACCCTGCCCGGCACCTCCAAACTCAGCCAATTTTTTGCCTGTTAAATCATATTTGTAAATTTTACTGTTGGAAGTATCGGTTAAAAATAAAATGTCCTTTGTGTTTATCACAATATTGCAAGGGGACTTAACTTCGTCAAGGACTAATGTACCTGCAGGTTTTTTACCGTCAAATTTTAAAAGTGTGTTGGAATCCTTTGCAACCACATACGTGATTCCCTCCATATCTTCTGCCGCCCACATAGGATCATGTTTCGCGACAGTATAAACCGCAACAAGTTCACCGGTCATTTTATTGTATTTGTGTACCTGGTTTTGGTCATGATCCATTGCATAAATGTAATTGCCGCATAAATTTATTCCCCACATGCCTTTATATGCACCGTGCCAGTAAGCTATCAGTTCAGGCTTTTTGCTCATCTTGGCTTCTTTGGAAAGTGCAAAATTAAGTTCCAAAGCAATTAAAACAATCATAACTACCGCGATTACTGCAACAATTACCGGCGTATTACTGCTTTTATTTGCCGGTTGATTTTGAACTTTCACTGTATTTTCCGCAATCTTCTTTTTTCTTGTTATTCTCGCTGCCATGCTTAAAACCTCCATTGATTAGATTTGGTAATTTTAAAGATTATATCAATTATTTAATTTTCATGCAACAGTTTTTATTTTTCTTTAAAATAACAGTTTTTTCAAAAGTAGCTATATTATTAATAAACTTAAATTATATATTTTTTCAATCATTGTACTATTTGAGGATCTTTATATTTTCATTGAATAATCACTCGTTTAATGCTAAAATTTTATTTATTTTAAAATAAATCCACGATGAGGCGTAATCTATGCTTGATTTAATTAAAAAATCTGCTGCCAGATCGTTTATAGACGGCCTTAACCAATGTAATAAACTGGGGAAAAAATTAATTAAACAAAAAAATGCGGAAAAATTCCTTGATGTTGGATGCGGCGATGGAAGTTTAACGCTTGAATTTGCCTCAATCATTAATCCAAAAGAAATTTTCGGCATTGAGTACGTCGATGAATTCAGAATCTTGTCGGAAAATAAAGGTATTAAATGCATTAAAGGGGACCTTAATAATAAATGGGGGTTTCAGGATAATTTTTTTGATATTGTTTTATCCAGCCAAAACATAGAACATATGCACAATACACGCCTCTATTTGGAGGAAGCTTACAGGTGTTTAAAGCCTTCTGGACAGCTTATAGTTATGACCGAAAATCTTTCCTCCTGGGTGAATATATGGTCGCTTGTTTTCGGATGGCAGCCTTTTTCTATAACTAATATCAACGGTTGGAGCATAGGAAACCCTTTGGGCGTGCACAGGGAAGATAAAAAAGACGAGAACTTCATAAATAAATATTCTGAAGTAAGCGGGACAGTTGGCCATGTCAGAGTCGTTGCTTTTATATGCCTTAAAGAAATGTTGCAAAAAGTCGGATTTAAAGAGGTAAGAGTTTTTACAAGGGGTTATCTTCCGTTTTGGGGATGGTTTTCCAACCTCATGTGCTTAATTGATAAAAGGCACGGCCACTTTTTAATCGCAACAGGTATTAAATAATAATTCTATATATTATAGTTTTAGCTCATATCCTGTTCTAATTTTTATAATAAATCATAAATATTTTATCTATCTATAACCAATGCGATTGAATCCGGCAATTTCATAATAAATGTTCTATCTATTTCACTTCCATAAGCTGTATAAAATATATTTATTTTACGAATCTCGCCTTTTTTCATCATAATTGGAGCAGGGTTAACAACCTGCTCCCCTATTATCGAATTTTGCATAATCTTTCCGTCTAAAACAACCTTGGCATAACACGGTTGCTGCACTTTCAGTGTAACTTCTCCGTCATTTTTAACTTTTATATATCCTTCAAGTACAACCATAAAAGGAACGTGCAAACCCTCGCAATATGTGTCAAAAAATCTGTAATAAGGAAATATGATATTTTTCATGTAATTTATAGGTTTATTAAAAGGGGCTTTTGCATCTTCATAAAACTTCATTTTTAATCCGTAATCTTCATCTAATGCAAAAAATCTGTTTTTTGCATTTTTGCCTCCATCCTCGAAATTTAATTCAATTGGAATTGCTCCCGAAGTATTCGGCACTGTTCCTTCGATTGTAAAATAATTGACTCCAAAAGTTTTAAATACTGCTTTCCCGTTTGATATTACGTTGTCCGATATAATCTTCCACCCAGGCCAGCTGATTTTTATCTCGGCCTTTGATTCATCTTTTCTTAGGATAAAGGCGCCTTTAAGTTTCACTAATTTTCCAGTATTAGTCTTTCCAAAATTGGTGTCAAAAACAGAAACTCGTTCACCTGTTTTAACATTTAAAAGTGATTCAAAATCCTTTATATCTGTCGCTGGAATATTTACTTTAGTAAGATATGTGTACGGGTTGTACGGCTCTCCAACTGAACTGTAACAATATTTGCCAATATTCTCCTTAGGTTCGCTGTAAACTTTAATCTTTGCATCCGGGAAAAAATCCTTTAAATAAGGACCAATCCCTTCAAGATAAGGCTCTATTAATAATAAATTATCTGTCGCCGGGTCAAGCAGCAGAAAATCTTCAGGAAGCAGCGCTTTTTCATATGTTTTTTTCGGCATGAAAAAATATACGAATTGTGTTGAAATAATCGCATTTTCATTCTTTGATTCACGCAACTCTTTATTAGCAAGATAATACCCGTATCTTTGTGCCTCTCTGAACTCCCTGTTGTTGGTCGTTTGAAAAAAGTATTCATGCACTCCGTTAAAAGAACCTATAAAAACGGCTATTACGGCCAAAAGAATAAAAATAATTTTTTTATATTTTGCATTAATCCCGATAAAAATAATTTTTATTCTTTCAAAAGCAAAAGCAATCATTATATAAATAGGCGAGAATACGCCTGACATGCGGGTTAACCCGGGATGACCACTGCCGCCCGTACCTAGCATAGCAGGAGCTAATGATAAAACGAAAAAAATAATAAGATAAATACCTATTGGTGTAAACAGCATAAAAAGAGCAAGAAATAGTCCTAAAGGAAACAAAGTTGCGGCAACAGGCTCAAGCAAATTTTTACATGGAACAGTATAAGAAGGAGAAACATCGCCTCTGACATGAAATGCTCCGGCATAGGTTGGGATATTTGCAAGATAATATTTGATGTAATCAAGGAGTTTTCCATGTGAATTCGGGTTAACAGAATTAAAATAACTCCAATAAAGTCCTGGGTTTTTATACGCAAAATAAAAAATAGGCCCTGCGCTTATTAGGAAACCGGCCAGCATTATGGCAAAATGTTTTATTTTAATCCCTAGTTCCCTTTTAAATATCCATAAGTAAATGCCCCAAAGAGCAAAGACAGCCGGTAATATTCTTCCCGGCATATAGCCATGAAGGGTAAATCCGAGTATAAGTCCAGACAAACCAAATAAATACCACTTTTTCTTCCTAATAGCTGTAATAAACAGCCATGTCGCCAATAGCATTGAAGCATACATTATTGCAATAGGCGTAAATTCTCTTGATATTGTTATTTCAAATGGATGTGACGAAAATAATAATGAAACAAAAGCGGCCGCAGCAGGTGAAAATAATGAACGTATTAAAAAATATAGAACCATTACATAAAACAATCCCCATGTAGCGCTTGCCAACCTAAAATTACCTATATTCCAGCCAAATATATTGGCAAAACCAAGCGCTTGATACATTGTCATGCTGGGCCATTCGGCGCCCCCTCCTCCATGCCAATAATAATTATGCATATTACCCGCCATAATACCTACTTCGCTCATTTGCGTAACTTCCTGCCCCGCAATACCTACCGGAATATCATTAAGAAATAAAAACCTAAGCAATACTGTATAAATCAAAAGAAGTGCTACAAACCACGGTTCCCATTTTTCAATTCCATTTCTTTCATTTTTTAGCTGACCCTGTTCCCAAAATCCGCTGTTTTTTGATTTTGAAAAAAACAAAAATACCGCAGCTGTAAAATATAATAATAAAGCTACAGTTGCCATATATTTAACTATTATAGTCGCTAAAATTGCAATAACTACAGAAATAACTGCCAAAATTTCAGTTATTCCTTCCTTTAAAAAAATGATTTTTTGATTTTTTAGTATCACTATAGAAAATATCATCACTGCAAAAAACCAAAGTGTTACTGCTTGTGTAAGTAAATTTTTAAGAATTAAAACCTGCGCTGCTACAGCCAATATTATTATTGCAATTGCAAATATCAACCAATTTTTTTTAAACATTGCAACCTCCGTATTGATTTTTTGCTTCATGCATGCTAAATATTATAGCATATTTTAGTTTAAATCTTTCTTTTTTGCTAACTTATTTTTTATTTTTGTTAAATAAAAATATATCATAAATTTCTCATTCCATTTTCTCAGCAAGAATTTATTCAAAATACAGGTTAAAAAGAATATAATTGCTTAAATTTTGCTTTACCCATAATAAAATTCGCTTAATTATATTATATGGTAATACTCTGTTAGTTTTACGATTTGTCAGAATTATTTTCTTGTTCAATATTTATTTTTTCATTTATTACATACTGTGGAATCTTATTTATGCTTATAAAAATTCTCCCTATATATTCGCCTATCATTCCAAGCATGAGTAAAATCATGCCCCCTATAAATGAAATCATTGAGATAATAGCGCTGTACCCTGCCGGTATATCAGGATTCATAATTTTATGTATTACCGTATATATCCCAAATCCAAAGCCAAAAGCTCCGCAAATACCGCCGAGAACCGTGGCTACTCTTAGCGGTTGAACAGAAAAATTCGTAAAACCATCAAGCCATATTCCTACAAGTTTCGCAAAAGTATAACCGCTTTTACCGTTTAATCTTTCCCTGTCTTCACAGTCTATGCTTGCTATTTTGCGGGTTATTGAAAGAATAAGTCCAATATTGTAAGGATAAGGATTTTTATACTTTATCATTTCATCTGAAATCAAACGGCGCATTACAAAATAACTTGATAATTTAATTTTTCTGGGTCTATTTAAAAGTATTTCAACCATTCTTAAATTAAGCCAACTCCCGAAATTTTTTAACATTGATTGTTTTTTCGTGCCATAACCGGCGTATACAACATCATATCCTTCATTAAGTTTATCTAACAATCTATGCAATTCATTAACAGGCGATTGTCCGTCATCATCAAGGCATATAACTATATCCCCCGTGACTTGATTCTGCCCGGCCATTAAAGCAGCTTGCTGCCCAAAATTTCGTGTCAGGCTGACTGCTTTTACCTTGGGATCTTCCTTGCATAATTCTCTTATTACGGTAAAAACGCCGTCAGGAGAATGGTCATTTACTAATATAATCTCATAAATATAATCATTTTTTATTTCAACGGTCCTTTTTATCTCCTCAACTACATGACCTATCGTTTTCTCTGAGCCGTAACATGGTATAACGAAAGAAAGTTTTGTCATTATTACTCCTGTTTATATTAATAATCTCAGCTTTTTTTCCAAAACTCCGAGATTTCTAAATCAAAGCCAACAGTGTAATGTAATAAATGAATCTACAGGTTTAAAACCGGCATTAATATACGATCTATTTACAGAAAAATTATAAATTAGGCAACTGTATTCTTCCCATACAAGATTCTCTTCCGCCCCCCACTCTAAAGCCCGATTTATTATTGCCTGATATATCCCACGACCCCGGTACTTTGAATTAACTGCCCCGAGTCCACACGATGCATACTTCATGCCTTTTTCTTTATTGACTTTAAACGTAGCAAAACCCATCACACTACCATTTAGTTCGGCAACAAATATCGTATCTGCCACATTTTTATCAAGGCAACTTCTTAATGCCCAATCCTTATAGATTTCGCAGCACTTTTTTCTATCAAGCTTGGCATCGGCAGCATAATGCCCATAATTATCAAACGCTTCTTCTGCAATTCTAACAATTTGTTCAACGTCATTTTCTGTATATTTGCGTAAATTAACAGATTCAGTTTTGCCTGATTGATTTTGTTTAAAATCTTTTATATCACACCTATAAGTCACTTGCACATCCATTATTCGAAATCCATTATTTTCCAATTCATTTAATTTTACAATGTCCGAGCTTTTTACACGTCCAATTACCATTTTAACATCATTTTCCCTAAAATCAACAAGAACATTGGCAACCGGCTCTTTAAAGTAGTCTATTTTTGCTATTTTAAATCCAAACCGTTCAGTATCTATTTTGCTTATATATTGTTCCACTGTTAAACTCCTAATATATTATAAATATCATAGCTGTCATGCATTCTTAAAAAAATCTTTAATATTAGAAATTATGTAATCAGCTTCCTTTTCTTTTAATCCAAAGTATAGCGGCAGCCGCAAAAGCCTTTCACTCTCTTTTGTAGTATTAACATCTATTCCCGCAAAACGTCCAAATTTTTTTCCGGCAGGTGAAGAATGCAGTGGAACATAATGAAAAATTGCCATAATTCCTTTATCTTTCAAATAATTAATTAAATTGCTTCTTTCTTCAAGATTCTTAGTTTTCAAATAAAACATATGTCCGTTATGTTGGCAATGATCTGGAATATAAGGGAGTTCAATTAATCCTCTTTCTTTAAGAGGTTTTAATGATTCAGAGTAGAAATTCCATATTTTTAAACGGCTAATATTAATAACGACAGCTTTTTCAAGTTGTGCCCATAGGTATGCGGCATTTATTTCCGATAATAAATAAGATGAACCGACATCTACCCATGTATACTTATCAACTTCCCCGCGGAAAAACTTGTTCCTATTCGTACCTTTTTCCATGATAATTTCTGCTCTTTCAACATAACTCTTATCGTTTATGAAAATTGCCCCGCCTTCGCCGCATGTATAATTTTTCGTTTCGTGAAAACTAAAACATCCAATATCGCCAATTGTTCCAAGAAATTTTCCCCTGTATTTAGACATCATTCCCTGCGCCGCATCCTCTACCACCACGAGATTTTTCTTTTTTGCGAGTGCCATTATTTCATTCATTTCGCAAGAAACTCCGGCGTAATGAACGGGAACTATAACTTTAGTTTTTTTCGTTATTGCCGCTTCAATTAGCTTCTCATCAATATTCATTGTATTCTTTTTTATGTCAACAAAGATAATTTTCGCTCCGCGTAACACAAAAGCAGTAGCTGTAGACGTAAAGGTATAAGAAGGCATGATTACCTCATCACCCTTTTTAATTTTAGCAAGCAAGGATGACATTTCCAGGGCATGGGTACAGGAAGTTGTAAGCATTGCCTTTTTTGCCCTCAATTTTTCCTGAAGAAAAGCGCAACATTTTTTTGCAAAAACACCATTTCCACTTATTTTCCCGGTTTTAACTGCCTCAATTATATAATCCGATTCTTTCCCTGTATAAGCTGGTCTATTAAATGGAATCATGCTATTAAACCACCTACGGAGCCCAATTTTACAATTCGGACTCGGAAAATTTTCAAACAAAAATGCCGTATCAGTTGAATAATCCCTCGGATTATTCAACTATTTCTGTCTTTAACAATGCAATAACAACTTTTAAAATGATATAATGAAATAATAAGATTGTAAAGAATAAAGTTATTTCAGTATAGGAATGCTATTATTGATTAAAAATAAACTCTCATCGTTCATTCACGTGCGTGATATTAATAGATTTTTGTTCTTTATATACTATAATTTTCCATAGTTTTCCACACACGAACGTGGTATATTTTTAATCCTAAATATGTATTATTTTGTATTTTCAATTTATTTCGTATAAATTATTATGAAATCACAAGGAGGTTTATAGTAATATTATGAATGTGATCGCTATTTATCCCGGGCATAATGCTACAGTTTCATATTTTGAAGACGGGATATGTAAAAAAGTCATACATGAAGAAAAATTTAGCTATATAAAAAACCAAATGGGATTTCCACATAAAAGTCTTGATTACCTTATGAAACTATATGACTTTAAAAAAGTGGATTATTTCACCTTCCCTTTCATCGAAGTTTTATTCGAATATACACCCACCACCGCCAAAAAGCCGGCCATGAATACGATTGAAAATAATACATTTAACAAAGTATTTATTTTTTTGGCATATAAGCTTGCATTTTTGCAACAATTTTTTTATATTGTAAAAAAGTTTATAACGCGTGAAATCATATCCCCCAAATCTAAAAAAGCAATTAATAATTATTTGAGTAAAAATTACAATGTATCCAATAAAAAAGTACTTTATTACGATCATCATCTTTCTAATGTATTGAGCGTGGTTTATTTTTACAACTTACAAAATTTCGATAAAAATATCTTAATTTTTTCAATGGATAGCGGAGGCGATGGCTATTTTGCAAAAATTTATATATATAATGGTATCTCCAAAAAAATTATAAATATTGCAAACAGCATTACCCCAGCCTCACTTGGACTTTTATATACTGAGGCAACAGCTTTTGTAGGTATGAAGAAAAACGAACACGAATATGAAGTTATGGGACTTGCCGCCTATGTCAGCGAAGAAGAACAATACAAAAAAATCTACGATAAATTAGCAGAAAATATTTTTTTTGATAAGGAAAATTTGGTATTTTCTTCAAAATTCAATTTGAATTCAGCTTCAATATTTTTTAAGGAAAATTTTACAGGAGAAACCTCCGAAAACATATCCGCAGGTTTACAGCATTTTCTAGAAGACATAGTCATTAATTGGATAAAGGCAGCAATAAAAAAGACCGGTATTAAATCGATTGCCTGTACCGGAGGTATTTTCATGAATGTAAAACTGAACAAAAAGGTACAGGAGCTTCAGGAGATTGACAGGGTTTACTTTATGCCTTCTTGCGGTGAAGAAAGCATGGTTTTAGGTTGCGCCGCTCTCCCCTATTTTAATAAAAATTTAAATTTAAAATCCGATGAACTTATGTTCAAAGGCTTTAAATATATAAACAGCGAAGTTGAAACCTTTTTGAAGCAAAAAAAATACGATTTCAAATATAAAATATTGTATTTTGATGATATAGAACTGGAAACAGTAAAGCTGCTTAAAAACTTTGAAGTGGTTGCAAGGTTTAATGGCACAGGCGAATGGGGTGCGCGTTCCTTATGTAACAGGTGCATAATGGGTAACGCCAGCGATTTAAAAACCATTTATATAATAAATAAAATGATAAAAATGAGGGATTCCCGAATGCCTTTTGCACCAACAATACTTGTGGAATGGGCCGAACGATATATTAAAGAATGGGCCATGCTGAAACCGAAAGTCGGGCACAGCAGTAAATATATGATAACCTGCTTTGATTCGACTGAATTGGCTCAGGAACATTTGAAAGCTGCCATTCATCCCAAAGATAAAACCTTAAGGCCTCAACTAGTGGAAAAAAGCGACAATCCGAATCTATATAGATTGCTCAAGTATTACGAAGAAGCTACCGGCATGGGTGGTCTGCTGAATACTTCTTTTAATATACACGGATACCCGCTTTTGTGGTCACTCGAACAGGCAATTTTTACTTTCGAAAATTCAGGCTTAAAATATATGACGTTGGAAAATTATTTAATTAGTAAACCGTAATAATTTTTGCGCTTATTTATAAGGGCATTTTCAAATTCTATTATTACATATTTTATAAAAAATTCTGAAAGAGATTAAAATAAACCGAATTTAGCCGCCCTTGTATTGAAATTTTCATTGCTTTTATTGCCAAAATTCTCTATAATAGTCCAGTTTTATTTGCATATTTTCGTTTTGAATTGCAAATTATATTTTAGATACTGAGGTGTTTTCTTATGCTTATGATGAATTGGTTTAGATATAATACCAAAACTATTCTTTGGGTAGTCCTATCTGCTTTTCTCGTTACAATCTTCGCTTTATGGGGTATGAAAGGCGCTATAACTGGTGGTGTAAATCCAGATACTATTGCGGTTGTAGGCAAGCAGGAAATTTCATATTCGACGCTTGCTGATGCATGGCAAAACAAGCAGGAATCAATGTCAGAAGCAGGCGAAAAAATATCTGACGAAGAAGAAAAACAGCTTAAAAAAGAGACCCTCGATGAAATAATTGAAAAAATGCTTTTGCTTGGATATGCGCAAAAAGTCAATATATCAACAAACGACGACGAGATTGCGCAGTCAATAATGAACATTCAGGCATTTCAAACCGACAAGCAATTCGACTCAAAAAAATATTTTCAGATACTGCAGAATAACAGGATAACAACCGAGCAGTTTGAAAGCCAGCAGAAGCAATACTTGATTGTAACCAAATTAAAAAATTTCCTTCTTTCCCAGATAAAATTTACTAAAGACGAGGAAAAAAATTATTTCTTAAAGCGCCATAGAAGATTAAAAATAAAATATATTTACTTTAATTATAAAGATTATACAAAAGACATCAAACTTACTGATGATCTCATGAGAGATTATTATGCTATGCATAGAAAAGATTATGAAAAACCAGACAGGGTCAAAGTGTCGCACATACTTATTATTCCCGATGCATCGCCTTCCTCACCGACTGGGCTGACCGAAGAAGCAGCTTTAAAACTTGCGCAGGAAATAGAAAAAAAAGCAAAGTCCGGAGAATCTTTTGAAGCCCTTGCAAAAAAATATTCAAGGGATCCCGGTTCTGCATCTAAAGGCGGAGAACTTGGTTGGCTATCAAAAGGTATGACATTACCCGAGTTTGAAAAAGTTGCTTTTAACCTTAAAAAAGGCGGGATAAGTGATGTTACAAAAACAAAATTCGGCTTTCACGTTATAAAGTGTTTGGATAAAGAATCCGGCTTTGAACCGACATTCGAAAATACTAAAACAAAAGTCCGGGAGGAGTTGTTGAAACAGGAAGGTATGAAAATAGCTCAATCTAAAATTAAAGCTTTGAAAGAAGAAATAAAAACTCCTGATGATTTTGAGAAAGTTTCAGTAAAAAATAATACAAGCTTGCTGACATCATCCTGGATAAACATTGAATCCAAATCAAAGGAAATAGATTCCGACGACTTTAAAGATATTGTATTTGATATGAATTTAAATGATATGTCCGATGTAATAAATGGTAAAAATGGTTATTACCTGTTCAATGTGGTAGAAGAAGATTACACTCCTTATGATGAAAAGGCATTTATAAAAGAGACGGATGATATTGAATCGGGTTTAAAACAGTTGAAATTCAAGCAACTTTATAAAGATTTCATTGCCTTCCTCAAAAAAGAGACTAAAGTTGAAATATATGAAAAAAATCTGTGATCAATTCCAAATTTAATTTTTGAAACTCTTGCAATAGGTTCAACCAAATTTTAACTCTATCAGGTCATTTAACTACAACTTTTTCCAATTTCTTAAAATACTTTTTACTTTCTCTATCGGTAGCCCGACAATGTTATAATATGAACCTCTTATCTTATTTATAAACGGATCCGCGCCTTCCTGGATTGCGTATGCACCGGCCTTGTCAAGGACATTATTTTTTTTGATATAATCTTTCATTTGTTTTAAATCCAGTTTTTTGAAAGTTACAAATGATTCATCGTGGGTAATAAGCGTCTTCCCGTCGCCGGTATCAATAAAAACAAGCGCTGTAATTACTCTGTGCGTCGTACCGCTTAAAACCTTTAATATTCTTATGGCATCGTTTGCCGATGACGGTTTGCCTATTATTTCCCTTCCTGCCACTACTATTGTGTCAGCCCCCAGTACAATCCCTGATTTTTTCCTGCACGCCACAGACATTGCTTTTTCAAAAGCTATTGCCTGCGCTATCCTGTACGGATCTTTTGATTTGATAAATTTCATTATCTTTTTTTCGTTAATTTTATGCCTTATAATTTTAAATTTAATATTGTGTTTTTTTAGTAGGCCTATCCTGCGGGGCGAGGACGAGGCCAGGATAATCCCGCTCTGTTTCCATTCGTATTTATCATATTTCTTTCTCAAATTAGGATTGCTATGTCTCATTCAAATTTTCCATAAATCTTTGTTTTACAAAATTTACAATTGTCCGCATTCATGCCGGTAATGCTTATATTGTACATTTCTCTTTTTATAAGTTCTTTTTTGCAGTTTGGGCAAATAGTATTGCCCTCCTCCTTATCCACAGGAACATTTCCCAGATAAACATAATTTAGTTTTTGTTTGGCTATATCATAAGCTTTCTTTAATGTGGAAATATCTGTCGGGTCAATGTTCATTAGATATTGCGGATAATACCTGGAAAAATGCAAAGGAATGTCTTTTGAAATCCCGGCAATCCAGTCTACTATCGCGGCTATTTCATCATCCTTGTCATTTAATGTCGGGATTATAAGGTTTGTTATTTCAGTATGTATGCCTGCGTTGTATGATAACTTAATGGTCCTCATAACCGGTGGCAGCTGGCCGCTGCATATTTCCCTATAAAAGCCTTCATTGCTTGCTTTTAAATCAATATTCATTGCGTCAATCAAGGGAAATATTTCTTTTAAAGGGTCTTCATTGACAAAGCCGTTTGTTACAAGTACATTTTTTAAACCTTTTTCTTTGGCAATTTTTGCCGTATCATAAACATACTCATACCATATAAACGGTTCATTATAAGTATAGGCAATGCCTAATGAATTTTCCTTTATTGCTATATTTACAATCTCCTGGGAGGAAAAATTTTCGGTTGGAACTTCCTGTTGCGATATTGTCCAATTTTGGCAGAACGTGCACTTTAAATTGCATCCCCATGTCCCTATTGAAAATATTTGACTGCCCGGATAGAAATGATAAAGCGGCTTTTTTTCAATGGGATCCATGGCATAGGTGGCAACTTCTCCATATATTTTGGAGTATAAAATCCCGTCTTTATTTATCCTTACTTTGCAAATACCTTCTTTGTTATTTGCAATAAAACAGCGGTGCGGGCATAACACACATCTTGTTTTCCCTACAGGTTCCTTTTTATAAAATCTGGCTTCTGTCTGCACTTCTTGCTCCTCACTGCTTTACAGCAGGCAGTATCCCTGTTATTATCACTTTTAAATTTGTAACAGGCTCTTTTTTAAGAATACATAAAATAATCGGATTTCCCTGTCCCAGTTATATTCCTTTTGTATAAATTTATACCCCTTTTTTGCCCTGTTATCAAGTGTTTTTGTCCGCTTTTCAATTTCAGCAGCATACGCCCCCACAGCCGGTGCGCTTAAATAAACGAGTTTTCTAAAATTCTTTATTTCCCCTACGCTATCCGCCACTATATTTTTGGATAGCGCCAGATACTCCCTTATTTTCATTGAGGCCCTGTACTTGTTTACAAGCGAATTCCTGTAATATACAAGGCATAAATCGGATGCCGCTATATAATTAACCGCCTGATGCTGCGGCATTGGCCCTAGAAAAACTACCATGCTTTTTGCTTTTCTTTCCGCCAGCCTTTTGTAATTGCCATACATGGGCCCGCCGCCAGCAACCAGCAACACGGTGTTTTTTCTTTTCAGTCTGGAAACCGCGTCTATTATTTCATCCAAACAGCTTGCTATATTTAAGTGCGCCATGTAAAAAAGGATTATTTTTCCCGAATATTCTTTTTTTATGTATTTTACTTTTACCTTATCAACGGCCCGGCTGGAAAATATTTCCAAATCCACGCATTGCTTGAGTTTATATATTTTATCCCTGTATGCCGGGTGCTCTTTTTTTATGAGTTTGATCAGTTCATCGTTATGCGAGGTGATAAGGTCTGCCGCTTTTGTTAGTTTTTGCTGCATCCATTTTATTAAATGCGAGACTGCTCCGGACCTGTAACCATGGTCAAGGTCATCTATGTCAATTATCAGTTTTGCTCCGCGGGGTTTAAGCATCAAAGCCGGCAGCACGGTATTGGGGTAAGGCTTTAAAATATAAACAATATCCGGCCTTCTGTTCATTAGTTTAAAAAAGTAATAGAATATCGTAAGTAAAAAATCAAACATAAAAGGCATACTGTTTAAGGGAGGTAATATATAATCGGCGTCGGCGCCTGCCTTTTTTAAATATCGGAATATATATTCAGCGCGCAGTTTTGCACCTGTATTTTTCGCCTGAGAACATAAAACAAGTATTTTCACTTTTATTTTCCCTTTATTACCTTTATTTCAATCTGCCTGTTTATTGCCTTTTTTCCCCTTGAAACAATATGCTTAAAAAATCCGTAGATAAAGCCGCAACCGTAAGCAACATGCACCATAGGAAACTCAAATAAAAAAATAAAAAAAGATGGTATATTTCTTAAATCAACTGCAGCTTTTATTGAGAAAGTGGCAGTCAAGGCAAGGTAAAGATACAGCGGCATATTAAGAATTCCGCCGTACCTTGAAACATTTATGAAAACAAGATACATGACAAAAAGCGCAGGAATAAAATTAACAATATCCCCAGACGAAAAAAATGTAAGCACCTGTTCCGCTCTTCCCCTGCCGTACGTGAAGCACTGCATAAAAAAATCCCCGATGGTATCCCTGTGGCTTCTTGATACGTAAATATCCGGGTCGTATATAATCTTATAACCCTTCGACTGCACTTTGTTTAAAAATTCATTTTCTTCATTGGGATAAAGGTTTTCGTTAAAACCTCCGAACTTTTCCATGATTTCTTTTCTAACAAACATATTGCAAAGTATCATTTCTTTCTCGCTTGTTTCTCTCTGCTTTCCGGCTTTTTTATATCTCGCCATGCTTTTGCCGGTCGCCCATTTCGTGCCAAGGACCTCGCCGAATGTCTTTTGCATAAATGTGTCGCCTTGAGTTGCCACGGCAGGCCCGCCAACCACCGCAACTTTTTCATCCCTGTCAAAAATTTTTTGTGCTTTACGGAATACATCGCCCATCGGCACCGAATCATCGTCGATGAAATATATGATACTGCCAGATGCCGCCTCCACTCCTTTATTCCGCTGAAAAGACGGGCATTTCCCAGACACAAGAACTATCTCTTGCTTGTATTCAGCGCCTATATTTTTAAGAATCAGCATCTCTGCTTTTAAAGACCTTGTAGCTACTACTATTGATGTCAAATCCATCCCTCTTTTTTAATTAGTTTAATAATTTCCTTTAAATTACTTATCCGTAGTATTTTATCATCTTCGCCAACAGCTCCGGCAAAAGAAAATTCAGCATTTTTCGTCTTTCTTTTCACCCAGACTGGCGTTATGCCTGATTTTTTAGCCCCGATAATATCAGCTATATAATTATCGCCGATATAAACGGTCTCGCATGCCTTTAAACCTGATTCTTTTAAAGCTTTTCTGAATATTTTTTTATTCGGCTTTTCTACCCCTGCTTTTTCGGATATTATAATATAATCAAACCTGTTAAAAAGCCCGGCTCTTTTAAGTATTTTTTCAAGCTGGGCTGAAGCGTTTGATATAACCCCGGTCTTGATGCCGTATTTTTTTAGCGTATCAACAACCATCACGGCGTCTTTAAAAGGCCTAAAGCTTGTGCCGTCTCTAAGCCTTTTTCTCAGTTCGAGCATAAGCTCTGGTTTATTTATATTTAATTCCTTAAAAAGGTTGTTTATATAAATTTCCCATTTTTTCGAGTCGCGTACCCTACCTGTTTCAACAATTTTCCTCATTCCCAGCGCAGCTTTGTTTATAGAGTGCGCCAGCAGGTCTTTTTTGATTTTAAAATTATATTTTTTCAGGCAGCGGTGCGCAATGGTAACAAGCGACGGGTTTCTGTATATGAGCGTCTCGCCCGCGTCAAAAAAAATCGCTTTAATTTTCATCCGCTATTTTTGTCTTTTTTGCTATAATTTTTATAACTTCCTCCGGGGTGTCTGCTGTGTGAAAAATTTCAATATCCTTCAAGTCGATAAAACCACCGGCAATTAAATTTGTTTTTATCCACTGCAAAAAAGGCTTCCAGTAATAGTTTCCGTAAAGCACTATCGGGAAAGGTTTTATTTTCTCCGTCTGAATAAGTGTCGCAGCTTCAAAAAGTTCATCCATCGTGCCGAATCCCCCAGGGAAAACCACAAAGGCGCTTGCATATTTTACAAACATTACTTTACGTACAAAAAAATACCTGAAACCCAGTTTAATGTTGGAGTATTTATTCGGCTTCTGTTCGTGCGGCAATTCGATATTTAAACCGATTGAAATCCCTTTTGCTTTTGCGGCGCCTTTGTTACCGGCTTCCATTATTCCACCACCGCCGCCAGTTATTATAGCGTAATTGTTTTTCGCGAGCAGGTATGCTGTTTTCTCTGCCGCCTTGTAAATTTTTGATGCCTTTTTCTCGCGTGCCGAACCGAATATGGAAACGGCATCGCCAATCATCCCGAGTTCCTCAAAACCTTCCACGAATTCCGACATTATTCTGAACATCCGCCAGCTTTCGTCAGCCCTGTTTTCTAGTACATAACGGTTTCTCGCGCGCATTCTCGTTTTCCTCCATTTCAAATTCTGAAATTTTACTTTATTCCGAATATATTGAGTATCCTAAAAATATTCTCTCCCGTAAGATTCCATATCAGGTCTTTTATTTGTCTTGCAGGCGCTGTAATAGCGCCGAGTTTTACCCTGTCCACAAGCGATGCTTTAAAATGATCACCGTAATATTCAAATATTTTCAGGAATTCACTGTCTTCAATATCAAAGGAAAAATTTACATAGAAATCTCCTTTGGAATCCTTAAGAAAATCCACCATCTGTTCCACGGAAAGCCCCAAAAATGCTTTCGGGTCGATAAAAACATCTTCCCTGACTTTCAGGTTGTTAAAATCCATGATATTATTGACAGATATTTTTCTCATTTCGCCTTTTATCTGCACAACAAAATTAATCATTCCGTCCAGAATTTTCAGGTTGTTGCTTTTAAACATTGGTTCAAACAGCCGCGCATTTATTTTGCTGGCGAATACGTTCAAAAAAAACTTGTTTTTATAGTAGGGATAAAAATAAAATTTTAGGAATACTTTGTCGTTTGGGTTCCCGAAAATCCAGCCCTGGCCATTGAAGGCAAGCGTGTCTTCGCTTTCGATTTTTCCAGGAGTAAAAGTACTGTTGCCGTTTATGTTGGTTATTTTAAATTCGGTGTTGTTTTCAAGGTCTATATAGGATATCCGGCTCCATAATATTTTAAAATATCTGCAGAAAGGTATCGCAAAAGAATTGCTTATTGCCTGCTGATGTTTTTGTTGGTCCTCATCTTTATAATTTATGAAATCAACGGCCAGCCCGTAAATCGAAACGCTGTGCACTATCCTGTTGAAGTCCTTTTTTAAAAGCGCGTTAAAATTTACCGCCGCAGTCAATGCCCAAATGTGGAAATTCCCGCCCGCAACGTTAAAAAGCGTTACCCTGTCAGGTATTAAGACAAGCGCGAACGAAGCATAAATATCCGGGTCGAATGACTTTATTATTTCCCTTAATTTAAAATTCAAAATAATATTTCCTGATATAAGCGCAATTATTACAAAGGCAATCAGATTTTTAAAAAAATTTTTCACTTTATTCCTCGAAAAGTTTCATTTGCATTTTTTTTGTTTTATCATCAAACTTGTCTATATCCCTGAAAATACTTATTTTCCCGTATTCCCCGTCATATCCGGGCGCGACATTTACTTTTCCCATTCTCATCTTGATTATACCTTCGGCCGTTTTATAGTCCAGAATTTTCGTAAGTTCGTCAAAGCTCCTGTCCAGCAGTATTTCGAATTCGGTTCCGCCTTTTATAAGCGCCTTTTCATACATTTCCTGAGTTTTTTTGCTTGCAGCACTTGTTCCCAAAGCATCGGCAATAACCTCCTCAAGCGGTATCAAGTGCCTTTGCTCCGGCGCGTTTTGCGGCACGTAATTCCATGGCCTGTCCGCGAGTTCCTCCACCCTATGAAGGACGCCCAGGGTTAGCGGTTTGAAACATACAGGACACCTATTGTTTTTTACTATGGATTCCCTCGGGTGCATGCTTATACCGCACAATCTGTGCCCGTCATAATGGTATTTGCCTTCCTCGGGAAAAAACTCTATTGTATAAAGGAATTTCTTTTTGTCTTTTGTTTCTATTATCTTTTTTATTTCATAATAATCAATCCTGGCGTCAAAAACATTTGCTTCCCTGCCTATTTTCCTCGGGGAATGCGCGTCTGAATTCGAAACAAGGGTTTTTTTGTCGAGTCCGGATATTCTCCAGTTCATGGATGCGTCCGATGAGAGTCCCGTTTCAAGCGCCTTGATATTTTCCGATTCTTCTTCAAAGCATTCCTCAATACTGTTGAACCCCGATTTTGAGCCAAAAACCGAAAACCACGGCGTCCATACATGCGCTGGTATAAAAAGCGCGTCTTTTGAAACGTCAAATACAATTTTGCAAAGCTCTTTTACGGAAAACCCGAAAATAGGCCTGCCATCCGCCGTTGTATTGCCTTTTGTCGCGAGGACCTGGGACAATTTCGAGGCATCTTCAATAGTAGGCATTATTACGAGCGAGTGGATTTTTCTCACCTTACCACCCTGTTTGAATATATTTGATATTTCAGTGCTTAAAATCACCCTTGCCTTTATATTTGCATTCTTAATTTTATAAAGCCCGGGCTCGGCTTCTACCAGGTTACTTTTTAGCTCGCCCAAGTATTTTGGGTGCTGAAAATCCCCGCTGGCTATTATATCAATGCCTTTTTTTTCCGCCCATTTTGCGACATTTATTATGTCCATGTCGCGGCTTGTTGCTCTTGAATATTTTGAATGTATGTGCAAATCTACTATTATCCTCATAATTTATCCTTTATGTATTTATCCACAAAAAATTTGTGGGATTTAAAAGCTATTTTAGGCATTTTATCGATGCTGAAAAATTTTGCTTCTTTAGCGTCATCGCCGGCTTTTACGTTGCCAGCGGCAGATGTTATGAGTACTCCCACAGCTATTACAGTTCCGAAAATCGAGGTTTGCTCCGCGAATATTGATAATATCTTTACGTTTTTGCCTTCCAGGTTGCATTCTTCTTTTAATTCCCTCAAAGCGGCTTTTTCTATGGTTTCTCCCTGCTCAATAAACCCGCCCGGTAAAGCCCACCTGTTCTTTTTGGGTACTACGTTTCTTTTTACAAAAAGAATTTTTTTGTCTTTTTCTACAAGGATTGCGACGCCGGTTGCTGGGTTATCGTAAAATATCCTGTCGCATTTAGTGCAGTGTTTTAATTTAAGCCCTTGGGTTGATTTATAGTCGAGCCTGCCTTTGCAGTAAGGGCAGTAACGGTACCTTTTTATCATTTTCCACCTTTTCTGCGCCGGGGTATTAACCCCGCAAATACATTAACGGACAATCTTCAAAAATTTCCTTTTCCCAACCTTGAGTATAAGCGGTTCTTTTATATGAATTTCCTTTTTATAATCATCGACTCTTTCTTTGTTTACATAAACCCCGCCCTGGCTTATCAGCCTCTGGGCTTCCGAATTACTTTTGGCCAGTTTTGTCATGGTCAATAATCTTACAACGGGTATTTTTTCCTCGGTAACTTTAAACTCCTCGATTTTTTCGGGCATTTCCCTGTCGGAAAATACCCTGGAAAAGTTCTCTTCCGCCGCATTCGCAGCTGCCTCTGTGTGGAACCTTTTTACTATTTCATGCGCCAGTTTTTTCTTTATGTCGCGCGGGTTGGTGCCTTCCTTCATTGATTTTTCCATTTTATTTATTTCTTCCATCTCGATATCCGTCACAAGTTCAAAATACTGGATTATCAATTCATCGGGGATGGACATTGCCTTACCGTACATGTCTTCGGGTTTGTCGCTTATGCCTATATAATTATTGAGCGACTTGCTCATTTTATTCTTACCGTCAAGCCCCGCAAGGATAGGCGTAAAAAGCCCTACCTGGCTTTCCTGTCCGGACTCTTTTTGCAGGTATCTTCCGGCAATAACATTGAATCTCTGGTCTGTGCCGCCTAATTCGATGTCTGCTTTAATCATTACAGAATCATAACCCTGCATCATGGGATAAAGCAGTTCATGCATGCTTAAAGGAAGGCCTCCCTTGAATCGCTTGTCGAAATAATCATGCTCAAGCATCTGGGCGAGCGTAAATTTCGAAACGAGTTTTATGACATCCTGAAAATTTAATTTTTCAAACCACGCCCCGTTGAAAACAATCTCAAGCTTGTCTTTGTCGAGTATTTTATAAGCCTGCTCCTTGTAAGTGGCAAGATTTTTCATTATTGTATCATGGTCAAGCTGCGGCCTTTCACTCATCCTTCCGCTCGGGTCTCCTATCATGGCTGTATAATCACCGATTATCAATACGACTTTATGGCCGAGGTTTTGAAATTGCCTTAATTTGTTTAAAGCTACTGTATGCCCCAGGTGTATATCGGAAGCGTTGGGGTCGATCCCGAGTTTTATTATTAAAGGTTTATTTTGTTTTATTGATTTTTTAAGTTTTGCCTCAAGCTCGCTTTCCGTCACTATGTCGGCAACGCCCCGTTTTATTGTCTTTAATTGCTCCTCAAAACTTATCAATTTTTCCTCCGGTTCAGCCTTATTTTGTTTAAATTAATAATGTACTATCGAAAAGACTTTGTATTTGCCCAGTTTTTCCCTGCCCTTTAAAAAGTCAAGTTCTACTATAAAAGCAAGCTCCGCGACCTCTGCGCCGAATTTTTCAACAAGCTGGGAAACAGCCGCTGTCGTGCCGCCCGTGGCAAGCAAATCGTCTATTATCAGCACTTTGTCGCCTTCATCAATGGCATCGCTTAGGATTTCCAGTGCGTCTGTGCCATATTCAAGGCTGTATTCGATTTTCAAAGTCTTTCCCGGAAGCTTACCGGGTTTTCTTGCGGGTATCAAAGGCTTGCCGAGTTTATAAGCAAGGGGTGCCCCTATCAGGAACCCTCTAGCTTCCACGCAGACAACTTTATCGATACTTTTATTTTTATATCTCTTATAAAAAAAATCAATCAGCTTTTTAAATATTTTCCTGTCTTTTAAGACAGGGGTTAGGTCCTTGAAAATAATGCCCAGTTTCGGGAAATCCGGCACATCCCTTATGACTTTTTTCAGTTCTTTTTCCATGTTTGCTCCTTAGAGTCCGTTGATTTCGCCGAGCGTCAACAGCTAAGGCAAAATCTTTCGGAGTCTTATACCCGGTCCAGTTCAAGGCTACTGCCTTGAACGAGCGGTATTCTATTTTAAATTAAAGGTTTATTGCATTATACTACGTCCCGCCTTTTAAGCAGGAACCTCATTTTTCTCAGCGCCGTCATTTCTATCTGCCTTATTCTTTCCCTTGTTAGCCGCATCTTTTTCCCGATTTGCTCGAGCGTCATGGCTTCCCCGTTGTTAAGGCCGTACCTGTATATCAAAACCTGCTGTTCTTTTGGCCTTAAGCCGAAAATTACTTTTAACAGGCTTTCTTTTTTGTCCTTTTCAAAAAAGTCATCGTCGGGCTTTACCACGCTTGTGTCTTCTATCGTATCTTTTAATGTCCTTGTGGACTCGCTGTCTTCTTTTTCATATTCATGCTCGAGTGACTTGGGTGATTTCATTACGTTTAGTATTTCATTTAACCTTACAGGCGATATTTTTAATTTTTTGGCAGCCGCTTCTTTCGAAGGCGCAGTACCTGTATTTTTCATCCCCTTGCTCATGAATTTTAAATACTTGTAATAAATATCTATGATGTGTACCGGTATCCTTATCGTATTTCTCTGGTTTGATATTGCCCTGTTTATTGCCTGCTTAATCCACCATGTGGCATATGTGGAAAACCTGAACCCTTTCGAGGGTATGAATTTTTCTATTGCCTTTACAAGCCCGATATTTCCTTCTTCGATAATGTCCACAAGGGATATCCTGAAATACTCGTATCTTTTTGCCATTTTGACGACAAGCCGCAGATTCGCTTTTATGAGCCTCTCCCTTGCCTTTTTATCGCCTTTTTGAGCTTTTCTTATGACTTCTTTTTCTTCTTTTTCAGTCAGTATTTTTTCTTTTCTTATATCGTCAAAATAAATATAAAGGGAATCCCTGCCGTCCGCGCTGCTTCTGTCCCCTGTTTCGGTTTCTTCTGACCCGCCGCTTTCCTCTGCGTTTTCCGAACCCGCTGTTTCTTCAGGCAATATTTGCTCGTTTTGCAGGATTTCAGGTATTTTCGGTTCGTCTTTTTCAATTTCCGCCATGGTTTCTTTACCCGTCATTTTGCCCTTTAAAACATTCTTTACTTCTTTGCTCTGCAGCCCTTTTCTTTTTGCCTTTTTTCTTCTTCATGGATCCCTCTGTTCTGTATTGGTCAGTACGGGTGAAATTTTATTCCGAAATCCCTGTAGTTTGTGTCAACAGGTATTTCTTCTGTCTGTATCCCTTCTATTATAAATCCTCTGCCCCTGCTTGTAATTTCCGAAATAAAATCCTCAACTTTTTCCTTGTTGCCAAAAACCTGTATTTCCACGTTTCCATCCGGCATATTCATTACATATCCCTTAAGGCCCATGCCTCCGGCCGCATTCCTGCAATAATACCTGTAACCGACTCCCTGCACGCGTCCTGTTACCGTTATATGAAAACCCTTCTCTTCCCGCCATTATATTTCCCTTTTTATTGTATGTAAGTAATCCCGAAAATAAAATAATCCCTTAAAAACTGGCCAAGTTCTTTTATCGTATTCATCCGGTCTATTTCCCTGACGAAAACTTCAATATTAAAATTATAATTTAGGCTTATCTTGACCCCTGCATTGTAGTGCTCGCCGTCGTATTCTGCTATTGCTAATACCGTATCGTCTATCACCTTGCTTGCGTCCGCGAATATGCCCTTTCCCCTTTTGGCCATATATCCCGCCGTAAAATTCATGTCGTAAATCTTCTTTGACACTGCTACATAAGGCCTGAACGGATTATCGGTAAAAAGATTATAAAATGCTATCGGTATTTCCTCCACTCCGCCGGCGATGCTCACAAAATATTTTTCTTCCTCAAGGAATTTTACCTTTAGATTTACGCTGCTTGTTTTAAGTATGTCCAGGATTTCAGAGGAAGTTCCGATGTTGAATTTCAAGCCCGCTTCAAGAAAATTGAACAGGCCGTAATTGGCCTTAAAAAAATATGAATGTATGCCGAGCGAGAGCATGTTGTTGCCGAGGACATAGCTTGAAGGGTTATAAATAAACCCGCTCTCCCCGTTTACCGAAGGCCCAATAAGGAAATGATTTACATCCACACTGTCTGCTTTTATAAAGTTAAATGCGAGTATTATGACGATGAAAATCAAAACTGCTTTTTTCATTTGTGCTCCCAGGATTATAAATGTTAAATGTCCCGAACCAGTTTAAACCGCTTAAATCTGGTCGGGGCGACTGGATTTGAACCAGCGACCTCCTGCTCCCGAAGCAGGCGCGCTAGCCACCTGCGCTACGCCCCGACCGTTTCATTTGAATCCGTATTGCCCGTGCAACGGGACAAAAACAACGTTTATTCCTTCTGTTTCTTCTTTTTTCAATTTAACATATTTTATTTTAACGAGTTTCTGGATAAGCATGTTGCCCACAGGCGCGATTAAAATCCCGTCGTTCTTATCAAGCTGATTCTCAAGCGCTGCCGGTACATCAGGCGCGGCAGCAGTTACTATTATTCTGTTATATGGCGCGGATTCAGGCCATCCCGGCGAGCCGTCTCCTGCTCTAAAATGGACATTGCTGATTTTCAGGTTTTCTATCGTATCTTTTGCTCGGGATGAAAGAATTTCCACAAGTTCGATGGTAAAGACTTCCTTTGCCATTTTGGAAAGCACTGCTGTCTGGTATCCTGAACCGGTGCCTATCTCCAGCACCCTGCTGTCCGGTTTTATTTCGAGCATTTCTGTCATAAGAGCTACTATATACGGCTGTGATATTGTCTGCCCGCAGCCCACCGGCAGCGGCGCGTCGTCATAAGCGTAATCCATGTCCTGTTCAGGCACAAATTCATGCCTGGGCACTGCACGGATTGCAGCGATAACTTTTTTATCGTTTATTCCGCGCGCTTCGATCTGCTGCTTTATCATTTTTTCTTTCAAAAAAGCATAGTCCATGACTTTTCAGCCCGTCTGCAAATATATTTCGAATATTTAAAATGGTCGGGGCGACCCGATTTGAACGGGCGACCTCTCGCACCCCAAGCGAGTGCGCTAGCCACCTGCGCTACGCCCCGATACCGTTAAAGTGGAGCAACTTTAAAAAATTCTCTAATATGCTCCCTCCCCGAAGCGCTATCAATCCCCGCCTCTACCGGCGGGGATTTTCGCGGAGCGGGATTAAAAAATTCAGCGAAGGCATTTTAACATTATTTATATTATACTTCAACACGAAATTAAGCACATTTGCCTGATTAGATTAAAATTTTCGGTTTAAAGTTCAGAGTTTAAAAAGGTTTGAGTTTTTTCATCTCGTCTATTATGCCTGTAAGCATGTTTCATCCCGAATTGTAAATTTATTGCAGTATTGTCAGCACTTCAGTCAGTTCTTTCCTTATTTCCTTTAATTTCTCGTCTTTCAGTTTTTCCTGGAAAGGAAAAAGCTCCATCTGCTCCCCGTCTGCCGCGCTTATAAGCTCCTTCAGTTTCCTCTGTGCCCCGGCTATCTTATACTCATCCTCGTAAAGGAGCTTTTTAATAAGCAAAATTACATCTATATCTTTTTTTGTGTATTTCCTCTGGCCGACCCTGTTTTTCAGCGGGTTTAATTCCTCAAAATTCTGCTCCCAGAACCTTATGACCGATTCCGCCACCTCTGTGATTTGAGCCACTTCCCTTATCGGGTAAAACTTTTTCTCTCTAATCTCCATCGTTTCCTCCTTGTTTAATGTTTCATGCTTAATATTTACGTTCAACGTTCAACGTTCAACTTTTAACTTTAAACATTAAACTGTTCTATTTTTCATTAAGAAATTCTTCCTCTGACTTAAGTTTCCTTGTCATTAGATCCCTGATGGACTGCTTTGCCGGTTTGTCTTTATATAATACCTCGTATGTTTCCCTTGTTATCGGCATCTCGACTTTGTGCTTTTCTGCCATCATGTAAACCGACTCGGTTGTCTTGACTCCTTCTGCCACCATGTCCATGCCTGCGAGTATTTCCTTTAATTTTTTGCCTTTGCCGAGCTGCTCTCCCACTGCCCTGTTCCTTGAGAACCTGCTTTCGCAAGTAACCACCAGGTCTCCCAGCCCCGACAGGCCGAAAAAAGTCGTTTCCTTTGCGCCAAGCGCTTTGCCAAGCCTTTTCATTTCTGCAAGGCCCCTCGTGATAAGCGCTGCTTTTGTGTTCGCGCCCGCGCCAAGCCCGTCAAGTATTCCTGCGGCTATGGCAATGACATTTTTCACGCTGCCGCCCAGCTCAACGCCTGCCACATCCCTGTTTGTATAAACCCGCAAATCATCAGTATAAAACAACTCCTGCGCCCGGGCTGCCATGGACAATTTTTCCGAAGCCGCAACCACTGCAGTCGGGATTTTTCTTGAAACTTCTTCCGCGTGCGACGGCCCTGATATGACGGCGAACTTCACCTTGCCAAGGACATCCTTCATGACCTGCGACATCCTCATAAGCGATTTCTGCTCGATGCCTTTAATGCAGCTTATAAAGAACTTTTTTTTATAATCAAATCCTTGTATTTTTTCCAGCGTCTGCCTTAAAGCGTGCGACGGCACTGCCATTACCACTGTTTCGGCCTGCTCCACGCAGCGTTGCAGGTCAATCGTGATATCAATCTTTTCGGGAATCTTTATGCCTTTTAAAAACTTGATATTTTCGCGCGTCTCCGTAAGTACCCTTGCATAATCCGGGAAATACTCCCATAGCATGACTTCATTGCCTTTTTCGTATAAAAGCACGGCTAAAGTCGTGCCCCAACCGCCGGCGCCTATGACCGAAACCTTCATTTGGCGCTTTGCTCCTTTTTATACTCAAACTTGCTTTCAGTGCCGTCAATAAGCCTTTTGATATTATCCTTGTGCTTGTAAACAACAAATATTGCGGCTAATAAGGAAAAAAAGAATACCAGGTAAAGATATCCTGTCTCGCCGTATATGTAAACAAGGAACGGCAGCAATACCGCCGCAGTCATTGAGCCTACTGATATGTATCCGAACGCGAACAACACGATTACAAAAGCCAATAAGGCCGTGAGGATGCTGAACGGCGCAAGCGCCAGGAATACGCCCAGCCCTGTTGCCACTCCCTTTCCGCCCTTGAAATTCAGAAATATCGTGAAAGTGTGCCCCAGCATGGCGCACACGCCTGCAATTACAGGCAGGAACGGATAGGTACCCTTGTAAATGAGCGAAAAAACAAAGACCGGCAAAAACCCCTTAAAAGCGTCGAGCGCGAGCACTATAAAAAACCATTTCATGCCCATTATCCTTCTTACGTTCGTCGCGCCTATATTGCCGCTGCCTTCCTTCCTTATGTCAATGCCCTTTAATTTCTTCGCGATAATATATCCGGTCGGTATCGAGCCGGCAACATAGGAAACCACTATCGTTAATATCAATCCTGTAATTAAATGCATTTATGCATCCTTTCCTTTTTCCCTGATTTTGATTTTCAACGGCACGCCTTCAAACCCGAAATGCCGCCTCATCTGGTTCTCTAAATACCTCAAATAACTGAAATGCAGTTTTTTCTTGCGGTTCACAAAAATAACAAAAGTCGGAGGCCTGACCGCGACCTGCGTCATGTAATAAACTTTAAGCGAGCCTCTCTTGTCCGAAGGCTGTTTTTCATACACAGCCTCCTGGAAAACCCTGTTCAGCATCGAGGTTTTCACCCTGAAATTATACTGGTTTTCGACATAAATTACAATATCAATGAGCTGGTCCATGCCCATTTTCTGCAAGGCAGAGATGAAAATTATCGGCACAAAATCTATGAACTTGAAATTGGCCTTCACGTACTCGATGTACTCTATCCTTATTCTTTCCCTGTCTTTTGCCGCGACAAGGTCCCATTTGTTCACGGCAATTATCATGGCCTTATAATTCTCAAAAGCGTACCCTATTATCCTCTTGTCGATTTCCTGTATTCCCTCTATGGCGTCAATCACGTGGATTACCATGTCCGCCCTTTTTATGTTTACAAAAGTCCTGCCCATGCCGAACGCTTCGACTTTTTCCCTTATGTTCTTCCTCTTTTTTACGCCGGCAGTGTCTATCACGAGGAAAAACGAGTTGTTTATCTCAACCATCGAGTCAATGGAATCCCTGGTCGTGCCCGGGATGTCCGTGACTATTGCGCGCTCCTCGTTTATTATGGTGTTGAACAAAAGCGATTTGCCGACGTTTTCCTTGCCGACTATGGCCAGTTTTATGATGTCGTCTTTGCTTTTCTCGTCTATTTTTTCCTCCGGCACCAGCGCGGCTATGTAGTCGAGCACGTCGTCTATCGCGAACGAATGCGCAGCCGAGATCGGGAATATCTTGTCTACGCCCAGGTTGTAAAACTCATAGGACTCGTTGATTAATTTTTCATTGTCTGCTTTGTTGACCACGACGATGTACTTGTCAGTATGCCTTTTAATGAAATCAAATATCCTTCTGTCGTCCGGCAAAATACCCGCCTGCGCGTCCACAACCAGCATTGCAAGGTCAGCGTCTTTTATTATTTTCTCAATGTCTTTTATTATTATGCTTTTTATGACGTTCTTGTCGTCGAATAATATGCCGCCCGTATCGACCGCGGTAAACCTTTTCCTGTCCCAGTATACTTCCCCGTATATCCTGTCCCTGGTTACGCCCGGCATGTCATCCACTATTGCCCTCTGCTGCCTGATAATCTTGTTAAAAATGGACGATTTGCCCACGTTTTCCCTTCCAAGTATCAATACTGTAAAATTATTTTTCATTTTTTCCTCTTTTTGCAGTTCACCTTCATGCTCGAAGGGTTAACGCCGCACGTTCCACACAGTCCGGCTGCAAATTATAATTTTCTAATTGTTTTTGCCTTTATTTCCTCGCAGTTGACAATATTATTGTCCTTATATTCGCACTTCTTGCTTAATTGCCCGTTTTCGTCGTATTCGAGGCTTTCCCCGTTTAATTTGCCCTTATCATAAGTTTTCACTGATTTTATTTTTCCGTTTTCATAATACTCTTTTGTTTGCCCGGTTATCGAAAAGAATTTCATGCTCATTTCCGTCTTTATACTGCCGTTTTTATAATAATAAGTATACGTGACTACTCCCCTGCTTTTTTGTTCTATGCTGGTCTGCGGTACGCCCTTTATGTATGTGGTTGTTTTATTGCCCTCTATTTTTGTTTCCATTCCTGTTTTCAGGGCCATATTTGGAATCATAACGGTAAACATGTACCCGTAAAATGACGCAAACGCCACAAATACTATTGACGTCAGTACCAGGATTGTCTTATAAAATCCCGACTTCCCTTTCCTGTCTTCGTCATGCTTGAAATCCTTTTCTTCTTTTATTCCCTTGTACAGGGCAAGCATCCAGAAATAAGATATGCTGACTATAATGGAAATTGCAAAATAAAGCAGTTGATTGATTATATTGTAACCTGCGAACCCTGTGAAATAATATGCTGTTATTAACAAGATAAACGCGATAATCACGGAAATAAAAAGCAAAAGAAAGATGCTCCAGAAACGGCCCTTGATTATTTCCCTGCCTTCCTTAAATGATTTGATGATCCCGCCATAAAAAACGTAAACGAACGGGACCATGGACCAGAGGCACCCGACAATTATTGCCGGTATTATTAACAATAAGAAACAAAACATCACAGAAACACCGTACATTACCCCAACTAAAAAAGTCCCGGGCAGCCTTTTTAATGCGACCAGTGCCTGGTTTTTTATGTTGAGGTCCAATATATATGGCTTTGAAGCGATGTGAATGGCAAGAAAATTAAAAACCCACATCGTATACAGCATATTAAACAGGATAAAAATAAAAAACCATGGCGGGAATTTCCCCATAGCCATGCCTGCCGCCATTTTCGACTGGTCTCCAAGCATAAAAACCAAATTCAAGGCTATCATTGGGATAAAAGCCAGCAAAACAAGATGGACATTCTTTAAAAAATAAACAGTGCCATTGCCTATTGCCCTGAAAACCAGTCCTTTCCGTTTTTCTCCCATAAAAATCCTCCTTGTGTTGAATTTATTGTTTGTGATTAGTTTTATTAAACTTGCCGCTTTATTTTTACTATTATATTGCTTATATCCAATATTGCAACAGGTTAATTCAGCTTTGCTGTTTGACTTTTGACTTTTGCCATTGTATTATACCCGCATGAAGCACATAGTACGCAAAAAAACAAAAAAAATACGGGATAAAATCCCTGCGCAGGTTATAAAAAAGCGCAGCCTTGCCATATTCCGCAATTTTTGCGCTGCCTTTAAATCAAAACTGCATCTCTTCAGGCACGTAATGATATATATGAGCGTGCAGAGCGAAGTAAAAACCGGACCTTTCTTTAAGCTATTTTCTGATAACAAATCCAAAGTTTACGTGCCCTGCGTATGCGGCAGCCAAATCACTCCCATGCTCATGGACAGGAATATGGAATGTAAGCCTGCTGCATTCGGCATACCTGAGCCCGTAAGGAAAATAAGGATAAAAACCCTGAAAAATCTTGACCTAATTATTGTGCCCGGCATTGCTTTTGACAGGCATGGAAACCGCATTGGGTTCGGCAAGGGATTTTTCGATAAATTCCTGAAGCAGCTCCCTGCCAAGACTTTAAAAGTCGCGCTTGCTTTTTCAAGCCAGATTGTAAAGAAAACCCATGCCAAAAAGCATGATGTAAAAATGGATTACATAGTGACGGAAAAAGAAGTAATAATAACTATAGAGACACGCCATGGCGTGTCTCTACAATTAACAAAAGAGGTAAACATGAAACTATTAAAAAGCGAGCAGATATATAAGGGCCGCGTGGTAAACCTTTCAAAAGATACTATCAAAATGGGCAAAAAAACAATTGTCCGCGAACTGATAAAACACCCAGGTTCAGTACTTATCATCCCTATCCTTGATATCAAAAAGAAAAAAATAGTACTTATCAATCAATACCGCTATGCAGCAGGCGGATATATTTATGAATTCCCCGCAGGCACAAGGGATGACAGGGAATCTTTCATGTCATGCGCCCTACGCGAGCTTACCGAAGAGATTGGTTATACCGCGGGCAGGATAAAGGAAATCACGAAATTTTTCCTTGCCCCGGGCACATCGAACGAAGTCATGGCAATATTCATCGCTTACAGCCTGGAAAAATCAAAACAAAATCTTGACGAAGACGAGCAGATAACTCCGTTTGTGACTACCCTTGCCAGTGCTGTGGATATGGTTTTTTCAGGAAGGATAAAGGATTCAAAAACAATTGCGGGGATTCTGGTTTTAAAAAATATATTTGACGATAAAAAATTATATAAAAAATATTTCGGCTGAAACTGTTTTTATTTTTCCGTCCTTAGCCGCCAGCTTTATGCTTCCGTCGCGCAAAACAGAAACAACCCTGCCTTTAATGATTTTACTTCCTTCTAAAACCTTTATTTCCTTCCCTTTTACATCAACCTGATTTTTTATCCACTTTATAATTGCAGCGCGTCTGTATTTTTTTATGTTCCCAAGGTAATAATCAATCCTTTTTATTATCATGACAAACAGCGCGCTTAAATCCATTTCTTTACCATAAACGTCTTTCAGCGCCCCTGCATGTGCCGACAGCCTGCTGTCAATGTCATTGTTTACGTCTATGCCTATTCCCGCCACGAGCTTTTTTGAATAAACGTCGTTTTCTATTAATATGCCTGCCACTTTTTTTCCATTAACAAGTATGTCATTCGGCCATTTTATTTTTGCGCTTATTTTGTATTTTGTTAAACTGTCCAAGATGGCAACTGAAATTAACACTATGTAAATATATGGTTTCTTGATGCTTTCATTTATGACAAAAGAAAACCACAGCCCGCCTTTAGATGATTCCCACTCTGCCCCGCGTTTGCCGTACCCTGATATCTGCGTTTCCGCCAAAGCAATAGTGCCTGTCTTGTGCCTGTTTTGGATTAGATAGCGGTTTGTTGAATCAATTTCAGAAAAAAAGACAAAGTTATTCAGTATTCTGTTATTGTTTATTTTCTTTTTTATATTTTCAACATTAATTTTATTCAAAATTTTATTTTCCTCTCATCTCTTTTATTCTTGTTAAGGCTGTATTCGTTCTGCTTATAAACCCATTCTTCTTTTTCTTTAGTGAATTTCAACACAAAACCCGGGCTATAGCGTGTTATTTATGGCTTAACTAATAATTTATTTTACCTTGCTTGTGCCAGTATAACAACAAAATATACAGTCATTATGCCGAGGCCCAGCGGCACGCCGAGCGCGGCCCATTCCTTGTTTTTTATTTTCAGTTTATTTGCCGCTATGATATTCGGTATGTTCCCCGGCACCAGCATCCCTCCGGCTGTTATCAGGGCCAGTATGGCGGCATTGACCTGGTTTATGGCCATTGACGGCCCTATTTCAGCTGCTGCCAGTGTTGAGTTGTTGAGTATGGCAGATACAAGATTTATCCAGTAAATAAAATAATAGGGTATTTTCGAGACATAGCCATCTATAACCGGCTTAAACCCGGCACCCAAAAATACAAGCGATACAATAAAAAGGTATATTTTCCCGGCCCTTGTTAAAATGTCTTTTATTTCCTCTTCCCTGTTTTCCTTTAATCCTTTGCTGCTTTTACGGCTCTTTCCCGTCATTTTCACAGCCAGGCCGGCTAAAAATAATATGCAGGGCACTACATAAAGCCACAGATTCTTGAAAAGAAACCAGAAACCGGCATGGTAAGGCGGGCCACTTAGTTTGCCGGTTATGATTGTCGCAAGCGGCTCGCCCATGGGCGTGAGCGCGGCGCCAATCCCTATTGAAAAACATGTAAGTATGACAAGCCTGGTTTCGTCTTTTTTGCCGAGTTTTAAATGGCTTATTATTTCGACGAGTATCAGGGCGGCTGCTATGACCGTTATCACGCTTGAAGCCAGGCCCAATCCCGCGACTATGAAAAACGCAAAAAATTTAATCCCAGTTTTTTCCAGGATTTTATTTATATTTTTCGCAATGGATTTTTGCAGCAACTTAAAAAGCATGCCCGCAATTAATACCGCAGCGGTAATTTTTACCGGCTCGATAAATGCCTCCTTTATCAAAGCCGGGCTCCACTGTCTTGTTACGCTTACGGCCAGAATGCCCATTATGAAAAAAAATATTTCAAGCTCTTCCTCTGCTTTTTTTATCAAAAAAGGCAGGATGAAAACCAGAAGCATTATTATAAGGGACTGAATAATCATTTTTTACTCCCGGGAACCCAAAACCTGAGCGCCGGCGGGCGGCTTATGGCTTATAATTTTCAATATCTATTACCACTTTCCCCCGCGCGTGACCTTGTTCAAGGTACTGGAAAGCTTCGGCGACCTTGCTTAAAGGGTAACGCCTGTCTATGACTGGTTTTACTTTACCAGCTTCAATAAGCCCTTTTATAAAAAGCAAATCTTTTTGGTTTGATGCCGCTGACAGGCCGATCATTTTCTTTTCCCCGGTCATTGAAATCCACGGCCCCATGAGCATGGCCTGGAACATCTGGGCGCCCGAACCTCCGCTCATGACATAAGTGCCTTTGGCGCTTAACGCGCGCTTGTAGTCTGAAATCGGATGATATCCGTTGGCGGCAAGAATCAAATCATATTGCTGCCCGTTTTTGGTGAAATCTTCCCTGTTGTAATCAATGACATGGTCCGCGCCGAGTGACCGCGCCAGGTCCATGTTCCCAGTGCTGCACACGGCTGTAACTTCTGCGCCGAATGATTTGGCAATCTGCACCGCGAATGTGCCGACACCGCCCGACGCGCCGTTAATCAGGACCTTTTGTCCCGGCTTGATATGCCCTTTGTCGCGGAGGCCCTGCAAAGCAGTGACTGCAGCCACAGGCACTGCCGCTGCTTCCTCAAATGTCAAGCCGACAGGTTTCGGCGCTAATGCCTCTTCCCTGGCGATTGCATATTCCGCGAAACCGCCAAAGCCGCTCCTGAATAAATCCCCGAATACATCCTCGTCCGGCTTAAACTGCTTTACGTCTTTGCCGACAGCTTCGACCCGCCCTGCTATGTCAGCTCCGAGTATAGTGTATTTCGGCCACAAAAGCCCTGAAAACAGGCGGGTTATGAACGGGTCAGCCCTCAAAAGATGCCAGTCAGCCGCGTTTAATGATGCCGCCTGAATTCTTACAAGCACTTCATTATTCCAGGGCTCAGGTTTTTTCACTTCCCTGAACTCAAGGACATCCGGCGGTCCGTATTTTGTGTATACAATCGCTTTCATAAAACCTCCCTTAATTTCGTTTATTTTGCCAAGCCGTCGAAGGCAGTCAAATAGTCCTGCGGACTATTTGACTGGTAGTTACCATAAGTCATCATGTAAAAGCTACCCAGCAAAGTATTACGAAATCATGTACCCGCTCAAGTCCGAAGCCCCAAGGCCGAGGACAAGGGGTGCTTGATATCATTTCGTTTATTTTGTCAAGCCAAAGGTGCTGGCAAAGTATTACGCACTCCATGCGTTGCATGGACTTGTCAGAGTAATGATTATGCTTCTCTGTTGACGCTTGCAAAATCAAACTCTGTCAAGCCGCTCCAGTCCCGAACTTGTGAGGGACAAGCGGTATTGATTGATAAATTAACAGTGGCCGGCAAAATCTGCAGCCTTATTGATTATATTGTGAAATCCCCCATATTGCAATATTTATTAGCAGTTACCACACAAAAAGGAATGATCTGAGACTGACTTCAGTAATATAAATTATATGACTTTTTTATACGGGTTCCTTATATACCTGTTAATCCCCGTACAATACTTGTAACTGTTTAACGGTCGGCTTGCCATCGTAAAATTCACCCTGCGGGCCTATATACCCCTTTTTGTATTTTTTAAGGGTTACGGGCGTAAAACCGCCGTGTGAATTTGGTATGTTTATTATAATTTTGTTTGGTGATTTTTCCTGTGTTTGCGGAGGTTCCTGGGCCGGGTTGGAAGCATCGGGCTCTGCTTCCTGCTGGTCCGAACTTACAACCGGTGCCGGCACAACAATATATCCATCCGGTACTACTTCGCAGTACTCGTCAGAGTAGTAAGGGTTATAGTAATAGTAATAAGGAATGCCTCCTATCCAGTACGTTCCGTGCCACCTGTACCAGCTTCCATTGTGCCAGTACCCGCCGTGCGTGCCTCCATTGTGCCAGTATCCGCTGTGAACGCCTCCATTATGCCAGTTAGCATTGCTTACGCCACCGTTATGCCAGTTCGCGCTGCTTACGCCACCGTTGTGCCAGTTCGCGCTGCTTACTCCTCCACTGCGCACATTGCCGCTGTGCACGCTACTGCTGTGCGTACTGCTGCTGTGCACGCTGTTGCTTTGGGTGCCTTCATTGCGCACATCCCTCGCGGCCAAAAGGCTGAAAATAATTATTAAAAACAGTGGGCAAAGCAGTCCTGCCAGCATTGGCCTGAACCTGTTCTTTGTGAATTGTGTTTTCATGTTTATCTCCTTGATAGCGTTTATTTTGTCAAGCCCTCAAACAGGGTCAAATAGTCCTGTGGACTATTTGACGGGTAGTTTCCATTAATCATCATTATAAAAGCTACCCTGACAAAATATTACGCACTCCATGCGTTGCATGGACTTGTCAGAGTAATGATTTTGCTTCTCTGTTGACGCTTTCAAAATCAAACTCTGTCAAGCCGCTCAAGTCCGAGGCCGGCAGGCCAAGGACAAGCAATGCTTGATATCATAGCGTTTATTCTGTCAAGCCGTCATCATGGCCGTTCTCATAAACTATCATATATTGAGTATGCTCCAAAAAGGCGTATAAAACAAGTAAATCCGCTTTACACATCTGATTTAAAACATGCAGCGCCATTTTTTAAATATAATCATTTATTTCATTCAGTAGCCTGTCCTTTTCGCAAATGAAAAATTTTTCCGTTATTTTGCCCTGTTTTAAGTCTTCCTTTAAATTAATTATTGTATCCAGGCTGCTGCTTAATTTTTTCGAGTTTTTTAAATCATTGCTTTGGGCGTCTATTTTTCTTACAAGCCTCCTGTATTCAATATGGTCAATTAAACGATCCTTATACACAACCCCAAGTTGTTTTATGATTTTCAGGTAATTATCATCCATTTTCCACCTTGTTTCCACTTAAACCTCTTAAAATTAGACGGATAAATTCTCTTCAAAGTTCACTTCTTTTCTTTACCGTTAAAATTTTGAATCCATACCAAATTCCAAATCCCAAATCGCTTCATCCCTACGGGTGGAATACATGTATCCTGTTGTTCCCCGAGTCCGCGACATACACACTGCCGCTGCTGTCCACTGCCACCCCGATGGGCTTGTTAAATTGCCAGCTTTCAAAACTGCCCCATTGCGCCACATATGCCCCTTCATTGCTGAATTCCTGTATCCTGTTATTATACGTGTCCGCGACATATACGTTGCCGCTGCTGTCCAAAGCCACCCCGTAAGGCTTGTTAAGCTGGCCTTCGCCTGTCCCATTTTCGCCCAATTCCCTTAAATACGCGCCCTTGTTGCTGAATATTTCTATCCTGTCATTGCCCGAATCGGCAATATACACGTTCCCGTTGCTGCCTATTGCTATGCCGACAGGCTTGTCAACCTTCCCGCAGAATACTCCATAACTGCCCCATTGCATAATATATTTCCCGGTCTTGCTGAATTTCTGTATCCTGTTATCGGCGTTTGTAACATATACGTCTCCGCTGCTGTCCACCGCCACTCCCAGGGGATTAAAAAACTGCCCGGGGTCTTTCCCGTAACTGCCCCATTGTGTCAAAAATTTCCCGGTCCTGCTGAATTTTTGGAGCCTGTTATTGCCGTCCACAACATACACATTACCGCTGCTGTCCACCGCTATTCCCGTGGGCAAATCAAACTTCCCGTTGCCGTTCCCTCCGCCGCCCCATTGTGTCATATACGCGCCCGCAGCGCTGAATTTCTGCACCCTGTAATTCATATAGTCCGAAACATACACGTTGCCGCTGCTGTCCAGCGCTATCCCGCCAAGATAATTAAACTGCCCGTTGCCGCTTCCCAAAGTTCCCCATGAAGATGAATATTTTTTAAATCCGCACATCATTAAAATCGCAATTATAATAAATAAAGCAACCGGAATTTTTTTCATATATGCTTTTCCTTTTCGCCCAATTTTCAGGCACAAGCAAATGGTTTATGTTTGTTTTGGTAGAGACAGCCCTTAGGCTTACCGCAATATTATAAAAGTTTCTGCCTGGCTTATCCGGTTCAGGTTCCCGTTTTGCAAATCACAGACAGTATAATAATACAGCCCGTTTGCCGCGCCTGTGCTGATAAGATAATTCCTTGTGTTTACAAGCGGTATATCCTGCCATCCCGCCGCTGTTGCGTTTGGCACTGTTTCATAGCCTTCAAATACCTTCCTCATCGCGAAAGTATAGACCCTTATCCACACATAAGTTTCCTGTTTTGACAGGTTTATCCTGAGCGTCATGTTCTGCAGGCCGTTTGCCCTGTTCAGCGGGTTGGGATAAATCATTAATCCTTTTGCCGGATAATAAGGCGCCGGCGTCAGCGCAGGCTGCGGTGTCGGTGAGACAACAGGCGTGATTGTCGGCGTATAAAAATATTTGGGGAAATTGCCGGACATTAAAAGCATGGACATTACCGCGAGCGCTCCATCATAATAATAACCGTCATATCCGTAATTATTCAGCCAGGTATAAAAACCATTTAAACTGTTCTGGTTTGAGGCAGTCTGGCTCAGCGACATCAGCGAGCATCCTGCGGGCCCGACAAAAGCCGAATCATTATATAAGCCGTTAGCCGCGCCTGTCGCCACATCATAACCGTCAAGTATGTTTGCCGGCCCTATGTTGTTAAAAAATGCCGCCAGCAGGCCTGTTTCTGTCTGGGCCGCCGGATCGCCGTTCCACACGTAATCAATGGCGTATCTCCACGGCACCCTGCAGGAATTATAGCCGTATGTGTTTGTACCGTATACAGTGCCGTTATGATTCAGGGTTTCCGCGACGAGCCCCGTGCCTGGATTTATGCCTGTTGCAAGGTTTGAGTTGCATTTGTTTTCTACGTTTGCCCAGAAAGACGCCTCACCCGGGTTTACGACCCCAAACTCAGTGTACCAGGCAGGCATGTAATACGAAGGAAATTCACAATCATCCCACCCGTCCCCGGGTTTTAAATGATAGTCCGACGCGCTGCAGTCGTAATTTTTTAGTTTTGTTATTTCAGCTGCGGCAAGCGATATGTAATTATACGTGCCTGACGAGCCCCATTCCCTGCCAGCCATGACAAGGCTAAAAGCTATGTCTTCATCACCGTCCGTAGCCGAGCCGTACCCGCTTACTGTGCCTGTGTCGGCTATATCCCAGTTCATGAGCCCGTCTGAATCAATATAAATTTTCTCATAATTCCATAAATCATTCAGCAGGGACTGGTCCGAAAAATACACGGCCATTATCATGCCGTAGCCTATGCCTTCCGACACAGAGTCGGTGGCAGGCGGGTCTGTAGGCGGGGTATTTCCCGGGTTTTGCACCCTGCGGTATCCGCCTGCGCCGCTTGAGGTTATGCAGGCGCTTGCCCATGCGTTATATATGGCCTGCACCTGCGCAGAGCTCGCGTTGGTTGCCTGCATGCCGTACGGATATGTCACGTTCCATGGATATGGAACTGCTGTTTTCCCGGAAATAAGGAACAAAGCTGCAGATAATAACAAAACCTTTTTTAAATTCAACCTTGTTTTCTCCTTTGCCCGTGCCTGCCTTTGTTCTTTCGTTTGTTTTTACGTAGAGACGTTTTGCAAAACGTCCCAACGTTTAATGCCTGCCGAAGGGCACCTGTTCAAACATATAGAGAAGTCAGGAAAGTATCAGGCCTTGCTTCGTGCGTTTTCATCCTTCACCTCTTCAATCCTCCAGCCTTACAATCTTACATCCCGCTGCTTTCATTCCCTGTTCCCGGTTCCTTATCCCCATTATTTTGAACGCCGGTTTCAACAGGTTTTTCATCGCTGCGCCGGAATGCAAAAATGGCGCTGAAGATCAGGCATAAGGCGAGCAGTATTATTGTCGCATAACAGCCTGTATCATAGGACAGCGACCAGCTTCCGGGGTTTTGTTTTACCATCTGGTCCGTTATAAGCTTACACCACGACAGGAGCCCAAAACATGCAAGGCTTGATATCATCGCAAAAGCAAATGCTTTACGGGTCTTTTTCAGCAGAAGCAAAATCCCGGATATCAGGCAGAGCGCGTACACAGCAATCACCCTGGGCTCAGGTTTTACATCCTGCTCATGCCCGGCAAAGCTTATTTTTGTGCCTGTGCAAAGGCTTGCGCCGGTCATGGTCGCGACCTGCTTGCCCGAGCACGATACATTGGCAAAAGGCAGAAACGCGCATAAAATTACCAGTATAAAAAACGACCATGTGATATTTTTAAAGAATTTCATAATTTACCTCCTTTATTCAGTGTATTTGGGTAATAATACAGGTTAATTTTTATCTTTTCAAGACCAATTGCTAAAGGAACAAGAAAGGTGCCAGGCCCAGCTTCGTGCGTTTTCATCTTTCACCCTCCGCCATTCCGTTCAATCCGGTTTAAATTAGCAACAAGCAAGGGGTGACACCGTCTATTTTCAGACAGGCCTAAGGCTTACCGCAATATTATAAAAGTTTCTGCCTGGCTTATCCGGTTCAGGTTCCCGTTTTGCAAATCGCAGACAGTATAATAATACAGCCCGTTTGCCGCGCCTGTGCTGATAAGATAATTCCTTGTGTTTACAAGCGGTATGTCCTGCCATCCTGCCGCTGTTGTGTTTGGCACTGTTTCATAGCCTTCAAATACCTTCCTCATCGCGAAAGTATAGACCCTTATCCACACGTAAGTTTCCTGTTTTGACAGGTTTACCCTGAGCGTCATGTTCTGCAGGCCGTTTACCCTGTTCAGCGGGTCCGGATAAATCATTAATCCTTTTGCCGGATAATAAGGCGCCGGCGTCAGCGTAGGCTGCGGAACAGGCGTTATGGTGTATGTCGGCGTCGGGGAAAGCACGGGCGAAATTGTCGAAGTCGGCGTAGGTGAGACAACAGGCGTGATTGTCGGCGTATAAAAAGATTTGGGGAAATTGCCGGACATTAAAAGCATGGACATTATAGCGAGCGCGCCGTCGTAATAATACCCGTCATATCCGTAATTATTCAACCATGTATAAAAACCATTTAAACTGTTCTGGTTTGAGGCAGTCTGGCTCAGCGACATCAGCGAGCATGCAGCCGGCCCTACAAAAGCCGAATTATTATCCGTGCCTGTGGCCGCTCCTGTCGCCACGTCATAGCCGTCGAGTATGTTCGACGGGCCTATGTTGTTGAAAAATACGGCAAGCATGTTTGTTTCTGTCTGGCTAAATGAGTCGCCGTTCCATGCATAGTCTATGGCGTACCTCCACGGCACCCGGCAGGAATTATACCAGTATGTATTGGCGCCATACACAGTGCCGTCATGGTTCAGGTTTTCCGCGACGAGCCCTGTGTTTTGATTTCTGCCTGCTGCAAGGTTTGAGTTGCATTTGTTTTCTACGTTTGCCCAGAAAGACGCCTCAGACGGGTTTACAACCCCAAACTCAGTATACCATGCAGGCATATAATAGCATGGAAATTCAACGCCATCCCACATGTCATCGGGTTTTAAATGATAGTCCGACGCATCGCAGTCGTAAGTTTTTAATTTTGTTATTTCAACAGCTGCATTTGTAAGATAGCAATACGTCCCTGAACCCCACTCCCTGTCTGCCATGACAAGGCTAAAAGCTATGTCCTGGTCGCCGTCTGTGGCAGAGTTGTACCCGCGTACTGCGCCTGTGTCGGTTATGTCCCAGTTCATGAGCCCGTCTGAATCAAGGTGGAGCTTCTCATAGTTCCACAAATCGTTAAATAAAGGCTGGTCTGAAAAATACACTGCAAACAACATTCCATAGCCTATTCCCTCTGATATTGAATCAGTGGCAGGCGGGTCAATAGGCGGGGTATTTCCCGGGGTTTGCACCCTGCGGTATCCGCCTGCGCCGCTTGAAGTTATGCACTCGCTTGCCCAATCGTCATATATGGCCTGCACCTGGCTAGAGCTCGCGTTGGTTGCCTGCATGCCGTATGGATATGTGGCGTTCCATGGATATGGAACTGCTGTTTTCCCGGAAATAAGGAACAACACTGCAGATAATAATAAAACCTTTTTTGCATTCACCCTTGTTTTCTCCTTTGCCTGTGCCCTACTGCGCCGATGAATACCAGGCATCGTTCAGCATGGTCCCGCTGTACTCAAGCCCGCCTGTCACCCACAATTCATTGTTAAAAGCCAGGCTTGTGTGCCCCTCCCTTGCGCTGAAACCTGCCGACACTGTCGCTTCGGCCCATGATGCTCCGTCGCCTGAATACCATACGTCGTTATAATATTGCCCGTTCGGGTTTCCGCCTGTCACCCATATTTTATTGTCATATACCGCGCTCGCGAACCAGTACCTGGCGCCGAATCCTGCCGACGCTGCAGCCTGTGCCCAGTTTTTGCAGTCGCTGGAATACCATACGTCGCTCAGCGCGCCGCTGGCCGAGCTTCCGGCTATAACCCATATTTTATTATTAAATACCACGCATGCATGCCCGTCTCTTGCCGGAAACGCGGCTGCAGTTGTGGTGCATCCCCAGTTTATACCGTCGCCCGAGTACCATACGTCGTTATACCTGCTGGAATTGCAATCAATGCCTCCTATTACCCACATCAGGTTATTATAAACAACGCCTGTATGGCTGTCCCTTCCGTTAAACGCAGCTGCTATGGTCGCGCATGCCCAGTTTGCGCCGTCGCCTGAGTACCATACGTCGTTAAGCAGGTCATAAAAATTGCCCCTGCCTCCTATTACCCATATCTGGTTGTTATATACCATGCTTGCGTAAAAATCCCTTGCAGGCAGGAAAGCGTTTGATTGTGTCATTTGTGTCCATGTCGAGCCGTCGCCCGAATACCATGCGTCGTTCAGGTAATTCGTGCCGTCAAATCCCCCTATTACCCACATGTAATTGTTAAACACCACGCTTGCATGTCCATACCGTGCCGGCGAGAATGCCGCCGCAGGCGCTGCCTGCGTCCAGGCGCTGCACGGTATTATGCTTGTTTGCGTTATTGTCGGCGATATTGTAAATGTTGCAGATATTGTGTACGTTTGCGTTATTGTGAATGTCTGTGTTATTGTTGCGGATTGTGTATTCGTGGCGCTTATCGTCAAAGTCGGAGTAATTGTTTTTGTCAGGCTGCCAGCCACGGCTGTCTGCGTATTGGCAATATCCGGCGTGTCTGTCTCACCGGGCCCGGTAGGGCTGCTTTTCTTCTTTGAGCACGCGGAAAAAATAAGCAATAATACTAAAATCGTAAAAAATATTGATTTTTTCATTTTCCATTCGCCTTTTGTTTTTATTTAACTGCCGCTAATAATATATTTAAAATTGGCAATTGATAATTTATTTCTTTTTCACTTTCGGCGTTGAACTTTCCGTACTTTTTCCCACGAAAATTGCTCCTAAAAATCCCGCGCAGCGGGAATATTGCTGAATATGGTACCGCTCCCTGTTTAAAAAATTATACCATATTTCGGGGGGAAAGTTTGGGATTTGGGATCCCTGTACCAGTCATTACATTCCGGCACAGGGCCATAAGCCTTAACAATAGTGAATGGCTTATGGTTGGAATTTGGGATTGTCACTTGTCAGTCAGAAACCCATATTTTTTTGTAGCTGTATTTCCCGCCGGTATTCAGGACATAATACGACGAGCCTTCGCACTGCGCTGCGTATATTACCGGGTTCTTAAGCTTGATTATAATAGTCCTGCCTTTTTCATGGTCTTTTATCGTATTTTCCGTGTATTTTTCAACAACAAAATCTATCGGGTAAATTTCATTTTTGCCCAGGTGCACATAATTAAAATTTTCCAGGCAGACTTCCCTTATGCCTTTTGGCTCATCAAATAATATCAGGATTTTCCTGTGCACCGTGTATTTTGATTTTCCGTGCGGATCCCTGCTTTCAACAATTTTTTCCATGAAAACGACCCATTCATTCCTGCCGTTATTATTGTAATCTATTTCAAACGCAATGGGCGATTCAGTATCCAGGGCTTTTGCCTTATTAAAACAATGCCTGCTGAGATTTTTGCTATCTACAATGCTAAACCCCTGTTTTTTGACATATTTTTCCACTGTCTTGAAATCCATGGCAGACAAGGAAAATGATAGTGCCAAAAACAGGGCAAGAAAACTGAATATCCGTATTTTCATAACCGCTTCCCTCTTATGATAGCGTTTGTTTTGCCAAGCCGTCGACAGGCACAGGCAAAACATTACGATATCTTAGTACCCGCTCAAGTCCGAAGCCCAAGGCTGAGGACAAGCGGTATTAATATTATAAAAAATATACTCCTTCAGGCAGGCTTATTCAAGATTATTTTATTTAACTGATTATTTTATTTAACATTTGATATGCAAGGTAACAGGAAGCGGAAAACTAAAGATAAAAAACAAGGGCACCCCTCACCCAGACCCTTAGGGAGAAAAGCATATTATGAAGATTCAAAGATGAATTCTCCCGTTCAACATCCCACTGGGATATCGAACTCCGCAAGGGGCGGGGGATTATAATTTGAAACCGGCATTTAAAAACTATTTAAAATCCCCCTGGCCCCCTTTGTTAAAAGAGGTATAAAAAAAGGGCTCCGGTGTTGTTTGTTAGGTGTGAGCCATCTCTGCAGATGGCAAATGATATAAGGGGTATATCAAGGTGTGCGGAGCCCTTTTGTTTTCGAATTGTAAAGCCCGGAGCATTCGGCCCCGGGCTTATTTCAATGCAATAATTTATGCCGATTAACCCGCGTTCGGGTCATTAACCTTGCCGATGAATAATATCGTGTTTGACGTATTTTCACGTATCATGAATATGAACGGATGGTTCACTGTAAAATAAATATACTTAGGGGGCGCAGTTACGCACGATGTCTGCGCGATAATTACTGCTGTTGCCGCCGCTGCTTCTGTGCCCTTTTCAGCCACAGAAACATACGCCTTATGTATAACCCTGGAAATATAAAGGTGCCCCACGGTTGATATGCCTGTAAAATCAGCGGTTCCCGGCAAAAAAGCATCAGTCATGCCCATATTTTTTAAAGTATCGCCCATGCCGTCATACGTGGTGTTCACTGTAAATTTCGGCAGCGAAACCACGACCTGCGCTGTCGAAGTGACTGTCGCGGGCCGTGCCGCCAGCCACGAGTCCATCTTTGCGCCTGTCATGTAAGTGTCAAGGCTTGCCATGCCTCCTGCAGGCGGGAGGAATATGAACATCGATACTTCCTTATTCACGTAAGGCAGTTCCATTGCCGCCGCAACCCCATAATAATTCTCCACATTGGCAGCAATAGTCTCGTGCATGGTATCCGGCTGTTCTGTTGCGCCGGAACTTGCCGTAAAAGCAGTCGGAGTGGTGTTCGCCACGTTGAACTGGTTCAGCCATGTGGCGTAAAAATATATCGCGTTTGTTAGGACAAGCACGGTTTTATCTGTAATGCTTCCGTTTGGAAGCAGGTTTGTAATCTTGTTGTTGGTCTCATTCGCTACAGCCGTGTTTATTGTCTGCATGCAGCCGCTCGGGTTGCCCACAAAATCCATTGCCGTGGCAGAAGCGCTGTAGTATGTCTCAACTGTGTTTAAAAAGCCCGGCACAAAAGGATAATCCTGCTCAAGCCAGAGGTTGTTTGCTGTGCTGAGCGTGTAATTCTTGGCCGGGTTGTTTATTTCTGCGATTAAACCCGCGAAAGCCTGCCAGCGCGTGTTGTTGTCCTGCTGAAGGTAAAGCACCTTTGCCATCTGGCCCGCTGTCTCTCCCTTTGCGCCTTCATAGGTCATGGCAAGCGCGTCATATATGCTGAACGGCGAGAAAAATACGTTTGCGCTGTCTGAATTTATCTGGTGGTACAAATCAAAGGTAAAATCATTGTCCCCCTCGGCAGGCGGTTCCTGTATTACTGCAGACTGCACCTGTTGCTGTTGCTGCTGCTGGATCGGCGTTATTGCCGAAGGGTTGTGTGACTTGCAACTGAATGATGCAAAAAGAATTAAAGCCAGACCTAAAACCATGAGAACCTTTTGCTTATTCATTACTTTAAACCTCCCTAATTTTACAGCTTATCCCGCGTTCGGGTCATTGACCTTGCCGATGAATAATATCGTATTTGATGTATTTTCCCTTATCATGAATATGAACGGATGGTCAACGGTAAAGTAAACATATTGGACAACTGGCTGATAACTAACGCAAGTAATGCCAACTACAATTACTGCAGTTGCTGCCGCAGCTTCTGTGCCTTTTTCAGCTACTGAAACATATGCTTTGTGTATAACCTTGGAAATGTAAAGGTTAAAATTAGGGCCAACAGCCGGCGACATGCCTGAAAAATCTGCAGCCGACTGCGAAAAAGGCGTAGGCATGCCCATTGCGGATAAAGTATCTGCCATGGCATTATATGTGGTGTTCACTGTAAATTTTGGAACTGACAGCACAACTTGCGCTGTTGAAGTGACTGTTGCCGGCCTTGCTGCCAGCCATGCGTTCATCTTGGCGCCTGTCATATTTGCATCAAGACTATCCATAGCGCCTGCAGGCGGAAGGAATATAAACATCGACACTTCCTTGTTCACGTAAGGCAGCTCCATAACCTGCGCGACCCCATAATAATTCTCAACATTTGCCGACAAAGTCTGTTTCATCATCTGCACCGTCTCTGTTGAGCCGGAACTTGTCGTAAAAAGATAAGGCATGGTGTTATTCGGATCGAACTGGTTCTGCCACGTGGCATAAAAATATATCGCGTTGGTCAGGACAAGCTCTGTTTCCGGGGTAATGCTTCCTGCAGGCAGCAGGTTGGTAATCTTGTTGTTGGTTTCATTTGCTACCGCGTTGTTGATTGTCTGCATGCACCCGGTTGGGTTATTTAAAAAATCCATGGCCGTGGCAGAAGCGCTGTAGTACGTCTCTACTGCGTTTAGGAAACTCTGATAAAACTGAAAGTTCTGTTCCAGCCAGAGATTATTGGCAGTGCTTAGAGTGTAATTCTTGTTCGGGTTGTTTATTTCTCTGATTAAATTCGTGAAATTCTGCCAGCGCGTGGCATTATCCTGCTGCAAATAAAGAACCTTTGCCATTTCATACGCAGTTTCATTTTTCGCGCCTTCATAAGTCATCGATAGCGCCGTATAAATGCTGAAAGGCGAGAAAAATACGTTGCTGTTTGAAGAATTTATCTGGTGATAAAGATCAAAGGTAAAATCATTGTTCCCGTCACCGGGAGGCTCCTGAACGATTGCGGCATGCGCCTGCTGCGGCGGCTGGATGGGTGTTATTGCCGATGGATTGTGCGACTTGCAGCTGAATGATGCAAGAAGGATAAAAGCCAAGCCTAAAACCATGAGAACCTTTTGTTTTTTCATCAGTTAAATCCTCCTTAAAAGCTGTATTTTTAAACTGATGATTAGACAACTAAAACACCAAAAAGTTTCGTAATGATTGCGTTAAAAGCATTTGTAGAGAGGCGGCAAGGAGTCTGTCTCAAAAGCCTCTTAATTCTTTGACATAAATGGTATAATGGTTTCAAAATTTAGCGAAGGAGAAACCAAATGCCAACGATAAGAGCCGATAGAAATCAAATGTATCTACTGCCACCGGCAATAGAAGATTGGGTTTCAAAAGATCATTTAGCTCGATTTGTCGTAGAATTCGTAGAAGAATTACCGCTTGAAGAGATGGGTTTTAAAATGGAAGAAGAAACCGGAAGACCGGGATATTTTGTAGATCTTTTACTTGGGGCATGGATGTACGGCATACTGGAAGGAAAAAAGAGCAGCAGAAAAGTTGAAAAAATGACTTACGATTCAATGGGGATGATATGGATAACCGGGAATAATCATCCCGACCATAATACGCTATGGAGATTTTTTAAAGGAAATAAAGAGCAGATAAGGGTTTTACTGAAGGAGACGGTGCGTGTGGCAACAAACAACAATTTGGTTGGTTTTGAAATTCAAGCCGTGGACGGCACAAAAATACAGGCAGATGTAAATAAGGAAAAGACCAAAACAATAAAAGACATGAATAAAAAAATACAAGAATTAGACAGAGAAATAGACAAAATAATGGTGGAAATTGAGAAAAATGACGAACAAGACGATGAAGAGGACAAAAGTAAGTGCGGAATGCCAAAAGAATTGCAGGAAAAGGAGAAACTGCGTCAGGTAATAAGAGAACATATAGAACGTATGAAAAGTGAAGGAAAAACAACTGAAAACCCCACAGATAGAGACAGCCGGTTCATGATGACAAGAGGTAAAGGACTGCAACAGGCATATAACTCACAGGTTGTTGTGGACGCAAAGAAACAGATAATTGTGGCAGAGAATGTGACAAACAAGGAATCGGATGCTCACATGCTGAATGATATGATAGAAAAAGCAGAGTCGAATACCGGACAAAAATCAGGAGTAACGCTTGCGGATGGAGGGTATTATTCACCGGAAGAACTGGCAAAAGCCAAAGAAGAAAAAAGGAATATAATTGTTAACTTGCCGGAGGATGACAGCGATAGGCCGTATGGCAAAGCGCATTTTAAATACGACAAAGAAAAAAACGAATATGTATGTCCTAAAAATGGCAGGCTTGAATATACCAGTATAAGGAAGAAGAAAAACGGAAAAGAGACAATGATATACCGATGCGGGGATCATAGGGATTGTATTTATAAATACGAATGCAGCAAGGTAAAATCCGGAAGGATAATAGAAGCAAATAAGCATGAGTATGAGGAGATAGTGTCAATATACAGAGAAGAAGCTAGGGTCAATAACTGGAAAGAACAGCTTCGAAAGAGAAAAACAATAGTTGAGCCATTATTGGGACGTATAAAAAACGTACTTGGTTTTACAAGATTTAGTGTTAGAGGAATCGAAAGCGTAAAAACACAATGGTCTTTTATATGCGCCGCCCATAACATAAAGACAATGTATGCCTTGTGGAGGGAAGGTAAGGTTAAATTAAGGTTCGCAACCTGACAAGAAAAGAACCACAAATCGAAAAGAAGAGAAATAATAAAGATAGGGGCTAAAAAACGCGATAAGTGTAGGCAATGCAAGGCGTTTAAAAGAGTTTTGAGACAGACTCCTTGCTGCCTCTCTCTGAAGAAGGGGGAATACTACTTGGTTGTAAAATTAAAGCTTATGTCCAGCGCCTTTGGCGAGTGGGTTATCGAGCCTATTGATATGTAATCAACTTTCCTTTTCACAAGTTCTTTTATGTTATCGAGGTTCACCCCGCCCGAAACCTCTATTTTTACCCTGCCTTTTATTTTTTCCACTGCCTTGTCAATCATCTCCGGCGTCATGTTGTCAAGCATTATAATGTCGGGCCTTGCTTCTATTGCCTCGTCTAAAAGCAGCAAATCGTCTATTTCTATCTCGACTTTCATGTTTCTCGGTATCCACCGCCGCATGTTTTTTGCAGCGTCCCTAATGTCCACGACCTGCAAATGGTTGTCCTTTATAAGCACGGCGTCATACAGCCCCATCCTGTGGTTTTGCCCGCCGCCCATTAAAACCGCGTATTTTTCGAATATCCTCAGCCCCGGCGTTGTCTTGCGCGTATCAAGTATCGTAATATTGCGCGGTTTTGCTATGTCCACGAACTTTTTTGTCGCAGTCGCGATTCCCGACAGCCTCTGCAGGAAATTAAGCGCGGTCCGCTCGCCCGCAAGTATTGCCCTTGCCTTGCCCTTGACTGTTGCCAGCACGTCCCCGTGCTGCATAACCTGGCCGTCTTTTTTCCGCAGATAAACCTTTACTTCCCTGTCAAGCTTCTCGAAAATCCTTTTTGCTACGGGCAGTCCGCAGATGATGCCCTCGTCCTTTGCCGCGAACTCGCCTATGGCATTTACCCCTGCAGGGATTGTAATTTCCGTGGTTATGTCAACCTCTCCTATGTCTTCCTTTAAGGCAATGTCTATCATTGCGTCTATCTGTTTTAAGTTTTTTTTCAGCAGTTTATGCATTCCTGCCGCCCAAGCTTTCGATTTGTTTCTTTATTTTTCCCGTTTCTTCAGTGTACGTGTCCATTTTAATTGTCTCTTCCTCAATAAGTTTCTTTGCCGCGTGCTCTAAAAATTTCGGGTTATTCAGCTTGATTTTAATGCCGGTTATTGCCTTTTCAAGCTCAGTTATCCTTTTTTCCTTGTTTTTTATTATGGCATCCACATTTTTCAGCACGTTTTTGTTTATGCCGGCAACGGCTATAAGCGCGCCTTTTGCGTCTGTTACATTCGCCAGTATAAAATTTTCAGGCTCGTAATTGTCCAGCATTTTTTCCGTTTTCGCGAGCTGCTTTATTATTGCCTCGTATTTCCTGTGTATATTATCCTTTTTGACCTGGCCTATGTAAACATCGGTTTTTTCGCCCGGTGATATTTCATACTCTCCCCTTAAATTCCTTATCGTGTATATGTATTTCTGCAAATCGTCCATTTCCCCGAGCTGGTCAAATTCAAAATCCAGGCTGTATTCGGGCCATGTTTCAATCATTATGCTTTGCTTTTTCCCTTTAAAATTAATGCTCTGGTAAATTTCCTCGGTAATAAAAGGCATTATGGGGTGCATCAGTATCAGGGTGTTTTTCAGCACTGTCAATAAGACATTCTGCACGGTATTTTTATATGCGGAGTTTTCCGCGGCCAGCTCTATCTTTGATATTTCTATGTACCAGTCGCAGAAAGTGTGCCAGAAAAACTCGTATACGGAAAGTGCCGCGTCCGAAAACCTGTATTTTTCCATGTCTTCGGTGACGCGTTTTACCAGCTTGTTCATTTCCGACAATATCCATTTTTCCGGCAGCTTTAATTCTTTTGTTTTCGCGCCAGGTCCGTCTCCTGGCAGCCGTTTATGTTTGTGATCACGAATTTCGACGCGTTCCATATCTTGTTCATGAAGTTGTGGTTGCCCTTGAGCCTTTCCTCGCTGAAAGATATGTACCTCGTCTGGGTCTCAAGCGACGTCAGGGTAAACCGTAACGCGTCTGTCGAGTAATTGCCCATTACGTCGAGCGGGTCAACCACGTTGCCGAACGACTTGCTCATTTTCTTGCCCTCTGCGTCGCAGACAAGGGAGTTGATGACCACCTGGTAAAAAGGCTGTTTCCCCATGAATTTCATGCCCATCATTATCATCCTCGCCACCCAGAAAAACAGGATGTCCCAGCTTGTGACGAGCACCGACGTCGGGTAAAACACCTTGAGGTCCTTTGTCTCATCCGGCCAGCCCAGCGTCGAAAACGGCCACAATCCCGAGGAAAACCACGTGTCCAGAACATCCTCGTCCTGCTTTATGTTTGTGCTTCCGCATTTTTCGCATTTTGCAGGCGTTTCTTTTGCCACTGTTATATGCTTGCAGTCGCCGCAGTACCACGCCGGTATCCTGTGCCCCCACCACAGCTGCCTTGATATGCACCAGTCTTTAATATTGTTCATCCATTCAAAATAAACTTTTTTCCACATTTCAGGGACAAACTTAACCTCGCCGCTCTTCACTATTTCTATTGCAGGCTCGGCCAAAGGCTTTATTTTCACGTACCACTGCGTCGAAACATAAGGCTCCACAATGGTGTCGCACCTGTAACAGTGCCCGACCGCGTGCTTATGGTCCTCTATTTTCACAAGCAGGCCCTGCTCTTTTAATGTCTCCACAAGCTTGTTCCTTGCCACAAACCTGTCCAGATCCTTGTATTTGCCGTCAACGCCTGCTTTCTCGTTCATCTTCGCGTTTTCATGCATGACGTTAATTACCGGGAGCTTGTGTCTCGCGCCTATTTCAAAGTCGTTCGGGTCGTGCGCGGGCGTTATTTTCACCGCGCCGGTGCCGAATTCCCTGTCCACGTATGGATCCTTTATAACAGGTATCTGCCTGCCCGTTTCCGGCAAAATCACCAGCGTGCCTTCCTTTATGTTTTTATACCTGTCGTCCTCAGGGTTTACCGCGACAGCCGTATCCCCGAGCATTGTCTCGGGCCTTGTTGTCGCGACTTCAATGTATCCTGTATTGTCCGCGTAAGGGTATTTTATATGGTATAAATGCCCGCTGATTTCCTTGTGTATTACCTCGATGTCTGAAATTGCGGTCAGGCACCTCGGGCACCAGTTGACTATGTAATCCCCCCTGTAAATGAGCCCTTCTTTGTAAAGGCTCACAAAAACTTCTTTCACGGCGTTTGACAGGCCCTCGTCCATGGTAAAACGTTCCCTGGACCAGTCAAGCGAAGAGCCGAGCTTCCTTAACTGCTTCATTATTGTCTTGCCGTATAAATCCTTCCACTCCCAGACCCTTTTTAAAAATTCTTCCCTGCCCAGGTCTGTTTTCTTCTTGCCTTCTTTTTTCAGTTCGCGTTCCACCACGTTCTGGGTCGCTATGCCCGCGTGGTCGCAGCCCGGCAGCCACATCACATTGTAACCCGCCAGCCTTTTGTACCTGGCCAGTATGTCCTGAAGGGTGTTGTTAAGCGCGTGGCCCATGTGTAGCGAGCCTGTCACGTTCGGCGGCGGTATGACTATCGAAAAAGGCTTTTTTGAGGATTCGTTGTCGCCCTTAAAAAAGCTTTTCTGCATCCAGAAAGAATACCATCTGTCTTCAATTACTTTTGGTTCGTACTTGTCCATGTTTTGTCCACCGTTGCGGATATTAATCATAGAGACACGCCATGGCGTGTCCCTATAACATAATTATAAATTACCTCCGGCTTTGTTGGAGGATTCAAAAACGTCCCCTTCCCCCCTCGATGGGGAAAAATTGGGATGAGGGTGAAGTAGCAGTAAAAAAATATTTCTTCCACCCATACGTTAATGCCTTATTGCCGCTGCTTCACCCTCTCCTTTTTCCTCTCCCGTCGAGGGAGAGGAAACCACCGGTTTTCAGACTGTGTCATAAGTCTCCGTCCACAGCTGATTGCCGTAGGTAAATTAAAAAATCTACAAAATATCCTGTTTTATACAAAAAACCTGCGTGGCCCGATGTTTCTTGCTATCCAAGCTGCGCAATCAACTCCCTGACACCTACAATGCTTATCATTCGAGCCATATTGAAACAACTTGTGAACAACGCCATCTCAGCTCTTGCTCCTTCAAGCCCTCGCAGCAGAAACCCGCTTACTCCAAAATTTCTTTTAATATGTCCGAACGGCAACTCTGCTTTCTCTTTTCTCAACTTGAAAATATCCTGCGATTCTTTTGTTTTATATTTTTCTTCAAGCAATATTTTTAGTTCTTCGTTTTTTAGCCTCTTTATCATTCTGCCCTTCGGAGACCGGGTGCATACTCCAAAGTTTTTACATTCTATACAAGCCTTTTCTTCAGTAGACCTATATACTTCAAGATTCTTTTTTTTATCAAAACTATGCCATGTCAATATCTGTCCTTCGGGACAAGTGTAGGTATCTTTCTCTGAATCGTATTGGAATTTATCTTTCCCAAACGGCCCGATGTCTTTTTTCTCTACCTGTTCCTGAGAAGGTACTATTACATTTATGTCTTTGTCGTGTATCTTTTTCATTTCTTCTATGCTGGCATATCCGGCATCCCCGCGTTTTTGCATTTGTTTTCAACTGTTTTCGCCGCTTCTTCAATCTGACTCCCGAATTGCTTGCGGTCATTGCTTTCGTTTACTACGTCGCTATGCACTATCAGTCCGTGTCTTTCATCTACCACTATCTGCCCGTTATATCCCGCATGCGTTCCCTGACGCCCTTTTACTTTCACGCATTCCTTGTCTGTCGTATTTATCGACTTTTTCCCCTCGTTCCTTATTTCTTCCATTACCTCTTTTATCTTTGCTTTTAATTTCTCTTTGCCTCTTAATTTTTCCTTCATCTTTACCAGCGATTCAGCGCTGCTTTCTTCCTCGTCTATCTTTTCGCTCTCCTTTATTATCGCTTCTATCTTTTCTTCTATCTTCTTTATCCTTTTTTCACACCGCTCCATTGTCCATGTGTTATTTATCGACGCGTTCGCCCTTATCTTGCTCCCGTCTACAAATAGCGTGTTTCCTTCTATCAATCCCAGTTTCATACACATCTTTGCGCTTTGTTTCATCACGTTTTTCAACATTTCCCGGTTGTCTTTTCGAAACCTTGCTATTGTTTTATGATCCGGCTTCAATCCTCCCAGCAGCCACATAAAAGACACATTATGATGCGTCGCTCTTTCCAGTTTTCTCGAACTTCGTGTCCCGTATGAATATCCGTATACCAGCAATTTTATCATAGCCTCAGGGTCGTATTCCGAATTTCCCATTTGCGTTTCATCTATTACTATCCCAAGTTCTTCCATTTTCAACGCCTTTACGAACGCGTCGTACGCCCTTACAGGATCATCTTCCCCTACATATTCTTCTATGCTCTGCGGAAACATTGTCAACTGACTTCGGTCTCCATATCGGTATGCCATTTTTGTCTCCTTTTCTGATGTGTTTTCTGGAGACATTATACCATTTTTTATCTGTCAAATATCGTTTCAGACTACAAAAACATTATGACAC
>CAWJRG010000008.1:0-46420 GCA_963845185.1 uncultured bacterium | reverse complement strand
ATCTGAAAAATCCGCTTAAGGCGTCCACTCACTCTTTGTGTTCGTGTTTGTGATGTAAATGCTGATGCGGATGTACGTGCATTGTAGTACCATCCGCATGCTTATGTCCATGTGCATGAACGAGATTGTTTTCTTCCAACAATTTAAAGTTATTCAAAAGTACGTCAGGTTTACCTTCGGCAGCTATGTTACCATGCCTTGATAGAATTATCACTCTGTCAAATATCTCCTCAACTATATGAAGGTCGTGTGTTGCTGTTATTATTGTTTTTCCTTCCGTGGAAGCCTTGGCTAGTATGTCCACTATATGTCGAGTAGTGAGCGGGTCAAGCCCAGCTGTTGGCTCATCAAGAAGCATGACATCCGGGTTAATCACCAGCACCGTGGCTAACGCCACTTTCTTTTTTTCGCCTATGCTTAAACGATGCGGCGGCCTGTCGAGCAGTTCTGTTATACCGAGTTCTGCTGCTGTTTCTTCCGTTTGTTTCCGGACTTCTTCAGCAGGCATTCCCATACAGAGCGGACCAAAAGCTATATCTTCTCTCACGGTAGGGCAGAAAAGTTGTACTTCGGGATTTTGGAATACAAAACCTGTTTTTGCCCTGAAAAATTTTACAAAATCCATGTCGTTAAACGCTGCTTCTGAAAGTTCTCTATCGAAAGAAACAATTGTTCCACTACTCGGATAAATAAGACCATTCAGCATAGTAAGTAAAGTTGACTTCCCCGATCCGTTTGCGCCTATTAGCGCTATACGTTCACCTTTTTTTATATCAAGACGGATGCCTGCTAGGGCTGGCACTTTACCAGGATAAGTATACTCAATATTTTTTAGTTCAAAAATATTTTCATTCATTATGTTTTCCAGCCTTTAATAAAATAATCAAGAGCAATAAAAGATGCTGCCGCAGTAATAAAAAATGCAAACCAGATAAAATCCCGCATTTTTGCCATAGACGCATTTAACGATACCGGTTCACCCGTAAAACCGCGTGAGCGCATAGCGTCGTATACATTTTCATTTAATATATATGACCTACGCCACAGCATTGCTATATTCCAGGCTGTTATTTTTTGGCCGTGCCCTGTCTTTATGATTCCTCCGGTTCGACTCTTTATAGCAAGAAAAGTGTTCTCGACAATTCCAGCGAAAAGGTATATGTAGCGGTAACACATTCCGGCCACCATTACAAAAATATCCGGTATTCCGAACGTCCTAAGCGTCTTAAGCAATTCAAAATGTCGGGTTGTAAGGCTGAGTAAGATTATAAGGGATACCGAAACCGTTACACGCGTTATAATTAATACAGCGCCATTTAGCCCCTGTTTGGTTATTGAAAACACAACACTGCCGATATGTCCCTCCCATATTACTTGTCCCGGCGTAAAAAAACCGAATATTGAAGGGAATACTATTAAAAATGAAAAAAGGGGTATGAACAGCAGAGTACGTTTAAAGAAAAAAATAAGACTTACGCCGGATAAAACCGTAAGCGCAAGACATAATACATAAAGTATTAGAAGCAATTGCTCATGTCTCAGAAAAAGAGCGCAGAACACGAAAACAAAAATAGACAAAACCTTAAATCTGGCATCCAGTCCCTGCAGAAAACCTATTTTGGATGCTATTTCTTCTGAAAAAACAGACTCTTTTATAATAGATACCGCAGCGAGGATTGTTTTTTCAATAAAACTGTTTCGTTTCAATTTATTTTTCCTCTTTTTTTACAAGCAGCTTGCCTATAATAAAAGATATCCCAACAATTACTATTATGCCTAAAATTGCCGAACAAATATAAGCAAAGCTCAAATGCTCCATGTTTTTATTCTCCCAGCCCGCAAAAGAGTAATCAGGCATTGGAGCTTTCCATAATTCCGATAATTTTTTCAGTTTCTCTGGAACATAGCCTGCAATTTGTTTTATTTCATCAGTGCCCCACTCGCCCCACGCAGCCCCGGCCTTAAAAAATAACGGCAGCAGCAATCCGAGCGGTGACAGGATTGCCAACACTGCTAGTCCTATCCACAATTTTATCGTTGGCTTCATTTATCTGCACCCCCGTTCTGTAATAGCTCGGGCATTTGTTTTCCGATGTAAACAAGCACCAACGCCGTCACGATTGCTTCCACCCAGCCGAAAAGTATTATGTGCTCAAGCAACATTGCTGGTACCGCCACGTTCAAACCGTAAGGACAATACAAAGATTGGCCGGATACTGTGTGATGAAAAATAGGTTGTAAACCGAATTCCACTCCTGCACAAAAAGCCGCAAGGTTTATTCCTAGGTATCCTGCGGCCCCAGCTGATATTATTTGCCGCATTGAGCCAATTTTTGACTTTCCAGCAAAAAGTTTATACAGATAGTAGCCAGTAAATGGAATGACAAAAGCCATATTAAAACAGTTTGCGCCCAATGCTGTGATTCCACCGTCACCAAAAAGCAACGCTTGTATCACGAGCGCTACGGTAATAGCTATGCACGCAGCCCATGGGCCAAGCAGTATTGCGATGATAACACCGCCTACAGCATGACCGGTCGTACCTCCAGGTATAGGGACATTGAACATCATTATAACAAAACTAAACGCCGCTCCTAATGCAAGTAAAGGGACCTGTTTTGTCTTGAGCGTTTTCCTAACCTTATTTACGGCAACCGTCCAAATAGGTACCATAGCCGCAAAAGCTACGGCACAGGTAGGTGGGCCGAGATAACCATCAGGTATGTGCATATATTCCTCCTTTTAATTATATTTTTAACGTCAATCCAGATGTCACATGAACTAATCGAGATTCTTTGCTAAAGTTAATTCCTGTTCCTGCATCTATCGTGATCCATTCTGCCACTGAAAAACGTGCGCCTATAAACGGCGTAACATTATGATGAATAAACTTTTCTTCCGTTGAGTCAATTATTTCCGCTCCGATCGAGATATTTTCGGTTATATTGTAATCCCCGGCTATCGAACATGTATATCCTCCCTGCTCACCCGGAACACCAGTTGATTCATAGCCAAAATTCAGGTACAGGCTGACAGAACCCAGCGTTTTTGAGATTATGCCGTTTACCGAGTATTCCGGCTGCCCCGGCTCGGTAAAAACGCTCACCGCAGCGCTGGGTATATTTTCGGCTTCACTTAAAACCGTCAGCTTTAAGCCGATTAAAACACCTTCCGCGCCTCTTGCTGGGCTCACGGAATAGGGGAATACGACCTTTATGTCCATCTTTTCCGTAATGCCGTGTCCTACCTGGATGACGGCCATTTGTGTATTATCTTCTCCAGCCGTTCCTCCTACAAAATCATAGCCCAGCTCTATCTCGGTCTTGCCGTTTTCGATTGTGTACGCGTCGTCGGTAGAAAGCGGTCTTGAGGCAAATACATTATCCACGACGAAAAGAACAAAAAACAAAGCTAATATTAACCCTTCTTTATTCATACCATTGCTCCTTTCGTGCCACGTTTATAAAAAATGTAGCACGAATAGAAGCCAGATGTCAACAGGATTTTTCCACATTGTTTAATTATTATAAGTATAGAATTGCTGACATGGAATTAAAAATTTTTACCAGTTGTGGCGGCGGATAAAGCTGCGTGTTTTACTCCTTTTGCGGACTTTAAAATCGACGCCAGCTCACGAATTTTTGACGTTTTCCCCTTTACAACGACCACTTCGAGACAATTGTTGTGATCAAGATGAACATGCTGTGAGGCTATTATAATGTCCTGAAAATCGTGTTGTGTGTTAATCAACTTATTTACTAGATCTCTCTTGTGATGGTCATAAACAATTATTATGGCTCCAGCTACATTTTTGCCATCCTCCCATTCTTGTTCCACAAATACCTTTCTTATCAAATCGGCTATGGCTTTTGACCTTGTTGGATATTTGTTATTTTTAACGTGGTTATCAAATTTTTTAAGAAGGTGGCTGTCCAATGAAACTCCAAATCTTAATAATTCAGGCATTCTGAACACCTCGCGATTTTATTTAAAATAAACAACTAATTCAGTAATATTATTATATTACTTTCATTTGCGCTTATCAAGATTTTAATAACCGCCGATAAAACCAAATGCTTTATTCGATGTTTTTTTGTTGTTTCCGCATGGAAGCTCCTTTTAGTTCGAATCTATACGAAACCTGAAGAAGCCTGTCCATTACTGCGTCTGCGATTGTAGCCTCGCCCATGAATTCGTGCCAATTTTTGATAGGCAACTGGCTTGTAATAATAGTAGAGCCGATCAAGTACCTTTCTTCAATAATTTCAAAAAAATCATCTCTGTTATTCTCGGAAAGAGAATTCATTCCAAAATCATCGATTATAAGCAAATCTATCTTAGCGAGTTTTCGAAGATACTTAAGATAACTCTCATCGCTGCGGGAAGCGTGTATATCAGCGAGAAGCCTTGACCAGCGGGAATAATAGACTGTAAAGCCATTTCTACATGCCCAGGTACCAAACGCGCAGGCAAGATATGTTTTTCCGATGCCTGTAGGGCCAGTAATGAGAATATTCTGGTGATTTTCCAGCCACGATGGATTTTGAAGATTTACCACCTGCGTTTTTAGCATGCCTCTTTGCTGCCTGTAATCAATATCTTCAAGGCAGGCAGAAGCGAATTTAAATTTGGCTTTTTTTAAAAGTTTTTTAAGTCGTTTGTTTTTTCTGTATATGTGCTCGTCATCTACCACAAGCCCAAAAAACTCGTCAAACGAGAGGTCTTTGTGATCCGGTTTTATCCTTCTTTCTTTGTAGGACTGTGACATACCTGTCAACTTCATTTCAATAAGCTTGTCTATTGTCTGTTCTATGCTCATTGTATTTCCTCCGTTTTTTGTTTTTCAAGAAGTCTGTCTGCAAATTCCTGACCGCCGCGGATATTTTCGTGGTTCAAGTGAGGCCTTGTTATATACAACTTTTCATATTCCTGATCTTCAAGTTTTTGTTCTAAAATACTTGAAACTTTAGGGTAGGACATAGTGCCGAAGTGCAAGGCACGTTTACACGCCTTATCCAGGCGCTCATTCCCGTACTTACGGGCAAGGTTCAATATTCCAAGGCAGCTCCTGTATGACTGTTCATAAAACATTTTTGAATCGAGTTTAGTCTGTACCATTCTTAGGACATTGGGCCCGGTTTTTTCAGCCCAATCCAATAGGCTTTGCGGGGTTATACCGGCTACTGCCTGATGTCTTTCCGGCATATGCTCTTTTACCGTGGTAAAATCATGTTCTTTGTGACTTCTTTTGTGCGAGCATATCCGGTTGCCCTTTAAATATACTTCTACGATTGAACTTGTCGCTCTTATGTCTATTTCGCTGCCTTTCAAATAATGCGGCACGGAATACATGTGCTTCCCAAAAGATATGTGGTAATCACAACCAACTCTGGCTTTTTTCCATTCCGCATATTCAAAAGGATGTTCAGGCAGGGGATTCATATTGGGTTTGTCCAACGTGAGGAATAGTTCTCTCCTTGATTTACCGACTTTTTTCATTATGTTGTCGTTAAACTTCTCAAGCAGTTCGCGTATTGCCGCATTTAACTCTGCGAGACTGAAAAACATCCTGTTCCGCAGCCTAGCCAGAATCCACCGCTTGACCAGTCTGACGCCATTTTCTACAAGAGCTTTATCCCTGGGCTGTCTGGGCCTTGTTGGAAATATATTTGTCCCGTAATGTCCGGCAAATTCTTCGTATGACCGGTTAATAAACGGCTCATACCAATCAGCTTTATCTACTGCCGCCTTCAAATTATCCGGGATTATTACCTGAGGTACGCATCCAAAAAATTCAAGCATATGTCTGTTTACCAATATCCATGACGGCAGGTCCTGGTTAAATACCGCTTCCGCATACGAATATTTTGACGCACCGAGCACTGCTACAAACACATGCGTCTTCATTATCTCGCCGGTCTCTTTATCGATTACGGATAACCCGCTGCCAAAATCCACAAATACTTTTTCCCCGGCCTTATATACCTGTTTCATGCTGAAATTCAGGTTATTTGTCCATCTGTTGTAATATTGGCAGAATTGAGTATATCCATAGTGGTTGTTTGGATTTGATTCGACATATTCTTCCCAAATGAGTTTTTTGGTTACGTTATCCATCTGCATCTGTTCGTGAACATGCGCGCAATCTATTGCGATTTTTTTGAATTCCTTGCAAGGCTGTATGGCCGGAAACAGTTGTGCCTCCAGCACGTCCTCGGTCATGCCTTCGGGCAACGGCCATGTTATACCCGCCTTCCCGGCTCTTTCAAGGCACCTGTGGACCGTTGTCTTGCTTTTCAGCCCGCATATGTCCCGTATTTCTCTTTCTGTCTTGCCTAACTCGTACTTCAACCTCAAAATCTCTTTGCTTTTTCTCATGCATAACCTCTTTTGTGCCATCTGTGTGCCTCCTAATTTTAGAATGGCACAGTATGGCAGTTTTTGAGGATTATGCTTGGATTTCAGGCTGCGTTATAGTATCCTGAAATAAGTGGATAAGTTGGTCCTTTTGGACCGAAATGTCTGGTCCTTTTCGGCCGAAACGACTGGTCCTTTTGCTCCGAAATACCTGGTCCTCATGCTCCGAATTTTGCACATAGAAATGAAGAGGGTGTTAAGTACCTTAAGGAAGCATTAGAAGTTGCGAATTCTATTAGTAATTATGATTCACAGAAAACCGCCAACATTTCATTGGCGAGAATATATTTTGAGCGTTTAAATCATCCTGAAATCGCTTACAATTATTGCAAAGAAGCAGTAAATCTTGTTGAAAAAACAAGTATAAATTTGATTAACGAAGAATTTAAAAGTTTTTTTTCAATAAAAAGTGTCGAAATTTACAGTTATATGATTTTAATTTGTCTTAAATTAGATAAAAATATTGAAGCATATGAATATTTAGAGAAATGTAAATCAAGAGCCTTTTTAGAAATAATGGCAAATTCGGATATTAGCCCAAAAAATTCAACTAATTCAAGATTTCAAGAATTACTAGCTAAAGAAAATTCCTTATTATCTATTATAAGAAGAGCACAAACGAATTATATCAAGAATAAGACAGATAATGAAAAATCAGAAGAGATTGATAAAATATTAAAAGAATTAGAGGATATTTACAAGGAAATGGAATCTTATGACGCGGAATATGTTGCGCAAAGGAAGGGTAAAACTCTTTCTTTTGAAGAAATTTGCATGCATTTTCAAACACAAAACAATGTAATTGTAGAATATTTTTATACAGGTGATCAAATAATTATTTTTTTTATTAGACCTGTTGAAAAGAAAATTACTGTTAAAAATATATCTATTAATGAAGAGAAAATAATACATTATACTAAAAATTATTTTGAATATATTAATTCCTATGTTCAAGACTTAGAAAAGGGTGAAGAAAAAGAGATTGTTGATAAAAAAACGCATAATACAGAATGGTTAGACTTTGGCAGATATTTAATTGAGCCTATTGCTGATTTATTAAAATCTGATGATATTATTTTTTTTATACCCTTTGGAGTTATTCATTACTTTCCTCTTCAGGCTTTATCACTTAAGGATAAACAAATTATTGATTCTAACCCGATAGTATATTTGTCTTCTGCTTCAATAATGAAATATCTTAATAAAAAACAATCCATAAATAGTATAGTAAGCTTTAGTAATGGTTTTGATAATGAAACTCATAAAATTTCAACCATATTTACGGACGAACAACACTTTACTGACGCAACTAAACAAACGGTACTTGAAAATATTAGCAATAAAGATATTATTCATTTTGCTTGTCATGGTGCTTTTAACTGGCAAGACCCTTTGCAATCGGGACTTAAACTTTATGATGGAATGTTAACAGCTAAAGAAATTTTTAATCTTAAAATTAATTCAAGCTTAGTAGTATTAAGTGCCTGTCAAACAGGTTTAAATTTTTGGAAACCTGGAGATGAAATTATTGGCTTAACTCGTGCATTTCAATATGCTGGCACATCATCTTTATTAGTTTCAGCATGGTCAGTATATAGTGATTCGACGGAAAAATTTATGTTACTATTTTACAAGAATCTTCGTAAAGGATTTAATAAAGTTGCAGCTGTGCAAAATGCTTATAAGGAATTGAAAAACACAAAGGGTTATGAAGCGCCTTTTTATTGGGCTCCATTTATGCTAATAGGAAAGTAATTTAGAGAAAATACTTGACAGTTCAAACATTCTTTAAGACCGTTTGCCGAAGCAGGCAAGCTCGGAGCCGTACTCCTGCTGTTCTCTGTATTTTTTATCATTCCGCAGAGTCGAGGGATTACATAATCCAAAGCAAAATCCGGCTAGGAAGAAATGTTTGGAAAAATGAAATTGGGTTTGATTTTTTGAACGCCCTGTTGGAGAATGAAAACAAAAAATTAATTAAGGAGGATAATGAAATGAAAGGAGACAGTATAAGAGAAGAAATTCGATCTGCGATTCAGGATTTAATTACGGATGGAAAACAAAGTTTTAGTGGAATTGACCTTGTTAATCAAATAGCCGTGAATCTTAAAGGTAAAACCGAAACAAAGCTCGGTGCTACAATTGAGAGAGCACCAAAATTAACTGAAGATGAATATGACCAATTGCTTGAAGATTTTGATTATCTTATTAGAAAGGGCTATATAATGCATGATATTGGAAAATCAACTTTAAGCAGTAGTGCTTTTAGATTAACTAAGGAAGGACGGGGAAATGTTTTCTAAATTTTTATAAAGATGGTGAAAAAGTTATGGCCAACGACATATATTAAATGCATATACAGTGGCGGTATGTTCTTTATGATTCTATAGAATTATCAAAAGGTCCAATTAAGGCAGCTAACTATCCACTTTTCGTGGATAAAGAACAAAAAGATGTAAATCTGCTAATTGATATGAGCGAGAGTCAAACAATAAATTGGCTTATGAAAAATTTAGGTGTCAGAAATTTATTACTTCATGCTCTAACATCAAATGAAAATGCGAACTATAAGACTGAAGTAAAAAATACATTTAGTAGTAAACCAGGGGATTTTGATATTATATTTTGGTGTGATTCATGGTATGAAAAAATAGTTTTATGTGAAGTTAAAAGAATAAAAGTTAGAATTGACTCAAAGGATTATGAAATTTACAATAAATTTCAGGGTATTATATACGGGATAAAGCAAGCTTGTTCTGCAAGCAAAATCGGATTTTTTAGAGCATACTTTATTGTAATAACACAAATAGATAGTAAAGAGAAGAAATCTACGAATATATTTAAAACAGCAAAAGAAGGGTTACACACTAAAATTTATCAGATTATTATTGACAATCATCTTGAACCGACAGTAGGAATCATTTTCATTGATATTGTACAACCTACTTATGAAGATATAGATAGGAGAGCAAATATTGGTTTAGCTGTTTTAAAAGAAGCAGAACCAATGAAACAAAAGATAAGCATTACTAATAAAATAAAGGAAATACTTGAAAAGCCAGAGAAACAAGAGTCTCGATAAGCCTTGAATTTGACTTACAAGGCATTGTAAAAATGAAGAAGTAAGTAAACAGGATATGAATTAATAAGGAGTAATTATATGCTTAACTTAGGCGGTTTTTCCTGGAAGCGATTGACCGGAATTTCAGCTATGAAATCCCGAATTTCACGCAGTATAGGAATCCCATTAACTCGTTCCGGCCGCCAAAGGAAACTCGGAAGAGCAATGGGATGTTTGATATTGTCTTTAATCTTATTTGCGTTGCTCTTAATCCCAATAATCCTTATTGCGGCAAAGTAGTATATATTTATGTTTACACCCAAACCTTGTCCTAAATGCGGCTCGCCTATGATCAAGAAGCGGGCCACAAGAGGTATAAACAAGGGCGGTTACTTTTTTGGATGTACCAATTACCCCAACTGCAGAGGAATAATAGGTATAATAGGCGGTCCACCGCCAAAAATACGGCTTAACGGGCCTCAAAAAGTTGAATTGGACGAAGCTACCCGGGCTAGACTTTTTGCAGTTCTTCCAGACTTATCTCAAAGAGACGCAAATATAATGAAAATGCGTTACGGTATAGGATGCAAAGCCCACACAATGGAAGAAATTGGTCAAGCTCTCGGCTTATCCCGCGAGCGCATCCGTCAACTGATAAAAAAGGCTTTAAGAAGATCAATCATCCGGCGAGGAAGAAATATTTGGAAAATAAATAAGGAGCTACATTTTTGACAAAAATTATTGATAATCCATATGAAAAAGAGGGCAAGCCTACATTTTTAGGTTCATATTGCATTTATATGGATATTTTAGGTTTTAAAGAAGAATATAATACCGCAATTAAGCATAGTGAAGAAGAACTTATTTTAAATAAAATAATTAAGGCAATGAATAATTGTAGTATACTTCTTGATGATTTTAAATCAGTTAGTAAGGATGAGGTCATTAAGCAATTTAAATATAAAATATTTAGCGATAATATAATTATAGGTTATCCTGTTCAGTTTGCAGACCCTACTGATGAGTTTTTTTTAACTATAAGTAATGTTGTTGCAGCAATACAATTTAATCTTGTGGCAGAGGGGCTTTTTGTAAGGGGCGCAATTGATATTGGTAATTTATATATTGGTGACCAAACTATATTAGGTGAAGTTTTATTAAATGTCGTAAGCATTGAAGAAGAACAGATAAAAAATATTTTATAAATTATTTAACTATTATTGAAGAGTCATCAAAAACAAATTTTGAATTTATAGAAAGACACAGGGACATTACTCAACTTAAATTGATTATGTATGAATCTAACCCTAAAATATGGAATAAATATTTTTGGGTAGCTAATTATCATAATTATTTTTGTGATAATGCTAAAGATATACCATATTCACTCAATTCATATAAAATTCCACAATCATTTCTAATCGCAAAACCAAGTCAAATTATTGAATAAAACATTCGTATAATATACATTGTACGTAAATTCCACTTAAAACAAGAGTTCGTATAAAATACTTTATACGAACAAAGACCTCTAATTCTTATTTCCGACAAATTGCCGATATATTGCCGTTAATCTATACGCCCGGGATTTTTTTGATTTTTCCGCAACCAGCAAAACTCCTTGCTTTACCCATTTCTCAGCCAAATTTCTTGCCATTCGCTGCGATAAACCAAGCAAAGCCGCAATATCGGCAGTTGTAATAGCATCTTTTTTTAAAAACAATCCTAATACATTTCTTCCCCTTATATCAAGTTTTCTTAGGGCTTCTGGTTCAGCCTTGACCCCTTTTTTAATAAAATTAAGCGTTTCTTTTTGGACATTCCTAAAAACTTCAGCAAGTAATAATATGAAATATTCTATCCATGATGTTAGGTCTGCATCTGCCCTGCCTTCATAATAATTATGATGTTTATGCACAACGAGGGCTTTATAATATTTTGGAAGATTAGCAGCATGATATTCTTCCATAGAGAAAAATCCATTTAATCCATATCCGCTCTTTTGAAGGATAAAAGTGGCCAACAGCCTGGCTGTCCTGCCATTCCCGTCATAATATGGATGTATAGTAACAAATTGGTAATGTACCAGGGCCGCAATAATTGGCGCTGGAATTCCTTCCTTTTCAGCCTTACGAACCCACCTTTCCATGCCTTCCATAAGCGCAGAAACATCTTTAGCTTCTGGTGGCATATATACTATCCATCCTGTTTTAGAGTCTTTAATAACATTCTGTCCTTCTCTATACGGCGTTGATACACCTTTTTTACCATTAACAACTATGCCGTGTGTCTTTTTAACAATATCTTCTGAAAATTCAGCTTTGCTTTCGGCCCATTTTTGAACCGCAATCAATGCGTTCCAGTAATTTTGAACTTCTTTAACATCCCTTTCCCTGCCGTAAAAAACGATTTTATTTTTTTTAATTACTTGCTCAGTTTCCTTTAAGGTAAGTTTGTTTCCTTCAATTCTGGTTGAATAGTGAGTGGCCCTGATCATAGCATTATATTTTAACTCTGCGGCAGCAGCCGGAGGTACAGAAATATTGTCCATAACCTTTTTGATAGCCTCAATATCCATGAGGCAACGAGCCATTTTAGTCGTAATATTATATTTTGGATTCCATTTAATAGTCATAAATATCAAAACCTCCTTTAAATATATTAATATACCCCTTTAAACTTGTCAATCAAAATTTCCGACAAATTGCCGTTAAATTGCCGTTAATTTTATACAAACAAAGACCCCTGATAAGCCTCGACTACAAATTGTAGTCAAAGAATAGTTACCATACAAACTATGGAGTATTACATATTGTAAGGTAATTTTATATGTAACATTAAACAAAATTTCTATATCAGTCTTATTCCTTTTTCAATGTTCATTTTAGTTTACATATGTCAATTAAATAATACATAGCATTACCACTGCAAATTTACACAATCACTGCAATTTACATTTTACTCCCTTTTAACTTTATACGAACTCTTGACAATCTGGCCACAGCTGCGTTAAAATTAATTATGGACTATATTAAAACTTTCTCTACATCTTTACAGGCCGAGGGCAAAAGTGCAAACACGATTAAAAACTATCTCGTTAGCGTCAAACAATTCCTTAAATTCCATAAAGACAACCTTCACGCCATCACCCAGGAATCCATTGACACGTTCTTTTCAGGCTTTAATAGCCGCAACCAGACCCAGAACCTTAAAAAAACCGAGATAAACAAGTTTTTAACGTTCCTATACGAGCGCAAACAGGTCAACAAGCGGTTTAAAATCAAATCTAAGGGCATTACACTAACTGAGCCGGAATATCTCTCTAAAGCCGAGCAATACCGCTTTTTTGAGGTCCTGCAGGATAATCCCCTCTTTTTACGTGATTATACCCTGTTTGCGACCATGCTTTACACCGGTATGCGAATCAGCGAGGTCTTAAATATCAGGCTAAAGGATATCCAGGACGACCATATAATAATCCGGGACAGTAAAACCGGCCCCGGAAAGGTCTATCTGCGTAAAAAGTTCAAGCCAATGCTTGATGAATATATATCTGTTGTCAGGGCAGAACTGCGCCATAGTGACTTCATTTTTCAGTCAAACAGGAAACGCCGGCTAACTGAACGCACAGTGCAAAAATTAATAAAAAAATACCTGCGCTTGGCCGGCATCCAGAAAGATTTAACCCCTCATTCCCTGCGTCATACCTTCGCGGCCAGGCTCAGGCAATCAGGAAGCGATATTGAGATAATACAAAGAACTCTCAGGCATAAGCATATACAAAGCACGATGAGATATTCACATATAAAGGACGAAGACTTGAAACAGGCCGTAGAGCGTTCTGTTACAATGCCTTCGTCATCAAAAAAAAAGTGAGAGACATACTGGAGCAACCTTAATAATTAATGGCGACTTCGGCCTTTCAATTTTTATTTCTCTTTAAAAACAATTTCAATCCACGCCCCCACGCGGGGGGCGACGGATAAACAATTGCAATAAAGAAGAAGCCATAAAGTTTCAATCCACGCCCCCACGCGGGGGGCGACGCAATGCGGGAAAAACAATTAAAGCAGCTAATAAGTTTCAATCCACGCCCCCACGCGGGGGGCGACATATTCCTACTGTAAAACTAATACAGCGGTTTATGTTTCAATCCACGCCCCCACGCGGGGGGCGACATAAGATGTCTGATAATCGTCTGCAAGAGAATAAGTTTCAATCCACGCCCCCACGCGGGGGGCGACGTGTCCCACGCTCCTCTTGATACGAGAGTTTTATAAAACAGTTTCAATCCACGCCCCCACGCGGGGGGCGACCCGAAAATATCGTTGGCTGCAACAGGGATTACATGTTTCAATCCACGCCCCCACGCGGGGGGCGACATATTCTTGTGGTGGAGTCTTTATGGTTAATGTGAGTTTCAATCCACGCCCCCACGCGGGGGGCGACCCGCCATTTGCGGTTTATTTTAGATTGTATTTTGTCGTTTCAATCCACGCCCCCACGCGGGGGGCGACCCGCCAGCGGTTCTGCAAGCAACAAGCCCAGCAATGTTTCAATCCACGCCCCCACGCGGGGGGCGACTCAACTGCAACGTCAAATGCAGGTCATACAATTAGTTTCAATCCACGCCCCCACGCGGGGGGCGACAGTAACAATGGGGATTGGAGGGGAGGTAACGCAAAGTTTCAATCCACGCCCCCACGCGGGGGGCGACATCTGCTTCTGACTGAAAATGCGTCCAATTTGTAATGTTTCAATCCACGCCCCCACGCGGGGGGCGACCCGCTAAAAGGCGCGGAATAAAACCAGAGGACTTGTTTCAATCCACGCCCCCACGCGGGGGGCGACGCGCAAAGGTTCAGCGGGAATTACAAATCTTTGGGGTTTCAATCCACGCCCCCACGCGGGGGGCGACAAAAACATTGAGGGCAAAAAAGAATTACAGGCAAAGTTTCAATCCACGCCCCCACGCGGGGGGCGACGATTACCAGATACGGGGCTGGCAGGAGAATATAACGTTTCAATCCACGCCCCCACGCGGGGGGCGACGCCCGACCGGTTCTTTTGTGACATTTGACGCCAATATGCTGTTTCAATCCACGCCCCCACGCGGGGGGCGACAAACTGTATTATATTGTTCCGCAAGTTCGATATTTGTTTCAATCCACGCCCCCACGCGGGGGGCGACCGCTTGACCCGCAAGACCCGAATTTTGCGAGTAAGTTTCAATCCACGCCCCCACGCGGGGGGCGACGACTATCGCCGCCCATGAATATTTTACTTTTTGGTTGTTTCAATCCACGCCCCCACGCGGGGGGCGACATTTTAGTGGGCGCTTAATTACTAGAGGATTTGATGTTTCAATCCACGCCCCCACGCGGGGGGCGACTGTTGCCGTTACCTGGTACGCAACGGCAGCAACCGGTTTCAATCCACGCCCCCACGCGGGGGGCGACTCTTTCTAATTATCCTCCTTATTTATTTATTATATTAATAGCACTTTTTGCGAAACTCAATGCGAACGTATTTCATAACTTAACGTAATAATTCACAAAATCATAAAACCATTTAATTCTATTGGTTGCGAACCATAAGCAACAAGCCAACAACAATACATTCGCATTTGCCCAACTAAAAAAAATTAAATCACCATCGGCCCTTCCGGGTCATAAGTTTTTTTCGCGCCAGTATGCTCGACCCGCCTGTGCCAGTTCCTGCCGAGAAAATAATACCTTATGCTGTCCTTATCCTTATCCATTATTTTTTCAAGCGCGCTTCTCAAATTGACAAACCTGTCGGGTTCTATAAGGCATTCAAACACCGAGTTTTGTACTCTCTGCCCGTAATTTTTGCATTCCTTCGCTATCTTTCTCAGCCGCTTGCTCCCGCCTTCGGATTCCGTATTGACATCGTAAGTAATCAACACCATCATATTATAAGACCTCCTTAGAGTCCGTTGTTTTTGCCAAGCGTCAACATACAGTTAAATAATCCTGTGGATTATTTAACGGGTAGCATCCATAAGTTATCATGTTAAAAACTACCCGGCAAAATCTTACGGAGTCTTGTCCCCGCTCAAGTCCCGAACTTGTTCGGGACAAGCGGTGCTATCCACAAAAAAACGGCGGATAACTTTCAATATCGCCCCGCATATACCTCGCGAGCAGCAAAGCCTGCGAATAAGGAATCAATCCCACTTCGATTTTTTCGTCAAGAAATGGGTGCGTTATTTCCTCGGCTTTTCTTTTTTGCCACGTTTCAAGCAATGTCTTTCTCGCCCCGTCTTTCATGTATATCCCTCCCGCCTCGCTTGCCGTAAAAGAATCCGGCGTAACCTGCTGCCTGTTTATCAGGGACAGCGCCACCCTGTCCGCTATATACGGCCTTAGTTCCTCCATCAAATCCAGCGCGAGGCTCGGCCTGCCCGGCCTGTCCCTGTGCAAAAATCCCACAGCAGGGTCAAGCCCCACTGTTTCGAGCGCAGAGCGGCACTCATGCACGAGCAGGGTATAAACAAAAGAAAGCAGGGCGTTTATGTTGTCCTTCGGCGGCCTGCGGCTGCGCTCGGTAAAATAAAACCCGTCTTTCTGCGCCACAATAAGCTCGTTAAAAACCGAAAAGTACAGGTGCGCCGACATTCCCTCTATCCCGCGTATTTCCTCAAGGTCGTTGTTTTTCTCGGCTTTAAAAATCATTAGCGACATGTCATCCATGGCTTTTTTGATTTTTGCCGTGTCAGTATTATCCGGATGGTCGCGTATTACGCGCGATAAGACAGCCCTCGCGTTTGAAATCTTCGACATTACAAACAGTTTTGCTATTTTCGCGCTTTCTGTTTTATCATCGCTTATTTTGTACTGCTTTTTCCGCAGAAGCACATTGCCCGAAACCGGGCCCTCCACCCGCGCCAGGAACCTGCCCTGCGGCGTCAGGAACGTGAAGCAAATCCCGCGTTCCGCGCACATGCCGAGCACTGCCTGGCTCGCGCCCCTGTGCCCGAAATACACTATTCCCTCCAGGTTGTGGCACGGCACACGGAATTTTTCCTCGTCATCCACTTTTATCACGATATTCTCGCCGTCCCGGGACAGGTAAGCCTCCGGTGTCGTGACATACAGCACATTCAATAGTTTACGCATTATCACCGCCGTGTATATTTTCATTTATATATTTATCAACCCTGCCGTGTTTCTTTTTCTGAACCTTCGGCACACAAACGGAAACCAGCGAACAATTTTTGCATTTCACGTTGTCCGGAACCCCGGGCGTAATGCCGTTTTTAATCATATTATGCATATCCTCAGCCGCGCAGCGCACTGCCTGCCTTAAATCCGTGTCAAAAACGACCGGCGCCCTGTGCCTTGTCTGCCAGTAAAACAGGTCTCCGCTTTCTATCTTTACTCCGTACAACTCCTCTATGCACATGGCCTGTCCGCAAAGCTGCGCCCTGTCGCATATCCCGGCTTTAGGCTTGCCGCGTTTATATTCGACGGGCCTCGGCTGCCACAGGCCCTCTTCATTAGCCAGCTTCACGCCTGCTTCGCTCCTGAAAAATTCGACCACATCAGCCACGCCGTATATGCCGAGTTCCGCCGACTTTAGCGCGACAGAGCGCTCTATTATCGCGCCTTCCCTGTATTCAATGTTTTTACTGTTGTCAACCCTGTCATGCAGCAGCCTGCCCTCGGCAGTCAGCGCGTTTTCAACCCACTGTTCCTCCACGTGTATCAGCGCCCATTGCCGTTTGCAGTAAAAATAGTGCTGTAGCCCCGACAGGGCCAGTAAATCATCTTCGTCAAACGGCATTTTGCTCACTTCAGCTTCTTTATATTGTCGTTTTTAAGCAAAGATTTCATCTGCATTATCGCCATTTCGTTCAGTTTCATTAGCCTTTCATTCTGCGGCAAACCCTGCCTTATCAGCATGGAATTTATGCTTTCAAGGTTGCTCAAAACAACAAGCTGCTCCAGCGCGGCGAAATCCCTGATATTGCCTTCTTTCCCGGGATTTTTTCCGCGCCATTCCCCTGCCGTCATTCCAAAAAGCGCCACATTCAGCAAATCCGCCTCATCCGCGTATATGAGCGAGCAATGCCTTTTTCCAACAACCGCAGGCATCAACCTTTCCTTTATGGCGTCGGTATGTATCTTATAATTTATCTTCGCGAGTTCCCGCTGCAGGCTCCATCCGAGCTTCAGGCGTTTATTTTCCTCGTCTTTTAAGCGCTGGAATTCCCTGATCAGGTAAATTTTAAATTCCGGGCTTATCCACATGCCGAATTCAAAAGCTATATCCTTGTGCGCGTAAGTCCCGCCATACCTTCCTGCCGAGGCTTTAAGGCCTATCGCGCCGGTTTTCTCAATCCACTCTTTCGCGCTGATTTTATAACGGTTCAATCCGGCCTGGCTCCTAATTACGGCGAATTCGCCATAATTAAAACCGGGGTTGTTGACGCTCTCCCAGATGCCCAGGAACTCGACAGTGTTCCTGTTCCTCAGCCAGTCGGATATGAAAAAATCCCCGTCTTTTGCTTTTATCATATCCGTCAACGATATGTAATCCTGCCCATTGACCTGCAGTATTGTCACCGCCGTACCGCTTACGACAATTTGCCTTTCCTTTTTCATATTCCCGCCTCTTTTCCTCTTTGTTTAAATCAATTCCTCCACATTAACCCCGCCCGGCGCAGCCGTTGTCTTTATTTCGTAATCCTCAAACGCCCGCGCAGGCTTGCTTTCATCTTTGCGTTTTATGGTTATCGTCTCAAACAACTTATTCGCCTGGGCGTTACCAAGTTCGGAGTCATGTTTGAACACCCATAGCTTACGCACTGCCATTTTGCCGCGCGCCGCGGAGCGGTCATGCTCAAACATATTTTTCAGCGCCTCAAAAAGCAGGTCTTTGTCTTCCTCGTTGAAGCCTGTTTGTTTCCCGAAGAAAGGCGATATATATCCTTCCATCCTGTATAGGCCGTAAGGAACAATGAACTTTTTACCCATAGTATGCCCTGTCTCCGCTGCCTTATCACCTTCATCTGTAACTGCTATTCTTGTGATGGAAACTTCCTGCTGGACTATCGGGTCAATACTTTTGGAAAAGCTGAACTGGACCGGCCCTCTTACCTGACCGCAGTTTACTTTTGTGGTCATTACCGCGCCAAAAGCCCTGATGTCGTAGAAATTCTTGCACATAAAATCCGTTACCTTTTTCGCGTCGTCTTCGTCTTTGGGCAGCTTCTTTTCTTCCGGCTCGAGTTTCAGCGCTTCGTAAGCTTTTTTGTTGGTGTTGTTCAGGATTGAGCCGTCTTTTACATAAATATCAAAACCCTTTTTGCCTTCCTTTGTTATCTCCACATAGTTCCTTACCTTTCTTTTAATGCAAACATCCGTGACAATGCCATATCCTGTCTCATAATCTATCCTCGGCATATTTCCGGCATCCGGGTCGCCGTTAGGGTTCCCGTTTTCCACGTCATAAAGCACGACAAACTCATAGCGGTTTTTGATTGATTCAGACATTTTAAACCTCCTCCTTTTTATTTTCTTCTCTCTTTTTGTATAGAGCATTTCTTTGGTGATAATACCCAAGCATGAACATCCCCTGCTCATCAAGACTCAAATGCGCTGGAAACGTATTTATTTCTCCCATTATTTCTTCTATCTGTTTGTCTGTAAACTTGCCGTACTTCGCTCCTGCGATATGATGCTGGCTTAACTTTAAAAGGATTGGAAAAATCGCTTTTGGCGACGCCGAAGCTGTCCCGAAATACCGGTCCTTGATGGTGGCATTGATTCCGGGCGAAGCATCTAACTGCGCCTTTTCAAGCAAGGCAAAGAGCCTGCCGAGGCAATACCCTGTGTTTTTTTCTTCAACATTCAACCCCATTGTCACACCTCCTTTCTTTCCATTTATTCTGTTTTTTCTTTCTATGTACGCTTTTATAAAAGCCGCCCTGTTTCTGTTAATGTTTTTGTCAACGCCCATCCTTGAAATAACAGCCTGATAAACAGCGGCCGGATATAAGCCGCCTGTTAATATAGCTTTTGTTAATCCGCCCGAGAACGCGGGCTGGATATTTTCCGATTTGCCCTGCGCCGCTGTTTCCCTCAATAACTGCCATATCGCTATCGCGTCACTCTCGTTTTTATATTGTTTTTCTATCAGCATATCGTCATAATGCTGCTTAATTTTTTCAACCATCTTGCCGAAAGTGTCCGCATAGAAAAACCTGACTGAAATTCTTGCGGCATTGGGCGAAAGCCCCAAAACATAAAACCTCACATCCTTATCATATCCCTTAAAATCTTTTAGCCCTTTACCCTGCGCAACGCGGCCAAGAAAATCCCTCATACGCTTTACAGTTGCAGGATCGTTCAACCTTGTCTTTTTTTGTTCCTTTTCTTTTTCTGCTCTTTTCTTTGTCCCTTTTTCTTCCTCGTTTTCTTTCTTTTCCTCTATATCATATGGATTAAAAAGCGCGTAAAAAAGTTCTTCCTGCCCTGTCCCGTATCTCTCAGCCCAAAAAACCGTAGTTGCGTCCCCAATCTGCATATTCTGCAAAGACGACGGGTTAAGCATGTAGTTCAGCGTTGTTACATAAGCAAAAGCCGCGTCTTTGCCGACCGGCGCATTGATGCTTTGCTTTTTCCCGTATGATTCAAACGATTCTTTATTAAAAGATACTATTGCCGCCCCTGATGACTGCGCGTTCCAGACTCCCTTTATACTGTTATGCACCTCAAGAAGTTCTGTTTCTTCTCCGGTCACGAGGCACTGCCCTTTTATCCCTCCGTTTTCTTTCGCTTCCGAGCCTGTATATTTTTCCCATGCTTTCCTGATTTTTGGCTTTTCGTGAACATATCCTTTTATACCCTCAACGCTAAAAACCACATTCCCTCCCTTGACTATTTCCTCTTTATGCTCTCTTATCAGCTCATTGCTTTTATAATCCTTTGGCTCCCATTTGCCAAAAAACTTTAAGACAGCCTGCGCTGATTCATCATCCATATCCGCGAGTATCTTTTTATGCAGTTCAGCGCATTGTTTAAAGTTCTCTTTTTTCCCGCCGAGCATATACTTCGGGTTATCGCAAAGAAAATACGGAGAAACTCCGGAAGTGCGTTTTGCATGCTGCGGCACATCCATTAATAGCGGTTTCTTTCCTTCTTTAAGCTCGATAATATCTTTTAAATCCCCTTTTTTATTTATTGCCAAAGCGAAGCTGACTTTTTCCTTGCTATATCCTGTTTTAGATATACCGCTATCAGTATCCTCTGCCAGTGTCTGATAATAATCATAAAGAGCCCTGAGTATCATTTTTTCACCCCCTCTTTTGCCTGCTTTGCCACGTCTATTATCCCATCCTTCATTTCTACACGAAAAAATTTAGGGTTTATTTCTCCGTATATTCCGGTTGCCTGTTCGTCTTTAAACTCCATGTCATAAAGCATCCAGCCCAGGTCAGTCGTACCTTTCAATTCTGATTCCGGTATCTTTTCTCCGTCTTCTATCAGTTCGAAATCAGCCGGAAACTCCCTGCACCCGAGATAAGGCCGGTGAAAGCATTGCCCTTCCCGCGCGCGGCGGAGAAATATATTATAGTGTTTTTCAGGATTATCCGTCTCCCCTGCCTTATCCGTCATCTCAAAATGCGCCTCTATAACATAAGCTACGTTCTTCAAAACCATAGCCGCCCTCTGCTGACGCTCATCAGTTATGGCCTGGTAAAGCTCCACTTCTTCCCCTCGCATTGCCCGCCTAACGTTCCCTTCCGGTATTTTCCCGCTTACCTCGTTCCGCCGTATATTGTCAAAATCAATCTTGTTGAGCACATGTATCTTGTCTATAACCCAGCGTATGGCCGGCTTCCAGTGTATAGCCTCCAATACGCCTCTTGCCGCCGACGGCGTCATGACGTCATAGCTTACCCTTTCCGCTTTCATCTCCGGTCTTGTAAAACAAGCATACTCACCCCATACTTTAAGTTTTATTCCGTAGCCCATAGAAAACCTCCTTTACTTAATTTTATCAAGTACAAATTTAGCAAAGTCTTCCCTCACTTTAAAATAAGGTGCCTGCTGATTCGCTGCCTTTAAATCGTAACGACCGTTTTCCGTAATAGGATCATCGTTAATATTCTTAAACTCTTTGACTAATTTATTTAATGTAACTTCCTTATTCCACCAATCTATACTGAATTTTTCATTTAAATTTTCTACTTCTATAGACCACGGCCACCTTTTATCCAGATTTTTGCTATCCATTTCAGCTTGTGACATTAATCTCGGTGCACTTTTCACAACGTATGCGCCAACAATGCGTTTTTCATTTTCGACACTGAAGCAAAACATCAAGTTATTTGCTTTGATTCCGCTGGGGCCAGCAGGTTTTTTACTCGTACAGGTTACAAAATCTGTAGGCGCCTGTGCTGTTCTTGGGTAGTTGTTTTCTGACGAGCCAAGCGGTTTAAACCAATATTTGTATTTACCACTTAATATATTCAGTTTCACCATGTCCGGACTTTGAGGCAGAGTCCACAAGACTGGAAGATTAAAACCGAAACTGTCTTCAGTTTCTATAGCTTTACTTTTTTTATCAGGTTTTATCATTTGAGGTATTAAAATCGACGCTTTATCCCACCACTTTTCGTACAGGGAAACTGCCTGAACGGTTTCCAACCCGTTCAAAAAAATCCCAAACTCATGCCTTTTTCTGAAAGCAGTATCAGTAAGGTTTGCAGACGTCAGTAGTACGACGTCGTCCATTATGTATATTTTAGCGTGAAGTCCTGGTATTACCTTAATTTTTCCATAATGCTCAAATAACTTTAAAGTTTCAAATGCGGGCTTTATAAACTTGCAAGCCCCGGTTAATATCTTTACGTCAATATTGCCCTTCGTCCATTTGTCTCCTAAAATCCTCTTAACCGTATTCGGGCCTCCCATAAAAGGTACAGCAACCCATAATCTTCTACAAATAGCATCGGCACTTTTCCTTAACAAGCTAATCAATTCCGAACCATATAGAACACCCATAAAAATGCCCTCCTCCTATGTAATATAATTCTCTGGGACGTTGCCGGTAGTTTCAATAATTACCCCCATTTCTGGTAAATACGCATCTTTTTCAAGCACAAAAAACACATCCTTAAAATTTTTTATCTTTCCTCCTTTTAACAGTTTATCATAATCCTGTTTATACACCTGAATTGTGTATCGTTGAAGCTTGCGGGCAAAGGAGCCTGGGTGTTCTGAAAACTTTGCGCTTTCCAAAATCCCTTCGCATTTTTCGTCATACCTGACAATCAGCGAATATGTTGTGTTGTCAATTAAATTAAAATTATCTGACACCGTCTTGAAAGGATACTCCAATCTTCCGCTGCTGTTTTTTATATTTTGTAGAATATTTTTTCCGTCCAATCCTTCACCTTCCCTTGAATAGAGTATTTCAAAGTATTCCTTTATGTTTTTAAGGCTTAATAAATCTTTATTTTCATTTAGGTTAATAACTTCCTTTGCCACTCCCGAAGTCCTTGCCAAAAATCCCGGAGGTGCTTTGCGGCCCGCGGGTTTGAATACAAAAACCTTGCCGCCTTCTTTTATCTTTCTCTCCCTATTGCACCTGCCTGCTGCCTGTGCTATGGAGTCAATCCCCGCAATTTCTCGGTAAACTAGTGGAAAATCAATATCAACCCCCGCCTCTATAAGCTGTGTGGAAACCACTATGCACTTTTCACCGTTTTTCAACTTATCCTTTATTTCCACTATCCTAATCGACCTGTGAGCAGGGCACATCCCTGCGCTTAAATGGTAGATTCCTTCAATTCTTTTATTTTTTAACCCTTCATATAACTCCCGCGCAAGCCGTCTTGTATTTACTACGCAAAGAATCTGCTTATTTTCAGACAGCTTTTCTATCAAATCGTCATTTCCAATTTCATCTTTCCACTCTACATTTACCGCTTTCAACTTTTCATAAAGTTCTTTTGGTTTTTCTATTATCTCCATAGGTTTCATGCCACCCGGCAGTTTAAAACCTTCTGGCGGGTAGTCAAAAAGCGCTGGTTGTGTGGCTGTGCAGAAAACAACCGTGCAATTATAGTTCTTTATCAGTTCCGCCAGCGCGTATATGCAGGGTTTCATGTACTGCGCAGGCAGCATCTGCGCCTCGTCGAGTATTATGACGCTGTTCGCCATATTGTGAAGTTTGCGGCATCTTGAACTGCGGTTTGAGAATAATGACTCAAAAAATTGCACGCTTGTCGTGGCTACCACGGGCATGTCCCAGTTTTCCGTCGCAAGCCTCATTTTATAATCAAGGTCGTCTTCATCCTCGTCTTTTTCCTTATATTCATAATTACTGTGATGTTCAAGCACGCTTTCAACTCCAAGTGCTTTCCTGAACACCTCGGCGTTTTGCTCTATTATGCTGGTATAAGGTATTACATATATGATTCTTTCAAGGTTGTTTAGCCTTGCGTGTTTTAATGCGAATGCGAGTGATGAGTATGTTTTTCCCCCACCAGTCGGCACAGTAAGCGTAAAGAATCCGGGTTTGGATTCTGCTTTATCAAGGCACGCCTGCATTATTTTTGTTCTTTGTTTGTTTAAGTCTGTTTGTTCCGCTTCGGGAGGATATTCCTTTTTAAGATATTCATTCAGTTTCTCTTCAAGTTCTTTTATTGGCAGTCCGTTTTCTCTTTTTTGTGATTTTTCCACATCACAAAACCGTTCAGTGTCCAGCCAGTCCGCATCAACAAGGCAGGAATAAAGCATGCGTATAAGCATAAAACAGGAAAATTCCATTTCTGTTTTCTCGGAAACTTTTAATTTCGGAAATGATGGGTTGTCTTTTGGAAGTTCAGTCAATTCATTCTTATAAAAACTATAATCCGGAATATTGTTATTTTTCAACCGCGCTTCAAGGCACGAGTCATCCCCGCTTCCTATATAATCCGCCAGTCCTGCATGATGCCCGGCTATTGTATAAGCAAGTATTCTTCCCGCAATCTGTCCGTATCTTTCAGCCGCTTCTTTCGCCCCTGCCGTGCTGTGGTCAACCCTCTGGTTTTTCCCATCAAGCTTTGCCTGGAACTCCATTGAATACTTCCCCACATCATGAAGTATCCCTGCCAGATATCCGAGCTCCCCGGCTCCGAACTGTTTTGCAAATGCGCTTGCCATATCCGCGACTGTGGCCAGATGGTCTTTGAGTTTTTGCCAGTCCCTTTTGTCTTTCCCCTGCGTATGCGCGTAAAATTCCATTGTTTTGTCTCCCTATTTCACCTTAACTGCATTCAATTGTATAGCTAATAGTATCATAATGCCCGCTGGAATTCAATAAGTTGTAAAATTCACTTATACCAACCAGCCCGGAAGCCTTTCAAAAGTAATAAATTTGCCTTAAATATATTTTTTACAGCGTTTGTGTAAATTTGCAGTACCCCGATTCCAATATAAATATATATTTACAAATAAACACTCGTTTAATACAATAAACATACGTTAAATATATTAAACTGGTATCCGTCATATCAAAATCAACCAGCCTATTTTCATCATTAATTTTACTCCAAATGATGTCAAAATCAAGAGAAATGTTTTTATTCTGTTGGTTCAATGAAATATTTTCCTCCAAACTATACCGATTACCCGATTTTTCGGTCTAATCTTTCCCAATTCCATATTTTTAGACAAGCCTGTCCAATCATTTTTGTTTGCTCCTCTATAAATATGTTACATGTTACCAAGCCAATTCTATCAGCCGCTTGCCGGGCGTAATTTCCGAATATTATGCATTAAACCGGAAAATATCTTTGCTGTAATAGAAACCTCGGCCAATAACAACCAGTAATACCTGGCATGTTTTATTAATCTGCCACCTATTTTTATCAACTTTAACTGTATCGTTTTTAACGACCAGTGTTTTATCTTCTTTGGTAAAACCAGGTCCGTAAGAAATTTCCTGAATTATATGCCAAAATAAATAATTTCAATCTCGCTTCATTCTCCTTAAATCTCTTGCAGGATAGCTTCGTCCAATTCAGCGTGTGTTTTCCCTCCTTGATCCATTGTTCGCAAGTACCACGTTTGTTATAAAATTTTACTGCTTTTTTATCGAGCCAGTTTAAACTTGTTATAATAAATCCCACCCGCGGAAACAATTCGCCATGGTGATATTCTATTTTTGCAATCACTCTTCTTTTTTTATTCCACGACTTGGCTCGATACATAAAATCTTTATACAGCGTGATGAACTTTTTGTCGGTTTTTTTGACGGGCTTTTTCAGTAAGCCGGATATTCTCTTCTGCAAGGCAATTATTCTCTCTTAGCCTAATGACGTATTCTACGCCAAGTTCTTCGCAGAGTTCATATAATTCCGGTATCCCAAAAGCCGCGTCTGCACGGAAGGTGACTTTAAACCCTTTGCTGATATAATTTCTTAAAACGGGTTCGATAAACTCCAACCACGCATCGGCGCTATGGACATTACCCGGTCTTAATTTTGCCTTAAGACAATCTCCAAATTGATTGAAACAGAAAAGGGGGTGATAACATTTTGATCCGAAATAACCGTTATAAGCGCTTCCTTCCTGTTCACCATATACCGGGCTTTCGGACGAATCCAAATCAAGCACTATTTTTTTAACGCCCCTAATCTTATCCGCTTTGCCTATCCAATTCATTAACATCTCATCGAGTTTTTCCAGGTTATTTCCTTCGGTGAGTATTTCTGTTTCGAATTTTCCAACAGTGGCCTCACTGCTGCCATTTCTCTGTAATGCCCGGTCACCAAGTACTGCCCTTAAAGAAGGGTCGTTCCTTAGTTGCTTGGCATCATTTACATCTTCGTAGCCCGCCAAACGGCTATATATGGATTGTCGTAAAAGTTCGGTTAAGTCATGTTGAATATTTCTTCCGTTTCTTTTATCAGTCAGGTGTTTTTCAGCCAAAATAGTCAGACCCATTTTTTCATCAAGTTCTCGAATAGCAATTAATCCACCGTCCGACGTAATTTCAGAACCCTTAAAATATGCTTTTACTTTGTCAGTAAAACTGAATTTAAAACAGTGTTTTTTCGCTTCACCCATTAGGTGTCCTCCTTTTTACAGCTCAAAAACTTTTATTTACCTTATTATATAATACTTTTAGCCCTTTTTCATTCTCTTTTATGAATTTGATATAACGGATGCGGGTTAAACAAAGGATAGTGACAAAATGAAGGTGAAAAAAAGTAAGGATATATTTACATTCACAAGCTCGCTTAAAGTGCTGGCTTTCCTTGCCGGAGCGTCCGGACAGGAGTTATTGAGCACGGATATTCAGAAAGTCGTAAATTTAAGCAGGGCCGGGATTTATTTATCAGCTAAAGAGCAAGCATGGGCGTTATTATGTGGGAGGATAATAAATTACAGGGAATGCAGACCCATTCTCTTTCAATACTAAATGATCCTTACTCCCTCGCCTTTCATCTCATATCCTTTTACTTCCCCATTATCAATGCCGGCAGCTTTAATCATTTCCCTGGCTGTATCAATATGTGAATGAGGAACGGCAATATGAAACTCGTCAAAAGCCTCGCTGTATTTATCCCATTTCTCCAAAACATTCCCTATAGCAAGGCTGGTTTCAGTTTCAACGGCATAAACAAGCACTTCTTCATTATCCATGTCCACAACAACATCAGGATAAAAAGAACCAATATTAAAATTCTTTTCTCCGTCAGGGTTGATATAGACCTCGTTTACGCTGTCATTGCTTAGGAAGTGTTTTTCAAAGGCTTGAAGTAAGTTTTTATTGAGGAGCAGTACACTGAGATTATACTCAACCATTATATCTAACACTCCTCCAATTTTTGAAAAATTTTTTGTTAAATATTAATTCAAAAGCACGTAAATTATACGCACAAAAATTTTTATTGTCAAATTAATTTGTATTCCCCAATATTTTATTTTTCTTGCCTTTTCCCCTTCCCTGCTTTAATATATTTAAAAAATTAATCAGGAGGCCTTTATGTTTGACCCAAATAGTTTTTATGAAGAAGAGGATAAAAAATTTTATAACACAGTTTATTTATCACGTGAAGAACAACATAGTTTCAATCCTTTTGAAGAAATTAATGAAGAAACAGCTAAAAAAAATGGAGGTATGATAAAAACTTTTTATTTCAGCACAATACAAGAACAGGAAGCTTTTCGATTAGGGCTTGTCTGTCAAAATTGTTATAAAACTGTTAGGATTATAGATAAAAGAACAGAAAGCACAATTCTATTCCGGCCTTTTAAATAAGAACCATTGTTTTCCCTATTGACACCTTTCCTTTTTTCCTGTAATGTTAAACAATGTTAAATAAATTCAAGGAGCATTATTATGGTCAAAAGAGATAAATTCGTAGGCGCGCGGATTCCAAAAGAGACGGACTACGCAATCAAAACGCTTTTAAAAAAGGAAGAGTACAGGCACAGGACATATTCCGATATCATAAATATGGCCCTTGAAAAATTTATCAATACGTCCGATAAAAAGCCGAAGAAAACCAAATGACTGCTGAAAGGACAAACGCCTGATGGATTTTGAATATTACGAGGAGCAGCTGCATACCCTTCTGGGACGGCAGACCTACGACAAGGACAAGGCCTTTTGGATTAAAGTATATAATTCCGCAGAACGCAAAAACCTTTTAAGCACGCTTGAAGAACTTATGGCGGAATGTAAATATCAGATGAAAACAAGCAGAATCGACAATCCGCCGGCATATCTGACCTCGCTCATAAAAAAAGAAATCCCGCTCGATGAAACGGCCATGACCCGGGTCGAAGGAAACCTTGTTGAGCATGCCTTTTACCGCCACGGCAAGCGTACAAACGAGCCTATTAGGTTCACCGGTTCCAGGTACGATGAAAAAACCAAGACTAAAATAAGCACGGTATGGATAACATCCTCTGAAAGCATGATTCCCAACGACGAGGACGCGGATATATTCAAGACCCTGCTTCAGCTGTACCACGAGCAGGGCATGCCGGAAACAGGCGAAATATCTTTTACCCGGTATGATATATGCAAACGCCTTGACAAGCCAATTAACGGGGCATCTTACAGGCAGATAGAAAACGCCCTGAAATATATTTTTGATACTAAAATCACGAGCAAAGAGGCTTTTCTGAGGTTTAAGGAAAAAATCTTTTTAAACACGGCTAGCGACCGCGAATATATCCGCCTTATTGACACCTATAAACTGCGCGATTCTTCCGACAACGTGGACGGATCCCCGGAAATGTTCCCGAGCCGCATTGTCCTGGGCCACTACATAGTCGAAAACATGCGCCTGTATTACTCGACTTACCTTGACTGGGAATTTTATACTTCCCTGCGCTTCTCGATATCCAAAAGGATTTACGAGTACCTGCAGAAGAAACGCGGCAAGGAAAAGAAAACCCACTGGAAAGAGCGTCTAATACCCTTTGCGGAGCGTATGGGAATGTCGGCCAAGGTCCCGCGCAACGTCAAACAGAACCTTAAAAATCCCCTGGAGGAACTCAAGGCAAAGGTATATATCGTTGATTATGAGATAACCAAAGAACGCAGAGACGGTGAAAAAGAGGAATTTATCACCTTCCTGTTTACCGACCCCAACAAGCAGCTGGAAATTGAATATAAGGACAAATAAAACTGCTTTTTATTGATACCTGACGTGCAACTTCCCTGTTTGCAAAAGCTTAATCCACATAGTAAATCACAAATTGTTCCACTATTGATACTTGACATGCATTTTAGAAATCAGGTTATTTTACAAGAAAAATTTTGGGTAAAAATATAAAAAATGCACACTATTGATACTTGGCGTGCAAAATGTGGAAAACAGTCAATATCATGTGTTTTCATGTATATTGATACCTAGCGTGCGCTTTATACCTGCAATATTGATACTTGGCATGCGGAAAATTTGATGTTTGACGTGCATTTTAAGTTTTTCTATTGATACTTGACGTGCTCGGTATTGATATATTGTATGCGGAAAAATTTTTTTTAGTCTTAAAAATAAAGCAGTTTTTTAGTTTTTTTTCATCGTAATGTAATGTATTAATATAATGCATTATAAAGAACAATGAAGAATCATTAATTAAACGGCAAGTATCTTAATTTTTACGAGATTTTCAATCTCTTATAAATTCCTTTAAAAAAAACATAAAAAACACAGTAATAAAATAATAAAAAAATTATCAAATATTATCTTGACAAAAAGCTTTAATTATGATACTTTAAAGTAAATTACTTATAATTACTTTACTACAAAGTAAAGTAAAATATATAATAAGGAGAAAAGCCATATGCAGAGCGAAAGCGGGCAGAAAGTAAGCATATCAACCCGTATTCCAAATGAGCTTTATGAAAGAATAAAGCAGGAAGCGGAAAAAGAAAACCGCTCCATGGCGCAGATAATAGAATTCGCCCTGGAAAACGTTTTTCTTGAAACAAAAAAACTAAACTTAAAAAAAGGAGCAAATAAATGAAACCCGTTATAATATCCCTGTTTAACAACAAAGGCGGAGTCGGAAAATCCACGATTGCCGTCAACCTTTCTTCAATGCTTGCGAATAAATACAAGGTGCTTTTGATTGACAATGACCCGCAGGCAAACGCCACCACTGCCCTATCGGAAGATTTAAACCCGAATAATTCCGTCTACCAGGCATATAAAGGAGAACCTTTTACTTTCAAGAAGGTGAACTTTGAAAAAGTGACGGAAACAGTTAGGCATCTTGAAAGCAAAACTAAAAGCAAGGAACTTTATATGTTGACCGGCAATCACAAACTCGTCGTTGCAATTGAACTTCTTAATGACAAACCTAACCGGGAAAAGACTCTAGCTGAGAACCTTAAAGGCAAACTCAATGAATTTGATTTTGTAATCATTGACAACCCCCCTGCAATCAATGTTCTTACATGGAACTCTCTTTACATCGCGGACAAGGTTATAATTCCCTTCAAGCCCGGCAGGGCCGAACTTGACGGCACTGACCAGCTGCTCGAGGTAATCAGGGAACTTGACGCTAAACTCAAACACAAAGTGGATATCCTGGGAGTGGTAATAAACATGTACACGGAAACAATCATCAGCAAATTTTTCACAAAAGAGGTTGGTAAAATATTTGAGAACAAAGTGTTTAAAACCAATCTTCCGGCCACGGTTAAATATATGGAGGCTACTTCCCTCGGCATGCCCATTGACCTGTATTTGTCCGAAGAAGCCGTAGCTGTCACAATGTACGCGGACCTGGAAAAAGAGTTATTAAAGACTCTTTCCTCGGGGGTAAGATAATATGGTTAAAGGGCAATCGCGGCTTTCCCGGCTTTTGGAAAAAAAAGTAATGCCGGAAATCAAGGAACAGTTTTTAAAGCATGAGGATCTGTTGAAAGCCAAGGAAGAATTTGTCAAGACCGGCGAACTTATCACATTAAAGCCTTCACAGATACTTGAAGACTTTACTTTCCAGATACGGACGGAAAAACCGGATATGGAAACCTTCGAGAGATTCTCGGAAAATATCAAAGAGACGGGCGGCAATACGCAGCCTGTTTTTGTAAGGAAAAAAGAAAATAAATTCCAGCTGATAGCCGGTTTCACCAGGTACTTTGCCTGTAAGAAACACAACCTTCCCATACTTGCCATATATAAGGACGTGGATGATGCCGAAGCGGTTAAAATCGCCGAGGCCGAGAACTATTTCCGCATGAGCATGACCTTTACCGACACATACAACCGGATAACAGCACTGCGGAAAGAGGGCCTGACGCTCGAACAGATAGCCAAAAGAATCAATATTTCTTTAAGGACGGTCAAATATTATATGGATTTGAGCAAGGATGCCGGGCTTGTCAACCTGCTTAAACGTGAGGATATAAGTTTCAGGCAGGCAATACGGCTTCTTGACGTGTCCCCTGCCCTGCGCGAAAAAGAGATAAAGGAAGCGGTCAAATCAAAAAAGACGGGAAAACATAAGACAACACCGGCCAGGCCCGGGAAGTTCCGCGTAGACAGTAAAAAGATATTCATAAAAATTACCGAAAAGATAGAAGACAGGGATAAAGTGATATCCGAACTCCTTAAAATTATAGCAAAGCTGAAAAAACTCTAAAGGTACAACGTTGCACTATTTATATATGTTGAATAACTAAAAAGCTGAAAAGTGCAACGTTGCACTTTTTCCAATACGGGGGATTCTTTCCGGATTAAAAGCTGTTGACGGGCAGGGCTATTTATATTATAACTGGATAATCCAAAATACGTATATAAGGGTTTTACCGGTATGTTCAAAAGGAGCAGGAATGATTAAAAAACCTGTAATAATTTCTTTTTTTAACAACAAAGGCGGAGTAGGCAAATCAACCTTGACCGCTAACATAGCGAGCATATTCGCGGATGAATACAAAGTATTGATTATTGACAATGACCCACAGGGGAATTTAAGCTCAAGGTTTTCGCAAAGCAGGGACAGCGAAATTTACAAGGTCTACATGGGGAAGCATTTTGAAATAAAGAAAGTGGATTTTGAACCCGCCTTGAAAGAATACGAACTGAACAGGAAAGTAAAAAAGGAATTATGGATTTTGACCGGAGGCAGGGAACTAACACAGGCAGAAACATTTCTTCTTAACAAGCCGGCCCGGGAATTCACCCTCAGCGAGAACCTGAAGGATAAAATCGCCGGATTTGATTTTGTTTTCATAGACAACCCGCCATCTGAGAATATCCTCGTTTACAACGCATTGTGCCTGTCCGACTACGTGATAATTCCCTTTTTGCCCGGACGGGACGAGCTTGACGGCGTAGACACTCTTTTTGACATAATCAAGTCTGTAAACAAGAAACTTCACCACAAACTTGAAGTGCTGGGGATATTGATTAACCTGGTAACGCCGGGAAATATAATGAAGCATTTTGTAAAGACAATAATAGAAACCATGCAGAACAAAGCCGTTGTATTTGAAAGTTATATAAAAATGTCCACGGCTTACAGGGACGCAATAGCCCTTGGAATACCGGTGGACATTTATTTGAGCAGGAACAACATATTGGAAAAAGAGTTCATCGAGGATATAGAGCAGATTAAAAGCGAAATTCTGGAAATTCTGGAGGGATAACATGCCGAAAATAAACAAATACCTGGGAAAGATCGGCGATAAAGCCAAAAAACAGTTTGAAAAACACACGGACGTATACGCAAAGAAAAAAGTAAGGGCTGCTTTCGAAAAAGGCGGCGAATTTATCATAGTCAAACCGTCAGAGATACTTGAAGATTACACATTTCAAATCCGTTCAAAAGAAGTGAGCAGGGAAGATTTTGAAAATCTAAAGGAAAGCATAAAAAAGCACGGCCAGCAGGTCCCTGTATTTATCAGGCCGAAAGACGGCAAGTACCAGCTCATAGCGGGTTTTACAAGATACAGGGCATTGAAGGAATCAGGCAGGGAAATAAAAGCCATATGCAATGACGTAAGCGATGAGGACGCGTTCATCATCGCAGAAATCGAGAACCTGCAAAGAATGGAAATGGAATTCGAGGACGTATACAAGCACATCAAAAAACTTGAAACCGAACAGAATTTAAAGCCCGCTGAAATCGCAAAACGCCTTGACCTTTCCTACAGGAGCGTAAGAAATTATTTGAACGTAGGCGGGGATGAGGATTTAAAAAAATTAATTGAAATGGGAATGACATTCAAAGAGGGAATACGGACGTTAAACCTGCCGGAAAAAGAACAGAAGAAAAGAATCAGGCAGCTTTATAATATTTTCTCGAAGCCGGTCGAAGAGCGCAAAGCCGCGAAGAAAAAGATGTTAAAAGACGGGGATATCATATTAAACAGGGAAAAGAATATCATTAAAATAGTGATATACGGAAAACTAAGCGAAAAGTCAGGCGTGATTAAAAGGCTTGAAGACGCGATTGAAAGGATAAAAAAGGCATGATGTATTCAGTCGCACCAGCAGACACAAAAAAGGAGAATTTATTATTAATTGACACAATTGCCATCGCAAGCCTGGGCGTGATTTATTTGGCGGATTACCTTTTCGATTACGAGCATACGCTTATTGGGTGGATTGTTTTTGCCCTGACTTTTTTTTATATAGGCTATTACGGGATAAGGAAAGAAAAAACGCGCATAGGATTATTCGTCGCCGCATATTTTTTATTTGACCTTTTTGACTGGGGTATATCACTTCTGTTGAAATCCCATACTCCGCACCTTCTGATTTTTCTAGGGGTCGCAGGGTTTGAAATATATTCTGTCCTTACCGCGAAAATGACGCCGCAAAGCGATAAAGAAACATTACTGGACCATACTCTGGACAAACAAAACATAACCAATTACGGGAAGTACTACGTGCAGGTAACCCACGAAGTGTTCATTCCGGAACGCGCGAGGTATACGCACCTGCAGGTAATCGGCTCGACCGGCTCAGGCAAGACGCGGCTTGTTTTTTACCCTCACATCTACCAGGACATAGACAAAGGCGCGGGGCTTTTTATCTTCGACATCAAAAGCAACATGCGGGAAAAAGTCGAGCAATTCGTAGCTGCATCGCAGCGCGAACTTGAATTTTATTATTTTAATCTCGGCGGGGAAGACAGCCTGACTTACAACCCGCTTTCGGGCACGGACGCCACTGAAATAACAAACAGGATTTTCGCGGCCTTATATTATGACATGACAAATTCGGAACAATACTATAAGGACATAGGAGGCCTGTTTTTATCCGCGACAATAGCGATACTTCTTAAAAAAATAAAAACAATAACCTTTGTCAATTTATACAAGGCCATATCCGACCCGTGGGGATATTTAAAGCCCGTGTGCGAGGAATATGAAGGCGACTTAAACGCGAAATACATTCTTGATTTTCTTAAAGAAAAAATGGAAAAAGTCAAAAAGGACCTGTCCGGGCTTTTAAACAAAATTTCCAAGTTCGCAATTCCGGAATGGACAAAACAGATAAACACGACAAAGCCTGAAATCGACGTTGCTGAAATAATAAGTAAAAACAAAATATTATTGTTTCAGTCCAATTCAGCCAGGTACCAGTCGGACTACAAGCCATTGTCGATACTCATGATGATGCACATACAAAGCGAGATTGGAAAACGCTACTCGATACAGCATGAAGAGCTTAAACCGTTTTTCGTTTACCTGGATGAATTCGATAAAATCGTATACAAGGAATTTTCCGAGCTTATAAACAAGGCGCGCGAGGCAAAAGTGGGGATAATATTTGGACACCAGGCGTTAGGCGATTTGGAGGTATGCGGAAAAGCACTGCAAAACCAGATTCTGACAAACGCGCGGAACAAAATAATTTTAAACATTGAGGACCCGGGAACGGCGGAATATTTCGCCAAGGCCATGGGAACAAGGACGATAAAAAGGCGCGTAAACAGTTTTTCGACCAAAGACGGGGTAGCGCAATCAGGATTTACGGAAAAGATTGAAGAGGAATTCATTACGCACCCGAATGATTATAAATTTTTAAAATACGGCGAGGGCATAGTGAAAATTGAGGCAGACGAAGGCAGATTTATCAGCAGGGTAAAACTTTATCCTTTAAAAGACCTTTCACAGTATAAAATATATTTCAGGCCGCCAAGAATAAAGGCGGAGCCGGAGCAGGATTTAATCGAAAGCAGGGAAGTTAAAGACGTGCCGCCCGCGGCAGAAGCCATTGATAGCCAGGATAATGATTCGTTCATGAAAAAGCCGCCGAAAAACAAAACGCCGAAGAAAGGCGGGATTCACGATCTAATCAAGAACGCTCCGGACACATTAAATGAGGCCGTCAGCAAACAGGATGAAGAAAAAGAAAAGGACAAAGAAAAAGACAAAGACGACGACGAAGAAAAGGATAAAGATGACAAAGAATGAGAAGTTGACGCGCAAAATAAACATATTAGCCTTCATATACCGGGTAAAAATAATCCAAATCCAGCAAATAGCCGAAATGTTTTTTTCCGGAAGCTATGACAACGCCAAAAAGTATGTCCAAATGCTTGAGAAAGGGAAGACAATAAAGAAAAACGGGATATTTGTGCCGGCTGAACGCTATTTAAAGGGCTATTATTTCCAGACAGGGCTATTAAGGGAAAAAATATACCGGCTCACAGGGCAGGGAATTAACTTTTTAAAGGAAAAGGGCATTGACGCAGCGGATTACAACATTAATTTCAGGGAACTGGCCCACGATATTGCGGTCATAGACATACTTATATGGTTTTTAAAATATCACAAGGGCATTATTGAATATAAGACGGACTACATTTTAAGGCGCGAGCGGGTAAAGGAAGTCAATACCACGATTGTAAAAGCCGAAGAAAAGGCAAAATCGGAAGGCAAAAAGTTAAATGACAGTTTCATACACAGGATAAGGCGCGGGTACAGGATTCCGGACTTTATATTTGTGGACGGCGCAGGGGTAAACCTTGTCGAATACCAGACAGGCGCGAAAAATACCAAAACAATAAAGGACTGGATTTATGATTACAAGAACGAATATAAAGGCTACGCGAGGATATATTTTGTGGTCCCGTCCTGGATAAAGGCGCAGGTATATTTTAACCGGCTTTCAAAAGAAAACCTTGAAAGGTACGCAATTTATGTTTACAAGAGGGAACAAGGGGGCTTAAAGCTGGTAAAAGACTTATATGATAAAAAACTAAAAAAAATTTAACAACTGCCTTAAAAACCGGAAAAACCCATAAAAACCAAAAGTGAAACCGTTTCACAATATACGTCCCATGGCGGGGATGTAAAAGAACGCTCGCAACCCTTACAATATAAGCTCAAACTCACTCGCAGCCGAAACCGCCCTCGCCCTCCCAAAGTCAATTAAATGATGGCGAGGGCGGTTTCGGTGGAGTGAGAATAATTAGGTAAGGTTGTGAGCTAATAGGGCGAGAGAGTAGTAAGTATAAGTATTAAGAACAAAGACAAGAACAAGAAAAGACAAAGACGAATAAATATGAATAAAGTATAAAAGTTCAAAAAGTGAAACGGTTTCACATTTTAGATAATCATGAAAAAGAAAAGTTCGTATGATATACTTATATTGCCGTGTGGGAACACATGGTATTCAATGATTTACTTACAGGATCCCCGGAGAGCCGCCAGGCTGCCGGGGATTTTTTTATGGCTTTATCTTGACAAGGCAGTTAATTTATTTTATAAATTAAATCCTACAAAGGACTCCGCCATCAAATGTATAAGATATACCCTTCTTATATCATTTACACACCTAACAAACACGGGGCCCTTTTTTTATCCTTCCCGCAAATTATCATTTCTGTTTAAATTGTTTTTGCTACATGGACGTCGCATATCATATATATTCATTTTATTTGTTGCTCCAGTTTTCCCCTCAATTACCAATTCTGATTAAATCAAGAAATTATCCCTCTTGTTATCATCTTCGATTTCGGACTCGAACGGGGATTTATATCTCTAAGGCTTGATACAACTAAGCCTAAGAGCTATGAAAATGCCCGGAGACTGCATGGCGTTAAGGGGGGATTGGAGGGGAATGGGATAAAACGCCACGCATTTTGTGTTTCAATGGGGGATCCCCGGGCAATAATAAGTATATACCATTCCACATAAATTTCAACTTTCCTTTCAAATTTTTTATCATTCTCAATCATGCAGAATAAGAAAAATAGGGTAGGGGACTTGAAAAGTCGTTAATAATAAAACTTGACAAAATATTTAACAAGAGGTATAATTATACATAATTAAGAGATGTCTGTTTTTAGGAGGTGGGCAAGTTATGAAAAAACAAAAGGCCTTTATGGTTTTTGCCACGGCACTTATATTCCTTGCTTTTAACAGTTGCAAATCTCACAATCCCGCGGCAATCATGCCTATTCAGACCCCGCAGCAGGTGCAGGCCGCAATAGTGCAGGAGCCGCCAGCCGAGGGAGACAATGATTTTACCTTTGCCCTGTACCACCAGATAAACTCGTCAAACAACAATGTATTTTTCTCGCCGTTCAGCATTTATACTGCGCTTTCCATGACCTATGAAGGCGCGAAAGGAGAGACAGCATTGGAAATGGCAAAGGTGCTTTATTTGCAGCAGGATAATACCACGCGTTGGCAGGCTTTCGCGAGTTTAATCACCGAAATAAACAACCCGAACAAGCATTATTACATGCTCAGTACAGCCAATAACCTCTGGCTGGAACAAAACTATCCGTTTTTACCGAGTTTTCTAAACACAGTGGAGACATACTACAGTGCTTCTGCCACGGCAATGGATTTTGTAAATAACGCAAGCGCGTGCCTGAATACAATTAATACCGCGGTCGCAAATGAAACTGCCGGCAAGATTACCAATTTACTGCCAAGCGGAAGTATTGGGCCGACAACAGCTCTTGTCCTGACCAACGCAATATATTTTGAAGCCACGTGGGTGAGCCAGTTTGACGTGAATTCCACCACCTACAATGCTTTTACGACAAGTTCGGGCCAGGTAGAGCAGGTGCAAACCATGCACCAGACTCTGGCCTCAAACGTGGAGAATTATTACGGTGTCGCGTCTGCCATGGAACTGCCTTACCTGGATAAAGAAGTATCAATGTTTATATTCCTTCCGCCTGCAGGCGCAGCCGGAATGGCGAGCCTTGACAATTACATGACAGGCGACAAGATGAACTCGTGGCTGGCGGCAAGGCCCGCGACAGTTACTTCAACAAGCGATGTTGCGGTTTCACTCCCAAAATTTACAGTGAACACCTCATACGGTCTAGTCAACACTTTATCGGCAATGGGCATGCCTACTCCTTTTTCACCGGTAAAAGCTGATTTTACAGGCATGTCAAGCCTGGGGAACCTTTATATTAGCGGTGTTTTTCACAAGGCATATGTTTCTGTGGCTGAATATGGCACAGAAGCCGCGGCAGCGACAGGGGTAGTTGTTACTGGTAATGGCATAATACCGGTTCAGTATTACTTTACCGTAAACAGCCCGTTTATATTCATGATACGGGAAAACACGTCAAACACGATATTATTCATGGGCAAGGTCAATGACCCGAACGCAGGATAAGCCGTAAAAAATTACTGCATTGTAATATAAGCCCGAGGTCCAAAACTCCGGGCTTTTTTATTTAATCCTTCCAAATATAACCCGCATTCTTTCCCTGCACTTCACAAAAAAAGATTTCTGATTTCCCGGTAAAACCGCAAAAAGCAAAAGTTGCGCTTCTTCCGCAAAAATATGATACCGCTTCATGTTTTTGTTGGTCGCTTAAAAGCAATAATCCCTTTTTGCGGCTTGTTTTCCCTTCAATGAACATAAATAAAAAATCCTTATGCCCTGTCACTATATTTGTTCCAAATCCGTGCCAGTAACTGCGCGGCAAAGGATGTTTTATTTCGATTATTCAAATTATATAAAACCTTTTTTCGCTTCAGCTTTTTTACCCTCACCCTTCGCAACCTTTCGAGAGCCTTTTGAAAAGGTTGGAAGGGATGAGGAGCTGTTCGTTTAAAGAACAGTTCACTACAAAGCGCGAAGCGCAGAAAAGGAGCAAGACATGAAAACACTGGAAAAGAAGGTTGAAGAGTTCAAGAGGTTGCAGGAAAAAGTTTTAAGTTTAAGAGAGGAAATAACGGGCTTCAGGAAAAATGTTATCAAGAAACAGGACGACATCCTCAAATATTTTCAGACAATAGCGCCGTTTGACAAAGAAGCCGTTTTTTGCGTGTATCTTGACGCTAAGAATAAAATCATGGATTTCAGGACAATAAGCGAAGGAACATTGAGCCAAAGCCTGCTATATCCGAGGGAAATAATCAAACAAGCCCTTAATATAGCCGCACTGTCAATAATAGTCATGCACAACCACCCAAGCGGCGACTTCACGCCATCGGAAAACGATAAAAAGATAACCAAAAGGCTTTTATTCGCATGCCGCAATATGGATATTCAATTGCTTGACCATATCATAATCGGCACAGGGGAAAAATACTTCTCGTTTTACGAACAGGGTTTGATTGACAGGTACAGGGAAAGTTTCAGGTACGTAATGGAAAACGAAAAGGAGGAAAACTAATGTTTTTACAGGACCTTTACAAAAAAGCAAGAATTCTAAACGAGGAAATGGACTACGAGCACGATTACAAAACAAAAAAGGAAATTGAAAAAAATTATTGCGAAGTAATGAAGCAAATCGGCGAACTACTGGAAACCATACCGCTATAAACACCACAACAGGCGGGGCAGGGAACACCTGCCCTGCCGGAAAGGAAAAAGCAAATGGGAAAAACAATTTACGAAAGGAACTTTGAACGCCTTGAAATAATTTTCGAAGGAAAAGTGGAACCCCGACGACAGGAGTCGAAGGTCAATGATAAATTCCCTCCGGAAAGGCATAATATATCCCCTCAACATAGGGGATTTCTTTCTGGATTAAAGGAACTAGTCGCAAACTACAATTATTTGAAATTTGAAACGCTGGGGTTTATGGCATTGTCCGTTGATGTTGTGTTCAGGAGAAAAGGGATTATTTATAATATCGCCATGGCACATAATTATATTTTAAACGGCGATGTTGTGCCTGACCCTGACATGGAAATTGAAATTAATTTTGAACATAAGACAGCTGAGGCAATAAGTTATCAGGATATAAACAGGTATGACAGCGTATATGACTTTGATGATGAAGGCAATAAAATCAGAGAATATCCGAAACTGAAAGCCTCTTTAAATGATTTTTTTGAATTATGGACAAAGAACCTGATTGCTCAGGGGCACAAACTGACAACAAAGGAGAGATAAACTGCATATTAACAATAAATAACTAAAAATAACTTTTTTTTGTTGCTTTTTGGTTTTATATATGATATATTTATAACAGAAATAGGACACCAAAAGTAGATAACAAAAAGGCAGGTGAAAAACAATGACAACAAAAGTATCGTCCTTTACTATCCAAATGGACAGCGAGGTAAAACACGAATTAAAGGAAATTTGCGACAAAGAGGGCTTTAAGCTGAATAAGTTTATTGAAAAAGCCGTAAAAAACGAGATTAACAGGCGGCAGACGGAGGAAGATTTATTGACATACGCCAATTATATGGCAAATGAAAAAGATTCTGCCGTTGACCTGGACACATTCGCCGGAAGTATAGGAGTAAAGACGAGGAAAAACAAATAAGGGGCATTTCGCATGGTTTCGTACAAGCTTTTTAAAATAGCAAAAACAGCACAGGAATTTATGATTGCTCGGCCGTCTGAAAGGCAGGATATTTACGACAATATATGCACGCTGGCTCATAAAATCCGGCCATACAAGGAAAGCGACGGAATAAAACGCATAGCCCCGGGATTTTTCAAATATACGGTGAAAAAGTACGCTTTTGATTTTGAAATCACGGATGACGGGCAAATCACAATAGCAAAAATATCCGTATGTTTACCGGAGTGAGATAAAATCATGAAAAAAATAACGAAAGAACAAATCATTATCGCAAAAGATAAGGATGTAAAAAAGGTATTTGACAAAATTCACGTTTCGCGCAAAGAATTTGCAGTGGACATTAAAGCGATTAATGAATTTGAGAACGACAAAAATAAGATTATGCATGATGAAAAAACGGCCAAAAGACATCTAAAATAAATGGAGAGCAAGTTATGAAAAAAACAACGGCTAAAAAAGAGGGAATTACTTTGGTAAGCAAGGAAAAAGAGGCCGCCTATTTTAAAAAAGTTATGAAACACAAAGAGGCACAGGAAGCTTATGATGAAGCTGAAGAGTTTTATCATTTTGTTGAACAGATAAAATTTGCGATGAAAAGGGAACACCTTACTTATTATGCCCTTGCTAAAAGGGCGGGATTAAGACATCAGGTATTGGCTTGGGTTTTAAACGGGTCAAAAAATGCGGAATATACTACTTTATCGAAAGTAGCCCACGGAGTAGGCGCAAAACTTCCTTTAAATCTTGTTTTTTCTGGAAGATAAAGACACATAAAACGGTGATAGAAAAAAAGATGAAGACAAAACCGCAAAAAGGCGAGAAAGAACTTTTGGATTCTTTTGAAAAAGGCGAATGGAAGCGGGTTAAAACTTTTGACGAAGAGAAAAAGAAAAGCATGACTTATGCTAAGGAAACCATTAAAAGAAATATTGAACTTAAATTGACTGACACCTTAAACAAGGCATTAAAACAAAACGAAGAGCAGTTATACAGGAGTTTTCACATACCATATTTTGAAGCTGTTAATTCCCAAAGCATTGAAGTCAGCGGATTAGAATATTTAAAATTATCAAAAAACTATATTTATTATGAAATTTTTTTGGATGCTCATGTTCCGTGGGATTTAAAGGAAGCGAAACGAAACAAGCTTATAAGCGAAATTTTGAATTTTATCAAAAAAGAAATAGATAAAAATATCTGTATAAAAAAAGGCAGGGTAACATTTTACGTTCACTGTTATGGTGTTTACGGAAGCCTCAAAGAATATCCAAAAGGGAAGTGGAAAAAAAATAAGGTTTAAAGGCTGACTATGCAAGGTTAGCCGCCCTGGTGTTTTGGGCGGCTTTTTATTCTTAATGTCCAAAAGGAGCTTTTATGACAAAAATAGATAAAAATTTTTCATATTATCCGGACCATAGAAATTATGAGTTTGATAAGGGTTTAGCTATCGAGGAATTAGTTGCATTATATGATATATTGCAACAAAAAAACTACTTATATGTTGAGGAAGAATTGGCTTTCAGAAATGGATTTGTTGAACGCAAAAATTACGGAAAAGAATATGCAACACGATTAGATAAAGAGTGCGTATTAATTTGTAATTATATGTGCCAGGGAAAGCAAAAGGGTAGGTATACTTTTGGATATAATGATGATTTGGGAGATGAAGAAGACTCTGTAATATTTCTTGCCATGGAAAAATACAACTACAAAACAATTGAGGAACAATGGGCGTTTAAAAAAGGATTTGTTGCAAGAAGAAAATTTGGAACACGTGTTCTTAGAAATCATTACACATGTTTTGGAATGATTGATGACCCTTATCACACTAAAGTAAATTAAGAGAGTAAGCAGCCATGGACGAATCAAAAGAACCAAAGAAATATACCAAGGAAGAACTTATGCAAATGATAAAAGAATCATTAGAACGTCCAAACAATACAATAATCCCTGATGATTGCCAACATAACAGGACGGTAGGCGATAATTACGGCGTTACATGCATGGATTGCGGCGTAACGCTCAAAGGATATGGATATTGGGCTGAAGGAAGCAAGGTTTGCATACACGAATTTTTACCGTATGATGATAAATACGAAATATGCGGATATTGTGAGCAGCTGAGGCCAAAACCGAAATAAAAAGCGGTATAAGGCGATTTAAGGCCTTCCGGAGGATCGTCAGGAAGAGCTTTTAAGGCCTTATGCCAGGAAAGCGGCCAGCAGCTGCATGGTGTGAGCACATTAAGGGGAGTTTTATGATTAATAGTTGTAAATATTTTTATGAAACAAAGAAAAAAGAAACGGAAAGTGATGTTTCTGAATCTGTTCAGGAGTCAAGTTATTGTAGTATGCTATTACTATTATATCAAATCACCGGGCCATGCCCTTTTAGTTCTACCGGCAAAGACCCCGAAAAAAAATGTCTCTATTATGAAAAATAGAGGATAGCCGCCCTGATGTTTTAGGCGGCTTTTCTATTTTATGATAATTTTTTTAAAAATTCCTGCTCAGGACTCGCTACAGCAAGACTTTTTAACCCTGCTCAATATCTAATACCCCTCAAAAATCAAAATACCAGGAGGGCGGCCGCCAGCGCTGGCAGCTGCAGGGGCTACCGGCATCCTAAAAGAAAGTCAAAAATTTGAAAAAATTAAGTTCGTATGATATACTTATATTGCCGTGTGGGAACACATGGTATTCAATGATTTACTTACAGGATCCCCGGAGAGCCGCCAGGCTGCCGGGGATTTTATATTTATAGCAGTTTGGGAGATAAATAAACCTTGTCCCTCTTGTCCTCGCATAAGCTCGGACTTGAACGGGGACAAGTAATAGTAAGTTTTTCCTCACTTCGCTCATCAAAATGGAATGAACCCCTTCGTTTGGACACTCGGATTAGAACAAACCGGCCTGTTCCTGTAGTTTAGTTTCAAATTCTACCGGTGGAACGTAGCCTATTGCCGAATGCAATCTTTTTTGATTATACACCTCCTCTATAAAAAATGGAATCCTTTTCAAGACGTCATCGATAGTTTTATAATCCCACATATAAACTTCTTCACATTTAATTGTTTTCATAAAACTCTCGGCTCCGGCGTTGTCGTACGGGTTGCCTTTGCGCGACATGCTGATAGTAAATTCGTGTTCCTTCAAGATGCCAACGTAATCGTTGCAGGCATACTGCACGCCGCGGTCTGAATGATGGACTACGCCTGTTCCGGGCTTACGTCTCTCTATGGCCATTTTAAGCGCTCCTATAGCAAGGTCGGCATCAAGATACAGCGAAATATTGTAGCCTATGACCTTTCTTGAAAAAGCGTCCAGTATCACCGCTAAATACACGAAGCCAAGCAAAATTCTGATGTATGTTATGTCTGAACGCCAGAGCTGGTTTAACGTTGTCAGGATCATGTCCTTCGCTATATTCGGGTAAATCCTGAACGGGTGATTGGAGTCTGTGGTTTTTACCCACTTGCGTTTGTACACCACCAAAAGCGAGCTTTCACGCATGATTCTTTGTACTCTTTTGTGGTTTACAATCACACCTTCACGGTGAAGCTGTTTTGTAACCCGCCTATATCCATATCCTGCAAACTCAAGAACTATCCGTTCAATTTTATCTCTTAAATCACAGTCCACCTTTAATTTTTTCTGGTTTTTTTCTTTGGGTTTGTAGTAATAACTGCTTCGGCTCAACCCAGTCATTTTGCACCATCTTTTAACTTCTCCTTGCCTTCTTCGCCCGGATATGGCCCGCCGAATAAACTCTCTCTTTTCTTTGGTGCTTTTGCAAGGTGTTGACAGGCTTTTTTTAAAAAGTCATTGTCCATAGTCATCTGCCCAAGCTTGCGTTCAAGCTCCCGGACATGTTCTTTAAGCCCCTCGACTTCATCAGGTTCATTGCCGTATTTGCCACGGGCATAATTTTGCTTCCAATTCTGGAGTAATCCCCCTGATATTCCATATTTCCGGCTTATCTGCGCCGGCGTACTTACCTTGGATAGCAATTCTTCTACTACTTGTATCCTAAATTCTTTGTCAAAAACTCTCTTTGGTTTCATAGATGGTCTCCTTTGCCTTATCAGGCCAGGTCTCCGTCTATTCTAACACATGTGTCCAGTCTCTTGGGTGCAGCCCAAAATCAACTATTGCTTGACAAAACAATAGAGCAAAGAGTACAATTGTTAATACAAAGGTGAGAGCGGGGCTGACAAATAACCCAATTATTTTTACAGGGTGTGAGTACACCAAAAGGGGATATTTATGACAAATAAAGACGAAAGTTTTACTAACTGTTTAACCGGTGTTATTGTTTCAACGATAATAGTATTATTAACTTTAGGAGCGTTTTTAATTGGTCTCAAGGCTGGCTGGCATGTTATTATTCTTTCTTTTCTGGCTGTTATGTTTCTTGTTTCGGTTTCGCTTGATATATATTGCATTGTTGACTTTCATAAAATTATAAAACGTAACAATGAAAAAGGTAAAAGCTAAGCAATTGACGTGGCGCAACATGAGACACATAATTTCTTAAATTGAACTATTGGAGGTTTATTACGGATAAAGAAGAATTTATAGCAATTGTGGATCAAATTATTTATAAATATAATGATAATAATAGCAGAGAAACAACAAAAGAATTGATGAAATTGATTGAAAGTTTTCCGTTAATCAATAAAGCAGCCAATTTATTAAGTTTCGCAATTAAATTACAGTACATTAAGAAACATAAAACTGCAACTCTGTTATCGGAAGAAGCTTACAAAATTTTTAAAGAAATCGGTGATGAAAGAGGACAAGCTTCTTGTTTGCTTGGTGCAGTAGAATCTTATGCACAAATAAATAATGTTGAAAAAATTTTTGAGTATACAAAATTGGCTTTGGAATTAAATAAATCGCTTAAAGATAAATTTATTGAATCTTCTTGTTATGGATTTATGGGGTTGGCATATGAAGTAAAGGAAGAATACAAACAAGCAGAAGATTACTTTTTAAAGGCAGTGAATTTAGATATAGAAATAATGAATGCAAATGGAATTGAATCATCATTTGGAAATTTAGGAAATATTTATAATAAATTGGGAGAATACGAAAAAGCAATAATATGTTATAAAAAATCAAAACTTGCAAACTTTATAACAGGGGACGTTGAAGGGAGTGCATTAAATTTTCAAAATATTAGTTTGGCATATCAATCACTAGGACAATATAGAAAAGCAATTGAATATATTATTGAAGCAATACGCTTATTTAAAGTTGTCGGTAATAAATTGAATGAAATTTCGTGTATAGTAAATCTTGGCGGAATTTTAAGGGACATTGGGGATTTTGATAAATCATTAGAAAATTTTAAATCAGCATTAAAAGAATATAGAGATTTGGATGATTATAAAGGGCAAGCAGTGTGTTATTCTAATATAGCTGCAGTATTAATAAATATGAAAAAATTCAGTGAGTCGATTGAATTCTTAAAAAAAGCATATGAAATTGATAAAAGAAGCGGGAGTAAAGAAGGTAGAATAAATTATTATATGAATTTAGGGTTAGCATTTAACGGATTGAAAAAATATTGCAGATCAATTTTATTACAAAAGATGATACTTAAAGAAGTTATAGCTCAAAAAGATAAAGCGAGTGAATCTATTTTGTTGATTAATATTGGAAATACTTTTTTAAATTGGCATAGT
>CAWJRG010000007.1:0-18801 GCA_963845185.1 uncultured bacterium | reverse complement strand
ATATATTCGCATTTGCAGGCGATGGCCCTAAAATCTTTATGCTTGTGCCCGAACCCGGGCCTGTGCTCAGCATAAGCATTCCTGGCGTGACAGCGTTTGAGTTTGCCTGGCCGGTGTTTGTAATTGTCATATAAACAACGTACGATTCGCCCTCGCTGACTGTCGCGGGCAATGATATTCGGCTCGCGAGGCTGACCGGGCTTTCTATTGGTAACATTGCCGGTGATAACAGGAGTTGGCGAAACAACAGCGCCTGAGTTTGCGTCAGTGCCTGCTGCCTGTCCATAAAAATTAACCACGCCGTTGGCAGTTGTGTTATAAATCCATGTAAAATTAGCATTCCCTAAATTACCAGGTATATTGACTGCTGACGGCAGCGCTGATATTAAGCCTATACTTGAAGAATCACCTTCGGGTATTAACTGCGGCAGGACATTGTTTGCCGTTGCCTGTCCCGAATTCTGGATGTTCATTATTACGGTTATTCCCTGTCCTGTTGAAATAGTGCTGGTTGTAAACGGAGTGAAATTAATCGTCAGGCTGGGATCTGTCTGTATTAACACCGTATTGCTGCTTGCCTGGCCGCTTAAAGAGCCTGTTGTTGAAGCGCTGCCTATCAATGTCGCGTTGCCTGCTCCGTTTGCCGAATAAGTCCACGTGAACGTGGCATAGCCGCCGTTCGCCGGGATTGTAGTTGCAGTGGGAACAGGCCCAGTAAGATAAACAACGTTGCCTGATCCTATGCTTGTAGAAGCAGTGGTTCCAACAGCGTCTGATATGCCTATATTTGTTACGCCCATTACCACGGTTATAATTTGTCCAATGCTTGCCTGGCCTGGTATGGCAGTCAATATCGGCAGGCTGAGCTGCGCCGCAGGCGCCTTGACTATTTCCTGCACTGGATTTACTATTGCAGTGGAAGTGACCGGAAGCATGCTGACCGCGTCCGTTGCCATTGCAAACCCGGTGAAAGCTATTGTGCCTGCGCCTGACGCATTATAAGTCCATGTGTAAACCTGCGCGCTTCCGCCTGTAATCGTAATTGCTCCCGGCGCAGGCCAGCTTAATATATTAATAGAAGCTGACCCTAATATATTTTGCCAGCTTACAGCCGCGCTTGTCAGGTTTGCAGTTGACTGTCCCGTATTCGTGACTGTCATGTACAATGTATAAATAGTCCCTGTATTGGAAACAAAAGGACTTCCCCATATTTCCGCTGCCAATGCCGCTTTATTCTGTATAGTAACCGTATTTGTGGAAGCTACGTTTGAATTAACCGCGCTCCCGCTGTCAGCGTCTGTGCCCTGCGCCAATGACGTGAGCGACAAATTGCCGGCAGTAGCAGCTGTATAGATCCATGTAAATTGAGCAGACGTATTGCCCGCTATTGTCTGGATGACAGGCGTTGCTGACACGCTGAATGTGCCTGAGCCACTCTGCCCTGGAGCCGAAGGAATTACATTATTACAGGATGCCTGGCCTGTGTTTGTTACATTCATTACCACAGTGACTGCCTGGCCTGTTGAAACTATTGCCGGCAATGAAACGAATGAAGCACTCAGTCCGGCAGGCGTCTGGACGCTTATCAATGCGCTTGTGTCTATCTGCGAATAAATAATATTTAATGAACTGGCGTCAATTCCCGTGGCCTGCCCGGCAAAAGTCAATGTGCCCTGTCCTGTCGCATTATAAATCCAGGTGAAAGAATGGCTGATCCCTGCAGCCAAATTGAAAGCCGCGGAAGGCGATGAGGTCAATGACAAACCTGCTGTAATACCCGGGTATTGCATAGGCATCGGGAACACGCTGTTGGCAGGGCCGTCTCCATTATTAATCACTGTCATTGTCACGGTTATATTCTGGCCTACGCTTACCGTTGCGGGCGCAGCCGTGAACGCAGTAAGGTTAAGCACGGCAGCCTGCAATACCTGCACGCTACTTGAGCCTGTAATTGCGCTCGTAATTACATTCGAGTTGTCGCTGTCAATGCCCGTGGCATTGTCAGAGAAAGTTACTGTGCCCGGCGCAACCGCATTATAAGTCCAAGTAAACGTTGCCAGGCTTTGACCCGATATTGAAGCCGTAGCCGGCAGCGGCCCTGTGGCCAGAGCCACTGATGCAACATTGCCGTAAACATTAACTGCCAGAGGCGCGACGCTGGCAGCAGTGGACCCGCCTGTGTTTGAAACCGTCATTATTACTGTTATAACTTTTCCTTCGCTTACCTGGCTGGGCGCTGCCTGCATGCTTGACACAAGCGTTGCCGGGTTTTGTATTGTAATAACCGGGCTTGTTATTATGCCTGAATTTTTTGTTGCCCCGGTATTTATTTCAGTGCCCTGGGCATGAGCAGAAAACTGCATTGTACCGTTGCCAACTGCCTGGAATGTCCATGTAAATACCGCTGACGCGCCTCCTGCAAGCGGGGTTGACGCCGGCTGCGGGCCTGTCAGCGGCAGCACGCTGCCGCTGCCTATAATAGGCAGCAGGTTTGAAGTGACAGGCGCCACTCCTGATGCCGAGGCCTGGCCGGTGTTTGAAATTGTCATGGTCACGGTAAATGTCTGGTTTAAGTCAAGCGCTGCTGGCAGGGCATTAAACTGCGCAGCCAGGTTTACTCCCGACTGTATGGCAACTGCGCTTGTATTTGCCGGGATTGAATTATATGCAATGCCTGTATTCATGTCGTATCCGGTCACGCTATCCTGGAAAGATATGTTCCCTGTCCCCGTAGCCGTATAAATCCATGTGAAATTTCCCATTGAATTGCCTGCTATTGCCTGTGAACCGGGCAATGGGCCTGAAACCAGTGATGCGGTCCCGGTGCCAGGTTTAAAAGCCAGTCACTGCCGTACTGTGCCGGCACAATGCCGGTTGCGGTTGCCTGCCCCGTATTTGAAACCGTCATTATTACCGTAAACGCCTGTCCTACATCAACAGACACAGGCAAAGCAGTAAACGATATTAAAAGGGCCGGAACTGTCTGTATGGTCAGGTTCTGCGAAACCGCGGTTGTCGTGGAGCCGTTTCCTTCATATGCATAGGCGCTCGCGCTGAATTGTATGACTCCTGCATTTGCCGCCGAATAAGTCCATGTGAAATCCGCTACCCCGCCAAGCGCGGTTATTGTTACATAGGCCGGTAAAGGCCCGCTGATCAGGGATTCTGCCCCTCCTATTATATTCATGGCGCTTGGGTGCGTGCAGCCTGACGATACCCCACTGTTTGTGACTGTCATTATTACCGTTATCTGTTCACTGACTGACAGGACATTGTTCGAGATCGACATGGATGAGGCAAGTATCGGCGAAGGAGTCATTACGCTGATAAAATTGGAACTTGCCGAAAGCGATGATGCGTTAACGCTTGAATCAGCGTCAACCCACTGCGCGCTGCCTGTGAACTGGACGGTCCCGACGCCTGTCATTTGATAAGTCCATGTAAAAGTCGCTGAGGAATTGCCCGGTATCGTATAACTTGCAGGCAACGGGCCTGTGAGTTTTGTAGCCGAGGCGCCGCCGAATATGGAATTTACGCCGACAGGCAACGGAATTGTGTTATTTGCTGTTTCCTGTCCTGCATTTGTCACAGTCATGTAAAGCGTCAAAGTCTGGCCTGATGCGATTATTGAAGGTATGCCTGTTATTGCCGCGCTTAAAGCCGCCGTTGTCTGGACAGTAACGGTTGAAGAATTATTATAGGTTGAATTAACAGTGGATCCATTGTTTGCGTCTGTGCCTGACGCGTTGCCTGAAAAAACCAGTGTCCCGGCAGCGCTGGGCATATATGTATAAGTAAATGACTGGCTGTTTTGCCCCGGAATGTTTGCCGGTTGCGGTGTCGATACCGGTGTTGGGCTGCCGCCAATAACAATTATATTCGGCAAAACATTATTGACCATTGCCCCGCCTGAATTATTTATATTGACAACAACCGTGATAAGCTGGGATGTCAGGTCCACTGTCAGCGGGTTTGCCGTTATATTGCAGGTTAAATTCGGAGCGTTCTGGATATTAACAGCGGTTGTCGTGTCTGCATTTGATGTAACCACGGTTTGCGAGTTGTTGTCTATGCCCCGCGCGCTCATTGTGAAAGTTATATTGCCCTGCGTTTCAGCTGTATAAATCCATGTAAAATACGCGCTTGAGCCGGCTGTTATTGTAACCGCTGGCGGCGGCGAACCGAAAAGCAAAACAGTCCCTGAACCCTGCATACCCGGGCCTACACCCACTGTACTGTTTGCGCTTCCCTGTCCGGAGTTGGTGACAGTCATTATCAAAGTAATCTTCTGGCCGGTGTCCACTATTGTCGGGAACACCGAAGCCGCTACTGTGAGTATTGCCCTTGTCTGTATGGCAAGGGTATTGGAACTTGCAAAGTTTGAAGTTATCTGGTTCCCTGTATTCTGGTCATTTCCCTGCGCCTCGGCAGAGAAAATAACCGTGCCCACTCCCACGCTCTGATATGTCCATGTAAAATACGACATACCCAGCCCCGGCACTGCTTGGGACGCAGGCGACGGCCCTGACAATAGAGCTACCCCGCCGGTGCCTGACCAGCCTTCGTTTATCAAAACCGGCGTGACATTAACGCAGCTTGCAGTTCCGCCGTTTGACACGGTCATTATAACCGTTACTGTGTTGTTTAAATTTACCGAAGCCGGCGCGACTGTAATGCTCGATGCCAGTTGTGCGCCTGCCACTATCATGCTCATGTTGGAAATGGTCCATATTGAATTTATATTGGCTCCGGTCAAATTGTCCCAGCCATGGGCGCCTCCGGAGAAAGCCACTGACCCCAGGCCTGTGGCCATATAAGTCCACGTGAAATATGCTGTCGCACCGCCAGGTATGCTTGTGCTTAAAGGCTGCGGCCCGCTATTGAGATATGTACCTCCGCTTCCGTACTTCGTCAGAGTTGTCGGAGTTACGACATTGGCAGCAGCGAGCCCTGTGTTTGTAACTGTCATAATGACTGTAAACAATTGCCCCGAAGATAAAGTAGCTGGGATTATGGATATTGCAGATGAAAGCGCTGCCGGCGTCTGGATATATAATAAAGCATAATTGAACGGTGATGCTATATTATTGTTGCTGTTGATGTCCTGTCCTGACGCATATCCCGAGAAATTAATCGTGCCTGTGGAATTTGTCGAATATATCCATGTAAACACATTCGACAACCCTGCCCCGATGCTCACGGTAAAAGGAGACGGCGGCGTTGTAAGCGTCACATTCCCTCCTCCTAATAATACCGGCGTAAGCTGTGGTGAGACGTTATTTGCTGCAGCGCCTCCCGTGTTTGTAACTGTCATATATACGGTTACCTGCCAGCCTACTCCTGCAAAAACAGGGCTTAAGCTGATGGAAGAAGCAAGTGCCGCTGCCTGCTGCACCGTGGCTATAATATTATTGCTCGGGGAAGAATTAACAATAACCCCGGAGTTCGCATCCGTGCCTTTCGCGTATGTCTGGAAATTAAATAAGCCTGCTCCTGTCATTGAATATGTCCATGTGAAAGTCACTGAACCGCCGCCGGGTATGGTTGAAGCAACCGGAGTTGTTATCGGAGTATACCCGGCTGCTCCCGTGATTACAGCAGGGTTCGGCGCCGCGTTATTTGCCGCAGCCTGTCCTGTATTTGTAACCGTGAGCCATACTGTCAGCACATTGCCCGTTGAAATAACTGCCTGCGAATCTGAAATGGATGCAATCAAGTACGTAGCCGATACTATATTTACAGGAGGCGATGTTGTTGCGACATTTGAGGTAATAGCTGAATTTGAGTTCGCGTCTGTTCCGGAAGCGCTCATTGTAAAAGTGACGCTTCCCGTGGCAGTTGCCTGGAAAGTCCACGTATAATTCTGCACGCCCCCTCCCGGTATATTGACCGGGTTCAGAGGCACAGGGCTGCCGTATCCCTGGGCATCATTTGGCACTGAAACACCCGGCCAGCTCGGCAACGGCGCAACATTTTGCGCAAGTGCTCCTCCAGTGTTTGTTACCCTCATTATCACTGTTATAAGCTGGCCAACTGATACCTGCCCGGGCATTACATAAGCCGCTGCTGCCAGTGTGGCTGCCCGACTGGATTATTGTGGATGTGTTGGTCGAGCTTGAATGTATCGAAAACCCCGAATTCGCGTCTGTGCCAGAAGCAAACCCGCTGAAATTCACACTGCCAAGGCCTGATGCAGAGAAAGTCCAGGTAAAATTCTGTAATGTACTGCCGTTTATTGTACTTGCCACCGGCGTGCTGACCGGGGTTAAGCTTGTAGCCGGCACAACAGTTAAATTCGGTATTACATTGCTTGCCGCTGCCTGGCCAGAATTGGTAACGCTCATTATTACTGTAAATACCTGCCCCTGGCTCGTTGTAGCCGGCACATATATTGTCGATGCCAGGCTTGCAGGTATCTGTATAATAATATTCGCGCTCGGTGAAGGAAGTGATGTTACTGCATTTAATGCGTACTGGTCAGTACCCGAGGCAAAACAGCTGAAATAAACCGTACCTGCCCCTGTAGCTGAATAAGTCCATGTAAATGTATTTACCCCGTTTCCTCCTGAAATAGTAGTCGACGGAGGTGCAGAAAGCTGGGACACTGCAGTTAAAGGATTCGTGCCCGTTACTCCAACTACAGTTATATTACCTGATGTGTTGACGGCATTTGCCTGGCCAGAGTTCGTGACTGTCATGAGAACGGTTATAGTCTGGCCTAATGAAGCCGAGCTTGGCATTGCGCTTGTCTGCGCGCTAAGAGTGGCGCGTGTGAACACGGCTATTGGATTTGAAGAACTATTATTTGAAATGTATAAAGTTGAACTGGTTCCAATCCCCGTGGCGTTACCGGTAAAAGTTATTGAGCCGCCCGCGTTTGCCAAATATGTCCATGTAAAATAGCCAATACCTCCGCCGGAGCCCAATGACATTGTAGCCGGCTGTGGACCGCTTTGCAAAACAAGCGCATTTAAAGGGGAACCTACTATGACTGGCTGTGAGGGAGTTATGTTATTTACATTTTCAGAACCGTAATTGCTCACCTGGGAAATTAAAGTAACAATCTCACCCGTTGTCACCGTTATATTAGTTGGCGCGTATTTAAGAGAATATTTTAAATCAGTTAAGTCTTCGTTTAATGTCGAAGCAGACAATGGATTCGACAGCGCATAACTTGTATAATAATTTATGGTATTACTGCCGCCATCCCATACGTAATTAACCCCGATTTTATAATAGTACGTGTTCCCGGGTGAAACTCCCGAATCCGTAAAAGACACAGGCCCGCCCTTCACCTGATTTGCCGTGTACGAAATCGGGCTGTATGTGCCTGCTAATGACGCGCTTCTGTAAACCGTGTATCCTGCGATTAAATTATTTGGGTCAATCGAAAGCCCTGTCCATGTCAGTGATAAATTAAAATAGCTTGCTGACTGCAAAGCCGGCGAAGGGATTTGCTGCAATTGAATGGGCGGCATGGTTGTCAAGGTTGCGATAATATCACTGGGGCTTACTATTGCCTCTACAGCTCCGACATAAGGATTTCCACTCCACACACAATTGCTGAACTGGCCGCTGTATGTCTGGACAATCGCTATTATTGTCTGACCCGCTTGAACCGATAGGTTCGTCCATTGCGATCCGGCATCCGTATAATAATAAGCAACTGCCGAACCGCTCGTTGCGTAGATTTTATTGGGGCAGTTAGAATTTTCCCCCTCAATTTGATAAGCTGCCTGGTTGTCTCCAACCCTGAACGTAGTCAAGCTTGCCAAACTATTTTCTGATGTAGCACTGCCTGAAGTTCCATTTGCTGCCCATACGTCACCGGTAACAGTAAATTCCGCAGCGTTAATATTATTATTTATGGCCAGGCCTGCGGCCATGAGGATTGCAAGGCATATTATTATTCTCTTTACAGGCTTATTAATGCTGAAAGCTCTTTTCATTTCTCCTCCACAATTATGGAGTACTTGTTGCTAAGCCCGCATAACATCCCTGGCCGTTTAAACGGCCAACCCGTAAAAAATAAATCCGGCGTCTGCATATTACGCATTTCCGCCGGATGTATTGCCATTGCTAAAATTCTTTTTGGATTCTTCTGTAACCCACTTCTCTATAAGTTCTTTTTTAAATCTCCAGAATGAAGCCACCCTGAAAGCAGGTATCCTGCCTTCTTTTGAAAGTTTATAAATAGTCACAGGTTTCATTTTTAAATATTTTGCGACTTCTTTCACTGTTAAAATATCAGGATAATCTTCTTTCACGCGAATAGTTCTCCTGTAATATTTTTTAATCTCTTATACTCTGTTAGACTATGATTACATATACTTTCGTTGCTTCTATTCCTTGTATAGCAATTATACCGAATTGTAGCTTTTTTGTCAATAGATTTTTCGGTTTTTTTGTAAGTGCTATTAAATATGATATTTTCAAGTAAATAAACATACTTTAAGATATTTGCTATTTATCAACAATATGTCCACATTAATCATGTTATTAACTCAAATAGTTAACTTATTCTTTTTATCCTTTACCCGTCTTAATGATTTTCATTGCAGTTTAATCTAATCTATTGCTGCATTTGCTATGATTAAGCATGCAATGTTTAAAATGCATAATTCCATCTTTTTAAAATCTCCTTCATTATTTATCTAAGCATTCCTTTTTTAAGTTTTTGAGTTATATTCAATACTTCAGTTTTCACTTGCCAAAACATGCGTATTTCAATATAATATTTTCCGTTGTAACAAAATCCAAAAACTTTTAATAAGGATAAAAATGGACAAAGAAAAATTCGGTTTTATATTTAAAGTCACGCTGGGAGGCATTGTCGTATTTTTCCTGACAGCCTTGCTTGTCATGCGCTTTATTTTTACTATAAGCACCATATCAATGCCTGATTTTACAGGTGTCCCTTTTGACAGCGCCAAAAAGGTGGCGGATAAATTAAAACTCACCCTGAAAATAGAAAACGAAATTTTCACCAACCTGTACGAAAGCGGCTGTATTGTCTCCCAGGACATCAAGCCGAAATCAAAAATTAAAAAAGGCAGGTCAGTGTATGTTGTCGTCAGCATGGGCTCAAAAATGATTGCTGTTCCCAATATCATCGGCATGCTGAAGCAAAATGCCATCTTAAACATAAAACAATCAAACCTCGACGAGGGTTTTGAAACAATAGTGACATCCGGGATTTATAAAGAAAATACCGTAATATCCCAGTACCCCGCTCAGGGAGAAAACGTCCCTACAGGCACAAAAGTTGACCTTCTGCGCAGCGGCCCTCCCGAAGTGCCGAACTTTTTAATGCCATCTTTCATAAACCAGAATATTTTTGACGTTTTCAAGACGCTTAAAGATAACCAGCTTTTTGTCACCGGGCTTACAATCAACACAAACGAAACCCTGGACTCAGGCATCATCGTGGACCAGTCACCAGGAGCTGGCAACATGGTAAACAAAGACACGCCGATCGTTTTTACAATAAACAAAAAATCATCAGATCCGAAGCTCAAGAACAAACTTATAAAAATAACATATAAGTTGGAAGGCTACGACGTGTCCAAGCTTGTAAAAATAAATCTGTTTGACCTTGGAGGCAATAGGGTTGTTTACAACAATGTTACCAGTCCGAACGAGGTTGTAGACCTCAAGGAATCAATTCTCGGCGAGGCGCTTGTACAGGTCTTTATCGGCACTGACCTTGTAAAAGAACTGGAATATTAAAATATAAATATGAAAAAAATAATGCTGTCTCCTTCCATACTTAACTCTGACTTTTCATGCTTTGACAAAACAATGAAACTTCTCACAGCCGCAAAGGTTGATTTCATCCACCTCGACATAATGGATGGTAATTTTGTAAAAAATATGACTTTCGGCGCTGAAATAATAAAATCACTGCGGCCATTGACCAGAATACCGTTTGACGCGCATCTCATGATAGCAAAACCGGAAAAACAGCTTGATAATTTCCTCAACGCCGGCGCCGACATAGTAACAGTGCACTACGAAGCTGCAAAGGATGTCAGCAAAATCATCAGGTACATAAAATCCGCAGGCAAAAAAGCCGGATTATCGATCAAGCCTGCCACCCCTGTTGCTAAAATTCTGGACTTTGTGCCGGAACTTGATATATTGCTGATAATGAGCGTAGAACCGGGGTTAGGAGGCCAGAAATTCATGCCCGGAGCACTGCCCAAAATCAAAAAACTGCGCGAAATCATTGATAAAAATAGGCTTTCCTGCCTTATAGAAATAGACGGCGGCATAAACAAATACACTGCGCCGCTTGCGTGCAGTGAAGGCGCGGATGTGCTCGTTGCGGGTAATGCAATATTCGGCAGCCCTGACCCTAAAAAAGCAATAAAAGAATTAAGGAATTCCGTAAAAAACTGCCGGGGAAATTAATAATCCAATGGACTGCGTGGTAATCTTTACTTTCCACTTACCCCATGCCCCTTACCACTGTTTTTGGATCAGAAAGGTTTTTAATGTTTGACTCTGTCTCATCAAAACTCACAGGCATAATCAGGAAAATAACAGGTGCAGGCGTAATATCCGAAAAAAATATCGAGGACGCCATTAAGGATATCCGCATGTCACTGCTTGAATCCGATGTAAATTATAAAGTCGTTAAAAATTTCATCGACGATGTCAAAACAAAGGCGCTCGGTGAAGAGGTTTTAAAATCCCTGTCGCCAGACAAGAAGTTTATAAAAATCGTGCATGACGAGCTGGTAAAATTCCTGGGCGACAAAAGTTCAAGCCTTAACCTCACAAAATCCCCTGTCCTGATAATGCTCGTCGGGCTTCAGGGTTCCGGCAAGACAACGGCCGCTGCCAAACTCGCGAAATTTTTAAAAGACGAAAAAAACATAAACAAAATAATGCTCGTTGGCGCAGACACTTACAGGCCTGCTGCAAAAGAACAGCTGAAAAAACTTGCGGGATCAGCCGACGCTTCTTTTTACACCGAAGCACACGACGACGCTGTAAAAATATCGAAAAACGCCTTTGCTGAGATTAACAATAAGAATTACGACGCAGGCATTTTTGACACTGCCGGCCGCCTGCACGTGGACGAGACAATGATGTCCGAAATTAAAAAAATAAGGGAAATAATCCCGTTTACCGACATTTTGCTCGTCGCTGACTCAATGCTCGGCCAGGAATCCGTAAACGTAGCGGCGAATTTCAACGAGGCTGTAAGTATCACTGGCATAATACTCACAAAAACAGACGGCGACGCACGCGGCGGCGCTGCCCTGTCCATGAAATACACGGTAAACGTTCCGATAAAATTCATCGGCACCGGTGAAAAAATAGACAAGTTCGAGAATTTTTACCCCGAAAGGATTGCCTCAAGGATGCTCGATATGGGCGATGTGGTTTCCCTTGTTGAGAAAGTCCAGAAAAACATTTCTGTAGAAGATGCAAAAAAGGCAGAGGAAAAATTCAGGAAAGCTTCTTTTACGCTTGATGATTTTTTAAAGCAGATGCAGGCAATGAAAAACCTCGGGCCCATGGATGAAATATTGAAAATGCTTCCAGGCGCGGGAAGCATGGGCCTGTCAAACATGAATTTTGACGAAAAGGAAATGAAACATATAGAGGCAATTATTCTCTCAATGACTCCAAAGGAAAGAAATCACCCCGAGATTATCGAATCAAGCAGAAAAAAACGCATAGCGAAAGGCAGCGGGGTAAGTATTGAAAGGGTAAATAAATTATTGAAGCAATTTGACCAGGTAAAAAAAATGATGAAACAGGCCGGCAAACGCCACCACGGCGGCCCCATGCCCGGAATGCAATTTCCGGGTTTTCCTGGATTGTAAGCTACATTCTTTTGTTTTTAATCTACTTTCAACTTTCTAATGTTCAACTCTTCCGCGAAGTGTCCCTAAATTCCTCTGCTCTTCCATTCTATTCCTTTTCCCCTTTCGTCGTTGAGCTTTTGAACTCTTGAGCTTTCTGTTGAGCTGCCTTGCCCCTGTCTTTTGCCTTTGCCATCCCTCCGCTCTTCCGCCCTTGCCAACCCTCTGCCTTCACGCCCCCGCCATCCCCTCGCCCATGAGCGCGGCCTGCTCCAGCACTATCTCCACTGCCAGCTCTGCCGCGTCCGGCGGGTAGTCATACTTGCGCAGGAGCCTCCTGACAGACACCCTCATCTGCGCCCGAACATTATCCCTTATGTTCCAGTCCACCTTGGCGTTTTCTTTCACCGTCTTTACCAGCTCGCGGGCTATCTGCTTCAGGGTATCGTCCTTCATCTCCCGCACCGCTGACTCATTGCTTGTCACAGCGTCGTAAAAGGCGGTCTCTTTTTCATCCAGCCCGAGTGTCCCGCCCCTTGCCTGCTCCTTTTGCATTTCCCTGGCAAGCTTTATGAGCTCCTCTATTACCTCGGCTGTTTCTATCGCCTTTTTTTGCAGTTTTATGACGGCAGCCTCGAGCATTTCCCGGAACGACCTTGCCTTTACAAGGTTTGTCTTTTCATATTTTTTTATCTCGTCGCTTAAAAGCTTGCGGAGCACCTCCGCGGCCAGGCTCCTGTACTCCATGCCCCGTATCTCGGCGAGGAACTGTTCGGAAAATATGGATATGTCCGGCTTCTTCAGCCCCACCGCGCCGAATACGTCTATGACCTCGTCCGACGCCACTGCCCCGGACACTATTTGTTTTATCGCGGTATCCATCTCGTTCCTGTCTTTTTTTGTCGCTTCCCTTAGCTTGTCCAGGCGCGTCTTTACCTGCTGGAAATAAGCTATGTCGGGCGTCGCTTTTATCGCCTCGTCGCACGTAGGCACGAGCGCGTATGCCTGGTTCAGCCGCACCACATGCCCGCGGAAATCGTCCTTCTTGTCTGTCCCTGCTATAAAATCCGCTCCTTGTATCTGCGCCTTCAGCCTGTCGTTCATGGACGCGCCGGCAAGCCGCTTATTATAGTCGAACCCGTGAAACATATCCCGTGTTACCTCAAACTCTTTTACAAAAGCATACACAGCTTCCTGCGTATCGAGCTTTATGTTCTTTTTATCGCCCTCGGTATAGTCAGCCAGCGCGTTTTTCAGGCTGTCCGCGATGCCTATATAGTCCACTATCATGCCGCCTTTTTTATCCTTAAACACCCTGTTTACCCTCGCTATTGCCTGCATGAGCCCGTGCCCCTGCATTGGCTTGTCTATGTACATGGTGGACAGGCACGGCGCGTCAAATCCCGTGAGCCACATATCCCTTACTATGGCTATTTTTATCGGGTCAGCAGGGTCCTTCATCCTGTTCGCGAGCTCCCGCCTTCTTTCTTTTGTCCTCACATGCTTTTGCCAGTCAGCCGGGTCTGTAGCGGAGCCGGTCATGATTACTTTTACCATGCCTTTATCGTCGCCGTCATCGCACCAGTCCGGCCTCAGGCGCGCTATCTCGTTGTACACGTCCACGCATATCCTCCTGCTCATGCACACAAACATTGCCTTGCCGTCAAAAGCCGCGAACCGCTTTTCCACATGGCTTATAAAGTCAGCCGTTATCTGCTTTACCCTCTCGCCAGCTCCCACCAGCGCCTCTACCCTTGCCCATTTTGATTTTAATTTTTCCTTAAACTCGGTTTCCTCGCCTTCAGTGACTTCCTCAAACTGCGGGTCAATCTTCGGCTTTTCGCTTTCCTTTAGTTTTATCCTGGCTATCCTGCTCTCGTAATATATTTTTACTGTCGCGCCGTCATGCACTGCCTGCTCTATGTCGTATATGTCTATGTAGTCGCCGAACACAGCCTTTGTGTTCTTGTCTTTTTTCTCTATGGGCGTGCCTGTGAACCCCATGAAAGAAGCGTTCGGCAGCGCGTCGCGCATGTGCCGGGCAAACCCGTCTATGAAATCATACTGGCTCCTGTGCGCCTCGTCGGCTATGACTATGATGTTTGACCTCTCTGAAAGCATGGGGTATTTTTCGCCCTTGTTCTCAGGAAAGAACTTTTGTATTGTGGTGAATATGATGCCGCCCGAGGCTACTTTCAGCTTGTCCTGCAAATCCTGCCTGTCATCAGCCTGCACAGGCGTCTGCCGTAGAGTTTCCTTGCAGTTGCCGAATGTGCCGAATAGCTGGTCGTCGAGGTCATTGCGGTCGGTGAGCATAACTATTGTAGGGTTATCCATTATGCTGACTATCTTGCCTGTATAGAAAACCATTGATAATGATTTCCCTGAACCTTGAGTATGCCAAATCACGCCTATACGGTGATCTACGTTACCCTCACCCCCTGCCCCTCTCCCAATGGGAGAGGGGTGAAGGGGTGAGGGATTTACGTATGCAACTATAGAATTCAATACCCCTTCTGTATTATCAAAAACGGCATGATTCGAAAACCGGATTACTTTGTTTCCAAGCGTAGTTAAATACTTGTCTCTCGTTTTATCATGTTTCTTTTGTTTTTCAGTTCCATGTACCCCGCCGTCAAGTTCAATAATAAGCTTTTTTTCATCACAATAAAAATCCGCTATGTATTTGCCTATCTGGTGCTGACGCCGGAATTTCAATCCCATAAATTTCTTGTTTCTTAGTATTTCCCATAGAAATTCTTCAGCCTTAGTTTGTTTTTTCCTGAGTTCCCTCGCTTCTTTTATAAGCCCTGAAAAGTAAAACCCGCCTCGATAATTGTCCTCAGCCACAAGCCACCCTTCTCTCTCTGGGAGAAGGGCCGGGGTTGAGGGTATACTTCCGTCAGCTCTCTCCTCTTCTTTTCCCCTTTCCAATTGGTATTGGTGATTTAGGGATGAGGGCATACTTCCTTCTCCCTCTGGGAGAAGGAACGAGGATGAGGGTTTTGCCGTATAACCCTTAGCTCGTAATGTCGCTTCCACTGCTTTGTTTACGGCAAAATATTGGTGATACGCCGCGAGTTTCTTTAGCGTCTCGCTTTTGGTTTTTTCAAACACGATAAAATGATGTATGAGGTCAAGCAGCACTTTTTTATTCAGCATGCCCTCTATAAGCACTCTCATTTGCGGCTCTTTTTCGATAATCTTCTCGCCGTCTATGGTCTTCCACGGCATAAACCGCTCCCAGTCAGATGTTATCGTGCCTGCCCGCGCCTCATTGCCGTCGGAAATGATGAGGATTTCGTTGTACTGGAATATGGATGGTATGCATTGTTTATAGGTCTGCAACTGGTGGAAAGCGTCCTGTATATCCGCGTTTGGATTATCAGGATTTTTAAGCTCTATGATGCCGATAGGCAGGCCGTTTATGAATATGACTATGTCCGGCCTCCTGTTCTCGCGGTTTTCTATTATTTTGAACTGGTTTACAGCGAGGAAATCATTGTTTTCTACATTGTCAAAGTCTATTATCCGGGCTATGTCGTGTTTTATTTCCCCGTCTTTTTTCTTATATTCCACTCCCACCCCGTCAAAAAGGTATTTGTGGAATTGCTCGTTGTTGACAATAAGGTCAGGGCTTGAGAAGGACTGAATTTTTTTAATGACTTCCTGAACGCAGCTATCAGGCAGGCTTTTGTTTAAGGCTTTTATAGCTTTCTCTAACCGACCTTTAAGTATTACCTGCGCATAATCCTCACGTTCCGGCGTTTCGCCGTCAAAGGCAATAGAAGGTCCAAATAAAGTTTCAAACCCAATTTTCCCAAGCATCTCTAAAGCAGTTTGTTCAATCTGGTCTTCAATCATCTAATCGTCTTTCTCCTTATAGTAGAAGGTCAAGATGAGGGTTGTATTGATTAATTCTAGTGCTATCAATTCTATACCATCTTCATTCATTTTTCGCAGTAATCCTTTTTATCGTTTCTATATATCATGCTTTCTTCTTGCTCTTTCTTCAATAGATCTTATATCTTCTAAAATTACTGAAGAATATTCTTTCCACCTAAACGCAATTTTATTCTCATTGATTTCATTCCAACAGGAATCTAAATAGCTTATTATCTTTCTACAATTTTCAAGTCTATTAAAAATATCATGATTTATAATACTAGATTGCAATGAAGCCCTTAATTGATCATCAAGGATGGGTGTATCAACTATAATAGCGTCTAAATATATAAATAATTTAATTAATTTTAAAAAATGGTAAGCTCCTGAAGTTGTTATACACAAAGTCTCTGGAATTGAAATTATATTTGTTTCTTTGATTTTGCCTTGAATTAATCCATATTTGATAGCTAATAGCACTGCATCTGAAACCTGTTTTTCTCGATAACCACAATTTTGTAAATAACTGAAAATTTCACTCGATGAAATATACCCTTCTGTACCCGGGGTCTTTTTTGACCTATAAATAAAATCAAGTAATATAAGCAATAGAAAATGCTCATTCTTCGAAGAACTTTTTATATCGATAAGATTTTGTACCGGAGAAGTATTTGGATCATAATATAGATTATCACCAAAAATTATTGCACGTAAAAATTCATGAATTGGGACTTGATAAAAACCTTGTTGTTCATATATTTTTAAAATCTTCGAAACATTTACATGACCACTACCCAAAAAAATGTTAATTAAATCTAAAGCGAATCTTAAATCTCCAGAACAAATATTCACAATAAATTCGATTAGTTGTTTATCACGATCAAATGAATATAATAATATATTTATATAGTTTTCTAGATTTTTTGTTTCAAGTTTTAAACCAGCGGGATAATTTAGAGGCATTTCTCCTTTCGTAATTTTAAGTGCAAATTCAAGTCTTTTCTTTATTACATCATATATATCAGGGGGTAATATTGTAAACGATTTTGTATGATATGCTTTGAGCGCTCCTCGTTTTTTTGAACTATAATATGTTTCAGGCCTAATAGAAACAAAAACTGCAAGTGGCCAACTACTTGCAAATTCTTGCGCCATAAGAAAAACAGTTTGCTGTGTACTTTCTTCCCGTTGGTCTGCATTATCTAAAAAAAGTAATATTTGTTTTTTTTCTTTTCTGGAAATATGTTCTAAGCTTGTTTTGATATGTTTTTCTTTATTTCTAACAAGACTATCGATAAAATTAATTTCTCGTTTATCTAATTCTTTATCATCAATTTTCTTTAAATCAGAGAAATAACTTTGTTTAAATCTAGCTATTTCTTCTCTGTATGTCCCTCTTACAAAATTTCTTTCTTTGATATCAATTTTATGTTCTTTTAATAATTGATCATCTATTATTTCCAGAATTGCTTCGCGTATATCAGCCGAAATATTTGCTTGTTGTCCTAAATCAATATATAGAGTTATTGCATTTCTTGTAACTTCACCTGCCGCTATGAAAATAAAATTTTTAATAAACATCGTCTTGCCAACACCAACATCTCCTATTAGCAAAATAGGTCGTTTGCTGATACTTTCTGCGATTATTTCCCGACCAAAAGTTTCATTTTTTGAAGAAATAGATTTTGCAGTTTGTTTTTGCTCTTCATCAAATAGCATTTCATACCGACTCATTAAAATTTTTTTGCTTAATAATGCATAGTTTGTTAATGTCCCAGTCGGTATATAACATTCTCTTATAAAATTTGTCTGTATTTCTTTATTAGTCGAAATATCTTCAATTACTAACTCGGCAAGAATTTTTAGTTCAGTTTGTAATTCATTTCTTGTTTGTTTTCCCGGATAACCTACAATTTGTTCAGATAATTTAAATGGCAGAGTATCGCTTGCGCTATCAATTAATCGATGTAAAAGACGTTTTTTTTGAATGCCTTCTTTTGACAATAAATTATAAAAATCAATAAAATTTGTTTCCATTTTTTCAATAGAGTCGAATATGATTGCTTTTCCTTCAAGAGGTGAAATTCCATCACTTCTGGTTGCAATAAGTGCAATTATTTGCCAACCATTACTAACAATACCAACTTCTGTTCCTCTTTCATTACAATATTGTATAACTTGCTTAAGTGCTTCTTTAATTTGTTTGTTATCTTTACATAAATATTCTATCGAATATTCAATATCATCATGATCTAAAGGTAATTCAAAATATATTCCTTCCCGTTTTGCTTCTAAAATTGCAAATCTTCTACCATCAACGGACAACACATAATCAGCATAGGTTTTATCATAGTTTTCCTCTGCGCTTATATCTATAGATTTCCACCCCAAACAATCTTGTAAAAGTTTATCTATTAAATGTAATCTAGTCGTAGCTTCATTTCTATTAGTTATTTTTTTATTTTCCTGTATTAAATTCAATAATTGTTCACGATATTTATCGGTATTCACATTATCACCTCAAATTATATGAGATTTTTCCCGACATCAAGCGCGGCAAAAGCGAGTCGCGGAGCTGGGAAAGAGTTTGATTTTGAATTTCATTAATTTCAATTAATCCATCAATATTACTAGCCATATCATTAAAAGCCTTTAAAATATTCTTACCGGGAACCAAAATTTTGCTTTCCGTCAGTTCTTGTTTGTTGATTGAACCAAAAACTGTTCCATTAGCTTCATAGGATGACCAATCAATACCACCCGTTTTAAGTAAATAAAAAATATAACTTTTATAATCACTCCTAATTGCGCCTACTCCTCTTCCAAGTATACATTTTTCTTTTGACACATTTAAACTACCAACTGGTGCTCGTACACTTACAAGAATATCTCCTTTTTCTGCGATTCTTGTTTCCTCCGTGCTAAATACTCTGTTTGTGGGAAGTCGAAATCCAAAATCTCTATTTCCTTGATAAAAAGGCAAACCTTCACCATTTTCATTCATCGATTCTCCTGCCGGCGACTGTCCCATAATGATTTCCGCGAGGTCATTAAGTTTCCCGGCTTTCCACCCCTCCGGTATCTTCCCCATCTCACC
>CAWJRG010000006.1:0-147387 GCA_963845185.1 uncultured bacterium | reverse complement strand
ACTATTATGCCTAAAATTGCCGAACAAATATAAGCAAAGCTCAAATGCTCCATGTTTTTATTCTCCCAGCCCGCAAAAGAGTAATCAGGCATTGGAGCTTTCCATAATTCCGATAATTTTTTCAGTTTCTCTGGAACATAGCCTGCAATTTGTTTTATTTCATAAGTGCCCCACTCGCCCCACGCAGCCCCGGCCTTAAAAAATAACGGCCTTGCAATCCAAGCGGTGACAGGATTGCCAACACTGCTAGTCCTATCCACAATTTTATCGTTGGCTTCATTTATCTGCACCCCCGTTCTGTAATAGCTTGGGCATTTGTTTTCCGATGTAAACAAGCACCAACGCCGTCACGATTGCTTCCACCCAGCCGAAAAGTATTATGTGCTCAAGCAACATTGCTGGTACCGCCACGTTCAAACCGTAAGGACAATACAAAGATTGGCCGGATACTGTGTGATGAAAAATAGGTTGTAAACCGAATTCACTCCTGCACAAAAGGCCGCAAGGTTTATTCCTAGGTATCCTGCGGCCCCAGCTGATATTATTTGCCGCATTGAGCCAATTTTTGACTTTCCAGCAAAAAGTTTATACAGATAGTAGCCAGTAAATGGAATGACAAAAGCCATATTAAAACAGTTTGCGCCCAATGCTGTGATTCCACCGTCACCAAAAAGCAACGCTTGTATCACGAGCGCTACGGTAATAGCTATGCACGCAGCCCATGGGCCAAGCAGTATTGCGATGATAACACCGCCTACAGCATGACCGGTCGTACCTCCAGGTATAGGGACATTGAACATCATTATAACAAAACTAAACGCCGCTCCTAATGCAAGTAAAGGGACCTGTTTTGTCTTGAGCGTTTTCCTAACCTTATTTACGGCAACCGTCCAAATAGGTACCATAGCCGCAAAAGCTACGGCACAGGTAGGTGGGCCGAGATAACCATCAGGTATGTGCATATATTCCTCCTTTTAATTATATTTTTAACGTCAATCCAGATGTCACATGAACTAATCGAGATTCTTTGCTAAAGTTAATTCCTGTTCCTGCATCTATCGTGATCCATTCTGCCACTGAAAAACGTGCGCCTATAAACGGCGTAACATTATGATGAATAAACTTTTCTTCCGTTGAGTCAATTATTTCCGCTCCGATCGAGATATTTTCGGTTATATTGTAATCCCCGGCTATCGAACATGTATATCCTCCCTGCTCACCCGGAACACCAGTTGATTCATAGCCAAAATTCAGGTACAGGCTGACAGAACCCAGCGTTTTTGAGATTATGCCGTTTACCGAGTATTCCGGCTGCCCCGGCTCGGTAAAAACGCTCACCGCAGCGCTGGGTATATTTTCGGCTTCACTTAAAACCGTCAGCTTTAAGCCGATTAAAACACCTTCCGCGCCTCTTGCTGGGCTCACGGAATAGGGGAATACGACCTTTATGTCCATCTTTTCCGTAATGCCGTGTCCTACCTGGATGCCGGCCATATGTGTATTATCTTCTCCAGCCGTTCCTCCTACAAAATCATAGCCCAGCTCTATCTCGGTCTTGCCGTTTTCGATTGTGTACGCGTCGTCGGTAGAAAGCGGTCTTGAGGCAAATACATTATCCACGACGAAAAGAACAAAAAACAAAGCTAATATTAACCCTTCTTTATTCATACCATTGCTCCTTTCGTGCCACGTTTATAAAAAATGTAGCACGAATAGAAGCCAGATGTCAACAGGATTTTTCCACATTGTTTAATTATTATAAGTATAGAATTGCTGACATGGAATTAAAAATTTTTACCAGTTGTGGCGGCGGATAAAGCTGCGTGTTTTACTCCTTTTGCGGACTTTAAAATCGACGCCAGCTCACGAATTTTTGACGTTTTCCCCTTTACAACGACCACTTCGAGACAATTGTTGTGATCAAGATGAACATGCTGTGAGGCTATTATAATGTCCTGAAAATCGTGTTGTGTGTTAATCAACTTATTTACTAGATCTCTCTTGTGATGGTCATAAACAATTATTATGGCTCCAGCTACATTTTTGCCATCCTCCCATTCTTGTTCCACAAATACCTTTCTTATCAAATCGGCTATGGCTTTTGACCTTGTTGGATATTTGTTATTTTTAACGTGGTTATCAAATTTTTTAAGAAGGTGGCTGTCCAATGAAACTCCAAATCTTAATAATTCAGGCATTCTGAACACCTCGCGATTTTATTTAAAATAAACAACTAATTCAGTAATATTATTATATTACTTTCATTTGCGCTTATCAAGATTTTAATAACCGCCGATAAAACCAAATGCTTTATTCGATGTTTTTTTGTTGTTTCCGCATGGAAGCTCCTTTTAGTTCGAATCTATACGAAACCTGAAGAAGCCTGTCCATTACTGCGTCTGCGATTGTAGCCTCGCCCATGAATTCGTGCCAATTTTTGATAGGCAACTGGCTTGTAATAATAGTAGAGCCAATCAAGTACCTTTCTTCAATAATTTCAAAAAAATCATCTCTGTTATTCTCGGAAAGAGAATTCATTCCAAAATCATCGATTATAAGCAAATCTATCTTAGCGAGTTTTCGAAGATACTTAAGATAACTCTCATCGCTGCGGGAAGCGTGTATATCAGCGAGAAGCCTTGACCAGCGGGAATAATAGACTGTAAAGCCATTTCTACATGCCCAGGTACCAAACGCGCAGGCAAGATATGTTTTTCCGATGCCTGTAGGGCCAGTAATGAGAATATTCTGGTGATTTTCCAGCCACGATGGATTTTGAAGATTTACCACCTGCGTTTTTAGCATGCCTCTTTGCTGCCTGTAATCAATATCTTCAAGGCAGGCAGAAGCGAATTTAAATTTGGCTTTTTTTAAAAGTTTTTTAAGTCGTTTGTTTTTTCTGTATATGTGCTCGTCATCTACCACAAGCCCAAAAAACTCGTCAAACGAGAGGTCTTTGTGATCCGGTTTTATCCTTCTTTCTTTGTAGGACTGTGACATACCTGTCAACTTCATTTCAATAAGCTTGTCTATTGTCTGTTCTATGCTCATTGTATTTCCTCCGTTTTTTGTTTTTCAAGAAGTCTGTCTGCAAATTCCTGACCGCCGCGGATATTTTCGTGGTTCAAGTGAGGCCTTGTTATATACAACTTTTCATATTCCTGATCTTCAAGTTTTTGTTCTAAAATACTTGAAACTTTAGGGTAGGACATAGTGCCGAAGTGCAAGGCACGTTTACACGCCTTATCCAGGCGCTCATTCCCGTACTTACGGGCAAGGTTCAATATTCCAAGGCAGCTCCTGTATGACTGTTCATAAAACATTTTTGAATCGAGTTTAGTCTGTACCATTCTTAGGACATTGGGCCCGGTTTTTTCAGCCCAATCCAATAGGCTTTGCGGGGTTATACCGGCTACTGCCTGATGTCTTTCCGGCATATGCTCTTTTACCGTGGTAAAATCATGTTCTTTGTGACTTCTTTTGTGCGAGCATATCCGGTTGCCCTTTAAATATACTTCTACGATTGAACTTGTCGCTCTTATGTCTATTTCGCTGCCTTTCAAATAATGCGGCACGGAATACATGTGCTTCCCAAAAGATATGTGGTAATCACAACCAACTCTGGCTTTTTTCCATTCCGCATATTCAAAAGGATGTTCAGGCAGGGGATTCATATTGGGTTTGTCCAACGTGAGGAATAGTTCTCTCCTTGATTTACCGACTTTTTTCATTATGTTGTCGTTAAACTTCTCAAGCAGTTCGCGTATTGCCGCATTTAACTCTGCGAGACTGAAAAACATCCTGTTCCGCAGCCTAGCCAGAATCCACCGCTTGACCAGTCTGACGCCATTTTCTACAAGAGCTTTATCCCTGGGCTGTCTGGGCCTTGTTGGAAATATATTTGTCCCGTAATGTCCGGCAAATTCTTCGTATGACCGGTTAATAAACGGCTCATACCAATCAGCTTTATCTACTGCCGCCTTCAAATTATCCGGGATTATTACCTGAGGTACGCATCCAAAAAATTCAAGCATATGTCTGTTTACCAATATCCATGACGGCAGGTCCTGGTTAAATACCGCTTCCGCATACGAATATTTTGACGCACCGAGCACTGCTACAAACACATGCGTCTTCATTATCTCGCCGGTCTCTTTATCGATTACGGATAACCCGCTGCCAAAATCCACAAATACTTTTTCCCCGGCCTTATATACCTGTTTCATGCTGAAATTCAGGTTATTTGTCCATCTGTTGTAATATTGGCAGAATTGAGTATATCCATAGTGGTTGTTTGGATTTGATTCGACATATTCTTCCCAAATGAGTTTTTTGGTTACGTTATCCATCTGCATCTGTTCGTGAACATGCGCGCAATCTATTGCGATTTTTTTGAATTCCTTGCAAGGCTGTATGGCCGGAAACAGTTGTGCCTCCAGCACGTCCTCGGTCATGCCTTCGGGCAACGGCCATGTTATACCCGCCTTCCCGGCTCTTTCAAGGCACCTGTGGACCGTTGTCTTGCTTTTCAGCCCGCATATGTCCCGTATTTCTCTTTCTGTCTTGCCTAACTCGTACTTCAACCTCAAAATCTCTTTGCTTTTTCTCATGCATAACCTCTTTTGTGCCATCTGTGTGCCTCCTAATTTTAGAATGGCACAGTATGGCAGTTTTTGAGGATTATGCTTGGATTTCAGGCTGCGTTATAGTATCCTGAAATAAGTGGATAAGTTGGTCCTTTTGGACCGAAATGTCTGGTCCTTTTCGGCCGAAACGACTGGTCCTTTTGCTCCGAAATACCTGGTCCTCATGCTCCGAATTTTGCAGTAAAGGGCGTCTTTATAAATATTTAATTAAATTTCTATTTTTTTTTGTATTCTGCCAGTAACTGTCCATATTTTTCAAACAAGTTTTCGTACTTTTCCACTATTCCCATATGAACATCCATAAACTTTTTTTGACGGTGTTCATCAAGCAAATCCCTGAAAAACTCTGAAGTATTTTTTCCCTCGCTTTGCGCCATTTCTTCTGCTATTTTCTTCTCTTGCTCGTTCACTCTTATTAATATTTTTTTTTCTTTTCTAAATTTGCCTTTTTCTCTCATTTAACTTACCTCCTTCTGCAGAAGTAAGTATACATTATGGGTTATTTAAAGTCAAGAAAAACCTTACATAAAACCTAACAAAATTGTTTAATTTTATTGATAATATATTAATAACATCTTTTAAAGCAATTTAGTATATATAATTCACATTCTATCAAAAAAAAGACTTATTTATGGACGCAATTAAAATTATATTATTTCTGGTGTAATAATAAATTCAATCGCCCAGTTCCCTTCCGATCCCTTTTCAAGACATATAATTCCTGCATTTTTCAAATTTATTATTTTTTTTTCAGTATCGTGTAAAATCAAAGTTGAAACCAATTTTTGAAGATGCGGTAGGTGTCCTACTAGCATGATATTATCTTGAGTATCGTGAATATTGTTTAACCATATTTGCGGATCAGCGTCGGGCGTTAGCCCATCTGTAGACCAGCAGCCATCATTTGGTTTTAGTATTTCAGCAAATATTTCAGCAGTCTGCTGGCTTCTCAGTTTTCCGCTGTGTAGTATTGTGTCTACCTCAATACCCTTAATTTTTTTTAAATACTCTGCGATTTTTTTTGTTTCTATAATACCTTTTTCAGTTATTGGCCTTTGTGGATCCTCTTCTTCCTTTTTTGCTTCCGCATGTTGCACAAGGTACAGTTTCATATCAATCACCACTATTTAAAATTCGAGGTTTTTTTTTTCAGCTCCCTTAAAGCATCACTTGCTATCCATCTTGCAGATTTTGAATCTATTTTACTAATTTGCATGCTGCATTTGATAGCCGCATTATTTAAAAATCTGTTTCTTTTACCGATATTGCGCAACGCCCAGTTAACGGCTTTTCGTACAAAATTTCTGTCGTCATTTACTTCCCTTTTAACAATTTTAAGTAAATTAACAAACCTGCTGTTTTTAGCTTTTTTATCGTGAACAGCTGCTATTGCTATCAAAGAAAAGGCAGCTCTTTTTATAAATTCTTCCTCTCTTTTGCTCCAATCATTTATTTTTTTATAAACATATTTAGTGCGCGATATAAAATTATCGCAAACTTGGTCACATACAGCCCATGAATCAAATGCCATTACCCATTTTTCAAGTTGAGCATCTGTCGCTTTATTCGGATCTCCTATTATACTGGCAAGTATTCTGGCATCGATATTGCCAGAATCAAAAAGTTTCAAAGCCAATTCATGGTCTTTTCCTATTTCTTTGGCGAAGCCTCTTATTTTGGGAATTGACACCCCGAAAGCATTGTTAGTGACTATTTTAAATCGCTTCATTCCGGCAATGTTTTCTTTAGTCCCCATATCCTTTAATTTTTTTATGACAATAGTATATTCCATCTTACTCCCTTATATTTTGTTCCAGGAACTGCAAATAATACTGTGTTATTTTAAAAAGTGAATGTATCCCCCTGTTTTTTTATTAAATATTTCCCCATTTACTGGCTACTTTCACTTTTCCATCAGTTCGTCGTTTTCTACCCACATGGCAAAATAAGGATAATTGCTCTTTTTTTCTTTCAAATAAATTAAAAATGGTTTATCAAAAATAAAATTTCTTGCTTTAGGCTCTTGCAAGGCAGTTTCCATCATCAATACTTTAGCTGCCGATTTTAAGACTGCTCCCTTTTCATTCAATTTAAATTTTATTTGCTGTATTGCTTCCGCAATAATATATCCATTAAAATCAATTTTTTTTAACTTTAGTTGCTTGTTCATAAGTTCTTTGTATTCATGCCCTATGTCAAAATTAAATTTAGGAATTTTTAACGAATCCCCGTTTTCAAGCCCCGATGGTTTTACTGAGGAAATTTTTGTTTTAACGTTTTCAATTGTATTAAAAAATGTATTCCCCGGCTTGACTTTAGCAAGTATTATTTCATCCCCGGTTGATTTTGGTTTCAGACGGATAATAAAATTATCGTCGTTTTTATAATACAGAATATCGATTTGGCTTACCAATCCTTTTTTGGCCGTGGAATATTTTTTTATGCCAAATGCCCCGACAGGTCGGTTGCTATTATTAAAATTTATACCATCTTCTATTTTCTCGAACTTCTTGGCGAACTTCAAGTTTTTATAAAGGTATGCATAAACGATTATATCGTTAGGTTTTATTTTAGTGTCTAGTGCAGGAGCGCTGTTTTCAAACTTTGCCTTAAACGTTTTTCGTATTTTTTCAATTATTTTATCTTTTCCAAAACCGGCCATAGCGATATAGCTTGATTTGTCTACATCGTTTTTAGATGATACGCTTTTATTTAAAAATCTTACCAAAAGCGGCTCATTCTCCATGCGTATATCTTCTTTTATTAAATCATTTTTTAATGCGTCCCATGCAAGTTGAAAACTCATACAATATACTATGTTCCTGCCTGCTTTTATATTATCTCCCATGTGCGGTGTAATAATAGTATCAGCCGGTTGTCCCTGATTTACCGCATCGCCTTGTGTTTTATTTGTATTTTTTGAATCTTTATCCGCAGCAAAAATTAATGTGCTGCCTAATAAAAGGATTGAAATGGTTTTTAAAAAAACTTTCATTTTTTCCTCCTGTAACAATCCATTGCGAAATTACTGTATTATTATATGCTAATGCCGAAATTTGGTCAATAAATAACTTCCTGTCCGCCGGTTTTTTCTGTTTTATCCTGTATCTAGACTGTTTTCATCTTTAAACTGATCTATAAGTTTTTATAAATAATTTCATATTGTTTCAACATATATTTAAGGTCATATTCGGTTTTAATCTCGGCAAAAGCCGCTTTTGCTATTTTTTTGGATTCTTTCGGGTTATTTTTTAAGGATATTATTTTTTCAGCGGCTTCTTTATAGTCAAATGGCTCGTATAAAAAACCGGTTTTCCCGTCTCTTATCAATTCCCTATTGCCGGCGATGTTGCTCACTACACACGGTTTTCCCGCCGCTATTGCCTGTGGTATCGTGCATGGCAAACCCTCCCATAAAGAAGTAAGCAAAAATATGTCAACTGCTTTTAAAAACTTTTCCGGTTCTTCTATCCATCCTGTAAATTTAGTTTTATCCTCTATGCCGTATTGTTTCACCATTGCGCAAACTTTTTCTTTCAACGGGCCATCGCCTGCAAAGGCAAACTGAAAATTTTTGTCCAGATTAAGGACTTGTTTGGCTATTTTCACAAATGCTTCGGGATTTTTTTGTTTTTTTAAATTTCCTATCATACCCACAGTGTATATTCCCTGCTTAAGACCGTAATTTCCCAAATAACTCCGCGTACTGCGCGCCGCATTTTGCGTTTTATTAATGTCAATACCAGCCCTTATCACGGCATATTTGCTTTTATCAGCCACGCCTTTTCTTAATCCGTATTCAACAACGTCATTGCCGACAGCAACGAGTTTGTCGGTTATTCCGCCCGTAATTTTCTCAAGGGTAAGATACAGAAAATGTGTAAAAATATTTTGGTATTCGTGAAAAGAAAAACCGTGAATCGTGTGTATTATTTTCTTAATTCCCGCCGTCTTTGCGGCCAACCTTCCAAGTATGCCGGCTTTTGACGAATGCGTGTGTACTATGTCAATTTTATTCTTGATAAAATAGCCTTTAAGTTTGAAAAACGCTGCCATATCATTAAGCGGGCTTATTGGGTGCTTTAATTCCTTCATAAATAGAAGTTCAATGCCTTTTATTTGCTTCGCGTAATCATCAAGATACCCGCCCGTGCCTGTTATGAAATAAACATTGTATTTGCTTTTGTCCAGATTTTCGGCTATATAAAGCGCTACCTTCTGCGCGCCACCCATGTCCAATCGTGTGATAACTATGGCTATATTTTTCTTCATTCTTTTACACCTTAATATCGGTTTTAACTTTTGCCTTGAATGTTCAGTTTAAAACATTCTTCAGCAGCTTCCATTCCTTCTATTATAGCGTCTTCCATGCTTGTATATTCCCAGTTTCCCCACCTGCCCGCAGTCAGTATGCCGTAACCTTTCAGTTTTTCCTTTATAACAGGCAGGGTTCTTTCTCTTTCCTTATTATATATAACATAAGCGTCCGGCAATATCATAGAGTACTTAAGGAAAACATCGTTTTTATTTTTTATTATTCCTATTCCAATTAGTCCTGATATTATTGCATTGTCTATACTCGCAGGTATATTAGCGTTAAAAGAAACTTCGGCAAAAACAGATTGCATTCCCCGGGGTGCATTTGAGCTGCATATTGCAGACGGGAAGCCTACCCGGTAAAAAATATATTCTTCTCCCGGCACATATATCCAGTGCCTGTTAATTTTTTCTTCTGATTTGAAACCTATATTAAGGCAATAAACCGAAGTTGCAAGCAGTTTACTGCTGTATTTTTTCAAGCTGTTATCTCCCTTTATTATGCTTAAGAACATATTTAGCGGCATTGTTGTCAATAGCGTATCATATTTGACGCTTTCTTTATTAAAATGGACAGTTTTATTCTCAACATCCACTTCTACTGTTTCGGCATTTAGGATTGTTTTATCCTTTACATTTTCATATAGTGCTTTTACAACTGATTCAATTCCCCCGTATTCCGGATAGTAAAAGTATGCGTTGTAACCGACATCAGTCCTGCCTTTCGGCAATATACCGGTCATAATCTCTTCTATCGTAGGTGTGGGCACAAAGCGGCCCATCCATTTTGTGGTAAGTTTCTGGAGCGGATAATGCCATAACTTTTTGTTGTAAGGAAATAAAAAATTCTTCGCAATCCCTGTTCCGAAAGTCTGCAGCGCCCATTCCTTGAAATTTTCCGTCTGATTTTTCGTTTTAAAATACGCGTGCAAAAAACCCGTGAGGTTTTCCTCGATTATTTCTATAGGCAGGCCGTAATTATTAACCTGGTAAGGATAATCCGAATAAACTCCGTTGCTAAAAATATACGCTTCCCTTTTTATTTTATTCAGTTTCATTTTCATAAAAGAAAAAATGAACTTTTCTATTTGCGGATTTCTCAAATGCAGGAAATGACCCGTATAGTCAAAAGTAAAACCGTTTATAATTTCTGTTCTTGCCATGCCGCCGGGCCTGCCTGTTTTTTCAAGGATTATATAATCCCCGCCCTTTTCCCGCAGTTTTATACCCGCAGTGAGCCCCGCAAGTCCTGCGCCTATTATAACGGTTTTCATGTGAATTTTATTTCTTTGACGGTGAAATAATGCTGGATATTTCAGCTTTTTGGCGTTTCTTTAAAATATTATGATAATCGCTCATATCAACTCCCGCAACTGCCATGCCTGCGAATACAGCTGTAAAACCCGAACCGAGGTACAATAAAAGAGCTCCTGAAAAATTCAGGAACGTGCTCCATACCGCAAGCAGCGAAAGCAGCAAGGAAATAAATAATAAAATCAATACAGCCTGCGTTTTCGTAAATCCAAGCATCACGATTCTTTGTGCAAGGTGGTCATTTGAGCCATAAAGCGGCATTATGCCTTTTCTTATCCTTATAAAAGTCACAAGCGTGGTATCGAAAATAGGCACTCCGAGTATAAGTATGGGTGACAACACGGCTATAAAATTGATCTTGGAATAACTCTCATTCAGTGCAAGTGTCGCAAGCATGAATCCCAAAAACAGCGAGCCTGCGTCGCCCATGTATATCTTGGCCGGCGGCTTGTTGTAAATAAGGTATCCTCCCACCGCGCCGAAAAGCGCTATTGCCGGTATCATATCATTGACCCTGCCGGCAAGTGTCGCGACCACAAAAAATGCGAGCGCCGCTATGGCTGCCACTCCTCCTGCAAGCCCGTCCATTATATCGATTATATTCATGGCATTTGTTATGCCCACAACCCAGATAACCGTAAGTATTATATTGACAATATTGTTTTCCATAAAATTTATATGTATATTCACCCCGATAATAATAGCGGCTGTTATGAGTTGTATGATTAATTTCGGGTAAGGCGGCAAATTTTTTACATCGTCAATTATTCCCATCAGGACAATTATCGTAGCGCCCAGTATTATGCCTATGATGCCGTGGAATGTTTGGTGCATTAGTATCTTCGCCGTGCCCACAGTTATTAAAAACGCCAGGTAAATCGCCACCCCGCCAAGATAAGGTATCGGCCTTTCATGTTTTTTTAAATGCGTTGTCGGCCTGTCAAGGATGGCAAAACGATGCGCTATCTTCATAAATACAGGCATAAACGCAACCGATAATATGAAAGCGCCTGCCCCGATAATCAAGTATTGCAATTTACACCTCGGATGTCGGTAATTCGTCATTTGGTATTTGGTATTTCATTCCAAAATCCAAATTCCAAAATTCAAAATCATTTGAAAATTGATAACTCTTAATTGAATTACCGCCGGTTTTCAGACTGTGTCATAAGTCTCCGTCCACAGCTGATTGCCGTAGGTAAATTAAAAAAATCTACAAAATATCCTGTTTTATACAAAAAACCTGCGTGGCCCGATGTTTCTTGCTATCCAAGCTGCGCAATCAACTCCCTGACACCTACAATGCTTATCATTCGAGCCATATTGAAACAACTTGTGAACAACGCCATCTCAGCTCTTGCTCCTTCAAGCCCTCGCAGCAGAAACCCGCTTACTCCAAGATTTCTTTTAATATGTCCGAACGGCAACTCTGCTTTCTCTTTTCTCAACTTGAAAATATCCTGCGATTCTTTTGTTTTATATTTTTCTTCAAGCAATATTTTTAGTTCTTCGTTTTTTAGCCTCTTTATCATTCTGCCCTTCGGAGACCGGGTGCATACTCCAAAGTTTTTACATTCTATACAAGCCTTTTCTTCAGTAGACCTATATACTTCAAGATTCTTTTTTTTATCAAAACTATGCCATGTCAATATCTGTCCTTCGGGACAAGTGTAGGTATCTTTCTCTGAATCGTATTGGAATTTATCTTTCCCAAACGGCCCGATGTCTTTTTTCTCTACCTGTTCCTGAGAAGGTACTATTACATTTATGTCTTTGTCGTGTATCTTTTTCATTTCTTCTATGCTGGCATATCCGGCATCCCCGCATTTTTGCATTTGTTTTCAACTGTTTTCGCCGCTTCTTCAATCTGACTCCCGAATTGCTTGCGGTCATTGCTTTCGTTTACTACGTCGCTATGCACTATCAGTCCGTGTCTTTCATCTACCACTATCTGCCCGTTATATCCCGCATGCGTTCCCTGACGCCCTTTTACTTTCACGCATTCCTTGTCTGTCGTATTTATCGACTTTTTCCCCTCGTTCCTTATTTCTTCCATTACCTCTTTTATCTTTGCTTTTAATTTCTCTTTGCCTCTTAATTTTTCCTTCATCTTTACCAGTGATTCAGCGCCGCTTTCTTCCTCGTCTATCTTTTCGCTCTCCTTTATTATCGCTTCTATGTTTTCTTCTATCTTCTTTATCCTTTTTTCACACCGCTCCATTGTCCATGTGTTATTTATCGACGCGTTCGCCCTTATCTTGCTCCCGTCTACAAATAGCGTGTTTCCTTCTATCAATCCCAGTTTCATACACATCTTTGCGCTTTGTTTCATCACGTTTTTCAACATTTCCCGGTTGTCTTTTCGAAACCTTGCTATTGTTTTATGATCCGGCTTCAATCCTCCCAGCAGCCACATAAAAGACACATTATGATGCGTCGCTCTTTCCAGTTTTCTCGAACTTCGTGTCCCGTATGAATATCCGTATACCAGCAATTTTATCATAGCCTCAGGGTCATATTCCGAATTTCCCATTTGCGTTTCATCTATTACTATCCCAAGTTCTTCCATTTTCAACGCCTTTACGAACGCGTCGTACGCCCTTACAGGATCATCTTCCCCTACATATTCTTCTATGCTCTGCGGAAACATTGTCAACTGACTTCGGTCTCCATATCGGTATGCCATTTTTGTCTCCTTTTCTGATGTGTTTTCTGGAGACATTATACCATTTTTTATCTGTCAAATATCGTTTCAGACTACAAAAACATTATGACACAGTCTGTTCGTCGGAGGATTCTAAAACTTCCCCTTCCCCCTCGACGGGGGAAGGTCGGGATGAGGGTGAGGTAGCAGCTGATACTGTGTCACTTCACGCCAACATCAGATCCCAAAACTTCTTTTTCTTATTTCTCATTCTATCTTTTATTTTAATTTACATAGCTATTGCCGCTTCTTCACCCTCTCCTTTTTTCCTCTCCCGTCGAGGGAGAGGAGACCACCAACTTTGTTGGTGGTCAATAAGGTGTGGGGCCTTCGCCCCCACGCCCCACCACTGACTAAAGTCGGTGGATTCGCTCGGATTGATAATTTTTTATTTAAGTTCATATACATCGCATTTGCCGTCAGTGTATAATTTTATGAAGTAATTGTCTATAAAATTTTTGAATTTCTGCGAATACACCATGGCGTAAATATCGTTAAATCCCCCTGTTTTTAGTCTTTCAAGTTCTTCGAAGTTAACCATTATATATTTTATTTTTTTTAATTTAAGCTCATTGACTGCGCTGTCGTAGTTTTCCCGGTTAAAATCGCTTAAAACAGGCATCCTGTTGAATACCGTATTTGTGTAAACGCGCCTTTCGCAGTAGTATGACCTTGCCTCGCCCAGAAAAAGCACCGCGTTTTCCGGCTTTGTTTTTGCATTGATAAATTCAGCGGCATTAAAATACGATACTGTATGCGCCACATATTCAGCCCTTTTCGCGACAAATACGCCGAACGGCTGCATGTATTTTTCGACAAAATAAACCGATGCCCTTATCTGTACAAATATAATAAGGCCGAAAAGCAGGTGTTTGAGTCTGCTGTCGGTTTTTTTTACAACGTAACCAGCAACAATTACCATCAGCATGAGCGGCCCCAAAATAAATCGTAATACCTCCCCGGTAAAAAACCATACTGTATAATAAAACCCGCAAAATATAAGTAAAAAATTTATGTTTTTTGTTTTAATTGTAAAAAGCAGTGCTATGGTTATTAGCAGCACCGGCGATATGACATCCCCGCCAAAAATCACCGGGTTAAAGGTCATATCATAAGGCGCCAGTAAAAAATTCACTACATCATGGCTCAGCCCGAACCCGTGTACCTGGCCGACATAGGCAACTGCTTCGTTTCTTAACTGCTGGCTTGTGGCAAAAAATCCGGTTGCAAAAGGATATAGCGGGTTTCCTGTAAAAATATAATTTCTCAGGGCATACGGCAGCAGTACCAAAAAAGGGATCAGGATTATTGCCGCGATTTCCCCGGACTTGATGCTTTTTTTGTAAAATAGATAACCGTAATATGCTGCGACAAAAACGAGGGCTACTGCGCCGGTATATTTAGATGTGATTATTGCGCCTAAAATCAAGCCTAAAAAAATACTCCTGCCCTGAACGTTTTCTTTTTTCTGGTCCGCGGCCGTCCACTGCTGTTTGTGCATAAAATACAGTGCCAGCAAAATAAAAAATGCCAGCGGCAAATCCACTCCGCACCTCAGCGCGTTAAGCACAAAAAGCGGGAAACTTGCGGCAAGCAAAACCGTGTAACTTATGTCTCCTTTGACTGCCGCTGAAAACTTATAAATTATTACGATAGACATGAAATAAAAGAATATCTGAAAAACATTTACGGCAATATCACCCCCCAGCTGCATGAAAATGAGGTAATTCATCTGGACCAGCCCGGGAAAATATGAGTAAATATTCCCCTGCAAATCCACAATCCTTCCTGCAGCAACATATTGCTGCGGTACCGCAAGATGGTAAGTGAGTGTGTCGTAAAAAAGCGGCGGCACAAGGCATGAAATGAAAACGTACAGGAATATTACCCCTGCTATAAATGCCGCAAGGCCTGTATAAAAATCGTATTTTTTCTTCATGATATAGCCGGCAGCTTTCCTTATATCGGAGATAATTTCCTTTATTTCGTTTAAAGTCAGCAAAGCAGTTAAAAAAACAAATATATAAACAAAATAAAATTTGTATACGGCAAAAGGAAGCGCCCCTATTGCGAACCAGAAAGTTGAGATAAAAACCGTAGACAAGGCAAAAGCGTAAGGGTATTTTTCAATGTTGTCGTATTTTATTTTCAGGATTTTAAGAATTCTGATCCCGGCCGCCAGGTACACAGTTATGCCGAGGGCAAAAGCCGTCAGTTCCGCCACATAAAAAAGCAGTTCCTTGGGGAAAGCATATATTTTTTCAAAAAGAAATGCGGCCCCCAGCAGCAAAATCAGCAGAATCCTCTTTATATTTTCATTCATTTGCCGAATCTTTCCATTCTTGTTTTTTCCCACTTGGCGGCTTCGTCGCTCATGCCCGAGCTCTTCATTGACATGATAAGGTTATCGTATGCAGCGCTCATGTTGTTGTCGAGCGCAATTGCCTGCTTAAAATAATCCCCGGCGCTGTAAAAATCCTTTGCGTGCATGCACGCAATTCCGAGGTTGTAGCATATCTGCGGGTCATAACTGTCAAGCTTGAGCGCCTGCCGGTATGAAAAAACAGCGTCCTGGTACCTGCCTGTCTCGTCATATACAACCCCGAGGTTGTAAAAAGCCGACGTGTAATTCGGTTTCAGGTGTATTGCTTTCATGTACATTTGTATTGCACCTTCGTGCATATTATTGTCTTCGTAGCAGTTGCCCAGTATGTTATAACCCCCGGCATATTCCGGATTTATCACCAGGGCTTTGTTCACGGTTGCCATCGCCATGTTCAAGTTCCCGTTATCCCTGTAACACATGGCAAGTGCTCCGTACGCCTCGGTATATTGCGGGGAAATTTTTATGCATTTACCGAGGTATTCCATGCATTTTTTGTATGACTTTTTATAATAATAAGCCAGCCCTATATTGTAATAAATATCCGCCATCTTTGGGGAAAACACGAGCGCCTTTTTATAATAATTGATTGCTTCATCATAATTGCCGGTTTTCCTGTAGCATATTCCGAGGTCTATATAAATGCCCATAAGGCTGTTTTGCTTAGCGTCTTTTTCCGCCTCTTTCAAAAGGCTGGTTGCTTCCTTGTAATTTTCTTTATCTATATCTTCTTTTGCCCTCTGTATTAAACCATCAACATCGGCAAACACTGTTACAAAAAATAATATAAATGCCGCAAAAAAACACCATTTCAATTCTTATTGTCCCCTTTATTGTTATTGTCCTGTTTTTCTCCCTGGTTGCTCCCGGATTTTTCGCCGCTTTTATCCTGCGGTGTGGTTTCAGGCGTTGTTTCTTCTTTTTTCCCTTTTTCAGCCTGACCGGCTTGCTGGACGTTTGTCTCGTCCGGCGCCGGAGGTATAACGATTTCTTCAGCTGTTTGCGTTATAGATTCTGCTTCCTGTTTTTTCTTTTTTTTCGTTTTATTCTTGGCTGTTTTTGTGGTTTTTTCAGCGGCTGTTTGCTTGCCTTCGTCAAAAATAATCCCTGCTTTTAATCTCGCGAGCCGCTTTTTGATTTCATCCTTGCGTTTATTGACAGGCAGCAGCCTGTCGTACTTCTGCCAGTATTTTATGGCTTTTTCCTTAAACCCCAATTGTTCCGATACAATAGCCGCGCTGACATAAGCAGCCATATCCCACGGCTCTATCCGCAGGGCCTCTTCAAAGGCCTTTAGCGCATCCTCTTTTTTGTCCTGGCGGATATACGCCACGCCCATGTCGTAATAAGCGTTTTCCAGGGTAATGTCATTGTCCGGGTTCGCTTCAATCACCTGTTTTAAATAATCAACCGCCTCCGCGTAATTTGCCTTTATAATATATATAGCCGCAAGATTTTCTTTTGCCTCATAATCGTCGGGTTTTAAGGAAAGGTCGTCTTTGTAATTTTTCTCAGCCGCATCAAGGTTCCTTTCCTTGTAATTTATTACTCCCAGGTTGAAATGGGCGAGGTCAAAATCCGGCTTTGTTTGGACAAGCCTTTCATAGACTACTTTTGCCTTTTTTGTTTCATTTGTGTCTATTAAAATATTGCCCAGGCTGGCCTGAAGCAGGGGGTTTTTCGGGGAGATTTTCAGGGCTTTTTTTACCTGTTTTAAGGCCTTGCTTTCATCGCCTTTTTCAGTATAAACAATGCTCAGGTTGTACATGGCCTTGATATTTTTCGGGTCATATTTCAGGGTTTGTTGCAGCGCGTATTCCGCATATTCAAACTGGTTTATCTGCGCGTAAACGCTGCCGAGCTGGCCCCATATAACAGGGTTCTTCGGGTCCTTTTCCAGCATGTCTTTCAGCTTGGTAATTGCGTCCACGTATTTGCCTTCGTTATAAAGGTTCGCAGCTTCTGTCTCTTCTGCCGTGACTTCATTTTGTGTTACAGGGGCAGTTTTTTCTCCCTTGTAAACTACGCACGATGTAAACAACAGCAATCCCAAGCAACCGCCTATTAAGTATGTCCTTATCTTCATTAAAAACTCTCCTATAATTTATCCCCTTTAATAAATGGGGCTTAGGGGATTTAACTTGCATTTTCCTTAATTTATCCCCTTTAACAAGGGGGACGCAGGGGATTTTATATCATATATCCTGCTGCTTTTCCATATTATTTTTTCCCTGTCGACAGCCTGTCTGTCCTTCCACATTCAGGGATTAACGCCGCGTAATAGTGGGGAACAAAAATTATCTTTTTATCTTTATAACCGGTTTGTCCGTGATAATCCGTGTTCATCACAACCGCCAAATTGCATTCCGGGTATACGTCCAGGAACCTTTTGATGCCCTGAGGTATTTCACCCGGTATTATTTTCGACTTAACCTCTACCGGTAACGGCACCCTGTCGGTCATAAGCACAAAATCCACTTCTTCTTTTTGCCTTGTCCTCCAGTAATAAATTTCCTGCGCTACGCGCAGATTCTTCTGCATTTCAAGAAAAACAAATGATTCATATATAGCGCCCTTATCCGGCCTGTCCTTGCATCTCCTGAAATCGTTTAATACCGCGTTTCTGATACCCGGATCAAAAAGATATGATTTATTCGACTGCTTAAGCTCCCTGCCCCTGTTCAAGGAAAATGGTTTCAGGCTGTAAAGTATGAACATCTGGTTCAGTATCGTAATGTCTTTTCTTACCTGGCGCAGTGAATAATTGAGATTTCCGGAGAAAGCGTTCTCGCTCAATATCCCGGAGTCCTGCGCAGCAAGCGCCGACAAAAGCCTGTTAAAAGAAATGACATCCTCGTCCCGTAGCAGCGCCTTTATGTCTTTTTGTATGTATGTCGCTACCAGGTCTATCAAAAGCCTTTTTCTATCGTCGTTATTTTTCTCATGAACCAGTCCTGGCATGCCTCCGTAAACCAGAAACTTATCAAGCTGCTTTTTCAGCATCGTATGATCTGCCTCCCCCAAAGCGAGGTCAATACACCGGGGTAAAACAGCGTTTTTTATCTGCGAAGGCAGCCATTCAAAAAAGGAAAGGGGAAAAACCCTGTGCAATATACGCCTGCCTGCCAGGCTTTCCTTCATATGTCTGTGCATTTCAAGCGCCGAAGATCCGGAGGCGAATATTTTGATTCTGGGGCAACCGTCATAAACCGCCTTAAATAATCTGGTGGCGTTCGGCAAATAGTGAAATTCATCTATCATTACGACTTTATTGCCGGCGCAGATATCTTTGAGGACTTTTTGAAAATCACCGGAAAACGAGGAAAGATCATGCGGCATTTCAAGATTATAATACGAGGATTTTATTTTCTTTTGCGCACAGAAAGAAAATAATTCCTTTAAAAGGGTAGTCTTGCCGACCTGCCGCGGCCCGATGATTATCGATACTTCCCTGCGCTTTAGGTCTTTTATTATGTTTTGGTATACTCTTCGTTTCAGGCTCATGTTGACAATCTATACGATACCGCATAATTTGTCAAGTAATAATTTGATTGGTTCTTTATCGCCGTCTTTTTTCCTGCATTTTACGCAGTTTGTTGCCGTTGACAAGTGGAACCCCGCCAACTGAAGAGGCTGTCTCAAAACGAAAAAATAAACTTTTTCGCGCAACATTTTGTTTTACGAAAGGTCAAACAACAATATGCTGTGGCTGTTTTCGTTGAAAAAACAGTTTTGAGACAGTCTCTGAAGTCGTCGGCTCCTCTAAAACCCACCGGAGGTTATAAAGAGTTCCCTCCGGAAAATTATAATACATCCCTTCAAAAAAGGAATTTCTTTCTGGATTGGTAGATGGATGAAAAGATTTGAAAGTAAGGGATTAAAAACAGTCCACTTTATAAAAATATTATTTATTATTCTTTAAGTATTTTTAAAAAATATACCCGAGCGTAAAATAAATAAAAGCCGGGTTATAATTTACGGCGATGTTATTTACAATGGACCGGTCCGCCTTGATTTCCAATTCCACTCCATTTTCCTCTTTCGGGGAAAAATCAATTCCCAGACCAATAATACCGCTGAAACTCCTGTATAAATGTTGAACAATTGGCCAATTTGTATTTATCGCAAACTCATAATCAAAAGCAGGCCCAATATCCAAATAGGGAGAAGGGCCTTTTGAAAGGTTTGCTTTTATCAAAAACGGGACCTGGATATAATGGGATGTAGCAAAATATAAAGGCGGGTCAAAACCTGGTGGAGAGTTTGTCCCGAAATAATTAAGTTCCATCTGTAATGCAAAAATGTTGTTAATATTATGCCTCGCAATAATCCCGCCTGTCCAAAATACATCATTTCCCAGGCCATTCGAGGTTAAAGTACCATCAAAACCAACTTTTAACCCGAAGTAAAGGCTTCTTCCTAATGGCAAATCTGTGTTATCTGCCGTTATTGCGAAACTTATTACAAAACTAATTAGAATCAAGCATATTATTTTTTTCATTTTCCGCACCTTGTTTTATCATCCTGAGCACATCGAAGAATCATAACCGCCTCCGTTTCCAAATAATTTTTAATTCTCAATTTTCAATGAAAAACAAAATTTTTTTACTTTTTGATATATTTTTCTATTATCCCTGCCGACTTTTTCCAGTCAAAGTTTTTCTTTAATGTTTTCAATGCAGCCGCAGTAATCCTTTTTGCCAACCCGGGATTGTTTTTTATAACAGCAATCTTTTTGATAAATTCATTTTCGTTTCCGGCTATTAAAATATTATGCATATCCTTGCCGGAAACGCCTGCCGCAGCAAAAGGCGTCGCGAGCACAGGAACTGAAGCCAGCCAGCTAAGCAGTATTTTATTCTGCCTGCCTGCTCCGTACCTCACAGGCACAAGGCTCAAATCCCACGAGCTTATTTCCTTTACAATGTCATCTACATAGCCCTTTATTTCCACATTCTGCCCGCCGATTTTATTTTTCAGGCTTTCGCTTCCCTTTCCGGCTATTATTAGCCTAATATTATTATCAGAATTCAACAGTTTTTTCCATATATTTTTAATAAAATACAGCGCGGCATCCCTGTTTGGCGGGTATGCCATGTTCCCGAAAAAGCCTGCTGTAAAAACTGTATTTTTTTTACTTTTTGTTTTCTGCCCCTCAGCGCCGTTGGGAACAACGATTATATTCTTCCCTTTTAGAAAATCCCTGTCCTCCCCGGAATTAATAAAAACATAATTGAACTTTGCGGTTAATACTTTTTCATATTTTAATATTCTTGGCCCGTCAATAGCCATATAAATCCTGCTTAAGATATTTTTTTCGTATTGCTTTCGCTTTTGATTATAAAGGGCCAGCGAATCCACGATGTCAATTACCTTGCGTATTTCAATGCCTTCTGCGTATTGCGCCATTCTCATGCGGTAGGCAAAAATCAGGTCGATTTTTTTAACGGACATTATTGATGCAACAAGGCGTCTCATTTTCTTGTTTTTATAAGCGCCGGCATTAACCGGAATCCCGGAAAAAACCGACTCAACTGCTTTCATGAAAATTTCCGCTTTTGTCATGGGTATACAGCTTACACCGGCGCAATATTTTTTAAGCTCGTCAAAATATTTTTCGTCCCGGTGCGTTGAAAAACACGCGAAATAAATATCATGCCTTTTTGAAAGTTGCTGCAGAAAATAAAAAATCCTCAGCCGGTCGCCGTCGTCCGGCGGAAAAGGGAAAACTGGGGATAACATAAGTATGTTCATTTATTTTTGTCCTCTTAAAATATTCAGGTTGTTCTGCGCCATTGTGTTGTTCGGGTCAATCGCGACCGCCTTTTCAAGCACATTTATCGCTTCCTGCTTGTTTCCCTTATAATAATAGGCAATGGCGAGGTTGTTATACGCTTCCGAAAACTTGTCGTTTATCTTGATGGCCTCGCTTGCCTGCTCTATGGCCTTGTCATATTCCTTTAGTATGTTGTATGTGCCCGCGAGGTTTGAGCGCGCTTCAATCAGCCCCGGCTTTATCGCCAATGCTTTTTGGTATGCGTCCACAGCGTCATTATACCTGTTGATGGTGGAATATTCAATTCCCGCGTGCGTGTATGCCTCTGCCCTGTTTTGCTCAGGCGCGAGCTCTATTGCCCTGGTCAAATATAATAGCGCCTTGCCGTCCATCTTTAAATTCCTGTATGCGTTCCCCGCTTCCATGTACGCGCTTGCGTAATTTGATATGCAGAACTTGGTGGATGAGTCCTGGTAAAGTTTGTCGTCAACCAAATTCCTGTATGTTATCCTTTTAAAATTTATTTCCGCCTGTTTGAGGGTAGCCATCCTGTTTGTTGACAGTTTCATAAGGACGCCGTTCGGGACCATAAAATTATCGCCTTCCTTGTAAAACTGCTGGAAAGCCTGCCTGAATATTGAAACATATACGTTCCTTTCCTTGTAATTAAGCGCGATAATATCCTGCAGCTTCTGCGTATAAGTGGCCTGCGGCTCGTTTATGACTGAGATCAGCGGGCAGTCCCTTTTAAGATTTTTCACGCCCCAGTCCGTGGATAAAAACAAAGTGGTTATCGGGCAGAAATTCACGTTTTTCTCCACGTATTTAAAATACATCTGCGGCATTACCGCGTAATCGCCTTCCAGCAGAGCCATGCCGCCTCCGCTGTCCACGCATTTTGTTATATTCTTGCCGAAATCATAAGCGTAAAAATATCTGTCCTGGCTGCATTTGTGATAGTTTGAGTAAAAGTTCCATGCAGGCAGCAAAAATACCATGGCCAAAGCAGTATAGCGTACGGTTTTCCCGCTGTATAATTTTTTTATCAGGCTTAAAATCCCGCTTATGCCCGCGCCCAGCACAAACGCCATTGCCAGATAAGCCGGGATAAGAAAAACATCCATGACCCATATCATCTCGTCCTTTAGGTTGAGGTAAAACGCAAGGCTTAGAATGACAGTCAAAAAAAGCACGCCAACCAGGGCAAGCCGCCTGGTTTTTCCGGATTTCCAGAAACAAAAAATGCCGTATAAAAAAATCAGGAACCCGGCGACTGAAAACTCGGATATAAGGAACTTTAAAATCCTTGCCGCCTGCTTGAGAATGACACTTATGTCCGCGGCTTTCTCGAGGTGCGTGTATTCCGCCCTTGTTACAACCCAAGCGAGCTGTTTAAAGTTCACAGGGTCTCCCCAGTCCAGATAAGTGCCTGCTCTCGCGCGGATAACAAGGTAAACATAGGCAAAAATCCCAAAAAGGAAAAAGCAGGCCGCGTAAACCGCGCTTTTTGATTTTACTTTCAGATAAAACCTGTTGTCGAGCAAAACCAGCGTGATAAAAACCAGGAATGCCGGCACTGCCACAAGCACGCTTTCCCAGTGGTTTGCCGCAGATAAGCCGCACATAAGGCTGAAAATATAGAAATACTTGTTTTCGCGTTTCCTTTCCCACAGAAAAATCAGGTAGATTAAAGCCGCTATAAAAAAGGCGTTGAATGTATAAATACCGCCTTTTGCCGAAAGCGCCTGGCTCCAGAAAACATCCGAAAACGCAAAGCTTAAAGCCGCGGCAGATGCCGACGTAAAGGCAATGCCTGCGTCAAATTCCTTTTTCCTGAGTATGTCGAGTATCGCGAGAAAAATAAAAACCGCGGCAAGCCCCGCGAAAAAAGCAGCCTGCAGATTTACCCTGAATCCTATATTGCCTGCCGGTATCAGTGTGAATATTTTTCCGATCAGCGTGGGCAGCGGATAGCCCGGCGGGTGCTGTATGCCGAGCGTGTAAGAGCACGCGATAGTCTCAGGCGAGTCATCTGCGTGAAAAACCGGGTTTAAGGTATACACGTATATGTTAAAAGTGAGCAAAAACAGTATTATTGAGATAAAAATAGTTTTCCTGTCATTTGGCATTTTTTATGGCCTCAAGCAGGGACTTGCCTTTGCCGCTGTCCGGCTCAAGAACAAGCATTTTATCAATCATCTTTTTTGCTTCCCTGTAATTTTTCATTTTGAAATATGCCAGGCCCGCGTTGTAATAAGGCTCGGAAAAACCCGGCTCTGCCTCAATTGCCTTTTGCGCGTAAAACAGCGTCTTTTCATAATTCTCTGCGCTGCCGTAAATGCCCGAAAGCTGGTCCAGTATAGTGGAGTCGTCCGGATAATATTTAATGCCCTGCTCGCTTATTCTTATCGCGTCACCGGTTTTCCCGTTCATGAAATAAGCGTAAGCCAGCGCAATTATGGATTTTTTCGCGTAAGGCGACATTTTGTACATTTCTTCGCCGACGTCGAGCGCCTTGACTTTCATTCCCTGCTCCATATAGTATTGAAAAACCTGCGGCATCGCCTCCCAGTATGTCTTGTTTATTTTGTAAACCTGCTCATAGCTCCTGTCAGCGTCTGCTTTTTTGCCCAGTTTGTCCATCACCTGGCCGTAAAAAAACAGCTCGTCTTCGTTCCACGGCGTAATCCTTATTGCCCTGGGCCGCGTAGCCTGCCGCGTTTTCCGGCTGTTTGAAATAGTCTGCTTCTTTCGCGCTTCTTAAATAAGAGTCTGAGGCAAGAGCCCTTACGGCAATTACGCCGGCTGTAATGAAAATCATGAGTAAACCGCGCCCGCAATCCTTGCCGCCCCTGTAACAGGAAATTCTCTTGATGGAAAATTCCTTTTCACTGAAAACCATCATGCTTAAAAACAAATAAAAAACCACGGTTGTGGGTATTATCTGGAATGGAAAATTAAAAAATGCGTGTATGAGCAGTCCTGTTATGCCTGAAATATTCCTATAACAAGCATCTTGTCCTTTTCAAATCCTCTCTCCCTCGACGGGAGAGAGGCAGAGAGAGGGTGAAAAGTATCGGCTTTTTTTAAGTACCTGAACCCGGTTATGAATATCAGGGCGAATATGGCAAATATTATTCCCGCGCCTGGTATGCCGTATTCCGCTGCGAACTGGATAAAATCATTATGGCTGTGGCCCGAGCGGTAAAAATCATTGTTTGCAAAATAAGTATAATCAAGCGCCCTTGACTGGTAGTAAGGGTATTTGGCGTAAAAATTGCCTGCGCCCGAGCCGAGCAATGGGTTTTCCGCAATCAGATAAAGGCTGTTTTTCCACAGCAATGTCCTGATACGCATCGACTCGTCTTTTAAGGTCACTATTTCCTTTATCCTTGCAAAGTGCATTGTGGTTTTTCACAAGGTAAGCGGCTGCAATGCCTGCCGCAATGCAGCAAAAAATTATCACCCATACTTTATATTTTTTTATGGTATCCCTTGCGTAAAACGCAAAAAGCAAAATAAAAAATATTACGGAAATTCCAAACCCTATGTACGCGCCCCTTGTCTGCGTAAAAAGAAGTACAGTGGTTGTAATGATTGAAACCAGGAGCATAGCGAACCTTAACAGCCTGTTCTGGGCCATGAATATCATGGCATAACACAGCGGTATTATAAGCACCATGTGCCCTGCCAGGAAATTCGGGTTGCCGAGAGTCGAAGCAGCGCGGTTCGAGAAATTGTTTTGCCACGACAGGAAATCAATGCCAAGGCTCTGGGCTATGCCGTAAATTGCCATAAAAAAAGCCGCAGAAACCAAAAGTGCGAGTATCTTGTATGTTTTATCAGACTGCCGGTTCGATAAAAGGTAAAGCAAGGCAAGGTAAGCTGTAATTATATAGCATATATTTTCAAAGAACCTGTCAATAAACGCGTAAAAGTTGGATATTTTGAATATCCCAATCAGGTTTATGCCGATAAAAGCCAGGAATAAAATGTTATAAGGCGTTTTTATCAAAAGGAATTTTTTGGCAGCGAGCATGTATATAAGGAATATGCAGATAAGTATTGAAACCGCGAACCTGAGGAAAAATTTTTCCACGATCCAGAAAGGGTCGTTTGCGTGATTAAAAAATACAAGCGGTATAAAAGTTATGTAAAAAAGCAGGAATATTTCAAACGCCTTTTTTAAGTATTTTTCAGCCATTTTTCACCGTTTACAATCATCAATTCCCGATTCTCTATTCCCGATTCCCAAAAGTTGTTTGCATATTATCATTATTTATTGGTTTTATCAAGAGGCGAGAAACAGGTGGTATTGTCTTAATTTGTGTGTAATTTCAAAAACAAACAACCTCTCTCCCCTTGTTGAGTTAAATAATCCTGTGGATTATTAAACGGGTAGAAGTCATTTATAATTTAAAATATGCTTTTCTACCCAAGAGTCAGAGTGAGGGGTATGGAGAAATCATAAAAATCTCCGCCCTCTCCCGCCGAGAGAGAGGGAAAATTCTTTTCAGATAATAATAAAAATTGAAATTACATACTTTTTTATACACCATCGAATAGGGAATTATTTATAATTTGACTCTACATTCTTCTATATAATATTACTTCACCACCGCCATCTTTCCCCATGCTTTTTTCTTTCCTTGCCCGTCAGCTGCCTCGATGCTGTAAATATATACTCCGCTTGCAACTCCCCTGCCTGTTTTATTATTAGTATCCCAGTATATGCTGTTCATCCCAGGCTCACCCTGCTGCGAGAGTTCTCTCACCACTTCGCCGCTGATGGTGTATATATTTACATTTACCTCTGCCTCATCACATAACTGGTAAATTATATTTGTGCCGTTTGAGCACGGGTTAGGCGAATTTTTGTATAAAGTCAGGCAAAGCGGCGCCTGCGGCGTGGATGTCGCTGTTATAGTGCATGTTATGCTGGGAATGGGTGTTATTGAAGCGGTGCATGTCATGCTTGGAGTGGGCGTTATTGTTGCAGTAATTGTATTGGTCGGCGATATGGTATAAGTCGGAGTTTCAGTAAGCGTTTGTGTTATCGTTAATGTTGCTGTAAAAGTGTTTGTGATTGTATCAGTCTCCGATATGGTAAATGTCGGCGTTATTGTCCATGTCGATGACGGCGTCACCTGCAGGGTCGGCGTGGGACTGCCGCACGAGCCGAATTCCTCTATTATGTTGTTGCCGTTGTCCACGACAAAAATGTTTCCATTGTTGTCTACTGCTACTCCAATAGGGCCGTTAAAACCATTATCCCATTGTGTTATATATGTGCCTGTGCTGCTGAATTCCTGGATCCTGTTGTTTACATCCGAAACATACACGTACCCGCTGCTGTCTACTGCTATACCATAAGGAAAATGAAATTGCCCGGGGTTGCTCCCAAGACTTCCCCATTGTGTGATATATGTGCCGCTACTGCTGAATTCCTCAATCCTGTTATTATGATTATCTTCAACATACACGTTTCCGTTACTCGATACTGCTATTCCAACTGGATTGTTAAATTGCCCATTGCCGCTTCCAGTGCTTCCCCATTGTGTTATATATGTGCCTGTACTGCTGAATTCTTGGATTCTATTATTACCTGTGTCTGCAACATATACATTTCCGCTGCTGTCTATAGCAATTCCGATAGGACCACTAAGCTGCCCACTGCTGATTCCATAACTGCCCCATTGTGTGATATATGTGCCGCTACTGCTGAATTCTTGGATTCTGTTATTACCTTGGTCTGCAACGTAAACATTTCCGTTTTTTGCTACTGCTAATGTACGGGCCGCGCTGAACTGCCCACTGCCGCTTCCCACGCTGCCCCATTGTGTTATGTATGTGCCCGTATTGCTGAATTCCTGGATCCTGTTATTATCAATGTCTGCAACATAAACGTCCCCGCTGCTGTCTACTGCTACTCCCCACGGATAATTAAACTGCCCATTGCCGCTCCCGGTACTCCCCCAACTGCGTACGAAACAAGGTGTCGGCCCTGATGTAAAAGTGGCAGTATATGTCGGCGTCATCGTAGGTGATATTGTAGGTGTTACTATTGGCGATGCAGTGAAAGTCGGCGTGGGGCTACCACACCAGCCGAATTCCTGGATTCTGTAATTACCCGAATCTGAAACATACACATCCCCGCCACTGTCTATCGCAACATTATTTGGATAATTAAACTGCCCGGGGCCGGCCCCTGAAGTTCCCCACTGCGTTATATATGCGCCCGTGCTGCTGAATTCCTGGATCCTGTTATTAAGGCTGTCCGCAACATAAAGGTTGCCGTTACTGCCAAATTCTATTCCAATGGGGCGGTTAAACTGCCCGTTTCCACTCCCGGCGCTTCCCCATTGAGTTATATAGGTGCCGTTGCTGCTGTATTCCTGGATATTGTCATTAATCTCGTCTGTAGCATATACGTTTCCGCTGCTGTCTATGGCTATTGGGCCAGGATAATTAAACTGCCCGTTGGCGCTTCCCTGGCTTCCCCATTGCGTTATATATGCGCCTGTGCTGCTGAATTCCTCAATCCTGAAATCATAAGTGTCTACAGCATATATGTTCCCGCTGCTGGATACTGCGACGTCGCCGGGAGAATTATTAAACTGCCCATTGCCGGTCCCGGGACTGCCCCATTGCGTTATATATGCGCCTGTGCTGCTGAATTCCTGTATTCTGTTATTGCCCATATCTGCAACATAAACATTTCCGCTGCTGTCTAAGGCTAATCCCGCGGGCAAAATAAACTGGCCATTGAGGCTCCCATAACTTCCCCATTGGGTAATATATGCCCCCGAACTGCTGAATTCCTGGATTCTGTTATTTAAACCGTCTGCAACATACACGTTTCCGTCGCCGGCTATTGCCATTCCGGCAGAGCCGTTAAACTGCCCGTTGCCTGTTCCGGAAGTTCCCCAGCTAAGGAGGTAACATGGCGGAGTGTCTGCCAGGGCATGGGAATTTATTATAAAAAATCCAAATAAGAAAAACAGGAAATATTTTATTGTTTTTGCCAAATTAAAACACCTCTATCCCGGGAACTCGTGCTCCCTGCACAACAATATTATATCATATTTTTTTAATTAATGAATAAATCCCCGGAATGCCAAATTCCAAATCCCAAATCTTACTTCACTACAGCCATCTTTCCCCACTGTTTTTGTTTTTCCCTGCCCTCAACAGCCTCTAAGCTGTAAATATATGTCCCGCTTGCCACGCCTTTGCCGCTTTTATTTTTGGTGTCCCAGTATATGCTGTTCATGCCCGGCTGGCTATGCTGCGAAAGTTTCACGACGACCTCGCCGCTTATCGTGTATATCTTTACATTTACATCAGCCTCGTCGCACAACTGGTATATTATATTCGTGCCGTATGAACAGGGGTTGGGCGAATTTTTATATAATGTCAGGCAAAACGGTATTACCGGTGTGGGTGTTATTGTTTCTGTGCATGTCATGCTTGGCGTAGGTGTAATTGTACCGGTTGGCGATATTGTAAATGTCGTTGTCTGCGTATAAGTGCATGTCTGTGATACCGTCTTTGTATACGTCATGGTTGCCGTAAGCGTCGGTGAAATTGTATACGTTTGCGTTATTGTCAATGTAGGCGTTATTGTTGGAAAAACCGTCGCAGTCGGCGGCGTCCCGGTTATTGTTGGCGTTGCATTCGGGCTTGGCATACAGAATACGAATATTCCGTTTCCTTCGTCTGATGTCATAAAAAGCTTGTCTTCTGCTATCGCAGGCGAACAGCGGTCAGTGCCTTCATAGCCGCCATTTGATGGGAATGTTTATTGCCATACAATGTTTCCGTTTGTAATATCAATCGCGTATAAATTATTATCCCACGACCCAACATATACATAACCGTTTGCCACTGCAGGCGACGACGCAATATTGCTCCCGGTGCTTACCGGGAATCCGGGCATACCTGCCCCTGTCAGGGCGTTCCATGCATATAATTTATTGTCCATTGACCCCACATAAACAACTCCATTTGCCACGGCAGGAGAAGATAATTCAATATCATACCCGGTGCTTACCGGGAATCCGGGTATACCTGCCCCTGTCAGGGCGTTCCATGCATATAATTTATGGTCCCTTGAGCCCACATAAACAATTCCATTCGCTATCGTTGGCGATGAATCAATCATGCCTCCGGTACTTACCGGGAATCCCGGAATACCTGCTCCTGTTAGGGCGTTCCATGCGTATAATTTGTCATCTTCCGACCCGACATAAACAATCCCATTTGCTATTGTCGGCGAGGACCAAACCCGGCCTCCTGTACTGACTGGAAATCCTGCAATGCCTGCCCCTGTCGCCGCATTCCATGCATATAAATTACCGTCTTCCGAACCTATGTAAACTATTCCATTTGCTATTGCCGGCGAGGATGTTGTATTATTAGGTGGGGTTATGGGAAAACCGGCAATAAGTGCGCCTGTATTCGTGTCCCACGCGTATAAACCATGGCTTGCAGGAAACCAGTTGTTTGAAGACCCCAAATACACAATCCCATTTACTATTGCCGACGATGATTCCTGTATGACATTAATTGTATTTCCCGAACCATCATATCCGTCCCAGTTGGTCTGCGACCACAACAATATCAGAGGGGGTTTTAACGTCGAATAAGGATTATACCGCGTTCCCGAATCTATGCCTGCTGTGCTTGTAGTTCCGTGCCTGTCGGCCCAGACATCGGCATAAATTGGTAGGCAAAAAAATATTAATAGCAGAACAAATAAAAGACTTTTTAACCGCATTTTATTTCACTACAGCCATTTTTCCCCACTGTTTTTGCTTTGACATGCCTTCAACTGTCTCAAAGCTGTAAATATATGTCCCGCTTGCCACGCCCTTGCCTGCTTTGTTTTTAGCATCCCAGTATATGCTGTTCATTCCCGGCTGACCCTGCTGAGTCAATTCATCCACAAGCTCGCCGCTTATGGTGTATATTTTCAACTTTACTTCCACCTGGATGCATGAACCAAATATAAAGTTTGTGCCAACAGTGAAAGGGTTTGGCGAATTTTTATATAATGCCAGGCATGGAGTGGGTGTGGCTATCATGGTATTAGTATAAGTGGGGCTGACTGTAAATGTCTGTGTAATAGTGCCTGTAGCAGTTATGGAAGGAGTAATGGTTAAAGTCGGCGTCATTGAAAAAGTTGCCGTCATAGTAAATGTCTGCGTTATTGTTGCCGTAGGCGTCCATGTTGCAGTTTCTGTAGGTATCGATGTCTCAGTTTCTGTCGGCGTCCATGTTTCCGTCACTACCGGAGTAAATGTCGGCGTGCCTATTCTTGCACAGGTATTCACCACGAAATTTTTGAACCTCGCCACGTTCCCGTTGGCAATGGCGTATGTCCTCACTCCCACCGCGCCGCTTGTATATGAATTATCAGTCACCTGGTAAATTTGCACGTAATTCAGGTAACATGTGAATGTGTTTCCGCTCACTACCACCGTAAGGTGCACCCACGTGCCGTAAGTATAATTGGTGTTTCCGCCCGCAAGATATGAGCCCCACTTCTCTATTTCCCAGTCACCTGCGCTCCCGCCCGCGCGTGAAGGGTCGGCGTTCCATTGGAAAGAATAAAAAGAGCCGTTGCTCTGCACCCTGAATGCTATTCCGAATATTCCATATTGTCCATTTGCTGATGTTGAGTCCATCTCCGCGTCCACGTCTATCTGGTAATCAGTAGTGCCGCTGAAATACGCGCTGTTTACAACTGCCACTCCCCCCATGTTGTTGTTTCCCTGGTTGCCTACAACATTAAGTTCCCCGCCCGTTATTTGATAACCCGTGCTCGCGGGAGTACCCGGTGACTGCGAATTGACATTAAAATAGTTGTAATAATTAATCGTGGCCGGGTTGCTGAAATCATCAGAATATGAAACGCAGGCCGTTGCTCTTTGCGAACAATAAAATAAAATTATGCCTGAAATGATTATTGCCTTAATTTTATTTTCTTTCATGTCCACTCCTTGAAAATCATTGAACTCCTTCGGCAATCAGTAAACCCCGCCGGCAGGAGCCGGCGGGTATGATTCGTAATTGACTTTGATTATTTATATATGGTGCTTTTTATTATTATCTCAACACGCCTGTTTTTCTGCCTGCCTTCATCCGTATCGTTTGGCGCTATGGGCTGCGCTTCGCCGTAGCCTTCTGTCTTTATCCTGTTCTCGTCCATTTCAAGCAGGTTTACCATGAAAAACTTGACAGCATCCGCCCTTGCTTTGGACAGCTCCGTATTTGAACCGTATTTCCCTGCCATAACCGGGGTATTGTCTGTATAGCCCGCGACTACTATGTCGCTCTCCGGGTATTTGTCGAGTGTTTCTTTCATACCCTTCAGGATATTATAAGCTGATATTTTGACGTCTGCCTTGCCAAGGTCAAACAGCGTATCAGACGAGAACGTGAGTTTTATTTCCTTAAGCAGCACAACCTGCGATTGAGCCGGTGTCTGCGCCTTGTTTCCCACCGAGTCGTAAGCGGTTAAGCTGTAATAATAAATATTTCCGGTATTCACGTAATCGCCGTTGTTCCCTTTGCCGTCCCATATGTACGAAATAGGCGGTTCGCCCTTGCCCTGTGTTGAAAAGAATACCTTTTTGTCCTTGTCCCATATTGTAAACTGCCATGCCCCTATGTTATTTTTGTCATGCGCGAAAAGGGTGAATGTCGCCGGTATCATCAGGTTTTCCTGGCCAAGCCTTAAAAGTTTCGGCTCAGCGTCGACCCTCACTTCAGGCGGCGTATTGTCTACTTCCACTGTAGTTTCGTTTGACTCCGATTTCCCGTTGTCGTATTCTGCCGTTGCTTTTGCTTTGTACACACCGTCTTTTAAAACAACGCCGTTTGCCTTGCCGTCCCATGCCATGTATTTGTCAAACCCGCTTTTAGCCTGAATGCTTGTTAAAAGCGTCTGCCCGGTCTCGTCATAAATGTCTATTTTGAGCGACCTTATTTTATTGGGCAGTTTTGTCGAAGGGAAAAAATATGTCCAGTCCATGTATTTATCTCCGTTGGGCGAAAAAACCGCAGGGGTGGTTTTCAGCTTCAAAGGCGGCGTGCCCCAGGAATAAACCAGTGAAACCCTGTTGGTATTTCCCAGTTCATCATAGCTTACAAAAGCGTAGTCAAACTCGATGTCCGCGTATTTTAAGCCTACGCCGAATGTCGGCTGGGTAAACGCACCGAATTCGTAGCCCAGCCTTAGCGCCATTATGTTGTCTACCCAGTATTCCGCGCCAACGCCGCATATAGGGTTGTAATCTGTCTGCGGTATGACCTGCCCTGCCAGGGTAAGCTCGTTCCCGAATAAATTAATCTGGTCTGCCACACCGATCTGCATATTCAGCGGCGTGCTGAAAGAAGAGGTGCTCATCTTTAAACCCATGCCGAGGTTTGAAATAGTCAACCCTGCCCTGATAAAATTATTATCCAGCGCCAGCTTATACATTACTCCTAAATTTCCCGCCACATTCTCGCCGCTGAAAGTATCTATGTTTTCCGAATTAATCTTGAGCGTCAATCCGGCGCTGAAATTCTCATTTATGTCCTGCCCGTACCCGAGTATAACCGAATAATCAAAAGGGGAAAAACTGCCGCTTATCAGGCTGTCCGGGTTTATGCTGTTTAAATAGGATGAATCGTAGGACGGCGATACAGATGTCCTGGCCATGTTGTTTACCTGCAGCCATGCGATAGCTATGCCGAACTTTCCAATATCATCGGCATGCGGGAACGAACCAACAAAGGAAACAAATTCATAATTTATGTCCTGGAACCAGGCTATATGGCTCGCCTGGGCCTCATATCCTATTATCGAGCCTATTCCAGCGGGGTTGTAATACAGGCCGTATGTGCCGTCTGATATGGCGGAATATGCCTCTCCCATGCCTTCTGCCCTGGCAAAAGGCGGGATTTTAAGGAAATTAGTGCTCGTTGTGCCGACAAGCTCCGCCCCTGCGTAAAGACTGTTAAAAAACACAACCATGCCAAAAACGACAAATAATAATATCTTTCTCATAATAACCCTCCTGTATTTTAATTTCTCCTGCTTATAATCAGCTACAAACTATATTATTATCGAAACAATTATACACCATTTAGGCTTAATTTTGGCAATAAATTTTTATATAAACCTTTATTATTTAGACAAATTATATGCTAAAAAGTTTCAATAATTATTGCATTAAAAACCACTGTTTCTTAAAATCAGCCTTTCTCCAGCAAGCGCTGAACTTCAATATTGACCAGCGTGTTCTCCCACTTCCCATTCTGAATCTTGAATTTCATTTCACCACCGCCATCTTTCCCCAAGCCTTTTGCTTTGACTTTCCAACTGCCTCTATGCTGTAAATAAATGTTCCGCTCGCCACACCCCTGCCTGCTTTGTTTTTGGTGTCCCAGTATATGCTGTTCATTCCAGGCTGCCCCTGTTGTGTTAACTCCACCACAACCTCGCCGCTTATTGTGTATATTTTTACATTAACTTCTGCCTCGTCGCACAATTGATAAATTATATTCGTTCCGTTTAAACATGGGTTGGGCGAATTTTTATATAATGTAAGGCAAAATGGTATTACCGATGTGGGCGTTACGGTTATTGTACATGTCATGCTTGCCGTAGGTGTCAGTGTTTGTGTTATTGTAATCGTATTGGTTTGAGATATGGTTATAGTTGATGTATAAGTGTTCGTAATTGTGCCGGTTGGTGATATAGTAAAAGTGGGCGTATTAGTATATGTTTCTGTTATAGTAAACGTAAACGTATAAGTGTTTGTGATTGTATAAGTCGGCGAAATTGTGTATGTAGGCGTTATTGTTGCGCTTATTGTAGGGCTTGGCATGCAAAACACAAATATTCCGTTTCCCTGGTCTGATGTTGCAAATAATTTATCTTCAGCAATAGCTGTCGAGGCATTATCAAATCCCTCATCCCCCCAATTTAACGGCAATTGGTATTGCCATACGATATTCCCGTTTGTTATATCAATTGCATTTACTATATTTGCATCGCTGCCTACATATATATATCCATTTGCTATTGCCGGCGAAGTATTCGTATATCCGGTAGACCCGGGTAAAGCTACCGGGAAGCCGGAAATAGCTGCTCCTGTTGACTGATTCCACGCGTACAAATCTCCGTTGCCTCCCTCAACACAAACAACTCCATTTGCTATTGCCGGGGATGAGTCGCCCTGGCCTCCGGTACCTATAGGAAATCCCGGGCTAATCGCTCCTGTCAACGCGTTCCATGCGTAAAAATTAGTATCCCATGATAACGCGCATACAATTCCATTTGCGATTGACGGCATTGATCTGATATACATTCCTGTAGAAACAGGGAATCCTGTAATACCCGCCCCTGTTAATGCGTTCCATGCATATAATTTTCCATCACTTGAACCTACATATACAATGCCGTTTGATATTGCGGGTGATGAGTCAATTACTAAACCTGTGCTTACGGGAAATCCCGCAATACTTGCTCCCGTCAATGCGTTCCATGCATATAATTTTCCATCCTCAGAACCTACATATACAATTCCATTTTCTACTGCAGGCGATGAAGTCCAAATCATGTTTCCTGTGCCGACAGGAAATCCCGGAATACTTGCCCCTGTTGTAGCATTCCATGCATATAAGTTTCCATTCCATGCTCCTATATAAACAATTCCATTTACAACTGCAGGAGATGAAGAGATAGTTACTCCCACTCCTGCACTGACAGGAAATCCAGGAATAGGTGTTCCTGTTGACGTGTCCCATGCATATAAGTTGCCGTTAAAAGAACCCACATACACTATTCCATTTACTATTGCAGGACAGGATTCTTGTATGGCAGTGTTGGTCCCGTTCCAATTTGTCTGTGACCATAATAAAACAAGTGGTGGTTTTAGGTTTGAATAAGGATTATATCTTGTCCCCGAATCTATACCTGCTGTACTCGTGGTACCGTGCCTGTCTGCCCATACATCGGCATGAACAGGCAGGCAAAAAGACATTAATAACAGGATAAAAAAAATACTTTTTAACCGTCTTTTATCCCTTGCAATATGTATTAATGCCTCACTCATCTTTTCCAACCCGTATTTTGGCTTTTACTGTTTCTAATCAACTGCAAACCATACGCCTCCCCTGAATAAAATTATATGCTATTTAAGTTCTTTTAATTGTAAAAACCTTTAATAATTAGACAAATTTTATGCCAAAAAGTTCCAATAAATATTACATTAAAATCCCCTGCTTTTTGAACCAGACTTGCAAATACACCCTGTTATATGGCCTTATTTTAACACAATAAGCACTCCTGTACTGCTTTTTACCTGCATACCAGCGCTGTCTTCTGCTGTAAGAACATAATAATAAGTCCCGTTTCCCAGGTTGTTTAGTTCCCCTGCTGGTATATTCACAGTATAATGCCAGGTTATTGAAGCCATGGAATCTGCGCTCCATGTTTTTTCTTTTATCAGCCTGAAAGATGCTGTGTAAATTTTCATGCTTATGGACTGTGGCTGATGCGTTGCATCCAGTCGTATGTAAAGCTTGTCATCCCCTGTTTCCAATGGGTTTGGATAAACAAAAACATTGCTTATTACAAGCTCTGTATTTCCCGTGACAATTTGGGTGCTGGTAGGCGAATATTGCGGTGATACTGTAAATGTCGGCGTACAGGTAAAAGTGTTTGTCTGCGTGGGTGTAAAAGTAATGGTAGGTGTATCTGTATCTGACAATACCGGTGTTGGTGTGTATGTCTGGGTCTGGGTAAGTGTATCTGTTTGAGTCAGCGTCATTGTGGCTGTCAGCGTTATTGTAGGCGTATCTGTCTGAGTTAAGGTAGGCGTATCTGTCAGCGTGTCTGTTGATGACACTACAGGCGTTGCCGTGTACGTCTGGGTTATTGTCGGCGTGTCTGACTGTGTCGGCCCTGCCAGGTCGCTTATAAGCGGCATGCCGTTGGGCGAGCCCCATCCTGTGCATAGGTCATACCCCGTAACAGCGGGATATTGCGTGCTGCTACCGTTGTTGCCGGTTGTAATGTCGTGAAAATCTGTTGTATAATTCGGTCCTTCTCCTATGGCATATATAGCCGGGTTTAAAAACCCTACAGGCGAATTTCCGCGTATGGCTGCCTCCTGGTTTATAAGTGCACAAAAACCGGCCCACAGGGGCGATGCGAAGCTGGTCCCGCAATCCATGGCCTCAACCCCGCTGTCGTAAACAATAAACACATCCTGTGCGACCGCAGCCACATCAGGAATGTTCCTGTATGAAGTAGAAACATAAGGCGCATTTGCGGAATTGATTATTCCCTGCTGGTAATATGGAATAGTTATATCCGGGCATATGCCTCCGCCGCTTGCGCCGCACCAGTCGTTCCATACGGTTTCAGAGACCCATGCTCCGCCGCCTGTCACTGTCGTTAAATCGGTACCGCCTACTATAGTAATGTCAGGCAGTTCAATATCAAAGCCCGCCATTGAACCCGGGGCATAAGCACCGCTGTCCCCGGAAGCATGAAAAAATGACTGCCCCTGAGCCTCTATTTTTAAATAACTGTTCAACGCTGTGATGTCCAGCGGCGGTGCTACTGAAAATGAACTTGTAAATTGATTGACCTGGGTGTCGCCTGCCATGGCCTCAAGTATGTTGTCATAACCTCCCTGGGTGCCGTCATAATATGCTTCGTATACATACACCTGGCAGCCCTGCGCCATGGATATTACAGCAGAAATGTCCATGCTCAGCTCGCTGTTGTAATTGTAAAACGTAGCAGGTGAGCCGTAAACAATTTTGTTTGTTATCTGAACATTCGGAAGAGAAGCCAGTTGTTCGTATGCGGTGATATCGCTTGTATAATAATTATCCATGGCAAATATGCCCACTATCTGTCCGGTTCCAATAAGCGATGACGGCACGCCCTGCGCATAAGCATTCCTGAAATCCTGGCCCATAAAAGACCCGTTTAACCCGGACCCGGTAAGCGCCATAGGCTTTAAAATACCGGCGTTGCTAAGCCCGCTTATATGCAGGATGGCAATACCGGAATCTATTGACGGCTCGGTATCCGGCGCGTAAAAAACAGTGCTATCGGTGCGCCGGTAGTTATAAAAATTTACGTTAAATGCTTTTTCTATGTCCGAAGCAGCGCCTTCAGCGTCTATCAGCATTCTGTCAGGAAATGTATTTGTTATGTTTAAATTTTTTGATTTCAAAAATTCCTTTACCCTGACGTATTCTTCCCGGGTCTCGCAGTATTTGTCAATAAATTCCTGTGACGTGAGGTAATGCCGGTAATTCGGGCTTTTGGGGTTGCTGACACCAGCGAGGAATTCCTTCAATGCCTGTTTGTCGTGCAGAGGCAGTCCTATTACAAGCTTCAGGCGCTTTTTCCCGTCGAGTTTTTCAAGCTGTTTTGCCGACGCAACATCCGGCGGAATATGGCCGTGCAATATTTGTTTCTCCTGCAAAACAGTTGCATTATCCGCAGCAGCCCGCAATGGTATCAGGACTACACCGGCCAAAATAATGCCGAATACTGCTTTTATCCTCATCAACACACCTCTTTTTATTTACCTGTATATTATATAACATTTTAGACAAATCTTATAATAATAAGTTCCATTTATTATTGTTTCAAAGTTCCTCCTCTTAAATCAGCCTTTTCTAAGTAAAATCCGGACTTCAATAAAAGATTTTTTGTTGCATTTCAATATTTTATATGCTAAAAATGATACCCGTGCGGATGTGGCGGAATGGCAGACGCGCTAGATTCAGGTTCTAGTACCTGCAAGGGTGTGTGGGTTCAACTCCCACCATCCGCACCAAAAAATTATTATATCATTGGGAGTTGAAGCGAGCTATGCGCACCCATTGGGTGAAAAGCGAGCCGGCGGCGAGCGAAAGCATAGCGAGGGGAGACTACGCAGTCAGCCTCTTAGGCGAGGTTTTATCGAGTCTTAGAGATGACTGTCCTGAGTGAAACGAAGGGCAGCCGCGAAGTAGCGGCGTAGTAGTCAACTCCCACCATCCGCACCAAAAATTATCATTTCATTGGGAGTTGAAGCGAGCCAGCCGCATCCGTCATTTTCCCCCACTAAGGTTTCTTGACGTTATTTACTTTTATTTGTAGAGACACGCCTTGGCGTGTCTCTACCTTATTTTTTTTATTTTTAAAATTGGAAATAGATGATTGGCGACTTGAAAATTAAATTAATCCTTTATGCTCAATCTTTTCCTCATCCCCGCCGAAGGGATGTCAGCCTGATCCCTGTATTTCGCAATTGTCCTTCTCGAAATATTTACTCCCTGCTTATTTAAAGAATCTGATATTTCCATATCGGTCAACGGATTGGTTTTATCTTCGTTTTCAATCATGCCCTTGATTTTTTCTTTTATTGAGGAGCTGGAAACTTCTCCTTCGGTAGTGTCAAGCTTGCCTGAAAAAAACATTTTTAAAGGGAAAACCCCCGACGGCATTTGAACATATTTTCTCGACACTATCCTGCTGATTGTGGACTCATGCACTCCAACGTCGCCGGCAATTTCTTTTAATGTGAGCGGCTTCAGGCCCGTCATTTCGTTGCTCAAAAAATCTCTTTGAATTTCAAGGATTTTACCGACGACTTTTACCGTTGTTTTATTCCGTTCTTCTATTGATGAAAGTATGGCTTTTATCCTGGCCTCGTATTTCCTTATAAAATCCTTTGTTTCTTTTTTTTCCTTGTACATTTCCAGATACTCTTTGTTTATCTTTATCTCCGGAATGTCCCCTGCCATGTTTATCCTGTATATGCCGTCTTCCTCGGTTACTATTATATCCGGCACTATATATTCGTTTGCGTATTTCGTAAGGTTCCTTCCCGGATAAGGGGACAGCTCCTTCATTATTTCCTCGGCCTTTTTTATGTCCTGCTCGCTTACCTTGAATATTCTTGCAAGCTTCTTATATTCTTTTTTTGACAAAAGGCCGAAATATTTTTCCACGATTTGATAAGCCAGCGAATCTTTTCTGGTTTTTCTGCCTTAGCTGTATCATCAGGCTTTCGCTCACGTTTCTTGCACCGACGCCGGCCGGCTCGAATGTTTTTATGACTTCAAGCATTTTATTCAGTGTTGCCTCCTGCACGCCGCTTGCCAGTGATATTGTACCAATATCCTCTGTTAAAAATCCGTCGCTGTCGATGTTTGAGACAAGAATTTCGGCAGCAGCATAGTCCTCGTGCATAATATCAAGGCTGTCAAGCTGCCTTTTAAGCTCGGACTGCAGGTCTTTTTTTTCTTCAGCCGGCGTATTGTTGTATTTTCTGTCCCTTATTTTCGCGAATTCCGGGTTATATTCCTCCTCGTAACCGCTCTTGTTTTCAAAATCGTCTTTGGGAAACACATTTTCATACTCTTCGCTGTTTATTTCTTCGAGATGCGCCTTGTTGTCGTTTATCTTTATTTCTTCTGTTTCTTCTTTTTTATCCTGTTTTTCCCCGCTCGGCTCAACATCATCCTCCGGATAAATAATGTCTTCAATGACAGGGTTTTCCTCGAGTTCCTTGCTTAGGATTTCCTTGAGTTCAAGGCTTGTTGCCTGCAGCACGTCCAGTCTGAGCCGCATCTCGGGCGTTAACCTTAAATATTGTTTGAGTTCCTGCTGAATACTGAGTTTGTTGGAATAATCCACGGTTTGTGTAAAACCCCTTTGTTTTTTTACTCTATGTCTCTTATCTGCTGGATTCCGCTGTTACTTGGCCGTTTTCTTTTTGGGCACAGTAAATGCGTAAATATCCGGATTGTTAAAATATGTTATTATTTTTTTATTCTGTAGAAACCGGCTGCAGCAAGGATCTTGATAAAATCGCTTGCGGCAAACGGTAAAAATCCCAATATAATCGCCTTATCCAAAGGCATTTTATAGATAAAATAAAGGTGAAGCGTTCCGAACGCCAGTATTATAAACCCGCCTGTGGCAAAAATCAAAACTGTTTTTATATAGGTTAATTTGCCTGCTTTTCGCATGATATATGACATCAAAATCCCGGAAACAATAAAGCCTGTTAAGTATCCGGCTGTCGGCCCGATTAAAGCTACCGCGCCTGTCAGCCCTGCAGCAAAAACAGGCGCTCCAAACATTCCCGCAGCCACGTATATTAGCTGGGAAATGCCGTTCTCTTTGGCGCTTAGATAATATACAGCCATAAATAAAACAAAAGTCTGCATGGTAAAAGGCACAGGGTTCCCGGGCATGTAAATCTTTATCAGGGCTGCGGTAAATGTAAGGTAGGAAAACAATGTTGCCATCAACGCGCTTTTAAAAACTTCCGGTATTACTATTTCTTTTTTCAGGGCATTGGCTATGGATTCAGTCATTTTTTATACCTCTTTTTAACAGTTTTAGAAATTTTATATTACAACCGTAGTAAAGTCAATCATTTTGTTGGCAATGAAAAAATATATTTACTTTTCCCTGCCCTTGCCGTAATATAAATAAAATTATTCAAACGAGGTATAAAAATGAAAGGAACTATGTTCGAAAAAATAGCAAGCAGGCATCTTGTATCCGGCAAGCTTTCCGCCGGCAGCGAAATAGCCATAAAAATAGACCAGACTTTGACCCAGGACGCGACCGGTACAATGGCTTATCTTGAATTTTTAAATTTTAATGTCCCAAAAATCGCCACAAAACTTTCTGTCAGTTATATAGATCACAACACGCTGCAAACCGGCTCCGAAAACGCGGATGACCATATGTTTTTGCAGTCTGTTGCCGAAAAATACGGCCTTTATTTTTCAAAACCCGGCAACGGCATCTGCCATCAGGTGCATCTGGAAAGATTCGCGAGGCCCTGCGATACTTTAATCGGTTCCGACAGCCATACTCCTACTGCCGGCGGCATCGGCATGCTTGCTGTCGGCGTGGGCGGTCTCGAGGTTGCTTCTGCCATGATCGGCTACCCTTATTCCCTGTTATGCCCGGAAGTTATGGGGGTTAAATTATCAGGCAGGCTTCCTGCGTGGTCGTCGGCAAAAGACGTGATACTTTACCTTTTAAAAAAGCTCAGCGTAAAAGGCGGTGTAAACAGGCTGTTTGAATATTTTGGGGAAGGTGTAAAATCCCTGTCTGTTCCCGAGCGCGCGACAATAACGAACATGGGCGCAGAGCTCGGAGCCACATCTTCGCTTTTTCCATCGGATGAAAATACCCTGAAATTTTTAAAAGCCTTTGGACGAGCAAAGCATTATAAAAGCCTGTTGCCTGACAAAAGCGCGCAATATTCCTCAATAATTGAAATTGACCTTTCAAAAATAGAGCCAATGGTTGCCATGCCGCATTCGCCTGATAATGTGCAACTGGTAAAAGAGATAAAAAATTATAAAATAAACCAGGTTATTATAGGCAGCTGCACCAACTCTTCCTACAAGGACTTAATGACAGCGGCGGAAATTTTGAAAACCCGTAAAATTCACAGGGACGTTTCGTTCATAGTGGCCCCGGGCTCGAAAACAATCCTGAACGCGCTCGTGCAAAATAAACACCTGTCTTATTTTATCGAATCCGGCGCCAGGGTCATAGAAACAGCCTGCGGGCCGTGCATAGGCATGGGCCATGCCCCGGCTTCAGGTACCGCTTCAATGCGGACCTTTAACAGGAATTTTCAGGGACGCGCAGGCACTTCCGACGCAGGAATCCTGCTCGCGAGCGTGGAAGTTGCCGTTGCAGCGGCAATTTACGGTGAGATTACTGACCCTAAAAAACTTGGCAAATATCCCGGCATAAGCCCGCTTATCAAATTCCCGGCCGATGATTCCCTTCTTTTAAAGCCGCTCTCAGCCGCAAAAAGAAATAAAATCAAAATAATAATGGGACCGAATATCAAACCTTTGCCCGGGGCAAAACCGCTTGAAAATAATATATCCGGAAAAATCCTGATTAAATTGAAAGACAACATAACAACCGACGACATAATGCCTGCAGGCGCGAAAATTCTTCCCTTGCGCTCGAACATACCCGAAATATCAAAACATGTTTTTTCGAAAATTGACCGTGATTTTTACAACCGCGCTGTTTCGGAAAAAGGCGGGTATATAATAGGAGGGGACAATTACGGCCAGGGCTCAAGCCGTGAGCATGCGGCCCTTGCGCCTTTATATCTTGGCGTGAAAGCTGTGATAGCAAAATCTTTCAGCCGCATACACAAGGCAAACCTGATTAACTTCGGCATTTTGCCGCTTATTTTTGCCAGGTTTTCCGATTACGACAAAATACAGCAGGGCGATACACTGGAGTTGTTTGATGTGGTTTCTTCCATGAATGAATGCCTGAAAATAAAGGCAAAAATAAACGGTAAAACGGAAATCACGCTTGATTACGCTTTAAGCGGGCGCGAGCGTGAAATTATAATAGCCGGCGGAAAGATAAATTATATAAAAAAAGAGCTTAAAAATCAGTCCTAGTTAATTTCGTACTTTATATTATTTTTCCCCATTGCCTTCACCGAATACATCAGCTCGTCTGTTATCTTAATCATCTCGTCCGCGTCTTTCGGCGGGTTCGCAAAAGTCACCACTCCTACACTGAATGTTATCGGGAAAGACAGGCCTTTCATGGCTTCGCTTAGCAGCATGTATATTTTGTCCATTGCATGTTTTGCCGCCTCGCTGTTTGTTTCGGGCAGTAACACGGCGAATTCATCGCCGCCAATCCTGGCAGCCGTATCCATTTTCCTTATATTTTTCTTTATGCCCATTGCGATGATTTTCAAAACCCTGTCACCGGTCGCGTGGCCGAAATTGTCATTGATGCTTTTAAAGTTATCTGTGTCTATATAAGCCATGGTAAACGGCAGTTTATTGCGGCCGCTGCGGTTTATTTCCGCGTCAGCTGCCTCGAAAAAACTCCGCCTGTTTGCCAGTTCCGTAAGATAATCTGTCCTTGCCAAAGCTTTTTCTTTTATAAGGGATTTTTTTAATCCATCAAGCAGAAGCGCGGTTATTATTAGAATGCCGAAAATCGCAAACGCATTCCAGTAAATTATAGCCGGATGGGGGTATTTATACCCGCTGCTTGCATCGCTTGCATACCATATCAGCGCCCCTGCGAACGATATAAAAACCGCGAAAGGCAATTCCGTAAACCACACCACCATAGCCACCGGCAGCAAATAAAATATATCAATGCTTATGTCCCTGCCTGTCTTATAATCGATATATCCAATAATTACTGCCAAAATAAACCCAATTATTGTTATTGATATATTTATTATACTGCTTTTCTTTTTCATTACGCTCTCCGTATATTTTGTTACTTTTTTAATATCTGTCTTCTTTCAGGGCCGACTGATATAATTGAAACCTTTACGCCTGTATATTCTTCAATGAATTTTAAATAGTCTTTTGTTGCTTTAGGAAGGTCTTTGTAACGTTCTATTGTAGAAAGGTCTGTTCCCCATCCATTTAGTATTTTGTAAACCGGTTTGCATTTAAACAGTTCCTCGCCGTCGGCAATGAACCGCGTTATCTTCTTGCCTCTATATATATAATGCGTTGCTACTTGTATTTTTTTAAAAATAGACAATATATCTATTTTTGTAAGCAGCATGTCGGTAAGTCCGTTTAATTCGCACACATATTTCAGAGCAACCAGGTCCAGCCAGCCGCATCTTCGCGGCCTGCCTGTAGTGGCGCCGTATTCGGAGCCTTTTTCCCTAGTCGTGTTTGCCGTTTTAATATCCATTTCCGTCGGCATGGGACCGTTCCCGACCCTCGTCTGGTATGCCTTGGTTATGCCCCATACCTTTTTAATCCTGTTTGGTGCTACGCCGGTACCGGTTATGACTCCGCCTATTGTTGGGTTTGAAGATGTCACATAAGGATAAGTGCCGAAATCTATATCAAGCAGCGCTCCCTGGGCTCCCTCAAACAATACTTTCTTTTTTTTGTCAAGCAGGCGGTTTATCTCGTAAACGGTGTCTTTTACATACGGCCTTAATATTTCTCTGTATTTTTTTACTTCATTTATTACCATGGCCGCGCTTATTTCATCTTCACCGTAAAATTTTTTCAAAATAAAATTTTTTTCTTCAAGGTTTTCTTCAATTTTTGCTTTAAACACCTTGTCGTTATAAATATCCCGCAGCCTTACGCCTATTCTTACGTACTTGTCTGTATAAGCCGGGCCTATGCCCCTGCCTGTTGTGCCTATTTTTTTGTCTTTTTTCATTTTTTCTTTGCCTTTGTCCATGGCCTTGTGGTAAGGCAGCACCAGGCTTGCGTTATCGCTTATCATGAGGTTCTTTGAAGTTATCTTAACCCCTCTTTTTTCAAGTTCTTTTATTTCTGAAACCAGCGCTGCAATATCAATAACAACCCCGTGGCTTATTATGTTTATTTTATTCTTATGCAGGATTCCTGACGGTAATAGGTGCATTATATATTTTTCTTTGCCTACAATTACTGTATGCCCTGCGTTACTGCCGCCCTGATACCGGGCAATGACGTCATATTTCTCCGAAAAAAGGTCGACTATCTTGCCTTTACCTTCATCTCCCCACTGGGTCCCTAATATTACATCAGCAGGCATGTTTTGCTCCTTTTATTTTTAAATTTTTATGGCCGTTTCCCGGATTTTTATCCTGATACGCATTCAAACCCGAATAATAATATATCATTTCTCTTCAAATTTCAATATAAAACAGAACCGGCGGCAGGAGCGCTATGCGTATAGCGCAACCGGGCCGCCGGAATTTCTATTCTTATCTTTTACAGGGTTATATATTTTGCCTCTATTATATCCCCTGTATTTTTCAGGCTGTCAATCACTGCTTTGGGCACTTCGGTGTCTACGGTCAGCACGCCAAGCGCGACTTTTTCTTCCTTGTGCCTTCCAAGCGCAAACGAAGCTATGTTAATGTTATTTGTCCCGAGTACTGTTCCAACCCTGCCGATTATGCCGGGTTTGTCGTTGTTCTTATAAACAATCATGTTCTTCTCAGGCGCTATTTCAAGCTCAAACTTGTCAATGCCTACTATCCTGGCTTCCTTTGTTATGGCAAGACTTCCAAACACCATTCTTTTTTCCTTGTCTGTTTCAATGGCAACGCTAACAAGGTTCGGATAGTTGGTTATTACCGTGGTCGTTTTCTCAATAACCGCTATGCCCCTTTCTTTGGCTATTGGCAACGCGTTCACATAATTCACCGTATCGCCTACAGCCGGTGTCAATAGCCCCTTGATGGCGGCTATGGTCAAAAATTTCATGTCGTATTTCGTCACATCGCCGCTGTATTCTATTGTGACACTCTTTATGTTGCCTTCGATAAGCTGGGCCGCAAAGTTTCCAAGCTTTTCATTTAAGGTAAGGTACGGCTGCATTTCCTTTAAAATCTCCGGCGGTATGGCAGGTATATTAAGGGCGTTCTTTATAAGTTTGCCCCTTAGTGCGTCAATTACCTGCTCCACTATTACTTTTCCTACATTCTCCTGCGCCTCAACAGTAGACGCCCCAAGGTGAGGAGCCAGTATTATATTGCTTGGGTCGACCGTGAAAAGTTCGGAGTCAAAAGGTGGTTCCTTGTCGTACACGTCAAGCGCAGCTTTTTTGACTTTGCCGGACTTTAACGCGTCCGCAAGGTCTTTTTCATTGATTATGCCGCCTCTCGCGCAGTTCACAAGCATTACCCCGTCTTTCATTGTAGCTATTTCCTTTGCGGTTATCAGATTCGTGGTTTCCTTGTTTTTTGGTACATGGACGGTGATTATGTCCGCTTTCTTAATAATCTCAGCCACCGGCATTATCTCCACGCCCAGCGCCTCGGCTTTTTCTTTCGTAATAAAAGGGTCTTGTCCTATTACCTTCATTCCAAAAGAAAGCATTCTTTTTGCCACTTCGGTACCTATCCTTCCGAGTCCGATAATACCTAGCGTCTTTCCGTAGAGTTCCATTCCCGTGAATTTATTTCTTTCCCATTTTTTTGCTTTTAAAGACGCGTCTGCCTGGGGCAAATTCCTTACCATGCTGAGGATAAGCGTAATTGTCTGCTCTGCTGTTGACAGAGTATTCGCGTCCGGCGTGTTCATCACTATCACGCCCTTGGCAGTGGCAGTGGGCATGTCGACATTATCTACCCCGACTCCTGCCCTTCCAATCACTTTTAATTTTTTTACCTTCTCCAGCGCCTTTGGCGTCACTTTTGTCCCGCTCCTTATTATAAGGGCGTCGTAATTGGGCAGCTCATCCGCGAGTTGTTCCTCTGTAAGGCCTGTTTTTACCGTGCACTCTATGTCCTTTTCTCCCTGCAGCATTTTTAACGCATCATCTGCAAGCTTGTCGCTGACTAAAATTTTAAACATAACCAACCTCCTTTTTTTCGAGCCAACTATTATTTAAATCTGGCATTATTGTTGAACTTTTTTATAGTGTCGATCAATATTTTTCTTCCATAAGAACTTCCATTGTTCTTTTCACACCTTTTCCGATTTCAATATTCCCTCCAAGCTCTTTTAAAGCCATTTCAACTGCTGCGATACCCATTATCGGGTCAAACCTGTCGGTATAACCCAGGGTTCCAATCCTGAATATCAGGCCTTCAAGTTTTGCCTGGCCTCCAACCATGGATATTCCGTAATCATCCCTGATCTTTTTTACAAGTGCCTTGCCGTCAACACCCTGAGGTACCGTTACGGTCGTCAATACAACTGCTGGGTTCTCTTTTGCAAAAAGCTCAAGTCCCAGGGCTTTAATGCCTTCGCGGACCGCTTTTGAAAGTTTGGCGTGCCTTTCCCATATTTTCTCGTTCGTCTCTTCCTTTATCATGCGCAGCGCCACAGCCTGCTGGGTTATAAGCGACACAGCTGATGTCCAAGGCGTATCAGGCATTTTTTCTTTTGTCAGCGCCTTTTCATACCTCTTCAAATCAAAATAAAATTTGGGCGCCTTATTTGCCTCCACGACTTTCCATGCTTTTTCGCTGCAGGAAATAAAAGCAAGACCCGGCGGTATCATGAATCCCTTTTGTGAACCGATAACCGTCACATCTACTCCCCATTTGTCCTGATAATACGGCTGCGCCCCTATTCCCGAGATACCGTCCACCACTAGCAGGGCTTTGTGATTTGCCGTAAGCTTGCCTATTGCTTCCACATCGTTATAAACGCCCGTAGACGTTTCGTTGAGCTGGATAAACAGCGCAACTGCGTCGGGATTTGCGTCAAGCGCCTTTTTAACCTCGTTTGGATTTAACGCATAGCCCCACTCCGGAGCAATCTTGACTATATTCGCGCCGTATACTTTTGCGAGGCTTTCCCATCTGTCTCCAAAAGAACCTATGGTTCCCACAATTACTTTATCGCCCGGATTTACGACATTTGAGACTGCTGCTTCCATTGCTCCTGTGCCCGAAGCCGTCATAATGTAAACGTTTCTTGTCGTGCCGATTACATACTTTACCCCGTCGAGAACTTCGGTAAGAATCTTCCTGAATTGCGGTGTTCTGTGGTGCAATACAGGCTTTGCGCCTTCCGCCAATACGTCAGGCGGTACTTCTGTTGGTCCTGGTGCCATAATGTATTTTTTCTTCATTTTAGCACACCTCCTTTAAAAGTTTGTGATAAATTTAACTATCTTTTGATTAAATTATAATAAAATTTGTCTTTTTTGTCAAACACTTTTTTTAAATATTTTCATCTAACTTTGTATTTTTTTTCACTAAGTATTACCTAAAAATAGCTGCTTTTTATCGAGCAGCTATTCTTTTAAAACCTATAATAACTATTCTTTCTTTTTGTCCTGGATCTTTCTCCGCATTTCAACCTTTTCAAAAATTTCTTCCACTTTCTCAATAAGCCTTGCCGGTGAAAATGGCTTGACAATATAAGCGTCCGCTCCTGATTTAAAACCTTTTTCAATATCCGTTATCTGGCCTTTTGCGGTCAATATTATTATGGGCACGTTTGCAGTTACGGCAGATTTTTTCAAAACTTTGCATGCCTCAAGCCCGTCCATTTCAGGCATCATTACGTCAAGTATTATCAGGTCAGGCTCCACCTTTTCAACCATTTTTATGGCTTCCTTGCCGTTTGTTGCGCTGTAAACTTTATAGTCCTCGGATAAAGTATCCTGCAACGCAGACAATATAAAAGGCTCATCATCTGCTACAACCACCTTTCTTTTTTCATCAGCCATATTATTTCCTCCTTTTAAATCGATTTTACCTTTGGCAAATAAAAACTAAATGTGCTTCCCTTGCCCTCTTCGCTTTCAACCGCTATTCCACCGTTGTGCAGTTCAAGTATATACTTTACTATGGTTAATCCTATGCCCGTACCGCTTATTTTTTTAACTGTTTCGCTTGGAACCCTGTAGAACTTGTCAAAAACCTGGTCAATATGCTCTTTGGCCAATCCTATTCCCTCATCCTTTACTCTTACATACACCCTATTACCTTTGTCTTCAAAAATAATTGTTATATTCCCGCCATCCGGTGAATACTTTACGGCATTTGATAACAGGTTTGTTATAACCTGGATTATTTTATTTCTATCAATCATTATTTTCTCACTTTTTTCAGGTATTGTCAAAATAAATTTATGTTTGCTTGATGAATTTTTAAATGTATCGTAAACAAGCTTGATTATCTCCACAGGGTCGACTTCCTCCAGTTCAAGGCTGAGTCCCTTGCCTGCTTCCACCCTTGAAAGGTCGAGAAGGTCCCCTATGAGCGCGCCAAGCCTTTGCGTTTCCTTGTTTATAATGCCTGCATAATCTTTTATCTTTTCGCCTTCCATATTCCGCGTCATCATTAGTTCCGAATAAGCCTGTATCGGCGTAAGAGGGGTCCTGAGTTCATGAGAGACCATGTTCAAAAATTCGGTTTTCATTTTATCCAGCTCTTTTAATTCCGTTATATCCCTTAAAACAGCCACCGAACCAGCGGCTTCCTGGCTTTCTGATATTATCGGTGCAAATACTGCCGCAAAAATATGTTCTTTGCTTCCCAGCATAAATTTAACTTCGCCTTTTGTTGAGTTTTTTTCAGTCAATACCAGATTAAAATTATCAATTATTTCCTTGTTCTTGACATAATCTCCTATGAACTTGTTAAAAGCCTCGCCCGCGTTAATATCAAATATTTTTTCCGCTATCCTGTTCATCATGGTTATTTTTCTGCCTTTGTCTATGGCAAGTACGGCGTCCTGCATGCTCTGTACCATTGATTCTATCCTGCGCTTTTCTATCGACAGGTTTATATTTGCTTCTTTTAATTCCTTGTTTAACTGCTCCGCCCTTTCTTCCAGATGCTCATAAAGGTTTGTATTCTCAATAGCTATGGCTGCCTGTGACGCAAGGGCCTCAAGGAATTTTATCTCGGTTTTGGAAAAAGTTGTCCCTCCTATTTTATTAAGCACCTGTACCACGCCTATAATCTGATTTCTTACTTTCAAAGGCACGCATATGGCTGATCTTGTTATGAAGTGCGTCTGCTCATCCACCCTGCGCGCGAACCTCGGGTCTTTTGAGACATCGGGCACAAGCAAAGACTCGCCCGTATATGCCACATATCCTGCTATGCCCTCGCCCATTTTCAGCCTTATTTCTTTTACCTCTTTTTCTTTCGGGCCTGTAGCCACTTCAAAATACAGCTCGTTTTTTTCTGAATCAATTAAAAATACCGAGCTGGCCTCTGCCTGCATTACGCGTTCGGCAGACTGCATGATTATCCTTAAAAGCTGCTGCAAATTTCTGGTGGAGTTTATTACTATGCTGGCTTCCATCAGCGCGCTCATCTTGCTTATTTCTTCCTCTTTTTCCTTGTTTGCGCGGTGAATGGTGTATTGCTGCACTGAAAGTTCCACCACTATGTTAAAAAGGTCCAGTATCAGATCCGTAAGGCTGATTATTTTTTCCTCAGACACTACGCTCATGCTTTTATATGATTTTATTAGTTTTTCCGCATCTATCCCGTAATCATCGCTGATTTTTTTAATTACGGTCTTGTCATAATCCAGGTCTCCTTTTATGCCTATAAGTATATTGAATCTTTTCCCGTAAAAATAAGTCGAGGCGCAATAATGGGTAAATCCCGCCGCCTTGCATTTGATGAATTTCGCTCCTTTTTCAGTTTCGCTTACCCTTAATTCCTTGCATGCCAACGCGCCTTTTTCCGTGCCCCTGACAAGTTCGCAGAACTCGTTAAAATTGGTTTCCTCGGTTTCTATTTTATTATCTTCGCTTATTACTTTTATCGTTATGCCGAGAACTTTGGCGAGTTTATATTGGATGCCCTCCCATACTTTTATATTAAATACCTTTGCGTAATCTATATCATCCTTGCTTAATGGTTTTACTTCTTCCGGCATTTTTTCTCCTTAATCCATTTTTCTAAAAGGCCTGTCCACTGCTCCGTGTATGTCCCGTGCGCGGCTGACATTCTTACCAGGGTCAATCGGCTGTTAACTTTTTTCATGTTTTTGAACAGCTCTTCCTGGTCAAAATCAAGGTGCGGCACAAGGTCTATTTTATTAAGTACCATCGCATCCGCCACCTGAAACATCAGAGGGTATTTAAGCGGCTTGTCTTCCCCTTCGGTAACGGAAAGCACAACCACCTTTTTATCCTCGCCAAGCGCGAAATCAGCCGGGCATATAAGGTTGCCTACATTTTCAATTATAATAATATCATACCTTTTCTTTCCAGCGCCTAATTTTTTAAGCGCGCTGTTTACCATGGCCGCGTCCAGGTGGCAGCCGCCACCGTAGTTCTCCGTCTTTATCTGGTACACTGGTATTTTGTATTTCTTGATTCTTTTCGCGTCATTGGATGTTGCCACATCCCCTTCAATTACGGCAATTTTATATTTTTTTCCGAGTATTTCCATTGTGCGCTCAAGTATGGTTGTCTTGCCTGCGCCCGGCGAGCTCATAATATTGATGCACAGGGACTTTCCTATTATTTTCTTGTTTTTCGCGGCATTAGCCTCGTTGCGCTTCATGATATTTTCAAAAACATCGATTTTGGCCATATCGTTACTCCATATCAATAGTCTTTATTATCATTTCTTTTCCTTCAATGATTCTGACATCCTGGCTTTTGCAAGCCCGGCAGGCATAATCAAAATCAACGGCTTTAAATTTCCTTTTGCATTTTAGGCATTTTACTTTTGTTTTTACAGTCTTTATCTGTATTTTTGCGCCCTGCATTGCTGTCTTGTCCGAAACTATTTCAAGGGCAAACTTAAGTGCTTCAGGTACTATGGTGGTGAGCTCGCCTATCATTAATTTTATTTTACTCACCTTGCTTGCCTTATGTTCCTTTAATTTTTCCAGGACTATATCCCTGATTTCTTCGGCTATTGAGACTTCATGCATGATTTACTCCGTAAATATTGTTCTAAAGTTATTTGCCTTTTTTGGTTTTTTTCTTTTTTGTTTTCTTGGGCATGCCGCAACCGCACGTTTTGCACATAATTACTGCCTCCGGTTTGAAATTTTGAACTTCACATTATTCAGTCTGTCCAGCGAATAGTCAATCTGCTCCGCTTTTGTATGGAAAAGAAAAATCATGGTGGGCTGGGCCAGATTTGAACTGGCGACTTCCATCCTGTGAAGATGGCACTCTAACCAAACTGAGTTACCAGCCCTTCCTGGATCCGTATTTTCACAATTTTACAACCTATATTCAAAAACTTCAACTGAAAAATCTGTTGAAATCGCGTGCTTTTCTGTTATACTTAAAAAAATCAAGCAACCACGGAGGCATAATCATGAAAAAGGTCCTTGTTATACACGGCCCGAATTTAAACCTGCTCGGCCAGAGAGAGCCTGATATATACGGCAATACCGACCTTGCAAAAATAAATAAAAACCTTGAAATACAGGCAAAAGAGCTTGATATGGAGATTAAAACAGTTCAAAGCAACCATGAAGGCGAGATTGTGGACACCATACAGCACGGCTTGAACTGGGCAGACTGCATTATAATAAACCCCGGCGCCTATACCCACACATCCGTGGCAATAAGGGACGCCCTGGCTTCGGTAAATATTCCCACCATAGAAGTCCACCTTTCCAACATATATAAAAGGGAGGATTTCAGGCAAAAGTCGTTTATCGCTCCTGTTGTCGTTGGCCAGATTACCGGCTTTGGGGAAAACAGTTATTACCTGGCGCTTGAGGCAGCTGCAAAAATAGCAAAATGACCGAGAAAATCCTAAAAATAATAGACTCCGTTACGCTTTTTATACTGGGACTCACTATAGCTTTGTCGCTTTTTCTCCCTACGTTTTTGCACCCTGATTTGCTCATGCTTTATAAAACGCTGATTGTTATCGCCGGATTTTTATTCGTAATGAGCAATAAATTATTAAAGGAAGAAAACGTCATTGAGACCCCTATAGACACTTACCTTTTCCTCCTTTTTTGTTTTTATATATTGTCTTTTTTCTTTGCCGTAAATAAATTCAGCGCTTTAAACGCGATCGTAGTGTTTTGCACCTTTCTCCTTCTTTATTACCTCATTTACAATTACTCCCGCATTTACCATAAATACTTCATTTATTTCATATTTGCCATTGCGGGTGTCCTGGCTTTATACGGGCTTTACCAGTATTTTATCGGATTCAATGATGCCCTGCAGTCTATATCCGCGCACCCCATGGCGAATTTCGAGGATATAAAATCACGGCTTGAGAGCAAGCGTATTTTTTCCACTTTTATTTACCCGAACGCCTATGCCGGCTTTCTTATATTAATAATTCCTTTAGCGCTCGGCTTTTTGAAAAACGAAAAAAAATTCAGGCCGGTTCTCGCGCCTTTTTTTCTCCTGCTGGTTGTTAATTTATTCCTGACAAAATCAATAGGCGCGGTTGTTTCCCTGGTGCTTGCTTATTTAATCATTTTATTCTTTATCTCGGACCCTGAAATAAGGGATTTTAAAAAAATAATCCTGGTTTGTATCGCATGTTTTCTTGCTGTTTTGTCCGCTGTTTTATATTTCCGGGGTTTTCACAGCATTATTCCCGATTTGCGCGGCAGGCTCGCGGATTACCTCCTGATGCTGGGCATAATAAAAAAGCACTTGTTTTTCGGCTCGGGCCCGGGCAGTTTCGAGGAAGTTTACAATTCGGCGCTTGTCACGCCTGCCATGTATCTGAAATACGCGCATAATGTGATTTTGCAGATAACCGTGGAGAGCGGCCTTGTCGGCCTGGCCCTGTTTGCGGCAGTGGTAATTTACGCGTATAAAACAATAATGCAAAACTTTTATTTTTTGAGGGAACCCCATAATAAAATACTTGTAATCTCCCTTGTGACCGGCGCTTCTGCGTTTTTGATACACAACCTCGTTGATTTTGACGTTTATAATTTTGAAATAACCGTGGTATTTGTGGCGCTGATTTCCATACTCATGAGCCAGATGAAGATAGGCCTTATCGAAATAAAAAAGCTAAGGCTCACCTACATGCTCGGCATAAACCCGGGCAAAAGGCGCGACATGATATTCTGGATTATCTGCGGCATTCTTGTGCTTTCAATAATAACCGGCGGCAAACAGGCTTATATTTTATCCCTTATGGACATCCTTGTAGTTGCAGGCTTTGCGCTGTGGTCTATAAGCAAGGAAAATATAAGGCGCACGCCTGTCGACATACCCATGCTTCTTATGCTAGCCTGGTTTGCCTTTTCACTGTACTACAGTAGCTACCTTTACCAGGGCCTGTTGTATTTAATCCTGGTTTTGGGCGCCGTGCTTATTTTTTACCTTTCTTCGCAGTTCCTGAAAAAATATGTTTACAAAATAATACTTTCCAATTTTATTGTGGCTCTTGGAATTATATTGTCTGCTGTGGGTATTATGCAGCTTGCTTACAGGTTTTTTTCTCATGACACCCATTCCATCGATGCCTTTTTCCCGAATGCCAACCTTTTCGCGAGTTATATGACAATACCTTTCGCCTTTATACTTTCAAAAATGCTCTTTGGAAAAAACCTCAAGAACCTCGCGGCAAAAACAGCCGCAGCCGCGCTTTTTATTCTCGTAAATGCCTGTACCGGTTCAAGGGGGGGGATACTCACGCTTATCGTGATTTTATTGGCTGTTGCGCTTTACTACAGGTTAAAGTTCGCCGCTTCAAGGGATACGCCCGGCGCGGCCAGGATAAAATACTTCATTATCGCAGGCCTTTTGCTGCTCCTGATAGCGCTGTCTTTCACAAAACTGCTGCCGTCAGGCAGAAAAATAACCGGTGTTTCGGAAAACCCGTTTTATTTTAACAGGCTGCTTATTTACAAATCCGCTTTTAAAATGATCCTGGCCAGGCCCCTGACCGGGTATGGCATAGGAAGTTTCGAGCGGGTTTTTCCTCTTTATAATTTCCCGGTTGACTCGGTGTACAGGTACCAGATGAATACGCCTTTTGCCCACAATGAACTGCTTCAGATAGGCGCCGCCACCGGCATACCCGGGCTTATTTTGTTTATAATCCTTGCCTTTAACCTTTTGAAACATCCTCCCGTATATGAAGGCCATAACAAATTATGGGCCTCGTGCACAGGCGCGTATTTTGCGGTTATAGGCATGTTATTTTACTCTCTTTTTGACTTTAATCTTCACGACCCCGGCATACTTTATACCATGGCGATAGCCGCCTCAATGGTGGTAAAGGAAAAATACGTCTTAAGGACCGTGCGCAAGGAACTGCTGCTTTTTACCCGCATTTCTTATTTCCCCGCGCTCATACTCGCTTTTTTGCTTTTTGTTTTTGTGCTCCGCCCCGGATTGTCGCGTTTTTTGTTCAGCCAGTATGAAAAAAATAAGGATTACGGGGCGCTTTATGACGCGTATCTTGCCGAACAGTTCAACGACAAATACCTTTTTGAGCTCGGGAAATATTTCGAGGGGATTTACGATTCAAAATCCGCAATTTTTTACCTGGAACTGGCCATGAAATATGACAGTCATAATGAAACATACTGCCTGCACCTAGCCCGCATTTACACAAAAATGCACATGTATAAGGAAGCCCGCTCATATTATAATCTTGCGGTAAAATTTAACCCTTACAGGGCTTTTACTTACAATGAGTTCGCCGGATTTTGCTACTCCTGTTTGAATGACGAGGACCTTCTCCAAAAAATACCTGAAGGCCGCGGTGGAACTCGAGCCGTATTATTTCACGGCAAGGAATAACATTGCCGTGCTTTACTGGAAAGACAAAAATTACAGCGCGGCGCTGGCTGAATACGACGGGATAGAAAAAGGCATGCCTTCCGCAAATCCCCTATCCCCTCCTGAAAAAGAGCTGGTTTCTTTCCCCGTGAGCGAGCTTTACCTCAATAAAGCCGGCCTTCTCAAAGATATGGAAAAATATTCAGAATCATGTTATTATTACGGCCGTTATTTTGATCTGACAAAAGACAAAAAAATAAAAACCGAAATGGACGCGGTTTGCGCGATGGAGAAAAAATAATGTACGGAACAGACAAACCCCGTAAAATAAACCCGGATTTCCTGGCATGCGTATTTATAATACTGGCAGTTTTTGTTTACTTTTATAAAACTGTTTTTTTTAAGGACAATTTCTTTATCGGCGACATATACACCCAGTTTTTCCCGTGGAAAAATTTCCTGAAGCAGTCAATTGAAAACAGGGCCGTGCCTTTCTGGAACCCGTTTGTATTTTCAGGCATGCCGTATCTTGCCGATATACAAAAGGGCGCCTTTTATCCCTTGGGCATAGTTTTCTATTTTCTTGACTTTTCGCCGGCCTTGAAAATATATGTGCTCGCGCATTTCGTTATAATGGGCGTGTCCATCTACTTTCTTTTGCGCGCTTTTAACTTTTCCCCGCTGCCCTCGATAGCCGGTTCTTTTGTCTTTTTGTTCAATTCTTTCACCGTGACAAAAATTGATTTTCTCAGCGCGCTGGGTGCTCTGGCTTTTTTGCCCCTGATAATACTTGTTTTCAAAAAATTCCTGGCAGAAAAAAAAGTTGTTTACTGGGTTCTGTTTATATGCCTGCTTGCTTTAAGTTTCTTGTCCGGCCATCCTCCTGTATTTATATATACCCTGCTGCTGTTGTCCGCTTTCTGGCTTTACCACCTTTCCGCGACAAAAGAATTCAGGTTTTCATGGCCTTATATAATGAAAATCCTGCTTTTTTTTCTTATAAGTTCATTTGCATTCGCCCTGCTTGTGCTGCCCCAGCTTGGCCTGTTCCTCGAATTAATGAAAAATTCTTCCAGGATGGCCGGCCTTGATTACAGGGCAGTCTCCGCTTATTCCGTGTCTTTCGAAAACCTGCTGGCTTTCATGATGCCTGCGGGCATAAAAGGCGTTGATATGAATTATTTAACTGACTGGCTTTCTTATGCCATGGGCACAATGAACTTTTTTACAATAACCGCCCTGTTCCTGGTTACCGTATCCTTCTTTTACCCGAAAAACAGGCTTTACGTGTGGAGTGCGCTTGTATTGTGCGCCGGCCTGCTCATGGCCATGGGCAGGAACACGCCGGTTTACTCCTGGTTTTTCACTTTTATCCCATTTTTCTCGGCCATGCGCCATCCCGCGTTCGCAATGACGCTGGTTATACTCCCGTTCGCAATAATGGCTGCCTTTTCGCTGGAGAATATTAATTTCATAAACGAGGTCCAGCTTTCGCTTTTCGACAAGCTGACGCCTTTTTCCCGCGTAAGCAGTTATTTCAGCCTTAAATTTTCAAGCCGCCTTTTTAAGGTGTTTTTGTTTATGGTCCTGGTTTTTGCCCTTGTAATCCTCAACCGGCTGCAGCTGATGAAAGTTTACGGCATGGATTACCCCGTTTTCCTGAAATTCATTTACGGCTGCCTGGTATTTTTTCTTATTTTCGGCTTTAATATCGCGCTTTTCTTTTTCAAGGAAAAAGGCAGGATTTCGACGGGTTTTTATTCGGTCATCCTGGTGTTTTTCATGTTTTTTGAGTCCCTTTATTTTATATCCGGCATAAACCCGGTTGTCGGGAACAAAATATATGACACTGCCTCGCTTTCCATTCCTGCCGTTTCCATGGTTAAATCAAATAATTATAAAATCATGCACACGGACGCTGCCGACAGGGACAGGGTCATACCCGGAACCAGTGTTTTTGACTCGGACAAAAATTTCTTCATGCAGATACCGTCAAACACAGGCATGCTTTTTGAAATATCCGAAGCCGGCGGGTACGATGCCCTGGAGCTGAAAAGTTACCACGACTTCATGTCCGGGATATTCAGGGACGACGAAATCCTGGACCCGGCAAGCTTAATTTATTGAACGTCAAATACCTTGTTTCGCTCTCGGATATGTCTGCGCCCGATTACGACAAGATGTACGACGGACCGTATTTCAAGATATACAAAAACCACGGTGCCCTTCCCATGTTTTTCGCCTCAAAAAGCAGGGATGTCCCGGACCTGCTTATTTCCCAGTCTTCCTGGTCGAGGAAAGTATATGATTTTACCTTTTATAAGGTAAATGCCACAATAGACGAGGACGGATATTTTATTTTTTCGAATAATTTTTATCCCGGCTGGAAAGTGTACGTGGACAACAAGTCCGCTGAACTTGAAAAATGTTTCGGCATATACATGGGCGTAAAGCTCGCAAAAGGGACGCACGACCTTATCTTTAAATACCATCCCCTGAACATTGAGCTGTATATGATTTTATTTTATTTTATCGTGTTTATTTTCCTGGCCCTCGGCGCGGTTTATTTGTTTTACCGGGAATGAACTTAATCTTCCCTGGCAGGCAGCGTTATCTTAATATAATGACGTTTTCCGGCTTGCCTTTTATTGTCTTCCCGTCCCATGTTTCAGCCGTTATCAGGAAATAATATGTGCCGTTTGCCATGTTATAAAGCTTGTCCTGCGCGACGTCTATGTTTATTCCGCCTGCCTGGAATTCCCCGTCCCAGGTTTCTTCCCTTATCAGCCTGAAAGCCACGGTGTATATCCTCAGCCTGATATTCTTAAATACCTGCGTAATCTGCAGCCTTATCCGCAAGTCCCCGTTACCTGCCGGGTCATACGGGTTGGGGTAAATTACAGGATTGATTATTCTTGCCGTGGATTCGGTCGGGATAACAGTCGGCGTCACGGTCCCGGCGTATGTCGCCGTATAAGTTGGCGTGGCTGTAAAAACCAGTGCTGTCCGGGAAGGGGTAATCGTGGCGGTATAAGTAAAAGTGAGCGTTGTTGTGCCGGTAGCCGTGGCTGTATTTGTGCATGTCGATGTTGGAGTCACCGTAAACGTCGGCGTCGGGCTCGGCGTGTTTGTATATGTAGGCGTCTGCGATACTGTGTTTGTAAAAGTCGGCGTCGGGCTGGTGCACGCTCCGAATTTTTGTATCCTGAAATTACTGACGTCTGCAACATACACGTCCCCGCTGCTGTCCACTGCTACTCCGCCAGGCCCGTTAAACTGGCCTGCGCCGGTCCCGTAAGCGCCCCACTGTGTAAAATAAATGTCATTGCTGCCGAATTCTTCGATTCTGTTGTTCATGCTGTCTGAAACATACACGTTTCCGCTGTTGTCCACCGCTATCCCTTCCGGATAAAAAAGCTGGCCGTTGCCGATTCCTGCGCCGCCAAACTGGGTTATATACGCGCCTGTACTGCTGAATTCTTCTATCCTGTTATTATTGGTATCCACTATATACACGTCCCCGCTGCTGTCCATGGCTGCTCCCATGGGGCTGTAAAACTGCCCTGTGCCGCTGCCGGCGCTTCCCCACTGGGTTATATATGCGCCTGTGCTGCTGAATTCTTCTATCCTGTTGTTGCCTGTATCTACAACATACACATTTCCATTGCTGTAAACCGCTATTCCATAAGGCCAGCTAAACTGCCCAATGCCCGTTCCTAAACTTCCCCACTGGGTTATATAAGTGCCTGTGCTGTTGAACTTTTGGATCCTGTAATTGCCCGAATCCGAAACATATACGTTTCCGCTGCTGTCTGTTGCTATTCCCATGGGGCTGTTAAGCTGGCCAATGCCTGTTCCTGAACTTCCCCACTGGGTTATATATGTGCCTGTGCTGTCGAATTTTTGGATCCTGTTGTTATCAGTGTCAGCGATATACACGTTTCCGGCGCTGTCCGCTGCTGCTCCATATGGATTATTAAACTGCGCGCTGGAGGCCCCGAATGTTCCCCAGTTAAGTATGTAACAGGGCGTAGGCCCGGACACTAAAGTGGCAGTATATGTCGGCGTTATTGTCGGCGTGTCTGTGGCTGACACAACAGGCGTTGCTGTAAACGTCTGTGTCGCTGTAGGGGTCTCTGTCGCCGATACTACAGGTGTTGCCGTATATGTCGGCGTCGCTGTCGCAGTATCTGTCATTGACACTACAGGCGTTGTTGTTAAAGTCGGCGTCATTGTCGGCGTAGGTGTCATTGTGCTTGTCAGTGTTGTTGTCAATGTGTTTGTCAAAGATACGACAGGCGTTGCCGTGTACGTCTGTGTTTGCGACGGGACCGGCGTCCTTGTCTGTGTCATCGTAGGAGTGCCCGTCGTTGTTTCAGTTATGGTTTGTGTTATTGCAGGTATTGCCGTTAAAGTAAGCGTCGGGTTACCGCACGCGCCGAATTTCTGGATCCTGTTATTGCCTTCGTCCGTAACATATATGTTTCCGCTCCTGTCTATTGCCACGGAATCAGGATAAATAAACTGCCCTATGCCGTTTCCTATGCTGCCCCATTGCGTTATGTATGCGCCTGTACTGCTGAATTCCTGGATTCTGCCGTTGGAATTGTCCGCAACATACACGTTCCCGCTGCTGTCTGCCGCCAGCCCCCACGGGTTATTAAACTGCCCCGGGCCGGTCCCGGCACTGCCCCATTGCGTTATGTATGTGCCTGCACTGTTGAATTTTTGTATTCTGTCGTTAACATCGTCTGCAACGTACACGTTTCCGCTGCTGTCCAGCGCCAGGAAATAAGGCGAGTTAAACTGCCCGTTGCCTGTCCCATAACTTCCCCACTGGGTTAAATATGCGCCTGTACTGCTCAGCACCTGAATTCTGCTGTTGCTGGAATCTGCAACATATGCGTTTCCGCTGCTGTCCAATGCTATGTCACCGGGCCAGTAAAACTGCCCGGGGCCAAATCCAAAACCTCCCCACTGGGTTATGTATGCGCCTGTGCTGCTGAATATCTGGATCCTGTCATTATAAGTGTCCACAACGTACACGTTTCCGCTGCTGTCTGTTGCTATTCCGGTAGGGCCGTTAAACTGCCCAATTCCGTTTCCTAGGCTGCCCCATTGCGTTATGTATGCGCCTGTGCTGCTGAATTTCTGGATTCTTTCATTGTCTGAAACATACACATTTCCGCTGCTGTCTATTGCTATTCCTACAGGACCGTTAAACTGCCCGTTGCCTGTCCCGTAACTTCCCCACTGCATTATAAAACAGGGCGTCGGCCCGGATGTCGGAGTCGGCGTAGGGCTGAGGCACGCGCCGAATTTCTGGATTATATTATTTTCAGTGTCTGAAACATACACGTTTCCGCTGCTGTCCATTGCCACTCCATAAGGAAAATCAAACTGCCCGTTGCCTGTCCCGGAACTTCCCCATTGTGTTATATATGTGCCTGTACTGCTGAACTCCTGTACCCTGTCATTGCCATCGTCTATAACGTACACGTTTCCGCTGCTGTCTGCAGCCAATCCTTCAGGATAATCAAACTGCCCGTTGCCTGTTCCGTAACTTCCCCACTGTGTTATATATGTGCCTGTACTGCTGAATTTCTGGATGTTGCTGTTATCAGCATCCGAAACATACACGCTTCCGCTGCTGTCTGCTGCTACTCCATAGGGCCAGCTAAACTGCCCGTTGCCGGTTCCCGGACTTCCCCATTGCGTTATATATGTGCCTGTACTGCTGAATTTCTGGATGTTGCTGTTATCAGCATCCGAAACATACACGCTTCCGCTGCTGTCTGCTGCTACTCCATAGGGCCAGCTAAACTGCCCGTTGCCGGTTCCCGGACTTCCCCATTGCGTTATATATGTGCCTGTACTGTCAAATTTTTGTATCCTGTTATTATCAGTGTCTGCAACATACACGTTCCCGCTGCTGTCTGCCGCTATTCCATTGGGGTATTCAAACTGCCCGTTGCCTGTTCCTAAACCGCCCCACTGCGTTATATATGTGCCTGTGCTGCTGAATTTTTGTATCCTGTTGTTATAAGTGTCTGAAACATACACGTTTCCGCTGCTGTCTGCTGCTACTCCGTAAGGATTATAAAACTGCCCGTTGCCGGTTCCTAAACCGCCCCATTGCGTTATAAAGCAGGGCGTTGACCCCGGAATTATGGTGGGAACACTGGTTATTATCGGGGTGCCCGTCGGCGACACTAAAGGCGTTACTGTATATGTCTGCGTTATTGTCGGCGTGCCTGTAAATGTCGGCGTCGGTGTGCATGTAAATGTAGGTGCCGTGCACGAGAAATTCTGCCTGCTGCCGTCGTCGCCGTAATGCAGGCCGCTCCCGCCTCCGGACCACCCCTCTATCCTGACCCTCATTCTCGTTGAGTTCACTGTACCCGGAGGGGTCCATGTAAAATAATTGTCGCCTGTTGCGCCCGCAGTTGAAGTTATTTGCGTCCAGTCCAGCCCGCCGTCCTGGGAATAAAATATGTTCACTGTATCTATGCTTGGCCCGTACTGCTGCCAGTGTATGCTTTGCGGTATGTTATCGGCCCATGCCTCGCCGCCGTCAGGCGAAAAAAGCTCCGCGTCCGAATCCATGCCCATGGTCCCGGGATTGAACGTGGTCACGCCTGCAAGCACATTAGCCATGCCTGTCACTCCGGTGTAATACTGGTAATAATAATCATGGCGCATTTCATCCCATGTGTTGTAAACCATGACATACTTGTTGTCATTGTATCCCCATGCCGCCATGGCATGCCCCTGGCTGGATATGATGTTGTACCATATGCACGGCTGCCCGCTGTTGATGGAATTCACAAGGTTTTGCCACGACCAGTCATTGGCCGCGGTTCCCTGCAAATCTTCGCTGGTCGCGTCGGTATAGCCCCTGGATGCCGCGACCGTTGCTATTCCCACCGGCGCCATATTGGTGGTTGTGCCGCCGCCGGAATCGGTGTGCATATAATACGCCAGCTCGTACTGTGTTTTTGCCTTTGGCACGTCCGCGTCGTAATAACTCCACGAAAAAATCGTCCCGTTGTACCCCTTCAGCGTAAGCATTGCGGTCTTGTCCATATAATACTGCAAAAGTTTGCCGTAATTGATGTTCTTGCCATAAGTCCCGCCGCCCATGGCGCCGTAATTATCCCAGTAACCCAGTACCATGCACGCTGATGTCGGGGCGCAGCCCGCATACCACAAAAAAGCAGGCATGCGCGTCATGTCTGCCCCGTCCATGTAAGGAACATAATGATAAGCCGCATGCAGTGAAAATACGCATAATATAAAGGCTGATATGAGGAGGGTTTTTTTAGCGGCCATAGCGGGCCCATTCCTTTTCAAAATTTTTTTCATTTGCATTGGAGGCAAATGAGCCCGGGTATCTTTTCTTCAGGCCGTCCATGTCCTCAACTTTCAGCGACAGCCCGTCAATTACCGTGCTTTTGCTGCCTGAGGAAAATTCATAAAACTGGTCCATGGGCGTAATATAATAAATCCTCGTAAGCGTTGCCCCTGCAGGGCACTGCGACGCCATAATATCAAGCATGGTATAAAAAGGCGGCAGGCCGTGTATAAACTCTGGCACCGGCGGGAACGACAGCCTGCATGAAACTACGACGGTCCCGTACCTGCCTATGCCCCACTTCCTTTTTTTCGCGTCCAGGAATTTAGCGTAATATTCTTTCGTGTTATTCACGGGGGAATTTATTATTTCTTTGTAATCGGCCCTTCCCTGCATGATTTCAGATGTGATTGACGGGTAATCCCCCGGCGCGCCGCCGTCTATCCTGAAGACAAAATAATAAAAAGATTCTGCGCCGTCCATGCCGCAGCACGGTATTTCCGCCACCGGTAAAGCCTGCCCCCATACGGACACGGCTGAATCCGCGGCTATTTTTCTCATGGCATCCAGGGGCACGGAATCCGGCGCAGCAGTGCCCGGCAAAGGGAACCCGAATTTGTAATTGCCGGCGTATAGGCATAATGAAAAAACAGCGGTAAAAAATAAGATTATTGCAAATGCCTTCTTATTAATCATTCCTGATACACTCTCCTGTTGATAATTAGACAATTTTTATGGAAAAATGTTCCAATTATTTGCCGGATAGGTTATGGATAAATTAACGGGTTAAAAAAAAATGCGCGGAGCAGGAGCCTGTATTTATACGTATTCCGTGCCTTTCAGGTGCTCAACGTAATGCTGCGCGAAATATGAGGCAGTCGCCCCGTCGCCGGCAGCGGTGATTATCTGCCTGAATTTCTTGTCTACGCAGTCGCCTGCGGCGAAAATCCCGGCTTTTGAAGTCTTCATTTCAGCGCTGGTTTTTATATATCCCTCATCGGTCATGTCAAGGTATCCTGCCAAAAACTCGGTGTTCGGCGTGAGCCCCACGAATATAAAAACCCCGCTGACCGCAAGGTCCCTGGTTTCGTTTGTCTTGATGTTTTTTAATCTTATTTTTTCAACCGCTTTTTCGCCGATGATTTCCCCGACCACAGTGTCAAAAACAGGCTGGATTTTGGTATTTGACAGGGCGCGTTCCTGCAGGACCTTTGTCGCGCGCAGCCTGTCCCTCCTGTGTATCAGGTAAACCTTTTTTGCAAACCGCGTCAAAAAAACCGATTCTTCGGCCGCGGTATCGCCTCCGCCTATGACCGCGATTTCCATGTTCCTGAAAAAAGCGCCGTCGCAGGTTCCGCAGTAAGACACGCCTTTTCCCCTGAGCTTTATTTCCCCCGGCACGCCGAGCATTTTATGCTCTGCGCCGGTCGCTATTATCACGGCGTACGCTGTAAAATTTTTCCCCGAGGTTGTCTTTATGGTCTTTGTGCCGTTTTCCCTGTCCTCTATTTTTTCAATCCCGTCGTTTATTATATAAGTGCCGAAATTCCTGGCCTGCTTTTCCATGTTTTGGATCAGGTCTATGCCTTTCACGCGCTCAAAACCCGGGTAATCCTCCACCTCGTTTGTCAGGATTACCTGCCCGCCTATTGCGAGTTTCTCTATCACAAGGGTCCTTAAGCGTGCCCTTGAATTATAAATGGCGGCTGTCAGCCCTGCGGGCCCGCCGCCTATGATGACCACGTCGAATTCCTGAGGCACGAGCTCGCCGCCGTGCCCCGGCATTTCCAGGTTTACTTTGATATCCATTATTTTAGCCCTTATATCCCGTAATATTTTCTTATTTCATCCCAAAAATTGACTTTTGCCATGGCGCCGACAATCTCGCCGGCTTTTTCCCCGTTTTTAAACACCAGGGTTGTCGGTATGGACTTGACCGCGTATTCCTGCGAGGTCGCAGGGTTTTCATCCACGTTCATTTTTCCCATAACAATCTTGTCCTTGTATTCCGCCGCAAGTTCCTCGAGTATGGGTGCCATCATCTTGCACGGCCCGCACCAGTCCGCCCAGCAGTCCACTATCAGGTTCGGGTATTTTTTTACCGCTTCCTTGAAATTATTGTCCGATATGTAAATTGTCTTTTCCGGCTTGTCGGGCAGGATTTCCAATACTTTTCTTTTTGCTTCAAGCCCGGCCACTATTGAATTGTATTTTTCCGGCGCCGAGTACTGCAGCAGGTACAGGATAAACAGCTTCTCCGGCTGGACGCCTACGAGTATCGAATCTTCCCTGCCGTTTACCACATACTCCGGCACGGCAGAAACTTTATACTTCTGCGCAAGCGCCTGGTTTTCGTATGACTCCACGCACTCGGAAATTACCATGCCTTTTGACTCTATGGCTATCCGGTTCGCGAGTATTACCGATGTCGGGCAATACGGGCATTCCGCAGTCACAAAGGTCTGTATTTTTGTCTCTTTCTCGATGTATTTGATGAGTTCCTTGTTTTCTGCCAGCAAAGGGGTCTCGCCCGCGGACACGCCGAATATTGTCTCTATAAAAGACGCCCCTTCATAGCCGTAGGGCGCTCCGCTGTATATTATTTTATATCCCTTGTCGCTGCCGATAAGTATTGACGGGCTTACGGTCAAGTTGAATTTCTTCGCCAGTTCGCTGTCAAAGCCAGCCTGCTCGACTTTTATCCTCGGCTCGATAGCGGCCAGTTCATTGATAAATGAGACTGCAAATTCATTCAGCTCTTTTTCACCCTCGAGAGCCGATGCTCCTGCCGGCGCCAGTATAATGCTGCGCGTGAATATTTTTATATCCACGTCGTTTTTCATATGCAGCCCGAACTGCTCCCTTAACTGCTTTTCTGTTTCCTCATTGATAAATTTTGCCATGGAAAGTCACCTCAATTCTTAAAGAATATATAGATTTTTTGAGGTTTTGTCAATATTTTTGTCTTTTCCACAGAATTTCATTTCCCTTGAAAATCAAGGTTTATCTGTTATAATTTACAGCATCCATTAAAAAGAGGTGTAGTTGTGGCAAAACTGGAAATAAAACAGTACGGCAATGAAATACTGAAAAAGAAAACAATGCCAATCACAGAATTCAACGGCGATGAATTAAAAAAGATTATTGAAGATATGCTGGAAACCCTGTATGCGCATAACGGCGCGGGCCTGGCAGCAAACCAGGTAGGCATCCTGAAAAGGATAGTAGTCATAGATACCGGCCCCAGGGAGGAAAATTCAAAGCTTTATATCCTGATAAACCCCGAAATAATAGAAAAGTCAAAAGAAACCGTTCTTGCGGAAGAGGGCTGCCTGAGTTTTCCCGAAATATTCGAAAAAATAGAGCGCTCCGCAAAGGTAAAAGTTCGCGCGCAGGGCCTTAATGCCAAAAATATTGAATTCGAAGCCGAGGGCCTGCTTGCAAGGGTATGCCAGCACGAGATAGACCACATAAACGGCGTATTATTCATAGAAAGGATGACGCCTGTGCGCAGGATGCTGCATTCAAAGAAATTAAGGGAACTAAAAAAACTGAACAAGAGCAAAAAATGAACATAGCATTTTTTAGCACGCCAAAATTTGCCGTGCCCGTGCTGGAAAAGCTCGTCAGCTCGCGCCACAAAGTGGTTTTAGTGGTAACGCAGCCTGACAGGCCCGTTGGCAGGAAACAGGAACTCTCTCTCCCGCCGGTCAAGGAGCTCGCGATAAAACACAATATTAAAATACTCCAGCCTGAAAAAGCCAAAGAAAGGCCTTTCCTTGATGAATACAAAAAACAACCAATAGACATTAACCTGATAGTTGCCTTTGGCCAGATACTGCCCGAGGAACTCATTTTTTTCCCCAGATATCTCAGCGTGAACATACACGCTTCCCTGCTTCCGAAATACCGCGGTGCCTCACCCATAAACCACGCAATCATGGCCGGCGACCATGAGACCGGGATAACCTACCAGTTCATAGAAAAAAAACTCGATTCAGGCGATATCATATGCGCGGAAAAAATTAAAATAGACGATTCGGACGACGCAGTTACCATGCACGACAAGCTCTCCTGTCTTGCCGCAGATACCGTGCTTGAAGTCCTTGAAACAATTGAAAACGGAAAGGCCAGAAGGATAAAGCAAAGCGAGGCAGACGCAACTTATGTGGGTGTTTTAAAAAAAGAGACAGGGAAAATAGATTTTAACGATTCGGCTGTAAATATTTTTAATAAGATACGCGCGCTTGTCCCCTGGCCCGTGGCTTATTGTTCTCTTGACGGCATTGTGCTCAAACTGTGGAAATCTGAAATTTACAGTGCAGCTGAAGATATTTCAGCGTGCCCTGCCGGCATGATAATATGCCTTGTTAAAAATAAGGGTTTTGCAGTAAAGACGGGTGGCGGCTGCATATTAATAACCGGGGTTCAGGAACAATCCGGCAAAAAAATGCAGGCCTGGGATTATTGCATTGGGCATAAAGACCTTAAGGGAAAGATATTGTGCTGATACTGATTTTTATTTGATTATAATGAACCCGCCGTAAACCAGCGTCTTGTCCCCATAATCGCTTTCGCCGTCAATCGAATAATAATACCAGCCGCTTGCGGCATTGTTCATGTCTTCTATCTGCATATCATGAATGCCCGTAATCACATCAATATATTGCTGCATCCTGATAAGCCTGAACCCGGAAGTATAAATTTTTACATTTATTGTTTTTGCCTGCTGCGTTGTGGTAAATCTTATTCTGAAATTCCCGCTTGACGGGTTTGGTATTACAATCTGGCCTTTTATAAAATTGGGATCCAGTTCTATATATTCCACAGGCGTGCTTGTGGCCGTGATTGTCAGCGCAGGGGTGGGTGTAAATGATGTTAAATAAAGGGAAGCCGTGGCAGTAGGCGTTGCTGTTTCCGGTGCCGTTGCCGTCAGTGTTTCCGTAATCGTCGTTGTAAGAGAGACCGTACCGGTTGCCGTTGCTGTCTGCGTATCCGTAAAAGTCATTGTTTCCGTAAAAGTTGCCGACTGTGTTAGAGTTTCGCTTATTGTATAAGTCGGAGTGTTTGAAACATAAGGGCTCGGCGTGGGTGTCTGTGAGATTGTGGGTGTTTCCGTGCATGTCATTGTTTCCGTATATGTGCAGGTGTATGTGTAAGTCGGGCTCGAAGTTATGGTCTCAGTGATTGTGTATGTCGGCGTTTCTGTCGAGGTAACGGTATTGGTAGCTGTTGTTGTATCTGTAGGGCTTATGGTCGGCGTTTGGGTTATTGTCATTGTCGGCGTTGCTGTTCCTGTGTTTGTTCCGGTTTGCGTGGCAGTATCCGTCGGGCTTATGGTCAATGTTTCTGTTATCGTAAATGTCTGTGTCTGCGTAAAAGACTGGCTGTAAGTCGGCGTTATTGTTGCGCTCAAAAATGTAGTGAGAGTGGGGGTTACGGTTGCCGTACCATTCATGGTCGGGGATATGGTTGGCGTTAAAGTAATTGTGCCTGTCTGGGTTATGGTCACTGTAGGCGTCGGCATGGTTACATCTATCTTCCTTATCCTGCTGTTCCCGGAGTCGGCTATATATACCGCCTGGTTATTCACATCAATCCCCATCCCGTACGGGCTGGTAAAAAGCGCTGCTGTTCCTATGCCTTCCGCGTAACCGGCTGTGCTGCTTCCCGAGACCTCGTAAACCCCGTTTCCTGCGAGGTCGATTGCCTTTACCTTCTCGTTTCCCGAATCGCTTACATATAATAACTGGGCGTTATAGTCAAGAGCCAGCCCCGTGGGATTTTTAAATTTGGCTGACAACATTCCGCCTCCCGTCGGCACAAGAACATCGCCGGGGGTCTGGGGCGTGCCTGAAAGAAGCACGGTTTGCTGCGTGCCGAGCTCAATGTACCTTACTACATCATTGCCGGTGTCTGTCACAAATAAAATGTTATAAGTGCCGTAATATAAGACCCCGTACGGACTGTGAAAATAAGCGCTGGCGCCTGTGCCTTCGGCGTAGCTGGCGGTTGTGGTCATATGCCCGGCTATAAAGGAAGTCTGGTCCGTGTTCAAATTAATTTCTCTAATAACCTGGTTCCCGGTGTCAGCCACGTAAAGAATGTTATTTTGCGCATCGATGTCAATCCCTCCCGGGTTGTAAAATTTCGCGTTGCTGCCGATGCCGTCGGCATATCCTGAAACCCCGGGGCTGCCGGCCACCAGCGAAGTCTGGTAAGTGGAAAGGTCAAGCTTTCTTATTGCATGGTTGCCTGAGTCTGAAATATATAGCAGGTTTCTTATTGAATCCACGGCCAGCCCCTGCGGGCTTGAAAACACGGCTGATGTGCCCAATCCTTCGGCGTATCCTGCGGACCCGTTGCCGGCGATTGTAGATATCATGCTGCCTTCATCAATCATCCTTATCGCGCTGTTGCCCGTGTCCGCAATATATTTCCTGCTTGTTACTGTATTTAAAGCCACGTCGTTCGGCGCGTAAAAAGTGGCGTTTGGGGCCATATTCCCGTCCCCGCCATAGCTGCTCATGCCGGAAAAAAGCGCGGTCTGGCTGTTATTTGCAGGGTCAATTGTCCTGATCCTCGAGTTCCCCGTATCTGCGACATAAATTTTATTGTCGATATAATTATACGCGTTTCCCTGCGGCTTGTTGAAAAGCGCTGCCGTGCCCGTGGCCTCCTTATAGCCCGAAGCCAGGTGATTTCCCGCAAGCGTAGCGACCGTGCCTGCCGCAAGATTGACTGCCCTTATGTCATAATTGTTCTGGTCTGCCACGTATAATTCAGCGTTGATTGTATTAAGGCTCACGTCAGCCGGCGCCGAAAACATTGCCGTGGTGCTGTTGCCGTCCTGCCAGCCGGCAGAGCCTCCTGCGACGTAAAAAGAAGCTTTTGTAGAAAGGTTGAGCCCCCTTATCCTGTTATTCCCCGTATCCGCTATATATAATATCTGGTTGACAGTGTCTATATCAATGCCCCTGGGCGCGTTGAATAAAGCTCCGGCGCCCGTCCCTTCTTTGTAGCCATAGCTTGCCCCTGCTATGGTTGTGGTTGTGTTGGCGGTCAGGTCGATTCTCCTTATCTTGTAATTATACGAGTCGCTGACATAAATATAATGAACAGGCCCTGACCCGTCGTACGCTATGCCCATCGGGCTGTAAAACCTGGCGTTTACAGTATTCGCACCGTCCGACGCGCCGCTATTACTCAGGCCTGCGACAAGGAAAGTCTGCGAATTCGAAAGGTAAATCCCCCTGATCCTGCTGTTTATGGTGTCGGCCACAAATATGATGCCGTCCTGGCTGTCAAGGCATATAGCGTAGGGATTGTTAAAACTTGCGGCTGCTCCTATGCCTTCGGCATAACCTGCCGCGGCGTTTCCTGCCAGTGTCGTCACTATACCGGAAGCGCTTATTTCCCTTATTACGTTGTTATATGTATCCGCAATATATTTATTGCCTGTTGCCGGGTCTATAACGATATCCATCGGCCCGTTAAAAGTGGCGTCAAGGTATGTGCTGTTGTCCCCGTAATAGGCTCCTTCTCCGGCGACAAGCGAGGTTTGCCCGTAAACCGCAAAAAGAGGCACGGCTTTCACCAGCATAAAAACCAAAGCAAAAAAAATTACTTTTTTCATTTTTTAAAATCCTTTTGGTTGGGTGGTAAAAAACTATTTTGTGGTGTCGGTATCATTGCGGGAAGCGACGTGTCGAAGCAATCTGTTTTCAAACCTGAAACTTTAAACATTAAACTTGCAACCTTGTTTTAATCATATCCCGGATATTACGTCGATCTCTATATTGACATTTTTAGGCAGGTTTGAGACCGCGACAATTGCCCTGGCAGGAAAATTATCACCGATAGTTTCCTTTAATATTTCATCCACCCATTTGCTGTCGTCTATTGCTTTTAAATAAACGGTAAATTTTACTATTTTTGCCAGCGAGCTTCCCGCAGCATTCAAAACTGTACTTATATTGTGCATTATAATACGCATTTCCTTGTGTATGCCTTCGGTATTGATAATTCCTGTATTCATGTCTATCGGTATCTGCCCGGCAAGAAAAATAAAATTGCCGTACTTAACTGCCTGCGAATATGCTCCCTGGGGAGGCGGCGCGTCGTTTGTAAATATAATCTCTTTTTCCATAGTATCACCCCTTTATGTGATGTGGAGCCCCCGCCTGTAAAGGCGGAGCACCTTTAAAAAATTCTCTAATATGCTCCCTCCCTTGATAGCGTTTGTTTTGTCAAGCCGAAGGCGACAACAAAATATTACGCTCTCAGGTACCCGCTCTAGTCCGAGGCTTTAGCCGAGGACAAGCGGTACCGGAGCGCTATCAATCCCCGCCTCTACCGGCGGGGGATTTTCGCGTAGCGGGATTATATAACTTTTAAATTATTATATCAGATATTCCTGAAAATGCAATTCATTTTGCCCCGCCTAATATTCCTTTAAAATCTGTTTTTATGAATGTAAAAGTTGTTGCATTTTTTCCTTCGGCATAGCATCTTGATTAATCCACGTTCCTCACCATAGCTACAATTCCAAAACCGTCATTGACGTAGATTTTCTGTAGATTGTTTGAGGAGTCTTTTTTTGCGGGAATGAGTGAACCGTCGTAGTAGTATCTTGTGGTTATGCCGGATTTCATCCGTTCCCCTCTTTTTACATTAGATTGATTTGAATATTTTTTCAATTTGTGCTTTTAATGTCACTGCATCTTCTTTGGCCACTTTCCAAATCCTGTTCATCAGGACACTTTCGTATTCATGGGCCAATATGTCACGCATTCCCGCCACTTTTTTCCATTCAATTTCGGCATGCTTTTTCTTAAAATCTGCCGGTATGCGTTTCACAGCCTCGCCTATTATCTCAAACCTTCTTATCACCGAATCCTGAAGCTGGGTATTGTTTAAAAAATCCTTTTCTGAAACATTCGAAATATATTCTTCTATTTTTGTTATTGATTCCAAGATATCGGTCAAATACAGTTTGACATTCTTCACAATATGGCAACCTGTTCTTTTAATATATTATCCTTTATTACAGGCTTTATGGCGGCGTACTCCACCAGGTCAACCTTCCTGCCGAGAGCCTCTTCCAGCTCGATTTTTATTCCGGCAAATTCAAGCAGGCTTATATTTCCAGGTATTTCAACCAGCACATCAATATCACTTTTTGCTGTACTTTCACCCCTGGCAGCAGAGCCAAAAACACCGGCCCTGCTTACATGATGCCTTTTTAAAATTGGCATAATTTTCTTTGATATTTGTTTAATTGACGGACTCATTTATCACCTCGTATAAAATCACGGACTGCTTTTATGAGCCAGTTCTTGATTTTAGCTTCTATCATATAACAACCCCTTCTTTCAGGGCTTCCCTCACAATGGTCCCGATATATTCCTTGTAAGTTTCGGTTTCTTCCCCGGATTTTATGATTATATCAGCGTCGATTTTTTCTTTCGCCAGTTCACTCCTTATCTGCGCCGAAATTTCAATCTTTTTTTCTATGGGAATTGTCGCTTTAATTACTACAAGTAAATCATAATCACTGTATTTTGTCTGGGTTCCAGCAGCACGGGAGCCGAAGAGTATTATTTTTTCAATCTCCTGCCCGAACCGGGATAAAATTTTTCCGATTACTGCTTTTATCTCATTTAACTCTTCCATACTTCGTCTCCTTTATCAAATCACCTTATGATTTCCTATTGTTCATAATATTATAGCCCTAAAAAAACTTATTTCAAGATAAAAGATTCAACAGAAAACAAAGGGGATAGGCTGAATATTACTATGGGCTGCGAGCCTGTCGTCGTAACTGGCCGCCCCTTTGGGACTTATATCCGGGGTGGAAATTCTTGGCATTTATTGGCCTTGATTGTCATAAGCGGTTTATACAGGTTGCAACAGTTGCCAGGCCGTCAAAGTCTGCGGACAGGTCATATGCCATACGCACTGACAAAGACGCTATACGCAGCTTTGCCAGGTCTTTATCGCCTGAAGATTCTGTTGTCCTTGAAAATTCGGGAAACGCTCACGGCATTGCTGCCCTGCTTAAAGAAAATACAAAGGCAAGAATCACCATATCGAATCCTATGGCGAATAAGGTCATATCCACATCCAAGGTAAAGACAGATAAGGTGGATGCCTTGTCTCTTGCAAATCTGCACGCTGTAAATTATATTCCGGATATTTGGCAGCCTGATTTTGAAATTGCCGCCCTGCGAAGATTAATTGCCTATCACCAGTCTATCTCCAGGCAAAAGGTTCTGGTCAAGAATCGTATCCACGCTGTCCTCCAGCGCAACCTTGTGCCTGACGCTGATTATTACGATAGGTTTTGCCGGAAGGCACGCAAATATCTTTTGAATGTTTCTTTGCCACAGGACGAAAAGCAACAAATGAAAGAGGAAATTGCCTTGCTTGACTGCCTTGAAAAACGAACCGGCGCGATCATGAAACGAATCGCTAAAAGGGTTGTTAATGACGCAGATGTTCGCAGATTATTGACTATAACCGGCATTGGCCTTTTCAATGCTGTAACTTTGAAATCTGCAATCGGCAATATCCAGCGCTTTGACTCTCCCAAGAAACTTGTTGGTTATTTTGGATTAGGTTCTGCCATTTACCAGAGTGCCGATACCTGCCATACGGGCCGGATAACAAAACGAGGCAATATACACGCCCGCTCTGCCCTGGTCCAGGCGGCACAGACGGTTGTTAGGTATCCATCGCCATTGCGTGCGTTCTTCCGCCGGTTATACGCAAGGAAAGGACGGAACAAGGCAATTATCGCAGTTGCGGCAAAAATGACAAGGATTGTGTGGTTTATGCTGAAACGCAAAGAGGACTACCGCTATATCCTTCCGAAAAATACTCATACCAAACTTGTTAGATTGCGTTATCTTGCCTATGGTAAAAGTTCAAAGTCAAAGGTAGCGGAAGGCAAAGGAAATGGAAGAGCAGAAGAGAGGAAGTGTTCGACAGGGCCAGGGCATTGCCGAACCCTCCGTCAATATACGACCCTTTCCAGCCTGTTGTGCCGGTAAGGGTAACGCCTTTTCCTGTATTCAGGCTCATTGCAGGCGTTGCAATGCCGTATACGCCTTTATAGCTGACTGCAGCGCAGGCCAGGTCGCTTCTTGCGGACGTAGTCGCCGTTATGTTAAATGCGCCTGTAGGCGCGTTCAATAAATAATACTTATAAATTTTTACGTTGCCTGAAGTCTGGGAACCGGACAAAACCATGCTTGAGCCGCCAAAAGCCACTGAACTCACCGTAGCAGTACCGTTCGTGCTTAAAGTCACAATAAGTATGTTGGGCGCAGCCGCGCAGGTGTGCGTCCAGGACAAGGTCGTGGATGAGAACCCGTTGCTGCGGGTTGCTTTTGAAGAACTGTCGTAACTTATATTAATTGTGGTGGCCGTCGATGTAAATGTTGGGGTACTGGGTATTAATGTCTGCGTCCATGTCGGTGTCCACGTCGGCGTATTCGTCGGCGTGCCTGTCGGAGTATTTGTGTAAGTCAGGACCTCGGTATTCGTAAATGTAGGTGTCGGCGTTATCGTAAATGCCGGGCTCGCGGTCAATGTAATTGCGGGGATATTTGTATTTGTTGGTGTTAAGGTGTGCCTCATTTTTATCCTCCTAATAGTCCGTTGATTTTGCCTTATGCTTAAATTATAGACTTTTCTTCTTTCAAAATCAAATTTTTTAATTCCGGCCTGCGCTTTATTTCATCTTTTCTTTCTTCCCTTACAGGAAAAAGAGAGAAATACATCTATCGCAAAACCGCCAGCTTACTCCACGCTTTTGCTTTATTGCTGCCTGACACCGCTTCAATTCTGTATATGTATACTCCGCTGGCTACGTCTTTATTCGCAAAATTTTTGCAGTTCCATCGGATGCTATTTCTTCCAGCCGAGCCTTGTTGTTCAAATGTGGTTACTTTTTCCCCGCTTATTGTGTATATTTTGACTTTTACATCCGCTCCCGTGCCGAGTTCATAGATAATGTAAGTATATCCACTGGCAGGGTTTGGGGAGTTTGCTATGAGCTTAAAATAAAAAGAGGCTGGAATCGCTGTTACTGTCGGCGTTATGGTATATGTAGGCTGAGGTGTCAAGGTTTGAGTTATTGTCAATGTCATAGTTACAGTAGGAGTGTTGGACACCGAGCTTGTAACAGTGAGCGAAGGTGTAGCCGAAGTCGAAGCTGTCGAAGAGGATGTAAATGTCTGCGTGATTGTGACTGTTATCGTATAAGTACTTGTCATTGTCTGCGTGCTTGTGAAAGTCATGGTAGACGTTATGGTTTCCGTCATTGTAAGTGTCGGCGGAGTTCCGGTTATGGTGGGCGAAACTGTCGGCGAGGCTGTGGGTGATGGCATACAGTAAACCACAATTCCATTAAATCCCGGATACACCATTACTACCTCATTCTGGCCTATAGCTGCTGATTGATAATTATATTGAAAAGAGACTCCACCGCCATGCGTTGCATCTGGATTTCCAGTCCATAACAAAGCGCCGTTATTTGCGTTAATTGCCAGGCCTCCGTAACCAGCGTTATATATTACGCCATTTGCGGTGCTCATTGGCCCAGAACCGCCGGCATTGCTGACTGGAAACCCGCTCACAAGATTCCCTGTCGCTTTATACAGCCCATACAGGTTTCCATTATCGCCGCCAAAATATATCTTATCCTGCCAGATACTTGCCGTGCTGTCTATGTGCTCGTTGCCAACGGTCGCATATGTCCAGTTTATATTCCCTGTTGTCGCGTCTATCGAGTAAAAATATCCCGATTCTGTTCCGATGTATATTGTCCCATTTTCTATTACAGGCATTGCCCGCATTGTTCCAGTTACACTTACGGGAAAATTTGCGCAGTCAGCTCCTGTATTCGCGTCCCAGCAATGAATTTGCTGATTTTGTCTATCTCCTACATATACCCGTCCATTCCATATTGCAGGAGTCTGCCCACCCCCCATGCTTAATTGTTTCCTCCATAATTCACTTCCATTATTCGCGTCTTTTACGAATAAATAACTTCTCATATCCGCTGTATTTCCTCTCAGATCACCAATTACAAAATATAATTTATTCTGCCAGTATGTTATCCCATCTTCAGGTCTAACCCATAATGTTTGTCCAGCTGTTTCTGTTATATCTATAGGAAATCCTGATATTAAATTCAGAGTATTTAAATCCCATCCATATACTCTATGCTGTGTTATTGCATACACATTATTATTTCCTATTACTAATCCACCTATTGATATTATTCCGCTGTCAATCGGCCCGAGCGGATACCCTGTTTTTGTCACGCCCGTCTGTATGTCCCATGCCCATACATACCCCGGGTTGTCCCAATATACCCCTCCTGTGTCCGCATTTCCTTGACCAAAATATACATATCCATTATAAATTAAAGCAAAATTAGTATAAGGCACTACATTCGCACCGGGTGTTACGCTCCACGCATAATTTTCCCATCTTTTTACATAAGGCGGTTGTATTGTAGTTGTTGTATCCGACCTTATACCGCTATTCCACGTCCCTGCTGTGCTGCTTGTCCCATAGTTATCTATCCAGATATTACCTGCTTTCACATTCATAAATAAAAACAAGCCCATTATGATTAAGCAAATTCTGATTACTGATTTTTTATTACAACTTATCAAATTTATACCCCTTTTTCTTTTTCAATAATGCAAAGGGAACGGCTAAACCCGTTCCCTTTGCTAATCGCACAAAATCTATCAGCGGATAACAGCAATTCGTTTGGTTATCGTTATGTCTCTGAAAACCACCCTGCAAAAATATACGCCGTTCGCCGTCTCCTGTTATTATATCGTCTTTATATGTCTGAAAAAATTTTATCACGTTTTTGCCTCTCCTGTTGCCTTGAGCTTTGAACTTTGAGCGTCATCTTATTACCGCCAGTTTGCTCCACGCTTTTGCTTTATTGCTGCCTGACACCGCTTCAATTCTGTATATGTATACTCCGCTGGCTACGTCTTTATTCGCAAAATTTTTGCAGTTCCATCGGATGCTATTTCTTCCAGCCGAGCCTTGTTGTTCAAATGTGGTTACTTTTTCCCCGCTTATTGTGTATATTTTGACTTTTACATCCGCTCCCGTGCCGAGTTCATAGATAATGTAAGTATATCCACTGGCAGGGTTTGGGGAGTTTGCTATGAGTTTAAAATAAAAAGAGGCTGGAATCGCTGTTACTGTCGGCGTTATGGTATATGTAGCCGATGGCGTCAATGTTTGAGTTATTGTCAATGTCATAGTCGCAGTAGGAGTGTTGGACACTGAGCTTGTACCAGTGAGCGAAGGTGTAGCCGAAGTCGAAGCTGTCGAAGAGGATGTAAATGTCTGCGTGATTGTGACTGTTATCGTATAAGTACTTGTCATTGTCTGCGTGCTTGTGTAAGTCATCGTCGGCGTTATGGTTTCGGTCATGGTCTGTGTCGGTGGTGTTCCGGTTATTGTGGGCGAAGCTGTCGGCGAGGTTGTTGGCGACGGCATGCAGTATACTACAATTCCATTAAATCCCGAATACACCATTACTACCTCATTCTGTCCTATAGTTGCTGATTGATAATTATATTGAAAAGAGACTCCACCGCCATGTGATGTATCTGGATTTCCAGTCCATAACAAAGCGCCGTTATTTGCGTTAATTGCCAGGCCCCCATAACCAGCGTTGTATATTACGCCATTTGCGGTGCTCATTGGCCCAGAACCGCCGGCATTGCCGACTGGAAACCCGCTCACAAGATTCCCTGTCACTTTATACAGCCCATACAAGTTTCCATTATCCCCGCCAAAATATATCTTGTCCTGCCATATGCTTGCCGTGCTGTCTATGTGCTCGCTGCCTATGGTCGTATATGTCCAATTTATATTCCCTGTTGTCGCGTCTATCGAATAAAAATATCCTGATTCATCACCAATATATATTATGCCGTTTTCTATTACCGGCATTGCCCGCATTGTTCCAGTTACACTTACGGGAAAATTCGCGCAGTCAGCTCCTGTATTCGCGTCCCAGCAATGAATTTGCTGGTCTGTCCTTCCTGCTACATATACACGGCCATTCCAAATCGCAGGAGTCTGCCCACCCCCCATGCTTAATTGTTTCCTCCATAATTCACTTCCATTATTCGCGTCTTTTACGAATAAATAACTTCTCATATCCGCTGTATTTCCCCTAAAATCACCAACTACGAAATATAATTTATTTTGCCAATATATTATTCCATCTTCAGGTAATACCCACAATGTTTGTCCAACTGTTTCTGTTATATCTACAGGAAATCCGGATATTAAATTTAAAGTATTCAAACTCCAACCATATACTTTATGCTGTGTTATCGCATATATATTATTATTTCCAATTACGAGCCCCCCCCCTACTGAGATTATTCCACTATCTAACGGTCCTAAAGAATATCCTGTTTTAGTCACCCCTGTTTGTATATCCCATGCCCAAACATAGCCCGGGTCGTCCCAATGCACTCCTCCGGTATCTTGATCTCCTTGACCAAAGTATACATATCCATTATAAATTAAAGAAAAATTATCTGTTGGTACTACATTTGCACTGGGTGTTACGCTCCACGCATATTTTTCCCATCTTTTCACATACGGCGGATATATTGTTGTCAGGGTATCCGACCTTATGCCGCTATTCCACGTCCCGCTTGTATCGCTTGTGCCATGCGCATCTATCCATATGTTTCCAGCTTTTATTTGTATTGATAAAGATATTAACGATATAAAAAGTATATAAATAGATTTTATTTTTTTCACACCTACTCCTTCAAAAAAATAAAAAGGCAAAAGAATTTTTCATCGTTCCTTTGCCTTTTGTATGTTTTATCAGCGAATTACCGCTATTTTTTTAGTTATTGTTATGTCCCTAAAAACCACCCTGCAAAAATATACGCCGTTCGCCGTTTCCTGTCCCAAGTCGTTTTCTCCGTTCCAGCTTACGCTGTTTATTCCCTGTATTGTCTCCGCAGGGCTTAATTCTTTCCGCCATATTATCCTTCCGTTAATGTCATAAATAACTATCTTTACTTGCTGCTGCTCAGGCAAAGGGAATCTTATGCTTGTCTGTCCCTTACAAGGATTGGGATAATTATATACGTTTTTATCGTTTGGTTCAATTGATATTTCCTGCGGCGTTGTCTTTGCATTGTCTTCGCATACCTGCTCTCGTGTAGGTGTTGTAGTTGCAGTTAACGTAGCACTTACCACTCCCCACGTAGCACTCGCCGAAGGCGATATGCATTCAGGTTCCTTGCCCCATGCAAGGTATCCGCTGTCATATACGCATATCCTGTCCCAGTTTTTCCATTCCTCAAACTTTCCAAACGAATAATCATTCGACTGGTCATATAAACTGCCGTCTTTTCTTCTTACAAACACGCTCAACGATATTTTACCGTCGCGCTCCAAAATCCCGGCGCAATCGTTGAATGTTATTTCGAGTATCCTGTCCTGGCAGAATCCCGGAACTTTTATTACATTTACGTTCACGCAGCCTGATATATTGTGTTTTCCTTTTTCCTTGTCCATGTCAAATCCTATGTTCTCATCCTTTTCAAAATCCTCATCATCCAATAACTCTCCCCCTGCCTCATCCCCCTGTCTCATCCCCCTGTATTTATTATCCCTGTTGCCGGTTTTTCCTGTCTTAAACGCCTTGATAATCCCTGTAATCTCATCGCCTGAGTAACCGTCAGAAGTATAGAAATACCTTATTACCACGCCGCTCAAATCAACGTCCTTTTTCGAGCAATTCTTCACGACAATCTCAGGATTGATTGTGTTTGTGTGGATTTTTTCAATCACTGGCCTGTATTTCAGCCTATAGCACAAGCCCGGTATTTCCGTATTTGTCGGAGTGGGCGTTGCGGTATATGTTGCCGTAGCTGTCGGAGTATTTGTGTAAGTAAAAGTTGGGGTAAAGCTACGGGACGGGGTTTGGGTTGCGGTATAAGTTAGTGTTTCTGTTAATGTTTCCGTAGGCGTATAGGCCGGCGTCGGCGCGCTTATTCCATGGCTGAAACTGCATGATAAAGTCAATGGCCAGAATACGTTCCCTACGCTCACACGGTATTCAAGGGTCTGTCCTGCTGTCATTGTTATGCCTTTGGAATATTCGCTCATTGTATTGCCGTAAAATATTGTTCCGGCCTTTAAGGTAACAAATGCGTTACTAATGGCTTTTATCTTCACCCTGTATACGCCAGCCGGGCTGTTTACTTCTATTCTCTGAGGCTCGGTCCCACAACCCGTGAACGTAGAGCTTGGTATCTGGATATAATTTGCCTCGTTTTGACAACCTGTTTGCTGGTTATTTTCATCAATCGCGAGAAGCTCGCCCGGGCTCATTAGCTCGATATATAACCTGTTAACAGGCGTTGTGCCGGCTATATTATATGGAGCTGGGCCAAGCTTTGTCTCTATGCCGAGTATGGCGCATATTGTCCCGAACACGTCTTTTTCAGTCTGCGCATAACCAGTCGGAAAATATGTGCCCACATCGTGCCAATAATATTTTTGCGCGCAATTCGGATAAACCGGCCATGGTACGCTTACTAAAGTAGCTCTGGGCGGCAATAATGCGCTTACAAAATCAGCATACCAGTCAGAACCCCAGTCTATAGTAGTTACATTACTCATTAAAAACGCCTTTGTCATGGTCATCACATAATAAAAATAAAATTGGCCGGCTAGGCCGGGATTATTGTTATACATATTGGCATTTTGCAACCATAAATATTCATCCCACGCAACCGGGTCTGAACTACCTACAGATGGACCCGGTGGAATTGATGTCCATGGATAATTTGCGCAATACTGGGACCAGATACCTGCCGCTGTTATGCTGCCATAAGGCGGGTTTTGCGTGTGTATTGTGTACTGGCCGGCGCATGGGCCGTAATATCCGCCCTCAGGGCCCGGCGCAGGCGTGGGCATGGCGCTGAATAACGGCCAGTTTTGCGAGAGTATGTAATTTAAATAAGCCTGGTTATCCCTGCTTATAAAAATATGCGCCTTGTCGCGCCGGGCAATATAAAATTCCAGTGTCTGATACGGAACTCCTACTGTCAATGGCGCCGCTATGGCATCAGGTAATATAGGATTCCCCGTAGTAGTATACACTGTATACGTCCTCGTCTCTGTATCCAATACTTCCAGCGCCCAGACAGCGAACTGAGTATTGCTCATATCTGCCCAGTTAATTCTCGGGTATCCCCAACCGCCATAAAAGCATGTTGTTTCTGTAAAAGTACCTGTCCCGAAAAGGTCTATTTCCCTGGACGTATCAAGGCTGGTTCCGAGTTCTATCATCTGCACGTTCATCAAATACCTCCAGCCTTGTTCCATGGCCTTCTCTATCCGGTCAAAGAAATCATTCGGCAAATCCGAATCTATGGCCTGGAAATGCGCGATATTGCCCCATAGGCCCGTGTTTCTTGCCACTCTCCTGAACGCCGCCAGCGCGACCAGGGCGCTGGACGTGTCGTACACGTCGGTTACCCCCTCCACTGCCGGCACTTTCCTGTCTGTTATAGGGCCTTCTACGCTTCCATCGGGAAAAACATTTGTTATTTGCGCATTGCTGAGTATGTACCCTATGCCCCTGAGCACGGCAGGGTCGTTCACGCTCAGGCCGATTACAGGCGTGTCAGTGACCGCGGGCGGAATGGTCGTAAAATAAAAATAAGCGCCCTCGTTGAGCAGGGCAAGCACGGCAAGCCCTGTTACGCCCACTTCCGCGGTCGATGACGTGTTCTCACCGTTTGCCTGGCAGTCGGCCGCGGGGGTAGGCGGCGGAGTAGGATAGCCCGTATTCGAGCCCCACTGGTTATTTGTGAAGCCCCATGCCCCGTCAACTGCGGCAGAATATGTAGGCGTCAGCATCTGCATCGTGTGCAGCCAGTCTATGGCGCTGTCTTTTATGCCTACTACTGCTATTGACGGCGTCACTATGGGCGTGTTTGTCGGCGTCGGAGTGTATGTATATGTCGGGGTTGCTGTTGGAGTATCTGTGGGTGTCGGCGTGCACTGCGCGAAAACAAATATGCCGTTGCCCTGGTCTGATGAAACAAACAATTCGTTACCTACTATTGCAGGAGAACAAAAATCAACTCCTTCGCTGTCATAATTCGATGGTAATTGATATTGCCATGCTAAATTTCCATTTGCAGCATTATAAGCGTATATTTCATTATCATTTGTTCCAACATAGACATAACCATTTGCTACTGCCGGTGACGATCTCAGGTTATTAAGCAAATTTAGAGTTACAGTTACAGGGAATCCCGAAATGGCAACGCCTGTTGCCGCGTTCCATGCGTATAATTTGCCGTCATAAGACTGAACATATACGTTCCCATTTGCTATGGCCGGCGACGATGCAATTTCCCCGCCTGTGCTTACCGGGAATCCTGAAATAGCAACACCTGTCGCTGCGTCCCATGCGTATAATTTGCCGTCATAAGAACCAACATATATTATTCCGTTTGATATTGCAACCGATGAGTCAATGCCTCCTCCTGTACTTACGGGAAATCCAGAAATAGCAGCGCCTGTTAACGCGTTAAACGCGTATACATTACCATTGTATGACCCGGCATATACAATTCCATTTGCTATTGCCGGCGATGATAGTTGAGCTCCTCCTGCACTTACAGGGAATCCCGAAATGGCAACGCCTGTTGCCGCATTAAACGCGTATAATTTATTATCCGGATAATTCGATTCAATATATACAATCCCATTTGCTATTACCGGTGATGATGTAAGATATGCTCCGGTACTTACAGGAAATCCTGTAATAGCCGCTCCTGTTGCCGCATTCCATGCGTATAAATTGCCATCGTCCGACCCCACATATACAATTCCATTTGCTATTGCCGGAGTTGATGAAATAGCCGCGTATGTGTTTGTGTTTGTTGGAAATCCAGAAATAGCAACTCCTGTTGCCGCGTTCCATGCGTATAATTTGCCATCTGTTGACCCTAAATATACAATCCCATTTGCCACCGCCGGCGATGACTCCTGTATAACATTTACGCCCGCGCCGTCCCAGTTTGTTTGCGACAATAATAACCCCAAACAGGAAGGATTTAATGTTGAATCAGGGTTATACCTTGTCCCTGTATCAATATTACCCGCGGTGCTGTTTGTGCCGTGAAAATCCGACCAGACGTCTGCAAAAACAAAAACAGGCATAAAAAATAAAATGGTGAAAACCAATGTAAGGATTTTTTTCATAATGCCCTCCCGTGTTTAATTTATATTTTTATAAAAATGAGTTGTTTTTCACTGAAATTTTGCCAAATGCAATATTTTAATTTTATATATGGCGGTTTATTTGAATTGTTTGATTCAGAGAGGGCTTTCCAAACCCTATTCCCTTTTTTAACAACCTCATCATAAAAACCATCTCCTCTTTCCCCGGTTTTCTTAGATGAGTGCGCGTTTTTTAATTGATATATATAAAGTATAACCTACAATTCGATGTTTGTCAAATTTTTTGTAGGATTTGTAGAATTTTGAACCGCCGGCCTTTATCCCTGCCTTTGGTTGTATTTACAAAATTGACGTTGCCCGGAAGATAGAAGCAATCTGTATTTTTTGCCATGCCCGGTTAGTATAACTTCGGCCATGCCGGTCTTTGCGAGGTCAATCATATGGCCGGCCCAGTTTGCGCCTGGCTCTTTTTCATTAGAAAACTTAAGGCCATTGCTGTTTACAAAATATATGCTGTCCCCCGCAGGCAAAACCAGGCTTTCCCCGGGAAGGGAGCACAGGTAAATAACCGCGTTTTGCTCATACCTGAATCCGCTGTCAAAATGCCTGGCAAATATAATCCTGCGGCCGTTATAATTTATGTTAACCCCGTTTGTGTTGATTTCAATATCCGTGTTTTCCCCGAGTTTTTCCAGCATTATCCCGTGGCCGTATATTGTTTTCATTACGCGGAAATTCTTGTTTATGTATTCTGTATTTTTCCCTGCCGAAAGCAGTATAAGGTAATCAATGGTATTTACGCCTTCGTGCTTCAAAAAAGGTATCACTGTATTCCGCAGGCTGTATAGCCCTGATTCAGCCCTTGCATTTGCAGCGCCGCATATCATGAGTATTTTTTTATTGTCCTGCGTTTTTACAAACGCCGCGTTAATGCCGCGCGTGTCAAGCCCGTAGAATTTAAAGTCGCTGCCTCCGTAAATAATATGGATTCCAGCCCATGCAAGGAGGGCAAAGCCCAGAACTGCCTTTAAGCTTATTTTCCTTAATTTTATGTCAATGTCGGAGTGCGGCAGTATCAAAAAAAATATGTAATAAAAAACAACAAACCCGGGGTTAAACGTCTTTACCGATATTGCGGCAAATGGCACGGACGCCAGAAAATTAACGATAAACATCATTGATTTCACGATAAGCCAGATGCTGGCCCCGAAAACCCGCGCGGCCCACATGCTTACAGTCCCAAAGGACCACATAACAAGCCCTATCATTATTATAAGGCTCGTCAGCGGCACTATAAAAAAATTCGCTATCAAGGATACCAGAGAAATCATGTGGAAAGTGTAGGCGAGCGGCGGCACAAGAAATATCTGTGCCGTCAAGGTTATGGCCAGCGGTTCTGCCGCATATTCCGGCATGAATTTAAAGAATCCCATAAAATATTTATTGCAGTATATCAGCCCGAAGGTCGCGAGGAACGAAAGCTGAAAGCCTATATCGAATAAATCCACGGGTTTTACAAGCAGGATAACCATGGCTGCCGCGGCGATCGAAGCAAATACATCTGCGTCCCTTTCCATGGCAAGGCATAAGAGCACGGCATAAGACATTATTGTGGCTCTTACAGCCGAAGCGGCCATGCCTGTTATAATGGTAAAAACCGTGATTATTATTACGGTTACCAGCGCCGATATTTTCCTGTTTACCCTGGCTGCCTTAAGCACGAGAAAAACAAACAGGGCTATGAGGCCCACTTTCAGGCCGGAAACCGCGAGTATATGCACCGTGCCTGTCGTATTGAACCTGTCGTAAACTTCGTACGGTATCCTCCGCTCGTTGCCCAGCATTATGCCGTCGAGAATTTTCGCTTCATCAAAAGGTATGCTCGAGTACATGATATCAACGAGCCTGTGTTTTATCCTGTACGAAAAATAATAAAGGTAATTCCCGGTTTTCTTGCCTATCTTCAGTACATTATCCTGTTTTGCGTAAATCGTGTAATAAATTTTCCTGTTTTCCAGGTATTTTTTATAGTCAAATTCTCCAGCGTTTTTTATACCTCCGGGCTCCCGCAGCACGCCTTTTATGTTAAGCACATCGCCGTACTCTATTCCCGTTCCAAGTTTTTCTTCAATCGTGACCCTGATTTTGCCGGAAAGGTTTTCAATTTTCTTGTTGTCTCCGTAAGCGTTTATTATATCGGCGCTGAAATATACCCTGTTGTCTGCTATTGCCGGGTCTTCCCCGACAACGACATCCACGGCATTTATATTATTCCCGTTTTTCGCAATGTATTTGGATATATGGTTTGGCGGGAAATATGCGGTATACATGCTGTAGCAAAGCATGCCGAGCATGAAAAAAAGAATAAAAACAAGAAAGTCTGCTTTATCCTTATGTAAGAAAAACAATAAATAAATTATAAGTGCGGCGAGAAGTATTAATAACGAAACCAGCCAGCTTATCGGGGCTATTGCTGCGGCAAATATGCCCGCCATGTAAAAAAGGCAAACAAAAAATATCGGCCTATTTAACTGCATTGCCCGTATTTGTTACGCTTGTTATATAATTCTTTATTCTTTCATATTTCTTGCTGCTCATGCCCTTTATTTTCATTATCTCTTCAGTTGTTTTAAAACCGCCTGATTTCTGCCTGTATTCCATTATCCTTTCGGCTGTTACCCTGCCTATGCCTGGCAGTTTTTCAAGCTCAGCGGCCTGTGCAGTGTTTATATTGATTTTTTCTGCGCTTGCCGCAAGGGTTGTAACATGGACTTTTTTTCCGTATGAAAAAAATATATTGGCAAGAAACCCGACAATAGCGGCTATAATTATGGCCAGCAGTATTATTTTTTCTTCCCTTGAGAATTTCATCTCACACCTTTTTTGGCTAAAAAATCCTTCGTTTTATGAATTAATCAGCTTTAAATTTTCCCGCTGCTTTTTCATAACCCATTGTAATAAAATCATATATGAATTTTTCAACAACCGGAAATTTCTTTTCAAACTCCGCGGTTTCGTCGCGGGTAAATTTACCCAGAACATAATCAACCATTTCCCTTTTGCTTTGTGCTTTGCCAATGCCGATGCGCAGCCTTATAAAATCCCCGCTGTTTAATGCTTTTATTATGGATGCTATGCCCTTGTGCCCGGCGTCACCGCCGCCTTTTTTTATTTTTATCCTGCCGGGCGGCAGGTCAACATCGTCGTGTATTACCAGCGTGTTTTCCGGGGGTATCCCGTATTTATTTTTAAAAAAATTTGCCGCTTTTCCGGATTCATTCATATAAGTGGTTGGTTTTAAAAGGATTATTTCCTCGCCGGCTATTGCTTTCAGGGAAATTAGGCCGTATCCTGATTTTTTGTTTATTTTTAACCCCGCATTTGAAGCAAAATAATCAATAAATTCAAAACCGATGTTATGCCTTGTCCCGTCATACTCTTCGCCGATATTGCCCAAGCCGATAATGAGTTTCATCAAGACCACGGTTTTTAATTAGACTTTACAGCTTACAGTTTAAAATTTTACTTCTTGGCTTCTTTTTTGGCTTCCCTTTTGCCTTCCTTTTTCTCTTCTTTCTTGGCTCCGGCCGGCTCCGCAGCTTTCTCAGCGCCTTCTTCGCCTTCCTCAACAGCCCTTTCCTTCTTGATCAGTTCAGGCTGGGCAGCAGCCGCTTCAGGTGCGGCAGCAGTAGCAGCAGGCGCAGCTTCCTCATATACATGCGGTGCAAGCAGCGTAAGCACTACAGCTCCCGGATTATCAAGTATCTCGACGCCTTCTTTGACTGTTAAATCTTTGACTGTCAGGTCGTCGCCTATTTTTAACAGGGTCGAATCTATATCAATGGTTGGAGGCAGGTCCTTTGGCATGCACCTGACTTCCACTTCCCTCAATATATGCTCAATTACTCCCCCCTCTTTTACGCCTTCCGAAATGCCCTTTATTATAACAGGCACCTTAAATACCGTCTTTTCGTTCTCGGCTATCTGGTGGAAATCGGCATGTATAATCTCGTCCGTAACCGGGTCCCGCTGAATTTCCTGGATAACCACGGTTTTCTCTTCCTGTTTTTCCCTGTCTATTAATTTAAGGGTGATAAGAATCGTGCCCTCGGATACCGTTTTCACGGTCTTTTGAATATCCTTTATTTTAATCTCAATCGGCAGCGATTTTGTTTCCTTGCCGTATACCACCGCGGGTATATTGCCTTCCTTCCTTATTTTTTGGGGGGTTGATTCCCCTTCTTTCCTCACTTTTGCCTCTATTGTTACTTTATCCATTTCGCAAATTCCTCCTGTTTTTTTATGCAGCGTGGATACAAATATTTACTTGAATAACGCTGTTATTGTCTGCTCGTTATGAATCCTCTTTATCGCCTCGCCGAACATGCTCCCGACCGAAAGCACGGTTACCTTTTTGTTGCTCTCTCTTTCGCGCTGCGGTATGGTATCCGTGACAACCACTTCCTTTATGGGCGCATCGTTTATTTTTTCCATGGCGTTGCCCGAAAAAAGCCCGTGTGTCATGCACCCGTAAATATCCTTTGCCCCTCTTTTCTTTAAAAACTTCGCAGCCTGGACAAATGTGCCTCCCGTAGCGAGCATGTCATCGGGTATTATTACGTTCTTGTCTTTTATGTCGCCGATTAAATGCATGGCATCGACCGACTCCGGACTGAGCCTTTTTTTGTCAACTATGGCAAGTTCCGCGCCTAATTTTTCCGCGAAATACCAGGCCAGTTTGATGCCGCCGATATCAGCAGTAGCGATCACGAAATTTCTCAGTTTTTTCTTTTTAAAATAATTTATAAACACGGGTGCGGCAAGCAAATGGTCCAGCGGTATGTCAAAAAAACCCTGTATCTGGCCTGCGTGCAGGTCCATGGTAAGCACCCTGTCTGCGCCTGCTTTGACCAGCAAGTTCGCCACCAGTTTTGCGGTAATCGGCACCCTGGGCTGGTCTTTCCTGTCCTGGCGCGCATATCCGTAAAAAGGAAGCACTGCGGTTATTCTTTTTGCCGAGGCCCTGCGGATGGCGTCTATCATTATAAGCATTTCCATGAGGTTGTCGTTTGCTGGAGGGCAGGTGGATTGGACTATAAAAACATCGGATCCCCTGACATTATCGTTTATTTTCACCCTTATCTCGCCCTCAGGGAATTTGTTCACCATTGCGTCTCCAAGTTTTACGCCTATATATTTTGAAATTTCCTTTGCAAGCTTCATGTTTGAATTGCCGGCAAAAAGCTGCATTTTACCGTTCATTTTTTATATCTCCTTTTTTTAACCCAGTCTTTTTTTATTACCTGCCTTGCCCTCGCTATTGCAAGAGCGCCGGCCGGTACATTTTCAGTTATAATGGAACCTGCGCCTATCACCGCGTTGTCGCCTATCCTGACAGGCGCACGGAATACCACGTCGCTGCCCACCGAAACTTTCCTGCCTATAAAAGTCTTGTTCTTTTTTACTCCGTCAAAGTTCGCCGTTATTGTTCCCGCGCCTATGTTTGTGCCGTCGCCGATTTTAGTATCGCCTATGTAACTCAAATGCGCCACATGTACATGGTTGCCGATTTCAGATTTTTTTATCTCTACGTAATTGCCGATATTGCAGTTGTCGCCAATAATTGTATCCGGCCTGATATGAGAAAACGGCCCTATGACACATTTCTTTCCTATGCGCGTCTTTCCTCTTATTACTGTAAAAGGCCTTATTACGGTATCCCTGCCCACGCTCACGTTCTCATCTATAAAAACCGTGTCAAAATCATCCACGGTAACTCCCTCGCGCGCGAGCTTTTCAAGAATTTTCCTGTTTTTCAGCTTTGACATTTCCATTAATTGTATCCTGTCGTTTATGCCTTTAATTTCTTCGGGATTTATATTGAAACTTTCAATTTTCTTTCCGTCCGAAGACATTAACTCAACAATATCCGTAAGGTAATATTCCTGCTTTATTCTGTTTTTCCTTATTTTTCCTGCATAATTTGCAATATCTTCGCTTTTGAAAACATAAATGCCGCCGTTGATTTCCTTGATGGCTTTTTCTTCAATGCCCGCGTCTTTTTCTTCGACAATTTTAATGATACTGCCCTGGTTGTTTTTTATGATTCTTCCGTAGCCGAAGGGATTATTAATTTTTGCGGTGCAAATTATACCATTTACCTCCTTTTTTGTAAACCACTTTATTAAATTCCGCAGGGTCCCCGGCTCAACAAGAGGCACGTCGCCGTTTATTATTAATACGCCGCTCTTTAAAGGCGTTTTTGCCTGAAAAACTTTTAAAACCGCGTGTGCTGTTCCAAGCTGTGGTTTCTGGATTACGTATTTTACCCGGCCATAGCGCTTTTCTATGAAGCCCCTGAGTTGATTGTAATTGTCCCCTGCAACTACGACTAAATCTTTTATGCCGGCATTAAAGCATGTATCAAGCACATGGCTAATCATGGCTTTACCCGCGACTTCGTGCAAAACTTTTGTCTTTTCCGATTTCATCCTTGTGCCCTTCCCGGCTGCAAGAATTATGGCTGTAATATTATTCATGTATAATAAAACTCCTTTGTAATCCGTATGTTTTCATTTTTTTGCATATTCTTTGCATTTTTTTGCATTCGGCCTGTCCGGTTGGTAGCATGTATTGGGGTGATTATATCTGCATGTGTCGCAAAGAAAACCGTTGTCCAGTTTTATTATTAACTTGAAAAAATTGTCCTTTAATTTGCGCCAGAAATTCATGATATATTCCTTTTCGCGGATGATATTCGTGTCATTTTTCAACCTCTATCTGGTTCGGCTCGCTTAGTATTATCTCCAGCCTGCCTTTGTATTCCTTTATTGTCCCGCATGCGCTCACTGTTTTATCGTAATAATATTTTTCAGGATGTTCATGAAACTTGCCGAGGTTATAGCCAAAAATAGTAAGCGAAAGGGATTTGTCGAAATTCTTGTCAAAATTCATAAAGCATACATCCCCGTTATTGTAGGAAGAAACTATTTCACCCTGCACGATAACGTATTTTCCGACATATTTAGCTGCGTCCTGCCACTTTATTTGAATACCCTGCTTTTTTAAGTTTGTTTTAACCGGTCCTGCTGCTGAACTTTTATCCGTTTTTTTTGCAAAATATTGCTTTTCAAGCTGCTGCAGCATCTCTTCAAATTTCTTTTTTCCTTCAGGCGGCAGGCTGGAATACTGCTGCATAATATCGTTTATTTTATTGTCTTCAATATTTTGCTGTTCCTGCCGGGGCTGCTTGTCTTGTAATTTTGCGCTCTGATTTGCCAGCCTTTTTGCCAAAAAAACCACCGACCCCAGTATAATAAGTGCCACTACCGTTATAGTCATTACAAGCCTTTTATTTTTTCCCATGGTTGCTCCTGAAATTCCGGTTTTGATTCAAGTGCCGTACATAAGCCTTTCGCCTAAAAAAGGCGGAAGCCCCGCTTTGATTATTTTATTCCTTGCCGCCATAAAATCGTATTCTACCCTTCTTATTTTAAATATGTTTGTTTCGTAGTCGTATATGCCGCAACAGGCCCTCTTGTCTCCGTCCCTTGGCTGGCCTACGCTTCCCACGTTTATGATATATTTGAAATCGCCTTCTATTAAAAAAGTATCGTTCGATATTTCGCCAAAATGATACCTTTCTGCGTCATAATAAAACACAGCCGGCGCGTGCGTGTGCCCCACGATGCATATCTTCTCCCGGTAGCTTATCAGCGCCTCGGCGTATTCCCTCTCGGTAATAAGATAGGGGAATTGCTGCGGCCTGACAGGCGAAGCATGGACAATCTTTATAAACTTGTCAAAAACAGCCTCCAGTTTTAATTCGTGTATAAAATCAAAATTATCAGTTTTTACTTTATTCCTGTGCCAGTCAATGGCTTCTTTGGCGTAAGTGTTGAAATTCTCTTCGGGCAAAAGCCCTGTTAATGCCGCTTCATGGTTGCCGTAAACATTGAGGACGGAGACATTTTTTATTGTCTCGATACACTCGTTAGGTTCAGCGCCGTAGCCTATAATGTCGCCTGCGCATATCACCTGTTCCACTTTTTCCTTTTTAAAAAAGGAAAGCACGGCACGCAATGCTTCAAAGTTGCTGTGTATATCCGATATAAACCCTATATTCATTTTCACACCCTTAATTTTATTATGAGAACGTTTTAAAAAATTTCCCTACATTTTTTGGCATGCCATGTAGTTTGCCCCTGTCCTTCCTTATTCCCGTTCCAGGTTTCCATAGCCAACTTTCATCCCCGCGGATGAAAAAGTTTATGTATTTTTTTCAGCCTGCTCCTGTCTACATGCGTATAAATCTGTGTTGTTGATATGTCCGCATGGCCGAGCATTTCCTGGACGCTGCGCAAATCTGCCCCGCCTGCAAGTAAATGCGTGGCAAATGAATGCCTGAAAATATGCGGATAAACGTTTTTCACTATGCCTGCCTTTTTAGCATATACTTTCAGCATGCTCCAGATGCCGGTACGCGTGAATTTCCTTCCAAGCCGCGTTAAAAACAGCGACGGCGTGAATTCTTTTTTTAAAAATCCGTTTCTTGCGTTCAGGTAATTTTTCAGCGCGTCAATGACGTAATCGCCGAGCGGCACTATCCTTTCTTTTGAGCCCTTGCCGAAACACCTGACCATCTTGTCGTCAAGATTTATATCTGTAAGCTCCATTCCCGTAAGTTCGCTTACCCTCACGCCGGATGAATATAAAAGCTCCATTATTGCCCTGTCGCGCAATCCTTCTCTTGACGATAAATCGGGTTGCGCAAGGAGTTTCTCAATTTCCACCTCGGCGAGTGCCTCGGGTATTTTTTTCCTCGTCTTAAATGACTCCATATCCTCAAAAGGATTTGCTGTTATCGCCTTTTCTTTGAGCATGAATTTAAATATGCTTTTGATGCTGACTATTATTCTGGCAATGGAAAGCGAAGAGTAATTTTTTGATTTTAAGCTGAATATAAAATCAATTAAGGTTTCCTCGGTTATTTTCTGCAGTTTACCATCTTTTAAATAAACCGTAAAAAGAGCAATATCGCTTTTATAGGCTGAGGCCGTATTTTGCGCCAGCCCTTTTTCGAACAGGATAAAATTTATGAATGCTTCTTTGTTCCTTTCGATATCTGATACCGTAGCCATATTTATTCCTTTTCAAATGATAAAAGCCCGGCAATTCTTTCTACTTTAGTCTTTGCGCCGGTGTCTTTTATAAACTTCCCTTGCTTGTGCATTGCCGGCAGTTTTAAGGCCGCGTATGTTTTAATGTCGTTCACCGCAAACATTGCCCTTATTTCGTTTTCTGCGCCAATGAAGTTATTGCGCGTGGCTTCTTCTGCGGTAAGTATTATTATGCCTTTTTTCTTTTTCCCGGATTTACTGTTCTGTATTCCGGGTTTGAAATTGATAATTTGCCATTTCACCAGGTTCCTGTCAATAAACGCTTTAAGCCTCGAAGGTGATCCCATAAAATATACTGGCGAAGCCGCAATTACAAGATCCGCATCCTTGATTTTTTTCAGCAGCCCCGCGGCAGAATCAATGATTTTGCATTTTAAATTTTTGGAGCATTTTTCGCAGCCCTTACAGTGGCTTATATTGAGTTTGTTGATATCCACCCATTTTTCGCTGATTATTAAATCATTGCGCTGCTTTAAGGTTCTAATTAAAAAAACTGCGGCTGCTTTTGAATTGCTTTGTTTCCTGGCGCTTGCGGTTATTATTAACGCTTTTATTTTATTCATCTGCCAGAAAGTCTTCAAAATAAGATCTTAATATTTCCGCGACGGCCCACGCGTGAGAAAGCTTTCCCCTTTCTTTATAAGGAAAATCTCCGTCAGCCATTTCGGCTATTGTTCCCAGCGCGCCGTTTTTAATGGACTCAAAAAATGGTTCATACGCGGTCCTGATAAACTGCATTGTTTCTTTGCGTTTGCCGAATGTTTTTATATAAGCTGTAACAAAATGCCCCATGGTCCACGTCCATACCGATCCCTGATGCGCGGCTGTCTCCTTCGCATTTCTGTCGCCTTCACATTTTGGCTTGAATTGCACATTCATGTTGCTTAATGTACGCAGCCCAAATGAAGTGTAAAGCTCCTTTATTGCTGTATTCATTATCTTTTCCATTTTTTCTTTTTCGTCTACAACCGGAAAAGGAAGGCTTAAAGCCAGTATTTGATTCGACCTGATGGTTTCATCTTTAAACTGTCCGTCAATATAGTCATATAGGCAATCCTCTTTCTGGTTCCAAAATGCCTCGTTAAAACTTTTATAAACGCTGTCGCCAAGTTCTTTATATGAATTGTGTTTTTCTTTTTGGCCGTTATGCCCGGTAATAAACTGCATTGTCCTTATCGCGTTATACCACAGGGCATTAACCTCCACTGCTTTTCCCTTTCTGGGAGTTACAGGCACAGCGTTTACTTTTCTATTCATCCAAGTAATTGGCTCTGTTTTATGGGCCGCATATATAAGCCCGTCAGTGTCTTTATATATCCTGTATGTCATGTTTTCGTTGTTTATTCCGTTTATATGCATATTTATAATCCAGCTTATGCGCTTGAAAAAATCGCCGTCTGATTTTACTAAGCTGAAGTCTTTTGTGTATTCCAGGTATTTGTAAAGCGCGTAAAAAAACCACAGTGCCACGTCGGCCGATGCATATGACACGTTCAGCTTGTTAAATGTCATGCTTAACGGCAAAAGGCCGTTGTATTCGAAATTTATTTTGGTTTTCAGTAATTCCTTTGCCTCTTCGAACCTGTTTGATACAAGGAACAGCCCGGGGAAAGCGCCGAATAAATCCCTGAAATATATATGGCACGGCCATGGGTAAGCCGCAAGCACGCACGGTTTTTCTGCGTCGTCCTTTACGATAAAAGAATCGGCTGCGTAAATAAGCTGTTCTATGGTCTCACTGTCTCTCTCGTTCTCGACGCATTTCTTTGTTTCCGAACATATTTCCTTGATTTTTCTTATTTGTTTATAAAAAAGGCTTTTTATCTCCGCCCTTTCAATAACATCCTTATCCTCGGTGGATAGGATTATGGCTTTGGGTTCATTGCTTGTAAGCTCAAAAGTTATTGTGCCTATCAGGTAAAGATCTTCTATGCTGTCGCCCCCGTCATGTTCATCTTTTGCATAATAAAATTCTCTGTACCATACGCCGCCTATTTTGACTTTGCCTCCGTCGGGGTTATAAATATATGCTGGCGGCAAATTTTTATATGGCTGGACACTTATCTTCTTTTCGGATAATACTTTTAAATCCGGGTCAAAAACAGACATTTCCCGCAGCAAACCATCTATTTCCCTGAAAGAAATAAACGGTCTGATGTGTAGTTTCGCATAACTATCCGGTGTGAGTATCGTATATGTAATAACCACGGTATTTGTATCTTTCATCAGGAATATTTCTTTTTTCAGGCGTATGTTTTCTACAAGGAATATCTGTGTAACCATATCCTCATTAAAAGTGAATTGCTCTAAGAAATAATAACCCTTGGGGTAAATAGTTTTTCTATATTCATGAGTAGATATATGGTATATATTGCCGGCTATCTCGAGTTCTTCCTCAAAACCCGGAAACATAACTATCCTGTCGTCGACTTCGCTGCACCTTGTCACAAGAAGTCCGTGGTGTCTCCTGGTATTGGTCATCAGTATGGTAGACGAGGCGTATGAGCCTTTTGAATTCGTTATTATCCATTCCTTCTCTGTGGCTACACTGAAATTATTGCATACATGCCTGCCGAACGAAATCATTGCTTTACTCCCATTCTATGGTAGCTGGCGGTTTGTTGGAAATATCATAAACTACCCTGTTTACGCCTTTAACTTCATTTATTATTCTGGAACTTATAGTTGTCAGTAAATTATATGGTAATTTTACCCATTCTGCAGTCATGCCGTCTTTTGAATCTACGGCTCGCAGCGCAATCACGTTCTCATAAGTGCGTAAATCTCCCATCACACCGACTGTTTTCACGGGAAGTAATACGCCGAAAGACTGCCATACCGCATAATAATAACCCGATTTTTTGATTTCATCAACTATTATATCATCGGCCTTTTTTAAAATATCAAGCCTGTCTTTTGTTATTTCACCCAGTATCCTGACTGCCAGGCCTGGCCCCGGGAAAGGCTGCCTCCACAATACATCTTTCGGGATTCCGAGTTTTTTTCCTATTTTCCTGACTTCGTCCTTGAAAAGGTATTTCAAAGGCTCTATGAGTTTCATTTTCATTTTTTCAGGCAGGCCGCCTACGTTATGATGCGACTTTATCGTAGCAGAAGGCCCTTTTACCGACACGCTCTCGATAAGGTCCGGGTACAGGGTTCCCTGGCCCAGAAATTTAAAACTTCCTGTTTTTTTCGCATGCTTTTCAAAAGCCCTTATAAAATAATTGCCTATTATTTTTCTTTTTCTCTCCGGGTCAGTGATTCCAGCCAGACGCGTAAGAAATCCTTTTTCCTCGTCAAGATAATCAACTTTAATTCTAAGTTTTTTAAACATGGCAAGTACTTTTTTTTCTTCTTCAAGCCGCAAAAGCCCGTTATTTACAAATACGCACGTCAGATTTTTGCCTATCGCCCTGCTTATCAGGACAGATGCAACTGTAGAGTCGACCCCTCCGCTTACCGCGCAAAGTATTTTTTCGCCCTTGGTTTGCTTCCTTATATTTTCAATTGTCGATTTGATATATGATCCAGGCGTCCAGTTCCTGCGCGCCCCGCATATATCTACGGCAAAATTTTTTAGAATTCTTTTGCCGTTTTTTGTATGTACAACTTCCGGGTGAAACTGAATTCCCCATATCTTTTCCTTTTCATTCATTATTACAGCAAATTCCGAGCTTTTTGTACGCGCGAGCGTTGCGAATCCTGCTGGTTTTTTTATTAGCTTATCCCCGTGGCTCATCCACACTGTCTCTTTTCCCTTGAGCCCGCGTAAAAGCAAATCAGGTTGTTTTATTATAAGCTCAGTAAAACCGTATTCCCTGTGATCGCCTTTTTCCACTTTTCCGCCGAAGTATTTGCTTATTATCTGTAAACCGTAACATATGCCCAGCACCGGTATACCCATACCGAATATTCTTTTGTCTGTCAAAGGTGGTTTTTTGTCGTAAATGCTTGCCGGGCTGCCGGACAGTATAATTCCTTTGGGCTCGCTTGCTTTTATTTTTTCAAAAGCCGCGTTGAAAGGATGTATTTCAGAATAAACATTTAGCTCCCTGATTCTCCTCGCAATGAGTTGCGTATACTGAGACCCAAAATCAAGGATAATTATGGTATCGTTTTTCATCATATAACCAGATTATATTAAAGCACTCTGTAATTAGGTGCTTCGTTTGTTATAATTACATCGTGTGGATGGTTTTCACGCAGGCCTGCAAACGACACCTGCACAAAATATGTCCGTGTTTTAAGTTCCTTTATATTCTTCACTCCCGAATAACCCATGCCTGCCTTAAGCCCGCCGACAAGCTGGTATACAATTGACGAAAGCGTGCCTTTAAATGGCACTCTTCCTTCAATTCCTTCCGGCACCAGCTTATCCTCTTCCTCTTCCCACTGGAAATATCTTTCCCTTGCACCGCGCTTTTTCATGGCAGCCATTGAACCCATACCCTGGTAAACCTTGAAGCTTCTTCCCTCAAGCAATATTATCTGGCCCGGGCTTTCCTCTGTACCCGCAAAAAGGCTTCCTATCATTACACAATCCGCGCCTGCGGCAATTGCTTTTGTCACGTCGCCCGAATATTTTATCCCGCCGTCGGCTATTAAAGGTATTTTATATCGCAGCGTGGCTCTGCAAGCGTCCATTATTGCTGTTATCTGGGGCATGCCTATACCTGCTATAACCCTTGTGGTGCAGATTGAACCTGGCCCCATACCAACTTTAACACCATCGGCACCTGCTTTTATTAAATCTTTTGCCCCTTCTTCAGTAGCCACATTGCCGGCCAGTATATCAATGTTCTTGAATTTTTTCTTTAATAATTTAACCGCCCGCATCACGCTTTCTGTATGTCCATGAGCTGTATCCACAACAAGTGCGTCAACCCCGGCTTTTGCCAGCGCATCTGCCCTCTGTTCCATATCATCGGACGGCCCGACTGCGGCAGCTACGCGTAGCCTGCCGAATTTATCTTTTGTTGCGTTTGGAAATTTAAGCTTTTTTTCTATATCTTTGATGGTGATTAAACCTTTTAGCTCAAAATTTTTATTTACTATAGGAAGCTTTTCAATCCTGTTTTTATGAAGTATTTCTTTTGCCTTGTCAAAAGTTATTTCGCTTGTGGCAGTAATAAGCCTTTCTTTTGGTGTCATAAGTTCTGAGACTTTTTGCTTTTTATTTTTCACAAAACGCAGGTCTCTGTTAGTGAGTATACCAGTCAGCTTTTTACCCTCACAAATAGGAAGGCCGGATATATGATATTTGTTCATTATATCGACCGCGTTGCTAATTGTCGAATCTGGCGGAAGAGTAACCGGTTCTAGGATCATACCGCTTTCATACCTTTTTACTTTGTCAATTTCCCGTGCCTGTTCATTTATCGTCAAATTTTTATGTATAACCCCAATGCCGCCTTCCTGGGCCATTGCTATCGCAAGTTTTGATTCGGTAACAGTGTCCATGGCTGCGCTTACAAGCGGTATGCTGATTTCAATGTTTTTACTGAATTTGGTTTTTGTTTCCACGTCCTTCGGCAGTACATGGGATTTTTGGGGAATAATCAAAACATCGTCAAATGTCAGCGCCTCTTTCAGTACTTTCTTGCTTCCAATTTGCATAACTTTGGGAATCATTTGTTTTGCCTCCTTTCTATTTAAAGTATCATATTTTAATAAACCCGTCAATTTCAAATTATTTTTGAATTAATGCTTAAAATCTTCTGTTCATCAGTTTTTGTAGTTATTTTTCTTTCTTAAATTCTTTCGTATTCAATTTCTCTTTTTATACCTATGCAGACGCTGCTAATGTTAATAATGTTAATTATGTGTATTTCTATTAAAATGCCTTTATTTATTCTGCTTTATTGTGGCCAAAATTATGCTAATATCCCCATTCAACTCACATTATTTTTTTCTTAAAAATTCCTTATTTTATTGGCTTTTTATGATTTTAACATCAATTATCAACATTTTCGTTAAAGTTTCGTAAAAATTTGTGAATAGCTATACTTTTGTTAAAACAATTATCCAAAAAGATATAGAAAATATTGAAAGTACTGTTGTAAACATGATAATGGAACTGCACAATTCAGCGTTGCTTTTATATTGTTTCACCATCATATAAGTTGATAATGCACTGGGAAAAGCAAATGTCATTACTGCAATTATTAATTCCATGTGGCTATCCAAAGGCATAAAACATCTAAAAATCAAAAGCGTCAATAGCGGCATTATTATTAATTTTAAGAAAGTGCTTATTACTATCGCGGATTTATCCCTTTTTATGGTTGAAAACTTCAATCCGCTGCCTACAGCTATTAGCATCAGCGGCGAACCCATGGATGAAATCATGTCAATGGTATTGATTATGAAAGTCGGCAAAGAAATTCTGAAATAGGAAAAAATAATACCTGCGATGGAACTTAAAACAAGCGGGTCTGAAAAAACGTAATATAGTATTTTATTCTTTTCTTTATTGTTTCCCCTGTATTCCATATTCAGATATAATATGGAAAGCGTTATTGTAAAAGGTGCTATAAAGCCCGTAAGCACACTGCACTGCGCGAGCGCAAGTTGGCCGTAAGCGTTTAATATCAGGGGAAATCCTAAGTACGCTATATTTGTCCTAAAAGTTGTAAGTACCATGGCTCCCCTTTGCCGCTGTAAGTAAAATCTAGACAGTGCAATGGCGATTAAAAAAACCGCAAATGCTGCTGCGTAACACCCTAACACCATTTTAATGCTGAATATTTTATCAAACGGGGATTTATATATGCTAATGAAAATCATCGCAGGCAGCACAAGGTAATAGGCGAGATTGTTTATAAAATTTTCAGTTTCGGCCGCAATTATTTTTCTTTTTTTTAAAAAATATCCCATTCCAATAAGCAAAAATACTGGAATAATTGCGTTTGCTATCAGTTCCATCAGAGTATTTCCATCAATTTCCCTATATCATTAAAACAATAATCAGGCGAAAGTCTATTTACTTTTTTAATATCGGCGTAGCCCTGAGTAATGAAAACCGAAGTTACACCGGCGTTTTTTGCAGTTTCTATGTCGTACTGACTATCTCCTACCAAAAGTATGTTTTCTTTATTAAGTCCGTATTTTCTCATTATATAAAAAACAGCCTCCGGATCAGGTTTCATTTTTTTTACGCTTTCGCTGCCGAGCGTTATATTAAAATACTTGTCAATGCCCGTGTATTTATTTATTTCATCCACATACTTTTTCAGCTTGTTTGATACAATTGCTGCCTTAATTTTCCGCTTTTTTAAGTATTTAAGTACCGTTACCACATTTTTAAAAATTTTTAAGCCAAAAGCAAAACTTCTCAAATATATTTTTCTGTAAGTTTTTATCATTGTTTTCATGGGGTATTTTTCCAACTGTTCCGGAAACAAATCCTCAATAAAATTATCCAAGCCCGTTCCAACAGAAGTTGTTACCTGATTCATTGTAATCGGTTTTACCCCATATAATTTTGCCATTTCATTTGCGGTTTTCCATATTCCAGGCGCGCTATCTACAAGCGTACCGTCAAAATCAAAAATCACCATTTCAAAATTGTGCCTTGTTATAAGTGTGTCTTCGTGCGAGTAAGGCGGTGAGCAAAGACACAATATTTTTATATCATACCCGCCGGTGTTTACAAGCCTGTGTCGCTCGCCCGGACTTATAAGCACTCCGTCTCCTGTTTTTACTTTTATCTTTTTATCATTTAAATATATAACTCCCGTTCCCTGAGTAAAATAATAGATTTCTTCAGACTTTTTATGGACATGTTCAATAGTAGATTTGCCTTTTCTTAAAACCGCCTCTGCCATGGATTCATTTTTTACCGGCGAGTTTGTCCGGTCAAGTATCGAGCGGATTATTGAATTATCTTTTGTGACAAAAGGTTTTGCATCTTTTAGGTTGTGTTTGTAAATTTTCATTTTTTTCTCCGTATAATTTTTTCCGGAAAGCTTTTCTTAAAACAAATCTCACAATATCTTGCAGACGGAATTTATCAGAGTTAAATTATCTATTCGTTTTGTTTCATCCTTATCTTTATCGGCTTATGTCCTTCAAATGCAGTCAGTTCTTTTACCCCTAACTCTTCCAGCATTTCATAGGCTGCTTTTAATCCGGTAAAAGAATCTTCTATCATATGAGCATCAGAACCTACTGTTATCATGTCTCCACCAAGTAAAATATAAGCCCTGATTATTTCTTTATCCGGTATGAAATCATTTGCAGGAAAATGTAATCCTGAGGTGTTTACTTCAATGGCTATCTTCTTGTTTATTAAAAGTTTTAAAATATCGCCTATTTCTGCCTTGAATGTCTCATAAACAGGCTCTTTAAAATATTTTGCCCCGTACCTGTGGACAAGAGTTATATGCGCCGCAACCTCAAAGCCACCGTGTTCTATTAATTTATATTCCTCTTCAAAATAAGCTTTATACACGTCAAGGAGTTTATGCTGCTTGAAATAATTGTCAAAAACCGGAGTATATTCGCCTATAAAATGCAGCGAGCCGATAAAATAATCAAATTCCTTGTTTTCTGCAAATTTTACGAATCTGTCGTTGTATACATGCATTTCACCTACTTCTATGCCTTTCAATAATCCCGGAAATTGTTCCTTGTTTTTTTTGAATTCCTCTGTGTACTTTTTATAATCAAATTTTAAATAATTTTTATGATGCTTATCCATCAGGTCGATGTGCTCGGTGAAACCCATAATTTTAATATTTTTTCCCTTAGCTTTCTTTACTACATCTTCCATTGTTTGCTCTGCATCCCAGGAAAACTTTGTATGAAGGTGTAAATCTATATAATTATACATTTCATCCTCTATTTTTTATCAGCACGGAAGAAAACGCCGCGGCAATTGTTTTTAAATTTATTTTGGTCAAAAGTGATTTAAAATAAAAACAGGATAACGACAGTGCATAAGCCGGATTCTGTGCGCCCGTAATATTTCACGGGCTGGCAGCCATTAATCTATGCGGCCTACCCGGAATAATGAAGCTGAAGCTGCTTCGCCTTATCGGCTTTATTCCCTATTTGGCCTTGCTCCCGGTGGGGTTTGCCATGCCATACTCCTTTCGAAGTATGCGGTGAGCTCTTACCTCGCCTTTTCACTATTACCCCGGATGCCGTAAAAACGGCACTTTCCGAGGCTACCTGCTTTCTGTTGCACTTTCCGTCGAAGCAGCCATTATGACTGCCTCGCCCCGGCGTTACCGGGCACCGTGCTTCATGGAGTCCGGACTTTCCTCCGGATAACTCAAAGTTATTCGGTAGCTACCTGCACTGTCGTTATCCTGCTTTGTTCAGGCTGCGATATTTCCACCAGTTTTTTTCTTTTTGCTATCATGCTGTAGGGCAATCTTTTCAATTTAACATTATACTCATGCACTTCATCTATATATTCATTCTTTGCTTCATTATACTGTTCTTTATATTTGTCCGTGAGCATTCCCCATTCCACATAATAAAACCTTTTTGCCCTTAAATCCATGCGATCATTGTAAAACTCAATTACCCTGTTCATTGCTTCCTCAATCTGGTTTAGTAACTCAGTTCTTTCTTCCCATTTATCAGTACCCAGAATCTCTGCCCTCAAAGAAATTACTTCGTCAAACTTTTTAACGTCGAATTTTTCTTTATCCTGAATTAAAAGCTTTTTCAGGTTTATTACCTGATCAGTAGTCATATTCAAGTTGGTAATGACCTTATCCCAATCTGTTTCAATATTCCGCTGGAGATTGCTGAATTCCGTTTCAAAAAGCATATTATACGCAATAAATCCTATAGCACCGCCTATTGCCACGCCAATAATAAAAAGCATGTACATTTTTAGCTTGAACACTTGTCGCCTCCTGTTTTATATTTTGAAATATTATATCAATATAAAAACTACCTGTCAATACTTCCAAACTTTTGTCAAGGTAAAATAGAAATATCCTATTCGCTGAAAAACATCCAGGTTTCATGGAGTAACGTGCTACATATCTTTACCTTGTCACTTTATAATCTTATGCAACTGTACTGATACTTTCCAGTTAAGCTTATTTTTCATAACAAAATCTCTTATTTTCCTTAACGGGAATTTCCCAAAAACCGGCTGCACAATTATTGCTGTTTTTACCTTATATTTATCAAGGATTTTCTTTGCGTAGACCATGTCTTTTTTGCTGCCTATAACAAGTTTAATCTGGTCTTTCGGCTTAAGAAGATTTAGATTTGAAAAAAGCATTTTTTTATGCTCTCCCGATGACGGCAGCTTCAAATCCATGCTTATATTATCCGCAGGAACTCCTTCTATTGTAATTGAACCATTTGTCTCTATAGTCACATTTTTTTTATATTTTTCCCTTATTTTTTTGATTAATCTTGCTATTTCTTTTTTATATAACAACGGCTCGCCGCCAGTTATGCTGACAAATTTATAAGGACTTTTTGCGACTCTTTTAAGTATGCTTTTCAAACTTATTATTTTGCCTTTATAATATGCATATTTAGTATCACACCACGAGCATCTTAAATTACATCCTGTGACCCGGACGAAAAAAGTAGGATAACCTTGAAATTTTCCTTCTCCTTCAATATCTTCAAAAATTTCACATATTTTCAACATTTAAATTTGCCTTTCACTTTCCGCCTCCTTGTCATATGCTTCTTTTAAAAAGTGAGATACTTGCCTTTATCGAACTTAATGTATTATTAGCTTTTCAATTTCCCCTTGACACTTAAAAAATTGCCTATATAATCTAAACTTAAATCTATAGGTCAAATTACACAAATATTGCACAAATTTAAGGACAGTCATGAAAAAATATTGCGTCAGCATTATACTCTTTTTTATTTTTATTTCAAGTTTAAGAGCCTTCAACATAAAGGTATCCACGGACAAAAAAGAATATCTCCGTTACGAAATTGTAACCATTTTTTGCAAACCGATAAATACTGAAACCGCTTTTTCCCCGAAATCAGCAACTGCAACAGTGGAGGTTTTCTCAAATAAAAGACTAATTAATACAGTTGGTAATACTTCGAGGCTGTTTATACTTTATAACCCTGTCTTAAACAAATGGGTTGGAAAATGGCCTATTCCATGGAACCCGCATATAGGCACCTATAATGCCGTGGTAATAATTGAAGCAGGCGGTAAAAAACAGGCTGGCACTGCAACTTTTAATATCACAAAACGCATCCCTCCTTCTCTTCCCAAAGGATTCTGTGTCATGGATATAGAGGAACCAGATGGCGTTATAATAAAACAGGTTCCTGGCCTCGGAGGCAGGAGCGTCAAAACCTGGGAAAATTACGTGCTCTGGGCAAAATTCATGGGCGCCAACGCTCTATGGCATTGCGTAGGCCAATCGCAGATATGGGATTCTTTTAAACCTTATGATTTCCCCTGGAGCCAGATAGCAATGCAGCAGTTCCCGCTTATAGGTAGGGAATGCCATAAATATAATATAAAATATGGCGCATGGATGTCGGGCTATGTACTTCTCGGCAATAGGAAAGACCTTTCACCATACAGGCAGACGATAGGCTATGATAAGGATACGGGCGAGTTACACCCCCTTATTTATATTTCTATATACGACCAGAAGCGTGAATCAGACATAATAGAATTGATAAAAAAACTGGACGCAAGCCCTGATGTTGATTACATCGGCCTTGATTACATGAGGACTGATTTCGGTGGTTATGAATATGCCATTGATTTTATAAATGATATGCCTGTATATAATATACCTGAAAATTGGGAAAACCTTGATGATAAAGAAAAAATGGTATGGCTGGCCAAAAAACTCGAAGTTGAGCATGACCCCCAGATAGTTGAAATGTGGCAGTGGTGGCGCGCACATAAAATGGCCATAATAATCCACGAGATGGTAACAAAATCCGGAGTTAAAAAACCATTATGGGTCTTCAATCTCGGCTGGAAAGAGGCAAAGCAGCACGGTCAGGATCCGCTTATGCTAATTGACGCCGGTCTTTCAATAAATGCCGCAATGTTTTATTCAATAGACAAAAAAACTTTGCCGGATATGATTGATGACTGGACGGATTATCTCAGGCGATGCAACACTTCCCTGGTTGTCGGCCAGTGCGTTGACTGGAATCTGCTTGGAAAAACAATAGTTCCCACTGGACCCGACGAACATTTTATCAGACAAAAACAGGCAGTTGACGCTTTCTTGCCGATCAACCCGTCGTTGGGTCTTTTCTGGCACGACCTGACAAGGGCATTTAAAGTGGTTCGCGGTCCTTATTCTGCTCTAGAATGGGCAATAGCTGGCGGAGCTACATTCACATATTTGAGGAAAGAGCAGGGTGTTTTCCCTTTTAAAGTTGAGTGGGAAATTCCCGATAAAGTCCGCGAAAATGATATTTTTACGGTTGATGCCACGGTTAAAAACACTTCCAATAATGTTACAGATTTCTACCTTAAATTATTAAAGCTGACAAACCTCGAAATGTTCGGCGATATTACCCAGAAATTTTCTCTGGAACCGGGCGAGGAAAGAACCCTGACTTTCCAGATCAAGGTAATGAGAAGAGACAGAAAAAAAGGCAGCATGCAGATGGTTGCTATCTTACTCCAGTACGACGGCGCTGACACCCAGCAGAGATACTTTGATTACAAATATATAAAAGTAGAATAAATATGGACAATTCATATTTAGAATATATCCGGAATTTCAGCATAATTGCTCATATTGATCATGGCAAGTCCACGCTCGCCGACCGGCTGCTCGACATCACGCATACGATAGAGAAAAGGAAAATGAAAGAACAGGTTCTTGACAGCATGGACCTGGAGCGTGAGCGAGGCATTACAATCAAGGCAAAGGCCGTACAGCTTAAATACACTTTTGAAAACCATAATTATACTTTAAATCTCATAGACACGCCCGGCCATGTTGACTTTTCCTATGAAGTTTCACGCAGTTTGATAGCCTCGGAAGGTGCTTTGCTGGTTATTGATGCCACGCAGGGTGTCGAGGCACAGACAATGGCAAACGCCCATATAGCGATAAACCATAATGTTTTTTTAATACCCGTCATAAATAAAATTGACATGCCCAGTGCTAACCCCGACAACGTAAAAATCCAGCTTGAGGAACTCCTAAGCCTGCCTGCTGAAGATTCGATTCTTGCCAGCGCCAAGGAAGGTATAGGCATAGAAAAAATACTTGAAGCAATCATAAAAAGGATTCCCTCGCCCAAAGGGGACCCAAACGCTCCTTTAAAAGCTCTTGTAATGGATGCCACTTTCGATTATTACAAAGGCGTCATAGTTTTTGTACGCTTATATGACGGCATAATAAAAAAAGGCTTTGCTATACATATGATGGCGTCAAATACAAACTGGGAAGTGACAAACATCGGCATATTCAAGCCCGGCATGCTCGACGCCGACGAGTTAAAAGCAGGCGAAGTTGGTTACATAGTTGCCGGAATAAGAAACTTAATCGATGTAAAAATCGGAGATACTATTACCGAAAAAAATAAATCCTGTGATATTGCGCTACCAGGCTATAAAGAAGTGAAGCCAATGGTTTTTTGTGGCTTATTCCCCGTCATTTCCGAGCAGTATAACGAACTGAAAGATGCCCTGCAAAAACTGCAGTTAAACGACTCGTCATTATTTTACGAGCCCGAGTCTTCCGATGCCCTTGGCTTTGGATACCGCTGTGGTTTTTTGGGATTATTGCATATGGAAATAGTCCAGGAACGCCTTGAACGCGAATATAACCTGAACCTGATTGCCACGGCGCCAAACGTTGAGTATAAAATAATAACCGGGAATGAAGAAGTCTATATGTGCGATAGCCCGTCAAAATTTCCGGACGCGGGCCGTATATCCATAATTGAAGAGCCTTATGTAAGGCTTTCGATAATAACCCCTTCGGAATATGTCGGTAGCCTGATGCAACTGTGCCAGGGCAGGCGCGGGATTTATCAGAACACAGAATATTTATCGGTCAACCGTGCTTTGCTTACCTACGAACTCCCATTATCCGAAATAATATGGGATTTTTACGACAAATTAAAATCTGTGTCAAAGGGCTATGCCTCTATGGATTACGAAATTATAGATTACAGGCCAGGCAATCTAAAAAAAGTGGACATACTTGTAAATGCCGAAAAAGTCGATTCCCTGTCCTTTATCACACATGAAGATTTTGCCTTCAGTAAGGCAAAAGCCTTATGTGAGAAATTAAAGGAAGTAATCCCCCGCCAGATGTTCGTTGTGCCTATTCAGGCCGCGATAGGCGGCAGTATAATAGCACGCGAGGATGTCCGTGCCATGAGAAAAAATGTGCTCGCAAAATGTTACGGCGGCGATATTACAAGGAAAAGAAAATTGCTGGAAAAACAAAAAGAAGGCAAAAAACGTATGAAACAAATTGGTTCCGTAGAAATTCCGCAGGAAGCATTTTTGGCAATACTCAAAGTAGAATAATTATAGTCGGGATTATACTAAAAAAGTGCGCAAGGGCAAAACAACATCAATCACTTCAAATTTAAATTTCATAATGTCTGGTGCCAAAATAATACAAATAAAAACAATGCCGCGCATATCACCCCGGGAATTACAATTGGCCAGTCGATAAACGGCTTATTCTCTTCTGCCGGCGAATATACAAGTCTTTCAATTTCATCTTTTTTTACAAAAAAGGACTTATCTAGTGTTTTTATTCCTATCTCCGTCTGGGTTTCTGCCACTATTTTCCCTTCTATTACCTCTCCATTTTTCTTAAATATCGCGTCGGCAAAAATAGGCTGGCATACAAAAAGCAAAATAATGCTGCTAACAATAATTTTTTTCATTTTATTCCTTTCAGTATTTACATAATTATGTCGGCATTACGCTGTATTACAAAAATCTTCCTGCTCTGTCCAATACTACATCTTTACCCAATGTTTCTATAATATCAAATAACCCCGGACCTGCGGTAGTTCCGGAAATAACTGCCCTAATCAGGTGCATATATATTTTTGGTTTTATACCAGCTGTTTCCATATCCACTTTTAAACTCTCTTCCAATTTATTTTTATCAACACCAACAGTGTCTATAACGTTTTTAAATATTTCAAGCACTTTGCTCTTATTTTCTGTTTTTTCTATTACTTCTTTTGCCTTTTCATCGAAATCTATTTCCTGCTTAAAAAAATAGGCTGAAAGCTCAACAACTTCCGACAGTGTTTTTATTTTTTCCTGTTGCAGCAAAACGACTCGTTTTATATAATCATATTTGTCTTTAATATCACCATCTGTTATTAATCCCGAATCTTTCAAATATGGCACACACAGTCTTGTCAGTTCATCAATATTGGTATTCCTGATATAAACCCCGTTCATCCAAAGTAATTTCTGGTTATCAAACATTGCCCCTGCTTTATGAACCCTGTCAAGATCGAATTTTTCTACGAGTTGTTCCATTGATAATACATCCTCGCCCGATTCCGCTGACCAGCCTAGCATAGCGAGATAATTCAAAAGAGCCTCTTTTAAATAACCTTTTTTTCTGTATTCGGCTACGCTTGTTTCGCCGTGCCTTTTTGACAATTTTGATTTATCCGGACCTAGGATCAAAGGTATGTGTGCAAAAAAAGGCAAATTAAATCCGAGCGCCTTGTAAATATGCACCTGTTTCGGCGTATTGGAAAGATGGTCCTCACCTCTTATTACATGCGTTATTTTCATCAGTGCGTCATCGATAGCAACCGTAAAATTATAAACAGGCATGCCGTCTGCCCTTATGATTATCATGTCGTCAAGAACGGAATTTTGAAATCTCACCTCGCCCCTTATAATGTCGTTAATTATAGTTTCGCCTTCGCTGTCGATTTTTATTCGTATAGTACAGCGTTTGCCTTCTGCTTCTTTTTTTTCTGCTTCTGTAGCCGAAAGGTTCTTGCACCTGCCGTCGTATTTAAAAGCTCTCTTTTGGCTTTCTGCTTTTTTTCTTTCTGCGTCAAGTTCTTCCTTTGTGCAGAAACATTTATATGCCTTACCTTCTTTTAAAAGTTTTTCGGCGTACTCCGTATAAATTTTTATCCTTTGCGTTTGGAAATATGGCCCGTGTTCTCCACCCACTCCCGGTCCCTCGTCCCAGTCAAGCCCCATCCAACGCAATGAGTCAAGTATGGTATTTAGCGATTCTTCGGTGGACCTCTCCGCGTCGGTGTCTTCTATCCGCAATATGAATTTACCTTTGTTCTTTTTTGCGAACAAATAATTATAAAGCGCCGTACGAGCACCTCCTATATGCAAATACCCAGTCGGACTTGGTGCAAATCTTACTCTAACCATTGTTTATCCGTCTCCTTATTTTCACCAAATATAATTTTATAAAAATAAAATTTTTCTAGTATTTATTTTTGTTTAATTATATTACCGTGTGCGCTAATTGTCAAAGGCATTATATAAACCGGAAGGTAGTATTTTGATTTTTAAGAATATCTTAAATTATAGTAAACAATAATAAATTTTTGTTTTATCCCTGTCTTCGGATATATAAATATAAAGAATCAATTTATTTTTTAGGCGTTGTTTCTTCTATTATTTTTTCCATTTCGCAGTTGCCTTCAAAAATTACGCCTTCCGCCATTATTAGCCTTGGTGTTTTTATATCCCCGTATATTTTTCCTGTATTTAGAATCTCAAGTTTTGCCTTAGCTGTGACATCGCCGATTATTTTTCCCCCTATTGTGAGATGTTTACCATAAACATTTCCTTTGATTGACGCGTTTTCTCCCATAATTACGTTTTCTTCACTCTGAATATTGCCTTCAATTTTACCGTCTATTCTTATATTTCCTTTGGAATATATATTCCCCTTTGTTTCACAATCCTTACCTATTAGTGTTTCCATGCTGCCGAGCATTTTTCTCCTTTTACTTTAAAGCAATTTCTTTGTTGAGATATTTTACCGGATTAACTGCGACACCGTTCAGTCGGACTTCATAGTGCAGATGTGGTGCCGTGCTGCGCCCCGAATTTCCGAGGTATCCTATAACCTGTCCTTTTTTAACGCACTGCCCCAAACTGCAGCTATATTTAAGAAGATGTCCATATCTCGTGGAATAACCATTGCCGTGATTAATTGCGACAACATATCCAAAGCTTTTTTCCCATCCTGCTGTACTGATCACTCCATCGGCAGTTGCTTTTACCGGAGTTCCAAGGTCATTGACTATATCAACGCCTTCGTGAAAAGTCAAAGCACCGGTAAAAGGGTCAAGCCGCGAGCCAAATCCGCTTGTAATCCAGCCTTTTAAAGGCCAGCCGGCAGGCACCGCGGTCAATTTTGCTCTCTGGTCCGTTATGTATTTTATAATTTCCTGAAAACTTTTTTCTTTATCTTTTGCTTTCTCGTTAACGCATTTTACAGCAAGGTCAAACGCGCTTTTGCTTATTGTATCTTTTTCGTTTTTTAAGCATTTTTCAAGCATGCTCGCGTCGTCAACGTAGGATGGCCCGCCCAACCCCGTGTATTTTATCATCCCATTCTTGCTCTTAAGCTGTAAAAGTTCTCTCATTTGTTTGTCTATTTGAGCTACCCTATCGACTGTTTCCTTCATGTCTAAAACGTCTTTTGCGAATTCTCTGTTTTTATTAATAAGGTATTTATTATATTCAAGGGTTGCTCTGTAATTAGTATGGCGGGAAATAATAAATATAGAAAATGCAAGCCCGACTAGCCACAAAATTGCCAGTGAATAAAAAACAAAACTTCTCATTTTAACGCTAAACACTCTTGAACTGTCGTCAGGGACACATAAAACTGTAATGTGCTTTTTTCTTTTAAATTTTTTCATTCTAACAACAACCTTTCTCCTGTAACTTGTAAAACTATTGTGTTCCTCCCTGTTCCGCTAGTAACCTCTGTTTTAGTTCCGCTGACATATTTTCAGCGTCTTCCATTATGATACGTAATTTCGTTACGTCAACTTTGGTGTTTTTTACAAATTGCTGCCTGGCTGTTTTTAATCTTGATAACAGCATATCAGAATATTTTCTTGGAGCATAAATATATATATCCGCTCCGTCATCATTGGGAAATGCTTCTAGTGAAACTCTTACCAATACCCCAGGATAAAGTCTTTTTGCTTCAGCTCTTAACCTCTCTGCGATTGCTTCTGGCTGCGTCATGCCCATATCAAGCTCCTCCTTAAAAAGTAATATTTCGCACATATTTCTCATTTTCATTATATATATTTAATAGTATATACTACTTTCAGATATTTTGTCAATATTAAAAACACCTGAGGCATTGTCTGCATTAAAGTAGTATAAATTAATTTTTCCTAATTGTTTTACAGCCATTTTCCATTTTAATCCCTTTTTTTCGCATGCTTTTGCTTTTTTCTTATTAAACCCTTGTAGCCGCTGCCAGAAAATCTTCAATACAAAACCTTTATTTATACTGATGATAAAATCTAGCATTAAACTTAACAAATGCTTAAAATAGGCTGATTTAAAAGGTTTTATTGCCCCCCCCCCCCAAAAAAGCATTTAAAAGATGAATTATTAATCCATCCTGAATTTCGGTCCATCTATTTTTAAAATATCCTTTAATGTGGCATATTTATACTTGTTAAGGTTATGATGGATAATCTTGATAAATTTTATGCCTGTATTATAGCCCTTTTCTGTTTTTTCACACCTTACTACTTCCCCAAGTATTGAACAGTTGCATGCTATCCCTGGAAGGGGTATATACATGGTAAGGTGCAATGTCGTTTTAGGTTTGATTAAATCATCCGTTGTTATAAGTAATCCGCCTGTACTTATATTTACTGTTTGCGTTGCAGCGTATTTGTCTGAATAAATATTATCCAAACCTTTTTGCAGCAGTTCATCCTGCTCAGCTTCGGCAGGTTCCGCTTCCTTTACTATACTGTATTTAACTGGGACAGTAAGAGCAATTCGGGGATATATCCTGCGCTCGCCTGAAATTATTAATTCAGCGCTTTTTGCCTCTTTTTCTTCACCCTTTTGTTCATCTGCCATTTTCGCACCCTCCCTAAAAAAATATTCAGTCTATTTTAATATTCTCTCCGTCAATAGCAAGTATATCCTTTAACGAAACATACTTAAACTTGTTCAGGTTGTGATGCAGCAATTTTAAGAACTTCAGGGCAACAAGATATTTTCCTTTTTTTTCATCCTTGTCGCATCTAACAACTTCAGCCAGTGCTCTTACATTGCAGGAAAAACCAGGCAGTGGTATGTACATGCTGGTCGAAACAAAATTCTTTATTTTTATCTCCTCGTCTGTAAACATAAGAATGCCCGATTTGGAGAGATTTACTGATTCTCCTTCTTTGTAATGTGTCAATATTGTTTCAGCGTTAAAATTTTTTATTAAATTCTGATCTTCGTCCGAACCATCGAGTATCCTGTATAAAATTTTAATAGTCATGGCTACCCTTGGATATTCCCTTCTCTCTTCAGGCAGTAAAAGTTCTCCTTCTTTTTTTTCTTTCTCCATGTGTTCTTTTCCTCATTTTTGTTTTGGATTAAATTATAAGTATATTACATGAAAAATAATATTTAAATTTACTCTATCCCTGGTTCTTTTATATCCAACAGTGTCTGTAAAGCTGCGAATTTATAGTTTTTAAGGTTGTGATGCATGACTTTCAAAAACTTTAGCGCCACCTTGAAATTATCCCCATCCCGTTCCCGTCTTACTACCTCAGCCAGCGCCCTGCATGCGCATGCTATGCCTGGTATTGAAATATACATATTGATTGCCAGGTAACTTTTCAGAGGGATTTCTTTTTCCGTAAACATAAGCAGCCCTGTTTTGGAAACATCAATAGATTCTCCTGTATTGTATTCGGCGAGTAATTTTTCAGCTTCAAAATTTTTTGTAAGCGCCTTTTGAGCCGTTTCCCCGTCAAGAATTCTGTACCTGACTTTTACGCGCATTGCCAAGCGGGGATATTCCCTCTTTTCCGAACCGGGAACCAAAAGTTCCCCCTTTTCCCTTTCAAGACTCATTTTTTGCCTCCCTCATTTGACGGTTAAAAATTTTACTTTGCCCACTCTTGCTTGGCAATGTATATAGTATATTATATCACAGGCATTTGGAATATCCACAAATTTTACATATATTGCATCCACCCTCATGTTCCAGATGAGCCCCGCATTCCGGGCATGTTTCACCTGCCGCTCCTTTTTCAACAAGTTTGAATATAAATTTCTCGTTACCCTCCTTTTTTTCATGTATGTATTTTTCAAGCGCTATTCCTATTGCATCCGGGCACGACAGTACCATACCGCCCTCTTGCCATGCTGGTGCCGGGCATCTTATGCCGCGCAAATGCTTTATTAATACGTCAGGTTTTACGCCTGCCCTTAAGGCCACCGAAACAAGCCTGCTTATTGCTTCTGACTGTGCTGCCGCGCAGCCTCCGGACTTGCCCATGGCTGTAAATACTTCGCAAAGCCCGTTTTCATCTTCGTTTATTGTCACATAAAGATTTCCGCATCCTGTCCTCATTTTTATTGTCTTTCCTATGGTTGTTTCAGGCCTCTTCCTTGGCTCTATTTCATGGAGATACTGCATTGACACCGGCATGTTCGCCGGCTCTTTACTGGACAACGATGTTGTCAATACCTGCTCTTCCCTTGAGCCGTCCCTGTATATTGTAACGCCCTTGCACCCAAGCTCGTAGGCAAGTAAATAAACTTTTCTTACGTCTTCCTGTGTTGCGCTATTACTGAAGTTAACGGTTTTTGATACGGCGTTGTCCGTGGATTTCTGGAAGGCTGCCTGCATTTTAATATGCCACTCCGGCTTTATATCGTGGGCTGTCACAAAAACCTTTTTTATATCGTCCGGTATTTCCTTAATTCCTGTTACATGCCCCGTCTTGCTTATTTCCTTAATAAGTTCATCGCTGTAAAAACCTCTTTGCCTTGCTGTTTGAAGAAAATAATTGTTAATTTCAGGCAGCTTGTCGTTATCCATTACATTTTTTGTATATGCAACCGCAAAAATCGGCTCTATTCCGGAGGAACACCCCGCTATTATGCTTAAAGTTCCTGTTGGCGCTACAGTGGTCAGGGTTGAATTCCTTAATTTAAGATTCTTTTTATCATAAATGGAGCCTTTATAGTTGGGAAAAACACTGCGCTGTCTGGCAATTGCCAGTGAAGCATTTTCAGCTTCCTTGTGAATAAATGCCATTACTTCTTCACCTGTCCTTATTGCTTCTTGAGAGTCATAGGGAATTTCAAGCTGTATTAACATGTCTGCCCATCCCATAACGCCAACTCCTACTTTCCTGTTCGCTCTTACCATATTGGTTATCTTTTCCATGGGATATTTGCTCATATCAATGACGTTGTCAAGGAAACGAGTTGCTATTGCCGCTGTTTTTGAAAGTTTGTCATAATTTATTTTTTTGTCAGGTGTGACCATATGGGCGAGATTGATTGAGCCGAGGTTACAGGCTTCATAGGCGAGCAACGGCTGTTCTCCGCACGGGTTGGTCGCTTCAATTTCACCTGCATTTGGAGTGGGGTTTTCTTTGTTTATTCTGTCTATAAAAACTATTCCAGGCTCTCCGTTTTTCCATGCGTATTCAATAATCATGTTGAAAATCTCTTCGGCATCCTCTTCCGCCACTGTTTCGCCGTTTCGTGGGTTTATAAGCCTGTATTTTTTGCCATTGCGCAGCGTCTGCATGAAATCTTCGGTCAAAGCAACAGATATGTTAAAATTGTTTATTTCCTTGTTATCGGCTTTTGATGTTATAAACTCCTTTATATCCGGATGGTCTACCCTGAGTATGCCCATGTTGGCGCCTCGCCTTGTGCCGCCCTGCTTTATTGCTTCGGTTGCCGCATTAAAAACCTTCAGAAAAGAAACCGGCCCCGAAGATATTCCATTTGTTGTCTTGACTTTGTCCCTGTTAGGCCTTAAACGTGAAAAAGAAAATCCGGTTCCCCCGCCGCTTTTATGGATAAGTGCAGCATATTTTACCGCTTCGAATATCTCTTCTATTGAATCCTCTATGGGCAAAACAAAACAAGCCGCAAGCTGCTGCAGATCCCTGCCGGCGTTCATGAGTGTCGGTGAGTTCGGCAGGAAATCAAGGCCTGCCATTACATCATAGAATTCCAGAGCCTGTTTTTCTATATCTGCCTTTTTGTCATAAATCGCGTCTGCCTGCGCAATATTATTCGCGACGCGCCAGAATAAATCTTTCGCATCCTCTATCGGATCGCCTTTGTCGTTTTTTATAAAATACCTTCTCTTAAGCACGGTTAAGGCATTTTCAGAAATTTCCGGGTTTATCAGATTTTCTTTCTTCATAAAATTTTTCTCCTCAATAATATTTCAGCATCCTTTTAAAATATAACTTTCAATTTGAATTTTTCAGCAAATATCAGGCACTCCTGTGCCAAAAGAAATATCCGTTGCAATTGCTATACGGATTTATTTTGGACAAATATATATCAAAAATAGGAAATGTCAATCATTTTATCCTTTTATTGTTTCCGCAAAATTGATTTTTCTTTTTTAATACTTTAAAGCTGTCGCTGTTTGTTTTTTGGGACAAAAATCGGGAATTTTTTATTTATAAATCAACGAAACTTTTCCCAAAAATATTTGTCAAATAATACCTTGACTTAAGGCGTTTTCGTTTGTTATCATTCAAACTCGATATTTGTGCAATTTTGCAAAAAATCACTACTGGAGCTGTTTGCAATGATTAAATATTTAACAAAAATTTTTTTGATGATTTTAACTATATTTTTTTCAATATATGCCTTATTACATTGCCAAGACACGCCCAAAGGCATGTTTATAAAAGATAAAGGCGCCTTACTTGTGCCTGAATCAGAAAGGCAAATGGATTTTGTTGTAGTTGGATTATGGCCGGATGAAAAACAATACTTTTACCTCCCAGAACTTAAATGGCCCTCAGCTGCCACCGGCGAGCAAAAGAAAAAAATTGCCGAAAAATTTTATTGGCTTAATTTTGAACTCTCGCATGGTGACTTGTTGAAAAACCTGCCTAAATATACCCGTATATACGCCGCCCTTCCCGATAAACAATATGTTCCTGAATCAGAGGGGCATGAGAAAGAATATTTCATAAGCTATCTTAAAGCCCATTGTAATTTCACTGATGATGATGTGAAAAAAAGGCTTTATTTTTTCTATTCCGCCAATGTGCTTGAGTGGCCGCAGGATATATGCAAGATTATCGGTATTGACAGTAATCACCGCATAATTCTCGGTTATAGTGAGGGTGACACCATTCCCGGTTATGTTTTAACCGTAAAAAGATTGGTAAAAGCTTTCCCGCAGACCTTTACGCTGTGGAATTTCGGCACAGATGTAAGCGCCGAAGGCGGTGATGAAGACATTATATGGACACCCGACAACAAAGTGGCACTTCTCGCCGGCAGGCATCGCGTTATACAATTTCTTAACAGAAACATGGGCCAGCAGTCTTTTGAACAAAATTCCCTGGCTCCCTCATTAATCGAGACTGTAAGAAAAGCTTTCTCAGATTCTGTTTTTGGAATCAAAGTCTTATTCGTTCCTGAAAAACTGCTGCTTACACCTATACCTGGCAGCGGTAGTGACGAAGTTTTTCATCTTGATATGCTTGCCTGTGTGCTGCCAAATCCTGGCATTGGCAGCCCGAGGGTTTTTATACCTACATACATGAAGATGAAACAGCACTATGATTCATTGCTGAAAAATTCTTTTGATAAAAACTTCATAAGCCGTGTGCAGAAAGAATATGACGAAGCATCCGGTGAATTTAAAAACCTCGGTTATGAAGTTATCCGGCTCCCCTTTTCAGACCACCCCGTAAGAAACCCTGTAAATATAGTCAGATTTCGCGACAAGAATACCGGCAAAATTACCGTGCTCCTTCCCAAGTATCCTTATTTCCTTCCAATAGACAGCCCTGACACGCCGCAACAGCAGGTTCTAAACGCGCTTGACTGGTTGAGAACCAATTTTTCCGAATGGCAGAACCTGCCTGGCCCGGCTACTTATCAAAGGCTGGCAGACACCCTGCAGTATGTTTTTGATACCATGGATAAGGTGGCTGCTTTGCCAAACCCGATTTACGATACGCAGGAAAAAATATTCAAAAAATACGGGTACGAAGTTATCCCCATACCTTCTTATACCTGGGGCGCCGGCGGGCCGCACTGCCAACTGCTTTACTGATTTTCCCTCTATCCGGCCTATCCGAAGCAATAAATTCAATACTCATTAGTGTGGAACCCCTGCCTTCAGGGCTTAATTCCGGTTTCTTCTGCCAATTTTAGCCATCAATTCCCTTTTTGTATTATGCTTAAGCTTTGCTTTCATTTCCGCGATAGGGTCAAAATCCGGGTTAATTACTTCCGGTTCTTTGCTCGCTTCCACAGTCTTCCTGTATTTTTTTAATATGTCCTTCCACCTGTATCTGCAAAACTCAATCGGCGTATCCCAGTGATTAACAAGGACAAGTCCATAATTAATTACAGACTTTACCACTGCTTTTCTCGTAATGTCCAGCATATCTTTTCTGGATTTATCCCTTGCTATTATCTTTGAAATTTCCCTCTTTACTTTTCCGGCAAGGCGGGGCCTGTCTTTCCTCCTGTAAACTACGCCATTGGCAAACGCTTCTTCGCTCGTCCTTCCGCCGAACATCCTTCTATGCATTACTTTGTTCATGTAAAAAACCACCCTTCCTATTGCCCTTCGGACTGTCCAAAAATTCAGCCTGCCTTTATGCTTCAGGTACTTTTTAATTATCCTATTCCCCCTCTCTACCTTGCCGTTAAAAGCAGGGTACTGCCTAGGGCTCGGCAGCGGCAGGATATTCTTTTCTCCAAGCAGCGCCGAAACTTCATCATTATTAAACTCACTTCCCCTGTCGAATTTCAGCGCCAGCGGCGCGGCATCCATGAGTTCAATTGTCCGGCTGATAAATTCCGCAGTATCTGAGGCGGTTTTTCTGCGCTGAAGCCTCCACGCAATTACAGCCCTTGAATATTCCTCCACAATCATCTGCAGGTAAGCCATACCGGCTGTTGTTTTAAACGACAGCGTATCAATAGCCCAGCAGGCGTGGAGCCTGCGCCACTGCACGTGAAGCGGTTTTCTGCCGCTTTCCTTCTTTACATCCTTTAATGGCCCGCGTTTTTTCATTATCCTGCCGGCGCTGCTCTCCGATATTTCCGCGGCCTTGCCGAGCTCATAATAGGACGTGATTCCCGGGTATTTATCCGCGAACCTTAAGACATCCCTTTCAGCGTACCTGTCCACGATATACCGGGACTTTTTAGCGCCCGGAATTTTATTTTCAAGCGCGCCTGCGCCTGCCCTCTTTTTCCAGTCATATAGCGAGCTCCTCGATACGCATGATTCCCTGCAAAAATCAACCGCTTTCATGCCTCTTTGAGCGGCCTTTTCGGCGTTGTCGAGAACAGTTTTTTTAATATACGCGAGGCGCGTGAATTTTTTTTTATATCCCCGGCCTCTTTGCCGTAAAACGCGAGCGCGCTGCGCGCAACCCGCAAATTTCCCTGCGTAAAGGCTTTTTCTTTTTCCAGCCGTGCGTTTTTTTTCAAAGCTCTTTTAAGCTTGCTTCTTGTCGCATGCAGCTCGTCGTATACCCTTTCCGCGCACACAAAATCCTTTTCTTTCCTTCCCCGTCCCGCCGGAGACAGCGCGCGGAGAGCCCCTTTCCTCATCTTATTTTTCCACTCCCACACAGCCGCCCTCGTAACTTTCATTTCCTTCACCACCTGTTTCACCTTTTTCCTTCCTGCTATTATCAGCATCAGTTCCTCCAGTTTTCTTTTCGCCCTCAGGTTCCTGTGCAACCTGTCGAATTGCTTCATTGCTTTTTGCTTCGATTCCATCTTTTTTTGCCTCCTGCAGGGTGTTTTCTTTCACTTCATCAAGCCCTTCCAGTGTTACGCTGCCTTCTTTTGCTATTATTCTTATTTCTTTTCCGTCGATTTTACCTATCAGGTATACCGGCTCCTTAATCCGCCTCGGGTCAACTATTAAGGCATCCTTTACCATTCCCGTGCCTTTTTCCATGACTTCCCGCATTGATTTGTCGACCCCGAAAAAACGGTCAGCAGGAACGAGCCCGCCTATGCCCTGATGAGGCCTCTTAAAATTATACCATTCTGTCCATTTTTTAATGCCTTCTTCCGCTGCCTCAAAGCTGTTGAAAGGTTCCCTGCCGAGGAGTTCCTGATACATATTGCGCCAGAGAGATTCAATTTTCCCAAGGGTCTGAGGATGGTACGGCCTGCTCCTAAAATGCTCAATTCCGCATTTCACCAGGTACTTTTGGAACTGGCTCCTGCCCCGCCACGTATAAAACTGCCTGCCGTTATCAGTCAAAACCTCTTTTGGCATTCCGTACCGTTCAATTGCGCCCCTTAAAACATCCATGCACCTATCCGTTGTCTGCCTGCGGAACAAGCCGATTGAAACCACAAAACGGGAGTAATCGTCAAGGCATGCAATAACATAAACTCTGTATAATCCCTGCAGCATAAAAGTCATTATATCCATCTGGTACATCTCGCCGGGTTTACTCCTCTCAAACCTGTGCGGTTCTTTGCCGCTGTTCCCTTGTCTTAACTTTGCCTGTTCCAGTAGCGGCGCGGTCTGCTGGTTCCCGGAAAGTACCTGTCTTATCGCCTTTGGACCCACTCGAACAAACCTGTTTCGCGCAAGCCAGTCTGAAATTTTTTTCATGCCGAGTCCCGGATTTTCTATCTTAATTTTGATTATTTCTGTTTTTACTGCATCAGAAATTTCTTTCGGTATCCTGCCTGCCTTGCGGGTTTCCAGTCCCTGCTCGCCGTATTTGAAATAGTTTTCCTGCCAGCGTTTAAAAGTCGGCGTACCTACTCCATACCACTTGCAAAACATCGCCATGGGCGCTTTGAGAGCTTCAAATTCTTTGATGAGTTTTAGCTTTTCTTCCTTCCGGTAGGACTTTGACCTTGTGAAGTGCTGTTTCCTGGCGGGCTTTCTGGAACGGTATTGCCTTTTGCGGTAAAACATGGTATGTTACCTCCTGAAATAGATTTCAGGGGTTGTCGTCTACAGACGTCCAAAAACAATTATGATAAGATCTTGTTTTTGGATAAAATGTCAAGCAATTTCAGACAGGTTGGTGTCCAAATAATGTTGAATTATCACAGTAATTAATAAGACTAATTGAAAACTTTTTGTTTTATTTATCATTTTATTCCTTGGTTAAAAGTTTATCAATTTTTTCGCTATTAAATTTGTTTTTAAGATTTTTAAGTTGGGGAGTTAAATTGTCGAAAAGTGTCTTTTCGCCTTTTTTATCCGAAATAAATCTGGAATATTGCTTAATTTCTAATAATTTATTAACACATTCGTCGCTTGCATTTTTATCATCTAGTATTGCTTTAATAAAGTTGCTATATTTATCAGGTGATTGTCCTAAAGATAATATTGATTCTTGAATAATTTCCATTTTTTTCTTATTATCTATATTATTCCCATTTAGCTCTTTTCCGAATTCGTTTGCACATTCGTTATTAAAATTCATATTCTTATCGTGTTGATTTACAACCTCTAAAATATTAGTTTGATTGTATTTTTCAGACCACTCAATTATTAAAGGTATTGATTTAACATCATGCGCCTTTTCTAATGACATAAGCGCTACCCCTTGAATATAAGAATAAAAATCATAAGGTGTTGTCTTAAGTTTCGATTTGATACTTTCCGACATTGGTTGATTTGCAACTTTTCTTAAGGCTGTTAATACTTCTTCACTTTGACTTATGTTGATAATTACTTCAGCAATAACTTTTCTCAAATCTTCATTTTTGCTATTGTTCAATTTATCAAGTAGTACTGGCAGCACAATCTGCGGGTCAGCCTTAAAATTAGCAAGGTCATATACACATTGTTCTGGTCCTCCATCTACCGAATTAGGCGGTAATTCGCCTTTTAATACCTTAATACGCTTATTAATTTCATCTTGTTTATATTTTTCAACTAATTTGACTTTCATCATTCGGCCTTGCGCAATTTTTGTTGCTGCTTTTGCAGGTTCAGCTTGTGATGTTGTAGTTACTCCTACCGCATTTTCTTCGGCCATCACTCCTCCAGCCCAACAAATCACTACTAACAACAAACAACAAATCATTGTAATTATCTTTTTCATCTTTCTTCCTCCTGCTTTATGTTATGGGCGGCGCATATAAAAGACCATTGTGTTTTTACGCTTTCGATTCCTCTAACACTAAATCTTGTAAAACCAAGTACGTTTTTTATACGTCCCAATAATGGCTCAACTATTGTTTTTCTCTTTCGAAGCTGTTCTTTCCAGTTATTGACCCTAGCTTCTTCTCTGTATATTGACACTATCTCCTCATACTCATGCTTATTTGCTTCTATTATCCTTCCGGATTTTACCTTGCTGCATTCGTATTTATAAATACAATCCCTATGATCCCCGCATCGGTATATCATTGTCTCTTTTCCGTTTTTCTTCTTCCTTATACTGGTATATTCAAGCCTGCCATTTTTAGGACATACATATTCGTTTTTTTCTTTGTCGTATTTAAAATGCGCTTTGCCATACGGCCTATCGCTGTCATCCTCCGGCAAGTTAACAATTATATTCCTTTTTTCTTCTTTGGCTTTTGCCAGTTCTTCCGGTGAATAATACCCTCCATCCGCAAGCGTTACTCCTGATTTTTGTCCGGTATTCGACTCTGCTTTTTCTATCATATCATTCAGCATGTGAGCATCCGATTCCTTGTTTGTCACATTCTCTGCCACAATTATCTGTTTCTTTGCGTCCACAACAACCTGTGAGTTATATGCCTGTTGCAGTCCTTTACCTCTTGTCATCATGAACCGGCTGTCTCTATCTGTGGGGTTTTCAGTTGTTTTTCCTTCACTTTTCATACGTTCTATATGTTCTCTTATTACCTGACGCAGTTTCTCCTTTTCCTGCAATTCTTTTGGCATTCCGCACTTACTTTTGTCCTCTTCATCGTCTTGTTCGTCATTTTTCTCAATTTCCACCATTATTTTGTCTATTTCTCTGTCTAATTCTTGTATTTTTTTATTCATGTCTTTTATTGTTTTGGTCTTTTCCTTATTTACATCTGCCTGTATTTTTGTGCCGTCCACGGCTTGGATTTCAAAACCAACCAAATTGTTGTTTGTTGCCACACGCACCGTCTCCTTCAGTAAAACCCTTATCTGCTCTTTATTTCCTTTAAAAAATCTCCATAGCGTATTATGGTCGGGATGATTATTCCCGGTTATCCATATCATCCCCATTGAATCGTAAGTCATTTTTTCAACTTTTCTGCTGCTCTTTTTTCCTTCCAGTATGCCGTACATCCATGCCCCAAGTAAAAGATCTACAAAATATCCCGGTCTTCCGGTTTCTTCTTCCATTTTAAAACCCATCTCTTCAAGCGGTAATTCTTCTACGAATTCTACGACAAATCGAGCTAAATGATCTTTTGAAACCCAATCTTCTATTGCCGGTGGCAGTAGATACATTTGATTTCTATCGGCTCTTATCGTTGGCATTTGGTTTCTCCTTCGCTAAATTTTGAAACCATTATACCATTTATGTCAAAGAATTAAGAGGCTTTTGAGACAGACTCCAAGCCCCTTCTCTACAAATATTTACCGCGCAGACGGGTAAACAAAAAAGCCAGGACTTTAGCCCCGGGGGCTCCAATATCACTATTACAGAATGCATCAATAATATGCTCCTTCCCTTGATAGTGTTATTTTGCGTAGGGGCAATTCATGAATTGCCCGCCTTTGTTTTTCATTCGTTTGGGTGATTCGTGAATCACCCAAGCAGGTACCCGTATCCCCGTCTGACTTCGGCTGAGCTCAGTCGAAGCCCTATCGTCAGGGATCTTCGCAAATCGGGATTAATTTCGTTGTAAATTAATATTTTTTTTATTATAATATTTTTATTCAGTATAAAAAATGACAAGCCCACGGAGAGTGTGATGGATTCGGTTTCAATAATAATACCGGCTTATAATGAAGAAAAAAGGCTTCCTTACTCTTTGCAGAGGATAAAAAAGTATTTAAAAGGCTGCAGTTTCCCTTTTGAAATCGTTGTTGTTAACGATGGCAGTACCGATAAAACCGTCGAAGTGGCAGAAAAAGAAAAAGGCGTGCGAGTACTTTCCAACGGTAAAAACATGGGAAAGGGATATTCAATAAAAAAAGGAATGCTTGAAGCTAAAAACGATATTATGCTTTTCACCGACGCCGATCTATCCACACCAATTGAAACTTTCGACAAGTTCTATGATGAACACCAGAAAGGAGCGGATATTGTTATTGCGTCGCGAGGTCTGAAGGAATCACTTATACCTGTAAAACAGCCTTTTTACAGGGAAAAAATGGGGAAATTTTTCAACATGCTTGTACGCCTTATAACTGGCCTTCCTTTGCATGATACCCAGTGCGGTTTCAAAAGCTTTAAGAAAAGCGTAATTGAGCCTGTTTTCGAAAGGCAGTTAATATACGATTTTGGTTTTGATGTCGAAGTTTTATATATAGCGAAACTGCACAGTTTTAAAATTATAGAAATGCCAGTTGAATGGCATAACTCGGCAGCAACAAAAGTGCGAGTCTTTAAAGATTCTTTTCGAATGTTTATTGACCTGATTAAAATTAAATCAAATCATTCCAGAGGCAAATACATATAATGAATTCATTTCTTTTTTTATTCGGATAGTTTTACGTGAGCTTCTTTATTTTAATCCTGGTTTTTACCGTAGCCGTAATTTTTTCAATGCTCGGACTTGGCGGCGGTGTTTTGTATGTGCCTATCCTTCTGCAGTCAGGCCTGTCCTTTCATCACGCCGTACCAACATCCCTTGCAATAATGCTTGTAATGAGCCTAACTGCAGCCGTTGTATACCACACTAACGAACTAATTGACTGGCGTATACTTTTTCTTCTGGAACCGGCGTCCATACTCGGCGCATATATTGGCAGTTACAACTCAAATCTTTTTTCCGAAAAATTTTTAAGCCGCCTTTTCGCTGTCGTTATTTTCATATCTGCAATTTTTATGCTCATGCCCCAAAAACCATTAAAATCAAAACCCGGGGAAAAGTTTGGTTTTTATCACATAGAAAAAAACGGAGAATACTATTCGATAAATTTGTGGCTGGGCCTGCCTATATCATTTTTGGCTGGTTTTATCTCAAGTATTATAGGCATAGGAGGCGGGTTCGCAAAGGTTCCGATGATGACCCTGCTTTTTAGTGTTCCAATAAAAATAGCTGTAGCTACATCTTCCGCAATGATTGTAATAACCTGCTTTACAGGATTCCTTGGCCATTCTTTTATTGGTCATGTTGATTACAAACTCGTCGGCATTTTATCTGTAATCGTCCTTGCAGGCGCTTTGATCGGCTCTAGGATATCCATACGCGCTGACAAAAGATTTTTAAACAGGCTATTTGCCTTTCTGCAGTTCGCAATTGCTATATGGATGCTGTTTAAGTAAATATGCCTTTTGTTTTCATTTACTAATTATCGCAAACTTAACTATTTGTCTTTCGCTATGTCCAGTGTCGCTTTTGGCTTCCAGTACGCATATGTAAATTCCGCTTGATGCAGGATTCCCTCCAACTGTTTTCCCATCCCATTGCGCCTGCCCATCCTGCACCTTTGCCCCTATCGTCCTTATTAATTCACCTGCTATGTTATATATCTTTATCCTGACGTTTCCTGTGCTCCAGCTTGTCCACGTAAACAAAGCATTGCCTACCATGCCTCCATTTACCCTGCTTGTTACAAAAGGATTGGGCCGGACTTTTATATTGTTTACAAATTCTTTAGCCTCAACCAGCACCGTCACTGTCTTGCTTGTCGTTATTATCCTGCCGTCTGATGTTCTTGCCACTATTTCCATTTCGTAGGTCCCGCTCTGTACTATTGCTCCCTGCGAATTCTCGCCGTTCCAGTATATAATATCCCCGGTCTCGTCCCCGTATATTATGTTCACGCTGTTGCTGCTGTCCGCATTTAACCCTATTGTATCCTTTATCTTAAGCGCTATATTTCCCGCTACGCTCTTTTCCTCTTTTATGTCGTCTACAAGCTCCCCTGCCGAGTTGAATATTTTAAGTTCTACATACTGGTTGCTTTCCATTGATGTTATTTCCTTTGTTATCACCTCGCTGTGCCCGTACGGATCCGTAATTGTTGCCTTTATATAATATACCCCGTTCCCTACATTCTGTCCCGCGCTGGTTGTACCATCCCACGTAAAGTCAGCGTATCCGCCTTTTTGCTGGTCAGGCGTTTCTACGCCGGGCATCCTTATTGTCAGCGCCGTCCCTGAGCCAGGCGATATTATTCCTGTCTGGCTCCCGTTCAATAACAAAAGCATTTGCTGCGTTTCTTCCGATGCAGCTGTATTCGTTATCACTTTCACCAGTTCTCCTGCCTCGTTATATACGCTTATATTCAGCTCGTACGGGAACGGAACCGGCGTTATTGTTATTGTGGCTGTCGCCGTGCACGTCATTGTATCCGTTATCGATACCGTAGCTGTGTTTGTACCTGTGTGTGTTGTTGTCAGTGTATTCGTATTTGTATAGGTTATTGTGATAGTTGCTGTTGCTGTATATGTGTACGTCTGTGTCAGGGTTCTGCTGAATGTAGGGCTTGCAGTTGACGTCAACGTTGGTGTATCTGTTGGCGTATCTGTATATGTCGGGGTAAATGTGTGCGTGAATGTTAATGTCAGCGTGCTGCTCAAAGTTGGGCTTATGGTTGCCGTAAACGTTGGCGTATTTGTCAGCGTTTCTGTATATGTCAATGTAGATGTCAGCGTGCTGCTTGGCGTCGGGCTTATTGTTAGTGTATCTGTTGGCGTATCTATTGGCGAATTTGTATATGTAGGCGTTGCCGTATTTATCGGCGTATAAGTTGGCGTTTCTGTATATGTAAATGTCGGTGTATCTGTTACCGTGTCTGTTTTTGTATCAGTGTACGTGGACGTTGCCGTGTCTGTCGGCGTTGTTGTCAGCGTATCCGTATATGTCGGCGTATTTTGTACTGTATCCGTCAATGTCGGTGTCGCTGTGCTTGTGTATGTATCTGTCACTGTGTAGGTGTCTGTCGGCGATAACGTGTTTGTGTATGTCGGCGTTGAAGTCGGCGTATCCGATTGCGTGTCTGTCACTGTTATTGTCCTAGTTGCCGTATATGTCGGTGTGAACGTCGCCGACAATATTACAACTGTATATGTCATTGTTATCGTGTATGTCGGCGTCACTGTATTCGTGTATGTCGCAGTATTCGTGCTTGTATATGTCACTGTCTGCGTATATGTGGGCGTTGGCGATGTTGTGTTTGTATATGTAGGCGTTGAAGTCGGCGTATCCGATTGCGTGTCTGTCACGGTTATTGTCCTCGTTGCCGTGTATGTCGGTGTATATGTCGCCGACAATATTACAACAGTAAATGTCATTGTTATCGTGTATGTCGGCGTCACTGTATTCGTGTATGTCGCCGTATTCGTGCTTGTATATGTCACTGTCTGCGTGTATGTGGGCGTCGGCGATGTCGTGTTTGTATATGTAGGTGTTGCCGTCGGCGTATATGTCAATGTATCCGTCAGCGTTATTGTATCTGTAGGCGTATTTGTCCTGGTTATTGTGTATGTCGGCGTATATGTCGCCGACAGTATTACAACAGTGAACGTCATTGTTATTGTGTATGTGGGCGTTATTGTATTTGTCACTGTCGGCGTATTCGTCATTGTGTCTGTGTATGTGTATGTATATGTTACTGTCCTCGTGTATGTGGGTGTCGGCGATGTCGTGTCTGTATATGTTGACGTTGATGTCGGCGTATCTGTCAGTGTATATGTCAGCGTTATTGTATCTGTAGGCGTATTTGTCCTGGTTATTGTGTATGTCGGCGTATATGTCGCTGATAGTATTACAACAGTGAACGTCATCGTTATTGTGTATGTCGGCGTTATTGTGTTTGTCACTGTCGGCGTATTTGTCATTGTGTCTGTGTATGTGTATGTATATGTTACTGTCCTCGTGTATGTGGGTGTCGGCGATGTCGTGTCTGTATATGTTGGCGTTGACGTCGGCGTATCTGTCAGTGTGTATGTCAGCGTTATTGTATCTGTAGGCGTATTTGTCCTGGTTATCGTGTATGTCGGCGTATATGTTGCCGACAGTATTACAATTGTAAATGTCATTGTTATTGTATATGTCGGCGTTATTGTATTTGTCACTGTCGGCGTATTTGTCATTGTGTCTGTGTATGTGTATGTATATGTCACTGTCCTCGTGTATGTGGGTGTCGGTGATGCTGTGTCTGTATATGTTGGTGTCGCTGTAGGCGTGTCAGTCAATGTATATGTGGGTGTATATGTCCTCGTGAATGTCACGGACACTGTAATTGTCACTGTTGGAGTATATGTAGGCGTCGCTGTCACTGTAACTGTATCCGTGTATGTATATGTCACTGTCTGCGTGTATGTGGGAGTCGGCGATACCGTGTTTGTAAATGTCGGCGTCGCTGTTGGCGTGTCAGTCAGTGTGTATGTGAGCGTGTTTGTCCTTGTAAATGTCACGGACACTGTAATTGTCACTGTTGGAGTATATGTCGGTGTCGCTGTCATTGTATCTGTATCCGTATATGTATACGTTGACGTATTAGTATATGTCGATGTACGTGTGTATGTGTATGTCGGCGTCAGCGTATTTGTATATGTCGACGTTGCTGTAGGCGTTGGCGTATTTGTGTATGTCGATGTACGCGTGAATGTATATGTCGGTGACATCGTATTTGTATATGTAGGCGTTGACGTCGGCGTTGGTGTATTCGTGTATGTAGGCGTATTTGTCCTGGTAAATGTCATTGACACTGTGATTGTCACGGTTGGAGTATAAGTCGGCGTCGGTGTCATTGTATATGTATCCGTATAGGTATAAGTTGGCGTATCAGTGTATGTATATGTGTAGGTTGACGATGGAGTAATTGTTCTTGTATATGTTGGAGTTGGTGTCCGTGTATAAGTCGGGCTTGATGGTTGTGTGTTTGTCAGCGTGGGCGATACTACCTGAAGAACAGCATTGCTTGCGTTGCCATAACCTATTTGCGCTACATTCACAATGAATCCCGGCGGAACAGTTGTTGGCGTAGCTGTATTTGTGGGTAAAGGCGTATTTGTCGGTGATGGGCCTACAACAAACGGGACGCATCCCTGGTTATCTATAGCAAGACCTGGATTTGCGTATATGTTGCAGTCCCTTACCGCAACTATGGCGTAATACGTGCCGTTTGCCCAGCTTGAAGGCACGGTCATGTAAATCGGGGCTCCGCCTGGTTCCATGCCGCAGGTAGCGGAATTGCTGGTATACCAGGTGCTGTTTCCAGAGCACTGGCTTGTCCTGCCTCCATTTGCCTGTGCGCTGCAGCAGGCAACATTTATTCCGTTTTCATTTACAAGTATTGCCTGGCCTGATGCGCCGGCGCTTTGCAAAGTGCACTGGTTTGACAGGGCCGCGAAATAAGCTGTCTTGCATCCGGTATTGTTGCTTTCGAATTGAAATGTTATTGTTACGTTTTGGCCGGCTGATAAAGTCGCAGGCGACACAGTCAGGCTCTGTATGGATGATGTTGCGAAAGCACTGCCGCATATAAAAGTTGCTATTATTAATACAAATAAAAATTTTTTATGCCTGTTTTTATCCCCCTTTCTTAAAAAAATTTCAGGCAAAAGATTTTTAATACCGGCATCTTGTTTTTCTTTTGCCTCTTTTTTAAACATTTTATTCATCTCCTGCTTTCTCTTTTACTGGTCCATGATTAATAAATCAAGCCTGCAATCGGCAATAAAAAACTTTTTATCCAAACATGCAAAATAATATTTCCTTATAAAAAACGGGTTAAGAGGATAGCAACTGATTACACCCCACCAGGTTACCGATCCGCTTCCGCCTGCGTTTATATTGCCCAGGTTCCATACAAGCAGGCTTCCGTTCTGTGTTGCGGCAGGACTGCTGCCAACATATGAAATGCAATTGGGTATGGTATCCCATAACGGCACGTTCGGGGCCGTTACAGCGCCTGTATTGTGGTAAGTGAGCGTAAATGTGACTGTATCTCCAAGAGTAACGATTGGTTTATTTACTGTCTTTGTTACATTCATTACCGGAGTCGGCGTAGGCGTGAAAGTAGGTGTGTTTGTAGGGGTTTGTGAAGAATTCGGCGTATTTGATGGTGTTATAGTTGGTGTCGGGGATTGCGGGTTTGGTGTCATTGGGGTTAACTGGCTCAAGGTAAAATTCTCGCGAAAGTATAAGATTTCGCCTGCCGGCGCCTCGTCTGAAGACCCGGGCTCGTCTCCGCTGCCGCATGAATACCCAAGCGGCACAAGAAACGTACCTGTCCTTGGATCTGTTGCCGGCACGCAATAAATTGAAGCCTTGTTTGTAACAGCGACAGGGACTCCCCATCCCGTAGTGTTTGAATAATTTGGGTCATACCAAGTAAGGCTGTTCGAGTCATTGGCTGGCGGCGCAGCAGTAGACGATACCTGGTTATAATAGCTCACATTGCCGTCGGAACTGCTTATATATTCATCCAGCCCGCTTGAGCAGGTTATCTGCAGGACCCAGCTCGACCACACATAGCCTGCCGTCACATTAATATTCTCAACCGCAATCTCATTGGTTCCCGTAACGTTAATATAACTGGCCGGTACGTTTACGCATGTCTGGCTTGTACAGCTATTAGTATCAAAAACCGCGCCGCCGTTCAATATATTGTTGTTTATCCATACATATGATTCATCATCCGAACCCACGCATATCTGGGCAGCGGTTGGTGTGCAAGCGCCTTGGGCTATTGACGGAAAAATTAATGACATTAATATGGCTATTGTAGCCAGGTACTGATTAACCCGTAACATATGCCTGCCCGCCTCCTTTTAATAAATTACTATCCTAATGTCAATTATATAAACAAATAACTGTTTTGTCAAAACTATTTAAATTTTTTAAACACTAAATTAGACAATATTTATAGATAAAAGTTTTGATAAATTTTGATGAAAAATAGATAATTTTTATATGGGTTTAGTAAATTTTTTTAAATTGGCTTAATTAAGCAGATACTGCAGGATAAGTGCGCTTTAACTTGTCATTTGTTGATTATCGCAGACTTCACTATTTGCCTTTCGCTATGGCCAGTGTCGCTTTTGGCTTCCAGTACGCATATATAAATTCCGCTCGAGGCAGGGTTCCCCGCCACTGTCTTTCCGTCCCATTGCGCCTGCCCGTCCTGCACCATTGCTCCTATCGTCCTGATTAATTCCCCTGCTATGTTATATATCTTTATCTTCACAGTCCCTGTGCTGCTACTTGTCCACGTAAACAGCACCTTGCCGATTACACCTCCGTTTACCCTGCTTGTTACAAAAGGATTCGGCTGTACTTTTATATTGCTTATGAATTCTTTCCCCTCTACCAATACCGTCACTGTCTTGCTTGTCGTTATTATCCTCCCGTCTGATGTCCTCGCCACTATCTCTATTTCGTAGGTCCCGCTCTGCACTATTGTCCCCTGCGCGTTCTCCCCGTTCCAGTATATTATGTCTCCTACCTCGTCCCCGTATATTATATTTACTGTATTGCTGCTGTCTTCATTTAGTCCTATTGTATCCTTTACCTTCAGCGCTATATTTCCCGCTACGCTCTTTTCCTCTTTTATGTCGTCTACAAGCTCCCCTGCCGAGTTGAATATTTTAAGTTCTACATACTGGTTGCTTTCCATTGATGTTATTTCCTTTGTTATCACCTCGCTGTGCCCGTACGGATCCGTAATTGTTGCCTTTATATAATATACCCCGTTCCCTACATTCTGTCCCGCGCTGGTTGTACCATCCCACGTAAAGTCAGCGTATCCGCCTTTTTGCTGGTCAGGCGTTTCTACGCCGGGCATCCTTATTGTCAGCGCCGTCCCTGAGCCAGGCGATATTATTCCTGTCTGGCTCCCGTTCAATAACAAAAGCATTTGCTGCGTTTCTTCCGATGCAGCTGTATTCGTTATCACTTTCACCAGTTCTCCTGCCTCGTTATATACGCTTATATTCAGCTCATACGGGAACGGAACCGGCGTTATTGTTATTGTGGCTGTCGCCGTGCACGTCATTGTATCCGTTATCGATACCGTAGCTGTGTTTGTACCTGTGTGTGTTGTTGTCAGTGTATTCGTATTTGTATAGGTTATTGTAATAGTTGCTGTTGCTGTATATGTGTACGTCTGTGTCAGGGTTCTGCTGAATGTAGGGCTTGCAGTTGACGTTAACGTTGGTGTATCTGTTGGCGTATCTGTATATGTCGGGGTAAATGTGTGCGTGAATGTTAATGTCAGCGTGCTGCTCAAAGTTGGGCTTATGGTTGACGTAAACGTTGGCGTATTTGTCAGCGTTTCTGTATATGTCAATGTAGATGTCAGCGTGCTGCTTGGCGTCGGGCTTATTGTTAGTGTATCTGTTGGCGTATCTATTGGCGAATTTGTATATGTAGGCGTTGCCGTATTTATCGGCGTATAAGTTGGCGTTTCTGTATATGTAAATGTCGGCGTATCTGTTACCGTGTCTGTTTTTGTATCAGTGTACGTGGACGTTGCCGTGTCTGTCGGCGTTGTTGTCAGCGTATCCGTATATGTCGGCGTATTTTGTACTGTATCCGTCAATGTCGGTGTCGCTGTGCTTGTGTATGTATCTGTCACTGTGTAGGTGTCTGTCGGCGATAACGTGTTTGTGTATGTCGGCGTTGAAGTCGGCGTATCCGATTGCGTGTCTGTCACTGTTATTGTCCTAGTTGCCGTATATGTCGGTGTGAACGTCGCCGACAATATTACAACTGTATATGTCATTGTTATCGTGTATGTCGGCGTTACCGTATTCGTGTATGTCGCAGTATTCGTGCTTGTATATGTCACTGTCTGCGTATATGTGGGCGTTGGCGATGTTGTGTTTGTATATGTAGGCGTTGAAGTCGGCGTATCCGATTGCGTGTCTGTCACGGTTATTGTCCTCGTTGCCGTGTATGTCGGTGTATATGTCGCCGACAATATTACAACAGTAAATGTCATTGTTATCGTGTATGTCGGCGTCACTGTATTCGTGTATGTCGCCGTATTCGTGCTTGTATATGTCACTGTCTGCGTGTATGTGGGCGTCGGCGATGTCGTGTTTGTATATGTAGGTGTTGCCGTCGGCGTATATGTCAATGTATCCGTCAGCGTTATTGTATCTGTAGGCGTATTTGTCCTGGTTATTGTGTATGTCGGCGTATATGTCGCCGACAGTATTACAACAGTGAACGTCATTGTTATTGTGTATGTGGGCGTTATTGTATTTGTCACTGTCGGCGTATTCGTCATTGTGTCTGTGTATGTGTATGTATATGTTACTGTCCTCGTGTATGTGGGTGTCGGCGATGTCGTGTCTGTATATGTTGGCGTTGATGTCGGCGTATCTGTCAGTGTATATGTCAGCGTTATTGTATCTGTAGGCGTATTTGTCCTGGTTATTGTGTATGTCGGCGTATATGTCGCTGATAGTATTACAACAGTGAACGTCATCGTTATTGTGTATGTCGGCGTTATTGTGTTTGTCACTGTCGGCGTATTTGTCATTGTGTCTGTGTATGTGTATGTATATGTTACTGTCCTCGTGTATGTGGGTGTCGGCGATGTCGTGTCTGTATATGTTGGCGTTGACGTCGGCGTATCTGTCAGTGTGTATGTCAGCGTTATTGTATCTGTAGGCGTATTTGTCCTGGTTATCGTGTATGTCGGCGTATATGTTGCCGACAGTATTACAATTGTAAATGTCATTGTTATTGTATATGTCGGCGTTATTGTATTTGTTACTGTCGGCGTATTTGTCATTGTGTCTGTGTATGTGTATGTATATGTCACTGTCCTCGTGTATGTGGGTGTCGGTGATGCTGTGTCTGTATATGTTGGTGTCGCTGTAGGCGTGTCAGTCAATGTAAATGTGGGTGTATATGTCCTTGTGAATGTCACGGACACTGTAATTGTCACTGTTGGAGTATAAGTAGGCGTCGCTGTCACTGTAACTGTATCCGTGTATGTATATGTCACTGTCTGCGTGTATGTGGGAGTCGGCGATACCGTATTTGTAAATGTAGGCGTCGCTGTTGGCGTGTCAGTCAGTGTGTATGTGAGCGTGTTTGTCCTTGTAAATGTCACGGACACTGTAATTGTCACTGTTGGAGTATATGTCGGTGTCGCTGTCATTGTATCTGTATCCGTATATGTATACGTTGACGTATTAGTATATGTCGATGTACGTGTGTATGTGTATGTCGGCGTCAGCGTATTTGTATATGTCGACGTTGCTGTAGGCGTTGGCGTATTTGTGTATGTCGATGTACGCGTGTATGTATATGTCGGCGACATTGTGTTTGTATATGTCAGCGTCGCCGTCGGCGTTGGTGTATTCGTGTATGTAGGTGTATTTGTCCTGGTAAATGTCATTGACACTGTATTTGTCACGGTTGAAGTAAAAGTAGGCGTTGCTGTTATTGTAGCAGTGGAGGTATTTGTATATGTATCTGTCCGCGTGTACGTGTATGTCGGCGACAGCGTGTTTGTGGATGTCGGCGTTGCTGTTGGCGTAGGCGTCTGCGTATTTGTAGGCGTACGCGTGTAAGTATATGTCGGGGTATTTGTAACCGTTATTGTGCTTGTTGAAGTGCGTGTGTAAACTTTGGTAAGAGTCGGCGATACATTGGACATTATATAAGCAACGCTGTTGGTATATCCATAACTGCTGTTGGCTATATTCTGTACGCCCGTAGCAGTTGCGGTAGGAGTGTATGTAAATGTCGGTGTCGGAACAAGTACATTAAAAGCCAAACAAGTCTGATTGTCAAAAGCTAAGCTTGGGTTTGCGTACAGATTGCAGTCCCTCACCGCTACTATGGCGTAATATATCCCTGCTGTCCAGTTGGTCGGCACGGTCATGTAAATCGGCGCTCCGCCGGCCTCCATGCCGCAGGTCGGGTCATTGCTGTTTGTCCATGCCGATGTTGTTACGCCGTAGCACTGGCTCGTTCTTCCGCCGGACACGTTATTGTTTAAAACATCCATGCCTGCCTCAGAAACAAGCAATGCCTGGCCCGCCGTGCCTCCGCTTTGAAACGCGCACTGGTTTGACAGCCCTGCCATGTAAGCAATCCTGCATCCCGTATTGGTTCCATAAAACTGAAAAGTTATAGTAACATTCTGCCCGGTAAACGCGGTCCCCGGTGAAACTGCCAGATTTTGGATATATGAAGTTGCATTAGCGTTGTTGTAAATAAAAATTGTCAAAAGGAAAAAGAATATAATTCTTAAAGGCAAAATTTTTTTTAAAATCTTATTGCATTTTTCTTTTGCCTCTTTCATGAGCATTATATTTCATCTCCTGCTTGGCTTGTCTTCGGTACATAAATTGTCATCTTTTATAAAGGCAAAAAAATTCCCGGGCGGTATCTCGAAAAACGGATACGAACTTGCGACAACCCAGCAGCATACTGACCCAGCCGTATTTGAAGCCGCAGTTATTGACCAGCTCACAACCGTACTTGATCCTGATGTCTGGGTTGTGCATCCGCTGTTGCAGCCCACAAATGTCGTAACAGCCGGTAAGGTATCCCACAAATTAAAAGTATCCGACACGGTATCGTGGTTATAGTAACTAAAACAATACGTTAATGTCTGCCCGAGCATCGCGTAATTTGTGTTTATAGTTTTTGTTATGCTTACCGGCGCGCACGGAGTGGTAAAATACTGCCTTACAAGGTTCGAGTCGCCTTCAGTTATTACGGAACATCCGGAATTATATGTAATCCATGGCACCCAACCGCCATAGGTGCCGCTAAAAACCGGGTCTGCTATTGAATCACAGGTACATCCGTCCGCCTCGCATGTATGAGCCGTCACTGTCCACGCGGAATCGTCATAACTTAAAGTGTTCCATCCTGTCGGGAAAAACTGGGCGTTGGACGTTGAAAACACATTGCCGTTGTACATCTGTTTTGTGGTTGCCGGGTTCCCGTCGCTGTAAGCAACCGTGCTGTTGCCGTTGTCAAAATTTATCAGCAGCTTATATGTTACCCTTATTATGTTTCCTTCGGTATCGTAATAATTTACGGCAAGCACATGCGGCCCGCATGTCGTCAGGCAATTTGTTATTTGTGCACCGGTGAAGGTAAAGGTTTCGTTCCATGGGCTGTTGGATGTAATCTTGCCGGTATTATAAATAAGGCAGCCGTCAATGTATGCGGCAAAACAATCATCAGCTGAGATAAGAAGCTGGGCAGAAGTGATTGCCAGGCCGTAAACCTTGACAGGCACGTAAAATAAAATAAAGACAATAATAGCCAGAATTATTGGGAATATAAAGTTTTTAATGCTTTTCTTAACCATAAAACCCCTCTCCTTCGTTCCCGGTCTTGAAAATCACCATCCCCTTGATGATTATTCATCCGGACGCTTTTTTTAAAATACTCTTGTGTTTAAAAATCAACAAACATAATAGTAAGTTCTTTCGTTCCAATTAAATGTAATTATCTTACTATATTATAAGTATATTCATATATTTTTGCTTTGTCAATTAGTTTAAATTCCTTAAATTATTAGACAATATTTATCATGAAAAGTTTTGAGGAGTTTTACAAATAAAGAGTCGGTAAATTTTTTTAAATAATAATTAAAAATCATTGCTGCCTAAAATGCATAATTTAAACCTCATTGTTTAGGGAATTTTCAGTAGCCTGCTATATTATTTTAATATAATAATCTTGTCTATTTTGGACCTTACCTTCACTCCGCTTTTTTCCGCAATTACCACGTAGTAATATGTCCCCGCGCTTAGGCCGTTAAGCTCGCTGCTATCGCATGTCAAAATTACTCCGCCTGCTACTTGTTTCACTTCAGTTCCATCGAATGTTTCTTCCCTTATCAGCCTGTACGCTGACGTATATATTTTTACCGTTATGCTGTCCATATCGTTAGGCATTACGTTAACCGCAATTTTTAACGGCCAAATTACAGGATTTATCGGGTTCGGGTACGGCTTTATCGGCCCTATTGTCACTCCTGTTGGAACAACTGTAACCTCGGGTGTCTGTGTCACCGTGACCGCAGGAATTTGCGTGCTCGTACGAGTAAATTCTGTTGTCGCTGTCGCCGTCGTCGCTGTTGTAGATGTCACTGTGGCTGTTGCCATGACTGTAACTGTCCCCGTCACTGTCATTGTAACCGTCGCGCATATAAATGTATTGCTCGACACTAAAGCGCTTGTCGTGCTAACTCCGTCCACTGCGTCCGTACCGCTTGCAGTCCCGCTGAATATTATGCTGCCTGTCGCAGCTGTAATATATACCCATGTAAATGATGCCTGCAAATTTGCCTTTATTGTTGTACTTGCAGGGCTTGGCCCGCTTACCAGCGTGGCTGTTCCTCCGCCGGATTGCGACAAAGCTGACGGTACTACGTTATCCGCATCGTTTCCACCTGTGTTTACTACCAGCATAACTACTGTTATATCCTGCCCGCTTCCGGCGCTTGCCGGCAATACTGTTATATTTGCCACCAGGTTTATAGCTATTGTCGGCGTTGCTGTAGGCGTGTCTGTTGCTGTATTTACCGGCGTGTTTGTAGCTGTTATTGTAATTGTCGGTGTAATAGTTACCGTAAAAATTGTCGCTGTATAAGTAGGTGTCTCTGAAACAATTTGCGTATTGGTTAATGTTGCAGTAACTGTTGTTGTGAATGTCAATGTCTCTGTAAATGTAAGCGTATTTGTGCCTGTCATTGTATTAGTAACCGTCAATGTATTTGTACGTGTGGGTGTATTAGTTGGACTCCATGTCAGTGTATTTGTTCTTGTTAGAGTAGATGTCGCTGTATTTGTTGTTGTAGGCGACAGCGTATTTGTCAAGGTAACTGTCGGTGACACTGTATATGTCAATGTAATTGTAGCTGTAAAAATTGTCGCTGTATAAGTAGGAGTCCCTGTACAGGCACAACTATTTGTAGCTGTAGCTGTTAAAGATGCTGTATTTTGTAGAGTGTTTGTCAGCGTCAGAGTGACTGTATATGTAAGTGTATTTGTCTCTGTGTTTGTCCTTGTTACAGTAAGCGTTGGCGTCCCCGAGGGTGTATTTGTCCCTGTAGCTGTTAAAGTTACTGTGTTTTGTGGAGTGTTTGTCAAAGTCTGGGTGGCTGTATATGTAGCCGTATTTGTTAATGTGTTTGTCCTTGTTGCAGTAAGCGTAGGCGTATCTGAGCTTGTGCCTGTAGGTAATGGCGTATTTGTACCTGTATCTGTTAAAGTTACCGTGTTCTGTGGCGTGTTTGTCAATGTCAGAATAACTGTATATGTCGGCGTAGGTGTTGAAGTATTTGTTCTTGTCTCAGTAAACGTAGGTGTGCCTGTATTAGTTCCTGTCGGTAGCGGTGTATCTGTCAATGTAATCGTTGGTGATACTGTAAATGTCTGCGTAATTGTCCATGTGAAAACCGTAGCTGTATAAGTCGGCGTTACCGATACTATTGGCGAATTAGTAATTGTTGGTGTTACTGTTCTTGTAAATGTTGATGTTACTGAGAACGAAGCAGTATTTGTAGGCGTTAATGTCAGCGTCGTTGTGCTTGTATCTGTCAAAGTAATTGTATATGTTTGCGTATTTGTCGTTGTATTTGTCCTTGTCGCTGTACTTGTGCCTGTCTCTGTTAAAGTCGCCGTGTCTGTAGGGGTATTTATCAGAGTAGACGTCGGCGTCCATGTCTGAGTATTTGTTGTCGTGCTCGTCCTTGTTGCTGTTAATGTAAATGTATTTGTGCTTGTACCTGTCACTGTTAAAGTTGCCGTATTTACCGGCGTATTTGTTAAAGTATAAGTAACTGTGTATGTCGGTGTAAGTGTCGCGGTGAATGTCGACGTTGCCGTGTTTATTCTGGTTGCCGTTAATGTGGGCGTGACTGTATTTGTTCCTGTCGGCAAAGGCGTGTCTGTCAGCGTGATCGTTGGCGATATTGTAAATGTCTGTGTAATTGTCCATGTGAATACTGTTGCTGTATATGTCGGCGTTATCGATACAACCGGCGTATCGGTATTTGTAGAAGTAACCGTCCTAGTGTAAGTTAATGTCACTGTATAAGTGGGCGTGTTTGTCTGAGTTATTGTAGTCGTGAATGTCAATGTAGCCGTGTTTGTCGCTGTCATAGTTCCAGTATATGTCAACGTATTTGTTTTTCTTGTCGCTGTGCTTGTACTTGTATTTACCACCGTGTTTGTCCCTGTCGCTGTTAGAGTCGCTGTGTTGACCGGTGTATTTGTCAAGGTTGAAGTAAGTGTAGATGTTGCAGTGTTTGTTTTTGTCGCTGTACTTGTGCTTGTATTTACCGCCGTGTTCGTCCCTGTCGCCGTTAATGTAACTGTATTCTGTAGTGTGCTTGTCCCTGTCAGAGTAACTGTAAATGTTGACGTGTATGTCAACGTATAAGTCGTAGTTGCGGTGTTTGTTCTTGTCGTTGTAAGCGTAAATGTCGCTGTGCTTGTACCAGTCGGTATTGGCGTATTTGTACTCGTGCTTGTCCTTGTCACTGGCATGGACGCCGTAACTGAAGGCGAAGGAAACTGTGTGCTTGTTCCTGTTGGCAATTGTGTATTTGTCCCTGTCGCTGTTAATGTAATTGTATTTTGTGGCGTACTTGTACACGTCAAAGTAACTGTATTTGTCTTTGTCGGCAATGGTGTATTTGTTAATGTCACTGTATATGTCAAAGTTGCAGTATTTGTCCTCGTCGCTGACAGCGCAGGTGTCGCTGTGCTTGTCCCTGTATTTACCGGCGTGTTTGTTCCTGTTGTTGTTAAAGTCGCTGTGTTGACTTGTGTATTTGTCAAGGTTGAAGTAAGTGTAGATGTTGCAGTGTTTGTTTTTGTCGCTGTACTTGTGCCTGTATTTACCGCCGTGTTCGTCCCTGTCGCCGTTAATGTAACTGTATTCTGTAGTGTGCTTGTCCACGTCAAAGTAACCGTGTTTGTTGGCGTGAATGTATTCGTGTTTGTATTTGTGGACGATGGGGTGCTTGTCCTTGTATTTGTCATCGTTGAAGTTCGTGTAAAAGTCGGGTTTGACTGCTGTGTGCTTGTCTGCGTTGGCGATAAAACATTAAAAGAAGCGCTGCTCGAATTGCCGAAACCTATCTGCGCCACATTGACAATAATCCCGACAGGCACGGGCGTGGGCGTCGTTGTCCTTGTCGGCAATGGCGTATTTGTCGGCGAACCTGCCACGCCCACGGTAAATGACACGCAATATTGGTTGTCCATATTCGTGCAACATGATGGGTTCAGGTATATATTGCAATCCCTCACCGCCACTATCGCGTAATATGTGCCGTTTGCCCAGCTTGAAGGCACGGTCATGTAAATAGGCCCTCCGCCTGATTCCATGCCGCATGTAGTTTCCGTTGAAGCGTGATAGGTGTTGTCCCCGTCGCACTGGCTGGTCCTTCCGCCGTTTACCTGCGCATTGCAGCAGGGTGTATTTATTCCACCCTCATTTACCAGTACTGCCTGCCCCACTGTCCCAGCGTTTTGCAGTGCGCACTGGTTCGATAAAGCCGCAAAATAAGCTACTTTGCATCCTGTATTTGTGCTCATAAATGAAAATGTTATTGTTACGTTCTGCCCCGCCGATACAGTCCCCGGCGATACTGCCAGGTTCTGAATAGTTGAAGTGGCAAAGGCAGAAAAAGGCATTAATATCAGTATAAAAAAAATAAAATATATTGCTGAATTATTTCTACCAGCCCCTTCTCTGCCGCGCTTTTCTTTTGCCTTTACCTTTGGCATTTTACTCCATCTCCTGCAATTTCTTTTTATACGGGTCATAAGCCCGGGCAAAATCATTGTAATAATTGTATATGTCCGTAAAAAACTTTTTGTCACAATAAGCAAAATAATACATCTTGTTAAAAAGCGGGGTGAATGAATAGCATGTGACCACGCCCCACCATGTTACGCTTCCGCTGCCGCCGGAATTAATGTTTCCAAGGTTCCAGTTGAGCAGGCTGCCGTTCTGCGTCGCAGCCGGGCTGCTGCCGATATAGGAAACGCAGCTTGGTATAGTGTCCCATAGCGGCACATTCGGCGCTGTAACAGAACCTGTATTTTGGTAGGAAAGTGTAAATGTGACTGTGTCTCCAAGCGTAACAGATGCTTTATTTACAGTTTTTGTCAGCGACATTGCAGGCATTGGCGTTGGCGTGAAAGTTACTGTACCGGTCGGCACTGGTGTGCGTGTTTGAGTAGTCGTGAATGTTGAAGTTATAATTGGCGTGTTTGTTGCAGTGCCGGTTACGGCGCTGTCGCAATAAAGCGTCCCGCGGCCGTTTGTCCCGACATACATCCTGCCGTATATTCCTTCATCACCGCCGCACCAGGCTCCGTAACCATACTGGTGGTTGTTGTCGTTTATCCTCACCCACGCGTTCCCTGCTCCGTCGTCACAGCGGTAAAACCCGTATGTCCCGCCCACGTTTCCCGTCAGGTAGACAGCCGGATGCGACTGCCCGGATGCAGCCATGCCGAACCCTACTGAGTTGGCTGAAGAAACATTGGAAATGGTCGTCATTGTCGAGCCATTGTTGGTAAAACGGTATAGGCCGTTTCCTGTGGCCACCCATACCTCGCCTGTCAGCCCGAATACAGTACGGGGAGCGCCGGTCCCTGAGAATGTGTTGACAGCGCTGAAATTCGCGCCGCTGTCAGTGCTGAGGTAAAGTGTGCTTCCGTTGGTGGCGAAAAAGATGGATGCATTGACACGGTCCGAGTCCAGGTATGAACCTGAAGACAGGCCGTTGCAGGTGGTCCAGCTGCTGCCGCTGTTGGTGGTGTAAGCCGGGTTTCCATAGCCGCTGAAAGGGCAGACTATCACACGCGAGCCGTCGGCAGCGACCGCCACAGAGCCCATCTCATTGTCGGTGGTGTAACCCGGCGGTGCTGTAGAGCCAGGCGTCCATGTCTGCCCGTTGTCCGAGGAAAAGGCCGTGTCTGAAGCGACGGCGCCGCTGCTGCCCACGCGTGCCGCGATATTGGTGTTGTTCTCGGCAAAGTCAAGGCAGTTGATGTTGCCGACCGAAGGGCAGTATTTATTAGGGGCCGGGCTGTCGAGGTTGGTGTATCGCATTCCGCTCACATCGCCAAGGCAGCTGAAAAAGACCCCGTTCTTATAGGCCGCGTTCAGGAAAAGGACCGCAGTCTGCTCTATGCCGTAGTCAGTAAATGTCCATGTGATGCCCTGCGGCTGGGATGAGGCCTGGACGTTTGTGGTAGTCCAAAGTCCGCCTCCTGTTGTATAAATAGCATTGTTTGAATTAAAAGGGTCTATCTTGATTGAGTTCATATACCAGGCGCCGCCGTCGTAAGTGCTGCAAAACCGTGTCCAGAGCGCGCCGTTGTTGTTATAGACGGCGTAGGGCCCGCCATCCCAGCTGTTTTGCACGTTTGAAATTACTGTCCAGGAAGTCCCGCCGTTCGTGGTCTGGTAACATTTGTCAGGGCCGCCCCACCAGTCCATGGTTGTGACTGCCGCGTGCTGGGCGTTCTGTGCGTCCACGCATATCCCGCTGTAACCACCGCCGCTTGCCGGGCCGTTTGACGGTGACACATTGGTCCATGCCAGCGTGCCTGTGTTGAGCTTCCATATCTGGCCGTTGTTGTAACTGTTGCTGTCGTCATAAACTATCCAGAGGTTTCCGTCTGTCCCGAGGGATGCTTGTATTGTGATCATGCCGGACGGGCCGCCGGGGACCACGGCCCAGCTGGTGCCGCCGTTGGTCGAACGGTAGAGGTTGCTGTTGCCTGAACCTGCGGCTTCCACCCCCACATAGACCGTGTTTGACTGCGAACCTGATGTGCCGCTTTTAGGGTCCAGGATAACGTAGCTCAGGCCATTTCCGGCATCGCCGTTCACAGGGAAAGATGTCACCTGGCTCCAGTTGGCGGCTGAGTTTGTGCTTTTCCACAGGCCGTTACTCCGCGACCCGAAATACAGGATGGATGTAAGGTTTGGGTCTACAGCAAGACGTTCTCCTGCGTCGTTGCCGCCGTTGTTAGCTCCGATTAAGGCCGGGATTGAGTACTGGGTCCAGGTACTCCCCTGGTCCGAGGAAGCTATGATATAGCCGTCTGTATTATTATATGTCTGGCCGATGGCCGCATAGACTATGTTGGCGTTCACCGGATCGGGCGCGATGCTTTCAATGCCGTACAGGTTCCAGTCGCCGAGCCAGTCGGTCAATGGAATCCAGGTGCTGGTGGCGCTATTCCAGCGATAGGCGCCGCCCATATCGGTGCGGGCATAAATGAGTCCCTGGGAGACCTTGCTGTAAACAATTCCCGTGATGGTGCCGCCCGCGGGTACTACAACGGGTTTCCATGTATATGCTGAAATATTTTTAAGAATTAAAACAAATATAAACAGCAATATTATTTTCTTTAAAGGTGTGTTTGATTTTTTCCTGTTATTCATTAAAGTAACTCTCCCAAAAAAAGCATGAAAATTTTAGGCTTAAATATGCAGCATGCATCTTACGAAATCGATTTAGTAATAGTATACATCAAGCAAATAACAATGTCAAGGGAATTTAAGCAGACTTTCTTATGATGAGTTCAGGCTCTATTATAGTATGTTTAAACGACTTTAATTTTCCTTCAATGGCTTCCACAGCCGTATTAAAGACTTCTGCGCCAAGCTTTTCTACCGGCTGCCTGACTGTTGTAAGCGGATGATTCAGGAAAGCTGAAAATGTGAAGTCGTCAAAACCTATTACTGCAAGGTCATCAGGTATCCTTATTCCGTGCTTTTTGGCAGATTCCATCACACCTGTGGCTGTCGCATCGCCGGAAGCGCAAAATATTGCGTCGGGTTTTACTCCCTTTTTCACAAACCTGTCGAATATTTCCATACCTTCAGCGATAGTATAATTAGAAGCCAGCTCCAGGTATTTGCTGTCAGGCTTAATACCGGACATTTCAAGCGCCTTGTCAAATCCTGCCTTCCTTTTTACCGCGGCATAACTGAAACCGGCTTTTGACCCGGCCTTCAGCCCGCCGCATATCAACCCTATTTTTTTCCTGTTGCTTTTTATGAGGTATTCGGCTGCCATAAAACCGGCCTTACGGTTATCTATGTTGACCGAGTGCGCGTTTTTCATAAAGTTCTCTATCAGTATTAAAGGTATCCCTGCTTCCCTGTATTTAAGCAGTATCCCGGGGTCAGGGTTCATGGCAAGCGCCACGATAGCCGAGGCTTCCCTGCCATAAAGTATTTTTTTGAATATTTCATCCATAATCTTCCTGTCATAATCCGTTGAATACGGGATAATGCCATGGACATATTTGCCGGTAGAAAATGTCCTTTTTTCAATGGCGCCGAGGATTTCTACGGTAAAATGCGAGGCAATCCTTCCCGACATAAAAGCTATCTTGTCATTCCTGCCCTTGCGGAGCATTTGGGCGGACTTGGAAGGGTGAAAATTATATTTATCTATTATTTTCCGTATTTTTTCCTTTGTTTTTTCCGGAATATCGCTGTAATTGTTGATGGTCTTCGAAACAGCGCTGTTGCTTACCCCTGCAAGCCTGGCTATATCCTTAATAACTAATTTTTTCATAGGGCTCCAACGTTATGGATTATAAGTTTATGATCGATTGTAAGATAAACACGGATATATTTCAAGCCATTTGTTCCACGGCAATCCCCAATCCCAATTCCCTATTCCCTTGCACGTACCAGCTCCAGTCCGGAGGAGCGATTTTGATGCTGGAGAAGTTGTTGTGAGGTTATATTAAGTTAATTAAGAAGCGGCATCAAATATTTTCTTAACTAATTCTTTCCGTGCATAAAAGGCTCTGCTGGTAGAACCATGACCGGCACCTTTTGTTCTTGCTTGAATCCACTTACCATCCGAGCCAGTCAAACTTTGAAAACCTTTAGTAATTAATTTATTTCTGATAAATTCATAATCTTTTTCAATTTCTTTAATAAGCTCTTCGTTTTCAGTAAAGTCCAAGCTTGTGACATTTATTAATTCAGCAGTTCTGGAATTTTTTCCATGCCACAAAACAGCGCAAAAAACAATTGATTTAAGTTTAGCCCAACAATGACTGTTAAAAAACTGTGTCTTTTTTAGTTCTTCAGGGTTTATCATTGTTATTGCCATAGTTTCTTTAGGGACCAGCTCTTTTTTATCATTATAATAAAAACTTACGGATTTCAGCTCAAAGTTTTCGCCATTTGGGGCTTTTGATACATTGGTTTTCAGGCCGGCTAATATTTCAATTACTAGACCTTTCCATCCTTTATTCTGTTTTCCGGTTTGATATGTGGTTATTTTTGTTTTTTTCGCCAACTTAGATAAATCTTTACCCAAATGCTTCCTTAGGTTGTTGATTGCTTGCCTTCTCGATATGATTTTCAATTTTTTTCACCTTAAATAATTTAGCTTTTAGATTCTTGTCAAGCTCCTCAAATCTTTTTATCGAAAGATCAAGATAATTTTTTTCTGTATCAATACCAATAAATTGCCGTCCATATAAATATGCAGCTAGTCCTGTTGTTGAGCTTCCTGTAAAAGGATCCAGTATTAAATCGCCTTTATTTGTGCTGGCAAGCACAATGCGTTTGAGTAAATCAAATGGTTTCTGTGTAGGATGTTTTCCAAATTTTTTTTCAATAGGTTTAGGAGTATTTAAAGACCAAACAGATCTCATTTGCATGCCTGGTTTCTTTAAAGAATCTTCCGGCCAGCTGCCGTCTTTCATTGATTTATAATTAAATTTATGTTTTGCCTTTTTTTCTTTTCTTGCCCAAATAAGCGTTTCATGGCTGGCAGTGAAAAAGCGACAACTCAAGTTAGGCGATGCATTAGGTTTAAACCATGCTATATCATTTAAAATATGAAAATTATTCATTTGCAAGGCAAAACCGCATTGATAAATTGAGTGGTAGGTTCCGCTTATCCACATACTACCATTTGGTTCTAGTATTTCCTTGCAGGCTTTAATCCACGCAAGATGAAATTCAAAATTTTTTTCCATACCATTGCTTAAATCCCAATTGCCTTTTTTAACACTGACCATTCTGCCATTATGGCAGGTAAATGTACCACTTGATAGAAAATAAGGCGGATCTGCAAAAATCATGTTAATAGAACTTTTTTTGATTTCTTTTAAAATATCAAGGCTGTCACCATGATAAAGGGTAAAATTTGGCCTCTCGTAATATGGTTTTATCATTTTTATTTCCTTAGTTTAATTTTATTTATGATTAATTTTATCATTAATAATTCTATTTGCAAGTGATTTAGTAAAAAGAGTATCAAGCAAAAATAATTACGTATTGCTGCCCCAGTTTCAGTCGATGAGCCGTCGAAGGAAACTTGTTGAGGCTTTCAGTTGAGCTCTTGACCCTTGAGCTTTGAACCTTTCCTCCATCACCTATCTAATGTTCAACTTTTAACTCTCTAGCTAGTGTGGGGAATAAGTGGCAAAGCGCGTATATAGTATTTTATACGAATAAAGATTTTAAAAAATTTAACAAAATGACTTAATACTGTTTGTAAATAAAATTGCGCCAAATCTTTTTTATTTATTTCAATACAATAAATTTATCAACTTTTTTCTTGTTTGTCGTCTGGCCTTTTTCCTTGTATACAATAAAATATGTGCCGTTTGCCAAGCCTTGTGTGTCGATTATCATAGTATTTAACCCTACGCTCAGTCTCTGGTCAAATCTTGCTATTAATCTGAATGCTACTGTATATATTCTTATTTCTATATCCGCATCTTCTGACAGTGTAAATATATACCTGAACTTGTCTTTCACCGGATTTGGATATATCCTTGGCGGTTCTGCGATAACAATCGTAGGAGTAACAGTCAAAACAGCAACCTGGTTTGTCGGTGTAAAGCTGGCTGTCGCAACTGGTTTGGTTGCCGTAATACTTGGCGTTATTGTATATGTCGATGTTATGGTAACTGTAATCGAATTTGCTATTGTTGCTGTGGCTGTCACGCATATTACAGGATTACTCGACACTGATGAGGTTGATACTATTGTGCCGTTTATTGCGTCTGTGCCGCTTGCTGTGCCGCTGAATGTTATGTTGCCTGCCACGGAAGTCACTGTATATACCCACGTAAATGAACCTGCTGACCCCGAGGCTATTGCAATACTTGCAGGGCTTGGGCCCGCCTACAAGGACAGCTGCTCCGCCTCCTGCTTGAGCAAGAACTGAAGGCTGTAAGTTATCCACGCCATTTGTCCCTGTATTTACTATCTGCATTACCACTGTTATATCCTGGCCTATCATTGCGTTTCCTGGCGATACATTTATGGCCGCTACAAGGCTGGCTCCAACAGTAGGCGTCACTGTGCTCGTTGCAGTGTTCTGCGGTGTATTTGTCAGCGTCGGTAATGGTGTATGTGTTCTTGTAGCTGTTTCTGTCGATGTAGACGTTATCGTATCTGTTAGTGAAGGCGTATCTGTCAGTGTTATTGTTAACGTTATGGTAGAAGTAGGTGAAATTGTCGGCGTATCTGTCGCTGTATTAATAAATGTAGACGTCGCTGTATTTGTTTTTGTCGCAGTAAACGTGGGCGTCTCTGTATTTGTTTCTGTCGGTAACAATGTATTCGTCATTGTAATTGTCGGCGATATGGTAAACGTTTGTGTAATCGTCCATGTGAATACGATATTAGTAAATGTTGGCGTAGCCGAGACTATTGGCGAATTAGTATCTGTTGGTGTAACTGTCCGTGTGAAAGTCAATGTCACTGTTAATGTTGGCGTGACAGTGTTAGACACCGAGCTTGTCGAAGTGACCGTTGCAGTATTTGTTCGTGTCGCCGTAAGCGTAGACGTCGCCGTGCTTGTACCTGTTGGATTTAGTGTGTTTGTCCAAGTCATCATAACTGTATCTGTCGGCGTTGATGTTGCAGTGAATGTTAATGTTACAGTGTTTGTTCGCGTTGCAGTTGCGGAAGGCGTTGCAGTATTTGTGTCTGTTGCTGTCAAAGTCTCTGTATTCTGCGGTGTGTTTGTACTCGTCAGAGTCCCTGTATATGTAGGAATATTTGTCATTGTATCTGTTCTTGTCGCCGTAGACGTTAGCGTACTTGTATTTGTCCCTGTTGGTAACGGTGTGTTTGTCAATGTAATTGTGGGCGATACGGTAAATGTCGGCGTAATTGTCCATGTGAATACGATATTAGTAAATGTTGGCGTAGCCGAGACTATTGGCGAATTAGTATCTGTTGGTGTTACTGTTCTTGTGAAAGTCAATGTCGCTGTTAATGTCGGTGTCATCGTATTAGTCACTGAACTTGTTGAAGTTATTGTCGCTGTATTTGTCCTTGTCGCCGTAAACGTTAGCGTCAATGTGCTTGTCCCTGTCGGCAGCAGAGTATTTGTCCCTGTTGCCGTTAAAGTAATTGTGTTCTGAGATGTGTTTGTCCAAGTCAAAGTAACTGTATTTGTAGGCGTACTTGTTAATGTATTTGTCCTAGTAGAAGTAATTGTAAACGTATCTGTGCTTGTTCCTGTCACTGTAACTGTATTTGTCCCGCTATTTGTTCTTGTAGCTGTCGGCAACACTGTGTTTGTCTCTGTCGCTGTTAAAGTTACTGTGTTCTGAGATGTGTTTGTCCAAGTCAAAGTAACTGTGTATGTCAGCGTATCTGTCAATGTGTTTGTTCTTGTTGCTGTAACCGTAAATGTACCTGTGCTTGTCTCTGTCATTGTAATGGTAATTGTCCCGGTATTTGTCCTTGTAGCTGTAGGCAACGCTGTATTTGTTCCTGTTGCCGTTAAAGTTGCCGTGTTCTGTGACGTGATTGTCCAAGTCAGCGTAATTGTATATGTCAGCGTTGGTGACGTAGTGAAGGTAGACGTTAACGTGTTTGTTCGTGTTGCAGTAAACGTAGGCGTCAATGTATTTGTTCCCGTCCCGGTTAAAGTTGCCGTGGGCAACGGTGTATTTGTACCTGTCGCCGTCAAAGTTGCTGTGTTCTGTGGTGTGTTT
>CAWJRG010000005.1:0-804866 GCA_963845185.1 uncultured bacterium | reverse complement strand
GGGGCCGTTTGGGAAAGATAAATTCCAATACGATTCAGAGAAAGATACCTACACTTGTCCCGAAGGACAGATATTGACATGGCATAGTTTTGATAAAAAAAAGAATCTTGAAGTATATAGGTCTACTGAAGAAAAGGCTTGTATAGAATGTAAAAACTTTGGAGTATGCACCCGGTCTCCGAAGGGCAGAATGATAAAGAGGCTAAAAAACGAAGAACTAAAAATATTGCTTGAAGAAAAATATAAAACAAAAGAATCGCAGGATATTTTCAAGTTGAGAAAAGAGAAAGCAGAGTTGCCGTTCGGACATATTAAAAGAAATCTTGGAGTAAGCGGGTTTCTGCTGCGAGGGCTTGAAGGAGCAAGAGCTGAGATGGCGTTGTTCACAAGTTGTTTCAATATGGCTCGAATGATAAGCATTGTAGGTGTCAGGGAGTTGATTGCGCAGCTTGGATAGCAAGAAACATCGGGCCACGCAGGTTTTTTGTATAAAACAGGATATTTTGTAGATTTTTTAATTTACCTACGGCAATCAGCTGTGGACGGAGACTTATGACACAGTCTGAAAGTCGGAGGTAATTCTAGATATTTTAAGGAGGCGCAAAATGGACGAAGACACAACGCGTTCAATAACCAAATTAGGAGAAGCTTTGGAAGTTGTCTTGGAAACAGAGCAGTATATTTTAAACCGGATGAAAACAGAAAAACCGGAGGAAATAAAAAAAATAGACGGCTTGCTGGGCAGTATTAACAGCAAGATGGAGAATATCAAAGATATTCTGGCATGGATATAACCCTTTTTTTTGATAAATGGAGACACCTGTCTTTTTCTCGTTAATGGAGAGCAGAACACATTTTTCCAATACATCGAACTTCAACAGTTGACAGTGAAGGATATAATAGTATAATTATATATAAGAAATGCAAAAGGGAGCGAATATGGACGATAAAGTCAGTGTGGAAACCAAAGGCGATATTAATATAATCAAGTGCGAAGGGCAGATAGATTCAAACACATACTACGAGCTAAAAGACGCGATAAAAAAAACAATAGAAAAAAAGTCTTTTAAGATAATAATTGATTTGTCCGACACAACTTTTGTCAGCAGCTCTGGATGGGGAACGATTATAGGCAATTTAAAAGAGGTGAGAAAAGGAGGCGGCGACATAGTTGTTACGGGAATGAGCGGGGGAGTGAGGCATGTATATGAAACTGCGCAATTTGATGAACTTATAAAATCCTGCGATACTATTGAAGACGCAATCAAATTTTTTTCGTGACCCGAATGTTGTTCCTTTGTATTTCCAGTGAGTTATCCACAATTGAAAAATAATCGAGTATAATCTAATATAATATTAATCCAACCTCAATTAAATCCCGAAATAATTTGAATTTTTACGGTTAATATGGTAAATTTCATAAAAGCGTAAAAATGCAAAAAACGCAAAAATACGATTTTTGCGTTTTTTGACTATTTGACATTTCAGGAGGCTTATTATGGCTGAAAATGACACAAAAAAGGACAAATTAAGCGAGCTCCTGGCAAGCGGATATGAGTTTACAGGCAGGGCATATAAAATCAGCATGGGAGAACATAAAGGCAAAGAATTCCCGGTCTATGCACTCAGGGGCGACATTGCCGGGCTGGTATATAACACCGAAATGGACAAGATCGAGCTTGTGTTCAAACTTGCTTCTCCATATACAGGCGGGGAATCGAAGACCAGGACAATCCTGAAAGAAATAAAAAAAACCCATGAAACGCACGGCGGGAATAATCTGCGTGAAAACAGGGGATAAATGAAACCCACCTTCGCCAGCAGCTTTCGCCAAGGCTTCAACTGCCAAGAGGCTACGGCGGGTATCCACTCCTCATTCAAACAAGGATATTTTACTATGCGGAGGTGGATAAAATTTGCACTGGTTTTTGCAATCATAATTTTTAGCCCTGCAATATTATGCGCTGCCAGCGGTGTAACAGCAATAACACTCACAAACGTACCTGCTGCGAACTATAATGCGGGGAGTACAAATAATCTTGTCCTTCAGATAGCTTTAAGCGTCACCGGCAACGATACACTTACCTCGTTTACAACGCAAAACATTGGAACTGCGACTGACCAGACTGATTTTCAAAATGTGAAGTTATGGCTGCAAACAACCGGAGGAACATTTAACGCAGGAACTGCTACACTTATTTCTGCGCTCACTTATTCAGGAGGTACATGGTCAGTTACAGGCTTGAGCCAGCAGGTGAGCAATGGAAACTCTTTATATGTTTCGGTTGACATACCGGCTACCGCAACAAATTCAAGGACATTACAATTTGAGCTTACAAGCTCCAGCGTTGTTTTTATCAAAGGCGGCGCTTTTCCAGCGAGTACCCTGGCAAACACAAGTTCCCAGACAATAATCGGAAATACTACTCCTACTACCACCCCTACGTTTACAGTTTCACCTGTAGTGTCACCTACCAATACCCCGACAATTTCGCCGGTTTTAAGCAGGACACCAACTCCGACAATCACACAGACAGTATCCTTTGTTTCCTGCAACATAAGCTTTGATTCCGTAAGTTCATATGACAGCGACAACGCACAAGTCAGCAGCGCCACTTTTTCGCATACCATAGCCAGCGGTACCAATTCTTTGTTGCTGGTGCAGGTAAATATTTATGGAACGCCAAGCGTCACATCCGCTACTTACGCAGGCATTGCGATGACACCCGCGTTGATAGTGACGTCAGCGAGCAACCCGAACACCGATGACGAAGAAATATGGTATATGCTGAACCCGCCAGGCGGAACGAACAATGTGGTTATCAACGCAAGCGCGGCCATACAAATGCAGATTGGAGCAATCAGCTATTTCGGAGTGAACCAATTAAATCCGATAGGCGCGACAGCCACTGCTTTTAACACTGCCCTGGCCACAAACCCGAGCAATCCGATTACGACCTTACGCCAATCCAGCGCTATTGTAAATATGCTTGTCTATTACGGTAAAACCGGCACGATTACCAATGGCCCGGGCCAGGCACAGAGGTGGATAGCAAACAACATTTCTGACCATATATGGGCAGAAGGTGACGATTTTTTTACGGGTACCCGGGGGCTTATACGATGTCATACAATTTTTCCGTCGCGAAAAAATCCGATATAATCTCTATGGAAATAATTCCGGCAAATAATTGCCTTGCCACAATTACACAGACAAATACGCCTGTATTGTCGCCGACAATTACACCGACTGCAACACTTTCAGGGACGCAGACAAATACGTCCACGTGGACGCAGACATACACCCCATCACCCACATGGACTCCTTCGGCAACGACTACAAAAACGCCTACGGCGACTCCTTCACAGACGCCGACATATACGCCAACATGGACATTGACTTATACACCAACCAGCACGTCAACCAATACGCCGACTATTACGCCTACATATACGGCCACGGACACACCTATAGTTTCAATAACTCCGACATCGACAAACATAGTGTTTACATGGACAATCACGCCCACTTATACCATTTCACCCACAATCACGCCTACACCCACATGGACACCCACATACACAATCACAGCGACAGGCACAGGGACTTCGACACCTACAGCCACGGCCACATGGACACCCACGTGCACGGCAACACCCACATGGACAGCCACATGGACGCCTACAGCCACAACGACAAATTCGCCGACATACACTGCGACGCCGACAGGGACACAGACAAATACTGCTACATGGACGCCGACCTGGTCGCCGACTTCCACTGTCACGCAGACAGTATCGCCCACATTTACAGCGACCGTGACAAGCACGGCAACGCCGAACCCGCCGTCTTATCTTGGCGTATCGCATACAAACGCGATGCCTGCTTTTGTGGCAAAAGGCCAGTCCTGGGTGCATGCCTGCGATTTTACCTTGACGGACCCGGATACAGGCAATTATGACCAGATAGCCGTGCAGGGAATAACCCTGAACGTGGAAGACAACCTAACAAACCCGATTATCCCGTCTTCGGTGATCGCACAGATAACAATACTTGACGCCTCAAACAACACCATAATTTCATATTCATCCATACCCGCGGCGGGCAGCCAGGTTTATCTGAATTTCCCGTCACCTGTCGTGCTCGCCTTATCGTCGTCAGCCACCTTAAGAGTTTTTATAAACATACCAGCTGCCCCGGCAGGAAGTTATGCGGTACTCAACCTGAACGCGCCTTCGTCGGTCAACGCAGTAGATTACAGCACTTTTGCGGCTGTAAACGCGCAGGCAACATCAGGCGATTCTTTCGCAATGAGGACGTCTGCCGCGCAGATTGTAAGCCAGGCAACAAGCGTGTCTGTTACGCACACGAACATAATGCCTTCTTTTGTAAACATGGGGCAGCAGTACACGGGCGCGATGCTGCTTTACTTCGCGAATACAGCAGGCGGAGTAGCGGCAATAAACGCCATACAATTTACGCTGGAGGACAGCACCGGCAATACATTGCCGGCAAACAGCGCAATAAACGACCTGCGCATTGACGCTTACGGAAACACGGGCGCAGTTTACATTGATGCGGCAATTGCGACCACGGCAAGCGCGCTGAATATGCCGCTTGCCACGCCCATTGTGCTTTCTTCAGGGAGCGGCACCACGGTTACTGCACGGTTTTCCATAGCAAACCCTGCCACTGCGCTGAATTTCAAGGCAGGAGTGCTGGTGGCATCAGCAATCAACGCGACAGACTTTAATCTCGGCGCGCCAATAAGCGTAACAGCCGCAAACGACTCTTTTGCAATGCAAAGCGGAGTAGCTACGATACAGACACGGGCATCCGCCATGAATGTCTCACATTCGGCAGACGCCGCAGGACCGGTGACAAAGGGACAGCCTGGCATACAGATTATGGACATAATATTCAACAACCCGGGAGCCCTGTCAGCCTCTAACGGGGTCATAACAGGAATTACGCTCACGGCGCAGAATTCGGGAGGATACATAAGCGCAAACACCGTGTTTTCAGGCCTTACATTTTTCCAGACCGGAAACCCGGCTAATATATTCGGTACAATATCGAGCATCGGCTCGTCACAGTACTTATACTGCAATTTCACAAATCCTGTCGTGGTAAGCCCGTCCGCGTCAGGAGGCAATGTTACAATAACCGCAGCCGCAAACATTTCATCGTTTGCTTCGCAGACGCAATTCCAGCTCGGCCTGGGCGCGGCGCAGTATGTGGCGGCAGTCGACGCGAACCAGGGATTATATGTCACGGTGACAGCACAGACGCCTGATTCATTCCCGATGTTCGCAGACTACATAACCATACAGGCAGGCACAAACATACAGGTGCTGCACACAAACACAATGCCTGCTACAGTGTCGGACGGGCAGAACAGCGTAATTCCCATGACGCTGCAGTTTGCGAACACCACGTCAGGCACGATTTCAATAACAGGGCTCACAATTACGGTGATAGACCAGGCAGGGGCAGGCATACCGGCGTCGTCAATTTTGCAGGGAATCTACCTTGTGGACGACAGGGGCAATACCGACTATTCGACAACATCAGTATCCGGAACAAGCAAGATTTACATGCCTTTTGCGATGGGTTTGACGGTAGGAGCATCGTCAGCCGATACAATATCGATACTTGTGAACATCACGAGCACCGCAACTACATCGGCTTTCGCGCTTGAATTATCCCAGACCGCAGACGTTGGCTATCTGCCCAGCACAGCAACCGTGCAGGCTAACCCGCTTGATTCTTTTCCGATGAAGTCAGGAGTCACAAACGTGCAGTTTGTGCCGCTGCAGGGCGACATCTCGCACAACGACGTGATGCCGAGCACGGTTTCAACAGGGCAGTCAAACATATTCGCCGAGGTACTTAACCTGTACAATCCAAACATAACAAAGACAGCCGACATAGAGCTTATTGGCCTGACGATAACAGTAGAAGATAACACGAATACCGTGATTGACCCGACCAAGGCACTTGCCAGCATTATGATAAGGGACAACTCAACGGTTTACACCCTTTACACTGCCCTGCCTGCGGTTGCGGCGCCTTTTTATGTGCCGTTTTCCACTCCGATACACATAGGCGTGTCCCAGACCGTGAACGCGGACATGTACGTAAGCATAGTTAATACGCTCCAGACAGGCACAATGAGCATCAATATCAAGGTGAACAGCGACGTAAGGTTCTGCGACGCGAACTCGGGGGCTGTAATACCGGCGGCGGCCATGAACGGCGATTCTTTCCCGATGACGACCTCAACCGTGATTATCCAGCAGGCAGTAGCGTACTGCAACGTGTCGCATAACGACATAATACCAGCATCAGTAAACAGGGGACAGCAGGGAGCCAGCCTGCTGCAGTTAAATTTCAACAATCCCGGCGGCGCCTCGGGCGCGAACATGGCAATAACAAGAATAGGGCTTTATACACAGGACAGTTCAAACAACGCGCTTATCGCGGCAAACGCGCTTTCGGCAATCTACATCAAGGACAGCTTGGGTATAGTTTACGGCACAATCTCAAACGTGCCGAATAACAGCGCATTCATCTCGATTGCGCTTACTACGCCGATTGAGGTACAGCCGGGCGCGACAAAACAGATTTTTGTGACAGGAGATATAAATCCAGCAGCTTCTGTGCCGGGGTTTAAAATTGACCTGAGCAAAAGCACGGACGTAATAGCAAGGGACGCGAACAGCTACAATATCCTGAACGTGCAGGCTTTTGCAGGCGACAGTTTCCCGGACATGAGGTCGTCTTACACCGCCATACAGAACGAGACAACGTCGCTGAGCCTGTCCGGCGCAAGCCTCATGCCGGCTACGGTAAACCAGGCACAGACGAACGTGCCTGTTTTATACCTTAATTTTTCAAACCCGAACCCTGCAGGCAGCTCGACAGCAGAGATAAACGGTATTACAATAACAGTCGAGGACAACACAGGCACAGGCATTGTTCCATCAAACGTCATCTCGGGAATAACAATCACAAACGGCGGGTCGACGACATACGGCTCCAACCTGTCGGCGCCTGCTGCGGGGACACAGGTATATGTGCCTTTCACGACACCGCTAAACCTCGCCGCAGGAACTTCATCCGCGGTCACTGTGTACGCAAACGTGGCGGCTTCGACGAGCGGGCTTTATTTCCAGCTTGACGCGAAGCAGGCTGCCGATATATACGCACTAGACATAAACAGCGCAAGCCCTATAACGTCGATAACAGGAACATTCCCCGCGAGGTCAAATTACACGACTATTTATTTGGCCCCGGGTATCAAAGTCCTTCACAACGACATTGCGCCGGCCAATATATCTACGGGCCAGGCCATAATCCCTGCAATGTATTTAAAATTCTCAAATATAGGCTCGCTTAGCGCAAATGTCACGGGAATCACAATAAGCGCGAAAAACAAGGACGGCTCGGACGCGAACACGGCCGCGCTTTTGGCGACATTATATTACGTGGACGCGTCGGGCAATATCAAGGCCTCGGTCATACCTTCAGCGGGGGCAAACACATATATCAACCTTTCATCTGCGCCTGTCGGCGTATCACCACAGACATCCACGGGCGGCTATATTTATTTTGACGCCGCGTCCGCCACATTCAACGCTGTTTTTTATCTCTCTATAGCTCCGGGTAATGTTGCGGCCACGGCGCCGGTTTCGGCCGACACAGGCGATTCTTTCCCGATGAACACGAAAAACATTAACATGCAGATGGCAAGCGGACCGGTGCAGGTGTCGTACAAAGATATGATACCGCCGGCCGTTTCAACGGGCCAGCAGAACGTGTATGTGATGACGCTTACGCTTTCAAACGCAAACCCGACGGGCTATGCGCCGTCGCTTGTGACAGGAATTAACTTAACTATCAAGGACGCGAATTCAAACACTGAAACTGCCTCTTCCGCGCTGTCGGGGCTCACTATAACCGACGGAGTAAACACATACCTTTCTACTACAAACATCGCGTCATCGCAATTTTTAAGCTACACATTCAGCCAGAATGTAACTCTGGCGGCCGGGGCCTCGATAAACCTGTACTGCATAGCGGAAATAACAGGGAACACAGTAAACCCTGCGCAGAGCTTCAAGCTGGAACTGCCCCAGACAGGCCTTACAGGCAGCGATTATAATAATCCGAGTTCTTCCATTACTTTCATGCCTGCCGCAACATATTCTTTCCCGATGGACTCCTCGGCCACGATAATACAGAGGGAAGCGACCCTTTTAAGCGCGGCAAGCTCAAGCCTGATGCCCGCGCAGGTATCAACCGACCAGGCGGGCGTAGCGGCAATGAACCTGTTGCTGACAGATTCGGGAGACACCAGGACCGCGAGCGTGATGCTGACGAGGCTTTATTTATATATAGAGGACAGCTCGGGCGCGCAGATTAACCCGGAGAACGTCATTAAAGGCGTAAGCATAACCAGTCCGGACGGCTCGGTCATCTACGGCCAGACGTCGAATTTCACTTCAGGCAGGATAACATTGAACCTGACGTCGCCCATAGTAATATCAACGGCAAGCCCGGTAACCGCGACAGTGAAGGTTGACATAGCATCGTCTTTTACCGGAGGGATTTTCAAGGTGGCGCTGAATGCGGCCTCGGATATGTACGCTGTGGACGCGAACAGCTTCCAGGTGGTGGCAACAGCCGCATCAAGCGGAAACACATTCCCGATGCAGTCAGGCCTTACAAACACAGAAAATAAGGCAACGGGAGTGAGCCTGGACAATTTCAGCCAGCTTGCGCCCGGTACAGTGACAATGGGCGAGACAGGCGTGCCGCTGTTTACTTTCAGGATATTTAACCCGGCTGTTGCAGGCACTGCAAACGCGGATTTCAGCGCGCTTACAATAAATGTCAAAGACGGCACAAACAACGACATTGCGGCTAACACAGCCATAAATAACCTGTACCTGGAAGTAAACGGAAACACGCTTGCAACAGCGGCGGCTACAGTAAATAACCTGGTGCCTATGGGGCTCACGACAACTGTCAGCCTTGCCCCGGGTGCTTACGTATACGTCACACTGTATGCGGACATACCCGGGACTGCGTCGGCAGTGAACTTTTCGGCATCCGTACAGTCCGCATCAATGGTATCTGTTACAGACGGCAATTCGCACCTGGCAATGACCAAAACAGCCACGCCGGCAATGCCGTGGTACAGCGGAGTTTTCACGATATACGCTGCGCCGGCAACGGCTCTTTACGTATGGCACGACAGCATGCTTCCCACGCAGGCAGGCAGGTCCCAGATAAGAGTCATGATGATGGCGCTGTCCATGTACAATCCCGGCACAGCAGGAACATCAAGCGTAGCTTTTAACGGAGTGTCCATGACGGTTTATGACAACAACGGAAACACGCTGGCACCGGATTCAATATTCAGCTTCGCGCAGATAACAGACATGACAGACACATATTTTTACGGCGGTGTCACGCTTTCGGCTATGAACGCAGCTGTTTCTTTTTACCTGAGCGCTTCGACGCCCATACTAATTGCCGATTCCAATACAACGACCGTTTATTTTATGGCTGATATAGCGTCAAACGCTTCGCTGACAAGCTTCAAAGTGTCAATAGACAACAATTCATTTGTAAACGCCAACAACAATCCGGCAGGATACATAACAATAACTGCCTCAAACAGCGACAGTTTCCCGATGGCGACAAACCTGGCGACAATAATAGCAAGCACGAACATTGTAAAAGTTGGGCACCAGAACATGATGCCTGTCTCGGCTGTAGACGGGCAGACCGCGGTGAACGCGCTTCAATTCAATTTTACAAACACCAGCAGCGTAAACATGCAGGTAACCGGGGTCACGCTTACAGTCAAGGATAAGGCAGGGGACATAATCAGCGCAAATTCAGTGCTGTCCGGAATAAGAATAATGGACTCCTCGGGAAACACAATTTACGGAAGCGCAGTACCGGGCTCATCAGGGAATATTTTTATAAACCTTACGGCAATGCCCATGGCCTTTGAAGTGAATACAGTGTCGCAAAACAGCTTCAGGGTCGTGATCGACATAGCATCATCCGCAAGTACGCCTTTTTATATTGAGCTGGACGACGGGACCGACATCGGCACTGACCAGCCTTCATCAATGCAGGCGGGCCAGGGCGATTATTTCGGCAACATGAAATCGTCAATCGTGTCCATACAGCAGCCGGTTTTAAACGGCCAGACATATCATAACTTCCCGAACCCTTTCAATCCTGATGCGGAAACAACGCATTTTGAATATTATCTGCAGGGCAATTCAAAGGTATCAATCAGGATATTCACGCTTGACGGAATGCCGGTCAGGTTGTTGCTTAATGAGAATAACAAAGCCCCGGGGCTGCACAACGAGGACACATGGGACGGGTTAAACGACGTCAAAGGCAAGGTAAAGTCAGGAGTTTATTTGTGCGTGCTGGAGGTGAAAGACGGAACAACAGGCGCGACGACGAAACTGATAAAAAAAGTTGTGGTGCTGAGATGAGGATAATGAATTTGGAATTTGGGATTCGGGATTTGGGATTCGGAAAGAAACTGAATAGCAGAATACTGAAAAACCGTTATAATTGTCATTGCGAGCGACCGAAGGGAGCGCGGCAATCTCGTTTTTATCTTAAAATACGGGATTGCTTCGTCGCTTCGCTCCTCGTAATGACACTTCTTCTGCCTGCATCGCTTTGCGCCACAACCGGCACATACGGGACAGACAGCATATTTGAGATAGGCAGCGGGTCTCGTGCCCTTTCCATGGGAGGCGCTTTTACGGCGCTCGCGGATGATTCGTCGGCAGTTTTCTGGAACCCGGCAGGGCTAATAAATATGGAGCGGCAGGAGATGTCGCTGCTGCATTACCCGCTATATGCGGGATCGCTTTATGATTCGGCTACTTACGGCCAGCCTATACTTGATTTTGGCGCGCTGGGCCTCGGATTATACAGGGTATACACAGGAGGCATTGATACCTACGACGCAAACGATTTTGCTACAGGCACGTCGCAATACCAGGAATACAAAGCTACTGCCTCATACGCGGCTAAACTGAACGCGGGCTTTACCATGGGCTTTAACCTTAATCTTTTTGACATGAGCCTAATAAATGTGAACGCAGTCGGGTTTGGCGGGGATTTGGGCGTACTGTATGAACCTGTGTCGTTTTTAAGGTTTGGAGCCGTAATACACAATATCATGAACCCCACGCTTAGCATGAAGACAGCACAGGAAGAACTGCCAAGGACATACACGGGCGGCGCGCTGATAAAGCTTTATTCCGATAAAGTAAAGTTCAACCTTACATTCGACGCATTTTCCATTGACGGCGGCGCAATAAAATACAGGGCAGGTTTTGAAACCGCATTGTTCGGGATTTTAAGCGCAAGGGCAGGGTATGACGATTCCCGGATAAATTTCGGCGGAGGCATAAGGTTTGCGAATATTTCGTTTGATTACGCGTACGGAATAGACACATACCTGGGCCCGCTGTCGCGCTTTACGCTTTCATACGACTTCGGCCTGTCGCTCGATGAACAAAAGGTTGAAAGGCAGAACGCGCTGAAAGAGCAGGTCAAGAAAATGATCGCGGAGGAATTCAAAAAGAAGGAAGACGCCAGGGCAAAAGAGCATTTTGACAGGGCGTTCGCGCTTTATAAGCAGGAAAAATACGAGGAATCCCTGGATGCCCTCGCAAAGGCATTTGAATGGAACGAGGATTATAAGGACGCGAAGATGCTAAAAGGGCTTATAACCAAAAAACTGGTCGGAAAATATTACGATGAGGCCGTGGCGTCTTACAATGAAAAAAATTATATAAGCGCGCTTGAAAATTTCAAGAATGTGGCGTCAATAGACCCGGAGTTCAAGGACACCGCTGTATACATGGGCAGGCTGGATGAAAAGATGAAAATGAAGAGCGACGCCAAGACGTTTTTTTCCAAGGGTGTTGAATATTACGTGAATAAAAGGTATGATGACGCGATTGAGATGTTCGGCAAGGCCATTAATGTGGAGCCCGGTAATACGATGATAAAAGCTTATTTAAACAAGGCAAGGGCGCAGGCGTCCGTGGTTTCGGGCGGAAAAAAACTCAGCCCTGAGCAGTCGGATAAGGTTAAAAAGCTTTATTACTCGGGCTTGAAGAGCTATACAGCCGGGGATCTGAATGCCGCGGTTGACTCGTGGAAAGCAGCGCTGGAGATAAACCCGGAGGACATAAAGATTTTAAAAAGCATAGAAAAAGCGCAGGCGGAACAGGCTGAGCTTGCCAAAAGAGGAATTAAATGAGCCGGGAGCCCTGAACCACCCGAGCAGAGAATTTTTTAAAGGTGTCCCGCCCATGAAGGCGAGAGGCTCCACATTTAAAAGGAGGGATTTGCATGGAAAAGAAAAAGAAAGCTACGGAATATTCAATAGAAATACCGAAGAATGAGAAGTATTTTTTCCTGATAAGGAAGTTTCTCGACAACATCCTGTCCCTGGAGAACATTCCGGATAAAGACCAGGATGAGATAACAATTGCGGTCAACGAGTCTTGCGACAAGCTTTTCAGGATGGAGCCTGACACGGGCAAGAACCTAAAGGTGGATATAAAAATAAAAATAAACCCGAAGAAAATAATCATCAACCTGCACCATAAGGGAGTGACCCAGCTTTCATGGTATTTGAAAAAACAAGACGAAGACAGCCTGTTGATGGATTCAGTGAAAAATAGGATAGGCGACTATCTGATAGAAAAGAGCGCGGACGAAGTAAGTTTTTCCTCATCCAAGCGCAAGGGGCACCAGGTTAAAATAACAAAATTCAGGGGTAAATAGACATGGCAATAAAAAGAACAAGCATCAAGACCGAGATAACGTTTTTTATAGTAGCGCTCATGATAGCCGTAATCGGGGCTTTGAGTTTTTTTATGCTTCGCGCGCAAAAGGAAAGCCTGACCAATGAGGTCGAGTTAAGGGGGCAGTCAATAGCGAAGAACCTGGCCAGCAGCATATCGGATTTCTTTTTGACCGAAGACGAGCTTTCAATCGCGAAAATAATGGCTGACATAATGAACAACAAGGACGTTGAGTACTCAATTGTGATAGATGAAAAGGGTAAGATAAAGGCGTCGAACAACCTGGAGCTTTTAGGCACGGCATTTGCCGAACCTGCCATGGCCGAGGAACTGCAGCCTGCGCCGAACAGGATAATAATTTTCACGGGCAAGGGCGGAAAGACAATTGATTTCTCGGCTCCTGTGATGGAGAAGGGGAAAATAAAACTCGGAACAGTGAGGCTCGGAATATCATACAATATAATCGAGGACGTGCTTAACGAAGCGTATATCAGGGCAAGCATTATATCAATAGCTGCGATAGTGCTCGGCATAATAGGCGCTTTTTTGCTGGGCGCTGCGATAACCAAATCCATAGGCGTGCTTGCAAAAGGCGCGAAAACAATCGGCACGGGCAATTTGGATTTCAAGATAAAAGTGAAAAGCAAAAACGAGCTGGGCGAACTGGCCTCGATATTTAACATGATGACCATTGACTTAAAACACGCGCAGGAGGCCGTAGTCACACAGCAGAGGATGGAAAAAGAGCTGGAAGTGGCGCGCGAAATACAGCTTTCGTTGATTCCAAAAGATATTGCGAAGATAGAAGGATACAAGATAGACGCGTATTACAAGGCAGCCAGGGAAGTCAGCGGCGATTATTATGATATTATACCATTAAACAAGGAAAAATACGGGATTGTTATGGGTGATGTGTCGGGGAAAGGCGTGCCTGCAGCCATGATAATGACCATGGCGCGCAGCATCCTGCACTCTGAAGCTCGGGGCAGTTATGACCAGCCTTCAAGCGAAACACTGAAGAAATTAAACACGATAATATCGGCCGACATAAAGGAAGGCATGTTTGTCACGGTTTTTTACGGCATACTGGATATCAAAAAGGACAAGATTAACATTGCTTCTGCAGGGCATAACAACACGCTTGTTTACAGGGGAAAAACCAAAGAAATCCAGCTATACAACCCGAAAGGCTTCCCGCTCGGTATTATGCAGGGCGCGAGTTTTGACAAAAAAATACAGGACGAGGATATTCTGCTGGACCACGACGACAAGCTCGTGATATTTACAGACGGCATAACCGAAGCGATGAACGGGGCAAATGAGGAATTCGGGGACGCAAGACTTCTGGAAACAATTGCGGACACAGGCAAAAAAAGCGGTAAAGAAATACTGGACGCCATAATTAATAATGTCGCAGGGTTTGTAAAAGAAGCAGAACAGAGCGACGATATCGCGCTGTTAGTCCTGACGCGGACGTAAAAAATTATCAATTAAAAATTGTCAATTTCCAATGAAAAGATATGAAATAAATTAGCAATCAGGGAAGTTAATTGAAAATTATTAACACAGGAGGCATTAATATGAATTTGACAGTGACTGAAAAGCAGGCCGGCGGAGATGTTTATATACTTGAAATGAAAGGGTTTATTGATACATCCACGTCAATTGTGCTGGAAGACGCGATGAAAAAACTTTATACAGATAACAAAACAAAGATAATTTTGGACCTGGCAGGCACCGAGTTCGTGAGCTCCGCGGGATGGGGCGCTATGGTCGCGTATTTGAGGAAGGTCCGCACAAACGGGGGCGATATAAGGCTTTCGTCGATGCAGGAAAAAGTGGAAAAAGTTTTCAAACTGATGGAATTTGACAGCCTGATTGACTCGTTTGCTACGGCGGAAGAAGCCGTAAAATCTTTTAAAAGTTAATAACATGCCGAAACAATTCAGCATTGAGGCGGTGGCGAACCCGCAGAACCTTAAGGCTATAAGGACTTTTTTTGAGGAAGCAGCCAGGGACAACCTGGCGCAGGAAGATATTAATTACATGGAAGTGTGCCTAAATGAAATATGCGAGAATGTAATAAGGCACGGTTATGAAGAGGGGGAGAATGAAACTATAAATATCAAAATACGTTTTGACGAAAGCTCAGTAAAGATAACCATTATTGACAAGGGAAAGCCGTTTAATCTACTGGAATACGAGCCAATCGACACTACAACCCTGGTCAAAGAAGGAATTAAAGGCAAGCTTGGAATAAGGACCGTAAAGACCATATGCGACAAAATATATTATAAGCGGCTCAAAGGCAAAAATCAGGTGGTGCTGATTAAAAAACGAAAGAAAAGGCCATAGCCTGCGCCTACTCGATAGCTAATATAGCAAGGTTTTTCTGCGTTTAGCAAGTGACTTTTTGGCAAATCAGAATCCTATGTTAATTAAACCTGCTTTAATTCCAACGAGCGCTGAATTTTAAAAATACAAGGAAAAATAGCCTTTTTCAATAGCGGGTTCGGGCTATTGACAATAAAAAATCTTCAATTATAATAATCATCACTTGCCCTGTACAGGGCAAAAAGAAAGCAACATAATCAGGCGGTGAATATTTTATGGAAGAACATAAAGACCAGCATAAAGACCAGAAAAATCATGACGGCACTGAAAATAAGGAACACCATGAGCATCATGATAAAAAAGAGCATAAAAAAGAAAAAACGCATGAGGAGATATTAAAGGAAAAAGACGATAAAATCCACGAGTTTCATGACAAATATTTAAGGGCTTTGGCTGAGCTTGATAATTACAGGAAGCGCGTACAAAAAGACAAGGAGGATTTTGTCAAATTTACGCGCGGAGATATTGCGGGCGAAATCCTGCCGGTACTCGACAACCTTGAGCGCGCCGTGAGCACAGCCGGGGCGACAAAGGATACAGAAACTTTTAAAAAAGGAATTGAGATAATCATCAAGCAATTTAATGATACACTGGCAAAGATTGGAATAAAGGAAATAGATACAAAGATAAAGTTTAATCCGGAGTTCCACCATGTAATGTTCAAGGAACACAGGGATGACAAGGAAGAGGGGGAAATACTCGAGGTTTACCAGAAAGGGTATCTCATGGAAGACAAGATAATAAGACCGGCAATGGTAAAAGTGGCGGTAAAAGAGAATATGGAAGCCGGTGGAGAAAAAAAGCCAGATGAGACAAAAAAAGCCGAGGAAAAACAATAAAAAATGCCGGAAAAAGATTTTTATAAAACATTAGGCATCAGCAGGGATGCCGATACAGCGGAAATTAAAACAGCATTCAGAAACCTTGCCAAACAGTACCACCCTGACGTATTCAAAGGCGATAAAAAGCAGGCCGAGGAAAAATTCAAGGAAATAGGCGAAGCTTATAAAATTTTAAGCAACCCGGAAACAAGGAAAATATACGACACATACGGATACGAGGGCATGAAGCGCGGCGCTGGCGGCTTTTCGGGCTTTGACATGGAATTCGACGTAAGCGATCTGTTTTCAGACATATCAGACATGTTCGGAGGGTTTTTCGGGTTTGACCTGGGGGGCGGCGGCAGAAAGAAAAGCGGCAGGCGCAGGGGAGAAGACGTAAGGACCGATGTTTATATAGATTATAAAGACGCGGCTTTCGGGAAAACGGTCGTTGTCGATATTGAGAGAAAAGAGCTCTGCGCCACATGCAAGGGCGAGGGCATAAAACCGGGTTCGCGGAAAAAAACATGTACGACCTGCGGCGGCCAGGGAAAGGTGAGGCGGGCACAGGGATTTTTTACAATGGTAACGGAGTGCCCGGCGTGCCACGGCGAGGGAGAAATCGCGGAAAATTTATGCACGGACTGCAGGGGCACAGGCATTGAAACAAACAGGAAAAAGATAGAAGTAAAAATACCGGCGGGCGTGAGGGACAACTCGTATCTGACAATAAGGGGCGAGGGGAACACGGGCCTGCGCGGCGGAAATAACGGGGACCTTTATGTAGTCATAAATTTAAACGAGCATGCGATATTCAAACGCAACGAAGACGACCTTATAGTGGACCTGCCGATAACAATGGGGCAGGCAGTATTGGGCGATGAAATAGAAATACCGGGTCTGTACGACACGCAGAAAATAAAAATACCATCGGGCTCCCAACACGAGGACGTAATAACGCTTAGAAACCAGGGGTTCCCGCATTTTGAATCTTACGGAAAGGGCGACATGCATGTGGTTATAAAGATAATTACCCCCAAGAATCCTAATTCCAGATTGAAGGAAATTTTTAAAGATGTTAAAATGGCTGAAAAGCCCGAGGATTACAGGGAAGTAAAAGAATTCATGAAAAAAGTTGAAAATATAAATAATACAGGCAAAGGAGAGAAAAAAAATGGCTGAGGAAAAATTTGACGCCATAGTAGTAGGCGGCGGGCCGGCAGGGCTTACTGCGGCGTATGCCATGGCCAAAGCAGGTTTGCAGGTGATAATACTGGAACGCGGCGATTACTGCGGCTCAAAAAACGTGTTCGGCGGGATATTTTTCACGAATGTTTTAAGGCAGCTGATGCCTGATTTTATAAAAGACGCGCCTGTGGAACGCAACGTTACTAAAAGAAGGTTTTCGTTGCTTACTCCGGATGGCGAGATGGCAGGAGAGTTTAAATTCAACAAATACAATAAGGAGCCGTATAACGACAGTTTTACAGTACTGCGGGCTAAATTCGACAAGTGGTTTTCGGAAAAAGTCGAGGCAGCGGGCGCCATGCTTATTACCGGAGCAGTGGTTGATGATTTTATCATGAAGGACGGCAAAATAGCCGGCGTAAAGGCAAGGATGGAAGACGGGGATATATACGGCGACGTAATAATACTTGCGGACGGCGTTAATTCAATACTCGCAAAAAAAATCGGCATGCACAAGGAACTTGCTGCTGAGAATACCATAATAGGCGTGAAGGAAATCATTGCCCTGCCCGAGGAGAAAATAAAGGACAGGTTTGGCCTTTCAGGCAATGAAGGCTCGGCATACGAATATTTCGGCTACGCGGCAAAAGGCGCCATAGGTTCCGGGTTCATATACACAAACAAGGACACGGTTTCAGTAGGAATCGGAGCCTCGATAAAATCCCTAATAGAGCATAAGCTGAACCCGAATGACATACTGGAATTTTTCAAAAACCACCCGGTGATACAGCCTTTAATAAGGGACGGCGAACAAAAAGAATATTCCGCGCACCTGATTCCGGACGGCGGGTTTAACGCGCTGTCAAAACTTTACAGGGACAATGTGCTGGTCGCGGGCGACGCGGCCGGGTTTGTGAACGCCACGCTTTTCCATGAGGGCACAAACCTCGCAATGGAAACAGGCAGGCTGGCGGCTGAAACTGCAATTGAGGCAAAACAGAAAAACGATTTTTCAACAGCCGCGCTTTCGGCGTACGGGGCGAAACTGCAGAAAAGTTTTGCGCTGCGCGATTTAAAGCAGTTTAAAAAATTGCCGAAAACGCTAGAGCACAACCCGCAGATATTTGAGAAATACCCGAAAATGATAGAGGAGCTGGTAAGCGAACTGTTCGGAATCGACGGAGTGCCAAAAGGCGACAAGGAGAAAAAACTAATCGGCATGCTCTTAAAGCAGGAATCGGTGTTCGGACTTATCAAGACGGCTCTTGCAATGAGGAGGGTCATAATATGAAGCAGTTTACAACAATGGAAGACAAGCTCGGCCTGAATAAATTCAAGCCTTTTGAAAAAACACATTTAAAAATAAGGCAGGGCGCCGACGTAAAACATGTCGTGGAGGAAATACTTTTTGTATGCCCTGCAAAGGTTTACGAGATGAACGACAAGGGCGAGGCAATAGTGTCGTTTGAAAACTGCCTTGAATGCGGGACATGCAGGGTGGCTGCGCCGGATGACGTCGAATGGGAATACCCCCAGGGCGGTTACGGCGTTACCTTTAAATTCGGGTGAAAAAATGACGCTTGTATTCAACGCGGGAAATACAAACATAACAACAGGCGTATTTAAGGGTGACATACTGCTCTTCCAGTTGCGCATAAGGACAAACATCAATTATACCGAGGACCAGTATTTTTCAGTCATTTATACTTTGCTTAAAAAGGAAGGACTGGAAATATCGGAAGTTGACGGCGCGATAATAGGAAGCGTTGTACCGGCAATAACCCATATACTGGAGCATATGATAAAAAAATACCTGAAAATTAATCCGGTTTTGCTGGAGACTGGCGTCAAGTTAAACATAAAAAATAGATACAGGAATAAAGCCGAGGTTGGCGACGACAGGCTGGCAAACGCGGTTGCGGCAAGGCACTATTATAAAAAATCAGACACGATAATCATAGATTTCGGCACGGCAGTTTCTTTTGACGTTGTAAACAAAAAAGGGGAATATCTCGGCGGCGTGATATTGCCAGGCATGAACCTGTCGCTATTCAGCCTATTTTCAAGGACCGCCAAATTGCCGCAGGTAGCACTTAAATTTCCATCAAAAATGATAGGCGATACGACGGAAAAAAGCATACAGAGCGGCATATTAAACGGTTTTACCGGGGCAATAAACCATCTGATCAAAGGCATAAAATCAGAATTGAATACAAAGAAAGTAAAAGTTATTTTGACAGGCGGGGACTGCGACCTGATTCCGGCAAATAAGATAAAGGAAGATGACGTGCATGCGGACAAGAATTTTACCCTGAAAGGTTTTAATTTGATTTACAAATTGAACAACAAGTAATATGATAATAAGCAGAAGGCTATAAAATACAGGTTTAAAACTAATAAAAGGAGGAATCGAAAATGAAAAAGAAGTTTTTTTTGATGGTAGTTGTATTGCTTTTTGCATCGGTTGTTTTCGCTGACACAACGCCTGCAGGGGTTAACCAGAAACAGGAAGGGACACAAGGAGTCAGCAGCACTGCGCAGGATATGAATCAGCAGCAGCCAAAATATCAGTCTGAGACTTTATTAAGCGGGAATATGGAATATGGCGCATTCGGTGCGCCTGTAATAAAATTCAGCCAGGTTGGAAAAAATTTCGGCGTCTGGGTAGGGGGCGAAGGCGGCTGGATATTAAACCATTATATGTGGATAGGCGGAGCCGGTTATGGACTTGCTACGAATGTTAACACCACGGCAGACGATAACACATACAGTATTTACCTGGGTTATGGCGGCGGTGAAATAGGCATGATGATAATGCCTGAGAAACTTGTTCATTTTACAGCAAATGTGCTTATAGGTGCGGGCGGGGCAAGTCACTCGGTAATTGTAGAAAACGGAAAGACGGAAGAAGCGCCTTCGGATACATTTTTGATACTTGAACCGCAGATAAGCATGGTTGTGAATGTACTTGAAAATTTCAGGTTGACTTTGGGAGTAGGGTATTTATATTCATACGGCCTGAATGAAATGAATTTTAACGATACTGACATAAAAGGCGTAACAGGAAATATTGGTTTTGAATTTGGAAGATTCTAACCAGGATAGAAAAGAAATTAACCGCGTAAAAATCAGGAAGGATTTAATTTAATGCAGATTGGCAGGAAGATTTATTCAATAAAACGGCCGGCCCATCCTGATGATGCGCATACAAAGTCAAAAAGATTTTTTAAAAGAAAGGGCAGGAAAAGGGCAAGACAATTATTAAAAAAAATGATGCCAGAATAGTGCATTTTGAATTTTAAATTGAAAGATTTAAAAAACTTTTGAAAATAGCACCGCTTATCCTAGGCCAATAAGCCTCAGACTTGAATGGATGCAAGCAGGGGCAATATTTTATTGTGCCTATAGGTTGACAAAATAAACTCTTGTATCGGAGACATAAATGACTGAAAAAAAATGGATGTTTATAGCAGCTGCAGTTATTGTTATATTGTGTTTTATTTCAAACTGTTCGCAAACAGGCGGGGCTCCTACTACCCCGTACGGCAGCTCGCAGGGCGGAAGCGGAAGTCCGCAAACTGCGTCAATTACGCCTGTGCCAGGCACCGTATGGTTACCTGCGGGCATCACAAATACTTTTTCAGCCAGGACGCAGTTTGGTGCGGCAGTGTTTTTAGATAAAATTTGGATAATTGGAGGTCTGACAAACACAGCAAAAATAAACGATGTTTTGTCGACGACCGACGGAACGACGTGGCAGAAGGTTACCCCAAACGCAGATTTTTCCCCAAGGTCGGGTTTTGCAACACTTGTTTATGACAATAAATTATGGGTTATTTCGGGGAATGATGGAAATTTAAAAAACGACATATGGTCATCTTCAGACGGCGGCTCGTGGAAAAAGGCCGCTGCTTCCGCAGAATTTGCGCCCAGGGAAGGAAGCTGCGGGATCGTATATAACGGCAAAATATTTTTAATAGGCGGCAGGACATCAAAAGGAGTAATGAGTGATGTATGGTCGTCAGATAACGGCGGTACATGGCAGAAAATAACAGATACAGCCGCTTTCGGGCCAAGGGAAAAATTTACCGCAGCTTCATTCAACAGCAAACTTTGGGTAATAGGCGGCATTGCGAATGGAAAACTTTTAAACGACATATGGTGGTCGGACAGTGGCAAAGACTGGTACCAGGCAGTAACCACAGCGGCTTTTGAGGCAAGGCAGGGGGACGCCACATATGTATTTAACGGCAGGATATTTGTGATGGGCGGGGCACTCGACGAAAAAGGAACCACGATGAAAAACGATTTGTGGAATTCAATGAATGGGACCGACTGGTACATGACGACAAGTGCAGCCGCATTCAGGCCAAGGTATAATCATCAAATCTTGATTTATAATAATAAACTCTGGATGCTAGGCGGAACAGATATAAACGGCAACAGGAACGATGTCTGGGTAACGCCATGATATTTTGAATTGGAAATGTTTTAAAACCGGAATAAAAAATTAAAAATGATTTATAAGCCTCTTTTGATTTTTATTTTATTTCCGTCTATTTCACCTATCGCGACAACATTGTTATTATAAACAATTTTTACATTGCCTGATTTTAAAGAAGTGCTGTTTTCTATGGCAGCCCCATTTGATACCTTTTTATATTCCTGTGCTTTTAAATCAATTGCAGTCATTTCATATAAAGCGTTGTTTATTGAAATTATTTTATTGTCAAGAGTATCGAGCATTTCTGTTTTATAACTGTCATTTACCAAAAACTTGCCGATTTTTGTACGGTAAATTGAAGATAAAACGGCAGCTGAACCAAGGACTTCACCCATATCGCGTGCCAAGCTTCGCATATAAGTCCCGCCGGCGCAGGATACTGTCAGATTTACTTTATCCATGTTGCAAGCTGCCAGCGTAATTTTATTTATTCTGACTCTGCGGGGAGTTATTTCCACGGCTATGCCTTTTCTAGCGAGGTTATAAGATTTTTCACCGTCTTTTTTTAAAGCGGAAAATACAGGCGGCTTTTGCATGATTTCTCCGGTGAAAGACGGAATGATGCTTTTTATTTTTTCCTCAAGATTATCAGGCACAGGAGCTTGCCTTATAACCTTACCGTCTGTATCGCAGGTATCTGTCTCTTTACCAAAGGTTATTTCGATTTCGTATTCCTTGTCATAATCAAGGTATTCATTTATTTTTGTTGCTTTATTTATCATGGCAATCAGCAGACCGGTTGCCATGGGGTCAAGCGTGCCTGAATGGCCGATTTTTTCCAGCTTGAATTTCTTTTTTAAATAATCAACCGTCTTAAAAGAAGTAATTCCTTTTTGTTTATTTATTAGGATTATTCCGTCCATTAGCGCCTCTTTTTGAGATCATTTTTTTATTGTGTTTTGTAATTTAAAAAACAATAACATACATTCAATTATTTATAAACCTGAAAATAAGGACTAAAAAATTACTGAAATTGGCAATCGAACTTGACTTTTTGATGAACATATGGTATACATACATTACAGCCTTAGAAACACAAGGCTAATGGGAGAGCGGCGTGAATTGCCACTAAATTAGCTCTCCCATTATTTTTTATTACTGTTAAAATAATTTTAAAAATTCCCTTGACAAAAAAGGGATTTTTTTATATACTTATACACGACTAATCCGATAGAGATTATAGAGTATAAAAGAAAGAGAAGGAGACAAAATGCGCATTTCTTATAAAGGCGATTATGCCATAAAAGCGCTTGTATACCTGGCCTCTCAATATAATAATAAAGCCAAAGAGGGCAGGAGCCAGATAGGAGAGATTTCAAAGTCCCAGGACATACCGCTAAAATTTCTTGAACACATACTATTGACTTTGAAAAATGCCGGCTACGTAAAAAGCCACAGAGGCATAAAAGGCGGATACGAAATAGCAAAAGACCCTGAAAAAATAACTCTTGGCGAAATAATAAGGCTGATGGACGGGCCGACATCGCCGATTGCTTGCGTGAGCGCATCGCAAAATAAATACTGCGATTTTGAGAGCAGGTGCGTTTTAAAGCCTATATGGAAAGATGTCAGGGACTCAATTAACGGGATTATAGACAACATTACTTTCAAGGAACTTGCGCAAAGGGATGAAAAGTTAAGGGTAAAAGATAAAGAACTTGCAATGTACTATATATAAAAATATCCGAGGTGAAAAAATGAAGATTGCAGAAGACATTACAAAGCTTATTGGAAACACACCACTGGTAAGGATCAATAAAATGGCTGGCAACAGCAAGGCAACTGTCGCAGCAAAGCTAGAGTTTTTTAACCCTCTTGCAAGCGTTAAAGACAGGATAGGTCTTGCCATGATAGAAGACGCGGAGAAAAAAGGCCAGCTTAAAAAGGGTTCAGTGATAATAGAGCCGACTTCAGGGAACACAGGTATTGCGCTGGCATATGTCGCTGCAGTAAAAGGTTACAGGCTGATTTTAACTATGCCTGAAACAATGAGTGTGGAAAGAAGGAAGCTTTTGAAAATATTCGGTGCAGAACTTGTGCTTACCGAGGGCCAAAAAGGGATGAAAGGCGCTGTCGAGGCAGCAGATGAGCTGGCAGCAAGGACGCCCGGTGCCTTTATACCACAGCAGTTTAAAAATCCGGCAAACCCGGAAATACACAGGAAGACAACAGCCGAAGAAATATGGAAAGATACTGAAGGCAGGGCAGATATTCTTGTGGCAGGAGTAGGCACAGGTGGGACAATTACAGGCATAGGCGAAGTCCTGAAATCTAGAAAAAAAGATTTTAAGGTCATAGCAGTTGAGCCTGAAAAGTCGCCGCTTCTTTCAGGCGGTCAAGCAGCGCCGCACAAGATTCAGGGCATTGGCGCTAATTTTATACCGGAAATACTGGACAGGAAAATTATTGACGAGGTTATAAAAGCAAAAGATGAGGATGCAGGAGCGACTGCGCGGGCCGCTGCCAAAGAAGAAGGGCTGCTCATCGGTATATCTTCGGGAGCGGCGCTTTGGGGCGCGTTGCAGGTTGCCAAAAGGACTGAAAACGCAGGCAAACTTATTGTGGTTATAATACCGGATACAGGCGAGAGATATTTAAGCACCTGGCTGTTTGAAGAACAGGCATAAAAATACCTCTTGTCCCTCACAAGCTGGGGACTTGAACGGGTATAAAATTCCGTAAGATTTTGCCTGCGCTAGACGCTTGGCAAAATCAACGGACTTAAAGGAGAAAAAACATGAGTGAAAAAAATTACAGGCTGGAGACACAGGTTTTACATGCGGCGTATGCAAACGATCCTACCACACAGTCAAGGGCAGTACCGCTTTACAGGACCGCTGCGTATAATTTCAAGAGTACGGAACACGGAGCAAACCTTTTTGCACTGAAGGAGATGGGCAATATATATACCAGGCTCGGAAATCCTACGACTGAAATACTGGAGAACAGGGTGGCTACTATTGAGGGCGGGGTTGGTGCAGTAGCCACATCTTCAGGCACATCTGCGATACATTACGCAATCCTGAACATCACAAGAGAAGGCGATGAAATCGTGTCTGCAAATAACCTGTATGGAGGGACATATACGATGTTCAACAATATCCTGCCGAATTACGGAGTAAAAACTAAATTTGTCCAGTATGACGACATAGCTGCTTATGAAAAGGCTATAACAGAAAAAACAAAAGTGATTTTTATTGAAACGATAGGCAATCCACTGCTGGGTGTTACAGATATTGAGGCTGTATCAAAAGTGGCGAAGAAACATAAAATACCTTTGGTTGTCGACGCCACCTTTACTACTCCATATATAATTAAAACTATAGAACACGGGGCAGACATTGTAGTCATTTCCCTGACGAAATGGTACAGCGGCCACGGCACGATAATCGGCGGAATTGTAGTTGATGGCGGAAAATTTGAATGGAAAGACAAAAGATTCCCGAATTTTAACGCACCCGAACCGAGTTACCATGACCTGAGGTTCGCTTATGATCTTGGGCCCCTGTCTTCTCTTGCATATGCTCTGCGTTTAAGACTTGTGCCGTTGCGCAACCTGGGTGCCTGTTTATCACCGGACAATGCATGGCAGATAATACAGGGTTTAGAAACCCTGCCTTTGAGAATGCAGAGGCATTCTGACAACGCACTGGAGGCCGCAAAATTCCTGGAAAAGCACCCTGCAGTCAGCTGGGTAAAGTATCCGGGACTTGAAAGCCATCCTGACCATGCGATAGCTAAAAAAATTTTTATGAACGGTTTTGGCGGTATGATCGTATTCGGTTTAAAGGGCGGATACAAGCCTGCCGTGAAACTGATTGACAACATTAAATTATTTTCTAACCTTGCCAATGTCGGGGACGCAAAGAGCCTTATTATTCACAGTGCCAGCACGACACATTCGCAGCTGACAGAGCAACAGCAAAAAGAATCCGGTATTACACCGGACCTTATAAGGCTGTCCATAGGCATAGAGCACATTGACGACATAAAGGAAGCGCTAGATGAGGCGTTGGCGATTTCGCAGAAATAGCCAGACGGATTTTAAAATATTATTGCGTTAGAAATTGGTTAATGGTATATTTGAAATCGATTACTAATGAATAATTACGCAAAAGAAAAATTACAGATAAAAATATTTTACAGGAGCAGATATGGAAAAGCCGAATGATTCAATAGGCATAGTTAAAAAGCAAACTTTTACATTTGCAGATACACCGAACGAGTTTGTTCTCGAAAGCGGGAAAAAACTCGGGCCTGTAACAATTGCCTATGAAACCTATGGGGAGCTTAATAAAACCAAAAGCAATGCCATACTCGTGTTACACGCGCTGTCAGGCGGGGCGCACGCCGCCGGCTACTATTCGGACGAAGACATAAAGGGTGAAAAAAAGAAATTCGGCTGGTGGGATATCATGATAGGCCCGGGCAAGGCAATGGACACAAACAAATACTTCGTGATATGTTCCAATGTACTGGGTGGCTGTTACGGGTCCACGGGCCCGGCGTCAATCAACCCAAAAACAAACAAACCATACGGCCTTGAATTCCCGGTGGTCACAATATCAGACATGGTTAAAGCGCAGAAATGCCTGCTTGACCAGCTTGGTATTGAAAAACTCGTGACAGTCATTGGGGGATCCATGGGTGGAATGCAGGCAATTGAATGGACTCTCCAGTTTCCAGACATACCAAAGAGCGCGATCGTAATAGCATCATGCACTTCGCAGTCAGCGCAGGAAATCGCCTTTGACGCAGTTGGAAGAAACAGCATAACTACCGACCCGGACTGGGAAAACGGAGATTACTACGGTAAAAACAAGGAGCTTACCGGACTTGCTATAGCAAGGATGGTAGGTCACATAACGTACCTGAGCGAAGAGGGTATGGACCAGAAGTTCGGCAGGCGCCTGCAGGGCGATGTAAAAAATTATTCCTATAAAATAAAGGATATCCTGGGGCAGCCGGACGCTGACCTTGAAAAAAAGTTTGACAGGGAGTTTGAAGTAGAAAGCTACCTCGCCCACCAGGGCAAAAAATTTGTAAACAGGTTTGACGCGAATTCTTACCTTTACCTTACAAAGGCCATGGATTATTTTGAGGTGGAAGATAAATACGGCGGAGGGTCGCTCACAAAGGCTTTAAAAAGGACAAAGGCGGAAACACTCCTTATTTCATTTACTTCCGACTGGCTTTACTCGTCGGATCAGTCAAAGAAAATAGTCGAGGCGTTAAGGATAAATAACAAAGATGTTTCTTATCTTGAAATCAAATCAAAGCACGGTCATGATGCGTTTTTGCTCGAGAAAAAAACTGTTGCGGAAAATAAAATACTTTCACAAGCGATTAAAAATTTTATTTCCCATATTAATATTTAGGTGAACAGATGTACAACGAAATTTATTTAAAAAATACTTACGAAGAGATAGTCAGCATCATAGAGGAAAACTCGCGCGTTTTAGACCTTGGTTGCGGGGATGGAGAACTGCTGCAACTATTGCACATGAAAAAAAAGACTTACGGACTCGGCATTGATATAAGTACGGATGAAGTTTTAAAATGCATAAAAAGAGGCGTTTCGGTTATCCAGGAAGATATAGACGAAGGACTTGACCAGTATAAAGACCAGGCCTATGACTATGTCATACTTTCTGAAACGCTGCAGGCCGTCAAAAGGCCGGATTACGTATTAGACCAGATAGTACGGATAGGCAAAAAAGCAATCGTATCTTTTCCAAATTTCGCCTGCTGGAAGTTAAGCCTTAAATTTTTGTTTTCAGGGAGGATGCCCAAATCGTCGATTTTGCCTTTTGAATGGTATAACACACCGAACATACACCTGCTGACAATAAATGATTTTAAAGATTTTTGCAAAGCCCGCGGCATAGATATATTAAAGCAAATTTACCTTATAAATAAGGGCGTCAGGTTGAAATTTAACCCGGGCCTAGAAAATTTATTCGCGGAAGAAGCAATATTTTTAATTCAAAGACACACTACCGAAAAAATTGCAATAAAAGAAATTAACATCGCAAACGGAAAGGAAATTAAAAAGTAAATTTTTTTTGCGGCTTTTTAAGCAGTAATTTCGCTGTGAAATGGAAAAAGTTGGGGGAGAAATTAAAAAAATGCGTATAAATTACGTTAGAATTTACAGTGGAGGTTATCGATAGAATAAGAAAAACGCATAAAACCCCTTAAAAAAGTAATTTTTTTATTGACCTTAATGGTTCTATATGATATAAAGTTGTATAATAAATAGCGTTTTTATCAAATGAAATGGAGGAAATTAGTGAAAAAAAAGACAGCTTTGCTCGTCATAGTGACGATTTTTATTGCTGTTTTGCCTATATTCGCGGAATTTAACGAAAATGAAAAACCGCTTTGGGGCATGTGGGAAGATATAGCTTATAATTTACATGGCGGCGAATTTGATATGGATATATATGGGCCAATTAATTATGGAATAATTGATAATTTGCAAATAGGGACAGAGTTTTGGATTTGGATTTTACAAGTCGAAAATGTTAATGCAAAGATTAATATTCTGCCGGAATCTGAAATATTTCCTGCAATAAGTGTGGGAGGGTCATACTTCCGGTTTTCCTCCTGGATTCTTGATACTAACAGTTCTATCGGGTGTTATGATTTTGCGGCATATATTACCAAGCAGATAACCCCCAAATTTTATATTAACGCATTATATAAATATAATGGTTTAAGTGAACTTTCCGACAATACGTTTATAGAGATGGTGTCGGGAGGAGCAGACAACTCAGAAGTGGGATTATCCATTATCAGCGAGCCTTCGAAAATAATGAGATTCTCGATGGAAACTACTGCCGATATGATGAACAGTAAAGTAAGTTTTAATGCCGGCATGGGCTGTGAATTTGCCGTAGGCGATGTAACCAGGATTAAGATTGGTATTTATTCATTTGGAATAAATGAACAGAATCCAATCTATTTTCCGTTCATTGATTTTCACTGGAGATTCTCAATCACTGAAGATACTAAATCTAAATAAAAAATCCAAGAAAGGGAGGCCAGAAAATGACGAAAAGCGAAATGATCAGGGTTCTTGCTGACGAAGCTAAAGTAAGCAAGAAAGAAGTAAAGACTGTGCTTGAAGCTTTAAATGCAGTAGTTATTAAAACTTTGAAGAAGGATAAAAAGGTAAAAATCCAGGGACTGGGAATTTTTGCCGTAAGAGACAGAAAGGCAAGAATAGGAAGAAATCCTATGACCGGAGAACAAATCCAGATTCCTGCGAAAAGGGTAGTAAAATTCAGAGTTGCAAAAGACGTAAAAAACGCAGTTTTAAAATAATTAATAAAGATAAAAGCACAAATATAATTGGGCTTTAACAATGACCCGGTTTTAATATAATATGTTAAAACTGGGTCATTTTTTTTAGAACCGAATTTTGAGAGGGATGATGCCGATTTATAAATCCGGAAAAGTTTTATTGAAGATTTTATCAATAACGCTGGTCGTCCTTATTGCTGCAGACCTATATGCCGATGCTGCAAAAGACGATCTAATGCGGGCTATCGGGCCGAGAGCCGCTGGAATGGGAGGCGCGTTTTCGGCTGTAGCTGACGATTTTTCCGCGTTTTATTGGAACCCGGCTGGGCTTGTACTTGTTTCCAGGCAGAGTGCGAATATATTTTATGATTCTGTTTTCAAGAACACCCAGACGGATTTAGGCTTTAACTATACTTATCCAATGTCAGACCTTGGCACAGCAGCCGCAACCTACAGGAAAACCCTTTTTTTTCAATCCAAAGAGACGGACGATTTGCTTTATCTTTCTTGCGCCACTTATATTGACGAAAACAAGTCAATAGCGATGGGAATAAATATAAAGATGCTCGGAATCGGTATAAATGATTCATCCGTTTCGGGCGGTATGAGCAGTGTTGATATAGGACTCCTGGCTTTTCCGGATATATGGGAAAAAAAAGCCAGGTTTAGTTTTTTTATACAGGATATTGATTCATATATCAACTGGAGCAATAATTTGCAGGAAAAAGTCCCTGTACTCTTCAAGCTGGGAACGAGTTATTACTTGGACAGAAGCCTTCTTGTAGCCGGGGATTTTGACGTGACCCATTACGGAGAAAACACGGGATATGACAAAAGGGCAATAAACCTGGGAATGGAAAAATGGTTTTTAAATGAAATTATGGGGAATTTTGGGTTCAGGTGGGGATATTACTGGATGGAAAACGGATCGCAGCCTTTTAAATTTACATTCGGATTTTCTTACGAAAAAGAAGATTTTAACATTGATTATGCTTATGTCCCGGATTTTGAGGAAATGGGAGAAACGCATAAACTGGCGGTTTCGTATTTCATCGGCCCAAAGCAAAAAGCAAAGCCGGGGATACGCGAGGAAATAAAAACGGATGAACTGAAAGTCTTTATGGAAAAAATAAAGGATGTGGAGTTTAATATAGCGCAGAAATATTTTTCTCCAAAAGAAGGGTCAACGCGCGACAAAGCGGAATTTAATATATCTAATATACCGGCCGGAATGAAAGAGCTACAATGGGAAACAGAAATACTGGATTCTGCAAGCCATAAAGTTATTGATTTCAGCGGAGCCGGCACTCCGCCCGGCAAACTTTTCTGGGACGGGTACGACAATAACCGGCATATAGTTTCTGACGGTGACTATACGGCAAAATTCACGGTTTCTTATTCAGGGAAAATATTGCTTCAGAAACTCAGGATAGTTTCCGTCAATACCGTCGCTCCCACAGCGCAACTTATGATTTACCCACAAGTGTTTGCGCCGGCAACGAAAAGCATAGCTGATAAACTTCAAATAAACATAGACTCGCAAGACAAGGATATACAATCCTGGGATATTTCTATAACAGATAAAAACAACAATATAATAAAGAAATTTTCTGGAGAGGGAGCTGCAGGAAAAGTGACATGGGACGGAAAAATTGCGGCAGGCAGTATTATTAAAAATGGGCACTACAGGGCCATGCTTTCAATTGAGGATTATGCGGGGAATAAATTTGACACAAAATCAGAATTTGATGTTGATACAACCATTGTAACTTTTGCAGGCACAGCCGAAAACAGGCTGTTTAAAATAGGCAAGGAAAGTCTGAGCATAGGCGTAAATTTCAAGGGCATAAATAAAGTGCTAAAGTGGGATCTGAGAATATTTGACTTGGACGACAATCTCATAAGCAAAATTGACGCTAAGACCGTAACAGCGCAAAGTATCACATGGAACGGAAAAGACATGCATAATAATGCTTACACGCGCGAGGGCTCCATATACAAATACAGGATAAACGTGACGCAAAAAAACGGCATTATTTTGCAGAAAGACGGATATTGCGAAACAATGCTGCCCGAATTTAATGCCGTAGGAATGAAACTTATGCTTGCGGCGGTATTATTTCCCAAGCAGGATAAAAATATTCCGCTTGATGATTATGCTTCGCTGAACCAGGCAGCGGACGCAATAAAAAAATACGCTAAAAATTATTATGTATTTATCAGAGGTTATGCAAATGATTATGACGATCCCGAAAAAAACATTATGCTTTCGATTGACCGTGTACTCGCGGTAAGGGATTATTTCGTTACAGGGCAAAAGATACCTGAGAAAAATATTTATGTCATGGGCGCCGGCGACGGGGAATATATTGATACAACTTCAAAAGAAGAGGCAAAGGCAAAAGGCGCGAGGGTCGAAGTCGAACTATTGACAAAATAATATTAAAACTCGTACTGCGACATCAGCTATGTTCAGCCGGAGGGCACCTGTATTTAAAAACGCGTTTTTCGGTGAAATTTTCAGATTGCTTTTCAATAATATAAATATTATAATTTTATAAAGAATGGTAAAAAAGCTGAAAACAGGGAGAATAACGTGGATTTAGAGGAGAAAAAATTATCCATAAAATTGGCTTACGGGTATTACCAGAACGCGGAGTATAACAAGGCGATAGACCTGTATAAAAAGCTCTATGAAGCAGACCCTGAGGATTTTAACGTATTAAACATGCTTGGGGATACTCATTTTAAAAACGGGGATAAAGCCAAGGCCCTTGAATCATATATAGACACCATAATGCTGCTAGAAAAAAAAGAACATTACGAAAAAGCAATTAAACTCTGCAAAAAAATCCAAAAATTTTACCCGGACGATGAAAGGATAAATAATAAAATAAAATCCTCGGTGCGGTTTCTTGTAAGAGAGGCTGAGAAAAAAACGCTTCAGCATGAATATGCCGCGGCCAGGGAAATTTACGAAAAAATAACTGAGTTTAGCAGCGAGGAATTCCCTATAAATATCAAATTAAAGGAGTTGAACGACGAGGAGCAGAAATACCTTGAAAGGGCAAGGAAGATTCAGGAACAGCAGAAAGCCTCCGTGAAAGAGGACCCTCAAAAGGATCTGATAGATAAATTTGACAATATGGCACAGAATTACCTGAATAACGGCGACTTTGACGGAGCGGTGGAAACCTATATAACAGCCCTTAAACTTGCCCCAAATAACGAAGAACTTAAGGAAAAACTGCACAGTGTTTATATGCTGGTGGCGCAGAGCGTGGCAGGTGAACGCATCTGGGAAAAAATCGAACGAGGCGGTTCAAACAGGCTTGAGGATGTGAAAAAGAGGGCCATGGAGGACCGTCAAGCCAAAATATTGCAGGAAGAAGAAGAAAAGGCAAGGAAATTACTGGAAGAGGAGAAAAAAATACAAAGCGAACTTGAGCAAAAGGAAACATATATAATAAAAAAAGCAGCAGACGAATTAAAGGTAAAATTGGACGAAGCCGAGCGGACTGAAAAGCTGAAAGCAGAAGAAATAAAAAGAATAATGGAGGAACAGGAAAAAAAGAAACAGGAACTGCTGGAAAGCGCGAAAAGGGAAGCCATAGAAAAATGGAAAAAGCAAAAGGAAATGATGCAGCAGGAAATGCCAGCGCCGGAACCCAGCCAGCCTAAAGCCGAGTTTTCCAGGGTTATTCCAGACAATCAAGTGGAAAAACAGAGATCGGTAATGGATTACCTTAAACAAGCTTACGAGGTACCCAGGGTTGGCGAAACAGAAACCAAGGATGCGGTACGTAAAGAGCAACCCAGGGAAGATACTATAGTGGATGATATTGGGGAAAAAGAACCGGCAGGAAAAAAAGAAGACGATATAATAGTGAGCGAAAAGAACCTTGATTCCCTGATAACAACGGCTCATATATATATAAGCCAGAACATGCTTAAAGAAGCGATGCATATATTTAACAAGGTTTCGGAAAAATATCCGGACCATGCCGAAGTAAAACAACTTTTGCAGGAAATAGCCAAAAGAAAAAACTCGTAATATTCCGACAATTAGGTTGACGGGCAAAAAAATCCAATTATTAAAAGAAACTATATAATAATTTATTGATACAAGTAAACCTGTCTGAAATAAAAAACAGCAGGCTTCAATCACATCACAACCGAATTTAGACAGGAAGGCAAAATAAATGGACAAGTTTGTAATAAAGACAGATTTCAAGCCGAGCGGCGACCAGCCTGAAGCCATAGAAAAGTTAAGCAAAGGGATTCTATCAGGCAAGAAATTCCAGACTTTGCTCGGCGTCACGGGTTCAGGCAAGACTTTTACCATGGCAAAGGTGATAGAGCAGGTCAATAGGCCTGCAATAGTCATTTCCCACAACAAGACACTCGCCGCACAGCTATACATGGAATTCAAGGAATTTTTTCCGGATAACGCCGTGGAATATTTTGTTTCATATTACGACTATTACCAGCCTGAAGCATACCTGCCTCACAGGGACCTTTACATAGAAAAGGATTCTGCCATAAACGACGAGCTTGACAGGATGCGGCTTGCGGCGACTCATAAGCTGATAACAAGGCGGGACGTCATAATAGTCGCGAGCGTATCGTGCATTTACGGCATAGGCTCGCCGGAAAATTACAAAAGGATGGATATGTTTTTAGAGGAGGGTATGAAAATATCCACGCGCGAGATAGCCGAAAAGCTCACGGTGATGCAGTACAAAAGGAGCGAGTTTGAATTCACGCAGGGCATATTCAGGGTAAAGGGCGACATTGTCGAGATATACCCGTCATATTCTGAAAACGCCGTAAGGATAGAATTTTTCGGTGATACTGTGGAAAGGATTTCGGAGATTGACCCTGTCAGCAAAAACGCTACATCAAAACTCAGGCGCCTGCTCGTATACCCGGCGACGCATTATATAATGCCGGAGGATAACATAAAAATAGTTGTGGAAAATATCAAAAAAGAGCTTGAGGAAAGGCTCGTATTTTTTAAAAGCAAGCCCGTCGAGTACGAAAGGCTAAAAACCCGTACAAATTACGATATGGAAATGCTGCTTGAAATGGGGTACTGCAAGGGAATAGAAAATTATTCACGAATAATAGAAGTCAGGAAGCCGGGCTCGCCGCCTTACACTTTGCTGGATTATTACCCCGATGATTACTTGATGTTCATAGACGAGTCGCACGTAACTGTGCCGCAGGTGCACGGCATGCAGGCAGGAGATTTTTCACGGAAGAAAAATCTCGTTGATTACGGCTTTCGCCTGCCGGCTGCTTTTGACAACAGGCCGCTGACTTTTGACGAATTTGAGAAAAAAATTAACCAGGTGGTTTTTGTGTCTGCCACACCCGACGAATACGAGTTTGATAAAAGCGGAAAGCAGAACGTGGCAGAGCAGATAGTGAGGCCGACCGGCCTTGTGGATCCGGAAATAATAGTTAAACCGACAAAAGGACAGGTAGATGATTTGATGGATGAAATAAAAAAACGTGCAGAGAAAAGCGAAAGGGTGCTTGTCACCACACTTACAAAAAAAATGGCAGAGAGCCTGACTTCTTATCTAAAGGAAAAAGGCATAAAATGCAGATACCTGCACTCGGAAATAGAGACACTCGAAAGAATACAAATAATAAGAGAGTTGCGTGAAAAAAAATTCGATGCGTTGATAGGGATAAATTTGTTAAGGGAGGGGCTCGATATTCCCGAGGTGTCTCTTGTAGCCATACTTGACGCGGATAAGGAAGGCTTTTTACGCTCAGGTACTTCGCTGATACAGACTACAGGCAGGGCTGCAAGGAACATAAACGGGAAAGTCATAATGTACGCGGACAAAATGACAGACTCTATGAAAAAGGCGATAAGCGAGACTGACAGAAGAAGGGATAAGCAGATTGCATACAACAAAAAGAATAACATAACGCCAAAGAGCATAGAAAAAGAAATAAAAAACATAATGACAAGCATTTACGAAATGGATTATTATACCGTGCCTCTGCTTGAGGAAGAGCGCGAGTTTAAATACAAGAACGTGGAAGATTTAATACGCCAAATGGAAAAGGAAATGCATAAGGAAGCCAAATCGCTGAATTTCGAAAAAGCAGCAGTTTTAAGGGATAAAATTGAGGACATAAGGGCAATAGGCGTTAAGAAAAAAAAGAAAAAAAGGTATAGGTTTTAGAAATTTATATTTTAAATAAAATAAAATGACTATACTACTGTTTACAGTGCCAATGCAACATCTATAAATACCTATATGATTGAGTTAATGTTAGGTATTAAAAATGAATATACAATCAATACTGTGCCATGGCTTTCGCCTTGTCTTTCTAATGCCAACCCTGCCCCAACTCCGAATTTATCACCTCATTTACTTCTTCCTCTGAATTATATATTTTACCTTTATACCTATAACGAACCGGTACAGCCGCTACTATTTGTTTAACAACAAAATCCCCAGATAGACCGACATACATATTCTGTGAATTATAATATCCAACTATTACGTTTGATGTACTTGAAGTAGCTGAAGCATTAGCTGAAAAATCGCCACCAGAATAAGCTGTAAGACCATTTGAAACGTTTGTAGATGAACTATATATTAATTTGTCCGTACTCACTGTATCCTTTAAAACAATTTTTCCTCCAGAATATTTAATAATTTCTACTATACCAGGCATACTTGGTAAAACTTCTATGCTTGAACATCCTGAAAACAATACTGAAATTGATACTCCTAATAGTACAATTAATTTTTTCATCTATTTTCCTCCTTGACGGCACCCGCAGTTTAACTCCAAAACATATAATTTATTGAAACCCTGAATAGTCAGGTATTTATCATCCGCCTTTTCCGGATTTGCGCTGCATAAACCTTGCCGCTTTATTTGACATGTTTTTTTTGAAAGTGGCGTTAGTTTTCTGGAACTTCTGCCATGGATGTTCATGCTTTTTCTTGAAAACTTCCGGCTCGTGGCCTTCCGGCTGCTTTGGGGCATCTGCTGCCGGTACTGGATTTTCTTCAGGTTTCTTTTCTTCTTCTGCCATAAATTCACCGCCTTTCATAAATGTTCAACAATATTATACATAAAAAATCAAAGGAATAAATAGAAATTATCAACAAATAAGACGGTGGTTGATAATGCATTTTTTAAGGTAGAGACACGCCATGGCGTGTCTCTACAAATAACTTTAATATGTTTTTAAAATCAAGTATAATGGTTTTAAAAGGAGAAACTTTATGGAAGAATGGTTTTACAACGACTTAAAGCAAACAGGGACAAACTATGAAAATGAAAGAATAGTCGCCGGTTATGATGCAGGCATGATTAAAATCAGGGATATTAAGTCTGAAGTTAATAATTTAAGAGAAAAACTCAAAATAAAAAAAAGCCATATTGTTTTAGAACTCGGGACAGGCACGGGCAGGCTGGCGCTTGGTCTTGCGCCTTTTTGCAGGGAAATACACGGGGTTGATATATCACAAACCATGCTGAAATATGCCGTAAAAAATGCAAAAGAGCTGAAAATAAGGAATATTAAATTTATCAAGGGGAGCTTCCTGAGTTACAGGCCTAAAATTAAATATGATATTATTTACACAAACGCGGCTATGCACCATCTGCCGGATTTCTGGAAGCAGGTCGCTATCCTCAATATTTATTCCATACTGAAGAAAGGTGGCAGGTTCTGGCTGGGAGATGTCATTTACACATTTCCGGCCGGAAAATATAGGGAAAAATTAAAAAAATGGATAAAAAAGATGGAAAAAGGCATTTCAAAGAAAGCAATATATGAGTCCATCAGGGATGAATATGAAACTTTTGACTGGGCAATAGAAAGGATGCTGAAAGAAGCGGGGTTTAAAATTAAAGTACTGAATAAAGAAGACTGCTTTGCGAATTATATGTGCATTAAATGAAACGGGATGCGGAGCAAAAATAATGGAAAAAGAAAAAATAGATACACTCCCCCAAAAGCCAGGTGTTTATATTTTTAAAAATACAGCCGGGGAAGTCATATATGTAGGCAAGGCAAATGTGCTTAAAAACAGGGTTCGGTCATATTTTCAGCATGGCAAAAAGGACATAAAGACAGAAATACTGTCCGGACAGGTAAAAGATATGGACTATATAGTAACTAAAAACGAAATTGAGGCGTTTTTGCTCGAAAACTCCCTCATCAAACAGCACAAACCGCATTACAACATACTCTTAAAGGACGATAAATCATACCCATTCATCAAAATAACAACAGGTGAGAAATACCCTGGCGTTTACATAACGCGAGTGACAAAAGACAAGGATGCCATCTATTACGGGCCGTTTATCCCGGAAGACGCGAAAAAAGTTGTCCAGCTCATTTACAGGGCATTTAAAATCAGGCAGTGCACATACGAGTTTGAGAAAAAGCAGCTTTCACGTCCGTGTATATATTACGACACAGGAGTCTGCTCAGCGCCCTGCGTAAGGTTCATATCAGATGAGGCGTATAAACAGTCAATAAAGGAAGTAAGGAGTTTTTTAAACGGCAGTTACAGGGCAGTGCGCGATAACCTTCAAAAACAAATGGACGATTATTCCGAAAAGCAGGAATACGAGAAAGCCGCGGAGGCCCGCGATGCCATAAAGGCTGTTGAGGCAATAATGAGCGAACAGAAGGTAGTGGACACAGAGGACAAAAATATTGACGTCATTGATTACTTATATAGGGACAATGTTCATTATTTCTGTGTCCTGAGCATACGCTCCGGCAGGCTGATAGGAAAGAAAATAGACGTTTTTTCAGAAACAGGCGGGGAAGAAGGCGCTTTTGAGCTTTATCTTTACCAGTATTACAGCAGGCGCATCTCATATCCCGAGGAAGTTATACTGGCTGATGGCAGCGTAAAGCCGGATATAGCAGGCGAGATATTCAAGAACAAAGGCATAAAGCCGATTTTTAAAAAGCGCGACAACCTTTTAAAAATGGCGCGGGAAAATATCGAGGAGAGAATAAAACAGCACGAGAAAATCACGGAGCAGAAGGAAAAATCAAAGGAAAAAACAGCAGAGGCAATAAAAGAACTCGGCGAAAACCTCTACATGAAAAAGACGCCGCTTACAATAGAAGGCATTGACGTATCGCACCTTCAGGGCGAAAACCTCGTGGCGTCATGCGTAGTGTTTAAAAACGGCGTGCCGGACAAGAATTTATACAGGCGTTATAAGGTAAAGACCGTAACAGGCGTGGATGATTACAGGTCAATAAGCGAGGTTGTGATGAGGCGCTACAGCAGAATGCTGAAAGAGGACGCGAAATTCCCGGACCTGATACTCATAGATGGCGGCATAGGCCAGGTAAACGCTGCAAAAGAAGCGCTGTCGCTCACGGGCATAGAGGACGTGGAAATAATAGGCCTTGCGAAAAAAGAGGAACTTGTTTATAAGCCGGGCGAAAATAAGCCGGTGCCAATAACGGAAAAGGCGCGGTTTTTGCTGCAGAGGGTCAGGGACGAGGCGCATAGGTTTGCTCTTTCGTACCAGACGCTGCTTGCCAATAAGAAATTGAAAAAATCGATTTTTGATGATATACCGTATATCGGCGAGAAAATAAAATACCGGCTTTATAACGAATTCAGGGACAAGGATGATTTGATTAAGGCAATCGACGAAGGCGATAAGAGAGCATCGTTTTTAAGTAAAAAGCAGAAAGAAGAAATAATAAAAAAATTCAGGGGTGTCTGAAAATGTTCAAGACAATTCGCGGGAAGGTCATAATATATTTCCTTGCGTCCTTCATTATAATAATCGGGTTTTACGGGTTTATTACATACAACATGATAAAGAACAACCTTGAAACCGAGATGGAAAACCGCCTGCTGACAGCAGGCAGGATAATAAAAGAAACAGTAAACCCGGATGACCTGCAATACCTGCAGTTAAAAGGCAAAATATACGCAGGTTACCTGGAAAAACTGAAAAAATTAAGGGATATAACTTTAGTCAGGGATATATTTTTAATAGACGCAAATAAAAAAATATTACTTTCAACCCTTGATGAAAGCGACAAGTTTTTCGTACAGCTTGACACTTATGAAATAAACAGGGCATTAAAGGGCGAGGCTGTTTCGACTCCGTTATACAGGGGGGCAAAAGGAGAATTTTACAAGACGGGTTATGTACCGCTTGATTTTGCAGGGAAAACCCTGGGTATAATAGGCGTCGAGGCAAGCGTCGAGTATATAAAATATATAAACCAGTATAAAAATTTCCTCATTACCCTGGGGTTCATAAGCTTTCTTGTTGCTCTAGGCCTGGCATTTGTAATATCGTCCGGCATGACAAGGTCGATTATAAGGCTTAAGAAAAAAGCCGAGGAAATAGCAAAAAGGAATTTTGATGAAAACATAGAGGTGAAAGGTGAGGAAGAAATACAAATCCTGGCAGGTACCCTTGACGGCATGAAAAATGAATTAAAAACTTATATAGAAAACAAGGAAAAAATGGCGACGGTCGGCGAATTCTCCGCCGGAGTTGCCCACGAGATGAGGAATTCCCTGAGCGTGCTTTCCGGCTATGCGGAGCTCATAAAGGAAAAAGCAAAGGATGAAAAAATCAAGAAGAACGCCGACGACATAATAAGGAACGCAATGAAAATGAGCGGGTTCCTGAATAATTTTCTTACCTACACAAAGGAATTCACGCCTGACATGCAAAAAATTGACCCTGTAAAGCTGGTAAACGAAACAATGGCTGAATTACCGGTTGAAGTTAAAGCTGTTGTCAAAATAACAGGCATGGAAGGTGCTGTCGAGGCAAATGCAGACCCGTATTTGATTAAAAGGGCATTGTATAACGTGATAATGAATGCTTTTCAGGCAATAGAAAAAAAGGAAAAACAAATAGAGATTACAATAAAAAGTGCGGACGGAAAAGCAGAGATTACAATAAAGGACAACGGCAAAGGAATCCCGGCGAATTTAAAGGAAAAAATATTCCAGCCGTTTTTTACAGCAAAGCGCGAAGGCACCGGCCTTGGCCTTGCCATATCTTATAAAATAATCAAAGAAATACACAAAGGCGAAATTTCAATAGAAAGCAAGGAAAACCAGGGGACGACGGTAGTCATTAAAATATAGGCTGGCTGCAAAGAAAAGAACGCGGGGTTTGGAAGTACATTAATAAATATTAATGTAAAACATAAAAGGGCAAAAATGATTAAAAAATACAGGGAAGTTATAATATTATCAGGATGCTTAATTGTAATATCGCAATTGTACCTTTACACAATGTTTCCCGTGTTTAAAAACGACGATTCACCCGAAACAATAACATCCGCATATACCCTTGGAATAAGCCACCCGCCAGGATACCCGCTTTTTACAATGGCTGGCAAGGTGTTTTCTTTATTGCCTGTTGGCTCGCCGGCCTTCAGGGTAAACTCGTTTGCAATATTTCTGGCAATGATAGTCCTGTTATTATCGTATTTTATTATTAAAAAAATTAGTTTACATATTTTGAGTTATGAGAATAAAACAGTAAATTTCCTTGGAGTTTTTATACTCGCTTTTTCCTATATTTTCTGGAACCAGGCAACAGAGGCAAAGGGCGGGATATATATATTGAACCTTTTATTTTTCGCAATATTGCTATATTTTAGCGCAGAACTGTTTAGCGGATTTACTGTAAAATATCCATATTTTATATCGTTTATTTACGGGCTTTCGCTTGCAAACCACTGGCCTAGCATGATAATACTTTTGCCAGTATTCGGATATTTGGGTTTTAAATACAGGGCGGAAGTAAATCTGAAAAATATTATAACAGCAGCATTACTCCTGCTTGCAGGGCTAAGCCCCTATCTTTACCTGCCTTTAAGATCCGGCACAGACAATATTTTTATTTTTATGGCAAGGCCAAACACCTGGGAAAATTTCTGGTGGACAATATTCAGGGCCGGGTACAACGGCCTTGTCCCGCCTCCAAGTCTGCATTTATATGAATATCAAATAAAAGAGTTTTTCACGCTTTTGTTAAATAATTATTCCATTTTCTGGGTTTTAATATTTGCAGGCGGCTATTTTATGCACAGGAAAAGCAAAAATCTTTTTTACTTTTATACAAGTGCTTTTCTGATAATCAGTTTTGTGGTTGTTATTATCAACCGCGGCGAAGAAGTCACGATGTGGAGTACCGATATTTTTCTCATGCCGTCCCAGTATATTTTGATGTTATTTATTATTTCCGCCATTTATTTTATTTTGGGATTTTTCACCCGGAGGGCCTTCAGATATATTTTTTTAGCCTTAATATCCCTGCTGATAGTATTTATTGGATATAAAAATTTCGAAAACAACAACAACAGGTACAATTATCAGGCGTATGATTTCGGCAATAATATTTTAAAAACCATGAGCAAAAACAGCTTATATCTTTGCGAGGGCGATAATTATATTATGCCGCTTTATTACATTCAAATAATTGAAAAACAAAGGCAGGATATAAAATTTATGCCTGTAGAGCCTTTGGCTTTTAAATGGGGAATAGATAATTTTGCCAAAAAATACGGGAATATTGCCCTGAAAGAAAATGACCCGGGGTACAATTTAAATAATATTATTTCTTATTATGCCGGAAATAATATAGACATATTCAAAAGTACATATTCGATGTTAAAGGGATATAATTTAAAACAAACAGGGTTGCTGCAGGAATACTTAAAAATCAATAAACCAATGTCACCGGCAATATATGAACTTTATTCTTATAACCGGGGATTATATGATAAATATATTGAACATAGCAGATTAACTTCAGAACTTGTTATAGCCTATCTTTCCTGTATGCTGCAGCAAGGTATTGAGCTTTTGTACGATAAAGATCTGTCAGGAGCACTGCAGATTTACAAAAAGGCCATGTGTTTCCCTTTTAAGGATGAAATGAAAGCAAATGAACCGATATTTTACTATAAGTTGTCTTATATTTATAAGGATTTAAATGACAAGGATTACCAGATAAAGTATTTGAAAAAAGCTATTGGGTTAAAAGAAAATTTTTGGGAAGCTTATCAGGAGCTTGGCGAGGTTTATTCAAAGGACGGAAATTCAGCAATGGCAAAGGAAATGTTTGAAAATACAAAAAAATACGGCGGCCATGATACGCAGGTTGCCGGGCAGGCCAGCCCGGATAATAATGAAGCGAAAAAATACCTTTCAACAGGAGATATCAAATTTAAAACAGGCGACAACACAGGGGCAATCCAGGATTTTACCAGGGCAATTGAGCTTGACCCGGAGTACGCGGAGGCGTATCTGGACCGCGGGGTTGCAAAAAAGAAACTGGGAAATTATAAAGAAGCGATTAATGATTACACCAAGGCAATAGAACTTAACCCGGAGTATGCGTCGGCTTATAACAACCGGGCAAATGCTGAATACAGTTTAAACGACTATTCAGGCGCTGTCAAAGATTACGATGAAGCGATAAAAATCAACCCTGATTACGCCGAGGCCTATTATAACTGCGGGGTTGTTAAAGATAAATTAGGCGACAGGCAAGGAGCGATTGAAGATTTAAACAAGGCAGAAGAATTGGGAATCAAGCAGGCATATGACAAAATCAGGGAGATTCGGGGCAAATAACGGAGTCTTAAAGGCATCAAGTAATATTTAGATAAATTTTGTTAAAAAGTAAAAATATCAGAACCTTTTTACCCAAGATTTTTATCTTGCCGGCACCTCATATTTTCAATAAAGTTAATTTTCTACGGTTTAAAATGCAACCTTTTTTCACCTTTTGTATTATACTATTTGAAGGCATATAAATAACAAACCTTTTGAAGCGCCAAACCTCGGAGGCACGCATGGACAGGGCGGCTGAAAAGCAGCTCGTAGAGAAATCAAAAAAAGACCCGGAAGCATTCGCGAAATTATTTGAGGAATACTACCCGAAAATACTCAGATATAATTTTCACCGCACGGGAAACGCGGAGGCTGCCAGGGATATCACTTCCGAGGTGTTTTTCAGGGCGCTGAAAAATCTCTGGCAGTTCCGCTGGACCGGCGCGCCTTTTTCAGCATGGCTCTATAAAATAGCGTCAAACGAGGTAAACCAGTACTTCAGGAAGAAAAAATACGAGCCGGTTTCGCTTGAGCAGGCCATAGAAGAAAACAATATGCCTGAACCGGCATCGCAGGCCGATCTGGAAAAAGAAATAGCCGAGGCGCAGGCGGCGATCGACAACAACCGGAATTATATAGCAATCAAGGATGCGCTGTTTGAACTGCCGCAAAAATACCAGGAAACGCTCGCGCTAAGGTTCCTTGAACAAAAGAAAATCACTGAAATATGCGAAATACTGGGTAAAAAAGAAGGGACTGTAAAATCGCTTATCTCAAGGGGCGTTGAAATGCTCAGGAAAAAGGTGGAAGCAGGCTGCGTGCAACCTTCTGAGGGCACATGCATTATAAAAGATAGAACTACCACTTGTTCCAAATAAGTTTGGAACTTGAGCGGGTACAAGAGCCCGTAAGGTTTTGACGGGTAGTCTTTATATTGATATTAGATGACGTATGGAAACTACCCGTCAAATAGTCCACAGGACTATTTGACTACTGTTGACGTTCGTCAAAACTAACGGTCTCTAAGGAGGCGAATTAAAATGGAAGGCAAGGATTTTATAAAAAAGATTGAAGACGCGGCGCTGGATGACATAACAATGCCGAAGAATAAGGCATATATAAAGAAAGCCCTTGTTTTAAAGTCAAAAAAACAGGCAAAAAAGACGGTTTTGGCGATAAAGCTCATTCCTGCCTTTGCCGTAGTGCTTGCGATAGCCGCTGTAAGCTCGTATATGATAATAGATTATAACAATACTGACACCAAATTCAATGAACTGGGCGGAATCTGGTGCACTTATGACGACCATTATTATGGAGGGGATTCGACAGTATGGCCGCCTGCTTCCACAAAGGGAGAAAATAATTTCGTAAAAAGTTCGCCCGGCTCAAGCGGCAAGGGATACGCCATAAGGATAACAGGCACAGCCGGCACAAAACTTAAATATGATTTTATCGGTGTGAACACATTTTTAAGCCCGCACGCCACATGTCCCGAGTGTATTGGAATCGACCTGAGCAGGTTTACAGGAATAAAATTCAAGATAAAAGGCAAAGTTGAGGGTGGGAGAGTTGTTTTTATACTGCCTCATGAAGCGCGAGTAATAGACAAGAGCAGGGGGATTTGCAAGAGCCTGACAAGTTACGCCGATTATGAGGCAGACATTACAAAAAATATAACCCCGGACTGGAAAGAAGTAAAAATAAATTTCAGGAAAGATTTAAAACAGCCTGACTGGGTAAAGCCGGACGAAAGGTTTGATATAGAGAAAGTCCTTTCAGACGCAAATCTGATAAAGTGGGAATATGAAAACGGCGACGGGCATAAGGTTGATATTTGGATAGATAAGCTGGAGTTCTACTGAGGTTATCAGTTTCCCGGCCGGAAACAAAGATAAACAAAAGATTTAAAAATACTAAGGAAAGGAGGTAAACAAACATGAGAAAATTTTGGATAATTGCAATGGCAGCAATGCTGTTTGCGGCAATGAATTTGAATGCCGCGGAAAAGCTCGTGATAGACAACGGAACGGGCAGCCAAACACAGGCCTCTGGCGGTGGATGGTGGTATACTTTTAATGACGCAAACCTGGGCGGAGATTCGACAGTGGCGCCAGAACCGAATAAATTTGAAATGGCGAAGAACGGCAAGGGCTACGCTGCGAGGATGAAAGGCCAGACCGGAAATAAACTTGGATGGGATTTCATCGGTATGGGAGTGACCATCAATGAAAAATCAGGCTGCCCTGCCGCAGTACCTGTTGATTTAAGCCAGTACTCGACGCTTTCTTTTAAAATCAAGGGCGAAATTTCGGGCGGTAGGCTTACCGTAGTGATCCCTTACATGGAAAGCAAGTGCCAGAAAGATTCTTACGACATGAAAACCCTGACTGACTGGGCGGATTTTGAAACAGTAATAAACAAGAAGTTAGCAAAAGATTGGACCACTGTTAAGATTGATTTAAGGAAGGATTTTAAACAGCCAAAATGGGCGAAAAAGACAGTATCAATTGAGGACGTATTGAAAAACACGCACAATATCAACTGGAATTTCACAAGCCCTGACGGAGATACAGTAGATATTCGGATTACAGATATTGAGTTAAATTAATTTATTATTTGGTCAGCAACAAAAAACCGCCGGTTTTATCCGGCGGTTTTTTGTTTGCAGCTATGACCCACTTAATACCCCTTTATTAAAAGGGGAAATTGCTTGCCCTCCTTAACAAGGAGGGGCCAGGGAGGTTTGTTTTATACCTTATTTTTTCATCCCGTATTCAAAGTAGTCTTTAGTTCCGGGCAGCCATATTTTAATAGAAATGTGATTTGCGTCGATTTCCTTTATATTATAGCTCACAGGGGTTTCATTTATCTCGGTATTTTTTTCAATCGGGATTTTTTTATCCGAGTCCTCGTAATAATGAAGCGCGACAACAAGGCCCGAGTCAAGCATGCATTTTTTTTGCGCCTCGACGTAATAAACATGAGACCTGTACTGCTGGAATACGCCGTAAATAAAAACGTAGAAGTTATATACTATTACCAGCATAATTACCACGGCGTATGTGAACCTTCTCACAGCACTTCGCCCCTCTGGCCGTGCGATATAAGATACAAATTTTTATTAATAAAAAAATTATAATAAAAGTAATTCCCGTTAATACTGCAGGCGCAGGAGAAAAGGTTATCCATGAAACCCAGGCGGAAATGTTCCAGGCTCCTGAAATAAATGCTTTCGTGCTGTCGCGCGCTCAAAAAACCTGGGAAAAGCGATATTGAAAGAGTGTTATTTTTATAAATTACGGCCACGTAATCGAAAGAATCCGGGATAACCTCATACTTCGAATTTGTAGCGGGCAACTGCAGTATTATAGTATCTTCGGCTTCGGACAAATTGTTTAAAACAGGCGCCGTGCCGCATGAAAAAGACGCGACGCGTTCAAGCTTGGTTTTGATATTCATAAATTTGTCAAAAGAGGAGATTTTTATCTGAATACCGGTCAGTAAAAACTGAAACCACGCGGCCAGCAGTATTATTGCAGTTAAAAAAATAAGTCTTGGCCTTCTCATTGGCGCAATCTCGCGTCTACGAGGGAAAATAGTTCAACTTTTTGATTGTAATCCCTGCAAACTTTGATTTTTACCTGCCTGATTGACAGCGAGCCGTTGTAATATCCGCCAGTAAATACTGCTTTTAAATTTTTATTGTGCTCAAGAACCGGATTTTCCTGATACAGGGGCAGGGGGAGGATTTGGGCTTTTACCACTGAAGGCAGGTCCCTGAAAAATTCAATCTGGTTTATTGCGACTGTTATGCTGAGGTTTTTATAATAAGCGTCACTGGCAAGGAATAAGCCGATTATGGCCAGCACAAAAGAAAAAAATAAAAGTACATAAGCGCTACGGTTTCTTTTTCTCATTGAAGCATTTCTTCTATAGCCTTTTTGACATCAGCGACCATGGTGGGGGAGTAGCCCGTATAGACCATGTCGACCATGCCTTTTTTATCAACGACAATCAGCGAAGGATAGGATGAGAAATAATAAAATTTCGGTATATTCGAATATAGGGTCCTGTACGCGCCGGCGCTGTCGCCGGCTATTTCGTTTATCACGGCATGAATGCCGTCTTTTTCGACACTGAACCATGCAATATTGTTTTTAGGCAAAACAAGTTTTTTTATCGCGCTTTCTGTCTTTTCGCGGAACTTAATTGAGTTTTCATTGTCGCTGGAGAATGTAATTACAAGGATATATTTTCCTATGAAGTCACTTAGCCTGTACAACGTGCTGTTTTTCATGCCGATAATAAAATCCTGCACCCGGTCGCCGGGCCTTAAATAAGCAATCCCGGCCTGAGGCCGTACAATGGTGAAATGGACTATCACGGCCAAAGCAGCTATGCAGGCAATTGCCAGTAAAATTTTTCTTGTAAGCATTTTTATACCTCTTGTCCCTCACTGCGCTCGGGACTTGAGCGGGTATAAGGGTCCGTAAGATTTTGTCGTCGCTGTTGACGCTCGACAAAATCAACGTACTTTTATTTTCCTATGCAAAATTTTTTAAATATATTTTCGAGTATGTCCCCGGCTGTAACCTCGCCTATAATGGAGCCCATCGCGCTGGCAGCTTCCTTCACATCCGCTGCTATAAACTCGTGGGACAGATTATCCCGCAGGGCTTTTAAGGCATTTTGCAGGCTTTTTTTTGCGGAGATAAGCGCGTTTTTGTGCCTAAGGTTTGTCACGGTCACTTCTTCGGCGCCTGACCCAGATATGTCAATTATAATATTTTTTACCGCTTTTGTTAAGTCATTTATGCCTTTTTTCTTAAGGGCTGAGATGCAAACAGGAGCAGGGTTTAAAGTTGCAAGTTTAAGGTGCTTTTTTAAAGCCTCAGGGCTAAAAGCCTGTTTTAAGTCGGATTTGTTAATGGCTATAATATATTTTTTGCCTTTTATTTCCCTGTAAAGCAAGAAGTCCTCGAGCGAGAGTTTTCTTGAGCCGTCGGCGAGGAAAATAACAATGTCCGCATTTTTTATTGCCTGTCTTGCGCGTTTTACGCCCTCAGCCTCTATTTTGTTTTTTGTTTTTCTTATGCCGGCCGTGTCAAATACCCTGAAAGGCAGCCCTTCCATGATGAGCGTGTCTTCTATAATATCCCTTGTGGTGCCGGGTATGTGCGTGACTATTGCCTTGTCCTTTTTTACAAGGCAGTTAAGAAGGCTTGACTTTCCGGTATTTGGCTTGCCGGTTATCACGAGTTTTATGCCGTTTTTCAAAAGCATGCCTTTGTCCGCGTTCTGTATCAGTTTTTCGATTTCGACGGATATGCCTTCTATGGACTTTTTAATTTCCTGAACCGGGGTTTTTTCCAGGTCTTCATAGGCAAAGTCAATTTCAGCCTCTGTTTTCGAAAGAATGTCTATTATTTTGTCCCTTAAATCCTTTATTATGTTTTTTTCTTTCCCCTGAAGCTGGTTTATGGACAATGAAAGCGCCTGGTCGTTTTTGGCGGATATTACATCAAGCACGGCTTCTGCCTGGGACAGGTCCATTTTGCCGTTTAAAAAAGCCCGCTTAGTGAACTCGCCAGGCTCGGCTATCTTAAAGCCCGACTCCATGAGGAGATTTATGATTTTATAAAGTATGAAAGGGTTGCCATGAACGGAGATTTCCGCCATGTCTTCGCCGGTATAGGAGTCGGGAGCTTTAAAAATTGACACGAGCGCCTCATCAACAATCTTATATTTGTTTTTTATAAGGCACAAAGACACTGTCTGCCCCGGGACGGTTTTAAAATTTTTTGATTTGTTTTTAAACTCGCAGATTTTTTCGAGCGCGGGGAAAATATCCCTGCCTGAAACGCGGATAATGCCTATGGCACTTTCGGCCGGGAATGTAGCTATGGCGGCTATAGGATGGTCCATGAACGCACCGTTACCCAAGATTGCTCATAATAAAGCCGTTATTACAACCTTTTTATAAGGCCCCCTGCCTACGCTGAATGTTTTCAGGGGCTGCATTGACGAAATTTCCTCGTGGATTATCTTGCGCTCGTAAGCAGGCAGGTAATCAGTTACGGCTTCGGAGTTTTCCTGAATGACCCGTTCGGCGAGCGTCCTGGCCAGGCCCTTGAGGTATGCGCATCTTTTTTCCATGTATGAATCGACGTTTACGGCAAAAGGGACGTGCTTTTTCAGTTTTTTGTCGAGTATTATCGAGAGCAGGTACTGCAAGGCAAGCAGGTTCTGGCCGTTTTTCCCTATGAGAAGGCCGTCCTTGTTCGGCGCGGATATTTTTATTATGGCCATGTCGTTTTCAATACAATGAGTGACGGTAAAATCGATGAATTTCATAAGGCTGAGCAAATGGTTTATTGTTGATTCTATGAAGGTGATGTCGCATTCCTGTATTTCCGGGTATTTGCGTTCCTGTTTTATTCTCCTGCACAATTCAAGCGTGTATTCCTTTTTGTCGGTGAATATCTTTTCGCACACAAGGTTTGCGGTTACGCAGTCAAGGCCGAGGTTGTTCTCGGTCAAGAATTCTTTTACCGCACCTGAGATTGTCCCGCATGTCTTCCTTGACTGGGTCATTTTTTATCCTTTTTAAGCTATATTTGTTTTATTGACAAAAACCTGCTGGATTATCGAAAGTACATTTGAGACCGCCCAGTAAAGCAAGAGGCCGGACGGCCAGTGCAGGGACATGAAGGCAAAAAACACGGGCATGCCGTACATGAATATTTTTTGCTGCGCCACCTGCTCGGGCGTGGTGGAAACCGTGGTCGTCATTTTCTGCTGGATAAACATGGTAACACCCATGAGCACGGGCAAAACATAAAATTTGTCATAGCTTGACAGGTCGGTCAGCCAGCCGGCAAAACCAGCGCCTTTCAGCTCGACCATATTGACGAGGGTCGCGTAAAGCGCTATGAATATGGGCAGCTGCAGCAATGACGGCAGGCAGCCGCCGAGAGGGTTTATCTTGTATTCCTTGTAAAGCTTCATTGTTTCTTCGTTCAGTTTTGCCGCGTCGTTTTTGTATATTTTCTGCAGGGTATCCAGCCGGGGTTTGATAACGCTCATTTTTTTCTGCATGTCCTTCATGTGCTTGTAAGTGTTCTGCGACGGAGCCCACAGCAGCAGTCTTATTATGAGCGTCAGCAGTATTATGGCCACGCCGTAGTTGCGCGTAATGCTATAAAGGAATTCGAGGGCATACAGCATGCCTACGCCGAGGAGCCTCACCCAGCCCATGCCGATCACTTTTTCCAGGCCCACGGTGTGGAGCCTTTTGTATTCCTGCGGGCCGATAAAGGAATCCAGTGTAATTGATTTTTCCGAGGATTTGTCCACTATTATATTTTCAAAGTTCAGGCCTATGGTGCCTGAACCGTCAATATTTTGTCTTACATAGGCGTTTTTTACGGCCGCGGTGTCCTGTAAAATAAAAGAACTCATGAAATAAAGGTCGCGGAGCACAATCCAGGAGGGCTTTTCGGAAATCACGTTTATTGTCTCGGCTGATACCGGCTTTAAGTTAATTGTTTTTAAATTATTGGCTGCCATGTACATAACTTTGTTGTAATTATATTGGCCCATGCCGACGTTTGTTTTTTTGGCTTCCTGCGGCATTAAATGCACGTTCGGGCCCCACTCGAGTTTTAAATCCTGGATGGCTGCAGGGGTAAGGGACTTGTTTATGAATTTTATCGTGGATTCAAGCTCGTAGGAGGAATTTTTAAGCACGAACTGCCGTACTATTTCCATGCCGGGCAACTGGGTTGAGAAGGATATTACAGTATCCTGGCCGCGTATGCCTATACCGGGAGTTTTCCACGCAAGTTCATTGAGTTTAAGTGAAGGGGAAGAAAGCGACATGTAATCATACGAGGAACTGTCGGCAACAAGCTCAAGCGGCTCTTTGCCCTTGTCTGAATCCGAATATTTTTTTAAAAGGCAGCTTTTTATTATGCCCCCGCCTATATTTGAAAAGGTAATTTTAACAAGGTCGTTTTCAAGCGTGTATGTTTTTTCAGACTTGGGCTTTGAGGCCGGTTTGGTTTCCATTACAATAGCAGGCGATGCGGCTCCGGAAGAAGCGCCGGATGAATTTACCGCTGCCGTGACGGGCTGCTGGGAATTTCTTGCCGCGTTGGGCGGCGTGAAAACCTTGTTATAAAAGAAAAGTATGCCTGCTGCCAGCGCTATGAATATCAAAAGCCTTTTTGTATTATCGTCCATTAAAACCTCCGGGTTAAAATAATTTTCAATTATCAGGTTTCAATTATCAATGAAAAACAAACCTTAATTGACAATTTTAATTGTTCTTTCCTGTCTATTCCACGGGATCATATCCGCCGGGATGAAAAGGGTGACACTTGCAAATCCTTTTTATCGACTTCACTGCGCCGCGCGCCGCGCCGTATTTAATTATAGCTTCCTTTGAATAATCGGCGCATGTGGGATAAAACCTGCATGAGCGCGGCATGAAAGGGGATATGAATTTTTTATAAAAAGAAAGCAGGGCTATTAATACTGTTTTCATACCTGCCTCCCTGTAAGCTGCTTAAATAGAATATTCAATTTTTCCTCGATTTCAGCAAAGCTTTTCAGCGTGTTCAGTTTTTTGCCGGGCATAATCAAAACATCCAGGTTTTTAAACTCACCCCTGTGGTTGATAAAAACTGATTTTATCCGGCGCTTGTAAAGGTTCCTGTCCACGCTTTTGGCTATTGATTTTTTTGCTATATTAGCGACAAAAAACGCGTTTTTTTTTGCTTCGGGGTTTTTGGCATTCGCAAAAACAGAAAAAAATTCATTCTGGACTTTTACCCCGGTTTTCATTAACAAACGTATTTGCTGCCTGGTGGATAATTTATTGATAATTGAAAAACTCCTGAAATCCTATACCCTGGTAAGTTTTTTTCTGCCTTTTCTCCGCCTCGCGTTAATGACCCTGCGGCCTCCGTGCGAAGACATCCTGCGTAAGAATCCGTGTTTTCTCTTTGCCCTTTTCCTGTGGGGCTGAAAAGTCCTTTTTGGCATTTTTTTCTCCGGTTTTTTTAATAAGTAAAGTTTAAAAAAGGTTTTAAATTATGAGGGAATTATAAGGTAAAACTCGATGCATGTCAAGGTTTTTTGCCCCCGGACATTAAATCCTCCTTTAACAAAGGGGGGTTGAATATTCCAGTGGAATATTCAACGATGAGAGTTCAAAGAATTTATAATAAGTATTTCTCAACAGGATTGAGGAGGTTTGCTTTACTGAATTGATATTGTATATCCTATTGCACAACAAAAACCTTGAAAAACAATAATTATCATATATACTGTATATATAAGGTTTAGGTTAAGAAGGATAAAAAGGCGGCGGCAATGAAAAAAACAATAGTCTTAATAATGGTAACAGGAATAATTTTATTCATATGCAGCCCTGCCTTTTGCTGGCAAAAGACCTTTGGCGGCAGTGGGGACGATGAGGGATATTCAGTGCAGCAGACATCAGACGGCGGGTATATAATAACGGGGTACACAGCCTCATATGGCGCAGGGGATATGGATGTATATTTAATCAAAACCGACAGCAACGGGGATTGCATATGGGCACAGACATTTGGCGGCAGCGGCAATGACAGGGGCTATTCTGTGCAGCAGACGAGCGACGGCGGGTATATAATAACAGGGGCAACAAATTCTTTTGGCACTATTGCCCCTGTATATTTAATAAAAACCGATGCGAGCGGGGATTGTGTATGGACCCAGGCCCAGACTTTTGAATTCGGCGGAAGCAACAGCAAATATATTACAGGTTATTCAGTAAGGCAAACAAGCGATGGAGGGTATGCAATAGCAGGAACTGCTATTAATAATAATTCGTGGGTTAAAGAATTTTTGATAAAGACCGATGCAGACGGGAATAGTGTTTGGAGCCAAACCTATGGATATGCTACCGATAGGGGTTATTCGATGCAGTTGACGAACGATGGGGGATATATTATTACAGGCAGCACAAATTCATTAGGCTTTGGTGTGCCGGAATATAATCATGTCGTTTTGATTAAAACCGACGCGAATGGGAACCAGCAATCATATACTCATTTTGGTGGAAATAATGATGATGCCGGCTATTCAGTGCAGCAGACAGGCGATGGAGGGTATATAGTAACAGGGTATACAGCCTCATTTGGAGCCGGAGGAAATGATGTATATCTAATTAAAGCTGATGCGAGCGGGAATAGTGTTTGGACACAGACGTTTGGCGGCAGTGGCGATGATGAAGGACGGTCAGTGTAGCAGACAGGCGATGGAGGGTACATAGCAACAGGGTATACAGCCTCATTTGGAGCCGGAGGAAATGATGTATATCTGATTAAAGCTGATGCGAGCGGGAATAGTGTATGGACACAGACATTTGGCGGCAGTGGCGATGATGAAGGACAGTCGGTGCAACAGACGAGCGACGGCGGGTATATTATAGCAGGGTATACAAACTCGTTTGGCGCAGGCGGGTATGACGTATATTTAATCAAAACAGACGCTAATGGAAATGATGCGCCTTTATCCAGTCCAACGCCCACGCCTTCGGTAACACCTACATTGACATTTTCACCGACAAGCACCATTTCACCGGAAGTATCAGAGACACCTACATTTACAATTTCGCCAACATTCACCAATACGCCAACAATTACGGTAACATACACAATTACGATGACATTTACCATCTGTTATCTTTCACCTACTGTTACAAACACGCCGCAGGACACTTTTACGCAGACGCAAACCGGTATAATATCTCCTACGCCGACATTGACAGGAATAGTTTTTACCAATACTATCACTCCGACTTATACCATAACAAAGTCTTATACAGCCATTGTTATAACCGCTACAAATACGCCTACATATACAATATCAGGCACAATATCGCCGGTCTTGACGTACACACCCACATACACGATAACAAATACATACTCGATAACGCCGACATATTCGATTACAAATACAATTACAATATCGCCTGTTGTATCAGCCACGCCGACTTTTACCGCGACAATGTTTATCAGCACGAATCCGCCGTGTTATATGTTTCAATGGGGGACATCAGGGACCGGCAACGGTCAATTTAACAATCCGTATTCACTGGCCATTGATACCGGCGGAAATGTATATGTGGTCGATATTGGCAATAACAGGATAGAGAAATTCGACTCTTCGGGGAATTATTTAACCCAGTGGGGCGGCACGGGAAGCGGGAACGGGCAATTCAACGCTCCTTATTTAATCGCTGTAAGTACCGCCGGCACGGTATACGTGGCTGATTCAGGCAACAACAGGATACAGGAATTCACTTCAACAGGCACATATCTGGGACAATGGGGCGGAAGTGGTACCGGCAACGGCCAGTTCAACCGCCCTTCAGGAGTAACGGTAAATAATCTCACCGGCACGGTATACGTGGCTGATTCAGGCAATAGCAGGATACAGGAATTCACTTCAACAGGCATATATCTGGGGCAATTCGGCACTTACGGTGTTTATCCCGGAGAAATGTATGAACCTGTAGGACTGGCAATAGACGCCAACGGCAACGTATTTGTTGCCGATTGGATGTACAACTGGATTGATATATTCTCGTCAACCGGCTCATATATTACAAGGTGGGGAAGTCAGGGGACGGGAAACGGGGCATTTGAGGGCCCATTATGCATGGCATTTGACAGCAGTGGCGCGCTTTATGTAGCCGACCCAAATAACAACAGAATACAAAAATTCAGCTCCGACGGCACATATAAAACTCAGTGGGGCACAAGAGGTACCGGAGCCGGACAGTTTAATTCTCCTTCCGGTATCGCAATAGACGGAAGCGATGAAGTATATGTAGCGGATTATTATAACAACAGGATAGAAAAATTCGGAATATGTTTGTCTCCAACCATAACTCCGACATGCACAATATCGCCTATAGTATCAAATACGCCGACAAATACGGCTACACCTACATCCACCATATCGCCTGTTTTATCAAACACACCTACATATACGATAACGATGACGCTAACAGGAATAGTCTTTATCCAGACAATAACGAATACGTGTACGGTAACTATGACGATTACTTCGGGTGCGATCACTCTGACGGCCACGCCTACAATTACTTCTACATATACTTGCGGGCCGTGCGTGTGGACATACACCATTACTGCTACATATATTGTAGTTTACTTCCCATCACCCACCCCTACATATACAGCGACGTGCGCCTGTACATTGATAGCGACAAACACAGCCATGGGCACAATAACAATGACCGATACGCCTACAATACCGCTGACAATTACAATGACAAATACACCTACATTGCCGCCGACTGGGCCGCTGAAAGTAGGGACAGTAATGCCTTATCCAAACCCGATTAATCCTGTAATAACACCTTTAAAAATACTGGTTAATATGTCGCAAAACAATATAGACAGTATGACTCTGAAAATATATACAGTGGCGTACAGACTGATAAAGGAAGAAATATTTGACGGAACAGGGCAAAACGTAGAACAGGTAGAAGGTGGATTAGTTTTGACCTGCGACAGCAACTTATTTAATGGTTTTAGCTCAGGTACATATTATTATATGGTAATAGCCGAAAAAGGCGGAGTGAAGGTAAAGTCTAAGACTGATACGATTATTATATTAAAGTAATGTATTGAAGCAGTTAATTGGGAGTTGAAAACTGAAAATACCGTTTGTCCGGACCTGCGGCCTGGACTTGAGCGGCTTGACAGAGTTTGATTTTGAGAGCGTCAACAGCGAAGCAGAATCATTACTCTGACATGTCCATGAGAAGCATGGAGTACATGATGCGACTGTTGACGGCTTGGCAAAATAAACGAAATCAAGGGAGAAAATTTAATTTGGCACAGATATAGGCGGTTTAAAAGATAAATTGAAAGCTGCAATTGCGCGGTAAACTAAATTATAATTAATACGTCTAATGCATAATTCGTGATTTAGCACAAAGATTTTTAATACAAATACAAACGGAGGTATTTAAATTGAAAAAATTACTGAAATATTTTCCGGTTCTTTTATTTACATTTTTCATAATAAGTTCCCATGCAACGGCTGCATCACCGCCTTGCTTTATTCTTGCATGGGGAAGCAACGGAAGCGGAAACGGGCAGTTTAATGAACTCAGCGGGGTGGCATTGGACAGCAGCGGGAACGTGTATGTTGCAGACGCGTATAACGACAGAATCGAGGAATTCAGCAGTACGGGCGCATATATAGCGCAGTGGGGAAGTTACGGGACAGGCAACGGGCAGTTTTATTTGCCTGAAGAAATAGCAATAGACAGCAGCGGAGACATGTATATTGTAGATTACGGCAACAGCAGAATCGAGGAATTAAGCAGTACAGGCACTTACATAACCCAATGGGGCAGTTCGGGAAGCGGCAACGGCCAGTTCAACATGCCCTCGGGCATAGCAGTAAACAGCAGCGGAAACGTGTATGTTTCAGACTATCAAAACAGCAGGGTAGAAGAATTCAGCAGTGCAGGCACTTATATAACACAATTAGGAAGCAGCGGAACCGGCAACGGGCAATTTAATTATCCTGAAGGAATAGCAATAGACAGCAGCGGGGACGTGTATGTTGCAGATATGGGAAATGACAGAATTGAAGAATTCAGCAGCACGGGCACGTATATAACGCAATGGGGTAATTTCGGAACCGGCAACGGGCAGTTTAACGAACCTGCTAATATTGCAATAGACAGCAGCGGAAACATTTATGTTACAGACTGGAATAATTACAGGATCCAGGAATTCACCAGCACGGGCACTTACATAACCCAGTGGGGCAGTTCAGGAAGCGGAAACGGGCAGTTTAACCGCCCTGCCGGAATAGCAGCAGACAGCAGCGGGGACGTATATGTTTCAGATACGAATAACAGCAGGGTCCAAAAGTTTGGAGTATGCCCTTACATGTCCCCTACTCCGGATTGTACGCAGACCTCAACTTCAACCAATACGCCGACAAGTACTACGACACCGACAATTACAAACACGCCGACGCAGACAAATACGCCTGTGGTATCGCCGACACCGACTTACACAGCTACTTTAATTTCCGGGCCGACACCTTGTTATATATCCCAATGGGGCAGCAGCGGGTCCGGCAACGGGCAGTTTAACGAACCCAGAGGCGTGGCAGTAGACAGCAGCGGGGATGTGTATGTTGCGGAAATGCAGAATAACAGAATACAGGAATTCAGCAGCACAGGCACATATATAACACAGTGGGGAAGTTCCGGGACAGGCAACGGGCAGTTTGCATTTGCTTATGGAGTGGCGGTATGCAACAGCAGCGGGAATGTGTATGCTGTGGATTATGATAACCACAGGATACAGGAATTCAGCAGTTCAGGCACGTATATTACCCAATGGGGCGGTTACGGAGCCGGCAACGGGCAGTTTGAATATCCATATGGAGCAGCAGTAGATAATAGCAGCAGTGGCAGCAGCACAGACGTGTATGTCGCAGATACTTATAATGACAGGATACAGGAATTCAGCAGTTCAGGCGCGTATATTACCCAATGGGGCGGTTACGGAGCCGGCAACGGGCAGTTTTATTTGCCTGTTGGAATAGCAATAGACAGTAGCGGAAACGTGTATGTAACAGACATGCAGAATAACAGAATCGAAGAATTCAGCAGTTCGGGCGCATACATCACCCAGTGGGGCAACGCCGGAACCAATCCGGGGCAGTTTGAAAATCCATATGGAATAGCAATAGACGCCGGCGGAAATGTGTATGTCTCCGATTACAACAATGACAGGATACAGGAATTCAGCAGCACGGGCACATATATAACACAATGGGGCGGTTTCGGGAACGGCAACGGAAAATTTTACCTGCCTACAGGGATGGCGTCAGACAGCATCGGAAATGTGTATGTTGCGGACATGTTTAATAACAGGATTCAAAAATTCGGATTATGCCCTTCTTCAACGCAGACAATAACGCCAACCAATACCCGGATCCTTACGCAGACATCAACGGCGACTTTTACCGTGACTTCTACAATAACACAGACAGTAACAGGCACATCTACAATAACGCCAACTTATACCTCTACCTTAGTATCCGGTCCAACGCCGTGCTATGTCACGAAATGGGGCAGCAGCGGGTCCGGCAACGGGCAGTTTTACTTTCCAAACGGAGCAGCAACAGACAGCAACGGGAACGTATATATCGCGGACACAAACAATAACAGGATACAGGAATTCACCGGCACGGGCGCATATATGACACAATGGGGTACTACCGGAACCGGAAACGGGCAATTTAGTTATCCTTACGGGATAGCATTGGACAGCATCGGAAATGTGTACGTCGCAGACTCGAACAATAAAAGGGTTCAAAAATTCACAAGTACAGGCACATATATAACGCAGTGGGGCAGCGCAGGTACAGGCAACGGGCAGTTTAACTGGGCTTACAACATAGCAGTGGACAATAACAGCGGAAACGTATATGTAACAGACTCGAATAATGACAGGATAGAAGAATTCAGCAGTACAGGTACATATATAACGCAGTGGGGCAGCTTTGGTACCAGCAACGGGCAGTTTATCAGTCCCGAAGGAATAGCACTGGACAGCAGCGGGAACGTATATGTCGCAGACTACATAAATAACAGGATCCAAAAATTCACCAATGCAGGCGTTTATATAATTCAATGGGGCACTACAGGAACCAGTCCCGGCCAGTTTAATGGCCCCGAAGGACTGGCAACAGACTCGGGCGGAAACGTGTATGTCTCAGACTCGAATAATAACAGGATAGAAGAATTCAGCAGTACAGGCACATATATAACACAGTGGGGCATCAACGGGACAGGTAACGCACAGTTTGCCAACCCCCTGGGATTAGCAGTAGACAGCAGCGAAGATGTGTATGCGGTGGACTCAAATAATAACAGGATTCAAAAATTCGGCCCGTGCGCTGGCTCTACCCCGACTGTATCAATGACGCCTTCGATAACGCAAATTTTGACGCAGACACAGACAAGCACGCCGACGTTTATGCTGACAAATACGCCAACTGTGACATTTACACAAACACCGGTCTTTACCGCAACATCAACCATAACGCCTACGGTTAACCCTAACCCTTTGTGTTACAGCATGGAGTGGGGGAGCTATGGAGGCGGAAACGGGCAGTTTAACTCTCCGCAGGGGATAGCCATAGACTCGGGCGGGACAGTATATGTGGCGGATGCCAACAACTGCAGGATACAGCTATTTGATACTTCAGGCAATTATTTGGGACAGTGGGGTACCTGTGGAAACGGAAACGGGCAGTTAAGCAGCCCGCAGGCTATTGCAGTTGATAATAATGGATATATTTATATCACGGATGCCGGAAACAACAGGATAGAAAAGTTCACATCAGCAGGTACGTATGTAACGCAGTGGGGCAGTAGCGGAACCGGAAACGGGCAGTTTAACCATCCCTGGGGAATAGCCGTAAGCAGCAGCGGCGCAATATACGTTGTGGACAACGGAAACGACAGGGTGGAAGAATTTGATACATCAGGCAATTATATAAAGCAGTGGGGAGTCCTCGGAGGCGGAATCGGGTGGTTTAATAACCCGCAGGGGATAGTAGTGGACCACAACGGAAATGTATATGTCGCGGATACCGGGAACTTCAGGATCCAGGAATTCTATCCGGACGGGTTTTATGAAAGCGAGAATAATACAATCTTGGTTGCTCCCATTGAGCTGGCAGTTGACGACAGCGGAGCGCTGTACGGGATGGATGACTGCAACATAGTCAGGTTCACTGCGGGCCCAACGCGTTTTGGGGTTTGCGGCGGCGGAGCCGGGCAGTTTATGAATCCCAATGGATTGGCAGTGGACGGCGCCGGGGCAGCGTACGTTGTGGATACGAATCATAACAGGATAATAAAATATGGAATGTGCCCGCCGACTGCCACAGAGACAATTACATTGTCGTTTACAAATACACCCTCGGCTACACAGACGAATACAATCGATATTAGCCTTTTGACAACATCTGCCACAGCTTCGCTGACAGCTACCGTTACAATAACGGTTACACCGACACTGACAATAACTCCTTCAGCGACAACGACAATTACGGCCACGCCGAGTGTAACACAAACATGGACATCCACTGCAAGCGTAACTGCAACATTGACATGGACGCCGACATTGACTTTGTCATTTACAGATACACCCTCGGTTACGCCTACAGTCACACTGACAAATACAGTGCCGCCCATTTCTACAATGACCGATACGCCGGCTATATCGCCAAGTATAACTGCAACGCCAACTATGACGCCGAGCGCAACGCAGTCAGACACGCCGGTGCCTATATGGACAGTTACGACGACATTGACCTGCCCATGTGCGCCGGCGTATACAAGTACTCCGACTGCGGAACCTGCAGGGCCGCTGACAGTGGGGCCGGTAATGCCATTTCCAAACCCAATAAACCCGGTGATTGAACAGTTGAAAATAATGGTTAATTTAACGCCGGGCATAGACAGCATAACGCTGAAGATTTATACAGTGGCATACAGGCTGATAAGGGAAGAGACATTTGATGGGACAGGACAGAACGTAGAACAAGTGCAAGGCGGAGTGGTTTTGACATGCGACAGTAACTTGCTTAACGGCCTTGCTTCGGGTACATATTATTATATGGTAATTGCTGAAAAAGGCGGAGTGAAGGTAAGGTCAAAGACAGATACGATTATTATATTAAAATGAGTATTAATGAGAAAATTTAGTTTGGCAAAAACATTGAAATATTTTTTGTTTGTTTTGTTTATTATTCTGATAACAGGCTCCTATGCAACGGCTGACTCACCCCCTTGTTTCATACTTAAATGGGGAAATAATGGAACCGGCAACGGCCAGTTTCAATATCCCTGGGGGATAACAGCAGACAGCAGCGGCAATGTGTATGTTACAGATGAATTTAATGACAACATCCAGGAATTCAGCAGTGGCGGCACATATATAACACAATGGGGAACTTTGGGATCCGGCAACGGGCAATTTAACAGCCCTGATGGAGTAGCAGTAAGCAACAATGGAGATGTATATGTTTTAGATTTTTATAATAACAGGATCGAAGAATTCAGCAATACGGATGCATATATAACGCAATGGGGAACTTATGGAACCGGCAACGGGCAGTTTGAAAATCCCGAAGGAATAACACTGGACAGCAGCGGGGATGTATATGTTGCAGACACGGGAAATAACAGAGTACAGGAATTCAGCAGTACGGGCGCATATATAACACAATGGGGAACTTATGGAACAGGTAACGGGCAATTTGACTTGCCTTATGGAGTAGCAGTAGACAGCAGCGGAGTATATGTTACAGACGAACGCAATAACAGGATAGAAGAATTCAGCAGTACAGGCACATACATTACACAATGGGGAAGTTCCGGAAGCGGCAACGGGCAGTTTAACGCTCCTTATGGCATAGCAGCAGACAGCAGCGGAAACGTGTATGTTACAGACCTTTATAACAACAGAGTCCAGGAATTCAGCAGTACAGGCACGTATATAACGCAATGGGGCGGTTCAGGAATGGGCAACGGGCAGTTTGAGTATCCTACCGGAGTGGCAGTGGACAGCAGCGGCAACGTGTATATTTCAGACATGGACAATTACAGGATTCAAAAGTTCGGCCCGTGCTTCAGCCCCACTCCGGCTTTGTCAATGACGCCTTCAATAACGCAAACTATGACTGAAACAGCGGTGCCTGCGCTTACGGTGACAATGACAAATACGCTATCGCCAACTTATACGTGGACATATTCATCGACACCGGCTGATTCGGTAACGAATACATCGACAAATACCCAGACCCCGTCCTTGACGCAGACGCCGGCATGGACCTGGACACCTGCTTATGCCAATACTTTGACTGCTACGATTACGCCAACCACTGCTACTTATACCGCCGGCGACATTATTGTTTATCCCAATCCTTTTAGTCCCGGCAAAGCATTTGAAGGAGCGCTGAAAATCATCAATTTGCCTATTGGCGCAAACATCTGTATTTATACAGTATAGGCGGAGCTGGTAATTTCATTGACAGCGCAAACTCCTGATGTGTACTGGAAAGGTAGGAACTCATACGGTGGCCCGGTATCGCCGGGAGTGTATTATTATATAATTAAGTTAAAGTCCGATGATATATTAAAAAAGGGCACGATATTCGTGATTAATTAGACTGTCTTTTCAAGGAAAAACAAACTTGCTTTTTATTTTGCAAGGGGATATAATTGCCGCGATTTCAATATGATTTAAAATTTGTAATGGTATCACTTGTCCTTGGCCTTGAGGCCTATGGACTTGAACGGCTTGACAAAGTTTGATTTTGGGAGTGTCAACAGCGAAGCATGGAGTACATGATACTCCTGTTGACGGCTTGACAAAGTAAACTAAATGATATCAAGTACCGCTTGTCCGGACCTGCGGTCCATACTTGAGCGGGTACATGATTTCGTAATATTTTGTCTGCGCTGGTAAGCTTGGCAAATAGGACACCGCTTGTCTTCGGCCTTACGGCCTCAGACTTGAACGGGTGTATGTCAATGTAATTTTCGACTGCACCCTGCGGGTTTGTCTCAAAAACATTGACATAGGAGGCTTTCATGGAAGAAAACAAAGAAACACCAATTATACCAAGTACGACAATTCAGCCAATTGCTCCTGAAGTCCCGGCGGAAAATCCGGACGGGCAGAAAATCGGCGGGTGGCTTATATTGCTTGCAATAGGCATAGTTTTGACTCCGTTCCGCATAGGGATTGCTTTAGTTTCAATTTTTAAAAATGTTACCGTGCCCGGTGTCTGGGCGGCTATTACAACCCCGGGTTCTGAATCCTACCATCCTCTCTGGCAGCCTGTAATTGTGTCCGAAGTGAGCATTAACATAATTTTATTCATTGTTTCGATAGTATTAGCCGTATTTTTTTTTATGAGGAAAAAATTTGTCCCGATATTCTTTATCATATTTATTATATTCAACGCAGTATTCGTGACCTTGGATTATTTTATCTCGAACCTAATTCCTGCAGTACAAGCACAGCAGTCAAATGATATGGAAACCATTAGAACTGTGATACAGTCAATTGTCATCTGCTTCATATGGGTGCCGTATTTTATAGTTTCAAAAAGGGTGAAGAAGACTTTTGTGAAATAGTTTGAGTTTCAATGATTTGAAAGGAGAATACGAAATGGCCGGTAAAAAATGGTTTGTACTGATTTTAAGCATGTTATTGTTAACGGCATGGACGGGATTATTTGCAGGCGAGGCCGAAGACCACTTGTCCAAAGGTTATGAATACGAAGACCAGCAGCAATACAAAGAGGCGCTGGAAGAATACCAGAAAGCCGCGAATGCCAAACCCGATTATGCAAACGCTTATGTGAGCATGGGCCTTGTTTATGATAAGTTGAACCAGTTTGATAAGGCAGTCGAAGCATTTAAAAAGTCAATTGAAATAAACCCGAAATATGCCGATGGTTACTACAACCTGGGCTATACTTATGACCTTATGAAAAAAGACGACCTGGCAATTGAAAATTACAACAAATCCATGGAGATAGACCCCAATCATTCCGATGTATACGACAGGCTGGGGTTGATATATGAAGGCCGGAAAGACTATGAAAAGGCAACGGGCTATTACAAAAAAGCAACCGAAGTCGAGCCGAAATCCAAGTTTGGATTTTACAACATGGGGTATGTAAACGAACTGCAAAAAAATTACAAGGAAGCCATTGAGTGGTATGACAAGGCCATAGCAATCGAGCCGAAATACCTTGAAGCGTACAACGAAAAAGGCCTTTGCAATGAAGCACTTGGAAATAATGACGAGGCCTTCAACTGCTATGAGCAGGCCGCAAAAGTGGACCCCAGTTACAAGTACGCGCAATACAACATGGGGTATGTGAGCCAGAAAAAAGGGGATTATGACAAGGCGCTGGCTTATTATAAAATAGCGCTGGCAATGGATCCTGAATACAAGATAGTGCACGAAAATATTGGGTATATTTATGAAACCAAGAAAAAATACGACGATGCGATTAAAGAATATAATGCGGAATTAAAAATCAACCCCAACTATGCAGAGGCATACAACAGCCTCGGCATTGTTTACATGGATGGAAAGAACGATTATAAACAAGCGTTAAAAATGTTTAAAAAAGCAATAGGAGCCGACCCAAAATACTTTTATTCCTGGGACAACATGGGCCTGATATATGAACGGATGGGCGAAAATGATAAAGCAATGGAAGCTTACAATAAGGCCCTTGGCATAAACCCGGATTATAAGACTGCGCAGGACGATAAGGCAAGGCTGCGGGATAAAATGAAAAAGTAAGAGTGAAAAATACAAACAGCCGGCATCTAAAGAAAAAATAATACGGGATGAAGTAAAGTCCCGTTTTATTTTTTTAGAATTTTCTTGCAAAAATTGCGGGATTTAATATATTATGTTATTGTATTTTTAAATTATGCATTTTATAAAATAATATTGAGCACCACTTCAGGGTAGTTTTTTATATTGTGATAACTTATGGAAACTACCCGTCAAATAGTCCACAGGACTTTTTAACTCTCGGCTTATCAGCCTCGGACTTGAACGGTTTGACAGAGTTTGATTTTGGGAGCGTCAACAGCGAAGCAAAATCATTACTCTAACATGTCCATGCGAAGCATGGAGTACATGCCTGCACCTGTTGACGTCTTGGCAAAGTAAACGAAATCTAAGGAGGCATAAATGGAAAAAGAAATAAAGTTCGGAACATCCGGCTGGCGCGGAATAATAAGCGATGATTTCACGTTTGAAAATGTCAGGCTGGCGGTACAGGCAATAGCCGGGCATATAAAATCAAAAAAAGACCTTGCCGGCAGGCCCGTGATAATAGGCGGGGACGCGAGGTTTTTGTCGGATAAATTCACGGAAACGGCGGCAGAGGTACTGGCAGGCAACAATATAGCTTCCCTTGTCTGCGACAGGGAGACACCTACGCCGACAATCGCTTTTGAAATCATACGACAAAAAGCCGCGGGCGGTATAAATTTCACGGCATCGCACAACCCGGCGGAATACAACGGGCTGAAATTTTCGCCGTCGTGGGGCGGGCCTGCAACGCCTGTAGAAACAAATGATATTGAAGCACGCATAAAAAAGCTTTCCCCGAAAAAAGTCAGGAGCATGGGCAAGGAACAGGCTGTAAAGAAAGGGCTTATCAAATTTTTTGACCCGGGTCCTTATTATATGAAAAGGTTAAGGCAGATAATAGATTTTGGCATTATACGCAAATCAAAAACAAAAATAGCGGTTGACCCGCTTTATTCCACAGGCAGGGGATACATTGACAGGCTGCTGCGCGAGGCCGGCGCTGACGTAACGGTTATAAACGACCACAGGGACGTTTTATTCGGCGGGTTCCCGCCTGAGCCTGCGGAGAAAAACATAAAGGACTTGATAGCCCTGGTAAGAAAGGAAAAAGCAATACTCGGCATTGCCACGGACGGCGACGCTGACAGGTACGGAATAATCGACTCAGACGGCTCGTATATCCAGGCGAACAAGATACTGCCTTTGCTGCTTGATTACCTTATGAAAACAAGGGAATGGCAGGGTTCGGTAATAAGATCCGTAGCCACGTCCCATATGATAGATAAAGTCGCGGACATGTACGGCTTAAAACGGCACGAGACACCGGTGGGCTTCAAGTTTATAGGCGAGATAATGACAAAAGAGGATATTATAATCGGCGGCGAGGAAAGCAACGGGCTTACGGTGCACAGGCATGTGCCTGAAAAAGACGGCATAATAGCCTGCCTTCTGGTTGCCGAAATGGCGGTAAAGGAAGGGAAAAGCATCAGGACACTTTTGCGAAACCTTGAAAAAAAGACAGGGTCTTTTTATAATACAAGAAAAAATTTAAAGCTGACCGAAGACATGAAAAAGGATTTATTGGAGCGAGTCAAAAAAACAGAAAGAAAATTCGGCAAATATGAAATAAAAAAATTGATAACCATTGACGGCTACAAATTTATGCTCGGCGAGGATACGTGGGCAATGATAAGGTTTTCAGGCACCGAGCCGGTTGTGAGGCTGTACGCTGAGGCAAAAAGCGAAAAGACCCTTAGGGAGATAATTAAAGAAGGCGAGAAGTTTGTTTTTGGAAAATAGAATTTAAAAAAAATCCATAGCACTATCCTGCAACGTAATTTGTTTGCTTAAGTCAAAAACGAAAAAGAAAAAGGATTAATTGTATTGAATTTAGCCATTCGGGGATAAAAAATTAAAATGTGTATAACATGTGGACAAAATGAAATATTAGTTTTATCCAAAATAAACATTGACAAAAAATCTAAAAGATATATAATAATCATATATACAACCTATTGAGTATGCCAACGCGCTCTTCCACAATATAGAGGTCATAACCCTAATTATGCAGGATATATTGCTAAACCTGAAAAGGGGGTGTAGAAATGGCTAAGAAAAAAGCAAAAAAGAAAAAAAGATAAGAAAACAGGAGTAATATTTAAACACAACGTGGGGCAATTTTCCTATTACCCCACGTTGTTTGCGTTTAGCTTTTTGCAGTCAGCTGTTGCGTAAATTGAAGAAACCGGGCTTTATAAAAACAATATTTTGCAGTCATAAGGCGGCAATTTTTGCCACGAATACTAGATCAAGGTGAATGATGGGGAAAACCAAAGCAGCAAAAAGCGAAGAAAAAGAAAAAAGAAATACATTTGCAGGAATAAGCCTGCTTTTCCTCGCCATTGTTCTGCTCCTGTCATTTGTGAACATAAATGACAGAAATTTGCTGGGGCCCTTCGGAGTTGTAATCGAAAGAATAACATATTTTGTCCTCGGCAGGGCAGCTTATGTCCTGCCGTTTATCGTATTCCTTTACGGCCTTAACATACTCAGGAAAAATAATAAATACAACGACGCACAAGCAGCTTTAGGATTTACCCTGCTAACTTTGTCAATAGCCGTGTTCCTGTCGCTGACAAGCAACAATTTTGACCCGAAAATTTTAAAGCTGAAATTTGATACATTCCCGGTAAAACAGATAGGTGTTTTTTATGCTACAAAGAGCCTCGAGGCGTTCTGGAAAAATGTATGGCCGGTTTTCAGGGTAATGGGGAAGTATGACTTTTACAAAGGCGGGGCAGTCGGAACCTATTCGGCGAAATTCCTTATTAACTGGTTTTCAATTGTGGGCGCACATATAATAAACGCGGTGTTTTTTGTCACGGCGGTTATCCTGGTCAACAAGGAAGATTTTCTCCTGGCTTTTTTTAAATTCATAGCAGATGTTTTTATAAAAATATTTCAGGGCATAGGATATGTAGCCGGCGTGATATTCGGAGCTGTGGGCGGTGCGTTCGGCGCGTTATCAACGGCAGGGAAAACGAGGCACACGCAAAAATACAGCCAGCCGTCGAAACAAAGAAACGGGATAAAAGAAAACGAGGACAGTGAAGAAGACGGAGAAAAAGAAGAAATAGAAGAACGGGAAAGGCCGAAAAAGGAAAAAATAACGGTAATAACCCCGGAGCCGAAACAGCAAAAAGCCTCCCTTGTGCAGGTCATAAAAAAAGGCGGTTACATCCTGCCTCCTACGAGCCTTTTGAAAATGGAGGATTCGGAACAGGAATCAGTCGATTACAAAGACGACGCCGTAAAACTTGAAAAGACGCTTAAGGATTTTGGAGTGGAAGGCGAGATCGTGAATGTCGTGGATGGCCCGGTGATTTCCAGGTTTGAAGTGGCGCTTGCCACAGGCACGAAAATTTCAAAAGTTGAAAACCTGGCAAACGACATAGCGCTCGCGATGAAAGTGGAGCAGGTAAGAATAGCATCCGTGCCGGACAAGGCCCTGGTAGGCATTGAAATACCGAAAAGAAATAAAAAAACAATATATTTAAAAGAACTCATAGAAGATGAAAGTTTTATAAAGGCACCATCCCTGCTCACCATGGCAATAGGAAAAGACCTGGGAGGCACACCGATAATAGCAGACCTCACTGATATGCCCCACCTTTTGATAGCCGGCGCAACAGGCTCGGGCAAAAGCGTGTGCATAAATTCAGTAATAATGAGCATGCTTTACAAGGCTTCGCCGGACGAGGTAAAGCTGCTGCTTGTGGACCCGAAAAGGGTGGAACTCATGCATTACAACGACCTGCCGCATCTTATTGCCCCGGTCATAACAGACTCAAAAAAAGCAGCCCTTGCCCTGCGCGTGCTTGTGCGGGAGATGGAAAGCAGGTATGACACGCTTTCAAAGGAAGGTGCGAGAAATATCACGATTTACAACAAGCTTGTTGAGGAATACAACGCCGATGTCTCAAAGGACAAGGACGTAAGCCCTGAGGAGATGAAAAAAAGCCTGCCTTACATAGTGCTTGTTATAGACGAGCTGGCAGACCTGATGACGCTCGCGAAAAACAGCGTCGAGGCATCCCTGCAGCGGCTGGCGCAGATGGCGCGCGGCGTGGGCATACACCTCGTGCTTGCAACGCAAAGGCCGTCGGTTGACATTATCACAGGCGTGATAAAAGCCAACTTCCCTTCAAGGATAGCATTCCAGGTAGTATCCAAGGTTGATTCACGCACAATACTCGACATGAACGGGGCAGACGCTTTGCTAGGAAAGGGCGATATGCTGTACGCGCCGGCCAACTTAAACAAGCCAATCAGGGGCCAGGCAGCGTTTTTATCAACAAACGAAGTTTCGAAAGTCGTGCACTTCATAAAAAAGCAGAGGAAACCGGAAATATCCGAGGAATTTAATTTTGAAGACAAGGAAGATTTGAGCCTGGACGATATGGAAGACGAAGGCGTGGATGAATCTGCTTTTTCTAAGGCGCTCGCATTAACAAAAGACAGGGGAGAGATTTCAACGTCGTATTTGCAACGCAAACTCAGCATAGGGTACTCAAAAGCGGCACGCATCATTGACGACCTGGAGGAAAAAGGCCTGATAACCGCTGCTGACGGTAATAAGCCGAGGAAATACATAGGCGAGTAGCAACAGCATTTGATTCTGTCTGCATTAAAATCAACCGCACAATTTAACTTATCTGAAAAAACTGCATAAAAATAAATTGAGTTTTATATAATAAAATATAATTTTATTTTGATTTTTTATTATTTTTAGGGTATTATTATATAAGTAATACGCTAATTTAAACGCATTAAACTGCATTTTTTTAGGAACTTAAAGCAAATATTGTTGTCTAAAACAATAGAAGACAATAAAAGTAGGATTTTCAGGAGATGAAGTGATATGTTGAGATTCAAGTGGCGCAATATGCTTAGAGCCTGTGTACTGCCGGTAATTATAGCAGTCATGCCTGCATATATTTATGCCGCGCAAAACTATACTGACGCGCTTAGTAAGTCGATTTATTATTACGGGGCGCAGCGCTGCGGAACAACCAATTCCTGGATACACGGAGCATGCCATACAAATGACGGCTCGTCTGTAGGCATAGACCTGTCGGGAGGCTGGCATGACTGCGGGGACCACGTTAAATTCGGCCAGACAAACGCGTATTCAGCAGCTTTGCTGCTGCTTGCGTTCAGTTATTTTTCTTCAGCATATCAGGACATTTACACTGCCACTGATACGGCAGGCAGCGACGGAATACCTGACCTGCTTAACGAAGTAAAAGTAGAAACTGATTATTTGCTGAAGGCATACAACGGAGGCAAAGTATATTACCAGGTAGGCGACGGCGCTGCGGACCACACGCATTTTGTGACGCCGGAATACGAGTCAACAGCATATGCCACTGCAGCTGGTGGGGACCCGAGGAATTGTTATTCATTTACATCAGGCGGGTCAAATGTCTGCGGCACAGCAGCAGCAGCCCTCGCCCTAATGTTCATATTATACAAGCAGTATGACGCGGCTTACGCTGCGCAGTGCTCGACCACGGCAGTTGAATACTATAATGTCGGCAAGACAAACCCGGCCGCAATATCGGACGCAAACGGCGGGTCATTTTACAGCGCCTCGCACTGGGCAGGGCACATGGCATGGGGAGCAATAGAGCTTTACAGGGCAACAGGCACCACATCATACCTGACAGACGCGCAGACTTACACATCAAACGGCGATTACAGCATGCCTACAAACTGGGTGCTGTGCTGGAACAACTGCGAGCCTGCAGCTGATTTTGAATTATACAAGATGACAGGGACAGCCACTTACCTGACAAAAATGCAGTCCGAAGTCTCAAGCTACGAGAGCAAAATGACAACGTGTGGTATTGGTTCGTATGCCACGGTTAACAGCTGGGGAAACCTAAGATACACGGCAAATATGGCCTTGTGCGGCGCGTTCCTTGATTATATGACGACTGGAGGAGACACAACAGCGCTAAGCATGGCAAAAAACAGCACAGATTTCATATTAGGCACGCACGGGGCAATAACTTCTGACGGGTCGATGGCAGGGCCCGGAGCTGCGCAGGGAGAATCATTCCTGGTAGGATACACAAACCCTGACTATACGTCTGCCGGATGTGTGCTGCACCCGCACCACAGGGCAGCGTTCGGGAAAACAACAACAGGCGACACAGATTTTACCACAGAGAGCACTACCCCGGGCTCGGTGGCGTATCTGCACCAGCTTGTAGGCTCATTACCGGGCGGGCCGATTAACAACTGTTCGGGATTTGAGGATAACATCGGCAAGTACGAAGTGACCGAAGGAGGGATAGATTACAACGCAGGGGTTGTTGGAGCGCTGGCGTATATGGTACTGAAATACGGCACACCGGCTACGACACCGACGTTTACCTTTACAACAGGCGCAGTAGCCACACGTACCTTTACACCGACGCCGACCCGCACAGTGACAATCACTCCGAGCCAGACATTTACCGGGACAAGGACAAATACGCCGTCGCAGACATTTACATATACTGCCACGCCGACATTAACGAATACAAAGACATTTACGCCCACAGCGACGCCGTCATATACAATAACAATGACATTCACTACGGTTATACTGTCAGCTACAGATACGCCGACTTATACTGCAACACCGACAGCAACAGGGACACGCACATTTTCGCCGACTCCGACATTTACAAACACAATATCGCCTACAAGCACGCAGACCCGGACGTATACCAATACAGTGACGCCGACATATACGATAACAATGACATTCACAATTGTGATACTGTCTGCCACGAATACGCCTACATATACTGCAACCGGAACAAATACAGCCACGCGTACTTTTACATTTACTTACACACAAACGGGAACAGCTACAAACACAGCGACATTGACGGCTACACCTACACAAACAAATACAGCCACACCTACCATAACCGCTACATGTACGCATACACCTACGGCTACAAAAAGTGATACTCTTACAAATACTGCATCGCCGACATTTACGGCCACGCAGACGCTAACTTCTACTCCTACATTGACCTATACCAGTACGGAAACCTCGACATTGACCGAAACACCGACTTTAACAATCACGCAAACAAATACGGAATCGCCGACTATAACCGAAACATATACAGGCACGCCGCCGACATCCACTGATACGTCTACCATAACGCCGACTTTCACAATTACACAAACCGAAACGCCATCATTTACCTATACGGCGAGCCCGACTTATACAGAGACAAGTTCAAGCACGCTAACCCAGAGCCCGACGCTTACATACACATATTCAATCACTGCAACACTCACAGACACAATAACGCTGACTGCGACCCAGACATGCACAGGTACATTGAAACCGGCTTTTACTGCAACGGCAACAACTTATACAGGGACTGTAACGCCGACCGTTATTCCAACCCAATCCACACCGGCAATACTTAATCCTGTAATTTATCCAAACCCTTATAATCCGACAGGCAGCGGTGATTTACATATAAAATTCCAGATTACGCAGGAAATAAAAAATATCAGCCTGAAAATTTATACCGTGGCTTTCAGGCTGGTAAAAGAAGAAACCTGGGAGGGAGATTTCCAGGCAGGCGAAATAGAAGAAGACATTGCACCGGGTGAGCTTTACAAACTTGCAAACGGCACATATTATTTCCTGTTAACAGCTGAAACCAGCGACGGGAAGACATTAAAAGGCAAACCTGCAACTATCATCATATTAAGATGAAACCTGAGTTTATCCCACATATTTGTTTTTAATTCCTTAAATATAAGCGTATCATCAAAGTCTCCAATGCTTGACAAATAATTGCTTTTGCAGTAGGATTTTTTGCAAGAGGAAAAAGGAAAAGACCGGTAAGATTTTACAAAATGCAGACGTCTTCGGTTGCCGGCCAAACAAGACGGAAATTTGAAGGCGTCTGCATTTTTAGCTTATCAATAAAGGGTGGCCCCGGTGAAACTAAATGTAAAAACCATATTGATTGCAGCAGCTTTCATAGTGCCTGTAGCTGTCCTGATTTTTTTGCTTTTTAATTCTTCGGAAGAAACAAAAATGAAATACACAAGGGGGAAATACATAAACGCGCTCATAAAAAGCGTGGAACAGGACGTAGGCATGCTGGATGGCATCAGGGACCAAATTGACGATGGCAGGATAAAAACAAGCAAAATACCAGGCCTTTCGTCCAGCACGCAAATGAACGAGTTGAGCAAGGTGGCATTTGATAAAAAATACAGGTTCCGTTTTAACGGGGAAAATTACCAGAAATACGTGCTTTACAGGAACCTGCTGTCGCAATACGACCCCCAGACGAAGGACAGCAGGAGGAACCTTGAGGACGGCCAATATGTCGTGGACACAAACGACATGCAGCTTATTGAAATACTGAAAAGTTTCATTATTTTCCTGGAAGAAGCCTCAAGGCACAATAATAATTTTAACTTTTGATCCTTCCGTTATTTTATCTTTACAAACCTTTTCAAAAAACATATAATAATAAAACTCGAAAAAAGCGGGCGTAATTCACCGGTAGAATGCAAGCTTCCCAAGCTTGACGCAGTGGGTTCGATTCCCATCGCCCGCTCCATGATTTTCCGGCGCGGCCGGAAAATCCGAGAATCGAGAATAGATAACCGGGAATAGAACAAGGTAATAAAACATAACAGCAATTATAAAAAGATAAATCCGGTCAATTTTCGACTATCGATTTTCTTATTATTAAAGACAAGGATAAGAATGCTTAAATATAAATGGGCTGACCTACATATTCATACAAATAAATCGGACAGCACAAACACAATTGCCGAAGTTTTCGCGAATGCGGAAAGGGAGCAAATAGACGCGATAGCCATAACCGACCACGACACAATTGCGGCCATGGAAGAGGCTGAAAGCCTTGCCTCAAAAGACGGCATTGAATTTGTTCCGGGCATTGAACTTTCCGCCATGCTTGATAAAAAAGAAGTGCATATAATCGGGCTTTATATTGACTGGAAAGACAAAGATTTTAACAATAAACTGGCTTTTTTCCAGAGTAAAAGAGTGGAAAGAGCTGAAAAAATAATAAATAAGCTGAAGCAGCAAAACCTGGACCTTGATTTTGCCGAGCTCTTTGAATTCACGCAAAATATTAACAGCGCGGGCAGGCTGCACATAGCCAGGCTGCTGGTACAAAGGCGTTATGTTGACAGCATAAGGGACGCTTTTGACAGATACCTTTCCGAGGACAAGCCGGCTTATGTTGAGAAGGCAAAGCTGACCGTCGAGGAAGGCATTGCCATGATAAAAGCTGTAAACGGCCTGGCAATTCTAGCGCATCCGGGAAAACTTGGAATGGATGACATGATTGAAAAGTGGCACGCGGCAGGTCTGGACGGAATAGAGGCTTTTCACCCTGACCACAACTTTGAATATGTTGAAAAATACACAAGAATAGCAGGCAGGTTCGACATGCTTGTTTCAGGCGGGTCAGACTGCCACGGTACGGGCAAAGACAACACCAAAATAGGAAAGATAAAGCTGCCTTACAGCTATTTTGAAAAAATAAAAGAGTATAAGTTCAAATTAAAAACTGACAGTTAACCATTGCGATATTTTGGCTGAAAATTTTTTAACAGGAGCGGAATACATGGATGAGAAAAACAAAGAGCAGCCTCAGGAACAGAAAAACGAAGCTGACATGATAATAAGTAAAAAGGAAAATTTAAAATTTTTTATTGGGAATAACGACACTCCTTATAAATATTTCTTTGAGAGAACCGGCAGTATTGCGCAGGTAAAAGAAAAACATCAAAATATAGCAGATAACACGGAAAGCAAAGAAGAGGAAAAAACAGCCGGCAGGCTTGTCAGCGTAAGAAGCCACGGCAAAACCACGTTTGCCAATATAAAGGATTTTTCCGGGACAATACAATTGTATTTTAAAAAGGACATACTCGGCGACGAAGCGTATGACAGGTTCAAAAAAACCGATATAGGCGACATAGTAGGAACGCAGGGGAGCATATTCAAAACGCATACCGGGGAATTAACAATGAAAGTAACCAGGTTTGAGCTTTTGACAAAGTCGCTTTTGCCCATGCCTGAGAAGTGGCACGGATTAAAGGACAAGGAAATACGTTACAGGAAACGCTACCTTGACTTGATAGCGAACGACGATGTAAAAGAGACTTTTATAATCCGCTCAAAGATAATAAAAGAAATAAGGAACTTTCTTGACTCGCTTGGTTTCTTTGAAGTGGAAACTCCAATGATGCAGCCGATACCCGGAGGCGCGAAGGCAAGGCCTTTTACAACACATCATAATGCCCTTGATATGGAGCTTTACATGAGAATAGCTCCAGAGCTTTATTTAAAGCGCCTTTTAGTAGGCGGTTTTGAGAAAGTTTATGAGATTAACCGAAATTTCAGGAACGAAGGCCTATCCATAAAGCATAACCCGGAATTTACCATGCTTGAGCTATACGAGGCGTACGCTGATTTTAACAGGGTGATGCAGATAACAGAGGACCTCGTTGTGCACCTTGCTGACAAGATACTAGGCAAGCGCGTTATAGAGTACGAGGGCATAAAAATAGATTTGACTCCGCCGTGGAAAAAAATAACCATGATGGACGCCATAAAAGAATACGGCGGCATAGACATGGAAAAAAGCAAGGATGAAGACCTGATAAAAAAACTCGAAGAAAAGCAGGTAGCGGTAAAAAAAGGCACGCGCAGGGGCGAACTTACCGAGCTCGTATTCGCCGAGTTTGTCGAGCCCAAGCTCATACAGCCTGTTTTTATAACGGATTTCCCAATAGAGAATATCGCCGCTCGCCAAGGTCAGCAGAAAAAACAAAGCAGTTGTGGAGCGGTTTGAGCCGTATATATTCGGAAGGGAAATAGGAAACGGATTTTCCGAACTTAATGACCCTGAAGAGCAGGAGAAAAGGTTCAGGGAACAAATAGATACAGACACCACAGGCGAGGTTTTTAAAACAGTGGATGAGGATTTTGTGGAAGCGCTGAAATACGGCATGCCGCCTGCGGCCGGCCTGGGCATCGGTATAGACAGGCTTGTAATGTTTCTTACAAATTCGCCGTCAATAAGGGACGTAATTTTGTTTCCACTGATGCGTCCGGAAGGCAAATAACTGTTTAAAGGTAAAAGTTTAAGGTTTAATGTTTTTTACTTTCAACATTTAACCTGAAACACCAAACATAGGAGTATTAATGGCAAACGGATTTACGGTTTTTATCGGACTCAGGTATTTAAGGTCCAAAAAAGAAGGGTTTATTTCCCTGATAAACTTCATATCTATATCCGGTATTGCGCTCGGCGTAACCGCCCTTATAGTTGTTATTTCCGTAATGAACGGTTTTGACAACGACATAAGGGACAAAGTCATAGGCACAAATGCCCATGTAATTGCTTCGTCCTATTTTAAGGAAGGAATAAGCGATTATCAGGACACGGTCGACAAGATAAGCAAAATGGAACATATAAAAAGCGTTGCCCCTTATTTCATGGGGCAGGTGATGCTAAAGTCAAGGGAAAGCGTGGAAGGCATAATGCTTTGGGGAGTAATACCGGAAAGCATGACAAAAGTAAATAATTTAAGCAAAAACATGATAAAGGGCGACATTGATTTTATAAGCAAGGAACTGCCGGACGGACAGCGCGGCATCGTAATAGGCAAAGAGCTTATGACAAACTTAAACGTGGATATAAACGACGACATTATCCTTGTATCACCGGTTTTTGTCCAGACGCCGGCCGGGCTTATGCCAAAAATGAGCAAGATGAAAATAGTCGGCGTTTTTGAATCCGGCATGTACGATTACGATTCGACTTTCGCCTATGTTTCCATTGATACTGCACAGAAGCTGTTTGACAAGGGCAACGTAATAACAGGCATCGCGATAAAACTCGACAAGCTTGAAAACGCGGCACTTGTAGCTACGGAAATTCACAGGAAATTCAAAAACCTCTGGGCAAGGGACTGGATGTCCATGAACAAAAACCTTTTTCAGGCTTTGCAGATAGAAAAGCTGACCATGTTCATAATACTGACACTGATAGTGCTCGTGGCGGCCTTTAACATAGCGGGCACTTTAATAATGGTCGTGATGAGGAAAACAAAGGACATAGGCATAATAAAATCAATGGGCGCGACAAGGGCAAATATAATGAACATATTCATGACCCAGGGCGTGGCGACAGGCGTTATAGGAACTTTTGTAGGAGTTGCTGCCGGCATAGCAATATGCGTGTTTTTAAAGCAGCATCCGATTTCAATGCCCGGCGGTGGCAGCATTTACTACATAGACAAAATGCCGGTTGCAATGGATATCAAGGATTTAATAATAATACCTGCGGCTTCAATAGTACTTTCGTTTTTATCCACAATTTATCCTGCAATGCAGGCCGCAAAACTTGACCCGGTAGAGGCTATACGATATGAGTAGCATAATGATTTCCAGGCAGATTACAAAGACGTTCAGAACCGGAAAAAACCAGCTCAACGTTTTAAAAAGCATAAATCTGGAAGTGGAAGAAGGGGAAATACTTATTATTATCGGGCCGTCGGGCGCGGGCAAAAGCACGCTGCTTTCCATACTCGGGGGCCTTTCAAGGCCTTCCGAGGGAAAAGTGCTTTTAAAAGACACGGACATGTACAGCTTAAACGACGACAGGTTGGCAGGGTTCAGAAACAAGAGCATGGGATTTATATTCCAGTTTCACCACCTTTTGCCTGAATTCAACGCGCTTGAAAACACCATGATGCCGGCCCTTATAAAAGGCGATGCCAAAAAAACAGCGGAGGAAAGCGCAAAAAAGATATTGATAACTATGGGGTTAGGTGGTAGATTATTACACAGGCCGTCTGAATTATCGGGCGGTGAGCAGCAGCGTGTAGCCATAGCAAGGGCGCTTACCAACGGACCCGACATTATTTTCGCGGATGAACCCACTGGCAACCTTGACAAACAAAACGCAGAAATGATACACAAGATAATACTTGATTTTAACAAGAGTTTCGGACAGACTTTTGTAATAGTAACCCACAATGACCATCTTGCTTCCTACGGAAACAGGGTGGTTTATATAGATGACGGAAACGTAAAATATATAAAGAAAATACGCTAAATAATTCGTCTAATAATCAGTCATAACGGCATAATATTGCTAATCCGGATGATATTTTAAGGAGAAAATAAAGATGTTGATTAATTTAAACGGCAAATTGGTAGAAAAAGAAGAGGCTAAAGTTTCTGTTTTCGACCACGGTCTTTTGTACGGGGACGGTGTGTTTGAAGGCATAAGAATATACAAAGGCAATATATTCAAGCTGAAAGAGCACATCGACAGGCTGTATTCTTCGGCAAAAGCAATAATGCTGAAAATTGAAATAATAAAAGAAGAGATGATAAAAGAAACAGTCAAAACAGTGGCTGAAAACGGATTAAAAGACGGGTATATAAGGCTTGTAGTCACAAGAGGACCAGGGGATCTTGGCCTTGATCCGAAAAAATGCGGGCCTTCTTTTTATTTCATAATCGCCGACACAATAGCGCTGTATGCGCAGGAGTATTATGAAAACGGGCTTTCAATAACTACGGTAGCAACACGGAGAAATTTAAGCGAAGCGCTTGACCCGAAAATAAAGTCGCTTAATTACCTAAACAGCATACTGGCAAAAATAGAGGCGAATAACCACGGCAGCCTTGAAGCCATAATGATGAACAACCAGGGATATGTTACAGAATGCACGGGCGATAATATTTTCATCGTTAAAAATGGGAAGCTTATAACCCCTGCGCTTTTTACGGGCGTGCTTGACGGCATTACACGCTCAACCGTCATAGACGTAAGCGACAAACTTGGGATACCTTTTCAGGAAGATGTGCTGACGCGGTACGACCTGTACACGGCCGACGAGTGCTTTTTGACCGGAACGGCAGCCGAGGTTATACCGGTTGTCAGGATAGATGCAAGGGAAATAAACGGAGGCAAGCCGGGCGAAATTACAAAGAGAATCACAAAAGAATTCAGGAAACTTACGACTAAACTTGGAACAAAAGTCGAATATTAAAGCAGAGGCAGGAGCATGTACGACAAATTTACGGACAGGGCGCGAAAAGTAATAGCGTTCGCAAAAGAGGAAGCAATAAGAATGGGACATGATTACCTCGGTACCGAGCATGTGCTGCTGGGAATATTGAAGGATGCAGGCGGGGTAGCAGCAGCAGTGCTTGAGGCAATGAACATAGAACTGGAAAAACTGCGGTTTGAAATTGAGGACCGCCTTGTTGAAAACGCCGGCGGCACAATGATAGCCGGCGAGATACCGTTCATGCCGCAGACAAAAAAGGTATTTGAGCTTGCGGCCGAGGAATCGCAGACAATGGGGCACAATTACATAGGGACAGAACACCTGTTGCTCGGGCTTTTAAAAGAAGGCGAAGGCATGGCAGCCACCGTGCTCGGCGAGAAGGGCGTGAACTACAGGAAAGCCAGGGAAATGACAATAAATATCCTCGGCTCCAGCACGCCGCCCAAATACAGCCATTATCCTTCATATAAAACAACAACGCCAACTCTTGACAATTTCGGCAGGGACCTGACAAGCCTTGCAAAGGATAATAAACTAGACCCTGTTATAGGCAGGGAGGACGAGATCGAGCGGGTAGTGCAGATACTGAGCAGGAGGACAAAAAATAACCCTGTGCTGATAGGCGAGCCGGGTGTAGGAAAAACCGCAATAGTGGAAGGGCTTGCGCAGAAAATAGTAAAAGGCGACGTGCCCGAGCTTCTACTTAACAGGCGCGTGGTTACGCTCGACCTTGCGGCGGTTGTAGCAGGCACCAAGTACAGGGGCGAGTTTGAGGAAAGGCTGAAAACAATCATAAACGAGGTAAGGCACGCTGCAAACACGGTAATTCTTTTCATTGATGAGCTGCATACGCTTGTGGGAGCTGGGGCAGCCGAAGGCGCAATAGACGCGTCAAACATGTTAAAACCCGCGCTTTCCCGCGGCGAATTCCAGTGCATAGGCGCGACAACCCTGAATGAATACAGAAAATACATTGAAAAAGACGGTGCCTTAGAGCGCAGGTTCCAGCCGATTTTTGTGAAAGCGCCCACGCTGGATGAAACAATAGATATTATTGAGGGGCTCAGGGATAAATACGAGGCACACCATAAAGTGAAAATATCCGACGAGGCCATTGAAGCGGCAGTCAAGCTGTCAGACAGGTATATTACCGAGAGGTTCCTGCCAGACAAGGCCATTGACGTGATTGACGAGTCAGGCGCGCGGGCCAGGCTTTATGCCACGACTCTGCCGGACGACATCAAGGCGCTCGACAGTGAAATCGAGCATGTGACAAAAGAAAAAGAATCTTCGGTAAAATCCCAGGAGTTCGAGAAAGCCGCGGGCCTGAGGGACAAGATAAACGAGTTAAGAAAAAGAAGGGAAGACGCAAGGAAACAGTTTGAAAATACGAAAATAAAACAAACTCCTGTGGTAAAGGCGGAAGATATCGCCTATATAATTTCAAAGCAAACAGGAATACCCATATACAAACTTGAGGAAAAAGAATCGGAAAAACTTTTAAAAATGGAAGATGAGTTCGGAAAAAGGGTGATAGGCCAGCAAGAGGCGATTAAAGCCATATCAAAGGCAATCAGGCGTTCGCGCGCCGGCATGGGCGATCCGAACAAGCCCATAGGCTCTTTTATTTTTCTTGGGCCAACGGGCGTGGGAAAAACCGAGGTCGCGAGGACGCTTGCTTACATATTGTTTGAAGACAAAGACGCGCTGGTCAGGATAGACATGTCGGAGTTTATGGAGAAATTTGCGGTGTCGAGGCTGGTAGGAGCCCCTCCGGGTTATGTCGGCCATGAAGAAGGCGGGCAATTAACCGAAAAAGTGAGGAGGCGGCCTTATTCCGTAGTGCTGTTTGACGAGATAGAAAAAGCGCACCCGGAGGTTTTCAACATACTGCTTCAGATACTTGAAAGCGGCAGGCTGACTGATTCCGTGGGCAGGGTCGTCGATTTTAAAAATACGGTTGTAATAATCACTTCAAACATAGGTTCGAAATACGTGGAGAAAAGCAAGGTACTGGGTTTTCAGAAAGAGGAGCAGGATTTTTCCTATGATAAATTAAAAGAAAGGACGCTGGAAGACCTGAAAAAGGTTTTAAACCCGGAATTCCTGAACAGGGTCGACGACATAATAGTATTCAGGACGCTGTCAAAAGAAGATTTGAAGAAAATCGTGGACATCATGATGGCAGACGTCATAAAGAGGCTTACCGACAAAGAAATTGCGTTTGAGCTGACTGACAACGCGAAGGACCTGCTGATAGAGCAGGGTTTTGACCCGGTTTACGGCGCAAGGCCGCTGCGCAGGGCCATACAGCGCCTGCTTGAGGACCCGCTCGCCGAAAGAGTCTTAAGCGGCGGAATAAAATCAGGGACGGTAATAAAAGCCGAAAGGGAAAAGGACGAGCTTATTTTTATAACGAAGGAAGCGAATGCCAAGATTTAAAAACCAGCCGGTATACCATGAGAATCATTAAAAGTTTCTTTATAATATTACTTCTTTTATTACTTGTTTTTGCCGGGTGCCTAATCGTGGCTTTTAAAACCGGGATTTTTACCGATTACGCAAGGGATTACGCAGTCTCGGAAATAATGAGCATCACGGGCAAGAATATCCGCATCGGTAAAATAGAGCTGGGATTTATCGACAACATAACAATAAAGGATATAGCCATACCGGTGGAACGCACTTCGGGGCATGGCGGGGATTTTGTTGCTATAAAAAGCATTGCCATAAGATATAACCTGATGGATTATATTTTCAGGAAAACCGAAATAGACAAAACATTATCCCAAATAATCATCCACTCACCAACCGTATTTTTAAAAAGAGAAAACGGCGAATTCAACCTAGGTAAATTCATAAGCACCCTGAATTTCGGAAATAAGAACACTAACCAGCAAACCCCAAAGCACATGCTTCCGCTCCCCATAAACAGGCTTTTCATCGAAGACGGCAAAATAATATACGAAGACAAAGACAGGAAATTTTTCGGCACAATAGGCAATATAAAAGGCACAATTTTTTTGAAAGATTATAAAAGAGTGCCCGACTCCCTTTATATAAATTTAAACGGAACCACAAACAGCGGAAAGCAGAACAACCTGGCTTTTAGTTATAAATATTCTTTCATAAAAAATGATTATAAAGGCGCATTAACAATTGACAGGGCGGATATGAACCAATGGGGAAGCTACCTCGCGCCCACAGGCGGATACCAGGTTGAAAAAGGCATGCTTACAACGAATTTAACAGCCGGCGGCAGCAGTTTTAACCCTGCGGAGATGAACCTGAGCGGCACGCTGAAAATAGAAGACGGAGTAATAAAATTTTTAAACGGCACGATAATTTCAGATATCAGCAGCGTTGTTTTCCTGAAAAATAACAAAGTTGAAACGAAAAGCACGGATTTTTCGGTTTTTGGCGGGACAGGATCCATCAAGGGTGAAGCGGGAGATGTTTTCAAAAAGATGGAATTCAACGCGACCCTCGCCTTTAATAACATAGATACTGAAAAAATCAGCAGCGATAACTTTAAGGGCGGCGTGAGGGGAACTTTGTCAGTCAAGGGCGATAAAGAAAAACCCGAAATTGCGGGAAACCTGATATGGGATTCAGGCTCGCTGCGCGGCATGCCAATAAAGGACCTGGAAAGCGAGTTCAACTATAAATCCGGCATATTGAATATAAATAAGATAAAGGGATATTTGGCTGAAGGCAATGGTACGGGAAACGGGAAAATATTTCTAAAAAAAGGCGCGGGAAAATCATCGGTCGCGATTAATATCACAGGGGCGAAAATCGGGCAGGTTTTCAGCAGAACCGATTTTAAAGGCGCGCTTGACGCGGGAATAAAAATAGGAGGCAGCACAGAGGATTTAAGAATAAAGGCCAGCATTTCTTCGGGAGCAGCGAACCTGTCAGGTTTAAACGTCAAAAATTTTAGAGGCGAATTCAGTATGGCCAAGGATAAGATAACCGGAATTGTCAGGTTTGACAGCAATAAATATAAGGGCCTTGAGCTCAAGACGGGAATACTGAAAACAAAAGACGGGTTTTCAATATCGGATTTTACGCTTTTTGACAAGGAAAACAAAATGTTTAAAGCAACGGGTAATTATGCATTTGCCGGCAAAAAACTGGGCATTGACGCCGGTTTCGATAAAATACTACTTTCAAACCTGGATATTGATTATTTAAAGGACAAGCAGCTTGACGCTGCTTTAAAAGGCGGAATTTCCATACGCGGCACAACAGACGCGCCTGAAATCAGCTTTACAATCGATAAAATGCCGGTAACTGTAAGAGGGGAACATTACAAGCTTGATGCCCAAGGCGCTTACGCGGAAAATACGATAACCCTCAACGAATTTGATTTCGGCAACCAGCTTCATGCAAAAGGCAATTTTTCAGTCAACAAGAAGCTGTTCGACATGGAAATCGGGATGCAAAATTTCAAGGGAAATATAATAAATGAAATTACAAAGCTGAAATTTTTTGAAAACAGCGTAATAAACGGCAGCACTGTCATAAAAAAAGAAAGCACCGGGTACGCCGGCAGCGTGCTACTTGACGCCGTTTACCAAAACAGTGTTTATAGAAAGGCCAGCATAGACATTAAAGGCGACAAGGACGAGTTTGCTATAAATAAAATATACATAAAGCAGTCGGGAGGTTTTTTAAAAGCAAGCGGGTCGTGCTCGGTAAAAAACGGGGAAAATATAGGATTATTAATTAACGGCACGATGCAGGATTATAAAATAAACAACAGGCTTTCGGTTAAAGCCACTTTTTCCGGATCCGCGGACGCCGCATTCGCCGGAAACCCAAACCTCGGCATGCTTAAAGCCGGAATCAAGGACATTTATTTTAACGGAAAGAAAATGGCCGACCTTGACGTTGAACTTAATAATGAAAACAAGGATTTATCCACTTTTTCGCTTTTGTGGGGGGAGGAGTACAGCATCACGGGCAAAATTACCGGAGGCGACAGCCCGAAGATAAATATGCTTGCGCGCGCAAACAATGCCGACCTGTACCCGCTGTACTCGATTTTAAACCTAAGGGACAAGCCGCTCGACAGCACCAGCATAATAAAGGCACTGGTCAAGGTTGAAGGCGGGCTTGATAACGCGGCGGTTTCCCTGACATTATCACAGCAGGAAGGCATTTTGAAAAGCACGGGTGAAGTAAGCCTTAAGAAAGACGGTATTTTTTACAAACTGAACAGGGTCGATTTAAGCTATGACGCAAACAACTTATCTGCAAGAGATTTTGTTTATATTTTTGACGAGAATTTCGACGGCACCGGCAAAGTAAACGCGTCAGGCACTCTGAAAGGCCAGGCTGAAAACCTGTCAGGTGACGGCGAGATGCTTTTGACATCCGGAAAAATATTCGACACACCTTACGACAGTGTTGACATACAGTACGCCATCGGCAATAAAAAAATAACGCTGAAAAAAGGCGCGCTTAATTATAAAAACTCATACCTCAATATGGGGGATTCAAGCCTTGAGATAAAAGACAAAAATGATTATTACGCTACTTTAAAGGCCGATATGAAGGATTTTAACCTCCAGGGTAACAGGCTCAACGGGACGCTTAATTTTTACGGGAGGATATCAAACTATAAAAATCTTTTTATAGACGGTTCGGCGGAATCGGATAATTTTGTTTTTAAAAATTACAATTTTAAACCGTTCATGATAAAAGTCAATTATAACGACGACGAACTGACCGCAGAAACACGAAAAGGCAAAGGCGACCTGAAAGCCGATCTGAAAATAGCCAAAGACAGCATTTTTTTCAAGGAATTTGTCATAAAGGACAGGTTCGGCGCTGAAACGGTCAATATAAAGGGAACTTTGAATAAAAGCAAGGGGGATTCAGACCTGACCGCGGAAGTAACCAACATGGACCCGCAGGCTGCAAACGACCTTCTCGGCTGGGGCCACTCATGGAAAGGAACTTTAAGCGGCGCGATAAAAGTTTCCGGCAACATGCAGAAACCGGCATACACGATAGACATGAAAATTGCAAACGGCACGGTTGACAATGTTGATTTTGACATTTGCAGCGGCTTGATTATGTTTAAGAACGACTGGGTAGACCTTTCGCCGGTTCAAAACCTTATACTTTCGAAAGCTGGGAAATATGAGCTGGATATTTCGGGCAAGATACCTGCGCCTGTTTCAAAGGAAGGCGCTGAAAAGCTTAAAGGCGCACCAATGGATGTAAACGCTTCGCTAAAAGGGGGCGACCTGTCGATACTTAAATTTCTTACATGGGTTGACGACGCCTCAGGCGTGACCGAGGCTGAATTATCAATAAAAGGAACTCCCGAATTTCCCGAGGTAAGCGGCAAGATGGACGTAACAGACGGGCGATTGAAGTTAAAATACTTATTCGGCAGCCTGGAACATGTTTACGCAAACATATTAATAAAGGACAATGTTATCGATATATATAATTTAAAAGGCGACACAAAAAGAGGAACGCTGCAGATTAAAAACCTGACGGAAGGAAACGGCGGCCTTTTAAAGGGCATGCAGGTATACAGCGTCAACTGGAAACTGAATAATATAGGCGATAAAGCCGTGTTTTCAAATACCCCGGAAATGGAATTTTTGGAAGGCAATGCAGACCTTGACCTTGCAATAACAGGGCCCCTGGAAGGGCCTGACGTAAAAGGCACAATGAAATTTTCCGACGCAAGGGTGACATATCCGCCCAAAATGAGCCAGCAAAAAACAGAAACAAGCAAGCCCGGCGACAGTATCGTGAATAAGATTAACTGGGATGTGGCTGTTTACTCCGGGGAAAACGTTTATTTCTACAACGACTCGACCGAGGTCAACATGAAAACAAAGGATAAAGGCCTTTATCTCAAGGGCCGGGGCGACGAACTCGGTATTACGGGCGAAATAGAAATAGTGAGAGGCACATACAAATATGTAAATACAGATTTTACCATTGACAGTACGAAAGAATCAAAAATAATTTTTGACGGCGGCAGGATACCTTTAATGGACGTTTATATGACTACCTCAATAAGCGGCGTTGATATGAGGCAAACCGACCCCAACGGCGCTGATATTAAGCAGCCTGACGGGACCGTCGCCTACAAAAGCACGGATATAACCGTAAACCTTCATTCCTTCGGCAGGCCCGGCAATATAAATATAGATGTTTCCTCGGACCCGCCGTTTGAAAAAAACAGGCTTTTTTACATAATGACTTTCGGCAGGGACATGGATTCCGGAAGCATGGTAAAGCAGGAAGACATTAACAAGGCTGTTGACGCAGTTGGCAATTTCCTCGTGAAACAGCCGGCCATAAGCAACGCTGTTAAAAAGATTGTGCCTGTAGATGTATTCGGCATAAAGTTAAAAGGCCTTAAGAATTTTTTCAGCGGCGACAACACAAAATCAGGGCCAAACGCGGTTTCAAACACGGTTTTAAAGTCGTCTGAACCAACCGAGATTGAACTCGATATGGGAAAATATTTCATGGAAAAGTTATACGTGGGTTACAATTTAAAGTTGACAGACAGCCCCCTTCTCGGCATCCAGACACCAAGCGGGTGGAATCTGGAACAGTCATTTTCCGCTGAATACTCAATCGACGCGACAAAAAAATTCATAATTTCCAAGACGTTCGCGCCGGGAGTGGGCTTTTCCCTTATGCCTGATTATTACGGAATAGAGACACACCTGAATTTCCCGGGCTGGGGACAGGATAAAAGCGCTTCAAGGGCTACGCCGACGCCGGGGAAATAAAATATAAAATAGTACCACGCAAGGGGTGGTTTTTATATTATAATAACTTATGGAAACAACCCGTTAAATAGTCCACAGGACTATTTATCTCCCTTGTTAAGGAGGAGGTATTTACATCCCCTTTAATAAAGGGGATAAGAGGGGTTTTATAAGAGTTAAATTACAGCGAAATGAGCGCTATACATAGGAGGATATCATGAAAAATTATTTTTTGCTTATTGCAGGCGGAGTTGACAGGAAAGGGATAGTATTTAATCTTTCGAAGATTTTAAAAAAGCACAATTTCAACATTGAGGACTCTGCCATGCTCATGCTCAGGCACACTTTTTCCGTCGTAATGCTTCTTTCAAACCAGGAAAGGCCGGAAAAGAAAAAACTCAACAAAGAGCTGCAGGCTTTCATGAAAAAATTTTCCATGGCCGTGGAGATAAGTAATATCACCGAAAAGGAAATGATAGAATATAAGGAAGAAGGCAACTCGTATATTATATCAATTTCAGGCGCGGACAGGCCGGGAATAGTAAAAACAATGACGGGAATACTTTACAAGAACGGCGTGAACATAATAGACCTTGAAACAAAAAGTTCGCAAAAGGTGGAACCGGCCGCTTATTATATGATACTCGAGGTTGCCATACCGCTGGGGCTTGACATTAACATGCTTGAGCGCGAATTAAAAGACGCGGGACGGAAAATAGGCGTGCACGTAAATATAAACAAGATGGAGAGCAGCATATTGTGAGGGTCCTGTTTTTCCCGGATGCCATATTGAGGGAAAAATCAGAAGAAATAAAAATTTTCAGCGATAAAACCAGTGATTTCATAAGCCAGCTGCAGCTTACCATGTACGCAAATAAAGGGTGCGTAGGCATAGCAGCGCCGCAGGTAGGAGAATTAAAAAGAATAGTTATCGTTGACGTCTCGGGACATAAAAAAGCAACTGAAAAAAACGGGCTGCTTGTTATGATAAACCCCGTGGTACTGGATTATTCAGGCGCGGTCATAAACAGGGAGGGTTGCCTGAGCGTACCTGATTATACCGGCAATGTCGAGCGGGCGGACAGCATAAAAGTCAAATTCATCAATATAAAAGGCAGGGAGCAGGCATTAAACACATCCGGCTTTGAGGCTGTTGTCATCCAGCATGAAATAGACCATCTGGACGGAATATTATTCATAGACAGAATCAAGAACATAAGAGGGGATTTGTTCATGAGAAAAAAATATGGAGAATAAGCAGCGCCAGCTGGTTAACTCATGCAGGGTTTTCCGGGGTTAAATCCTTTTTGCTGTTAATAAGTGATGAGACAAGCCGGAACACGCGGAAATCGTAAGAAAAATGAAAGCCGATTGCAGCAAAAAGCCCAACCCATTTGTAAGCACACCCGATAAGCAAACTTATGGCAAACATTATCAGGCCAAACAGCAAAATTTTCCGGTTCGTGGGATTAAAATACCCGTGCAAAAGAATAAAGATAAAAGAGCTGAGCCATATGCCGATAATGGGCTGAAGCGTTGCGCGGAAAAGTATTTCCTCACAGACCCCGGCTGTAATTGAGATTATGATAAAATCCAGAGTATTTAGGCTGAACCCGGCTATCAAATCCACGAAAATACCCATAACATCAGAAAAAAATTTATTGCTGTATATGTAAACACACGGAACTGTTATCAATAAACCGGAAGCGCAGCCAATGGCCAATTGCAAAACAGGGTTGAGATTGGAGGCGAAAATCGGCATAAAAGGCTTCTTTTGAAAAACAAAAATAACAAATGCAATCAAGACAAGCAGCGGCTCTATCATGAAAAGGAAAAGATAAAAAAGTTTTTTGTTTTTTACCATCCGGATTTTACCAGCCGAGGGTTTCTTTCATCTGTTTTACAAGCTCGCCAGCCATTTTTTTGTTTGCCCTGGCGTTTGGATGCCAGTCGCATCCAAGTTCGTCCTGGGGGACAGGGCTCATGACAGCTTTGTGCACTTTCTTGTCATTTACACGCGAAAGTATTTCATCCATGTATTCATAAAAAGGAGCCTGCTGAACCGGCCCGAGCACGCAGAAAATATCGGCGTTTTTATATTTTCCCCTTATTGTTTTTATGAGCTTAAGATATTCGCTTATAAAAACATCCTTGTCCGGCTTTGGCTCGGTTGAAAAGTCGTTGGCTCCGAGGTTTATGACCACAACGTCAGGGATCCAGGACTTAAAATCCCATTTTAGATTCGGGTCGTTCTGGCATGTCCTGTCAAAATAAAAAGGCAAGGGGTCTTTTGATGTCTTGCCCTTTTCAGCCCAGTTTCTCACAACACCCCTGCCTGATATTGCTTCCACGTGGCATTCAGCATTAAGGTCGCGCGCGGCTACAGGGCCAAAAGCAAGATAATTATTTTTGTATTTTCGCTCCTCGCTGCATTTTACTCCGGGGCCTTCAATACCGAAACCTACAGTGAGCGAGTCGCCTATGAATTCAATTTTTCTTTTTGGCCTTTCGGGAGGAGGAAGGAGTTTCGCGCCTTTTGCGACAACCAGGCCGTGAAAGACAACCAGGCCGTCATAACCCTCGGTGCGTTTTGTTATAAGAAGGGAATGGCTGCCGGGTTTTAAGTTCTCCGCAATAATATAAGTATGGGTGCCGCGTTTTGCCCGCAGATTTTTCATCTGCGAGCCGTCAATAAAAACACTGTAATCGTTCCCTTTGTCCTCCAATATTATGCCGGCGAGCGTGCCGTCGAAATTTGCCTGTATTAAAATACCGGGCCAGTCAAAGCGCGGGGCTTTTAGGTTTGTAAAATCAATCCTGCCTGTGTAAAGGATATAAGGATTGTCAGGGGCAATTACTGCAACTTCTTTTTTTGTCCTTATTTTAACAGTGCATACTACAATCAGGGCTGAAAAAACCATTATTAAGAAGGAAATAAAAATAATTTTTTGCATTTAAATCCACCTAAAAAGCAAACAGGATGAGTGAACCACATCCGCCACAATATATACGACTATACGGATTTTTAAAATCGTGATTTTAATAAAAAAAAATTTCCGGCGGAAGCATAACCAACGCCGGGAATTTATCTACGCAATATAAAATTAAATATTGCCCGTTCTTATGGGTTTGACAATGTCATATACGAACCAGTTATTGCGCCGGAAATATTAACATTGGTACTTCCCGCTGAAGCAGGGATATTACCTGAAGCAGTTGCATCCTGGTTCCCGGATGACGAAACCTTTAAACTTATTGCCTGGCCGGCCGAAAATGTCATTGTTGACTCATAATCGCCCGGAACTGAAGAATAGGCTGGAACATTATTACCATTAATCGTCACTGTAGCATTGCTTATTGGATTTCCGTTTTTGTCCACAACAGCAACGATTTGCATGGTGGTACCGACCATAGCCACAACAGCAACCTGCGATGTCGGTGTTGATGGCGATGTCGAGTTTTTCTTACTGCTGCATCCTACTGAAAAAACAAGAAGAACGATAACAAAAACCACTAAAAACTTTTTCATTTTAACCTCCTTTTAGAATTTTTTAAATTTAATGCTTTACTCACTTAATTTTAGAATGCTTAATTAAATAATTTCAAATTCGTGTTTCTTTGTTTGATTTTAAGTTTATCCACTGCAGGTTGCCCTCCTTTTGCCTGCCTAAACATATAAAACTTAGATACATTGATAATAATAACATGGAAAATTTATTTGTCAAGCAATAATATTTGAAATGAAACATGGTTTTATACCGGCAAATAGAAATTTTCCGCGTAATATAAAATAAAATATTGCTTATTCTTAGGGATTTGACAATGTCATAGTCGAGCCATTCATTGCACCGGAAACAGGGACGCTGGTTTGCCCGGCTGAAAAAGGTATAGTCCCTGAGGCACTTGCGTTTCCTTCAGGGGAAGTAATACTTAAACTTATAGAAACGCCTGATCCAAATAGAAATGTTGCGCCATAGCCGCCTGTGCCTGCAGAAACGAGCGGAAGGATTGAGCCATTAATTTTTACTGTTGCATCGGTAACCGGCCCGGAACTTGTTGTTATGACAACGGATTGCGCGGTTGTACCAACAATAGCCGAAACAACAATTGTTGCCGAAGGCGATGAAGAACTTTTCTTAGAACTGCATCCTATTGAAAAGACAAGCAGAGCAATAATAAATACCACAAAAATCTTTTTCATTGCAGCCTCCTTTTAGCCTGTTTGAACATATATATCTGAAATACAACTTAAAAAATGATAGCAGAAGCAAATATATTGTCAAGCATTAGTGGTAACCGGCAAAAAAGCGGTTTTATGCAGGCAAATGGGAATTTAAATTAAGATTATGCGCCAAAATATATATAAAATAAGATTTGCCAACAGGCTGTAAATATGATAAAATCCTTTTAACTAATCCAAATATTAAATAAATTAATTATGAGAGGAGGTGTATTAAATGAAGAAAATTCTCGCGGTTATCCTGATTGCCCTGTTCTCGGTTTCAGTCTTTGCGGCTGAGCCGGCAACAACGACAGGAGCAAATGCAAAGGCAAGCACAGCAAAAGTCAAAAAGCACAAAAAGACAAAAAAAGTAAAAAAACCAAAAACAACACCTGCAGCTACAACAAAATAAGCAATTATTGCAATAAAAAAAGCGCGGTTATACCCCGCGCTTTTTTTATTTGATAAGAAAAAGGTTTATAGGAAATCCCATGGAAGCCTTTAAAATATTGACTTTTGTATTTTATTGTGCTAAAAAATAGTCAGCCAACAGCAAATAACAGGTTCCCTGGTAGCTCAGTTGGTAGAGCAGGTGGCTGTTAACCACCGTGCCGCAGGTTCGAGTCCTGCCCGGGGAGCCAGAAATAATAGCAAGAAAAGCCCTGAATTATTCAGGGCTTTTCTTGTTTATAGGTTCTTCCCCGGCCAGGACTCGAAACGAGTGAACGCCGAGCGATTAGCGAGGAAAAGCGAGGCGGAGCCGAGCGTAAGTGAATGAGGGGGTCGACGAGCCGCAGGTAGCGGCGAGGTGACCGAGTCCTGCCAATACCCCAATTTCCCTCTCGCACTGTTTATACTTGCCAAATGTTATAAGAGTGATAAAATACGAATTGTAAAAAGGAGTGGTTAATGAAGAAATCAATCAGTATTGTTGTGTCTATTGTTTTACCTTTCTTAATTTTATCAATTTACTTATATTGCTCATTTACAGTCTTTTCTAAAATTTCCATAGAATATTTGGAATGGTTTATACTATTATTTTCGACATTAATAGGTTATATATTTATTGCATTACAATATAAAAAAAATTGGTGGAAGATTGGCTTAATATACATACCGATAATATTCATCCTATTATCCCTTTATGCTCCATTTTTTGTTTTAAATATTCTTGGTTTCAAAATATAGTCGATAAGAAGGCTAGTATTTTTACCTTCCTCGATATAAAAAAGTGCGAGAATTGGATGATTTAGTGAGCCATAAACCATTCGCTAACGCTTGGATTTATGACGCGCCAAAAATAAAAGCCCGGCATTTGTCGGCTTTTTTTATACCCCAATACCCCAAACTATCTTTTGCACTATTTCCTCTTGCCTTTGCCCTTTGGGGTGATAAAATAGGGATGAAACTACCTAATATAATAAAAAAGAGAGGTATAATCTATGAAACTATTTGTACCAGGACGAATATGCCTGTTTGGAGAACATAGCGATTGGGCCGGCGGGTACCGGAGGATAAATGCCGAGCTGGAAAAGGGCTATACAATAATATCCGGCACCAACCAGGGGATTTATGCCGAGGTCAAGCCGCATGCCACCAAATTAATCATAAAATCAACCCTTAACGACGGAACAAAAACAGATGTATTTGAGGTTCCTATGAAACGCGAGGAACTGCTGAAAGAAGCCCAAAAAGGCGGTTATTTCAGCTATGCCGCCGGCGTAGCGTACCAGGTGCTTACCCATTACAGGGTGCGCGGCCTTGAGATTGACAACACAGTCACCGACCTCCCGATTAAAAAAGGCCTTTCTTCCAGCGCGGCCATCTGCGTAATGGTTGCCCGCGCGTTCAACAGGATTTATGATCTGAAAATGACCACCAGGGGCGAGATGGAATTTGCCTACATGGGAGAGATCACTACCCCGTCCCGCTGCGGAAGGATGGATCAGGGCTGCGCTTACGGGAACCGGCCCATACTCATGGCTTTCGACGGCGACAGGATAGACGTCATAGAATTGAAATTATCCAAAAACCTTTATTTCGTGATAGTGGACCTTTGCGCAAGCAAGGATACAAAAGAAATCCTGTCCAAGCTGAACCACTGCTATCCCTTTGCAGAAAACGACCTCCAGAAGGCAGTACAGAATTATCTCGGCCCGATCAATGCCTCTATAACAAACAAGGCGGTTGAAATGCTCGAAGCCGGGGACGCGGCGGAAATAGGGAAACTGATGAAAAAAGCGCAGGAGGAATTCGATTCAAACTGCATGCCGGCATGCCCGTCCCAGCTTACAGCGCCGGTCCTGCATAAAACCCTGAATTACGGGCCCATACAGTCCCTCATACTCGGCGGCAAGGGAGTGGGTTCGCAGGGAGACGGCACAGCGCAGTTTATCGTCAAGGACGAGGAAAGCCAGAACAAGGTGATTGAAATCATTGAAAAAGATTTGAACCTTCCATGCCTGAAACTTACTTTGGAAACCGGCAGGAAAGTGAGAAAGGCTTTGATACCCGCAGCAGGTTTCGGCACCAGGCTTTTCCCAGCGTCAAAGGCAATGAAAAAAGAGCTCTTTCCTGTTATCGGTAATGACGGCAAAATAAAACCTGCGATTCTTACTATTATCGAGGAAGCAATCAGCGCCGGCATCGAGGAAATCGGGATAATCATCCAGCCTGCTGACAAGGCAATATTCGAGGAATTCTTTTTTATGCCGCCGACCATCGAGAATTTCAACAAGCTTTCCAGGGAAAACCAGGCATACAGCGATTACATACTGGATATCGGCCACAGGATTACATTGATAGAGCAGACAGTGCAGGAAGGTTTTGGCCATGCCATATCCTGCAGCAGGAGCTGGGTCGGGAACGAGCCTTTCCTCCTGATGCTCGGCGACCATATTTACGCGTCTGATACCGACACATCCTGCGCGCGCCAGATCATGGATTTATTTGAAAAGAGGGGCCAGAGCGTAGTGGGGCTTAGGCTGACACCGGAAGATGAAATCCGCCACTATGGCTGTGTCACCGGGAACTGGGACATTGAAAACTCCGAGCTTAATATAACCGAATTTTATGAAAAGCCTGATACGGATTACGCGAAAAAACACCTGCACATAAACGGGATGAAGGAAAACCTTTACCTGACGGTATTCGGTCAGTACATCCTGACACCGAAAATATTCGAATATTTGGAAGAGGATATACAGCATAACATCCGGGAAAAAGGCGAGTTCCAGCTGACATCATGCATGGATAAGCTGCGTATGGAAGAGGGATTCGGCGGCCTTGTAGTAAAAGGCCGGCGCTTTGACATAGGCCTGCCTGAAGCATACAGGCAGACCGTGATTGATTACCGGAACGTCTGACTGGCAGGAGGGGCGTTTGTGAACGTGTCCTTTTCTGCCCGCTATACGAAGCAAACATCTTCAAAATGACATCATTTGTAATTCATTATATAAGGATAAAGGATTCTCTGACATTAGCCGGTTGTGAATGTTGCCTCTTTTGGTGAGCCGTTTTTTTGTTTTATTGTAATGATAATCCAAAACATATTTTTCTTGACTTAAATATCTTTTAAAATATAATTAATACCGGCAATAAAATCAACAAATAAAAAGGAGTAAAAAATGAAAAAGATAATTTTAATTTCCCTTGCAGTACTTATTATTTTTATTTTTATGTCGTGCGGTACAGTAAAAATTGTTTCACAAAGCGGCAAGAAATCCTTCGCCTATTTAATGCCTGAATATGGAGGCGAGATAAAGGATGTCCGCGCCAAATGGAATTTCTATTTATTTTGGGGGCTTGTACCGCTCGGGGATAACAGCACAAATGACATGATTCAGGAAAAAGAAAAAGTCAGGGTCAAAACAGAAGGAAATTTTTTCACTTACCTGCTTCAAGGCGTAACATATGGCATTATCAGCGCGAATGTTACGGAAGTAGAAGTTCTTAAGGATGAATCCGTAGATATAGATAACGAAAAGAAAGAAATAGAATAAGCTCACATTTTGGAGAGCAGCATTATTCCTTGAAACCCTGTGGGAGTAAGCGAGTAAAATTCTAAAAAGAGTAGTTAAATAAAAGCCCGAAGAACTTTGCTTCGGGTTTTTTATTTATCCAGCTACGCAGAACACCACGGGCATCCAGACTGTGTCATAAGTCTCCGTCCACAGCTGATTGCCGTAGGTAAATTAAAAAATCTACAAAATATCCTGTTTTATACAAAAAACCTGCGTGGCCCGATGTTTCTTGCTATCCAAGCTGCGCAATCAACTCCCTGACACCTACAATGCTTATCATTCGAGCCATATTGAAACAACTTGTGAACAACGCCATCTCAGCTCTTGCTCCTTCAAGCCCTCGCAGCAGAAACCCGCTTACTCCAAGATTTCTTTTAATATGTCCGAACGGCAACTCTGCTTTCTCTTTTCTCAACTTGAAAATATCCTGCGATTCTTTTGTTTTATATTTTTCTTCAAGCAATATTTTTAGTTCTTCGTTTTTTAGCCTCTTTATCATTCTGCCCTTCGGAGACCGGGTGCATACTCCAAAGTTTTTACATTCTATACAAGCCTTTTCTTCAGTAGACCTATATACTTCAAGATTCTTTTTTTTATCAAAACTATGCCATGTCAATATCTGTCCTTCGGGACAAGTGTAGGTATCTTTCTCTGAATCGTATTGGAATTTATCTTTCCCAAACGGCCCGATGTCTTTTTTCTCTACCTGTTCCTGAGAAGGTACTATTACATTTATGTCTTTGTCGTGTATCTTTTTCATTTCTTCTATGCTGGCATATCCGGCATCCCCACACGCATTTTTGCATTTGTTTTCAACTGTTTTCGCCGCTTCTTCAATCTGACTCCCGAATTGCTTGCGGTCATTGCTTTCGTTTACTACGTCGCTATGCACTATCAGTCCGTGTCTTTCATCTACCACTATCTGCCCGTTATATCCCGCATGCGTTCCCTGACGCCCTTTTACTTTCACGCATTCCTTGTCTGTCGTATTTATCGACTTTTTCCCCTCGTTCCTTATTTCTTCCATTACCTCTTTTATCTTTGCTTTTAATTTCTCTTTGCCTCTTAATTTTTCCTTCATCTTTACCAGTGATTCAGCGCCGCTTTCTTCCTCGTCTATCTTTTCGCTCTCCTTTATTATCGCTTCTATGTTTTCTTCTATCTTCTTTATCCTTTTTTCACACCGCTCCATTGTCCATGTGTTATTTATCGACGCGTTCGCCCTTATCTTGCTCCCGTCTACAAATAGCGTGTTTCCTTCTATCAATCCCAGTTTCATACACATCTTTGCGCTTTGTTTCATCACGTTTTTCAACATTTCCCGGTTGTCTTTTCGAAACCTTGCTATTGTTTTATGATCCGGCTTCAATCCTCCCAGCAGCCACATAAAAGACACATTATGATGCGTCGCTCTTTCCAGTTTTCTCGAACTTCGTGTCCCGTATGAATATCCGTATACCAGCAATTTTATCATAGCCTCAGGGTCGTATTCCGAATTTCCCATTTGCGTTTCATCTATTACTATCCCAAGTTCTTCCATTTTCAACGCCTTTACGAACGCGTCGTACGCCCTTACAGGATCATCTTCCCCTACATATTCTTCTATGCTCTGCGGAAACATTGTCAACTGACTTCGGTCTCCATATCGGTATGCCATTTTTGTCTCCTTTTCTGATGTGTTTTCTGGAGACATTATACCATTTTTTATCTGTCAAATATCGTTTCAGACTACAAAAACATTATGACACAGTCTGATCGCCCGTGGTTGAATGCGTTCTGTTTCGCTGGACGTCGCGTATTATATGAACTCGAATTTAGAAATGCGACTAATTGGTATTTCTCGGCGAGACCGAGTCGGGCCGAATTTTAACTGGTACCACGGCCTTCGGCCGTGGGGCTCCAGTTACTTTCCAATGGTTTCACCTTGCTTTTGGTAATAGGGGTGATAAAATAAAAAATGAATGGTTGATTCTTATATCACATAGAGAGGTTAAAACATGAAATGCGTTTTATGTGAAAAACCAATAGACAACTACAGCCCTGAATTCAACCATTTTGTAATAGATGAAAAACATTCGGCGGATATTTGCAGCGAGTGCATTGACAAGTTTTTCAGCTGGCAGGGAAAGAAATACTCTGTTCTTTTCCCGACAAACGCCATGAAGAAAAAATTTGGCGCAAAAAAATAACCCAGGTATATAGGGATATCGGAAAATTAATTCATATTACATTGAAATTATAAAATCAGGAGGCTAAAAATGGCAAAAGCACAGGGCAAAGGAATTGGCAAGACAATAGGAAGCTCGATAGGAAAGAAAATAGACAAAGAGATTAAAAAAGAAAACTGCTGTGGCGAAAGCAAAAGGGGCTTTCATCGTTCGGGCAATAATGCGGTTTATGGGATAGGATTTATAGGCGCCGCGGTATATTTCATCCAGCACGCAACCGGATTCTGGATGGGCGTTGTTGGCCTGCTGAAGGCGATTGTCTGGCCCGCGCTCCTTATTTACAAGCTGCTGGGTATGGCTGGTCTGTAACTTTCAAATTTTGGTAATTGGTATAAGAGGAAACATATAAAAATTTAGTTTGGAGAAATTATGAAAGCGGTAATTTTTTATGAGCTCGGCAATGTGTCAATGGATACTGTAAGGCAGGTATATCCCAGACATAAAAAAGTAGTGGATGAATTCCATTCGAAAGGGAAATTAATTGCTGTTGGCACATGGGCAAATCCTGCGGAAGGGTCCATGGGGATATTTAAGGACAGGCAGTCGGCTGAAGAATTTGTCAAAATTGACCCTTTTGTTCTTGAGAGGCTTGTGGGAAAGGTGACTATAAAGGATTGGAACGAGACAATTTTGGGCGAATAAAAGGAGCTTAAAAATGGCTAATTACGAAGTTAAATGCGAGGCAATAGAGATCCGGACTGAGACAGGAGTTTGTTTGGGCTCTGCCAAATGCAAAAAAGGCGAAATCTACACACTTTCGGCAAGGACTCCTACCCCGATAGGAATGTGCAGCAGCTCATTTACTGCCATAAACCAAATGGTGTTTGCCTTACGGTGGACCGAGCATATGGGGTTTGAAAAGGCAGATTATATAGACCTTACCTGCCCGGACGGCTGCGTAACATACAGGCTTTCCAGAATTAAAAAATAAACATAAGAAGGTGACAAAATGGATAAATTTAATAAATTTGATAATTTTCTTGACAAGGTAAAGTGCCCGAAATGCGGAAGCATTATGACGGTCTTTTATCCTACCAAATATGTATGCCCCAAATGCAAGTATGAAAGAATTGAGCACTCAATTAAAGATGAATTGGGAAATAAAAATTTAAAGCCGAAAAATCCTGATATAAAATTGGATAAGTAACAAAATGCGGGCAAATAAAGTAAAGCAAATCTTATTTATTTTTATTCTCCCCATATTTTTTACTTTTTCCTGCATTACCATATACGAGCCCAATTTCTTTTTCCCTAAAAAACAGCCTTCACTGACCGACCAGGACATGGGCGGGGGAATATACAGGAAAAACATTTTAGTAACAACAGACGGGAACACGCTTGCCGGTATTGTTTTTGAAAACGCAGGCTCGCATGATTACCTTGTATATTTTTACGGCAACGGCCAAAGCATTTATAAAGCCAAGGAACGGTTATATTTCTTTGCAAAGGAATTTAACCTTAATGTAATTTGTTTTGATTACCGGGGCTATGGCAGCAGCACTGGAGAACCTTCCTTTGACAATTTGTTGGTTGATTCCAATATAATTTACGGTTATATAACCAAGAATTACGCTTTAAAAATGAAAAAATTATTTGTTTTTACCCAGTCAATAGGCACGGTGCCGGGACTAAACATTGCGTCAAACAAACAGGTGGACGGTATTATAATGGAAGCTGCTTTTACAAGCGCGGAAGAAGCTGTGCCGGGTTTCAGCAGGGGGCTGCCATGGCCCTTAAGCAGAATTGTACATCTGGAAGCTGAAAAGAAGCTGCGGGATAAAAAGCCACAGCCAATTGACATGATAAAAAACGTAAAGGCCCCCTTGCTTTACATTCACGGGACAAACGACGAGGTTTTTGCATTTGAAATAGGGAAAAAGATGTTTGATGCGGCAGGCTCAAAAGAAAAATACTTCTGCACCCTGGCCGGTACAGGCCATTCAGACATAGACCTGTCAAAAGACCCGGCGCTGTCGTATTTAAAAGAATATTTCGAAAAGTACAGATAGGAGCGTATATGAACAGGAAAGTTATTGTTACTGCATCGTGTTTTATGGCTGTTATGATAATTGCTCTTATTTTGCGCGTGCAGATGTTTAATTACAGCAGGCCTTTTCTTTTCCATATAGACGAATACTCCATGTCCAACGCAGGCATGGAAAATCTCAAATACAGCAGGCTTGACCCTCATTTTTATGTTTACCCTCCTTTCACTTATTTTTTTTTCACGGCTGTTGATTATTTAAAATATGAATCAAGCCCGGCGCTTAAAAGAAACGGCGTAAAAGCCCTTGAACCCAAAGATTTTTACGGGGCAGACCGCGCTGCTTCGATTGCCATGGGCGTATTAGCTACAGGCGTGATATTTTTCCTGGGCTATATTATTGCAGGCCTGCCTGCAGCAATACTTGCAGGCCTTTTTTTGGCGTTTTCTCCCGCGCATGTTGACATCTCGTGGGTGATAAAGCCAGACTCGCTCATGGTGTTTCTGGCGCTGACATCATTTCTTATGCTAAACATGTTTTTAAAAAACAACCGGTTGCTGTTTCTTTTTTTTGCGTCAGTTTTTGCGGCCGCGGCAACGCTGGCAAAATATAATGCCCTGGCGCTCTTCATACCCCTGACAGCGGTAATATTAAAAGGGGATAAGAAACAATACGGCTCTAGTTTTGCGGTTTTATTTTCAGGCTTGTTTTTAACCCTGGCTTTGACTTTACCGGTGTTTAAAAGCTATCCTGAACTTTTATCCATTTTTTACCTGACTTTTACAGGGTATACAGGCAATGCGCCGTCACATTTCCCGAACATGTTTTTTATGCAGTACATTGCAGGCAAAGGCATGGGGATAGTGCCTGCTCTTGCTGGTTTTGCCGCATTGCTTTATTACACTTTCACCGGCAGTTTTGAAAAACGCCTGATGCCTTTGCTTGTATGGCCATACCTCCTTGTGCTTTTTTCAATGAAGGTAAATTACGAGGTTCACACAGCTCTGATAATACCTTTTCTCTACCTGGCAACAGCCTGCCTAATCACTGAAAAATTATACAGCCCGGCATATCTTTTTTACCCCGCTTCTATGCTGATTCTGGCCTTTGGTATTTACGGCTCGATCATGACCGTGGGACAGTATTTGAAACCCGACACAAGGGTTATTGCCAGGGACTGGATTTTAAAGAACATACCGGCAGGTTCGCCCCTGATTTACGAAGAATACGGGCCGCCCCTGACAGATTATGACCCGGCCGTTAACGCGAACCACTCGCTTGTAGACCCGGCAAGGGACGTCACATATATGCCCGCAGAGCTTTTGCCGGAAAATCTTGCCGGATACAGGTATTTTGCGCTCAGCAGTTTTGGAGGTTTAAATGACAGGACTCTGGAATGCGGCGAACCCGTGGCCGAGTTTAAACCCGAATCCGTCAAGTCTCCGCTCATAAGAATTTATAAAAATATATCATGTTTTGACGGAAATTTTGAAAAAAAATTTACCATTTCTTTCATGGACCATGACAAATGGAAAATGCTGCGTTCAGACAGGGACATTCATAAGGCTTCCGCGTTTGCCGGCAAACATGCTGTTTTTTCTTTTGACGACACCGAACGAAAAGAAGGGTACCATTATTTCATACAGCATGCCGACCTGAATATTTCCCTGGCCGCTGCGCCTCCTGTTATTCCCGGCGCGTATCTGGAAACGGCCATGAAATGGGATAACAGCTCGCTCCTTTTCGTTGCTGTAATGGATGAGAACAACATACTGCACGAGCTGTTGTCCGGTAAAAGGGGGCTCGGAAAAACTGAAACTTTCCATTTCCCGATGCCGCCTGTGAAAATAAAATCAATTGTTTTTTCCCTCTGCGCCCCTCAAAACAAACCCCAGACCGGCGAGCACCACGAACTTGTTTTTTCAGGCATGGGACTGGCAATAAAAAGAAATTAATTTTCGCCTCCGAAAATAAAGTAATATTGTAGAAACTGATTAAAAATTTTGCTATAATTATTCATGCAAAACCCCAATACTGTAAAATTGTTTGTTGATGGCGCAACAATTTCACCAATCAGCAGGAGTATTTTGCTGATTTATTTTAGACCAAACAAAAAAAGGAGAATGAAAATGAAACTAAAAATTTTTGCGGTTCTTGTATTTTTCCTGGTTTGTGCTGTAAGTATTTTTGCTGAAGAAGGGACGGCAAGTTCGGATAACGGGGCAAATATCGAGTCAACGCAGCAGAAGGTGGAATTGAGTGAAAATTTTGTAATAAAATTCGGGCTTGCCGGTGAGTATGTTTTCATGTCATCTTTAAATTCCATGCTTGACACATTAAATCAAAATCCAACCATTACAGACAACGGATATACCAAGACAAATACAGGGATTCTTGGGACATTTGAAATTGACTACAAATCAAACTCCCTTTATGTAGGCCCTGAGTTCGGGTACCTGTACTGCATGCCTGCATCAAGGCATTATTCACCTACTGCAAATCCTACGGCAACTTACAAATACACATATAATACAAGCCTGATTCCCCTGGAAATAGGAGTCGGGTATGACCTTCCGCTGAAAAAGATAATGCAGAATTTAGACTTCCCGATTGCATTTAATTTTTCAGTGTACAGCGGATATTCCTGGGCATCAATGACCACAAAATGGGATGTTACAAATGATCCGGTTAATGGAAGTTATAACGCAACCGTAAATTATTATGGCGGGGGAATAGCCTCGGATCTTAATCTGGGGTTGAAATATATAAATACAACAGGGTCGGGCATTACAGCCGGCATAAATCTCGGATACAAATATGATGTAATACCGTATGTGCAGACTGACAAGCAATATTCTTTAACTACATCAAACGGCAGAACAATAACAACCCCAAAAGATTCAGTGCTTAAATTTGGCAATGATAATAATATGCAGGAATTGGACTTCAGGGGAATTGTATTGTCGGTTTATGCAGGGTATGCGTTTTAATAGAGATTAAAGAGAGAGTGGGAAAGGTTTTTTATTAAATTAACATGGCGTGATATTAACCTAATATTTATATTTTAACTTTTACCCGGCGCTAGCCGGGAAATTCCATTCCTTTGCCTAGCACATTGTCCACTTTCGGCATCCACGAGGATATTCTCTATTTTCTGCGGGCATTTTTCCTCGCATTCCTTGCATTGCGTACAGGCCGAGGCCCTTTCACCCTCTTTCATCCACATTTTGTAAAAAAACCTGGGAGCGCCAGGGTCTTCGTACCTCATTCCCTCGTTGTAAAGTTCCAGGTTCCTGGGTATATTCACGCCGTGGGAGCAGGGCATGCAGTACATGCATTGCGTGCAGGGAATTGCCTCGCGATTTTGAAACATGGATTTTGCCTTGCTTATAATGCTAAGTTCTTCATTACTGAACTGATTTGGTTTTGCCCTGTCCGCTGATTTTATATTTTCCTCAACCTGTTCAAAACTGCTCATGCCGCTTAAAATAACCGATACTTCAGGATGGTTCCATACCCACTGCAGGGCCCATTCAGCAGGGGTCCTTTTAATTCCAAAATTGGCAAAGACTACGGCTATGTCTTTAGGCGGTTTGGCAAGCCTGCCACCCAGAAGCGGCTCCATGACAATGACCGAGATGCCCTTTGATGCGGCGTATTTCAATCCGGCTATGCCTGCCTGGTTATCAGTATCCATATAATTATACTGTATCTGGCAGAATTCCCATTTATCATAGCTGTCAATCACGCGTATAAAAACATCAGCCTTGTCGTGAAAGGAAAATCCTATGTGGCCTACCTTGCCTGATTTTTTTGCGTCCTCCATCCTTTTAAAAAGGCCGAGGGCTTTCATGCCCGACAGCCCGGCGTCACCAATGCCGTGAAACAAATAATAATCTATGTAATCAACATCGAGCCTTTTCATCTGCTCGGCCAGCAGCCTGTCAAAATCCGCGGGTTCCTTGATAAGACTGACCGGAGATTTTGTGGCAAGCCTGATTTTTTTCCTGTAACCGTCCTTTAATGCCTTGCCGACTATGACCTCGCTTGTGCCGCCGTGGTAAAAATACGCTGTGTCAATGTAATTGATGCCATTGTCCATGCCGTAACGCATCATCCTTATGGATTCTTTTTCATCGACAGCGTTACTGCCGGGAAGCGAAGGCAGGCGCATGGCGCCAAAACCAAGTACTGATATTTTCCAGTTGTCTTTTCCAAATGGCCTGTATTGCATGTGAATTCTCCTTTAAAAGTTTTATGCAGATTAACATAAAAACTGATTGTCCGGGTTTAAATTATTATAAGATTTATTTCTTAATATTACAGAGCTGCCAGGAAGTCGAGCGCTTCCTCGCGGGATTTTTTCAGCACGAGGTTTTTGCGTTTTGTGAACATAAGGACTGCCGTATATATTGCCCTTTGTATGCCTTCGACTCCGACTATGGCTGTCATTTTTATATAAGGCGTATTATGAGCGGTAAATTCCTTGAGCATCTGCGACATTTCCGCGTTAAACCTTCCGCCTGTTGTATTTACAAGGCCGAGTATTGAAACCGGAGGTTCCTTTTCTATTACAGGGATTAGACGGTTTATTATATCTTTCAGTTCCTGCGAATTCTGGCTGGGAGTGGCAATATCCATATAAAGTATTCTTGTATTTTTGTAAGTAATCCATTCAAAACTTGGCATAAGTACCGCCTTTGAATTTGTATTTATATTATTATTTTATTTAATATAAATCAAGATAAAATCAGCAGGCACCATTCAATTTGATTTTCAATAGGGGATTATGTATAATGAGATAATGCCGAATTAAAAACAATCCTATTTTGCGAGGCGGTGCTGTTTAATGAGGAAAAGATTGCTTGTTTTCTTTATGCTTATCATGATGTTTGGATGTTTTGGCAGGGGTTTAACTGCAGCGCCTATTTTAGGGAACATAAAAATAGACCATTTCGGATACCGCACGACAGACCAAAAAATAGCCTACTTTACAGCCAATCCCGGCAGCGGCGTGGGGATTTATAACGCCAGCACAAATGCCCTTGTTTACACAAACACAACCATCACATCCAAAGGCGCAGATACGACATCGCCTTTGATAGCCGGAGACACGCTATGGTGGGTGGACTTTTCCGGCCTGACCCTGACAGGGCAGTATTACGTGCTGTCCACAAGCCTGAATGAGCAGTCCTACAATTTTCAGATTTCCGACTGCATATACCAGGAGCCAATGAAAGCCACTTTGAAAGCACTTTATTACCAGAGGTGCGGAACAGCCAAGCCTGCTACATACGCCGGGGTAAATTGGGCTGATACAGCAGCCTGCCATACAAGCGATAAAACCTGCGGGCCGGCGCCGGGATGCACTTTTCCAGCGAACTACGGGACATTGAACCTAAGCGGCGGCTGGCATGATGCGGGCGACTACAACAAATACATTGGGTCAACTCCTGCAGGCTCATGCAATAACTGGGGTGGAGACGGGGGCTCGACAATACATTATCTTTTGACAGCTTATGAGTGGAACCCCGGCCTGTTTCCGGATAACCTGACAAATATTCCGGAATCAGGCAACGGCATATCAGACCTTCTGGATGAATGCAAATGGGAACTTGACTGGTATTTAAAAATGCAGATGACAGACAAACATGTCCTATCAGTAGTGCACCAGACAGACTGGACCACGGGCTTGCCGCCCAGCACAGACACTACTGTGCGGTATTATTACCCGCCAAATCCTACAGGAGAAGAGTCGTTCGTAACAGTGCTGTCCCTAGCGGCAAGGGTTATGAGCGGGGTACCTGCTTTGAATAGCTATGCCATGACATTGAAATCAGCCGCGGAAGCCACATGGAACGCATACGAAACAACATGGGCAGCCAGCGACAATAAATTTTGGGCTGCGGCAGAGATATTCCGCATGGAAGAGGCGCTGAGCGGGTCAGCTGCCATAATATCGGCTGCGCAGGCCTTGATTGACAATTACCAGACATGGAACGGATTGTGGCTTAACGAAAACCAGTTTCAGCGTAATTGGGGCATGCTGGCGTATATGCAGGCAACCGGAGCCACGGCAGCAGTGGTTGCGGACATGAAATCTGACTGGGGAAACCTGGTCGGCGATATTTTTACGCAAAATCAGGACGACCTTTACAACTCGGGAATGCACAGCTACGATTATTACTGGGGCGCAAACGAGGTAAAAATGAATTACGCCACGGAACTGATTTGGGCCGCCAAGCTTGGAGCGACAGGCGCATATACAGCAAGCCAGTGCATGCAGCACGCAGAAGATTTTCTTCATTATATAAACGGAGTAAACCCAATGAACATGACTTACATGACAAATGCCGCGGCAATCGGCGCGGCGCATGGCGTGTGGCGCATATACCACATGTGGTTCGGCAGTTATAATGTGGCCTTTTCATATAACAATTTTATGGGCAAACCGGCATCAGTAACCGACCCTTTATACCCGTATTTTTCAGGCTTAGATAATTACGGCTTCACAGACACAGCAGCTTCCCTATACGGGCCGCCGCCGGGCATTGTGCCTGACGGGGCCAGCTATGAATACTACAGCGACGGGGGACAGGCGATTCCGCCGCTTTTGGCCGGAGGAGCCCAGCCGCCGTATGAAAAGGATTACCGGGACTGGAATTACTCGGACCCAACAGGCGGGCAAACCATGCCTTGGATAGTAAACGAAACGGGGATTTATTATATAAGCTCTTACACGGTGGCGTCTTCTGCTTTCGCCTCATCCGCCTGCAGCGAGGCAACTGCGACTCCTACCTATACCAGCGCACCGTCAGCGAGGCTTACAATAAGCAATGTCCTTGTTTATCCAAACCCGATAATGCCGGGAGAAAATACGCTTTACTTAAGTATGGATACAACACAGCAGCCGCAATCCGTAAGCATGAAAATTTATACGGAAGGTTTAAGACTGATAAAAGAAAAGACGTGGGCAGCGGATTCCATTGCTTTCACAAACGGGCATTATGTCGTTAACTTATCAATGCTGGACCTGGGAAATGCGGCAAGCGGCACATATTATTATGTTTTAGTGGCAGAGGATGGAGCTGGCGAAGAAATTAAAAGTAAAACCGGCCTGTTTATAGTATTAAGATAGAAAAAAGCACCATATGTTGAATATAAACAAAAGGCAGGACACCACACGCGAAACGCAACATAAGGAGGAGAGAAGATGAATGTGTTAGGCATTTCAGGGACCCCGCGTATAAACGGAAACAGCGCAATACTCGTTGATTATGCATTGAAACCGTTTAAAAAAGACGGCTGGGATATAAAGCATTTAAAAATGAGCGAATATACTGTACAGCCATGCGACGGATGTGACAGCTGCCTTGATTCGGGCAAATGCACAATCAAGGATGACATGCATTATTTTTATGAGGCTTTTGACTGGTGCGACGCGATAATTATCGGAAGCCCGGTATATTCCAGGAATATCAGCTCACAATTGTTGTCAGTGCTTGACAGGCATTACGCGGTGAGCAAAAAAAGGCCGTTGCAGGGAAAAGCGGGCGGCGCAATTGCAGTAGGCCGGGGCACAGGCGGCGGACAGGCCATCACAATAAACGCAATTTACAACTGGATGCTGTCCTGCGGCATGATATGTGTTCCGGGCGAACTGAACGGCGTGACTGCCGTCGCGTCAGAGGCAGGGGACATATTAAAACAGGAAAAAAGATTAAGGCAGGCGGAAATACTCGGTGAAAATGTGTTAAAAGTAGCTAAGAAACTCAAACTGTAGGGAGTGAAAGATGCTAGGGCAATCAGTTCGGGAATTTGTATCAATGAAAAAAGCTGTTATATTTGATTTGTTCCATACTCTAACTGCGTTGGAATCCACATGGTCAAACGGGCCGATGACTTCGGAAATACTGGGCGTCAGCAAAGAAGACTGGAACGAACAATTGCTGGAGAAATCAAGAGAAAGATTAACAGGGCAGGAGAAGAATCCGTTTGTGATTATTAAAACCATGGCTCATGCAATAAATCCGGATATACCTATAGAACGAATACAAAAAGCGCTGCAAAACAGAATATCAAGATTTGAAGGCGCTATAGTAAATGTTCCAAAAAATACCACTGATACTTTAAAAATATTGAAATCATCAGACAAAAAAATTGGTTTAATAAGTAATGCAGATATATTTGAAATATCCGGATGGAAGAAATCACCGATTAAAGATTATTTTGACAGTGTTGTTTTTTCCTACGATGTGGGACTTGTAAAGCCGGATAAAGAAATTTATGAATATTGCTTAAAAGAGTTAAATGAAAAGCCTGAAAATGCTGTTTTTGTCGGAGATGGAGGGTCAAATGAGTTATACGGCGCAAAACAAGCAGGCATGTCGACGATTTTTATAACCGGAATCATAAAAGAAATATGGCCAGAAAAAATAGAATCAAGAAAAGCATATGCGGATTATGTAATAGAAAATATTGAAGAATTAATTCAAGTAAATGATTTAAACGGGAAGAATAATAAAGCAAACTGACAATTACAAACGGTGGGTTATATGATAATAAGAAAATTCAAAGATGAAGACGCGGTCGATGCCAGTAAAATGATTGAAAAATGTTTTCTTACATTAAATCTGGGCAATTATTCAAAAGGAGCCATTGAAAACCAGATTGAAGAAAATTCACCGGACCGGCTCAAGGAAAATTCAAAGCTTGTAAAATATTATGTCGCTGTAATTGACGACAATATAGAAGGGATTGGAGGCTTTGACACAAGCAAAATACGCACTTTTTTTGTCAATCCCGAATTACAAAAAAAAGGTATTGGAAAACAATTGATGTTAAAAGTATTATCAGAAGCAAAAAAAGATGGTTTAAAACAATTATACTGCTGGTCCACGCTTTACGCGGAAGGCTTTTATGAAAAATACGGGTTTAAAAGAATGAAAGAAATAACTTTAACTTCGCATAACAAAAGCAAAATCACTTTTCTTGAAATGAATAAATTATTATAAATACAGCGCAAAAAAGTAAACGTTAAAGATTGGCGGGGAGTAAGTTGCAACTCACCCTTGCCTTTGGATACTGGGTAATAAAATTTCCTTGAAAAAATCCTCAAGCCTGTTATAATTTATTTGCATTACATGACCGGAAAGGCAAGACTATGAAAAATTCAGCTTTGAGAAAAGCCACAACAGTAATAGCATTGGCAGTTGTTTTATTCGCGGTATGCGTAACTACATTCCACCACCACAATCCCGCGGAGCAGGACAAGCATCGCGACTGCGAAATATGCTCTTTTATTTACACGGCAAACAACGCGATACTGACAGCGGTAATACAGCTGTGGATAATTGCCGTACTGACGTTTTTAAAATTCATATCAAAAAGAGAAACAACTTTCAATATACAAAAGGTATTCTCCTCCCGCGCGCCTCCTTATTCCGCTGCATAAAAAGCATTTGGGATTCAGGATTTGGTATTTAGAATAAAAAATAATTATTAAATTCCTGAAACCAATCAAAATTCAAGGAGGCATCAATGAAAAAAATAATTTTATTTGCATTATTATTGTGTTTGTTTTCACCTGTAATATTCGCCGAAGAATCACAGCCTGGAACGGCGGGCACAGCAGGCGCCACGGCGCTGCCGGATATAAGCCTTGTGGGCAACATACTCGGCGGCATTGCGCAGCAGCCAGACGGCCCGTACGGCGTCATACCGAACGCGAACAGGCTGTCGCTCGGCACCAGCGAGGTCGAGGCTGTGATCGCGGGCTACATATACCCGCAGGCAAGCGTGAGCACGGTGCTGTCTTTTGACAGCTCTGGCGTGAATATCGAGGAAGCTTTCGCTGATTTCCTGAGCGTGCTTAATTCTTTTTCCCTGAAAGTCGGAAAGATGAAGGCCGAGTTCGGAAAAATCAACATATTGCATTCACATGTCTGGCCGTACACGGACGCACCGCTTGTGATACAGAACTTTTTCGGCGACTCGCTGACAGGAGAGGGCATTTCGCTCGGGTATGTGCTGCCGCTGCCGGTTTTCGTCAAATCAGAGACAGGCATTTACGATGCAGTGGACACAAACAGCGAATTTGTGCTCGACCAGGAGCTTTTTACAGAAAGGCTGTCAATTTCATTTGACCCGACCGACGAATCAGAGCTTGAGCTCGGCGCGAGCGGAGCGCTGACAAAAGGGCCGTATGGACCCGGCACAAACGACATATCCGGAAGCGGCGAGGAGCTGCAGATAGGAAAGGACGACGTGAGGATAGCAGGCGCTGACCTGACGCTGAAAATATGGACAGGCACTTACAGCAGGTTCATGCTGCAGGCAGAAGCAATATACATGAACAGGGACATAGCAGGCACAATAGAACAGGGCCCTTCAGGCAACGAGACGGTTGGCGAGGAAGAGGCAACATCGCTTGACCGCTGGGGCAGCTATGCTTACGCGGGTTACAGCTTCAGCAAGTACCTGGATATCGGCGGCCGGTATGACTGGGCGGAAAACGCGGACATCCAGATAAATAAGCTGAGCAAAATATCGGCCATAGTCACAGAGCGGCTCACTGAGGGAAGCTTTTTCAGGGAGGAATACGGATACATCCCCGAGGAAAAATCAAACGAATTATTGCTGCAGTTCGTGTTCGGCATCGGGCCGCACACGCACCCGCTGCAGTAAAATAAAAGTTCAATGTTCAAGGTTCAAAGTTTAAACTTAAATATAGGAGGAAGAAAAATGAAAAGAATTCTGATTATCGCGGCAATGATTCTCATGCCGCTTGCGCTTTTCGCAGGGAAAATCAACATCGTATGTTCAGACCCGGATATGGGGGACATAATGAAAAACATCGCGGGCGACAAGGCAAACGTGGAGAGCCTGATGATGGGGACACAGGACCCGCATTCGGTCGAGCCCAGGCCGTCCATGGTCGTGAAAGTAAGGAACGCCGACCTTGTGGCTGTAATAGGCATGGACCTTGACATGTGGGCAAACAGCGTCATAGAGGCTTCCAGGAACTCGCACGTCATGAAAGGCGGGGACGGTTACCTGGATTTATCTAAAAAAATACCGGTCATAGAGATACCGCAGGGCAAGGTTGACGCGAGCATAGGCGACGTGCATATTTACGGGAACCCGCACTACCACATGGACCCGAACAACGGAAAAGTGATAGCAAAAGAAATACTGGACAAGCTGAGCGAAAAATACCCGGATGACGCGGATTATTTCAAGGGCAATTACGGCGCCTTCATCAAGAAACTCGACGCGGGCATTGACAGGTGGGACGCCGAGCTCAAGCCGTATAAGGGAGTACCGATAGCGGCCACGCATGACTGCTGGGACTATTTCATCAATTACTGCGGTTTTAAGGTGAGCGGCTACATAGAATCAAAGCCGGCAATACCGCCATCGCCCGGAGATATAGAAAGGCTCATCAAGAAAATGAAGGAAGACGGCGCGAAAATCATACTCGTGGACCAGTTTTACGACATGAGCGCGCCTGAAGAAGTCGCAAAAGAGACAGGCGCGAAAATAGTGCTCTTAAGCACGGCTGTAGGCGGCTTAAAAGGCACGGATACCTATATCGACCTTTTTAATTACGACGTGGACACGTTTGTGAACGCGCTGAAGTAAAAAACAGTTAAAAGTTTGATGTTGAAAGTTTAAGGTTTAGAACTTTAAACATGAAACATGAAACATTAAACTTCAAAAATCCGGAGGTTACAAATGCTGGAACTCGTATTTTGGCCGATGCTGGCATGCATAGTGCTGGCGTCAATACACACTTATCTCGGAATGCACGTAATACGCAGGGGCATTATTTTCGTGGACCTCGCGCTGGCCCAGACAGCCGCGATGGGCACGCTTGTGGGGTTTGCGTCGGGCATTGCCATGCACACCACAGGGTCATACCTGATATCGCTCGCTTTTGCGCTGGCAGGGGCATTGTTTTTCACGTGGGCAAGGACAATGGAAAAAGTAGTGCTTCAGGAGGCGGTCATCGGCATCACCTATGTGTTCGCTGCCGCAGCCAGCGTGCTCATCCTGTCCAAGTCGGCCGCGGAATCCGAACATATAAAAGACATGCTTGTAGGCAACATACTTTTCGTAAAGCCCGGGGACATACTGAAGACCGCGGTTGCTTACCTTATGATAGGCGTTTTCCATTTCGTTTTCAGGAAAAAATTCTGGCTCATTACGGAAGAATCGACCGAAGCGTGCAGGAAGGACAATATCAATGTGGGGTTATGGGATTTCTTTTTTTACGCGACTTTCGGCGCTGTGGTCACGCTATCCGTCGAAATGGCCGGCGTACTCATGGTATTCTCGTTCCTGATAATACCGGCCATATGCGCGGCCATGATAGCAAAGGCAGTAAGGGCCCGGCTTTTTATCTCATGGGGACTGGCTATACTGTGCAGCATAGGCGGGATTGCCGTATCCGTATACATGGACACGCCTACAGGCGCGTCAATAGTGGCCGTGTTCGGCGTCATGTTCGCATTATTTCTTGCAGGGAAATCAATCATGCCGAAGAAACTGCAGGGTTAAGCTTTTTGAAATATGACTTATTCTGATTTTTCAGAGAGGAAAAAAATGAAAATACTTGAGATAAAAAATATAAAAAAGACATTCCGCTCGCCGGAAGGCGGGATAAATGAAGTGATAAACATCAAAAGTTTTGGCGTCGAGGAGGGCGAGCAGACTGCCATTGCGGGCGAGAGCGGCTCGGGGAAGACAACCCTGCTTAACCTCATAGCCGGAATACTCAGGGCAGATGAAGGCAGCATAAGGTTCGCGGGCGCCGACATGGAAACGCTCGACGAAAGCAGGCGCGACCTTTTAAGGGCCCGCGCGATGGGCTATATTTTCCAGACATTCAACCTGTTACAGGGCTATTCGGCCATTGAGAATGTCATGCTGGGCATGATGTTCGGGCCCGGCGTCGACCACGCGATTGCGGCTTCCCTGCTTGAGAGGGTAGGGCTGAAGAAATATTTCAACTACCTGCCTCGGCAGATGTCGGTAGGCCAGCAACAACGGGTGGCGGTGGCAAGGGCGCTTGCAAACCATCCCAAGCTCGTTTTGGCGGACGAACCTACGGGGCACCTAGACCACAAACGGGCGAAGGAGTCCCTGAACCTGATAAAGGACATATGCAAAGAAAAAGGCGCGGCGCTCCTGCTCGTGAGCCATGACCGCGACGTGCTTGCCAGCTTTAAATCCGTAAAAAAATTAAGCTCGATAAATTTCACGGGAAAGGCAGGGAATTAACTGTGCTTAAAAACATAAAAAACCTTTTCTTTCTTGTAGGCCACAGCATGAAACAGCATGCATTATCAACCGGCATCACCGTATTATCCGTTGCGCTGGCAACAGGGCTGACCATGTCGGTTTTTTCCATACAATACCAGACGCGGACCGCTTTTATAGGAGGCAACGCGGGTTATGACGCGGTGCTGGGAGCCAGGGGCAGCCAGCTACAGCTTGTGCTTAACTCGGTTTATCAGCTCGAGACATCGCCGGGCAATATACCGTGGTCACTTTACCAGGCCATTAAAAACGACCCGCGCGTTGCGCTCGCAATACCGTATGCGGTCGGGGACAATTATTTCGGCTACAGGATAGTAGGAACCACGGATGAGATATTCACGAAGTTCGAGTACCAGGCAGGCAGACATTTCACGGTCAGGCAGGGCGGGAAATACTTTGACCCCGCGAAAAAAGAAGCCGTGATAGGAAGTTATGTAGCCGACAAGACAGGGCTGAAAGAGGGCTCGCAATTCAGGCCGTATCACGGGCTGTATTTTGACCCGAGCATGCAGCACGAGGAAGTTTTCACCATAACAGGAGTGCTAAAGCCTACAAACACCCCCTCGGACAGGGTGATATGGATACCGATAGACGCTGTTTACAGGATTAAAGGCCATGTGCTGCGCGGCAGCGGTACTGAATATACTGCGACAGCGGGCGTCGAGATATCAGACTCTGTCAAGGAAGTAAGCGCAGTCATGCTCAAATTTTACAGCCCTCAGGCAGGTTTTATGCTCGATCAGGCAATAAACAAGCAGGGAAAAGTGGCAACGCTTGCGTGGCCCATAAGCAAGGTAATGGCCGAATTTTTCGACAAACTCGGCTGGGTATCGAAAGTACTCACGCTTGTCGCATACCTTGTGATGCTTGTGGCAGCAGCATCCATACTTGCGAGCCTTTACAATACCATGAACGAAAGGCGCAGGGAGTTTGCCATTTTGCGCGCGCTGGGCGCCAGGCGGGCAAACGTGTTTTCCTCCATAGTGCTGGAAGCCACGGTTATAGCAGGCGCAGGCTCCATAGGCGGCTTTCTGGTTTACTGGGCGGTTTTCGCATTTGCTTCGTTAATTGTCAGGCAGCAGACTGGGGTCGTGCTCGATGTTTTCAGCATGCATTTCTCGCTGCTGGCTGTACCTGTGGGCATGACTGTGCTGGGCGCATTGTCGGGATTTATTCCTGCAATAAAAGCCTACTCTACCGACGTGGCGAGGAACCTGGATCCGATGTCCTGAAAATATGGAGACAAAATAATGAAAAAAAATAATTTGACAATCGTGATGATTATATTACTGCTGTTCATATCTGCGGCAGGCGCGCTTTTGGCGCACGAACACAAGCCGCCGCATAACGGCACGTTGGTCGAATTCGGCGAGGAATTCGCGCACCTGGAGCTTTTGCTTGAGCCTGACAGCGGGAAACTCACCGGATATGTGCTCGATGGGGAAGCTGAAAACCCGGTACGCCTGCAGCAAAGCTCTATAAAACTGAAATTGAACATAGACTGCAAGACGCTGTTTTTGAACCTTAAAGCAGTGGCAAGCCCATTGACCGGCGAAGTAAAAGGCGATACCTCCGAATTTTCCGCTGTCTCAAAGAAATTAAAAGGCGTGGAGCAATTCTCCGGGACAGTAATGCTGATTAAAGTCAGTGGAGAGACTTTTAAAAACGTGGATTTTAAATATCCGGAAGGCAATGAAGTTAAAAAGACAGGGGATGCAGGTGTGGAGAAAAGCAAATGAATTTTAAATATGCAGGACATTTATTGAGGTATGCGGCACTGGCGGCTGTCGTGTTGCTTTTTTTGTCCGGCGTTCCAGTAATGGAAATGCAGACAAGCGCGGCGGCAATCACACCTGAAAGGCCTGCGTCCGTCACAGAAACGACAACCGACGCAAAGGTCGAGTCAATGCCGAACCCCGTGACCGCGTACCCGACCATGGAAGGATACCCGCTTGTCACTTGGGAAACCCTTGCAGGGTACGCGTATGACATACCCACCCTCGCCGAACAAAATTCGGAAAAAGTCAGGCTAAGGAAAAAGAAAAGGCCGATACCTAAATTTATTACGGCGCTTAACGGCACAAAGGCGGCCATAATAGGCTACCTGATACCAATGGAAACAGACGCAACCGGCGAATACTCAACGCAATTTGTCATTGTCCGCAGCCAGATGACGTGCTGTTTCGGCATTGCGCCGAAGCTGAACGAATGGGTCATGGTGACAATGGAAAAAAACAAAAGAGTGAGGGACATAATGGACGTGCCAACAATGGTATTCGGGACGATCGAGGTTGGAGAAAAATTTGAAGACATGAAGGGCTGGAGCCTTTACAGAATGGTTGCCGGGAAGACAGAGGTACAGCATACAATACGGTAAAAGCTGTGGGAAAAATCGTCAAAAATAGAGCGGCCTTGACAAAATACTATGAGAGGAGGTTAAGTATGGCGACTAAAAAAAGAATAAAGAAAACCCCAAAGAAAGCAAAGATTTGTTCCGGATGCGGAAAACCAGTAACAAAGTGTATTTGCCGTTAAAACAGGTTTGAAAATAAAAACAACAGGGCCTAAAGCAAATTCCTGCTTTGGGCTCTATTGTTTTAACTTCTGAATAAACTATAAAACTCCGACATATTTTGCAGCCTCGACGGCAGGCGTATTTTGAAACACGATAAAAAAAGTATTGTGTAAACGAACCGTTGTTTTTTACCGTCATATAAGCTAATCCAGAAAGAAATCCCCCAACCGGAGTTGGGGGATGAATTATACCTTTCCGGAGGGAACTCTTTATAACCTCCGGTGGTTTTTAAGGAGCCGCCGACTACTGTCGGCGGGGTTCCACAATACAATTACAGAAAGGAGGAAAAAATGAAGAAAATTATGACTTTTGCGCTCTTGTTTTTCGCGCTGCTTGTATTTGCTTCCTGCATGGTAGTGGTAAAGAAGCCTGCAAGATGGGCAATTGTAAATACCTACGGCAATGTCGATGTAATCAAAGTCTGGAGCATGGACGGGCTTGCAGGAGAAAGCATTGCGGTACTGCACCCGGGCACCAAAGTAAAAATTCTAAGGGTAAGGCCCAACGCGGTTTTAATCGAAATGCGCAACGGCAATACCGGATGGGTTAACAGGAGGCATTTTGGCAGAGACCTGGAAATGGTGCCATGAAAATTTGCCGGCATAAAATTATGCACACTGTGCAAAATATAAAAATTAAGGAGGGTTTTGTATGAAAAGAATTTTAGTGGTAATTGCAGTACTATTTTTGGCGTCTTACGCGTTTGCCGGCATTGATGTGAGCGACCAGGAGCAGCTTGATTATATGTCCCAAAATGGGCTGTACAGCATCGGCATAAGCAACGGGCCAATCTTCAGGTTTGTCTCAAAGAACTGGTCAGGATACGAAATACCGCTGTCAATCAATTATAGTTCGGCAAATTCAGGCGATGTCATGAATGACTCCGTGTCCACGGGTTTTGGGCTTGTAATGCCGGTGAAAATAGTAGGCGGGCTTCATGTCAATTTTATTCCCGGGATAACAGGCGGTTACGCCAGGACATTTTCAGAAACGAATAATGCCGAGTACAATACTGCCACAAAGGCAAATGAAACCGTAAACCTGAAGAATTCAAGCTATACTATTACTGCGGGCGCGGTATTTAAGCTTGAAGTTGAATATCTTATCGGGCACGTGGTTTCTTTCCTGCCGGGAGAATATCAGCATAGGCGGGAATGTGGCACTTAACGTTACAGAGAATTATGGGGAAAGCTATACCCAGTCATATCTTGAGTATGAAGTTGTCGGAAAACACACATGCCTTTTTGGAACCAATGCCACGCTGGCCCTGAATGGAGCTACTCTCAGCGGGCTTGCAATAAGATATTATTTCTAAAAATCCGCAGGAATTTTTTATCCAATCAGATTTTTAGCTTAAGGGCGCGGTTTTCTACCGCACCCTATTTTGTCCTTAATTTTTCGGATTCAAACAGGGGCACGGGATGGTTAAAAATCGCTTTACATTAAATCCCTGTATTGATAAAATATATAAAAATCAATTTACTCATAAGGACGGAAGTGCAATTAAATGAAAGCTAAAAAATTTTTTTTATTGTTCCAGACTGCGGTTTTTATTTTTTTGGCTGGATTCCTGCGCGCTGGGATTATCAGCGTTTTTGAGCACAGCAGCGCTGTGCGATGCGTGGGGTTTTCACCGGATGGAAAATATATTGCCTCATGCAGTGACGATAAAACCGTCAAAATATGGGATATATACGGCAAAAAAATCAGGCATATAATAAAAGCCGGTAACGGCGCAATCCGTACAATTGCTTTTTCTCCGGACGGCCGGTACCTGGCGTCTGCGGGCGACGATAAAGCGGTCAGGATATGGGACGCGGAGAATGGAAGTTTTCAACTGCTGACATCTCTGGAAAACCATAAAGCACCGGTTTTATCAGTTGCTTTTTCTCCGGACAGCGAATACATATGCTCGGCAGGGGACGATAAAAACATCAATATATGGCAGGTAAAGGATTCAAAACTTATCCAGAATTTATTCTGGACAAACGATATGAAGGTTTTGTGCGTGAATTACTCGCCGGACGGCGGGTACGTAGCTGTGGCGAGGAGTGACAGCAAGGTAAAGTTTTTTCCCGTTTCTGCCGGTAAAAAAGAAAAGACTTTTGCGGGGCATTCGGCAGCGGTCAATTACGTGGCATTTTCCCCGGACGGCAAGCTGATAGCCACGGCATCCGACGACGGCACAGCCAGGATATGGGATGCATTAAGCACAAATACCATTAGGATTTTATACGGCCACAAGGGCGCGATAAAATCAATCGATTTTTCAAACGACGGAAAGTACATTGTAACCTGCGGAAAGTACGGGGAAGTTATAGTATGGGATGCGGACGATGGGAAAATATATAAAAGGTATGAAGGGCATAAGGGAGATGTAAATGCGGTTGCGTTTTCCGACGTAAGCTATGATTTTGCAAGCGGCGGCAAGGACGGGACTGTGAGGCTATGGAGCCTCAATGGCGGTTCGCCGGCTGCAGCAGAAACGGCAAAATCAAGAAACAAAATGATAAAACAGGCAAGGGAGAAAAAAGGGCAGGAGGAACCGGCAAAAACAGCAATACCGGCTGCACAGCCGACTGCAATAGCTGAACAAAAGAAACCGGCAAGTCCTGCGTTTAATATTTCAAAAGACATCATAATAAAGGCGCTGGCAATTGTTACGGGGCTGCTTTTTATATTTGTTATTATTCTCATGGTGCTGCTTACAAAAATAAGAAATAAAATACCAAATATGATTCATCCCCGCCTGACTCTCGTGGACAGGGAGGTATATATAAAAAACAGGTGTGTATCGCTTGACATCAGGGGTTTCACAAAAGCGGATAATAACACCCAGAAATTATGGGCAAAACAGTTTAACGACCTTCTTGACTCACAGCTAAAACATTTCACCAATTACCTGCTCATACTTATGGGCGACGGAGCCATAGTATGTTTTATCGGCGAAAAGCAGGATCCGTACTGCCACATGAATTTTGCGATAGGTTGCGTGGAAGAGTGCTCGAAATACCGGTTTGCGATAAAAATAGCTATAAGCGAAGGAGACGACCTGCTTAAGGATGTTAATATAGACGGTCATAAGAGCGTGAATATTTACGGCAACGGCATTATAAGGGCTTCGCGGCTTTTGAGCGGAGCAAAATCAGAAAAGAACCAAATAATATTGGATGAAATTTCATATAAGAACAACATCGGCAATACAAAAGAATATATGGATAATCTTGTAAGGAACAGTTCCGGCACGGTGGAAATAATAGACGCGGGCAGAAAACACGAGGAAGAAATAGAAATAAGGTATGTGCTTTACACCATGTCCAGCAAGGAAACAAAAGCAAAGGGCAAGGACAAGGACAAGGCGTAATTTCCGGGGGTTTAGCCATAATCCGCTGTACATTTTCAGCAAAACAGGCCTACCATAAGTCCTGAACCTGTATAAAAAATCAGGAAAGAGAGGAGGTTACGCTGCCAGAAAACCTTGCTTTATTTCAAAAAAAATATAATCGGGAGGATTTAAATGAAAAAATTATTTGTGATTTTTCTTTTGTTATTTGCAATTTCATACGCTTACGCAGCGGAAAAAAAGGCCGAACAACCGCAGGCAACAGCAACCCCGGTGGTTGATGATATGTCCCAAAACGGGCTATACAGCATCGGCATAAGCAACGGAGTGCTCTTCAGGTTTGTCTCAAAGAACTGGTCGGGATACGAAATACCGCTTGCGGTCAATTATACTTCCGCAAATTCCGGCGATGTCATGAACGACTCCATATCCACGGGATACGGGCTTGTAATGCCGGTAAAAATAATCGGTGGGTTACACGTTAATTTCATCCCTGAAATAACAGGGGGATATGCCAAGACGCTTTCAGAAACAAACACCACTGATTATAATGTGCTGTCAAAACAAAATGAAAGCGTAAGCCTGAAAGATTCAAGCTATACAATTACCGCAGGCATGGTATTTAAGCTTGAAGTTGAATATTTCATTGGGCACCTGATTTCTTTCCTGCCGGGCGATATAAGCATTGGCGGAAATGTAGCCTTTAATGTTTCGGAAAATTACGAGGAGAACTATACCCAGACATATGTCGATTACGAGATAGTCGGAAAGCATACTTGTTTCTTTGGCACCAATTCCACGATCGTCCTGAATGGTACTACGCTTAGCGGCCTTGTGTTGAGGTATTATTTCTAAAAATCAGCAGGTTGAAGATTTTTAAATAAAAAAAGTAACCGGGCTAAAAACCCGGTTACTTTTTTATTTATATCTATTTCTTTTTCACAGATTGATTTTTGATTGAAACAAGCGAAAGCTGGCCGCCTGATTCTTTTGCGGTAATGTCCACTGTAAGCTTGCTGCTTTTCTTCTTCAGGAATTTTTCTATCTTTGCGTTACTTACTTTGTCAAAAGGCTTCAGCGTGCCATCCGGCATGTAAAGCGAGTAACCGCTTGCTATGCAGTTTGGCATCAAAGCGCATGCCTTTGTGTGCGTCTTTATGAATTCCCCAAGATTTGTCTTATTGCTGTTTGCGCACTGATTGTCTATTATGGTACCAGCATATGTCATGGCTTTTGCACTTGCTGCAGGTGCTGCCTGGTCAGCAGCTAAAACAAAACCAGCAAATAAGAACAATGATGTTATCAATATAATTGTTTTTTTCATCAACGTCACCTCCTTTCAGTAAAATCATAACTAATTTTTCATTTTTTTAATTATATATGACAGGGTTTATAAAGCAAAGATATGAATTCTGCTTTTATTTGACTTTTTTTACGCTTAATAAAGTTATACATATAAAAATATTGTAAAATTTTTTGGCCAGGCATAATATTAATATTCCGAAATAAATCAATAAAAAGCGGAAAACTAATATTGTTGCTATTGGTATTTAATATTATAATTTTATCAAATAAAAGCTAAAAGATATTTATCAAAGGAGGAATTTATGAGCGCAAATTCAGGAATGTCAATATCTACAGGATTCTGGCTTGCAATTCTTTCCGGAGTTGCAATGCTCATGTCCGGACTGGGAAGCAAATGGGGGTTGTGGAATTTCATGATTGGATTTATTATCCTGCTGCTTTCGGCATTGCTAGGCTTGATAGCGGCAATAATCTGCTGTTTTGACCTTAATAATGCCATTAAATCAGGCTTTAACGGTTCGGGTTTGCTTATTATCGCCGGCATTATTATAGGGCTTTTTATATCTGGCAGTTTGGTTTTTACAATTATTAACGCCAGAAACATACCGCTCATCAACGATATAACAACAGATACAAATAATCCACCGAAATTTGTCGCAATAATGCCGCTTAGAAAGAATGCACCTGTAGGGTCTGTTTATCCAGGGCCTGATGCCGCAGCAAAGCAGCTTAAAGCGTTTCCGAAAATTAAAACTATTGTTACGGAAATTTCCGCGGACGAAGCATTTGATAGGGCTATGGCAACAGGGATAAAGATGGGCTGGAAAATTGCAGATTCAAATAAAGCCGAAGGCCGCATAGAAGCGACAGCTACGACTTTCTGGTTCGGGTTCACAGATGACATAGTAATACGCATCACAACGGTAAAAACAGGAAGCATGGTGGACATGCGTTCGGTTTCCAGGGTAGGTAAGGGTGATTTGGGTACAAATGCAAAACGGATACTTAAATTCATGAAACTAATGGCTGAGCCGCATTAAAAATATTAATACCACAATTTATAGCTGTTGTTGAAGACCTTCCAGTGTGTCAACATCGCTCAGTATAGGTAATATTGCGGTTTTGATCTTATTTTTTTTAAAGACTTTCATTGTAGCCTTAAATACACCATTCGAGCTCCATTTCATACCGCTGAAAATTGCCGGGCAAAAACCATGTTTTGAAAATCCTATCAAATAATACCCGCCGTCTTTTGCCGGGCCTATGACAGCCTTGTTGGTTTTTAACTTAGCTAAAGATTTATTTATTATATTTGCACCAAGGCATGGAATATCGCTGCCGGCAAGAACTGCTTTATCATACCCGGCCTCAAAAATATCCTTAAAACAATTTTTCATTTTTGCGCCAAGCCCTTTGCCGCGCTGCGGAAGATACGTGCACTGCTTTCCGAGCCATTGCCTCATCAAATGTTCCTTGCCCGGCGGACAAAAAAATATAAAAACGTCTGCCTTGCTTTTTAATGCCTGGCTTACAACACGAATTGCCATTTTTTTATAGATTTTTAATGCGGAATCATGGCCTATGGAGGCTGCCAGCCTGGTCTTGACTTTTCCTTTTTGAGGGTATTTGACGAATATTGCAATACATTTGCCGTTTTCAGGCATTGCCGGATTCTTCCTTCCTGTAATATATTTTTGCAAGTAATGAAGGACTTATTCCAAGATTGTAAAGGAGCCTGAGAAACCAGTTCCTGACTGCATAGAAAATAAAACCTTCCGACCTTATTTTCCTTGCTGAAGTTACTGCTTTTTCCTTCAGTATTACTATATTACCTTTACATCTTTTTATTCTTCTCATTATTTCAATGTCTTCCATTAAAGGGATATCCGCATACCCGCCGATTGAATGGAAATATTTTTTTTCAAAAAAATGGGACCTGTCGCCGAATGGTTCCCTTGTTATCGCATCCCTGGTTTGAACCCATTTTTCCATGAACCTGTATGCCGCGCCTTTTGCATCCAGCGCAAAAGTAAACGAGCCCGCCCTGGACCCGGATTTTATTGCTGTTTTAATTGAAGCAAGGAAGCCTTCCGGCATTATGGTGTCGGCGTGGACAAAAACCAAAATCCCAGTGAGGGCTTTTTTGGCCCCGGCATTCATCTGTATAGCCCTGCCTTTGGCCGAATGGACTTTGACAATATTTTTTTGTTTTATAGCTTTGATGGTTGTTTTATCGTGGTGACCGTCACACACAATAATTTCATTTCTTATATTTCCACCGGCTTGTTTCAAAGCAAATAATACTTCGTTTATGCGTGATTCTTCTTTGAATACAGGAACGATTATTGAAATTTCTGGTTGCCGTATGTTTTTCATTTATCCTGACGTCGCGCCATGGCAGGATGAACCTGCGCCGGCCGTGCATCCATAGCAGTGGTTCTCAATCACAATCTGCCTTTTCTTCAGTTTTTCCATATCAAAATCCATTATATTGTCGGGCGCGCCGTGATTGATTTTCATGTTAAGCGCCTGGTTAAAATCACAGTCATAAAGCGATCCGTCCCATCCAACTGACACGGTATTCCTGCACATGACAGCGTCAATGTTGGCAGGGTTAAACGAGTTCACTAGGTCAGACATGTAATCTTCGAAGTTTCCGCTCTTGACAAGGTAATCTAGGTAGCGGCCGAGAGGCATGTTTATAATGCAGAAGAGGCGGTTAAACTCAATACCGTATTCAGCTGACAGGTGCCTTCGGTATTCAAATTCCAGGGCTTTCTGCGGACCGGGAAGGTATGCCCCCACAGGGTTATGAACAACATCAAGCACGAGCCCTGAACCGGGTTTGGCGTATCCGATAGAATTGAGTTTTTTTATGATTTTTATTATTTTATCAAAAGTCCCGATTCCCCTTTGTGTGTCGGATTTTTGACCGGTAAAATCAGGAAGGGAAGCAACGATTTCAACTTTTTTATCCGCATAAAGATTAATAAAACCAGAATACTTTACATCGTCCAAAACAGCAAGGTTTGACCGGACTATAAGCCGTTTCTTCAGCTTTGCCGATTCAATAATAAACCAAGCCATATGCGGATTCATTTCCGGAGCCCCGCCTGTAATGTCAATTGTTGCTATGCCCATGGATTGGGCTATAGCAAGGCATTTTTGCATGATTTTCCAGGGCATTATTTCTGTCCTTGTTGGCGAGGCTTCCAAGTGGCAGTGCCTGCATGAAAGGTTGCACAGCCTGCCGACATTAACCTGAAGTATCTCGACACCGAATGCCAAAAGCGGGTATTTGCCTGCCTTTTTGATCCTGTCGGAAAAACTCATTCCTGCTTGCCCGGCAAAGTCTTTTAACTCCATGTTACAGTCCTTTTTTGTTTATTATTTTCCTCATCTGAGTGGAATGCGCAAGTGTCACGCCTGCCATCATGGCTGCGCCGACATGCACTGCCTCCATCATTTCTTCTTTTGTGACGCCTATTGACAGGCATTTTGTTGTATAGGCGTCTATGCAATAAGGGCAGTTCTGAGTAGTAGCGACAGATAGGGCAATCAGGGATTTTTCCCTTTCAGTTAAAACACCCGCTGAAGTAGAAACACCGTAATATTCAAAAAATTTTTTTCCCTGCTCGGGCGCGAATTCGCCTATGTTCCCAAAATCAGCCAGGTCTTTCTTTTCATAGTAATCAGCCATTTTAAACCTCCTGTCTCAGGAAATTTTTATAATAAACTGCAATATTTTTTTTATAAGCGGCGTAAGCCTGGTTTTGTTACACATGTCGCCTGCTTTTCTTATGGCTTCTGCCATGGTCGGATATGGGTGTATGACGCCGGCTATTTTTCCCAGTCCGATATTTTTGGCCATGGCAAGCGTTAGTTCGCTTATGAGTTCGCCGGCGTTTTCCAAGACTATTGTAGCGCCCAGTATTTTATCAGAGCCTTTTTTTACTATAATTTTGACAAAGCCTTGTTCTTCGCCTGACAGAATAGCCCTGTCAATGTCCCGGAACTCTACTTTGAAAGTTTGCGTGGCAATGCCCTTTACCTGGGCGTCGCGTTCATTTATGCCGACATGGGCTATTTCTGGCGACGTGTATGTGGCCCACGGAATTGTGAGAGCACTTGCTTTTTTTCTGATGAAAAAAAGAGCGTTTTGGACCGCTATTCTTGCCAGAAAATCCGCAAGGTGAGTGAATTTATAAGGGGAACATATATCCCCGGCCGCGAATATATTTTTGTTTGAAGTTTGCAGATAGTCGTTAACATAAATCCCCATGTTAAAATCATACCTTACGCCTGCATTTTCCAGGCCAATGCCCTCGACATTTGGAGACCTGCCTGCGGCCACCAGTATTTCATCAACCTCGATTGACCTTTCCGCGCCGTCTGCCTCGAAAATCACGCGCTTCCTGTTGCCGGACAAATCAGCTTTTTTTGTCTTTGCGTTAAGGATAAGTTCAATGCCTTCCGAGACAAATTTTTTCTGTATTATCCAGGCTGCATCATAATCTTCCCTGTCGAGTATATGGGTGCCGGCGTGAAGAAGGCTTACTTTTACCCCGAGTCTGTTGAGTGCCTGCGCAAGTTCGCAGCCCAAAGGCCCGGCGCCCAGCACAAGCAGTTTTTCCGGTTTTTTTACTAGGTTAAATATTGTCTCGTTTGTCAAATATCCGGTTTTATCAATATTTTCAATATTTGGCACTGTTGCCCTTGCGCCGGTTGCAATAACTGTTTTTTTAAACTTAAGTTTTTTACCGTCAACTTCAAGCGTTGTTTTGTCAATGAATTTACCCTGGCCTAAGAAAACATCCACACCAAGTTCAAAGAACTTTTTAACCGAATCATTCACGCTGATAGCGGCACGCTTTTCCCGCATCCTTTCCATGATTTTTTCAAAATCCGCCGTTACATCGCCGCTTACTTTTATGCCGAAAGTTTCGGCTTGCTTTACTGTTGCAATAACGCGGGAAGGAGCTATGACTGCTTTTGAAGGAACACAGCCGTAATTGAGGCAGTCACCACCCATTAAAGATTTTTCTATCAGTGCTGTTTTTGCGCCAAGCGCTGCAGCGACCGCGGCTGACACGAGACCGGCTGTACCAGCGCCGATAACCACAAGGTCGTATTTGCCTTTGGGCTCGGGATTTTTATAATCCACAGGGCCTGCGTTAGCTTGCAATTGTTTATCAAACCTGCCTACAGGAAAAATTCCATTCATTTTATTCACCCTTGTTTTTTAATTTTGAAACTGCCTTTTTTATTGCAAAAATCATTATTACGGCCGCGACGATTAAAGCGCTTATAACTGGCCATGGTATTTTGCCTTCCTTTACGCCTGTTATCAGCGCGTCGGCGCCCGCGACATAAACAATTGTGAAGGGGAGCATGCACAGCCAGGACCAGAAAACATAAGTGCCGAATTTAACCCCTGTCATCCCGAACGCGTAATTTAAAAAATTAAATGGAAACAAGGGAATAAGCCTGGTTATGGCTACGACCATTTCTCCGTTTTCTTTTGCGAGCCTGTCAAGTTCCGCGAACTTTTCGTTTTTACCGAGCCTTTCTTCGATAAAACCCCGAGCAAAATAGCGCGCTATCAAAAAAGCAAGGGCTGCACCAATTGTGGAGCCGATGCTAACAACAATTGTGCCGGTTAAAGTCCCGAATAAAACCCCGGCCAAAATGGTCATAGCCGAGCCGGGTACGGCAAATACGGCTGCCAGAACATATATAATAATAAAAATAAAAGGTCCGGCAAATCCCAGATTTTGTATCCAGATTTTCATTTCAGTTATCTTGTTGCCGAGGTTAAAAATTTTTGCAAGAACAAAGAAGACAATTATAAAAACAATAAGGCCTGTGAATTTGATAATATTTTTATTCATAAGGCTTTAGCTTAAAAGCAACCCCTTTCATATGTTAATAAAAAAATACCATGAAGCCCGGCCTTCGCAGCCGTTTATTCCGCTTTCGCTCCTGGGGAGGGAACTTTGACGGAGATTCCCGGCGTACCAAGCCTAGCCCATGGTATTTTTATAATATACTATTCCTGTTTTGTCGAGCCTGATTTTTTTTCAAACAGTTTCAGGTACTGGCCGTATCCTTCTTTTTTCAGTTCTTCCTTGGGTATAAAACGCATTGCCGCGGAATTCATGCAATACCTAAGGCCTGTAGGTGCGGGCCCGTCGTTGAACACGTGGCCGAGATGCGAAGCGGCATGGACGCTCGTGACCTCGGTCCTTGTCATGAAAAATGTGGTGTCGGTTTTTTCCGCTATGTTTGCAGGTTCAAGCGGCTTTGTAAAACTGGGCCAACCAGTGCCTGAGTCGAATTTGTCAAGCGAGCTGAAAAGAGGCTCGCCGGAAACTATATCCACGTAAATACCTTCTTTTTCATTGTTCCAGTACTCGTTTTTAAAGGCAGGTTCTGTACCGCCTTGCTGTGTAACATTATACTGCATGGATGTAAGCTTTTTCTTGAGCACTTCCTTGCTTGGTATCGTATATTTCATTTCTCCTCCTAAGGGTGTTGGGACTGCCTTGGTCTCATCGCCCCATATCTTTTTTATGAACTGGTCCCTGCCCGAATTCGCCCTGAAAAATTTATATTTTATAACATGCTTTTTGTAATAATCCTGGTGATAATCCTCGGCCGCGTAAAAATTCATGTATTTTGAAATTTCAATTGTAATTGGATTTTTATACCTGCCTGACGCAGCCAGCGCTTTTTTGGATTTTTCAGCAGCCTGTTTTTGCAAGTCATTGTGATAAAAAATAGCCGGCCTGTACTGTGGGCCCCTGTCAACAAACTGCCCGCCAGAATCGGTAGGGTCTATGTCGTGCCAGAGAGCATCCAACAGTTCCTCATATGATATTTTTGACGGGTCATATGTCACATGGACAGATTCGACAAAGCCTTTCTCGGCATAATCCTCGTATGTCGGGTTTTCGCCTGTGCCGTTCGCGTAACCTGCCACTGCTTTTATTACTCCGGTTAGTTTTTCAAATTCCGGCTGGACGCACCAGAAACAGCCGCCTGCAAAAGTCGCAAGCTCATATTTTGGCTGGGCATACAAAAATGCAGGTATTAATAACAAAACGAAAGATGAATACTTAAGGGTTTCAATGATAAATCCTGAAATTTTTTCCATGTAGCACCTCGCATAGTTTGAATTTATTCAACAAAATATTAAGCAATAAATCAATTAATTACAATAAAACAAATCTTTCTTTTATCGACTTTTTTCTACCGTAATTTTGTATTTCTTTTGCGTATATAATTTATACAGGAAATAGTGCAATAATAAAATTTGCTAGAAATAAGGAATTGGGGTATAATTAAATAAATAAAGTGAAAGGTTGAAGGAATCAAAATATTGTTAATAAATTTTTTAAAGAGGCTAAAAAATGAAGACAATAATGGTAGTGGATGATGAAGCCGATATTGTAAAGATCGCCTGTACGGCGCTGAACCTTCAGGGCTATAACACTGTCCAGGCGTCATCAGGGAAAGAGTGTTTACAGTTGCTTGAAACCGGAGTAAAACCCGATCTTATCGTGCTTGATATAATGATGCCGGAGATGGACGGATATACAGTCTGCAAAAAAATAAAGTCTGATGAGAGATTAAAAAAAATTATAGTGGTAATGCTGTCTGCGAAAACGCAGAACAGGAACGTAGTTGACGGATATAAATCCGGCGCTGACGGGTATATTACAAAACCTTTTGAACCTAATAAACTGGTGTCTGAAATAAAAATTTATCTTGGTATGGTATGATCTGTCCACATTGTAAAGCTATACACCTGTTTTAAATCGCGTTTTATCACTTTACACAAAAATCCCAACACTTCATGCATCTGCGCAATAATTTTACATTGCTTTTGTTTATAATATTTGTATAATTTATCCATTATGGAAAAACCAAAAAAAGCATTAATAAAACAAACAGACCGGGAGAGAATCAGGCTTGACGGTGAGTGGAAGTTTCATTTAGGCGATGTTGCGCAATTCCCGCAGATAATTCCAATCAAAAAATGGCTTGTAAAAAATACCGGCAGGGAAAAACCGAAAAACGCAAAGGCAGCTAAACCGGATTTCCCTGTAAAGGGGTGGAAAACAATAAAGCCAGGTCAGGACGTTTTTAACAAGCAAGCGGGTTTTGCCTGGTTCAAAACCGATTTACCGGATGTATCAGGGCCGGGCAGGGTGATTCTTTTTACGTCAGTCAGCGATGCCGCAACAATTTATCTGAACGGGAAATTCCTTGCTTATCACGAAATCTGGACAGACCCGTTTGAAGTGCAGCTTGACGCGGCATGGAACAAAAACGGCAGGAACCACTTAGCTGTGCTTGTGCAGAACTGGTGGGGCAGGGGCTTTATTGACGAAGCCAACCTTGAACTGAAGCCTGCGGGTACAAATGAAACAGGCCGGGCAAAACATGGGCCTATGGCAATAAATTTTGACGACAAAATATGGCGTAAAATACATTTGCCCCATGATTTTGTGGTGGAAGGAACTTTTGATAAAAAAATCCCTGAGCCTTGTCACGGGTTTCTGCCAAAAGGCATTGGCTGGTACCGCAGGACATTCAATATACCGCAAGACGACAGGGGCAAGAGAATATGGATTGATTTTGACGGAGTTTTCCGCGACTGCAGGGTATGGCTTAACGGAAAGCTGCTTGGCAGGCACTGGAGCGGATACACCAGCTTCCGGTTTGACATTACAGACGCGGTTATTTACGGCGGCATGAATGTACTGAGCGTGAGGGTGGACGCGCACGCGTCTGAAGGATGGTGGTACGAGGGCGGGGGTATATACAGGCATGTGTGGCTCAACAAAGCAGGTCCATTGCATATAGCGCCGTGCGGCATTTTTGTGGCAACAAAACCGATTAAGAAAAAAACCGGGCTGACAGTAAAGGCGGAAATTATCAATCACGCGGCTAAAGCAGAGGAATTCAAACTTCACGCTGAAATATTTAACGCAAAAGGAAAGATAGTTGCCGGGATTTCCGGCAAGGGTAAAGCACCGGCAAACGGGAAAAAACAAATTGTCATGAAAGGTATTATTAATAATCCAAAGCTATGGTCGCTGGAAAATCCACACCTATATTCATTAAAAACAAGCGTAGAAAAAAACAACAGGATTGTTGATTGCGAAAATACGACATTCGGCGTGCGATCAATAAAATTTGATGCGGATAAAGGGTTCCTGCTTAACGGAAAGCCGGTGAAGCTGCTCGGCACATGCAATCACCAGGACCATGCAGGAGTGGGCATTGCCATTCCAGACAGGCTTTTTACATACCGTGTTGAAAAACTTAAAGAAATGGGCTCAAACGCTTACAGGTGCAGCCACAACCCGCCGGCTGCGGAGCTGCTGGACGAGTGCGACAAACAGGGAATGCTTGTAATAGACGAGAACCGCAGGCTCGGCGACTCAAAAGAAATCCTGTCGCAGGTTGAAAGCATGGTTTTACGGGACCGCAACCACCCGAGCATAATACTCTGGTCAATATGCAACGAGGAAAAGGAACAGGGCACAGATATTGGCCAAAAAAGGGGCAATGCAATCAAGAAACTCATAAAAAAGCTCGACCATACCCGGCCCATAACAGCAGCCATGAACGGAGACTGGGGCAGGGGTATTACAGGCGTCATAGACGTACAGGGTTTCAATTATAATATAGTGCAATATGAGCCATTCCGTAAAAAATTCCCGTATATGCCTGTATTCGGCAGCGAGACGGCAAGCACAGTTTCCACCCGCGGAATATACAGGACAGACAGGGACAAAGGATATGTTAGCGCGTACGACGTGAACCACACTGAATGGTCGCACACGGCGGAAAATGCATGGAGGCCTATAGCAGAGAGACCTTACATGGCAGGAGCGTTTGTCTGGACAGGCTTTGATTACCGCGGAGAGCCCACACCGTACGGCTGGCCGTGCGTTAATTCGCATTTCGGCATAATGGATACGTGCGGGTTCCCAAAGGATAATTACTATTATTATAAGGCGTGGTGGAGCGGTAAGCCAGTGCTTCATATTTTTCCGCACTGGACATGGCCTGGCCGGGAAGGACAGGAAATAGACGTGTGGTGCCACACTAATTATGACCAGGTGGAACTTTTCTTAAACGGGGAATCCATGGGATTAATAGAAACACCGCGCAACGGGCATCTCGAATGGAAAGTACGCTTTGCGCCCGGCGAGCTTAAAGCAAAAGCTTATATAAAAGGGGTTTTCAGCGCTGAAACCAAAGTCGAGACAACAGGTACGCCTGCGGCAATAAGGCTCGTGCCTTACAAAGACAGGATGGTTTTCGACGGCGAAGATGTAATGCCGGTGGTTGTAGAGATACTGGACAATAAGAACAGGATTGTACCGGTAGCCAGCAACCTGGTGAAGTTTCATGTGTCAGGGCCGGGGATAATAGCAGGCGTTGGAAACGGCGACCCCAGCAGCCACGAGCCGGATAAAGCGCAGCAGCGCAGGGTATTTAACGGGTTGTGCATGGTATTTGTGCAGGCAAAAAGCAAACCCGGAACAATAAAGCTTACTGCAAATTCAAAAGGCCTAAAACAAGCAAGCGTAAATATAGTTTCGATAGAAAAGTAAAGATACAAAGGAATAAAGGTTATTTTATTAAAAATTTCCCCAGTTCAAGCGCGGATTTGTAAGTTTCGTTTGAAAAACCAGGATTGTTTTCCTCCAGAAACTTAAACGCCTCTTCTTCATTATAATACCCATCCTGCATTTTTTCCGCAGCCTCAGTGCAATTGAATTCAAGGCCTTTTGCAAGTTCATATATTTCTTTGGCATGTTCTTCGCTGAGTTCCGGGAACTGCGCAGTAAGTTCGGTGTGAGATATTGCCCGGGTTTCTTTGCTGTTTGCGATTTTTACCCGCAATTCAAACGCAAAATCCAGGTATTTGGAAGATGATTCAGTTGAGGAAAGGTTCCCGGGTGAAGGCGATGCAGCAGTTGAAGACAAAGCAGTTGCGGCTGTTAAAGGGGCAGAAAATCCGGATTGAACGCCGGCATTATAATGGCCGGAAAAAGTATCAGGGAGCTTGGCAGTGTTAAAAACCGCGATTATCTCGTCGTCAGAAAGCCGGTTTGAATTGTAAACAACAGGATCCACAATTTTTGCAGCCTCGTCCATATCCGCCATGTTTTTTTCGCGGAAAAGTTTTAACGCAGCCACAATGTTCTCGGCGCGCACCGCGGCAAGGAAAGTATGCTCGGGGTCAAGGTTCTTAGGCAGTTCGGCTGTGGTCGGGCCGGGCGAAAGGTCATAATGCCCGGGCGGCGGCGGAGTATTCGGAGCCGTATTGCCTGTAAAAATATTTATTGCAGGGTTTGTCTGCTGAGGCGGGAACAGCCCCTGGCTGTAAGTTTTTGAAAATATGAATGCGCCGACAATAATTAAAACAAAGCCGCCGGCCACAAAAAATTTAAAAGTTATGTTTTTGCCTGTGCCCATCAATTGCCATGTATCCATGCCTGCGCTGCCTTCACATGCTTCATTCGGTTTATTCGGGAGGTAGACGATGTTTATTTTTTGTCCTGCATCGTGGCCGTATTGCAATTCCACCTGCTGCTGCATATTGTCATAGGAAAGCACATGCCAATAATGGACGGTTGTGCCGTTTCTGGAGTGGTAATATGTCGGGTTATATGAAATCACAGTAGCCACAGTTGCCTTGCCGTCTTTGGCCAGTTGTGAATATTTCATGTAATCGTTGAGAGAGGAAAACAATAAGAGTAATCCAACAACAATAAAAATCAGGCCGGTTCCCGGGCCGGACTGCCTCCTGTAATTGCTGTAAAAATCCCAGCTGAAGTAATTAAACGGCATTTTTGTTCCACCAATTTAAACTATTTTAGATAAGTAACAGTTTATATAAGTTAATATATCACAAAACAATGGAAAATGCAAAAATTTACGAATAAACTCAACTATTTATAAAATATCTATTTTATTGTATAATAATTTACAAAGCATACTAAACGGAAGGAACATCCGGAGGAAAAAATGCATGAGGTTCTGATAGTCGAAGACAACAACGAACTGAGGGGAATTTTAAAAGAGGCGCTTGAGTCCAAAAACTGCGCCATAACAGGCACTGATTCCGCGGAAGAAGCGGCAAAGATAATAAAAGAAAACAATTTTGACCTTGTGATTACCGACTTAAAACTTCCCGGCGCTGACGGCATCACTGTGCTTGACGCAGCGAAAGAGCGCGACCCATATACCGAGGTAATGGTTATAACGGCCTATGGCACCGTGGACAAGGCAGTCGCGGCCATGAAGCGCGGCGCCGCAGATTTTGTCACAAAGCCGTTTTCAATAGAACACATCAGGATACAGGTTGATAAAATATTAAAATCCAAAAACATAAAGGAAGAAAATGCCTATCTTAAAAATTCAATAAAAAGGGAAATGGTCGGCCAGAGCAGCAGGCTAAAGGAAATCCACGCCCTGATTGACAAGATCGCAAAGTCTGACGCGACCGTGCTTATAACAGGAGAGTCGGGCACGGGCAAGGAACTCGTGGCCGAGGACATACACAATAAAAGCGAAAGACGGAATTTTCCACTCATAAAAGTCAACTGTGCGGCTCTCGCGCCGGGCGTGCTTGAATCCGAACTGTTCGGCCATGAAAAAGGCGCATTTACCGATGCTTTATATTTTAAAAAAGGCAGGTTTGAACTGGCCGAGGGCGGCACGATAATGCTCGACGAAATAGCGGATTTACCGCTCAACCTGCAGGTGAAAATACTGCGCGTCATACAGGAAAAGGAATTTGAGCGGGTAGGCGGCGAAAAAACCATAAAAGCAGACGTGAGGATAATAGCAGCAACAAACAAGGATTTAAAGGAAAAAGTCAGGGAAGGCACATTCAGGGAGGAACTGTATTACCGCTTGAACGTCGTGGACATAAACGTGCCTCCGTTACGCGAGAGAAAGGAAGACATGCCGCTTCTGGTTGATTATTTTATAAAAAAATACGCGGATTACGGCGATTACAAGATAAAAGGCATAACAAAAAAAGCAATGGACATACTGAAGAAATACGATTATCCCGGAAACATCAGGGAACTGGAAAACATCATACAAAGAATAATGGTCGTTTGCGCAAAAGACGAGATAGACGCTGATGATATACCTTACGACATTGACATAAAAAAAGGTGCGGCTTTGGACCTGGACACGAAAGTGGATGATTATGAGAAAAAAATGATAATTGACGCGCTGGAAAAAACAAAAGGAAATACAAAGAAGGCGGCCGAGCTTTTAAAAATAAACAGGGTTACACTGATAAGCAAGATAAAAAAATACGGGCTGAAATAATCAAGAAAGGGATTTTTAGCAAGATACTTTAGAAGACAAAAGGGAGAAATAATGAAAAAATTTTTTATCGCGGGTTTTATAATGTTTGCAATTATAAGTTCGGCATTTTCAGCTGACATGGCCGATTTTATAAGCAAGGCAAATACCGCGGACAAAAACCTGAAAATAAAAGAAATGCAATACAGCAGCATTAAAAAACAAAACAATTTCATAATGCAAAAGATAAATACGTTAAAAGCGGGCGAAAATAACGGCATGTGGCTGCAAAAATTTTTTAGAAATCTCCAGCTTGGCTATTACCTCAGGCAGGGAAATAATTGCGCGTACAAAATGAACGCGCTGGATAAGGAAATAAAGGAACTGAAAGAAGTGTATTTCACGTATTCAAGCCTAATAATAGAAGAATACGACAAAAAAATACTCGAGTGCATAAAGTCAAAGTGCGAGGAGTTGAAAAATATTTACGCGGCAAGGGAAAAATGGATGGCAAATATCAGGAATTACGGCGACATACTCTGGATAGATATATCAGTGCCTGACACGGCGCATTATCAGGACAAGCAAGCGGCAGAGGATATAAAAGCATATCTGAATAAAAAGCTGATACAGATTGAAGAAAGAATTTATATTCTGCAGGACGAGAAAAATATAGGAAAGGCTGTGAAGGCGGCAGGCATAAAAATAAAGCAGAACGAAATGGATGAAATGACTGCCGGAATAAAAGAACTCGAAAAAACAAGGACAGTGATAGAGAAAAAATTAAGAGTAAAGATAAAATAACCCAATACCGGAGGCAATGATGGCCAAAAATATCCTGTTTGATAAAAAGAAAAAGCAGTTTTGCCTGAATACAATTGACAGTACTTATATATTCGGCATTAACACTGAAAAGAAGCTGTATCACGCTTACTACGGCGGAATATTAAAGGAAAAAAAATTAAAAAACATAACCGGGCGTGCTTTCAGCGAGATAGGGTACCACAGCTCAGACAACAAAAAATCAAATTTCATGCCGGAAATCAATATTTACGATGGTTATAATGTATTTGAAAATACTATAAAACTCTTATTTTCAGACGGAAATAGGTCGGCTGATTGCGTGTACTCTAGCGCCAAGATAAAAGGTGACACGCTTGAAATAACCATGAGGGATAAAATATACCCTTTAACCGTACAACTGGATTACAAGGTTCACTACGATTACAACCTGATAGAAAAAAGCATAAAGATAAAGAACAACAGCAAGAACATAAGCGTTACGCTGGAAAATTTCAACTCAGGAGACCTTATATTCCCGCCTGGCGAGTACAACCTCGGGTTTTTTCACGGCGGCTGGATAAAGGAAATGTCGCTGAGGTTTGAGGAAATATCGCACGGAAAAAAGGTTTTGGAAAGCAGGACGGGAAATTCAAGCCATATCCTGAACCCATCTTTTTTCATCACAAAGGAAGAAAAAGTGAATGAAGACAGCGGGGAATACTATTTTAGCCAGCTTTTATGGAGCGGGAACTGGAAATTCGTTTTTGAAAAAAGGTTTTATGATGTAGTTGCTTTTACCGGCGGCATAAATAATTTTGACGGATTCATAACCTTAAGGCCGGGAAAAGAATTTGAAACGCCGGCTTTGATACTCGGGTATTCTGGGCACGGTATTGGCGAAATGACTAGGAACATGCACGACTTTTACAGGGAGCAGATTCTGCCGAAACAAAATGTCGAAAAGCCTAAGCCCGTGCTTGTCAACAGCTGGGAAGCTTTTTATTTTGACATAAACGAGGAAAAACTTTTAAAGCTCGCGGATACTGCGGTCAAAATAGGCGCGGAGATGCTTGTTGTGGACGACGGATGGTTCAGGGGAAGAAACGACGACACATCGTCGCTTGGCGACTGGGAGCCGGCAAAAAACAAGTTCCCGGGCGGTATGGAAAAATTCAGGGAAAAGATAAAAGCAAAAGGGCTCATGTTCGGCATATGGCTCGAGCCTGAAATGGTAAACCCTAAATCTGAGCTTTATAAAAAGCACCCGAACTGGTGCTACCATTTCAAGGGAAGGCCGAGGACCGAGATGAGGCACCAGCTTGTCTTGAACATCACAAAAAAAGAAGTGATGGATTATCTTAAGAAAGTTATTTACAGGGTTATTAAATCCTACAAGCCTGATTATGTGAAATGGGATATGAACAGGTATATTTCCGAGGCAAGCGCGCCGAATTTAAAAGATGTTCCCGTATGGATAGAGCACATGAAGGCTGTGTACGGGCTTATGGCTTACATGAGAAGCCTGAACCCGGCATTGATCATCGAGGGATGCGCCGGCGGCGGCGGCCGGTTCAGTGGCGGGATATTAAAATACGTGGACCAGGTCTGGACAAGCGACAACAACGACCCTGTGTCAAGGCAGTTTATACAGTATGGCACTTCAATGTTTTACCCGGCACAGGTAATGTGCTGCCATGTGGCAGACAGCCCGTACGGCCTGACAGGAAGGGCGACAAAGTTGCTTTTCCGCATCCATACTGCAATGGCAGGGAACATGGGAACAGAAGCGAATCTGCTTAAATGGAAAAAAGACGAGCTTAATATTCTTAGGGACAAAATCAAGGAATATAAATTAATCAGGGAAATAATACACAAGGGGGATTTATTCAGGATTGAAAGCCCGTATAACAGCAGGCGAGTCACTTTCATGTACGTGTCTAAGGATAGGTCAGAAGCTGTTTTGTTCGCGTTCCTTTTGAAATACTCGGCGAGCCACAATTTAGTCAAGGTGAAATTAAAAGGGCTTGCACCAACAGCGTTATATACATTGGAAATTGGGAATAAAAAAATCAAGGCAACAGGCAGACGGCTAATGAACCAGGGCGTAATAGTACCGCTTGAAAACGAGCAGGACACGAAAATCGTAAAGATAAATAAAATTAAATTATAAATACTTAAATCGCCTATTTTTTATTTAATCCCGCGAAAATTTCTAAAATTAACAGTTTTTTTGTATCACATCCCACAGGATGTTTTTACCAATAATTAATAAATGATTAATAAGAAAAATTGTTGACAAATCACATTTTGTATTGTATACCTTACAAGGCAATCAAACAAAAAGAAAATTAACTATCATGTCCAAGTAATGGAAAAAAATAAGGGCTAAACAACGCAATGGATTAATAATTTTGGATGAACATGTTTTTAAACATGCCATAAAACAGGAATGGGAAAATGGGAAAAACAATTTTGTCGGCCTTTTTTAAAAGAGCGGACAGAAATTGATGGAAAAAATTTTTAATTACATCTGTAAAGCCGCGCCAATTATATTTTTATTTTTAATTTTATTTTGTCCGTATCTTCATGCAGACGCGCCGACGCCGACACCGATATATGTTGTAAGCGATGGAAACGATTATATTGGAAATCTGATGATAAATGCTTCTATAGTAACGACGATGCCGGATTGTGATTGCTGGACGTCGCCATGCGGGAGTTCGAACTGGATTTCAGACAATTCATATGGAACTGTACCATATACCGGCGCAAAAATGACATTTATAAAAACTTTTACTCTGCCCGAGGGTATATACAGCGCTGACATTTTAATGGCCGCGGATGACGAATTTGATATGTCGATAAACGGGCAAATGGTCGCACAATGCGGAAACGGTTCTACTACATGTTACGGGAATTGTTATGAATTTAATGCATCACCTATAAGGGGCGGGCAGGTAAATTTAGTAACTCATACTTATGACATATACGGAAGGTATTATGGAGAGTCATATCAAATAAGTTTTCAATTAATGGCAACTCCTACCGGGACTCCGCCTACAAACACCTACACTCCTACCGAGACTCCGACTATGTACACTGATACTTATACCGACACATATACTCCTTCCTACACATACACTCCTACTATGTCAAATACGGACACGCCTGTGCCGACACCCACATGGACCGCGACAGAACATGAGAATGACGATAAATGCAGCAATGATTCCGAAGGCGACCCTGTTTCGCCGTATACGGGAGGGGAAAAACTTGTCATAAACGATTTCAAATTCATGGGAAAAATGGGGTTTGATTTTGATTTTACACGGCACTACAGGAGCGATTTGAGCTGGTATACAGGTGTATTCGGGCAATGGTGGACATTCACTTACGACACTAGTATTCTTATTGCTGGCAACGGCAATCTCATACTTGTCGATACAGACGGCAGCCAGTACAACTTCATATTACAGACTGACGGCAGCTATACAGGCGAGCCCTTCCTCGGTTACAGTATGGTAAAAAGCGGAAATAACTATATACTGACCAAGATAAAGGAACACAAAACATATACTTACACCACGGCTTACGACAATAACAGGGCACAGCTTATGCAAATCAGCGACATCTACAACAACACAATAACCCTGACTTACAACGCAGCCGGCCGCGTTTCCTCCATCAGGGATACTGCCGGCAGGACAATTAATTTCGCGTATAATTCCATTGATAAGATATCCGCAGTAAGCTGCGGGCAGGCAACATATAACTATACTTATAATGATGCCGGATTGTTGAGCGGCGTTTCCGGGCCCGGCGTGGGTTGCAGTTATACTTACGATAACAACTCCAGGCTGTATTCAAAGCAGGAAAACAGGGCCATAGACGGGTACGCGAACGTTACGTATTTATATGACAGCGACGGCAGGGTTATTTCGGAAACATCGCCACAGGGCACGCTGACGTTCGAATACCAGATGCTCAATAACGGCACTTACAGTGATTATTCCCTGAGCCAGACAATACCGCAATCCATAAGGAGCATGATAAATGCCCCGCAGAGCCCGTTCCTTACCATTGTCCATGAGTATGACGGAAGGATAAAAAACATATACATGGGCGGCACGGGAAACGGCGAGAAAATAACGCTGAACGGCATAACGATAAAAACAGCCCAGACAAACCCGCTGAATTTCCAGCAGGAATCCATAACCGATCAAACAGGCAACAACGTGTCGGGGCATTACAACAGCAATGCCGAGGTTTCGCAGGTAACACGGAATTACACCACGTCATCAACCGGTGGCGCCGCGGCAGGGACGACGTATTACACCTATGATTCCGCCGGTTTTATTACGAAATCAAAGGATCCCGAAGGCAGGGTTGTAGAATATACCAGAGATAGTTATGAGAATATAACTGCTATTCAAAAAGGCTATGACGGTGCACTGGTAACCGTGGCAACCATGAGTTACCCCGACCCGGAAAACCCCCAGAATTATACGGAAACAACATGGATAAACAATAGCAATGATGCCGTGACAAAAACACATGTATGGAATTATTCAACCCCGTCCATTATTACCGACACTTTGACGGTTTCGGGCATTGGCGTCACCAAAAGTTTCAGGACGGTTTATGATATGTTTGGAAGGGTTATCAGGAAAGACACAATGGGCGGGACCGAGATAAGGGAATACACGGACTACGCGGGCGGCGGCGGAACCATGAAAACATATTTGCAGGGCGAAAGCAAATACGCTCTCTATACATACAATACACGGCAAAAAATAACGCAGGCCACGGATAAAAAAGGCTATATAAAATATTATAATTATTATCCGGACGACAAGCTGCAAAGCGAGGCTATTAACGTAACAAAACCGAATTCAATACAAATAGGAAAAAGCTATACTTATTACCCGGCAGGCGGATTGAACGCAGGCCTTTTATATACGGTGAGCGATGGGAACAAGACGACTACCTACAACTACGACAACCTCGGTTATGTAAACGGAATAAACTTAGACGGTATAAATACAACATATGTCAACTCGTTTTCAAATGGAGTCGAGACGCAGCTGGTAACCGACAACGGTGGAGAATCAACAACATACATAAAGTCCGAAAGCGGCATGCTCCTCGAAATAGATTACGCGAACCAGACATCCGTAAAATTTACCTACGATAAAAGCAATAACAGGACGCAGATGATTGACCAGAAGCTCAAAATAACCACTTATGCCTTTGACGGGTTAAACCGGATGAACTGGGTGCAAGATGACTCGCAAAATGTGACGGAGATGTGGTTCGACCCGTCCGGCAACATGATAAGCAGGAGCGACCAGAACCTTACGAGAAACACGACTTTTGCTTACGATCTTTTCAACCGCGTGCTGAATATAAACGCGCCTGATGGCACAAGGACAATGACTTACGACAATAACTGCTCTTGCGGGGGCAAAATATTATCCGAGACAATACCGGGCTACGGTACTATAAATTACACATATAATACCGACAGCATGCTATCTACAACCATTTACCCTGACGGCACTGTAATAGCAAATTCATATGACGCAAATAATAACCAGACAGATGTTATTTTAAATGGGAGTGAAGTGACACATACTGACTATAACGAGGCGAATATGGTTTACAGGGTTACAGACGAATCGACAGGAACGAACGAAGTATTTAATATAAGCAATTACGACGCGGCAGGCCATAAGCTTGAAATAGATTATCCCAATAACAATAAAATGGAATACGCATACGGACAGGGATATAAGATGCAGAAAGCTGATGGTTATCTCGGAAGCGATATAATGACAAAATGCGAAGTAACAAATTTTGACAGCGTAGGTAATATAAAGACAAAAAGCATGAGTACAGGCGATATAACATATAATTACGATAATATTTACCAATTGACAAATTATGACAATGCGAATGCGGTGGCAAACAAGCAGGTTGCTTATAATTACGACACTGCCGGGAACAGGAGCAGCGTGGTCGCGGATGCCACGATTAATTACACACCAAATGACTTGAACGAGTATACGAGCGTGAGTGGAATAAGCACGATGGGGTACGATGCAAACGGCAACATGACGCAAAAAGGAAGCAAGACGTTAACGTGGGACTATAATAACAGGCTGTCAGGGGCAAGCATAGGCAGCAAAACAATTGCATATAATTATAACCACAACAATTTGAGAGTTGGAAAGAATGTTAATGGGGCTGTGACACATTATTACTATAACGGCAAAAAACTGTTTGCCGAAGGAGACGGCACAAAGATTTTGAAGATATATACAAGCGACGATGAGGGAGCGCTCGGCATGACGAGAAAGATATATACCAGCTCAGGGACTTTTTCGCACTTTCAGAGGCTGTATTATCTTTTCGACAACCTGGGAAGCGTCACTGCGTTGACGGACGATACAGGCAGGCCAGTGCAATACTACCAGTATGACGCGTACGGCCAGATAACAAACGCCACAGGCGACCCGATAAACAGCATTACCTTTGTTGGCAGGTATTACGGCCAGAAAGACTGGGACACAGGCTTTATCTATTTCTGGCATCGTTGGTATGACGCGCAATTGGGGAGATGGATAAGCAGGGATCCGGTGGGCGTGAAGGGCGGGGTGAATTTATATGGGTATGTACATAATCGGCCGGGCTATGCTGTAGACACTAAAGGATTAGATGATCAAGATTCTCCTACTGCACCTAATTCGGAAACAACTGCACAAGCTTTAAATGGACCTCCAGATTATACTGTCCCCGCTGCTGTGATTGGGTGTGGTATTGGTATTTGTCTTACCAAAACAGTTCCTGGTTATATAGTAGGAGCAATATGTATTCTTGGTGGAGTTGCTCTTGCAATTAGTGAATCTTCAAACCCGTATACTATGATAAATTCTAATAATGAACCGGAAAAGGGTACAGCTCCTGGTCCTGGTGATACAGAACTACAAGATAGCAATCAAACTGGAAGTTCGGGAGGTGATTCTGATGAGTGAACAAAATAATATTGTAAGAAATTTAAATATATTGAAGTTATTTTCTATATTTTTTACTATTATTTCATGTAGTGAAATTGTCGAATATTTTTGTCATCGTACTTTGTTATATAAGTCATCCATTGCATTAAGTATAGAAGCAATGACAGGAGTTCTTTTAATATACGGATTAAATCCTTTTATAGTAATAATTGTTCTAATGTTCGAAATAATTCAAAGTTTTAGCAAGCAAATTATCAACATTAATCCATTGATTGAACTGAATTTTCTTATTATAAAAACCTGTTTTTATGGAACGATAGTTTATTCTCTATTCCGTTACGAAGAAAAACTTGTATCGAATTATACAAAAAAAATAGAAACAATACTTCTGATAATAATTGGTGTCATCATTGGGGTCACTGTTACATGCACTATTATTGAATTATTATCGAGCAATGTTAATAATTATAGTAATCAAGGAAACAAGTATGCACATATAGGCGAATATGATAAAGCGCTTACGGATTATAATAAAGCTTTAAAATTAAAGCCTGGATATGAATATGCATTATTGCAGATTGCAAATGTATATTATATGCAGGGAAACATTGATAAAGCGCTTGCTGTTTGTAATCAGATTTTAAGTATTAATAAGGATTCGAAAAATTCAGGATTTTATTACAGGATGAAAATTTTGATATATAAGGAAATGAAACAAAAAGAGAAAATGATATATACTGTTAAAGAAGCAAAAAAATACTTAAAAGCTGAAATACAAAAAAACAGTAAAGAGGCAAAAAACTACAATGATTTGGCGTTTATTTATTGTATATCTGGAATAAACGTTGATGAGGCGTTAATGCTGTTAAATAAAGCCTGGGAGATAAAACCTACAAATTATTTTGAATTTGGAATGTATTATTTGACAAAAAACAATGCTAAAAAAGCGGTTGAATATCTTGAAAAAGAAAAAATTTTACATCCCGAAAATATTTTGGATTTATATTGGCTCGGTAATGCTTATCAAGCAGAAGGGGATAAAAGCAAAGCAAAGGAATTGTGGTTGGAAGGATTGAAAATTAATCCAAACTACCGTTTTATAAAAGACAAAATGAAATAATTAATTGAATTGTAATGAAAAAGAATTACATTTATTGTTTGAGTGTAAGGAAGAATATCAAATGAAAAATAAAACTCTGTTAAGCGTCATCATCTGCGGGATTTTGATACTGCCCGCGGTGCTCAGAGCTGACTGGACCACATACCGCGGGGACCAGGGGAGGAGCGGCTATTATACGGGCGCGTCGTCGCTGTCGCTGCCGCAGCCTTTTGCCGTTGTCCCCATAGCCACGCCGGGCGTGAACCTGTCCCAGCCTGTCAAGGCCGGCAGTATAGTATATGCGGGAACCGGCGACGGCAAAGTGATACAGGTGACACTATGACAAGCAGGAACATGGCGAGGAATACCACTTATACATACGACCTTTTCAACCGCGTGCTGGCCATAAACGCGCCTGACGGCACAAGGACAATGACTTACGACAATAACTGCTCATGCGGAGGAAAAATACTATCGGAAACCATACCGGGCTATGGCACAGTAAACTACACATATAACACCGACAGCATGCTATCGACAACCACGTACCCTGACGGCACTGTAATAGCAAATTCATATGACGCAAATAATAACCAGACAGATGTTACATTAAATGGAAGTGAAGTGACACATACCGACTATAACGAAGCAAATATGGTTTATAAAGTTACGGACGAGTCAACGGGCACGAACGAAGTATTTAATATAAGCAGCTACGATACTGCCGGGCATAAGCTCGAGATAGATTATCCCAATAATAACAAAATGGAATACACATACGGTCAAGGATATAAGACGCAGAAAGCGGACGGTTATCTCGGCAGCGATATACTGACAAAATGCGAAGTCCAGCAGTTTGACAGTGTGGGGAACATAAAAACAAAAAGCACGAGCACGGGAAATATAACATATAACTACGACAATATATACCAGCTTACAAATTATAACAACGTGAATGCCGTAACAAACAAGCAGGTTACTTATAATTACGATGCGGCAGGGAACAGGAGCAGCGTGGTTGCGGATGCCACGGTTAATTACACGCCAAATGACCTGAACGAGTATACAAGCGTGAGCGGCATAAGCCCAATGGCATACGACGCAAACGGCAATATGACTCAAAAAGGCGCGAATACATTTACATGGGATTATAACAACAGGCTGTCAGGTACTGTTACCGGCGGAAAAACAATTGCATATAATTATAACCACAACAATTTGAGAGTTGGAAAGAATGTTAATGGGGCTGTGACACATTATTACTATAACGGCAAAAAACTGTTTGCCGAAGGAGACGGCACAAAGATTTTGAAGATATATACAAGCGACGATGAGGGAGCGCTCGGCATGACGAGAAAGATATATACCAGCTCAGGGACTTTTTCGCACTTTCAGAGGCTGTATTATCTTTTCGACAACATGGGAAGCGTAACGGCATTGACGGACGATACAGGCAGGCCAGTGCAATACTACCAGTATGACGCGTACGGACAGATAACAAACGCCACGGGCGACCCGATAAACAGTATTACGTTTGTGGGCAGGTATTACGGCCAGAAAGACTGGGACACAGGCTTTATCTATTTCTGGCACCGCTGGTATGATGCGGATGTAGGAAGATGGACTTCAAGAGACCCACTCGGTAAAAATGGGTTAGAAGGTCTCATTACTTATGCGAAAGATTATGGACAGCGCGAAGAATTAAATTTATATGAGTATGTTTTAAATAACCCTATAAATCTTAAAGATATTTTTGGCTATTGCGATTGTGGCTCGCAGGTTTCGGCTTGTTATCAAGCGGCTAACGATTTTGTGAAACAACAAAATGATACATTTATTCAGAATGAGATTGCGCTGGCTGTGATTTGTGCGGTGGCTGGGCCAGCAATGCCTGCATGTGTAATAATATCTGTTGGTGGTTCACTTGCAGGAGAACAATTAACAGAAGCAACATTTGAGAGTATGATAAAAAATTGTGAAAATATGCAAAATACTAATTGTAATCAAAATTGTTTTTAAAAGGAGAAAATAATGAATTTTTTAAATCAGTTCCTTGAAACGCAAATAGAAGTAATAGGAAAACAAAGTAAATATTATAATCTAGATATATTATATCAAATAGGGTACTTTTTGATAGTATTGATTGGAATTTATGTTATACATAAACGTTTTAAAAATACAGATTTATATATACCAAACCTATTATTTGGTATAGCTGCTTTGCAAGCCGGGGTTGTGGGAGCATTGGGCATGTATTGCGACAGTTGCCATATAATTTTTAAGATGGAATTTATGCCTTTTATTATTTTTTTAATTGTCGGTTTTATTTATATATTGTTTTCTATAAAATCTCAAAAATTTCTTATTGTTAATTATATTATTGGACAAAGTTATTTTTTAATTTTGTTGTTAAACGGTGTTAATTTAATACCATTTAAGCTACTTCGAATACTAGAATCACTGATTATTATTATTTTTATTATAAATATATCCATAAATATTTTTTTGGAAAAGACAAAAAAATATTGAATAAAGAATTCAATATATTAAAAAGAGCATAAAATGAAAAAAGCGACATTATTAAAGGTTTTGGCATGCGGGATATTGCTTCTGCCTGCGGCGCTCAGAGCTGACTGGACAACCTACAGGGGAGACCAGGGGAGGAGCGGCTATTATACAGGCGCGTCGGCGCTAAGTGTGCCTTTGCCTTTTGCCGTTGTTCCCATAGCCACGCCGGGCGTGAACCTGTCCCAGCCAATAAAGTCAGGCAACACAATATATGCCGGAACAGGCGATGGAAAGATAGTCGAAGTAACCATTGGAAGCAACGGCGCAAGCGTTTCCAATATTTATCAGACGGGCGGGCCAATAGTCTGCACGCCCTTAATATACAACAATTTTGTATACTTCGGCTCGCTTGACGGATACATGTACGCCTTAAACGCGGCGGATTTATCCCTTGCGTGGAAACAGCAGGCTTCTGGGGGAGTGTCTGCCTCGCCTTTATACATAACAAATGGTTCGGTTAACTCGGTCGTTTTTTCCGATAATAACGGCAGCGTTTTTTCAATACAACTAAACTCAAGCGGCGCAATAAGCAACATCGTAAGCATGAGCTTAAACGACTATATTTCAAACTCGCCCGCGCTCGGCGACAATATAGTGTTTGTGTCGTCAACAGGATATGAGTACATAATCAATACAGCCTGCACCACGGTAAATTCACAACTGCTCTCATCGCCAATATCCACAAACCCGGTTTTTACCGGCACGTCTTCTTTTGTGGTATCGGGGCTCAGCGGGAACATATGGAACAATAATACAAACGGCACACAAACCGGAAGCACTACGCTGCCGGGCGAGGTTTTCGCGCCTCCCGCGTATAATTCCACTGCCAATGTGATGAGAATTACGTCGCAGGATTTTGGCGCTACAACAGGCAAAATAAACCTGATAAACGCACAGTTGATGCCGATAGCATCGCCTGTGAGCATACCGCAGGTTTCGTACGGCGGCGCAATATTGACAGGTTCAAGCGTAATAGTCCCCATAGCAAACGGCGGTATAAACATATTTGACAGGACAACAAAGTCGCTTGCCGGCACAATAAATATAGGGGCAAATATAACCGGGCCTATATCGGTTGACAACTTTATGGTGGTTAACGGCAACGACGGGGCTTTGCATATATATAGTATGGTAGTATCGACCATATCGGCGACAATGACGAATACTTCAACTTTGACAAATACATCGACGATTACAACTACATATACCATAACACCAACACGCACCGTAACAAGTTCAATCACCGCAACACCCACAACCACACCGAATACTGCAACAGCGACGGGGTTATGGCACCAGGTTCCGGACAACCAGGCACCGTCAGGATATACAGCTACCGATCCGGACGCGTGGTATTACGGCCAGGACGCAACGCTTAATTATGATACCGGCGATACGGCAAACAGCGGAGCGCTCGTTACTCAGGCTTTTTATATCCAGCCGGGGCAGCAGCTTTCATTCTGGAGCTGGGCACAGACGGAAAACGGATCAGGAGTACAGCCACCTTTTGATTATGACACCAGGAAACTTTATATATCAACAGACAACGGCAACACCTGGACACAGATAATGGAACTGGGCGGGATTGAGGATGCATGGGAAAACATAAATATGGACCTGTCGGCGTATGCAGGCGATACAGTAAACTTCAAATTCGTATTCGATACGGTTGATGGTTTAGACAATGATTATCAAGGCTGGTATCTGGATGATATTGTTGTCGGGATAATGCCGACGGCGACAATGACACCGCCATATACTATAACGCCTACATATACCGTAACGCCTACATGTACCATAACGTCCACATGTACCTTAACATCCACAATTACGCCGAATACTGAAACAGCTACGGGATTATGGCATCAGGTTCCGGATAGTCAGGAACCGTCAGGGTATACAGCTATTTACCCGAATACGTGGTATTACGGCCAGGACGCCACGCTAAATTATGATACCGGAGATATGGCAAACAGCGGAGCACTCATTACTCAGTCTTTCTATATCAGCCCGGGGCAGCAGCTTTCGTTCTGGAGCTGGGCAGAGACTGAAAACGGGTCGGGTGTACAGCCGCCTTTTGATTATGACACCAGAAAACTTTATATATCTATAAATGGCAATAGCTGGTCACAGATAATGGAACTGGGCGGTACTGAGGATGCCTGGGAAAATATAATAATTGACATGTCGGCGTATGCGGGCGATACGGTAAATTTCGAATTTGTATTTGATACTGTTGATGATGTGGACAATGATTACAGGGGCTGGTACCTGAACGATATTGTTATTGGAGCGTTTACCCCTACGCCGACATATACGGCAACACTGACAGATTCACCGACAATAACCGGAACGTTTACTTACTCAATGACAACAACCGAAACACCGACAATTACAATTACAGTAACACCTACGATTACATGCACGTCACTACCTGCAGGGACAGGCATACATTGGCAGGAAGCTACGAATAGCGCTGCTTTTTCAGGCAGGGAAGGGCATGCGGGCGTGGTGTTTAACGGGGCGATGTGGGTAATTGGAGGATTTGACGGTACAGAGGTACTAAACGACACTTATTCATCTGTTGATGGTATGAACTGGACGCAGGAAACGGCATCTGCCGCATTTTCCGCCAGAGCATATCATACTGCTGTAGTATTTAATGGAAAAATTTGGGTCATAGGAGGTGAAGATGCTTCCCACAACGACAATAAAGAAATATGGTCGTCTCCGGACGGTTATAACTGGACGCAGCAACAATCGCCGCCTGACAATTTTTCAGCAAGGGATTCACAAGCGAGCCTTGTTTATGACAACAAAATATGGGTCATATGCGGACATGGACCGACAGGTGATTTGGAAGATGTTTGGTCCTTTGACGGAACAAATTGGATAGAAATTGATTCATCAGCGCCGACTGGCCCTATAATGGATGTTTCATGTACTGTATTTAATGATGAAATGTGGGTCGCAAATGGAACTATGAATGGATATGTTGGTACTAAATTTGCCGGGTGGTCGACAGACGGGTTACACTGGACATGTGCCGGTAGTTGTAACCCGCATTATAATACAAGATTTGCGAATACACTTTTAACGTTTGACGGTAAGATGTGGATGATAGCAGGATATACTTATAACGAATTTTTTAATGATGTATGGTCGTCGATTGACGGTGCTGTATGGCAGCAGGAAACCGCATCCGCGGAATTTCCAGCTAGGATGGGCCATACAAGCCTTGTTTATAACAACAGCATGTGGGTAATAGGCGGTTTCGACGATGATACAGAATATAACGACGTTTGGTTTTCGCCACCGGAGACGTTGCTCTCGCCGACGGTAACTTCTACAATGGCAGTTGTGATATCAGTAACGCAAACGTTCACAGGCACACCGACATTAACCGGAACGCCTACAGATACGCCGACCGACTCACCGTCAGCAACTGAAACATCTACAGACACGCCAACCGACTCGCCGACAACTACTGCAACTGATTCACCAACAGACACCCTAACATTGACACCAACGGAAAGTTCAACAGATACATTGACAACAAGCGAAACGCCGACGCCTACGTGGACGCCAACTAGTATACTGACTGGTACAACATCGCAGACATGTACGAATACAGGAACACCTACTTTGATTTTTATGGCTTCGTTCACATCTACCCCTGTTGTATCAGTCACGGCTTGCATATCACTTGATACGTCTTTCAATGGATGTGGCCTTGCAACATATAACTTCAGCGGAAATAACAATTATCCGGATGCTAGTTACGCATTGGCTGTTGACAATCAAGGGAAAATAATCATTGCCGGTTATGGTGGATACGATCAGTACGGGAATTCAACCGGAGTATTAATGAGATATTCTTGATAATGGGATGATAGATAATACTTTTAACGGAGGGTATGTTTCGAATGGGGGAGTTGTGAGGTTTAACGCAATTAAAATTGACGGAAATGGAAAGATATTAACTACAGGGGTTACAACAAATTCGAACATGATTGTGGCAAGATATAATCCCGATGGAACACCGGATATTAGTTTTAACGGAACCGGTTCAGCAACTTTCGCACCTACCAGCGGGTATGGGTATGATAATGGAGCGGGAATTGCAATAGACTCAAATAACAAAATAGTAATAGCTGGACAGCATGCAAACAATAGTAATATTACTATGGCAGTATGGCGGTATAACCCCGATGGTTCGCTAGATACAACTTTTAACGGACAAGGTTGGGTAACATATAGTGGTGCTGCAAGTTCTATAGGCACTAACGTAACTATAGATAATAACAACAAGATAGTTGTTTCCGGTTATAGTTGTAAAATTTCGACAAATTATGATATGGCAATCTGGCGGTATAACCCCGACGGTTCGCTGGATACAACTTTTAACGGACAAGGTTGGGTAACTCATGATGGCGCGGCTGGCGGTTTCAGGCACGATTTTGGCGAGGCAGTAATAATCGACAATAATGGAAAAATTTATATCACTGGGTGTAGCGATAGTAATTCGAGTCCGCCATTCAATCCTCCAAATTACGATATGGTTGTTTGGCGGTATAATCCAGATGGAACACTGGATACAAATTTTAATGGGATAGGATACTTTGTATTCGAAAAGACCGGAGAAACCTGTCAGGAAAGAGGGTATGGCATTTTATTGGATAATAATGGAAAAATATATGTTACAGGAAGTATTTTAGGATGCAGTATCAATGCGATGGCTTTGTGGAGAATTAATCAAAACGGGACGCTTGATCTGAATTTTAATTCTGGAATGGGGTATATATGGAATGGTGACAACACAGGTTATGGCATAACAACAGATAGAAATGGGAAAATATTAATTACGGGAACCACTTCCAATGATATGGCACTTTGGAGATATATAGACAATTGTGAAATTGTCAATGCACAAAATACACCGACATACAAGGCAACTCCAACCACTTCACTCACTGCGACAAGCACAGTATCCAGTACAGCAACACCGATAAATACTCTTACATCAACCGTAACGCCAACATTGACGCCGACAATTCCGACTTCGACTATAACGCAGACTGCAACGCCGACATACACTAACACACAAACGCAATGCATAGCCCTTGATACTACGTTTGGAGTAAATGGGCAAACGGTTTTTGTTATCCCGAATACTTCAGAACCCCGGGGTATGACTGTAGACAAATCAGGAAAAATACTGCTAACCGGAGAAATGGTTGTACAAGGATCAAATTATTATATGGCATTATGGAGATTTAATACGGATGGTTCGATAGATACGGGTTTTAACGGTACTGGTTATGCAACGTATTATGTACCTGGGGCAATTTTTGCCAGTGGATGGAGCGTTGCTGTCGACTCGAACGGAAAAATATGGGTTGCAGGATTTAATATTTTAGGAAGTCCCTGGGGGATGGCTGTCTGGAGGTATAATAATGACGGTACCCTTGATACAACATTCAATGGCACTGGATATGAAGTTTACACAAAGCCCACTACAGACTGCTTTGGTATGGGAATGATTTTTGATAGCAGCGGGAAGATATTAATAACCGGAAATGACAATGCGTATAACATGACGATATGGAGGCTTAATACGGATGGAACTCTAGATACGAGTTTTAACGGTACTGGATATGTGGGGCAGCATATAGGGAATTACATTGCTCAAGGCAGGAGTATTGTCATTGATGGGAATCAGAGAATGCTGACAACCGGCAATATTACGAATAGTAGTGGTGGCAATAATATGATGATATGGAGATATAATTCCAATGGCAGCGCTGATACAAGTTTTGGCGGAACCGGATATATTGTTTGCGCCGGGACTGCTGGTGGAAATGATGACGAAGGCGATAGTATTACGATTGACCAAAATGGAAAAATTGTTGTTGCCGGATCGAGTAATAATTCTTCAGGCCAGGAAGAAATGGCTGTTTGGAGATATAATTCAGATGGAAGCCGGGATTATAGTTTAAATGGAACAGGATATGTAATCCGTGACAATACGGCAGGGGCAAATGCATATGATTCAGCAAATAATTTAATTATTGATAATTCGGGAAAAATACTTGTGGGTGGACAGAGCTATGTGACGAATGGAAGCAATCACAGCGTTTTGTGGAGATATAATAATGACGGGACCGTAGACACCACTTTTAATGATGGCTTTATTATTGCTGAGAATAATGATGGCGGAATGACTGCGATGATAGATAGCCAGAGCAGGATCCTGTTTGGCAATTATAGTGGAACTGTATTGAGATATAATGACAATTGTGCGGTTAAATTAACACAGACAATCACGCCGTCTGGTACGCTTACTGTAACGCCGACATTTACAGCAACACCGACGTGGACAGCAACAAATACCCCGACTACATCGTCTACATGGACGCCGACAAATACTCTTACATCAACCGTAACGCCTACATTCACGGCCACAGATACTTCGGGCATGGTCACAAGCGGCGGGAGCGGAGATGAAAGCGCATATTCTATTACAGAAACCGGCAGCTTCGTTATTACGGGCGGAACCACAAGCAATACTAATGGCGGAGAAGATGTGTATCTCGCGAAAATCGGGGATGATAATACGGTTCAATGGCAGAAGAATTTTGGCGGAACAGGAAACGATGAAGGACATGCGGTTGTTAAAACGAGCGATAACGGGTTACTGGTCTCTGGTTATACAAGTTCATTTGGCGCAGGAGGCAAGGATATATATTTAATAAAAACAGACAGCTTGGGAGATTGTGTGTGGACAAAGACTTATGGAGGCGCAGGGGATGATGTCGCCATGAGTGCATTAAAAACTTCAGATAACGGAATTGTCATGGCTGGATACACGACATCCTATGGCGCAGGAGGCAAGGACCTGTATGTAATGAAAGTGGACAGCAACGGCAATTTTGTTTGGGACAGGACCAGCGGCGGTACAGGCGATGACATTGGATATTCTATTGCACAATCAAGTGACGGAGGATTCGCAGTTGCAGGCACTACCAATTCATTCGGCAGCGGAGGCAACGATATATATGTTGTAAAATTAAATTCTACAGGCAGCATACAATGGACAAAAGAATACGGCGGTATATATAACGATGAAGGATATTCGATAGCCGCAACATCAGATAACGGTTATATAATAACTGGATATACACAATTGACAAGTACCGGATATAAAAATATGTTTGTGGTGAAAATCGACAGCCAGGGCAATGAGCAATGGCAACAGGTAATCAGCGGGACTGGCGAAAGCGTGGGTTATTCTATTGTGGAAAATACTCCGGGAACATACATGGTTACCGGATATGAGAACCTGTTTGACTCGAAACAGCAGGATATTTATGTAGTTTATCTTAACAGCACTGGGATAATATGGAGTGAAAAAACAGGAGGAAATAACAACGAAATAGCGTATTCTATTATAAAGACAGCCAACAATAATTTTGTCGTGACTGGCCAGACAAATTCGTTTGGGCAAGGTGGATACGATGCTTTTATGTTTACAATAAGCAGTTCAATGCTTCCGACTTGCACTATGACTTCTACGATAACACCGACATATACAGCGACACCGACAGGAACACTGACAACAAGTGAAACGCCTACATACACAGAGACACCGACATATACGCCAACTTATACGGAGACAAACTCAGAGACGCCGACATATACAGTTACAACGACCAATACACTAACTGATACAGAGACAAACAGCGAAACGCCGACGTATACAGTGACATTGACATGGACGTTGACATCAACACCGACAGATACAGTGACGAATTCTCCAACATTCACAAGCACATTAACGTTGACGTATACAGCAACGTTAACCACAACTTCCACATACACAGCAACATCAACCTGGAGTGTGACCGACACTTCGACGAGTACACTAACAAATACACCAACTATAACATCTACATGGACGCCGACAGCGACTCAAACCTATACGATATCGATTACAAATACTTCTACATGGACATTAACAAATACACCGACAGCATCTCCTACGGGCACGCCGACTCCATCACCAACATGGACATTGACATCAACGCCTACAAATACCTGCGCTTGCACAAGTACATCATCGCCATCGCCGACATATACATACACATATTCGGTAACAATGACGGGTACGCCTACCTGGACACTGACAGCGACTCCAACAAATACAATATCAATTACAAATACATCTACATGGACATTAACAAATACACCGACAGCATCTCCTACTGGTACACCGACTACATCGCCAACGCCATCTCCGACAAATACGTCAACTACATCACCAACATGGACGCCGACAAGCACACCAACAATATCGCGCACAACTACGCAGACCATTACACCGACACCGTCATGGACGATAACAATAACGAAGACAAATACACCTACACCTGACTGGACAAGGACGGCAACACCAGGAATAACACGCTCGGCGACTGTTACATTAACAAGGACAAGGACGACTGTGATAACACTAACAAATACGCCAACGCCTAACCGGACAAGGACGGCAACACCGGGAATAACGCGCTCGGCGACCGTAACACTGACAAGGACAAGGACATCGATAATAACGCTAACAAATACGCCCACACCGAACTGGACAAGAACAGCAACACCAATAACTCGTACAAATACTCCGACGCTAAATTGGACAAGGACATGGACACCAACACCTACACGTACAAATACTCCAAAATACACGCCTACCACGACTCCAACAGGCACATCCGGAGGCAGCATGACTATGGCTGAAATTTCAAAGCAGGAGACGCCATTGCCTGAAGAGATGTCCGAAAGCAACACCTATAATTTTCCAAATCCATGCAGCGGCCCGACAACCATAAGATTCTCCTTATATGAGCCTGTGGATGTAAGTATCAGGATATATGATATAAACGACCGTATGGTGTGGAGCAGGAGTTTAAATTCAGCATTAGTTTACAGCGGCGTTAATTATGTCAAATGGGATCTACAGAATGATGAGGGAATAGAAGTGTCAAATGGAATATATTTTCTTGTAATCCAGGCAAATGACAGGATAGTGAGGAAAAAAATCGCTGTAATAAAGTAAAAGATTAAATAATAATAAAAAAGGGCGGATTTTTATATCCGTCCTTTTTTATTATCCTAAAAAAAATATTACAGCTCTCTATAGATTGCAAAGCACTCCACTGACACTTTCAATCGTATTTAGCCAAAGACGAACCCTAAAACAGTTTAATTGACTCTGAATCCACCAAAATTTCATCCTTCAAATTCTATTTTACCCTTATAAATAAAGAATTAATATTGTTATGTATTTTGTAATTTATCTTGACTATTATTTAGGTAGAGTGTATAATTTAATAGGTATCTTCACTTACATTATAAAGTACGCGTTTTATTAACGCAAAAAAGGTGGGAAAAGGGTTTGAGAAAATCAAAGATTAAAACAAAATGCGTATTTTTTTCCAAGAGCATTCAATACTTCAGGGGAACATTCCTCAAAAAAATTTCGTTATTAATCCTCGCAAGTATATTTATTCCTTCAATATTGTTTTCCGCTCCATCGGCAACGCCGACATTTACGGTCACGCAGACAAATACACCGCAGCCGACTGCGCTGCCTGGAGCTGGCGTGAACTGGTTTCAGGCAACCTCGGGAGCTCTTTTTTCCGGCAGATATGATTTTGCAAACGTAACTTATAACAATTTTATGTGGGTTATAGGCGGTATCACCAAGACCCAGCTAGTTAATGATGTATATTATTCTTCCGACGGCATCAATTGGACGCAGGCTACCGTGGCTGCCGGATTTTCTGCCAGGAGAAGCATGGGCTATTGCGTATTTAACAATAAAATGTGGGTGGCAGCCGGCAACAATGGCGCTGAGATGAACGATGTATGGAGTTCTTCCGACGGTATTACATGGACGCAGGTGACAGGAACCGCGCAGTTTTCAGTGCGCGAGGACCCTGCGATGATTGCGTTTAATAACAGTATGTGGATAATAGGCGGGCTCTCAAATACAGTTGACATGAATGATGTGTGGAATTCTACAGACGGCATAACGTGGACGCAGGTAACAGGTACCGCTGCTTTTACTGCGCGGGACTCCATGAGCAGCTGCGTTTTTGACCCTGGCAGCGGGCCGAAAATGTGGATATTTGGAGGTGCAATAAGCAGCAACTCAACAATAAACAACTCATGGTGGTCGACTGACGGGCTGACATCGACCCAAGCCACAGGAACTGCTTTTACCACAAGGTACGGTGCCAAGGCCCTTGTGTACGGCGGCAAAGTCTGGCTTATAGCAGGCTCACCCAATGGGGCATCAACATTAAACGACGTATGGTCGTCTTCTGACGGAGCAAACTGGACAAACGTTGGCAACGCATCATTCACAACACGCTGTTATCCTGGCGGATATAATTACAATAACCAGTTATGGATAGCAGGGGGAATAAAAAATAACACTTACAATAACGACGTATGGTACTCGCCGCAGCTGCCCACTCCGACTAATACGCCGACAAATACAGGGACAAATACAAAAACATTTACACCTTCACGTACAGCCACGAATTCGCCAACTTTTACCGTAACCACAACCGGAACGCAGACAATTACACCCAGTATAACGCCAACCTATAGCGTCACTCAGACAAATACACCGCAGTCTACACCGACAGCGCTGTCCGGCGCAGGAGTTACATGGTACCAGGCGACGCCTACAGGCATATTTGCCGCAAGGTATGATTTTGGGTTCATTGTACACAACAGCCAGCTGTGGGTGATAGGCGGAGGTCTACAAAGCAGCTATGGAAACGACGTACACTATTCAAACGACGGCGCGAACTGGTTGACCGCGACCACCGCTGCAGCTTTTTCCGGCAGAGGATATAGCGGGTGTCTGGATTACAACGGTTTCATGTGGATTATAGCCGGTTACAATACTGCATCACAAGACATGAACGATGTGTGGTATTCCTCTGACGGCGCAAACTGGGCAAAGGCGACAGGCGCAGCAAATTTTGCAGCAAGAGAGGGCTCATTGTGTATGGTGTACAACGGAAAAATGTGGATAATGGGTGGGTATAACACACCGGGAAATAAATATTTTAATGACGTATTCTGGTCGACTGACGGAATAACTTGGGTGACTGCAACCGCGGCGGCAAATTGGACCAAGCGTGATGGACTGGCCGGCTGCGTTTTTGACCCGGGCGGCGGCGCAAAAATGTGGGTATTTGGCGGCGAGGATGCGTCAAATACATATAGTGACAATTGGTGGTCAACTGACGGAGTGACATGGACACAGGCTACAGGCACGTCTTATACAAAAAGAGAGGGGCACAGGGCCATCACATATGCAGGTAAAGTATGGGTAATAGCAGGGTATGACTGGAACCCGAGCAACGTATACTACAATGACGTGTGGTCGTCTCCTGACGGAGCAAACTGGACAAAAGTAGGCAATGCAAATTTCAGTACCCGCGGATGGCCGGGTGTAATTGTATTCAACAACCAGATGTGGGCTGATGGAGGTATAGCAAGCGACGGTACAACAAGGCTTAATGACTTATGGTACTCTCCTCAGCTTCCGACGCCGACAAACACGCCGTCAAACACAGGCACAAACACGCAGACATTTACGCCATCACCGACATATACTTGCACAAAATCCCCGACAATAACAACAACATCTACCATATCGCCAGTTGTATCAGCGACAATATCATACACAATAACGCCAACACAGACAATGACGGCCTGTACGCTGGCGTGGCAGGCGCTGAGCCCGCCTTCTTCCGTGGATTTGTTTTCTGTTTTCTTTGTCAGCGCAAACGAAGGCTGGATGGGCGACACTTACGGCGATATTTACCACACAACAAACGCCGGACTTTCCTGGACGCAACAAATTATGCTGGGGTCATGCGCGTTTACAATATATTTTATCAATAATATGACGGGCTGGGTAGCGTGTTCAAACGGCAATATTTACTATACAACCAATGGCGGAGTGACATGGAATACACAGACAACCGGCGTGTCAAATTCAGTCAATATAATGGGAATTTATTTTACAGACCCAAACAACGGCTGGGCAGTCGGCGGCAACGGGACCATCATTAATACTACAAACGGCGGCGCGAGCTGGGCTCCTCAGACAAGCAACACTACAAACGGGCTCAATAGAATTTATATGCTTGACATAAATAACGGTTGGGCAGTTGGCATGGGGCACACGATACTATCCACGAATAACGGCGGCGCGATTTGGAATAACATTGCAAACCCAATGGTGAGCGATATTTACGGGATACACGCATTTTCTTTGAATAATGCCCTGGTTTGCGGGCTCGGCGGCCAGATAGCGCAGTGGAACGGCAGCGCTTGGAGTATAATTGCAACTTTTAGCGGCCAGTCGCTGGAGTCAATGTCATTTGCGGATTCACTTAATGGTTTTTGTTCGGGCATAAACGGAACAATAGTCGCCACAAATAACGGCGGTACCAGCTGGAACCAGCAGGCAAGCGGCACGACAAACGAGCTGCTTGGTATATCGGCATATTCAACACTGGCATGGGCGTGCGGAAGGGGGCCTACCGCGCTTATTTTCACATGTGCGGGCACGGTCCCGTCAGCGACCATTTCAAATACTATAACAATTACGCCAACAGCAACGTTAACTAGTATTATCACGCTTACAGTGACAGGAACTCCGACATTTACTTCGACGGTATGCAACAGTTACCTCGGGTTAAATGCAATAGGCTCATCAGGCGGAAACTCTGCCAATACACTCATGGCAACAAAATTTCTGATGTCTGACGGAGGTACAGGAATACAGGTCGCGGCGTATAACAAGGGCACTGCAAGTAATATAATGATAGGTATTTATAGTGATAACCTCGGAACCCCGGGAAATCTTATAATAGCCACGGCAAAACAGGCGATAGGCGCAAACAGCTGGGGCATTTATCCCATATCAATGACAAACCTGCCGCAGGGCACTTACTGGCTGGCATACCTTGCAGACAGCGGGTCTCAGATAGCGACAAATAACAGCGGGAGTGATCTGGCTTATGTTAACATGAACTTCGGCTCCACAGGGTCAATGCCTGCAACATTCCCGAACAGCCCTACAACCAATACCGGAGAGTATTCAGTATATGTGCTTTACTGTCCGTCGGGACTGCCGACTCCGACACCGCCATGTACTTACGCACATTTTGGAGATGACTCCATAGGGCCGTCAGGCGGAAATTCATCAAATACCCTGATGGCAACGCAGTTTACTTTGGCGCAGGACGGCAGGGGATACACAATGTCAATTAACAACCTGGGAAGCGGGTCATCCGGAGTGATACTGGGAATTTACGCAGACAATGCCGGAGTGCCTGGAGCGCTTCTTGCCAGTACAGGCAAGCAAACATGCGGTCCGGGTTGGAACACTTATAATATTCCTGTGACATGCCTGCCTGCAGGTACATACTGGCTCGCGTATCTCGGAGATAACGGCGTGCAGTTCGCGAGCGCAAACTCAGGAGAGAATATAGCATTTAAAAACACCAACTACAGCTCGGTTAACGATATTCCGGACCCGTTCCCGTCCGCAAGCAGCAATTCGGGGGAATATGAAATATATGTAGGATATTGCCCGGGCTCATGCGCTTTTGCCACAACTACATCAACACCAACCAGTACATATACGCAGACACTGACATATACATCAACACCAACGATGACGCCGACGAATACACAGACTGGGACACCGTCGGCAACGCAAACAGGGACACCAACTAATATACCGACAGGAACACCGACAAAAACTTCGACATGGACACCGACATTAACTTATACATTGACACTAACGTCCACATATACATTAACGTCTACTCCGACATGGACACTAACGAATACACGGACAGGTACACCAACAAATACTTCAACATGGACACCGACATTAACTTATACATTAACACTAACGTCCACATATACGTTAACGTCTACTCCGACATGGACGCCGACAAATACGCCAACAAGTACAATGACAAATACTTCGTCGCGAACACCTACAAACACACCAACCTGGACACCGACAAATACTTCAACGTGGACATTGACATACACTAATACATTAACACTATCGTCCACATATACATTAACGGCTACATCAACATGGACGCCGACTAATACACCAACAGGGACACCTACAAATACGAAAACATGGACACCAACGAATACAGGCACAAGCACGATGACTTCGACATTTTCGAGTACACCTACCAGCAGCCCGACGCCAAGCATAACGCAGACATTCACGCAGATAGTTTTCACCTGGACAATTACGCCTACATTTACATTAACACCAACTAATACAGCAACATCAACAAACACACCGACATGGACACCGACGAATACACCAACATGGACACCAACGAATACGCTGACATGGACACCAACGAATACGCTGACATGGACAACTACAAATACGCCAACGTGGACACCGACGAATACAGCGACTTGGACGCCGACGAATACGCCGACTTGGACAGATACAAAGACGAATACAATGACAAATACACCGACAAATACGCCAACATGGACGGGTACAAACACGGACACTGCAACAAATACGCCAACATGGACAGGGACAAACACGGATACTGCAACAAATACACCTACATGGACAGGGACATACACGGATACAATGACAAATACGCCAACATGGACGGGGACAAACACGAATTCACCGACAAATACACCTACATGGACAGGTACAAATACGGACACACCGACAAATACACCCACATGGACAGGCACTTGCACAGTGACGGCAAGTGGTACACCCACCTCTTCATACACAAATACACCGACGTTCACAGCAAGTTCCACAATAACAGAAACGAATACACTGACTTGTACAGGCACATCCACGAACACGGAGACTCCAAGCAACACGGTTACTTCTTCATTCACAAATACGCCGACCTTCACTATAAGCTCAACGGGCACGGCGACAGATACAGAAACTCCGACAGTCACATATTCAGTTACCGGCACGGAAACTGCCACTTTTACAGCGACAAACACGCAGACAAACACTTTGACCATAACAGAAACAGGCACGATAAGCCCGACGCCAAGCATCACGCCCACTTATACGGTCTCACCGATTCCCACAAATACTCCTGAGCCGAATTCAAACATGACGCTTTCCAAAAACTATCTAAACCCAAACAAAGGCGAAACCCTGCTTATAAACGTGAAAGCCGCGGCAAATGTAAACGTAAAAGTGAAGGTATATAATCTGACCGGTGAAATAATAAGAAGGAACATGGATTTCACAACCACGGCTGACGGATGGAACCAGGTTGAATGGGACATAAAGAATGATGACGGCAAAATTGTCGGTCAGGGGTTGTATTTCGTGTACATAGAGGCCGGGACAGATAAAAAACTGCTTAAGGTTTACATAGTAAAGTAATTATAAAGATACGGGGGATTACATTTTGATATATTGGGCATAGAAACATTTGTTGTAAATCCTACATTAGTGTAGAAAATTCTACACTATTATTCCGCAAGGGGAAACAATCACAAAAACTACCTTATTATATTCACTGTTTTTCTACTGAACCCGGCATAGGAATTGCTACTATAACCAGTGTATTATATGAAGATGACAAGAACTCAGGTGCTGAAATGACTAAAAATGCGGTAAAGAAAGGCGAGGCAGCCGATTACATGCAGATTTCTTTGCCAACTTTAAGAAAATTTTTAAAACAGCATCAGGATTTTTTTAACGAAAAATTAGTTGACCTTGACAGGGTCAATAAATGGATGGAAGAAGAAAGCATAAAAAATTTGGAAAAGAGAGGTAAAGGACAATGAAGCTAAAATTGATAGACATAGACGAAAGCCATTTAAAGGATTATCTCATAGTAATATCACACATTAAAGAAGTGCCTTTTAACAAAATTGAGATTCTCCTTAACAAGCTGGAAGGCTCCCAGGCCGAGGAAAAAGAGGATATTCAAAAGTTCCTTATAGAAGCCCACCTGAGGATGGTCATAGGCATAGCCAACCGGTACAGGGGAGCAGGGCTATCTTTTGTAAAGCTGATAAAGGCAGGTAACAGGGGCCTTATCAAGGCTGTAAAAAGCTGGGGCTCGGATGAAAACGAAAAATTCGTGCCTTACCTCGCATGGTATATAGAAGGATGCATCCTTGACGAGTTCATCAAACAAAAAAACAAAGAAATGCAGAGGAAAAGGTGAGCACGCGTGGATAAAAAACGGGATTTATCAATTACAAGCCAGGACCTGGCGGACATGTTCAGCATTGAAGAGCAGGTAACCGGCGAAAAAGAAAACGAAGATAAAACAAAACAAGAAAGCGCAAACCCGGCAACACAGAAAAATGTTGAAGCCAAACCCGCAGAAACCAAACCTGAAAAGAAAAGCATTGTGGTCAGGTCCAAGCTGGAAGAAATGGGCACGGCTAGCGGAGAAAAAACGCAGGAAAGAAAAGGAAAGCGCTGAGGATGATTATGAAATAGACGACCTTATCAAAAGGGCGGAAAAAATAAAACAACAACTTGAGCAGGAATCTGCACCGCCAAAAACTACACAGGAACTGGAACAGGAACCTTTCGCGGCGGAGATAGATTATAAAAACGAAAAAAATATCAGCGAGCTTGCAGGCGCGTTTGACGAGCTGAGGAAAATAATACAGGACGAATTAACCGTAGCATGCGGCGAAAGGGCGGCAAAGGCAATGCTCTTAAAAACCCTGGAAAAAACCGCGTTTGGGAATTTCGTTTTCAAGAACACAAACTGGGATTCGGACGGCAAGTTGAGGGAAGACGGCATGATAGACATGGAGCGGCTGGTAAGAAATATTAAAATGCTGGGGCCGACAGTCAGGATTAAGACTGAAATCGAAGAAGGCATGACCGGGCTGCTTTTTTTGCGGTTAAAAGCCGTCAAGATCGGGCTTGGGAAAGAAAAATACGAAGTTGTCAAAGGCAAGATAATGAAGAGGATACAGATAATTGAGGCGGGTTACAGCAGGGAAATAATGGGAATCATAAAAAACAATATAATAGCACCATCATTAAAAAAGGGAGATGAAGAAATATGAAAAAAATTTTTCTGGCATTTACGACGGTTTTACTATTCACATCAGCGATTTTCGCCACAGGCACAGCAACAATTTCACCTTCTGTCGCCGGCGCGGGTTCTAGCGGCGCGACATTTATAATAAGTTACGCCGATGCAGGCGGCGTGAATTGGACAAACAGCGGGACAAGCATGGGTTACCTGACAGTCCAGATACCAAGCGGGTGGACAGCCCCGACAAATGGCAGTGGTTCATCTGGGAATGTCATGGTTTATACAGTATCAAGCGGCAATTCAATGACTGTTCCGGCAAATGATATTAGTATCAACGGAAACACAATAACTATCACAGACAATGGTCTTGATATTAGCTGGTATGACACAGTGAACATAGTTTACGGCGCAGGCGGAGGGACAGAAGGTGTGACAGTGCCGGTTGCCACAGGCCCATATACTTTTAGTATTTCAGAAGCGCCTGCAGGCACAACAAACACGGCGCTTACAGCCAGCCCAATAGTGACGGTAGTGCTTTTGGGAATGTCAAAGACAGCCAGTGAAAACCCTATGGAAGCAGGCGATACATTTACATATACCATTAATTACAGCAATGCATCGGGAAATCCGGCAAACAGCGTTTACATCTGGGATACAATACCGTATGAGCTTACATTCCTAAACTCAAGCCCTGGTCCATATGCTACTACATCCACCACATCGTCAGGCACATTTGCATACTGGTATATTGGGTCAGTCAATTCAAATGCAAATGGCAGCATATCAATAGTTACATTAGTCAGCCCTACAGCCATAAATATGGCGTTCAGCATTACAAATACGGCTTTTGCTACTTCACAGGATATTCAATCTGCAGGCGTTACTTTGCGGAGCAATCCGTGCATCACGAATGTCAAAGGCGTGACTTTAACAGCAAGAATAGACGGTTATCCAAACCCGGCGCTTCCGGGCCAGGTTATAACTATGAATCTGATAGTTAACAATACAGGTTATCAGGTCAACGCTACAAATGTAGTACCGGGCGGAATGGGAGACTCAAATTCAAGCCTTGTGACAATTAATTCAGGACCAACGCCTGCGTATATTCCAACACTTACGGCAGGCAGCAGTTATAATTTTACATGGGTATTCACAACTAATTCCGTGGGTACGGTCGTATTTACCGACAATGCCTCAGCATCTGAAGTCGACACAAACGGGACATACACAAGAACTTCAAATACATACGCGTTCACATTTGTCATCGCCAATGCAACGCCGACTCCAACAATCACACGGACGCAGACGCCTTCGCCAACATTTACGGCAACGCCGTCACCTACACTTGTAATTAGCAGGACATATACCGGGACAAATACACCAACATTCACGCCTACATTTACGCCCACGCCTTCATTTACAGCAACGCCGTCGCTCACGCTGGTGATTACAGATACTTTTACCATGACACAAACAAACACTCCAACATTGATAGTTACATACATAGACACCGGGACAAATACGCCGACAATGACGCCTACGCTTACTGAAAGCCCCACGCTGACTTCAACGTGCACAGAAGTCCCTTCATCTACGGATACAGCTATTGCAATGGAAACTTTTGTCTTAACAGCGACAAGCACCCTGACCAATCAGGGAACAGGAAACACCGCGACTGCAACGCCGGTTGTTACGGCCACTTGTGTGGTTTCACCGGTTGTTACTAATACTCCTACGCCCAACTTAAACATGACGCTTTCCAAAAACTATGTAAACCCTGACAAAGGCGAAAAGCTGCAGATAAACCTGAAAACCCAGGCAAATGTGCAGGTAAAAATAAAGGTATATAATTTGACCGGCGAAGTAGTAAGAAATGACCTTGGATTTACAGCTTCGGCCGACGGATGGAACCAGGTGCAATGGGATGTAAAAAATGGCGACGGCAAGATTGCGGGAGAAGGGCTGTATTTCGTGTATATAGAGGCAGGGGCAGATAAAAAACTTTTAAAAGTCTATGTAATAAAATAAATAAGCAGAGACACGCCATGGCGTGTCTCTGCAATAGACAGCAATAACCTATCAGAGTAATAATTAAATCAAATAATTTAAAATATAAGGAAAAGGAACTAAATGGCAGGGAGCAGCAAAAGAAAAAAAAGGCTAGCGTGGATATTAACGTTTATTTTGTTGCTGGCGGGAAATATTTTCTGCTTGATTTCCGTTGATAATACCTCAAACGGCAGCGACCCGGCAACGAGCCAGAGCTTTACGTGGACGCACACCTGCTCAAATTCTGCAACCTGCCTTGTCGTAGGGCTGCAGGCAGGAGCAGGCGCTCCCGGCATAACATCAGTAACGTATAACGGCATACCAATGACACTGGCCGGCACGGCAAACTCATTTACCTCTACAACAATTTTTATTTACTACCTTATGAACCCGCCAACCGGCGGCTCCTATCCAATTGTAGTAAACCCCAATGCGGTGTTTTCCTGGAACTATGGAGCAGTCAGCTATAACGGCGTAGGCGCTATTGGCGCAGAGCAGCAGTTCGAGAATTCCAGCAGTATGTCCATAGGCCTGAGTTATACAACTATAGCAACCAACAGCTGGATAGCAGGCATGGTAGGGTCATCAACTGTAACTTCAATAACACCCGGCTCAGGCATAACCAGCCGCTGGACAGGAAATACCGCCGGTATAGGGCAGCAATCGGATTACGCAACTACAGCGCCGGGTCCGTATGACATTACCTACACTTTCGGGTTGAACGGCTACAACGCGCTGGCTGCAGTGGAGCTTATGTCCGCTGATGAAATAACGCCCACAATCACTCCGACCATTACCCCGGTGCCGCCATTTGTGCTGGGCAACTTATCCATAATAACCAACACATACGCATATTCAATGAGCGCGTCAAACAGGCTTGTGGCGTACAGTTTCACGGAAAGAGCGGCAAAGACAGTCAATGACATAAAATTTTACGTAATGACAGGCGCGGGCACAGCGCCGACTTATAATGTAGCAATAATGGGCGACTCGGGCGGCTATCCGAACTGGGTAACGCTTACATCAGGCACTTTTTCGACTTCGGGATGGAACGACGTAGCTGTGCCGAACGCGACGCTTAATGCAGGGCAGGTTTATCATATTGTATTCACATATAATTCAGGCACAGTCGACGGAAGCGATTACCTCAGCGTTTCAGAGGGCACACTTCCGTCTTCCGGCATTATACCCTATGACCAGGTAATTGACCCAAACCTGAACTCCATGCAATACAACGGTGCTTCCTGGTCCTTTTATAATTACATACCGATTTTTGTACTGGGTTATACTGACTCCGCATATTTCGGCAACCCTGACAGCGGCGGCAGTGGTATGGGCATAGTTTACGGCACCAGCAACTGGAAAGCTGAGTACCTGAGTGTGACCACGACGTGCCAGGTGAGCAAAATCGGGGTTTATATGTATGTAAACAGCCTGTCGCCGGCTGACAACCTTTATTACAGCCTGTATGACATCGGAGGAAACGTAACAATTACGTCAGGCACGCTTGCCGCATCCGGCTCAGTGCTGGCATGGCCCAATTACCAGTGGTATGACGCGGACATGGGCAGCACCTATACGCTGATTGCAGGAAAGCAGTACAGGCTTATATTTTACTCACCGGGTTCCAATTCGTCAAATTACTATTTATTATACGGAGACTCACAGTCAGTGAACCAGAACCCGGAAAACACACTTAATTACCAGGGCACCAGCTGCTACTTCGAGTCGTCAAGCAACAGCGGCGTAACCTGGACCGACAACCTAAGCCAGGACCCTGAATTTCCGCCTGTCAAACAGCACAGGGCTTTTCACACCCACCATGACGCCGACACCCCAGGGTGCCTTTACAATTACGCCGACTCCAAGCATAACCCAGACATCGACCGCGACACCGACAGGGACGGTGAATATATCCACAATCACACCGACTCCAAGCATAACTCAGACATCGACTGCGACGCCTGGCACGGCATATGTCTTCGGCAATAAATCCGTGGCCAGCAGTGCAAACGGATATGCAATGAGCGCTTCCGGATTGCAGAGCGATTTCCGTTTCACGCAGCACGGCACAAAAATGGTAAACAATATAAGATTTATAGGAAGTGTTGGTTCGGGCACTATACCGACATACTGGGTGGGCATACAGGTGGACGACAACACTGTAAACCATTATCCGTCAGGCATATACTTAACAAGCAACAGTTTTAACACAACCGGATGGAACAGCATAACCGTGCCTCAGGTCCAGCTGACCGACGGGCAGATATACCATATAGTAATTTCATATGATTCGGGAGCAATAAGCGGAAGTAATTATATGTCACTTTGGGACGGAACAGTGCCTTATACCGGGCTGATACCGCTTGACCAGTCATCTGACCAGTATTTAAATACCCTGGAATATAATGGAACAAGCTGGGCCTTAAAAAACATGATGCCGCCATTTGTGCTCGGGTATGCCGATGGCTCTTATTACGGAAACCCGATATACAACGGCATAGTCAGCAGTGTGTACGGTGCAAACCAGGCAGCTGAGTTCCTGACGCCGCCTGCAGACTGCCAGGTAAGCGTCCTGGGCGCGTATTTTTACTCGTATAACGGCACGCCCACAGACGATATGCATTACCTGCTTTATGACGTGACAGGCAATGTGACAGTTACATCCGGAGTAATCGCTGCTGCCGCTTCGGTACAGGCAACGGTCCAGTGGTATTTCACAGAGCATGGGCGCAACTTATAACCTTTACGCCGCGCACCAGTACAGGCTGAGCTTTTATTCCACGTCTTCCACGGCCTCGGCTTATTATTACGTTTGCGGGGGCAGCCTCGCGGTGAACCAAAACCCGGAAAACACCCTGACATACGGAGGGGTGCTGAATTACAGGTGCATATCCGGGGACTCGGGCGTGACGTGGACAAACAACCTGAACTACGACCTCGGGTTCCAGTTTATGTACTATCCGCCTACGCCGACGGTTACAGTGATAGTAACACAGACATTTACTTTAACTGTCACGCCGACTCCGACCATAACGCAAACTGTTGCTCCCACTCTTACAGGCTGGTTCGGAAACCAGTCAGTCAGCGACAGCACTTACGCGTTTTTCCTGCAAGCGCCGTCATATAAAGCCGGGTACAGTTTTTCGCTCACAATAACCGGAAAGACAGTTTCATCCATAGCGCTTTATGACAACATAAATATAGGCACGTGCCCGAGATACAATATCGGCATTCAGGGTGATGACGGGCTAAGCAGGCCTAACGGGACCTATATACCGGGAGGCGGGCCTGTAACCACAACTTTTACGGCAGGATGGAACTTAATATCAGGGCTGAACGCGAATTTGACCACAAATGCCATTTATCATGTAGTGGTTGAATACTATAGCGCGGGAGGCGATACCATTAATTCCAGCAACTACGCTTTTATAGGAAACGGTTCGTCCCCTCTCCACCGCTACATACCGTATGACCAGCACGTTGACGGCGCGGCGGAATCGCTTTATTTGTGGACAACGGGCCAATGGGCTTTTCCCGGCAGGGTGCTCGAATGCGCCTTGAATTTTTCGGACAGCACAAGCTACGGCAACCCGTACATAGGGAATTACGCAGAACAGGTGCAGGGAGCAAATTGCTGGGGCGAATATTTCAGGAACATGACAATCACGGCCCAGGTAAGCAGGATAGGATTTTTTGTAAAGACCAGCACAGCTGCCCAGCCGATAGACAGCCTGTATTATGAGCTTGACGACCTTACGCAGTCAGGGTTGGTGCTTGCGTCTGGCACGCTGTTGGCAAATACCGCGGCGTCAAACCAGAATACAGCGGCGCAGTGGATAGACGTGGATATGCCCGTGCCGGCCACGCTTATAAGCGGCGACGTGTTCAGGGTATGGCTGAAATCCCCCAATTCAGACACTACGAATTATTATATAGTAAACGATATGTACACCGCGGGCGGAAACCCGTACAACCTGCTCACTTACGACGGCATACAGTCATATACCCAGTCTTCTACAGACACGGGAAATACTTGGAGCACAAGTTACCAGAACAGGGACATAGGATTCAGGATGTCGTACGGAGTCCAGCCCACTCCCACGTTGACAGTGACACTGACTGCGTCCAAAACAGCCACAATATCCCCGACACCTTCAATCAGCCCGACTTCAACCATATCGCCTGTTGTCAGTATTACGCCCACAAACACCATGACGCCGACAGGCACCCACACGCAAACAATGACCCAGACCCCTCTATGGACACCTACGGTTACAATAACGCCGAATTGCTGCAACCCCGGATATTTTGGATATTATCCAACAGTCGGCACCAATAACCAAGCCCCTGTCGGATATATGACTTCCAATAAATATCAAATTACCCAAAACGCAATGGCGTCGAGCATTTCCATATATTTAGTGGGATACAACGGCGGTATGGTGCAGTGTGCCATATATACGGATAACGGCGGGCCGCAAAACCTGGTGGCTTCAACAAACGCAGTATCTACGACAGCAGCCGGCTGGCTAACCATACCGCTCACAAGCAACCCGGTCCTGACGGCGAATAATTATTACTGGATAGCATTCCAGGCATCAGGCAACGCGACAGTAGCTTACAATACTGGAACAACCGGCCAAGAGATTATGGGCAGCAATACTTTCGGTTCTTTCTCGGCAACATGGCCGACACAACTCAGCTCCAATGCAATCTATTCCATGTGCGTTAACTACTGCCCTATGTCATGCTACTCGCCCACGTCAACCCCGTCTTCTACAGGCACTTCCACCATCACTCCCACAGGCACTTTTACAAACACATCCACGCCAAGCGTGACAATGACAGGGACAAAGACTGCTACGATAACCCTTACGAATACCCAAACATGGACTCCGACCAGCACGCCAACGAACACAGGAACCGGGACGTATACTTATACACCTTCGAATACGCCCAGTGCGACCAGCACAAACACGAACATAATGTCTGACACTCCCACTTACACGCAAACATTTACTTTAACTCAGACATTCACGCAGACGGACACAAAAACGAATACACCAACATGGACACCGACCAGTACGCCGACAAACACGGCTACATTTACACTTACTTTTACACAGACAAACTCTCCTACACCGTCGGTTTCTCCTTCGGCTACGATTACACAGAGTACATCAAATACCCCGACCGATACTGTAAGCCCTTCAGGAACACCTACTTATACACCGACATATACGGATACAAGCACGCAGACTGCTACCGGCACTTATACAGGCACGCCTACATTTACATTTACAATGACGCCGACAATGACCAATACAGGGACAAGAACAATGACGTATACAAATACGCCGTCACAAACATCGACGCTGATAATTTCGCTAACTATTACTCCCACGAATACATGGACACCTTCGGCATCGGCTTCGTTTACGGCAACGCCGTCATCTACGTTTACGACTACTATGACTTTTACTGTGACAGGGACATACACTGATACGGTTACTGGCACGCCGACATGGACAGGAACATTTACGGATACGCAAACCATGACTCTAACTGTAACGCAGACGATTACAGTGACTATGACGCCGACGAAAACAGGAACCAACACTCCGACGTATACTTTTACAGGGACAATAACACCGACAGCAACACCTACAAATACAGGCACAGCTACACAAACAATAACGCTGACTTTAACATTTACTATCACATGGACGCCTCCGGCATCGCCGTCGTTTACAGCAACGCCGTCATTTACATTTACGATTACGGAAACTTATACTGCAACATGTACGGATACATATACGCTTACAACTACAAATACGCAGACATTAACAGAAACCTCAACATATACGGCAACAGGGACACCTACGTGGACAGGTACTTATACAAACACTGCGACAAACACGCCTACATTGACATCCACAAACACGGTGACGCCTACTTCGACAAGCTCGGTATCCGGCACGCCTACGTCTTCATTCACAAATACTCCGACGTTCACTGCAAGCCCGACGCAGACCATGACAGATACACCAACGACGACACCTACTTCTACAAGCTCAATATCAGATACACCGACTTTTACGGTGACAAATACAATAACGCCGACGCCTTCGCTTTCGGAAACATTGACAAATACAATTACTGTTACGCAAACAGATACAGAGACAGGCACGCTGACAATCACGCAGACAGCCACAATATCACCCACGCCGAGCATAACAGCCACATACACAATTTCGCCGACCTATACGAATACGCCTGAGCCGAACTCGAACCTGACCCTGTCCAAAAATTACATTTACCCCGGAAGAGGCGAAACCCTGATGATAAACGTGAAGGCAGCTGCGAATGTCAACGTGAAAATAAAAGTGTATAACCTGACAGGGGAAGTTGTCAGGAAAAACATGGATTTTACAACCTCGCTTGACGGGTGGAACCAGGTGGAATGGGACGCAAAGAACGACGACGGCAAAATTGTAGGAGAAGGGCTTTACTTTATATATATAGAAGCGGCTGGTAGCAAAAAAATACTGAAAGTTTTTGTGGTAAAATAAATTTGGAATTTAGATTTTGAATTTTGGAATGATAGAAAACAGAGATAAGTAAGGTGCTAAAAACATTATGATGGTAAATAATAAAATTCGATTGATTATGTCCGGTATTGTACCGGTTTTATTTATTTTTTTATCTTTCCGGCTTGAAGCGGACCAACTGGGCATTACAACGTCAGGAACAACGACTTACCCAACGCAGGGGTTAAGGCGCGTGGGAAAGGTCGTGCTCAGCAGCGATAATTACCAGGGCCTTTACGGCGCGGGAATCGATACGGTGAACGCGTACGCGTATTTCGGAGGCCGCATGGGAAGTTTTTCAAAGATAAACCTGACGAACTTCACGGAAGAGAGCACCATTACGCTTTCACCGGGAGGGAATTTTGGAAAAATACTTGTAGATTCAGTAAACGGGTTTGCCTATTTTGATTCGGGCGGGCTCCACAAAGTAAAACTGGGCGGGCCGGGAGTGGCTCCGGTTGACGAGGGCGTGTTCAACGCTTCCAGCACCCCAAAGGACGCGATGCTTGACGACAGCAATCCGGATCCAACTCAGCATTACGCTTATTTTATAACCTTCGGCAGCCCTGCGGTAGTTTACAAGTACCTGCTGCCGTCAGTCGCGGCAGGCGACGCCACAATGCCGACTATGGTCGGTTCGGGGTTGACGCTCAACAGCCCAGTTTACCCTCCATTAGGCGCATTAGAGATATACGGAGCAATTGACGCGTCGGGAGGGTACCTTTACCTTGCCGGGTACAATATGACCCAGATAGCGCGGGTAGCGCTAAACGGCGGCGGCGCGCCAAGCGAGGACGGGGTCATAAGCACAACTGATACTATCCCGCCGGGAATGTGGTTTGCATACGGCAGGCCTTCAATTGACACAATCAACCATTACGCGTATTTCGGCACATACGAACCTTCTTCGATTACGCCTTTACCTGCAAACGTGGACAAGATAAACCTGACGACTTTCAGCGAAGTGTCAAACACGACGCTGCACTCAGGCGCGGCGTGCAACGGCGTAAACGCTACGGAACAGTCTTTATCAGCCTCAGTGGAAGACCCGGCAAGCGGCTATACTATTTTTGTTACAGACGGGATATTTCCCATGAAATTGTTCAAGATAAAAAACAACTCGGGAGACGCGGCGCCGTCGGAAAACGCAGGGCCGCCGCTGCAGCTTCTCGGGGGTGTTGATGTGCCGCCTTGCGACGGATATCCGGGCGCGTATGATGACTCAACGGACAACGGAGTTACTTTCCCGTACGGCGAAGTTTACGCACAGGGTTCGGAGATAGATAATACGAGAGGGTACGCTTACATAGGCTGCGACAGCTCACCGGGACAAGTGATTAAAATCGCGTTTTCGCAGAAAGCCGCCATTAAAGGGACAAAAATTACCGAAACGCAGACAGAAACTGTGAACAATATAAATTTTTACTCTCACGCTGCAGCGGGAAATATAAGGCTCGCGATATACGACAACTCATCACCGCAGAACCTGCTCTGGGACTCGGGAACGATAGCAAACAGCGTCGCGGGAGGGTGGATAACCCAGAATATTTCCGCTGGCACGCCTGTCTCGCTCACGCTTACACCGGGCACTTACTGGCTGTGCTGGCAGACTGACTCGACGCTCGACATACCAAGCTACACAGCCGGCACACTTGGAAACGGGTTTCTTATTGACCAGCCATTCGGCGCGTATCCCGCTACATTGAGCGGAGTCAGTTCAACAGCCGAGACATGGAGTGAATATATTGACTGCTCGGTATCCGGACAGACTCCTACATATACGCCGACAGCAACTGCAACAGATACTATAACAAATACCTATACGCAGACACCGTCAGTTTCGAACACGCTTACTGCAACTGAAACACCTACGCAAACAGGAACAGCAATCATTACGGCTACCGGCTCAGCGACAGCGACAGCAACCGGCACAAATACAGCAGGGCCGTCGGACACAGACACACCGGACTGGACGCTTACTGCGACGCCGACTTTTACCGAAACATGGACAATTTCACCGGTGCTGACAATAACAGCAACAGGCACGTGGGCAACTACCGAAACAGAGACATTGACAATAACACAGACATACACAGAAACACCGGATTTTACATCCACGCCGTTTATACCTACTCCGACAGCAGGCACGAATTCAGGAAGCGGATTAATCGCCGGTCTTTATCCAAATCCGGCGTCAGATTTTGTAAATATAGTGCTTAACGGGAATAAAATAACATTAAGGATATACACTGCAAATTACAGGCTTATTTACAGGGAAGAAGTGTTGAACCAGGGTCCAAATGCGGTAATTAAAAAAATAACCGACGCAGAGAACTGGGCAAGCGGAATTTATTATGTGACAGCTGAACAGAGTAACCAAAGACAAGTTAAGGTGTTTGTTATAATAAGGTGAAAACCGGATTTTTCCGTCAAAAGAAAGTAGAAAAAACCCCGGATATTTGATATAATTAATATATATAAATTGCCAGTTAAGGCGTATTTTAATTGACAATCAGCAATTGAAAATTAGAAAAACGGAGGGATTATTATGAGAAAGCTATTGGCGGCAGGTTTTGGAATTATATTATTCTCGGTTTTCCTTGTAATCGCATGTTCCAAGAACAGCAACCCGGCATCTCCGGCGCCTACAAATACTCCGGCAGCAACTCCAAACGCGACACAGACGTTTATTGCGATAGAAACAATAGTGGTAAAAACGCAGACGGCAGTGATGGGGCAACTGACAAGGACAATAACGCCTACAATTACACCTACTTTTACAAGTACACCTACTCCTTTTACAGGCAGCATGTGGACGCTGGCGACAAGTGCAGCGACCTTTTCAGCCAGGGCAGGCCACAGCAGCGTGGTTTATAACAACTCAATATACGTCATAGGCGGGCAGGACAGCACAAGCACGTTAAAAAATGACGCTTATATTTCCCAGGACGGCACTTACTGGGCGCTAAGCGGCGGCGGCAATTTTACGGCAAGGTTTTACCATACAAGCGTCGCTTTCAATAATTTAATGTGGGTAATAGGCGGTTTTGACACAACGAGCCATTATACGCATGATGTATGGTATTCAACAGGCATTTACTGGGCATGCACAACCACGGCAGCCGCTTTTTCAGCAAGGGGCAAGCATACAAGTGTGGTATTTAACAACAAAATGTGGGTAATAGGCGGTATTGAAGACGGCACAGGTAACGCCAAAAACGATGTCTGGTACTCAAGCGACGGCGCAAGCTGGGGATGCACGACAACAGCCGCAACTTTCAGCGCAAGATACGGGCATACAAGCGTTGTGTTTAATAATTCTATATGGGTAATAGGCGGAACAGATAACAGCGCAAATTATAAGAATGACGTATGGTCATCGAGCAACGGCGTGAACTGGGCTGAAATGTCCGCAGGAGACGGATTCAGCGGAAGGTTCGGGCACACAAGCGTGGTTTATAACAATAAGATGTGGGTAATAGGCGGCTATGACAGCAACGGATATAAAAATGACATATGGTATTCAACAGACGGCATGTACTGGTATAATGCGGCAATCAACGCGGGATTCAGCGCAAGATTTTTGCATACCAGCGTGGTATTTAACAACGCAATGTGGGTAATAGCAGGTTTTGACGGGGTCTGCAGGAACGATGTGTGGTGGGCGCAGTAGGCAGGAAAGCAAGAAGAGTGTGGGATGGGATAAGTGTGAAGTGGTAGGTGGGAAGGGGTAAGTGGTAAGTGAGAACTGGAAATTATTAAAATAAGAGGTGTCAAGGTGAAAAAAATATTTATTACGGCTACCTTAATAACTGCAATAATATTTTTACCGCAGGCATGCAGAAAGACAGTAAATCCGACATTTCCAGCAGCGACAGATACGCCGAACGCGGCGCAGACAGCCGCGGTCATAGAAACAATAGTAGCGCAGCAGCAGACAGCGGCAGCGGCAGGACACACGGCAACAGCTACGCCAAACGCGGCACAGACAGCAGCAGCAATCATGACAATGATAGCACAGCAGCAGACAGCGGCGGCAGCCGGATATTCGGCTACCAGCACATTTACAATGACGATCACTCCAAACGCGACGCAGACAGCAGCGGCTATTTTGACAATGGTGGCGCAGCAGCAGACAGCAGCAGCCGCGCAATGGACAAAAACAATTACACCGACTATTACAGCCACATCCACCAATACTCCTGTGCCGGGCAGCACATGGTCGTGGTCCACGCTTGGAGCAGCTTTTGGCATCAGGATGGGACACACAAGCCTGGTTTATAACAATGCCATGTGGGTAATAGGCGGAAGCAATGCCAGCAATTACCTCAATGACGTATGGTATTCATTCGACGGCACGTACTGGCAGCAGGCTACAACCGGGGCGTTCAGCGCAAGATGGTTTCACAGCAGCGTGGTATATAACAATCAAATGTGGGTGATAGGCGGATATGACGGAACATATAAAAACGACGTCTGGTATTCGAACAACAATCCGTACGGCGTTTACTGGTCATGCACTACCACGGCAGCGGCATTCAACGGAAGGATTTGCCATTCGAGCGTGGTATATAACAATCAAATGTGGGTGATAGGCGGATATGACGGCAGCAGCTTTAAAAGCGATGTCTGGTATTCAAGCGATGGCGCCCACTGGGGATGCACGACGACAGCAGCGTCTTTCGGCGGGAGAGAAGAGCATACGACAATAGTATACGGCAATTTAATCTGGATAATGGGCGGATGGAACGGATCAAGTTTCCTGGGAAATACGGGATATTCAAGCGACGGAAAAAACTGGACATTTCTTTTAATGTCTCAAGGATACGGCGCAAGGGCAAACCACACGAGTTTTGTATACAATAATTATATGTGGATTGTAGGAGGCGAGGACAGCAACGGCTGCAAGGGCGATGTCTGGTATTCGAATTCCGGAGGTACGTGGACACAGGCGACAGCGGCAGCCGAATTCGGAGTCAGGCACTTCCACAGTAGCGTTGTATTCAACAATATGATGTGGGTGATAGCCGGGGAATATTGCCCGAGCACAGGCTTACAGGATAAAAGCGACGTGTGGTGGTCGCAATAAAGGCAAAGAAATAGAAGGCTGAACCTTGTAGGTTTGGTCAAAAATAAGAATTAAATGTAAAAGAAATGCAGAATGAATGGAAGGTTTGATGAATAGAGGTTTAGCAACTGAAATGCTAAATAACTAATGGATATCAAAGTGAATAAAATTTACGTGTTTATACTTCTTTTTTTTATCGCAGCTTCGGTATGTGCTGATGAAGTTGTAACACCGACCGCCGCCTGTGCTTCTGTCACGGGTACTGCTTTCCCGAAAATCACAGCGCAGACGCTTGATGACAAAGAAATCGTATTGCCTGACGCTGTTCAGGGCAAGGCGTCAATGATAATTCTCACTTTTTCAAGGCCTGATGACAATGACATGGCGTCATGGATAAAGCCTTTTGCCTTGAAATATATGGGAAACACCCAGAAAGCGTACTATGAGATGGCGCTTGTTGGGGACGTGGGAATATTAAACGGCATGAAAGGCGGGGCCACCGAAGACCAGAAGGCTCACCTACTTGTTTTTTAGCGACAAAAAACCTTATAAAAAATTTTTTAACGTGAAAGACGATTCGCTGATATATGTATGCATTCTTGACAGACAGGGAAATATAAAACTTATAAAGTCTGGAAAACACGCCGCTGAAACAGACGCGAAGGAAATAATAAAAATAACGGATTTGATCCTTGCGCCGGAGAAACCCGTAAAAAAGAAATCCCATACAAAAAAAATAATACCATCATTAAAACAAAACCCTTTGCTATACTGAACCCTTATTTTGATTGAAATATCGGCATTGTTGGAGTATAATTAATTAAGAAATATAAGTATTCTATACAGGAGTTTGATGATTAAATGAAAACAAGAGCTTTTTTTACGAGCCTTGTAATCGGCATCATCTTTACGGCCTTGACCAGCCCTGCCGCCTACGGGGCAAACCCTACACCGACAAACACGAATGTTACAGTCTTAACCATAGGGCAAACCGTCGTAGTCCTTCCACCAAGCCCGACTTTTACTCCAACCATAGGCCCTGCTTTTATTTACAGCTCATTTGCCGCAAACAACATAATTTACGCAGTTGCGAATACGGCGTCCACTTTGTATTTGGGCGGCGTTTTTACTAGGATAGGCGAGCGCACAGGTTCTGCAGCGCTGACAGACGCGAACGGCAATACCGTGGCAAGCCCGGCTTTCCCTCAGGTTGGCGGGGGAGCTGTTTTAGCAATAGCTCCTGATTCAAACGGAGGTTTTTTTATAGGAGGGAGTTTTTCGTATGTCGCCGGCCAGCCGAGGACAAGGCTGGCGCATATTTTTAACAACGGCTCACTCGACCCGGCCTGGACACCGGCTGCCGACAACACTGTGCTTTCCATTGCCGGAATGTCAGGGGTTGTTTATGTGGGCGGCGAATTTTTAAACGCTGCAGGCGTAGGAGGCACCTGGACAGCCAGGACCTATGCCACGGCTTTTGATGCATCAACAGGCGCGCTTGAGGCATGGAACCCGGCACCGAACAATTATGTGTATTCAATTTATCCGTTCCAGAATAATATTTTTATGGGAGGGGCCTTTGCCTCGCTTGGCGGCACAATAAGAAGCTATCTGGGCTGCGTGGATCCTGTGACAGGCACGGCTATATCCTGGAACCCGGAAATGAACGGCACTGTTTATTCTATAACGCAGGACACGGGTATATTATATATTGGCGGCGCTTTTACCACCACAAACGGCGGCGCTTACACGAGAAATTACATGGCTGCTTTTGCCTATAATTCAACAACCCCAACGGCTTTTGACCCTGAAGCAAACAGCGTTGTAATGTCGCTTTGCGCTGTCACAGGCACGGTCAACAACGACACGCTTTATGCTACGGGCTTTTTTACAAAAGTCAACACAGGCAGCGGCGGGACATCCGGACTGGGCACGCTAAGGAATTACGCAGCTGCTTTCCCGATCCCTTCAACAGGAACGGCAAACAGCTGGAACCCAAACCTGAATAACTACGGCTATTCAATATGCGCGAACAGCGCAAACATATATATAGGCGGTATTTTTACATCTGTAAATAACGCGTCATCGACGCCTGTCTCCAGGGTAAACGCGGCTGCTTTTGACAGTGTTATAGGCACGGCCCAGACATGGCAGCCGGATCCTGACGGCACTGTGTACGCCATAGCTGGCCAGGGGCAGAACATATATATAGGAGGAAGCTTCCGCGCAATAAAATCCGTGGCCAGAAACCATCTTGCGGCTGTTGACCTGAACACCGGCGTTATTTTGCCGTGGGATCCGAACACAAGCGATATAGTTACAACAATTGCCCTGACAAACAGCGCGGTTTACGCGGGCGGAGCTTTCACATGGGTAAACAGCGGCACTATTGCCCGCGACTGCCTCGCTGCTTTTGACCCTGTGAACGGAACTGCCACATCCTGGAACCCGGATGCGAACAATGTAGTTTACTCTCTTTGCCCTTACGGCAACAGCATGTATATAGGCGGAGCTTTTACAACAATAATGGGACCAGGCGGCCAAGTAATGGGCAGGAACTACGCGGCGGCAACCGACCTTTCCACAGGGACCGTGCTTGGATGGAACCCGGGCCTAAACAGTACGGTAACAGCGTGTAATATCAGCAAAAACGTTGTTTATCTTGGAGGGTATTTTTCAACACCATTAAACTATACAGCAGCTTTTGACACAATAACAGGAAGCAATATATCCACGTGGATACCTAATTTAAACGGGCCTGTTTATTCAATCGCTTTTAAAGGAGCGAGCTGTCTGCCTTGGCGGTAATTTTACATTGCCCTTGAGTTACGCTGCGGCTTTTGACAATGCGACAGGCAACAACATAGCCACATGGAACCCGAATTTAAATGCACCGGTATATTCCATGTATGTTGACCCGTATACGGATGTTATATACCTTGGCGGAAGTTTTACCACTGCCGGGTTAAATAACGACATACGCCCCTGCATAGTCGCTGTGCGCAAAGGGGACGGGTCCGATTATCCCTGGATTCCGTTTCCAAACGGAGCAATATTGAGCATTGGCGTAGCCGGCTCAAAAATTTTATGCGGCGGCTATCCCACTCTTATAAATTTTTTGCCGCACGGTTACGGAGGGGAAATAGAGTGCCCGAATCCCGCACACACATATACTGTCACGGTTACCAGCACGTTTACATATACGGTTACCCCCACATTTACCATGACACTTACATACACAAATACAGCATCACCGACAGGTACGCCGACAAATACAGGCACACCAACAAATACAGGTACAAATACAGCGACATACACAGGAACCTCGACATTTACGTCAACGCCGACGCCGACAAATACATATACAGGCACGCTGACAAGCACTGGAACCTCGACATTTACAGCAACGCCGACAACTACATATACGCCAACAATAACGGCCACAAATACTCAGGTGCCCAACGGCTCTACAGTGACAGATACTCCGACAATATCGCCGACATCAACTATATCGCCGACGCTGACAGGCACGCCTACAGGCACCCCGACAGGCACGGATACTGAAACATCCACGGCTACACCAACGCCTACTGATACGCCGACTAGCACTTCGACAGGCACTGGCACTTATACATACACGGCAACTCCTACGCCGACAGATAGTCCCACAGGCACTTCGACTTACACGGCAACTGAAACATCAACGGCAACACAGACTGAAATTATATCTGAAACACCGACAGTCACGCCGACTGACACAGGCACAAATACCGTATCGCCGACAATAACTCTTACCCCCACAATAAGCCCGACTTCGTCAGTATCGCCGACTTCCACGGCTTGCACTGAAGGTACGCTTGGCAACAATACCGGCTCAAGTACATTCATGAGCGGAGGGTCAACCTTATACGCGAGCAAATTTGAACTGCTGCAGGACGGAACATTCAACCAGATGTATTTATACGTGGCAGGCGGAACAGGCCAGATTACTACGGCCATTTATACTGACGCTGGCGGACAGCCGAACTCGCTTGTAATATTCTGCAGCCCGCAGTACTGCACGACGGGCTGGAACGCTATAACAATACCCGGCGGCGTTCACCTGCCTTCGGGCAATTACTGGCTCGCTTTTGAAGCGCAGACAGGAATACAGGTATATTATACCGACACTTCACCGGTTAATTCAGGCATGGCAGTCAGCAATTCTTTTGGAGGTTTCCCTGACCCGTTCGGCCCGGCGACAGCGCAGCCAAGGCTGTGGTCAATATACACGCAATTCTGCCCTGACCTCGGGTACCTGGTTACAGCTACGAATACCCCGACAATTACGCAGACATATACAATAACAATGACCGTGACACAGACACCTGTTATATCGATTACGCCAACGCCGTCAATCACAACAACACCCGTGCCCGGGCTGCAGCAGCCACCGGCGGACGATTCGTATGTCTTCCCTGTGCCGGCAACAACAAGCATTACTTTTGTTTATTCATTAAACGAGCAGGCAAATGTCACAATAAATATTTTTAATTTTGCAGGAAATTTTGCGCGCAAGTTTGAGTGCACTGGCTATGCCACTGCGACAAATGCTTCGCAGGAGAATATTTCGGGGTTTAGCCCGGGAGTTTATTACTATATTATAAGGGCAAAGACCGCCTCAGGCACAGAAATCAAATTCAAGGCGAACAAATTTCTTGTCGTAGGTAGGTAAAAGGATAAATGAGACCCATTGGTGTGAAGAACAGAATAAAAAAATTCTTTTTAATTTCCGCAGCTACTTTGTTGGGTGCGAACTTTGCCTTTGCCACGACCGCAAACCCGATTGACTTCGCGTCGCTCGACATAAACATGGGTGCGCGCGCCGCAGGCCTGGCAGGCGCCTTTACCGCAATTTCCGACGACGCATCGTCTGTTTTTTATAACCCGGCAGGGCTTTCCGACATTAAACTCATTGAACTCGATGCTGCTTACGATAAGTGGTTGCTTGACTCATCTTTCCAGTACGCGAACGCGGCGCTGCCCGTGGGATACGGGGTAGTAGGCGGTTTTTTTTCCTATACAAACTACGGCATTTTTGAGCAAAGGGACTCAAACGGCGTGGACATGAACAACAGCATCAACCCGAATAATATTTCAGGCGGGCTTGCTTACGGAGCGCCGGTCACGGATTATTTGTCGCTGGGGATAGGCCTGAATGCTTCAAACATTTCAATAGCGAGTTACAGCGCTTACGGATTCCTGCTTAACGCAGGTGTGCTCGCGAAAATAGGGGACATCGTGTCAATAGGAGCCGCGCTGCAGAATTTTAACCTGAGCTCAAGCGGCGTTTACAACATAAGGAGCGGCTTTGGAGTAAATGTATTCAATATACAGGGCAACAAGCTTACGGCAGCGGTTGACGCAAAATATTCGGCACTGTACGGCATGTCATACGCTGCGGGCGCGGAACTCAAATTGTTTAAAATACTGACTCTGCGCGGGGGCTATAATTTCAGCAGCGCAAACCAGGTGCTACAGGGAGTGACAGGATTGTCGGCAGGAGCGGGAATCACAATAGACCAGCTGTCTTTTGATTACGCTTTTACGTCAAAGGGCGACCTCGGCATCACAAACCTCGTGGGCCTGAAATTTTTGTACGAGAGCTCGGAAGAAAAAGAAAAAGACAATTACATGAAAATGACCCGGTTCCTTGCTTCGCAGACCTACGCGGACGGAGAGGAACTTTTCAAAGCAGGCGATTACAGGGGAGCCATGCGCAAATGGGAAGAGGTGAAAGCTTCGGTCCCGGATTACGAGGGCATTGACATAGACATAGCAAAAGCCAGGAAAATGATATTGAGCGCAGGCAACCTGAAGAGAGCCGATAAACTTTTTGCCGAAGGCATGAAATTTTACGAAAAATTCGAGTTTGAAAAAGCCGTGAAAAGCTGGGACGACGTAAAAAAGATATACCCGGCATACAAGGATATTGACCTGTGGATGAACGACGCGAGGGAATTAAAGTCGTCGAAAGGCATGTCAAAACAGGCCGAGAAATATTTCAGGGACGGGCTGAAATATTATAACGACTGCGATTATACAAAAGCACTGTCAACATGGCAGGCGGGACTGGCAAAAGACCCGAATTTCGCAAAAATAAAGCAATACATAGAAAGGACGAAAATAAAACAGCAGGAAATGCAGGATGACATAGGCAAGGCAAAAGCAGAGGTGGCCAAGGACGCGTCGGTCGTGGAAGGAGTGAAAAAGCTGAGGAATCTGGTGAATATGTGCCCTGCGTACGAGGATGCCACCAGCATGCTTGCGACGCTGAAAGAACTAATAAACTCGAAAACAAAGGAATATTACTACAAAGGCATAGAAAAATACACAGACGGTAACCTTGACGCCGCGATTATTTACTGGAAAAATATCGAGGAGCTTGACCCAAAAAGCGATTACGTGCTGAAAGTGAAACGCTATATAGAGGACGCAAGAAGCAAGCAGAAAGCCCTGCAGGGCATGCAAGGGAAATAACTTAATCATCAATTAAGAATTAACAATTTTGGAAGATAATTAATACCGCTTGTCCGGACCTGCGGCCCGGACTGGATCGGGTACTAAGATAGCGTAATGTTTTGTCATAGCCTGTTGACGGCTCGACAAAACAAACGCTATCATAAGGGAGGTAAAAAATGTCCATCAAAAAAGTTGTTGCAGTGTTATCGTGTGCGGCTGTTTTGTTTTTTCTGTCCTGTGCGCAAAAACCGGTTGTCCACGACGTCACAAAAGCCGTGGAAACAGCAAACAAGGTTTTAAAGAACCTCATGGCCGGGAATTATGAGGGCGCGTACAAGTATTTTACGGATGAATTCAAGAACCAGATTGACGTTGACGCTTTTGCTGGCTCCTGCGGAAAAAACGCGGGTATGCTCGGGAAATGGAAAAAAGCCGAGTTCAAGTATTACATTGACCCCAAGGGAAAGCCCGACATCGAACTCATATACTCGTGCGACTTTACAAAAGGCGTCGAATACCCGATGCATATAATCCTGACCTGGTTTCCGGAAAAAGGCTACGAAGTGGGCGTGCTTGATTACGGATACAACTTCCACCCGGAAGCCAAAGGCGCGGAAATAACCAAAATGACAATAAAGGAAAAGGTTGTCTTAAAGCCGTAAATTGCCGGTTTTCGGTTCCTGGCCGGGGGAAATTGCAAAAGGCATTTAACGGAGAAAAAAGTGAAAAAAACAGCGGTACTTTTTATATGCGCATTGCTTGTAGTTTTTTCATGCGCAAGGGGCAGGGTTAAAGACTTAACAGGGGAAAAAACGAGGCGCATTGAGAAAAACGGCAGAGTGCTTGAAATTAACGGGAAAAATGAAGTTATTATTTATGAAGGGGACAGGATAATCTGGGAATACAGGCCGCAAAAAGGCGAGCAGATAACGGGCGTATACGATGAAATGCTTTCGACAAACGCAAAATACGCGTGTTTCATGTGCGTCAAATACAAAGGCCAGGTATCCATGCAAGACGCCGTGTTTGTGGATATTGACAGAAAGAAAATAAGAACATACAAGCCTTCGGTGCAGAGGGAAAGCCACGATAAGTGGGAAACCTATGAAATATCCAGCACCGGCAGGGCACAGGTTTTTCTTGTCCATGAAAAAGACGGCAAAATAACAAGGAAAAAAATGTATTACTATAAGTTTGGGACGCAATAAAAACCATGGGTTTAGCTTATGCCGCCGGAGAAGGGGCTGCATAAGCCGGGCGCCGCGGCAATTTTATTCCGAATATAAAAACATATTGACATAAAATGCAAGATGTGTAAAATATAGCCCTGTTATTAAATCCTGTCATAAATGCAGTGAAAAATAACATTAAACTTGCGGACGGATAATGCTGTTTGTAAATTTATGAAATCAATTAACGGCCTGGACAAATAGACGTTGGCCTTGAGCCGGGGAAAAAGCCCGGCAAAATGATAGGACGGTAAGCATTGATTTTTGTATGCTCGCAATGGCTCGCATGGGCATTTCAGCTCAGTAAATCGGCCTTGCGGCCGATAACTGAGCTACCTGATTGATGGTTTTTAATGGATTGACTTTGAACATTTAAAATGGAACTTTAAACTGTAAATATGAGTGGGCCGGTAGCTCAGTTGGTAGAGCACCGCCCTTTTAAGGCGGGCGTCGCGAGTTCGACTCTCGCCCGGCTCACCAGAATGAAGTCAAATAATGAAACAGAAAAGATAAAATAAAGGAAAAGGGAGGATTTAAAATGTACGCCATAGTTGAAATTGCGGGAAAACAGTATAAAGTCTCTGAAAATTCGGTAATTGACGTTGATAAATTGGAAGTCACGGACAAGCAGGTTAATTTTGACAAAATACTGCTGCTTGTCAACGGCGAAGAAATTAAAGTCGGGGCGCCTACCGTACAAAACGTGAAAATTACCGCGGAAATAATAAACCCGAAAGTAAAAGGCGACAAGGTGGTTGTATTCAAGTGGAAGCGCAGAAAAAACATGAGAAGGAAAAAAGGCCACAGACAGCAGTTTACAAAACTGAAAATCCAGAAAATAGAAGGGTAAAACAAAGAGGTGAAATGATATGGCACATACAAAAGCTCAGGGCAGTTCAAGAAACGGCAGGGACAGCGCTGGCCAGCGGCTCGGCGTAAAGCAGCACGACAATAACCTCGTGCACGCGGGGACAATACTTGTGCGGCAGCGCGGCACAAGGATAAATGCCGGTTATAACGTCGGTGTCGGCAAGGACCATACTTTATTTGCGAAAGTCACAGGCAAGGTTAAATACGAAGACAGCAAAAATAAAAAAAGAGTGAGTGTATACCCTGCGCAAGCCATTAATTAAAAACATAAAATTGCAAATATAAAATCAAGCTAAAGACGCCCGCAGGGGCGTCTTTTTATTTATGGGCAACGGCAATTCATTATTTTTATCTTTAAGCAGGAACAATATTTTGATTAGGAGACAAAAATGACGGGAAAAATACGTTTTTGGGGAATACTTTTTGTAACGGCATTTTTTTGCGTTCTTATATCCGGATGCGCGAACGTGATATACAAGCCCGAGGCAAACCTGATAAACGACAATTCAAAAAAATGGGCGTACGATAACTTTTCGGATACCTTCAAAGGCATACTTGATGTTGACCAGGACTATAAAAATACGGATTTTTCCGTAACAAATTTGGATATCAGCAGCGAGGGGATTACGTTTGAAGAATCGCCGTGGCCTGACAAGGGAAAGGCAGAAACAGTTTCCCTGAAATTTATTGACCTCGGGGACCCGACAGTTATCAACTACCAGGGCGACATGGGGGGCTTTGTTTATGTTGTAGTGCAAAATTCAGCGAATTCGGGCAAGTTTTATTTTTATTTTTGGATGTACGGCAGCGGTAAGGGAAGGTACGGCAATACAGGAGACGCGGTAAACGTTGCGACCGTATTCGCTGATTCTTTGTATGTCCTTATCCATGACCCGCAATCAAGGGAGTACAGCCCTGAAAAACAAGCTTTCAGAAAGACGGCGGAAGAATACCTTTTAAATCCGGCAAAATATAAACTGAGAAAAAAAGCAGGCAAATATTTTGAACAGGCAGAAGAAGCCGCAAAAAATAAAGATTACAGCGGCGCAGCAGAGCTTTACAGCAAAGGCCTTAAAGCAGCGCCATGGTATCCCAAGGGACATTATGACCTGGCCGTGCTTTTAGGCGAGCAGCAAAGCGATTATGAGGGCGCAGTTGATGAAATGAACAAATATCTTGAAGTATCCCCGGATGCACAGGACGCCCCTGCGGCACAGGACAAAATATATGAATGGGAAATAAAAGCAGAAAAAGGAGCAGCGAAATGAAGAGATTTTTTAAGGTTCTATTTTTATCAGGGCTGGCCCTGGCAATTTACGCAGCAGGATTCTGCGCGGAACCGGGATACAGGGTTGTAAAAAAAATACATGTCAAAGGCGAAGAAGGCTGGGATTACCTGACCTGCGACAGCGCGGCGTCGAGGCTTTATATTTCGCGCGGGACGCATGTTATTGTTGTGGATACTGCCAGGAACAAAGTTGTAGGGGAAATCCCGGGCACTGACGGCGTTCATGGCATCGCAATCGCGGAAGAGTTTAACTGCGGGTTTACAAGCAACGGCAAGGCAAATACCGTCACTATTTTTGATTTGAAAACCTTAAAAATAAAAGGCGAAGTAAAGACCGGAGAAAATCCGGACGCTATACTTTATGACGCGTTTTCCAAAAAAGTGTTTACATTCAACGGGAAATCAAAAGACTCGACAGTAATCGACGCGGCCGCGGGCAGGGCCATTGGGACGATTGCCCTTGGCGGAAAGCCGGAATTCGCGTGCGCCGACGGCAACGGCATGGTATATGTAAATATAGAAGACACAGCCGAGGTGGTTGAAATTGATTCTGCAAAGGAAAAAATTGCCAGGCGTTTTTCCATAAAGCCGGGTAATGAACCAACAGGCATAGCAATTGATATAAAGAATTACCTTATTTTTTCCGGGTGCCATAATAGAATGATGACTGTGCTCGACATACAAAGCGGAAAAATTACAGCAGCGGTACCTGTAGGTTCCGGTGTTGACGGGTGCGGTTTTGACGCAAAAAGAGGGCTTGCGTTCTGCGCCAACGGAGCAGACGGTACATTGACCGTGGCCAAAGCGGCGCCTGGTGGAAAATTTGAGGTTGTCCAGACAGCGGAAACGCAAAAAGGCGCGCGCACAATGACAGTGGACCCTGTGACTCACAAAATTTTTCTTCCAACTGCCGAGTTCGGGCCAATGCCTGCACAAACACCGGCGCCGGGAATCCATTGGCAGCGTCCTCCTATAATAAAGGATACTTTTGTGATTTTGGTGGTAGCAGGCAAGTAAAATGCGGCAGATAAGGCGAATTATATTATGGAACTTTTATGCACATCAAAAGCGTCTAATAACCAAGTAAAAAGTTTAAAATGAAGGAGGTGAAAAAGATGAAGAAAATTATGGCTATCGTTCTTATCGCACTATTTTCAGCAACAGTGGCATTTGCAGGCACTGCAGGAAGTGCTTCAGCAACGCCAGGCCCGTCCAAAGCATGCAAAAAGATGGGTAAACATCACGGAAAGAGATGCAAAAAAGTAAATCCTGCCGCAGCAGCCACAACGACAAAATAAGAGTTTTAAAAAAATCCATTACTCCTGCCGGGCGGCAAATACGGCAACCCGGCAGCATTATGGATTGAATTTTATTAAATAATTAAAGCAATTAAACCTGCCGTGAGGGGGGATTTTTTCAATAAGATATATTCCGGTTATTCTAACAAGTCAAATTCCAATAAAATCCGTAAATCAGGAGAATAAAAATTAAAAAAGCATGGATTTTAGCCATAGTAATATTGGTAATTACAGCAGGCTGTGCCACGCAAAGGAAAGTAATCGTAAAAAGCACGGACGAAGAGATCTCGGACCTGGAACTGATGATGAGAGATGTCGGCGACAAGGACTGGAACAGCCGCATGAACCGGATGAAAGAAGGTATAACTGACCAGCTTAAACGTACTGTATACGGCATGGAGACCGGCAAGATAACCAGCGCGGAAGGCGCGGAAATTATTGCCAAGGCTCAGGATGTAATTGATAAAATGGATGATATTGCAAAAAATGCCGGCAGCAATTCAGGCGAGCACAGGGGCGGTCACAGGGGTTCCGGCGGTGGAGGATTTGGCGGCGGCGGCTGGGGAGGAAGCGGCGGTATGGGAGTGCAAAATGACAACTCCGGTACATCCGATGATAGCGGGCAGCACCACGGCCAGCCAAAAGATTTTCTTGAGTTAAAAGATATGATTGATAATTATTTCAGCAACACCGTGACCGCATCAGTTTGGTCGGCGTCTGTAACAGGCACGGCAGTTCCCGAAGGGACAAACAATCCTGACAGACAGGTTCCTGGCTCAAAGTAATTTTAATAAGGAGGTTATTAAAATGGGAGAAGATTTAGACCTGAATATCGACATGGGAAAAATAAAAGACCCGGAAGAATATAAGAAATTCTGGAAAAGCTTCAGCGCGGTTGAGATAAAGATGGTTGAGAAAAACGAAGTCTGCAAGCACAGCCTCGGGGATATTTTTATTTACGAAAGCCCGTTAAAAAGGCCGGAGCACATCTGTGACGCGCTTTTGCACGTCATAGACCGCTATATCCTGCGCGTAATGCTTGGCGTCCCATCGTGGTACGATGACCCCAGGGTATATAAGATACACTGCCCTGATGCAAAAGGCACAGTATGGGAATTGAGAAAAATTAAAAAGCCGGCTAAATAAATTACAACCCGTTTGGCTTTGTCAGTGCTTTTAACAGTTTTGGGTTCCACTCATTCGCATCAGGGTCATAGACTTTGCCCACGTCTCCCGCGAAATCCCAGAAGCACCAAGGTATGTTGTTTTTCTCGCACTGTGTGACCACATAATTTATCCACTTGAACCTGTCCGCAGGCACTGATGCCTCGCCAAAGCAGGAAAATTCCCCGTTCCACAGCCTGTAGTTGTGCTCTTTTGCCCATTTTGTAATCACATAGAATTTATATTTAATGTTGTCTTTGTCAATGTCTGAACCCCACCTTATGCCTTTGGAGTTTTCAAAGCCGCTTCCGTTCGCTCCCTGCAGGCAAAAATCCACGGGATAGTAAAAATGAAACTGGATTATTTTGTCCGGGTCCTTTTCTATATCTGCGGGCACCTCGAGATACAGCAGGCTGTCCACATTTGCCCAGTGCGGGCCTGATATAACTATATCTCTTGTGGGATTTGACTGCCTTATTACCCTGTATGCCTCTGGCCACAAGCTGTTCCAGATATCAGCCTGCTCAAGTGTGCCTGCCTTGTCGCTAAGGTGGGTGCCGGGCTCATTGTAAATTTCAAATTTCAGGTTCGCGGGATAGTCCTTGAAATGTTCGGCAATCTGTTTCCACATGGAGAGCCATCTTTCTTTTTGCTTGACCGGTTCGTTCTCAAATGTCAAATGGTGGTGCATGTTCAGGACAACGTAAAAACCTCGGCTCAATGCCTGCGACACTGCCCATTCTACGTGCCTCATGAACGCAGGGTCTATGGTGTACGGCGGGTTTTCGCTGCAGCGGGTTTCCCAGCGGCATGGTATGCGCACAGTGTCGAAGTTCCCGTTCTTTTTTATAATATCAAAATAATCCCCGCGCAGCTCCTGGCCCCACTCGCCCTCGACAGGCGCATCAAGCGTATTGCCAAAATTAAGCCCGCGCTTCATCTCTTTGGCAAAAGGAGCAGGGAAATCCTTTAATATTACTTCCTCTTTTTTAGGGCCTGCTTTTACGACAGAGACATTGTTTATATAAACGCTGCCCGTACCTGCTTTTCCGACCTGGAACACGATATTGCTTTTCGCGTCGGTAGGGTGGTTCATGGTAAATGAGAAAGTGTATTCCTTAAAATCTGGAGTCAGCGTGTACACATGCGTACCGGAATAGGTAAGGTAAGGCGCGTTTGCCATGGAGAGCAGGAGCCTTACTGGTTTTGGGAGGTTGCCTTTGATGGAAAATTTCACGGTATAAACAGTGTCCTTTTCCAGATTCAGGTCACCCTGGCCCACGCCGATTGACCATGGATTTGAACCTGGGTCCGTAATGTCGATTTTCAGGCACTTGTCAGCAGCAGATACTTTATAAGCGCCGGTATCGTTCTTGTAGTCCCACCAGTTTGAATTGCCCACGGAAAAATCGCCATTTAAAACCATGTTCGCGTTATCAGCGGCCATAACAGGTAGTGCGACTGCTGAGACAATAAAAAGCAAAGCAATCAATGTCTTTTTCATAAGTCACCTCGTATGTTATTTACATATTATTATGCTTGTTTCGGTAAAAGGTTGCAAGGAAAATAAGATTAGTTCCTTTGTAACTGTTTTTAAGGATTTTATGTTATAATAAAAAAGAATCCCCGCAACAAGGTGCGGGGTATTCTTGTTCCGATGGGTTTTCGCTTCGCGCATTGATCACGATATGCTCATCCGCAGGCTAAGGCCTACGGTATTCGCAACCACGGAATAAAAATTATTTGAGCCGTGGAGAAAAAATGTTTATAGACTACACAAAAATAAAGGTAAGGTCGGGAAAAGGCGGGGACGGCATGGCCACTTTCCGTAGGGAAAAATACGTGCCAAAGGGCGGGCCTGACGGCGGGGACGGCGGCAGGGGCGGGCATGTATATATCGAGGCGGATAAAAACCTCACGACTTTAATTGATTTCCATTACCGCCAGATTTTCAATGCAAACGACGGCGGCAAGGGCGGCACAAGCAACAGGCACGGAAGGAACGGCGAGGACCTTGTAATAAAAGTCCCGCTCGGCACGCTCATAAGGGACGCGAAAACAAAAAATATCATCAAGGATCTCGTGCATCATGGCGATAAAATAAACGTGGTTGGCGGCGGCAGGGGCGGCAGGGGCAATGCCAGGTTCAAAACCGCAACACACCAGGCGCCGAGGTTTTATGAAAAAGGCGAGCCGGGCGATGAAAAAGACCTGATTCTGGAACTTAAGATACTTGCGGATGTGGGCATAATAGGCCTCGCGAACGCGGGCAAGTCAACTTTGCTGTCGAAAATGTCAAACGCGCACCCTAAAATAGCTGATTATCCCTTTACCACGCTGACGCCAATGCTCGGCATAGTGAGATATTCAGACACGTATTCATTTGTCCTGGCAGATATGCCTGGCCTTATCGAGGGCGCGTCAGCAGGCAAAGGGCTTGGCATTGAGTTTTTAAGGCACATTGAGAGGATAAAGGTATATATCCACCTGATAGACGGCACACAGGAGGAGCCAATATCCGCATATAATATAGTAAATAAGGAGCTGAAAACCTACAATAAAAAGCTTATTGACAAGCCGCAGGTAGTGGTTATAAATAAGGCTGATTTGCTGTCAGAGGCAGAGAAAAAAAAGATACGCTCACTGTTTAAAAAGAAGAAAATAGATGTTTTATTCGTGTCTGCAAAGGAAAAAATTGGGCTTTCCAACGTGATGAATAAAGTTTATAATATTTTAAAAGACATGCCTCCGGATGTGGCTGAGGAAAAGCCTGATGCGGTTTTTGAGCCGCCAGAGAGGATGGCTCTTGAGAAAATTGAAACAGGTGTGTTCAGGCTTGCCAGCAAGCAGGCGGAAAAATACGTGGCAATGCTTGATTTTAAAAGCCTTGAGACAATAGAGGTTTTCAGGAAATACCTGAGAAAATCCGGCATTGAAGCTTATCTTAAAGAAAACGGAGTACAGGAAGGCGATATTGTTGTAATAGGCAATAAGGATTTTGTGTATGAGGAAGAATAATGTTAGAAAACTTTTAGCCAGTGATATCCTCTCCCTCGATGGGAGAGGATAAAGGTGAGGGTGAAGTAGCAGCAAAACGGCATTAACGGAATGAGTGGATAGTGGTAACTACGCTACCCTCATCCCGGCCTTCCCCCGTCAAGGGGGAAGGGGAATCCCCTTTGTTAAAGGGGATAAAAGCTGATAGTAAAGAGGCATAACATGTATAAAAGGATAGTTGTAAAAGTAGGCACAAACCTATTAACAGACGCAAAGGGCATAAGAAAGGCTTTTTTAAAGAGCCTGTGTTCGCAGCTGTCATCTTTGCATGGCAAGGGGAAAGAAATAATAATAGTTTCCTCTGGCGCGATAGGACTGGGCGTGCGCAGGCTGGGACTTGATAAAAAACCTACGGCGCTTTCTGAAAAGCAGGCAATCGCAGCAATGGGGCAAATACTGCTCATGCAAGCTTATGAATCTGCTTTTTCGGAAAACAGCGTTTCTGTAGCGCAAGTGCTCCTCGAGCATGATGACGTAAAAAATAAGGTAAAAAATATCAATGCGAGGAACACCTTAAATAAACTCTTGGAATGGAAAGTAATACCCATAATAAATGAAAACGATACTGTTGCGACTGAAGAAATACAATTTGGTGACAACGATACGTTGGCTGGCATTGTGGGTAACCTGGTAAACGCAGACTTGGTGATAATCCTGACATCAGTTGATGGCATATACGACAAAAATCCGGACAAGTACAAAGACGCGAAAATAATCAGCGTGATAGAAGATATCGAGGAAGCCATAAATAACATCAATACGGAAGGCATGACATCGCACGGTACTGGCGGCATGGTAACTAAACTTGATATAGCAAAGAAACTGAACTATGTGGGCATACCACTGGTAATCGCTAATGGAAATAAGGAAGGCATCATTGAGCATATAGTATTGGGAATAAAAGAAGGCACGCTGGTTATGGAAAAACAGGGGAAAATTGATTCCAAAAAAAGGTGGATAATTACATCGTTAAAAATAAAAGGTGAGATAACAATTGATAGTGGTGCTAAAGAGGCTTTATTAGAATCGTATAAAAGTCTTCTTGCCGTTGGTATTTTGTCCATAAAGGGGAATTTTGATTTTGGCGATGCTGTTGAAATCTGTGGGCTGAATGGTGAAAAAATAGGAAAAGGGATTACAAATTATTCCTCTGCCAATTTAAATACGATAAAAGGGAAAAGAAATCCTGATATAAAAAAAATCATGGGTGATAATTTTTACGACGAGGTCATTCACAGAGACAATTTATTTATATATAAATTGAATAAAATTACATTAAGAGTTAGACCGCCTATTAGTGTAGAAAATAGGAAACATTGCGAGGTTTTGATTAAACATGTTCTTGGTGATGATATTTTCTTTCCTCCTGCTCGAATTATCGGCAAAAATAAGGAAGATATGGATGCAGATGTTTTTGTTGAAGGAAAATTTGAAAATTTAAAGAAACTAATGATTGAGCAAATGATAAGTTCATATTTACCTGGAAAAAAAATTATAGTAAATAGGCTTTAAGAAAATATTAGAGAAAAACAAGAAAGAGCTATATTATTATTGTTAGGGGCATAACATGACAAACAACAATATCATTGAAATCCTATATGAAATCTCAGAACTCCTTGAACTAAAAAACGAAAATAAATTCAAGATACGCGCGTACCAAAAACTCGCGCAGTTTTTGGCGGGCTATGACAAGGAACTATCTGATGTTTACGCGCAAAAAGGCAAGCAAGGGCTCACGGAGATACCGCATTTAGGCGAGGGCATAGCGAAAAAAATAATAGAACTTTTGGATACGGGCAAACTAAAATACCTCGACGAATTAAAATCAAGCCTTCCTGAAGGCCTGGAAACACTTTTGAAAATACCGGGCATGGGGCCGAAAACCGCGTTTACAATCGGAGAAAAGTTCAAGATAAAAACAGTAAGCGAGCTTGAAAAGCTTTTAAAGACGCACAAGCTTGCTGATGTAAAAGGTTTCGGCGAAAAGACCGAGGAAAAACTGCTGAAAGGCATAGAACTTTATAGAAAAGGCAGCAGCAGGAAACTGCTCGTAGAGGCCTATGCCGCGGCAGATGCCATAATAAGCGAACTTGAGAAAAACAGGCATGTCAAAAAAATCAGCGTTGCAGGCAGTTTGCGGCGCATGGAAGAAACCGTAGGCGACATAGACATCCTGACTGTTGCCAGTGACGCAAAGAGCGTGATGGAAGATTTCTGCTCGATGAAAATCGTAAAAGATGTTATCGCGAAAGGCGAAAAAAAATCAAGCGTAAACACGGTTTTCGACATGCAGGCAGATTTAAGGGTTGTTGAGGAAGAAAGCTACGGCGCTGCCATGCAATATTTTACAGGCAACAAGACACATAATGTCCTGACAAGGGAACTGGCAGTGAAGAAAGGCTTTAAGCTGAACGAGTACGGGCTTTACAAGGGGGAAAAACTTTTAGCCGGCAAAGACGAAGAGGGCATATATGAAAAACTCGGGCTTCAGTATATACCGCCTGAACTGCGCATTGGCGGGGATGAAATAGACGCGGCAAAAGAAAACCGGATTCCTGCGCTTGTCGAATTAAAAGACATAAAAGGGGATTTGCACGTGCATTCAGAGGACAGCGACGGCACGGACAGCATAGAAAAAATAGCGGACGAGGCAAAAAAAGCAGGATATAAATACGCGGCAATTACAGACCATTCGGCTGCATTGACAATAGCCAGGGGCCTGGATAAAGACAGGATTTTGAAGCAGCTTGAAGAGATTGACAGGGTGAACAAAAAGCAAAGCGGTGCATTTCTTCTGAAAGGCACTGAGGTGGACATACTCGACGACGGCTCGCTTGACTATCCCGAGGAAATACTGAAGAAGCTCGACATTGTGATAGGCTCAGTGCACAGGAAATTCAAAATGACAAAAGAAGAAATGACGCAAAGGCTGCTTGTAGCAATGGACAATAAATACCTGAATATCATAGGCCATATCAGCGGCAGGATGATAAATGAAAGGGAAGCGTATGAGGTTGATTATGAAAAAATTTTTGACAGGGCAATAAAAACAAATACTGCCATAGAAATAAATTCCCAGCCCGTGAGGCTGGATTTAAAAGACATTTACGTAAGGGAAGCTGTAAAGATGGGTGTCAAGCTCGCGATTAACACTGACGCGCACAGGGCAGAGCAGTTCAAATACATGTTTTACGGCATTGGCGTCGCCAGGCGGGGCTGGGCAAAGAAAGAAGACGTCATAAACACAATGCAGTTGAAAGATTTAATTAAATGGATGGAAAAGAAAAGGGAATAATATATTGTTTATAGTTATTTTATTCACTTATATTATTTTTCATTTATAATTCAATTGACTGCTTTAATTTTTCGACCTATAATAATTCTACAAATAAAAAAAGATTTTATTCTATATAGGTGAATCATGAAAGAATTAAAAGCTGAAATCAAGATGGGGGATTGTAAAGAGGTACTCAAACAATACCCTGATAATTACTTTGACCTTATTATTACTTCCCCGCCTTATGCCGACAGCAGAGAAAAAACCTATGGTGGAATAAGTCCTGATAAATACGTTGAATGGTTTTTACCAAGGGCGGAACAATTTTTGAGAGTTTTAAAACCTACCGGAACATTTATTTTAAATATAAAAGAAAAAGTCGCCAACGGCGAAAGACACACTTATGTAATTGAGCTTATTTTGGAAATGATAAAACAAGGATGGTTGTGGACTGAAGAATTTATCTGGCATAAAAAGAACTGCCATCCAGGAAAATGGCCCAATAGATTCCGTGACGCGTGGGAAAGATGCCTGCAATTTAATAAGACCAAAAATTTTAACATGTATCAGGAAAATGTAATGGTTCCGGTTGGAGATTGGGCTAAAACAAGACTTAAACACTTGGGTAAAAATGATACAATAAGATTCAATTCCCAAGTTGGAAGCGGATTTGGGAAAAATATAGCAAACTGGGTAGGCAGGGAAAAAGCTTATCCATCAAATGTTTTATATTTGGCAACAGAAACCTCAAATAAAAATCATAGCGCAACATTTCCTAAAGCCCTGCCCGAATGGTTTATTAAACTATTTACAAAAGAATATGATTGGGTACTGGATCCATTTGTTGGCTCGGGGACGGCCTGTGAAGTCGCACAAGCATTAGGTAGGAATTGTGTGGGTATAGATATTAAATCAGATTACGTAAGAATTGCAAAAGAGCATATAAAAGAAGTTGAACTTTTGCTTCTTGAGAAGAGGGTTAAATATGGGAAAAAAGCTATTGGAAGAAATAATAAAATTCACAGAACCACAAATAGAAGAGTTTCACAAAAAACGACTTGAGCATTTATTAAAATTAAAACTCAAGGACGTATTAAAACGGAAAAATCCTTATCTCTTTAAAGCGAAAAATATCGCTACTGCTCAGGATTTAGTTCAATCAATTCTTGACGCTTATCTATCATCACAGGAAGAGGCAATTTTTGGCGGTGTACTTGAAAAACTGGCAATCTTTGTTTGTAGTAAAGTTTTTAAAGGCGATAAATCTAAAGCGGAAGGAATTGATTTGGAGTTCGAGAAAAAGGGGACTAAATATATTGTTTCAATTAAATCAGGCCCCAATTGGGGAAACAGCCAACAGATTAAACGAATGAAGGATAATTTTAAACAAGCAAAGAGAATAGCAGGTTCAAACATTGTTGCTGTAAATGGTTGCTGCTATGGCATAGATGATAATCCAAATAAAGGCGATTATTTAAAGTATTGCGGACAGATGTTTTGGGAATTTATTTCGAATGACGAAAATTTTTATATTGAAATTATTGAACCCCTTGGATTTAAAGCAAAAGAAAAGAATTCGGCTTTTTTAAAAGAATATTCAAAAGTTATCAATAAATTCACAAAGGAATTTGCGATTGAATATTGCGACAATGAAGGTAATATTTTGTGGGATAAATTAGTTAAATTTAATTCCGGGAAAAATAGTTAATTCAAACGATAATCTTATCCCTTTCCTTAATCAATTCCTCGATTCCGTTATATTATTTTTCAATCTCCTGGCCAGAGGCCTTGCTGTATAAATAGGCGATAAAAGTCTATAAAAACAGGATTACAATAAATTGTTTATCGCATTTTTATTTATATAATATTGAAGGTTGCCGATTGAGAACATAACGTCCGTGAAAATGGGAGGAGAATTGATGAAAAGACAAATTATACCGCAAGCTTTTCATTTTCCCTGCGTTTATACAAATAGAACAAGAAAAATACCGGCTTTTATTGACGGAGGATTGAAATGAAAAACATATCTCTTATAATTCCGGCAGCCGTACTGGTATTAATTTTTGCGGTTGGGGCATTCGCCGGAGACCGGACGGTTTTAACCGAAGCCGCTGTCATTGAAAAAGCGGTATTAAACAATCCAGGACTCATAGCCGCGGAAAAAACAGCCAGGGCAGTTGAGTCAAAAGGGCACAAGCAATTTTTCCTTGAAAATCCCATGGCAGGAGTGGATTACATGGACGGGCAGGTTTCTTTGCTGAGCCCGGGCACAGGGCCCATGAGGTTTTTCGTGGTTGAGCAAAAGATACCTTTCCCCCTGAAATACATCTGGAAAGCAAACGGTGCCGCGGCTGAAACCGACGCCTATAAATACATGTATGAAATGAAAAAATTTGAAACAATAGACAATGCCAGGGCGGCTTATTATGAGCTGTATAAGACAATAAAATATATAGGAATAACAGGCGAGGGAGTCGCATTATTAAAGCAGATTTCAAACACTGCGTTTGCGAGATATAACCAGGGCGTGGTTTCACAACAGGATGTGATAAAGGCAGACCTTGAAACAGACCTGCTGGAAAACGGCCTTCTTACTTTAAACAAGCAAAAAGAATCGGACATCCAGCGTTTAAGGCAGGTTACTGCAGATGATTCCTTATTGACCGGTACGGCGTATAGCCTTGAGGATCCGCAGGTGCCGGAGCTCAAAGCAGGATTTGACGAGATAAAGGAGCTAGTGTTAAAAGGGGCGCCATCGGTCAGCGCAGCAACTGCGGATAAAACACTTGCGGACAACATGTACAACCTGGCAATAGCAGATTATTTGCCGGATGTGTCCCTGCAATATAAAAGAAACATGGACCCAACGGGTTACGATTACGAACTAATGGTAGAAGCTGAAATCCCTATATGGTTTTTTGCCAACCAGCATGCAGATATAAGTGAGAAACTGGAAACGGCATCAGCAAAGGACAACGGCCTTAAGGACGAGAAGAACAAGGTAGTTTACGAGGCAAAGGACCATTATGAAACCATTAAAGCCGATTACAGGCTCATTGACCTTTATAAAAACAAGCTTATACCACAGGCCGAAGCAGGCTTGAAATCTGCTATGGCGTCATACCAGAGCAAAAAAATAGAATTTATGACCCTGCTCGACAGTGAGAGGATGCTGCTGGACATGAAAAAGGATTATTATATGCGCCTGACCGAGTATTTAACGCATTTTAGGATGCTTGAACAGCTCGTCGGCAAACCGCTGGAGGAGGCAAAACAACAATGAAAAAAAATATACTTATCATCCTTATATTTGCTGTTGCTGTGGCTGCCATAGCAGGCGGCATAATACTGACAAAGGCTAAAGCACCGCATGAAAAACAACTGTGGACATGCCCCATGCACCCTTACTACATAACCGACAAACCCGGGGACTGCCCGATATGCGGAATGAAGCTGGTGCCTGTTGAGTCTATAAAAAATTCCGGCGGGCAGGAAAAAGAAAACGCGGAAATGCCTGACAGGGTTGTCGTAAAAATAAACCCTGATAAGCAACAGCTCATAAACGTGCGCACGGATACGGTTGCAAAGCGCAGCCTGGGTAACACTGTGCAGGCGCCAGGAGTAGTAGCGTATGATCCGGAACTTTATTACGCGCAGCAGCAGTATATATCCGCGGCTTCAAGTTTCAGGAAGGTAAAAGCCGAAGGAGACATACAGGCTATGGTATCGGCAAAAGACGCGCTTGAATCTGCAGCAACACGCTTAAAGGTCATGGGCCTAAGCCAGGAGCAGATAGAAGGGCTTGAGGGAAAGGCAGAACCGGATAAATCCCTGCTTATCTCCGAGGGCGGGAGTTCCGCGTGGATTTACGCGCAGGTCTACCAGGACGATTTAAAATACGTGAAGAGGGGCGCTGAAGCAGAAGTAACTCTGGATTTTGCCGGCAGCGAAACTTTAACAGGCAAAGTGGTTGCCATTGATCCGGCATTAAACCCGGAGACAAGAAGCGTAAGGGTTAGGATACTTGTAAAAAATTCCGGCGGTGTACTGAAACCGGAGATGTATGTAAATGTAAAAATAAAATCGCCGGTAGGGATTTTCCTGTCAGTGCCGGAAGATGCGATAATGGACACAGGCTCAAAGCAGATTGCTTTTGTGGACAAGGGAGACGGGTATTTTGAGCCGAGGTATGTTGTGCTCGGGCCGAAGATAGGCGGCTATTACGTCGTAAGCATGGGCCTTGCAGAAGGAGAAAAGGTGGCAATAAACGCGAATTTTCTTATAGATTCAGAGAGTGAGTTAAAGGCCGCGCTCGGGCAGATGGGGAAGTGAAAAAAGCTGAGGGTTTGAGGCATGGAAGGTTGGAGGATTGGAAGCTGAAAGACAGATAAGAATCAGGAGCAGAAGAAGTGATTAATCAAATCATCGAATGGTCGGCAAAAAACAGGGTCTTCATATTTATCGCAGCGGCGTTTGCAGTTGCCTGGAGCATATGGTCTATTGCAACCATGCCGCTTGACGCCATACCTGATTTGTCTGATACGCAGGTCATAGTTTACTCGCAGTGGGACAGGCCGCCGCAGATAGTCGAGGACCAGGTGACCTACCCGATAGTATCAGCGCTTTTAGGCGCGCCAAAAGTAAAGGACGTGAGGGCATTTTCAGATTACGGGTTCTCTTATGTCTACGTCATTTTTGAGGACGGCACTGACGTTTACTGGGCGCGCTCGCGCGTGCTGGAATACCTTTCAAAAATACAAAACCAGCTTCCTTCAGGCGTAAAAACCGAGCTCGGGCCCGACGCGACAGGCGTGGGATGGGTTTATGAATACGCTCTTGTGGATTATTCCAGGAAGAATTCGCTCGAGCAGCTTAAGACATTTCAGGACTGGCACTTGAAATACGCCTTGCAGTCTGTGAAAGGCGTGGCCGAGGCCGCGTCAGTGGGCGGTTTTACCAAACAGTACCAGGTAGTCGTGAACCCGAACGCGCTGCTGGCCTATAACATACCGATATCAAGGGTTGTGGAAGCTGTAAAAAACTCAAACCAGTCCATAGGCGCCAGGCTCCTTGAGTTTTCCGGCACCGAATACATGGTAACAGCAAACGGGTACATAAACAGCAAATCAGACATTGAGGAAATAGTTTTAAAAGTAAACGACCAGGGAATACCGGTAAAAATAAAAGACGTGGCAAAAGTGCAGTTCGGACCCGATATCAGGCGGGGAGTGGCTGAGTTTAACGGCGTAGGCGAGGCAGTTGGCGGAATCGTGGTCATGAGGTACAACGAAAACGCGTTTAAAGTAATACAGGCAGTGAAAAAGAAACTGCAGGAGGTACAGCTGCCTGAGGGAGTAAAAATTGTCACCACGTACGACAGGTCTGACCTTATAAAGCGCTCTATCGACACCCTGAAAGCCAAGCTCATTGAGGAAATGATAATAGTTTCGCTTGTAATAATAATATTCCTCACGCATCTGCCGTCTGCTTTTATACCAATTTTGCTTTTACCCATAGCCGTGCTCATATCCTTTATACCCATGCGCTACATAGGCCTGACCGCGAACATAATGTCTCTCGGCGGCATAGCAATAGCAATAGGCGCCATGGTGGACGCTGCAATAGTGGTGGTGGAAAACACGCATAAAAAACTCGCGGCATGGCAGGAGCAGGGCTCAAAGGGCGATTACAGGCCGGTTATGCTCGCGGCAATAAAGGAAGTGGCAGGGCCATCATTTTTTTCTTTGCTCGTTATTGCGGTTTCTTTTATCCCGATATTTACCCTCGAATCAGTCGAGGGCAGGCTCTTCAAGCCGCTGGCGTATACGAAGAATTTCGCCATGTTTTTCGCGGCAATACTCGCGATAACCCTCGCGCCTGCTTTGATTACGGTTTTCATAAAGGCAAAAAAATCCGGAATTAAAAAGACGGGCACCGGCGGTTTTGTCAATTCAGTACTTATCGGTGAAATACGTTCTGAGGAAAAGCACCCGGTATCAAAATTCCTTTTTAAATATTACGGGTCTATGATTGATTTTGTGCTTAAAAGGCCGAAACAAATAATCATTGCCGCTGTTGCTGTCCTGCTTTTGTCATTGCCTTTCTTTTTTACGCTCGGCAAGGAATTCATGCCGCCTTTGAACGAAGGCTCCATACTTTACATGCCCACAACCCTGCCCGGAATATCGGTTACCGAGGCATCGAAACTTCTCCAGGTGCAGGACAAGATTTTAAAATCATTTCCCGAGGTTGTGAGCGTATTCGGCAAGGCAGGCAGGGCAAATACATCCACTGACCCTGCGCCTTATTCCATGATGGAAACAACCGTGCTTTTGAAGCCGCAGGATGAGTGGAGGAAAAAACAAAGGTGGTATTCGAATATAATCCCGGGATTTTTAAAAGCGCCTTTTGAGCTTTTCTGGCCGGAACGCAGAACATGGGACGAACTTATTACGGAAATGGACGCAGCGCTGAAACTACCCGGACAGGTAAACTCATGGACAATGCCCATTAAAGCCAGGATAGACATGCTGGCAACGGGCATACGTACGCCCGTAGGCATAAAGATATACGGCAGCGATTTGTCCGGGATTCAAAAAATAGGCAAGGATATTGAAATGATTTTGACGGGCATCAATGGCACAAGAAGCGTGTTCAGCGAGCGGACAGTGGGCGGGTACTTTGTCAATTTCAATATAATAAGGCAGGAGATTGCCAGGTACGGGCTTTCAATAGATGACGTGCAGACAACAATAATGGCGGCAATAGGAGGGGAAAACATCACCCAGACCATTGAGGGCAGGGAGAGGTTCCCGGTAAACGTGAGGTATCCAAGGGATTTACGCGATGACATCGAAAAGCTAAAGAGGACATACATTACAACGATGTCTGGCAAGCAGATACCGATTTCGCAGGTTGCGGAAATAAGCCTGGCAACAGGGCCGGGCATGATAAGAGACGAGGACGGGAGCCTTTGCGGATATGTATACGTGGACGTGTCCGGTCGTGATATAGGCGGGTATGTGGATGAGGCAAAAGCCAAGTTAAAAAAATATTTAAAAATGCCTCCGGGATATTCGCTTGTTTTTTCCGGGCAGTATGAATTCATGGAAAGGGTGAAGCAGAGGATGTGGCTTGTGCTGCCGCTCACGCTTTTTATCGTGTTTATACTGATTTACATGAACACCAGGTCCTACATAAAGACATTAATAATATTACTGGCAGTGCCTTTTTCGCTTGTCGGCGCTGTCTGGGCTTTGCACATACTGGGATACAACATGTCAATAGGCGTATGGTGCGGAATCATAGCCCTACTCGGCGTGGACGCAGAGACAGGCATATTCATGCTCTTATACCTTGACCTGGCTTATAACGAAGCAAAACAAAAAGGAATGATGAAAACCATTGCTGATTTAAAAGAGGCAATACAACATGGCGCGGTAAAAAGGCTGAGGCCGAAAATGATGACTGTCATGACCATGTTCGCAGGGCTTTTGCCGATTATGTGGGCATCAAGCAGCGAGGCAGGCGCAGACGTGATGAAGCGCATTGCGGCACCCATGGTGGGAGGCATACTTACTTCTTTTATCATGGAGCTGCTGGTGTATCCGGCGATATTTTTAATATGGAAACAAAAGGAAATAGGAATCCTCAAAACAAAGAATATAAAATAGGAAGTTGTAATTGATAGTTTAATCAAATATTAGTTCTATCATCCCCATTATCAACCCCTGACCTCCTTCATTAAATAATTGGAACATTTTTTGGTAAAAATTGTCTAAATAGGAAGGCAACAAAAGGAGGTTCTAAAATGAAAAGAATATGGTTTTCAATAGTTGCTATTTTAATCGGGATAATAATTATCAATGGATGCAGTAAAAAGCACAATCCGGTTACAATTATGGCACTACCGGCTGTAACAAACACGGTAGGGAATGCAACAAACACAAATACATCAACACAGACATGCACTCAGATTGTCACGAAGTCACCTGTGCCTTCGGCAACAGGAACGACAACAGAAATGCCCACAACCCAAAATACGCCTGCAAATACACCGTCATATACAATAACTGCTACTTCATCAAATACGCCAATAGTAGTAGTGAGTTGTTGTACGGGCTCGGCTACGCAACAGAATACACCTACAGTCACAATAACTAATACGTGCGATTGCCTCACTGCTACACAAACTTCGACAGTAACAATAAGTCCTACACCGAATTATTTTGTATGGAATTGTACTACTCCTTATAACACACCAGTCGCGATTGCAATAGATAACAATAATAATGGGGTATATGTTACACAAACTTTTATAGTGCAAGAATATGATTTAAATGGGAATGCAATAACCCAATGGGGAAGTATAGGGACTGGAAATGGGCAATTTGGCGGCGATTATGGAATAACAGTTGGTAATACCGGTGCAAACATATATGTTTCAGATACGAATAATAACAGGATACAAAAATTTGATTCAAATGGTAATTATATAACTCAATGGGGAATCAAAGGAACTGGAAACGGGCAATTCAACATACCAGTCGGCATAGCAACAGACAATGCAGGAAATGTATATGTTACAGATACCTTAAATAGTAGAGTGCAAAAATTTGATTCGAACGGTAATTATTTAGCCCAATGGGGAAGCAGTGGAAATGGAAGTGGTCAGTTTAATGAACCATTTGCGATAACAGTGGATAATATAAATATAGTATTATATGTTGCGGATTCTGGAAATGGCAGAATACAAAAATTTGACTTATCAGGTAATTATATATTGCAATGGGGAAGTCCGGGAAGCGGAAACGGGCAGTTCGGCAGTCCTTATGGGATTACGGTAAACAGCACAAGTAATGTATTTGTTGCGGATTCAAATAATAATAGAATACAGGAATTTGATTCATCTGGCAATTATATTGCACAATGGGGCGATTCTGCACCGAATACCGGAAGCGGATATATGCAGTTTTGGTGGCCAAGTGGTATAGCAGTAGATAGTACTGGTTGGGTGTATGTAGCGGATCACGGAAATAAAAGGATAGTAAAATTTACGCAATAATAATATTTTTAACTATTTGTCTTATCCATCTCCTTAATTAGTTCCTCGATTTCGTTATAGCCCTTTTCAATTTCCTGCCTAAACTTATGGCTTTTTATCTGCAGGATTTGAATCTGCTGGCCAGAGGCTTTGCCGTATGCGTTTGCCAGTTCAGCGTCAACTGCCTCGAGTGATGTTTCATTTTCATCAATCGTTTTTTCTATAGCAGCTATTTTGGTTTGGATTTTTTTGTGCAGCTTGGTTAAGCTTTCAGCAGACTGCTTTTCATCTGTCCTGGTTTCGGCAGGCGCGCGCTTTTCCTTTTTCTGTTTTTTTGTTTCCTCGTCCCACCCGACCCTGTCAAGGAAATCCTGGTAAGTGCCTTCGAAAACAAAAACATTATCATCGCTGAACACAATTAGCCGGTTCGCAAGGTGGCGCAGGAACATTTCGCTGTGCGTGACTATGACCACTGCCCCGGGGAAATTATCCAGAGCCACTATCATTGAATCGCAGGATTCCATGTCCAGGTGGTTGGTCGGCTCGTCAAGCAGGAGCAGGTTGGCAGGGTTCAGGAGTATTTTTCCAAGCGACACCCTGCTTTTTTCGCCGCCTGATAGGATAGAGATTTCTTTTAGCGCCATGTCGCCGGGGAACATCATTGCGCCGCAGGTCTTGCGTATATCGCCGTACGGCAAATCTGGCCTGAGCTGCTGAAGTTCTTTTTCTATTGTAAGGCTTGAGTTAAGGCGTTCTATATTGGTCTGGCCGAAAAATCCCAGTCTACATTCAGGATGATTTGAAACCGTGCCTGTGTTTGGAGTAAGTTCGCCAGCGAGCAGCCTCAGCAGGGTTGACTTGCCTTTGCCGTTTTTTCCGACAACGCAGATACGGTCATTCTTATTTATGTCGAATGAAAGGCCTTTTATCAGGGTGCGCTCGGGCGTATAGCCGAAAGACAAATTGCGCACGCGCATGTTTGTTTTTGCCTCAAAAGGCTTGTAATTAAACTTGAAACCAAGCTCGGCTATCTTTGAAAGCTCTTCCCGTTTTTCCATCCTGTCCAGCGCTTTGATACGAGACTGCACAAGGCTGGCGCGGTTTGCCTGTGCGCGGAACCTATTTATGAATTCTATTGCTTCTTTCCTTTTTTTCTCATCTTTTACGCGGATTTTTTCATATACTTCTTCTTCGAGCTCTATCTGCGCGAAAAGCTTTGTTGTAGGCCCCTCAATCTTTTTTATTTTCTGCCTGTGTATTGCCATTGTGTGCGTGGTAACAGAATCCATAAATTCACGGTCATGCGTTATTATCATGAGCTCGTTTTCACGTTTCTGCAAAAAGCGCGTGAGCCAGCGGATAGAGACAATATCCAGGTAGTTTGTCGGCTCGTCAAGCAGGAGCAGGTGCGGCTCGGACAAAAGCACTTTGGCAAGGTTCAGGCGCACCTGGAAACCTCCGGAAAATTCAGCAGGGGGCTTTGCCATGTCTTCATTGGTAAACCCGAGGCCGAAAAGCATTTTTTCGGCTTTCCAGGTCTGGGTGCGTTCGTCTTCCTTTAAGCCCAGGCACGCCTCGCGCAGGATGTCTGGCTCGGTAAAGACAAGTTGCTGCCTTAAATGGCCTATGGTGTAATTCTTGGGTATGATTATGCGGCCGCTGTCAGGGTGCTGTTCGCCGGTCAATAGCCTGAAAAGCGTGGTTTTGCCTGAGCCGTTGCGGCCGACAAGGCCTATACGCTCGCCTGCGTGTATATTAAAGCTGATTCCGGAAAACAGGTCCTGCGGCCCGTATGAAAGCGAAAGGTTGTTTATCTGTAACATGTGTTTTTGGGGACGCGCCCCGGCCTGTATATTGTCTTTTTTGATTTTTTCACAGTGCAATATTTTTATCATTAATTATGTCTTGTGTCAATTCCATTAACCGGGTGGAGGGGTATAATCTTTAAGTTCCATAGCATCAAATGAAATATTAAACTTGAATATTCAGGCATGTATATAGTATCATTAATAAAGTAACTGCCGGCTAAAAACCGGCGGGATTCTACCAATACATGAAAGGAGAAAACAATGGGCTTAAGCTTTGGACATATACTCATAATTGTCGTCATTATTCTGCTTTTATTCGGGGCGGAAAAACTGCCCCAGATCGGGCGCTCCCTGGGCCAGGCAATGAAAGAATTTAAAAAAGGTATTAAGGAAGGCACGGAAGAACCCGAGGATGAGTCGGCAAAGAAAAATAAAAAAAGCAGGGGCAAAAAAAGAAAAAAGTAAGCCGGTGTCAAGATGGCTTTGTTCAGGGCAGGGTATATATCCCACATTGAAGAGCTCAGGGGCAAGATTGTCAGCATAATAATAAGCGTGGTTGTCCTGACAATAATATGTTTTGTTTTTATAACGCCGATAATCAATTTCCTTGAGATCCCGTTAAGCAACGTCAAAGTCCAGCTGAATTATTTTACGCCTTATGAAAAGTTCGTAACTTACATGAAGATAGCCTTTTTTGCAGCACTTTTTATCACGGTGCCTTTTGCTCTTTTCCAACTGGGGCATTTTGTCTACCCGGCACTCAAAAAAAACGAAAAAAAATATTTTTTCCTTTTTATTTTTTTAATTCCCCTGATGTTCGCCATAGGGGTTGTTTTCGCGTACTTTGCCCTGATACCCGCGGCATTCAGGTTTTTTATCAATTTTGCAGCGGGAGACAACGTGCGGCCGCTGTGGGGCATAGGCGAATACTTTAACCTGATATTGAGCATGTTTTTTATAAGCGGGGCCATTTTTCAGGTGCCTTTGTTCCTACTGTTCCTGATAAAAATAGGTATTGTGAAAATAAAAACCCTGGTTAAATTAAGAAAATATGTAATAGTTTTAATAGTAATTCTGGCCGGCATATTCACGCCGCCTGATATTGTATCAATGATTTTAATGAGCATATCGCTGTATTTGCTGTTCGAAGTGTCGATTATAATAGGAAGGGTGATTAAGTAATTATCAATTAAACAATACCGCTTGTCCGGATAAAACTCGGACTTGGTCGGGTGCAAGTCGATGTGATTTTCGACTGCACCCTGTGGGTTTGTCTCAAAACCATCGATTTGGAGGTCGCCATGAACAGGAGAAAATTTTTGAAGGAAACAGTGAAGTACGGGATCGCGGCAGGTACGGCGTTTTTATTGTCGCCGTATAAAAAGATTATGGATGTCGAGGATTTGCTTGCTGATACGGCTATGCCCGAGCTTGCTGCAATAAAAGGCGGGGAGCCGGACAAGATGTTTGACGCCGGAATCAAGGCGCTCGGCGGCATGAATAAATTCGTCAAAAAGGGCCAGACCGTTGTTGTTAAGCCGAATATCGGATGGAACAAGCCTCCGGAAATCGCTGCTGACACAAACCCGAAGCTTGTTTATTCGATAATAAAACACTGCCTGGACGCGGGCGCAAAAAAAGTCTATATTTTTGACCATACCTGCGACAGCTGGGAAAAATGCTATTCAATAAGCGGCATTGAGTCCGCGGCTAAAAAAGCTGGCGCCAGCGTAGCGCAGGCAAACAGCCGCTCGTATTACCAGAACGTGAGCGTGCCCTACGGGGATATACTGAAAACAGCCGAGGTCCACGAGCTTATACTTAAATCTGACGTATTTATCAATGTGCCGGTTTTAAAAAACCACGGCTCTGCAGACCTTACCATATCAATGAAAAACCTCATGGGCATTGTCTGGGACAGGGGATTCTGGCACGCAAACGGGCTGCACCAGTGCATAGCAGACTTTGCCGCATACAGGAAACCTGACTTAAACATAGTTGACGCGTATAAGGTAATGAAGACAAACGGACCCAGGGGAGTCAACACTGAAGACACTGTACTTATGAAATCGCAGATAATTTCAAACGACATAGTGGCGGCAGACGCCGCAGCTGCAAAATTATTCGGAATTGAACCGTCTGAAGTGGACCACATAAAAATTGCAGCAAAGAAAGGCCTTGGACAGATTGACCTGAACAAAGTGGCAATAAAAAGGATAGTGCTATAAATAATGGCACGGCTCAGGCTCTGCAAGGATAATAATATCGCTTTTGGTTTTTGCCGTATTTTTAACTGCGTTTTTTTTCGGGGAAAAAGACAGCTTAAGGCTGGCATGCCTGCTCAGGTACACACAGATACTTCCCGTCATTGTTAATGTCTTTGCGACAGGCGCGGCTGTTTCTCTTGCGGCTGTGATTATAATTTTTGCCCTGACACTTGTTTTCGGCAGGGTTTACTGCTCGTCATTATGCCCGTTCGGGACTCTGCAGGACATTTTTATTTTTTTGCGGGGAAAAACACAAAAAAAGCGCAGGTTTAAATATTACAGGCCATTGAACTGGCTCAGGTATCCTTTGCCTGTCGCGGCGCTTATCGTTTCATTTATAATTACAGGGGGGCTGGTGATTTTCAGTCTGTTCGAGCCTTTTGGGAATTTCGGCAGGATAGCCGCTGACGTATTCAAGCCTGGCTATGCTTTTTTCCACAATTCAGCAGGGCAGCTGCTTGAAAAAAACGGGATATTCTTCCTAGCAAAACTGGAAATGCACCCGATGAACCCTGCGGTATTTTACATTAGCGTATTGCTGCTAGTTGTGATTTTTTTATTATCTTTTTTCTTTTCAAGGTTTTTCTGCAACACTTTGTGCCCGTCGGGAGCAATTTTAAGTATAATCGCGCGGGTTTCTTTTTTCAAAATCAGGCTTAAGGATGAATGCACCAAATGCGGGCTGTGCGAGGCGGCATGCAAGGCAAACTGTATTGACAGCAAAAATAGAAAAATAGATTTTGACAGGTGCATAGCATGCTTTGACTGCCTGGGTTCCTGCAGCCAGGCAAGTATTGTTTACTCAGCTGAAAAAGAGACAATCGACAGCAGGGGCAGGAGGGATTTTATAAAAACAGCCATCGGGTCTGCGGTTGTAATAGCGGCAGCCATGCCGAAAAAGCTTTTCGCGGATTTTCTCGAGATAAAAAAGAAAAACCCGCTTGTCACACCGCCGGGTTCAGTATCACTCAAGCATTTCAACAAGTACTGCGAAGCCTGCCATTTATGCGCGGCAAACTGCCCGACAAAGGTAATAATGCCCACATGGCTTGAATACGGCGTAACCGGCATCCTGCAGCCAAGGCTGGATTATTCAAAGTCATACTGCCTGTATGAATGCAACACCTGCTCGCAGGTATGCCCGACAGGCGCCATAAAGCCGGTCAAAACCGGAGAAAAAAAATTAATACAGATCGGAATTTCCCATTTTATCGAGTCAAACTGCATTGTGGCCAGCAAGGGACTGGAATGCGCAGTGTGCAACGAGTACTGCCCGACAAAAGCAGTCATGCTTGTGCCGTATAAGAACAGGCTGAAGATACCGGAAATAGATGAAAAAATCTGCGTGGGCTGCGGAGCATGCGAAAATGTCTGCCCGGCCCAGCCGTTTAAAGCCATTTACGTCGAAGGCAACGCAGTGCACATGAAAGCTGACAAACCTGAAATAAAAAAACTTAAACCCGCGGCTGCAGGCGGGAAAGCTTTTCCGTTTTAAAAAATTATAAGGAGACTAACAGCGTGTCGGAAAACAATTTTATGGTGTCATTGCGAGGAGCGAAGCGACGAAGCAATCCAGCTTTTAAAGTAAAAAACGAGATTGCCACGCTCCCGATGGTCGCTCGCAATGAAAAAATCACTGGTTTTTCAGCAACCTGTTATATGCAAATGAAACGCATATTTATCATTTTAGCCGCAATAATGCTTTCATCACTCCTTTTCGCGTGGCCTGACTGGGAAAGCATAAAAACCAAGGACTTTATCATATTTTACAAAGAGGGCTATGAGAATTCCGCATACCAGATATTGAATATAATGGAGCAGTTCAAGGACATACCTGAAAAAGTAACAGGCAACAAAATTTATGATGTGCCGTTTGTTCTGGAGGACGTAGGCCAGGTTTCAAACGGCGCAACAGACCCGGTTTACTACAACATACACCTGTTAAATTATGCCGAGCCTGACATAGAAAACTGGTGGCAGCTTGCCGGCATCCACGAATATACGCATATGCTGCATCTGACCGAGACAAGCGGCGCGCCAGGCGTATTGACAACGCTGTTCGGAAGGGAGCTTGGCCCGAACATTTTCGCACCGGGCTGGATGACTGAAGGCATAGCGGTTTATGACGAATCATATATCTCAAAATACCAGGGCAGGTTAAACGACGGTGTTTTTGACGCGTACCTGGCCGCAGAAGCGCAGGACAAGAACCAGGGTTCCATATTAAAAGCAACTTACGGCCCGCTTGAATTCCCGGGAGGCGACGGGTGGTACCTTTACGGCAGCGGGTTCCTTAAATACCTTTCCATCCAGTACGGCGAGGATAAATTCGCGCAGTTTTTTAAATCTTACGGGTCGTCTCTCATGTCGTATTTGTCTGTAGTATGCCCGTTCCTGGGAATGGACAGGACTTTTTACGAGATTTACGGCAAGCCGACCCTTGACCTGTGGAAAGACTGGCAGGATTTCGAGGCGGACAGGTACAAGGATTTCTTCTGCGAAGGCACGCGGCTCACCCGGTACGGATGGAACATTTTCGGGCTTATTTTCAGCAACGGGAAACTGTATTACGAGCGCTATTACCCGGTGAAGACAGGAGCTTTTGCGTCTTACGCGTTTAATGAAATAATCGAGCGCGACGCCGCGACAGGCAAAGAAAGGACAATATATTCGACAACATCTGACTTAAACAGCGGGATGAAAATAAAAAACGGGAAACTGTATTTCACGCAGCTTGAGCTGAAAGGCAGCGGGTACGCAAACACCTCGTACCTGACATACGCGGTGTATACCGTGCTGTGCGAGATAGACATGGAAACCATGGAGGAGAGGGAGATATTCGGGGACAGCATCAGGTCTTTTTGCGTGCTTGAAAACGGCAATATACTTTATACAAGGGACGTGAAGGACAAGGCAAGCTCGGAAATTTTTGTTTATAACACGGATAAAAAGAAAAAGACGCTCCTTTTTTCCAGGGATTATACCGTAGATAACATGGACTGCGACGGCAGAAGGATTGTCCTGTCGGCAAAAACCGACTGGGAAAACCCGGGCTTGTATCTGCTGGATCTGGACAGCGGAACAATGACCAAACTTGTCAAGAATCCTTTTATTGCGAAAGACCCGCTGCTTTGCGGGGATAAAATGTTTTTCTCGGCAAATTACGGCAGCAAATGGTCGGTTTACTGCTATAATTTTACAAACAAAAAAATTTACAGGGTGACCGAGCACGGTTACGCAGTCAACCCCGCTTTTGACGGGGAAAACAACGCGCTGTATTATGCCGGGATAGGTTCCGGCGGCAATGATATTTACACCGAAAATATAGAGCTCAAGCCTTATAATATGGAAAAACTGCCTGCGACCATAATGCCTGTTTTTGAACTTGACGAGCATGAAATTTCAAAGGGCGGATACCTGGACAACCTTACCACGCTTTTTCCTCAGGTCAGGGCGCCCATGATATATTCCGGGACGGTCACCGGGATGCTTGTAAGAAACATAATTGCGGGCATGGATTTTTTGTCGGGGGACGCCATAGGGGATTTCAATTATGACGCGCAGTGCCTTTACGATTTTGACCACCTGAAACCCCTGTTCAACGTGCTGTTCCAGAATTTTTTCTTCGCGCCTCTCGTGACCCAGCTCAATTTCAACGACATAACGAACAGGTTTTTAAGCGCAGGGGCGGAATACCCGCTGCTGCTCAGGCTCCTGCCGGGAATATCGTATATATATGCCGGCCTTAACTACAATATGATTGAAAATTTCGGCAGGAAGGAAGCCCAGCCGTACCTGCAGTTCGGTTTTAATTACCCTTTTACTATGCTTGATTTTATGATAGGCAGCCCTTTTGAAAACAAATACACAGGCTCTTACGTGCAGAGGAACGCGGTTTATTTCAGCTCGTGGCTTAACCAGTATGCAGGGGACAGCGCCATTGCCGGTTACGCGGCTGCGGCGTACAACCCGGACCTCCCGTACAGCAGCCTTCAGGAAATTCCGGGTTATAAGGGCGTGCCTGTGGGGCCCGGAACCCAGGACAGCATACTACCCCAAATACCGGGCTATAAAAATCCGCCGGCAGGAAAAAGGGAAGCGAGATTACACTGCAGTATTCAAGGCCGCTTTTAAAGATAAGGAGCGGATTATGGAACCCCGTGAATTTTTATATCGAGGACCTTTGCGGTCTGGTTTTCGGCGATTTTGACTCCACGGACGCCGAGACGCAGGCTTCCTGCGGAGTTGAGCTGCATCTGGAAACCCATGTTGCTTTTGTCGTGCCTGTAGACATGGGCGCAAGGCTTGTGATGAATAAAGAAGAAAAACTTGGCGTTGATTTGTTGTTAAGGGTAAACACGCTGGTGTTTTAATACTATGGTTCGGGGATGAATTGAAAAATATTCCGGCCAAGAAGTTGACAGATATAATAACAGTGAGTATACTTAATGTTGTAAGCCACCAAGGGTTGACAGGAGAAAAAATGAGTGCTAATAAAGCCATCCTGATTATTTTTACAGCGCTTTTAATTTTTTTATCAAGCCTTAATTGCTCGAAAAAAAGCCCGTCTCATCCGGCAAATACACCCACGACTGTGCCGATTTTTGCCATTTATAATGGAGACCCGCGGCCCACATGCACATGCATAATAACCCGCACAGACCTTGTGGCGCCTCAGACTGTTGACACGACCGACTGGGGTGCGCCGCAGAAAGTAAGCCCACCCGTGAACGATAACTGCCCGGACGACGACGCTTTCATTACCGCTGACGGCCAGACGCTGTATTTTTACTGGTCGCCGGGGATCAACCCTTCATCGGCTGATTTGCTTTACGGCACAACAGGCGTATATTACGCACAGAATACAGGGGGCCCGGGCGAATTCGGCACGCCTTATTTCCTTGATTTGCGCAAGGGCACAAACGGAGCATGCGACGGACATCCGAGGCTCACACAGGCAAAAGACAAGGTATATTTTCATTCCACACGGTCAGAAAACACAGGGTATCAGCAGCCCACACCTGTTTCCGACACGCTTGACGTTTATGTCGCGACATTGAGCGGCAATACAGCAAGCCCTGCCACAAACCTCGGGACCGCGGTCAATTCCATTTATTCCGACGGTGAACCTGGGCTGAGTCCTGACGGGAACACGATTTATTTCGCGTCCAACAGGCCCGGAGGGCTTGGCGGGAATGACATATATTACTCCACATGGACAGGTGTATCCTGGACAGCTGCTGTGAATATAGGTGCGCCTATAAATTCCGCCAGCAACGACGAGCAGGTGGCGTTCGCTGCAAACGACCCGAATACAATGTATTTTGTGTCCGACAGGAACGGCATTGGCATGGCAATCTACAGTTCAATATACAGCGGAGGAGTATGGCAGACGCCTTTGCTTGTTATGCAGGGCCAGGTGGGATCTCCATCACTGACAAGCGACGGAAAAACCATGTATTTTGTGCATGTTTTGACTGACAATAATTCCAACCCGGTTTTTGGCGCTGACATATATTATGTCATTCATAACTAGATAATACGCCCCCTTTTTTGCATAAATTCAATCCTGCAGCATAAAAAACTTTTTACTTTTTTTTACTATATGTTATAGTCTAATGTATTAAAAATATGACATATGGAGACCATAGGATGAAAGGATTAAAAATATTTTTTACAGTATTGGCAGCCCTGTTTTGCGCTGTTGAGGTTTTTGCGGAAGGGCAAAGGGATTGTATTATATTCGAAGGAAAGAAAAGGGAATATATTGTGCATTTCCCGGCGAACTACACGAAACAGGTGCCGCCGGGCCTGGTCATTATTCTCCACGGAGGCTCGGGAAGCGCCGTACGCATGGAAAGAGTAATGAAATACGACACGCTGGCTGATGAAAAAGGATTTATTGCCTGCTATCCTGACGCGTTTGAAGGCAACTGGAATGACGGCAGGGAGTTCAAACAGAGCAGGGCATCAAGGCTTAATGTAAACGATGTGGGTTTTATATCGGCTTTAATATATAAACTGGAAATGGCATTTGACCTCGACCCACGCAAGGTATATATTACAGGAGTTTCCAACGGCGGCACAATGACTTTAAGGCTTGCCTGCGAATTATCGGACAAGATAGCCGCAGCTGCGGCTGTAATTGCCAATGTGCCAGTGGAAATATATGACACGTGTAAGCCAAAGCAGAAAGTCCCGATTATAATTATGAATGGCACGCAAGACCCTCTCATGCCTTATACGGGCGGGTATGTGACTGTGGGCAGGAAAACCCGCGGCAAGGTAAAATCAACAGACGAAACAGTAAAGCTCTGGATACTAATAAACAACTGCGACGCAAGCGCGACTTTAATTGAAAAAATAGACAAAGATATAAACGACGGAGTGGATACTGAGAAAATAACCTATAAAAGCAAAGACAAGGATGATGCAGATGTCATTTTATATAAAATAAACAACGGCGGGCATACCTGGCCGGGCGGGCCGCAGTACCTGCCGGAAAGAATAATAGGAAAAACAAGCAAAGATGTTGTAATGGAAGAGGAGATATGGAATTTCTTTCAGGAACACGTTAAAAAATAGTGATACCCTCTCCACCGACGGGAGAGGGTAGGGTGAGGGTGTAGTAGCGGCAGAAACTGTAGCAAAAAAGTTAAGAATGTGATATGCGTATTGCTGCTGCATCACCCTCATCCTGGCCTTCCCCCTTCGAGGGGGAAGGAAAATTTTTTACAGAATAAAGGAAAAACTTGAACACAACATTAAATGAAGTAAAAAAGGTCTATAAAGAAAAGAAAAAACAGATTAAAGCCCGGCTTGCGGAATTCAGGGCAAAATGGGAAAATGGGAGCGACATTGAAGTACTTTCTGAGCTTGCTTTCTGCATTTTGACGCCGCAGTCAAAGGCAAAAGGCTGCTGGGCATGCGTAGAAAATATCCTGAAAAAAGACCTTCTGCTTTTTGGCAGCGAGAAACAAATATTAAACGAGCTTACCTTTGCCAGGTTTAAATATAAAAAGGCAAAGTACCTGGTCGAGGCAAGGAATAAGTTCGTCAAAGACGGGAAAGCTGAAATAAAAAAGTTTATGGGCGGATTTGACAATGTATACATAATGAGGGAGTGGTTCGTGAAAAATATAAAAGGTTACGGTTACAAGGAGGCAAGCCATTTTTTAAGGAACGTTGGGTTCGGCGACGACATAGCAATACTCGACAGGCACATACTCAGAAACCTGAAATGGCTCGGGGTGATAAGCAAAGTGCCTGAAAGCCTGAACAGGGAAAGATACCTTGAGATAGAACAAAAGATGAAAAAATTCGCAAAAAAAATAAAAGTTCCCATGGCATCACTCGACCTTATACTTTGGGCAAAGGAAACAGGGGAGGTGTTTAAGTAAATTATCAATTAAGAATTGTCAATTTTCAATTAAGGTTTCTCCTTGATAATTGAAAACTGGAAATTGAATATTACTTGAATAGGAGCAAAAACATGAAACACACTTTTTTAATCGAGCCTGGATACTGGGAAACAAGGGGAAAGTATATAGACGAGCAGGGAAGGAAGCTGCCTGCACAGGGCTACGCGAAAGTAACGCACAGCGAGGAAGGCGCGTGGCTTAATGAGACATCCCTGCGTTACCTTCCTCCGGTTGGAGAAGCGGTGGAAATAAAAAATAATTATAATATCATGCCTTTTGAAAAGGGCACTGATTACACAATATGGATATCAGACAACAAGCCGCTTGGAAGGATAGTGGGAAAATTAATTCTGGCGGGCAATTCAATAATATTCATGTATTACTCGGAAAACCTTGAATACGCCGGGGTTGAAATAATGAAAATGGTCAGCAAAGACACATATAAAGCAGCGGGCCATCTTTTCAAGGGAAATAAAAAAATATCGACATGGTCTGTGGAAATGAAAAGGACAAAATGAACAATTACAGTGGAATATATGATTACTTCTTAAATTCAAAGACCGCAAAACAGTGGAAAAAATTCGGAGCAAATAGGCGGGCAGGCATTCTTGCGCCGCTTTTTTCAATTTACTCAGGTGATTCCATTGGCATAGGCGAGATACCGGATATAAAACTGCTAGTCGAGTGGTGCAAAAAAACAGGCTCCAGCATTATACAGCTTTTGCCGATGAACGATGTTGGCTTTGATTTCGCTCCTTATTCGTGCCAGAGCACTTTTGCGCTCGAACCAATGTACTTATCTTTGCGGAACATAAAAGGCGTTGACATGAAGCAGTTTGAAAAAGGCATTGAGGGATTAAAACAAAAATTCCCGTGCGGCAAGAAAAGGGTTAATTATAATATAAAGCAGGCAAAACTTGAAATTTTATGGAATATGTTCGATTCGCTAAAAGAATGTCCGGAAGAATACGAGGATTTCGCAAATAAAAACAGTTTTTGGCTAAATGATTACGCGGTTTTCAAGGTATTAAAAGAGAAAAACATGGAAAAAGGCTGGGAATCCTGGAAAGACAAATACAAGTTTAACGACGGAGACAGCGTAGAAGATTTCCGTAAAGAAAATTTTGAAAGAGTTAACTTCCACATGTGGATGCAGTGGCAACTGTACCTGCAGTTTAAGGATGTAAAGCAATACGCAAACGATAACAGCGTGTTTTTGCAGGGAGACCTCCCTTTTTTAGTCGCACGAGACAGTGCGGATGTGTGGGCAAAGCAGGATTATTTCAAGCTGAACCTTTCTTCGGGCGCGCCAACCGACATGTATTTCGCAAAGGGCCAGAGATGGGGCATGCCGCCGTATAACTGGGAAAATATAGAAAAGAACAAGTTTGATTACCTGGTTGAAAAGGTAAAATTCGAGGAGAATTTCTACGACATGTTCAGGATAGACCATTTTGTCGGGCTTTTCAGACTATGGACAATAAAGCTTGACGAGCCTGTTGACACGTACGGGTTAAACGGAAGGTTTGATCCGGAAAAGCATGAAGTATGGAAAGAGCATGGCCAAAAGATTTTAAAAGCTATGACTGATAACTCAAAAATGCTGCCGTGCGCAGAGGACCTTGGCGTGGTGCCTGCGTGTTCGTTCGAGACTTTGAAGGAATTCGCAATACCGGGTATGGACGTGCAGAGGTGGACGCGCGACTGGGGCAATACCTATGATTTTAAGCCGGCTGAAAAATACAGGGAAAATTCAATAGCGATAATTTCAAGCCATGACATGACACCGCTTGCGACATGGTGGGAAAACGAGGCAGGCACAGTGGACGCCATGCTGGTCGCCAAGGTATGCGAAGAAAAAGGATTCAACCTTGAGGAAATAAAAAGCAAACTTTTTGCCAAATCAAAACCGCAGGCTGTAAGGCTGAGATGGAAACAGGAAATCAGTTCGCCGGATGAAGTTCTCAGGGTTATCGGCAAAACAAGGGACCAGGCCTGGATGTTTTATGACATGCACAGGGAAAGCTATGATGAAAAAGAAAAATTTATGAAATATGTAGGCATGGAAGGGAGCCCTGTCCATGAAACCACAAAAAAATTTATCAGGGCGGCCATAAGCAAGTCAGGCAGCACTGCCTCGATTTTCAGCATACAGCTAATACAGGATTTACTGTCGCTCGGTGATTATTTTGAAAAATGGGATAAGCACGACTTACGCGTGAACACGCCCGGGACTATGGGAGAGAAAAATTGGTCAATAGTGATGCCATTATCCCTGGAAGAAATGCAGAAAATGGAAATAAATAGGGAAATACTGGATATGAACAAGGAAACAGGAAGGATATAAGATAAAAATAATATGCGCAGAAAAAACCTGCAATTGTTGAAAGTAAGCTCAATGTGGGGACGATGAAAGATTCAGGAGAAAAATTAGAATGAATAAATATTTTGCTGAGCAAAAGCAAGATGACAGATATTGACTGGCTGGATAGGGAACATTATCGCAGCGAAGGAAGAGATCACCTCGGTATTCAAACAATATCTGTAAATATATATTCTGAGCTATTGCCTGGTATAACAAACGTTACCGACAGAGCACGTTATTTTAGCTTTTATCCATGGGTTATATACAAATTTGATCCAAAAATCCATAAAGATTGGTTTATTTTTCTTAGAAAACACGATTTTATATTTGCTTTAGCGTCAAACTACGCAATAGAATCCGGAGAGGCCAAGCAGGATTTTGTCGGTGGTGCTGTAGTAGGTTCAGATAAGGCAAGAGCAGTAATTAGAGAAGCTATTGAAAAAAACAAGAAAAATATATCAATAACAAATTATGTTGTATTAAATCCTAGGGGAAGCAGAGATTCTGATAGTTACTTTTTAAATAAAGAAGGAGGCCTTGACCAATATTATAAAACTCAATTGGACACTTTGAGGATAACAAGCGAGCGTCAGGGGATTCCAGATAAAAACATAACACATCAAATAGGAATTCCACTTGTTAAAGCTGTTGAAGAAAGTGGTGATTTTAATTTACTGCACGAAATTGCGGAAGACAATGAAGTTAATTTTGAAGACTTGAAAAAGATGATAAATACAGTTCCGCCATGGAAGATAAAAAAAGATAGCAAAGAATGCCTCTTTCTAATAGATTATTTCTTTGGGTTTTCGGAAATATCAAAAAAATCTCAATTATCATTTGAATTATCCAATAGAATAAATTCTTTGAAGCTTATATTATCATTTTTTGAAAATTTCAACCGAATCAAGGATATGGATTCAGCTGTAGATGAATTTCGTTGGTGTTGTATGTTTAAATGTTTACCTGATGGTAAAAAATGGATAATAGATAAAGAATTGGAAGAAACAAGGGAAAAATGGCGTATTTATCAATTGCAGGAACTTGTTAATTACTCGTTGGAACATTTTATGTGGTCGATTTTAGAAATCATAAAAGAACCAATTTTTTATAATCAAAAAACCGACAATATAGTAACTCATATGTCTAAAATAACTAAAGCTAGAATGGAAGAAGGACTAAAATATGGTATTAAACCAATTAAAGAGGTTAAACTTTCTGAATATTTAAAAATTACAAAACGAACTATTCAAGAAGATGAATCCTCGCCATTTAAGGATGAAAGTGATAGAAAACTTTTTGAATTACTTCAAAATTCGGATACCTATGAGAAGGCGCTTGTTTTAAGTTCATATTTAATTTTTAGACAAATAGGAAGAATAAATGCAGATGAGTATAAACTTTTCAAATTTGATGAATATTTTTTTACTGAGCATCCTGTAAATCTATTAACTTTAAAAAAATATAGTGAACAGTATGCAAATAAACCAGTAGAAGAATTTATAAATTATATTATAAAAAATTTTGTAATAAAAAGGCACATCAATGTAGCTGCTATAAAACTTGGGGAACAGGGTCAATCAACCTTTAAATTTGTCTTAGATGATGAAAAAATATCATGCGTTGTGAAAGATAATATAGTACCAACGCTTACAAATCCAAGGCTAAGACAGGCAATCAGAATAATGATGGATCTGCATTTGATTGAATTTGATGAAAAGGGTATCAGAACAACTCAAACCGGAAAACAAATATTGGAAAACAAATATGCCATATAATATATTAAACGAAATATCGGAATTCAAAGGCAAAATACATTCGTGCATATTATTAACATATTCACTAGATTTACACTTTTATAGCAAAGTAATAAGTAGGAAATTATTGAGGAATGGAATTTCCAATCAAATGGTATTTATGGATAATCAATCTTATAAAAAAATGATTGAAAATGAAAACGATATACCATTAGCAATGGGAAGATTGTATAGCGTAACGCCGATTTATAATTGTTTGTCATTTCATCCGAAAATACTTTTATTGCTGGGGAAAGAAAAAGGAAAAATTGTAATAGGCAGTGGAAATGCCACTTCCGGCGGTTTTTTATCAAACTGGGAATTATTTGGGGATATAGAAATTCAAGACAATGAAACCGAAATTTCTTTTATAAAAACCTTACAATTAGTAGATTCCTTTGAAAATCAAATGCCAGAGAGTATAAAAAGACAATTAAATTTTGCTAAACAAAATACGCCATGGCTAGGCAATAAAATTTATGAAAATAAAGAAAAAGCACTTTTTATTAATGTTGAAAAAAATCTTTTTTCACAAATTACAACTATGATATCTGATTATAAGCCTAAAAGAATTATTGTAATTAGTCCGTTTTGGGATGATGAATTTGAGATTTTAAAAAAGCTAAGCATAGATTTTTCGGACACACCGATAGATGTAATTATACAAAAAAAGGAACTTAATGCTGATGGGAAAAAGATTGAAAAATTGGGGAAAAATATACAATGGTATGAATTTAAGCCACCGGATAGTATAAAAAATATAGACATATTTGCCAAATCTTTTTTACATGCAAAATTGATATTATATGAGACAAATGAAAATGATTTAGTATTTTTTGGGTCGGCAAATATGAGCAAGGCAGCGATGTTTATGAATCCGCCGAGAGGGAATTATGAAAGTGTTGTTGCCATAATTGCCAAAAAAGGCTCGACATTAAAGCAGCTTGGCCTGAAAGAAAGTTTAGATAATAAACCCATTACAAAAAATTTATATGCAAAAGTAAAGATAACAGAGGATATTAGAAAAAATGAAAAAATGAATATCTGTCTTATTTCTGTTGAAATTGAGAATGACATCTGTAAAGTAAAAATACTTAATCCGCCTAAAGAGACAATGCAGATAGAATTTTTTAATTACTACCGAGAAAAAATTGATACTCAAGTGTTATATTTTGAGACAAAAAATAATTATTTTACTGCGTCGTTCATAAATAATTTGAACACAAGATTAGTGAAAATTAAATCGGAAAATTACGAATCTGGTTTTATGGTTGTTTCTTATACCTCGTTTTTGATGTCTAGTAGTGAATCTACGGAAACTGTGAAGTACCAAATGGCTTTTCAAAAACTACTTAACGATGATGTAACAAACAGCGTTCTTGAAATTGTAATGGAAATAAGTGATATATTAGGAGAAAACTTAAGGTTGAATAAAAAATTACGAACTTCAAGTTCGCGGAAACAAGATGATAATGAAAATATAGAACAAACTAAGGCAAACGAAGTGGATTTAGATATAAAAGATGTAACAGATTACCATGGTCATAGTTCGGATTTAGATTTATTACTGAGTTTTTCAGCTTAATTGACCTCAAACCGTCACCCAATCACTACTTGAAGCTTGGAAGCCCTGAAAGCCTCCAACCTTATAATGTTTGCAGTGATCAGGTTGTTCTTTCTCTGGCTTAAAATCACCTCCATTTTTCCCGCGAACGCCTCAGCCGGTGTAACATAATGTAGCGAGCTATGAGGATCGTTGTTATGCAGTGGTTTAAATTTTTCTAACCAGTCCAGTACATCTGAAACCGTTGGAAAGACAGCCGGCACATCCCTGTGATACTTCGAGTTTTTATTCAGGGCCTCAATCCATGGTTCGTCATCCGGCGTGTTTGGGCGTCCGTAGCGTACAGGAATTTTTAGCACATCTTCCAGGAAGGCAACAGTCTTTTTGGCTTTCATAGCAGATCCGCGGTCTGAAAAAGCCACTATGTTGTCAGGAAAGTCATCCGGCAGTTCAAGTATGGCTTGAGCAACGGCATCCCGTAAATCCGCTGAACTGACGCCGCGTAAACTGTGTCCGATATGCAGCAGATACCTGTAAGGCAGAAGCAGAACCGGTATGGACCAAACAGTTACGCCGGACTCGGTTTTGAAGCATGAACCGTCATAGGTCAAAAGGGAAAATCCAGCATCCAAAAGATCGTGAGCCGAAACATGATTAGATTTCCGTTTTTTGGGTTCGAATGGTTTTACGAGATCTTCGGCTTTTAGATACCTGTATACAGTCGATAGAGAAGCATGAAAAGCGCCTGAATTATGGCCATATACGTAAATATGGCTCAATGGCTTGCCTATATTTTCAGGTCTAAAGGCAGAGTCAATAATCGATGTCTTTTCAAACGGCAACAGTTTGTTACATGCCGTTCTTGGCGTTCTCTTTTTTAGTTTAGCCCAGCGTCTGAATTTTCTGGCGTCTATGTCAAAGATCAAACAAGCTCTTTTCTGCGTGAAACCGGATAGTACGGCTTCGTTTATAGTGATAACAACTATCTGCCTAACTTGGGCCGGATAGTGCCCCTTCAAAGGACCCTTGAGACTCAACTCATCTTTTTTTTTAACAACGCAAGCTCATGCCCGACAGCAGCCAGCGCGTCCTTTGTTTGAGAAAGTTCCTTATCCACTTGAGCAAGGCTTTCTACGGGAACCATGGACTTCTTTCTGCCGGATTTTGCCGGATTCGATAGTTCTGACAGGGCAGCTTGCTTGATTCTCTTACGCAAGGCAATAAGATGCCACGGTTTAAGCCCGCACCGTTCCAGGATGGCTTTTACTGGCGCGTTGGGTAAGGAACATTCCTGATAAATATCAAAAAGTTGTTCTGGGGTTAACTTTGGTTTCTTCAATCCGTTATTCTGTTGGTTGTCAGTCATTTGTCACTCTCCTCGATGAAAGTATACATAAAAATTTGCTTTATGCAAACCCTTACGTTTGGTACAATTAATTAACTGATACAAGTAGTCAATTCTTTTTGAGTTTGAGGACACTATCGCTGAAAAACGCGGCGGAGTGGCATTATTTACGAAATCAAAGAATTTTTTTTCGTTATTTTCCAAACATGAAACTTTTGTCAAAAGTACAGCATTGATTGATGCGGAAGATTCGGAAGCACATATAAAATCAGAGGAGCAAGGTAAAAATCAATTTGACGATGTTTATGCCAATTCCTTGCCAACATTTGAGGCGGTAGAAAGAGCAAAAGAAAAATTGAATAGAAAATTAGAGAGTATTGCTGAAAAAATATCTGTTACTCTGGATCAGAATGTAACATTAAATAGATATCATTTACTTCGATGTTGCGGTTTAGTTAAGGTCGTTTCTGCTTTAGCAGGTAGAAGGATTAGAACGATAAATTATACAAGTGTTTTATTGCTTGATGAGTATCCTTATTGTGAATTTGTATTAAAAGTATCAAGTGTTCTAGCAGGTGGAATTAAAGGCGGTTTAATAGGAAAATGTTCGAGTGATATATGGGAGGGTTACGGCAATAAGGAACTTAAAGAGGCTTTTCAATTCTTAGGTGCTGCTGCATTATATGCTTTTTCAGTATTTAAGAATAAAAAATGGCACGAAGAAGATTTGGACGGCGAATACTATAGTTCAATATATAGCGAATTAGTAATTGCGAGACTATTCAAAAAATTAAATGAAAATAAATTAAAACCAGATATTAATATTTTTAATGAGATTGCTGTTAAACTACCTGTAAATATTGAGGTGATGAATGCATTGAGTAACGACGTTAATATACTTGCAAATAGAATACAGAAAATGGAATTTGACAAACCGATAGGTAAAACTGATTTAATATTGAAACCTGGAGATTATATATATATTTCTACAAAAAATACCCTAGGAGTTACAGTGGTAATTAAAGTTGAAAATAACAAAGTGATTTTGCTTGATTTAGATTCGTATGAATTTATGGACACAAGAAAGTTTTTAACAAGCTATTTAAAAGTTGTAAAAATTTAGATTAAAAAAAGGGTGGTCCACGTATATATTTATTTCTAAAATTCGGTTTCTAAATTACCATAAACCACTCGTTAAGACTCGAGTTTATAGTGATAATTCGCTTATACCCAGGTTTATGGTACGCCAACTACTCGTGGCATGTGATACGACAGTAATGATATATACAGCATGCGGCGTCTGGTAGACGGTGTGGGACGCTTTATGCTGAAGATAGCTGTAGCCATAAACGTTTTATAAGGCGTATAAAGGAATTGAGGCACCATGGAAGAGGAAAAAAGAGAAATCCAAAAAAAGATAGACAATGTTGCTCGGCAAATGGCGCTGTTAAATCAGCTTAAAACCAAACTTGAAAATGACTTAAAAGTAATAGAAAATATTCCAACCTTAAATGATGCCGAGAAAGTGCAAATATTCAAAAGCCTTTTTATCGGCAGGCAGGATGTCTATGGAAAGCTCTGGATAAGCAAAAAAACAGGTAAAAAGGGCTATAGCCCCGTCTGTAAAAATGAATGGGCAAAAAATATCTGTATAAAGCCTGCAGGAAAATGTTCTGATTGCACCGCAAAGGAATACCTGCCTTTTACCGATGAAGTCATTTCGAACCATTTAAACGGCAGGCTGGTTGTTGGAATATATCCGCTACTTACAAATGAAAAGTGCCGCATTCTGGCTGTTGATTTTGATAAAGAATCATGGAAGGAAGACGTTGCGGCTTTCCGGCAAGCATGCTCAGAAGCCGGAGTCACGGGATATATAGAACGCTCACGATCGGGGAATGGAGCGCATGTGTGGGTATTTTTCAGCGAGGAAGTTCCGGCATATCTTGCAAGGAAGCTTGGCACTTATCTTATAACTCTTACCATGTCCGGCAGGTATCAACTCGATATGAAAAGCTATGACAGGCTTTTTCCCAATCAGGACATCATGCCGCAAGGCGGTTTTGGAAATCTCATTGCTTTACCTATGCAAAAAGAAGCTACGTTGTCGGGGAATACACTTTTTTTAGACGAAGGGTTAGAACCATATATAGACCAGTGGAGTGTACTAAAAAATATTAATAAACTAAACATACAGAATATTAGTTCGATATTATCAAAAGCAGGAGTTTCCACAGTGCCTGTGTTATTGGCAAAAGATAATCCTGTAGATGAAAATGATAAGCCATGGATGATAATGCCGTCAGGGAAGAGTACGTATAAACCCAAATTTGAAAATTTGCCGCGGGAAATAGAAGTCGTCCTTGCAAATAAAGTCTATTTGAGCGTTAAAGACATGCCGTCTGCATTGTTAAACAGGATAAGGAACCTTGCGGCATTTCAAAATCCCGAATTTTATAGAAAACAAAAAATGAGATTTTCGACATATGCAACTCCGAGGATTGTTGATTGTTCGGAAATTGACAGGGGATATCTAATTCTACCCCGTGGTTGTATTGAGGAATTAAAGCAATTACTTGCAGAGTACAATATAGCCATGTTGGTAAAAGATGAGAGAGTAATTGGGAAGGAAATTAACGTAAAATTTTATGGCAAGCTAAATGAGGCGCAAAAAGAGGCGGCTAAAGATATATTAAAACATGAAACGGGGGTGTTGAGTGCGCCGCCGGGATTTGGGAAGACAGTGCTGGCGTCGTATATTATTGCACAAAGGAAAAAGAATGTACTAATACTTGTGCACAGAAAACCTTTGCTGGAACAGTGGTTAACTCAGTTGGGGATATTTGTCGGTAAGGATAAGAAAGAAATAGGTAAAATCGGAGACGGTAAGAGAAAACCAACAGGTAATATTGATGTTGCTATGGTTCAAAGCCTTGAAGACGGGGGAAAGGTGGATGATATTGTGGCGGGCTATGGGTTTATAATCGCCGACGAGTGTCATCATGTAAGTGCATTTACTTTTGAGAAGATATTGTCTTCCGCCAGGGCTGCCTTTGTGCTTGGCCTCACCGCAACTCCATATAGAAAAGACGGACATCAGCCGATTATTCATATGCAATGCGGTCCAATAGTGCATGAAATAAAGCAAAAGGACATGGCAAGTTCGATAAATGAGTATAAGGTTATTATGTGTCATACGAATTTTGCTTATGAAAATTCCGAAAAAGCAGCGATTCAAGAAATAATGTCGGCGCTTGTCGCAAGCGAATCGCGAAATCTTATATTGGTAAACGATATTGAAAGTGCGGTTAAGCAGGGCAGGTTCCCTATGGTTCTAACCGAAAGAAAAGAGCACCTATTATTTCTGGAAAAACAACTTACAGGCAAAGTAAAGACAATTGTGCCGCTTTTTGGCGGTATGGGCAAAAAGAAAATAAAGGCAGCGATGGATTTAATTGGCGCAAGCCAGCCGGGAGATAGCAAGGTTATAATAGCAACAGGTTCATACGTAGGAGAAGGTTTTAATTTACCCGGGCTTGATACAATTTTTTTAACTACTCCATTGTCATTTAAGGGTAGGCTTGTACAGTACGCTGGCAGAATACAAAGGGAATATGAAGGCAAGGACGAAGTTAGAATCTATGATTATTTGGATATTAATGTACCAGTACTTAAAAAGATGTATACAAAAAGACTGAAAACATACAGAATGATAGGGTATAATGTAATTGAAAAGTTCGTCCCTTAGGAACGACGGGTTTTATTGGTGCAAATTTATAATTGTAAACTAAATTTGCTCCAGGGGCGTTGGATGGTCAATCACTGCAAAATTACACATCAACTACTAAAAATGAAATAAACTTTCTGTTTACAAATACCTTTTTGGCATGTTAAAATCTTTATAATAAGTTAAAAATTACAGTGTCAAAAACGAGATTGCCACGCTCCTGTTGGTCGCTCGCAATGACAAAAACAGAATGAGAGATGCAGTTAAGCGCCTAATATATATAATAGAGGCGAGGCTTTGTTCCTGTCCTTCGCGGAAAGGACCAGAGCCGGAAGCCCCTTCGAGAAAACCTAATCGCACCTCCCAACAAAATATTTTTATTAAACAAGGACCAAAACAATGGCAAATGGAGCCGGGAAAAAATTTTCAGGCAATTTGGACAATTTTAAAATAAATGCCGTCAAGCCGCAAGTGCTTGATTTTGACTGTGCCGAATGCACGCCTGAAATCCTGTACCAGAAATTTCAGACATCGGACAAAGGCCTCACCGATAAAGAGGCAAAAAACCGGATTAAAGATTACGGCTATAACGAACCTGCAAAGAGCAAACAACTCAGCGTGCCACTCCAAATATTAACAAAGTTTTTAAATCCACTTGTCATAGTGCTCGTTATAATAGGAGCTTCCTCAATTTTCCTTGGCAATGATTATGTAAGCGCAGGGATAGTGCTTGGCATGATATTATTGAGCGTATTTTTGAGCTTTTTCCAGGAATACAGGGCCAGCAGGGAAGTTGAAAAGCTCATGGAAATGGTTAAAACTACAACTACGATAGTCCGCAACGGAAAATCAAAAGAGGTAAACATAAGGGAACTGGTACCGGGCGATATTGTGGACCTTTTTGCAGGGGACATGATACCTGCCGATATCCGCTTGGTATCGTGCAAGGATTTATTCATAAACCAGGCAACCTTAACAGGCGAGTCAATACCCGTGGAAAAAACAGCAAAGCCTGCCGAAAAAAAAGCCACAGGCATTGCGGACATGAATAATATAGCTTTTATGGGCTCGTCGGTGGTAAGCGGCACGGGCCTTGGCGTGGTAATAAAGACAGGCGTTTATACCCAGTTCGGCGAGATATCAAAGAGGCTCGCAACCATGCAGGTCGAAACAAGTTTTGACAAGGGAGTCAACAGGTTCACCTGGGTCATGATACGAGTGATGATCGCCATGGTTATTGTAATATTTTTAATAAACTGGGGCATAAAAAAGAATTTCATGGACGCGCTTTTGTTTTCCCTGGCTGTTGCAGTGGGCCTGACGCCAGAAATGCTCCCGTTAATAATTACAATAAACCTTGCAAGGGGCGCGAGCAATATGGCGAAGAAAAAAGTAATAGTAAAGCGCCTTAATTCCATCCAGAATTTTGGCGCGATGAACATACTGTGCACGGACAAGACAGGCACTCTAACCATGGACAGGGTCGTGCTTGAGCAGTACTGCGATGTGATGAGGCAGGAAAGCCAGGATGTGCTGAAATACGCCCTGGTGAACAGCTATTACCAGACAGGGCTGAAAAACGTGCTGGATAAGGCGATTTTAAAGTACATAAGCAAGCCGGAAAACGCGAGCATAACGTCTTACAGGAAAATAGACGAGATACCTTTTGATTTTTCCAGGAAAATAATGTCCGTTGTAGTGGAAATGGAAGGCAAGTCACGGCTGATATCAAAAGGCGCGCCTGAGGAAATTTACAAGCGCTGCACGAAATACGAGCTTGACGGCGATATAATGGAAATAGAATACCTGATAATCGCGGATTTAAAAGAGGAATACGACCGTTTGAGCGCGGACGGGTTCAGGGTGCTCGCGCTTGCTTACAAGGACATAGACGTCAATAAGGGCGGTTTTACAAAAGATGATGAATCAGAACTTGTGCTTATGGGCTATGTGGCGTTCCTTGACCCTCCCAAAGCCAGCACAAGGCGCTCAGTAAAGATTTTGCAGGACTACGGCGTAAGCATAAAGGTATTGACAGGCGACAATGACCTTGTCACGAAAAAGATCTGCAGCGAGGTGGGGCTGGACGTGCAGGGCCTGGTAACCGGCGACATGATTGAAGGCATGGATGACGAAAAATTTGGCGAGCTGGTCCAGAACACTACTGTTTTTGCCAGGCTGTCGCCTGTACAGAAAGAAAAGATAATACACGCCCTGCATAAAAAGGGAAACATTGTCGGGTTCCTGGGCGACGGCATAAACGACGCCCTGGCTTTAAAAGCCGCCGACGTAGGGATTTCGGTCAACAACGCGGTTGACATAGCGAAAGAATCCGCTGATATAATACTTCTTGAAAAAAGCCTGCTAGTACTGGAAGACGGAGTAATAGAGGGGCGAAAGACTTTCGGAAATATTACCAAGTACATTAAAATGGCAGCAAGCTCGAATTTCGGCAATATGTTTTCCATGACAGGCGCAAGTATAATATTGCCGTTTTTGCCAATGACGCCGATACAGGTGCTCCTTAACAATTTTCTTTACGATTTGTCCCAGACGGCCATTCCGACGGACGAGGTGGACCCCGAATACATGCTGAAACCGAGGCCCTGGAACATAGAGTCAATACAGAGATATATGTTTTTCATAGGGCCGGTAAGTTCGATTTTTGATTATACGACTTTTGCAGTAATGCTTTTCATATTCAAATGCACAATTGCCACGCAGAGCCTTTTTCACACTGGCTGGTTCGTGGAGTCGCTTGTAACGCAAACCCTGGTCATTTACGTCATAAGGACCGTAAAAATCCCGGTAGTGCAGAGCCTTCCAAGCAGATTCATGGCGTTTACCTCGCTTTTTATCGTGGCACTCGCTATGATACTTCCTTTCACGCCTTTTGCCAAATCGCTGGGACTTGTAATGTTGCCGGCAAAGTATTTTTTAATACTTGAGGCAACGGTCGCGATTTACCTCTGCATGGTATTTTTTGTACAGAGGTATTTTGTACGCAGGTTTGGGATAGACTAATTTGCAAGCTAAAACAAACCCCCTCACGCTCCCCCTTGTTAAGGGGGAGGGATTTATATCCCCCTTTAATAAAGGGGGATAATAGGGGGTTTTATGGCAGTTAAATAAAGTACAGGAATCAAATCCAAGGAGGTTTGAAATGAAAAAAGTTTTGTTTATTTTTTTAGTTTTAATTTGTTTATTGGGTCTGGCAGGGTGCGGCCGGGACTTAAGCAAGTATTACAGCATGAAAGAGCCGGCTATCAAGGAGATGCCTGACCAGAAAGTCATTGTTGCAGAAGTAAAAGGGGATCCAAACACAACAGGCAAAAGCGGCATTACTGCCATTTACAGGATGTATTTCACGCTTTACGGCAAAAATAAAGGCATGGACATGTCTCTTGCGCCAAGGGCAAGATGGCCGAAAGGATTTGATACGTCAAAACAGGAATTCATCGGGTTGTGGGCTTTGCCTGTGCCGAATTCGATAACCGAACTTCCGGGCCAGCATCCAGGGCTTCCCACAGTAAAACTGGATACTTGGACATACGGCACAGTCGCTGAAATCGTGCATATCGGGTCTTATTCCGATGAAAAACCTACGATTGAAAAGCTATATAAATTCATAATTGACAGCGGCTATGAAATAGCAGGAGCCCATGAGGAAGAATACATAAAAGGCCCGGGAATGATTTTTAAAGGCAACCCCAACAAATATATTACTATTATAAGATATGTTGTAAAAAAGGCAGGAAAAGGCAAGAAATAGAAATAAAAGACGCGCAAACTAAAGTTTGCGGCTACAAAAGCGGCTTCAAAAAAAGGGCAATTGCAGGAATTTTGTTGCCATAAGATTTTTTTTATAGTATCATATGCAACGTTGTTAAAAAATACACAAAAAATTTTCAGGAGGTATTTTATGAGCGCAATAGAGTTTACAAGGGCAAGGGAAGTTCTCGATTCCAGAGGCAATCCGACAATAGAAGTTGAGGTAATATTGACCAACGGCAGCATGGGCAGGGCAATAGTGCCTTCCGGCGCCTCGACAGGCGACAACGAAGCGGTTGAGCTTCGTGATGACGACAAGAAAAGATACCTGGGAAAAGGTGTTTTAAAAGCCGTTGATAATGTCAACAAAGTGATTGCGCCGGCAATCAAAGGCCACTTCGCGACTTTCCAGAATAAACTGGACAAGAAATTGATAGAACTTGACGGCACGCCAAACAAGGCAAAACTGGGAGCAAACGCCATACTGGGCGTGTCGCTTGCCGCGGCCAAAGCAGCAGCAGCTTACCACGGCCTGTCGCTATACAGGTATATAGGCGGCACAAACGTGAAAGAACTGCCGGTGCCCATGGCAAACGTGATAAACGGCGGAGCACATGCTGACAGCAACGTGGATTTGCAGGAATTCATGGTGATGCCCATAGGCGCGCCTTCTTTCAGGGAAGCATTGCGCTGGGGCACCGAAACATTCCATGCCTTAAAATCCGTTTTAAAAGCCAAAGGATATAATACGGCGGTAGGCGACGAGGGCGGGTTCGCGCCGAACTGCAAGTCAAACGAAGAACCGTTGCAGCTTCTTGTGGAAGCCATTGAAAAGGCAGGCTATAAGCCCGGGCAGGACATAGGCATAGCAATGGACCCTGCAGCTTCGGAGTTTTATAATAAGGATGAGAAAGTATACACTTTCAAAAAAAGCACGGGAGAGAAACTGACATCAGCGCAGATGGTCGATTTCTACGCAAAGCTCGTGGCAAAATACCCGATAGTTTCTCTTGAAGACGGCCTGTCCGAGCATGACTGGGACGGCCAGAAGCTCCTTACAGACAAGCTTGGCAAAAAAATACAGCTCGTAGGCGACGACATATTTGTTACAAACCCGAAAATTTTCAAGAAAGGCATTGAAATGGGGATATTGAACTCGATACTGATCAAATTAAACCAGATAGGCACGCTGACAGAAACCCTCGAAGCAATCGAAATGGCGAAGCGCGCCGGATATACAGCGGTTGTGTCACACCGCTCGGGCGAGACAGAGGACACGACCATAGCCGATGTTGTTGTTGCAACGAACGCAGGGCAGATAAAGACAGGCTCATTCTCACGCACAGACAGGATTGCGAAATACAACCAGCTTTTAAGGATAGAAGAAGAGCTGGGAAATATAGCGGAATTCAAGGGAAGAGACGTTTTTTACAATATTAAAAAGTAAATAAAGGAAGCCGCGTTGTGAAAATTTAATTTTTCATTGCGCGGCTTTTCTTTTAGTACTAGTACCGCTTGTCCCTCACAAGTTCGGGACTTGAGCGGGTATAAGACTCCGTAAGATTTTGCTGGGTAGTTTTTATATTAGATAACTTATGGAAACTACCCGTCAAATAATCCACAGGACTATTTGACTGCCTGTTGACGCTCGGCAAAATCAACGGACTCTAAGGAGGTTAAAAAATGTATAAACTCGTACTGTTAAGGCACGGAGAAAGCACATGGAACAAGGAAAATAGGTTTACAGGATGGACAGATGTCGACCTGTCGGAAAAAGGCATTGAAGAGGCAAAGAAGGCGCCGAACTATTTAAAGGACGCGGGTTTTATTTTTGACATTGCTTACACATCGGTTTTAAAAAGGGCTATAAGGACCCTGTGGTTCACGCTCGACGGCATGGACCTGATGTGGATACCCGTGATAAGGAACTGGAGGCTGAATGAAAGGCATTACGGCGCTTTGCAGGGATTAAACAAGGCAGAGACAGCCGCGAAATACGGAGACGAGCAGGTTTTGATATGGCGGAGAAGCTATGATACGCCGCCGCCAAAGCTGGAGCCTGACGACCCGAGGAACCCGGCAAAAGACCCGAGGTACAAGGAATTAGAGTCCAGCGAAGTTCCTCTGACGGAATGTTTAAAAGACACTGTGGCAAGGGTTCTTCCTTTCTGGAAAAAAGAAATAGCGCCGACAATTAAAAAGGGGAAAAGGGTGCTGATTGCTGCCCATGGCAATTCATTAAGGGCTCTTGTGAAATACCTCGACAACATTTCTGACCAGGACATAGTCCACCTGAACATACCCACTGGAATGCCGCTTGTCTACGAGCTTGACAATAATTTAAAGCCAATAAAAAATTATTATCTCGGTGACCCTGAAGAAGTCAAAAAGGCAATGGAAGCAGTGGCAAACCAGGGAAAGGCCAAGAAGTAATATTTTAGAATTTAGATTTTGGATTTTAGATTAGAAAAATATATTTTGATTTGACTTTTGAATCTAGTTTAGGGTGAAATATGAGAATACTATCCTGGAATGTAAACGGCATCAGGGCAGCAGCGAAAAAGGGCTTTACGGAATGGCTCATTAAAGACAGCCCGGATATTTTGTGCGTGCAGGAAACAAAAGCCGACGAATCCCAGGTACCGGATGAAATAAAAAATATCAAAGGTTATAATTCCTATTTTGAATCATCCAAAGGCAAAAAAGGCTACAGCGGGGTGGCGCTGTTTTTAAAAGAAAAACCTGCTGAAATAAAAACCGGGTTTGGGGTGAAAAAATTCGACATCGAGGGCAGGATACAGATAGCCGAATACAGGGATTTCACGCTATTCAACATTTATTTCCCAAACGGCAAGTCAGGGCCGGACAGGCTAAAATACAAAATGCAGTTTTACGGCGCTTTCCTTGACTATGCCGTCAAACTGAAAAACAAAGGCAAAAAAATCATAGTATGCGGGGATGTGAACACCGCGCACAGGGAAATAGACCTGGCAAGGCCGAAAGAAAACTCCAAGGTTTCCGGTTTTTTACCGGAAGAACGCGCCTGGATAGACAAATTCCTATCTATGGGTTTTATCGATACGTTCAGGGAGTTCAACAATGAACCAAACAATTACAGCTGGTGGGACATTAAAAGCGGGGCAAGGGCAAGGAACGTGGGCTGGAGGATAGACTACTTTTACATAAGCGATAACATGAAAAAAAACCTTAAAGATGCTTTTATACTCGCCAAAGTTATGGGCTCGGACCATTGCCCTGTAGGCATAGAAGTACAATTTTAGATTTTAGACTGCAAATTTTAGATTGAAAAGAAAAAAGCAAAACGAGAAGAAAATACAATGGCACTTATTAATTTCAAAAGCAGCGGCGATATCCCCAAGCAGGCCGCGGCAATGATAAACGAAATGAAACCGAACGTGGCAATCCCGATGCACTATGAGCTTGGCAAAAATGCAGCGAGAAATTTCAGGAATATGGTTGATAAGGACGTGCAGGTTGAAATTTTGCAGGAAGGGGAACAATAATTTTAAAAAGGCATGCCGTAACTTTTGGTTGCAGGATGATTAAAGAGGCTGATAATAAAACAGGAAAGGAAAAATAAAATGAGCATATTCCAGCTTGTCGTTTTGTGGATAGGAGTTTTAGCTGTAGCTTTTCTTGCTTTTAAAAAAACCGAGGCAATAACAATCGCCATAGCTGCTGTGCTTGCGGCATTTGCCGCGATTATGACTTTTATTTCTCTGCGGGGGAAAAAGACTGATAACTCAGGGCAGCCGCCGCAAACAAGCACGGGCCCTGACCAAAACGCAGGCTTTTACCCGTTTGTTCTTGTTCCGCTGGTACTGAGCAAGCCTCCTTTAACATTTAAAAGGGACAGCGTTGAATACAGGGGGACAATCCTCAATTACAACAGGATTAACGGGATTTTTTATAACACCGTGAAGATTACAATCAACCTTATCCCGACATCGCAGACCTTTAAATACTGCATAAAAGGCGAAGACGGAAAGATTTCCATAAATTTCGCATCATTTTTTTATATCGGCAATCAAAAACTGCAGGACGCTTATCTTAAAATGATAGAATTTGCAAAAATTTATGTTGAACCGTTTATTGTGGCGAAAATCATGAAGGAAATTTTTGAATACGGCAAAACCGTAAAAATAGGCAGCGTTGAATTGTCAAAAAACGGCTATTCAAAAAAGAAACTATTCGGCGGCAGGGAAGAAGTGCTGTGGACGGACAAGATATATATACCGCAGTATTACGAGGGCAGGGTGTATACTTACAAGGTAAAAAACGACAAGCCGAAAGTATTCGCTTCTTTATCCATGCAAACCTTAAACGCGGTAGTGCTGCCAATGCTGGTGCAGGCATGCTACAACAGGACGCATCCGCAAGCAAAGGCATGATACTGGGAGTTTTTGCGGGTTAATAATAAAAGCGAAGTTTACGGGTTCTTTTTCGGCATTTTCTTTCTTGTTTCAATCCTTGCGAAAGTTTCATCCACTTTTTTTTCAAGCTGTGACGGCGAAAATGGTTTTGTCATGTAAACAAACGCGCCGACTTTCAAACCCTGCTCCACGTCGGAGATTCCTGTTTTTGCGCTTAAAAAAATGACCGGAGGGCCAAACGGGCTTTTCATGTGCAGCCGCCTGACTGCCTCAAGCCCGTCCATTTCAGGCATTACCACGTCCATTATGATAAGGTCAGGAGCGTGGGTGTCTATCATCTTCAGGGCTTCTTTGCCGTTTTTGGCCGTGATTACGTTATATCTTTCATTTAAAGTGTCTTTGATTGCAGAAAGCACATTTGGTTCGTCATCCACTGCAAGTATGGTTTTTTTATCCATGTTATTACCCTCCTAATGATAGCGTTTGTTTTGTCGAGACGTCAACAGGCTCTGACAAAACATTACGCTATCTTGTACCCGCTCAAGTCCAGACTGTAGGTTTGGACAAGTGGTACTTTAATATTTATTTCTTTTCAATACTAATTATATCACAAGAAGCGATAATATTCACGCCAATTCCTAAAGCGTTCTCCAGCACGATTTGGTTGATCTTTACAGGCGCTTTTAGAGTGATTTTGCGGAGTTCGACTGCCAGATCCATTATTTTATCCTTTGGCACGGGTTTTTCGCTCCAGACAGGGCAAAGGGGATAGGCTCCACCCTCCACTTTTACCGTGGTTGTCAGGGTACGGCGCGGGTCTGTTGCCTCGGTTTTTACATACTCAATGCCGAGCTTGCAGGAGTTGCCTTTTATGTCAGTTACGTTGCCGTAACCGTCAATGGTTGTGGTAATTTCGCAGCCTTCGGGGCAGCGGATACAGATGAATTTTCGTTCCATATTTTAAACCTCTTTTATTCGTACAGTGATTTCCGACGTGGCCGACGAGAGCTTTGCCGCAAATTCCTGAGGGTTTATTTTAAGTGTAATCATTTCAGCTGGTCGGGCATATTTTTGCCTGAAAGACTGCACTGTTTTGTCCCGGTCTATAAGGTCTATTGATATTTTTTCGGGGAATTCCTTTGAAACGCGCAGTTCGAGGAGTATTTCCTGCGTAGAGACAGGCCCTTGCGCCTGTCTTGGTTCCTGCTGAGACAGGGACAGAGCCCCGTCTCTACTTAGCCGCTGCGGCATGATCGAGCGTATGCCGTCGCCGGGCTTTATTTCAACATACTGCGCGGGCTGGGTTTTGCCTGCAGCGTAAAGAGCCGCGTTTCTGCCTGCGATAAAGCCTGCTTTTGAGACATAATCAACAAGGTCGTAAATTGTGACGACATTACCCGCTGCATATATTCCTGGCACGCTCGTTGCCATGTTTTCATCCACGACAGGGCCTCCGGTCAAAGGGTCAAGCAACACGCCAACTTTTTTTGAAAGCTCGTTTTCCGGAATTAAGCCGACAGACAAAAGCACGCTGTCGCATGGGACTGTTTCTTCGGTGCCGGTGATTGGACTCAAACCGTCGTCAACTTTTATTGTCTCAACTGCCCCGACACGTTTTTTGCCGATTATTCTCTTTATTGTGGTGGACAGGGAAAGGGGAATGTCAAAATCCTGCAGACACTGCACATAATTCCTGCGAAGCCCTGTCAAGTAAGGCATGAGTTCGATTACTTTAATTACTTTTGCGCCTTCAATCGTGAGCCGCCGAGCCATTATCATGCCTATGTCGCCTGAGCCAAGTATTATGAAATTTTTGCCGGGCATAAAACCCTCGATATTTACCAGCCTCTGCACCATGCCTGCGGTAAAAACGCCTGCCGGCCTGTCACCAGGTATCCTTATCTGCGCCCTTGTTCGCTCCCTGCAGCCCATTGCAAGCACAATTGCCTTTGCATTGAGTTCAAGGAAACCTTCGCGGCTGTTTGTGGCATACACTGTTTTATTGTCGGTAATATCAAGGACAAAAGTATCGAGCAGCATTTCAACACCGAATTTTTCAGCTTCCTCTACGAAATTCCATGCGTAGTTTGGCCCGGGCAAATCTTTTTTAAAAAGTACTGAGCCGAAACCATTGTGAATGCACTGGGGAAGTATGCCGCCGGGCTCGTCGTTCCTTTCTATTATAAGTGCGCTTGCGCCTGTTTTTTTCGCTTCTATGGCGGCTGCAAGCCCTGCAGGCCCTGCGCCGATGACTATTACATCATATTCTTTATTCATAAGTTACGTCCTTGGTTTTTCTAAACACCAGTTCGCTGCCTTTACCTTTTTTTGTAACCTCTGTCTCGGGTATGCCGAGCTCGCGGGCGAGTATGCTTATCACCCGCGGGTAGTCAAAAGCGCCCTGGCAGCGGCCAGTTCCAAGCCATGTCCGCCTTTTTATGCCGTCATAGGTGCGCGCAGGCACAGGCGAATGTATGGCGTCAAGCACTTCTCCTTCGGTTATTTCCTCGCACCTGCACATTATCCTGCCGTACGCAGGGTTTGATTTTACAAGTTTTTCCTTTTCTTCGTGCTTCATCATGTGGAAGTGCGGGAATGGCTTGCGGACAGGGTTCCAGGTTTTCTTTTCATTTAATTTCACGCCGGCGTTCTTGAGCATTTCTATTACTTCGAGCGCTATTGCAGGTGCGGACGCAAAGCCCGGGGATTCAATGCCGCATAGATTCAGCAGACCCGGGATTTCTTTGGGCATTTCAATTATAAAATCCCTGCTTCCGTTGCCGGTTGCCCTTATACCGGCGTACATGGCTATGGTGTTTCTCGGGTCAAGGGAGGGGATAAGCCGTTTTCCACCCTGTATGATTCTTTCAAGGCCCTCGGCTGTTGTCGCGGTGTCGTCCTTACCCTCACAAGGTGCGTTGTCAGGGCCTATCATTACATTGCCGTGCGTGGTGGTGGAGACAAGTATGCCCTTGGATTGTTCGGTGGGAAGCTGGAACAGCACGCTGTTTATTATGAATTTCGCAGCGTCAAAAATAAGATAGCAGCCTTTTTTTGGTATTATTTCGAATTCCTTTCGTGCGCCTGCTTTATGCGCAACCTTGTCAGAGTATAATCCGGCTGAGTTTATGACCCAGCGCGAATAAAAATCACCGTTATTTGTTTTTATGCCTATGACTTTGGTGCCTTCAAAAATAAATTCTTTGAATTCGGTCTCGAACATGTATTTAACGCCGTTTATAACCGCATTTTCAGCAGCGGCAAGCGTGGCACCAAAAGGGTCAATAACTGCCGCGCTCGGTGCCCAGAGTGCGCCTGATGTTTCGGGATTTATCAATGACTCGCGCCGCAGCAGTTCGTCACGGTTTATTATTTCCACGCCAGGCACATTGTTTAGCTTGCCGCGCTCTAAAAGCTCGGGCAGGCGCTTGAATTCTGCTTCGCCGATAGATACGACATAACTGCCGGTCTGCTTGAAAACAATGCCAAGCTCTGGCGCAAGGGAATACCACAGCTTGTTGCCAGTGGCATTCATTTTTGCTTTTACTGTGCTGGGCTTTGGGTCAAAACCGGAGTGGATGATAGCTGAGTTGGCAGAGGAGGGGCACATGCCAACGTCGATTTCTTTTTCAACGACGAGCACTGATATGTCGTAGCGGGACAAATAGCGGGCTATCAAAGAGCCTACTATGCCTGAACCTATGATTATAATATCGTAAGTATTTTTCAACCGGGTTCACCTTTTTTTAATGCGAGTTTATTTTTCCATCCACCCCAAAGACTTCTGCACTGCTTTTTTCCATTCTTTGAAATACTTTTCCCGCTTGTCAGCGGCCATTTTAGGCTGCCACTGCTTTGACAAAATCCAGTTTGCCTTTAGCTCTTCCTGCGATTTCCAGAAGCCCGCTGCCAGGCCTGCGGCGTAAGCGGCTCCAAGCGCGGTTGTCTCGGCGACCTTTGGCCGGGAGACAGGTACATTTAATATATCTGACTGAAACTGCATCAGAAGTTCGCTTGCTGTCATACCTCCGTCTACTTTTAATGAGGCGAGTTTTATGCCAGAGTCTTTTTCCATTGCCTCAAAAATTTCGCGCGCCTGATATGCCGTGGCCTCAAGCGCTGCGCGTGCAATATGCTCTTTGCCTGTGTAATGGGTGAGGCCGGCAATAATGCCGCGCGCGTCGCTGCGCCAGTAGGGAGCAAACAGCCCGGAAAACGCAGGTACAAAATAAACACCGCCGTTATCAGATGCCTGCATTGCGAGGTCATTGATTTCAGGGGCAGAGGTAATTAGTTTTAACTTATCGCGCACCCACTGGACAAGCGCGCCTGCTATTGCTATGGAACCTTCAAGGGCATATACAACCGGCGAGTCTCCGATTTTATACCCGACTGTTGTAATCAGGCCGTTTTTGGAAAAAACAGGTTTGTTTCCTGTATTTAAAAGCAAAAAGCATCCTGTGCCGTAAGTGTTTTTTGCCGTGCCTTTTTCAAAGCATGTCTGTCCGAACAAGGCTGCCTGCTGGTCTCCGAGGTCGCCCATTACGGGTATTTCAGCGCCAAACGGGCCTGTTTTCTGTGTAATGCCGTATGCTTTAGGGTCTGACGACGGTCTGATTTCCGGCAAAATGCTTTCAGGTATGCCGAATATTCCCAGCATTTTTTTGTCCCATTTCAATGTGCCTAAGCCCATGAGCATGGTGCGGCTTGCGTTTGTGGGGTCAGTAACGTGAGCGCCACCTGTCAGGTTCCATATTATCCACGTGTCCATTGTGCCGAAAAGGGCAGTGCCTGATTCGGCTGCTTTTTTTATTTTTGGCTTGTTGTCAAACAGCCATTTCAATTTCGGGCCGGAAAAATATGTGGCGAGTGGCAGGCCTGTTGTTTTCTGAAACCTGTATTGCCCTCCTTTTTTTGATAGTTCCGCGCAGATATCTGCTGTGCGCAGGTCCTGCCAGACTATGGCGTTATGCAGAGGCTTGCCGGTTGTTTTATCCCAGACAACGGTGGTTTCACGCTGGTTTGTGACACCTATTGACGCGATTTCTTCAGGCTTGATGCCTGATTTTGATAGCGCCTGATTTATGCATTCCTTGGTATTGTTCCATATCTGCATAGCGTCGTGTTCTACCCAGCCGGACTGGGGATAAATCTGCTTATGCTCAACCTGGTGCACGGCCGCAATATCGCCGCTTCTATTAAAAAGCATGAACCTTGTGCTTGTTGTGCCCTGGTCAACTGCTCCAACGTATTTTTTTTCGGACATAGCTTACCTCCATAGATTCCGTTGATTTTATCAAGCGTCAACAGCGAAGATAAAATCTTACGGAATCTTGTACCCGCTCAAGTCCCGAGCTTGCGAGGGACAAGTGGTGCGGTTATAATACTGATTAATTTTAACAACATTTGTTACTAAAATCAAATACTGTCTTGTTTTGGATTAGAAGGGGTGATAAAATAAGTAAAATCCAAAAGATTAAAAATAGGAGAATATATGAGTAATAAAAATGTAATTTCGTTAAAATACAAACATCTCCGGGCAATACTGAAAAAAATGGGGCGATTTATACTGGCTTATTCGGGCGGAGTGGACAGCACGTTCCTGCTGAAAGCTGCGCAGGAAACAAAAGGATGCGAAGTATTGCCTGTAACCGCGGTTTCGGAAACTTACACAAAACAGGAACTTTCTGAAGCGAAAAAATATGCAAGAGGAAACAAGCAGGGACACATAATCATGCAAACAGAGGAACTCAAAAACAAAGATTTCAAGAACAACCCGCCTGAGCGGTGTTACTTCTGCAAGGCAGAGCTGTTTTCGAAAATGCTCGGCATAGCCAGGGAAAAAAATATCAAATGGCTGGCTGACGGCGCAAACGCGGATGATTTCAGGGATTTCAGGCCCGGGCTTAGAGCCGCAAGCGAGGCAGGAGTGAGGCACCCGCTGGCTGAAGCAGTCTTTACAAAGGCAGATGTACGTTTATTGTCCAAAAAAATTGGCTTAAAAACATGGGACAAGCCTGCGGCTGCCTGCCTTGCCTCACGCATCCCTTATTATAATGAGATAACCATTAAAAAGCTGGTAACCGTTGAAAAAGCGGAAAAACTTCTTAAAAATATGGGATTAAAACAGGTGAGGGTAAGGCATTACGGAGATACCGCAAGGATAGAAATTGATGCGGACAAATTCAAAATCCTCCTGTCACAGAAAAACAGGATGAGGATAGTAAACGGGCTTAAAAAGCTTGGCTTCAAGTATATAACACTGGATATTGAAGGCTTCCGCAGCGGAAGCATGAATGAAGTATTGCCGTTAAAATGACAGAGGATTTTTGTAATGAATAACCTGGAGGCGTGTGATAGAATATCGTATACTTGAACATAATAAATTGAATTTAATCAATGGGCTCCTCTCCCTTGAAGGGAGAGGAAAAAGGAGAGGGTGAAGCAGCGGCAAAGTGGCATTAACGTTATGAGTGGAAAGTTAAATACTTTCAGCCGCTACATCACCCTCATCCCGGCCTTCCCCCGTCGAGGGGGAAGGGGTGTTCTTAAAGCCGCCGATAATTTATTTTGCATAGTACTTGCCGAAGCAGAGGTGAGAAAGTGAAACAGAACTTTTTAAAAATACTTATTGTTGTAATTATAGCAGCAGCTATTATAGCGGCAGGGTATTTTATATTCAGGCCAAAAAAACAAGCCATAAAACCTGCGCAGGAAAAAGAAGCAGCAGTAGCTCAACAGCAGGAAAAAGAAGCAGTGCCCGAAGCGGAGCAGGCAGGCGGTGCGACAGGGGACGAGGATAATGACGAGGACAATGTTGAAACCGTTATGAACGACGAGGAACAGGGAGTGGAAAAGGATATAAACGAAGGGCCGGTGGATATATCGCCGCAGCAGGAACAGGCTGCAGGAATAAAGACAACCTTTGTCAGGAAAAGACAAATGTTTTTAAGCTTAAAAAGCGCAGGTTCGCCGGCGCAGGTTAACGAAACCGGAAATGATTCGGGCATTGCCGTTATTAAAGCGCAGATTTACGAAGGCGAGGAAAATCTTGTTAAAATTGGGCAAAAAGCGGAAATTACATCAGCCGCGCATCCAGGGAAAAAATTCACGGGCAGCGTAAGCGAAGTGGGAAAGCGCACTGACCCGGCCAGCAAAATCCTGAAGATAAGCATTGAGGCGCCAAATAAGTCAGGACTTTTAAAACCCGGCATGGAAGTCGAGGCAATAATATACATGGACCTCGGCCAGAGGCTGTGTGTGCCGGCAGAAAGCATATTTGACACAGGGGAAAAACAGATTGTATTTTTAAAAAAGGCGCCGGGGAAATACGGGCCTGCTGATGTAGAAACAGGCTACGAGACAGACGATTACACCGAGATAGTCTCGGGGGTAAAAGACGGAGACGAGATAGCCGCTTCCTCGACAGCGCTTATTGACCTAAAGACAAAACTTGAGTCAGAAGCAAATGCAGCTACAAAAACCGCGAAATAATATTGTGGGGAACACGCTATGATTGAGCAGCACTTACACCGTGAAACAGTACACAGGCTGGCAAGAAGGGCGCTTTTTGGCTTCATACTCACCTTTATTGCGGCAAGGGTGGTTGTTTTTTTGATAATGTCACATCAAATCCCGAATATGTATTTCTTTTTACAGGGGACGCATGTGCATCATTTGAATTACGGCATTTTCCTGCTATCCATAGTCGGGGGTTACAGCGTATTCCACCGCCCCATTGAACGCGCGGCTGAAATAACAGCGCTGTTATACGGTATTGCCCTGGCTCTTACATTTGATGAGTTTGGGATGTGGATTCATCTGGGCGGCAGCTACTGGCAGCGGGCGAGCGTGGACGCTGTAATCATAGTGGCAGCAGTGATAAGCCTTATGTCTTTTGCCAGGACCATAAAGAGGTTTGAGTCGCGGCATTTGTGGTCTTTTATATTTCTTGCTTTAATGCTTATTGTTTTTGGCTATGTTTTATTTACTGCCGGCGGCAAGCTGGGAAATGTCGTTGGGCCAAAATTACAGGAACTGGAAGCTTCTTCATCGCCATAAAACGCTGCCGTTCAGGAGACAATTAAACATGCCTGTTGTTTTAAATAATATAAACAGAAGCCGCGCTGCTTTATTCAGCGGCAAATTCATTCTTTACTGGTTTGCCCGTATGTCAAGCGCCATTGCGTCGCAGATGATTGCAGTGGCAGTAGGCTGGCAGATATACGCAATAACTGGAAGCGTGTTTTATCTGGGCCTTGTAGGACTCGCACAGTTTTTGCCAATGTTCTTGCTCACTCTTGCGGTCGGGCACGCGGCTGACCGCTATAACCGCAGGATTATTGTATGTATGAGCCAGGCTGTGCAGGCAGCAGGTATAGCAGTACTGGCAGCCGGCAGTTTCATGGGCTGGCTGAACAAAGAAAGCATACTGGCTATAGTTTTTATTTTCGGTGCGGCGCGCTCTTTTGAGGGGCCGACAATGCAGGCGCTCCTGCCCGGGCTCGTGCCGCAGGGAATATTTACGCGCGCTACCGCGCTATCGACTTCCTCAACGCAGACAGCTTTTATAATCGGGCCTGCGTTTGGCGGGCTGCTTTATGCAGCAGGCGCGGGAGTTGTCTATACTGTTTCAGGCGCGCTTATTTTTATAGCGTGCGTATTGGGTTTTTTTATTAAAAATGTGCATAAGCCGCAAAAACACGAGGCCGCGGACTTAAAATCAGTATTTGCAGGGATATCGTTTATACGGCACAAGCCGCAGATACTCGGGGCAATATCGCTCGACCTTTTTGCAGTATTGCTCGGAGGAGCAACAGCGCTACTGCCTGCTTACGCACGCGATATATTAAAAACAGGGCCGATTGGGCTTGGGCTGCTGCGCTCCGCGCCTGCTGCAGGCGCATTGCTGATGTCGCTTTTTCTTTCATACAGGCCTTTGCGCCGCCGGGTTGGAAGGACAATGTTCACGGCCGTGGCAATATTCGGAATAGGCACAATATTATTCGGGATATCGAAGTCATTTTTATTTTCGCTCTGCAGCCTTGTTCTGCTGGGCGCGGCAGACGTGATAAGCATGGTTGTAAGGCATTCGCTGGTGCAGCTTAAAACGCCGGACAAAATGAGGGGCAGGGTAAGCGCGGTAAATTCCATGTTTATAGGCACGTCAAACCAGCTCGGGGAATTTGAATCAGGATTAACTGCAGCGTGGTTCGGAGTGGTGCCGTCAGTAGTAATAGGCGGAATAGGCACACTTGCTGTAGTAACGCTGTGGGTATGGTTTTTTCCGGCGCTTGTTAATACAGACAAACTGGAACCTTAGGGTGAAAAATGATTAAGAAATATAAGGAAATTATAATATTATTAGTCTGTTTAATTGGGGTATCGCAATTATATCTTTATACAATGTTTCCCGCATTTAAAAACAATGACTCGCCAGAAATAATAACAGCTGCGTATACCCTCGGCATATGCCATCCGCCCGCATACCCGCTTTTTACAATGGCGGCAAAAGTGTTTTCCCTGCTGCCGGTTGGCTCGCCGGCTTTCAGGATAAATTCTTTTGTCATATTCCTCGCCATAATAGTCCTTTTATTGTCTTATTTTATTATAAAACAAATTATTTTCCGGATTTTCGCCCGAGAAGATAAAATAATAAATTTCGCCGGATTTTTCATCCTGGCATTGTCTTTTATTTTCTGGAACCAGGCGATAGAGGCAAAAGGCGGGATTTACATATTAAATCTTTTGCTTTTCGGAGCACTGATATACTTGAGCATGGAGCTGTTTAAAGGATTTAATCCCACTACGCGAAAAACCCCACCAGTAGAGGCGGGATTTGATAACGCTCCGGGGAGGGAGCATATTAGAGAATCGCCTGTTAAGACGGGAAGCTCCACTATTAAATATCTTTATCTCATATCATATGTTTTCGGGCTTTCGCTTACAAACCACTGGCCGAGCATGATAATACTGCTGCCGGTATTCGGATATTTGTTTTTTAAATACCGGGGAAGAATAAAACTGGAAAATATCATGACATCGGCATTGCTGCTGCTTGCGGGTTTCAGCCCGTACCTTTACCTGCCAATAAGGTCGGGAAACAGCAGCATTTTTGTTTTTATGGCATGGCCAAACACTTGGGAAAATTTCTGGTGGACAATATTCAGAACGGGATATACCGGCATTGTCCCGCCTCCGAGTTTACACCTGTATGCATACCAGATAAAAGAATTTTTTGTGCTTTTATTCAGCAATTATTCGATCCTGTGGATTTTAATTCCTGCAGGCGCATATATTATATATAAAAAAAGCAAAGAAATTTTTTATTTTTATTTGGGCGCATTTTTAATAATCAGCATTGCTGTAGTTTTTTACAACCGCAGCGAGGAAAGCATGATATGGATTTCCGATATTTTTCTTATGCCTGCCCAATATATTTTAATGCTTTTTATTATCTCGGGCATGTGTTTGATTTCGGGATTTCTTGACCCCGCTGCGCGAAAAACCCCGCTTGTAGGGCCTTCGACTGAGCTCAGCCGAAGTCAGGCGGGAATTGATAGCGCTCCGGGGAGGGAGCATATTATAAAATTTTTTAAAGGTGTCCCGCTTATGAAAGCGGGGAGCTCCACTACAAAGGCCTTTAGATACGGTTTTTTAACAACAGTACTTTTGCTTATATTGTTTTTGGGATATAAAAATTTTGAAAAAAACAACAACAGGTACAATTATCAGGCATATGACTTTGGGCACAATACTTTGCAAACCATGGACAAGAACAGCTTATTTCTTTGCGAAGGCGATTATAATTTCATGCCGTTTTTTTATGTTCAAATTATTGAAAAACAAAGGCAGGATATAAAACTTTTGCGCATGTGGGACCTGTACTTGCAGGCAGGAATAGATGATTTTGTTAAAAAATTCGGAAATGTTCCCGTAAAGGAAAAGGCCCCGGCTTACAATTTGAATAATATTATTGATTATTATTCCGTCAACGGCATAGAAATATACAAAAGCACATATTCACCGGTTATGGATAAGTTAAAGGTGCATGATTTTGTGCAAAAAGGACTGCTGCAGGAATATTTAACAAACAAGAAGCAAATTCCTCCGGAAATTTTTCAGCTTTATTCATATAACCGCGGATTATATGATAAATATATTGACTACAGCAGGGTAACATCAGATCTTGTCATAACCTATTCGTTTTGCATGATGCTTAAAGCCAATGAACTTTTTAATGGCGGGAATCCGGCAGAGGCGCTGAAGCTTTATAAAAAAGCCATGCTTTTCCCTTTTAAGGATGAAATGAAAGGAAATGAACCGGTTCTGTATTATAAACTGGCAAATATTTACAAAGGCTTTAACGACGAAGACAGCCAGATAAAATATTTAAAAAGAGCTATTGAGTTAAAAAAGGATTATTGGCAGGCTTATCAGGCGCTTGGAGAGGTTTATCAAAAGGATGGGAATATAACCATGGCGAAGGAAATGCTCGAAAATGCAGATAAATACGGCAGCCCGGATAAAAAGGCCATTGAGCAGATTAATTCCGGCAATAGTGAAATGCGGAATTATCTGGAGTCGGGGGATGCCAAATTCGGCCGGGGAGACGATAAAGGCGCGATTGAGGATTATACAAAGGCAATAGAATCAGACCCGAAATATGCGGAAGCCTATTGCAACCGCGGGGCTGCTGAATATAAATTGGGCGACTACAAAGCCGCGCTTGAGGATTGCAATAAGGCAGTTGAATTTGCGCCTGATCTTTCTACGGCTTATTACAACCGCGGGAATGCCGAAGATGGCATGGGTGATTATAAAAAATCCATCAAGGATTACAGCAAGGCAATAGAAATTAAACCGAAGTATACGGAAGCCTACAGCAACCGCGGTATAGCCAAATTAAGTTCGGGCGATAATACCGGGGCAATAGAGGATTACAGTAAAGTACTGGAATTTGACCCAAAGTATGAGGCGGCTTATTACAACCGCGGGATTGCCAAAACCAAATCAGGCGATTACAAAGGCGCGATTGAGGATTACAGCAAGGCGATAGAGCTTAACCCGAAGTATGCGGAAGCTTTCAGCAACCGCGGAAATGCCAAAACCAAATCAGGCGATTACAATGGCGCGATTGAGGATTATAACAAAGCTCTTGAGATTAATCCAAAGCAGGCGAATGCCTATTATAACCGGGGGTATGTCAAATACTTCACGGGCGACAGGCAGGGGGCACTTGAAGACTTAAACAAAGCCGGAAAACTGGGAGTTAAACAGGCTTATGATATGATCGAAAAGATTCAAGGCAAATAGGAAATTTTACCGGCTACAGCGAGCCGGCCTCGAGGTTTTTAATTGTTTTTTTTATTTCTTCTTCCAGGGCGGTTGGCAGACCGAAGATTTTCACATCCATAAAGCCGCTCACTATGGCTGATATGGCCTCTGACTTTGATATGCCACGGGACATCAAATATAAAATCTGCTCCTCGTCTATTTTGCCGATTGCCGCTTCGTGGGACATATTAACATCCGCATATTTTGTCGAAAGCTCGGGTATGGCTGAAATAATTCCTTTATCTTTTAACATGAGCCCGTCGCATTCCAGGTGCGCGAATATTTTTGGCGAGTTGCCCTCGAGCTTGCCGCGCGCATAAACGTCCCCGCCGGCTGAAATGGAGCGGCTGATTACTTCGGCCCTGGTGTCCTCGGCATTGAGCAGGACCCTTGACCCAAGGTCGTAAACCGAGCCTTCCGGCGCTAAAACAAGTGTATTAAACTTTGCCACTGCGCCGCGGCCTGCAAGCTCGGCAGTGGGAAACATCTGTGTGATTTTAGTGTCCCTTAAGGCTATGTAGTTTGATATGTAAGTGCCGCCTTCTTCCACTTTTATCGCTGACCTGGGCCTTACTTCCACGTTTTTTGCCCAGTCGTGTATCATGGTGTACATCAGGCGCGCGTTTTTGCCGACAAACATTTCAGTCACGCCAATGTGCGAGCCTTCGGCGAGATATGACGCGGCAGCGCAGCCGTTTATTATATGGAGGGAAGAAGCTTCCTCGAGTATTATGAAGTTGTGGACTTTCTGCTTGAACTTATCCTGCTTGACAAAAAAGCATGCCTGAAAGGGCATGAAAGCTTTCACGCCTGCTTTTACACGGATAAAATAGCCTGACTGGGTGTCGGCATATGCGTCTTTTGTAAATTCATCCTTGTCTTTATTGACTATGGTCCATAATTTATCGGCATACTCAGGGTATTTTTTCATGGCATCCTGGATGGGCATCATTTCCACGCCTTCCTGTTTCATGGAAACGTGCGTGACCCTGCTATTTGACATGACAAATGAGCCTGCCCGGCCCTGCTCGTCAAGATTTATACCAGCCCTTTCTATCTTTGCCGTGTCTTTTTCATCAACTTCTATGCTGTGTCTTTGCATACGCCGCACTCCCTGAAGCCGTATTTCTGTATATCCTCGAATAATTTCCTCGCGTCATGCCTGCACTTGATGCTGCCTTCGAGCATGGTATAGCCGGCATCTGCGTCGACATAATCCATTATAAAACCTGTATGCGTGATTATGAGGGCGCTTTTTGATCGTTGTTTTTTATCAAGGTCGCGCTCGAGCAGCTGTTTTATTTTGCCACCTAAAAGCTTCATATTTTCCACATCCACGCCTGATTCCGGCTCGTCGAGCATTAAGAACATGGGTTTCTGCGCGAAAAGCTGGAACATCTCGGAGCGCTTTATCTCGCCGCCTGAGAAGCCGGAGTTAATGTCACGGTCCATGAGCGGGCCCAGGTTCAGGGCCTTTGCCGCGACCGCGGAATCTATCTTGATTCCGCTGGCTGTTTTTATGATTTCAATCATCTGGGAAAGCTTTATGCCCTTTATTGCAGGCGGCCGCTGGAAAAACAGGCCTATGCCTGACTTGGAACCTCGCGTCTACGGGTAAAGCGTTCAGTTCGATTGAGTTAAATTTGATTGAGCCTTTTATGATTTTGTACTGAGGGTAGCCCATTATGGTCATGAGCAGGGAGGTCTTGCCCGAGCCGTTTGGCCCGAAAAGTATGTGGGTTTCGCCGTCGGGTATGGTAATATTTATGCCATTCAGGATTTCCCTGCCGTAAACCTCTACATGCAAATTTTTTATTTCAATCATAGTATGTCCTTTCTTATTTCAATAATATAGCATAAAACAGAGTCGGATATAAGTCAAAAAAATTAAGAAAGATGCCATGTTAAGATTAATGGAAATAATCTATTCTTTAGAAAAGAGACCGGATAATGTAAAAATTTATTGCAAGGAGGTAAATCATGGCAAAGCAAAATGAAAAAACAGTACTTGTATTGGGTTCGACGGGAAACCAGGGCGGGGCAGTCGCCAGGCAGTTGCTCAAGAAAGGATTCAACGTAAAGGCAGTGACACGCAAGCCTGATTCGGAAGCAGCAAAAAATCTCTCAAAACTCGGAGCGCAAATCGTGCAGGCGGATATTGGCGACACTGACGCAATCAGCAAGGCACTTGAGGGCATATGGGGGGTGTTTGCTGTGTTCACAATGGCTGGAACAAGCGTGCAATGGGAAGAAGAGCAGGGAATCAAGTTCGCAGAAGCTGCAAAAAAAGCCGGTGTTGAGCATTTTGTGTACAGTTCGGTAGCCTCGGCGAATAAAAATACAGGGATACCCCATTTTGAAAGCAAATGGCACACTGAGGAGAAGGTAAGGAATATGGGATTTCCTTTTTACACAATAATCCGTCCTGTGTCATTCATGGAAAATATACTGAACCCTAGAACATGGCCGGCTATTGTGAAAGGCAGTCTAATTATGGGGCTGAGGCCAGACGCTAAACAGCAGATAATAGCTGTTGAAGACATAGGCAGGTTCGGGGTCATAGCTTTTGAACAACCTGGCGGGCTGAACAAAGAAGAAATCGACATTGCCGGAGACGAGTTGACAGTAACAGAAATGGCACAGGTACTTTCAAAAACGCTGGGGAAGCAGATAAATGCCATACCCGTGCCTTTTGAGGAAATGCGCAAGGCAATGCCTGACTTTGCTAAAATGATAGAGTGGATTGATAAGACCGGTTACAATGTGGATATACCCGGCCTGGCTAAAAAGTACGGCATAAGGCCTATGAATTTTGAACACTGGGTAAAAAAGGTAAAATGGCCTGCAAAAACGTTATGAAATATGGATTTTAGGCTTGATGCGAAATCCTTATAAAAGGTAAAACAATGCAAGCAGGACGGAACTCTGCCTCCATGATAAGCGTCTAATATTCATGTAAAACAAAAAAGGAGGTGAGAAAGTATGTTTATGATGATATTTCCAATAGCAGGTGCAGTAATTATTGTTTTTTTTGGATACTTAGCGCTATGGAGCGCATCACAGTCAAACACTCCGGGAGGAATTTCATCTTTCGGCAAAGTACTGGCAATAATACTGTTTGTCATGGCAGGATTGGTCCTTATCGGCGGTATAGCAAGGCACGGGAACCGCGGTCACATGATGATGGGAGGCTGGCACCAGGGTTGGGATAAACAGTCAATGATGCCGGGCTGCGGGCCGGGCGGACAAAAGCAATGGATGATGCCGGGCAATGAAAAAGAAAAATCAGGAGCGCCTTCCGAGGAAAAAGCAGGAAAGCCTGAGCAAAAATAAAGAGTTTAAAGATGGTTAAAAAATAAAAAAGGACGCTTAATCATGGCGTCTTTTTTTTTATTTAAATGGAACTGTTGCGAAAAAAACAGGGTCTTGATTTTTTTAGCGCCCTGCTGGATAATATTTAACATCGAATATTCAAAATAGAGGTGTTTAACATGGCAGAACAACAGAAATGGCAGATGCCGCAACCGCAGCCTGTGGAAGTAAAAAACGTAAAAGAGAACATTTATCTCATCAAAGGCGGACTCGGAGCGAATGTTGGTTTTTACATTGGCAAAAAATCAGTAATAGTAATCGACGCAAAGATGACGCCTGAATTCGGGGCAAAAGTGGTAGAGGAGATAGAAAAACTGACAACGCTGCCAATAACACGCATGATAATTACACACGGTGACCTTGACCATGTGAACGGTTTGAGCGCTTTCCCCAAAGGCATGGAAATAATTTCGCATCCGAACACGAAATTAGACATGGAAAAAGCTTTCAGCGCCCCGGAGATGGGAGTACTTAAGGAATACATTCCGACAAAAACATTCGATAAAAAGCTTGAGCTTAATGTTGACGGCGAAAAAATCAGGCTTTTGCATTTCGGGCCGGGTCATACAAGCGGCGATGTAGTGGTTTACTTTCCTGCTGAAAAAATAATGTTCGGCGGAGACCTTGTTTTCATAGGCCGTGACCCGCTGGTGCACAGGCAGAAGAACGGCTCGTCTTTTGGGCTTGTTAAGAACATGAAGGAAATATTAAAACTCGGAGCAGACACTTTTATTTTCGGGCACTGCGAATTCGTAACGAAGAATGACATTAAAAATCTCGCAGCTTCGATAGAATCAAGGCAAAAGAAAATAAAGGATATGATAAAAGCGAGGAAAAGTGTGGAAGAAGTAAAGACAGAATTCAATGTTCAGGCAATGCCGACACCGCCTGGCAGGCCGCCTTTTCCGTCCCTTATTGAAGTGATGTATATGGAAATAAAGGAAAAGATGTAAAAAATTGTCAATTAAGAGTTATCAATTTTCAATTAAAAACTATTAATGGAGGTAAGGAAAAGATGAAAAAATTTATTACTTTAATTTTTTGTCTTATTTTTGTTTTATCAGCAGTAGTTTTGGCAGAGACTGAAAACAGCAAGGCAATTTCCACGAACGAAACTTTGAAAGTAATAAAAACACGCAGGAGCATAAGGGCTTTTAAAACCGACCAGGTTAAGGAGGCGGATTTACAGGCCGTAATCGAGGCAGGGCTATACGCGCCAAGCGGAATGAACAAGCAGACATGGCATATAACGGTCATACAGGACAAAAAAATTCTGGATAAAATGACGGATATGTTCATTTCGCTTGCAAAGAAAAGCGGCAAAGGGCCTGCGTCAAAAAACCCGAAATTCAGGATATTTTACGGCGCGCCGACAGGAATAGTGGTTTCTGCAGAGGAAAACATGCAGTACGCACCTGTAGACTGCGCAGCGGCAGTTGAAAACATGTTAATTGCAGCAGAGTCGCTTGGGCTTGGAGCAGGCTGGGAGCAGATGAACATGCCGCTTTTTGATGGAGACCAGGGCAAGGAATTGATTAAGGAACTGGGAATACCGGACGGATATAAGCCGATATATACTTTTGCTCTCGGATATAAAGATGAGAACCCGCAGCCGCAGCCCAGAAGAGAAAATACAGTAAACTACGTAAGATAAGAACGTGCCGGGTGGGACATGATATGTGCGGCGTGAAAAAATAATGGAGGGTGAATGAAGAAAAATTTAATTATTACAGCGTTGATACTGATTGGCTGCAGTATTTGCGCTGACCAGCTTAATAAAAATCCGCATGTGCATTTTGGGTATCCCGGCAAAATTGGAACCCTGTTCATACGCTCGGGATATGCCGTACTGCACAACAATACAAAGAAAGTCCCAGTATGGGTTTCTTACTGCCTGACAGACGAAGACCTGAAAAAATCAGTATCGATGAAAAGGGATTACAAATCAGACCCTGACCTAAAATCCGGGGAAAAAGCAGAACCGCATGATTATGAAGGCACGGCGTATGACAGGGCAAATATGGCGCCGGTACAGGATATGCTCAGGAACAAGAAAACACTGAAAGAAAGCTGTTATTTGTCAAATGTATGCCCGATGAGACCTGAGTTAAAAAGGGGAAAATGGAAACAGCTTGAGGATATTGTAAGGAATTTCGTAAAGAAAAACGGGACTGCATGGATAATAGCAGGCCCGATATTCAAGGAAAAAGACAAAAAAGGCAAGCCTTATAAGATGATAAAAATAGGCTCGAACAACGTGTATGTGCCTACGCATTTTTACAAGATAATAATTTATCAAAGCGCTGACATGCAAATGAAAGCAATTGCGTTTTTATTCGAAAACAAGGCACAATACAGGCAGCTCGGCGATTATACAACGACCATTGAAGAGATAGAAGGCCTTACGGGCCTGCATTTCATAAATCTTTTACCGGATGAAGTTCAGAAAATAATAAAATCAAGAAAGGCAACTACAGAAGATATGCAGTATTTGGGGATATAAACCATGTACTATTGACGTGCACGACGTATGCCGTATAATTGTGGGATGTTTACAAAATTGAGGAAGGTGTGTGCAGATGAAATATAAATTCGCTTCAAGAATGAAGAAGGTGCCCAGGTCGTTTATAAGGGAGATACTTAAAGTGACGACTGACAGCAGTATTATATCTTTTGCCGGAGGTTTGCCCAATATTAAAATGATACCGGTAAGGGAATTGGAGGCTGCGTGCAACGAGGTATTGGAGCAGGACGGCACTCGCTCCATGCAATATAGTACAACAGAAGGATACTACCACCTTCGCAAGTGGATAGCGGACAGATATGTATCGAAAAAGCAAATAAAGGCAGGGCCGGATGATATACTTATCACCAGCGGTTCGCAGCAGGCCATGGACCTGCTGTCCAAAATATATATAGACAAAGGTGACCATGTTGCCATAGAAAAGCCGGGATATCTCGGGGCTATACAGGCCATGTCTGTTTTCGAGCCTGTGTTCCATGCCGTACCGTTCAGCTCAGGCGGTATCGATATAACAGAGTTGGAAAGGGTATTTAAAAAATACAGGCCCAAACTTTTTTATGCTGTGCCCAATTTCCAGAACCCATCTGGTATTTCATACGATACGGAAACCAGGCGCGCTGCCGCGGGACTGTGCAAAAAATATAATGTCCTGTTTGTCGAAGACGACCCGTACGCGGAACTGAGATTTAAAGGCAAAGACCTGCCTGCTGTTAAAAAATTCGCAGGGGATAACGGAGTCATGTTTGGGTCGTTTTCGAAAATAGTGGCGCCCGGGCTCAGGCTGGGCTGGGTATTTGCGCCCAAAACTATCATGGAAAGGCTCATAACAGTGAAACAAGCAGCTGACCTGCACACTAATTATTTTGCACAGCGCATAGTATACCAATATCTTAAGAAGAACAATATTGATGACCACATAGAAAAACTAAAGCGGGTTTACGGCATTCATGCCGGAGCAATGCAAAAAAGCATAGAGAAATACTTTCCGGAAGGTACAGGATACACAAAGCCTCAGGGAAGCATGTTCATATGGGTTACTTTACCTCAAAAGATAAAGGCTATGGACCTGCTTAAGCCGGCGCTGAAAAAGAAAGTGGCTTTTGTCCCGGGAGAGCCTTTTTATACCGGGATTAAAGGCGTCAGCACTCTGCGCCTTAACTATTCCAATGCAGAGCCTGACATGATAGAAAAGGGGATAAAAAGGATGGGTATGGCTATAAAGTCCATGATGAAAAACAAATGAATTCTTTTTTTGTAATAGTCAAAAAATTCCTGCCAGTCCTACAGCAGACTTGGCTGCTTTTACCTCAACCGAAGCTATGGGTTTCCTGGTGATAATAAAGTTTTATAATGATTTTAAGGGGTTTTAAAATACCTGCCTTGACAACGTGATTATTTTATCTGATAATAAATAGCATTTATTAATACAATTTCATGGCACCACTTGTCTGGGCAGTTTTTATATTAAATGACTTTAGAGAAACTACCCGTCAAATAATCCACCGGATTATTTAACTGGCTAAAGCCCCGGACTGGAATGGGTGCAAGATATCGTAATGTTTTGTCTGCGCTATCCAGCTTGACAAAACAAACGATATCATTGGAGGAAGTTCATGACTTTAATTGACGCTGTAAACAGGGCAAGCGAAAAACGACCGAACAAGGCATTTTTAATTTTTGAAAAAGAAAAAGTGACATTTAAAAAGTTTAAGGAAGATATGGAGCGCTTAAGCTCGGGATTTACGAAGCTTGGCATAAAAAAGGGAGACAAAATAGCACTTTTTTTATGCAACAGCATAGAATTTGTGATTTGCTATTTTGCGGCCATAAGGGCAGGCGCAATAGTAATTCCTCTGAATAATTTTTTAAGCCTTGAAGAAATAGTCTATATTTTGAACGACGCAAAAGCCAAGATATTAATAACCTCGTCGGATTGCTCGGAAGTAATGAAGGATTTTAAGAAAAACTCGACGCCAAGCCTTGAAAATATAATAGCAACCGACAGGATGGACGGACAGCAATATATTCAATATAAAGATATAATGAAGCTGGGTACAATTGAACCGGCTGCTGATATGGATGAAAACGAAACCGCAGTAATCATTTACACTTCAGGCACGACAGGGCATCCTAAAGGCGCCATGCTAACACACAAAAATCTGATATCCAATGCTGATTCATCAATAACAAGAATAGAAGTCGTTGAAAAGGACAGGTTTATCCTGTTTCTGCCGATGTTCCACTCGTTTGCTTTTACAGTGTGTATTCTCATACCCCTATATATGTTCTGCACGGTGGTAATCCTCAAGTCGGTAAAACCTTTCGGGAAGATAATAAAGGCAATTATGTTTAAAAGGATTACTGTGTTTATAGCTATACCTCCGGTATACAACGTGTTATCAGGTAAAAGAATACCAAAACTACTGCTCTGGTTTAACCCTATAAGGGTATGCGTATCAGGCGCCGCACCACTCTCAGCTGAAGTTTTGAAAAATTTTGAGGAGAAATTCAGAATACCACTTCTGGAAGGTTACGGTCTTTCCGAAGCGTCTCCCGTGGTTTCTGTAAACCCCCTTGAAGGCGTAAGAAAAATAGGTTCGGTGGGCCCGCCAATTCCAGGTGTAAAAATAAAAATAGTTGATGAGGATGGCAAAGATTTGAAAACAAATGAGGCAGGTGAGATAGCAGTAAGCGGGCCAAATGTCATGAAAGGTTATTACGACAGGCCTGAAGAAACAAAAGAAGTGATGAATGACGGGTGGCTCCTGACCGGCGATATAGGAAAGATTGACGAACAAGGCTATCTTTATATACTCGACAGAAAAAAGGATTTAATCCTTGTCAACGGCATGAACCTGTATCCCAGGGAAGTCGAGGATATTTTGTACAGACACCCGGCAATTGAGGACGCGGCTGTGGTAGGGAAAAAAGACGAAGTACACGGGGAAGTGCCGGTGTGTGTCGTCAAGCTAAGGGACGGCATGATTGCCACGGAGATAGAGTTAAAAATGTTTTGCAGGCCGCACCTGGCGAATTTCAAGGTGCCGCACAGGTTTGAGTTCTGGCCGGAATTGCCGAAAACAGGCACGGGCAAGGTAATAAAAAGAGAGATAAGAAGACTGATAAACGAGAAAAAATAAAATGAAAACAATCCGTTTCTGCCTAGCACAGATAAATACCACAGTAGGGGATATCAAGGGCAATACTGAAAAGGTCATCATGGAAATAAAAGCAGCGGAAAAAAAAGGCGCGGATATAGTCATATTCCCCGAGCTTGCGACGACCGGATACCCACCAGAGGATTTGCTGCTGAAGAAAAAGTTTGTAGACAGCAATATGGATGCTCTTGACCGAATTACTGCAAATACAGGCGACATAATCACGGTAACAGGTTTTGTAAGGAAAGAAAAAAATAAAATATATAATTCGGCAGCGGTGATATGCAAGGGAAAAATAACCGGAGTATACGATAAAATAAACCTGCCGAATTACGGCGTTTTTGACGAAAAAAGATATTTTACAAAAGGGAATGATTGTAAAATTTTCAGCGTGGACGGCGTAAATTTTGGGGTATCAATATGCGAAGAGATTTGGGTGCGCGACGAAATCTTGATGAAAATGTCCGGCAGGATCGATTTTCTCCTGAACCTGAATGCATCACCCTATCATGCAGGCAGGTGGAAAGAACGGTACGATAATTTAAAAATAAGGGCAAGGGAATACAAAGCCGAGATAATATATGTAAATCTGATAGGTGGACAGGACGAGCTTGTATTTGACGGGCACAGCATTGCAATGGACAAGAAAGGCAAATTAATAGTCCAGGGAAAACAGTTTTCCGAAGACCGCGTGTTATTCGACAGGCAGGTAAAAAACAGGCGAAACCAAGCGGGAAATATAAAGAAAATACCATATAAAATAAAGGGAAAAAACAAAAAAACAGCGACGGGCAAATTTTCACCCATGGAAGAGCCTGAGGAAATTTACAACGCGCTGATACTTGGCGTGAAGGATTATGTGGAGAAAAACGGGTTTAAAAAAGTCGTTGTTGCGCTGAGCGGCGGCGTGGACTCGGCGCTTGTATCGTGCATAGCCGCGGACGCGCTCGGCAAGGAAAACGTAAACGTGATATTCATGCCGTCGAAATTTTCATCACAGGAATCATACAGCGACGCGGAAAAACTCAGCGCAAATTTGAAAATCGGGTTAAAAGTAATAGGCATCCAGGGAATATTTGAAATTTACCTGAAACTTTTCGAGCCGTTTTTTAATAATCTGCCTTTTGACAGCACGGAAGAAAACCTGCAGGCACGCATCAGGGGAAATATAGTAATGGCTTTTTCAAACAAGTTCCAGTGGCTTGTTTTGACCACTGGAAATAAAAGCGAAATGAGCACAGGTTATGCCACGCTTTACGGCGACATGGCAGGCGGGTTTGCCGTCATAAAGGATGTTCCTAAGACCCTTGTATATAAACTTGCGCAATGGAGGAATAAAAAGGCGGGATATGATTTAATCCCGGAAAATATATTAAGAAAAGCGCCTACGGCTGAACTAAAGGAAAACCAGAAAGACCAGGATACCCTGCCCGAATACTCGCTTCTCGACAGGATAATAGAGGATTATATAGAAAAAGACAAGACCTACAGCGAACTTAAAAATAAATATGACGGGGAAACCCTGAAGAAGGTCATAAGAATGATAGATATAAACGAATACAAGAGAAGGCAGGCGGCACCCGGGATAAAAATAACGCCGAAAGCATTCGGTAGGGACAGGCGAATACCTATAACGAATAAATATAAAGAATGAATAATAACGTGAGATGTGGAACGGGAAGCGGGAGGCGTGAAAGGCAAAATAAATGAAAAAAACAATAATTATAGTAAGCGCATGTCTGGCAGGAGTAAATACAAGGTATGACGGAAAGAATAAACTGATAAATGCTATACAAAAACTTGTTGGGCAGAAAAAGGCAATACCGCTTTGCCCTGAAACGCTGGGCGGTCTGGGGGTGCCGAGAAAACCCGCGGAAATTGTAGGAGGCACAGGTGAGGATGTGCTTGACGGCAAGGCCATTGTAAAAGACGAGGACGGAAATGATGTGACTGAAAAATTCATATTCGGGGCCAAGATTATCGTAAAAACTGTCAAGAGAATGAACGCCACAGCTGTCATCCTAAAAACCAAAGGCGGTTCATGCGGCTACGGGAAAATTTACGACGGGACTTTTTCAAGAAAGTTAAAAGACGGCAACGGCGTTTTGGCAGCAATGCTGCTGAGAGAAGGCATAAAAATTTATACAGAAGAAAATTTTGAAGAACTAATAAAAGACTTTTAATCAGAAGTGATTTAAATTGCAAAATACAAAGCAATGTTGTAAATTGATATTACCTGTTGACAGCTTGGCAAAGCAAACGAAATCTAAGGAGGAAACAAATGAAAAAGCTTATTATTCTGCTGTTTTTATCATTGCCTGCGTTTTTGTTTTCGTCGCCATACCTTTTTATTTCACACAACCAGTTTAACAAAATTTCAATCATGGATACGGCAAACAACACCATAGTAACCGAGGTAACAGGCAACGCAAATATCAAGGGCATGAAATTATCGCCGGATGGAAAATACCTTTATTTTGCCAGTTCCGACAACAACTCGATTTACAGAATGAAAACATCGGATTTCTCAGTAGCAAAAGATTTTGTCAATGTCGGTTATTCGCCAGTACAGCTTGCCATTAAAAACGACAACAGCGGCATAATAGTCAGCAACAGCAAATCCAATAATATATCGTTCATAAGTTTGCCTGATTTTAAAATTGACGGCGAGCCGCTCGATGTTGGCGGAAGCCCGAGGGCAATAGTACTCTCTGAAGAAAACGGAAAAGCATTTGTTGCACTCTGGGACAAGGCATCAGTTGCCATAGTGTCGCTTGTGAATAAAAAAGTACTGGACACCATACCGGTGGGCGACAGGCCGTGGGGAATGGCAATAAATGGTGATTCCCTTTACGTTACGAATTCGGGAGATGATACAATATCTGTGATAAATGTCAAAACAGGCCTTTTAAAAAGCACTATTAAAACTTCAAAGACACCCAGGGGGATAGCGTTTTACAACGACAGTATTTATGTTACGGTAATGGATGCGGTGGAAGTTTATGACGTGGAATCGCTTTCAAAAACGGCAAATATAGACAATAATTACGTGATGTATGACTGCGTTTATGGTAAGGTACCGGCAGGCGACAAGATTTTTATTTGCGGATATATAGCGGATGAAGAAAAAGGAAAAGTGTCTGTAATTGACCCGAGCATGAATAAGGTAATTTACGATATTGATGTTGCGGGTTGGCCTTTTAATCTCGAAATCGGAAAGAAACAAAGGCAGGTTGTTATAACACCTACGCTTGTACTGGCGCCAGAAGAAGAGCACACATCCACGCCTGTTATTACAACTACAGCCGCAGCGACCACAATAATCGCAGCGACACCGACTGTCACAGCTACGGCAACGCCAAAGAAAAAATCCAGCAAGCATAAAGCCAAACCTGTAAAAGTCCTCGAAACATCCAGGCTCGAAGGAGATGTCTTTCTCGGCAATGACCCTTATAAAAATGCCTTGGTCAAAGCCATAAACAGCAAAACAAATACTATAACAAGCACAATTGCTGACGGTAACGGGCATTTTGTATTTGATAAACTTTCCCTGGGCGCTTACATCATCACAATCGAGGCAACGATTGTAAAAGATAACGCCAAGCCTGTCACGGTCGTAAAGGGGAAAAACAACACACTTACCATAAAGGTGGGAAAAAGATAAATGTCTGAAATAGAAGCAAAAGAAGAGAAAAGGCAAAAAGAAAGAAGCACGGCCATGATGTTTTCCGTGATTTCAAACTTAAGCCTTGTTATATTGAAACTGGCAGTAGGGATAATAACAGGGCTGGTGAGCATCATCGCGGAAGCGCTTCATTCAATAGATGACCTTCTTGCTTCGATAATTGCGTATTTTGGGGTGAGGACAGCCTTGCAGCCGCCTGACAAGGATCACCAATACGGCCATGGAAAAGTCGAGATAATAACAGGCACGATTGAAAGCATCCTTATATTTGTAGTCGGCGTTGCCATTATTTATGAAGGGGTTAAAAAATTTATTGACAGGACTCATCCCAAACTCATTACAGCAGGCATAGCAATAATGGCTTTTGCTGGAGTACTGAACTGGCTTTTATCAGTGTACCTTATCAAAAAAGGCAAAGAACTCCGCTCCCTGGGTATAGAGGTGGACGGGCAAAACCATCTGGCGGATGTAATAACATCATTAGGCGTAGCAGGCGCCCTTATCGCCCTCAAATTAACAGGGATATGGTGGATAGACCCTATTGCTGCCATTCTTTTAGGCGTGTGGGTTCTTATAATTTTTACCATGCTATCCATAAAGCTTATGGGCCAGCTAGTGGACAAGGGACTTGACGAGAATGAAATGCGCAGAATAAAAAAGGAACTCGATAAGTTCAAGGAAATAAAGGATTACCATAAAATAAGGACAAGGCAGAGCGGATCCACGATATTTATAGATATGCACATAAAAGTCGACAAGAATCTTACTGTGAAAAGGGCTCACGCATTAACCAAGGAGATAGAGAAAAAATTTCAGGCGATGTACGGCGACTGTAATGTGCTCGTGCATGTGGAGCCGTATTTTGAATGAATTCAAGATTCTGGATTCGGAATACGGAATGAAATATTTAAAAAACAGAGGTATTTCAATATGAAGAAAACGACAGGGATTATTCTTTTTATTATTTTTATGGCATTAACATTCCAGGCATGCAAAAAAACAGTGAATCCAACGGTACCACCATCACCGGCAGCAACAAGTACGCCTATGGCATCAAACGCCGGTGCTTTTTGGACAGACGCTACTATGTCAGCCGGATTCTCAGCCAGGTACGGGCACACAAGCGTAGCATATAACAACAAGATGTGGATCATAGCCGGTGATTATACCGGAGGGTTATTGAATGATGTATGGAGCTCAAGCGACGGGGCTGCATGGTTGCAGGTTTGCGCGACAGCTGGATTCAGCGCAAGGTATAACCTTTCAAGCGCAGTATTTAACAACAGTATGTGGGTGATAGGCGGATACAGCGGCAGCAGCGGCCCTATGAGCGATGTATGGAATTCAAGCGACGGAGCTTCGTGGATGCAGGTGACCGGAACTGCAGGTTTTGGCGGGAGGTATCTGCATACGAGCACAGTGTACAACAACGCAATGTGGGTAATAGGCGGGTATGACGGCAATTCCTGTTATAACGATGCATGGGAATCGAGTAATGGTGTTTCATGGACTGAGGTTACAGGAACAGCCGGATTCAGCCAGCGGTACGGGCATGCAAGCGTGGCTTTTAATAATATGATATGGGTAATAGCAGGTTTTAACGGAGTTACATATTATAATGATATTCTGGAACTCAAGCGACGGGATGTCATGGGCGCAGGCAACAGCAGTAGCCGGATTCAGCGCCAGGGCTTACCACACAAGCTTTATATATAACAACGAAATGTGGGTGATAGCAGGTTTGAACGGTACAAATTATTTTGGCGACGTATGGCGGTCAAGCGACGGCGTGAAATGGACACAATTAACCGCGGCAGCCGGGTTTGGCGAAAGGGCCTATCATACAAGTTTAATTTATAACAATGCTTTATGGGTGATAGGCGGGTTTAGCGGCAGCCGTTTGAACAATGTCTGGTGGTCGCAATAGGAGGCAAAAACCAAAATAGTTACTAAACGACGAATAAAAGCCTTTCACTTTTAAAGTTTTATTCCAAATACAACTTTTACTTTCATGTTTTTTCCCTGCGGTAATGTAATATATCCCAGGTTTGCGTCAAAGTCTTTCCATTCTTTCCCGTCTATTTCAACGTTTTTGATAAATACAGCAGGGTCTTCCAATAAATTCACGTAATGCTTCTCGCCTGCGGTATCTGTGTTCAGGCAATAATAAAGCGTTGCCTCGGATTTATTCACATAAAGGCTTAGATAAAGGTAATTAAACAGAGCATGCTCCATGGTGTGATACGCAGATTTAAAAAGGTTTCCCTTTGTCCGGTTTGTGGGAGAGCCATCCCTGGATAACGTGCTGAAGCATTCCCCGTATTTCTTGTCTATAAAATTATTGTCCCAGAAAGACGCGCTTTTTTGGAATTTATTGAGATAACTTTTATCTTTACTGTAATGAAAAAGATTAAGCATAAGATTATTTCCTTCTTCCTGCGTCCACCAGTCTTTCACGTCATTAACCGATGCGGGATCTTTGCTTGAAAATTGAAAAAACCATCCGCCATATTCAGCATCCCATGTATATTTTACCTGTGCAGCGGCGATTTTTTTAGCTGCCTCAAGGTACTTTTTATCGCCTGTCAGGTAATACATGCGCATCATGACCCAGCCGGTTTTTAGATTGTGCCCGGCCCAAAGCCGTGTCTCGCGAGAAACCCAGTCCTTGCTGAATGTTTCACCGACAAATCCGGTATTGGGGTCTACCATGTGCCTGACTGCAACATCGGCAATGTTTTTTAAATCCCGCAGCAAATCAGGATTTTTTGTAGCCATATAATAATAAATCAAATATGCAGTGCAGGTATCGATTTCGGCGTTAAATGATTTGTTGGAAGTTATGTCTTCCCATCGCTCACCAACCCGTGCAAAATAACCGGAATATTCCTTATCCCATGCCTTGGTTTGCATTAATTCATGAGTTTTTTGCACATAAGACAGGGCATCTTTATTGCCAGTTACAAAATAATAAAGCACCGGGCCAAGGTTGCAGTAAGTCTCATCGAATAAATTTTTTTCGGTTGTATCAGGTTCGTTGTTTTCATCAGTGGAGGTGTACCATCCGCCGTAATTTTTATCCCAGCCGAAATTTTTCAGGTAATCCATGCCGTGCGCCGCAAAGTCCAGATATTTACCATCGCCGGACAGCATATAGGCAGCACAAAACCCGAAGACAAGGCGGGATATCATGCGAGGATATTTGTTGCCAGAGCCCCAGACAGAACCGTTTTCGTTAATGTCTGTGAAAAAACCGCCGCTGTCTTTGTCAATTGTCTGCGTCCAAAAAGGAATTATATTATCCAGCGCCTGGCTTCTCCAGTGTTCGGGATTTAAAACCTTTTTTAAAACAGTGACGGATTGAGCCGGAGGTACGGCGAACGCGATGTTAAAAATAAACGCCAAAAATAAAAATACAAATACTATTTTGCCTGCTAATCTCTTCATATTGCCCCCTTAAAAAGTAATTGTACGTCTTTTTTTTTGAAAAAACACGAACCTAAATAGGATAAGTTTGCGGCTGCGCAGCAGGCCGCAAGCCTCATTGTTTTTGACACAGGCCAGGGTTTTGACAAACCATACACAAGGCCTGCGGAAAAAGCATCGCCGCAGCCGACAGGGGATATAGTTTTCTTAACCTTAACTGCTGTACAATAAACAAAAGTGCCCCTGTTAAACATGAAAGAGCCATTTTTGTCGAGCGTGACTATTATTGTAGGGACAGAATATTTTTTTGACAATTCAGTCATGAAATTTTTTATTCTATTTTTTGCAGCAGAGGAATGAAAGTCCGCACCAAAATTGATTTTAAACGCACTTTCGAGCTCGTGAATGTTTTGCTTTATTATATAAGGTGACGCCTTGATACCGTGGAAAAGATATTCCGAGGAGGTATCAAGCAGTATTTTTGAATTTTTTCCTAAGACTTTTATGACTGTTTGATAAAAATTTTTAGGCAAAGATAAAGGTAAACTGCCTGACAAAATGACAAAAGAGGCTTTCTTTGACAAATCTTTTATTTTTTTTAAGAAAACGGAGATATCCTTTTCGGTAATATTAAAATTTGATTCGCTGTTTATTATTGTTTCCGTGTTTGTTTCTTGTTCGGTGATAAGCAGACATATGCGGTTTGAACCAGAAACAGAAACAAAATCGCTTTCCACTCTGTGCTTTTTCAAAAAACCGCGCATAAAGCCAGTTTCATTATATGATGTAAAACCTGTTGCAATTACATCCGCGCCAAGAGCAGCAAGCGCGCGCGCAACATTTGTAGCTTTACCGCCGGGATATGAATTAATACTTTTTGTGCGCAGGACTGCGCCGTGTTTGAATTTGTTTATTGGGACAACTACATCAAGGGTGGAATTTATATTTACTGCAAGTATCATCTTTTATAATACATTATAAATACTGTAGTAATTACGTATAAAATTATATCGATAATGAGTGGAATATCCTTTAATAGCACCATCTCGGGGCTTCCGCCCATGTTTTTTTTGTGTATCAGGTACAGATAACGAAATATACCATATAAAACAAAAGGGATGGTAAGCATAAGAAGGTTGTGACTCAAAGCCGTCTGCGAAGTGAAAGTGTAAAGCGAATAAGCGATGACAGTCGAAGACGTCACTACAGATATCATTTCATCGAGTAACGGTATTGAATATTCCTTAAGGATTTTTCTGTGGCGGGCAGCGTCCCTTAGCGACAGTTCGTACCTACGTTTCGCAAGTATTAAAAATAAGGCAAGCAGGGACGTGCAGATTAAAAGCCAAGGTGAAATAACAACTTTTATTATTATAGCCCCTGATACTGCGCGCAGAACGTAGTTGGCTGCAACTATAAATACATCTATTATGACGACATGTTTGAGTATAATGTTATAAAGCATATTCATAATTGCATAGATTAGAATTATTAAAAAGAAAGGCCTGTCAATAAGAAAGGAAACAAGCAGAGAAACAAGCAACAGCATGATGCTTATTGCAATCGCCGTATCTTTTGATATTTTACCGGAGGCTATCGGCCTTTTCTTCTTTTCTGGGTGGTAGCGGTCTTCTTTACAATCTTTTATATCGTTAATTATATAGAGCGAGCTTACAGTAAAACACAACAAAATAAAGCCTATAGTTGTTTTTAGAAGGTAAGGGCCATTAAAAAGATTTTTTGTGAATACAAGGGCGGCATAAATGAGAAGATTTTTTGTCCACTGCTTGACTCTTAATAAATCCAATATTGTTTTCATATTGAAAATTAAGGCACTAAATGTATGTTATCTATGTAAAGTGTGATATCTTTTGGGTCGGTTTTAGTATCCATATAAAGCTCAAAGGCAACCATATTTGCAATATCAAGCCTAGCATTCTTAACATCCTCAAGTGTTATTTCGAGTTTGTTTCTACCTGCCTTAAGTTGGAAAGGAGGTGCGATATATTCTTTACCCTGCATATCCGTTAGTTTGATAAAGAAATCTTTTGATACATTATCGGGATTGCTAATATCAACGGAAAATTTTTTAAACAAAGACCAGTCTGTAACAGGAAGCTTGGAAAGAGTATTTATGCTCATTGTTATGCCGGCGATCCAACTTTGCATTTTTGCGACCTGCGTTGTGGAAACAAAATCAACTGGCACTGAAAATACCGCCTTGCATGAAGATTTGCCCTGGGTAGCGTATTTTTTAGACTGCTCTAAATTGACATATCCGTTTGTCTCGAGGTCGAAATCACCTATGGCTGAATCTGAAGGCAGGGTTTCAAAACTATTTATAAAACCATTTAATGTTCTTGAGGATTGGGCGCCTTTATTACCGCAGCCTATTAACAAAAACGTTATTAACAATAATATAGTAAACAACCTTATTAATGCATTATTTTTCACTGTTTTCCTCCGCGAAAATGAATTTTAGGTATTCTAACAATAAAATATAATGTTTGTCAAGATTTTATTCCTCGGATTTTATTCTCTTTAATACAGAAAAGATTATTAAAACAAAAGTTGATTTTTTAATGAGTAAAAATACAAAATTGAGCCACATAACAAACCTCAAGTTTTGATTTTAAGCGGCAATTTGTTTTTAGGTAAAAAGATTAGCTTGCTTGGGTGATAATACGCGGCTAGCAATTGCATGATAAAAACCAATAGTTAAGGAATATATATAATTTGTAATGAAGAATCAAAATTTGCCAAAGTTGGCAGACAAATACTAAAATAAGGAAATAACATATACTAACAGGGATTTCTTAATTAATTAAACTAAAAAATCCGAAAAATGAGAAAAACCAGCAAAATTACAGTAGACTTTTAAAAATTGACAAAATATTTTAAAAATGCTACAATTAATCATAATAATAAATATTCCTTAAAAAAGGATAGGTAAAAAAGTGAAACAATTATTAGTAATTGCAGTAATTTTAATAGCTATAGTACTTTATGTTGTGACGGGGGCAGAATCGGTAAGCAAAGCTATTGAGAATTATACCGACAAAAATATCAAACAAGAGGAACAAAAAGAAAAAATACTTTTTTTTAACGCGTCTTATTGCAGTTTTGTAGGTAAATATAAAAGGTCTTTTGAACTTATAGACAAATTCATCGATACATACGATAATTCAAATATGCTGGACATGGTATATTATCTCCGGGCAAAAACCCTCGATGCATCAATGGATATAAGGGCTACAAAAGAAGCATATAAGGAATTTTTAGATAAATACCCGGACAGCAAGTATGCCGAAAAGGTTAAAAACAGGCTGAATGAATTAAAAACATTTTATTGAGGAATATAAATGAAAAAATATTTTAAAGTTTTTTCTATTCCTTTCCTTTGTTTTATTTTTATGTATTTTAGTGAAAATATTTATGGTCAGGACAGCGATTTTATCGATACGGGGATTGCTACAAATAGTAATAAAGCTGTTGTGCAACCTGAACAAACTACTACGGTAAATGCAAAAGATAAAAAGGCAGAAGTAAAATCTGCTTTAACTCCCACCGCAATATCAACAAACCAGCAAGCGGAATCAACCGTTGGAGCTACAGTAATTATAACTGTCAGCACTCCAGTTGTCGAAGCAACACCTGCTATAGTTGAGAAAAATACGGAAAATGAAGGCGAAGGAGAAGGCATAATTATATTGTCCCCAGGAGAAGTTGAACCAGAAAAGCTGGAGCAATATATAACCAACAAGAAACCAATTCAAGAAATATCGCCGGAAAAAGAAGAAATGCTTTCGGTTGAACAGCCTGAGGAGGAAGGCGGCGGCGGAGTCATAGTCCTTGAGGCGGAAGGAAAAGGAAAAATTGAAAGAGCCGGCTATATCATGGTTGAAAGGGCAGGCTTTATCAGCGATAATTTCAAGGAAGACGGCTTAATTTATTCAATGAATGGAGAAGAGCTAATGTCACAGGAGGATCTAGCATATATAAACATTTCTGTAGGGAGGGCGTCCAAAAGTGGAAGCGAGTTTATAATATATAAGGACGGTGAGGATATTAACGATCCTTTTACCGATGCCCCACTTGGCAAATTGATAAATATTGTCGGCGTTGCAAAAGTAATTGATAGGGCTGAAAATAATCAGGCAAACGTGTATAAAGTAAAAATTAAAAAAAGTTACGAACCCATACGCAACAATCTGAAAATAAAATTTAGAAAGGATTTGAAAGAATATTACAATAAACTCACTGGAAAAATCAGGAAAAAAAATCTAGATATAGAAGCGTTTATTATTAAAGTTTCATCAAATAATGAATTAATAAATAATAAAAATTTGGTTTATATGGATAAAGGCCTTGACGAGGGCTTGTTGCCTGGAGAAAAATTAACCGTATACAGGAAAAGTCAAGACCAAGAAAACAATGATTTTTATGACGAGATGGGCAAGGTTGTCGTTCTTAATTCTATGAAGAAAAGTTCGGTGGGCATCGTTATTAAGCAAAAAGATCCGATAAAAATCGGCGATGTTGTAAAGACTCAAAAGTAAAGTGGTAAATATGAGATCAAGACAAAAATATAATTTCCTTATAATCTGTGGGTTAATTTCTTTTGTGCTAGCCTTAAACCCTTTCAATTTCAACTTAAATTACAGTTATCTTATAATTGGTCTTATAATAATTGCAATAAGCATGAGGAGGAGCTGGATTGACGGCATGTTTATAAATCTTTTTTTTAATTTCTCGTTCTATTCTTTGGTAAAAACTCCTGACTTGAAAGCCTTATTCATAAATATAACTATTTTTTCGGCGTTTGCAGTACTGGGAGACAGACTCAAATTAGCAGGAAGAAAAGAAAAAAGATTAGAAAACGCAGAAGAAGAAAAAATTTTCTATAATAAAATAACAGCTTCTTTAATGGCGGCGTACGATATGCTGGGTTTAGTGGATAAAAAATTTGCGACCATCGATATATACCATATTTTTTCAAAAAATATTTCCAATCTAATTGGAAGCCAGCAAACAATTATTTACTCGAAAAATGATGATGGCGAACTTTCAATGTTTTTTTCCGACGGGATATATTCTGAATATGACATTGAAAAAAAATTGCCAATAAACTATATTTCCTCAAAAGACTTTAAAAATTGCGAAATAACGAAAGCGCCTTTGATTAAGAATGTCGACAAAGGTTTTATTACGGCAATACCAATACAGCGTGAAAATATTACCACAGGAATGATTATTTTATACAAGCAAACTTCTTTTGAATACAGTGAAATATACATAGCTGAGTTTTTGTCGGCACAGCTTTCGGTTATTGTGGAAAAACAGGAATTATTCAACAAAAATGAGATAAATTATGAAAAGCTTATTGAAGCGCTGGCACTTGCGATAGATGCAAAAGATCATGAAACACTTGGGCATTCAATCGCAGCTATGTCATATGCTGCGAAAATATCAGACAAGTTAAACCTTACCGACGAAGAAAAAAAGAAAATAAGATATGCGGCGCTTTTACACGATATTGGTAAAATAAATATCAACAGTAAAATATTAACAAAGCCTGGAGCTTTAACAGCAGAAGAATTTACCGAAATTAAAAAACATCCCACCGAGGCCGTAAAGATACTAAATAAACTCGCCATTTTAAACGAAATATTGCCGCTGATTTTATATCATCATGAGCGATTTAATGGAAACGGGTATCCTGATAATCTAAAAGGCGATGAAATTCCTCTGGGCGCAAGGATATGCGCTATTGCGGATGCTTATTCCGTGATGCTGTCAGACAGACCGTATAAAAAAGCTTTATCAAAAGAGGAGGCAATTTCCGAACTAAAAAGATGCGCAGGCTTGCAATTTGACAAGACTATTGTAGATATATTTCTTGAAATTATAGACAACGAAGATAAAAAGGACAGAGGAGAGGATGTTGGAAAAACGGCGTTTAACAATTCCGTAATTTCAAGCAATTGAATATGGACGAAAACGAGGCTTTTGAAAAGCTAAAGGAAAAAATTTTTAAAGAACGCGGGCTTGATATTAAACAATATAAAGAAAATTATCTAAAGAGAAGAATAGCCGTAAGAATGAGGGCTTTACAAATAAACAGCTATTCAAGTTACGTGGATATTCTTGACAAAGAAAAAGACGAATATAATGAATTATTTGATAAGCTGACAATTAATGTTACACAGTTTTTCAGGGATCCTGAAGTTTTTATAGAGCTTGAAAATTCAGTTTTACCTGAAATCCTAAAAAATAAAGCAAAATTAAATAATATTGTGAAAATATGGAGCGCAGGATGTTCTACGGGGGAAGAACCGTATTCAGTGGCGATATCATTGGAAGAAACAACAGGGAAATTGGGACTTCCTAAAATACCTTATGAAATTTATGCGACCGATATAGATGAAACGGCTTTGAATGCAGCAATGACGGGAATTTATGAAGAAAAGACAATGGAAAATATGGCAAAACAGAGGAAAAATAAATATTTTATTAGTAGCAACGGTAAATATGCCATATCCGGCATAATAAAGGAAAATTTGAGATTTGTAAAATTAAATTTGATGGAACCTTTCAAGGAAAGATTTTTCGACATTATTTTATGCAGGAATGTAATAATTTATTTTACACGTGAGCTCCAAAAAAGAGTTATGAAATATTTTTACGACGGCCTTATGAAAAACGGCACATTGATACTCGGTAAGACAGAAACAATGCTGCTTGATTTCAGGGACGAATTTCAATGCATAAATATCAAAGAAAGAATTTTTAAAAAAATTTAAGGATAATAAATGGACAGTGCACAGGACCACATAAACCTAGGATTAGCTTTTACAGTGAGCAAAAGATATTCAGACGCAATCCGCGAATTTGAAAAGGCCCTTTCCATAAATCCGGATGACGCCGAGGTGCATTTTCATGTCGCGACAGTGTATTTTTTTAAAGGCGATTTTGACAAAGCGATAGAAGAGTACCAGAAAGTTTTAAAAATAAACCCGGTAAATATCAACGCATTGCTTAAACTTGGGATTTTATATGTAAATAAAGGGCAATTTGACCAGGCGCTTGACGAATATAAAAAGGCGCTTGAAATAAACCAAGCTGATCTAAATACACATCATTCACTCGCAGATTTATATGTAAAAATGAATAAATTCGAACCGGCGGAAAAAGAATATTTTTTTATTCTGGAAAAAGAACCAGACAATAATGAAATTCATTTTAAACTTGCATACGTTTACGAAACACAAAAAAAATATGATAAAGCGGTTGCCGAGTATGAAAAAGTACTTGCGGTAAATCCAAAAAATGCGGCAATACATTCAATGCTGGGAGGCGTATACAGGGAACTAAAGAATTTTGATAAAGCTATAGAACACTATAATGCAGCAATTACCATAAACCCAAAAGAATCTGGAGTGGCTTACAATCTCGGGATAATGTATTTTGAGCAGGGTAAGTATTCCGAGGCGATAGCGGAACTGGAAAAAGCAAAGAAAAACAAATTCAAAAACAGCGGAGTTTATCTTCTTCTTGGAGAAATTTATGCAAAACAAGGGAAAAAGAAAGAAGCAATAGAAGAATATAGAAAAGTTATCGAAATGAATGCGGGCGATAAAGAAGCTCATAAGGCAATGGGCTTTATTTATGTGGAAGAGAATCAGGTTGATGACGCAATAAACGAGTATAAAAAGGCGCTTGAATATGACATGAAAGATGCTTCGGTTTTTGAAAATCTGGGGCATCTTTATTATAAAAAAATAATGTATAATGAAGCAAAAGAGCACTTTATAAAAAGCATTGAAATGGGAAGAGAGAGCGAGGATATTTATTATAAGCTAGGTAACATATTTATGAAAGAACATAATGCTGAGAAAGCAAAGGAATACTGGACGAAATCGCTTAGGCTTAATCCGGATAATGAAATCATCAAGAAAAATCTTGTTTTGCTAAACAAAGGGGGAACATAGCATTTATCTCCGGACTGAAGCGGGTTCAAATAAGATTCATATTTTGTATAGGAGGATGGATGAACAGTTTTAACAAACAACAGGAAAAAAGTTTAGGAGAGCTTCTTAAACAGGCAGGACTCATTACACGGGAGCAGCTTGAAGAGGCTTTATTTGAGCAAAAAAATTCACCGGAATTTGAGCCGCTTGGTAAAATTTTGGTAAAAAAACAATACGTGAAAGAAGAAGACATTATAAGCGTCCTTAAAGGCATTCTTGTAGTTATTTTTGAAGTTAACGAAGAACAATTTGGAATGGAAATTATTTTTGCAAAGGAAATAATAAAATATAAAAAAATCATTCCGCTTCCCAATGTGCCCGCATATATAAAGGGCATAACAAGCATCAGAAACGAAGTCGTGACTGTAGCAAGTTTAAACAAAAAAATTTTTAACAAAGAGGACGAGATCACCGATGAAACAAGAATAATAATATTTGAATTCAAAGAAAAAAATATTGGTATAATAGTGGACAGGGTTATTTCGGTAAAAAATTTTGAAAATTCAAGTTTTGAGAATATAAACAAAAATACGCTTACAGACGAGCAAAAATATATTGCTGGAATAATCAAAGACAAAGAATCAATTATTACCCTTATTAAACCGGAATTTTTGTTTGCGTGATAAACCATAAAAATACACGGGGTTTGCAATGGCAGATGGAAGCAAGGAAACAACCGAATCAACCAGAGAAGACAACGCAGTCTCGCATAACAATCTCGGGGTATATTATTATTCCAAAGGAATGTATCAGGAGGCAATAGAAGAATTTAAAACAGCAATTGAAATGAATTCCGCTTACAAGCAGGCAAGAGAAAATTTAAAAGCAGTTAACAAACATACGGGCATATACGACAGGGCAATACTTGCCTATAAAAAAGCAATACAGTTTTACCCTGATGACGCAGAAGCGCATTTTAATCTTGCAAATGCACTGAAATATACCGGTGAATATAACGACGCTATTTTAGAACTTAATAAAACGCTTCATCTTAACGAAGAACACCTTCTTGGTCAAAACCTTCTCGGAGTTATTTATAAAAATAAGGGAGAATATGAAAAGGCGGAAGAAGTTTTCAGGACTGCTTTGAACAAATTCCCAAATTACCCCGAATTGAGAAATAACATGGGGGAAGTACTTTACAAGGAAGGCCGCTACGACGAAGCTGAAATGGAATTAAAAACCGCAATAAGTCTGAACAAAGAATATGCTACTGCTTATTATAATCTGAGTTTTGTTTATGGAGAAACCGGTAAAGACGAACAGGCGGAAATGTGTTTTAAAAGGGCAGTTGAATTAAATCCGTCATTTACCCAAGCGGATAAAAGTCTTGTAATTGATTATTACGAGAGCAATGTGCCCAAACGCGAAACGATTGTTGAAAATATGAACGAAGAAAGAAAGGAAGAAGCTTATTTTAATCTTGCCCGCATCTATAAACTAAAAGGCTATATAGACGAATCCATTAAAGAAATAAAGAAAACCATAACATACAATAAGAAAAATCCGCAATATTATAATTTTTTTGGGGAACTTTTGATAAAGAAAGGACTCTTGAATGAAGCTGTTGAAATTTTCAAGCAAACACTTTCTATGGAGCCTGATTACGTCGAACCGAAAATCAATATCGCCGTCGCATACAGGGAGATGAAAGAGTTTGATAAAGCGCGGCAGGTACTGACCGCGATTGAAGAGGAAAATCCAGATTATGCGAGGGTAGAATTAGAGAAAGGCGTGCTTTTATACAAAGAAGAAAAAATAGATAAAGCGATAGAAATATTTGATAAACGCATTGAAAAAGAGCCTTATGACGACAAAGCTCATTATTACCTAGGGCTTTGTTTTTACAAGCAAATGAAATATGAAGAAGCAATAACAGAATTCAGGAAGGCGCTGGAAATTTTGCCTCCTTATATCAAGAAACCGGAAATTAACCTTTATCTGGGGCTTGTCCTGACAGACAAAGGCAGATATGAAGAGGCTTTGATAGAATACCAAAAAACACTCGCCATAGATCCGAATAATTCAATTGCCCGCAACAGCATGGGCGTAGCCTATAAAAACATGGGGGATATCGACAGGGCAATAGAAGAATACAAGCGCGCAGTTGAAATCGACGAAACGTATTATAAGGCATATAATAATCTGGGAGTTGCCTTTTACAAGAAGAGTTTTTTTGACGAAGCCCAAAAATATTTTAAAAAGGCACTCGAGATCAATCCTAATTATGCCGTAGCGAAGAAAAATCTGGAAGCTGCCGAAAAAAAAGACGCGGTTTTCGCAGAAACAATAATAAAACTCGAACAAAAGGCAAATGAGGTAAGGAAAAACACCGAGATTTATTTCGACTTAGGCAAGGCGTATAGAAGTACTGGACATTTGGAAAATGCTATTGTACAATATCAAAAAGTTATCAAACTCGAGCCCGATAATATAGAAGCGCTTAATAACATAGGCACGGTCTATTACGAGCTTGGGCAGTACGATAACGCGATAAATGCATTTATTGCGGCTATTTCAAAAGACTCGAGAAATTACAAGGCCCATTATTCCCTTGCTGACGCATATTATAAAAAGGAATGGTGGGACGAGGCCGAGACAGAATGCCATAAAGTCATGGAACTTAACCCTGATGCAAATGAAATATACTATAAATTGGGCGAGGTTTACAGGCGCAAGGGCTGGTGGGACGAGGCAATAGAAATGTGGCAGAATTATGTCGACAAAGAGCCCGACACCGAGCTTGCCAGGGTGGCCAGGGAAAATCAACGTATGGTTACAATATGGAAAAGAGAACTGCAACTTTCGCCGACATCAAGCAAAAAGAAAGTAATTAAATGAAAAAGATAACAGCAATAATACAACCTGCAAAATTTGAAGCACTGAAACAAAAGCTCATTGAAACGGGGGTTTGCGGAGTAACGATATCAAATGTGGAAGGGTATGGGTTTCAAAAAAGCAAGTTAAACGCTGTAAAAAGCAAAAATGTAAAGGAACTATCTATAGAATTTTTGCCAAAAATAAGGATCGAAATAGTCGCCAAAGAAGACGATATTCAGGGAATAATAGATGCAATAATCTCGTCAATAAGGACGGGCAGGATAGGCGATGGTAAAATATTTATAAGCGAAATTACCGGCATAATAAGAATACGTACAGGAGAGCGTGACGAAGACGCGCTTCAGTAAAATTTAAACATTTAGCATATATTGGGAGGTAGTCTATGGCCAAGAAGATAATAATAGCCGATGATGCGGCTTTTATGAGGATGATGCTGAAAAACATCCTTACGGCAGGCGGTTATGAAGTGGTAGCCGAGTGCCAGAACGGCAGGGAAGCTGTCGCGAAGTACAGTGAATTAAAGCCCGATCTGCTGATTTCCGATATGGTTATGCCTGAAATGGGAGGCATAGATACGATAAGAGAAATCATCGTCGAGTTCCCGGCGGCAAATATCCTTATATGCAGCGCAATAGGACAGCAGGCGCTTGTTATAGAAGCAATACAGGCAGGCGCGAAAGACTATATAGTAAAGCCGTTTGACCAGTCAAATGTGCTTGAAACAGTTAAAAAAATAATCGGGGGCTGAATATGGAGGAATTGAAACTAACCGATTTTCAAAAAGACGCCCTGCGTGAATTGAGCAATGTGGGCGCAGGAAATGCGGCAACGGCACTGTCGCAATTGCTTGGACGGGACATGACGCTTAATATACCGAATATTGATTTTGTGCCTGTCGAAAAAATAGTGCAAAAAAGCGACAAACAGGGGAAAATAGTTGCGGCAGTTTATTTAAGAATATTCGGAGATATAACAGGCAGGGCATTGTTCATGTTGCCACAGGATAAGATATTTTTACTACTCGACATGCTTATGAGGAAAAAACCGGGAGAAACAAAGCAATTTGGGGAAACCGAACAATCTGCCTTAAAAGAAATCGGGAATATAATCGTTTCGTCGTACCTTAATTCAATAGCTAAATTTATCCGGTTAAATTCCGTGCCTTCTGTTCCGGCGCTTGCTATAGATATGCCCGAGGCTATTTTTGAGACGGTTTCGGCCGAGATGGCGGAGGCCGGCGGCGAAGCGCTACTGATAGAAAACGAGATAGTGGTAACAGGCACAAAAATAGGGACATCTTTTTATTTAATTCCTGATAAAGATGCGATGATCAGGATCCTGGAAGCCCTTAATAATACTATAAAGGGTGTTTAATGTTTAATGGCGGATTATACACGAGTCGGGATAGGCGAACTGAGGACAGGGAAAAATGACGAAGTGCTTGCGGCTTTCGGTATTGGTTCGTGTATTGTAGTCGTATGCTACGACAAATACAACGCCATTGCCGGCATGCTTCATGCGATGCTTCCCGAAAAGCCTAAAACAAAAAAAAATTCATTTGATGACAACAAGTATCTGGACAGCGGGATGGATAACCTGATAAAAGAAATTATTAGAATGGGTGCGAGTATTAAAAATATAGAGGCTAAAATATTCGGCGGCGCAAAGATGTTTGATATTGAGACCGAGTCTGCGCCGATAGGAGAAAGAAACATCAAAAAAACAAAGGAATTATTGTCTGCAAAAGCTATACCAATTGTAGCGGAAGATACCGGCAGCAATTACGGAAGGACTATAGAATTCCGGATTGCCGACAAGAAAGCGATTATAAAAAGTTTTAAAGAAGGGGTAAAAGAACTATAATGGCCGCAGAAGAAGCAAAAAATGGAAAAGGCAAAAGACTAACAGATAGAATGGACCCGATGGTGAAAATGGCGCTAATTAATATAACCATATGGGTAATACTCGGGGATATATTCGCAATAAGCGCTTCGGTAATGACGCATCGATTTAGTTATAACGTCATTTTGCTCGGATTTATAATGGGCGTAGTTATCGCTGTAATAAATATTTTAATGACCATGAGGATAATCACGGATAAAATTACAGAAATATCTGGCAAACTGACAAAAGTGGCAGAAGGAGACCTTACGGTCAGCTGGGAAAAAGAAACCGGCCTTTTCAGGAAAATTGTCCAGGAGATAACCAAGACAATCGAGGGGATAAAAAATATAGTTACACAGGTAGCAAGCTCGACCGATCATATATTATCCCTTGCCGAGAATCTTTCTTCATCTACGGAAGAAATCAACGCTTCATCGGAAGAAATAACATCCACGGTACAGCAGATAGCCCGCGGCGTCGAGCAACAAGCCGAAAGGACAGTAGAAACATCGAGAATAATGGAAAATATGTCCCAGTCAATACAGAAAGTCGCGCAAAAGTCGGAAGAGGTGCTCGGCGTGGCAACCGCGGCAAAAACCGCTACAACAAACGGCCTGACAGCTGTCAACGAGACAGTAAAAAAAATCGATGATATTGTTGCCGTGACCGATAAGGCAAAAAATTCAATAATAGAATTAAGAAGTTATTCCGAAAAAATAGAGGAAATAGTCAACATAATCACCGAGATAGCCGATGAAACGAATCTTCTCGCGTTAAATGCCGCAATAGAGGCTGCACGCGCCGGAGACGCGGGGCGAGGATTTGCCGTAGTCGCCGACGAAGTGAGGAAACTTGCCGAAGGGTCTGCACAGGCAGCAAAGGAAATCGCAAGACTTGTTGAAGACATACACGATAAGACCGAAAGCGTCGTACAGGCGATTATGACGGGAGCCAAAGAAACCGAGGAAGGAAAACTTGTCGTAAAGCAGAGCGGCGACGCTTTGCTTGAAATAGACACAGTTGTAACAAAAGTTGTTGATTTAACGCATGAGATTTTCAATCTAACAAAGGCGCAGGCGGAAGATACAGATAAAGTTGTAAAAGCCGTGGAAGAAATAGCCGCAGTCGCCGAAGAAACAGCTGCAGGCACCCAGCAGGCATCAGCCTCGACCGAACAGCAGACAGCATCAATGCAAGAAATAGCAGCCCAGGCCCAGGAACTTGCGCAGACAGCCGAGGTACTCAAGACACTCGTAAACAAATTCAGGTTTGACAAAGTAAAGGAAAGATAAATATGGAAAAAAAGATAGTGGTATTTAACTTAAAAGACGAAGAGTTCGCCTTTGATATAATGAAGGTTATAGAGATTATAAGGGTCAAGGAAATAACAGTTGTGCCGACTGCGCCGCCTTTCATAACGGGTGTGATTAATTTAAGGGGCAAAATAATACCCATTATAGACTTAAGAAAAAGGTTTAACATGGAAGACAAGGAAAAGGACAAGACAACAAGGATAATAATATTGGAATTTTATAAAAACCAGTTTGTGGGCGTGACTGTCGACAATGTGTCGCAGGTTTTAAACATAAAAGACGACAATATACTGCCTTCACCGCCGGCAATAACAGGCCCGGGAAGCATGTATATCGAAAAAATAGTCAAAATAGATGAAAGAATAATAATACTGCTCGACATTGAAAAAATATTTACATCCGAAGAACAGGCCGGGCTCAAAGAAATTGCGGAAAAAGAAATTATGAATAATAACAATATGGAGGTCGGGAAAATTGAAAACCGTATTGATAGTTGACGACACGAAATTTATGAGAAATATCCTGAAAAATATACTTAAGAAAAAGGAGCTTGAAATAATAGGGGAGGCATCGAACGGCAGGGAGGCTGTTGAAAAATACAAAGAATTAAAACCAGACCTTGTAACAATGGACATAATAATGCCCGAAATGGACGGAATACAGGCGGTCAAGGAAATATTGAAAGCCGACGCAAACGCAAAAATCCTGATGTGCAGCGCCATGGGGCAGCAGGCCATGGTGATTGAGGCCATCCAGGCCGGCGCGAAAGATTTTGTAATCAAACCGTTCCAGCCGACAAGGGTCTTGGAAGCGGTGGACAGAACTTTGCAGGAGAATTGACAATACATGGATATGATAAAAGTCCTTGTTGTTGACGATTCATCTTTTATGCGCAAGGTAATATCGCAGATGCTTGAAGAAAACAAGGAAATCGAAGTCATAGGCACTGCAAAAGACGGCAACGAGGCGCTGAAAAAATTACGGGAACTTAAGCCGGACGTTATTACCCTCGATGTTGAAATGCCCAGGCTTAACGGCCTTCAGACGCTCGGCTATATAATGAGTGAAGCGCCGACGCCCGTGATCATGGTTTCGGCTTATACCCCCAAGGGAGCGGAAATAACCCTGCAGGCGCTGGAATACGGCGCTGTTGATTTTGTCTGCAAACCATCCGGCGAAATATCAATAGACATAAAAAAAATCCAAGGCGAACTTCTTGATAAAATAAAAACCGCAAAAATGGTCGACCCTTCAAAGCTCGTATTCATAACCCCTGCGAATATAGAAAAGAAAAAGTATGAAAAAAAACATGAAATAGAACAGGATATAATGGTTGTAATCGCGGCGTCAACAGGCGGTCCAAAAGCATTAAGCGATATTGTGCCGCGCATACCACGCGATATTCCTGCCAGTTTTTTAATAGTACAACATATGTCGCCCGGATTTACAAAAACACTGGCCGACAGACTTAACGACCAGTCGATAATAACCGTGAAAGAAGCGGCGCAGGACGACGTGATAAAAACAGGCATGGCATACCTTGCACCCGGCAATTACCATATGGAAATAAAAGAAAACGGAAACAACATGTATTCCATAGACTTAAACCAGAAACCGTTCAGGTCTGGGGTAAGGCCGTCGGCGGACATGACTTTTTTTTCGGTGGCGGAAAATTTTAAGGGCAGGATAATAGGCGTCGTCCTGACAGGCATGGGAAAAGACGGGGCAGCCGGCCTTGAAAAGGTAAAAGAAAAAAATGGAATCATAATAGCGCAGGACAAGGAAACTTCGGTTATTTACGGCATGCCCAAAGCTGCCGTTGATAAAGGAATAGTGGACGTGGTTGTTTCTGTCGACAAAGTAACCGAAGCCATAATTGACGCCATAGAGAAAAGATAGAGGGTACAAATGGACGTCGAAAATTACAAGGATATTTTCATAGAGGAAGCAAAAGACCACATAAAAAACATGAATAATGCCCTGCTCGTGCTTGAAAAAAACATCAGCGACATTACGCCCTTAAACGAACTTTTCCGCTCATCCCACACGTTAAAAGGCATGGCTGCCACCATGGGTTACGACAGGCTGGCGGAGTTTACACATATGCTTGAAGAAGTCATGGACAGGATAAGGGACGGAAAAATGGCCATGGATGATTCCGTAATAAATTTACTGTTTAAAAGCGTGGATACGCTGGATAAATTTATAGAAAGCATATTACGTCAGAATATGGATACTACGGACGATTACAAGGATATAATAAAAGACATCAAAAACATGCTTTCGAACGAAGCCGAAGCAATAAAAAAAAATGAAGAAAATAAAGCTGCAGAAATAGACATTGAAGTTGAAGAAAACGTCATTAAAGAAGCGCAGGCTCAAAATTTAAAAATATACAAAGTAAAAGTAAATATAGCAAAAGGCTGCGTTTTCAAAAATGTAAGGGCTTTTATGGTGTTCAGAAATTTATCCGAGAAAGGTGAAATAATCAAATCAAGCCCACCCGCAAAGGACATTGAGGAAGGAAATTTTGACAATTCTTTTTTTCTTGTTTTTATATCTCAAATTGCCCGGGAAGATGTGGAAAAAATCCTTTTAAAAATAGCCGAGATCGAAAAAGTCGCGGTTGATGAAGTGAAAGAAAGCCCGGCCGTTGCCACCAGTATAAAAGATACGGAGGATAAGGCGAAAGATAAGGGAAAAAAAGAAGCAGCGGCTTCGCAAAGCGTCAGGGTAAATATCGACAAACTGGACATCATGATGAACCTTGTCGGAGAGCTTGTAATAAATAAAATAAGGCTTGACCAGATATCCAAAGAAAAAAAATACAACCAGCTTTTAGAGACAACAACCGAGCTTGACAGGATAATAGACGAACTGCAGGTTGAGGTCACGCAGGTGAGGATGCTGCCCGTATCCCATATTTTTGAAAGGTATCCCAGAATGATAAGGGACATGGCGCAGGAAGCGGGAAAAGAAATTGAGGTTGAAATAACAGGGGGCGATATTGAAATCGACAGGACTCTCCTTGAAGAAATAACAGAGCCGATGATACACCTTATAAGGAATGCTGTTGGCCACGGCGTTGAGCCGCCCGAAGCGCGCACCAACCTGGGAAAAAATAAAAAGGGCCTTATCAGGATTTCTGCGAGAAGGGAAAGAAACTCTGTTTTAATAGAAGTCTCGGACGACGGCAGAGGTATTGATGTTTCAAAAGTCCGTAAAAAAGCACTGGAAAAAAACATAATGACGGAAGAAAAGGTAAAGTCATTAACCGATGAAGAGGCAATAAGCCTTATAGCATTGCCGGGTTTTTCCACCGTTGACAAGGCCGATAAAATGTCAGGCAGGGGTGTGGGCGTGGATGTGGTAAAAACGAAAGTGGAATCTTTTGGCGGGACTTTTAAAATTGAAAATTTTCCGGGCGAAGGAACAAAATTTACATTGAAATTGCCTTTAACGCTTGCTATTATACAAGCCCTGCTTATAAAATCGAGCGGCAACATATATGCGCTTCCTGTAATCCATACAACTGAAACGCTTGAAATTCCGGCTGCCGAAATAAAATTAATACAGGAAAAACGCGTGATAATATTGAGAAGCGAAGTTATACCTATAATAAGCCTCGCGGAACTTTTGAAAAAGGAACGGAAAGAAAAAGAAATAGTCAATATAGTCATAGTGGAAGTCAGGGACAAAAAGATAGCCCTGGAAATAGACGAGGTCATGGGACAGCAGGAAATCGCGATAAAAAGCCTCGGGGAATTTCTAAGATATGCCAGAGGTTTTTCAGGAGTTACAATACTGGGCGACGGGAAAATAAGCCTTATAGTGGATGTGCCGGCGTTGATTTAATCCCGTTTCAACGGCCGCTAACAGTTATATAAAACGATAACAACGATTGGAGAAAAATGTCAGACGAAATTTTGCTTAACTTAACAGACGCTCAGGTGGACGCGCTAAAAGAGGTTGGAAATATAGGAGCCGGGCATGCGGCAACAGCGATGTCCCAGCTTATAAAAAGAAAGATAATGATAACAGTCCCGGAGGTCAAGGTGATTAAACTCACCGACATTTCAGGGCTTATAGGCGATGCAAACAGCCTTGTTGCCGGCATTGTGATGAATGTGCTGGGAGATATAACAGCAAAAATAGTGCTTTTGTTAACGCGGGAAAGCGCGCTGTCGCTTGCCGACATGCTTCTGCAAAAAAAATCAGGCACTACAAAAGTCCTTTCGGAAATAGGAAGTTCGGCGATTAAAGAAACAGGAAATATACTGGCAGGCGCTTACTTAAATGCTTTAAATGAATTCCTGGGTATTTTGCTGCTGCCTTCGGTGCCGAACCTGGTTTTTGACATAGCCTCTGCTATTTTGACATCCATAGGCGAGGGAGTGGAAGGGCTTTCAAACAATATATTATGCGTTGAGACCCAGTTTTCAGCGGCAAACGACGAAGTAATAAAAGGGTATCTGCTTTTAGTGCCTGATATACCGTCAGTCAAGGTACTGCTTTCGGTAATTAGGGCATGAGCCGGTACCACATGACCGATCTTGCATGAAAAGGGGAGAAAAATGGTTTTTGCGCTTGATATAGGAACCAGAAAAGTTGCAGGCATACTGGGCGATATTAGGGACGGGAAAGTCTGCATAATAGACGCAGTGGTCCGCGAGCATGAAAGCAGGGCAATGCTCGATGGGCAGATACATAATATAGAGGAAGTAAGCAATATAGTTGGCAGGATAAAAAAAGAACTTGAGGCAAGAAACAATATTACAATAAGCAAGGTTACCACGGCACTTGCCGGCAGAAATCTGCACACCGAAATTGCCGAAGCCACGATGGACAAAAAAGGGGAAATTACCAGGGAAGACTTGTCTTATATTGAGCTTGAAAGCGTGCGCGCCGCCCACACCGCCATTATTGAAAAGAAAAAAACAGATTATTACTGCGTGGGTTTTTCTCCGGTGTTTTACATGATAGACGGACAGACAATAAAAAACCCCTTGCAGCAAATTGCAAAAGAAAAATTTTATATAAACACAATAGTCACTTTCCTGCCGAAAATTGTCTTTGACAGCCTGCTTGGCGTGCTGAAAAACTGCTCGCTCGAAATAGAGGCAATAACCCTGGAACCAATTGCAGCGCTTTACGTTACCATACCGGAAGACATGAGGCTCCTGAACCTGGCCCTTGTCGACGTCGGCGCAGGCACATCGGATATAGCCATAACCGACAAGGATAAAATAACGGCATACGGGATGATTCCGAAGGCAGGCGATGAAATAACAGAAGAAATATGCAATAAGTTCCTTGTTGACTTTAAAAACGGCGAAAAGATAAAGCGGTTTATCGACAAGGAATGGGGCATTGAAACCGAGGATATTTTCAACAATAAAATTTTTGTGGCTTACGAGGATTTTAAAAAAGCCATAAGCGAAAAAACCGAAGAGCTTGCAAGGGAAATTGCCGACGGGATTTTTAATTTAAACTTAAAACAGCCGCAGGCAGTAATAATGGTGGGCGGAGGCAGCGGGCTGGAAATCCTGCGCGAGAAAGTGGCGGAAAACCTTGGCTTGCCGGCAGTGCGCGTGGGAAGCAGGCTGCCCAAAAACATCCTGAACATAGTAAACCTGCCCGATTCGCTTGCCGGAACAGAAGGCATAACCCCGCTCGGTATTCTGGAAACAGCGCTTTATAAAAGAGGGCTCGGGTTCGTCGACGTGGATGTCAACGGCGAAAAAACTTACATTATAAACATGGAAAGCAAGATAAAAGTTATAGACGCCGTAATCGCGCGGGGTATAGAACTTAAAAATTTATACGGCAAACCGGGAGGCGCGATAACTTTTACGTTTAATAAAGAGATCAAGATACTGCGCGGCGGGAAGGGCGAGCATTCGAAGATTTATGTCAACGGCGCGGGAAAGACGCTCGAAGATGAAATTAAAAAAGGTGATAAAATAGAAATAACAGGCACAAAAGACGGCGAGGACGCGGCCGCCACAATCAGGGCAATCATACCTGAAGAATATTTCACCACAATCGAAATAAACGGCAAAATAACCGAAATTTACCCGCAGGCGTTTCTGGCTGGCAGGGAAATATCTATCAATGAGCCTGTCGTTGACAGGGCGGAAATATCCGTGGAAAAGATAGAGACAATTAAAGATGCCCTGCTTAAATGCGGTTTTGCCGCCCGGGACACAAATGAAAGGGATATAATAATAACAATCGGCGGTGAACCTGTCGTTTTGAAACAGAAAAGTTACCAGCTTAAAGTAAACGGCATGGATGTTTCGATGGAATATAAAATCAGGAACATGGATAAAGTCGAGTTTAAAAACGTCCCGGTTTATTACAGGATAAGGGATGTATTAAAATATTCCGCGAAGAAAAAAATCGAAGTGTACATAAACGGCAAGCTGTACGGGATAGAAAGCGAAAATTTTGAAATTTACATGAACGGCAAAAAAGTTTCAGAAGACGAATTCCTGATTAACGGGGCGAATATAGAAACAAAAGCCAAAGACGAGCAAATATTGCTGTCCAGCATTTTCAGGTACTACCCGATAGACCGTGACCAGATGAAAGGCAAGATGCTTGAACTGCGGGTTAACGGCGAAAAAGCAGGTTATACGACGCTGATTAACAACGGCGCGCAAATAGAAATAAATTTTGTGTAAAGACATGCTGAGCGGGGAGCAAAGGGGGAGAATGAAAAAACACACAACACTTTTTATTTTATTCTGCATATTATGTTCTTTTAACCTTTACGCGGAAAACAAAAATTGCCTGGAGATATTCAGCGGTTATAACAATGCGGCCCTGACGGATTACAACAAGGAAATGCAGGAAAATGAGCTTTATTTCAAGGGATACGACCTAAAAGCCCAATTCACAAAACTCAACGCCGGCCCTTTTGTGGAAATTAATTATGTCATGAAGATGGACAGCAAAAACGCGGGCGAATGGGGCGTGTACTTCAAGAACTACTGGCTGGGTTTACCCGACAAGCAAACGATTGCATACTGGTCGCCAGGCCAGGCGCTTTACACTGTTGATTCGGATTTTTCGGTTTTTTACAGCGGATTAGGACTGAGAAAATATTTTATGGCCATGTACCTGGGCGCGGACGCGGGCGCCTATTATTATTTCAACAACCATATTAAGGAAGAATTATATAATCAGGACGGCACGGAAGCATATGAAGTCACGCGCGACTGGAAACCTTTTTTCTTCGGCGTCAATATAGAATGCGGCGTAGACCTGTGGATTTTAAAGTCATTCGCGATATCTTTGAAGGGCGGATACAGGGTAGCCAAAGGCAGCACAGAAGTTAATTATAATGAAACGGGGTACGAGACGGTTACCGAGAATGGAAACCTTGACTATTCCGGGCCATATTTCGGAGCCGGCATTGTTTTTGATTTTTCACTGGGTGAAAAAAACAACAAGCCAAATCCCGATGAAAAAGAAGGCTGGTAAAAATCAGCCAATAATTTTTTTCTATCGACGGCAAGATAAACTTGACATTATTAAAAATTCTATATATTATTATCCAAATTTTAGATTCCTGAATAAAATTAACAAAACCGAGTGAAAATAAATCCAGAAAGAAATCCCCCCGATTTTGTGGGGGATTAATTATACCTTTCCGGAGGGAACTTATGATAACCTCCGGTGGTTTTTAAAGGAGCCGCCGACTCGTGTCGGCGGGGTTCCACTCATGAATGAAAATATGACTGAAAAAGAAGCCTTAATCGCGCTCAACATGGTGCCGGGCGTCGGCAGCGTGAGGCTGAACAGGCTTATAGGCAGGTTTAAAAACCCGAAAGACGCGTTTGGAGCTTCCTGCGAAGAATTAACAGCTGTCGACGGCATAGGGGACGAGATAATAAAATACATAAAAAATTTTGACGAGTATTACTCGCTTGAAAACGAGTTAAAGGAAGCTGAAGAAAAAAATATAAAAATAATCACCATATACGACGAGGACTACCCGCTGCTTCTGAAAAAAATATTTGACCCGCCGCCTGTCTTGTACTGCGCAGGCGCCTTCGATTCCATACCAAAATCCGCCTTGAATATAGGAGTTGTCGGCACCAGGGCAGCGACCGATTACGGCGAAAGGGCGCTGCAAAAAATCATGAAAGAAATGAAGGAAACAAAGCGTGATTTTATAATCGTCAGCGGCATGGCGCGGGGCATAGATTCCGTGGCGCACATGGAAGCGTTAAAAAACGGGTTTTTCACCATCGCTGTGCTCGGGTTTGGAATGAACATGGTTCATCCGCTTGAAAAACATTACATGACAAAAAATATAATAAAGAACGGCCTGGTCATTTCGGAGTTCCCGCTTGCAATGCTGCCTTTAAAACAAAATTTTCCGCGCAGAAACCGGCTTATAAGCGGCCTGTCCGACGGCGTGCTTATTGTCGAGGCCGGGAGAAGAAGCGGCGCACTGATAACCGCAGACTGCGCGCTCGAGCAGGGCAGGGAAGTCTTTGCCATACCCGGGAGTATTTTTTATGAAAAGTCAGTCGGGACGAACGGCCTGATTTCCCAGGGAGCAAAGCTTGTGCAAAACGCGAAAGATATCATGGAAGAGTTCGAAATATTTTTAAAAGACGACAGGAAAGAGGATATACAGGCGGAACTGGAGCTTGTTGACCTGAATGAAAGCGAAAGAAAAATAGTCGAGGCAATAGGGTTTGAGAAAAAACATATTGACAATATCGCAATCGAAAGTAATATGGATGTATTTAAATTGGCCGGAATCATGACAATGCTGGAATTAAAAGGCGTGGTCAGGCAGTTGAGCGGGAAAAATTTCGTAAGGACGAAGTAAGGCAAGGTTAAAAATTACGGGAGAAGACATTGGAAAATACTGAAAAGAGCAAAAAGAAATCAAAAGCAGGTCCGGGAAAAGTATTGATAGTCGAGTCGCCGACAAAAGTCCATACCATAAAAAAGTTTTTGGGTGCCGGATACAAGGTACTGGCGACAAAAGGGCATCTTAAGGACCTTCCCAAAAGCAAGCTTGGCGTGGACGTGGAAAACAATTTTGAGCCATCATATATAGTAATGCGCGACAAAAGGAAAATTTTAAGCGAAATAAAAAAGGAAGTAAAGGGAGCCAGTGAAATATTCCTCGGCGCAGACCCTGACAGGGAGGGCGAGGCAATATGCTGGCACGTTGCAGACGAGCTCAAAAAACAGGGCGACGCTAAAATCTCAAGGGTGATGTTCAACGAGATAACAAAAACAGCCGTGCTTAAATCCCTGGAAAACCCGCAGGAAATAAACATGAATCTGGTCAACGCCCAGCAGGCGCGGAGGATACTGGACAGGCTGGTGGGATACAAGATAAGCCCGCTTTTGTGGAAGACCATAAGAAAAGGTCTGTCGGCCGGCAGAGTGCAGTCGGTCGCGCTCAAACTGATAGTGGACAGGCAGAAGGAAATAGACGCTTTCCAGCCAATGGAATACTGGAGCGTGGAAGCCCTGCTTGAAAACGCAGGCAAGCAGAAGCTGACCGCAAAACTTACTGAAAAAGACGGTCAAAAAATTGAAGTTAAAATAAAGGAAGAAGCAGATAAAATAGTTGAGGAATTGAAGGCCCAGTCTTATATTGTTTCCGACATACAGAAAAAGGAAAGGTCGCGCAAACCGCTGCCTCCTTTTATCACAAGCACAATGCAGCAGGAAGCTGCAAAGCGCTACAGGTACACTGCCCAGAAAACAATGGTCATAGCCCAGCAGCTTTACGAAGGAGTGCTGATACACGGCGAGGGGCATGTAGGATTAATAACATATATGAGGACAGATTCTTTGAGAGTGGCGGCCGAAGCGCAGAAAGAAGCGCTTGACTATATCCGCGCGGATTTCGGACCGGCATACGCGCCTGAGACGCCCAATTTTTATAAAAGCAAAAAATCATCACAGGACGCGCATGAAGCCATAAGGCCGTCATCGGTTTTAAGAAACCCGGAAGACTTGAAACAAAGCCTGAGCCCGGAACAGTATAAACTGTATTCGCTGATATGGAAGAGATTCGTCGCTTCGCAGATGACCCAGGCCGTATTCGACGATACCAGGGTAAAAATACAGGCAGGCGCTTACCTTCTGCAGGCAAACGGCTCGGTCAAGAAATTCGACGGTTTTTTAAAGGTTTACGACATTGTCAAGGCCGCAGATGCGGAAAGCGATAACGGCAACGAAAACGGGAACAACAAGGAACCGGATGCGGACAAGGAAATACTGCAGGAAAACCAGCTGCCGGAATTAAATATGAACGAAAAACTGGATCTGGTTGAGCTCCTGCCGGGGCAGCATTTTACGCAGCCGCCGCCGGCGTATACCGACGCCACGCTCGTAAAGGCGCTCGAGGAAAAAGACATCGGCAGGCCTTCGACTTACGCGCCTATCATTTCCACAATAGTCATAAGGAAATACGTGGAGAGGGACAGGGGAAAATTTAAGCCCACCGAGCTTGGCACGATTGTGTGGGACATACTCGCGAAGAATTTTTCTGAAATCATAAACGAGGAATTCACCGCCAAGATGGAGGACGACCTCGACGCTGTAGAGGAAGGCGCCGTGGAATGGCACCAGCTGCTTAAAAATTTTTACGTGAATTTTGAGCAGCTGCTGAAGAAAGCCGAGCCTAACATGATAGACACAAAAAAAATAATAGAAACGGAAACCGGCAAGGTGTGCGAGTTGTGCGGAAAAAAAATGATAGTAAAGTGGGGCAGGCACGGCAAGTTCCTTGCCTGTTCGGGATACCCGGACTGCAAGAACACAAAGCCGCTCGGCGAGCAGAAACCGGAAGACAAGATAGACGAGAAATGCCCGAATGACGGCGCACCGCTGGTCATAAAGCAGGGGCCTTTTGGGAAGTTCATAGCCTGTTCTAATTACCCGGCATGCAAGTACACGAGGCAGATAATCATATCGACCGGAATCAAATGCCCGGACTGTGGCACAGGCGACATAATCGAGCGCACATTCAAGAAATACAGGAAATTTTACGGGTGCTCGAATTACCCCAACTGCAAATTCATGGTGTGGGACAAACCCGTGGACAGGAAGTGCCCGGTGTGCGGCGCGCCTTTCCTGCTGGAAAAATGGAAAAAGGACAAAACGGTCATATACTGCAAAAAATGCGAGTTCAAGGAAGACAAGCCAGTAAAAGAAAATGAATGAAGAAAACAAAGAACTGAATGAATACGCGAGTTTTTTAAGCAACGAAAGAAACTATTCAAAAAAAACCGTAATAAACTACGTAAACGACATAAAGCAGTTCCTGCAGTTTACAAAAGGGCAAACCGGGGTAAGCGACGCGGAAATAAGGGGGTTTATTGAATCGCTAAACAAAAGAAAGCTCAGCAGGAATTCCGTAATAAGGAAAATAATAGCGGTCAGGAATTTTTATAAATACCTCATCAGGAACAAAAAAATACAAAAAAACCCGTTCGCGTACATACTGACTCCGAAAAAGGAAAAAAAACTCCCGTCTTTTTTGACCGAGGAGGAAACGGCAAAACTTCTGGACTCGATAGAAACAAAGGATTTTTCCGGACTGCGCGACAGAACGATACTCGAGCTCATTTATTCGGCGGGAATCAGGGTGAGCGAACTCACGGGTCTGAACATTGAAAACATAGATTTCATAAACGAAGAAATAAAAGTTTTCGGCAAAGGCTCAAAAGAGAGGATAGCGCCCATAGGCGGCGCGGTGCTCAATCTTTTGAAGGAGTACTTAAAACAGCTCAAAACATACGATGCCGGTAAAACGCTTTTTATAAACAGGAACAAGGGAAGGCTGACTCCGAGAAGCGTGGAAATAATGATAATAAAATACGCGAGGCGCGCCGGAATTGAAAAAAAAGTAACACCGCATACGCTGCGGCATTCTTTTGCCACGCATCTGCTCGACAGGGGAGCGGACCTGCGAGCGGTGCAGGAACTCCTGGGGCATGCAAACCTTTCAACGACACAGATATATACCCACCTTTCAATCGCAAAATTAAAAAGGGAATACGAAAAGGCACATCCAAGGGCAAAGAAAAAATAGTAAACTTCCTAAAAATGCTTTTAAATAAAGCATAAAACCGCATTTTGGTACGAAAAAAGTCAAATAATCCGCAAGAAAATTAGGTTTGATAAACAGGAGTGTATATTGTATAATTATCATTAAGGAAAAGCATAATCAAGCCTTTCTGGGATGAATAGTTGTCCGGAAACTGGTATGCCTGATATTTAGGGACATACTGCTGTTGTAAATTGCCGGTTCCGGACAGCAATGAGGTAAAATGTGAAAAAAAAGTTTTTATTCAAAAAGCCGGGATTCCATTTCACAATAAGTGCATTTGCGGTCTTATTTTTCATTATATTTATGCCCGGCATTGTTTTTGCCGACATAAGTTATTACAACATGGACAGCACAACCGCAAATACAGCCGACCCATCTTTTACCTATGCCACGAGCAGCAATACAAACAGGATGTTAATATTCAGCTGCGGCATCAGGGAAACTTCAGCTCCAGGAACGTGGTTGTCAATATCCGGCGTTTCGTATGACGGCTATGCTTTTAACTGTGTAACGAAAACATCAGCTTATTTAGGTAATACTCTCGGCCTTGAAGGCGAAATATGGTATTTGCAAAACCCGCCAAACGGTACATACACTATCAATGTTAACACTTCAGGTGTCGCCGGCGATATGATTAGCATGGGCGTCATAGAATATGACGGTGTGAGTTCAATTGGCAATAACGGAGTTGCCAATTCCGGTGCAGGCGCTACCACTGCTAATACATTGACTGTCACATTCAATACAGCACAGAACAACAGCTGGATTTCAGGACTATTTGTTGAAAGAAGCGGCGGGGATATGGTATTTACGACCACGGCCAATGAACGCTGGAATATTGAAAATACAACCAATTACATACGCGGAGCAGGGCACGATATAACAACAGGCGCTGCAGGGTCATATTCTGTGACTTATAATTCTACTGTTGCATCCCGTTGTGCAATGCTGGAAATCGAATTACAAGTCGCGCCGACACCTACAAATACTCCGACATACAGCCCGACGTGGACACCGACATGGACATTGACTAACACGCCGACATGGACACCAACACATACTACAACTTGGACGCCGACTAATACGCCGACAGCAACCATAACCGTGACATTTACACCTACGTCAACACCTGTGGCATACGCGTATATCCAGCCGACAGTGGCGGTGGCAGGGGATAAAGTAACATACAGTTATTATGTTAACGCGGCAGGGGATGGGCCAATAACGAGCCTGATAATAGAAATTCCGGAAGGGGTATCAATACCAGACACTCCAACAAGCAGTATTGGCGGAAGCGTAAGCTTGCTGGGAGGGAATATAAATGTATCATATAGCCCGCAATGGAACAACGAAAGCGACCCGCCTTTTGACATAATAATATTTAGTGCAATATCTGATGCCGGGACACAAGCATATACAAGCCTGATAAACAACACATATTTATGCTCTGCACCAAACGGATATTCTCAGTCAGTGACAGTAGTTACGCCGACGCTTACTGTTACTCAAACATGGACGCCGACTCATACACCGACATGGACGCCTACGAGCACGCTGACATGGACACCGACGACTAGCCCAACATTTACACCTACATGGACACCAACATCCAGTCCGACGTTTACGCCGACAAACACACCAACGTGGACACCAACAAATACAACGACATCGAGCCCGACATTTACTGCAACAGGCACATGGACATTGACATATACGGCAACGCCGACTATAACTGCAACGCCAACATCAACGCCTTTGGTATATACGTACATCCAGCCGAACCAGGCAGTGGCAGGAGACACGGTAACATACAGTTATTACGTTGACGCTGTCGGAGACGGGCCGATAACGACCCTGCTGATAGGAGTACCGGCAGTGGTATCAATAATAGGCACTCCCATTAGTAATATGGGTGGAAGCATAACGCGGCCCGGAAACACCATCCTTGTAACATACAGCCAGCCATGGAGCAACGGCAGCACTCCGAATTTTGACATAATAACATTTAACGCGATATTGCCGGCAGGGATACAGACATTTCCGGGAGTGGTAAACGGCACATATTTCTGCAGCGCGCCATCAGGGGATTCGCAGTCAGTGACAGTGGTGACGCCGACATTCACTGTAACCCAGACCATTACGCCGACATGGACTCCCACAGCAAGCCCAACATTCACATCAACAAACACGCCGACGAATACGACAACATGGACACCGACGAATACACCGACATGGACACCGACAACGAGCCCGACATTCACGCCTACTTGGACAGGAACGTCGAGCCCGACATTTACGCTAACAGGAACATTGACTGCAACACAGACAATCACCGTAACAGATACACCCATAATCCCGCAATGCGTGCAAAGCGACACGTTCGGCGGCAGTACGTTTAATTCAAGCATATGGGGCGCGTCAGACATAGGCGCAGGCTTGGCCGGGTCGCAGACGGAAGGAGGCGGAGTTCTGCAAATCATGGCCGACGGCGGCACAAACCTGACAGGCGGCAACTCCGATACTTTCAGGTATATATACCAGCCGGTTTCAGGCGACATGGATGTGACCATTTTTGTAGACAGCATTTCAAGCGTAGCAAATAACGCAAAGGCTGGGCTTATGATGAGGGAATCGCTTGAAACAAACAGCACGTTCGCCTGCGTCTCGGCACAGCATATCGGGGTATATAATTTTATACGCCGGACAACGACCGGCGCGGCCAACGTGAATACAAGCAGTGGCACATTCACAGGCACAGGCTATGTGAGACTGCAGAGGGTGGGGAATGTATTTGGAGGGTATTATTCGAGCAACGGGGTTAACTGGATACCGGCTGGGGCCGTAACCATAGCCATGAACACCACATACTGGGTGGGCATTGCCTCAAATTCAACAGTAGCAGGGCTCGGTGCTTTTGCTGTAAATAATTTTAACGTGCTCGCGGGTTTCTGCACGGCGACAATATCGCCGACGAATACGCCTACATGGACGCCCACGGGTTCACCAACAAATACGCCGACGGGTACGCTAACGTGGACGCCGACGAATACGGGGACATGGACGCCGACAAATACAGTGACGCCGACAGCGACGCCGACAAACACATCGACGCCATTCGCGTACGCGTATATTCAGCCGACAGTGGCAGTAGAAGGAGATACGGTATCATATAGTTATTATGTAGACGCGGCAGGGGATGGGCCGATAACAAGCCTTGTAATAACAATACCAGGGGGCGTGACAGTAACAGGTGGTACACCAACAAGCAATAATGGAGGGGCAGTAGTTTTGGGAGCAAATACAATAACAGTGACATACGGAGCAGGATGGAACGATAATAGCGACCCGAATTTCGACATAATAACATTCAGCGCAATATCGAGCGGGCCTTCGGAAACATACATAAGCGCTGTAAACGGAAATCTCTGCCCAGTGCCCAATGGGTCTTCGCAGACAGTAATAATATTAACACCCACATCTACAACAACACCAACATTTACACCTACATTTACAGCGACATCGAGTCCGACAGACACGCCAACATGGACGCCGACTAGTTCACCAACATGGACACCAACGAACACAGCGACATGGACACCAACAGCAACGCCGAGCATAACTGCGACGCCAACATCAACGCCTTTGGCATACACGTACATCCAGCCGAACCAGGCAGTGGCAGGAGACACGGTAACATACAGTTATTACGTTGACGCAGTAGGGGATGGGCCGATAACGAGCGTATTAATAGGAGTACCGGGAGCGGTATCAATATTAGGCACACCCGCAAGCCAGATGGGAGGAAGCATAACCCGTCCCGGAAATAACATACTTGTAACATACAGTCCGCAATGGAACAATGCCAGCACTCCGAATTTTGACATAATAACATTTAACGCGATATTGCCGTCTGGGGTTCAGACGTTTCCCTGCGTGGTAAATGGAACGTATTTCTGCACTGCGCCGGCAGGGGATTCGCAGTCAGTGACAGTAGTGACACCGACGTTTACAGTAACGCCGACAAACACACCGACATGGACACTGACATCTAGCCCGACATTCACGCCGACAAATACGCCTACGAGTACACCGACGTGGACACCGACATGGACGCCGACGGATTCGCCGACAAATACGCCTACGAGTACACCGACGTGGACACCGACATGGACGCCGACGGATTCGCCGACAAATACGCCTACGAGTACACCGACGTGGACACCGACATGGACGCCGACGGATTCGCCGACAAATACGCCGACATGGACGATAACAAACACACCAACGTGGACACCGACAAATACTCCGACTTGGACAGGGACAAACAGCCCAACATTCACGCCGACGTGGACAGGGACATCAAGCCCGACATTTACTCCGACAAATACACCGACATGGACAGGGACGATAAGCCCGACTTTCACGATAACAGGGACTTTGACGGCGACAGCGACAATTACAATAACAGATACCCCCATAATCCCGCAATGCGTGCAGAGCGACACGTTCAGCGGCAGCTCGTTTAATTCAGGCATTTGGGGCGCGTCAGACATAGGCACTCCCGGCATGGCGGGATCGCAGACAGAGGGAGGCGGAGCCCTGACTATCACGGCTGCCGGCAGCCCAATGGTGGGCAGCACTTCAGATTCGTTAAGATACATATACCAGCCGGTTTCGGGCGACATGGATGTGACCCTGGTCATAGATGGTGTTTCAAACCTGGCAGCTTCCTCAAGGGCCGGGATTATGATGAGGGAAACGCTTGAAACAAACAGCACTTTTGCTTTCATAAGCGCGCAGTGGTCAGGGGTATATAATTTTATCCATAGGGCCACGACCGGCGCGGCTAATACAAATACAAGCAGCGGGAATGGTACTTATAACAACGCTGGCATAGGATATGTAAGACTGCAGAGGGTTGGTACCATGTTTGCAGGGTATTATTCGAGCGACGGGGTTGCATGGATACCGGTTGCGTCCCTGACCATAGCCATGAATACCACATACTGGGTGGGTATTGCCGCAAATTCAACAACAGGAACACTGGGTTATTTTGTAGTCAATAATTTCAACGTGCTTGCGGGTTTCTGCACGCCTACAGTATCGCCGACAAGTACACCAACGTGGACGCCGACGAGTTCAGCAACAAATACACCGACATTCACGCCTACCAGTTCGCCAACATGGACTGCAACGAGCACGCCTACAAATACGCCGACCAGTTCACCGACGAATACGGCCACAAGCACGCCGACAAGTACACCTACAAATACGCCGACATCGAGCCCGACATTCACGATAACAGGGACATGGACGCCGACAAATACAGTGACGCCGACAGCAACGCCTACAAACACGGCAACGGCATTCGCATACGCATATATCCAGCCGACAGTTGCAGTTGACGGAGACACGGTATCATACAGTTATTATGTGGACGCGGCAAGTAAAGGGCCGATAACGAGCCTTGTAATAACAATACCCGGAGGCGTAACAGTAACAGGGGGCACACCAACAAGCAATAATGGAGGGGCAGTAGTTTTGGGAGCGAATACAATATCAGTGACATACGGTACAGCATGGAACGATACAAGCAACCCGAATTTTGATATAATAATATTCAGCGCAATATCGGGCGGTCCGAGCGAAACATACATAAGTGCGGTAAACGGAAACCCATGCCCTGTGCCGAATGGCGGATATTCGCAGACAGTGATGTGCACGACACCAACATCCACAACAACGCCTACATTCACGCCGACGTGGACGCCGACGAGCACACCTACAAATACGCCGACAAACACACCGACATGGACGCCAACAAATACTCCTACAAATACACCGACGAGTTCACCGACATGGACACCTACGAATACACCGACAAATACACCGACCAGTTCACCGACATGGACGCCGACGAATACATCAACATGTACGCCCACGAATACACCTACGAATACACCGACAAATACGCCGACTAGTTCACCAACATGGACATTGACAAATACACCAACATGGACACCGACATCAAGCCCGACATTTACAGTAACAGGAACATGGACACCAACTTTCAGCCCGACGTTCACAACAACTCAAACATGGACACTGACACATACGCCGACGTCCAGCCCTACATTCTCTACAACGCCTACATGGACGCCAACTTCAAGCCCGACATTTACAGTAACAGGTACATGGACGCCGACATCAAGCCCGACATTTACAGTAACAGGTACATGGACGCCGACGTCAAGCCCTACGTTCACGGCAACAGGTACATGGACGCTGACATCCACAATAACACCTACTGCGACGCCGACGAGTACGCCAATGGGAGCAGCTTATGTATATATTCAGCCAAACACTGCTGTGAGTGGGCAGCCGGTTTCGTATTCATATATTGTTTCAGCGGCAGGACAAGGGCCAATAACACAAGTGGACATTGAAATACCATCAAGCGTGACAATAACAGCGCCTTCGAGTGAGATCGTAACTACAAATGGAGGGTCAGTAATAATAACGGGTACAACAATAGAGGTATTATACGCAGTTGCATGGAACGCATTAAGCAATCCAAATGATGACATAATAACATTTACCGGCACAAGCGATGCCGGCAACAAATTTTACTGGAGCCATTTAAACAATATGGTGGATGACAGGGGAGTGACATTATCAGGACATTCGCAGGAAGTAATAATATCAACACCGACTTCTACTGTTACAGAAACATGGACGCCTACAATCACCAGTACAATTACGTCTACATACACAGCTACAGAAACAGCAACAATTTCAGCTACAAATACAGTGTCGCCCACAATAACCCAGACAAGCACTATTTCGGTTACCAGCACCATTTCGCCAAATTATTCACCCACGAATACGCTGACAATAACAACAACATTTACGATAACCGAGACGGGGACAGTGACGACGACATTCACAATAACGTCAACATGGACGCCGACGAATACGCCTACATGGACTACGACGTCCAGCCCTACATCTACAACAACAAATACAGGAACGCCGACTTCGAGCCCTACGTTCACAGCGACAGGCACGTGGACACCGACAGCATCACCGACAGTGACGCCGACAGTGACGCCGACAAATACTGCGACTGCAGCAGCGTATGTATATGTTCATCCCAATACCGCAGTAAGCGGAGCGCAGGTGACGTATTCTTATTATGTATTAGCTGCAGGGCAGGGCCCCATAACACAGGTAGACATTGAAATACCTGCAAGTGTGACAATAACAGGTTTGCCGGTAAGTGCGAATGGAGGGACAGTAAGCGTAGGAGCAACAACGATAGATGTTTCATATTTGACGGCATGGAACATATCAAGTAACCCGAATTTCGACATAATAACATTCAACGGTACAAGCGACGCCGGGAATAAATTTTACTGGAGCCATTTAAACGGCATGGCAGATGACAGGGGAGTGACGGCAAACGGCTATTCGCAGGAAGTAATAATGTCAACTCCAACATCAACGGCAACAGGCACATGGACGTCGACATCCAGCCCGACATCAACTGTAACACCTACATTGACAGTCACGGAAAGCGCGACGTTCACGGCAACCGGCACATGGACATCGACATCGAGCCCGACCTTCACGGCGACGCCTACGTGGACGCCGACATCGAGCCCGACCTCAACAGCAACAGGGACATGGACGCCGACATCGAGCCCGACATCAACATCAACACCGACGTGGACACCGACATCGAGCCCGACATCAACTGCAACGCCTACGTGGACGCCGACATCAAGCCCGACGTTCACAGCAACCGGCACATGGACGCCGACTTATACCCTTACAAATACACAGACCAATACGCCTACATGGACACCTACATCCACTTCCACAAATACCTGTACAGATACAGCTACATTTACAGTTACAGTAACATTGACAGAAACAGACACGCGTACCTGCACTTTTACAGGCACGCCAACAATTACAGCCACTGTAACAGTCACAAATACGCCGGTTATAGCGCTGCTTGTGCTGGCGCCCGGCGAAACATTGGCTAATTTTGCGCCGGGATATACAGGTTCTCCTCTTATGCAGCAGGCAGGGCACGCTGTTACCATTACGGTCCTGTGCGTGGAAGAAAACAACTGGACTGTTTATACGCAGGCGCAAAATTCAATAAACATCAGCAGCTTTAATCCTGCAGAGGCTCCTTATACAGACATACCCAATGCAAACAAAAATCTTGTGAACGGCCAGGCACAGTTCATTGTATATTTTACAAAACCCGGCCTTGTTTACCAGATACTGGCAGGCGTACAGAACGGAGTTTATCCAAACGCTGTTTCAGACCCGATATCCGTGACGGGAAACGCCACAAGCTATGCAATAGCCGATTACAATAATTACAACATCAACACGGTCGCGCCTGGGCAGCAGGGTATAAACGTCATGAACCTGATAATTACAAACCCGAACGCGCCGGCAGGCCCGAATTATAAATTAACAGGCGTGACGCTTACGGTAAACGGCGCGAACAACAACTGGATAAGCACGGTTTACGTGACGGACGACAACGGAAATGTCATAAGCCAGACAGCATGGGGCACGGCTAACAGCCAGTTTATATCAATAGACCCGCTTTCAAACACTTCCAGCACAGGCATTGCTGCCGGGACAAGCGCCACTTACAGGATAGTAATCGACATAAAAAGCGGGGCACCGGATACAGGATTTAACCTGATGGTACAGAACCCGCTTGATTTAAATATGGAGCAGCTCGATGGTAGCCTGCTTTATATAAGCACAAATACACACCAGTTCCCGTTTGTATCTGACACGATAAATGTAACGACCCTGGACATAAAGTCAAGTTTTTACAATTTCCCGAACCCGTTCAGGGCAGGCAGCCAGCAGACGACCATACAGTATTATTTGCCAGGCAGCGCCAAAGTTTCTTTTGACATATATGACCCGATAAGCAGGAAAGTCAAGACTATCGTAAACAGCGAACAGCAGCAGGGCGGGCAGCTTTATAAATACTCCTGGGACGGGTTAAACGACATCCACAAGGTTGTATTAAACGGCGTTTATTACGGCGTGCTTAAAGTCTCGGACAAGGAATATTTCACAAAGATTGTAGTGATAAAATAATGGAAGACAAGAAAGCAGCAACAAAAAACAGGAAAGCTTTCCATAATTTTGAGATACTCGAGAGTCTTGAGGCGGGGATTGCCCTGCAGGGCACGGAAGTAAAGTCAATAAGGGACGGCAAAGTAAACCTGAAAGACAGTTTCGCCAGGATAATCAAGGGCGAGGCGTACCTTATAAACTGCCACATATCGCAATATTCCCACGGAAACATAAACAACCACAACCCGGTGCGCGACAGGAAACTCCTGCTGCACAAAAGCGAAATAAACAGGCTCATTGGCAAGATGAATAAAAAGGGCTTGACACTCGTGCCGCTCTCAATGTATTTTAAAGGTGGCAGGGTCAAGGTCGAGATTGCCCTCGCGAAAGGCAAGAGAGAGTACGACCACCGCGAGGACATAAAAAAACGCGACCTTTTAAGGGAAGAAAAAAGATACAAGATAAGCTTATAAAGCAAAAGATACAGAAAGTAGATAGGAGAAAGTAGACCGAATTTAAGAGGTTTTGCTTTAATCAACTATTAACTTTCACCTCTCGAATTCTCTCAAAAAATTTATTTTATAAATTTTTTGTGGGGGCGACCGGTTTCGACAGGTCTCGTGTAGATACAAGGTGCATGCCGAGGTCCACTGCCTCGTTAAACAGGTGGACAAAGTAATCGCGAACAATTTCGCACTAGCTGCTTAACAGCAACTCCTCTTTGACTTTTTTGCCTGCGGGAAGTTAAAGGGGCCAAATAGCAGGCTGCCCGCCGTCTTGTGCTCCGGAGGGCGGCGTTAAGATATACGGAGTGTAGCGCAGCAAAATCCCGTCCGGAGGAGCTTGCTGCGCGAAAATAAATTCCGGAAAAAGCATGTAACGACCTTTATCAAAGCAGGTCTGGACGTGGGTTCAATTCCCACCGCCTCCACCAAATATAAAAAGGGGAACCTTTGGGTTCCCTTTTTATATTTATATGAAAGTGGGAATTGAAGCGAACGAACGCCGAGCGGATAGCGAGGAAGAGCGAGGCAGAGCCGAGCGTAAGTGAGAGAGGGGAGACTACGCAGCCGTGGGTAGCGGCGTAGTAGTCAATTCCCACCGCGGGGATTTTTATTTAATGAGCTTTAGGGAATTGAAGCGAACGAACGCCGAGCGGATAGCGAGGAAAAGTGAGGCAGAGCCGAGCGTAAGTGAGAGAGGGGGTCGAGGAGCGCCGAGGTAGGCGCGAGGTGACCAATCCCACCGCTTCATCATATTGGCTTTTCCAGCGGCTTATGCTATGCTTTGTTAATAGGAACTGTATGACAAATCGGAATTTGCAGGAGAGGCATATGAAAAAGTTATATATAATCGGCGGTACAATGGGAGTAGGAAAGACTGCTGTAGCCCAATGCCTTAAAAAGAAATTACCTAACAGCATATTCCTCAACGGAGACTGGTGCTGGGACATGAATCCGTTTCAAGTCACGGAAGAAACCAAAGCAATGGTAGTTGATAATATATGCCACCTGCTGAATAATTTTATAAAATGCTCTGCTTATGAAAACATTATTTTTTGCTGGGTGATGCATGAACAAAGTATTATTGACGGTATTATTTCCAATTTAAATGCTGATACCTGCGAGATAAAGAAAATATCGTTAATCTGTAAAAAAGAAAATTTAATTGCAAGGCTGCAAAAAGATATTGATGCCGGCATAAGACAAGAAGACGTTATCAGCAGAAGCGTCGCCCGGATTCCGCTATATTTCAATTTGGATACAATAAAAATTGATGTTTCTGATATGAGTGCAAATGATGCTGCCGAGCAAATAATCAAATAACATTTATTCTTTTGGCGATATTAACCTGACAAATTCATTAATTTATTGTATAAAATTTGCGGTTAACCTTTCAGACTTTTCTCCACAGGAGTATCAATGCTTGAAAAAGATAAAGTATATACTAAAGAGCAATGGGAACAGGAAGTAAGCGGGACTCCATTTGTCGGCGGTATCCAGAAAGATATTTTAAAAGACAGATTTGCACCCAATGCTTATTACGGTGATTTCTTTCTGGCTATAAGCAGGAACGGCCGATGGATTTATTCTGCGCAAATGGTGGATGATGACAGTTTAATGGGCAAGTTATTGCATAAAAGGAATATAAAGGTTTTAGGCGTTATTACAAAAGATGAGTATGACAGGATATAACGGATTAGATGTAGAGACGACCCGCCGGGTCGTCTCTACTGATATGAGAGCGAGACAGGCGCAGGGGCCTGTCTCTACAATAAAAGCTTGCTATGAGGGCAGTTGCAGACTGGTTTATTATTCAGTTGTTGAAAGTCAGCGAGGCGTGGGTATTAACCTGACAAATTCTTTAGTTTGTCATATAAGATAGGCGGTTCTTCGGAATAAAGCCGGGGTTGCAGTAGAGAAAGCAAGTTCAGTGTCTTGTCCCGCCGATTCCTTAGTCATTGTTTTGGTTTTAAGTGATGAAACTAATCTGGTTTTATTTTCCGCTATCAGTTGATTTTTAAATTAATACTGATATAATTCATATAATTATGGGATTCTAACAAACAACTTAAAAAAGGAGGCGAAGATGAAAAAGATAATCTTGGTTTTTCTTGCAGTATTTATTGTTTTTATTTTTATTTCGTGTTCTACGGTAAAAGTCGCAGCACCGGACAATTCCTTTGCTTATTTAATGCCAGATTCTGCAAAATGGCAGGTAAAAGAAGTCCGCAGTAAAATGAATTTTTATTTACTGTGGGGGCTTATACCGCTCGGCGACAACAGCTCACAAAGCCTTATTCGGCCGAAAGAAAAAGTCAAGGTCACCACATCTTTAACCGTTGTAAATTACATTCTTAATTATATTATAGGTTTTGTTACAATTAGCACAAACACTACCGAAGTAGATGTTATTAAATAAATTTTAGCTTAAAAAAGAGGCGAATATGAGAAGAATAATCGTGGTTTTACTTGCAGTATTTATTGTTTTTATTTTTATTTCTTGTTCTACGGTAAATGTTGAAGCACCAGACAATTCCTACGCTTATTTAATGCCTGACCAGGAAAAATACCAGGTAAAAGAAGTCCGTACCCAAATGAATTTTTATTTACTATGGGGGCTTGTACCGCTCGGGGACAACAGCACAAGAGATCTTATCCAGCCGAAAGAAAAGGTCAAGGTGACCACATATACGAGTTTTTTAAATTGGCTGATTAATGGTATCGGTTCAAATGTCACAGTTATTTCCACCACTACCGAAGTAGATGTTATTAAGTAAATTTTAGCTTAAAAAGGGGCGGCTAAAAAACAGCCGCCTTTTTTTATTGGCAGACTGCCGAAGAACCGGATTTAAAGCATGCGATGGCGTGTTAAACCAGTAAACTTTTGACCTTTTGGATTCGTCAAATATTATATAAATCAGCATATTATTTAAAGTTTCCAAAATAAACTCGTGCTTGGAGGTAAAAATGAGAAAATATTATATTTTTATTTTGATTTTTTTGGTTTTAGCATTGATCGCATTTTCATGCAGCCAAAAAACAACACCTTCGGGGCCGGGATTGCAAGGCCATTTTGTGCCGACTCCTAATTTGACGCTGACCGCAATAGCTACATTATGGACAAAGACTACAACACCCACCATATCTCCAACTTATACAATCTCTCCGACCTTCACTGTTTCTCCGACACCTTATCCTGGTGGCATCTGGGTGGTAGCCACTGGCAATGCGGCTTTTAGCCCAAGGGACAGCCACACAAGCGTAGTGTTTAATAATGAAATGTGGGTAATAGGTGGATTTAACAACAATGATGGGGATTATAACGACGTATGGTATTCCAGCGACGGCGTAAACTGGAATGATGCCACGGGCGGCGCGGCTTTCAGCGCGAGGGACAGCCACAGCAGTGTGGTATACAATAATTTAATGTGGGTTATTGGCGGATGGGATGTCTTTTTAGACAACGATAACGGCGCTGCATTAAACGATGTCTGGTATTCGTCGGACGGGCAAAACTGGGCGCAAGCCACAGGCGGCGCGGCATTTAATCCGCGCTACGGCCATTGCAGTGTGGTATTTAATAATTATATGTGGGTAATAGGCGGATCCGAAGAGTCAGGGAACTTCTTGAATGATTCATGGTATTCGTCAGACGGCATAACATGGACCGAGGCCGCGGCTTCGGCAGCGTTTGACACAAGGGACGAGTTCGCGAGTATTACTACCTCAAATCAATTGTGGATTCTTGGGGGCGTCAATAATTATGGTTATGATATGAATGACACGTTTTATTCAATTGACGGGACATCCTGGTCGCTTGGAACAGAAGCAGCAGCGTTTTCGCCGAGGGACGGCCATTCCGCGGTTTTATATAACAACATAATGTACGTCATAGCAGGCAGCGACTATCACGGAAATCTGCTCGATGATATTTGGGGCTCGATGGACGGTATGAACTGGAGCATTGTCAATCAATACACTGCTTTTCCTGCAAGGGAATTCCACAGCAGCGTTGTGTTTAATAATGAAATGTGGGTCATAGGCGGGCTTGAAGCAGGCGGTCAATACGGCACCCAGGTAAACGATGTGTGGCACTCGCAATAAGAAGGAAAAATAAGTGGTAAGTGGGATGGGGTGAGTGGTAAGCAAAGGCGTGGGACTTGCTATGTGCAGCGTGTTAAGAAGAATCAAAAAAGGGCGGCCAAGAAACAGCCGTTCCTTTTTTTATTTGCAGACTGCAAAAAATCAAAAAAAGAACATTAAAAACTTGTTGAGGTGGCAATCAATGACGGAAATCATTAAAGCAATACCAATAGTATTATTTTTTTTAGTAGGCCTGGTCTTCCTGGTTATGGCATTAAAAAGCTTTTTATCCGGGAAATTTTTGCCATTTCAAGAACAGGCTGCCGGCAGGCCGTGGGATGAAATAGAAGGCCCGCTTAAATTTTTAATTTTGTCATTTCTAAGGCTTGTGGGCCTCGGCTTTTTGGTAATATCAATTTTATTGATGATTTTTCCTGTTGTGAATTATTTTTTGCCGGGGATATTCTATAAATATTCAATTCCCTGCGTGGCTTTAATATACTGCATCGGCATATTTGCCGTTAATTATTCTTTGTACAAGGATACAAAGGCTGATACGCCCTGGAAGGGCTCGCTTTACGCAGTGATTGTCCTTATAACCGGCATTATAATTTCAATTTTTACTTAAATCCACGCCAAAGACAGCGTGCCGAAGAGTCTTGTCAAAGGTTTTGCCTTACCTGCAGCTATTCGTCAATAAATCCCTGTATTTTCCAGCAAAACGCAATATATTGCCTGTATTAACGCAGTGCAAATTTCGGTCAAAAGGACCAAGGTTTTCGTTTCATGAGGACCAAACAATTCGTTTTAAAAGAACCACGCAACATCCAAGCTTAATCCAATGTGAATAATAGCTTAAAATTTTGCTTCTTTCAAGCTTTTTATCTGTCCGGAAATCTGAAAAATCCGCTTAAGGCGTCCACTCACTCTTTGTGTTCGTGTTTGTGATGTAAATGCTGATGCGGATGTACGTGCATTGTAGTACCATCCGCATGCTTATGTCCATGTGCATGAACGAGATTGTTTTCTTCCAACAATTTAAAGTTATTCAAAAGTACGTCAGGTTTACCTTCGGCAGCTATGTTACCATGCCTTGATAGAATTATCACTCTGTCAGATATCTCCTCAACTATATGAAGGTCGTGTGTTGCTGTTATTATTGTTTTTCCTTCCGTGGAAGCCTTGGCTAGTATGTCCACTATATGTTGAGTAGTGAGCGGGTCAAGCCCAGCTGTTGGCTCATCAAGAAGCATGACATCCGGGTTAATCACCAGCACCGTGGCTAACGCCACTTTCTTTTTTTCGCCTATGCTTAAACGATGCGGCGGCCTGTCGAGCAGTTCTGTTATACCGAGTTCTGCTGCTGTTTCTTCCGTTTGTTTCCGGACTTCTTCAGCAGGCATTCCCATACAGAGCGGACCAAAAGCTATATCTTCTCTCACGGTAGGGCAGAAAAGTTGTACTTCGGGATTTTGGAATACAAAACCTGTTTTTGCCCTGAAAAATTTTACAAAATCCATGTCGTTAAACGCTGCTTCTGAAAGTTCTCTATCGAAAGAAACAATTGTTCCACTACTCGGATAAATAAGACCATTCAGCATAGTAAGTAAAGTTGACTTCCCCGATCCGTTTGCGCCTATTAGCGCTATACGTTCACCTTTTTTTATATCAAGACGGATGCCTGCTAGGGCTGGCACTTTACCAGGATAAGTATACTCAATATTTTTTAGTTCAAAAATATTTTCATTCATTATGTTTTCCAGCCTTTAATAAAATAATCAAGAGCAATAAAAGATGCTGCCGCAGTAATAAAAAATGCAAACCAGATAAAATCCCGCATTTTTGCCATAGACGCATTTAACGATACCGGTTCACCCGTAAAACCGCGTGAGCGCATAGCGTCGTATACATTTTCATTTAATATATATGACCTACGCCACAGCATTGCTATATTCCAGGCTGTTATTTTTTGGCCGTGCCCTGTCTTTATGATTCCTCCGGTTCGACTCTTTATAGCAAGAAAAGTGTTCTCGACAATTCCAGCGAAAAGGTATATGTAGCGGTAACACATTCCGGCCACCATTACAAAAATATCCGGTATTCCGAACGTCCTAAGCGTCTTAAGCAATTCAAAATGTCGGGTTGTAAGGCTGAGTAAGATTATAAGGGATACCGAAACCGTTACACGCGTTATAATTAATACAGCGCCATTTAGCCCCTGTTTGGTTATTGAAAACACAACACTGCCGATATGTCCCTCCCATATTACTTGTCCCGGCGTAAAAAAACCGAATATTGAAGGGAATACTATTAAAAATGAAAAAAGGGGTATGAACAGCAGAGTACGTTTAAAGAAAAAAATAAGACTTACGCCGGATAAAACCGTAAGCGCAAGACATAATACATAAAGTATTAGAAGCAATTGCTCATGTCTCAGAAAAAGAGCGCAGAACACGAAAACAAAAATAGACAAAACCTTAAATCTGGCATCCAGTCCCTGCAGAAAACCTATTTTGGATGCTATTTCTTCTGAAAAAACAGACTCTTTTATAATAGATACCGCAGCGAGGATTGTTTTTTCAATAAAACTGTTTCGTTTCAATTTATTTTTCCTCTTTTTTTACAAGCAGCTTGCCTATAATAAAAGATATCCCAACAATTACTATTATGCCTAAAATTGCCGAACAAATATAAGCAAAGCTCAAATGCTCCATGTTTTTATTCTCCCAGCCCGCAAAAGAGTAATCAGGCATTGGAGCTTTCCATAATTCCGATAATTTTTTCAGTTTCTCTGGAACATAGCCTGCAATTTGTTTTATTTCATCAGTGCCCCACTCGCCCCACGCAGCCCCGGCCTTAAAAAATAACGGCAGCAGCAATCCGAGCGGTGACAGGATTGCCAACACTGCTAGTCCTATCCACAATTTTATCGTTGGCTTCATTTATCTGCACCCCCGTTCTGTAATAGCTCGGGCATTTGTTTTCCGATGTAAACAAGCACCAACGCCGTCACGATTGCTTCCACCCAGCCGAAAAGTATTATGTGCTCAAGCAACATTGCTGGTACCGCCACGTTCAAACCGTAAGGACAATACAAAGATTGGCCGGATACTGTGTGATGAAAAATAGGTTGTAAACCGAATTCCACTCCTGCACAAAAAGCCGCAAGGTTTATTCCTAGGTATCCTGCGGCCCCAGCTGATATTATTTGCCGCATTGAGCCAATTTTTGACTTTCCAGCAAAAAGTTTATACAGATAGTAGCCAGTAAATGGAATGACAAAAGCCATATTAAAACAGTTTGCGCCCAATGCTGTGATTCCACCGTCACCAAAAAGCAACGCTTGTATCACGAGCGCTACGGTAATAGCTATGCACGCAGCCCATGGGCCAAGCAGTATTGCGATGATAACACCGCCTACAGCATGACCGGTCGTACCTCCAGGTATAGGGACATTGAACATCATTATAACAAAACTAAACGCCGCTCCTAATGCAAGTAAAGGGACCTGTTTTGTCTTGAGCGTTTTCCTAACCTTATTTACGGCAACCGTCCAAATAGGTACCATAGCCGCAAAAGCTACGGCACAGGTAGGTGGGCCGAGATAACCATCAGGTATGTGCATATATTCCTCCTTTTAATTATATTTTTAACGTCAATCCAGATGTCACATGAACTAATCGAGATTCTTTGCTAAAGTTAATTCCTGTTCCTGCATCTATCGTGATCCATTCTGCCACTGAAAAACGTGCGCCTATAAACGGCGTAACATTATGATGAATAAACTTTTCTTCCGTTGAGTCAATTATTTCCGCTCCGATCGAGATATTTTCGGTTATATTGTAATCCCCGGCTATCGAACATGTATATCCTCCCTGCTCACCCGGAACACCAGTTGATTCATAGCCAAAATTCAGGTACAGGCTGACAGAACCCAGCGTTTTTGAGATTATGCCGTTTACCGAGTATTCCGGCTGCCCCGGCTCGGTAAAAACGCTCACCGCAGCGCTGGGTATATTTTCGGCTTCACTTAAAACCGTCAGCTTTAAGCCGATTAAAACACCTTCCGCGCCTCTTGCTGGGCTCACGGAATAGGGGAATACGACCTTTATGTCCATCTTTTCCGTAATGCCGTGTCCTACCTGGATGCCGGCCATATGTGTATTATCTTCTCCAGCCGTTCCTCCTACAAAATCATAGCCCAGCTCTATCTCGGTCTTGCCGTTTTCGATTGTGTACGCGTCGTCGGTAGAAAGCGGTCTTGAGGCAAATACATTATCCACGACGAAAAGAACAAAAAACAAAGCTAATATTAACCCTTCTTTATTCATACCATTGCTCCTTTCGTGCCACGTTTATAAAAAATGTAGCACGAATAGAAGCCAGATGTCAACAGGATTTTTCCACATTGTTTAATTATTATAAGTATAGAATTGCTGACATGGAATTAAAAATTTTTACCAGTTGTGGCGGCGGATAAAGCTGCGTGTTTTACTCCTTTTGCGGACTTTAAAATCGACGCCAGCTCACGAATTTTTGACGTTTTCCCCTTTACAACGACCACTTCGAGACAATTGTTGTGATCAAGATGAACATGCTGTGAGGCTATTATAATGTCCTGAAAATCGTGTTGTGTGTTAATCAACTTATTTACTAGATCTCTCTTGTGATGGTCATAAACAATTATTATGGCTCCAGCTACATTTTTGCCATCCTCCCATTCTTGTTCCACAAATACCTTTCTTATCAAATCGGCTATGGCTTTTGACCTTGTTGGATATTTGTTATTTTTAACGTGGTTATCAAATTTTTTAAGAAGGTGGCTGTCCAATGAAACTCCAAATCTTAATAATTCAGGCATTCTGAACACCTCGCGATTTTATTTAAAATAAACAACTAATTCAGTAATATTATTATATTACTTTCATTTGCGCTTATCAAGATTTTAATAACCGCCGATAAAACCAAATGCTTTATTCGATGTTTTTTTGTTGTTTCCGCATGGAAGCTCCTTTTAGTTCGAATCTATACGAAACCTGAAGAAGCCTGTCCATTACTGCGTCTGCGATTGTAGCCTCGCCCATGAATTCGTGCCAATTTTTGATAGGCAACTGGCTTGTAATAATAGTAGAGCCGATCAAGTACCTTTCTTCAATAATTTCAAAAAAATCATCTCTGTTATTCTCGGAAAGAGAATTCATTCCAAAATCATCGATTATAAGCAAATCTATCTTAGCGAGTTTTCGAAGATACTTAAGATAACTCTCATCGCTGCGGGAAGCGTGTATATCAGCGAGAAGCCTTGACCAGCGGGAATAATAGACTGTAAAGCCATTTCTACATGCCCAGGTACCAAACGCGCAGGCAAGATATGTTTTTCCGATGCCTGTAGGGCCAGTAATGAGAATATTCTGGTGATTTTCCAGCCACGATGGATTTTGAAGATTTACCACCTGCGTTTTTAGCATGCCTCTTTGCTGCCTGTAATCAATATCTTCAAGGCAGGCAGAAGCGAATTTAAATTTGGCTTTTTTTAAAAGTTTTTTAAGTCGTTTGTTTTTTCTGTATATGTGCTCGTCATCTACCACAAGCCCAAAAAACTCGTCAAACGAGAGGTCTTTGTGATCCGGTTTTATCCTTCTTTCTTTGTAGGACTGTGACATACCTGTCAACTTCATTTCAATAAGCTTGTCTATTGTCTGTTCTATGCTCATTGTATTTCCTCCGTTTTTTGTTTTTCAAGAAGTCTGTCTGCAAATTCCTGACCGCCGCGGATATTTTCGTGGTTCAAGTGAGGCCTTGTTATATACAACTTTTCATATTCCTGATCTTCAAGTTTTTGTTCTAAAATACTTGAAACTTTAGGGTAGGACATAGTGCCGAAGTGCAAGGCACGTTTACACGCCTTATCCAGGCGCTCATTCCCGTACTTACGGGCAAGGTTCAATATTCCAAGGCAGCTCCTGTATGACTGTTCATAAAACATTTTTGAATCGAGTTTAGTCTGTACCATTCTTAGGACATTGGGCCCGGTTTTTTCAGCCCAATCCAATAGGCTTTGCGGGGTTATACCGGCTACTGCCTGATGTCTTTCCGGCATATGCTCTTTTACCGTGGTAAAATCATGTTCTTTGTGACTTCTTTTGTGCGAGCATATCCGGTTGCCCTTTAAATATACTTCTACGATTGAACTTGTCGCTCTTATGTCTATTTCGCTGCCTTTCAAATAATGCGGCACGGAATACATGTGCTTCCCAAAAGATATGTGGTAATCACAACCAACTCTGGCTTTTTTCCATTCCGCATATTCAAAAGGATGTTCAGGCAGGGGATTCATATTGGGTTTGTCCAACGTGAGGAATAGTTCTCTCCTTGATTTACCGACTTTTTTCATTATGTTGTCGTTAAACTTCTCAAGCAGTTCGCGTATTGCCGCATTTAACTCTGCGAGACTGAAAAACATCCTGTTCCGCAGCCTAGCCAGAATCCACCGCTTGACCAGTCTGACGCCATTTTCTACAAGAGCTTTATCCCTGGGCTGTCTGGGCCTTGTTGGAAATATATTTGTCCCGTAATGTCCGGCAAATTCTTCGTATGACCGGTTAATAAACGGCTCATACCAATCAGCTTTATCTACTGCCGCCTTCAAATTATCCGGGATTATTACCTGAGGTACGCATCCAAAAAATTCAAGCATATGTCTGTTTACCAATATCCATGACGGCAGGTCCTGGTTAAATACCGCTTCCGCATACGAATATTTTGACGCACCGAGCACTGCTACAAACACATGCGTCTTCATTATCTCGCCGGTCTCTTTATCGATTACGGATAACCCGCTGCCAAAATCCACAAATACTTTTTCCCCGGCCTTATATACCTGTTTCATGCTGAAATTCAGGTTATTTGTCCATCTGTTGTAATATTGGCAGAATTGAGTATATCCATAGTGGTTGTTTGGATTTGATTCGACATATTCTTCCCAAATGAGTTTTTTGGTTACGTTATCCATCTGCATCTGTTCGTGAACATGCGCGCAATCTATTGCGATTTTTTTGAATTCCTTGCAAGGCTGTATGGCCGGAAACAGTTGTGCCTCCAGCACGTCCTCGGTCATGCCTTCGGGCAACGGCCATGTTATACCCGCCTTCCCGGCTCTTTCAAGGCACCTGTGGACCGTTGTCTTGCTTTTCAGCCCGCATATGTCCCGTATTTCTCTTTCTGTCTTGCCTAACTCGTACTTCAACCTCAAAATCTCTTTGCTTTTTCTCATGCATAACCTCTTTTGTGCCATCTGTGTGCCTCCTAATTTTAGAATGGCACAGTATGGCAGTTTTTGAGGATTATGCTTGGATTTCAGGCTGCGTTATAGTATCCTGAAATAAGTGGATAAGTTGGTCCTTTTGGACCGAAATGTCTGGTCCTTTTCGGCCGAAACGACTGGTCCTTTTGCTCCGAAATACCTGGTCCTCATGCTCCGAATTTTGCAGCAGTAATTAACAGGGGGAAATTGCATGGAATTTGACCTTTGACTTTTGAGTGTAAATACTTTATAATCATTTAGTATGGAAAATGAGCTTGAAAAAGCAAGGAAATACATGCTGAAAATCCTTAAAATAAAGGATTTTTCAGAAAAAGAACTTCTTGAGAAACTGGCGGACAGAGGATACAGCAGGGATGCCGCGGAAAAAACATTAAAATACCTGAAAGAGCACGGTTTCATTGACAATAAAACCTATGCCGCCAGGCTTGTGAAAAAATATTCAGAAGACAGGCCCTGGGGCAAATATATAATAATGAAGAAGTTGAAACAAAAAGGCATTAAACAGGATGATTTTGAACAGCAAATTAAAAACATAGACGAGACTGATACGGCAAGAAAATATATCCTGAAAAAACTCTACAAAATAAAGGGAAAAACCGAGGAAGAGGCAAAAAAATTTATTTACAGGAGCCTCATGTCGCGCGGTTTTTCCTACGACTCAGTTGAAAAAATTTTAAATGAATACTCAGGAGGAAATTTAATTGAACAGCAATGAACTCAGGAAGTTATTCCTGGGATTTTTCGAGGAGCGCGGCCATACGATACGGCCGAGCGCCTCTTTAATCCCGTCAGACCCGAGCCTGCTTTTTACAGTCGCGGGCATGGTGCCTTTCAAGGATTATTTTCAGGGGAAAGTGACGCTTCCTTACACGAGGGCTGCGTCGTCCCAGAAATGCATCAGGACAAACGACATAGAGCAGGTGGGTAAGACGCGCAGGCACCACACGTTTTTTGAAATGCTCGGCAATTTTTCCTTCGGGGATTATTTCAAGGAAGACGCGATAAGATGGGCATGGGAATTTCTCACCGATGTAGTAAAGCTGCCGAAAGACAAGCTGTACATCACGATTTACAAGGACGACGACGAGGCCGCGGGAATCTGGAAAAACAAAATGAAAATACCCGAAGACAGGATTTTCAGGCTGGGAAAAGCCACGAATTTCTGGGAAATGGGGCCGGTAGGGCCGTGCGGGTACTGCTCCGAGATATATTTTGACCTTGAGGGAGGCGAGACCGCAAAAGTTACGGCGCACGACATAGAAAATAACGACGACAGGTTCCTGGAGGTATGGAACCTTGTGTTCACGCAGTTCGACAAAAAAGAGGACGGCACAATGTCCGAATTAAAACAGAAAAACATAGACACAGGCATGGGGCTTGAGCGCCTGGCAGCCGTGTCGCAGAGGGTTTATTCCAACTTTGAAACCGACCTTTTCATGCCGATTATAAAAGACGTGTCAGACAAATCAGGCGTCGCGTACAAAAAAGAAAAAAAGTCCGACGTTTCACTGCGCGTCGTCGCGGACCACGCAAGGTTGGTTGTCTTTCTTACCGGCGACGGCATTTTGCCGTCAAACGAAGGCAGGGGGTACGTGTTAAGGAGGCTTATCAGGAGGGCGGTAAGGCACGGAAGGCTGCTCGGGCTTGACGAAACCTTTTTATACAAGGTAGTTCCGGTGGTGGTAAAAGCCATGGCAGACGGATACCCTGAGCTTGTCCGGCGCAAGGAGTACATAACCCAGATAATCAAGACCGAGGAAGACAAGTTCCAGGAAACAATGGATAAAGGCATAGCAATACTCGACGAGGAGATAAAGAAACTGAAAAACGCAGGAGCAGGCGCATTTCCGGGGGAAACAGCGTTCAAGCTTTATGATACTTTCGGATTCCCTGTTGAAATCACAGAAGAGATTTTAACTGAAGCCGGGCTCAAGCTTGACATGGATAAATTCAATGAATTTATGGAAAGGCAGAGGGAACAGGCAAAAAAAGCATGGCAGGGCGTGAATGTTGAGGCCATGAAGTTTATCCCGGAAGAACTGATAAACAGGCTGGCAAAAACCGAATTCACGGGCTATGAGGTTTTCAGCGAGGATAAATGCAAAGTGCTGGCAATAGTAAAAGACTCAAAAGAGATAAACGAGGCAAATGAAGGCCAGGAGGTTTTCATAGTGCTGGATAAAACGCCTTTTTACGGCGAGTCAGGCGGTCAGATTGGCGACACAGGGTATTTTTCAAATGAAAATGCCAGGGTTGAAATAATTGACACGCAAAAAGCAGAGGATATATTTTTGCACAGGGCGAAAATCGTAAAAGGAAAAATAAGCAAGCAGGATACGGTAAAGGGCGAGGTGGACAAGGAAAGAAGAAAGGCAATAATGAAAAACCATACAGGCACGCATTTGCTTCAGGCAGCGCTGCGGGGCATCCTTGGCCAGCACGTGGAGCAGGCAGGCTCTTACGTTGGGCCGGACAGGCTAAGGTTTGACTTCACGCACTTTGCGGCAATAAGCGGGCCTGAAATCAGGGACATAGAGCATACGGTCAATAAATGGGTGCAGGAAAGCCTGCCTGTGAACGTAAAAGTCATGAACGTGGAAGAGGCAAAGCAGACAGGCGCAATGGCGCTTTTTGAGGAAAAATACAAGGGCAGGGTAAGGGTTATCAGCGTGGATGATATTTCAAAAGAACTGTGCGCGGGCACGCACTTGAAAAACATAGGAGAGATTGGTCTTTTTAAGATTATATCATCGGGCTCGACAGCGGCAGGAATCAGGAGGATAGAGGCTTTGACCGGGGAAAACGCCTACAACCTCACTGTTCAGCATGAGGATTTCATCGGGCATTTAAAAGAAATGTTCAAGCTCGGAGAGGTCTCTGAACTGAAAGACCGGGTGGAAAAGATGTTTTCGGATTTTAAAAACCTGGAAAAGAAAATCGGCGAGATAAGCAAGAACAATATACTCAGGGAGGCTGACTCATTTGTTTCCAAAGCCGAGGAAGTGGACGGGGTAAAGCTCGTGAACCTGAAATTTGAAAACATAGACAGCAAGGTTACACGCGAGCTGGCAGATATACTGAAATCAAAGCTTAAAAAAGGAGTCGTTTTTATATCGGTGGTGAAGGACGACAGGGTGAGTTTTTTGTGCGGGGTCACAAACGACCTGATTGACAGGATAGACGCGTCAAAGATAGTGAAGGAAATAGCGTCCGTATGCGAGGGCGGCGGCGGAGGCAGGAAAGACCTGGCAGAGGCAGGCGGCAAAAACGTGTCGAAACTGGACGCGGCTTTAAAGCAGCTGCCTTCCCTTATAAAGGCAAAGACCTGATTTATGAGGATAATGGCTTTTGATTTCGGGACAAAGCGGATAGGCGTCGCAATAAGCGACGAGATGCCGTTGATAGCAAGCCCGATAGGCTATATAAGCAACGACGGCAATCTGTTTGAGGAAATAAAAAAACTCTTTGCCAAATATTCTCCGGCAAGGCTTGTAATAGGCAACCCTATCAACATGGACGGGACGCCGGGAGAAAAAACCACGGCAGTAAACGAATTCGGGGAAGGGCTGAAAATAAACACGGGCTGTACGGATGTTATATTCTGGGACGAGAGGCTGACCTCAATGCAGGCTGAAAAACTGCTCATAAAAGGCGACGTCCGCCGGGAAAAAAGGAAAGGCATAATAGATAAAATCAGTGCGGCATTAATACTACAAAATTACCTTGATTTTTACAACAATTCCAGGAAGGCGAAAAGTGAGTAAAAACAGCTTTTTTAATTTTAAAAACAACATAAGTCTCCTCGGCATTGCGGTATTTACCCTTGCTTTAGGATGCGTGTTTTCTGTTTATTTGCCGTGGTCGCTTTCCCCGGGGGATAAAAGGCAGGTTTACATCAATTACGGCACGGGTTTTAAGAAAGTATCTAGGATGCTGGGCAGCGAAGGAGTGGTGAGAAACAAATTTATTTTTGACGCGTATCTGTTCGCGGGCGCGAAGTACAAAAAATTAAGGGCAGGCGAATACGAATTCGCCGAAAACGAGAATATGGCAGGCGTGGCGGCAAAAATGATTAAAGGCGACGTGTTGAAGCACGAGATAACCATACCCGAAGGGTCGGACATATACGATATAGCCGCTCTTCTGGAGGGGCAAAAACTTATGGACGGGAATAAATTCCTGGCGCTTGTAAAAGACAGGGCTTTCCTTGATAAAATAGGGATAAAATACGGGACCGCGGAAGGATTTTTGTTCCCCGACACTTATAATTTTATCAGGGGCGAGACCGATGAAAAAATCATCGGGACTATGTACCAGAGGTTTATCGAGAGATCGTTGATAAAACCAAACAAGTCATATTCACAGGACGGCAAGGATTTTACGGGATACGATATTTTAAAAATGGCGTCAATCGTGGAAAAAGAAGCCAAGTTCGACGCGGAACGCGAAATTATAGCTTCGGTTTTTTATAACAGGCTGCGGGCAAACATGAGGCTGGAATCCTGCGCGACCGTAAGATACGCCATGAATAAAAAACACGACCCGCTGACCCTGGATGATTTGCAGTTTAATTCGAAATGCAACACTTACAGGCACCGGGGCCTGCCGCCGGCTCCGATATGCAACCCGGGAATAAAAAGCATGGCTGCCGCGCTAAAGCCTGCTGTGACGGATTACATGTTTTTTGTGGTTAAGGCGGACGGCTCGCATGTTTTTTCCGAGGATTTCACCCATCATGTAAAGGCGAAGTTAAGAAACAAAAAAAGGAACCATAATTAAACCATGAAAAAAATTCTTATCGCGCTGGCAGCTGCGGCTGTTTTTACAGCAATAAAAGCTGATACATTTTATTATTACGGCGGGGACAGGCTCGACTATGGCAAGTTTCAGGCTTATTACAAGGAAAAGTATTTCGAGTATGACTATAAATACCCTTACAGCAACGACCCCAGCACAGGGCAGGTGGACATGCTCAGCGGGTTAAGCCAGAATTTCGGGTTGAGGTACGCGGCAGACGTAAATACGGTTTTAAACTTCAACCTGCTTTACATTTTTCAGGAATTGCAGGAGCCGGCTGCGCCGGTAGATTACAACAACCCGCACCTTTTTTCCGTTCTTGTCGAAAAATTCAATTATAACGGCCCGGGGCTGATATACGGGGTGCGGCTGCCCATACAGAACAAAGTCATGGACAACGGCCGGTTTATTTACGACAACAACAAGTTCAACGCCGTGCTCGGAATACTCAAGCAGGATTACATAAAATGGTTTTTTTATTCTTACCAGGCAGTCGCGGAACAGTGCCTGGAATTCAAAGCCGGCTATAACGGCGAAGTGGACCTGTCCGCGGCAATAGGAGCGAATTTTTCCGATGAAGAGGAAAAACAGAAAGTTGATTTTGTCCTTGAGGCGGATTACCATGCTTATGAATACAGCGGCGTAGTCTCAAATGTCCTGACAGTTGCGCCGCAGTTTAACGTCAGGTTTTTTGACGATTTCACATTTATCATAGGCGTCGAAACGGTCCTGCACGCGGACAACACAGTGCTCAACAAAAGCAATGTTTTGCTTTATTTGCTTAAATTCAATTACATAATCAACAGCGATAAAAGAGCGGCGGCAAGAAGCAAGGACGAGGACTAAGAGGGAAAAGGACAAGGTTCAAAAGTTCAAAGTTCAAGGCTAAATCAAACGCTGGTCTTTTGAATATTGAGCATTTGAGCGCTGAACGCTGATATATAGGAGAGAACATGCTTGGATTAAAAAACACCAGATTCGCTGAAATTCTCGTAAAAAAAGGGATATTTAAAGAAGCGGAAATAAAAAAATACACGGACAGCGGGAAGGACAGCGTGGAAGACATGATGCTTAAAAACAAAATAGATGAAGAACCTGTGCTAAAGGCAGAGGCAGAAGTTTTAAACATGCCTTACATAAATATTTCGGAACAGGCGCCCAAACCAGAGACAGTAATACTGCTGTCGCAGGAAATATGCACGCAAAAAGTCATCATACCCCTGGAAGAAAAGGAAGATGTTTTGACTATTGCCATGGCAGACCCGACCGACGTAATGACAATAGACCAGATTGAAAAAAACAGCAAATTTAAAATCAGGCCCGTACTCGCCTCGCGCGGCGGCATATTGAGGAAAATAAACGAATATTCGGACCATTTTAAATCAAGCATGGTAAGAAAACTTTTATCAACTATAAGCGACGAAACATACCAGCTTACGCAAAAACTCGGTTTTGAGATAAAAGGCATACAGGAAGTATCGACGCAAGCGCCGGTAATAAAAGCAGTAAACCTTATTATCCTGGGCGCCCTGCTTAAAAGGGCGAGCGACATACACATACTGCCGCTAAGCGACAAACTGAAAGTACTTTACAGGATAGACGGCATACTTAATGAAGACCAGTCGTTTTCCATAGCTATGGCGCCGGCCATAATTTCGAGAATTAAAATAATGGCGCGGCTCGACATAGGAGAACGCCGCATGCCGCAGGACGGGAGCTTTCATATAAATATAGAAGGAAGGGACATTGATTTCAGGGTGGCGGTAACGCCGACGATAAAGGGGGAAAAAGCGGTTTTAAGGATACTCGACAAAAGCGCCATAATCCTGGGGCTGGACAGCCTGGGATTCACCGAACAGGTGCTTATGAAATTAAAGGAAATTATTCTAAAACCAAACGGCATAATACTAATATCAGGCCCTACGGGGAGCGGAAAGACAACAACTTTATACAGCGCCCTTGCCGCAATAAACAACGGTGAGAAAAATATAACCACAGCCGAGGACCCGGTCGAATACGAGATAGAAGGCATAACGCAGATACAGGTGCACGCGGAAATAGGGCTTACATTCGCAAACATTTTGCGTTCGATACTGCGACAGGACCCGGATGTGGTGCTGATAGGCGAGATAAGGGACCTTGAGACAACAGAAATAGCGCTTAGGGCATCGCTTACAGGGCACCTGGTTTTTGCCACGGTGCATACAAACGACGCCTCAAGCGCCGTGACAAGGCTGTTTGACATGGGAGCCGAGCCGTACCTTATAGCTTCATCCTTAAAAGGCGTGATAAGCCAGAGGCTTGTCAGGAGCATTTGCAACAGATGCAGGGAAGAATACGAAATAGACAGGGAAATTTCGCAGAAATATTTTAAAAACAATAGCATGGATAAATTGTACAAGGGTAAAGGCTGTGTATATTGTTTCGATACAGGATACAGGGGCAGGACCGTGATATCCGAATTCCTGGATATCAACGAGGATATAAGGGAACTTATAATCAAAAAGGCACCGTCGGTAAAGATAAAGGAAAAGGCGGTACAGAACGGGATGAAAACAATGTTCATGGACGGCATGGAAAAGGTTAAGGAAGGCATAACTACGATTGAGGAAGTATTAAAAGTAACCGAGGACGCGGAATGAGTAAAATTATAGACAAGGAAATGCTTTACGACCTGCTGAAAAACGAAGGCAGGCCTGCCGGGATAAAGTACATAATACACAGGCTGAAAAGTTTCGGCGTGCGGAAATCGCAGATTAAAAAGATATTAAACCAGTTAATCACGGAAAACAAAATTGAAAAATACAAAAACAAATATGCGGTTTTAACTCAAGCCGGGGTGCATGAGGAGCATGGCAGCCAGCCAGGAGCGGGGCGCAGGACAGCCACGGGAAAAGTCGAGCTGAAAAAAGATTTCGGGTTTGTCATAATGCCCGACGGCAAAGATATTTTTATCGGCAGGGATTCCATAAAAAACCTGCTGCAGGGCGACGAGGTGGAAGTGGTCGTCAGGGAAGGAAGGGAAGGGAAAAAAGAAGGGACTTTAATACGCGTGATAAAAAGGACAAGCATGCCCGTGCTGTGCAAGGCAAGGATCTTTAAGGGCAGGTACGAGGCCGTGCCTGTGAACAAACCAATGCCTTTCATCAGGCTTAACGAAGCTGATTCCGACATAAAGGAAGGAAATACGATACTTGTTTCCAGGATTGTGGAAAGAAACGGCATGATATACGGCGATGTAATATCGCACATAGGAAGCAACGACCCGATAAGCGCTTACAAGCACCTTTTCCTGAGCAAGTATGAATTCAGCACGCAGTTTCCGAGGGAAGTGGAGAACGAGGCTTCGAGGCTGTCCCTGCAGGAGTCGGACTTTCAAAACAGGAGGGACCTGAGGAAAAATATTATAATAACAGTGGACCCGGTGGACGCGAAAGATTTTGACGACGCTGTGTCCTTAAGGAAAAAAGACGGAAAATACTTTCTCGAGGTGCACATAGCGGATGTCACGCGCTATGTCCGCGAGAATTCGGCGCTGGACATTGAGGCGAGAAAAAGAAGCTCAAGCATTTACCTTCCGGTTGAGGTCATACCAATGCTGCCCGAGGCGCTGTCAAACGACCTGTGCTCGCTCCGCGAAGGCCTTGACAGGCTGGCGTTTTCGATTTTCATGGAAATAGACAATAAAGGGGAAATTTTATCGTATAAAATAGAAGAAACTGTCATAAACAACAAGAAGCGTCTTACGTACGAGCAAGTGCAGGACATAATAGACGGCAGTGTAACGGCAAAAGAAAAGGGCCTTAAAAACATGCTTATGCTAATGGACGATTTGCGCGGAATACTGGCAGCCAGCTTAAAAAGCAAAGGCATGATTGATTTTACCCTGGGCGAGCCGAAACTGGTTTTTGACGAAAACGGGGATGTTACGGACATAATAAGAAAGGAAGCAAAAAAGTCGAATAAAATCATAGAATATTTCATGATTTATGCAAATATCTGCGCTGCCGACTATATTTTAAAACACATCAATTACGGCATGTTCCGGATCCATCCGTCGCCTGCGCAAAAAGATGTAGATGAGTTCAATATGCTGATGAAAGGCATGGGGCTGAAGTTCAGGCTGCAGGACGGGACAAATAACGAGTTCCAGCGGGTGCTTTCAATGCTTGAAAATTACGGGCAGAGGTTTTTGATAGAGAAAAACCTGCTTAAGGCAATGAAGCTTGCGACTTATTCCGAGGAAAACACCGGGCATTTCGGGCTGGGCCTTGAGAAATACACGCATTTTACCTCGCCCATAAGGAGATATGCCGACGTAATAGTGCACAGGCTGATCAAGCACTTTTTAGGCAGGGCGAGCATGACCAATTTTTCAAAAAAGTTCTTTAAGGACACTGCCGTCCATATAACAGAAACCGAGGAAAAGGTTGAGAAAACAGAATCAAACGTATTCAGGATATATGCCATGGATTTTATGAAAAACAAGCTCGGGGAGTCGCTTCCGGCTATAATTACAAAAATAGCAAAAAATGGCATCGGGCTGGAATTCAAAGATTATCCGGTTGAAGGTTTCATAGAATTTGATAAGATATACGACGACTACTACATGTTTGACGCGCAGACCATGAGCGCCAGAGGAAGGCGCAGCAAAAAGACTTTCAGGATGGGGCAGGAAATAAACGTTATTATCGCAAGGGTCGATATTGACGCGCAGAAAATACACCTTGAATTAGAGGAAACCGAAAAATGAAAAAATACGCGTTCACGGCGGGATTTATATTCCTTACAGGGGCTTTTGCTTTCGCGTCCGTCGCGGGGCTCACTTCGCCGCTTGACATAGGAATAGGCGTGAGGGCGCAGACGCTCGGCGGTGCTTTTGTATCGGGAATAAACGACAGCGGAAGCATTTATTTCAACCCCGCCGGCCTTGACACCATTGACAGGATTGAGGTTCAGGCAGCATCTATAAATTTACTTTCTGACAGCGTGTACCAGTACGCAGCAGCCGGGATACCCACGCTTGATTACGGGGCGTTCGGGCTTTCTTTTGCCAGGCTGGGCACAAGCAACATTCAATTAAGGGACTCATCAGGCGCGCCAACAAATATAACATCACAGGACCTTATAGAAATAATAGGCGGATGGGGAAGCAGTTTTTTCATCAAAAACCTCACAGGGGGCATCAGCCTTAAACTGGATTACCAGGGACTGGACAGCGCGCACGACACGGGGTTTGCCGCTGACTTCGGGCTTTTATATAATTATGAATCCGGAGAAAACCAGATGAACGCTGGATTGATAGTGAAAAATTTAATCGAGCCTCAGATAAAACTTGAAAATGATTTTGACAGCATAGCGAGGTATTGCACCCTGGGCTTAAGTTTTTTTAGGGATTTTTTAAAAAATCCGGATGCACGCATGGGGTTATACGCTGATTTCACCCTGCCAACCGCGGTTGATTTTGAATATAAACTGGGAGTGGAGCTGAGATTTTTCAAGATGCTTTATCTTAGGGCTGGATACGATTCATACAGCATTACTTCAATCGGCGCGGGCCTTGATATATTAGGCACGGTATCGGTTGATTACGGGATGTTTATGAGCGAGATTGATACTGAGCAAAGGGTATCGCTGAAAGTCAGGTTCGGCGACAGCATGACATCAATGCGCAATAATAAACAGGAAATTGAAGACAAGAAAATCGCGGAAAAAGCAAAAGAACTTGTTGCCAAAGACCTCGAAAACGCCAAAAAGGAACTTGAGAAGCTGAAGGCATCCATGCTGGCGCACGAGAATGATGCGGTCAAAGGGGAGTATTTTAAGTCATTTCACTATGCAAAAGGCCTGGAAGGGTATTATGCGAATGATTACAAACTCTCCTACGCGGAGTTTGAAACGGTTTACAAAGATGACCCGAATTACATAAACATCAAATATTATTACGCGCTGCTGAAAAATATCATTGAAAAGCAGGGTGCGCAGGTTTACAGCGAGCAAATCCTGCAGCTTTACAGACAAGGCGTGGATAAATACATGAAAGAGGATTACAAAGGAGCGAAAGCAGAATGGGAAAAGATACTCTCTATCGACCCCTATAACAAGCTTGCGCTGGAAAACATAAAAGAAGTGAACGACATTATCATGCGCCTGGAAAACATCGGGGGGAATACAAAATAATGTTCAGCAACAAGACCATCGCGCAATATAAATTCAAATACCCCGCCCTGAAGGAAAATGTCGAAACGATAAAGCAGGAATTCATAGATATATGCAAAAAGCACGATTTTGCCTACAAGGATTTGAATTCGATACTGGTGGTTATTGATGAGGCCACCTCTAATATAATCCGTCATGCGTATAAAGACACAATGGGCGATATCGAATTTATAGTAGCCGTAAAAGAACGCGGGCTTGACATGACAATCATAGACAAAGGCAAGAGCTTCGACTGGAAGCATTTTAAAACGCCGGATTTAAATGAATACGCGCGCGTGGGGAAAAAAGGCGGCCTGGGGCTCTGGATAATAAGAAAACTCACAAATCAAAGCGATTATGTCATTACCGAGAAGGGCAACGAGCTTCACCTGACAAAAAATCACTCAAAAACGCGTGTGATTGAAAAAGTTTTCAGCGTATTATCCATAAAGGGCGTAAAGGAAAAGTTCGTACTCTCCACCACGGTTTTTATCGTGGCGCTCATGTCCTCTATTTATTTTTATTTCATATTCCATGAAAGGGAAAGCGTAAAGGACAAATTCATAACTTACAGCATGGACCTTGTCAGAGGCATATCCGAGAGCAGCAAGAATATCATGATAAAAGGGAATTACCTGAACCTTATCAAACTTTTAAACGAGATAAAAACCAACAACGGAAATATACACGAAATTTTTATTACCGATGCCGGCGGCTTAATAATGGCGCATAACGAAAGCAAGTATTTATATAAGCCGTTTTCATATACGGAAGACGGCGGCAAGGTGCTGGTGCAAAACGAATATCCGCAGAAAGTCAGGGTCGTAAAATTCGGCAAAAAATTAAATTCCAAATACGACATAACCCAGCCGATAATTTTTAACAGCGAGAAACTCGGCGATGTGCACCTGATACTAACACCGGCTGATTTTGAGCAGGTTATGGCATCAAAAAGATTAAATATTGTCGGGGTTAGCCTCGGCATGCTTGTTCTTATCCTTACGGCGCTTGGCATTTATATGCTTTTAAACCTCATAATCAAGCCGTTGGAGACGCTGAGGGAAGGCGTCCTTGCCATAGGAGAAGGCAGGCTTTCGCACAGGATTGAAATAGACGGCACTGATGAATTTTCCCAGATTGCAAACGCTTTTAACGACATGGCCGTCAAGTTCAAGGGCGCACAGGAGGCAATGGTAGAACAGGAAAAGATGCAAAAGGAAATACAGGTAGCCAAGGACATCCAGCAGACCCTGCTGCCGAAAAACATACCGGACACCGAAGGTTTTGACATAGCGTCATTATACAGGTCGGCGAAAGATGTGGGCGGGGACTATTTTGACATAAATAAAGTGGGGCCGCATTTGATAGGCGTGATAGTCGCCGATGTATCTGGAAAAGGCGTGCCCGGCTCGCTAGTTATGACTATAATAAGAACGGCTGTCAGGCTTGTATCCTTCAGGAACAGGTCTTCAAAAGCCGTGCTTTGCAAGGTCAATAATTTCGTAAAAGAAGACATGAAAAAGGGCATGTTTGTAACGGCCTTTTACTCAATACTGGATTCAGTATCGAGAAAAATAATTTTTTCAAGCGCGGGGCATAACCCCATGATATTGTACAGGGCAAAAGAGGACAAGGTTTATTATATAAAGCCCAAGGGTTTTCCGCTCGGCATAAACCTGCCTGATGACGACCTTTTCAGGAAGATAATGGGCGAGGAAAAAATAAAGCTTGAAAAGGGTGACCTGATGCTTATATATACTGACGGAATAACTGAAGCAATGAACATGAAAAGGGAACAGTGGGGCGAGCAGAAGTTTATTGATATAATAAAAAAATACGCGCATCTTACCCCGAAAGAATTCATAGACAACCTCGACAAGGAGATAAAGAATTTTACAGGCGGATTCCCGCAGAGCGACGACATCACCATAGTGGTAATAAAGGAAAAAAGCACGGACAAGGTGATGTTCGCCAGGATTGCGAGGGAAATAAAGAAACTCAGGAAAAAACGAGTGCCTACCGAAGAAATAGAAAAGAGGCTGGGCATAAGAATGGATAACTTCAAGGAACTGGTTAAAGAGAAAAAAGAAGAAAAAGGAAAAGAAGAGATTATATTCCTTACTTTCGAACAGAAAAAGGAATTGATGAAAATGGTGGTGGACAAGCCGGAAGAATCAGTATCAAAATACGCCGAAGAAATGTCAAAAAAATATAATGCTATAATAACCGAGGAAATGGTAAAAAGCGAGTTAAGAAGGGCAAACCTAGTAAGCGCGGAGCACAGGAAAACATACGCGCAGGAAAGAAAGGCGTGAATGGGACCGGGCACCAATTGTAACGGGCGGGGAATGATATTAGATAAAAAAACGTATAGAAACAGGAGCATACAATGATAAAGCGTTTTACTTTAAGTAAAAAAACAGAGAAACAGATTTGCAAGCATATTGACGACATAAATAACGTGGACCTGACCATATCCCCGAAAATTATTTCAATAATCGAGGATGTGAAGAAAAACGGAGACAAAGCGCTGCTAAAGTACACGATAATGTTTGATAAAACCGCGGTTAAAGGCTTTAAGGTACCATTATCAGTTATCAGGTCCGCTTATTTGAAAATCGACCAAAGGGTTTTGCCCTCAATAAAGAAAGCAATAAAAAACATAACGGATTTTCACTTAAAACAAAAGGAATCATTGAAAAATTACGTATATAAAAACACGGGTTATAAAATCAGGCAGAAATACCTTGCCCTGGATTCCGCAGGCATTTACATACCGGGCGGTCAGGCGCCTTTATTTTCCACGGTCATTATGGCAGGAATTCCGGCCAAAGTGGCAGGCGTAAAAAACATAGCGATTGCCTCGCCGCCGAGGTACGAGGGCGAAGTCAACCCATACATACTTGTGGCGGCAGACATGATAGGCATTAATGATATTTACAGAATGGGCGGGGCGCAGGCAATCGCGGCTTTTGCCTGCGGCACACAGTCAGTGCCGAAAGTAGACAAGATAGTCGGGCCGGGAAATGTCTACTCCACCATGGCAAAAAAGTATTTGTTCGGCATGGTTGACATTGACAGCATAAGCGGACCATCCGAGATAACGATAATCGCGGACGAGACGGCAAACGAAAGATTTATTATTTACGACCTTCTCGCGCAGGCGGAGCACGCGAGCGGGCATGCCCTGCTCCTGACAACTTCCTTAAAAATTGCCGATGACGTGGAAAAGGGCATGAAAAAGGCTTTTAAAAACAGGAGCTTTGACGTGACCGTAATTACCGTCAAAAAAATTGCGGATGCAGTAAAAATCTCCAATTATAAAGCCCCGGAGCACCTTCTTGTGGTAGCAAAAAACAGGGAAAAAATATTAGCAGGAATCAAAAACGCAGGCGCAATATTCGCCGGGAATTATTCGGCCGTAGCATTCGGGGATTATATCGCCGGTGCGAACCATATACTGCCAACAAACGGCACGGCCAGGTTTTTTTCTGCGCTTTCCGTGCTTGAATTCATGAAGCACACACATATAGTGGAATGCACACCAAAAGCCATTAAAACATTCGGAAAAGATATCGAGATAATGTCAGGGTTTGAGAAGCTTGAGTACCACAGGAACAGCATAAGGATAAGGCGGTAGCAGGCAGAATTTTAATATACAAAATAAATTGAAATAAAGTAGAGACGTTTTGCAAAACGTCTCTACCACAAATCACAACAATAATAAGGAACATAATGAAAATTGAGAATATGGCCAGGAAAAATATAAGGAGCTTGCGCGCTTACAACCCCGGGCTTTTCAACGCAAAATATAAAATGGACGCAAATGAAAGCCCATATGACCTGCCTTTGTCTTTAAAAAAACCAATACTGGCCAAAATACAGAAAATCGCATTTAACAGGTATCCTGATTCATGCGCCGGCGCTTTAAGGGAATCAATCGCAAAAAAAAACAGGGTAAAACCTGAAAATATCCTTTTTGGAAACGGCTCGGATGAAATCATAAATTACCTGCTGCAGGCATTCTGCAGCCCGGGCGAATCAATAATAATACCGACGCCGACTTTTGAGATGTATAAAATAGCGGGCATAATAAACGGCAACAGGGTGATAGAGGTCCCGCTTGACAAGAGCTTTGACCTTGACGATACAAAAATAATCAAACAGGCGAGACAAACAAAGGCTAAACTGATATTCATAGCATACCCGAACAACCCAACCGGCAATTGCTTTACAGCAGGCAAAATATCAAATATAATCAAATCAGCAAATTCCCTTGTGGTGGTAGACGAGGCATACCTTGATTTTTCAGGGAGAACATTCCTGGAGCAACTGAACAAACATGAAAACCTGATTATTTTCAGGACTTTTTCAAAGCTTTATTCAGCCGCAATACGCCTGGGCTACATGATAGCCCACAAAAAGATTATCGGCGCGGTAAGCAAAGTCAGGCTTCCTTATAACGTCAATTCTTTTTCCCAGCTGATTGCCATGGAAATATTAAAGCTTGGCAATTACACAAAAAACAAGGCTGTTATCATAATAAAAGAAAGGGATAAAATGTTCGATATGCTGAAAAATCATTACGGGATTGTAAGGAGCGACGCGAACTTTCTTTTCATCAAAACCAAAGGCGGCGCTGAAAAATCCAAAAAGTTCTTTCAAAAAAACGGGTTTTCAATTAGAATATTCGAATTCGGGCCGGCAAAAGCATGGATGCGGCTCACTGTAGGCAGGCCCGAAGAAAACAGGGCAGTATTAAAAATGCTTTTAAGAGGTGTAAAATGAAAAAAAGGAAATCTTCAGCAAAAAGGAAAACAAAGGAAACGTCAATTGCCATAGAAATGTGCATTGACGGACAGGGCAGGTACAGCATAAGTACCCAGGTGCCATTTTTAACGCATATGCTGGAGCAGATATTCAAAACACAGCCTCATTGATATGAATATAAAAGCCATGGGCGACGCCGACATCGATGCACACCATATAACCGAGGACATTGGAATAACCCTTGGCGACGCGATATGCGACGCCATGGGCGACAAAAAAGGCATAAAAAGATTCGGGTTTGCCTACGGCATCATGGACGAAGCCCTTGCAAGGGTGGTACTTGACTTTTCAGGCAGGCCATATCTTAATTTCAACCTTAAACTTGCCAAAAAGCGCATAGGAAATTTTGACACCGAGCTCGTGGAGGAATTTTTCCAGGGATTTTCACGCGGAGCCAAAATGACGCTGCACATTGACGGGATCAAAGGCAGCAACACCCACCACAGCATTGAAGCTGTTTTCAAAGGCTTTGCGCTTGCCCTGCGGGACGCGCTCGGCGTGCACGGAAAAGGGATGCCAAGCACCAAAGGAAGTTTGTAATGCCCAAGGCAAAAATAGCCGTTGTCGATTACGGCATGGGCAACCTGCACAGCGTGCTGAAAGCGCTGCAGCATGAGAAAATACCAGCTGTACTTACGGATAAAGCAAAAGACATAAAAAAATGCGGGGGAATCATCTTGGTCGGCGTGGGCGCTTTCGGCGACGGCATGCGCGGCATAAGGAAAAGGAAACTTTTCGGCGTGATAAAAAAGGAAGTTGATTCAGGCAAGCCAATACTGGGCGTGTGCCTGGGGATGCAGCTTTTATTCTCAAAAAGTTATGAATTCGGGGTAAACAGCGGATTCGGATTCATTAAAGGCAGGGTAATAAGGTTCAGGCACAAACTCAAGGTGCCGCATATGGGATGGAACAGCGCGGACATAATAAATAAAAAAACAAAGCTGCTTGCAGGCATAAAAAGCGGCACTTATTTTTACTTCGTGCATTCATATTACACAATACCGCTTGATAAAAAAGCGGCATTGACAAAAACAAAATACGGGGATATTATTTTTACCTCAGCAGTGGAATATAAAAACATATTCGGCGTACAGTTTCACCCGGAAAAAAGCGGCGAAAGCGCGCTGAAGATTTACAAAAATTTTTATAAGGCTGTAAAAAGATATAAAAATTAAGGTAGAGACGACCCGCCGGGTCGTCTCTACAGATAACGCAGAGGGAGCGAGTAATTCATGCAGGTAATACCGGCAATAGACATAAGAAGAGGAAAATGCGTCAGGCTTATACAGGGGGATGTGAGAGACGAAACAATATATTCAAACGAGCCTGTTGAAATAGCAAAGCTCTGGCAGATAAAAGGCGCAAAAATAATACACGTGGTTGACATTGACGGCGCCATGACGGGCAGGCCAAGGAACCTGCCGATAATAATGAAAATTATCAGGTCGCTGAAAATAAATATCGAGGTGGGAGGAGGGCTGCGCTCTGAAGAAGATGCAAGGCGATACCTCAATGCCGGGGCGAAGCGTGTAATTCTTTCGACTTCCGTGATAACTTCGGAAAAGTTCCTGCAGGATATGCTGTCTGAATACAGGGAAAAAATAGTCATAGGCGTGGATGCCAAAGACGGCTATATCGCGATAAAAGGGTGGAAGGACCTTACAGAAATAAAAACCCTTGATTTTATCAGACAACTCGAGGAAAAGGGCGCAAAGAGGATAATTTATACCGACATAAAAAGGGACGGTGTGTTAAAAGGCCCGAATTTCAAGAGTATAATCCAGATATTAAGAAGCACAAAAATGAATGTGATAGTTTCCGGCGGCATCACCCGGCTGAAAAATATAGAAAGGCTTTTGGAACTTGAAAAAAAATACGACAACCTCGAGGGAGTCATAATAGGCAAGGCCCTTTATACCGGCACGATAGATTTAAAGGAAGCCGTGAAGCTCGCAAAGGACATGTAAACATGCTTACAAAAAGAATAATACCGTGCCTTGACGTAAACAAAGGGAGGGTTGTAAAGGGGGTAAAATTCCTGAACCTGAAGGATGCCGGGGACCCGGTGGAAGCCGCTATATTTTACAACAAAGCATTAGCGGACGAGCTTGTTTTCCTTGATATAACCGCGTCTTATGAAAAAAGAAAAACAATTGTTGATGTTGTGCGCAGGACGGCTGAGAAAGTTTTTATCCCGCTGACAGTCGGCGGCGGCATCAGCACAACCGCAGACATGGAACTAATTTTAAAAAACGGCGCTGAAAAAATATCAATAAACACCGCGGCGGTAGAAAAACCGGGAATAATCAGGGAGGGCGCGAAGAAGTTCGGAAGCCAGAGCATAGTGCTGGCAGTAGACGCGAAAAAGAAAAGCAGGGATAAATGGGAAGTTTTTACCCATGGCGGCAGGTATAATACCCATATGGACGCGATTGAATGGGTGAAAAAAGCTGAAGCGCTCGGGGCAGGCGAAATACTGCTTACAAGCATGGACGCTGACGGCACAAAAGAAGGGTATGACATAGCCCTGACCCGCAGGGTATCGGAAGCCGTCAGGATTCCGGTCATAGCTTCGGGCGGCGCAGGTTCGCCCGGCCACATGGTTGACGTTTTGAAAAAAGGCAAAGCAGATGCGGTTTTAGCCGCGTCAATATTCCACTACAAACAATATACAGTCAGGAAAGTCAAGGAATACCTGAAAAAACACGGGATACCGGTAAGGATATAGAAAAGTAGTAAGGGGTATGTGGTAAGTGGTTAGGGAAAAATATTAAATCTGAGGTGAAAAACATGACGAAGAAAACGATTTTTCTATTTATGCTTTTATTTGTTCCTGTTTTTATTTTTTCCGCAATTGTTGACACGACACTTGACATAAACGCAGGCGTCACAATCAACACTTTCAAGCCAATCAATATTTTCGGTAATAATACAAACGGCTGGGCAAGCCCTGTAGCGGCTAAGGATAAAATACAGGCAGCCGGCAACTATCTGCTGCGATACCCGGGCGGGTCGTGGGGCGACGGTTTTTTCTGGAACAGCAGCGGCGATTACGACAAAAACGGCAACTGGGTACCAAGCATGACAGAATATGCGAACAGCACCACGGGCGACCTGGTGTATAATGCGCAGAAAATGATTGACCCGGACAATTCAACAGCATGGAGGTCAAACGTCGATACGGATTTCCCGGCGCACCAGTGGGTATATATGGACCTGCAGGGAAAAAAGAAACCGGACAGGGTGGTTATCGTGTGGGGAGACGCGGCTAATAAAGCATGGCCTTACGCGAAAAAATTTACAGTGCAGTACTGGGACCCGGCCGACAGCAGGCAGTGGATGCCTTATGATGCGGATAAAGACTCATGGATTCCCACGTCGGCGGCCGGCGTCACAGGGACCGGAGGCACACAGGAAGTTTCATTCAAAACCGTTAATACGCAGTACATAAGAATACTCATGACAGAAAGCTCTGACGGGAAAAATGGCGCATATTCAATTTCCAAGCTGAAAATATTTGAAAAGGGCCAGGAGATACTTCCAAAGGACCAAAACTCGGTTGTCGCTTCGTCGTGCGATACAGCGGCGAAGCTGGGCAGCGGCGCTTCCTGGATTTTCGGGTTTGAAAAGTACATGGACTTTATCAGCTCATTTGGGCTGGTCAAGGCCATGCCGCTGATAATAGTAAACATGGGAAGCGGCACGCCGCAGCTCGCAGCTGCGTGGGTAAAATACGCGAATAAGATAAAAGGCTACGGCATTAAGTACTGGGAAATAGGCAATGAGAGCGGCGGGCAGTGGGAGGTGGGCGGTCCTTTAAACATGTATGATTACGCGAGGAGATACATCAAATTTTACGAAGCAATGAAGGCTGAGGACCCTTCAATTACTATAATAGCGCAGGGCCAGGCAGACGGGAAGTCTGGTATGTATGACGGGGTATCAGCTATAAGTGCCTTATTGGGGCGGCTGGCAAAGGAGAAAAAAGAGAATTACGCCGAAGGCCTGGTCACACACCAATACCCCAACTGGGGACAAAAGGTGGAAGATTTGCTCGCGTCGCCTGCAAAGGGGATGGAAGACATGGCGGGGCAGGTAAAAAAAGCGCTGGAAAAATACCCCAAACTTAAAGATATCCCTATATGGATAACAGAGTACAACACGTCAGACCATGTGCTGCCGCACGACATCACTGTGCACCTTGAAAACGGATTATGGCTCGCGCAGTATGCCTGTGAGTTTATACACCAGTTTGGGAGCCGGGGCTATATGACCATGTGGGACGTATTAAACGGCGGCAGCGCAATAAGCAACCCGAACGGCGGCGATGCCGGCTATTTGCAATCAGAAGGAGGATCTTTCCAGTACCAGGAACGGGCCCATTACTGGGCAATGAAGATGCTGACCAATTACTGGTCTGCGTCGGGCGACGATAAGGAGCATAAAATGGTGGACGCGAAAAGCGGAAATACAATGCTTGCTTCTTACTCGGACTTGAGGCCTGACGGCTCGCTTTCTTTGCTGGTCGTAAACAAAGACCCTGAGAATGCATACAATGCCGCAATAAAAATCAAGGGCTTTAAGCCCGCGGCTGAGGCAAAAGCATGGAGCTTTGACAAGACAAATTACAAGTGGGAGACAGACTCTGCTCCGTACCACGCAGACCCTGACAACCCGCCGACGGAAAACACTGTCAAGGACGTATCGGCCAAATTCAATTATTCATTCCAGCCGTATTCCATAACCGTGCTGGAGTTTAAAAAGACCAATTAAAAACAGGTTTTGATTTTACAATTGGCACCTTTTTTATATATAATAACATGGAATTATTAGGACTGAATCTTTATTTGCCTGCCAAGGCAAGGAAAGGAGCTTTAAATGCGCAGGATATTTTCTTTATTCCTTAAATTTTCATTATTGACAATTGCATTTATTATCGCGGGGTGCGCTTCAGCGCCGCCTGTGCCTGTACCTCCGGCTTTTAACCTTTATATTTATAACAGGGTGGCAGTAATTCCTTTTGACAACAACACCCAGGACCCGGCGCTCGCAAAAGCCCTGCAGGAGGAAATGACAAGTGAAATCGTAAATGTGAACGCAGCGTCCGTAATAGACCCCGGGCAGGTTGCAGCTTACCTGAAGGCAGTCAAGGCAAAAGCTTCTGACGTGGCGACCGATATGAACCTGCGGCAAAGGGTGGCGGCGCATTTTAAATGCGATTTGTTGCTTATAGGCTCTGCAGAGGCATATAACGAATTCTTAAAAGATGATACGCCAAAACACACGGACCAGGGATGGGGGTTTTACACCAAGCGCAAGGTAGTTGTAAACAGCAAGGCAAAAATCATGGACGCGCAGAACGGGACTATTTTATGGACCAATAAAGGGAACGGATGGTCATGGGATAATAAATGGAACCCTCTTCCTATACCAAACAACGTGGCTGTATTTGACCAGATAGGTCAGTTTGTTGACCTGGCAAACCTGGTGAAAAACAGGGTAACGAACAAGAACGACGAAGAACCGCTTGTTATGGATGAGAACAGCGGCGGAGGACTGATATACCCGAAAAGCAGCATGTTTGCCGATTTGCGCGGAAAGGCAATTTATCAGTCAATACAATCGATGACCGGCGATTTTTACGGCAGCAACGGCTGGCAGCCGGGGTCGGCAGGGAAATAGCAGGATTACAAAAAACAAAGGGGACTAGTTATGAAAAAAAGCATTTTTTTAATTGTTTCTTTGATTTTTTACAATTTTGTTCTTGCAAATGGTGCGTCTTTTGCACCGGGAGCTTATGGAATAACAGTAGTACCATATGATATTAAAGGGGTACAACTTATTAAGGAAATAGTGCACATATATTACGATAAAACAGTATGCAGATTTTATTTAAAAAATTTGGGTAAAAAAGATATTATTTTTCAGATGGGATTTCCTTTTAATATGACTATGGATCAGAGCGGGACATACGAAGAGTCAAAAAGGAATTTTGAAAAAATAATAAACGAGATTGATTTTGAAGTTAAGAGTAACGGAGAAAATGTAACTGTAAATAAAAGAATAAACGATATTGATGAAACAAACGCATTAAAAAGAGAACAGGAGAAAATACAGAAAATTATAAGTAACAATTATCCTCTGAAAAAAACAATACACAAGATTGAAATAAAAAAAGAAAACCAAGATAATGAAACACCTCTTTATGACGTTGTTTTTCTATGGCAACAATCGATTGAAGCGCAACAAACTGTGGAAGTTGTCTGCACTTACAAGACCCCTTCGGATTTAAGTATGAACAAAGAAGGAGTCAGCCGTACTATAAGATATATCAGGAATACCGCGAAGTTCTGGGAGGATAAAATATACGAGGCGCATTTTTATATTCATCTTACAGGGCTGGAAAAAACATTTGATCAGCGATGGTTAAAAGAACCTGTTGATAAACTTGACAAAATCCGTATATTTAATATTTCGCCTCAAAAATACTTTTTTAATTCAAAAGAAAACACGATTGAATGGCATGAATATTATGTAAAAGAAATGGATGATATTGAATTTACGTATTCGTTTGGCGGCGGCGAAGGACTTGAAATAGACAGGAATGGTCCCATAAACGCCGAGATTTATTGGAATACTCAATATTTTTTAAGTTTGTGTGATTTTGTACCGGTAAAACAAATGCTCAATGAGAAAATCATGGATTATAAAGAAGCGGCGCATTTTCTGTTGTTACTTAATTGGTGCATGGGAGAAGGGGCACGTAAATTGGATCCGTGGGAACAGCGCATATTTTTCAGGCTGCTGCGTAATTATTATTATGCCAGGCACGGCAAAGTTTTTGAAGACAACATTTTAAATGAATTTTACAAAAAAGTTTTTAATCCTGGAAATAATTTATTATCTACGCATAAAGATTTTAGGCCGAAAGAAATTGTTAAAGGTGATTTATCTGAAATTGAAAAAAATAATGTTATGATGATACAGGAATATGAAGATAAAATGTTGTATTCTTTTGATGATGTTAAAGAACCTTCTGAAATTACAAACGGCAAAAATGTCAGTATAGTAACCGGCAATAATAAAAATTCCGTGGGCTTTGATTTTTCCAGAGGTGAAGTCAATTCTCAGCATAATTTCAGGTCGGATTTGTATTTTGACGCCTGGATTCACAAGGATACTGAAATCAATAAATCGCAATGCAATGTGAGTATTAATGGGTATTTTTTGGACATGGGCATTAACAATATCAAGGATATAAACAAAATACCTGATGTGCCGGAAAATAGGAATATGATGCCTATTATAGAAGGTCATTTATATGCTTTTAAAAGCACTGAAAATTGTTTTGGAATAATTAAGATTAACAAAATAAAATGCCTGGAAGGGGAAGGATTGAGTTCTAAGGCATCAGTATCGTTTGATTGGGAATATCAAGCAAATGGCAGCAAAGTGCTAAAATAATTCACTATACTAGATTCTAATAATTAAATTCCCGCATAAAAGGAGTTTTTCAATGCCGAAAACAAAAATAATCTGCACAATAGGCCCGGCGTCGGATAAGCCGGGCATGCTTTTAAAAATGGTGCGGGCAGGAATGGGCATAATAAGACTGAATTTTTCGCATGGCAGCCTTGATGAGCATCTTGGCCGAATAAAGCAGATAAGAGAAATAAACAAAAAATACGGCAGCAATGTAAAGATACTCGGCGACCTCGAGGGTTACAGGATAAGGATAGGCAGGCTAAAAAACGGCGAGCCTATAAAGGTTAACAAAGGCGGGGTTGTGTGGCTTACACAGGGAAATATCAAGGGAAGCGGCAACCTAATCCCATTTGATTATACGGGCCCAATCAACAGGATTAAAAAAGGCATGCATATTTACATTGACGACGGCAATATCGGGCTTATGGTTGAGGGTGTTGAAAAGAACATGGTTAAGGCAAAAATGCTTATCCCGGGCATGATAAAGGAAAGAAAAGGCATTATCATACCCGACCTTACACTGGATTTACATGGATTGAATTCAAAGGATAAAAAAGATATTGATTTTTGCGTGGAAAACAACCTTGATTGTATCGCACAGTCGTTTGTGAGGAGCAAAGACGATATAATTGAAATAAGAGAATACCTCGGAAAGCATAAAGCAAAGCTTATTGCCAAAATTGAAAACCGTGACGGGATTAGAAATATTGACTCAATAATCGGCGTGTGCGACGGGATAATGGTAGCGAGGGGAGACATGGGCGTATCCCTGCCTGTTTACGAAGTGCCGATTATGCAGAAAAAAATAATAAAAAAATGCAACAGGGCGAAAAAATTTGTCATTACAGCCACGCAGATGCTGGAAAGCATGGTTGAGAACCACATGCCCACAAGGGCAGAGGTGTCTGACGTGGCAAACGCCATACTCGACGGCACAAATTATGTCATGCTTTCTGCTGAAACCGCTGCAGGCCTGTATCCGGACGCCTGCGTTGAAATGATGAGTGAAATAATTAGATTTACTGAGAAAAATTCACCTAAAAGCAATTATAATCGTTAAAACCTGAGATTTGACCTGAAAAATCAACCTATCGGATTTGAGCAAGATTAATTCTAGGCTTATTTTCTAAAGAAAACCCCAGGCTTGTTGTTAACATAAGGAAACATATGATAAACGGCACACGTCTAAATAGGATTATATGGTAAATCTTGACAGCAAAAGGTTGTTGCCGTAATATAGGAAGCCGGAAGTCAAAGTTTATACTCAAAAATGAGGCAAAAGCCTCATTTTATCTTTAAAACCTGAAAAGGAGGCTTACATGAACGAGATATTCAAAACCCTTGCACTATCAGGAGACGTATGGGTACTTTATCTGCTTCTGGCTGCCAGCGTTGCAAGCGTGGCAGTCATGGTCGAAAGGTACATAGTTTTTTCAAAAGGCAAAGGCGACATTGCGGCTTTTATGGACAACCTTGCCCAGTGTTTAAACAGGCGGAACATAAAGTCCGCGATAAAACTCGCTACTTTATCTTCTCGCGTGGAGGCAAAAGTCGCGCTTGAGGGACTCGTCAGCATACCAAAGGGCTCTGCTGCAGTGGAGGAAGTCATGACCTCGCGCTGGCTCAGGGAAAAGATGAAACTTGAAAAAAACCTCATCATACTTGCCACCATGGGAAATAACGCGCCTTTTGTGGGGCTTTTCGGCACGGTGCTCGGCATAATAAAGGCGTTTAACGACCTTGCTGTAACTGGCCAGTCCGGAGTTACCGTGGTCATGGCAGGCATTTCTACCGCACTCATCGCCACTGCCTTCGGTATCCTGGTGGCAATACCGGCTGTAATTGCGAATAATTATTTTGTGTCAAGGCTGAAGCAGATACAGCAAAACAGCGAAAGCCTGTCGCATATTTTGCTCGCGTACCTCAAGGAAACAAGGAGGGCAAAATGAATACAAACGACGAAGACCAGATGCTTGTAACCGGCATTAACGTAACCCCTCTTGTGGATATAATGATGGTTCTGCTTATTATTTTTCTGGTAACGGCCACATTTATGAGCGAGCAGGCGCTGAGCGTGGTTTTGCCCAAAGTCAGCACGCGTGAAAACGCGCCGAGCCCGGCGATAAGCGTGGCGCTGGCGAAAAACGGGGAGATAAAGCTTATAAAAAAGGACGTGAGCCTGGCGGAACTGAGGGAAAAAATAGAGCACGAGGCGCAGCTTGACCCCGGAGTGAAGATTCTGGTAAAGGCAGACAAGGACGTATCGTATGAAAAAGTAGCTGAAGTTCTTGACGCAATAAAACTGGCAGGCGTGGTAAAAGTAGCGCTCGCGGTGGAGAGAAAATGAATTTTCTGAAAGGCCTTGTTTTATCGGCATTCATACATGTATCGATATTCGGGATACTTTACGGCTATGTGGAGTGGCGGAAAATAAACTTGCTTTCGTCAATGGACATTGACTTGAAACATTCGTCGCTGTTATTGAAACCGGCAAATGCGCTGAAGGGTGCACAGCAATACAGGCGTGAAGAATTGTGGTTTTTGCAGACAGGCAGACATTTAGGGGTTGTCCCAAAACAGCCGCTGAAAATACCTGAAAAAACCCAGGAAGAAGCTACGGCTGAATGCCCGCCTCCCTGCCCGCAAAACACGCAGGACTGGCTGGCTGTTGCATCGGCTTCCTACAGGCCGGAATGGATAACGGGAATGATAACAGACGCCGACTATCCGCAGGACGCCAGGAAAGAGGGCGTAGAAGGGACCGTAAAGGCAGAGGTGCTCATAGACTTCTCGGGAATTGTCAGGAAAGTGGAAATACTCGAATCAAGCGACCCGAGGTTCGGCAGCGTCGTGGAAGAGAAACTTAAATACGCCAGGTTCAAGCCCGCTCTTGACAGTGACGGCAGGCCCATTAACGTCCGCATGGTAATTCCGGTAATATTTAAGTTGCAATAATGCAGAGTAAAAATGATTAAAAAATACAAAGAAATTATAGTATTGATAGTTTTTTTAATTGTTATATTGCAATTATATCTTTACACCATGGTTCCGGCATTTAAAAGCGATGACTCACCTGAAACAATAACATCTGCATATACTCTTGGTATAAGCCACTCACCCAGTTACCCACTTTTTACAATGGCGGGAAAAGTATTTTCTTCATTGCCTGTCGGCTCACCAGCTTTCAGGATTAACTTATTCGCCATATTTCTTGCCATGCTGGTACTTTTATTTTCTTATTTTATTATTAGAAAAATTATTTTATATATTTTTAATTGTGAAAATAAAACAATAAATTTTTTAGGTATATTTATACTTGCTTTATCCTATATTTTTTGGAACCAAGCAATCGAAGCAAAAGGCGGGATATATATATTAAATCTTTTGTTCCTCGCAATATTAATATATTTAAGTATGAAACTGCTTAAAAGATTTAATATTAAATATTTCTATCTTATGTCGTTTATTTACGGGCTTTCGCTTTGTAATCACTGGCCTACCATGATAATACTTTTACCGGTTTTCGGTTATTTGTTTTTTAAATGCAGAAAAAAAATAAATCAAAAAAATATTATAACGGCAGCGTTATTACTATTTGTTGGGTTAAGCCCGTATTTTTATCTGCCTATAAGAGCAGGCACAGATGGTATTTTTATTTATATGTTAAAGCCGAATACATGGGAAAATTTTTGGTGGACTGTATTAAGGTCGGGATATGTAAACGATATCCCTGCGACTTTACAATTATATGAGTATCAAATAAAGGAATTTTTTATACTTTTATTTAACAATTATTCTATTCTCTGGATTTTAATGTTTGCAGGTGGTTATATTTTGAACAAAAGAAGTAAAGAAATTTTTTATTTGTTCTTAAGTTCGATTTTAATAATTGCTTTTATGGTTGTTATTTACAATTGGGCTGCACCCAAGAGACTGGACACATGTGTTAGAATAGACGGAGACCTGGCCTGATAAGGCAAAGGAGACCATCTATGAAACCAAAGAGAGTTTTTGACAAAGAATTTAGGATACAAGTAGTAGAAGAATTGCTATCCAAGGTAAGTACGCCGGCGCAGATAAGCCGGAAATATGGAATATCAGGGGGATTACTCCAGAATTGGAAGCAAAATTATGCCCGTGGCAAATACGGCAATGAACCTGATGAAGTCGAGGGGCTTAAAGAACATGTCCGGGAGCTTGAACGCAAGCTTGGGCAGATGACTATGGACAATGACTTTTTAAAAAAAGCCTGTCAACACCTTGCAAAAGCACCAAAGAAAAGAGAGAGTTTATTCGGCGGGCCATATCCGGGCGAAGAAGGCAAGGAGAAGTTAAAAGATGGTGCAAAATGACTGGGTTGAGCCGAAGCAGTTATTACTACAAACCCAAAGAAAAAAACCAGAAAAAATTAAAGGTGGACTGTGATTTAAGAGATAAAATTGAACGGATAGTTCTTGAGTTTGCAGGATATGGATATAGGCGGGTTACAAAACAGCTTCACCGTGAAGGTGTGATTGTAAACCACAAAAGAGTACAAAGAATCATGCGTGAAAGCTCGCTTTTGGTGGTGTACAAACGCAAGTGGGTAAAAACCACAGACTCCAATCACCCGTTCAGGATTTACCCGAATATAGCGAAGGACATGATCCTGACAACGTTAAACCAGCTCTGGCGTTCAGACATAACATACATCAGAATTTTGCTTGGCTTCGTGTATTTAGCGGTGATACTGGACGCTTTTTCAAGAAAGGTCATAGGCTACAATATTTCGCTGTATCTTGATGCCGACCTTGCTATAGGAGCGCTTAAAATGGCCATAGAGAGACGTAAGCCCGGAACAGGCGTAGTCCATCATTCAGACCGCGGCGTGCAGTATGCCTGCAACGATTACGTTGGCATCTTGAAGGAACACGAATTTACTATCAGCATGTCGCGCAAAGGCAACCCGTACGACAACGCCGGAGCCGAGAGTTTTATGAAAACAATTAAATGTGAAGAAGTTTATATGTGGGATTATAAAACTATCGATGACGTCTTGAAAAGGATTCCATTTTTTATAGAGGAGGTGTATAATCAAAAAAGATTGCATTCGGCAATAGGCTACGTTCCACCGGTAGAATTTGAAACTAAACTACAGGAACAGGCCGGTTTGTTCTAATCCGAGTGTCCAAACGAAGGGGTTCATTCCAAATCGCAGCCTTGAAAATGAAATGTGGATTATTGATATTTTCCTTATGCCTGTTCAGTATATTTTAATGTTATTTATTATCACAGGAATGTATTTAATTTTAGAATTTTTTAAGCAAAAGGGCTTCAGATATATTTTTTTAACCGTAATATTTTTATTGATTTTATTTATGGGATATAACAATTTAAATAAAAACAACAGCAGATACGATTATCAAGCGTACGATTATGGCAACAATATTTTAAAAACTATAAATAAGGATAGTTTATATCTTTGTGAGGGTGATTATGATATTTTACCTTATATTCAGACAATCGAAAAACAAAGACAGGACATAAAACTTGTAAACGTTATGTATTTACCTTTTAAATGGGAATTAGATAATTTTATTAAAAAATATTCAAGTATTTCGTTAGAAGTAAATAACCCGACACAAAATTTAAATAACATTATTACCTACTATTCAAAAAATAATATTGATATATTTGAAAGTACCTTGTCGCCTGACGTAGATAAATTAAAGTTAGGTTATAATTTCAAACAAATAGGATTGTTAAAAAAGTACTTAAAAAACAGCACCCCGTTATCGTCTAGAATATTTGAGTCTTATTCCTATAATCACGGATTATATGATAAATATATAGATTACAGTGCAAGAAATTCGGGACTCGTTATGTGGTATCCCTTTTGCATGATACAACAGGGCAATGACCTCTTATCAGAAGGAAATCCAATCGGAGCGTTGCAACTTTATAAAAAAGCCATGTTTTTTCTTTTTAAAGATGTAATGAAAGAAAATGAACCGATTTTTTACTACAATATATCGGTTGCTTATAAAGATTTGAATGATACGGATAACCAAATAAAATATTTAAGAAAAGCTATAGGGAAAAAGGAAAATTTTTGGCAAGCTTATGATACTCTAGGCATGGTTTATTTTAGGGATGGAATTTTACCGATGGCAAAGGAAATGTTTGAAAAGGCATTACAATACGGAGACAATAACACGGCATTATTTCAGACATATATTGATAAAATAGGGGAAATTGATTTAAATAAGCAATATGAAGCGATATTTAATGAAGCGACAAGCATGATGACAAAAGGTAATTACGAAAGAGCAATGGACATATATGAATTTTTAATGAAGAAAAATTATAGTACTGCTATTATAAGTAAAAATATCGGCGCGTATTATTTTCAAAACAATAATTTAACGGAAGCTTTAAAATATTTCGAGAAATCAAAGGAAATGGATAAAAACGCAGGAATTTACGTATATATCGCCTATACATATTATAAATTAGGGCAATCAGACAAAGCATTAAATACCTTGAAAGAAGGAATGCAAACCGTAGGTAATGATCCACAATTAGTTAATTTATACAATCATATTCAGCAAGTGGGAAAGATAAAAAATGAGGACAAAAAGTAACATTCATGTAATAATCGATTTAATTAGAAAAGGAGAATATACAATTGTTTAAACGGGTATTATTTATTTCAACATGTTTATTAGCGCTTGTTTTGCCTGCCAAAGCCGCCGATGCGCCAGCAGCGGTCACGGGGATAGCCAGTGATGCTGCAACTGCCGGGGTTACGAATACAGCAGTGGCTGATGTCACGCCTACAGGCCAGGTGCGCGGCAGGATAATGGAACTGGGCACATCAGACCCTGTGGAAGGTGCAATTGCTGGCATAATTTACACGACAATAACAGCGGAGTCAGACAGCAAAGGCAATTATATTCTAAAAAGTATTGCGGCCGGGAAGGTTTATATCGACTTCAAGGCAGACGGCTACGCCGACAAAAGCAGGCTTGTTGAAGTTGAACCGGGGCAGGACATTGTATTGAATATTTACCTTGAGCGCGTGGATTTTACTTCAGATGCTATTGTGGTAAACGCCAAAAAGGAAGAACCTGAGACAATATCATCAAGCATAAGCAGCGACGAGATAAAAAAGGTCCCGGGCACGGCAGGCGACGCACTGCGCGCCATGCAGAGCATGCCGGGAATTGCAGCGCTGAGCGACTTTTCCAGCCAGATATCGGTGCAGGGCGGCGGGCCGGATGACAACCTTTATCTGCTCGACAACATACCGTGGCCTTTTCCTTTTCATTTTGGAGGGATATTGTCCACCATAAACACAGACATACTTTCATCGGTTGATTTAAATGAAGCCGGGTTTGACACGCGCTGGGGTGACTGCATGGGCGCTGTGCTTGACGCCCACACACGGCCGGGCAATAAAACGCGTTTAAGCGGCGAGGCAGACATCAGCATGCTGGACTCGCAGTTGCTGCTTGAGGGGCCGCTCGGGCTGGGAGACGCGTCTTTTACCATTGCGGGCAGGCGCAGCTATCTGGATATTTTCCTTTCAAGGATGAGCTTTGACGGCATTGTCCTGATACCTTATTTCTGGGACCTGTCGGGAACTGTTGATTTTTCGCTTGGCCCGGCAAACCATTTTCATGTCATGGCTCTCGGCGACGACGACAGATTGCTACTCAAGATACCGCAGAGCATAACGGATACAGCAGGGCTTACAGGAAGTTTTAACATGGATAACGGCGCATTTACGACAGGCATAAACTGGGTAAACACGTCGATTCAGGGCATTGTTTCGACCCTGACGCCGTACTTCTATCAAACCGGAATACACGATAATTTCAGTGACGGCAGCATGGGTATAAATACATTAACAAATGTTTACGGAATAAAGGAAGAACTGTCTTGGAAGGCCGGAGAGCTGCTCTGCTTGCAACACGAGATTGTTGTCGGCGGACAGGCCCAGGTTATCAATGAAAGCGCCATACTTGATTTTTTTGAAAATTATTCACAAAGCACCGGGTTCAGCGACTTTGAGGGCACAACAATCAACACAAACAGCCTGGACCGGGCTGTGTTCCTGGAGGACAGGATAAAGATTGGGAATTCTATTATTTTTACACCGGGAGCGAGGTACGACAAGAACGACCAAGTGGGCCGTGACACAGTAACCCCGCGCTTACAAATCCAGTGGCAGTATGACGAAAGCACAATATGCAGGGCTGCATGGGGATACTACAGCCAGTTTCCTGAAGGTTTTGAACTGAATAAGGAATTCGGAGACCCGGGCCTTGAGCCGGAGGTGGCAGAGCACTTTGCGGCAAGTGTGGAGAAAAAATTATCAAGCCAAATTACAGGCAGGGTGGACGCTTATTACAAGACATACACCGACCTGATATTAGAAAGCCATGGTTCCATAACAATATCAAAAAACGGATATTCAGCTAATACAGCCACATATAACAACAACGGGTTCGGCATAGCAAGAGGAGTGGAATTTTTCCTGCAGGCTGATTATGGCGAGCGGTTTTTTGGCTGGATTTCCTACGCGCTTTCAAAGTCGGACCGCCTGGACCCTTTTACGGGCGTGTGGTCGCTTTATCAGTACGACCAGACAAATATACTGTCGCTCGTGGCAAGCTACAAGTTCACGCCCGCGTGGGGCATCGGAGCCAAGCTTCACTACAACACAGGCCCGCTTTTTGAAAGCCTGCTGGGCAAATACCAGGACAGCAGCGGCAACTGGCACGGCATTTTTTCATCCACTTACAACGAGAGGCTTGCGGATTACATGAGGCTTGATTTGCGCACGGATTATACCTTTAAGTTCGAGGGATGGAACCTTTACGTTTACCTGGAAATAATTAATTTTTTCAACAGCCCCAACCCGCAAAGTATCGGCTATAATGACGATTATACCGAAACAAGGACTATAGACAACCTGCCGAGAATACCGTATATAGGCATGGGCGCGGAATTTTAAAAACGGAAAAACCAGACTTGCAAAAATGCCATATAAAATAAATCATTACCAGGGAGACATTGCATGACAGGGGGGTTAAAAAAAGCTTTTATATTATTTTTTATGCCGGTTTTGTTGTCAGCATCGGCAACCGCGGCTGCCGTGCCTGTTTCGATTACGGCCGAAGACAACATAAAAAATACAGTTGCGGTTTACGGAAAAATCATGCGGCTCGGCTCGCAGGACGCCATAGAAGGCGCGGCAGTGAAAATTCCGGATGCCACACTTGCGGGCGCAGGCGATGCGGACGGATTTTATAATATAAGCCTTGGGCCCGGGAACCATACCCTGCAATTTTCAGCGCATGGCTATGCTTCAAAGACAAAAACAGTTGTAGCTGAGCCAGGGCATGACATAAAGCTCGACGTTTACCTTGAAAAAATCGATTTCACCTCGGATGTCATAATAGTCAAAGGGAAGAAGGGAGAATCACAGGCAATATCGTCGACATTGACGCAGGAGGAACTGAAAAAAGTCCCGGGTACGGCAGGCGACGCCGTGCGGGCGGTGCATGACCTTCCGGGAGTCGCGGCGCCTTTCGGCGATTATTCAGGAGAGCTTGTGGTGCAGGGCGGCGGGCCGCAGGACAACCTGTACCTGCTCGACAATATACCGTGGCCGCAGCCGTTTCATTTTGCAGGGCTCGCATCCACGGTTGACACGGATCTTATCCAGAGCGTGGATTTAAATGAGGCTGGGTTTGACTCGAAATGGGGCGGAGTCATGGGCTCGGTGCTTGACGTGAAAACAAGGCCGGGAAAAAAGGACGGCATACACGCTGACGCGGATCTAAACCTGATAACTTCGCAGTTTATGGTTGAAGGGCCGGCGGGTCTTGGCAATGCTTCGTTTACATTTGCCGGTAGGCGGAGCTATATAGACCTTTTGCTGAATAATTTATTCAAACGGAACGGTTTTTTTGCCGCGCCTTTTTTCTGGGACCTCGGGGCAAGCCTGGATTTTTCGCCGGACAAGGACAATTGCTTCAGGGCGTTCGGACTTGGATATGAGGATACCGTAGGCATAACACTTAACGGAAACGAAGTTTCTTCCTCGACCCTGACCGGTCAATACCTGTCGGACAGTTCTGCTTTTACATCAGGGGTCACATGGAAAAATAATTCCCTGCCTTATCTTGCCTCTGTGCTTACGCCGTATTATTACCGTACATGGGTAAATACAGGGATAGGAACAAATTACGGCTACAGCATAGCGGTAAATCACTACGGAATAAAGGAAGAGGCGGAATTAAACGCAGGGGAAATAATGGGCGTGAAAAATACCATGGGTTTCGGCGGGGATTTTGAAATTTTGAATATAGACGCGGACGCCAGCCTTTTCCGGAATTTACAAAACGGGGTGCCGTCAGGCCTTATTAACGTGATTATTGACTCGGTTTCTTCGAACCGCGGGGCGTATTTACAGGACAAAATAGAGCTGAACCAGGCACTGGCAATTACTGCAGGCTGCAGGTATGACAGGTACGGCAATATCACTGACGACACATTATTGCCGCGGGTAAAGCTTGAATGGAATTACGACGGGCAAACATTGCTGGACGCTGTATGGGGGTATTACAGCCAGTTCCCGAATGAAGTGCAGACAAACGCGCAGGTTGGCAATCCCGGGCTCAAGCCGGAGACGGCGGAGCACATGGTGCTGGGGATTAAAAAAGATTTTTCCGTTGAGTTAAGCGCCAGGATTGACGCGTATTATAAAATATACACAAACATGATATACAGCGTGAACACTTACGGAGTAATAAACGGGGAAGGCCCGGGCATGGCAAAGGGAATAGAGGTGTTTTTGCAGGAAAGGATCGGGGAGCGGTTTTTCGGATGGGTATCATACGCCCTTTCAAAATCCGAAAGGCTGGACCCCGCGACAGGGAAATGGGTTTTATACCAATACGACCAGCCGAATATCCTGGATGTAGTGGCGAGTTACAGCATAACACCGGTGTGGAGCACAGGCATAAAAATACGCTACAATTCAGGACCGCTCGTGCAAAGCTTAAACGGATTGTACCAGGACCCGAGCGGGGCATGGTACCCGCAATTTTCAAACACTAGTACGGGAAACCAGCGGCTGGAGGATTACCTGCAGATAGATTTGCGCACAGATTACGCGTTTCTTTTTGAGGGATGGAAACTGAACGTTTATTTTGAGATACTGAACCTGCTGGACAGGGCAAACCCTGCCGGACTGGTTTATCCCACGAATAACAACGGAGCACCTGAACAAATCAGGAACCTGCCGCTGATGGGATATTTCGGGCTGGAAGCGGAGTTTTAAAATTTACATTAAATAACCGTATAGACAGCAATATTATTGCAATAAAAAAAAATTACATACGTCTATATTGTTGGATATGAATAAAGAGACAGGGAAAAGCAAAGACTGATTTCCAAAAGGAGAGCTGTCATAAAATGGAGCAGGCAGGGCAGGAAATAAAAAAAGCAGGGTTCTCAAACATAGCGGAATTTTTCGCAAAAGAATACAACAAAATGGTATTTTTTATAAGGAAAAGGTTGAGCGACGAGGCGCACCGAGACGCAGAGGACATAGTGCAGGACGTCATGCTCAGGATGTTCGAGCTGGCGGACATCAACGTGCCGCTCGAGAAGCTATCGGCCTACATATATACGGCGCTCAGGAACAGGATAATTGATTTTATGAGGGCGAGGAGGCCGCATATATCCCTGGATGAGATTAACGAACAGGAGGAGTTTTCGCTCGTAAACGCCATAAGAAACGGCATTGCAGCTGATGATGAAATTGAAGACGACGAGATTTATGACGCTGTCTATGAAGCCATTGATAAATTAAACGATGATGAAAAAGCAATTGTGGTTGCCACTGAGCTTGAGGATATATCATTTAAGGAATTATCTGAAGAATGGAAAGTGCCGATAGGCACTTTGCTTTCCAAAAAGGCGCGCGCGCTTGAGAAGATAAAAAAAATTTTAATTGAAGGAGGTGTTGAAATATGAACGAGCATGATTCGCATGAAGAATATCACATGTATGGAATTTTTAGGGTTCTTAAAATCGTAGGCATGGCCATAGGCGGCATAGCAATAGCGGTATTGCTGGCATTTGTTTTCGGCTATGTCGTAATGTGGCTCTGGAACTGGCTGATGCCATCTATTTTTGGCCTGAAGGCAATCACCTACTGGCAGGCGTTTGGCTTGATAGTGCTGGCGAAAATATTTTTCGGAGGCAGCCACGGGCAAGGACACCACGGCAGGGGCCACGACAAACACTGGAAACACTGGAGGCATAAGCACAGGTTCGCTGACGACTGGGCTCCGAACGGAGATTACAGCAACTGGAGATATTACGATGAATACTGGAAAACAGAAGGCAAGGCATCGTTTGAGGCTTACCTAAACAGGACAAAGCAGGAAGAGAACAAGGAAAGGTAACACAAAGGAAAAATTAAGAATTTAAAGTAGAGACACGCCATGGCGTGTCTCTACTTATATAAAGGAGCACATTATGAAAATTGTAAACATTATAGGAAGCCCGCGCAGCAAGGGGAACAGCGCTGCAATTGCAGCGCTGCTGGTGGAAAATATTGCAGGCAAGGGCGCGCAGGTTAAGACATACGAGCTGAACAAGATATTTTTCCGCGGCTGTCAGGGATGCATGAAGTGCAAAAACGAGGCAGACAAATGCACGGTCGAGGACGGGCTGACCGACGTGCTGGAAGACGTACGGATGTCTGATATAGTAATCTTATCATCGCCGGTATATTTCCAGGAAATTACCGGACAGGCAAAGAGCTTTACGGACAGGTGCTATTCGTTTCTTACAAAAGATTACAGAACAAACCCGAAACCGGGCAGGCTGACACCGGGTAAGAAGCTGGTTTTTATAATTACACAGGGAAATCCCGATGAAAGTACATTTGCCGCGCTCCCGCAAAAATACGACAGGATGTTCAAAAGGTTCGGCTTTGATGAAGTATACCCGATTGTTTCGGCAGGCCTGCCGCCCGATGGCACGGCAGCGGACAGACCGGATATAATTGAGAAAGTAAAAAGTATGGCAGCCAAGATAGGAAGAGGTTAAAAAATGCCGCATCATCATGTTTTTCCGGCATGGCGCTCATGGATACTTGACAACTGGATAAGAAAAATCGGCCAGAATCCGGAAAAAATCCTGCAGGGGCTTATCAACCCCGGAGACACAGCGGCTGACATAGGCTGCGGACCGGGATTTTTTACAATAACCATGGCGCGCATGGCAGGCGAAAAAGGCAGGGTAATAGCCTGCGACTTACAGGATGAAATGCTTGGAAAGGTAAGGAAGAAAGCAGAAAGACAAAAAATAAGAAATATTTTTTATGTTAAGACCGAAAAAGACAAAATAAATATATCAGACAAACTTGATTTCGCGCTTTGTTTTTATATTGTGCATGAAATACCCGATGGTTTGGCTTTTTTTAAAGAAATGTCAGGATTAATGAAACCTGAGGGAAAAATACTGCTGGCCGAACCGGCAAAGTGGGTCGATGAAGAAGAATTTAACGGAAGCATAGGAAATGCAAAAGAAGCCGGGTTTGAAGTTGCCGAGGTACGCAAAATTTTCGGCAGCAGGGCCATATTGCTGAAAAAGAAGAAATAACAAACAATCTTATATAACAGCCATTAGAAAATCACAAAAAGTATTTAATTATGAAAGCAGTTGTACTATAATACTGGCTCATAATTTAGCTGAATAAACACCAGGAGTAAAACAAGGATGCTTAAGCTTTTCAGGTTTTTAAAGCCACACATACCCAGAATTGCGATTGTACTCGTGCTGCTATTTGGATCGGCAATGGCAGACCTGTATTTGCCGACGCTTATGGCGGACATAGTGAACAAGGGCGTGGTTAATGCGGATATAGCATATATTATAAGGAAAGGCGCAATAATGCTTCTTGTAGCACTCGGCGGAGTATGCTGCGCTTTTACCGCTAGCTTTAATTCATCACGTGTGGCGCTGGGCTTCAGCAGGATAGTACGCAGCAGGATATTCTCAAAGGTTGAGAGCTTTTCATTCCATGAGTTTGACAGGATAGGCTCGGCCTCGCTTATCACGAGGACCACAAACGACGTAAACCAGGTGCAGCAGACCGTAGTTATGATGATGAGCATTTTTGTCAGGGCGCCGATAATGGCCATAGGCGGCATAGTTATGGCGGTAACGCGCGACCTGAAACTCTCGCTGGTTTTTGCCGTGGCAGTGCCTGTACTTGCTTCGCTGATAATATATATTTTGCGCGTAGCAATGCCGCTCTTTAAGCTGATGCAGTCAAAGCTTGACCGCATGAACATGGTAATAAGGGAAAAGCTAACCGGCATCAGGGTAGTGCGCGCTTTTGACATGATAGAGCATGAGAAAAACCGGTTTGACCAGGCGAACAAAGGCATTACAGAGACAGCGCTGAAACTTGCAGGACTTATGGCTCTCATGATGCCGCTGATGCAGCTGATAATGAACTTTACCATCATTGCCATAATATGGTTTGGAAGCCTGCGCGTGGAAGCAGGCAAACTGCATGTAGGCGACATAATGGCTTTTATACAATACGTAACACAGATACTTTTTGCGCTCATGATGGTGTCCATGATTTTCATCATGCTACCCCGCTCGCAGGCATCAGCGGAGAGGATAAACGAAGTGCTGGAAATGGAACCTGAGATAAAGGATAAGGAAAATCCGCAGGCAGGGGTGGGAAAAGGGCGCGTGGAATTCAAGAACGTTTCCTTCAGGTACCACGGCGCAGAGCAGCCGGCGCTGAGCAGCGTATCTTTTTCGGCTGCACCGGGAGAGATAACCGCAATCATTGGCGGGACAGGCTCGGGCAAGACCACGCTTGTGAGCCTGATACCCAGGTTTTATGACGTGTTTGACGGAAGCGTGCTTGTGGACAACGTGGACGTACGTGAGATGGCACAGGAAACTTTGCGCGCAAAAATTGGATTTGTGCCGCAGAAGGCCATGCTTTTCACAGGCACAGCAGCGGACAACATAAGGTTCGGTAAGGCCGGCGCCACGGATACTGAGCTAAAACATGCCGCTGAGACAGCGCAGGCCATGGATTTCATAGCGGCAATGGATGAAGGATTTGATGGTGTCATAGCGCAGGCAGGCGCGAATCTGTCAGGCGGGCAAAAGCAGAGGCTGGCAATAGCGCGCGCCATGGTAAGAAAACCGGAAATATACATATTTGACGACAGTTTTTCGGCGCTTGATTTCAGGACAGACGCAGCGCTCAGGCAGGCTCTGAAAAAGGAAACAGGAGAGGCGACGGTATTCATAGTGGCGCAAAGGGTAACAACAGTAATGGACGCGGACAGGATAATAGTGCTTGAAGAGGGTAAAGTGGCAGGCATGGGAAACCATAAAGAACTCATGACGTCCTGCGAAGTGTACAGGGAAATAGTGTATTCCCAGAATATCAGAGGAGGAGCTGGCATGAGCCCGAACGGAAACCAAAAACCGCAGCAGCCTCCGGCAGGCGGTTTCAAGCCGCAGCAGGGGCAGGGCGCGTTCGGCGGCAGGGGCATGTTCGGAGCAGGAGGTCCAAGGGGCGGCGGCCATATGCGCGGCATAGGCAGGCCTGTGGAAAAGGCAAAGGATTTCAAAGGAACGGTAAAAAGGCTGGCAAAGTATTTGAAACCATTCGCATGGCAGATGATAATAATCGGGATCCTTATGGTGTTGTCAACGGTAATAGGCACCATATCGCCAAAAGTGCTCGGCATAGCAATAACAAAACTTTTTGAAGGTATGACATCCGGAAAGTTTGCAAGCGGTACGCCGCCGGACAACACAGGGCTTATAAAAATACTGTTCATGCTTTTTTGCCTGAACCTGACGGCAGCTGTTTTTATTTATATTTCCCAGAGGTCGTTCAGCGTCATTGCCCAGAGGATAGTTTATGCCCTGCGCAGGGATATAGACGACAAACTATCGCGACTGCCGCTCAAATATTTCGATTCGCGGCCGCACGGCGAGATAATGAGCAGGACGACAAACGATGTGGACAACATAAACAACACTCTGCAGCAGGGACTGCCGCAGCTTTTGAGCGCAGTCATAGGCATAGCAGGCGCGCTTATCATGATGATAGTTATAAGCCCGATGCTTACCATAATCACGATAATTACCCTGCCGCTTTCGTTCCTTGCTACCGTGCTAATAGCCAGGACATCGCAGAAGTTTTACATAGCCCAGCAAAAGGCGCTTGGAGAGCTGAACAGCCATGTGGAAGAAATGCTGACAGGCCACGGCGTAGTAAAGGCTTTCGGTTACGAGAAAAAATCCATAGAAAGATTTGAGGACGTGAACAGCAGGCTTTATAACGCGGGATGGAAAGCGCAGTTTATATCAGGATTTATTTTTCCACTCATGAACTTCATAAGCAACCTGGGCTATGTGGCAGTGTGTGTCGCGGGATGCATATTTGTTGCAAGGAAAAAGCTGGACATCGGCGATGTCCAGGCATTCATATTATACATACGCATGTTCACACAGCCTGTGGCGCAGGCAGCTGCGATGATAAACATGCTGCAGTCTGCGGTGGCGTCGGGTGAAAGGATATTCGAGGTGCTGGAGGACGCGCAGGAAGAGTCTACGGATGCCAATGGAGCGGAAGCGTGCGATGAGTGCGGGAATGTTTCGTTTGAAAACGTAAGCTTTGGCTATAGCGAGGACAGAAAGCTTTTTGAGAATTTAAGCATAGGCGCAAAGCCGGGGCAGACCGTGGCAATAGTCGGGCCGACAGGCGCCGGCAAGACAACGCTTGTAAACCTGCTCATGAGGTTTTACGATGTGTGGGGAGGAAAAATAAAAGTGGACGGCAGGGACATACGAGAATACAAGCGCGGATTTTTGCGCAGGCGGTTCGGCATGGTGCTGCAGGATACGTGGCTTTTTAAGGGGACAATGAAGGAAAATATTGCATACGGCAGGCCGGGCGCAACCGACGAGGAAATCACAGCAGCGGCAAAGGCTGCGCACGCGGACCATTTCATACGCGCATTACCGGAAGGCTACGGCACAGTGCTGAACGAGGACGCGTCGAACATATCGACCGGAGAAAAGCAGCTTATTACAATAGCAAGGGCTTTGCTCGCTGACCCTGAAATACTGATACTGGACGAAGCAACAAGCAGCGTAGATACACGCACTGAAATACTCATCCAGAAGGCGATGAAGACGCTTATGAAGGGAAGGACATCCTTTGTAATAGCGCACAGGCTGTCAACAATACGCGACGCAGAGCTCATACTCGTGATGAACAACGGCAAGATTGTCGAAACAGGAAACCATAAGTCTTTGATAGACGATAAGGGTTTTTATTTTGACTTATACCGGGCGCAGTTCACGGGAGCCGTGGCGGAGTAATATAATAATTTAAGCTGGTAATGAAATTATAATATATTCTTACCATATTCAAAAACCAATGATGGTTTTCTAACTTGTTTTTGAATGCAAACATGTTATAATTATTAAAAATAAAGCTTTCGCAAGATGTTTGGGAAGAATTTGGAGGCAATTAATGTCTGAAAAGCAAAAATTCAAAGAAAACTTAAGCAATTTTACAAAAACAATAACAACCCATGTTAGTTCCGAAGATGGGCAATGGACTGTTAAAGGTTTTATTGATATTTTTAAAAATGTTTATACAATTTCTTCAGATACAAAAATAGTATCAAAAATATTAGAAATACATTTATTTCCAAAAGTATTGGCTTTTGCGGAGAAAGCTGGTTATAGTATCATATTGGCCGACCATCAGAATTATTATCCAGATATTACTTTTATAAAAAAGGATAATAGTAAAATCAAATTCGCAGTCGATTTTAAAACAACTTATCGAAAACCGGAAAATAATAAATTGTGCAACGGCTTTACACTGGGTTCCCACGGAGAATATTTCATAAATCGTAACAGCAAAAAGAACATTCAATTTCCTTACGATGAATATTTGGGCCATTTTTGTTTTGGAATTATTTATGACAGAGTAATCGGTTCAAGCATCAATGAAACAAAAGCCCACGACCTCAATGAATTACAATCGATTACATCCGTAGTAAAAAATTTCCAATTCTTTATTGCTGAAAAATGGAAGATTGCCAGCGATAAAGGAGGTAGTGGAAACACCGCAAATATTGGCAGTATAAATTTAATAAGCGATATTATAAACGAAAATGGTATGTTTTCACGTTTGGGTGAAAATTGGTTTGACGATTACTGGATGAATTTTAATAAGATAGCCATCAAAAAAGCAGGGAAAGTAAAAAAAATAAATAATTTGTTGGATTTTGTAAAATATAGAAAAGGGAATACTTCCTTAATAGTTCCAAAAAGGTCGGGTGAAAATTGATGGGTAAAATAATAGTACCGCCTATCAAAAGTCAAGGGATAAAAACAAAGCTTGTCATATGGATTAATGCTTTAATTCCGCAAAATACCGGACGTTGGATAGAACCATTTATGGGAACGGGAGTAGTTGCATTTAATGTAGGATTCAAAGAAAATTTACTTTTTGATATTAATCCACATTTAATCAATTTTTATAATGCTATAAAAACCGATCAAATTACACCAATAATTGTCAGACAGTACCTTGAAAAAGAAGGAAATATATTAAAACATTCAGGAGATCGGGGATATGAACACTACAAATATATTAGGGACAGATTCAACAGTAATTTTCAGCCCTTGGATTTTTTGTTTTTATCAAGAGCTGGTTTTAATGGAATGATACGTTTCAATAAAAGCGGCAAATGGAACATTCCGTTTTGTAAAAAACCGGAACGTTTTAGTAAATCCTATATAACAAAAATTGTTAACCAAGTATCGAAAATTGGCTGCCTAATTTCAGTGAAATGGCAATTTATATGTAAAGATTTTCGAAAAGCTATAGAAACGGCAACAGCTAATGATATTATTTATTGTGATCCTCCTTATCATGGCCGTTATGTTGATTATTATAACGGCTGGACTGACGAAGATGAACATGATTTATTTGAGGCTTTAAATAATACAAAAGCAAAGTTTATATTATCAACATGGCATCATAACGATTACAGAGAAAATTCTATGATAAAAAAGTATTGGAAAAAGTTTAATATTGTTACAAAAAATCATTATTATCATTCGGGCGGCAAGATAGAAAATAGAAATTCTATTGTCGAAGCTCTTGTTTATAATTTTGAATCACATATTAAAAAGCACAATTATGAATTGATTCCAGAAGAAAAACAGTTAGTACTTTTTGAAGAACGAAAAAAATATTTAACAGGCTGCTGAAAAATAACTTTTTAAGAATTTTTCTTTTCCTGCCGCTATTTTTTTCAATTTTTCAACCCTTCATCTATTACTTTACCTTAACTTTTCCTATTTCCTTATTTTTCTTTTAATGTTTTCTGCGCTGTTTTTCATATCTCGATTTTTTCACTATGTTGCAGGTATCAATCTGGCCATTCGCCGAAGATTATACGCCACCGATATAATACTTGATTGTTCCTGGTTTCGTTTTACTCCTATAAGTTTGGTCTTTCTTGCTCCGCCAACAGTTTTCTTCCATCCAAATATCTCTTCAACCAGTTTTCTTTTCACTCTGCTTATCGCGTAACCGATGCTTCCTATGGTTCTTCCGTCAAGCCCGAATATTTTCCATTTTTCTATCTTCGCTATATGCGGTTTTATTTTCATTTTTCTTACCTTGCCGACAAATTTATTATTACAGAATCCTTTATCTCCGCCTATGGTTTTTATACTGCCTTTTCCTCGCCGTCGTTCTTTCCTTAACATCCTCAGCGTTTCTTTGGTTTCCGCGTCTTTTCTTGCCTGTGTCAGCGACACATCCACTATGAGCCCGTTACGGTTTTCCATTAATACGGTTTCACAAAAGCTCAATTTTGCTTCTTTGCCTTTGGCCTTCTTCATTAACAATGCTTCCGGATCCGTTGTGCTTTGATGCGTCTCGTTTTTCCTTTTCTCGCCATGAAAATCCACCGATGGATTACCCGGATCTCCGTCGTCTTTTCGCTTGTCTCCGCCGTCTTTCTTCACGAAACTTTTCATTGAAGCCCATGCTTCTATCAGCGTTCCGTCGGCAGTAAAATGTTCATCCGACATCAGGTCATTCTCCCGGGCTATTCTTATCACTTCATTCAAAAAACGATAAGCAACCTCGTTTTCCATTAATCTTTCCCTGTTTTTGGAAAATACGCTTGCGTCAAACATTTCTTCTTCCATATTCATATCCAAAAACCACCGGAATAATATATCCAAATCCGCTTTCTCACAAAACAGCCTATCCGACCTTATCGAATAAAACGCTATTAAAAGCTGCGCTTTCAATAGCGTTTCCGGCGGTATTGATGGCCTTCCTATGATACTGTATATTCTATCAAAGAGCGGCGACATCCTTTTTAGCGCTTCTTCTGCCATTTTCTTTATCTTGCGGAGCGGATGGTTTTTTGGAACTCTAAATTCCGGCGATAGATAACTGAACATATATCCCTGTTTTGTTTCATTTCCACGCATTTGTGTAGCCTCCGTGTTTTATGATTTTTACCATTTTAACACATTGGCATTACTTTTAAACTGACTTTTTCAGCAGCCTGTTAAGTCATAAATTAACAAAGAAATATGTTGCTTAAATATTTTTACCGCCTGTGCTCGGTGCCGGGCAGGCAGTCAAGGCATTCCTTTTTTACCTCGATGTTTTCCAGCAGGAACTTATCCTTCCAGTTACCAAACCTGTAATAAAAATAATTCAGCAGCATTGCAAGATAAGAACTTGCTGTCATGGCAAGCCAGATGCCTTTTTCCGCAAAATGAGTTTTTTCTATTAAAAACCATGCAAGGCCGGCCCTGAATAAAAGCAGGGAAACCAGCGAAATTAGAGCAGAGGGCAGGGTGTTTCCAGCGCCCCTGATTATACCCTGGTAGGTAAAAAGCAGAGCAAAAGCAAAATAAGTAAAGGAATCTATCCTGAAATAATAAAATGCGCTTGAAATCACACCTGGGCTGTTGGTAAAAATGGATGTTATGGCTGAAGGAAAAATATTTATCAGAGCAAAAAAGAAAAGGGAAAATGCAAGCGAAAGAATAGCAACCCATTTTACGATTTCTTTCAGCATATTTTCTTTATTCGCGCCGATTGCCTGCGCGGCAAAGGCGGACGCGGCGCCGCCGAGAGACATTGCGGGTATAAATGAAAACTGGTCTATCCTGAGCCCTATGCCGTATGCAGCAACCACATCAGAGCCAAACCTGTTTACAAACGATACAAGTATGATTGAGGCAGTCGAAACAATCATCATCTGCAGGGTAATCGGGATTCCGATCGCAAATATATCCGTGATTATTTTAAAGTTAAATTTAAATTTCCATTTTGTCACATTAAAAAACGGGTATTTTTTTCCTAAATAAATAAACGAGATAATTGTGATAACCAGGCCTGCGACGAGGGTAGAGACAGCAGAGCCAGCTATGCCCATTTTGGGAAATGGGCCCATGCCTGCTATTAAAAATGGCGCGAGAACTATATTTATTCCTACATCTATTGCTAGTAAAATCAGGGGCGTTACTGTATCACCGAGGCCGCGCAGTATCGAGGAAAACCAGTTCGTGGCGAATATGAGCACAGTTCCATATAATATTATTATAATGAATAAATGAGCACTGTTTATAATATCAGCCGGTGTATGCAAAAATTTAAGTATAGGCAAGGCAAAAATAACGCCAACTACTGTAACTATGGCGCAAAGCGCAAGTATCGTAAAAAAAGAATTAACAAGTATCTTTGACAGAAGTTCCATGTCTTTTTTTCCATAGGCCTGGCCTGTCATTATGACAGTTGCAGCTCCGAGCCCAATCAAAAGGGAAACCAGGAAAAACACTATCGGCAAGCTTGCGGAAACTGCAGCAATAGCTTTTGCACCTATCAGTCTGCCGGTCCAGAAAGCGTCAATCGCGCTATATAGAGACTGAAGAAAGTCTGCTAATACTGCCGGAGCAGCGTATGCTATGAGATTTTTTACAATACTTCCTTTTGTTAAATCTTTCATTTTTATCCTCGTATAATTAAATGAACAAAATGATTATATTAGAAAGAGAAAAAGCTGACAAGCATAAAGTGTTAAAATTTTAATGAATTATAATATCTGAAGGATATGATGCTAAAATACTTTTATTTATATGCTTTCGAAAAATTTCGTATAGAATACTATAAAATGCAATATTATATTAATTAGTATTATTACATAACAGATAATATTAGTTTAAATTTTAAAATTTACTAACTAAATTATTACTATTATACTTGACAAAATAGATAAAATATATTATAATTATAATAGTGGTGAAGGATTTTTGAGGTGCTTTATGGAAAAATTTCAGCTGATTTTGCTGATAGAAGGCATTATCAAAGGTAATTATCCGATATGGACCATTGGGGTTACGGATAAACCAGAAGAAAAGAAAAAAGAACGCGGAAATCCGAGAGAATGGTATGTATGGGAAGCAAATTCAGAAGAAATAGCCTACGATATGCAAGAATTTTTTATTCAAAAAGGCTGCAAAAGAGTTGTTGGTAAGCACGGCAACGGGAAAAACATATTTATTTATTTGTAATCCAAGCATAAAAAAACAGGAGGGGGGTTCAATAATAACAAATTTAATTTTTTTTCAAAAATATGATAATGTTATTTTGTATTTACAGTACCGGATTTTTGCCTTTACTTTTGATATTTTTTAGCTATTATATATAAACATTATTAATTATAAGGGCAATATTACCCTGAAAACTTTAGAAAAATAAAATGGATTATATACAAGAGGTGATGAATGCTTACGGTTTTTTCGAAGGAAAAAAGGATACTGATTTTGTTATTTTTCCTATCCGGGATCAGCGGGCTTGTTTACAAAGTTGTATGGCTCAGGATGCTGTCACGGGTACTTGGCGTGACAACATACGCCACATCGATTACGATTGCGGCTTTTATGGCCGGGCTGGGCATAGGTAGCTATATATTCGGCAAATTCAGCGACAGGCTAAAAAGCCTGCTGAAATTGTATGCGCTGCTTGAAATGTTGATTGCCATAACCGCAGTGATAACGCCTTTCCTTTTTCAGTTTTCGGTGCCACTGTATAAAGGCCTATACGAATTAAGCGACCATAATAGGCCGGTTATTATGCTGCTCAGATGCCTTGTGTCTTTTTTAACTCTCTTAATCCCAACGACGCTTATGGGCGGAACTTTGCCGGTTCTGACGGGTTATTTGACTAAAAAAGACAGGCTATTTGGCAACAATCTAAGCCTGTTGTATGGTTTCAATACTTTCGGGGCAGTTACTGGCGTGCTCCTAAGCGGATTTATTACAATCGGGAAACTCGGAGAATGGAAGACAATATTGCTCGGCGTAGCTGTAAACCTGCTGGTTTCCGGAACAGTCTTGATTATCGGTATAAAAACTATGTGGTCCGGAGCAGGAACGGAGGCTGGCGTTGACGGCATGACGGCTAAATCAGAGCCTGATTCGCTTTATTCCGGCAAAACAAGGACTGCCGTGTTGATTTTTGTTTTAATAAGCGGATTTACAGCCCTTGCGTATGAAGTGATCTGGACAAGGCAGTTAATTCTGTACCTTCAAGTTTCGGTTTATGCCTTTTCTGCGATGCTTGCGGTATTTCTTTTGGGCATTGCATCAGGCAGTCTATTTGCAAACAAAATGCTTGGAAAGAAAGGCAACCGGCTTATAATGTTCGGTACACTCCAACTCGCATTAAGCATAGTCTCTCTTATCAGCCTGTATATTTTTCCTTTGTTCGATATCAATAAGTATTTGAGATTATTATCCCCGATATACCTGGTCTTTCCTACAGCGTTTATTTTCGGCATGATATTCCCTGTGGCAGCCGTGTGTTATGCCGGAAACAAGGACGAAATAGGCGGGGACATAGGTACGATTTACAGTTTTAATACAGCTGGAAATGTGCTTGGCTCCATAGTTACGGGTTTTATTTTTATAAGCCTGATAGGGTCCACAAAGACAATCATGCTGCTCGCGGCTGTCAATATGGTTGTCGGGATCAGTTTATTATTTATAGCGCCGGATAAAACGAAAAAATCCGTTTTTGCATATGGGGCAGCTGCTGTGATTATCGTGTTGTTGATGGCGGGAGCACTGAACAAAGACGTATTTCTGGACGTGTTAAAGAACAGAATAAGCAAATATCCCAAAAGTGAAATATATTATAACAAAGAAGGCGTGCAGGGCACGGTGACAAGCTGCTACTTTAACGATTCTAAAGTGCTTGAGATCAACGGCGTGGGGCAAACGTCTTTGTGCACAGAGACGAAACTAATGGCTCATCTGCCCGTATTATTCGCAGATAAACCTGATAAAATGCTTATAATATGTTTCGGCATGGGAACTATACTTGAATCAGCAGTAACATACGGCAATATTGATATAACAATTTCAGAACTTGTACCCGAGGTATATAAATGCTTCGGGTATTACCACAAAAACGCGGCAGAGATTTTAAAATACGGGAAGCTAAATCTTAATGTTGAAGACGGGCGCAATTTTCTGCTGCTTTCGTCGGATAAATATGACATGATTAGCATAGATCCGTCGCCACCGATCTACAGCGCCGGTACAGTAAACCTGTACACACGTGAATTTCTTGAATTATGCAAAGAACACCTGACCCCGGGCGGTGTTATGTGCATGTGGTTTCCCGGAGGAACCAAGCTGGATAACCGCATGATTTTAAGGACTTTTTTTACGGTATTTCCCGAAAGTATAGTATGGAAAGGGCCTAATAACTGGGGTTTTTATATGCTAGGTAAACTGAAAAAAATGGAAATCGATGCAAAAAAAATCAGGAAGGCTTTTGCAGATAAAAAAATAGTTGAAGACCTTTCGGAATATGACAAGAGTTGTGTTACGGCAGATCAACTGCTTGCCCTTTATCTTGGAAATCCCGAAACAATAGGTCCTAAAATTGAAAAATATCCGGTAATTACAGACAATCATCCTTACACGGAGTTTGTCAATCCTGTAAGTCTATTTTTTAAGAATAACAGTTTGGATTATACTAATGGTATAAAGGAAATATATTAAATTTATTTTATTCAGATGAAGCGGGAGAAAACATGGAAAAGTTCGATATAAATAAGTTGAAATTCGATGAAAAAGGGCTTATTGCGGCAATAGCCCAGGATTCAGGTACGGGCGACATATTAATGATAGCGTGGATGAACAAAGAAGCGCTCGAAAAGACACTAGCCACACGAAAAGTGCACTACTGGTCGCGGTCGCGGAGCAAGTTATGGTTAAAGGGCGAGGAATCAGGCAACGTCCAGAAAGTAAAAAAAATTTTTATTGATTGCGACAAGGACGCGGTACTGATAAAAGTCGACCAAGTAGGCGGTGCCGCTTGCCATACAGGCTACAAAAGTTGCTTTTTTACTGAAATAAAGCCGGACGAAACATTAAAAAAAATCGGAAAAAAAGTATTTGACCCGGCAAAAGTGTATAAGAAAAAATAAAACGGGATTACATAGCCCTATTAAGCAAAATTGCTGCTTCGTTACATTTAAAATAACAAAGGATAAAAAATGATTAATGTTAGTTTAAAACAGGTGTTAAAGTTTGCAAAGATATATAATGTCATACCGGTTTACGGGGAAACGCTGGCTGATATGGAGACGCCGCTGTCCGCGTACATGAAAATCGACAATCCGGATAATTCTTTTTTGCTCGAGTCAATAGAAGGGGGGGAAAAAACCGCGAGGTATTCTTTTTTGAGCAGGGAGCCGTACGAGATTTTTTTATACAGGGACGGCAGGGTTATAAGGGAGGAGCGCGGAGGCAAAAAAACAGCGATAGAGACAAAAGACCCCATAGCAATACTTAAAAAGATATTTGCGGGGTTTAAATGTGCTCCTATATCCGGCATACCGCATTTTACCGGCGGTGCTGTCGGATATATCGGTTATGATGTAATAAAACTCTATGAAAAAGTGCCGGATGAAAACAAAATAGATACGCTCGACTGGCCGGATATTTACCTGATGTTCAACGACGTGCTCATGGTGTTTGACCACGTGTACCACAAAATACAGGTTGTGGTAAATATAATGACGGAGAAAGACGAAAAAACAAGTAATATAAGGGAAAAGTATCTTAAGGCCTGCAATAAAATTAAAACCATAATCAGGGATTTAAGAAAACCCGGGAAAGAAGAAAAACCGGTCCGCATAAAGGCCGGCGCAATAAGGTATTTTACAAAACCGGCTGAATACAAGACGATAGTAAAAAAGACAGTAGGCCTGATAAAAAACGGGGAAGGCATACAGGTGGTGCCTTCACAGCGGTTCGGGGCGTCTTTTTCAGGAGACCCGCTGTTTATTTACAGGAGCCTGCGCACAGTCAACCCGTCGCCCTATATGCACTATTTGCACATGAAAGATAAGGTAATCATAGGCGCCTCGCCTGAGCTTATGGTGAGGGTGGACAACAAAGTCGCGGAGGTCAGGCCAATAGCAGGTACCCGCAGGAGGGGGAAGACAGAGGAAGAAGACAAGAAACTTGAGAAAGAACTTTTATCAGACGAAAAAGAACGCGCCGAGCACGTTATGCTTGTGGATCTCGGAAGGAATGACCTGGGAAAGGTGTGCGAAACAGGCAGCGTTGTAGTCAATGGAATGATGTTCATAGAGCGCTATTCACACGTGATGCATATTGTATCGAGCGTGACCGGGAAGCTCAAACCCGGCAGCGATTGTTTTGATGTGTTCAAGTCCACTTTCCCTGCGGGCACAGTTTCTGGAGCGCCGAAGGTCTGGGCAATGCGGATAATAGATGAGATGGAACGTTATAAACGCGGACCATATGCCGGCGCAGTCGGTATAATAAGTTTTTCGGGAGCGATGGAAACATGTATTTCCATAAGGACAATATATTATTCAAAAGGCAGGATAACAATGCAGGCTGGCGGCGGCGTGGTAGCAGATTCAAAGCCTGATTTTGAGTATAAAGAAACATTAAACAAGGCAAAAGCCGTATTCGAGGCAGTGAAAAAAGCAGGGGATATGTTTAATGTTTAAAGCTTTTTATACCACATATAACGTCTAATTTGTTGATGACTTGGCAAATTAAGCGGAATTTAAGGAGATGTCATAAATGGTCTTGGTGATAGACAACTATGATTCTTTCACATATAATATAGTGCAGTATCTTGGTGAAATGACAAAAAATATAAAAGTATTCAGGAACGATGAAATAAGTATCCCTGAAATAAAGGCGCTTAAACCAACACATATTGTTATTTCCCCCGGGCCATCGTGGCCGGAAAACGCAGGAATATCAAAAAAAGCCATACTTGATTTCATGGGGAAAGTTCCGATACTGGGAGTTTGCCTCGGCCACCAGTGCATAGTTGAAGCACTGGGCGGGAAAATAAAGGTAAACAGCAGGATAATGCACGGTAAAACCTCGCAGATTTATCACGACAAAAATGGCATTTATAAAGGCGTAAAAAACCCTTTTATTGCAACACGATACCACTCCCTTGTGGCAGACAAAAAAACACTGCCTGTGGAGCTTACAATCTCATCGTGGACGCACAGGGGCGAAATAATGGGCGTGAGGCATAAAAAATACAAACTCGAGGGCGTACAGTTCCATCCGGAGTCTATTTTGACCGAGGACGGCAAAAAACTTTTTGGAAATTTTTTATCCTGGTAAAAGTAAAAGACTAATACAACTTCAGGGTAGTTTTCATATTGAAACTTATGGAGGCTACCCGTTAAACAGTCCACAGGACTATTTAACTGCGCTTTGGCTTGACAAAATAAACGCTATCATTAGGAGTAACCGGTGAATAAAGCAACAGTAATGACAGTTTTAACAGGGCTGATACTTTATGCAGGAGTTTTCGCGAATACACAGCAAACCGCGGCTTCCGGAATCACGGCTTCTGCAGTGATTACAGCCACAGCCCCTATTGCAAATACTAATACAGCTGCAGTTAAGCCAAATACAATTACCGGCAGCGCAACGGCATTGACAGCGACAGCAGCATTGTCCGTGACCACGGCGGCTGCGCCAAATGCGATTTCCGGAAGTGCGGCTGCAATGGCATTGACAACGACAGGCGCTTTATCATTAACTGCCAGCGCAAAGGCCGACATCGGAGAGTATATTAATATTACTTTTGCGGCAAATGAATTAAATAAGATAACTCTCTGGTGGTGGAATAAGATGACACAAACTATGCCAAGCATGGCTACCGGCAGCGCAACGGCATTGACAGCGACAGCAGCATTGTCCGTGACCACGGTGGCAGCGCCAAATGCGGTATCCGGCAGCGCTGCTGCAGCGGCACAAACAACAACAGCAGCGTTGTCTGTAACCACGGCGGCTGCGCCAAACGCAATTTCCGGGAGTGCGGCTGCAATGGCATTGACAACGACAGGCGCTTTATCATTAACCAGCGGTGCAAAGCCCGAGGAACAGTTTTATTATAATGTTTACAGGAAAATTGCAAAACAGGATTATTTAAAAATAAACAAGGAATTAATTTCCGAAGAAAAATACGTAGATGCCGAAATAAATACTTCCACTATATATTATTATAAAATACAAATTATAGATTCGGCCGGCAAAACCCATATGTCAAAAGCTTTTTCGGTAAAATCACTTGATTTGGTATATCCGGGCGAACCGCAGGATTTCAAGGCTTTTCAGGATATAGAAAGCACGCAATTAAAATGGAGTACCGCAATGAAAGGGACCGATGAAACAAGCGGCTACAATATTTACAGGGGAAATACAACAACAGCCATGAAGTTTGTAGCTTTTGTACCAGGCGCCAAAACACAGTACACGGACATCGGCCTGAAACCAGGAGTAAAATATTATTATACTGTAAGGGCAATTGATATTTCAAAAAGGGAATCAAAAGATTCGGACTATGCCAGTGCAGTAGCTTTTCCGCCTCCCAGAACCGGACTCATACTTGCACCTACGGCTTTAAGAAACGATATCAACAGCAATTACGGGCTAAATGTAGACTGCATGTTTTCATATTATATAGGCCAGATATTCGGACAACACGGCAACATAGAACAAAACAATATTATAGTAGCCAACAAGGGAACAGATTCTATAGGAAAATTAGGCGTATGGCTGCTCACTGTCGACGCGAAATGGTGCCTTTTTAACGAATGGGAAGCAATCCCATCAATTGCCGCAGGTTATATGTATACCATGCTGCTGCAGGATCAGATAGGAGCCCCTGTCAGTTCAAATACAACCCAAGTCGAACAGTCCATTTCGCTGTCCGGGCATGGCCAAAAAGCCGCTTTTACAAGCCTTTCAAGCATTTATCTCGCCGTGAGTAAAAAACTTTTCTGGGAGACAACCTTCCATGCAGGATATATAATGGGCACACAGGATGAGTTTTTGCCGTACCTTTCGCAATACTTAAGCACTAGCGATGAATCAAACAAAGCGTATTTTTTCGGTATAAGCAGGCCTATTTTTGCACGGATGGGGCTTAGAGTTGAGTTTACAGGGATGTTAAACGCGCCGCTTTCGCCGTGGCTGGTTAATGTCCATATTGACAGGTTAAGCAGTTTTGACCTGGCATATTTTCATTTTGACGGCGGGTACTCAATACTCGGCTACTTAAGTTTCAGGTTTACCGTTTTCCCGACACCTTACAGATAATAAATTAACTTTACAACCGGAGGCATAGATGATCTGCAAGTCCTGCGGCGCCGTTATAGACAAAGACCTTGAAAAATGCCCGTTATGCGGAAATAAAATTGACAAGGGCGAGATATTCCGGGAATTTATCGAGAAAGGCAACGCCGCGTTTGAAATGGGAGATATTGACAAGGCAGTTTTGTTTTATAAAAACGCGCTCGAACACGGGGATGTGAACGAGGAAACCTATATTAAAATCGGCATTGCCTTTGAAAAGAAAAATGATTTTAAATCCGCCCGAGACATGTATTTCAAGGCGCTTACTCTGAATTTCGAAAACGACAACGCCCATAACCTCCTTATAGGAATATACTCAAAACTCAACAAGCTCAACGATTTAAAAAACTGGTATGAATCGAACGCGGAGAGATTAAACTACGACACGGCAAACAAATACGCAAAAATCATTGAAAATATAATAAATTTCAAAAAACAGCCCCTAATAAAAATTGCAGCGGGAGAAGATGATTTAAAAACAAACCTTATCAAGGGATTGAAAAATTATATGATTTTAAATGTCGTAATCGGTATAGTTATGCTTCTGCTGGCCGCCGCAATTTTAGGGTATTATGTGTTTAAAATAAACGGAGCTTATATACTGGCATTTGCTGCCATATTTTTTGTTATAAGTTTAAGCGTCATTATGTACTACAAAATGCGAAATATCAGAAGGATGCAGGAGAAAAAACCCAAGATTGAAGATTTATTCGGGGAAGACAGTAAAAAGTAACAGTTTTTACCCTATTGCCATTTTTGTTATATTTTTAAAGAGAGTCATTTTGAGGATTACGTTGACGTAGTTTTTGATTACCGTCAATATCAGGGATGTATCAATATTTGATTTTAAATGCTGGCTCAGCGGAAGTTTCTGGAGAAATTCGAATAAAAAATAAGTCGGGATTACCATTATAAGAGTAAAAAGCACAGCGCCTAAAATCCTGTCAAGAATATCAATCTTGAAAACGTCAAAAAACCGTGCCAGCGTCATTCCCGCGAAAATCACTATACCGCTGCTTAATACAAACATTAAAGTATAAGCCATTAAATTCCTGTTTGGCTGGGTTTTTAACAGGCCAACAAGAATTTTTGCCATGGCAAGGTAGCTTAAATTGGCAATAAATATTCCAACGAAAAAAGCTATTGGAATTACAAGAAGGTATATGCCGCGCAGGCGCCAGCCCAGCAGAAAATACGCGATTATGATAAAAAATAAAACTATGTCAATTAAATTTAAAAATTCCATATGCCTCCGGGTAAAAATTCAGCAGTATGATTAAACAAAATTTATTGAATAATAGCATAAAAAAAGAAAATGGTCAATCAAAAGTGAACTTGACGAAATATTGCGGGTAAAGTATAATAATCACCTAAAAATTAATGCGGAAATAAATCAGAAGATATCCGTTAAAATCTGCGGTATCAAGGCGTTGCTTATCTTGGGCCTGACGTTTTGTCAGAATAAATGATGTAACAGGAGACAATAAATGAAAAAATTAACAATTTTGGGTTTGATTTTTTGTATCTCAATATTATTCTGGTCCTGCAAGAAAAATAATCCGACAACTCCGGCAGCGGCTTCCGGTTCGCAATGGTCGCAGTCAACGTCATCTGCGGCATTCAGCGCAAGAGACGGCCACGCCAGTGTTGTATATAACAACCAGATGTGGGTGATAGCAGGAAGCGACAGCACGGGATTGAAAAACGACGTATGGAGTTCAAGCGACGGGGCGAATTGGACGCAGGCGGTATCGTCAGCCGCGTTCAGCGCAAGGAACGGCCAAAGCAGTGTTGTATATAACAACCGTATGTGGGTGATAGCCGGAAACGACATTACCGGCGTGAAAAACGATGTTTGGAGTTCAAGCGACGGGGCGAATTGGACGCAGGCGGTATCGTCAGCGGCATTCAGCGCGAGAAACGGCCAAAGCAGCGTTACATACAATAACCAGATGTGGATTATCGCGGGAAGCGACAACACGGGATTAAAAAGCGATGTATGGAGTTCAAACAACGGAGCAACATGGAGCCAGGTTACAGCAACAGCGGCATTCGGCAATAGAATCGAGCATGCAAGCGTAGCATATAATAACCTGATATGGGTAATAGGCGGGTTTAACGGAAGCAGTTATTTCAGCGACGTATGGAACTCTAGTGACGGTTTAAACTGGGTGGAGCAGACTGGCGGGGCAGGTTTCAGCGACAGGGATGGCCATACCGCATTAGTATATAATAACCAAATCTGGATAATAGCCGGATGGAACAACGGTACACGTTACAACGACGTATGGAGCTCAAGCGACGGCATAAACTGGTCGGAGCAGACGGGCGGGGCAAGCTTCAGCGCCAGGGATGGCCATACCGCAGTGGTATACAACAATCAGATGTGGGTTGTAGCAGGGAGCGACAGCACGGGATTGAAAAACGATATATGGTGGTCAAAATAATATGTTTATATCAAATTTTTCTGAGGTGAACCGTTAATGGCCAAAGCAAAAATATATGTTACTTTAAAAGACGGGGTACTGGACCCGCAGGGAAAGACGGTAAAATTCGCGCTTGATAAAATGGGGTATAAAAACATTAATGATGTAAGGATAGGCAAATACATAGAAATCGAGCTTGAAAACCGGTCAGGCAACGGCATGGACAAGGAAATAAATGAAATTTGCGACAAACTGCTCGCGAACCCGAATATTGAAAAATATACTTTTAAAATAGAATAAATTTTTTAGCCCTTATTATAAATCTAATATTATTGATCCCTTATTAAGGGATAGAACCGTGAAGACTTGAAAAATAAATGATAGCATAGTACCGCTTGTCCCTCGCAAGCTCGGGACTGGAGCGGGTACATGATCTCGTAATGTTTTGCCTGCGCTGGTAAGCTTGACAAAACAAACGATATCAAGGGAGAATAAATGATTAAATTCGGAGTTGTTGTTTTTCCGGGCTCGAACTGCGACAGCGACTGCCTGTGGGCAATCGAAGATGTCATAAAACAAAAAGCCGAATACGTATGGCATGAGACCAAAAATATAATGAATTATGATGCAATAATACTGCCGGGAGGATTTTCCTACGGCGATTATCTGCGAACCGGCGCTATTGCCAGGTTTTCCAGGGTAATGGATTCTGTTTTTAAGTTCGCCGGAAGGAAAAATAAATTCGTTATAGGCATATGCAACGGATTCCAGATACTTCTCGAGGCCGGACTTCTTCCGGGCGCCATGCTAAAAAACAATACGCTGAAATTTATATGCAGGTATATCAACATAAAAGTTGAAAGCTGCGACACCCCTTTTACGAACCTGTACGAAAGAGGCAGGGTGCTGCGCGTGCCCATTGCGCACAAGGAAGGCAATTATTTCTGTGATGAGCAAACACTTAATTCGCTCATCAAGAACGGCCAGATTGTTTTCCGGTATTGCGACGAAAAAGGCAACGTAACCCAGGACGCAAACCCGAACGGGGCTGTTTATAACATTGCAGGCATAATGAACAAGGCCGGCAACATTATGGGCATGATGCCTCACCCTGAAAGATCAATGATTGAACAGCTCGGTTCAGCCGACGGCAGGATGGTTTTTGAATCAATGGTGGAATATATAAAAAAAGCTTAGATACTTAATCTGCAAATTAAAAGAAGAACAGGTTGAAAAATGGAAAATATGGAAATTACCGGCAAGGTTATAGAGAAGCACGGCATAAAAAAAGACGAGTATGAAAACATACTGAAAATACTCGGCAGGAAACCCACTTTTGTCGAACTCGGGATATTTTCTGCAATGTGGTCGGAGCACTGCAGCTACAAGCATTCAAAGCCGCTGCTGAAAGAAGTTTCCGACAAAAGGCAAATTTGTTCTGCAGGGGCCGGGTGAAAACGCCGGCATAATAAGTACCGGCACCGGCAAGGCAATAGCCTTTAAAATAGAATCGCATAACCACCCGTCGGCAGTAGAGCCTTACCAGGGCGCTGCAACCGGCGTGGGAGGCATTTTAAGGGATGTTTTTACCATGGGAGCAAGGCCCATAGCTGTGCTTGATTCCCTGAGGTTCGGCGGGATTGACAGCAGGAACACGCACAGGCTTTTGCCCGGCGTTGTTGAGGGAATAGCCGATTACGGCAACTGCGTCGGCATACCAACCGTGGCAGGGGAGACGATATTCGATGACACTTACGATACCAACTGCCTTGTAAACGCAATGGCAATCGGCACCGTAGACGTCAAAAAAATAGCAAAAGGAATAGCAAAAGGACAGGGGAATCCCGTCATTTATATAGGGGCACTTACAGGCAGGGACGGCATACACGGCGCAAGCTTTGCTTCTGCCGAACTCACGCCTGAAAACCAGGCAAGGCGTTCGTCGGTCCAGGTCGCGGACCCTTTCATGGAAAAGCTGCTTTTGGAAGCCACGCTTGAACTCATAGAAAAGAAACTTGTCGTAGGCATACAGGATATGGGCGCGGCAGGGCTGACATCATCTTCTTCCGAGATGTCTTACCGCGGAGAAGTAGGCATGGAAATAGATATTGACAAGGTGCCGAAGCGAGAGACAGGGATGAACGCGTATGAAACAATGCTTTCAGAGTCGCAGGAAAGAATGCTGATGGTTGCCAAAAAAGGCAATGAAAAGGCAGTGGAAAAAATCCTGAAAAAATGGGGGCTGCACGCGGTAAAAATAGGAAAAGTAATCAGGCAGGAAAGGCTTGTCATAAAGGAAAAAGGGGAAATTGTGGCGGATATACCGGTGAGGGCCCTGACGGACAGCAATTATAAATATTTTCCGCTTAAAAAACAGAAGGGTAAAAAACCGGAATACCTCGAAAACATAAACCTGGCAAAGGATGAGGTAAAAGTCCCTGAAGACCTTGAGGCGGTTTTCCGGAATTTGCTGTCGTCCCCGAATATAGCATGCAAGAACTGGGTGTGGGAGCAGTATGACCACATGGTAAGGACAAATACTTTTGTACTGCCGGGCTCGGACGCGGCTGTCATCAACATGAAACACAGGGATTTCATGCTCGCTGCTTCTGTTGACGGCAATGGCAGGTACACTTATCTTGACCCTTACAGGGGAGGTGCAATAGCAGTGGCTGAGTCGGCGAGGAACGTCGTATGCGCCGGTGCGCAGCCGGCAGCGCTTACAAACTGCCTGAATTTCGCAAACCCGGAAGACCCTGAGATATTCTGGCAATTTGAAAACACAATACAGGGCATGGCCGATGCGGCAAAAATCCTCGGCACGCCTGTAATAAGCGGAAACGTGAGTTTTTATAACGAAGGCGAAAAAGGCCCGATATATCCCACGCCTGTCGTGGGCATGGTCGGCATAATAAAAGGGCCGGGGAAAAAATACATGACGCAGCATTTAAAGGACAAAGGGGATGTTATAATACTTCTGGGCGAGACAAAAGATGAAATAGGAGCAAGCGAGTATCTGAAAACAGTGCACAATCTGGTAAAAGGCCCGGTTCCGGAGATAGACCTTAAAAAAGAAAAAATGCTGCAGAAGACGTGCATGCATGGCATCAGGAAAGGTTATATAAAATCCGCCCATGACGTGAGCGACGGCGGCCTTGCGATCACAATAGCCGAGGCGTGCGTATCCGGCAGGCTGCAGGGCAAAAGAAACATTGGCGCTTACGTGGAACTGCAGAGCGACATAAGGGTTGACGCGCTTTTATTCGGCGAAACCCAGTCGAGGATAGTAATAACAACCTCGAAGGAAAACCTGAACAAAATGAAACAGCTCGCTGTGAAAAACAGGGTTGCATTGACCGAGATAGGCGAGGTAGGCGGGGACAGGCTTATCATAAGCGTAAACTGGGCGGCGAAAGCTTACTCAAAGAGATTAAACATGCGCGTGGATGAAATTGAAAACCTCTGGAGAAACGGGATGAATAAATATGTCTGAAAATATCAAAGAAGCCTGCGGCATAGTGGGCATTTACGGGCACCCCGAAGCGTCGAAACTGGCATACCTTTCGCTTTACGCCCTGCAGCACAGGGGACAGGAAAGCGCAGGCATGGTGACGATGGATGACAACGGCATCACTTCCGAGGTCAAGAAAATGGGGCATGTGGCAGACATTTTTGACGAAAAAAGCCTGGAGTACCTGCGCGGGAACAAGGCCATAGGCCATGTCAGGTACTCGACAACAGGCTCGAGCAACGTGGACAACGCACAACCCATAAGGATTAACTATATAAACGGCCCGCTGGCAGTGGCGCATAACGGCAACCTTATAAATTCCGACGATATTAAAAGGAAACTTGAGAAAACAGGCTCGATTTTTGAGACAACTGCAGACAGCGAAGTGCTGGTGCACCTTATAGCAAAATACAACAGCATGGATTTCATAGAGGCTATAAAGAAATCCCTGGCCGAGCTGAAAGGCGCTTTTTCATACGTGATATTGAACAAGGATTACCTTATAGCCGCGCGCGACCCGAACGGGTTTCGTCCGCTTGAAATAGGGCAGCTTGACGGCGCTTATGTGGTGGCTTCCGAAACATGTGCGTTTGACCTGATTGACGCAAAGCATATAGGCACGGTCGAACCCGGCGAAATCGTAATATTTTCAAAAGACGGGATGAGGACCGAAAAATTTGCGGAAAGGGCGAGGAGCGCCATGTGCGTTTTTGAGTTCATATATTTCGCCAGGCCGGACAGCTTTATATTCCACAGGTCGGTAAACGACATAAGGCGCGGGCTGGGAAACCAGCTTGGCATTGAGTCGCCTGTCGCGGCAGACGTGGTAATCCCTGTGCCTGATTCCGGGGTTTCTGCTGCCATAGGGTATTCGGAAACCACGGGCATAAAATACGACATGGGCCTGATAAGGAACCATTATATGGGCCGGACGTTTATCGAGCCTTCGCAGAACATAAGGGATTTCGGCGTAAAGTTGAAATTAAACGCGGTAAGGGAAATTTTAAAGGACAAAAGGGTTGTCGTGGTGGACGACTCAATAGTGAGGGGGACAACCAGCAGGAAAATAGTGAAAATGATAAGGAACGCAGGCGCCAAGGAAATACATTACAGGATTTCGTCGCCGCCGATTTATAACCCGTGCTTTTACGGCATGGATTTCCCGACAAGGACCGAACTGATAGCAAACAGCCATTCGCTTGAAGAGATAACGAAATATATAAGGGTTGACTCGCTCGCGTACCTGTCTCTCGAAGGGCTTGTCAAGACAGTGGGCGGCAGGAAAGACAAATTCTGCATGGCGTGCTTTGACGGCGATTATCCCATGGATTTGTCAGACCAGACCGACAAGGAGCGCTTCGAGAAAAAATGCTGAGCCCAATGCCCCTGCAGGCCGGTACGAAGCAAGAAGGCCTGACAAAACAAACGGTATCACTGCAAAATAACGGGTTTTCCTGCACCAAATGCGGTAACTGCTGCAGGGTCGGCTTCGTATACCTGAATAAAAATGATATGATCAAAATGGCAGGGAAGCTCAGACTGCCTGTCAGGGAATTCAAAAAAAAACACACAAGCAAACTTTTATGGCTCGGCAGGGTGATGAAATATAAAAAAGATGGCTGCGTTTTCCTGAAAAATAATACATGCTCGGTTTATGATGTTCGGCCTCAGCAGTGCGCCACATACCCGTACTGGAAAAACCTGGATATAAAAAGGGCAAAGGAATACTGTGCCGGAATAAAAATATAGTATAATTACAGGTGATTTTATGGGAAGAAAACGTTTGCGCAAAAACAGGACGGAAAAAATCCTGATCCGCGTCAATGACTTTGAAAAAAAGGCAGTTGAAGATTTCGCGAAGGAACAAGGCGAAAACACTTCGCAGTTTATCAGGGGCCTGCTTGATGAACATAAAACCAGCGCAAAAATCAATTTAAATGAAAGAATTATCAAGCAATATGAATCAGTGCTTGAAAAATACAGGAAAGTGCTGAAAGAATACAAAAAGTAAATTATTACTGATTTTATAACGGCAAAAGACTGGGCATCACAACAAGGCGCTCCGTCTTTTTTGTTTTAATATATCGTTTATTTTATCAAGCTTAACTGCGAAGATAAAATATTACGAGATATTATACCCGTTCAAGTCCGAGGCTTTAGCCGAGGACAAGCGGTATTAGCTTATTATCTCCCTCCTTAATAAGGAGGCTGGGTAGGTTTGTCTATCTTACAAATAATAAAACTAAAGCAGAGACACGCCAGGGCGTGTCTCTGCGAATAATAACCTCCTTTTAAAAAATAATTGGAACATTTTTTAAAAAAAATTGTCTAAGTGAAAGGGAGCAAAAGGAGGTTCTTATATGAAAAGAATACTGGTTTCAGCAGTCATAGTCTTAACCGGAATAATAATCAGCAACGGGTGCTGCTGCCACAGGCAAAATCCGGTTTCAGTCATAGTAATACCTGAGGCAACAAATACGCCGGTAAAAATAAACACGGCGACAGCAATTATGACCAGCATCCCGTCCAGGACCAAAACACCGGCATGTACAGCAACAGGCACGCAGCCGGATACGCCGGTGAACACATGCACAAATACAATAACAGCCGTACCGTCGGGTACATCAACAACTTACGTTGCAGCATGCTGTACCGGCTCGGCTACACAGCAAAACACGCCTACACGCACAATCACTTATGCCTGTAACTGCGTGACCGGAACGCAAACTCCCACGTCAACATTAACGCCTGCTCCCCAGGGTTATTTATCATGGTATTGCCCGGGAACCGGGCCTACGCCGGTCAATACGCCTCTCGGCATTGCGATAGACAACAGCAATAACGGTGTATATGTCACGGAATTTTTCCACCCGTCTGCGGGTACTATTAACGATATAGTGCAGGAATATGATTTAAACGGGAATCCGGTAACACAATGGGGGAGCTATGGAAGCGGAAACGGGCAGTTTAATTGCTATGTTGGATTTGGAATAGCAGTAGATAATACAGGGGCATATATATATGTCGCGGATTCCGGGAATAACAGGATACAAAAATTTGACTCAAGCGGAAATTATATATCCCAATGGGGAACTTTGGGAAGCGGAAACGGGCAGTTTAATGCGCCGAATGGGGTTGCAGTGGATAGTTCAGGCACGGTGTATGTGTCTGATACCGGAAACAGCAGGATACAAAAGTTTGATTCAAATGAAAATTATATAACGCAATGGGGAACTTCTGGAAGCGGAAACGGTCAGTTTAATTTCTTTGGCGGTGGAGGAAGCGCCGGAGGAATAGCAGTGTATAATGCAGGCGCAGTATTATATGTTGCAGATACCGGAAACCAGAGAATACAAAAATTCAGCCTGGCGGGTAATTATATAACCCAATGGGGAAGCCTGGGACCGGGAATGGGCAATTTTACCTGCCCTGCGGAATTGCGGTAAACAGCGCAGGCGATGTATTTGTCAGCGATACTTTTCACAACCGGGTGCAGGAATTTGATTTATCAGGTAATTACATGGCGCAATGGGGAAGTTCGGCGCCAAATATCGGATTCGGCAGTATGCAGTTTTTCAACCCCGAAGGAATTGCAATAAACAGTGCAGGTTCGGCATATGTGGCGGATTCCGGAAACGCAAGGATACAGAGATTTGCGCCATGATAATATAAAAAATAAAAGAAGCCCGGGGTGCCTGCTCCGGGCTTCTTTGCTTTATGTGAGTTTAAAGCACTATTGAAATTTTCATCAGGAAACATTGCGGTAAAGCAATTTTTATTGCAACATTTTGGCTTTTGAGTTGTCTAATATATATATATATATAGAATTCAATAAACTGGAGGCGCAAAATGAACATATCTGAAAATCCCGTCAATGCGCCGGCAGGCGTTGAAACCAGGCCGGTTTCCCGCAAAATCCTGATTGTCGAAGACGAACTGGCAGTAATGATGTCGGTAATGGACACAATGGATAACGCAGGCTATGAGCTTGTCAGGGCCTACAACGGAAAAGAATGCATTAAGATAATAGGGAGCGGATTTGTGCCTGATCTGATACTGCTTGACATAATGCTTCCCGACGTAAGCGGCTTTGAGGTCTATAAAGATTTAAAAAGCCTTCCGGCTCTGAAAAATACGAAAATTGCGGCTTTTACTGCGCTGGGTTCAAAAGATACAGTACAGAAAATGCAAGCACTTGGTTTTGACGCCATTTTCCTGAAGCCTTACAGCCCTGAAAAATTGATTTCTTCGATAAAAGGATTACTTGAAAAAATACATTAATTCCACTCCGCGAAATACCCTGCCGGTAGAGGCAGGGTATGATAGCGCTACGGGGAGGGAGCATATTAGAGAATTTTTTTAGAGGAAGTTCCACTCCCGCTCCGCGAAAAAACCCGCCGCTCCTGTTAACTCCATATCAATTGACAAAACCATAAAACAGGGTATAATTGTAATCAATGATTTGGGATTTGGCATTCAAGGCGGAGGCGGCAATGAAAAAAGCAATTTATTTCTTAATGCCTGTTTTGATTTTAATTATTTTTTCCGGATGCATTACCATACCCATAAGCCCCACTGCAAGGCTCGCGGACAATGACAGCGTTGAATTAGGGGCCGGGATATACCATGTGCACTATGATTACACAACGACCAGTTATTCATCCTATAATAACAGCACTACAACCTCAGGCCAGCCCGTAGACACAAATTTTACAATACTGGAAGCCCGGTTAAGGCCGGGAATTGATACATTAGAGCTGGGAGTGGGTTATTACGGTTATACTTTTTGCGGGGATTTGAAATTCTCGCCGATGGACCAGAAAGGGCTGATTTTACTGGCGCTTGACGGCACCGGCTATTTTGACCTGTACGGCGATTTTGGCGGAGGGCTGGGAGCCATTCTTAATATTGTACCCAGCAAGCAATTTGAAATCATTTTTGCGGGTTACGAACAGTATATGTACGGCCCTTCCGCGAATACCGCCACTGAAACGGCGGATATTTACGCGACGAAAGGCCTGTATACAAATGTTTATGGAGGGATTGAATGGCATATACTGGATAATTTTACCTTTTGCGCCGGCGGCGGCCTGGTTTTAACAGGCGTAAATTCCTATACTTACCAGGACCAGTACGATGCCGGCGACTGGACCAAATATTCATACTCGCAGCCCTATTATTTCGGGATGATGTTTAAAATACAAACCCAGATTTTTAATACATTAATTCACAATAAGGGCGTATCCGGGGCCGCTGAACAGCCGCATTTCACGGCCGAGGACCAGAGTTATTATTTTCTTGCCAAAAAGTATATGGATATCAAAGACTACAAAGGCGCGGAAGGCATACTCCTTGAAGGGCTTAAAAGGTTTCCGGATGACTACAGATTAAACGAACAGATGGGAACCGTGCAATACAGGCTTGGAGACAGGGCGCTTGCGGGTTTTTATTACGAAAAGGCGCTTTCTTTAAACCCGGGCGACGCTGCGCTGCAGGAGTTTATCGACAAGCTGAAGGGAAATGAAAAAGATAATCTTCCTGCCGGCGGCGCAGAAAAATAAGCAATATCAAAAATTCTCTGATGTAATCATTTCTTAATCCCGTAAATTCCACACGTTATACTTATTGAAAAATAGCATGGAATATGATAAAACTGTTTTATTCCTGTTTTAGAATTTGCAACACGGAATTGGAATTTATTTATCCGGAGGATAAGGCAATGCCTGATGACAAAGACACACAGATAAATTTGCCGCAGACAGAGTTCCCGATGAAAGGCAACCTGGCGAACAGGGAGCCTGAGTTCGCGAAGTCATGGGAAGCTGACGGCGTATATGGAAGCCTTCTCGAAAAAAGAAAATCAAGGCCGTTTTATTTGCTGCACGACGGGCCTCCTTACGCGAACGGCAATATTCACATGGGGCATGTCTTAAACAAGGTCCTAAAGGATATTGTTGTGAGGTCCAGGTTCTTTATGAATTTTAATTCCCCCTATATACCGGGCTGGGACTGCCACGGCATGCCAATAGAGAATAAAGTTATTGAAAATATGGGTTCTAAGCGCAATGAAATGTCAAAACTCGACATAAGGAAACACTGCCACGAATATGCCATGAAATATGTTGGCCTGCAAAAAGAGCAGTTTAAGCGGCTCGGCATAATCGGCGACTGGGAACACCCCTACCTGACCCTGGCCAAAGATTATGAGGACAAGATGGCTGAGATCTTCTGGGAAATGTATAAAAAAGGACTTGTTTATAAAGGCTTAAAGCCTGTTTACTGGTGTTTCAGGGACGAGACAGCTCTTGCAGAGGCAGAGGTCGAGTATAAGGACCACAAGACCCCGTCTGTTTATGTCAGGTTTAGCATTAGTGATTCATCCAGGGCAAAGGTAAAAATAGACAAAGGAGCCTACATTATTATATGGACAACTACGCCATGGACGCTGCCTGCAAACGTAGGCATAGCAGTGCATCCTGATTTCGAATACGCGCTTGCGGAAGCAGGCAATGAAAAATATATTATTGCAGCGGCTCTGCTAAAAGATTTTTCGGAAAAAACAGGCAAGGAATATAAAGTACTGAAAACATTTAAAGGCATAGAACTGGAGCACATCATAACCCAGCATCCTTTTGTCAACAGGGAGTCTCACGTGATACTGGCGGATTACGTCACTCTTGACACCGGCACGGGCTGCGTGCACATAGCGCCGGGACACGGGTACGAGGATTATATTTTTGGCTTAAAATACAACCTTCCTGTGCTGAACCCTGTGGACAGTAAGGGCAGGTTCACAGAAGAATTCGCAGAGATGAAAGGCGTCAATGTCTTTGACGCGAACCCAAAAATAATCGAGCTGTTAAAAAGCAAAAACGCGCTTTTATATTCCGAGGAAACTACGCATTCATACCCGCACTGCTGGAGGTGCAAGAACCCGATAATTTTCCGCGCCACCAACCAATGGTTCATTTCCATGGACAAAAACAATTTCAGGCAGCAGGCGCTCGATGAGGTAAAAAAAGTTAAGTGGCTGAACGAATGGGGCGAGACGCGTATAACAAAAATGCTGGAAACCAGGCCTGACTGGTGCATATCCAGGCAGAGGTCATGGGGAGTGCCGATTTTCGCTTTTTTTTGCAAAAGCTGCGAACAGAACATAGTAACCGAGGAGACAATGAAAAAGACGCGCGAGCTGATAAAGAAAGAAGGCTCGGACGCGTGGTTTAAATATACGGCCGCGGAAATTTTAGGGCAGGGGTTTACATGCCCGCATTGCGGCAAGACAGAAATAGAAAAAGAAAACGACATATTCGACGTATGGTTTGACTCGGGCTCGAGCAGCTTTTCCGTGCTTTTTGGCAAGCCAGGGCTTACATGGCCGGCTGACTTATACATCGAAGGCTCTGACCAGTACAGGGGCTGGTTCCAGTCGTCCCTGCTCACATCAGTGGGATTTAAAGGCGCAGCACCGTATAAATCCGTAATAAGCACGGGCTGGGTCGTGGACTCGCAGGGCAGGGCAATGCACAAGTCGCTCGGCAATGTCATAGACCCGCTTGACTTAATGAAAAAATCAGGCGCTGACGTGCTGAGGCTGTGGACAGCGTCAGAGGATTTCACAAAAGACCAGCCCATATCAGACGAAATCATGGCGCGCATAACCGACGCTTACAGGCGAGTAAGGAACACCTTCAGGTATATGCTGGGAAACCTTTATGACTTTCTGCCGGGAGACGCGGTCCCTTACCAAAGACTGCTGGCGCTTGACAAATACGCGCTGGACAGGCTGCAGCGGCTGTCGGATGATATGGAAAAATACTACCGGAATTTCGAGTTTTACAGGGTTTACAGGGATTTTAACCAGTTCTGCTCGGTTTTTTTGTCGTCTTTTTATTTTGATATTTTAAAGGACAGGCTGTATACTTTTAAGAAGGATTCGCATGGACGGCGCAGCGGCCAGACCGTGCTTTATAAAATGCTTTGCAAGCTTGCAAAAAGGATAGCGCCAGTGCTTGTTTTTACTGCCGATGAAGTATGGCAGTTCATGCCTGAGCCCCTAAAAAAGGAAAAGCATGTGCACCTCGAAACATGGGAGGACGAGGCGGACAAGCTGCTGCCTGATGAAGAAATAAAGCAATGGGAACTGCTCATGAACCTGAGGGCAGCCGTCTTAAAAAAGATAGAGGAAAAACGGGAAGCCAAAATCATAAAACATCCGTATGAGGCCGATGTAAAGCTCAGGTACAGGTCAAAAACGCTGGACAGCGCAATAAAGAAATTCAAGGACGACATGGCTGAAATATTCATAGTGTCCCACGCCGAATGCGGGCTTTATAACCAGGCAGACGCTGAATGGGATGCAGGGCTGGAGATTTCAATCGAAAAAGCCATTGGAAACAAATGCGAAAGGTGCTGGCGGTACGACCTGAGCACCGGAAGAGATCCGGGCCATCCAGGCCTTTGCAAAAGATGCGCGGGAAACTTATAATATAAAGTAGAGACGACCCGGCGGGTCGTCTCTACTAGTAACGGAAAAACAGTTGAAAGGAGACAAAATATGGAATCTACAATAAAGCTCAGGAAACAGTCCATAGTATACATCAGGGCGCTATTGTCGCTGGCGATATTGCTGCTCGGCGCGTATAATTACACGGCCATAATGAGCTCGAAACAATACATTATTTTTTACCTTCTCCTGGTCGTAATAAGCAATTTTGTTTTTATTTATCTGCCGCTTGACCTGTACGAGGGTGTAAAGCTGCATTATTTTGTTTTTATCCTGGACTTCATCATAATTTCGCTCGGCGTGTACTGGCTGGCGCAGTTTGACATTTATTTCCTGCTTTTCATATTCCTTGCTATATTCATGGCAGCCGTGGGCCAGTCGATAAAACTGAGCATACTCATAGCTTTTGTCGTGAACGCCCTGTATATTTACATAAAAAGCACCATGGGCGGGGAGGGATTTGTTTTGGCCGAAGCAAAAACTTTGATGAACATCCCGTTTTTATTCGTGGTTGCCCTGCACAGCAGCTATATAGCGGAAATGGCAAACGAGGACGCCGAGGAAAAAAAGAGCCTGGAAAGGGCAAACGCCGTGCTTTCAAACAAGATAAACAACGTTAACGAGGAGCTAAACGGGTTCATAACCTTTACGTCGAGGGTATACGACAGCTTCAGGGACGGGCTGATCATAATAGACGATGGCGGGATAATAAGGACCTTCAACACCGCCTGCGAAACCATTTTTAATGCCAGAAGGTCAAAGGTAATCAATTTTTCCATATATTCGCTCGAGACACTTGGCGAGCTGAAAGAGCTGATACTGAACCTGAGGTTCAAAAAAGAACCGGCTTTTGACAAGGAGCTGATTTTGAATACGCCGGAAGGCAGCAAGAAAGTGCTGGTAAACACCATGTTTATCAGGGACAAATCCGACAACCCGATAGGCGTCCTGTGCACGCTCAGGAGAATAATAGACAAAATAGAGAGGGTCGTCTGATGAGAACATTCATGATAACTGCAGCAGCCACCATAATTCTCGACCAGTTTGTCAAGTCACTCGTCAAGACAGGCATGGCGCTTTACCAGTCAATAAGCGTCATCAAGGACAACATATTAAGCATCACATACATTGAAAACAACGGTATTTCTTTCGGCGTGCTGAACAAGGAATTCAGCCAGGCCCAGAGATGGATCCTTGCGTCCGTGGTATTGGCGGCCATAATAGCAATAACCATTTACTGGGCAAGGCATCCCAAAACAAATTTCCTTTATAACCTTTCATGCGGGCTCATACTGGGCGGCGCCTGCGGCAACTTGATAGACAGGGTTTTTATGGGCAGGGTGGTGGATTTTATCGAGATAGGATATAAGGCTTTCAAATGGCCTGTATTTAACATAGCAGACTGCGGCATCAGCGCCGGGGTTTTCCTTTTTATCCTGCATATTCTTTTTGAGAGGTGAACAAATGCATCCGGTCCTTTGCGATTTAGGCGGTTTTCCGATAAAAGTTTACGGCATAATGGTGGCCATAGCATTTCTGACTGCCATATACCTTGCTTCAATCCTGGCGGAAAAAGAAGGTTTCAAGAAAGACGTGATAATCGACCTGGGCATCGTCAGCATAATAGGCGCGGTCATTGGTTCAAGGCTGGTATATGTGGCTGTGTGGTGGCCGTATTTTAAGACCCGCATAGTGGAAATTTTCATGCTGTGGCAGGGCGGGCTTGTTTTTTACGGCGGGTTTATAGGCGCTGTGCTAGGGTGCTGGTGGTGGATAAGCAGGAACAAGCTGCCTTTTTTCAGGCTTGGGGACATAAGCGCGCCTTTCATAGCGCTGGCGCATTCCATAGGAAGGATAGGCTGTTTTTTTAACGGATGCTGCTATGGGTTTGTCGATACGAAACACGGGATTGTTTTCCAGGGCGCAGGGGACAATCTGCCGCATTTCCCGATACAGCTTGTCGAGTCAGCCCTGAATTTCATCAATTTTATAGTGCTTATGATTGTCTACAAAAACAAAGGCAGGGCAGACGGCAGGGTTTTTTCGCTTTATTTTTTGAACTACGGGGTAATAAGGTTTACTCTTGAGTTTTTCAGGGGGGACACGGAACGCGGCACGATATTTTTCCTTTCCACATCACAGTTCATCAGCATTTTTATGGTAGCGGCGGGAATTGCGGGGTTAATTTACACATGGAAGACAGGAAAACGCTTAAAGCGGACTTAGAAGGCAAAAAACGCATAGACGTATTTTTAAAAGAAAATACCGACATGAGCCGGACGAAAATCCAGAGGCGCATCGACCGGGGAGAAATATATATCAACGGAAGGCCGGCAAGGGGCTATAACCAGAAAGTAAAAACAGGGGATACAATAGAATATATCGAGGAAGTGCCTGTCGAGTACAATTTAAAGGGCGCGGACATACCGCTCGACATAATATACGAGGACAAATACATGCTTGTTGTAAACAAGCAGCCCGGCCTTGTGGTGCATCCCGCAGCCGGGCATGACGATGATACCCTTGTGAATGCTGTTTACGGCAAGTACATAAAGCAGGAAGATTTCAAGAAAAAAGATTTGCGGCCGGGCATAGTCCACAGGCTGGACAAGGACACATCGGGAGCCATCCTTATAGCGAAAAACGAGGAAGCGCTCAATAAGCTGGCTGAACTTTTCAAAAAAAAGGAAATAAAAAAAGAATACCTGTGCCTGGTGCACGGGGTAATAGAGGAAGAGGGGCATTTAAGCACGCTTATAAACAGGGATTTAAGGGACAGGAAAAAATTTACCGCAAGAATGTTGAAGGGCAAGGAAGCTTACACCATATTCACCCCACTTGAGAGATTTTACAACACAACGCTTTTATCGGTAAAAATACTCACGGGCAGGACCCACCAGATAAGGGTGCATATGAATTACATTAAACACAATGTCCTTGGGGACGAAATTTACGGCGACAGATCAAGGGATTTCCAGCTTTTGACTTACATGGGCTACAGCAAGGAAAGTTACCGCGACGTAATGCCACGGCAGATGCTGCACGCGCACAGGCTCGAGTTCACAAACCCTTTCACAAAAGAAGAAATAAAGCTGGTTGCCGAGCCGCCGCAGGACTTTAACGCGCTCGTAGACAAGCTGAGAAAAAAATACAATGAAATTATACAATAAACTAATAAAGACGTATTTTTTGTTCCTTGCATTCATGATACCACTTGCTTTTGTGCAGAAATGCGAGGACGCTTACTATCTACCGAAGTTTATCCTGCTTGTTTCCGGCCTGGTTTTTCTCGCGCCGATTCTGAACAATATAAAAAATATCGAATTTGACGCTGTCGATAAAACAGTTTTGCTGTTTCTCGCGGCGTTTTTTATAGGATTTTTTAAAAGCATAAACAAGTTTACGGCGTTCATGTCGTGGCTGGAGTGGGTAATGGCCGCGGTACTGTTTTTGTATGCCCGGCATTTCCTTAGCAGGAAAGAAACAAGAAAAGCAGCAATGGCGCTGACAGCATCTGCGTGCCTTGCGTCTTTATACGCGCTGCTGCAGGCTTTTAATTTTGATTTGCCGGGGTGGATAACGAATTTTTCAGGAAGGGCGTTTTCGACCTTCGGCAACCCGGATTTTTTCGGCGGGTATCTCGTGCTCATGCTGCCTTTTACCCTGCTTTTATCAAAAAATAAAATTGTAATAACTATTGCCGCGGGTTTTCTTTTGCTTACGCTGTTTTTAACACAGACAAGAAGCTCGATTTTCGCGTTTATATTATCCGCGCTCCTGCTGTTATTTTTGTTCCGAACAGAGATTGTAAAAAATGTAAAGTATATAGTTATAGCAATAGTAATTGTCGCGGGGCTGGTTTTATTGACAGGCAAATACAGCGCGGTCGCAGCAAGGGTAAAGGCGACAGGCGCCGGCAGCAGCGATCTGCGAGGCAGGGTGATGATGTGGAAAACAGGGCTCAATATGCTTGGCAGGAATATATTTACAGGCATAGGCATCGGGAACATAGAGGCTTTTTATTCCCTGTATAAAAACGACAATGCCGGTTATTTTGAGACCGGGCATTTGCACAATGATTTCATCGATATAGCCGCGCAAAGCGGAATTATTGCCCTGGGATTATTTCTGGCATTCATTTGGTTTTCAATAAAGAGGCTGATTATAGCCGGGAATAATACGGCAAAAATCGCGCTTGCAGGCATGGTTGCATTGCTGGCGCACGCTTTTTTTAATTTCCCCTTTTTTGTCCTGCCGACAAACGCCTGTTTTTTCATGGCTCTCGGGCTTGGCATGAACAAGCAAATAAAAAAACACCATGAAACTCCAGGGTTTACTATGGGAACCGCGGTCTTATCAGCAATAATAATGATTGTTTATTTAAGGGCAACAGCCGGAAGCATAAGCATGAATTACGCAATTAACACGCTTGATGCCAAAAATTACAGTACAGCTGATTATTTTTTCAGGAAGGCGGATAATCTTTATCCGTTTGAAAAAAAGTATTACTATATCGCAGATTATTATTTTAAGACAGGCAATGTAAAAGCCGCGCAGGATTATACTGAAGAATTTTTGAAATATATGCCTGTTTCAAAGCAGGGGCTTATGCAGTCAGGCATATTATACGCGGAGACAAAGGATTACGGGAAAGCAGGGCAAAAGTTTGATGCATTCCTCAAATATTACCCGGATGACGCCGAAGCGCTCAATGACAAGGCAAAGGTTTTATATTTGGAAGGCAAGAAACAACCCGCGATAGATTTGTATAATAAGATAATATCGCTTTACCCGCTCGATGAAACCGCGCACTCGAACCTCACGGCCATATATATTAATGAAGAAATGGTAAAGCAGATGTGGGACGAGAAAAAAAGATATAACAACGCGAAGAACGCAGGGCACTGACAACGAACATCCAAAGAACTTGACTTATAAACATAGATCGAGTATACTTAATTAATAGCAAGGTCTTTTTTTTTGAGTTTCAGGAATATACAACCTATTTGGTTGATTACTTGTATATCAGGAGGAAAGCATGGATAAGTGGGTAAGAAAGAGATACCAGATACTAAAGGACAAATTAGGCGAGGGAAAATTCAGGTTTGAGAATGCCGCCAGGATACTTAAAGACACATATGGAGACGGGGAAAAACAGGTGTTAACAATCCTATCCTCCATCAGCAAGGATAAGTGCCTTGAGGTAGTAAAGGACCCGGAAAATGCAAGAAGGAAAATATATAAGCTTCTTGAATGCGGTGACGAAGTGAAACCAGCACTTTCCGAGAATAAAGAACTAACAAGGGATGATATAGAAAAGATTTTAAAGCGCGCCGCTGACCTGATAAGGACAAGGGTTGATTATAAATTTATTCTTGTGCTTTTGTTTCTTAAAAGGATAAGCGACAAGTGGCAGAAGGAATTTGAAGACGAGTATAAAAAAGCAAGAGCGGACGGATATACGGAGAACCAGGCAAAGAAAGAAGCCACGAACGAAGCTTACCATGATTTTGTCGTGCCCGACAAATACCTGGGGGTCAATATGAATTTCTGGGACAACATCAGGAACGATGTGTCCCACTTGCCAGAGGGGCTGTCGGAAATATTGAAGGAAATCGGGGACCATAACCCTAAGATAAAAGAAATAGTATCACAGACTTCCTTTATCCAGTTTTCCGGGAACAAGGAAAATTCCGAGCTGTTAAGGCAGCTTGTAGAGCTGTTCAGCGAGAAACGGCTTTCAAACGTTTCCGACGACGTGCTCGGGGATTCCTACGAGTGGATAATCAGGTATTTCGCGCCGCAAAAGGCAAAGGAAGGCGAGGTGTACACGCCAAAAGAAGTGATAAGGCTTCTTGTGGAAATAACAAAACCAAAATCAGGAGAGAATGTTTATGACCCTGCCTGCGGCGCGGCAAACATGCTGTTGCAGGCATATAAATACGTGACTGAAAAGGAAGGGCCAGGAAAAGCAAAGACCCTTTCCCTGTATGGAGAGGAAGCAAACGCCCAGTCAGTCGCGCTTGCGCAGATGAACCTGTATATTCACGGCATAAAGCAGGATGTCCTGAAATTAAGCGACAGCCTTAAATACCCGAAGTTCGAGGACAAAGGCAAACTAAAAACATTCGATATTGTCCTTGTGAACCCGCCGTGGAACCAGGACGGGTATCCCGAAGAAAATTTAAAGAAAGGAAATTTTGTAAAGGAGAGGTTTACTTTTGGCTTTACGCCCAACCAGTCCGCTGACTGGGCGTGGATACAGCACGTCATCGCCGGCCTTGACGAAAAAAAAGGAAGGGCCGGCATAGTGATAGACAACGGCGCGATGTTCCGCGGGGGAAAAGAAGGAAATATAAGGCAGGCGGTTTTGACAAAAGGGCTTATAGAGTGCGTCATGCTGCTGCCTGAAAAGCTTTTTTATAACACAGGCGCGCCGGGTGGCGTAATCATAATAAACAAAAAGCGCGAAGAAGAGATGAAAAAGAAGGTTTTGTTTATTAACGCTTCCGGATTATTTGAAAAACATCCAGATGTCAGGAAGCTGAATATTATTTCAGATAAAAATATCACGGAAATCAAAGGTTATTATGAGGAGTTTTTAAATAATGACGGTTATAGGGGCAGAAAGGGAATATCCCGTGTGGTGAATATACCGGATATTGAAAGCAACGGCTGGTCGCTTAATGTGACCATGTACTGTTCAAAGGAAGAGGAAATTGAGGACATTGACACGGACAAGGTCTGGAAAGAGATAAAAGGCCTGGAAAAAGAACTGGCAATAAAGGAAAAGAAAATAGAAAAGTATTTAAAGGAGATAAAATGAAACCGGAAAAAAGCAACATCAATAGGCTTTACTACAATATAAGGCAGATTCTTGAAAAGGCGAGAAGTACCGCTTACAGAGCGGTCAATTCCGCCATGGTTCGGGCATATTGGGAAATAGGCAGGGTAATAGTGGAAGAGGAACAAAATGGCAAAGCAAGAGCCGGATACGGAGACTTTTTGATAAAAAATATTTCGGCGAAATTAAGCATAGACTACGGCGCTGGTTTTGATGAGCGTAATCTATGGTACATGAAGTCATTTTATTCATATTTTAGAAAAGTGAACGCACTGCGTTCAGAATTGACATGGACCCATTATAGGCTGCTTTTGAAGGTGGAAAATACCGGCGCGCGCGGGTTTTACATGAACGAGTGTATAAACAGCAACTGGAGCACAAGGGAACTTGAACGGCAAATCAATTCATTGCTGTTTGAGCGGCTGGCGTTCAGCAAAAATAAGAAAAAAGTAAAGATGCTGTCTACGAAAGGGCAAATTTTAAAGAAAACATCGGATATTGTAAAAGACCCTTATGTGCTCGAATTTCTCGGTATGAAGGAAAACAAGGATTATTTGGAAAAAGACCTCGAAAACGCCCTTATAAGCAAGTTGCGGCAATTCCTGCTCGAACTTGGAAACGGATTCTCGTTTGTGGAGAGGCAGAAAAGAATAACTGTTGATGGCGACCATTATTATATTGACCTTGTTTTTTATAACTATATTTTGAAATGTTTTGTGCTGATTGACCTGAAAGTGGGCAAACTCACGCATCAGGATGTGGGGCAGTTGGATTTTTATGTGAGGTATTTTGAAGATGAAATTAAGCAAAAAACGGACAACCCAACGATAGGAATAGTGCTTTGTTCTGAAAAAAACGAGGCAATGGTGAAATACACAATGCTAAAGGACAGCAGACAGGTCTTTGCCTCGAAGTATAAATTGTATCTGCCGAAAGAAAACGAATTAAGAGAGGAGCTCATCAAGGAAAGAAAACAATTGGGAAAATGAATAGAGACGAGGTGGCCGGGCGGGCAAAAATGACGCCATAAAGACGCCAAGATGCCATGGAAAAACAGGACCATAATTGGGCCAAAAATGTCCCAAGTTTGTCCCAAGTCTGTCCTAAGTCTGTCCCTGAAGATACGGCGCTGACGATTTTAAATGCCGCAATCGAAGAAAAGTCATTACAATATATTATGGAACAACTTGGAAAAACCAACAGGAGCAGGACGAGGAATGAAATAATATACCCCTTGATTGAAGCTGGATTGCTTAAAATGACAATTCCGGGAAAACCAAATAGTTCAAAACAGGGATATGTTACGACAGAGAAAGGCAAAAATGCGATTAGATAAAAGGGCATAAGGGCTAGTTTTTATAATGTCCCTAAAAATTTGAAAATGTCCCTAAAAATGTCCAATATGGATTAGGTTCATGATAGGTTGACGCAACGGTTGACGCAAAAAATTGGTTAACGATTAGGTTAATGATTATTCTTGGTCTTTGCAGCCGCAGCTTTTAAGCGTGGAGGAAGTGAAAAGTTAGTTATATTTTAATATTAGATAGGAGGTGTTTTATGAAAGGAGCTTTTAATTTAGATTCAGTTGATATCTTTGTAAATGTAGTATCGCCGGGAGCATATATTCTTTCAAGGGATGGAAAAGCAGCGGATTATGTGGGCAGGTCGGATTCCAACCTTGCCGATAGAATAAAAAAATCGGCTCAGGAAGGCCGTGGTTATAAATATTTCTGGTATGAATATACTACCTCGGAAGAAGAGGCATACTATAAAGAATGCAAATGGTATCACGAATACAATCCACCGGATAACGATATTCATCCCGCCGCACCGGCTGGTTCCAATTTAAAGTGCCCGGTTTATGGATGCGATAATTGAATTTTTGAAAAATTAAAGGAGGTTTAAAATGGCAAAAGATATAAAAAGGTTTGATTGTTTATTAATTTCACCCGGAGATGTTATTGAAGAAAGAGAGACATTAGAGAAATTAATCAATACTTGGAATGCACAAATCGGAGAGCTATTTAATACTGCTATTAATTTAGTAAAATATGAAACTCATTCAGTTCCTGATATGAAAAAGGCTCCACAAAAAGTTTTAAATGAACAAATAGTGGATAAATGCGATATGGCAATTGCAATTTTTTGGGGAAGACTTGGCACGCCTACAGATGACTATGAATCGGGTTCTATAGAAGAAATTGAAAGACTAATAAAAGCTGGTAAAAGAGTTATTATATATTTCTGCAATCGCGCTATCCCGCAAGAAAATCTAGAAATTAAACAATATAAAAAATTACAAATAATAAAGGAAAATTATCTGAAGAAAGGACTCGTAGACAGTTATTTTGAAATTTCAGAATTAAGAGAAAAAGTTTTACTACATACATCAAATATTATTATTAATAGTTTAATAAAAGATAAGGGTATGCCAATAGAAGTGGAACATATAAATAAAAAGACGGAGAAGCCTGAAATTAAGATATTTGCACGTGCATCGCTTGCAAATCATCCGTTTCGTGGCATGTTATACGCAATAAATTTAACCGCACAAAATCATTCAACCCAAAAAGTATATATAAATAGTTTCATAGTAAAACTAAAAAACCATATGCAAATTATTTTTCCTAGTGATTACATTACCGAAAAATATCAGGAACGCAGAGTATTAAATCCAGGTGAAAGTTACTCTTTTAATATTAATCCGCAAGATCTTATTAGGGAAAATGATATTGATGACATTGATACGGCAATATTAATAGACGATATTGATAGAGAATATAAAATGGATTCCGAACAATTTCATAAAGTGATAAGAAGTTCATTAGATATGCATAATGATAACGATATTGTTGAATGAATACAATGAAAGGAGCTTTTTTATGAAACCCGGCTATAAAAAAGCAGAACTTGGCGAGATACCGGAAGAGTGGAATATAACAGAATTGGGAAATAAGGAATTCTTTAAAATAGAAACCGGTTCAACGCCTTCAAGCGAGCAAAAAGAGTATTGGGAGAATGGAAATATAGAATGGGCAACACCGAAGGATTTGACTGGTAAATATTTAAACAATACAGAAAGATTAATTACAAAGAAAGGATTAGAAAATAGCAATGTTTCACTTGTTCCCGAAGGTTCTATAGTAATATCTACCCGCGCGCCAATAGGTCTTGTTTCATTAGCAAAGACAGAAATGACATTCAACCAGGGATGTAAAGCAATAGTTATTAAGAATACACAATTTATTAGTCCCGAGTACCTTTATTACACAATATTAACAAAAGTTCCTGCTATGAAAAAAGCAGGAGCTGGCTCAACTTTTATGGAAATTTCAAAAGAAAATTTTGAAAAAATTCAACTGCTTATTCCACATATTTCCGAACAAAACAAAATCGCCGAAGTCTTGTCCACTGTTGACGACGCTATCGCACTGGCAGAGGAGAAGATACAGAAGACCGAACGGATGAAAAAGGGCATGATGCAGAAGCTGCTGACAAGAGGTATAGGGCATAAGAAATTTAAAAAGACAGAGTTGGGAGAGATACCGGAGGAGTGGGAGATAGTAGAGCTTGGCAATGAAAATTACTTTGATTTATTTGTTGGCGGCACTCCTTCAAAAGCGCATGATGATTACTGGATAAATGGAACTATTAATTGGGTTCGTTCGGCAGATTTAATACAAAAATATATAGATAAAACAGACAAAAGGATAACAAAAAAAGGATTAGATAATAGTGCGGCAAAATTATTGCCTAAAGGAGCTGTGATTATTTCATCAAGGGTATCATTAGGTAATTGTTCAATCGCTGGTAAAGAAGTTACAACAAGCCAGGATTGTACAGGTATTGTTTTAAAAAATAATCAAGTTAACAGCGAATACTTGTATTATACGATGCAATTGCAAAGCAAAAAGTTCATAGCAATGGGAGAGGGTTCAACTATAAGAGGCATAACTCAAGACAATCTTCAAAAAATTGTAATTCTAATACCAAATAAAGCAGAGCAAAATAAAATCAATGATATATTATCTAGTTTTGATGAACAAATTGAGTTGGAGATTAAAAGAAAAGGAAAATTTGAACTTCTGAAAAAAGGGCTTATGAATGAACTATTAACGGGGAGAAAGAGGGTGAAGTGAAACATTAAAATGCAAAAAGCCCCGCTTTTGCGAGGCCTTATGCCGACCGGGTGACTCCCCGATCCGATATTGAGTATAGCAAATAGCAGGTAAATATCAAGCAAAAGGTAACGGCAGATCCCGTAAAGACAGGTCTGAAACCAATATTTACAAAAGAAAGGATAAAAATGGCATTATATAAAAATAAATACAGAATAGAAACAACGCGGTTAAAGGAGTGGGATTACGCGCAAGAAGCGTATTATTTTGTCACGGTATGTGTAAAAAATAAGCAATCATTATTCGGTAAAATACATAATGGTGGAATGATTTTGAATAAAAACGGAAGAATTGTAAAGCAGACATGGGAAGGATTACCCGGGTTTTATAAAGGGATACAATTGTACGAATTTGTTGTTATGCCGGATCATTTTCACGGGATAATCCAATTAAAATCATGTAGAGACGGGGCTCTGTCCCCGTCTAAAAAACCAAAGACAGGCACGGAACCTAGTAGAGACGGGGCTCTGTCCCCGTCTCAAAATACAACGACAGGCAGGGAGCCTCAAAGCAAGAAAACAGAGACAGAACAGCAAGGCAAGAAGACAGGGGTGGAACCCTGTCTCTACAGGTACAGCATAAAAAACGAAAAGACACTGTCGTCAATTATAGGCGGGTTTAAGAGTTACACGACAAAAGAAATTAGCCGCATAACAGGATTAAATAATAAAATCTGGCAACCGAGATTTTACGACAGGATAATCCGGGATGAATTTGAATTTTATTTTGTTTCGGAATACATAAAGAATAATCCCATAAAAGAACAATTGGAAAACGATGACGCGATGATGGTTGAAGAAATGGAAAAACATAAAGAAAGGTAAATAAATGACCGAACAAAGCCTTGAACAACAGTTTATAGAGCGGCTAAAAGCAGCCGGGTGGAAGTACATACCCGGGGCGGGGCTGGAGAGGAACTCACTTGGGGATGTATTGCTGGAAAACAGCCTGAAAAACGCAATAGAAAGAATCAACAAGTCCACCAGCATCAGCCCTGAGGAAATTACGCGAAAGATTCATGAGTTTAAGATGCTCCCTACGACCGAGCAGGGCATGAAACACGCCCTGCAATACATCAAATTCGGGCAAAGGGTGGAGGATAAGAAAGAGCGGATATTAAAAGACCTTAATTTCATTGATTTTAATAATCCTGATAACAATGAATTTATTGTTACGAACCAACCGGTTTACAGGGCGGGAGACAAGGAAATCCGGAGCGACATAATGCTGTATATCAACGGCATACCTCTTGTAAATATAGAGTTAAAGAGCCCGGAAAGCGCGAGGAAGAGCTGGCTGGATGCAGTAACAGACATAAAAGCATATGAAAAGAAAATACCTGAATTATTTAAATATATCCAGGTAGGAATTGGCGCGGATGTTGTGTCAAAATATTTCCCCATAGTTCCGTGGAACGGGGAACTACCGCAGATGTATCAGTGGAAATCTATTGAAGAAACACAGGATAAAACTGAGACAGGTTTGAAACCTGTCTCTACGAATACAAAAGATTTATTTGACATAATTGAGATGCTTGAACCTGCCCGGCTGCTTGACATCATAAAATACTATTTGTTTTTCAGGGAAGAGCGGGGCAGGAAAACCAAAGTAATATGCCGGTATATGCAGTACAGGGCAACTGATAAGATTGTAAAAAGGGTGACAGGCAGGATAAGCGGAAAAAAGGAAAAAGACCGGGGCCTGATATGGCACTGGCAGGGTTCGGGAAAGACGCTTACCATGATATTTGCCGCGAATAAGTTATTCCAGATGAGGGAAGCCGCTAACCCGTCTATTTTCTTTATTGTCGACAGGGAAGAGCTTGAGACCCAGTTGTTCGACGAGTTCGGGTATCTTGATTTGTTCTCAGACATTGAGCCGATTTCATCCATCGAGGATTTGAGGAAAATCCTGAAACATGACGGATACAGGGGCAAGAGAGGCGTGTTTGTCACGCTCATCCATAAGTTTAATCCGGGACAGCTGCGGGATTTTGAAAGCGGGATGAAGGCAATAGAAGAGGAAATAAAAGCCTCGGGCAGCAGCGCGTCGACCATAGCAGGCAGGAAAAACGTAATATGCCTGATAGATGAGGGGCACAGGTCGCATTACGGCATCCTGTCCGCGCAGATGAAAAGCATATTTAAAAGCGGAAATCTCTTTGCCTTTACCGGCACGCCAATAGCAAACAGGGAAAGGAACACCTATAAAGAATTTGAATACGGCGACAAGCTGTACCTTGACCGGTATTTTATGGAGGATTCTGTCAGGGACGGGTATACGCTTGAAATAGTTTACCAGCCGAGGCTGACCGATGAAGTACATGTGGACAGGGAGCTTATCAAGTTCTTTTACGACCAGGAAGACATGGACGAAATAAACGAGACCATGAAAGAAGATGTGGAAAAAGGAGTCAGGGAGCGCCTTAATAAGATAAACGTGGTCCTTGAAAATCCTGAAATAATCAAGCTGGCGGCAAAGGATATTGCAGGGCATTTTAAAGCAAACCTTGACGGGAAATTTAAGGCTGTCGTGATAGCCGCGTCCCGGCATGCCTGCTGCCTGTATAAGGAAGAACTCGACAAATATTTTGATGAAGACGAAACCGAAATAGTAATGTCAATGGGGCAAAAAGAATCAGACCCGAAAATAGCCGCGCAATATAACAGGATAACGGAAAAATACAATGAAAAAGACATTTCTGAAATCAAAAAGAAAATAACACCCAGGTTCAAGGATAACGCGGATAAAAGCCCGAAGATTTTAATAGTCACGGAAATGCTCATAACGGGCTTTGATGCGCCTGTTTTGCAGACCGTATACCTGCACAAAGCCCTGAAAAATTACAGGCTTTTACAGGCGATAGCGCGCACCAACAGGCGCTATGAGGAAAAAGAAGCGGGGCTGGTAATAGATTATGTAGGCGTGCTCGACGACATAGACAGGGCTTTTAAGGCGTATGAGGAGAAAGACAGGGAAAACATACTGTATGACTTTGATAAAATGGCGGATAAGTTCGCCTGTACAATAGAAGAATTAAAAAAGCTGCTGAAAGGGAAAGCGGATTTTGAAGATTATAATGTCCAGCACCTGACTTCTGTTTTGAAATTTATTAGTTCCGAAGACAGGCGGCAGGCTGAATTTGACGAGAAATACAGGCAGGCAAGGCGGCTATACGAGCTGCTCGGCAGTTCTGAAGTCAAGATAAAATTCTTAAAGGAATATAAGTGGCTGACCGCGTTTTATTATTACTACAAGAAAAACTTCGGCGAGCCGGAAAAGGATTATTATATAAGCAAGTATTTCAGGAGGACGCTGGAAAATATTTATAAGGGCACGGAGATCAAGGGCTTAAAGGAGCTTCCGGGAATACGGTATGACGAGGCAAGGATGAGGCAGCTGCTCGCGAAGTCCGACCCATCGGAAGAAAAAGCAGCAAACATAATATTTGCCCTGCGAAAGTATATACTGGTCGACAAGGCAAAGAACCCTATTTATGAGGAGCTGGCCGACAGGGTAATGCGGCTCATACAGGAATGGCAGAGCAATGTGAAAACCTACATGGAAATAATAAAGGCCGGGAACGCCATATTTGACGATAAAGAAGCTGTGGAAAACAAACAAAAAGAGCTGGGGCTGGATAATATAGAGTATGTCATGTTCCTGCGGCTGAAAAAGGAAAAACTGAGCGATGAGGACGCAGTGGAATGCATGAAACAGGTGAAGGAAAAAATCAGGGAAGAAGGCGAGTACCTGCTCGAGTACATATCCAATCCTGAAATAGGGAAGGCAGTCACGCAAATCATCAGGAGAATATTCAGGAAAAAGGGATATAACCCGGATGAGCTGGACAGGATATCAGGCAGCATAGTTTCCGATATTATAGGGGCGCAGGATTATGGAAAAAATACGGATAAATGACCTGGACGTCACGTACCATGTCGAACGCAGGGACGTAAAGCATGCCAGGATAGAGCTTAAAACAGGAAGGCTTGTCCTGATAGCGCCGAAAAGGTATATGGACGAAAAGAGGATAATACAAAAACATAAAAACTGGATTTACAGGAAGATAAACGAGATACAGGCTATAAAGCAGAATGCCGCGGGATTGACGCCGGTTTTTAGGACAATGAAGGAATTCAGGCGGGTTGTTCTGGATTTTGTGATAAAGAATGAAAAAAGAATGGGCGTTAAAGTATCAAGAGTTTTTTTCAAGAACATGCGGTCGAAATGGGGAAGCTGGAGTAACAAAGGCAACATCACAATAAATAACGCCCTGTCAAAGCTGCCGGAGAGGCTGATAGACTATATCGTCTGCCATGAATTAAATCATTTTAGACACAGACGGCATAATAAGGAATTCTTTGGAGCTATAAAAAAATATTTTAGGGACTATGAAAGAATCGAAAAACAACTGGCCGAATACTGGTTTGCGATAAATAAATAGCAGCCATAAAACCACCTTTAAAACACCATTAAACACAGACGCTGGTTATAGCTGCGACGGCTGGATATATGTTTCAATTTGAAACGGCAGGAAGTAGCTGGAGGCAATTTTACGGCAATGCCGTAAAATCAGGCGGCTGGGTGGTACCCACGACAGCAGTTTTATGTCCGGGAAATAAAATTAGGCGTGTATAGGCAGCAAGTTTGCGTCTGGGACGCAAAATCAGGGGGATGGGATGTGCCCGAGGTAGGCAATCCAGTGCAATGCACGGAAATCAGGGGGCTGCCATAGTTGAGGTAACGCCAAAATATGTGAGTTACGCCATAAAAGCCTTGCCATTATTGGGAAAATCGGCGCGGGAGGCAATTTACGGGATTCCCGTAAAATCAGGGATTGGCAGGGATTTAGGGGTCTGCAAGGGAGGCAATTCTTGGTGAAGCCAAGAAATCAGGCGGCTGGGAGGCGCAGATGAGGACGTGTGACGTGCTAAGTGCTATGTGCGAAGTGAAAGGCGATGGCAAAGGCAGGAAAGCGGAAGGTCGGCCCTTCGACAAGCTCAGGGCAAGAGGATCAGAGGATCGGAGGGCGGCAAAGGCAAAAGCGGGGGAGAGGGAAATTCGGACAGCACGGGAGTGCTGTCCCTACCAAAGCAGGGCGGGCAGGATGACGGGTTTTGGAAGGAAATGGCTGAGACAGGGTATTTTGATATAAAAAGGCCGGCTAAGGACGGGTCTCATATTATAATACAGGACGAGCCCATGGCGGCTATGGCAGCTTTGGGGGCGGCGGGAGTCATATGGGAACTAAAGCATGCCAATGACAATGGGCATGGGCCAGCCTTTGGTTGGGCTCAGGCTTCCGGGAACCCGTATCTGGTGGATTTGCCGGAGATGGTGGAGAGGATAAAAGCGGGGGATGGGGTAAGTGGTAAGGGGAAGGAACAGGAAAAGATGGGGAAAGGGGTAAGTGTTATGGGGAAAGTGAAAGATAATATTCAGAACGAATCCCAACTGAAAACAAGAAATCAGGGACTAGAAACTCTAAAAACTCAGTTCAGTGGTATAATAAGCCGGGAGCCGGATACCCTGACCGGGAAAGTAGTGAAAGAGGGGGCAAAGCTGGCAGTGAAAGGAATAAAACAAATCTGGAAGATGGGGAAGAAGAGGTTTTTGAAGTAGCTCCAGCCTTGAAACTGAAGCCGGGTTGGCATATGATTATTTGCGATAGTCAGTACCTGTATCGGCCCAGGGCTTTCCGGATTTACTTTGTGCAGGGCGCGGGGAATACCCGCCATGCCGCTGTTGCCAAATGGGACAATTCCAAGAAATGCCACTTACAATTTGTTCAGTCGACTGAACAAATTGTTGACAAGTTGCAAACAAAATGATATGCTTTAAAAATCATGAAACTATACCTGAGAAGAAAACTTTACACAAAACTCAAAAGCCACATGGACAGCCGTATGAATTTTATCCAGGCTGTTGTCGGCCCGAGGCAGGTGGGGAAAACCACGCTTGTAAAACAATTTTACAAAACATGGAAAGGGCCTAAATTTTATGAAACCGCGGATTCTTCGGGTGTCATAGATGCCGGCTGGGTCGCGAAAATATGGGTTAAAGCGCGGGAAGCGGAAAGAAAAGAACGAAAAAAAACACTGCTCATAATAGATGAAATACCGAAAGTTTCCAAATGGAGTACCGTAGTAAAAAAATTTTTTGATGAAGATAAATTTTCAAACACCCGCCTGCGTGTAATTATCCTGGGTTCTTCGTCGCTTTTAATGCAAAGGGGATTAACCGAAAGCCTTGCAGGCCGGTTTGAACTGCACAAGCACGGCCAGTGGTCATATGGAGAATGCAAAGAATTCATCAATCTTAACCTGAACGAGTACATTTATTCCGGCAGCTATCCGGCGGCCCTGCCTTTACGCAAAAATCATGAAAGATGGATGGAATATATAAGAGCGTCTTTGATTGAAACGGTGATAGCAAAAGATGTTTTTTTAATGAATCCCATAACCAAGCCGGCCCTGTTAAGACAGGCATTCGATCTTTGCCTGCATTATCCGGCACAAATATTAAGTTATCAAAACATGCTGGGACAGCTGCAGGAAGCCGGAAACGCTTCAACTATAGCTTTTTACCTCAGGCTGCTGGCTAACGCGTTTTTTTTGGTGCCGCTCGAGAAGTACAGCGGCAGTAAAATAAAGCAGAAAAGTTCCTCGCCGAAAATACTTTTCCTGGACAATTCAATTGTAACCGCAAACTCCGGAAAAACATTCAAACAGGCTTTTAATGATAAAATTTACTGGGGAAGGCTGTTTGAAAACGCAGTCGGAGCCAGGTTATACTGGCTGGCCCAGGAAAAAGGCGGAGAAATTTTTTACTGGCGCGAAAGGAATTTTGAAGTCGATTATATATTAAAAACAGGAGACAGGCTTACGGCAATTGAAGTAAAGTCGGGGTATACCGGTAAAGCTATGGCCGCGTTTGACGTTTTTTCCAGGCGATACAGGAACGTAAAAAAAGTTATTATATCTTTCAAGAAAACAGAAGATTCAACGGATATAAAACACCTTGATGCCGTGGAGTTTTTTCTAAATCCGGAAAAGATATTGTTGTGAGCTGCTGTGGGTGGAACCCCCCTGCGGGAGTCGCGGGGTCCACTTAATATTACACAAAAAAAACCGCAAAAGAGTTTGATACTTGACTTATGCATAATTGATTTGTATAGTTGCAAAAGTGGTTAATAAACTTAAATTAACTATTAACAATTTTTTTTCAACTGCATCCAGGTGAATTTATGCATAAGGGTATATCTTTAAAAAAAACCAAATTAAATATTGTAACGTTCATATTCCTGATTATTTCTTTATTGCCGGCAACGGCTTCCTATGCCAATGTGGCAGGCGGCGGCACAGGCACAGGCGCGAATGTGACAGCGACCCAGAACGGCAACAATGTGGTTCTTGCGAACGGCATCGTTTCGATAACCATCAACATCACCAACGGCAACATCACGAACTTCACCTATAACGGCACAAATCTTTTGGCCGGCGGCAACGGCGGCGGTTACTTTTATATAGACGGCTCGGGCGGGCCCACCCTGACCAACCCAGTGTACACACTGACTGTGAATCCCGCAAACAACGGCGGCAATCAGGCAGAAGTGGAGCTCCAGACTCTCGGCAGCCCAATAGATTGCACGCTGTATTACGACATGCTCCGGGGACAGCAGGGCATATACGACACCCTTGTCCTCACACACGAGACAACCTACGCAGACTACCCCGGCGCGGAACTGCGCACGAACATGTACGTAGGGTCAATGTTCGACTGGATTTGCGTGGACCCATACCGGTTCCGCCAGATGGCCTCAACAAGCGATACCTACGTAACCGTAACCGGAGCGCCCGTGGAAGTGTTTGATTTCACGAGCGGCATTTATTCCGGCACCACAGGATGCAAGTACTCATACAGCGAGCCGCTCGGACAGACGAACGTATACGGCTGGGCTTCCACGACCTCGAAATACGGAGTCTGGCAGACCTTCCCCAGCCATGAATATTTGGACGGCGGGCCCATGCACAGGGAACTCACCGCGCACCTGGGCAATACCCTGCTCGACATGTTCGGCGGCGGGCACTACGGCTTCGGCCTGACCCAGGATCAGCCAGCCGGAACATTCACCTCCAAGACCTTTGGCCCGGCTTTTATATACGCCAACCAGTACACAGGCACAGCCACGGACGTAAGCACATACGCGCAGGTTTTGTTTGCTGATGCCCAGGCACAGGCTGCGGCAGAGCAGTCGGCGTGGCCATACGCCTGGTTCAACCCTCAGCCGGAATCGACCGGCTCAGGGACCACGGTTACCGCATACCCGCAGGCATCCGGCCGCGGTACGGTGAGCGGCACATTCGCCATTAATGATACTTATAATCCAACCGCATCGCCTGTCGGCATGTGGATAGGGCTGGCGCCGGACGACGTAGGAGTTGACTTCCAGCAGCAATACCTTACATACCAGTTCTGGGTCAAGACAACAACCGGCGGAAGTTTTACAATACCAAATGTTTTGCCGGGCACTTATAACCTGTGGGCATTCGGCCCGGGAGCGGCAGGTACCTTTGAACAGGCCAATATTACAGTGGCTGCCGGACAGACTCTGAACCTCGGCACCGTAACCTGGACACCGCTTCGTCTCGGGCCAACAGTGTGGGAGATCGGAGTCCCGGACCGGAGCAGCGAGGAATTTAACAACGGCGAGCACGACGTAACGCCCTGGAGCGGCGTGCTGCCGCCATATGCAGGCGGGGCTCCGTACGATATTCCCACGGACTGGAGCGCGTTCCTGGACTACGCGAACCAATTTCCCAACGGGGTAAGCTACACAGTAGGTGTGGGCAACTACGCAAATGACTGGAATTATTGCCAGCCGACCATACTCAATACCGGCGGCACTTATGTGGGCACTGCATCAAAAATCTATTTCAACATGGCCAAAGCGCCGGCAGCAGGAAACCAGGCACGCCTGTACATGGCATTCGCCGCCGCTTACAGCGCGGCCTGCATCATCACCATTAACGGAACAGTCCAGACAGCCCCGGTTACCGGATCCACAGACGGCACCTATGCCACGATAGCAAACGCGACCACCGGCTTTTATGTGCCAAACTACAGCTTCGATACCATGGTGCGCCTTGGCTCGAACGGGGCCTGGGGCGATGCCTATTTGGATTTTCCGGCCACGGACCTGAAAGCAGGCTGGAACGAGATTGACATCGGCCTGCGGCCGACCGGAACGGCCGGAAACGGTAACGGCTTTGAATACGACTATATCCGCCTGGAGTGCCAGGGATATAGCCAGTCCAGCCCCACACCTTCGCCGCAGGTTTCAGCCACAATGACGGCAGCAGCCGCGGTTTCACCGTCAGCAACAGTAACTGCCACACGGACGAGCTCGCCGACATTCACGCATACTGTTACCGGTACGTTTACGGCAACTACTACGATTACAGATTCGCCGACATTCACGCATACGCCTACCTGTACGTTTACGGCAACTACTACGATTACAGATTCGCCGACATTCACGCATACGCCTACCTGTACGTTTACAACAACACTCACGCTGACAGGCTCGCCAACATTCACGCGCACGCTGACTTCAACATTTACCGTATTGCCGACAATAACAATAACAAACACAGCCACGCTGACACCTACTGGGACAAGAACAAACACAGCGACATATACAGTTACTTTAACGTTGACGGATACGCCGGTCAATACAAGGACAAATACAGCTACGCTTAGCGCGACAGAAACAAACACGCCGACATTGACGATTGCATTTACAGGGACACCAACATGTACGCCTACGGCGAGTGCTACGTGGAGCGTGGTAAGTGCTACGTTAACGGCTACAGCGAGTGCTACGTGCACCGTGCCGGGTGCCACGCTAACTGCAACCGAGACATGCACAATTAAAATAACGGCAACGGATACGCTTACGGCGACAAGAACCAGTTCTCCAAGCCCGTCTAATACACCGACTTCCTCTTATTCAGCAACAGGAACACCCAGTGCAACCCCGACTTCTTCAACAACGTGGATTTATACGCCTACGGCGAGTGCTACGTGGAGCGTGGTAAGTGCTACGTTAACGGCTACAGCAAGTGCTACGTGCACCGTGCCGGGTGCCACGCTAACTGCAACCGAGACATGCACAATTAAAATAACGGCAACGGATACGCTTACGGCGACAAGGACTGATACTGTTACTATGACGCTGACAAATACGCCCACGGCAAGTTCAACGTTCAATGTTCAAAGTTCAAAGACTAATACTGCAACGGAAACGGCAAGTGCCACGCTAACTGCAACAAATATTATTGAAACGAGTACAGTAACACCTACACAGGCAGCGACAGGAACGCTGAAAATATGGCGTGTAAAGCCGTATCCTAACCCGTATAACCCCGGGACAGGGATACCTTTAAATATTGCGGTTAATGTAACATCGGTAAATATAGACAGCATAACGCTGAAGATATATACGACATCCTACAGGCTGATAAAAGAACAGGTATTCGAGGGATCATATATACAGCAGGTATCAGACGGGCTTGTTGTCCTGCAATATGACAGCAGCAACCTGAGCAACTTAAGTTCCGGCACTTATTATTATGTGGTAATAGCAGATAAAGGCGGAGTCAAGGCACGATCCAAGTATGATGCGATTATTATATTAAAGTAAGGCTTTAAAAAATTTGGTAATTTAATCCCACTCCGCGAAAATCCACGCCTTTGTTGAAGCGGTATATAATAGCGCTTCGGGGAGGGAACATATTAGAGAATTTTTTTAAAGGTGTCCCGCCTGTGAAGGCGGGGGCTCCACAACAGTAACGGAGGATTTTGTAAAGCTCAATGCCTGATTCCGGACAGCTTGCAACTTGACAAAGTATTTTGAAGGGCATATAATTTGCCCATATGAAAAAAATTCTTTTTACAATAAGTTTTATTGCTGTTTTAATAAGTATTGCTTTTGCAGACGGAACAACTATTATGGCAGCTTACGTCAATACTGTTTTTCCCGATATTTCAGCACAATCACTTACAGATAAAATCGTAAATCTTCCCGCTGATGTAACAAACACTGTTGCGATGTTATTGATGACATACCAAAAACCCGGTGACGGGCTTATGGAGACCTGGCTGGCGCCGTTTATAAAGACGTTTTCGGGCAACAGCAAAACCGCATATTACGCGATAGCCATGGTCGGAGATGCCGGCATAATAAACGGGATTATTTATAACGGGATGAGAGGCGGAACTGCGGATGAAATGAAAAACCATGTGCTGGTGTATTTTAAGGATAAGGAAGGCTACAAAAAAATATTCAACATTACCGATGATTCGCTGATATATGTTTACCTGCTCGACCGGCAGGGGATTATCAGGCTCATAAAAACCGGGAAAGCCGCTTCCACGGAAGATAATAAAGAAATAATCAGCACTGCACAGTCTTTATTGCAACCACCGGTAAAAGGAAAAGTAAAAAAGAAAAAATAGGCAGGATATTTTATGCTGACTAATTGGTAAATGATTGCTATACTTATATAGGAATGAAATTAAAGGCTTTTAATGAGGTGCGCTATGAAATTTGGTACTATCCGCGGCCTTGTTTCGAACCAGAAAAAAGACAAGCAGATGATTGGTTTTAAAGCAGCAGCGGAATCAATGCAGATAAAGTCAAAGGCAAAGGGTTTGACCGGGAAAGACGCGGCAATAGAGCTGGCTGAGTACAGGAAAGCGTGCAAAAAAAACAAATGACGCCGAAAAACGTTGTGCTGAAATCAGGGGAGCATCAATATTACTCTGTTCCTGATTTTATATTGACGGAGTAAGATTATGGCGTATAATTATGCAGGAAAAATGAATCAGGAGGCGATAATATGAAATTTACAGTTACAATAATTCAAGATGAAGACGGAGTATTTATAGCCGAATGCCCTTCGATTCCCGGTTGTGTCAGCCAGGGTAAAACAGCAAAAGAAGCGGAAAAAAACATACAGAATGCAATAAAAGAATGCCTTGCGGTACGTGCGGAAAAAGGCATGCCGTTGACTGTTACAACCCACCAAGTTAATGTCCATATCTAATGCTTCCGGTTCCTGTATTAAGACCGAAAGAAGTAATTAAGGCTTTCCAAAAGCTGGGTTGGCAAGTGGCACGCCGGCGCGGAAGCCATATAATTATGACAAAAGAAGGTAATATAGCTACTCTTTCAATCCCAAATCACCCGGAAGTCGCACGGGGAACACTTCGCAGTTTAATCTCAAGATCAGGCTTAACGGTTGAAGAATTTTTGAAAGCGATGGATTAAACTAATATGTACGCCAAAAAAATAAGGAACATAGTGTTAGAGCTTGTGCACGGGGATATTGTTGACATCAGGGCAGATGCGCTTGTCAACGCTGCCAACAATGAATTGTGGATGGGAGCAGGCGTGGCAGGGGCAATAAAAAGAAAAGGCGGGGTGGAAATAGAGCAGGAAGCAGTGAAAAAAGGGCCTATACCAATAGGCTCTGCAATCGAGACAAAAGCAGGCAAATTGCCCTGCCGTTATATAATACATGCTGCGGTCATGGGCAGGGACCTGAATACAAACGCTGATTATGTAAAAAAATCAACAAGAAGCTCGCTGGAGCTCGCCAATAAGCTTGGGATTGCTTCAATAGCTTTTCCCGCGCTCGGCACGGGCGTGGGCGCTTTCCCGCTTGAAAAATGCGCAAAAATAATGATTGATGAAATAGTTGATTTTGACATGGAAGGCGACAGGGTTATCCAGCGGGTATATATGGCGCTTTTTACCCAAACGGCATTTGATGCGTTTGAAAGGGTTTACAGGGAAATAAAGGCATAATATAATATATTTGAATTGACATTGCTGAATTCAGTTTTAAAATAATATTTACAGAAATTCAATCAGGAGGTCAAAAAATGAAAAGAAAGAGTCTGATTTTTTTAGTTTTACTGTTTGCGTTGTTTGTTTTTGCTTTCAGCTGTTCAAAAAAGAATACTTCCACAGGCCCGTCCGGGCCAGCGCCAACGGCAACGCCTGCATTCGACGCATATCTGGGCATTTCCTGGACAGCAGCGACTACAAACGCGGCTTTTGCAGGAAGATGGGGCCTTACAGGAGTTGTATTTAACAATCAAATGTGGGTAATCGCCGGCAAAGGCAGTTCAAATTACAATGATGTGTGGAGCAGCACTAATGGAGTTACATGGACAGCAGCGACTACAGGGGCGGCATTCAGCGCGAGGCATGACCTTACAAGCGTTGTACTGGGCAATAAAATGTACATAATAGGCGGGTTCGACGTATATTATTTAAATGACGTATGGAGCAGCACTGACGGCGCGGCATGGACGCTTGTAACCGGCACGGCATGCTTCAGCCCGAGAGACGGAGCTGCCAGCTTGGTATATAACAATAAGATGTGGGAAATAGCCGGAGGCCCGGGTTATGGAGCAGGATTAAGCGACGCATACAGCAGCAGCGACGGCGCGAACTGGATAACAGCGACAGTATCTGCGAGTTTTCCTGCAAGATGGGGACTTACCGGAGTGGTATATAATAATAAAATGTGGGTCATGGGCGGAGTAGGCAACAGCAGTAATTTATTAAATGATGTATGGAGCAGCACTGACGGAGCAAACTGGATACAGGCACCGGCTACTGCACCTTTCACAGCCAGGGACTGGCATTGCAGCGTTGTAGTCAATAATAAAATGTGGATAATGACAGGAATCGGAACCGTCAGTGATTTTAATGACGTATGGAGCAGCACTGATGGAGCTACATGGACGCAGGTAACAGCAGCTGGAGCATATACCGCAAGAGACAGCGGCATAGCTTTATCTTATAGCGGTAAAATGTGGATTATATCCGGTTCTACCGGCAACGATGTATGGTCATCACAATAACGCTTCGCGAGATAGTTGAACAGGTGAAAGTGGAGAGTTGAAAATATAGAAAATAAAAAGTCCGGAGGATTTTACTCCGGGCTTTTTTGTTTGATGCAGAAGAAGACTGTCACAATCCCAGAAATTTAATTCCTATTCCGGTCAGGAAAATCACGCAGCCTGCTATCAAATGTGAATACCTTTCAAACTTTGTTGTCGGAAGCTTTGACAGCCCGAATAAGGCGGAAGAAACAACCCCAAGCATTATAATTACTGTTACTGTGCTGAAAACGAGGGAAACCGCTAGTGCCTCCAGTACATTTCCCCTTGCAGCAGGATACATTACTATAGGGATAAGCGGCTCGCACGGGCCAAGCGCGAAAAGCAGGAAAAGTATCCACAAATTGCTTTTGAGTTTATGGACATGACTGTGGCTGTCCTGATGAGAATGCAAGTGGGTGTGCGATTCGCCGCCTTCGTGAATGTGCGCGTGCTCGTGGGGTTTGTTCCTTATTGCCACATATATACCATAGACCAGGTAAGTGAATCCGAAAATCAAAAGCAGCCATACCGCAATATCATTCCTGTAAGACTCGATTGTTTTTATATCAAAAATGGTCCTTCCCAGAAAAACGCCGACAACCGCGATTATTATCGAAGAAAGCACATGGGCTATGCCGCCGACCGTAGTTATAAAAATAGCCATTGGCCTGCTCCATTTGTGCGCCCTTGCAAGGGCTATCAGGGGTACGTAATGGTCCGGCCCGAGTATTGTATGAATCGCGCCGACGCTCAGGGCCGTTGCCATAAGAACCCAGAATTCCGTGTTCATAAAATCCTCCTGATTTTCTTGTTAAAAACCAGTAAAGAATATCATGCAGTCGCAGGCAAGTCAAGAAGGTTTCAGCAAGCGGGGAAACACAAGCGGGGAAACAACTTGACAAAATAATTTTTGATGGGTAAACTTATGAAAAGTATTAATCCAGAAAGAAATCCCCCAACTTCAGTTGGTGGGATGAATGATACCTTTCCGGAGGGAACTCTTTATAACCTCCGGTGAGTTTTAGAGGAGCCGCCGACTTCAGTCGGCGGGGTTCCACTTAAAAATCTTAAAAAGGAGGAGAAAAATGAAAAAAGTTCTTTTTTTTGTGTTAGTGATTTGTGTTATTGCTTTAATCAGTATCTGCGGATGCAGCAAAAAAAGCAGCCCGACATCATCAGGAGGGGCGGCGGCTACAAACACACCGAATGTGGCAGCGACACAAACCGCTATTACTACACCGTTGCCGTATAAGGCACAGTGGGGCAGCAACGGAACCGGCAATGGGCAGTTTAGCAGCCCGTCTGATGTCGCAATAGACAGCAACGGAAACGTATATGTACCTGACTCTAATAATAATAACGTGCAAAAATTCACATCGGCGGGTGTCTATATAACGAAATGGGGCACCGGTGGCAGTGGCAACGGGCTGTTTAACCAACCATGGGGCATTGCGGTAGACAGCAATGCGAACGTATATGTTTCGGATTGGAGCAACAGCAGGGTGCAAAAATTCAGCTCAACAGGGGCATATATATCGCAATGGGGCACCTACGGAACAGGCAACGGCCAGTTCGACGGGCCGTGGGGAGTAGCAATTGACAGTAGCGGGAACATATATGTAGTGGATGCTAATAATAACAGGATACAAAAGTTCAGTTCTTTATATGCGTATATAACGCAATGGGGCACCTACGGAACAGGCAACGGCCAGTTTAGCTATCCTGGGTATATATCGCTTGACAGCAGCGGAAACGTATATGTGGGGGACAGCGGCAACAGCAGGGTGGAAGAATTTACTTCAACAGGGGTGTATATTACACAATGGTCAGTCAGCGGCGGAAGTGGCACGCCTTACGCAGTGCGCGTAGATAAAAACGGGAACGTGCTTGTCGCGGATGCTAGCAACAACAATATACAAAAGTTCACGCCGGCGGGCGTGTATATAACGCAATGGGGAACCTACGGAACCGGCAATGGCCAGTTTAACGAGCCCGTTGGGATGGCAGTAAACAGCAGCGGGGACGTATATGTGGCAGATAATGGCAATGCCAGAATAGAAGTGTTCGGATACTAAAGCCGGCTGACAGGACTGTCTGACGGAGTCAGTTGAATTAGCTTACGTCAATAAAAAGGCAGGGGCAGGCAAAAGCTTGTCCCTGCCTTTTTTATTAATAATAAAGTTTTTTAAGACTGAAATAGAATTTGTAATGCTACATGTAATTATTTAACAAAAAATTTCAAGCCAAGATACAGTATACCCAACGCCGCCCATATTTCACAGCCATTTGCAGATGCCATAAACTGGTCCCACCTTGCCTGAGACTGATAACCGTCTATGTATGCCTGGACATAAGCTGAAGATTTACCAACCAGCCTGTCTTCCGGGATTGGCGGCAAAATAAAACAACTCATAAGCGGGCCTAAAACCGGCAAAAGGCAGCCGACAGTTTCCCATAAGCAGGACCTGGGGTTTGCCGCGACCTCGCCTTCGTTTTTTGCCAGGGCAACCACATCGTCCCTGGTATATCCTTTTTTTGCAAGGGGGTCGTTGTTCGACATCGAAAAAACAGGAATTGAACCTAACAAAAGCAGGGAAACCATGGTTATTACAATTATTTTTTTCATTTTTTGCACCTCTCCTGCCGCCAGCGGCGGAATTTTCATCATTAATTGCCGAGCCAGGCAGTAAGGGCTTTTCTCAGCCTTATTGACGAACCGAATTTTTGCCTGAATGCAGGCAATGCCTGGTTGTACTCGTCTATAACCTTTAAATCCTTCCAGTCGTAATATTCGTCCCGCGTATATTTGATTGTGCCTATGTAAATCGCCCTGTCGTCGTCCCTGACATCAATAGGGAATGAAGCAGGCACATATATAAATTCCGCTTCCCCGTTCCTTTCCGCAAAATAAGAAGCGGCAATGCCGAAATATTTCATCCTTTTTAAAATTACGCAAAAAGTTTCGTTTTCAAATGCCATGAGGCGCATATCCCCGGACCAGCCGCGGTACTCTTTTTCGCTTCTTTCGGTTGACGGCCTCATGATTTTATCGAGATACATATGGAACTGGCCGCCCAGATCGGACCTTCCTCCCGGATCAATATGTATATAGCCGTTTTCCATGTAAACAGAAGCCTGCCGCGCATAGCCTTCGGGAGGGGGGACAATTACAAATTTTCCGACCAAAACAACACAATCATCAGGGATGGTATTATTTGTCCCCGTTATGCGCCTTGCGCTTGGGCTTGCGCACGATGCTATTAAAAATACAGCTACGGCAAGCCTGAAAAACTGTTTCAACAGTTTAGTTTGTTTTTCTGGTTTTTTCATAATATTCCCGCCATTGCCTGAGCTGGGCGAGCCTCCTTTGAAGGACGCTTTCCCAGTACGTGCCTTTATCGGTTATTTCAAGCAGCCTGACAATTATATCCTCTTCGGAAGGATAATACACCCTGCTTGTTTCAAATGTCGCATCCTCAAAAGCTTTAACTTGATTTGTTATTTCGTAAGACCCTATATAACTCAACCCGGGTTTTTCAAACTTGAAGCCATTACCCTGCATCGGGATTTTATAATGCACTATTGCTTCGTCGGTGGAGTTAATAAAAAAGAATTTTGTTGTTATCTGCCCCCTGGCACCGAAACTCTCAAGCCTGTAGAATCCCGGCTCAACAAAGCCGAAAAAAACCGTACCCAGCACCCATGAAAATTTATAATAAGGGGTTTCTGAAGGAGGGTCAACTTTTTTGAAATTCATATAGTCAATCCAGAGAGCATAGGGCTTATCCCAGTCCTTTATATCCATAAAGCCATATACAAGCACGACATTTTTTCCGTACCTGTCGTTTATTCTCGGCGCTGAAGCGCATCCCATGGCAGTAAACAAGAGCAAAACAACTGTAAAAAGCCGTAAATATTTTAACATTTTTTCTCCTTTAGTTTATACCGTGTCAGGAATATATCACGGCAAAGAGTTTTTCAGCCTCTTTTTCGTCCAGTTGCTTCAATTTATAGTAAATTTTTATAGCTTCGTCTTTCTGGCCGTTTTTCATATAAGCGATACCAAGGCCGTAGTATGCTTCAGGATTTGACTTATCAAGGCTTATTGCTGTGTTGAATTCCGGGAGCGCGGACGTAATGTCCTTTAGCGATATATAAAGAAAACCCAGCCTGGCGTGCAGTTCAGAAGTATTCTCGCACTTAATCAGGCCCTGCTTTATTATTTCAACAGCGTCATCTATGCTGCCGCTTTCCTCATATACGGTAGCGAGGTTATAATATGGGTCCGGGTTTTCCGGATGCTTGTCTATCTCGCGGAAATATTCCTCTGTCGCATCCGGAATCATGTCCATTTTTTCGTACATTATGCCGAGGTCATTGTGCACATCGGCCATTTCAGGGTCAAGCGACGAAGCGTATTGCAGGGATTTAACTGCATAGTCATGGTTTCCTGCTTCAAACGCGCTTTTCCCGGCAAGGTACCAGCCCTTGGCAAATTTCGGGTCTTTTTTCATTATTAACGAGGCGCATTCCAGGGCTTTATTGTATTCTTTTGAATTATAATAAATGAACCCCAGCCTTAGAAGGCCGTCAGAGGTGCTGGGCATATAACCGACCCCGTCTTTTCTCCAGAAATTAAACGCCATTATTTTATCCGGATTTTTTAAAAGCCCCAAAAGCTTGTAACCGGGCACGATAAAGTTCAGGTTCTGGCCCTCTTTATATACCATGGTAGCAATGCCTACCACATCCCCAGAAGAATTAATTACAGGGCTTCCGCTCAACCCGGGGGACACAGGCGCCGTAATCTGGTAAACCTGGCCGTATTCGGGAAAGTCCCTTACAGCCGAAACAATGCCGTTTGAAACTGTTTGTTCCAGGCCCATGGGGTTTCCTATTACTATCACCTCATCCCCGACTTCGGCTTTGCCGTATATTACAGGGAGATAGTATTTCCTGCTTTCAACGCCTTTTACAGAGAAAATAACAATGTCTGATTCGGCACTTGTGTTTATTACTTTGTCAATCCTGTATTCCTCGCCTGCAGAAGTTTTTACGCTTATATCCGCCGCGTCGAGAACAACATGAAGGTTTGTTGCGATATACCCCTTTGAATTAATAAAAAATCCCGTGCCCTGACCGTATTTTTTGCCGTCCGGCCCGTAATTAAATATTTCCACAACAGCTGTTTTTGAATTGTTGATGAGGTATTTTAACTTATTGTCGGCAAAAATAAGAGATGATAACAAAGCAGTTAAAAGCAGAATAATGAAAAGTCCAGAATATCCTGATATTGCCGCGATTATTTGGTTTATCCGCAATCCTGACTAATTTATTAATCTTAACCAAGTTTTCCTCCTGTATCCTGAAGTAATTTTAACAAAAATCGGCTGGATTTCAATTATAAAAGTACAGTATTTCAAATAAGTTTTGAATAAATCCCGTTGAAAACCTTTGCCTGCAGTAGTATACTTTTTTACATAACTTTTACAGGAGCACAGCCCGAATGAAAAAAATATTTTTAATTCTTATTTGCGTCATGGTTTTTACGAACATTTATCCCCTGGATAAAGACGCAAAATATTATTCGGAAAGCGGGAACACGAAATTCAACACGGGCGACTACGCGGGCGCGCTTATTGATTATAACAAGGCTCTCAAGCTGAACCCGAAAGACGCCATGACTTACTACAACCGGGGAAAGGCAAAATTCAACCTCGGAAAAGTCCCGGACGCTGTAAAAGACTACAGCAAAGCCATTAAGCTGGAACCGGGATTTATTTCGGCTTATGACAAGCGCGGGGAGGCAGAAGCAATACTCGGTGATTATGCGGCCGCCATCAGGGATTTTGACAAAAAAACAGGGTTTAACCCGAGAGATTACGAGATTTATTATAAGCGGGCAGGCGTGAAAGATTCTCTCCACGACTATGACGGCGCAGTAAAAGATTACGACAAAGCAATAGAATTTTACCCGAAATACATTGAGGCTTTTCTCAACCGGGGGCTGGTAAAATGCAAACTCGGTGACTATAAAGGCGCCATAAAGGATTTTGACAAAGCAATTGAACTCTCACCGAAAGACCCTAACCCTTATTACAACAGGGCGCACGCAAAGGAAAACATCGGCGACCATAACGGAGCCATAAATGATTTTAACAAAGCAATTGAATTCAGCCCGAGCCAGGACGAAAAAGTCGCGATATTCATGCAGCTCTGGATTCAAAAGCACAATGACGCGATTCCCGGGGAGGTGATTGGTTATATCAAACCCCTGCTTCATACAGACCCGGAGGATACGGATGAAAAGGTGTTTCCTGTGACAAGCCTTGACGTGGACGACGCGTCAAAATACAATATACCTGACAGCCTGGACGACGGCACAGACTTAACAGACCTGTCCCAGGCTGAAACAGCAGGGCAGACATTTTTAATTGCTGATTACGGCTCTGACGAAGAAAATGAAGACAGCACAAACGGCGCAAATGTTTATATTAAAATCGGAACACAATATGAGCTCTTATTCATGGCCGAAGCTGCCCAGTTCATTACCCTGGGCAAAAATTCGCCTGTTTTCCTGAAAATTGGCATCCAGAATGACGAGGGTTACAGCACAAGCCTTTACACAGTAAAAAAAGACCCTGCCAAAACCGCGGTTTATGAATCAAAGACAGCGGTCAAAACATTAAAGGCGGATTTATATTTAAAAAACGAGTTGAAATTATTCGCATGGCAGGAGGGATATGTCTGTTTTAAGGACCTGAATAATGACGGGATTGTCGAAATTATCGCCAAATCTGTCGCAAGAATACCTGAGGAAGCAAGGGAAATCATAGGCAGGAAATTCAGTATAAATTCAAATGACATGTCAACAAAATATTCCGGGTCGTGGGGGGAAATAATATCTATTTATAAATGGGACGGCTCAAAATTCAAGGATTTGGGCGATTATTACGACCACTAAATTTCATTGAAAGCCGGTTTTTGCGTAGTATACTTTTTGCAGGAAAAATTTCAAAACAAGGAATATGAGGTGTAGGATGCGGCTGAAGACAATTACTTTGCGGGTAAAAAACCAGGATGAAGCGGTAAAATTTTATACAGAAAAGCTTGGGTTTGTAAAAAAAACCGACATAACAATGGGTGAAAACCGAAGGTGGATAACAATTTCGGCGCCGGGCGACAATGTGGATATTACGCTACAGTCGCCAGACTGGTTTGAGGGAGAGAACAGGAAAAGCATAGAAAAACTTATAGGCAATGATCCGACAATGGTATTTGAGGTGGAGAACTGCGAAAAGACTTACAAAGAATTAAGCGCAAAAGGCGTAAAATTTGAAATGCCACCGAAAAAAATGGGATACGGCACAGAGGCAGACGCGACAGACCTTTACGGCAATACGATTGTTTTTATCCAGCTGGAATAGAAGCATGCAATGTTTATGAAAAAAGAACTTTTTGTAATTATATGTCTCGCTTTTTTTGCAAATGTTTATTCGCAGCACAAGGACGCGAATTACTATTTTGAAAGCGGTAATACGAAATATAATAAAGGCGACTATAAAGGAGCAATTAAAGATTTTAACAGGGCCATAGAACTTGGCTCGAATTACGCGTTGACTTACGATAAACTGGGAAATGCTAAAAATAACATGGGAAAATTTAAAGAAGCGCTCGAAGACTATAACAAAGCCATTGAACTTGACCCCAAAGACGAACATGCTTACGTTAACCGGGGAGTTACAAAAAACAACCTCAATGATTACGCGGGTGCAATAAAGGATTTCAGCAAGGCAATAGAACTCGACCCTAAATATACCGTGGCTTATATTAACAGGCAGATATCCAAATACAATCTCGGAGACTTTAAGGGTGCCATCGAGGATTGTACCAAAGCCATTGAACTTGACCCGCAGTATGACGCTGCTTATAATAACCGCGGGCTCGCTAAAAGCAACCTCGGCGATTATGGAGGTGCCATCAGGGATTTCAATAAAGCCATAGCGTTGAATGCCGGATACGCAAAGGCTTTTTACAACCGCGGAAATGCGAAAACAGACCTGAGCGACTATATTGGCGCTATTAATGATTACACTAAAACTATATCACTTAACCCGAAATTCGCGCATGCTTTTCATGGCCGCGGGTTTGCTGAAGAAGCGTTGAAGCAATATAAAGAAGCGCTGGAAGATTATAAAACCGCGGGAGACCTCGGAGATACCACGGCTTACGATATGATTAAAGAAATTGATTTAAAGATTAACAAGTAACAATAGAATTACATATTAATGGTATAATTCGAATATAAGAAAAAGTAGGGGCGATTCATGAATCGCCCAAAACGAAAGAAAAGACAAAGACGGGGTAATTCGTGAATTACCCCTACAAGAACAAAATGAATTATAATTAAACGTAGAGAAGACGTTTTGCAAAACGTTTCTACAGATAAAATTATATGATATCAAGCACCGCTTGTCCCTGGCTAAAGCCTCGGACTGGAGCGGGTACTAAGATAGCACCACTTGTTCTCGGCCTAATGACCTCGAACTGGAACGGGTGCATGATTTCGTAATACTTTGCCTGCTCCTGTTGACGGATTGGCAAAGTAAACGAAATCAAGGGAGGTGAGAAAATGGAAGTTAAAATCGGCGAGGTAGATGATTTTTTTGCAAAAGTGGGCGTGGCTGCTTTCAAGGTAGAAGGCGATTTTGCAGTCGGTGATACAATACACATAAAAGGCCATACCACTGATATCACCCAGACAGTTGACTCAATGCAGATTGACCACAAACCAATGCAGAACGCCAAAAAAGGAGACTCAGTCGGCATAAAGGTAAAAGACCACGTAAGAAAAGGTGATGTTGTTTATAAGGTCACTGCTTAAAGCAGGGAAAAATTTTTATTGGGTCAATTAGTTACAGGATTTTCCAATATTTTTGGAAAATTCCATATTTTTGCCTGTAAAATCATGAATATAGAATATCTGATTTTGCAAAGGCGTTCTACAGGATAAAACCCTATTGAAAAACAAGCTTGAAAAACAGGCTTGTTTGTGATAGTATTATTTTGACTGAAGATGAAGTTTTAGAGACATGAGCCTTTTACACGCGAAGTGGGGCAAGATTAAACCCCACTTTTTGATTTTTAAACGGGTGCAATATGACAGCATTTGATATTTTAAAGGAAAAGATTAAAGAAGTGGCAGAACCTATAGTAAAAGACAATTTCATGGAAATTGCCGAAATCGAGGTTAACAAGGCAGGCAATTATTACGTAAAAGTGGTCATTGATAAGCAGAAAGGAAGCGTAAGTATTGACGATTGCGCAAATTTAAGCGAGCAGATCGCCCTGGATCTGGACGTAAATGACGTTATCCCCGGGAGGTATTTCCTGGAAGTGTCTTCGCCCGGGACAGACAGGCCGCTTAAAAAGAGAGAAGACTTCCTGCGGTTCAAAGGAGAAAGAGTGAAAATAGTCCTGCATCAGCTGGTAGACAACCAGGCGGTTTTTTCCGGACATATCATGGAAGTCACGGATGACAAAGTTATCATAGAACAGGAAGGCAAAAACACAGAAATAAGCTTCAGCGACATCAAAAAGGCAAATCTTGACTCAGCCGAAGACGACCTGAAGCACAAGAGAGGTTGATTAAAATGTCAAATGAAATTACAGAGATGTTCCAACAGATTGAAAGGCTGAAAAATATAGACAAGGGCGAGCTTGTAAAGGCGTTTGAACGCGGCATAACTTCCGCGGCCAAAAAGGTGTACGGCATAAAGCCCAATATCAGGGTCGACGCGCAGGAAAACGAAATCAAGTTTTACTGGATAAAGAAAGTTGTTGAAAAGCCCGAAAACGATTATACGGAAATCTCTTTGGAAGAAGCCAAAACAATAAAGCCCGAAGCGCAGCTCGGCGAGGAAATAGAAGTGCTTTTTTATCCCAAGGAGTTCGGCAGGATAGCGGCCCAGACAACAAAACAGGTAATAACCCAGAAAATAAGGGAAGTTGAGAAAGAGCAGGTTTACCTCGAGTACGCTAAAAAAGAAGGCGAGATAGTAACGGGCGCAGTGCACAGCATAGAAAACGGGAATTTAATAATCGACCTGGGGGTAGTGGAAGGCATTTTGAGGCAAAAAGAACAGGTGGAAAAGGAAGAATATAAAATCGGGCAGAGGATAAAAGCTTATATACTTTCGGTAACCAGGAGCAGGGACGGGGCCGTGCTTGAACTGTCGAGGACACACCCGAATTTTATCAAAAAAATATTTGCTACTGAAGTTACCGAGGTGGACCAGGGAATAGTGGAGATAAAATACGTCGCGAGGGAACCGGGCATAAAAAGCAAGGTTGTGGTAACCTCAAACGACCCGCATATAGACCCGGTGGGTGCCTGCATCGGCGTAAAGGGCAGCAGGATACAGACAATCATAAGGGAACTGCAGGGGGAAAAGGTTGATGTTGTCCTTTACAGCGACGATATTAAAAAATACCTGGCGAGCGCGATTGCGCCCATTTCAATAAAAAATATTTATGTCGACGAAGTGAATAAATACGCGGTCATTGCAGTACCTGACGAACAGTTTTCGCAGGTGATAGGCAAGGGCGGCATAAATATGAGGCTTGTGGCAAAGATTACCAAATGGAAAGTGTCCGTACTGAGGGCGACGGAATTTACCGAGGAAAAAATTGTCCAGATGAAGAAAGGCATAGAGGAACAGGTAGAGTATGACCTTTTTAAGTTAAACACAGACATACCGGTGAAGGTTCTTAGGAAAATAAAGGAAGCTGGGATAAAGAACCTGAAGGATTTTGCGGCTGCCGAAGACAATATCCTTAAGGAGATAATCGGAGCAGACGACGAAGAAATAAAGAAGCTCAAGGGGAAAGCCAACGAGTTTATAGAGAAAAGCGGTAAAACCGGGAAAATCGAGAAAACCGAATGAGAATACACGAAATCGCGAAAAAATACGACATAGAGAGCAAGGAAATAATCAATATTTTACTGGAAAAAGGCGTGGAAGTTAAAAGCCACATGAGCGCCATTCCGGACGAATTAATTGATTTTGTCGAAAAAAGGCTGGCGCCACAAAAAGGGAAAAAAGAAGAGCCGGCCAGGGCAAAAACAGAAAAGGCGCAGGCTGTCCTGGGCAAAGAGGAAAAACACCTTAAAAAGCAGGAACCGGAAGTGAAAGAGGAAATAAAGCAAGAAGTTGCGGTACAGCCGAAACCGGAGGAAATCAAAACCAGCCAGGCTGAGACGGCGGCTGCGCCTGTGCAAGCTGCGGAACCGGCGGTAAAGCCGGCTGAAAAAGAAGTCATTGAAGTAAACCGGACAATAACAGTCGGCGAGCTTGCCCAAAGATTTGAGATAAAATCAACAGAACTTATAAAAAAATTAATGTCCATGGGAGTTTTGGCATCCATAAACCAGACGCTTTCCGAAGAGGCGACACAGCTTGTGGCTGAAGAATTTGGCAAAGAAGTAAAATTCAAGGATATATACGGCGATTCGGTATTTGAAGAGGAAGAAGACAAGCCCGAGGACCTGAAACCAAGGGCTCCGATAGTCACGATAATGGGACACGTCGATCATGGCAAGACTTCTCTGCTTGATGCCGTGAGACAATCTGATATTGTTTCGCAGGAAAGAGGCGGCATTACCCAAAAAATCGGCGCGTACAGGGTGCAGACAAAAAAAGGAGACATTGTATTTATTGATACGCCGGGCCACGAGGCATTTACGGCAATGCGCGCCAGGGGAGCGCAGGCAACCGACATAGTAATTTTAATAGTGGCGGCGGATGACGGCGTAATGCCACAGACGGTTGAGGCAATAGACCACGCAAAAGCAGCGGGAGCCCCGATAATAGTCGCCATAAATAAAATAGACAAGGATGGCGCGCAGCCGGACAGGGTAAAGCAGGAGCTGACAAAATACAATTTGATTTCCGAGGAGTGGGGCGGGAAAACCCAGTTTGTACAGATTTCGGCAAAAAAGAAAATAGGCATTGACGAGCTGCTCGACAAGATACTGCTCGAAGCTGAGATGCTTGAATTAAAGACAAACCCGAACAGGAAGGCAATGGGGGTAATAATAGAGGGCAAACTAGACAAGGGCAGGGGGCCTGTAGGCACCGTGCTTATACAAAAAGGGACGCTAATGATAGGAGATCCTTTTATAACAAATTTCACATTCGGCAAAGTAAAGGCTTTAATTGACGATAAAGGAAACAGGCTGAAAGAAGCCAAGGCGGTAATGCCCGTGGAGGTACTGGGCTTTGACGAAGTGCCAAACGCAGGCGACAAGTTCAGGGTAATGGAAAGCGAAAAGGAAGTAAGGCAAATATCCGAGCGCCGCAGCGAGGAACTGAGGAGAATGTCCGAGGAAAGAAAGAAAAAGAAAATAACTCTCGAGGACCTGCATGCAAAAATAAAAATGGGTGCAGAGAAAAAGCTTTTCCTCATCATTAAGGGCGACGGGCAGGGCTCAGTAGGCGCGCTGTCCGACTCTATAAGCAAGCTGTCGGCAGAAAGTGAAATAAACGTACAGATAATACACAAGGATGTCGGCGATATAACCGAGAGCGATGTACTGCTTGCCGACGCTTCAAATGCAGTTATTATAGGGTTTTTTGTAGCTATAAACTCCGCAGCCAAAGAACTGGCCAAGAAGGAAGATGTTGAGATAAAGATATATCATATAATATATGAGGTAGTTGACGCAATTAAAGCCGCGATGGAAGGACTGCTGGAGCCCGAATATGAGCAAGTGAAGATAGGCGAAGCCGAGGTAAGGCAAATATTTAAGATGGTAAGCGAGGATAAATTTATTGCAGGCAGCTATATAAAGAGCGGTAATGCATATAATGATTCGGTCGCAGCAGTATACAGGGGAGGTTACGAAATATTAAAAGGCAACGTTTTATCCCTAAGGAGATTTAAAGACAGCGTAAAAGAGGTCAAGGAAGGCTATGAGTGCGGAGTTATTGTGGACGGATACAGGGAACCAAAGGAAGGTGATGTCATCGTTTTTTATGAGGAGAGGCAAAAAGTCAAAAAACTATGAGGGTCGGGATACTTAAAATCGAGCTTTTTTTACACGAGACACATTCCTTAAAGCAAAAAAGGTTCATAATACAGCAGCTAAAAGATAAGTTAAGGAAACGATTCAATATATCAATAATTGAAGCCGAATATCAGGATAAATGGCAGCGAAGCGTCATCGCAATGGCATGCATAAGCGAGGACGCGCGGCTGATTAACAGCACCTTTGACAAAATAATAGACCATATCGAGGAAAACAAAAGCGGATTTGAAATACTGAACGATGAGTTTGAAATAATGTAAAAGCAGAGACGGCCCGCCGGGTAGTTTCTGCAGATAATTATTTTGACAGCCAAGGAAACAACTATGAATAATATAAGGAAACAGCGGGTGGAAAGCGCAATAAAAAAAGAAATAAGCACGTTAATCCTGCGCGAATTAAAAGACCCCAGAATAACTTTTGTAAGTGTAACGCACGTGAGCCTGACAAAAGACCTGCGCATTGCGCACGTTTATGTGAGTATCATGGGCGACCCGGAAGCAAAAGAAAAAAACATGGAAGGATTGAAAAGCGCGGCCGGGTTCATAAGAAAAGAAGTGGGTGGTGTAATAAAACTGCGGTATACGCCTGAAATCATATTTAAAATCGATGATACCATGGAAGAGCGGGAAAGAATAATGCGATTGTTAAAAACTATTCAAGACGAGAGGCAGGGAAAATGACAGACAACAAGGTAAAACTGCTGGGAAAAATAATAAAGAGCGCCAAAAAAATATTAATAACAACACATCTGAACCCAGATGGCGACGGCATAGGCACGGGCCTTGCCCTTATTAATAAGCTGTTAAAAATGAAAAAGAGGGTTGATTTTATAAACAGGGATTCGATGCCGGCAATTTATCAATTCCTTCCCAAAAGTAATAAAATCAAAAATATAAAGAAAGTCGAGGGCAGTTACGACGTGGCTATAATTCTCGAGTGTCCGGACCTGGCAAGAAACGGCGGTATAATAGACTACGAAAAACAGGCAAAATATATCATAAATATTGACCATCATCCCGACAACGACATGTATGGGGATATGAATATAGTTGACAGCAGGGCGGCCGCAGTCGGGGTACAAATTTTTGAAATCATGAAAAAGCTTGGATGGAAAATAGACAAAGACGTAGCTTCGTGCCTGTACACTGCCATAATTACCGATACAGGTTCTTTCAGGTATTCAAACACAACACCGGGAGTGCATATAATAGCGGCAGAGCTTTTACGCGCCGGAGCCGACCCGGAGGCAATCGCGTTTGAAGTTTACTCAACAACGAAAAGCAGCACGGCCCTGCTGATGAAAATGCTGGCAGGCTTAAAAATCCAGAATAAAATCGGATGGAGCCGCCTGACGAAAAAAATGTTCAGGGAAACAGGCGCGGCCGAGAGTGATACCGATAATTTTATAAATTCAATACGTTCCATAAAAGAAGTGGAAGTTGCAATCCTTTTTAAGGAAACTGCAAAAAACGTTACAAAAGCAAGCCTGAGGGCAAGAAACGGCGCGGATGTAAACAAAATCGCACGCAAATTCGGAGGCGGCGGACACAAGCATGCAGCGGGTTGCGTGATAAAAACCCCCATTAAGAAAGCTGAAAAACTCCTGCTGGCAGAGGTTAGAAGGCAGCTCAAATAAACGCTATGAAGATAATAAATTCTTTAAGAAAGATTCCTGGGGGGATAAAAAAATCCGCAATTACCATGGGTGTATTTGACGGTGTACATTTAGGGCACGCCAGGCTTATCGAAAGCATAAAAAAATGGGCTAAAAAGAACAAGGGGCAGAGCATAATTATTACCTTTAAACAGCACCCGGATACCTACCTTATGAAAACAAAAGATTTGAAATTCATAAAAAATCTCGGGGACAGAATAAAAATACTGGGAAAATATAAAGCCGATTTTATAGTTGTCCTGGATTTTAAAAAAGTTGCTGGAATTGAAGCTGGAAAATTCATCAAAGAAGTCCTTGTAAAAAAGTTTAAAATGAAATATATCACAGTTGGTACGGATTTTATTTTCGGCAGGCAAGGCAAGGGGGATGTAAAATTTTTAAAAAAAATGTCAATAAAATACGGATTTAAAGTCAATTTGATAAAAGACGTCAGAATAAATAATGAAAAAGTCAGCAGCCAGGCAATAAGGCATTATCTTAAAAAAGGCGACATAAAAACGGCTGAAAGAATGCTTGGGCATAAATACGAAATAGAGGGTAAGGTAATTCACGGCAGGCACATTGGATACAAGCTTGGCTTTCCGACGGCGAATATAAAGATCGAGTACGAAGAAATACCGGCAAGAGGCGTGTGGGCCACGCTTGTGAATTACGGCGGAAAAAGCTTTCCGGGTGCGGCAAACATAGGTTTTGCGCCAACGTTAAAACGCGAAATAAAGCCTACAATTGAGGTTTTTATAATGGGGCTCCATAAAAAAATATATGGCAGGAGGATTAAAATAAGGTTTCTGTGCAGAATACGTGACGAGAAAAAATTCGAAAGCAGGGATGCGCTTGTAAAACAGGTAAGGCGGGATATAAGTTTTATCCGGGAAAATTTCAATGGTGAAAAGTGGAAATAAATAAGGCTATAAAAGAAACAATTACTGCGATAAAAAGGGAGCCGGCGACAATATTTGGAGCATCCCTCGTGGCAATTATCCTGAGCGTATTGACGCTTGGCCTGCTAATACCGTTTTTATTTACGGGTTTGGGGCTGATATTTTTAAAAATACAAAGGAACGAGAAAGTTTCCGTTAACAAAACCTTTGAATCGCTGTTTTTTTACAGGACAGAAATATTGCTTTTATCGGCACAAGGACTGATTATATTTTTCACTGCTTTGCTAGGAATGATTTTAATAGTACCCGGTTTGTTTGTAATGACGGTATGGATATATGCGCCTTTTTACCTTGCTTATTCAGGAAAAGGGGTTGGAGAATCGTTAAGGTTGAGTTATAATGTTGTCATGAAAAACGGTTTTACAGCACATTTTACAATAATGCTGTGCCTTATTCTTGTAAATCTTATAGGGGTGAAATTATTTTTTGTCGGCGAAGTGATAACTGTGCCTTTTACGGCAGGGTTTCTTGTTTATTTATACGACATGATAAAGGATAAAGTTTAATCAAATCCAAGCAAAATAAAAAAGCCCGCACGTTTTTTGCAGCGCGGGCTTTTTTATTATGCAATTATTGTTATTCGCCGTACAGCGCTTTTAGCTGCGCGACTGAAGGATGTCCGGGATAAAATTCCCCCTGGGGGCCTAAATAACCGCCGTCTTTTTTAGTAAGTTTTATTGGCTTGAACTTTCCTTTTGAGCTGGGTATGTTTATTATGATTGTACTGCCCTCTCCGGAATTGGAGGCAGACGCAAGGTTGGACTCGGGGACCACCACCGATGCAGAGTCGTCAGTATCGGGAGCAGGCACCACAATATAACCCACAGGGCACGCGGTGAAATATGTATCATCATAAAAATAATAAGGCAACCCGCCTATTATTATTTGACTGCAACCAAAGGGCAGATATGGCACTACTGCGCCTATTGGAGGAACACCCAGGAAAAATCTAAACCGAACCATCCACGGCCGTGCCATCTGCCTGAATGGTAATAATGCGAGTAACTATAACCACGGTTACCGTACGAGTGTGATACATAGCTGCTGTGGCCTCCGACACCCTGGCTATGAACCGCACTATGGATTTCACGGGCATATACCGGCGTATTGGAAAAACAAAATGACACAACTGCCAGCAGCATAATGAACACTAAAAGCTTTGCTTTAGAAACTTTTTCTTTCATTGGCATACTCCTTTCGTTAGTATTTAGATATATAATTAGACGGATCAGAAGGCAAAAAGGTTTATATAAAAATATAAGCAGCTTAATTTTTCTATTTAAAGCCTGATATAAGGGCTTTAAAACACAAGTGTAGGGAAGAATTCAACAAAATAATGGAAGTAATTGATAACGGAAGCAGAAAAATAAAAAATAGGCTTTGCAAAAAACAATTATTATGGTATAATTCGTTTCAATGAAAGATCAGGTATATAAGCCTGAGAAACCTTTGTTCAGTATGCCTTTAGGGCTATGTGCGTTGTTTTGCATAACCTCCAAAAGGACTATCATTGAATGAAGAGAAAAAGGAGGAACAGAATATGCAAGGCAGCAAACTTTATGTAGGGAATCTCAACTATTCTACAACGAAAGAAGAGATTCAGGAGTTGTTTGCCCCTTACGGTGAAGTGAAAGAAGTTACACTCATCGAAGGCAAGGGATTCGGATTTGTCGAAATGGGCACTCCGGCCGACGCTGAGAAGGCGAAAGCCGAGCTTAACGGCAAGGATCTCAAAGGCAGGCCTTTGAAAATCGATGAAGCAAGACCACCGAGAGAAAAAGGCAACAGACGCGACAACAGAAGGTTCTAAATTTTATTTATAAACGGCCTGCAAAACGAGGCCGTCTATATAATAAGTACACAGGGGCAATTGAAAAATTGCCCCTGTTTTTTTTATAGCTCTCAGCCTGTAAGTTATAGTGCCGGATATATTTTGAAATTTCCTTAAGAACGCGGAGGCAATATAAGGAGGCATTTTTGAAAAGAGGCGAGTTAATAATATTTCTGATAGTGGCAACATGCTTCGGAGCGGCAATTATTTTGTTTCCGTCTTTACCTGCCAGTATGGCATCGCACTGGGACATTAAGGGCAAAGTGAACGGCTACATGCCCAAGGAAATCGGGATTTTTATCATACCGGTTATGATGCTTATCATAGCGCTTGTTTTTACAGCAATTCCGAGGATAGATCCGTTAAAAGAAAACATAAATAAATTTATAGAATATTATTACTGGTTTGCCATAATGTGCCAAATGTTTTTAACCGCAATATTCGTTTTTGTCTTGCTTTGGAACCTGGGTATCCGCGTGAAAATAAATTTTTTCCTGGGGCCCGCATTCGCCCTGCTTGTATTTTTTATGGGGGTGCTTATTGAGAAAACAAAGAGAAACTTTTTTATAGGCATAAGAACACCATGGACATTAAGCAGTGATGAAGTGTGGGAAAAGACACACAAGTTCGCCGGGACACTGATTAAGGCATTTTCTCCATTATGTGTTTTAAGCATATTTTTTGAACAAAACTCGTTCTATTTCATAATGGTTGCAATTCTTTTGCCTTTATTAATAGCAACGGTGTATTCATATAAAATATGGCAAAAGGGACCGTAGCAGTTAAAATTATCAATTTATTCAGAAAGAAATCCCCTTGCTACTCCCGGCGGGGTTCTACTTGAAAATTATTTAATGGAGGTTATCATGAACATAACGAAAATTTGCGTTCTTTGTTTATTGGTTCTTTTCTTGTTTGTTTTATACGCATTTGCTTCGAAGCAGAAAGACAAATTAAAACCAGCGTCAGTATTCGGCGACCATATGGTGCTCCAGAGGGACATGCCGCTGACTATATTCGGAGATGCCGGCTGGGGCGAAGCAATTACAGTGGAAATTGCAGGCCAGACAGTTTCGGCAAAGGCAGGCAAGGACGATTCGTGGGCCGCGGAACTGCAGCCAATAAAAGCAGGCGGTCCGTATGAAATGACAATTAAAGGCAAGGACGATACAATGACTTTTAAGGATGTGCTTTCAGGGGACGTGTGGTTCTGCTCTGGCCAGTCAAACATGGAATGGCAGCTCATGCATGCAATAGACGGCATGGAAGAACTGAAAAATTTCAAGGCAAACCCCAATATAAGGCTTTTTTTGCAGGAGCAGATAGCGCTGCCAAAGCCTGCAAAAGACGCAGGCGGGGCATGGACCGTATGCGACGCGGAAAACGCGGGAAATTTTTCGGCTGTGGCTTACTTTTTCGGCAGCGATTTGCAGAAAGAACTAAACGTGCCAATAGGCCTGATAGACTCGTCCTGGGGCGGGACGCCGATAGAGATATGGATGGACGAGAGCCTGCTTAAGGGCAATCCGGTGACAGAGCCGATAATGGACAGGTGGAAGGCAAACCCTGTATTTGACTGGAAAAACTGGAACTACGGCAAAGGCATGAATTATAAAATAGAGGTTAAGGATATACGGTTTTTCTCATTAACCGGCAAGGCAGAGCCGGCGTATGTAAAAGTGGACCAGTCAGTGCAGGGGACGTTCGGCGGCACCTGTACCACCTGGGCAAAACCAGGCTCAACTGCTGAATTCAAAAGCACGGGTAAGGCCGGCGATTTATCCGGCATCATGGGCTTTAACGCATGGGCAGGCGCTGGCACGGTGTTAAATAACAGCCGGGAAACGGATTTGTCGGCTTATGATAAAATTATTTTTAAGGTGCGTGGCATGGGTAAGTTTTCAGTTTCGCTGGACCAGAACACCATAACAGATTACGATTACTATTCGTCGCCTGATTACGACGCGGAAAAAGCATGGAAGGACATAAGCATACCTTTGTCCGCGTTCAAACAGGGCGGCTGGGGTGTGTCAAAGCCTTTTACCCAGAACGCTATAAAACAGTTCCAGTTTAATATAAAGTCAGCCACGGTCGAGCTGCCGTCGTCTCTTTATGACGGCATGGTTGCGCCTTTCACAAAATTCAAAATAAAAGGCGTTATATGGTACCAGGGCGAGACAAACGCTGACCGTGCGGCGCAGTATAAAACCCTGCTTCCTGCAATGATAAAAAGCTGGCGCGGGGCATGGGTAGAAGGGGACTTCCCGTTTATAGTTGTACAGCTCCCGAATTATATGGCGCGCAAGTCAGTGCCTGGCGAGAGCGCTTGGGCAGAGCTGCGCGAGGCGCAGCTTGAAGCGTTGGGGCTCTCCAATACCGCTGTTGTTTCTTCAATAAATATCGGAGACGAAAATGATATTCACCCCCGCATAAAAAAGCCAATAGCAGGCAGGCTGGCAAACGCTGCAATGGTCATAGCTTACGGCAAGCAGGGGCCGGTAACAGGCCCAATTTTCAAGTCAATGTCAATTGACAAGAATAAGGTCATAATTACATTTACAAACACAGGCTCAGGCCTTACGGCAAAAGACGGCGATTTGAAAGGTTTTGCTATTGCAGGAGATGACAGGCAGTTCAAATGGGCAAAGGCAGAGATGAAAGACAATACTGTGGTTGTATGTAACGACGATATAAAAGATCCGAAAGCCGTGAGATATGCCTGGGCAGACAACCCGGAGTGTAATTTATATAATAAAGAAGGCCTGGCAGCCTCGCCTTTCCGCACGGATGACTGGCCGGGAATCACTGATAATAACAGGTAAGAGAAATTTTTTCAGAAAAGAAATCCGCTGACTGCTATAAATGGGGTTCCTTTTCATGCCATTTCCGCAGATATAATTCTTATTATATAAAAATTGAAAAATAAAAAAAATAATGATATACTTATTTGTGGTGAGAGAAAAATATAAATAAAAGGGGCTTTTAGTGAAAAAAATAATGCTATTTCTGATAGCGGCGTTAATTGCAGGCAATTCATGCATTTATGCCATAGTTTGCATGCAAAACAATTATCTGGGCCTGAATGTTGACGATTTTGACTTGCTGTCCTGCATTGGGACATCGCAATATTATACTTCTCTGCCAAACGCAACTTTATCTTATTGGTATGAAACCGAATGTTCCACATACGGCAACGACTATACAAGTTATATTTATTTAAATATCGACGGTTTACCAAATCCATCTTACGCATATGATGTTGAAGGTGAGCCTGTAGTGAATAGCATTACAAATAATGGCAATGAAATAGGGGGTACGAAAAGAGTAAATGGCACAATTGACTTTCAATTGCACTATAAATTTGTGAACAACCCTTCGACCGGCATTAATGCTGATACCGTCGAATACGAACTCATAGCTACAAATATAACATCCTCATATCACAGCGTTTCTTTAATGTTTATGATTGACACCATGGTGAACGGTAATGATGGCGCTAATATATCTACGGATGATGCGCTTTCAACAGTAACAACCAATAAGATATTTTATAAATCAATGGTTATGCCTCCGGACTGGTGGGATTATGACAAAGACCCTAAAACCGGTACTCCAAATCTTGTAGGAAGAGGGCATTTATATAACAATCCTTATGACGACCCTGCGACCGAACCGGATATTTTTATTGTTGGTAACTGGCCTGATATGACAGATATGCTTAATTCTACCACTCCGTGGTCTCTTATAACAGCAGGCAGCGGGATAGGTATTGATAGCGCTGTTGAATTATGGTGGACGGACGGTAAAGGCGGAGGATTAAACAGCAGAATATCCTTTGCCGGCAGGCCAGAGCTTGACATGGATTACTTATTATGGATTAAATCAGGGAGTGCTACTTGCCACGCCAACCATAAGTGCCACTAACACACCTACATCTACCATAAGCCCGACTCCGTCAATAACACCGACCTACACAATAACCCCGACTTTCACCCAGACTCCTGTGCCGCTGAAACTCACAGGCGGATTCCCGAATATTTTTCACAACGACGTGAATATTATTTACTGGCTTTCGAGGAACGCGACCGTTACTCTCAAGATATTCACGGTTTCCGGCGAAATTGTTTTATCCAAAAGTGGCATACAAGGGACCAAGGGATATAATAAATTTTACTGGGACGGGCACAATAACAGCGGCAGGCCAATAGCTTCGGGAATTTACATATATGAAATAGAAGCAATAACGGAATTAAATGAACACAGCAGGGTTATAGCCAAACTGGCATGTGTGAAATGATGAATCCAAAGTGGCCCTTAAAAGAGGGATACATATTGTGTAGGCACAAACTTTAGTTTGCGGCCTTCGGGAGAAAACGCGCAGACTAAAGTCTGCGGCTACAAAATCGGTTATAAAAGCAGAGCAATAATAAAAGGGGAAACTCTGACAAAATAATATTGATTTTTTGATATTATTGGTTTATATTGTATTTAACAGGATTATTGCAGGCTTGGCAAATAAACGCTATCAGGCACCACTTGTGCTGATAAAATCAGCACTGGAGCGGGTGCTTGATCTCGTAATGTTTTGTCAGCGCTAGTAAGCTTGACAAAACAAACGATATCAAGGGAGACTTGTTAATGGAAGCAATTCTGGAAAGATTACAAAAAACAGTGTTGATTGCCGGGGAATACCTGGAAAAATACCGGCTAAAAAATGTAGTCATAATCTCAAGCGCAGCTGCGCTTGTGCTGATTGGAATTGTTTTAACGCTTGTTTTAACAACGAATGAATCCATGGCAAACGTCTCATTCAGGCAGGGCAAAATAGCGGATATCCTTAAATACAAAGGCTGGAAACCCGATGACTTTTTTAAGAGCACATATACGGAGGTATCCGAGCGCGACAAAGAAATGGCATACGTATATTTACTTAAAAAGTTAAATATAAAAAATGTGAATTTTACACTTTATAAAGTAAAGCTTGGAGAAAATTTATGGGGCGTGGCAAGAGATTTCGGAACCAATATAGACACTATTGCGGGCGCCAACCCTGAACTTAAGGATTTAAAAGCCAGATTAAACCAACAGATTATTATATTGTCAAAAAAAGGCATTATCCACGAGGTCAGGGACGAACAAAAACTCAGCCAGATAGCTGAAATTTACAAGATACCGGCTGAGCGCATCAAATATTACAATAATATAGAGGGAGATAAGCTAAAGCCAGGGGATATAATTTTTGTGCCTGAATCAAAACCGGTTTTTTTAAACGGCGACATGGCAAAACTTTTTGAAAAAAGAAGGATGTTCCGTTCGCCGCTTTCCGGAGAGTATACTTCTTTAAAAGGCATGAGAAAGGATCCCTTGATAAGAGGCGTATCCAAATACCATAATGGAGTAGATATAAGGGCAAAAGTCGGGACTTGGGTCGGCGCAGCTGCAGACGGAATCGTCATATCCGCGTGCTGGCAGGGTGGATATGGGAAATGTGTGACTATAAAGCACGCCAACGGGTACCAGACCCTTTACGCACATTTGAGCCAGATTTTTGTAAAGCCGGGCCAAAAGGTTTTAGCGGGAAAATTAATAGCAAAAACCGGAAGCACCGGGAAGTCCACGGGGCCGCACCTGCACTTTTCAATTTTCAAAAACGGAAAGGTGGAAGACCCGCTTGATTACCTGTGGTGAATACCTAATAAATGAACATAGCGTTTATATACCCGCCTAATTTTAAGGAAGGAAAAATACCGCTTTTAGCCCAAAACAGGCAGTTCAAATATACCCATTCTGCTGAAATAAAAATTTATCCGCTGATCCCGGCCTCAACAATAACAATACTTAAGAACAAAGGTTATAGTGTCTTATTCCTTGACGGCATAAATCGCGGAATGGATGACAAGACTTTCAACTTTCAAGTATCGGATTTTAACCCAGATGTCATATTAATCGAGACGAAAACACCAATAATAAAATTTCACTGGAAATGGATAGACAGTGCCAAAAGCCGGATGCCTAATGCCAAATTTATCCTTGTAGGCGACCATGTGAGTTTTTTCCCTGAGGAGTCATTGAACAACTGCAACGCTGATTATATTGTTACCGGCGGGGATTATGACATAACAGCAGGTTATTTAATTGACGCGGTAAACAAAAAAGGCAGCATGCCCGGGGGCGTTTATTACAAAGATTCGGGAATAATTAAAAATACGGGTAAAGCAGTGCTTTACGATAACCTTGATTCCCTGCCTTTTGTAGACAGGGAAATAACAAACTGGGAATTATACGGCGAAGCTTACCTTTACAGGCCTTGCGCATACATACTTACCGGCAGGGGCTGTGGCAGGGAGGGAAAAGATATTGGAGGCATATGCACATTCTGCGTGTGGCAGCACGCATTCTGGCAGCGTAAAGCAAGGCTCCGTTCTGCCGGGAACGTAGCAGAAGAAATAGAGGAGTTAATAAAAAAATACAAAGTCTATGAAATATTCGACGACAATGAGTCGGGGGCAATATGGAGCACGCAGTGGATGGAACAATTTTTAATTGAAACAGAAAGAAGAAAAATAAAAGGCAAATTCATAATATCAACAAACGCCAGGGCCGAGAATTTGACTGATGAAAAATGCAATTTAATGAAAAAAATAGGATACAGGCTCTTAAAAGTCGGGCTCGAGTCGGGCAGTACAAAAACCCTTCATAAAATAGGCAAACTTGAAACAATAGAAGAAATAATGGAAAACGTAAAAAGGGCGAAAAGATACGGATTCAAAGTATTATTAACAATGATGACAGGATACCCGTGGGAAGACGAAAATGATGTAAAAAGCACTTATGATGCTGCAAAGGAACTAATGCTTTATAAGACGCATTTTGGCGACTCTTTACAGGCATCCATTGTGATGCCTTACCCGGGCACCCCGCTTTATAAAGAAGCAGAGAAAAACAACTGGCTTACCGAAGAGGGCAGGGATTATGATAAAATGGATATGGAACACGACATATTAAAAAGCAGAGTTGACAACACATACTGGTGCAGGAAAATGTGGGCAATACACAGGCATCCGCTCTTTCTTTTAAAAAGCTTTGTCAGTTTAAGGAGCATAAAGGATCTGGAACTTGCTTTCAGAGGCGTAAAATCGCTTTTAGGGCACAGTAAAGATTACTAAAAACTGTTTTTAATATTTTGGAGGCATAAGTGAAAAAAAAGAAGAATAAAGTTCCGCCATATAAAGATTACCGATTACCTATGGCAAAGCGCGTTCAAGACCTTTTATCGCGCATGACCGTGGAAGAAAAGCTGTCGCAGATGCTGAACGAGTCGCCTGCAATACCAAGGCTCAGCATACCGGAATACAACTGGTGGAGTGAGGCTTTGCACGGCGTGGCAAGGGCGGGGTTCGCGACTGTTTTTCCGCAGGCAATAGGCCTGGCAGCGACTTTTGATAAAAATTTGATGTTCAGGGCCGCAACCGCCATATCTGACGAGGGCCGCGCGAAACATCACCAGGCATTGAGGGAAAATAAACGCACAATGTATTTCGGCCTCACTTTCTGGAGCCCGAATATAAATATTTTCCGGGATCCCCGCTGGGGCAGGGGACACGAGACATACGGAGAGGACCCGTACCTTACATCCCGCATGGCAGTGGAGTTTATCCGGGGCATGCAGGGAAACGATAAAAAATATTTGAAAACCGCGGCCTGCGCGAAACATTTCGCCGTGCACTCTGGGCCAGAGAACGACAGGCATTCTTTTAATGCCGTGGTGTCGGAAAAGGATCTGCGGGAAACATATTTACCCGCTTTTAAAGCCAGCGTGCAGGAAGCGAATGTTGAGGCTGTTATGGGGGCGTATAACAGGACAAATAACGAGCCGTGCTGCGCCAGCAAAAAGCTTATGGTGGACATATTGCGGGGAGAATGGAAATTCAAGGGGCATTTTGTATCGGACTGCGGGGCAATACACGACATTTTTGAGGGGCACAAGTATGTCAAGACAAAAGCCGAAGCAGCGGCGCTTTCAACCAGACTGGGCTGCGATTTAAACTGCTGCCTTTGGAATAAAATGTGCGCTAAAGCTGGCAAGAGCCTGCAAAAGGCATATAAATATGGCCTGCTTGACGAAAAAACAGTGGATATTTCACTAGCACGTTTATTGAATACAAAGTTTAAGCTCGGCATGTTTGACCCGCCTGAAAAAGTAAAATACGCAAAAATACCATTCAGCGTAAATGACTGCGGCAAACACAGGAAGCTCAGTCTGTTCGCGGCCCAAAAATCAATAGTATTGCTGAAAAACACGGATAATTTCCTGCCACTTAACAGGAAAAAAATCAAATCAATAGCCGTTGTAGGGCCGAATGCCGACAGCGTGGATGCCTTGCTCGGCAATTATAACGGGTTCCCATCAAAAGCAACAACCGTGCTGCAGGGAATAAAAAATAACATGTATAAAAATACAAGGGTTGATTACATAAAAGGGTGCGGAATCAAAGAAGGGGGTTACGACCATATTGAAGCCGTTATTGACGTTGTTGAAAAATGCGATGTCACGATTGCTGTGATGGGGCTCTCTCCGGATTATGAAGGTGAGGAAGGTTCCGGCGGCGACAAGCAGGATCTTTTGTTGCCGGGCATACAGAACCCAATGATTGAAAGGATTTCAGAGAAAGGGAAGCCGATAATACTCGTGCTTTTAAACGGCAGCGCCGTGACTTTCAATGAAAAAGACAAAAATATAAAGGCAGTCGTAGAAGCATGGTACCCGGGCGAGGAAGGCGGACAGGCAGTAGCGGATGTGCTTTTCGGCAAATACAACCCTGGCGCCAGGCTGCCGGTAACTTTTTATAAAACCACAGACGACCTGCCTGATTTTAAGGATTATAATATGAAAGGCAGGACATACAGGTATTTTAAGGGCGAGGCACTTTATCCTTTCGGTTTTGGGCTTACATACACGGCTTTTAAGTACAGCAAATTAAAATTAAACGTAAAAAAAATAAAGAAAGGCAAGGATTTGCTGCTAAGTGTTGATGTCCGGAACGCAGGAAAAATTGCGGGGGATGAAGTAGTGCAGGTTTATATAAAGCGAATGACAGCGCGTTCTAGTGTCCCATTGAAACAACTTGTTGGGTTTGAACGCATACACTTAAAGCCGGGCATGAAAAAGAAAATAAATTTTACAGTCTTGCCTGAGCAGATGTCATATTATAATAATGAAGGGAAACTTATCCTTGCGCCCGGGGAGTTTATGCTATATGTCGGTGGGGTACAGCCGGGATATGAAAATACTGCAAAAAACACCGAAGTTTTGAAAGCGCAATTTAAGCTGATATAGCAAATGGCAAAAAAAAATTGGTCGGTATATATTGTAAGGTGCAAGGACAAAACACTTTACACCGGTATAAGCAAGGATGTTAAGAAAAGAGTAAAAGCGCATAATTCAGGCAAGGGGGCAAAATACATAATTCCAAGGCGCAGGCCAGTGAAACTGCTTTATGTGGAAGAAGGGTATGACATAGCAGGGGCTTTAAAACGGGAGCTTCGTATAAAAAGGGCAGGAAAAAAGGAAAAAGAAAAACTTGCAGGCAAGAAATATCATAAAATACAATAATTGTTTTATTTAATGGGGTGGGCGACGGGATTTGAACCCGCGGCCCCTAGGGCCACAGCCTAGTGCTCTAACCGCTGAGCTACGCCCACCACATACATTAATAATAATCTAAATATAAGTCCTTGCGAGTAAGTCTGTGGCCCCACGGGTCATCTACTCTACCTGCTTGACGCAGGCTGCGTAGCCTCCCCTCGCTCACTGACGCCTCGCATGATATTTTTAATGATCGGCTTTTCCGCGCTAATCGCTCGGCGTTCGCTCGCCTTGAGCCACTTGGCCCAAGCCTGATGCTCTAGCCGCAGAGCTACGCCCACCACCTCAAATAAATGACGGATGTAAAATTACTGGTCGGGGTGAGTGGACTTGAACCACCGGCCCCCTGCTCCCAAGGCAGGTGCGCTAAACCGCTGCGCTACACCCCGACGGCAAACGTAATATTTTGAGCCATAATTATATCACAAATATTTGATTTAAAAACACGAAAAATATCGTATAATATTAACAATATTTGTTTATAATTGAAAATATAAAATAGGGCATTGTAAAATACCAGATTCAATTATTGTAAACCTTTATCATATTTTTTGCGTCAGAATAAGGATTATTGATAAAATCTAGATTGTGGTTAAGCATTGAGAAAGGTGGTGAGATTAGACTAATCTAATGTGAGGATTTAGGAAGAGGAAAGGGCGCAAAACAAATATATAATGCGCTGGCTATGAACAAAATTTCAATCAGTCCAAATTAAAGGAGGACAAAAAATGAAGAAAACATTTATTCTGATTTGTGTATTAATGTTTGCAGCTACTTTGATATTCTCGGCACCGGTAAGGAATATAAGCTGGAAAAAGCACCCGAATCTCGCGGCTGCACAGAAATTAGTGGATAAAGCCTATGCGAGAATTACAGCGGCACAAGTAGCCAACGAATTTGATATGGATGGCCATGCGGCAAAGGCAAAGGATTTGCTGGATCAGGTTAATGCCGAATTAAAACTGGCTGCTGAAGCTGCAAATAAAAACGCAAAATAAAAAAGAATAAATCAAGTTATGCAAAGCGGGGAACGCATATTGCGTTTCCCGCTTTCAATTGTATAGGGTCACGTAAGCATTTTTGACTGGGCTAGTAGAAATTAAGATAAGTAATGTTTCGGTTTTGAGTTTTTAAAATATCTACAATTTAGCAATACACAGTTTCAAATTATAAAACTGAATGATTTTTTTAAGTAAGAACAGTTAAAATACAATGCAATACTTTCGATTTTTAGGTTTTTTGCTGATTTATTAACATTAAATTTTCAAATAATTGGATGATATAAAACATTACAATTATTTCGAAGATAAATGCTGCAATTCCGGTTAATTTATGGATTATACCTTTAAAAATCATATTGACAAAAAAGCTAATCTCTGATATACTAAAATCACTAACTTGAAAATTACAAAATGGAAAGTTTGGAAGTATAAAGTTTTAAGTCAATTAAGTTATGAATAAAATCACGAAAAGGAAAAAAAATGAAAGAAAAACTTATCGGCATAGGAGCTTCAGCAAGACTTACAGGATTATCTGAGCGCACTTTAAGGTACTGGGAAAGTCTAGGGCTTATAAAACCTGTAAGGCTTCCTTCGGGTCACCGTAAGTTCAGCAAAACCATGGTGAAGAAAATTATTGCCATAAAAGAAATACTCGACAAGTATAGTTTAAGAATCAATGATTTAATTACATCTTCGAAATTCCTTCAGGACGAACTTTTAAAGGAAAAAGTGCAGACGCCCGATGTTTTTGACCTCAATATCACGCTTGATTCGGAAATATACGAATATGCCAAGAAAATCGGCAAGTTAAACCCGCTGACCGGGCTTCCCGACAGCATGTTTATACAGCAGGAAATAGAAAGGCGGTTTGAAGAAGACATAAAAACCGCTATTTGCTATATTGACATGAAGGATTTTAAATATTATAACAAAAGATACGATTACGACAAAGGAGATGTGGTATTAAAATTCCTTGCAGGGCTCATATATGATGTAACAAAGGAAAACGGCGAGAAAGACGACATCGCTGGGCATCTTGGCGGGGATAATTTCGTTATTGTTACAGCCCCGGACAGGTACAGCAAAATATGCTCGGAGCTTATCAAATCTTTCGACCTCCTTATAGAACAGCATTATGACAAGGAAGACAGGGAAAGAGGTTATATAATAACAAAAACAAGGAGAGGGGAAGAAATAAGAACTCCGATAATGATTTTGTCTATAAGCGTTGTATGGAATATAACAAGAAAACTTTCGCATTATGCTCAGGTTGAAGATATAGCCAGCGAATTGAAACAATATGCGCAGAAATTCCCGAAAAGCGAGTTTGTAGTAGACAGAAGAAGCGAATAACTTTAAAAAGCAGTTTAATTGATACGGAGCCGCGGCGACGCGGCTCTTTTCATTTTGGGGCCTGGGATACGGCTTTTTGAAGGAAAACTATAGTAGGGTCTATATCTTTGCGGTCAGGATTTATCTTTTTCAACTGTAAAAAACAATCCAAAGCTTCATTCAACTTATTTTGTTTATAATAAACAACACCCAGGTTATACCAGGCGCTTTTGTATTTTGGGTTGAGTACGATGGAGGCTTTAAACATTTCAACTGATTTTTTCTGATTTCCAAGGTTGAAATAAGTCGTTCCCATATTATACACATATTCATTATCTTCCGGCTGGAACTTATGAGCCAGCGTAAAATAATCAAGCGCAAGATTATAGTCCCCGCTGTCCTCGCAAAATTGAGCCATTGTATTTAAGGCGACTGCATAGTCATTAATGTACAAATTGACAGAGGTAGGGTCAGTATATTTTTTGCTGCGGCCGAAAACACCACGTAAATTGAATATTTTCCAAAGGTTTTTATTAACGGCAAGATACTGGCCGGTTATGAAAGCATAATTTTTAAGCATAAGCTTGAATACCGATGCTTTGGGCATAAGTTTAAGCTGGGGATCAATTGCACCTTCTTCAGGCGGGCTATACGCGAAATATATGGGGTAATGCGAAAAATTCATCCGTATTATTGCATTTATGATTGCGCCGGTTGATTCCGTCCCTATTTTGTCGGTATTTATTACAGGCATAGAAATAAACGGGTTTTGCGTTTTGATGTTATCCCTGACCCATCGCATTGGCAAAACAGCGGTACCAACCAGGGTGACATCCGTCCTGTAATGTTTTACATACCTGAGATACCACATGGGAAATATAATGCCATCGCCGGTGGCAAAAAGTATACCGTTATCTTCCACGGAAAGTAACATATTGCGGTTGTAATCATACGCATAATAATAACGGCTTTTATCAAGGCGCGGATAGAAAAGTAATAATTGAGGAAGGAGAACTGCGAGAAAAAATATAAATTCCATCAAATGCTTTTTGGGGAAAAGCCCGGAAGTTTTTTCAGCCATCCATAGTATGCCTATACCCAGAAATATAGACATGGGAAAGTAAGCGGGAGTGATATATGTTTCCATTATATAAAGCCTGTCAACAGACAGATTGAGGTATACGGCGGTAAAAAGCAAAAATACAGCAGGATTATACAGCATATATATAAAAAGGTTTTTTTCTTTTTTAAAGAGCAAGTAAAGGCCGGCTATTATAAATACGGAACCAGACACCGCAAATTCGATAATATTTGACGAGAAAAATTTAAAAATCTGGCGCATGGAATTTATTAAAGAACTTGTAATTTCGCCTCTCGAATACTGCCATCTTGTCAGGGTCTGGTAGAAATTTTTTAAAGTAGACGGATCGCCCCAGTTCAAATACGCCTCTTTTGCCCTGACCGGCAGGTAAATATATATAATTACTGCAATTAAAAAGAAGAAAAAAGCAGTGATATAGTTTTTAAGCTTTAAGTTTTTATAGAATCCGGAGGCATAAACAAGAAAAACATACCCGGGAAGCATTATAAACTGCGACATATGGTGATCGCCCAGGCCAAGACCGAATAAAAATGAAAACAGGTAAAACAATTTGAGCCGGTATTTGTAGCTGCGTGTTGAATACAATTCAATCAATATAAGTGAAATAATAAGGGTGAAAAAAATATTCAATGTATAAATACCGCCTTTTGCGGTTGTTGCCTGGTCCCATATTGTATAGCCGGCTATAAATACTGCGGATGGATAAAGCGATAGCAGGGATGAATGCTGGGAGTAGCCAATTATCTTCAATATTTTTAAAAAGACAAAATATATAAGCCAAAAATCGATCATTGCCAGAAACAGCGACAATAAATACACCCTGAAAGACACGTCTCCCAGGGGAAACATGCAGAAGATTTTGCCGAGGAGCGTGAACAATGGGTAACCGGGCGGATGCTGAATCCCTAGCGTAAAGGCTGCCGTTATAGTCTCGCCTGAATCGCCGTGAAAAACCGAGGGAGGCACCGTCGTAAGCAGGATACAAAAAAACAACAGAGATGAAAAAGCAGGAATTAAAAGACCGGTGTTGTTTTTGGGGTCGGAAATCGTATTATTCGCCCGGGGGTATATCCGGGATGTCTGGGACTGGAGCATCTTTGAAGTAATCAATTAATTTTTGTATATTTAGTTTATCGCCATCTATTATGTGCAGACCGGCAGCATACCTGCCGAAAAGTTTGTAGGCGTTTCTTTTTAGCCATGCTATGCGGACCGTCAAATGAAATTTTTCTTCGGTAACTTCCCCTGCCGGAATTATTATTTTAAGGACAGTCCTTTCGGGTAGGCTGTAATCGCAATTGACCAGCATCCCGCTTTCGCTGACGTTAATTGTTTTCGCCCTGAAAGACTCGCCCTGCCTTAAAGGCATGTTTACTGTCATAAGTTCTTCGGGAAAAGAATCGATTTTGCAGTCAACGTCAATAATCTGGGTATACCTTGGCGCTTTTCTTGATTCATGTTCTGGTTTTTTCATTTACGAAAACTCCTTTTTAAAGCCAGTAATTTATCATTAAATTTCCGGCCATTACAACGCTGGTGCCGGAGGTCGGACTTGAACCGACATGCTATTGCTAGCGGGGGATTTTGAGTCCCCTGTGTCTGCCATTTCACCACTCCGGCGAAACAGCAACAAATTTAGAGCATGACAATTATATAATTAAATCTCAGGTTTTGTCAAATTAAAAGTTAGCAAAAAATGCGCCGATTTCCCCCGAACCTGGAATCGTGGAAATGTTTAAAAATGAGTAATTTTATATATTTTAACAAACTTCGGATTATTATACTTAAAAACAGCTTGAATTTTTAGGGTAAAAGTATTAGAATTTAAAAAACTGGATAAGGTGGTGCGGATTATGCCTGAAGGCGAGATATTCGTTGAAAGAAGAAAGTTCAAGAGAATAGAGAGAAAAATAAAAGTATTTTATAAAATTATTTCTTCACCCACCGAAATTGAAGAAATAAAGAAAAAAGCACAGAAAAAGGCTACCGAAAGCATTAATATAAGCATGGGCGGTATACAATTACTTATAGAAGGCGAAGAACTCAAGCCTGAGCAGTTGCTCAGAATAGAATTTAACGTTGAGAAAAAGCCGGAACCGATAATAACTTTCGCCGAGGTACGATGGATATCGCAGGATAAAAAGACCGGCACATATAAAACAGGGATTGAATTTCTCGTATTGAAAGAAGAAGATAAAAAGATAATAAACGAGCTGATAAATAACCAGTAAGTCTAAACACAGAGGAAGCATATAGGAAAAAATAGAAATACAAGCAACGTTATATACCGGGCTGGGCGTATAAAACCGATGCCCGATTCCTAATTATATACAGCAAATCCAACGAAAAAACCAAAAGAAATCAAATTAAAGGCTTAAAATCCAAAAATGAGGCGTTATGATAAGTAAATCCGATTTCCGGTTTATAAGCTTAAAAATATTGGACGGCATATTTGACAAGAGGCAGTGGCTGAGCGACGCGGTTGACGAATACGCCGGCGATGTAGACGGCGAACACAAAGACATGAAAAAAGTTTATGAACTGGTTTACGGAATCCTGCGCAACAAAAACCTTATTGACTACAACCTTTCGTTTTATTTTCAAAAAATGCCGGAAAGCACTTCGCTGTGCAACATACTGCGCGTCGGGTTTTACCAGCTTGTTTACATGGACTCCATACCGGATTATGCAGCCATAAACACGGCAGTTGAGCTGGTTAAAGCAACAGGGCATAAAAATAAAGCTGGCTTTATAAATGGCGTTTTAAGGAATGTGGCGAGGAATAATGATAAAAACAGGGAAGTGAAAATCGAAGGCAGGCTTGCTTATTTGTCAGTGAAATATTCGTATGAAAAGTGGATGGTGGAATTTTTAGGGAAATATTACAAGGATGACGCTGTAGAGAAAATACTGGCGGCATGCAATGAAAAACCGCCGGTGTTTTTTAGGGTAAACACGCTTGCTACCACAGTTGAAAAACTGCAGGCAGACCTTGAGGCAACTGGCGTAAAGACAAAGCGTGATGATATAAACAGGAACTGCCTGATGGTGGAAACAGGCGACGCGATAAATAATGATTTATTTAAAAACGGAATGTATTTTATACAGGATTTATCGTCACAAATGATGGGGTTTTTTGCAGCCACGGCCGCGGGTGAAACCATAATAGACGTTGGCAGCGCGCCCGGCGGGAAAGCCCTGTATATGGCGCAGGAAATGGAAAACAGGGGCCTGATAATAGCTGTGGAACCGGACAAGGAAAGGATAAAACTGCTGCAGGAAAACATGGCCAGGATTGGTACGAAAAATATCGAAATAAAAAATGTTGATGCAACACGGGAAATAAAAGAATTTGGCGGAATCGCCGATAAGGTTATTGTTGACGCTCCGTGTTCAGGTCTCGGCGTTATAAGGCGGCATCCCGAAAAAAAATGGATTTTATCGGAAACTGAGATGAAAAAATTTCCGGAACTGCAGCTGAAAATTCTGCAAAACTCCGGGCGATGGGCAAAAAGCGGCGGCAGCCTGTTTTATTCTACTTGCACATTCAACCCTGAAGAAAACGAGATTTTAGTGGAAAGATTTTTAAATGAAAACAAGGATTATGAGATAGCAGATATTTTTGAAGGAAGAAATCAGGCATTGCCAATTGTACATGACTTTAGAAAAGGGAAATATTTCCTGTCACTTCCCGGAAACAGCAGGAATATGGACGGCTTTTTCGCGGCAAAGATGAATAAAAAGTAAATTACACTGATGCATAATAGATAAAGTCATATTCTGGTGTTCTTAAGTCCCCTTGTTTTATTCTACAAATACCTTTTTGCTTAGTTATAAATCACAAAAATTTTGCCGTTTATAGTGCTGCTTCCCGGATTTGTGATAACGAAATAATAAATTCCGGGAGACACTTTTTCGCCATACCTGTTTTTCCCATCCCAGTACGCGATGATGCCCTGAGCCTCGATGGATGAAACCAGTTCGCCGGATATAGTGTAAATCTGTATGGAGCAGCCGGGAACTACGTTTTCGAATTTAAGCATGCCTCCAATAGCCCTGTTCGGGTTATACGGGTTTGGATAAACAACAGGCTTACCCTCGGGGTAAAAACTGTTGTTGGAGTAAACAGGCGGGTGTTTGGTGACGTTGTAAAACGGGTCGTTGTAGTCAATGGCCATAATATTTGTGACAGGCAGTTTTGCCGGATCAAAGGAAGTTAAATCAACAGTAAATTGAACAACTATGGATTGTCCCGGCGCAAGTGTTCCTGCAGTTCCTGTCAGGTTCCAGGCGATGTAATTGCCTGATATGGTAGGAGTCGGGACAGCCGGCAGGCTGATAGACACCAAAGAAAGCTCTCCCGGAAGCGTGTCCCATATAGAAATGTTGCTGATAGTTGTGTTTGAAGTATTGTCAATGACAAGGGTATAGGTAATTTTGGCGCCGAGCCTCGGGTTGTCGCCGCTAACAGATAGCGAAACAGAAGGCGTGACAGGCGTGTTGATATTGGGCGTAGCCGTAATGGTGTATGTGGCTGTTATGGTCGGGGATGAAGTGCGCGTCAATGTTTCAGTAACCGTGTATGTGTAGGTATATGTAACTGTATGAGTGTAAGTTGAAGTCGGTGACAGCGTGTCTGTATATGTGCGGGTGACCGTAGGCGTGGATGTCGAGGTAAATGTCATTGTTATAGTGCGCGTGTCAGTGTCTGTAGGTGTATTTGTGAAAGTGTAAGTGGAAGTCATGGTCGGGCTGTAGGTCGGCGTGGAAGTGAGAGTATCTATCGGCGAATCCGTATATGTGGGCGTTGCTGTAAACGTGTCAGTGAAAGTATCGGTGATTGTGACTGTATATGTATATGTGAGGGTAACAGTTCCGGTATAAGTCAATGTGGCTGTTTTTGTGTTGGTATATGTCGGCGTGGCTGTCAGGGTCGGGCTGTCAGTATATGTGGGAGTAAATGTAGCTGATACTATGACCGTGGTGTATGTCGGTGTTATGGTATATGTGGACGTCAGCGTTATGGTATATGTGTAAGTATATGTTGATGTGGGAGTAAATGTCGGCGTAGATGTCATGGTGTGTGTATAGGTCGGCGTGTCTGTAGGTGTTATTGTGTAAGTCGGCGTAAATGTCGCTGATAATATTACCTGGGTAAATGTCATTGTTATTGTGTAAGTCGGCGTTTGTGTATCAGTCAGCGTTGCTGTATATGTATAAGTATATGTGATTGTATGCGTCAATGTCGGCGTTGACGTCATGGTTATTGTGTCTGTAGGAGTTATCGTGTATGTCGGCGTAAATGTGGCTGATATTATTACCACAGTATAAGTCATTGTTATTGTGTAAGTCGGCGTGCTTGTGCTTGTCAGAGTGACTGTATCGGTATAAGTGTATGTGGCAGTGTTGGTGTAAGTAGGCGTACTTGTCCGCGTGTATGTCGCTGAAACTGTATTTGTCAGTGTCGGGCTGAAGGTAGGCGTATCTGTCAGAGTAATTGTATATGTATAAGTATATGTCACTGTGCTGGTTAAAGATGGCGTCGATGTTTTGGTTATCGTGTCTGTCGGAGTTGCCGTGTATGTTGGGGTTATTGTCGCTGATACTATTACCACGGTATAAGTCATTGTTATGGTATAGGTCGGCGTTGATGTGCTTGTGAATGTAGGCGTATCAGTTAGTGTGATCGTAGATGTATAAGTATATGTTACTGTGCGCGTGTAAGATGATGTCGGCGATAAAGTGTTTGTGTATGTAGGTGTAGCTGTTGGCGTGTCTGTCTGTGTGTAGGTAGGCGTATATGTCCTGGTAAATGTCATGGAAGTCGTGATTGTTGATGTTGGAGTCGGAGTCTGTGTATCAGTCAGCGTGATTGTATATGTGTAAGTATATGTAACTGTGTTGGTTGACGATGGCGTTGATGTTTTAGTTATCGTGTCTGTAGGAGTTATCGTATATGTTGGGGTTATGGTTGCTGATATTATTACCACAGTATAAGTCATGGTTATAGTATATGTGGGGGTTATTGTGCTTGTGATTGTCGGCGTATCAGTCAGCGTGATTGTATATGTGTAAGTATATGTGGCTGTACGTGTATAAGAAGATGTCGGCGACAGAGTGTTTGTGTAGGTAGGCGTTGCGGTTGGTGTGTCTGACTGTGTGTAGGTAGGCGTATATGTCCTGGTGAAGGTCATGGAAGTAGTAATTGTTGATGTTGGAGTAGGAGTCGGCGTATCAGTCAGCGTGATTGTATATGTGTAAGTATATGTTACTGTTTGTGTGTAAGAGGATGTCGGCGACAGAGTGTTTGTGTAAGTAGGTGTTGCAGTGGGTGTATATGTTTGAGTATAGGTAGGAGTATATGTCCTTGTGAATGTCATGGACGTTGTAATTGTAAATGTTGGAGTCGAACTTGGCGTATCGGTCAATGTGATTGTATAAGTGTAAGTATATGTAGCTGTACGGGTTAATGTAGGTGTAGGAGTCATTGTATTTGTATAAGTAGATGTCGCAGTGGGCGTGTCTGTTTGTGTATAGGTAGGAGTATATGTCCTGGTGAATGTCATGGAAGTCGTAATTGTTAGTGTTGGAGTAGAGGTTGGCGTATCAGTGAGAGTGATTGTACTTGTGTAAGTGTATGTCACTGTGCGGGTTAATGTAGGTGTAGGAGTCATTGTGTTTGTATAAGTAGATGTTGCAGTGGGCGTGTATGTTTGAGTATATGTAGGAGTATATGTCCTGGTATATGTCATGGAAGTTGTAATTGTTACAGTTGGAGTAGGAGTTGGCGTATCGGTCAATGTGATTGTATAAGTGTAAGTATATGTAGCTGTACGGGTTAATGTAGGTGTAGGAGTCATTGTATAAGTAGGAGAAGGCGTGACTGTAGAAGTAGGCGTTGGCGAATTTGTTGGCGTATAAGTCCGTGTAGCCGTGTTTGTAGGCGTGGAAGTAGGCGTAGGCGTATTTGTATAAGTGGACGAGTATGTAGCTGTAGGTGTCCTTGTGTAAGTTGACGTGGCAGTAAATGTAGGAGTTGAACCAGCTGTGTTCGTCCGGGTTGGAATTACAGTCCCGCAGACGACAAGTACCGAAGCTGTGGAAGAAACAGACATTTCCTTGTCTCCGGAAATAAAAGCCAGATTTTTTACCGTGGTGCAGCATGTGTTATTGGCAAGCGCATAGTACTGTACCTGGCCGCACTGGCTTACCTGCATGGTGCCTATGTTCCATTGAAGTGTCCTTGTGCTTGATGTCCATGTGCCTGCAGGGCTTGTTGTTATAAATCCGCCGAAATCAAGACAAGTTGGCAGGGAATCTGTCAAAACAACATTATCTACTTCTCTTCCTGGCATGGGGCCGTTGCCGAAAACCCTGCGCCAGCAATAGCCGTCCCATTCCTCAATAAGTACGTTTGTCACCTGGTATGCCGAGGTCTGGCAGGCGTCTTTGTTTATTTTTGTGACAGGCACTGAGGTACCGTCGCCTGCTGTCCAGTCTGGGCTTATCGGGTAAAGCGGGTCACTCTGCGAGCAAACATCCCAGCTTTGCTGCTGTGACCAGTCGTCCGTCCAGTCCTGGGCAGCATAACCGGCTGTAAGATCGCTTTCCATAAAAAATGCGTAAGTCTCTGTGCCAAAATGCAGGGCAGCAGAAGTCCCTGCTTTCCAGAACAGTAAGTGTGTAGGCTCGCCTGACCCATGGCCGGGCTGTATCATAAGGCGTTGGTTCCAGTATTTGCCGCTGGCGTCAGTGCAGGCAGTAGGGGAGCATGCGGCAAAATCCTCGGTTGTTATTATGGTCCCAGCAGAATTATAACCCTCGGCATTATACTGGCTAAAGGTCCATTGTGCGCCGTGATACGGAGAATTAATAAAATATGATATCCTGTAATTGCCCCAGTCAATCATGGGCGTGGCTGCCTCATGGTTTGCCCGCAGGTAAAAGTCGAGGTCGGTCGAAGTTGCGCCGGGCAGGGTCTTTAGCCCGAAAGAAAAGTCCACGCCCGACCTGCCGCCGTTTAACCATCCTGCCTTTGACGAGTCGCAATAATTTAGAGTGTAAGTGACGGCACTTCCTGTATTTATAGTAGTTGGGTTTGCTGTTTTTGATAATGTCAGTGCTCCTGCCACAATGTCCACGCAGTTGCGCGTCATCACAGTACCGTTTATATTTGCAGGGTTTGACGGCGCTGTATTTGGGAAAGGCGACGTAGTGGAGCCCGGGCCGTTTGTGCAGGCAATATCAGCGAAGTTGCAGTACCTGCCCTGCGCTGCGCTTGGCAGGACCTCGACTATACATGTTACTCCGCCTTCTGTCGCGGCATAGTTCTGGTTTGCAAGCCCATTGACCGTGCCTATGCTCCATGTGACCGTGTTATTTGCCGAGTTGTATGTACCGCCTCCTGTAGCAGAAACAAAAGTAAATGCATTTGGGAGGGTGTCAATAATTGTTACACCGGCTGCGTTTACAGAACCGTAGTTGCGGTAATTAATCCAGAAGGTTATAAGGTCGTTCGGGAAAGCATAGGTTTTGTCAATTGCCTTAAAAATTTTCATGTTTGGCTGGACAATCCAGTTGCATGGATTTATCAAGTTTCCGGTTAAGAGAAGCAAATAAACTTCCCTGAAGAAACCATGGAAATAGTGTGGTACAGAATTGAGATAATTATCACTTCCGCCGACCGTATCCCAGAGGCAAGTAACTTCCCTGAATATTTCACCCATCTCGTCAAAATTTTGGGCGATTGTGGCAGCAGCTGCAGGCGCTCCAACTTCATAATTAATATGCCAGTTGTCGGCGTATAATGTGCCGTCGAGATTATACGCATTTAAAGATGCAATTCCCTGGTAAGTTACCGGCGATGAACCATAGCTCTCGCATGCAATACCTGTGCCGTATTGCTGGGGATTTTCAGAGAACTGAGCTTCTTTTACTCCCGCATTATATTCGTAAGTATTTGAGGCTGTAATTGTCACATGGTTTGTAGGGTCCCATGACGTCGTAGGATTACCGTTCCACAGGTAATCCACGCCCTCCCTCCATACTGTACGGAAATCTTCGCCGCCAAGGTTTGAATTCCCGAAAGTAGCTGTTGTTCCGGCTATTGTATAAGTACCGGCTGTAGTATTTTTATATGCAGCGTTTGCTGCGAGCTGGCCCATGGCCCAGTTTGAGGCAGCAGCTCCGCGTGCATACTGGCTGTAGTTCCATACTGGGTCGCCTTGCGCCTGGAGTGTTGCACCAAAGCACCGATAATAGGCTGGGTCGCAATAGTCAAAATATGAATTTGCCTGGGGTCCGCCATGCTCCAAAGGATCCCCTGGCGTATACCAGTTCGTTACTTCATTCCATGTATTGCCGCCTTTCACATATCCGTCATAGCCGATATCGCCGCAGGTATATTTATTATTGGAATCAAGAAACTTTGCTACCATAAACCGCATCATATCAAGAGCCATCTGCTTATACTGTATCGCAGGCCGGCCGTTTGAATTATTTGCGCCAGTGCCGCCCGGCGCATAGTAGCCTGTGTTGTCGCCCCATTGCTTCCAGGCCAGCAGGGCAGCCATGGCAATATCATCATCACCATCAGTTGCTGAATCAGAACCAGCGCCTGCCCAGGCAGGAGCATGTATGCCGGCTTGATATGCCGCATTATAAACTGTGCCGGTAGAGTATACTTTGGTGTCGTTAAAATAATCATTTTCATTAAGATAAAACCATAGCCCGTCAAAGGTCTGCTTATCAGCCATAAGAGCTGCACCAAGCAATGCATATCCATGGCCCTCGGAACAATATGGGGTTGAACTGTCCTGGATAAGGGTTATTGTTGCATTACCACCGCCTACTAATTGATATGTTACGGTGCCGTTAGTATTAAATTCATTCGCATGAATCTGCCAGGCATCCCTTAGCCATTGCTCCATTTCAGCGAGGGACACGCCGTCAGGCTGGTGAAGCGCCAAACCTGTTTGAGTATGAGCCGGGTCTGCAAGGGAATAAACAGTGAAAGTGAGTGTAGAAGGAGTATAATTAAGAAACTGAGGGAATGGAATAGAAGGCCCGGTACCAAGAGGATAGTTTGAATTAATATTTACGACAGGGGGTACGGCAAATGAATATGAAAATGCCAATAATAATATAGATAGAGTTAGGACTATTACTTTTTTCATTTGCATAAAAGACTCAGACCTCTTTTCACGTTTTCTCAATGTGAAAATGTGTTTACTAATTTATATAAATTATACAGTCACAAATGCCATTTGTCAAATAATTTAAACTAATTTAATTAAATTTAATAACACAATTAACCTTATTATCATAATTTTAGACAACTATTTTTTCGAAAAGTTTCGGGGTAAAAAGCGAATATTTTCTATATGATAGAAGATAGCCATAAGTAGCGGCAGGCTTGACTGCCACAACGCAGGACTGTTGCAAAATACTGCGTAGAGCGGTGGCTTGTTGCCGCTCTTCTTTGCTTACATTTTCACTACTGTAAACCCCCTTCTACTCCCCCTTGTTAATGGGGAGTGAAAGACAAACACATACACTTATGCAAACTGGAGCTCAAGCGCTCCTCTACCAATGCTTTGGGAAGCGATATCAACAACCAAAAAACAATTGAAATTTCTATTGGTTTTTATATAATAGCGAGGCATAACAGGATTGAGGATATGCATTCTTAAAATAAACAATACCACTTGTCCTCGGCTATTGGCCTCGGACTTGAGCGGGTATAAGATTTCGTAATACTTTGCCTGCGCCTGTTGACGGCTTGGCAAAGTAAACGAAATCATAAGGAGAAACCATGGAAAAATTATCAGAGTTACAGAAACAAAGGCTTAAATACAAGCCTAAATTGCCTTTAATTTTAAAAAACAGGTTTTCCTCGATTAAGCCAAAAACCGGAGCAGCTACGGAAAGCATAGCCGACAGCGATAAACTGGAAAAAATATTCAAGAATATATACGGCAGGCCGGTTGTGGTATTTGCAAAAGGCAAGAATCCTAAATTAAACAGCAAGCCGGTAAAAGTCGGAGTTGTTTTATCGGGCGGGCAGGCAGCCGGTGGGCATAACGTAATAGCAGGAATTTTTGACGCGCTTAAAAAGGCAAACCCGAAAAACAAGCTGATGGGATTTTTGGGCGGGCCGTCAGGAATAATAGACGGAAAAATGAAGGAAATTACAGCGGCTTTGATGGATAAATTCAGAAACACCGGAGGTTTTGACCTTATACAATCAGGCAGGACAAAAATCGAGACGCCCGAGCAATTTGAGAAAAGCAAGCGCACTTTACTTGACAACAAAATAGATGCACTGGTTGTGGTAGGCGGGGACGACTCAAATACAAACGCGGCGCTTTTAGCTGAATATTTTGCGAAAGAAAAGGCGCCAGTGCAGGTCATAGGCGTGCCAAAAACTATAGACGGCGACTTGAAAAACAATATGATAGAAACTTCGTTCGGGTTCGATACAGCGACAAAAATATACGCGGAACTTGTCGGGAACATTTGCAGGGATGTAAATTCAGCCCAGAAATACTGGCATTTCATAAGGCTCATGGGCAGGAGTGCTTCGCACATTACTCTTGAAGTCGCTTTTCAGTGCCAGCCGAACATAGCTCTGGTGGGCGAGGAAGTGCTTGCAAAAAAGATGACGCTCGCGCAGGTCATAGATTCAATAGTTGAGGTTATACTGGAAAGGTCTGACAAGGGCAAGAACTTTGGAGTGGCGCTTGTGCCCGAAGGGCTGATAGAGTTTATACCTGAAATAAAGGAACTTATAAAAAGTTTAAACGAAGTGCTGGCAACGCACGAGGAGAAAATAAAGGCGTTTGAAATGGTGCGAGAGAAAAAGAATTACGTTTATAATATACTGGAGCCGAGACTGGCCGAGCTCATGAAGTCGATACCTGAAAATATAGAGAGCCAGTTGATTCTCGACAGGGACCCGCACGGCAATGTGATGGTATCGCAGATAGAGACAGAGAAGCTCCTTGTCGAGATGGTGGAAAAGAAATTAAGGCAAATGAAAAAGGAAGGCGCATTCAAGGGAAAGTTCTCGGCAATAACACATTTCTTCGGATATGAGGGAAGGTGCGGTTTTCCGACGAACTTCGATACGAATTACTGCTATGCGCTGGGATACAATGCTGTGCTTTTAATACTAAACGGATTTACTGGGTATATGTCATCGGTAAAGAACCTGATAAAGAAACCCTCGCAATGGACAGCGGGCGGTGCGCCGCTTACAATGATGATGAATATAGAAAGAAGAAAAGGCGAGGACAAGCCTGTCATTCAAAAGGCGCTTGTTGACCTGGACGGCAAGCCGTTTAAGGTTTTTATGCAAAACAGGGCAAAATGGGCAATGGACGACGATTATTTGTTCCCGGGGCCGATCCAGTATTTCGGGCCGGCAACAATAGTTGACTCGACTACATGCACGCTGATGCACGAAAAGAGCAAGAAATAAAGAGACACCTCTCGTCCCTAGCAAGCTCGGGACTTGGCCGGGTGCTTGAGTGCTGTAATATTTTGTGGGTAGTTCTTGATATGATAATTTGCGGAGACTAACCGTCAAATAGTCCTCAGGACTATTTGACTAGCAGTAGATTGACAAAATAAACATCATCAAGGGAGGTATTTATGGCAAAGATAAAAGTTGAAAAAAATTCGGACAAGGCAAAACTTGACAAAATGGGAGTAAAATCATGGCCAATTTGGGAAAAAGCAGAATCTACTTTTCCTTGGTACTATGACGAGCCTGAGACGTGCTATTTACTTGAAGGAAAAGTAAAAGTTAAAACAAGCGAAGAGGAAGTTGAATTCGGCGCAGGGGACCTGGTAGAATTTCCTTCCGGATTATCCTGTACATGGGTAATATCAAAAGCAGTAAAGAAACATTACAAGTTCGGGTAAGCCAATTTCCTGATTGTTTTTACAGGGAATATGAGATAAAATAGGGGCAATCAAAATTATTAGGATGGACAAACACCCATCGGCTTCCCTTTGTCAAGGGGGAGAGAAGGGTAAACCACATTACAGGAGAAGATAAATGGCCAAAAGAAAACAAATAAAACCGCGCAAGCCAAACAAAGTATTTGCGTTTTTAAAAACCAACCCGCATTATTTCTGGCTGGGAATAATCATGCTTATAGCGCTTTTCATGAGGCTTTACCAGCCGGACTGGTACCAGACAAGGCAGTTCCATCCGGATGAGAGATGGATAGTGAGCGATGCAGTGGCATCACTGCATGTCGGCAAGGAACCAAGCGGCCTGCAATACGGGTCACTGCCGCTGTACCTGCTTTCAATATACAGGGACGGGCTTGACACTCTGAATAAGGGCCTTTTTGGTTCAAGGATTGACATGGGCAGGGCTGTGATAACGGGAGCAAGAGCATTTTCGGGGATTGTCGACGCAGGTACAATTATTTTAATTTTTATGCTTGCCGCGCTGCTTTTCGGTAACCGCATAGCACTGCTGGCTTCTTTGCTTCTGGCTTTTACCCCGCTTCATATACACTCGGCGCATTTTTTTACAGTTGATACCTTTCTCACGCTTTTTGTCGTGGCCACCCTGTATTTTTCAGCGCGCATTTACAAATATGGAAAAATGCTTGATTACATACTTGCCGGCGTTTTTTATGCTGCTGCTATCGCATCAAAAACATCGGCATTACCTGCGGTTGCTGCGATACTGGTGGGGCATATTTTATATTTACTGTCGATAAAGGGCAATACAGCATCGGCGAAGGCGAAAAGGCAGGAGTCGTGGATTAACCTTGGCATTACCATTGCCTGCACAGCCATCGCTTTTTTCCTTTTCATGCCTTACGCGATCCTGGACCATAGCAAATTTCTGGCGCAGCAGAGCGAACAGCAAAGGATACTCGTTACAGGGGAAGCAGACGTCCCTTACAACAGGCAGTACATAAACACAACCCCTTACCTTTTCTTTTTTAAAAACCTGATACTTTACACAATGGGCATACCTTACGGCACTGCCGCGGTATTTGCTTTTCTATTCTATTTGACAATGCTTATAGCGGACTTCAGGCGCGGCAAAAAAATAAGCATGGAAATACTTATTATCATGGCGTGGCTCGTGCCATATTTTTTTATAGTAGGAAAGTCATACGGAAAATTCAACAGGTACATGCTGCCAATGACGCCTTTTCTGGCAATTCTTACCGCAAAATTAATTTATGATTTTTACGGGTGGGTGAAAGACAAGAAATGGGCGGCAACTTTAAGGTTTATTGTGGCAGCGGGAGCCATATTTTACGGCGTGGCTTTCATGAATGTGTATTTCAACTCGCATACATGGATACAGGCGTCCACGTGGATATACGACCACGTTCCTGGCACAATGCCCGTGGTAGACAACAGGCCAGTGCAGCTCGACAAGCACGGCAAGCCTATACCGCTCCCGCCCATGCCGGCCACAAGGCAGACAATAATATTAAACGAGATGTGGGGAGACGACCTGCCCACAGGCGTGGAAGGCCGGCCTGCCCCAGGATACCAGAATTCCCAGTGGGCTTTGCAGGAGCCGGATTCGCCAAGGAAGCTTGACGATCTTTCCGACAAGCTTTCAAAGACCGATTATGTAATGATGGCGGACAAGCGCGCATACGGCACTTATTTAAGGATACCGGAAAGGTACCCGATAAACTATTTTTATTACCATACAATGATGACTGAACCGGAAAAGTTTGGATATAAAAGAGTTTACGAAAAGGCAGTATATCCGTCGCTTTTCGGCATAAATATAAAGGATGACAAAGCGGACGAGAGTTTCCAGCTTTACGACCACCCGCATGTTTTTATATTTAAAAACGACAAGTACATGGATACGGCGGTTTTAAAAAACATGATTTTAGAGGGAAGCGAAAACGTAAAGAAAAAATTTGCCGGAAAAATAGGCTACGGAAACCCGAATATGGGGGCTTTCAGGGACAAAGTGGCCGCTATACTGCCTGCGATTTCGGTGTTCCTGTGGTATTTAATGGTGCAGCTCATAGCGTTTGTAGCGCTGCCTCTTAATTTTATTATTTTTAAAAATATGCCGGATAAAGGTTACGCGCTTTCGAAAATCTCAGGGTTGTTTTTATTCACTTTTATAAACTGGATTTTTGTTTCATTTGGTGTATGGAATTTTTACCAGTTTAATTTATGGCTGCTGCTTTTGGCGGCAGGCATTGCGAGTGCGGCGTATTACATGGGCAAAAAGAAAGAAATGCTCGCTTACGTAAAGTCAAATTCAAGGCACATACTCATAAACGAAACAATATTCCTCGGCGCTTTCATGTTTTTCGTTATCATCAAGTTATGGGCGCCGGATATCCATAATATAGCAGGCCAGGGATACAACGGCGGAGGCGAGCCAATGGGCATGGCGTACCTTTCCGCCATATTCAACGACGTGAAATTTCCGCCTCACGACCCGTGGCTTTCGGGATACACTTTGAATTATTATTACTGGGGACAGCTCATGCTCGCCACACTGTCAAAAATCCTGGGTTACATGCCGAGGATAACATACAACCTGTCTTTAGCTTTACTTTTTGCGCTTTGCTTTATAGGCGCGTTCAGCGTGTGCTATAACATTACCCGCAAATATAAATTCGGATTGCTCGGAGGATTCCTGCTTGCCATGGCAGGAAATTACCACACGCTTGTTTACACTTTTGAAAGCATAACAGGCAGCGCCAATGTGCAGCAGTTTTTAAACAATTTTTTCAGGTTTGAGTTTATCTGGAACCCCACGAGGATATACCCAACACCGGTCATAACCGAGGTGCCTTTTTTCAGCTATTTGTACGGGGATTTGCACGCGCACAACATTGTTATTCCTGTTACGGTGCTGTTTATTGCGCTTGCTTACAACGTGATTAAAGCGAATAATAATTCCACCAATATTTTAAATAATCTTGGGACAGGCTTGAAAGAACAGGCGATCACTTTTCTTGTAATCGCGGTTACCATGGGATCAATGCTGCCTATGAACACGTGGAATTTTCCGCCAGTGGTGCTTTTTGGCGTGATTATTTTTGCGGCGGTTGCTTATTTGACAGCCACAAACATGAAAAAATCAAGGGATTCCGCGCAAAACATAAAAAATTCAAGCATTCTGATAATGGATTCTTTGTTTTTGTCTGTCGTGGTTATAGTTGTTTCCTATATTTTGTTCCTGCCGTTTCATAAGAATTTTCAGTCACCTTATAAAACTGTAGCGCAGGTTAACGCGAGAACCGAATGGGTGTCGCTTTTTGTAATGTTTAAATATTTTTCGGTGTTTTTCTTCGTGATATTTGCCTACATGCTCAACATATGGATAAAGGGGATTGAAGAATTAAGCAGGTTTAGCGGCGTTACAAAATTAAAAAGTTTTGATGCCGATAAAGTCACAAGGCATTTTTTAAAAGCGGCAGACAAAATATTCGCCAACCGGGAATATGCGGTTAAATTCTCGGTTTCCGTCATAGCCATTGTTGTGTTTGCAGGGCTTGCCATGTTTTTAAAAACCACTTTTGGGTTTTTATTCCTCATGCTGCTAACCTTGGCATGGCAGGTTTTCAAGACAAAAGATAAAGAGGAAATGTTTTCGCTTCTTTCGCTGCTCGTGGCACTTTCAATAATAACAGGCACCGAAGTGTTTTATATAGCTGACGGCAGGATGAATACAGTGTTTAAATTCTATATGGTAACATGGGTATTTTTGTCAGTTGGCTTGCCTTACATTCTGTACAAAATAATAGAGGAATACAAAAAGATTTTCGCGCAAAAAAAAGACGACGAGCGGAATATATGGCTTACGGCGCTCGGATTTTTGATAATCGCCTTTGTTTTTAAATTTATTGAAGACAGAAGCGGTACACCTTACTTTCAAACATTCACATTAATAGTCCTTGTACTGGCTTCGTCAGTCCTGTATATAATGAAAAATAAAATCGGAAAATACGTATTCATGGGAGCGTTTATATTCGTAATGCTGCCAAGCGTAATGTACCCGTTTATAGGAGGCCTGACAAAAATGAGCATATGCAGCGACGGTTTCAAGCAGCCTCCCCGGATAGACGGAATGAAATATATTCAAAACCTGCTTCAAAGGGGAGGATCGCCGCGTGATTTCGACAAGTATGATTACCAGGCTATCGAGTGGATAAACAGCAACATACCTACGATAGAACCGATTCTTGAAGCGCCTGGGCAGCAGCTTTACAGCGGCGTATCTAGAATTTCAATATTTACCGGCATGCCGACTTATGTAGGCTGGGAATACCAGGTTAGCCAGCAAAGCGGCAGGAGTGACGAAATATCCCGCAGGGACAGGACAGCGAACCTTATATTCAGCCTGCCGGACATATATACTTTCGCGTCCATGCTGAAGGATGAAGATCTGCACATAGTTTATGTCGGCAGTATTGAAAAGAGCCTTTTTCCGAGTATTGGCAAGTTTGATGAAGCGGGTTCAATTTTATACCAGAATGATGGGGCAAAATTGCACTTCTATGATTTCAGCCGTCTTACAGCAAATGGGCAGATAGCACCACAGCAATAATTAATTCTGCACAAATGAAAATAAAGTATCTTTATGACATGATACACTCCCATGATTGAAAGCATGGAAAAGACTATACTGGCCTGGGATACGGAAGCTTTTAAATTCATTAATATAAAACTGCATAACGAATTTGCCGCGGGTTTAATGAAAATATGCGCCAATGATGTTTTTTTATGCGTTTTAGTACTTGGCGGTTTATTTTTTGTACTTAAAAGAAACGGATTAAAAGGCAGGATTAATGCCGCATTTACATTATGGGTAATAATAATTTCTAATATACTGAGTTCGTTTGTTCTTAAGAGGATTTTTAAACGCGAGAGGCCTTACCTTGTCATACGGGACGCTTACCTGCTTGTGAATAAGACCAGGGGTTACGGTTATTCCTTTCCTTCAACGCACACTTTTATGGCAACGGTTATGGCGGTGATATTGTGGGAAGATTATAAAAAAGCAAGGCCGTTACTCGTACTTTTTGTTTTATTTGTGGGTTTTTTCTGCATATACACAGGCGGGCATTACCCTTCCGATGTTGCGGCGGGATTCATTCTTGGAATAATATTTGGCAAAATAGCGAACTGGCTGAAGAAAATATATTTAAAAAGTAGAGACAAGGCCCTGTCCCCGTCTCTGACAACGAGACAGGCGCAGGGGCCTGTCTCTACAAAAAATGATAAGGAGTATTAATGAAGCAAACAATAAAATTTTTACTTGCGGCGATGTTATTTATCATGGCCGTTGGTGTGATTTTTGCTGCCGATATAAAGACCGTAAATGTTCTGTGCTATCACAGGTTTGAGCCGAAAAATGCGAGAGACGCCTTTGCAATAACACCGGAAACATTAAAAAAGCAGATGCAGTATCTAAAAGACAACGGTTACAACGTAATCACAATGAAAACTTTTCTTGATTATATTGACGGTAAAGGGGAAATACCTGACAGAGCCGTTTTGCTGACGATAGATGACGGTTATAAGAATATTTATACCAAGGCATTCCCGATACTGCAGGAGTTCGGGTACAAACCGGTACTGTATATTTATCAGGTTTTTTCCGGGAAAAGCGCGCTGAGCCCGAACGAAGTGAGGGAAATGATGAAAGCAGGATTTGATATAGGCTGTCATTCGAATACGCACACACTAATGCCGGGGAAGAAAAGGGACGAGTTTGAAAATGACTCTGATTACATTAAGTGGCTAAAAAGCGAGATAGTCGAGCCCAAGTCATACCTCGAAAAACTTTATGGAGTAAAAGTTGAAACCTACGCATATCCTTACGGCGCCTACTCCATGCCAATACTTGATATTATTAAGAAGGCAGGCTATAAGGCTGCTTTCAGCGTAGTCGCGTCATGGGACGCGAAAGACACAAACAGGTTTGCATTTAAAAGAACCATGATTTTACAGGGCATGAGCATGAAACAGTTCGTGGAAATACTCGAAAAAAAGCCGATTATAATCGAGAATACATATCCCGAGGACGGGGCAATAATAGAGGAAACAAAGCCTGTACTGAAGGCGAAGATTGTGGACGACTCCGAGCTTAATACTGCAACCATAAAGTTCAAGGCTGCCGGCGACATACTTGAAGGCAGCGTATATGACAGCAAGACAAAAGAACTGACTTACGCATACGACAAGCCTTTGAAAAAAGGCGTATACGCACGGTATATGACGGCACTTGGCAAGGACGGCAAGTCAAAATACGAATACGCCTGGCTTTTTATTGTAGGCAAGCCGGTTAATCCGGATTTATTTGAGGCTGAAACAAAAGACATAGCCGAGGAGGTTGGAAATGGCAGCAATGGAAAATAAGAATTATACAGAAATGAGGGAAAAGCTCATACTGGGGCTCGACGTGGATGATACGGCATTAGCTTATGACATGATAGATAAACTGGCGCCACACGTGAAATTTTACAAGGTCGGATTGCAGCTTATTACAAAAGAAGGGCCGAAAATAGTAATGACCTTAAGGCGCAAGGGCCTCAAAATTTTTTATGACGCCAAATTTTATGACATACCCCAGACGGTTTACAACGCATGCTATGAGGCGGCCAGGCTTGGCATAAACATGGTAAACGTGCACGCGCTTGGCGGGCCTAAAATGATACAATACGCGAAAGAAGGCCTGGAAAAAGCCTCGGCCAAGCTCCAGCTTCAAAAGCCGAAGCTGCTTGCGGTAACCATGCTTACAAGCTATGAGAACAAAGACCTGAAAAAATACATTAAAATAAATTTGCCGATAAAAGACATGGTATTGCATCTCGCGAAAATGGCAAAAAAAGCAGGCGCAGACGGCGTTGTGTGCTCGCCCGAGGAAACCAGGATTATCAAAAAAGAATTAGGCAAAGATTTTATCGTGGTTACGCCCGGCATAAGGATGGGCAGGATAAATAAAGACGACCAGAAAAGGATAAAGACTCCTTATGAGGCTATCAGGGACGGTTCTGATTATATAGTAGTAGGCAGGCCAATACTGCAGGCTGAAGATAAGCAGGGAACCATAATGGAGATAATAAGACAAATACAAGAGGGTTATAAACATGCAAGAAAAAGTCATTGAGATTTTTAAAAAATCTAACGCGCTGCTAGCAGGTCATTTCCTGCTGACATCGGGCAAGCACAGCAACATTTACCTGGAAAAATTCCTTGTATTGCAGCATCCTGAGTATACCGCGGAACTCGCTAAAGAAATAGCAAAACACTTTAAAAGCAAAAAACCCGATGTTGTCATAGGCGCGGCTGTCGGGGGCATAATACTTGCCTATGAGACGGCAAGGCAGCTTAATGTCCGCGGAATTTTCATGGAGAGGGAAGAAGGAAAATTAACCCTACGCAGGGGTTTTTCAATAGATGAAGGCGAAAAAGTGCTTATAGTGGAAGATATAGTGACTACCGGAGGTTCGGTTGCAGAACTTGTGGAAAAAGTAAAGGAATATAAGGGCGAAATAATCGGGGTTGGAGCGCTCATTAACAGGAGCGGAGGGGAAGTGGATTTCGGGGTACCGGATACATATTTTCTCGGTAAAATCGACGTGACCGCATACGAACCTGATGCCTGCCAGCAGTGCAAAAACGGAATTCCGATAACAAAAAGGGGAAGCAAGCATTTGAAAAAGTAGCATTTGATAATATTATTGCTTAATAAATTTGCGTGTGGAATAATGATGCAGAGGTGAAAAATGAAAAAAATATTCTTAATAATACTGCTGGGAATTTTCATGCTGTCCTGCATGGCTGCAGCGGTAGAACAAAAAATACAACCGGTATTTTATGTCCTTCATGTGGAGGGCATTATAGATGCTGCAAATGCGGATTATGTAATTAAAGGGACGGACCTGGCTGAGAAAGACGGAGCTGCCGGAGTGGTGATAGTTATGCAGACTCCCGGCGGGCTTGACAGGTCTATGCGTAAGATAGTTGAAAGAATGCTTTCAAGCAGTATTCCAGTTGCTGTTTATGTATCGCCAAGGGGCTCCCGTGCTGCGTCGGCAGGGGTTTTTATTTTAATGGCATCAAATATCGCGGCAATGGCCGAAGGCACCAACATAGGCACGGCGCATCCGGTTGATTTCCAGGGCAACAGCCTGTCAGAGAAAATAACAAACGACGCCATCGCGTATATAAAAAATCTGGCAAGGATGCGCGGAAGGAACGAAAAATGGGCGGAAGAAGCGATAACCAAGAATATATCTTCCTCTGAAATAGAGGCAATGAAAAGCAAAGTAATTGATTATACCGCCAAAGATATGGATGATTTAATGAAAAAAATGGATAAAAGAAAGGTGAAAATTAACGGCAGAGAAATAGTGATAAGGACCGAAAATTATAAATTAAGGGAAATATCACCGACAATAAAGCATAAATTCCTGCACTACATTACTGACCCGAACATATCCTATGTGCTTTTTCTTGTGGGTATTTACGGACTTGTATATGAACTCGCAAACCCGGGCGCCATACTGCCGGGAGTGGCAGGAGCCATTGCAATAGTGCTGGCGTTTATCGGATTTGAAAGCCTGCCGATTAATATCGCGGGCATAATACTTATCCTGCTTGCGGTTATACTATTTATCGCAGATTTGCTTGCGCCCACGCACGGTATTTTGACAGTGGGCGGCATAACCTCGCTTGTGATAGGCTCACTGCTTTTATTTCCCAGCCGCGGCATGGGAGAGCAATGGGCAGCGTCGTATTTTTTAATAGGGACAATGGTACTGATAACAATAGTATTTTTCGTGCTTGTAGTTATGCTGATTTTGAAGGCGCACGCCAGGCGAGTGGTGAGCGGGACGCAAAGCATTATAGGCGCAAAGGGCGTGGCAACAACCGCCATTTCCGCAATTGACGGCATAGCCAACATAGGAGGAGAAGACTGGCAGGCGTTTTCAGACGATACAATAAATCCAAGGGACATTGTTGAAGTACTGGAAATACAGGGAATGAAAGTTAAAGTCAAAAAAATACCAAGAAAAAAGGAGGAATAGAAAATGATGGCAATTATCATCGCAGTAGTTGTAGTGGTGGTTATTATGCTCCCTACGCTGATTAAAATCGTGCCGGAGTATAACAGGATTGTTATTTTCAGGCTTGGAAGGTGCATAGGCGATAAAGGCCCGGGCCTTGTGCTTTTAATACCTTTCGGTGTGGACAGGCCAGTATGGGTTGATTTAAGGGAATTGTTTCTTGAAATACCGCAGCAGACTTGCATCACAAAAGACAATGCGCCAATCTCCATTGATTTCCTGATTTACTGGAAGGTGACCGAACCGGTAAAAAGCGTTGTGCAGGTGCAGAATTTTGCTGGCGCATCGCAGGGCATAGCGACTACGACATTGAGGGCGATAGTCGGCGATATAAACCTTGACGAAGTGCTAGCGAAAAGAGAACAGATAAACACGCTTTTAAGGACAAAGCTCGACGAGGTAACCGAAAGGTGGGGCGTTAAAGTGACGTCGGTGGAAATAAGGGAAATAACACCGCCAAGGGAAATACAGGAAGCCATGAACAGGCAGATGTCTGCCGAAAGGACAAGAAGGGCGCTTGTTATAGAAGCAGAAGGAAAAAAGGTGGCAGCGATAACTGTTGCCGAGGGCGACAAGCAGGCACAGATATTGAAAGCCGAGGGCGACAGGCAGTCGCAGATTTTAAGGGCAGAGGGTTACTCGCAGGCGCTTGCTCAGATATTTTCCGCAGCGAAAAATATCGACTCAAAAACCATGCTTATACAGTATTTCGAGTCATTAAAGGCGCTTGGCGCGAACAACTCGACGAAATTCGTAATACCGCTTGAGTTCATGAACTTAATCGAACCTATAGTAGCAAAGGCGAAAGAATCGCTCAAGTGAACGCGGAAGTAATAACGACAGGAACAGAGCTGCTGCTTGGCCAGATAACAGACACCAACTCGATTTTTATAGGAAAAAAGCTGGCTGAAGCCGGCATAAACCTTTATTATAAAACCGCAGTAGGCGACAACGTCGAGCGGGTAAAACAAGCGATTGCCATCGCGCTTGACAGGTGCGATGCGGTCATAATGACAGGCGGGCTCGGGCCTACAGTTGACGATGTCACAAGGGACGCTATAGCGCAGCTTACGGGGAAAAAACTGATAATAGATAAAGCCACAATTTTAAAAATTGAAAATTATTTTGCAATGCGCAATATAAAAATGCCTGAAAACAACAAAGTGCAGGCATATATCCCTGACGGCGCGCTTGTCATTGAAAATAAAGTCGGCACAGCGCCTGGGTTTATCATTGAACACAATTCGAAAATAATAGCTGCAATGCCCGGCGTTCCCGACGAAATGCACCCCATGATGGAAAATACCCTGATACCGTATTTGATAGGAAAAATGGGCGGGAAGCACATGGTGATAAAATCAAAAGTGTTTAAAGTTGTGGGCATGCCTGAATCGCTCGTGAATGAGAAAATAGAGGATATATTCAAAGAATCAAGGAACCCCACAATCGCCCTGCTCGCGCATCAAACGGAAATAGACATAAGGCTGACAGCGAAAGCCGAAGATGAGGAAAAAGCCGGCTGCATGATTGACAAACTGGCGAGTGAAATTTATGCGCGCGTGGGCGGAAACATTTACGGTTCGGACGATGAAACACTTGAATCCAAAGTGGCAGCGCTTCTGAAGGAGAAAAAGCTTACAATTTCAACGGCAGAGTCCTGCACCGCGGGCCTGCTTTCTTTCAGGCTTACAAGCATTCCGGGCAGCTCAGAATATTTTGCAGGCGGACTGAGTTCATATTCAAACGATATAAAGACAGGCGTGCTCGGCGTGAAAGAAGAAGTGATCACTAGATTCGGGGCCGTGAGCGAGGAAAGCGCAATAGGAATGGCAAAGGCATGCGCAGAAAAATTCAGGACAGACATTGCTATATCAATAACAGGAATAGCAGGCCCAAGCGGCGGGAGCAAGGAAAAACCGGTTGGGCTTGTTTATATTGCCATAGATTATAAAGGGGAAACAAAGACATTTAAGAATATGTTCGGCGGCAGCAGGGAAGTAATAAGGACAAGGGCGGCGCAAACCGCGCTGTTTTGCCTTTTTAAAATACTTTCTGAATAAATTCAACTGGATATTGGCTGCATAAAAATATAAAATAAACGGAGCAAAATTGAACAAATACCTTGACGAACCGCTCAAGAGCAGGCTCAAGAAGAATTCAATAACAAACATAATTTATTTCTGCATTTTGATACCCATAAATTTTATCATAACCCCCTTGATTCTAAAATTTGTCGGCAAGGAAACATTCGGAATATGGACGCTTACATGGACCATACTTGCTTTTATGGAATTCTTAAGCCTGCAGACGCCTTCGGCGGTCGCGGTTTTTGTACCAAAATACGACCCTGAAAAAGAATCCGGTAAAATAAATGAAATACTTAACACGCTTTTTGTTTTTTATTTTGTTATTGCGCTGGTTTTCACGGGTTTATTCATGGTTTCGGAAAACCAGCTGATAAAACTTTTTTTTAAAGTAGACCAGCCGCTGCTTGAAAAAGCCAGGTTTGTGCTGGGCTTCAGTTTTTATATTTTTATCGTGAATTTTATTCTGCTAAGTTTCGGATACTTATTAAGCGGGTTCAATATATATTATATCTATAATATCCTTCATATAATAATAGGCACAGCAAGGTTTATACTTTTTATCGTGGTGCTTTATGCCGGATTCGGAATAAAAGGCATAACCATTGTACAGATGCTTTCTATAATAGCGGAAACAATATTAATACTTGTTTTTACCAGGATAGTTTTCCTCAGATTGTCATTTAACCCAGTGCTGTTCAGCTTTAAAAGGCTGAAAGAAATGCTTTCATTGAGCCTTAAAATGCTTGTTACGCGAATTGCCGGGACTGTAAATTATAATGTGGACAAGCTGGTGCTCGGGTATTTTTTAAACCCTGTAGTTGCCGGTTTTTACCAGATAGGCTCGAATATGGCAAAATACATATCCACGCTGCCGGATATGCTGGGGCTTACCTCTCTGTTACCGGCCGCGTCCGAGTTAAGGGCCAAAGACCAGATGCATAAAATGGAAATACTTTATGAAAAAGCCAACAAATACATGTTTTTTGCGGCTTTATTCATGTGCGCGGGAATAATAATATTCGGAAATGATTTTGTGAATTTGTGGCTTGGCCCGGGGTATGAAAGTGTGTATGTTGTCATGGTTTTCCTGGCAGGCGCGTACACTTACAACCTGCTTGGTTATTCAGCAATAAACCTGCTGAACGGCCTCGAAAGAGTGAACGGGCCGATGATAATTTCGCTTTTGGGCGCTGCCATGAATATCATTTTAAGCATAATACTCGCGAGAAAGTTCGGGCTGTCCGGCGCTTTGACAGGCACTGCAATATCAATGTTCGCGAGCGCAACCGCAATGTATATTCTGTTTTACAAACTTTTGAAATACAGGTTAAATTTTGCTCGCGTGTTTTTTAAACCGGCACTTTCCATATTAATATCATATGCTGCTTATTATTTAGTAAATAAGTTTATATCTGTCAGAATGAACTGGATTTTTTTCCTTATTGAAGTAATTATTTTCAGCATTGCGTTCATTGTTTTATCCGTATTTGTTTTCAGGCATTTTGACGAATATGACATGGATCTGATAAAAGGCATTTTGAAAATTGGCAATAAATCAAATCTTAAAAGCCGGAAAAAAGCCTAAAATATTGTTGAAAGGCTATGGAACTGCTGTATAATACGGGGGAAACATAAATCAAAAATCAAAACGCGCGCTCGTAGCTCAGCGGATAGAGCACTTGACTACGAATCAAGGTGTCGCAGGTTCAATTCCTGCCGAGCGCGCCAATACTTTAATATAAGTAAAGAAGGCAATAAAGAAAATCATTAAGCGGCAGTCAGGAATTGAAACGAGTCCGCCGTACCCTAAATGGGTGATGAGCGAGCAGGAACGAGCGAAAGGCGGACGAGGAGGAGCAGCGCAGCGGCGGGTAGCCGCGAAGCAGCCAATTCCTAGGTGAACGCGCCATAATTTCAGAAAAAAATGCGCGCCTGTAGCTCAGCGGATAGAGCATTGGCCTCCGAAGCCATGTGCGAGGGTTCGATTCCCTCCAGGCGCGCCATGATTTTTGCCGCAGGCAAAAATCCGATAATCGAGAACGGAAAATCGAAAATAGAGCAATATAAAAACGGCAGAAATTAATGATAAAAAATGCACACGGTTGATTCTAAATTTTCTGGGTTTACATACTTTGAAGATGTATGGAATTATATTATTTATAAAAATAAATTGACGGGCATAACGCAGGGTTATATAATAAGATTTAATGGAACAAAAAAAAAGTAAAAACCTCAAAAATACACAAACAGATGAGACGATTCCGAAATATTTTTCAGGCGCCATTCCTGTAAAACCACTCCTGATACTTGTAACAGCAGTTATCATACAGGTTGTTTTGATACAAACAGCCATATTGTTCTGGTTGTATTTACTGCTGTTGGTATTTTCAATATGGTTCGTTCCGAAAATTTTTGCTGGGGCAAAAGATAAAAATACAGACAAATCCCTACCTGTCGAACCCGACAGGGGAATTGAATTTAACCTCAAATCGGTTATTTTTCTTGTGTTATGCGCTTATATTATTTTTTCCGCAGTGATTTTTAATAAACGGCTGGATAAATTTCCTGTAATAATGCAGTTTATAATCATTGCGGCCGGATTCATAGCAATCCTGCTTGACAGGGAAAGAATCATTGAGCCTAAAAGATACCCCGGCATATTTTTGGACATAACAGCACTTGTAATTCTTATCGGGCTTACGGCTTTCAGCCGTTTTTACGCAATAGGGCGCATATTCCCCGGGGTGAACAGCGACGAGGTGCTGCTTTCGGAAACAGCCCTTAATATAGTAAACGGCATATTCAAACCGTCTGTGTTCGTCGGCGGCACTGACCAGGCTGCCAGCGCCGGTTACTATGTGCTTTCGGTTTTTTACCGGTTCTTCGGGGTAAATACGGCAATTCTGAGAGTTCCGACCGCGTTATTCTCGATACTCTCGGTGGCGTCTTTTTATCTTTTTTTGCGTTTGTTTTTTAAGACGGAAACCGCATTCTTTTCGTCTGCTATTTTTGCCAGCAACCACGTTTACCTCCATATATCCCGGTGGATGCATATACAAACCCTGACACCATTTTTTATTTGGGCGGGTTTCGGCCTGGCAGTATATGGGTTTGTAAAGCGCAGCCGGCTGTCGCTTGCTTTTGCCGGGGCAGTTGCAGGATGGTCGCTGTATTTTTATAATGCCAATAAAATTTTTGTCTTGCTGCTGGCCGTATATATTGTATATGAGCTGCTGCGCGCCAAAAAAGAGAAGAGGTATGACTCGGCAAGAGAGATATCTTCTTATTTATCGGTTTTTTTAATCTGTTTTGTCTTAGCCCTGATCCCGCTCATAATGTACGTGATAACCAATACCCGCGCATATTTTTCATACGTAGCGGCCATTACCGCCAACGGCACGGCGGAAATAATTAAAAATATCGGGTCATACCTTGGCATGCTGACGGTTAAAGGCACACAAAGCACATGGTTAAATTATCCAGACAGGCCCGTGTTTAGCAATATTGAATCAGCTTTTTTCCTGCTGGGAGCAGGCATAGCGCTAGCCACTGTTAAAAGCAGGGTATCTTTTATAGCAGTTTTGCTTTTTTTAGGCGGACTACTGCCCGGAATTTTTTCACATTATGGGCTACCTCCAAGCACCCAGAGGGCAATAATAGCTCTGAGCGCGGCTTTTTTAGTAATAACGATAGCAATAAATTTTCTTATGAATATAGGCACAGGCTTTAAACAACTGGCGGCAAAGGTTATTATGGCTTTTGCGGTACTGGCAGCCTGCATGTCGGGTATAGACACTTATTTTTCAAAAATGGCAAATGACCCTGATATCAGCCTTGGTTTTTCACCGATTGAATATAAAATCAACGGCATATGCAGGGAAAACAGTGATAAGTACGACATGTACTTGAGCAAATATTTTGAGGGTGGCTGGCGAGGCGTGCCTTTTATGGGAGGGAGTATTTATTTTTATAAACGTAAAAAGCCGGAATTTTTTGCGAAGCAGCAGTTTCCAATTGAGAGCCTTTTAATGTTCCCTTACGGCCAAAAAGATGTGATTTTAATACTGGATTCTTTTTATAAAGACGCTTTTAGTTTTTTTAAAAAGAGATTCCCAAACGCTGAAATGACAATTTATAACGGACGTAAATGGCAGACTAACGAAGTGTCGGAAAATATGGTAATGTGGATCCTTTGCCCGTATTATTATGATACTGGTATTGACATAATAACTTACAAGGTACCTGAAAGCGATATAAGGGAAATGGCAGGGTTGAGGTTTTATGATAATTCGGGGAAACAGCAGGATGGCATGTTTGATTTTGACGCGCAATCCGGCAGGAATATACCGGTAGCCGGGGCTTTTAGGGGAGGCATAAGGATATTTGAAAACGGTACTTATATTTTTAAGTTTGAAAATTTCAGGAACCCTTCGCTTAAAATCAACGGAAAAAGAATCAGGTTGATAGGAGGTATATCGGATGAAATAAAACTTTACGCTTCCATATATAATATAGATATCAAGGCAGATTCTGTAACGGGGAAAGAGAAAATATATATCAAAGGTCCGGGCAATGATGATTTTATACCAGTGCAATACGGCAGGTTTGTAAAAGAAATAAGGCAAAACGGGCTGAAAGGGATATACAGCCAGTATGTCAAAGGCGAAGGCGCGCCTATAATCAGGGAGGACATAACATCCACTATTTATGACAGGTGGCTTCTCGAAGATATGGAAGGAAGAAAGTGGGGACAAGGATTTGAGACCTATCTTATATGCGAATGGTCGGGCAGGATAAAAACAAACAAGGAAGGCGAATATAAATTCGGAATAACAGGCGGGGGGCAGGACGCGCAGATATTTATAGACGGCAAGCAGGTATATTCAACATATTTTATAGACGATTCATTGCAGGGCTGGTACAAACCAAACGTGCAAGAACCTGAGGGCAAAAAAATACTCCTAAAAAAAGGCTTCCATAATATCAGGATAAGAGTAAATCAACATACGATTGCCCTGTATATGGCATCATATATTATTATGCCTGACGGCAAAAGAATAACCCCAATACCGGAAGAAATGCTTTATCAGTAATTTCTCAATATAAAAGGGAAAGCTCCGTTACAAAAATAAATTGACTGGCATGGCACAGGGGGATATAATAATATTTAATGAAACAAAAAAGAAGGGAAAATAGTAAAAACAAAAAACCAGCGGCAATTACTGAATTTTTTTCAGGCATAAAGGGCGCTATCCTTAAAAAGCCAATCCTGACACTTGCGGCCGCAGTCATAATACAGGTTGTCATAATACAATTTACTTCACTGGTCTGGCTTTATTTCCTGCTTTTAATATTTTCAATATGGCTCGTGACGAGAATTTTTGCTGGGGCAAAAGATAAAAACACAGACAAATCCCTGCCCGTCGAACCTGGCTACAGCATTGAACTGAACTTTAAATCGATTATTTTCCTTGTTTTATGCGCGTGCATTATTTTTTTAACAGTGGGTTTTAATAATCATTTAGACAAGCTGCCATTAATAGCGCAGTTCATAATCATAGCCGCCGGGTTTAGCGCAATAATGCTTAACAGGGGAAGAATAGTTGAGCCAAAACGCAGCCCTGGAATATTTTTAGATATAATTGCACTTATATTTCTTATAGGACTTGCCGCTTTCACACGTTTCTACGCCATAGGGCGCATATTCCCCGGGGTAACCAGCGACGAGGTGCTGTTCTCTGATAAGGCTTTCAGCATAATAAACGGCACGTACAAACCGTTGTTGTATTCAGGCAGTTACAACCCGTGGAATACGGATCTGGTAGGGTCATATTTCCTGTCTTTTTTTTACCAATTGTTCGGAGTAAATACGGCAGTATTAAGGGTTCCGGCTGCTGTCAGCGCCGTTGTTACAATAATATCCTTTTACCTTTTTTTGCGATTATTTTTCAAGACAGACACAGCTTTTTTATCATCCTGCATTTTCGCGTGCAATCATGTTTACATTCATATATCCAGGTGGATGCTGCTGGTGCCGCTGACAAACTTTTTCGTATGGGCGGGTATAGGGCTGGCAATATACGGTTTTGTAAAGCGGAGCCGGCTGTCGCTAGCTTTTTCCGGTGCAATAGCAGGATGGTCGCTGTATTTTTATAATGCAGATAAAATATTTGTTTTAATGCTAGCCGTATATATTGCCTATGAGCTGCTGCGCGCCAAAAAAGAGAAAAGGTATGATACAGCCAAAGAAATGACAGGCGATTTATGGGTTTTTATAACATGCTTTATTTTATCGCTGATACCGCTCATTATATACATATTAATGGATGTGCATGGATATTTTTCATACGTATCCGCGATTGCCGCCAAGAATACAAATGAAATAATCAGCAACATTTCTGCATATCTTGGCATGCTGACAATTAAAGGGAGCCAGAGCACATGGCTGAATTATCCGGGCAAGCCAGTGCTGGGAAATATCGAGACAGCTTTTTTCCTGCTGGGAGCAGGCATAGCTTTATCCAGCATAAAAAGCAGGGTATCTTTTATAGCGGTTTTGCTTTTTATAGGAGGCTTACTGCCAGGCATTTTTTCATATTACTGGTCACCGCCAAGCACACAGAGGGGGATAATAGTGTTTGGCGACGCCTTTTTAATAATGGCAATAGCAATAAACTATCTTATGAATGTAAGCGCAGGATTTAAACAGCTGGCGGCAAAGGTTATCATGGCCTTCGCGGTACTGGCAGCGTGCGTGTCCGGCATAGATACTTATTTTTCAAAAATGGTAAACGACCCTGACATCAGCATGGGCTATTCTCCGATCGAATACAAATTCAACAATATATACAAAACAAACAGTGAAAAATGCGATATATACGCGAGCCAGTATTTTTACGGCGGCTGGCACGGTGTACCGTTTATGGGAGAAAATATTTATTTTCATGGAAATAAAAAGCCTGAACTTTTCGCAAAGCAGCAGTTTTCAATTGAAAGCCTTTTGATGTTTCCTTACGGCCAAAAAGACGTAATTTTAATTTTGGATTCTTTTTACAAGGACGCTTTTGATTTCTTTAAAAAAAGGTTTCCGAATGCCGAAATGACAATTTATAAAGGCCGCAAATGGACCGCCACAATGTCGGATTACATGTTTTTTTATGTTCTTTGCCCGTATTATTATGACACGAATATCGACGTAATAACTTTTAAAATACCAGAAAGCGACATAAGGGAAATGGCAGGGTTGAGGTTTTATGATAACTCGGGAAAACAACAGGATGGAGTATTTAATTTTGACGCGCAGTCGGGCAGGAATATCCATGTACCCGGCGCTTTTAGGGGAGGCATAAGGATATTTGACAATGGCACGTATATATTAAAATTTGAAAATTTCAACAATCCTTCGCTTAGAATCAACGGAAAAAGAATCAGGTTGACAGGAGGCATAACGGATGAAATAAAGTTTTTCGCTTCCATATATAATATAGATATCAAGGCAGATTCAATAACGGGGAAAGAGCAAGTATATATCAAAGGGTCGGGCAATGATAATTTTATACCGGCAAAATACGGCAGGTTTGTGAAAGAAATAAGGCAAAACGGGTTGAAAGGGACATACAGCCAGTTCGCAAAAGGCGAAGGTGCTTCTTTAATCAGGGAGGATATAACATCCGCTATTTATGACAGGTGGCTTGCCGAAACTATGGAGGGGAGGAAATGGAAGGATGGATTTGACGACTATATGGCATGCGAGTGGTCTGGCAGGATAAAAACAGACAACGAAGGCGAATATGAGTTCGGGATAACGGGCGGCGGACAGGACACGCAGATATTTATAGACGGCAAAGAAGTTTTTACAGTGCAAGCCAAAGAAGGAATATCCCAGTCGCTTTATAATATCGCTAATGTGGAAATACCGGTAATTAAAACAATATACCTTAGTAAAGGATTTCATAATATAAGTATAAAAATGAAGCAATATCGCTACTCCATGTATACTACGTCATATATTATCATGCCTAACGGCAAAAAAATAACACCAATACCCGAAGAAATGCTTTTTCAGTAATTATAAATTGCTTGGCTATAAGCCGCGATTTTTTCATGCCCCGAACCTTTGCAAACAATTATTTTCAAAATAATTGGAACTTTTTTTTATGAAAATTGTCTAATACATATCCAAAGATTATGTAATTTGACAAAGCGCTTATTGTGTGATAGAAGTAAAAAAATCAATGGAGGCGTAAAATGAAAAGAAACATGTTACTGGTATGTATGATTATTTTTTCTGCAAGTATTGCAATGATTGCCGGATGCTGTAAAAAATTACCGGGTCCAACAGCGCCTGCGGCAACAAATACGGCGGTAACTATAAATTCACCTACGGGAATAATAACAGGCACGCCGGTTTTGACAAACACACCTACAAATAAAGCAACAAACACGCCTCAAAATACGCCAACATTTACAATAACAATAACTGGCTGCTGTACGGGCGCAATAACGCCGCAAAAAACACCTACATATACAAATACATGTGACTGTCTTACCGGGACACAAACTCCGACAGCAACATCTACGCTTACGCCGGTAAATTCAGCGTGGTATTGCACGGGAATAGGGACAACGCCGGTAAGCACACCTATGGGCATAGCAGCAGACAGCAGTAATAATGTATATGTTACACAATGGACTTGCGGCACTTCTGATGGTTTTGCGGTGCAAAAATATGATTCAAATGGAAATTCAATAACCCAGTGGGGCAGCGCCGGAAGCGGCAACGGGCAATTTAATATGCCGTACGGGATAGCAGTGGATAAAATTAATTCAGCAGTATATGTAGTGGATATATATAATTACCGAATACAAAAATTTGACTTATTAGGCAATTATATTACACAATGGGGAGTCCAGGGACCGGGCACTATGGTACCCTACGGCATAGCAGTGGATAGTGCAGGCTCGGTATATGTGACAGATACATACAGCAACAGGATAGAAAAATTTTCGTCAACCGGAGCATATATATTGCAATGGGGAAGTACAGGAAGCGGAAACGGAAATTTTAGTTATCCATATGGTATAGCGGGTGATATTGCAAATGCAGCAGTATATGTTGCTGATACCGGAAATAACAGAATACAGAAATTTGACTTATCAGGTAATTATATAACACAATGGGGAACTCAAGGAACTTTAAACGGGCAATTTAAGTCTCCTTACGCAGTTACCGTAAACAGCTCAGGCTATGTGTTTGTACTTGATTCTTTTAATTACAGGGTGCAGGAATTTGATTCTTTAGGCAACTATATAGCACAATGGGGAAGTCAGGGAAGCGGCAATATGCAGTTTGCCATGTGGGCTGTAGGTATTGCAGCGGACAATGCAGGCTCGGTGTATGTGGCAGATTCCGGAAACAAAAGAATAGTAAAATTTACGCCGTAATAATATTAAGCAATTTTAAAGTATATTTCTAAATTAGAGCATTTTGTTGCTTTTATATCAAATATAATTAATTGTGGGTTATCCCTCGTTTACCTGCCTTATTAATTAATTCAATATTGCTAAAAGCTTTAAATTATTGTATAAATAAAAAAGCGTTCCCGTAGAAAACAACCCTGTAGAAAAATTGTTACAGGGTATTTAAGCCGGAGGTGTGAGATGAAAAGAATTACAGTGTTGTTGGCAGTAGTTTTAGTTTTGACAGCAGGTGTTTACGCGGATCAATCCGAAGGGAAAATCACAAAAGACGTTAAAAAGCTTGCAAAAGACACAGGCAAGGAAGTTAAAGTTGTAGAAAAAAACACTGAGAAGGCGGTAAAGGTCGCTGCCGAGGCAACTACGTACACTGCTGGCGCAGTAGAAAAATCAACTGGAAATATCATAACTAGGATAGGCAGAAAAATAGGCAGGGCTTTTAAGCATATGGGGGAGGCAATAGAAAAGCTTTTTGGAAAGAAAGATACGCCAAAAAATCAATAAATAAACAGGGGGTTAATAACTGACTGTATTAAAAATTATTTATGAGGTGCCATCATTAACGCCGTAATTATTTTAATAATCACTTTACTTGTTTTTACCCTAGCATACAGGTTTTATTCGGCTTTTTTGGCGGCAAAAGTACTTGCCATAGATCCAAAAAGGAAAACCCCGGCATATAAATTAGAGGATGGGCATGATTATCTGCCTACAAATAAATTTGTGCTATTCGGCCATCATTTTGCTGCGATTGCCGGCGCAGGGCCTTTAATAGGGCCTGTTCTGGCAGCGCAATTCGGTTTTTTGCCCGGTTTTCTCTGGATTCTTATAGGAGCGGTCCTGGCAGGGGCTGTGCATGACTACGTAATCCTTTTCGCGTCTGTGAGGCATAACGGAGCCTCGCTTCATCACATAGCACGTGATTATGTAGGAAAAATCACAGGCGGAGCAACAGCAGCAGGGGTACTCTTCATTATTATAACGGCCCTCGCAGGTTTGTCCATAGCAGTAGTAAATGCGCTTTCGGCGAGCGCATGGGGCACATTCACAATAGCGGTGACAATACCGACAGCAATGCTTGTGGGTATTTACATGACAAAGCTGCGCAAGGATAAAATAATCGAGGCATCTGCGATAGGCGTGGCGCTTCTTCTTTTTGGCGTGTTCTTCGGCCATTATATCCAGCATTCCGGCATGGCAGCGGCTTTTACATACGACAAGAAACAACTGGCAATCATGCTTGCGGTATACGGATTTTTTGCTTCTGTGCTTCCTGTGTGGCTATTGCTTGTGCCAAGGGATTATATAAGTTCATACCTCAAACTTGGGACAGTAGGGTTGCTGGCAATAGGCATATTTTTTGTAATGCCGAAAATACAGATGCCGGCATTTACGCCTTTTATTCACGGCGGAGGGCCAATAATACCGGGCAAGGTTTGGCCCTACGTATGCATAACAATAGCCTGCGGGGCAATATCCGGGTTTCATGCCCTGATATCATCAGGCACGACCCCTAAAATGATAAACAGCGAAAAAGACATGCCTGCGATAGGCTACGGCGCCATGCTTGTGGAAGGTTTTGTTTCTGTAATGGCCCTGATAGCGGCAACCGCGCTTGTACCTGCGGATTATTTTGCCATCAACTGCAAGCCTGAAGTTTTTGCGAAACTCGCGCTGACTCCTGTTAATCTGGCCAACCTTTCGGCAATGGTTCAGGAAAACGTCGCAGGCAGGCCAGGAGGCGCAGTATCGCTTGCTGTGGGCATGGCGCATATATTTTCGGGTATACCCGGGATGAAAACCCTGATGGGGTACTGGTACCATTTTATTATAATGTTCGAGGCGCTTTTTATCCTTACCACAATAGACGCAGGCACAAGGGTAGCGAGGTATATACTGCAGGATATTTCCGGGAGTGCTGTTAAAAAACTCGGCGACAGGAAATGGGTGCCGGGCGTTGTCATTACAAGCGCTGTAATAGTTTTCTCGTGGGGTTATCTCGTGTATAACGGGGATATATCCACTATCTGGCCCATGTTTGGAGTGGCAAACCAGCTTCTGGCGACCGCGGCGCTCGCAATCGGGACATCGGTAATAATGAAAAACAACAGGAACAAGGCATACGGGCTTGTCACTTTTATTCCGATGCTTTTTATGCTGGTGACAACTGTGACCGCAGGTTTGGAGAATATATTTAACAACTATCTGTCCGCGAAGAATTTTAACGGCAATCTCAACGCTTTTTTATCCGCGTTGATGCTTATATTGGTAGTAATAATTGTGGCAGACTGCTTTGTAAAATGGTATTTATACATAAAAAAATTCGGATGGATTCACAAGCCGGAGAAAGTAAAGATATCTGGGCAAAAGGAAATAGCAACCGCTGATCTTGGAGATTAAAACGGGGGAGTGTTGTTAGAATAAGTATCCCCTTCTCTGAAAAGGCTTGTCAAGCACAAATCCAAGTATAAGGGCTAAAATGTTAATTAACCTTCTCTTCGCCGCAGTTCTTTTCACCCGGCATTATAACAAATCAAATTAAGGCCCTCTAACCTCTCCCACAGCCCAGAAGATTTACTGACTCAGGGGAAAACAGAGCGGCCTATAAGTATATTTTTTATATATCCTTTCTTCATAACCACGATTTTCTTTGAGCATTTTAAATATTATTTCTGCCATGTGCCTTGCAACTGCTATTATTGCCTTGTTTGAACCTCTGCGGCTTTTTACGTTCAAGTATATTGATTTAAAATACAAAGAACTTCTTACCGCTGTCCAAGCTGCTTCTACAAACGCACATTTTAAATGTTTGTTTGCCTGCCTTATTATCGGACCTCTATGTATTGTTTTATTACTCGCATATTCGCTTGGAACCAATCCGGCATATGACGCTAATCGTTTTGCCTTAGAGAATCTATTTATATCAACTATTTCAAACGCCACTACCTTTGAAAGAACTTCTCCAAATCCAGGTACCGTCTTTATTATTTCCACATATCTATCTTTCCCTGTCATTTCTTTTGCAAGTTTTTCTGTTGCCTTTATTCCTGTATTAAGTTCGTCCACCAAATGCATCTCGAGGTTCAGCAATTCACGTTCGCTTTTTACCAGTTCGACTCTTTCTATTGTGTCCCTGCCTTTTTTCCCAAACAAATCGCTGTGTACGCTTGTATCTATATGGTTCCTTGTCAATAACTGGTGCACCCTATTTTTTACAGCTGTCCGTGTGCTCACCAGGAATTGCCTCTCTCTTAATATGTTCTTCTTAAGCCTTATTTCCTTCGACGGCACATATACTTCCGGTATTAAATTTGCTCTCAACAAATGGGCCAATATCTCCGAATCCCTTACATCGTTTTTTATCTGGCTTTCCGCTATCGCTCTCAGCTTCTGCGCATGCGCCAATTTTGTCTTTACGCCGAGTTCCTCCAAAAGGTCGTACACTACTCCCCAGCAGTACGTTGTCTCAATTACCGCTTCGCATTCCTCTCCAATCTCAGCCAGCATTTTCTTAAAATCCTCTGTCCTGTTTGAAAGAGCTCCTCTAAATCTGACTTGACCTTCTTTTGTCACCGCTGTAACATAAGACACGTTCTTGTGCACGTCCACACCAAGATACAACATACGGCACCTCCTAGGTTTTTAATGTTGTGGGTGCTAACACACGCCACGTTACCATTATACCTGGGGGTGCCTTCTTTTCATATTACCTCTCCCTCGACGGGAGAAGGTTAGGGTGAGGGTGAAGGTGAAGCAGCAGCAGAAACCAAATAAAATCGGAGAAATAATGAAACATACTTATTATATGAAAGAGGCATTAAAAGAGGCTGAAAAAGCCTATAAAAAAGACGAGGTACCTGTAGGCGCTGTAATAGTTCAAAACGAAAAGATAATTAGCAGAGCGCATAATTTAATAAAAAGCAAAAAAAATCCGGCAGGCCATGCCGAAATTCTGGCAATTCAAAAAGCATCAAAAAAATTAAATAGCGAGAGATTGATAGGCACAAGCTTATATGTTACTATAGAACCCTGCGCAATGTGCGCAGGAGCGATCATACTAGCGCGAGTTGGTAAGCTTGTCTTTGGCGCAGACGATCCGAAAACCGGAGCATGCGGTAGTGTTTATAAAATAATAAACAACAAAAAGAACAATCATAAAGTTAAGGTAATAAAAGGTGTAATGCAAAAAGAATGTGCGGAAATAATAAAAAAGTTTTTTAAAAGGAAAAGACAAAAATAATATTCTGAAACATATAATATCTTCGATTTTTGATTTCGATTTTTAAGTTTTTATAAAGATTTGCTTTCGGCAAAAGACCCAGATATATCTTTAACCTGTAATTTTCTCATCATATTCCATAAAATAAGGATATTTAAAAAGCACAAACAACAATTTTAAAATAATTGGAACTTTTTCTGGTAAAAATTGTCTAAATAAGAAAGAAATAAATAGAGGTTCTGATATGAAAAGAATATGGTTTTCAATAGTTATAATCTTAATCGGGATAATAATAATCAATGGATGCTGCAGAAAATTACCGGTTCCAACGGAACCACAGGCAAAAAACACTCCAGCAATAACGAATACGCAGATACAAACACAGCAATCGCCGGTATTTACATATACGAAGACACCAACGCCGAGTGCGACGGCAATGTATACGGCGACAAGCACACTGACAATTGTTCTGCAAAATACTTTTACATGCTCGGTTACGATTTCCTGCACCAATTGTTCAACATTTACAAATACCCCCACAATTACAACAACAATAACGATGTTCCCGACAAGAACCCCGGGAGATACAGGGACTTCAACGGATACACCGGTCCCTCCCGGTTCAACTTTTTCAGCTACTCCGACAATAACAGTAACGGTCCCGGTATTTGATGCGGCAAAAATAGCGGGCGGACAATTTCATAGCTTGGCATTAAAAAGTGACGGAACGTTATGGGTAGCCGGCGATAACGCTAACGGGCAACTCGGGCTGGGTAATACACTTAACAGCTGCGTATTTGTGCAGGCAGTGTCAGGCGTAAATGAATTTACAGGAGGAAGCAATCATAGCTCAATATTAAAAAATGACGGAACAGTCTGGATAACAGGCGTCATGGACGCCTGCGGCAGTGTAATATACTATTCATTTACACAATTATTGACAGGGGCAACCGCCATTACAGGAAAAGGAAATTATACCTTAGCAATAGAAAATGACGGTACACTATGGGGAGTTGGCAACGGCGAGTATGGCCAGCTTGGCATGGGAGTCGTGAACAGTGATTCATTTGCGCAGGTACCCGGAATGTCAGGAGTAATTGCAATAGCAGGCGGAGTAAACGATAGTCTGGTATTAAAAAACGACGGAACATTGTGGGCAAGCGGGTTGAATCAACAAGGAGAACTTGGCATAGGAAATACTACTGCCTGTTATGCGTTTACGCAGGTAACCGGACTAACTGGAGTAATTAGTGCCATAGCCGCAGGATTCAGGCACAGCTTAGTGTTGATGAATGACGGGACATTATGGGGAGCCGGGGCAAATTTTTATGGGCAGCTTGGCACAGGTGATCTGGCAGACAGGACTATATTTATACAGATTATGACAGGAGTTACTGCAATGGATGGAGGCGGAGATCATACTCTGGTTTTAAAAAACGACGGTACGTTATGGGCAACGGGGTACAATAATGATGGAGAGCTCGGCACAGGTGATAACAACAACAGGGATAGTTTTGTACAGGTCCTTTCCGGGGTAAGCGTGGTAGCAGGAGGCGGATATCACAGCCTGGCAATAAAAAATGACGGTTCACTGTGGGCAACGGGATCCGGAAGCGGGGAACTTGGAACGGCAGACTATATAAGCAGGAATACATGGACACAAATAGGGCAGTATTGATTTTTTAAATGATTATAATGCATTAGATTTTTTTCTTTAACATCTGTATTTCCGTGTTCCAAAGAAGGTTTAATATTCTTGCGAAAAGAGAGGGGTTCGACTGCTATGCTCGCTACTCTCTCGCTGCGCAGGCATCCCGCACTTGCTTACGTTCGGCTACTCCTAACTTTTCCTCGCTGTTCGCTCGGCGCTCGTTCGTTTCGGATCCCTTTAATAATATAAAGCCTGGCGGAGAGAGAGGGATTCGAACCCTCGGAACCTTGCGGCTCACACGCTCTCCAGGCGTGCTCCATCGACCACTCGGACATCTCTCCATATCTCAGCAAACCATATTTAGGTAAGAGGGATTCGGCTGCTTTGCTCGCTACCCGCTCGTTGCGCAGGCCTCCCTCACTCGCTTACGCTCGGCTCCACCTCGCTAATCGCTCGGCGCTCGTTCGCCTTGCGTCAAAGGCCGCAAGCCCCCGGAACCTTGCGGTTCACACGCTCTCCAGGCGTGCTCCATCGACCACTCGGGCATCTCTCCTTTGGATTATTATTATCAAATAAAACCAATCAGCCTGCTACAAAAATCTCTCAAACCTTTCTTTTTTTGCCTTGCATATTGGGCAGATTTCTGGGGGGCCGTCGCGGGCGCAGAGGTAACCGCAGACCTTGCACCGCCACACCGGCATTGGAAGGGAACTGATAGTTGAAGGCGCAGGCTGCTGCGCTGCTTTTACCTGCCTTACTTCTTTTGGCGGCCTGCGTTCAGGTATTGAATGCGCCTTTATTTCGCCGCTTAGCACTTTTATTGACACATACAGGGCGCAATAGCATGCGTCGCATTCGGCAACATCCGCGTCCCTGTAATCGCACGGGCAAATTATATCAAGGTCTTCCTGCTTGTTTCCGGTCGCGAGCCTGCACGGGCATGCCCAGTAACCGTACCTTTTCTCATTTATCAAAAGGCTTTCAATGAGGCCTTTTGTAAATTCCACATCCGGGTTCAGGTGGTAGCCGCCTGCTTCGGCTTCTTTTTTTAGCCTGTCATAAAGCCTGTCTATGTCTTCCTTGGGAATCTGGATTCTTTCCTTCATTTTTCAAGCGCCTTTCTTATTTCTTCTTCTTCATAACCGCAGATTACTTTTTTGTCGTTAATAACAATCAGAGGGAAAGAAGGGTTATTGCGCCATTTGTTTATTTCGGCTTCCATCTTTTTTTCTTCCTCGCCCTCGAGCAGGTCAACATCCTCATAATCGTATTCCACGCCAAGCTCATTAAGAAATTTTTTTGTTTTCTTGCACCATATACAGGTGCTTAAAGCGTACAGCATAACCTTGCCTTTGTTTTTACCTTTTACATGGGTCATGATTTGCCTCTTTCCGCGCAAACAATGCGCTTTTATTAAATATATTTTTAGCATATAATTTATGAAATGTCATTAAAAAGATGTTTTATATTTACGGGAGGAATCATAAATGAAGTAGAAACGACCCGACGGGTCGTCTCTACTATATAGGATGGTGGAGCAGAGCGGGATCGAACCGCCGGCCTCGGCGTTGCGAACGCCGCGCTCTCCCAACTGAGCTACTGCCCCACTTTAATTTAAAAATATCATTCCAAAAGTGGCTCAGTTATCCGGCGCAGCCGGATTCCTGAGCTGAAGTGCCCTTGCGACCGAAGGGAGCAAACACTTAATCAAGCTTCATCTTCCAATCGCTTTGTCGGGCGAAGCCTGACCCTGCCCCAAATTTGATTTTGAGTGTCATCAATTTTATACTATACGTGTTTTAAGTTCAAGTAAAAAATAAGACAAGATTATAACTTGCTTGCTAACCGTAGCTTTGACGAGGGCTGTTTAACCAAGATGTGTAAACTATGATTACTATGAAGAAAGCCAGCCAGCTTAATACATAGAGGGTTTTCTTGTTTCAAAGTGAAACAGGCAGTGTTTTATATTAAAACAAATTAAAAATCTCATCTTAAAAAACCCCTTAAAAATAAGCATATTTTTTGTGGCACAGGTATTGCTCTATATATTGTTGACTTTGAGAATAATCAATAAAAAGTGGAAAGAAAGTATTGAGGCTTTTTACAATGTGTGGAAAGATTGTAATGTTAAATAAGCAGGGGCGATTCAAGAATCGCCCATAATAAAAATAATAAAAACTCTTGCAAAGGAGAACAATCATGGCAAAAGTTATTGGAATAGATTTAGGAACAACAAATTCCTGCGTTGCTGTAATGGAAGGCAGGGAGCCGAAAGTCATTGTAAATTCCGAGGGCAACAGGACAACCCCGTCGGTTGTTGGCTTTAATAAAACAGGCGAGAGGGTGGTGGGCCTTCCCGGTAAAAGGCAGGCAATAGCAAACCCGGAGAATACCGTATTCTCAATAAAGAGATTTATGGGAAGGAAATTTTCCGAGGTAGGCAGCGAAATAAAAATGGTGCCGTTTAAGGTTGTCGAGGCGTCAAACGGAGACGCGAACGTTGAAGTGATGGGGAAAAAATACAGCCCTCCGGAAGTTTCGGCAATGATCTTGATGAAATTAAAAGCCGACGCAGAGGCGTATCTTGGCGAAAAGGTAAACCAGGCGGTAATAACCGTGCCGGCTTATTTTAACGATTCCCAGCGCCAGGCAACAAAGGATGCCGGAAAAATAGCCGGGCTTGAAGTCCTGCGCATAATAAACGAGCCGACAGCGGCTTCGCTTGCGTACGGCCTTGACAAAAAGAAAAACGAGAAAATAGCGGTTTACGACCTCGGAGGCGGCACGTTTGATATTTCCGTACTGGAAATAGGCGACGGGGTTTTTGAGGTAAAATCAACAAACGGAGATACACATCTCGGCGGAGATGATTTTGACCAGAGGATAATGGAGTGGCTTGCTGATGAATTCAAGAAAACAGAAGGCATTGACCTTAAAAAAGACAGGATGGCTTTGCAGCGCCTCAAAGAGGCTGCTGAAAAAGCAAAGATAGAGCTTTCTTCCACAGCCACATCCGAAATCAACCTTCCTTTTATCACTGCTGACGCGTCGGGCCCGAAGCATCTTGTTATCACGCTTACAAGGGCAAAGCTCGAACAGCTTGTGGGCGATTTAATTGACAGGACAGTGAATCCCGTAAAGCAGGCTTTAAAGGACGCGGGCCTTGAGGCAAAAGATATTAACGAGGTTGTGCTTGTTGGAGGCATGACCAGGATGCCGGCTGTTGTGGATATAGCAAAAAAGTTATTCGACAAGCAACCGCATCAGGGCGTAAATCCTGACGAGGTTGTAGCAGTAGGAGCCGCAATACAGGCTGGCGTGCTGCAGGGGGAAGTAAAGGATGTATTGCTGCTTGATGTCACGCCGCTTTCACTCGGCATAGAGACGCTCGGGAGCGTGTTTACCAAATTAATAGACAGGAACACGACCATACCGACGAAAAAAAGCGAAATATTCTCGACTGCGGCCGATAACCAGACAAGCGTTGAGATACATGTGCTGCAGGGAGAGAGAGAAATGGCATCGGGCAACAAAACCATAGGCAGGTTCCACCTTGACGGCATACCTCCCGCGCCCAGGGGAGTGCCGCAGATTGAAGTGACATTCGACATAGACGCGAACGGCATAATGCATGTGACGGCAAAAGACATGGCGACCGGCAGGGAACAGAAAATCACAATAACCGCGTCTTCGGGGCTGAAAGAAGATGAAATCAACAGGATAGTAAAGGACGCGGAAAAATACCGTGAAGAGGACAAGAAGAAAAAAGATGAAATAGACGTCAAAAATCAGGCCGAAAGCATGATATATAACGCTGAAAAGACGCTGAAGGAAGTCGGCGATAAAGTGAGCGCTCAGGACAAGAAAGACATGGAAGACGGCGTAAGCAAACTCAAGGACGCGGTAAAAAGCGGGTCAATAGATTCAATGAAAAAAGCGAATGAGGACCTGACTGAAAAATGGCACAAAGTCGCGACCCAGATGTACCAGCAGTCCGGCGGACAGCAGGGCGCCGGGCCGGGAGCAGGGCCGGAGGCGGCGGGCAATGACGGCCATGGCGCGAATAAGAAAGACGACACCGTGGTTGACGCTGATTACGAGGTAGTAGACGAGGACAAAAAGAAAAAGAGCTGAATCCGTATATAAAATTACGAAGTAGAAAACAGGGGACGAGCCAATCGCTCGCCCCCTGAAACATGAATGCAAAAAAAATAAAATACAAGAAAGGAGGAAAGCATGAAGCTAAAACCACTTGGAGACCACATTGTAGTAAAACCCATGGAAGAGGCGGAAATAAAAAAGGGCGGAATCATAATACCCGATACTGCCAAAGAAAAGCCGTCCAGGGGCGAAGTTGTTGCCGCAGGCACCGGAAAAATCCTTGATGACGGCAAGAAAAAGCAGATGGAAGTAAAGGTCGGAGATAAAATTCTCTATTCCAAATACGGCGGCACTGAAATCAAAATGAACGACGAAGAGCTGCTTATTATGACCGAGGAAGACGTGCTGGCAATTATTGAAGGGTAATTACATTCACAGCTGATTGCCGGTTTGGATAAAAAAGCAGGCCGGCATGCTGTATGAAAAATCAAGCAAGTCCCGGCAATTGAGTTTTACTCAAAAGCGGGACGGAAAAAAGGAGGCAGAAATAAAATGGCAAAGCAATTGTTGTTTGGTGAAGATGCAAGAAAGGCCATTCAAAAAGGCGTTGACAAAATGGCGAACGCAATAAAAGTGACCCTTGGGCCGCGGGGAAGGACCGTGGTTCTGGACAAGAAATACGGGTCGCCGACAATCATAAACGACGGAGTGCAGATAGCGAAGGAAATAGAACTTGAGGACCCGTACGAAAACATGGGCGCGCAGCTGATAAAAGAAGTCGCGTCAAAGACATCGGATGTGGCGGGCGACGGCACGACCACAGCCACAGTGCTGGCTCAGGCAATATACGCCGAGGGCATGAAAAACATAACTGCGGGAACAAACCCAATGCCTGTAAAAAGAGGCATTGAGAAAGCAACTGCCGCGGTTGTCGAGGAGCTTAAAAAGATATCGAAGAAAATAGCAGACAAAAAGGAAATAGAGCAGGTTGCGGTAATATCGGCGAACAACGACAAGGAAATAGGGGAGAAAATAGCCGATGCCATGGACAAAGTGGGAGAAAACGGCGTTATCACCGTTGAAGAGGCAAAAGGCATTGAGACAACCGTCGATTTTGTGGAAGGAATGCAGTTTGACCAGGGTTATATTTCGCCTTATTTTGTCACAAACGCGGACAAGATGATATCCGAGCTCGAGGAGCCGTATATACTTATCCACGACAAGAAAATTTCCAACATGAAAGACCTTCTTCCTGTACTTGAAAAAGTAGTGCAGCAGGGCAAACCGCTTTTAATAATTTCCGAAGAAGTGGAAGGCGAAGCACTTGCCACGCTTGTTGTAAATAAAATCAGGGGAACAATAGCTGTAGCTGCGGTAAAAGCGCCGGGATTTGGAGACAGAAGAAAAGCAATGCTTGAGGACATAGCTGTACTGACCGGCGGAAAGGTAATAAGCGAGGAAATAGGGCTTAAACTGGAAAAAGCAGTGTTAACAGACCTTGGACGCGCGAAAAAAGTTACTATCGACAAGGAAAACACAACGATAGTCGAAGGACACGGCGAGAAAAAGGACATTACTGCGAGAATTTCACAGATAAAATTACAGATAGAAGATACCAAATCTGATTATGACAAGGAAAAACTGCAGGAAAGGCTTGCGAAACTATCAGGAGGAGTAGCCGTGATAAATGTGGGCGCAGCTACTGAAACCGAAATGAAAGAGAAAAAAGCAAGGGTGGACGACGCCATGCACGCCACAAAAGCAGCAAGGGAAGAGGGTATTGTTCCTGGCGGCGGAGTGGCCTTACTGCGCGCAGGCAAAGTACTTGATACTTTAGTTTTAACCGACGAAGAGGAAAAAATCGGCGTAAAAATAGTCAAGAAAGCGCTGGAAGCGCCTTTTAAGCAGATTGTTTTCAACGCAGGGGAAGACGGCTCGATAAAAATGAACGATGTCATGACCCAGAAAGATGTAAACATAGGCTATGACGCGAACGAGGGCAAAATAAAAGACCTTGTAAAAGCCGGGATTATTGACCCGACAAAGGTGACAAGAATGGCCCTGCAGAACGCGGCAAGCATAGCAGCTCTGCTTCTGACAACAGAAACCCTTGTGACGGATATTCCCGAAAAGGAAAAACCGCAGATGCCGCCGATGGGCGGGGGCGGCGGGTATCCCGAATACTAAGGACAGCTGTTAGTTTATTGCAAAAAATGAAATGTGAAGTATAGGATTTATCAAAGCTGCCGCAGCCTTTCGGGCTGCGGCGCTTTGATAAATAAAACCGATCTTTTAAAAAAACATATTGAAAATAATTGCCGTTCTCATATATAATGGTTAGCCAAAATAACAAATCAATAACCGGCAAAGGGTGTGATTAACGTGCCCGTAAAAGATTACTATAATATACTGGGCGTAGCCAAAGGCGCCACAGAAAATGATATTAAGTCTGCATACAGGAAGCTTGCGAAAAAATACCACCCTGACCTGAATCCCGGGAACAAGCAGGCAGAGGAAAAATTCAAGGAAATAAACGAAGCATACGAAGTCCTGACGGATAAAGATAAAAAATGGAAATACGAGCAGTTACGCGACGCCGAGTCAAGAGGATATGATTTTTCAAATTTTAGGCCAGGCAGCGGGCAGGGCGGCGCAGGCTGGCAGGGTTTTTCTTCCGGAGGCGGCGGAGCGCAGTTTGACCTCTCGGACATACTGGGCGATTTGTTCTCTGGTAGGGGCGCGAGGCAGGGGCAATCCGCCAATTTTGGCGGGTTTGGAGATGTTTTTGACATGTTCTTCGGCAATGGAACGGCCAACGCAAGAAGAAGTTATTCGGGCTTTGAAGATGAAGATGTGGAGCAGGACGACCAGGAAAGCGGTGACGTTACGGTGCGCCTGAATATACCTTTTGAGCTAGCGTTAACCGGCGGCGAGGCAATAGTGAAAGTACCGCGTATGGAGACCTGCACTGCATGCGAGGGCTCTGGAGTCGAGGCAGGCGCGAAAGTGAGCGTTTGCCAGACATGCGGAGGAAGGGGCACAATACAGTTTTCGCAGGGCGGATTTATTATAAATAAGACATGCCCGCGATGCGGAGGCAAGGGCACGCTTTCGTCAAAACCGTGCACAAAGTGCGGCGGCTCGGGCGCGATTGAGGAAATCAAAAAAATAAAAATAAAAATCCCTGAGGGCGTAGCCGAAGGCACAAAAATAAAAATAAAAGAGCAGGGGCATAATAAACCGCATCAGGACATACGCGGTGATTTATACGTGATATTTAAAGTCGGAGAAAGCGGGAAATACAAAAGGCAGGGCGACGACATATACTGCGCGATAAAAATCAAGGAAGACATCGCGAGATCCGGCGGGAAGATTAAAGTAACAGCACCGCACCATGACGAGAAGCTGCTCGTTAAAGTCCCTGCCGGAATAAAGCCCGGCGCGCTGCTAAAAATAAAAGGCAAGGGAGCGAGAAACATAAAAACCGGCAAATACGGGGATTTTTATGTTAGAGTGAATATTATCAGCTGATTGTTAATAAACAGAATATTAAATAGCACCACTAGTCCCAGGCTCTTGGAGCCTGGGACTTGAACGGGTGCAAGCAAGAGTAATATTTTGCTGCACCTGTTGACAGTTTGCAAAATAAACTCTTGCTAGGAGGCAGATATGATTGAACTCACAAACGTTACGAAGAGGTTCGGGCAAAAAGTGGCGGTCGACGGTGTCTCCTTTGAGGTTCAAAAAGGAGAAATAGTCGGTTTTTTGGGACCGAACGGAGCAGGCAAAACCACAACCATGAGGGTAATCACCGGTTTTTTCCCCCCTACCGAAGGCAAGGTGAAAGTGGCAGGCATTGACGTTGTCAGCGACCCGGTACACGCGAAAGAAAAAATCGGGTACATGCCTGAAAATGTACCGCTTTACAAGGAGTTACAGGTACATGAATACCTGCAGTTCATCGCTGAAATAAAAGGCGTACCCAAAGATAAAATCGAAGCCAGGATTAATAAGGCGATGGAGGAAGCAGGCGCTGCCGAAGTCAGGAATATGATAATAGGAAAGCTGTCAAAAGGTTACAGGCAGAGGGTAGGTCTGGCGCAGGCAATCCTTAACGACCCTGAAGTGCTGATACTTGACGAACCAACCGTAGGGCTTGACCCGAAGCAGATAAAGGAAATAAGGAACCTGATAAAAAACATGAAGGGCGAGCGTACGATAATACTTTCCACTCACATACTGCCCGAGGTAAACATGACATGCGACAGGGTGGTGGTAATAAACGAAGGCAAAATCGTGGCGCAGGACAAGGTTGAGAATTTAACAAAGACTTTCCAGAAATCGGGCAGGATATACGTGCAGGTCGAAGCGCCAAAGGCCCAATTTGAGCAGGAAATTGAAAAAATACGCGGAGTGACAAAAGTCACGGAGGCAGAAAAAATAGAGGAAGGCGCATACGCTTATAATATAGATACTGAAGAAGGCGCTGATTTAAGAAAAGAAGTTGTAAACAAGATAGTGAAGAAAGACTGGGGGCTGCTGGAACTCAAAAAAGTGGATTTAACCCTGGAAGAAGTCTTCCTTAAACTAGTAACGAAGGAGGTAATGTGAGATGGACCAGAAATTTTTGGCTCTGTACAAGAAGGAGTTAAAAATATTTTTTGCCCTTCCGATAGCGTATACCATAATTGTGGTTTACATGGTCTTAAGCGGCTATTTTTTCACAAGCATAATAAACTATTATTCCATGATGTCCATGCGCAGCATGCAGTCGTATTACAGGGGCGCGGAACTGTCCATGATTGACGGCGTATTCAGGCCGTACTTCCAGAACATGGCCGTGATACTGCTTCTCATGGTTCCGATAATTACCATGAGGGTTTTTGCCGAGGAAAAAAGGGAAGGCACGTCCGAGCTTTTATTTACGTATCCCGTCAGCGATTTTGCCATAGTGATGGCGAAATTTTTATCGGCACTTACGATTCTGCTTATCATGATTGTGGGAGGAGGACTTTCTTTTATTATCTTAAGGTTCGCCGGGGATTTTGAACTGCTTCCTCTGCTTTGCGGGTTTCTCGGGCTGATACTGGTAGGCAGCGCGTTTATAATGCTTGGGATTTTTATATCAACTTTAACGGAAAGCCAGATAGTGGCCGCGGTTGCAAGTTTCGGGCTGCTGCTTTTATTCTGGGTTATTTCATGGCAGGCAGGTTCTCTCGGGCCCATAGGGCAGAAAATATTGACAAACCTTTCGATAATAGAGCACCTTGGTTCCTTTTCCAAGGGCATGATAGACACATCGGACCTGATTTATTACCTGAATTTTACCGCGCTCTTTTTGTTCCTTTCATTGCGGGTCCTTGAATCAAAACAGTGGAGGGGCTAACATGAAAAACGAAAAACTCATGCAGGCAATATTTATAGGTGGAATTGTTTTGCTGCTGGCAGGCAGCCTGATCGCAATTGTAAGGTCCGAGTTTGAGGTGGCAACCATAATAATGATAGCGCTCGGGGCGGTCATGAGCGGATTTTATATGTGGCAAAACCGCAAAACGGTGAAAACGCTTTTCACAAGCCGCACGACAAGGTACGGTGCCAACGCCCTGATATATTCGCTGATAGTCATAGCGATAATAGGCATTGAGCAGGCGATATTTACCGTGCATACCCTGCAGGTTGACCTTACCAAAAACAAAAAATACACGCTTTCCGAACAGTCGCATAAAATTTTAAGCGGCCTGAAAACCGATGTTGAAATTTATTATTTCTACTCGGTTAAGCAAAGGGACGCCAGGATTGAGGATGACCTGCACCAGTTTGAAAAAGTCACGCCGCACGTGAAATTCCAAAGCGTGGATACCGACAGGCAGCCAGGCCTCGCGAAAGCTTTTAACGTGACGAGGTACGGCGTGGTTGTCATAAGCCGCAAGGACAATAAAACACAGGAGCGTATAGACGACCCGACTGAAGAAACGCTGATAAACGGCATTTTGAGGCTGACAAGGGAAACAAAAAAGAAAATTTATTTTACAAAAGGGCACGGCGAGCCGAGCGTTGAAAACCCTCCTACAGACAAAGCCGCGTATTCGCTTGTAAAGGACGAAATGACCTCTGAAAATTACGCGGCGCAGGAAATAGAACTTTTCAATGCCGGAAAAGTGCCGGATGACGCCAACGAGCTGATTATAGATGGTCCGCAGACGGACCTGTTTGATAACGAAATAAAATACATTGAGGATTACTTAAGGCACGGCGGCAAAGTTTTCCTGCTTTACCCGGCTTTTTCCCGCGCGCCAAAGCTGGAGGCGGTGCTCAGAACCTTCGGCATTTACGCGGATAACGACGTAATAGTGGATAAAATAAGCAAGATGCTCGGCGGGGACGTGCTCATGCCCCTGATATTCTCAGTACGAGCAGCATGAAATTACAAAAGGATTCACGGTTGCGACGCTTCTGCCCATATGCAGGTCTTTTGATTTGAAAGGCGGCGTACCGGGTGTAACCCTGCAGGGGCTGGCCAAGACAAACCCGGCTGCCTGGGGGGAAACAGACCTTGCGGGAATCAAGAAAGGTTATGTCAGCAACAACGCGGGCAAGAACAAAAAAGGGCCGCTTGAAGTTGCGGCTGTTGCGAGCATAGACAACACGTTATTCAAACCGGACTGGGATTCAGCCACAAATTCATCAAAAGCGGGCATTGCAGTGTTCGGCAGTTCCGAGTTCCCAAACAACACATATTTTGCAGTGGCAGGCAACAGGGACTTATTCCTGAACACAGTCGGCTTTCTAGCCGAGGAAAAGGATACTATAGCAATAAGGCCAAAAGACAGGTCATTTGAACCGCTTTTTATATCCAAAATACAGGGCAGGATGCTTTTTATACTGCCTACCATATTTTTCCCGCTGCTTGTACTTGCGATAGGGGTAATGGTATTGATAAGGAGAAGGACGGGAAAGTAGATTTGAGTGTTGGGTGCTGAGTGTTGAATAATTAAACATTAAAAATAAAAACGCACCACTTGTCCTCGGCCTGACGGCCTCGGACTGGAACAGGTGCAAGACTCCGTAAGATTTTGCTGGGTAGTTTTTATATTAGATGACTTATGGAAACTACCCGTCAAATAGTCCACAGGACTATTTGACTGCCTGTTGACGCTCGGCAAAATCAACGGACTCTTAGGAGGAAATTATGAAAGGCAAACAAATACTGATCGCGCTCGGCGTGCTTGTAATTCTCGGCGGATATTTTTATTTTGTTGACGTTGTAAAAAAGAAAAAAGACTATGACATAAAAATGCAGGACGAAATGCTTTTTTACGGGTTAAAACAGGATGATATTACATCCCTGATAGTTACAAACAGGGACACAAAAAGCAGGATAGTGCTTAAAAAAGTCGGCAACGACATGATGGTTGACGAACCGATAAAGGCATACACCGACGAAGTGGGAGTAAGCGGAGTACTGGCCAAATATCCGGGCACAATAGCGGACAGGACAATAGACAATTTCACGCCGCAGGACCTGGCTGATTTTGACCTGAATACGCCTTTTGCCACCACGGAAATAATCACAAAGGACAAAAAAGATTTTAAATTAAATATCGGGGCTTACAATCCGAGCAAAACGCTTGTGTACGCCATGAAGCCGGAGAACCCCAAGGTTGTTTATCTTTTGGACCACAACTTAAGAACATACTGTGAGAAGACGCTTTTTGATTACAGGGATAAGACGCCCATAAGGGTTGACACGAGTAAGACCGCAAAAATTGAAGTAAAGCTTAAAAATAAGGAGTATACCCTCGTCAGGCTGAATGACAAAGAAGAGCCTGATTCGTGGAAAGTAATAGGAGCGGTTAACGACATAGGTAAAATCGAAACAATCAGGGATGTATACAACAGTCTAAAAGGAGCCAAGGCAAAAAAAATGGAGCCGGAAACTCCTGCAAATTTAAAAAAATACGGGCTTGACAATCCGCCGGAACACATATCTTTTTACGAAGGCAATGCCAAGAAAACCATATATTTCGGGCTGCAGGACAAGAAGGATAATACCGTTTATGTAAAAAGCGACACCATGGACCAGGTAATGGAAATACCCATATACGGCTATAATGGGATACCGGATATATGGCAGCTTGTCAACAAACAGGTCGTTATATTCATGCAGGATAAGGTAAAGAGGGTGGAGATAAAATACAGGGATATCGAGATACGGGCAACTAACGTGGAAAAAGGGAAAAATAATTTTGCGTGGGAAATAAAGGAAGCCAAAAACGTGGATAAAACAAAAGTTAATATTACAAGCGTGCTGGCAGGTTTGTACTGGTGCAATTATAAAACAAAGATAGAAGGCAAATTAAGCCCGGATCAGGAAGAAAAGTTGTACGGTATAGACGCCAAGGCGCCGTTTTTGAAAATGTGGGGTGAAAAAGACGCTTACATAGGCACGGTGTTGCTTGGCAAAAAAGCCGAAAATAAAGAGGAATATTACATAAAGGTCCTGGAAAGAAGCTTGATTTTTTCCGTGGATACCGGCGCTCTTAAGAATTTCAACCTGCCTGATTTTCCGGAAAAGCAACAGCCGGTACCAACGCCAAAGGTAAAATAAGCCTGGGGGCTTTTTAATAAAGTATGAAACATTTGATATATCAAAGACGTCTAATAATATGAAATAAATCACTGCAAAGATGCTAACACCCCTTGTCCTCGGCAATAGCCTCGGACTGGAGCGGGTGTAAACAAGAGTAATATTTTTGCTGCGCCTGTTGACGGCTTGCAAAAATAAACTCTTGCTAAGGAGGCAAACATGAAAACAAAAATCAAATTATTTTTAATTTCCGCAATGGGCATACTGCTCGCCATGAATGCGAATGCCGCTGTAAAGTACATACCGGCGAGCTTCGCGGAAATCGCGGAAAAAGTTAAGCCGGCTGTCGTGAACATTTCGACAGTGAGGGTGATAAAACAAAGCCAGGACCCTTATTACGACCCTTTTTTCAACGACGATTTTTTTGAGAGGTTTTTCGGGGTTCCGCACGGTTCTTTCAAAAGGACTTCGCTCGGCAGCGGGTTTATAGTGGACAAAAGGGGTTACATACTCACAAACAACCATGTGGTGGAAAAGGCTGACGAGATAACAGTGAAACTCTATAATACAAAAGAATACAAGGCAAAGGTCATAGGGACCGACAAGGAAACAGATGTAGCCATAATTAAAATTGAAGCGCCGGATTTAATTGCTTTGCCTCTCGGGGATTCGGATGCGCTAAGCGTCGGCGACTGGGTACTGGCGGTCGGCAGCCCTTTCGGCCTGGAGCAAACCGTGACGCACGGGATAATAAGCGCCAAAGGCAGGATAATAGGAGCAGGGCCGTATGATAATTTTTTGCAGACAGACGCTGCCATTAACCCGGGCAACTCGGGCGGGCCGCTTATTAACCTGAACGGAGAAGTCGTCGGCATAAATTCCGCCATAGCCTCAAACACAGGCGGGTATGAAGGCGTGGGATTCGCAATACCGGTAAACATGGCGAAAAAAATCTACACGGACATCATAAAACAAGGCAAGGTTGTAAGGGGATGGCTCGGCGTGGGTATACAGGAAATTACGCCTGAACTGGCAAAACACTTCAAGGTAAAAGAAGGAGTCCTGATAGCGCAGGTATTTAAAGGGACCCCTGCGGACAAGGCAGGCCTGAAAAGGGGCGACGTGATTACAGAATATGAAGGAAAAAAAGTCGCATCCTACAGGGAACTGCAGGGAATGATAGCAGACACAGACGTGGGAACCGAGGCGAAAATAAAAATAGTCAGGAACGGCGATGAAAAAGACATTTCAGTCAAAGTCGGCGAAAAGAAACCCGAGGGGACCGAGGCAATGGAGCAGCCGGCGCAAAAAGAAGGGGCGGAAACTTTCGGCATGACGGTAAATGACATAACTCCGGACATAGCGCAGCAATACGGCATTACCGCAAAAATAGGCGTTGTTGTTATAGACGTTGCGGATAATTCTGTGGCGGACGAGGCGGGAGTAATGAAAGGCGATGTCATACATGAAATCAACGGCGTTGAAATAAAAAATACGGATGATTTTGAAAAGGCAACAAAGGGCAAAACAGAAAGAGGCAGGGATGTGGTCGTACTGATTGAACGCGGCAATGCCATGATATACCTGGCGTTTACGGTGAAATAAAAGCCGGTAAAGAAATCTAAATATTATAGTATCATCATATAGAGAAGAGGCGGGATTGTTTGCCCGCCTCTTTTTATTTACACAAAAATGGAACAAAATTCTGTTTCTACGCATGTATAGACAAAACCTCTTCAAATTCATATCATTTTATCTATAAAAAACTTGACGTAAATCAATATTTTATGTATAATTACTACACTTAATAGAAAGTAATTTTAGTGGGTAGAACAGATTATTTGATTTTTAGCGAAACTTTTGACAGTTATTGTTGTCTAAAATTAGGTCAACAAAGGAAAAGAGATTTAAAAGGCGGAGATTAAAGATGAAAAAGTTATTGAGTAAAACGCCTAAAGCATTCAAAAGCGGCACTTTGTGCCTTATAATTTTATCAATTCTATTGATTCCTTCCATAATAAAAGCCGACGGAATGGTTTCATTGACCATGAATCCCACAAACCCCGGATGGGGACAGCAGTTCAATGTTTATGCCACATACTGCGTTGACCAGTATAATGCCGGAGACTTTGCCATAGCTGTAAGCACGCATAATACGCCGCAGGTTGAAAACACAGGCGGCCAGGTATTCCTGGTAAGCGTGCTTGGCGTCGATGTGCATTCTGCGAACCCTTGCCCGAACAACTGCCAGATGGGCCTGCCTGTTTCCATTCCAAGCCCTTTTACGCCGAACTGCACAGAATGCGGCGGCTCGACAAGCGGTGAAACGGTATCAGTCCAGTATACGCTTACAATGCCGCAGGCTACTGATATGGGAGCATCCGGGTGCGGTGCATCAACCTTATACCTTTATGCTGCTTATGAAAATAATAATATGCAGAACTGGGGCCAGGGCATGGCAGCATGCGATATTACTTCCTTAAACTGGTCTCTTCCGACGCCGGCGCAGTCAGTAACCGTGCATAAGAATGTGCAGGGCACGCTCGCGCTTGTAGGAGACAAAGTCCTTTATTCTGTTGATTACACATACGGCAACGGCGCTGCCACAATAACAGACCCGATACCCGGTGGAGGTTGCCTCGCGCTTGTTGATTACGGCCCGAACCCAGCGCCAAGCACGGGTTCGGTAACCGCACCTGCGCTTGGCTCAACTTCAGGCACAGTGTCATGGACTATGCCGAGCACGACCTACACCAAGTCAGGTACGGTCTGGATCCTGCTGCAGATGACATGCGCAATAGCAACAGGCACAGTTATAACGAACACTGTCACAGGTACAAACGGTTCGGCAACATCCAACTCCACGGCGAACCTCACAGTGGGCACAGTTGCCCTGTCCCTGCAAAAATCAGAAAGCATTAATTCATTCCTGAAACTGCCGAGCGCGTCAGTGACAATAACATATTACCTTAATTATCAGATAAACGGAGACGTGCTTAAGGAAATAAGGATGTTTGACGACGATGCAAACGGGTCATCAAGCACTACTGCTCCGAGCGGATGGAAGTTCCTGCCGCAAAACAACCAGAACGGCACTTGGACAATAAGCGACGCCTGTAACACAGGAGACAGGATAATGACAGGCAGCGTAACCGGGACATCGGTTTATCCTGACTTGCTTTTAGACGACCCTGCCAACGAGGCAAACGCACAAATGTGCGACTCAGGAATCATAGAATCAGATGTAATGATAAATCCGGGCTCTTATTCCGGATCTGACGCCTTAATAGTAATGCGAAGCAACGGGCTGACAGGAAACGCCGGTTACGCATATTCTTTGCTGCTGTCGATTGATACAGCGCCTGCGGGCGGGTATGTGGGAGTACAGGAATGCGGAGGCGGGACATGCTCATGGCCAACTTATGTTGACCCTGCAACACTTGTAATAACAGGCAATACATGGTACAGGGTAAAAATACAAATAAGCGGAAACGGATTTACTTTTGCGGCAAAGATATGGCAGGTGGGCACAGCAGAGCCAACAGCATTTCAGCTAAATTGGACCGCGCCTGCCGCTGACCAGTCAAATACAAACTGGGAATGCCCTGACCACGGCGGAACAAACTCTGACTGGAGGCCGGGCGTGGGCGAGCAGGGAAATGACCAGGACGGCACAACGCAGGATTCATACAATAATTTTATGACTTACAACACCAGGGTTTCGGCAAACACTGTATTGTTTGACACAATACCCACTGGATTGACATACCAGAGTTCAAACCCGGCCGGGACATTGTCAGGCAGTATGTTAAACTGGAGCCTCGGCAATATCAGCGACCAGAGCGGGTCATATACGTGGTGGGCATCGACATCAGCCTGCAACCAGAGCTTTACAAACACGGCAGGCATATCAGGCACGGGGGCAGGCGGTCCTGCGACAGTATACTCAAACCCGGTTGTATTTAACGTAAATTGCATATCGCCGACACCCACGGTCACGCCAACATCCACTCCTGCATTTACAATATCCAAAACATCCAGCAAAACCACAAATATAGTAAAAACAGACCAGCTGTCATTTACCATTGTGGTATGCAACAACAGCGGCGCGATAATGCAGAATTTTACTGTTTATGACGACTGGTCGAGCTCTCCGGGAGACCAGTGGCAGTATAATACCCCGTATAACATACAACCGGCAGGCAATGGTATATATTCCCTGACAGCCAGCGTTGGCTCCCCGAGCCAATATTGGACCACATTTGTGTTGGTGCCGACACCCACAGGGTTTACTGGATGCTTTACGTGGGTAATGGCCCTTGACAATGCCCAGTCAAACAACACATGCAACTGGCACAATAACGTTTCGCTCGGATGGAACGGCCTGCCATCGCCTGTATCCACGGTGCTTCTGTCAGACCAGTGCTCGTCGCCGACTTTCACAATAACACCGACATACACATTTACGAAAACAGTTACATATACTTCGACTCCCACACTCACAAACACTCTGTCGCCGACATACACAATGACGCCCACTCCGACATACACCAGGAGTGACACACCGACATACACATATACACTTACAAACACGCTGTCGCCGACATACACAGATACAAGCACGCCTACATTTACATTCACGCCTACGCCTACATATACAAAGACATATACGCCGACATATACGTACACGGTGACAGTTACATATACATTCACAGACACTATTACAGTTACTCCGACGCCGACTTATACTCTGACCGTGACAAATACAGTGACCCAGACAGTCAGCAAGACAGATACGCCTACATACACGCTTACCGACACGCCTACGCCGACGTCTACGTTTACAGACACAACTACGCCTACGCCGACATACACGCGCACAGTTACATACACATACACGGATACTATAACCATAACCCCTACGCCGACATACACTTATACCGTTACAATTACAGTGTCCGTTACATATACCAGGACTTATACGCCTACTTATACACTGACTGATACGCCCACGGCGACGCTTACATTCACAAACACTACAACACCGACGCCCACATACACGCAGACCGTGACATATACATACACATACACTATTACAGTGACTTTGACATCGACATATACAAATACCGTGACATTTACCAGGACATATACGCCGACATACACATCTACGAATACGGCAACACCTACGCCGACATTCACAAACACGCTTTCGCCGACATATACATATACATTTACGCCGACATTCACCCGGACTTATACGCCGACAAATACGCCGACATTTACAAATACAGCATCGCCTACGCCCACATACACGCAGACAGTGACATATACATACACATACACTATTACAGTTACAGCGACGCCGACGTACACTGATACGGTGACAATCACAGTGTCAGTGACTTTTACAAAGACATATACGCCTACATTCACGCTGACTTATACGCCTACGGCTACACCTACATTTACAAACACGGCATCGCCGACGCCCACGTACACTAATACAGTGACATATACATACACAAACACGGACACAAAGACTTATACACCTACAGCAACGCCCACAATAACGCCTACATACACGATAACAATGACATTCACGATTGTGATACTGTCCGCGACATATACGCCGACATTTACTATAACACCTACAAATACCCCTACATATACCGTGACATTGACGGATACAAAAACATCGACGCCTACGAATACTCCTACATATACAATTACAGCATCGCCAACCCCTACTTACACTCAGACAGTTACATATACATCCACATTCACCGATACTGTAACAGCGACGCCGACTTTCACTTCAACCCTTACAATCACGGTGTCAGTGACATTTACCAGGACATTCACGCCCACATTCACGCTGACCGACACGCCTACGGCGACACCGACATATACAAATACGGCATCGCCGACTCCAACATACACGCGCACGGTGACATACACATCCACGTACACGAATACTGTTACAGTGACGCCTACTGACACATCTACAATAACGCCAACATATACGATAACAATGACATTCACTATTGTGATATTATCGGCTACATTTACGCCTACATATACTATAACCAGGACAGATACTCCAACAGATACAATAACGCTGACGTACACTCTGACGTATACGCCGACGGCAACGCCTACATACACAGATACAGCATCGCCGACGCCCACTTATACGCGTACTGTGACATATACATCCACATATACAGACACAATGACAGTGACGCCGACAGTGACAGCCACGATAACGCCGACATATACCATAACAATGACATTCACGACAATAATATTCTCGGCCACCATTACTCCGACATTCACGGCAACGCCTACGCTAACCTCGACTTATACAATAACACCGACTGATACAAAAACATCTACACCTACTGCGACGCCGACATACACAAATACAGCATCGCCGACTCCCACATACACGCAGACAGTCACATATACGTCCACAAATACAGCCACATACACGATTACACAGACGGTAACGAGCACCATAACGCAGACATACACCATAACAATGACATTCACGGTTGTTATACTGTCCGCAACATTCACGCCGACATACACCATAACCAGGACTTATACGTCTACATATACATTAACACTGACAAGTACGCAGACGCCTACGCCGACGGCAACATCGACATACACAGACACGACATCGCCGACTCCCACATATACGCAGACAATGACATATACATCCACAAATACAGCTACATACACGATTACACAGACGGTAACGAGCACCATAACGCAGACATACACCATAACAATGACATTCACGGTTGTTATACTGTCCGCAACATTCACGCCGACATACACCATAACCAGGACTTATACGTCGACATATACATTAACGCTGACAAGCACGCTGACGCCTACGCCGACGGCAACAGCAACATATACAGACACAACTTCGCCGTCTCCCACATACACGCAGACAAGCACGTACACAAGCACGCTGACGCTGACATACACGATAACAATGACATTCACACAGATAATATTCTCGGCCACAATAACGCCGACATTGACGGCAACCAGGACGTATACATCGACATATACGCAGACGGACACGGTCACAGCTTCTCCTACGTTTACGCCCACGGGAACCCCGACGAACACGTCTACGTGGACACCGACATTTACGCCCACAGGCACGCCGACAAACACGTCTACGTGGACACCGACATTTACGCAGACAGACACGCCCACAGTGACTGGTACGCCTTTCATAGCTACATTTACATCTACGTCAACTGAAACCAGCACGCTTACAAATACTAAGACATATACACCCACATTCACGGAGACAAGTACATTTACAAACACGCCGACAGTGACGGACACATTGTCGCCGAGCGATACGGCTACATGCACGCCGACATTCACGGTGACAAGCACTTTTACGGACACGGTAACACAGTCAAACACAATAACGCCGTCAGACACATGGACAGTGACACCGACAGAAACCGATACAATGACATCTACACCCACGCGCACAGATACCGCGACATTTACCGAAACAAGCACACAAACAGACTCACCGACCGTGACCAATACGCTGTCGCCGACATACACTTACACGAATACGCCGACATTCACCGAGACATTGACGCTTACATCGACCCGCACAATTACCAATACAGATACGCCTACATGCACGGTTACCGACACTCCGACATTGACAGATACAATGACACTGACGCCGACTCCGACAGTAACAGACACGCTGTCGCCTACATACACGGTCACAGACACTCGCACTTATACAGTAACAAGTACGCCGACATACACATACACGCTGACGCGCACATTGACCTCGACTGCTTCCGCATCCGCGACAGCGACATATACCGTAACCGTGTCATACACAAATACGCTTACAGTAACATTCTCTCAGACAAGCACCATGACTCCGTCAATAACATTTACGGAAACCGGTACGCAGTCGCCCACAATAACAATAACGCCTGTTCCTTTCCCGTATGTTATGAATATAAGCGTATATAATGAGGCTGGAGAGCTTGTAAAAACCATAGTAAATACTACTACGTCGCAGGAAGCGCAGGATGTGCAGTTGCTCCTGAACAACACCCCGACAGGGGTAATGTCGCCCGGCTCAGGCACGCTGCTTACGATAAAGGTTCCGGGACTTGAGACTCCTGACCAGCAGAAAAACGGATACGCGCAGTATTCGTGGGACGGGACAACCAGCGCGGGCCAGACCGTGGCAGACGGGGTATATTACATAAAGGAAACTACAACAGACCAGTACGGGCATACCAATATAATAATAAAGCAGATAACAACTATCAGCGAGACCCAGTATGTGCAGGTAAATATATTCAACAGCGCGGGAGAGCTTGTGCAGACAATATCAGGACCGTATAACGGCACAAGCCAGGTATCGCTCAACCTGAGCAACGTTAACGGCAGCAACGACGTATTCCCGGTAGGCAAGGGGGCGCCGCCGATAGTAATTAATTATGATTCTGCAAATCCTCCGCTGACATGGAACGGGCAAAATTCGCTGGGAGACTATGTGCAGAGCGGGGTTTATGAGATACAGATTGTGGTAAAGACAAACCAGGGCTTAACTTCAAGGATAAGCAAGGCGGTCACCTTATTGAACGAAGGAAACACCGACATGCTAGGGACCATAAAAATGCTGCCCAACCCGTATATAGGCGACACGTCAACGCCTGTTAAATTCACATGGCAACCAAACGCTGGCGGCGTAATAAAGATAAAAATATACAACATAGCAGGTGAACTGGTAAGGACACTGATAGGCGACCTTGCAGCTGCCAGCATAACATGGGATTTTAAGAGCGTAGGCGGAGAGACAGTATCGAGCGGAACGTATATATGCGTCGTGCAGGGCGTGGATAATATGGGCAACAAAAAGACCAAAATAGTGAAGCTGTCCGCGGTGATTCAAGCGGGGCAGTGATAAAGGGATAGCGAATAAGTAAAAGTTTCACTAAAAAAGGCGGCGAAAGCCGCCTTTTTTAGTTGTGCAGGCAGGCAGTTATAAGGCAGAAACACGACATCCGGTAGCCGCAGCCAAAGGTTACTTTGCGGAGATGGCTGGCGTGTATTTGTAAAAAGGGTAAGAACAGCAGCAAATAATCCCATGAATTTTTAATGAAAAAAACATTATTTGATGTTAAATTGATGGGGTGCAGCGAACACGAACAATTTAAATGAATTAATACCGCTTGTCCGGATAGAATCCGGACTTGAGCGGGTATAAGACAGCGTAATGTTTTGTCGGGTAGTTTTTATATGATAGCTTATGGAAACTACCCGTCAAATAGTCCATAGGACTATTTGACTGCCATAATGACGGCTTGATAAAACAAACGCTGTCATAAAAGGGTGAAAATGATTAAAAAATACAAAGAAATTATAATACTAATAGTTTCTTTAGCCGGGATATTTCAAATATATCTATATACTACATTTCCGACATTTAAAAATGACGACTCGCCTGAAACAATAACATCTGCATATACCCTCGGAATAAGCCACCCTCCGGGATACCCGCTTTTTACAATGGCGGCTAAAATATTTAGTTTATTGCCGGTTGGTTCGCCTGCTTTCAGAATAAACTTATTTGCAATATTTCTCGGCCTGATGGCCCTGCTGCTTTTTTATTTCATAATCAAAAAAAATATCTATTTTATTTTTAACGACAATAACAAAATCATAAATTGTTTTGGGGTTTTTGTCATGGCTTTTTCCTTTTTGTTTTGGAATCAAACTATTGAGGCAAAAGGCGGGATATACATACTGAATTTATTGTTTTTATCGGCATTAATATACCTAAGTTTTAATTTGTTTTACACATTTAATACCGGGCGTTTTTACCTGTTAATTTATATTTTTGGACTTTCATTGACAAACCATTGGCCGAGTATGCTGATTTTTTTTCCGGCCCTGGGATATATTTTTTATAAATACCGGGAAAAATTAGCCGTAAAAAATCTCATAATATCCTTAATATTATTATTATTGGGATTAAGCGTATACGCTTTTTTGCCTTTAAGAATACAAAATGAGAATATTTTTGTTTTTATTGACAGGCCTGATAATATCGGCGATTTCCTCCGGCTAATTTTTTTATCAGGTTATGAACATAAAACTTTGCCAAATTTAGACATTAATAATTATCAAATAGAAGAAATTATTACTTTATTACTAAAAGATTTTTATGTATTCTGGATATTCATAATTTTGGGTATTTATGAGCTTTGGCGCAGGAAAAAGGAAATTCTATTTTTTTATCTCAGTATGCTTTTAACCAATTTATTCATAGTTGTATTTTCTTTGCGTTTGGGTGAAATATATAAATGGGCAACGGGAACCTTCCTAATGCCGAGCATCTATATACTGTTTATTTTTTTAATTAACGGAATGCATTTATTGTCAAAAAACGCAAAAGCGATATTTTTAAAAAATACGTTTTACTCTCTTTCAATCGTAATTTTATTATGTGCCGGTTTTTTGAATTTCAGTATAAATAATAGCAGCGTTAATTACCTTTCCTACGATTTTGAAAATAATGTGGCCGCGACTATGGAACCAGGGAGTTTTTACATACCTTACGGGGACAATTATGCACTGCCGGCCAGCTACAGGCAGATAGTGCAACATAAAGCGGACAACATCAATATTCTGACAATATATAATCTTTCACATGAATGGGGAATCAACAGCATTGTAAAAAAATACGGGCAAATTACCCTTAAGCAGGGTTATTTAAATGTAATGGACAATATAGGCAATATAACCGGAAAGTATTTTCCTGAAAAAAACATTTATTTTTCACAGGGTTTTCCCGGAAAAATGAAAAATCACATTGGTAATTTTAAACTAAAATCAAAAGGCCTGTTGCTTAGGGTTGCGGCCGAAAACGAACACATTCCGGCGGGGATATTTAAAAATTATGCATTCAGGGGGATATTCGCGGCCAAAGATGATTATGACAAAGCTCTTATATCGCTGTACAGCGCACAATTAACAAATCAAGCATATGATTTTTTTGATGAAAAAAGATACAAGGAAGCAATAGAAACTTATAAATACGCATTGTTATTTCCCTGGAATTCAGCAAAGGCTTATACTTATTATGATTTATTTTTGGCTTATAAAGCGATCAGTGACGAAGATAACCAGATAAAATATTTAAAAGAGACTTTTAGAGCAAAGGAAAATTATTATAAGGCATATGAGGTATTGGGCGGAATTTATTTTAATGAAAGATTATGGCCTATGGCTAAAGAAATGTTTGAAAAAGCAATACAATACGGCAGTGATAATAAGGCCATGCTTCAACAATATGTAAATCAGATAGATGAAATAAATACTTATTCACAATTTAAAGCGCTATCCGGACAGGCTGCAGCATTTATGGCTTCGGGCAGGTATTTAAAAGCACTCGATTTATTCGGATTTTTACTTGAACAGAATTACGCCGCGGTTGAAGTATATAAAAATATGGGGATATGTAATTTTAAAATCAATAATTTTGAAGAAGCATTAAAGTACTTTCAGAAAGCATCGGAATCAGATAAAAGTGCCGTAAATTATACTGATATAGCCCAAACATATATTAAACTAGGACAACCGTACAAGGCTTTAAACACTTTAAGAGAGGCAATGCAGGTCTTTGGCAACGATCCGCAGCTTGTAAATTTATATAACCAGATTCAGCATGCGGAAAAAGTAAAGAAATAAGGTAAACGGCTTATACCTTTATAAGCGTTTTTAGAAATAAGGAACGGTTTCCGTATGATTACAAACCAATCGAAAGGCGTTTATTGCCAGTTGGCGCTTGCTTATTAGAGAGCAATGGCGACCAGCAAAACAAGCTTTTTTGCCTTGAAAAAAATCAAGGAAACAGACCCGGATTTTTGGAAAAAATTATGAATCGTCGGGCATGATTTACTATAAAAAATAAATACTAAAAATTCCACCCGATATATTTATGCCCATAAAAAATACTTCTGAAAAAAATATTTTTTTATGTTAAATTAATGCGAAAAGTACAATAATAATTGAAAGGATAATTTAATGCCCAAAAAATATAAAGATATTATAGTATTGTTATTATCTCTAATTGCAATATTTCAAATATATATTTATACCACATTCCCGGCATTTAAGAATGACGACTCGCCTGAAACAATAACATCTGCATACACCCTCGGCATAAGCCACCCGCCGGGATACCCATTTTTTACAATGGCGGCTAAAATATTTAGTTTATTGCCGGTTGGCTCGCCTGCTTTCAGAATAAACTTATTTGCAATATTTCTTGCCATTTTAGTACTATTATTGTTTTATTATCTTAGCAAACAAATTACGTTTCAAATTTTTCACTATGAGAATAAAAATATAAATTTTTTAAGTATCTTTATACTCGCATTTTCATATATTTACTGGAATCAGGCAATAGAAGCAAAAGGCGGGATATATATTTTAAATCTTTTATTTTTATCTGTTTTAATATTTTTAAGTTTGCGCTTGTCAAATGCATTCGATATTAAAAATTTATATTTAATAATATATGTTTTCGGGCTTTCGCTTACAAACCACTGGCCAAGCATGGCGATTTTTTTGCCTTTTCTCGCATTTATATTCTATAAATACAGGAGAAAACTAACAGGGAAAAATTTTGCCGAGTGCCTGCTATTGTTATTATTGGGCCTAAGCACATATATTTATTTGCCAATAAGGGCTGAAAATGAAAATATTTTTGTTTTTATGGACAGGCCCGATAATTTAAAGGACTTATTCTGGACAATTTTTTTATCCGGTTATTCGCATGGTGGTTTTCCGTCAGTATTTGTCAAGGGATATCACATAAAAGAAATAATTGGTTTATTTTTTACGAATTTTAACTTATTTGGAATATTTGGCGTTATTGGATTTTATGCATTAAGAAAGGTGAAAAAAGAAATTTCATTTCTTTATTTAAGCATATTTTTGGTAAATCTATTTATAGTAATTTTTTCTCTGCGCTTGGGAGAGAAATTCGAATGGGCGACAGGAACGTTTCTAATGCCTTCCTTATATATATTGGCAATTTTTTCAATAAACGGAATATATTTAATATCGGGAATATTTATTAAGAAAGTTTACAAAGGCATCCTTTTTGTTTTTTTAATTATCATTTTATTATATACCGGATTTTTACAGTTTAAGACAAATAATAACCGGTATAATTTTATTGCGTATGATTTTGGGGATAATATCCTTGATACGATAAAACCGGGCAGTTTTTATATGGCGTACGGTGATTATTTTATAATGCCGATTACATATTTGCGCTGGGTGGAACACAGGGCACGGGATATTAAATACGCAAGCATTTATTCACTTCAATATATGTGGGGAATAAAGGATTTTAACCGGAAGTATGGAGATTTGAATATGGACGCACAAAGCTCTGCTAATAATTTAATCAATATAATCAGAAAATTTTCCGGAAATAATGATTTTTATTTGAGCAATTTTGAAGAATTTCTTAAAAGTAATTTTAGCCATGAAACTTACGGGTTACTTTATAAAATAAATTCAAGAAATGAAAATACAACTGATGAAATTTATAAAATTTATTCATGTCGTGGTATTTATGATACAAATACTGATTATGATAAAAAGCTGGTTTCTTTATATAAAGAAAAATTTGCTGAAAAAGCTTATGAGTTTTTTGAAGAAAAAAATTATACATTAGCAATAAAATATTTTAATTATGCTTTGTTATTTCCTGAGGATTCAGAAACTGCACATATTTATTATGACTTATCATTTGTTTACAAAGAACTTAATGATAAAGATAACCAGATAAAATATTTAAAGAAAACTATTAAGACAAAAGAAAATTATTATCAGGCTTACGAATTATTAGGCAGAATTTATTATAACGAAAAGCTATGGCCAATGGCAAAGGATATGTTTGAAGAAGCAATGAAATATGGCAGTGAAAATAAAACAGCTTTACAACAATATATATATCAGTTGGGAAATATTGATATGCCTACGCAGTTAGAAGCGCTGTTTAATCAAGCTGTTGCTTTGTTGGCGGCCGGCAAGTATTTAAAAGCGTTGGATTATTTTGACTTTTTACTCGAATATGGATATAAGGCAAATGAAATATATAGAAATATAGGGGTATATAATTTTAAAAACAGCAATTTTGAGGAGGCACTAAAATATTTTCAGAAAGCAGAGGATTGGGATAAAAGCGCCGGAATTTACGCTGATATAGCTCAAACATATTATAAATTGGGGCAACCCGGCAAAGCATTAAATATACTTAAAGAAGCAATACAGACAGTTGGCAATGACCCGCAACTGGTGAATTTGTACAACCAAATTCAGCAGGCGGAAAAAGCAAAGAAATAGGGTAAACAGCCTATATCTTCTTAAAATTCAGGCAGAAGGAAAGGTTGTAAGGAAAAAAATTGCGGTTATAAGGTAAATAATCTGCAATATTGGCAGATTATAGGGCAAAAAGGCGGTGAAAGCCGCCTTTTTTATTTGCATAAATACCAGTGTACATTCGATAAAAAGCTAAATAAAGCAATTTAAAAAGAAATTTTATGTATTTACACGTAGCAATTTGTGATATATAATATTGCATTGTAAAACAGAAAAAGGCGGCCTTGGCAAAATCCCTTAATATTATAGAAAGCGAGTCAATAAAACCTTAATTTTAACCGAAACTTAAGCTGTTTTCTGTTGTCTAAAATATAGTAAAAATTTAGCAAAATAAGGCGGTCAATACAGTAATGAGAATGCGAAACAGTTTAAAAAAGATAAATATTTTTATTGGCATAATAATATTAATATTATCCGGCAGCTTACTTTACGCTGGCTCTCCGCAGATAATTTCTGAGAATATAGCACCGGCAAGCCCGGGCTGGGGACAGCAATTTATTCTGACTTTGCAAATGTGCGTGGATCAGTATTCTACTCCCAATGAGTTGCTTGTAGCAGTGAGCACGAGCAGCACATTCCAGCCGGCACAGACGGGAGGACAGATATTTTTAATAAGCAGTGATGGCATTAACATTCCGGACACAAATCCGAATAACGGAAGCAGCGGCACTGATTTTGGCTATCATATGCCTCAACCATCACCATTTGTTGCCAATTGTACTGATTGCGGTAGCGGTTCAGGCATGTTGGTTACAGAGTCGTATAACCTGACAATGCCGAGCGCACAGCAGATGGGCACAGCATGCGGCTCGACAACACTTAATTTACTGATAGGAGCACAAACTTCATATTTTGGGGGGAGTCTTTGGACTGCTTTATCAAATGGAGCATGCAGTACAAGCGGCTCAGGGGCAGTATTAAGCTGGTCATTACCTACGCCGCCTGCTAATTCAGTTACTTTGGATAAAAGAGTAGAGGGAGTTCTGCAGTCAGTCGGCGACCTTGTATTATTTTCAATAGATTACACATACGGTAACGGATCGCTGACAATAACAGACGCTTTGCCGGGCGGAGGAAGCCTTGCTTTGGTGTCTGTAGGTCCGAGCTCAATAAACAGCGGGAGCGTGAGCGCGCCTGCGGCAGGATCCACGTCAGGCACGGTAACATGGACATTCCCTGCTTCAACCTATACAAAACAAGGAACAGTATGGATATTGATGAGGATGACAACTGCAATGGCGTCAGGAACGTCAGTGCCGAATACTGCAAACGCAACAAGCGGTTCAACCAATGCAAGCGCGTCAGCAACGCTGATAGTTGGCCAGGCAGCAATATCAGTGGAAAAACTGGAAAGCGTAACCACATTTATGAAAGCGACAAACGCCACAGTGACGATATCATATTATCTCAATTACCAGGTGAACGGGGACAAGCTCCAAGACTACAGGGCGTTTGACGACACAGCGACAGGGACATACGGCAACAGCGGGCCGCCTTCCGGGTGGAAATTATTGCCATTTACAAGCGGCGACAATGGAACATGGACAATAGGAGACCCGTGCAATACAGGTGACAGGATATTGACAGGAGCAGGACAGACAGCTTCATATCCCGCGCTTTTGCTTGACGACCCGACTCCTTCGAACGTGCAGGTTTGCACAGGAATAATTGAGTCTGATATTTATATAAACCCAGGAACATACCCGGGCGCAGACGGACTGGTAATCCTGAGAAGCAATGGGCAATCAGGAGGCAATGCCGAAGCTTACAGTCTGCTTTTATCAATAGATACGGCTCCCGCAGGCGGATTCATGGCTATACAGAAATGTGCAGGCTCAAGCTGCACGTGGAACGGCGCTTCAAGTTCTGTGACAATAACCGGGGATACATGGTATAGGACAAAGACATGGATGACGACAAACGGTAGTGATTATATATTCCAGGCAAAAGTATGGCAGGTGGGCCAGCCTGAACCGACAGGTTACCAGGTTACATGGACAGATACCGGAGCAGCGTCCAACGCTGCCTGGAACTGCTCAGGCACAGGTACATATACTGACTGGAGGCCGGGTGTCGGGCAGCAGTCAGGCGACTACGGCACAACGCAGGATTCATATAATAACTTTGCAGTATTAATACCGAGAGTGGCGGCAAACGCGACTTTGTACGATACAGTGCCTACAGGGCTGACATATCAGGGGTCAAACCCGAGCGGGACAGATTCAGGAGGCATTGTAAGCTGGAGCCTCGGTAATATAAGCGACCAGAGCGGGTCATACACTTGGTGGGCATCAACGAATGCATGCGCCCAGAGCTTTACAAATGTGGGAGGCATAGGAGCGACAAATATAGTATCGGAATTTTCAAACCCGGTTGTATTTAACATTATATGCATGTCGCCTACATTCACGGCAACGCCGACAAGGACACCGACACCGACTGTTAATCCAAATACGCCAACATTTACATACACGCCTACATTCACACCTACATATACGTTTACCAGGACAGATACGCCGACAAGCACGTTTACTTATACAGACACGCCATCGCCCACATATACAAAGACTCCGACGCCGACAGACACTTATACGAACACAGCAACATACACTTACACATATACCTTTACATACACAGTTACTTATACTCCGACATTTACAAGGACAGATACGCCTTCGCAGACACCGACATACACGAATACATTTACGCCGACAAACACGAATACACCGTCACCCACTCCGACATTTACAAGGACAAATACACAGACATACACATACACCCAGACAGTTACATATACATATACAGATACCATTACAGTGACGCCGACGCCCACGTTTACTTTGACAGTGACAAATACAGTGTCAGTGACAGATACCAGGACAGATACGCCTACATTCACGCAGACGCAGACACCGACGCCGACGCCGACATTCACAAACACGCTTTCGCCGACATCCACGTACACGCGGACAGTTACATATACATATACGTATACCATTACAGTGACGCCGACGCCGACTTTTACTTTAACAGTTACAAATACAGTATCCGTGACAGATACCAGGACATATACGCCTACATACACGCAGACCGCCACGCCAACACCTACGTCGACGTTCACAAACACGCTGTCACCTACATATACATATACGCAGACACCGACATTTACCCGGACGTACACACCTACGGCGACACCAACATATACAAACACGCAATCGCCTACACCAACATACACGCAGACAGTGACATATACATTCACGTACACTGCCACAAAGACGTATACACCGACAGTGACAAATACAGTAACCCCGACATACACGATAACAATGACATTCACTGTCGTGATACTGTCCGCGACATATACTCCGACGTTTACGATAACGCAAACGTCAACCCCGACTTACACGGTGACAGTGACGGATACAAAAACATATACGCCGACAAATACGCCGACATACACAAACACCGCATCGCCGACGCCAACATACACGCAAACAGTGACATATACTTATACTTTTACCGATACAATGACGGTGACGCCGTCGCCTTCTCCAACTATGACAATCACAGTGTCAGTAACGTTTACCAGGACATATACGCCTACATTTACGCTGACTGACACGCCCACGCCCACGCCGACATATACAAACACGGCATCACCGACGCCCACATATACCCGGACAGTGACGTACACAAGCACAGCGACGCCTACACCAACGGATACGGTGACGCCGACATACACAATAACAATGACATTCACGGTTGTGATAGTGTCCGCGACAATTACTCCAACATATACGGTAACGAAAACAATAACAGTGACAGATACTCAGACATATACGCCGACGTCGACGCCTACATATACAAACACCACATCGCCGACGCCCACATACACTCAGACGGTGACATACACAAGCACGAACACGGCGTCATATACAAATACAGTAACGCCTACATACACGATAACAATGACATTCACGGTGGTGATACTGTCCGCGACATTTACGCCGACATACACGGCAACGAGGACAATAACCGTGACAGACACGCAGACAGACACGCCGACAGCAACGCCGACATATACAAACACGACATCGCCGACGCCTACATACACGCAAACAGTGACAGACACAAGTACGGCGACAGGGACATATACGGATACGGTATCGCCGACATACACTATAACAATGACATTCACGGTTGTAATACTGTCCGCCACATATACGCCAACATACACAGCAACAAGGACAATAACTGTGACAGACACGCAGACAGATACTCCGACAGCAACGCCCACGTACACAAACACAACTTCGCCGACATTCACATATACGCAGACAGTGACGGACACAAGCACGGCGACGCCTTCATATACAAATACAGATACGCCGACATGCACTATAACAATGACATTTACGGTGGTGATATTGTCTGCGACGTTCACGCCGACATATACTGTGACAAAAACAACGACCCTGACATATACGCAAACTGATACCCCGTCAGATACGCCGACATACACTTATACAAGTACAGAAACTGATACGGGCACACCCACATATACATATACAGCTACGCCGACAGCCACAGCGACAGATACGGCAACACCGACATATACAAATTCTCCGGTGGATACGCCGACGGATACGCCGACTGTAAGCCCGACACCTAGCAGCACGCCGACAGATACATCGACATACACAAATACGCCGACAGACACGCCTACGTTCACGCCTACTGTAAGCATTACTTCAAGCAGCACGCTTACACTGACATACACATACACATTGACATCGACATACACAGATACGCCGGTGGATACTCCTACATACACGTCAACGTCGACACCGACATATACCAGCACACTTACGCAGACATACACATACACGGACACAATAACAGCAACAATGACGTGGACAAACACAAGAACATTGACTACAACAAACACGGCGACAAACACGCTAAGCGCGACAATAACATACACATCCACAAACACGCAGACGGTGACAATAACGATAACGCCAGTGCCGTTCCCGTATGTGATGAACATAAGCGTGTATAACGAGGCAGGAGAGTTGGTAAAAACAATAGTAAGCACTACGACATCGCAGGAGGCGCAGCAGGTGCAGCTGCTATTAAACGGCAACCAGGCAACAGTGGTGGCGCCCGGTTCAGGGACACCACTGACAATAAAGGTGCCGGGCCTGGAGACACCTGACCAGCAGAAAAACGGGTACGCGAGCTTTACATGGGACGGGACAAACAGCGCTGGCCAGGATGTAACAAACGGGACATATTACATCAAAGAAACGACAACAGACCCGTACGGGCATTCAGATATAATAACAAAGCAGATAACCGCGATTAACGAAGACCAGTACGTGCAGGTGAATATATTCAACAGCGCGGGAGAGCTTGTGCAGACAATAACAGCCCCGTATAACGGCAGCGGCCAGGTATCGCTGAGCATCAGCAACAGCACAGGCAGCAATAATTATGTATTCGGCATCGGCAAGGGAGCGCCGGCGATAGTTATAGGCTATACAACAACAGGATTGAATGTGCCATGGGACGGGAAGAACGCGCAGGGAAATTACCTGCAGAGCGGGGTATACGAGGTACAGCTTGTGGTAAAGACAAACCAGGGCATAAGCATAAAGGCGAGCAAGTCAATAACGTTACTGAATGAAGGAAACACAGACGTGCTCGGGACCATAAAGTCCCTGCCGAACCCGTACATTGGAGACACGTCAACGCCGTTGATATTCACATGGCAGCCAAGTGCAAACGGCGCGATAAAAATAAAGATTTACAACATCGCAGGGGAGCTTGTAAGGACGCTTGTTGGAGACCTGGGTGCGGCCAGTATAAACTGGGATTTGAAAAGCGTGGGCGGGCAGACAGTATCAAGCGGGACATATATATGCGTGGTTGAAGGCGTGGATACTATAGGAAACAAAACGAGGAAGATAGTTAAATTGTCCGCAATAATTCAGTCGGGGCAATGAAGATAATTAAACAGCAAGAGTAAATATAAATATAGTCAAGCATTATAATATAGAAAAGGCGGGCCAAAATCCCGCCTTTTTGTTTATATAGAATGAATCAATATAAGTTAATGGTTGGCTTGTTAAATTCTGCGAATAATAATATCATTTTATATACATAAAAACTTGACGCAAAGTATTTTATTTTGTATAATTATATATGGGTAAAAAGAAATAATTTCGCAAGATAAAACGAATTGCCTGTTTTTTGCGAAACTTTTTCTATTTAATATTGTCTAATAGTATAGAAAAGAAAGGATTTGAAAGGCGGCGATGAAATATGAAAACGATCTTGAACAAGACGCCTAAAGCAGTTAAAAACACCAGTTTATGCCTTATCATATTATCATTCCTAATAATACCTTCCTTAATACAAGCAGACGGAATAATTTCCGTAAGCATGAATCCAACAAATCCCGGCTGGGGACAGCAATTCGACGTTACTATTTCATATTGCGTGGACCAGTATAACAGTTTTGATTATGCCATAGCCGTAAGCACACAAAATACAGTACGTGTGGCAAATACAGGCGGACAGATATTTTTGGTGAGCGTGGCAGGAGTTGATGTCCATACTGCAAACCCGAGCACTGGAGATATAGGAGTAGTTATTCCGCAACCAGGCAATTTTATGCCGAATTGCACTGAATGTTCGGGCGGCACAGGCATGCAGGAAAATGCGCAATATACTCTGACAATGCCGAACGCAACGGACATGGGAGCTGCGGGCTGCGGGGCGACAACATTAAACCTGCTTGTGGGCGGCAGAAACAATAATATGGGCTCAAGCGACTGGGGCGCGCTGTCAGCGTCCTGCTACAAGGCTTTAAGCTGGCCATTGCCAGCGCCGTCGACACCCGCAGTAAGCGTGCATAAGAGGGTTGAGGGCACGCTGGCGCTTGTCGGGGATAAGGTTCTTTATGAAGTTGATTACACATACGGCGACGGCTCTGCGGTAATAACCGACCCGATTCCGAACAGCTGCCTGGCGCTTGTTGATTACGGCCCGAACCCGGCGCCCTCAGGAGGCAGCGTATCAGCGCCAGCTATAGGCGCAACGTCAGGCACGGTATCATGGACTTTGCCGAGCACGACTTATACCAAAAGCGGGACAGTATGGATACTTTTGCAGATGACGTGCGCGATAGCGACAGGCACAGTGATAAACAATACAGCCACAGGCACAAACGGCTCAAGCAACAGCTCATCCACGACATCCCTTACAGTGGGCACAGTTGCCCTGTCGTTGGAGAAATCACAAAGCGTTAATACATTTATGAAACTGCCGAGCGCCACAGTGGCAATAACATATTATCTTAATTACCAGATAAACGGGGATGTGTTAAAGGCAATAAGGATGTTTGACGACAATCCAAACCAGGCATATAATCCTCCGGGCTCAACGCCGCCTGGCTGGAAAGCTCAGCCTGACGGCAACGGTAGCGGCCAGTATGGCACATGGACAATAAGCGACGCGTGCAATACAGGCGACAGGATAGTAACAGCAAGCGTGACCGGAGCCAAAGTGTATCCTGACCTACTTCTGGACGACCCGACGCCTGCGAATGTGCAGATGTGCGATTCCGGAATCATAGAATCCGATGTTATGATTAATCCTGGCGCTTACGTAGGCGCGGACGCTCTTATAATAATCCGAAGCAACGGCCTGAATGGGGCCGCGGGTTACGCGTACTCTTTGCTTTTGTCAATAGATACTGCGCCTGCGGGCGGGTATGTTGGCATACAAAAATGCGGCGGCGGAGCCTGCTCATGGCCTGCTTTTGTTGACCCTGCAACACTTGTGATAACAGGCAATACATGGTACAGGGTAAAAATACTTATAAGCGGAAACGGATTTACTTTCCAGGCAAAGGTATGGCAGGTGGGACAGGCAGAGCCTACCGGATACCAGCTAACCTATACAGACAGCAGCGCATCAAGCACAGACCCGAACTGGGAATGCCCTGACCATGGCGGCACCAACTCTGACTGGAGGCCGGGCATAGCCGAGCAGGGAAACGACCAGGACGGCACAACGCAGGACTCATATAATAATTTCCTGACATACAACGTGAGGGTATCGGCAAATACTACATTGTATGATACGGTACCTACAGGGTTGACATACTCAGGGTCAAATCCCGGCGCAGGCACCACAAGCCCCATGGTAGAGTGGAGCCTTGGTAATATAAGCGACCAGAGCGGTTCATACACTTGGTGGGCCACGACAAATGCGTGCAACCAGAGTTTTACAAATGTCGCAGGTATTGCAGGTTCAGGCGCAGGAAGCCCTGCAGCGGTATTTTCAAACCAGACAGTATTCAACGTGCTGTGCACGTCGCCTACACCTACGGTTTCACCGACATCCACGCCGGCATTTACGCTGGTAAAAACATCCAGTAAAACGACTAACATCGTCCACACCGACCAGCTTACATTTAACCTGGTAATATGCAACAACAGCGGCGCTGTGACGCAGAATTTTACTGTTTATGACGACTGGTCGAGCGGTTCTGCTGACCAGTGGCAATATATGAACCCTTATTACACCAGCCCGGCTGGGCCGGGATTATATTCCGTAACTGCCAATGTCGGGACTCCGAGTGCCGGATGGACTCAATTTATATTTGTGCCGACACCTACGGGATTTTCAGGATGCTTTACATTCCAGATGTTTATAGGAAACGCGCAGTCAAATAACACATGCAACTGGCATAATAACGCTTCAGTGGCTTTTAATGGAGTACCCTCGGTTGTATCAACGGTACTTTTGCAGGACCAGTGCGCGGCGCAGACGCCTACATTCACGCCGACTTACACATATACGCGGACGCCGACATACACTGCCACACGCACCATGACACCTACATACACGCAGACGCAGACATACACATTCACAAATACTGCAACAAGGACTTCTACGCTGACTGATACTCCAACTGTGACAAACACGGTTACTGTTACATTTACCAGGACAATAACGCCTACATACACGCTGACCGACACGCCGACTGTAACGCCGACGAACACAAACACAGCATCGCCGACACCAACATACACCCAGACAGTGACATATACATATACATTTACTGCCACAAAGACTTCTACGGAGACTGATACTCCGACCCAGACAAATACAGTATCAGTGACATTCACTAAGACAATAACGTCCACATATACGCTGACGGACACGCCGACAGCAACGCCGACATACACAAATACGGCATCGCCGACGCCTACATACACGCAAACAGTGACATATACATATACAAATACGGACACATCCACGGCAACGCGGACTGATACCCCGACCCTGACAAATACTGTGTCAATGACATTTACCAGGACAATAACATTTACATACACGCTGACAGACACGCCGACAGCGACGCCGACATATACAATCACGGCATCGCCAACGCCTACGTACACCCAGACAGTGACATATACGTTCACATTCACTGCTACGCCGACAAGGTCACAGACGCCGACATATACTATAACAATGTCATACACTCCGATAACTTTGTCAGCCACATTTACGCCGTCATATACAATAACACCAACCATTACCGTGACGCGCACGAACACGCCGACGTCTACGGCAACCTCCACTTACACAAACACGCAATCGCCAACGCCCACGTATACGCAGACAGTGACATATACAAGCACAAATACGGCAACGCCTACAAAAACAACAACGCCGACATATACAATAACGCTTACATTCACGCCGTTTATAATATCAGCTACATTTACACCAACGTACACAATAACACTGACAATTACATTAACAGACACGCAGTCAGCAACGCCTACCAGCTCGCCGACATACACAAACACCCTGTCGCCGACAGATACGTACACGATGACAGTGACATATACATTTACGAACACTACGACAGCGACAAATACGCCGCAAAACCCGCCGACGCTCACGAATACGCCTACGATAACGCTGACAGACACGCCTTCGCCAACATACACATACACAAAAACAGATACTTACAGTGACAGCGACGCCGACTTATACTTCAACAGTGACAATTACAGTGTCCGTGACTTTTACAAAGACGTATACGCCGACATTTACGCTGACTGACACACCTACTACGACACCGACATATACAGTTACAGCATCGCCGACACCGACATACACGCAGACAGTGACTTATACATTCACATACACTGCCACGAGGACAGTAACAGCTACATATACAGATACAATAACACCGACATATACAATAACAATGTCGTACACTCCGGTGACTTTATCAGCAACATTTACACCGACATACACGATAACACCGACAATAACCGATACTTATACAGTGACAAATACGGACACAAAAACATCCACTCCTACAAATACGCCGACGTTTACAATTACAGCATCGCCTACGCCCACATATACCCAGACGGTGACGTATACATTCACATTTACCGATACAATCACGGCAACGACGACTTACACTTCAACACTGACAAATACAGTATCCGCAACATTCACAAAGACAATAACGCCGACATTCACGCTGACGGACACGCCGACATCGACGCCTACATATACAGTTACAGCGACGCCGACGCCTACATATACACAGACAGTTACATATACATTCACATTTACCGACACGATGACGGTGACGCAGACAGCGACAAACACGATAACGCCGACATACACAATAACAATGACATTCACGCAGATAATAAAATCTGCCACCGATACTCCGACATATACGATAACGCCGACATTAACCGACACAAACACGGTGACAAATACGGACACAAAAACATCCACGCCGACTGCAACACCTACATATACAGTTACAGCATCGCCGACGCCCACGTATACACAGACAGTTACATATACATTCACATTTACCGACACGATGACGGTGACGCAGACAGCGACAAGCACAATAACGCCGACATACACGATAACAATGACATTCACGCAGATAATAAAATCTGCCACCGATACTCCGACATATACGATAACGCCGACATTAACCGACACAAACACGGTGACAAATACGGACACAAAAACATCCACGCCGACTGCAACGCCTACATATACAGTTACAGCGTCGCCGACGCCCACGTATACACAGACAGTGACATATACATCCACAAATACAAATACATTCACGGTGACGCAGACGGCGACAAGCACAATAACGCCGACATACACGATAACAATGACATTCACGCAGATAATAAAATCAGCCACCAATACGCCGATATATACGGCAACGCCGACATATACAAACTCGCCTACGCCGACAAGCACGTACACGGTGACCGATACTTATACAAGCACACAAACGCCTACGTACACGTACACAGTCACATCAACGCCGACGCTGACAAATACAGTGCCAAACCCTACGCTTACGGATACACCGACAAATACGCCCACGTGGACGCCCACATACACAGCAACGCTTACTAAAACCTATACGTCCACAGCGACGGCCTCTCCTACGGCCACACCAACGGGCACCCCGACAAACACACCGACAGTGACTTTGACATTTACACAGACAGATACGGCTACAGTGACGGGCACGCCTTTTATACCGACATTCACTTCGACATTTACCCAAACCAGCACACTAACAAATACCAAGACGGATACATCCACCTTCACGGCAACGAGCACATTTACAAATACACCGACCGTCACAAATACATTGTCGCCTACAGATACAGCCACATTTACGCCAACATTCACGCAGACCAGCACTTTTACGGACACACCCACAGCGTCAAACACGATAACGCCGTCAGATACAGGTACAATAACAGCGACACAGACCGACACGCTGACAGTGACGTATACACGCACAGATACGGCGACATTTACCGAAACGAGCACGTTCACAGCCACACCTACGGTGACAAACACGCTGTCGCCCACCTGTACTTACACCTATACACCTACGCTCACTGATACAATGACATTAACAGCGACGCGCACAATCACTGATACAGCCACGCCTTCAGACACAATCACTTATACTCCCACATTGACGGATACAATGACATTGACAGCAACGCCGTCAGTGACAAATACACTGTCGCCGACATATACTGTCACGGATACGCGCACATATACCGTTACAGACACGCCGAGCTCCACATACACGCTGACGCGCACACTGACCTCGACTGCTTCTGCGTCCGCGACTTCGACATATACCGTAACCGCCTCATACACAAATACACTTACAGTAACATTTTCCGAGACATGCACCATGACGCCGTCAATAACATTCACGGTAACTTTCACCCAATCGCCCACAATAACTATAACGCCTGTACCGTTCCCGTACATAATGAACATAAGCGTGTATAACGAGGCAGGCGAGCTGGTGAAAACGATAGCAAATACCACTACATCGCAGGAGGCGCAGCAGGTACAGCTGCTGCTGAACGGCAGCCAGACAGGAGTGGTGTCGCCCGGCTCAGGGACAGCGCTGACAATAAGGGTGCCCGGCATACAAACGCCTGACCAGCAGAAAAACACTTACTCTGATTTCACGTGGGACGGGACAAACAGCGCGGGCCAGAACGTGGCGGACGGGGTGTATTATATAAAGGAAACTACAACGGACCAGTACGGCCATTCGGAAATAATAACAAAGCAGATAACTGCGATTAATGAAGACCAGTACGTGCAGGTGAATATCTTCAACAGCGCTGGAGAACTTGTGCAGACAATAAGGGCGCCATATAGCGGCAGCGGCCAGGTTTCGCTTAACTTAAGCAATAGTAACGGCAGCAATGACGTATTCCCTGTGGGCAAGGGAGCGCCGCCTATAACAATCAGTTACACTTCGTCAAATCCGCCTTTGACATGGGACGGAAAAAATTCGCAGGGAGATTACCTGCAGAGCGGGGTATATGAGGTGCAGATTATAGTAAAGACAAGCCAGGGCGTAAACTCAAAGATAAGCAAGTCAATTACAATATTAAACGAAGGAAGCGCCGGCGTACTTGGGACCGTAAAGCCGCTGCCGAACCCGTACACAGGAGACACGACAACACCGTTGAAATTCACATGGCAGCCAAGCGCAAACGGCACAATAAAAATAAAGATTTACAACATAGCAGGCGAGCTTGTAAGGACGCTTGTCGGCGACCTTGGCGCTGCCAGCATAAACTGGGATTTAAAAAGCGTAGGCGGCCAGACAGTATCAAGCGGGACATATATATGCGTGGTGGAAGGCGTGGATAATACAGGCAATAAAGAGCGTAAAATAGTTAAATTATCAGCAATAATTAAAATGGGGCAGTAAATACCATAAAACCATAATTAATTATTGACAAAAACAGGGGATAAGATATAAAATATCAATATTATTTTGCCAAACCGGCATATTTCCTTTAATTTATTGTATAAAATATTAGTAAAAATTACAAAAAAAGACCGAAACTTAAACGGGATTTCGTTGTCTAAAACAAAGTACTTGCACGTGTAAACAAAAACAAGGAAGTCAAATTTACATGAAAATACTGAAAAAGTTTAAAAAGGTAAATATTTTAAAAGGAATAATAATACTAATATTTTTATTATCCGGCAATTATATCTTTGCTGGCATTCCTGCAATACTATCAATGACGATGAATCCTGCCAACCCGGGCTGGGGGCAGCAATTTGTCGTAACCATGAATGTATGCCACGACGCTTACAACCAGAACGAACTTGATATAGCCGTAAGCACAAGCGGGACCTGGTCGCCTGCAAATACAGGCGGACAAATGTTTTTAGTAAGCTTTAACGGAGTTGATGTGCATACCCCAAATCCGAATAACGCGCAAACTACAGGCAACAACATGGGCTATCAGTTGCCGGTTCCTGCTGCGACACCGCTAACCTGCGACACATGCGCAAATAGCGGCTCTTTTGACGGTTACAATCAAAGCCTGCAGTTTAACCTGACCATGCCGCAGGCAGCTGACATGGGCACTTCGTGCGGGGCAACGACTTTATACCTGATGGCGGCAATGAAAAGCGCGAATTTGGCTTCAAGCGACTGGGCTGGTTTCCAGTCAAACGCCTGCGCAAATAACGGGGATACAAAGATTTTCAGCTGGCCGCTGCCTACACCGCCGGCGAATTCAATAACTTTGGATAAGAGAGTAGAGGGTGTATTGCAGTCAGTAGGGGACCTTGTATTATTTTCCATGGATTATACATACGGCAACGGGCCGCTCACAATAACAGACAGCCTGCCGGGCGGAGGAAGTCTTGCTTTGGTGTCTGTCGGCCCAAGCTCGATAAATAGCGGAAGCGTGAGTTCACCTGGTGCTGGAGCAACGTCAGGCACAGTAACATGGACATTCCCGACCTCCACATACACGAAATCAGGCACTGTATGGATATTGATGAGGATGACAACAGCAATGGCGTCAGGCACATCAGTGCCGAATACGGCAAACGCAACAAGCGGGGGCAGCAATGCCAGCGCGTCAGCGACTCTGATAGTCGGGCAGGCTGCAATATCAGTGCAGAAGCTTGAAAGCGTGGACACATTCATGAAACTGCCCAGCGCTTCGGTAACCATAACATATTACCTAAATTACCAGGTAAACGGCGACCAGCTAAAGGCACTAAGGGCTTTTGACGACACAAACACAGGCTCTTCTGAAACCACGCCGCCGGCAGGATGGAAATTCCAGCCTTATAATACCGACAACGGCACGTGGACAATTTCAGACCCGTGCAATACAGGGGACAGGATTTTAACAGGAGCAGGCCAGTCATCATCATATCCTGCGCTTTTACTTGACGACCCGACACCTTCCAATGTGCAGGTATGCACCGGAGTAATTGAAGCAGATGTTTTTATAAACCCGGGCACATATCCGGGTGCAGACGGCCTGGTGATTTTAAGGAATAACGGCCTTTCAGGGACCGCAAACTACGGATATTCATTGCTTTTATCAATAGACACTGCGCCTGCAAACGGGTATATGGCAATACAAAGATGCGGGGGCGGGACAGCATGCACGTATGGCGGCGCTTCAAGCGCGATTGTTATAACAGGGAACACATGGTACAGGACCAAGACATATATGACGACAAACGGTACAGACTATATATTTAACTCAAAAATATGGGCAATTGGCCAGCCTGAACCAACTGGTTACCAGGTGTCATGGACAGACGCAGGAGCAGCAGCTACTAGCAGCCCTTACAGCTGCGCTGCAGGAGCCACATATACAGACTGGAGGCCGGGAGTCGGGAACCAGTCAGGTGACGGCAACGGCACTGTACAGGACGAATATAATAATTTTACGGTGTTAGTGCCAAGGGTGGCGGCAAACGCCGTGCTGTATGACACGGTACCTTCAGGGCTGGCATATCAGGGGTCAAGCCCGGGCGCAAGCGGAACAAGCCCGGTAAGCTGGAACCTTGGCAACATAAGCGACCAGAGCGGTTCGTACACGTGGTGGGCATCCACATCGGCCTGCGCCCAGAGCTTTACAAATGTCGGAGGTATAGGAGCTACAAGCTTGGTACCGGAATTCTCAAACCCTGTTGTATTTAATGTCCTATGCGTATCGCCGACACCCACAATCACGCCAACACCCACGCCGTTATTTACCCTGACAAAATCAGCCAGCAAAACGACAATAACAACTACCAATGATAATGTTACATTCAACCTCGTGTTCTGCAACACCAGCGGCGGGGCGACGCAGAATTTTACCATTATTGACGACTGGTCAAGCGATAACGCGGACGGCTGGCAGTTTAACTGGAGCAACAATTCAAACGTAAATGCCGGAGGAATATCAACAATAAACGTCAATACAAATAACGGTGTAAGCACGGTGTCTATTGTTCCGACACCCGGCGGATTCACGGGATGCTATACATGGCAGATGTGGCTGACAAACAACCAGCATTTGCAGACATGCAACTGGAACAATAATGCCTCGCTTTCATACCCCGGTATGTCTGCTTCGGCTGTGTCCACGGTTGTTATGCATGACACATGCGCGTCGCCGACATATACAGACACGCCTACACGCACAAATACGCCGAACCCGAGCCCGACATTTACTTATACGCGGACGCCCACATACACCCAGACAGTGACATACACATACACACGGACTAATACAGTGACAGATACAATTACGTTTACGCCGACAAATACAAATACAGTGTCAGTGACATTCACGAGGACATATACGCCGACTTATACTCAGACGATGACGCCGACTCCGACGCCGACATTCACAGACACCGCATCGCCGACGCCGACATACACGCGCACAGTGACATATACGTACACAGATACTATTACAGTTACGCCTTCACCGACCGTTACTTACACGGTAACAAATACAGTGTCGGTGACAGATACCAGGACATATACGCCTACATACACGCAGTCTGACACGCCGACTCCGACGCCGACATTCACAAATACCATGTCGCCGACGCCGACATACACGCGCACAGTGACATATACGTACACAAATACTATTACAGTGACTCCTACGCCTACTGATACTTTAACCGTGACAAACACAGTGTCAGTTACATTTACCAGGACGTATACTTTTACATACACGCAGACAGTAACATACACATACACAAATACTGTTACAGTGACCGATACGCCGACTTTTACTTCAACCGTGACTATTACAGTATCAGTGACAGATACCAGGACATTTACGCCTACGTTCACGCAGTCTGACACGCCTACGCCGACGCCTACATTCACAAATACTCAGTCACCGACACCTACATATACCCGCACGGTAACATATACATATACATTTACAGATACCACCACAGTGACAATGACTGACACATCCACGATAACGCCGACATACACAATAACAATGACATTCACGGTTGTGATAGTGTCCGCGACAATCACGCCGACATACACCATAACCAAAACAAATACGCCGACAGATACAATAACGCTGACGGACACGCAGACAGTAACGGCGACGGCAACGCCGACATACACAGATACGATGTCGCCGACGCCGACATACACACGTACAGTGACATATACATACACATACACTGACACGATGACAGTGACGCCAACAGTGACAAATACGGTTACGCCGACATATACAATAACAATGACATTTACGGTTGTAATACTGTCCGCGACATATACGCCGACATACACAATAACCAGGACAAATACGCCTACAGATACAATAACGCTGACAGATACGCAGACAGTGACGACGACAGCAACGCCGACATTCACAGATACGATGTCACCCACGCCCACGTATACACGGACAGTGACGTACACAAGCACAAATACGGCAACATATACGGATACGGTGTCGCCGACATATACAATAACAATGACATTTACTGTTGTGATACTGTCCGCGACATTCACGCCGACATACACGGCAACGAGGACAATAACAGTGACAGATACACAGTCGGACACACCTACGTCGACACCGACATATACAAATACGCTGTCGCCGACATCCACGTACACGATGACAGTGACATACACAAGCACGAATACTGCGACATATACAAACACGGTGACGCCTACATATACGATAACAATGACATTCACGGTTGTGATACTGTCCGCAACATTCACGCCGACATACACAGCGACAAAAACAATAACCCTGACATACACGCAGACAGATACATACACAAGCACAGCGACGCCGACATTTACAGATACAGTGCAAAACACGCCGACGTATACGGATACAGACACGCCGACATTCACATATACAGACACGCCGACAGATACGGCAACGCCGACATATACAGATTCGCCTGTGGATACGCCTACGTACACGCCTACTGTAAGCCCGACGCCAAGCAGCACGACTACAGATACACCGACATATACTGATACGACTACTGATACTCCGACTTTTACGTCCACGGTGAGCGCGACTTCAACCAGCACCGTGACGCTGACATCAACATGCACAGATACGCCTGTAGATACGCCTACATACACGTCAACGTCGACGTCCACATATACAAGCACACTTACGCAGACATATACATATACGGACACAATAACATTAACAGTAACATACACAGATACAAGAACGATGACTGCGACAAATACGGCGACAAATACGCTGAGCGCGACAATAACATATACGGATACAAACACGCAGACAGTTACAATAACGATAACGCCGATACCGTTCCCGTATGTGATGAACATAAGCGTGTATAACGAGGCAGGAGAGCTGGTAAAAACAATAGCAAGCACTACGACATCGCAGGAAGCGCAGCAGGTGCAGCTGCTGATAAACGGCAGCCAGACAGCAGTGGTGGCGCCCGGCTCGGGTACAGCGCTGACAATAAAGGTGCCGGGCCTGGAGACGCCTGACCAGCAGAAAAACGGGTACGCGAGCTTTACATGGGACGGGACAAACAGCGCGGGCCAGAATGTGGCAAACGGCGAGTATTACATAAAGGAAACGACAACAGACCCGTACGGGCATACGGACATAATAACGAAGCCGGTATCAGTGATTAACGAAAGCCAGTACGTGCAGGTAAATATATTCAACAGCGCAGGAGAGCTTGTGCAGACAATAATAACTCCATATAACGGCAGCGACCAGGTTTCGCTGAGCATAAGCAATACCAATGGCATCAGCAATTATGTATTGCCGGTTGGCAAGGGCTCGCCGCTGATAACAATCGGTTACACTTCGTCAAATCCGCCTTTAACATGGGACGGCAAGAACTCCCAGGGAGATTATCTACAGAGCGGTGTATATGAGGTACAACTTGTGTTAAAGACAAAATCGGGTTTCAGCGTGGTTGCGAGCAAGTCAATTACTATACTGGACGAAGGGAGCTCAGATGTTCTCGGCACAGTTAAAACGCTGCCGAACCCGTACACAGGCGATACGTCAACACCATTGGTATTCACATGGCAGCCAAGCGCAAACGGCGTGATAAAGATAAAGATATATAACATAGCAGGGGAGCTTGTCAGGACGCTTGTAGGAGACCTGGGCGCTGCCAGCATAAACTGGGATTTAAAAAGCGTAGGCGGGCAGACAGTATCAAGCGGGACATATATATGCGTGGTTGAAGGCGCGGATACCACAGGCAACAAAACGAGGAAGATAGTTAAATTATCGGCATTGATTAAAAATATGCAATAAAGACCGTTATATTTGATTGATGTTAGGGGAAAGGTTTTTGGGATAAAAAAAATACATAAAATTACGCAAATTTTTTTTATTTTTTGCCAGCAACCTGCTGAAATTTATTCCACGTATTTTACTTCCAGGCCTGCGGTCTGGACCTGGTTCCTGCCGTTCCTTTTTGCCGCATAAAGCGCCTGGTCGGCTTGTTTCACGAGTTCGCGACCGTTTTTGATTTTCGGGTTCCACAGGGCAATCCCTATGCTCAGGGTAAGGCGGATCTTGTTTTCAGCACAGGAAAACTCGTAATTTTCAGCAGCGGCCCTCAGCCTTTCCGCGAAATAATTCGCGGATTTGAAGTTTGCCATGGGCGCGATGATTATGAATTCGTCGCCGCCGTACCTGCAGATGATGTTCACGGCGCGCGACTTTTCGCGCAAAAGGTTTGACAGGGTTTTTAACACCTCGTCGCCGCACAAATGACCGTAAGTGTCGTTTACCTTCTTAAAAAAATCCAGGTCTATCATCATTATCGCGAGCATGGTATTGTTCCTTTTGGCGAGCTTTATGTGCTTTCTCAGCGCCTTTATCATGTAGCCCTTGTTATAAAGGCCTGTGAGCGAATCCTTGTTTACCCTGTCTTCCAGGATTTCAGCCTTTTCCTCGAGAAGGTAATAGCCTTTCCTTAAGGCCTGGGTTATGTCCATGTAGCTTATGATACCGACCAGTTTGTTGTCATGGGTGACAGGGACCCTTTTTATCCTGTTTAACGACATAAAAATAACGGCTGTCTCAATATCTTCCTGGGGTTCCAGGGAAGCCACAGGCGCGCTCATTAAGTCCTGCGCGGTTTTATGCAGAAGTTCTTCCTTGAAATTAAACAGCCCTCTTATAATATCCCTTTCGGTGATAATGCCTATGGGGACATTATCAATGTCGACTATGACCACGTCGCCGATGTGGTGTTTTTGCATTTTTTCGACAAGGGAAATAATGCCGTCGTCTTTCTTGCCTGTGAGCACATCTCTGACCATTATGTCTTCAATTTTTACCATTCTTTACACGACCTGTTTAGAATTTTGATTTCATATTATTATATTATAATATGAAAGTCAAATTAAAACAATTGCATTTGTGCCGCATGGCGAAAAAAAGATATTAAAAAAATAATGACAAAGTCAATTTTCTGGTGTATAATTCGTTTAAGTTGATAAAGATTTTTTTGCAATTATTTTAGAGTTATTTTTGCGGTTTCGAAAGAATAAATTTTTTGGAGGTAAGAAAAGGAAATGAATAAGAACAAAAAAAATAATTCTATTTTTAGATATTTAAATTTCCGGATTTTTATAACAGCATTATGTTTGATGTTCAGCACATCGATTTTTGCCACTTCATCCATCCAGAACCTGGCAGTTTTACCAAATACCAATGTATCGCCCGGACAACAAGTAACAATAACATTTCAATTTATGGGCACGAATACAGGATGTAAAACTGCTTATTTCGCGGCTTTATCAAACCAGTGCGCATTGCAAAAAGCCGGCACATCAGGTCAGGCAATACTTGTAAATGAAAGCGGAATAGATGTTGCCTGCTGCAACGCGCAGGTAAACGGCGGCAGACAGAACGGGCCAAACGGGGATGGCACATGGCATCAATCTACGGACCTGGACTCCAATATATACATGACTGTGCCAGCAAACTGGACAACAGGCACATACTACGCCATAGTAGCAGTGAGGGACTGCAACATATATGCAAATCCAGGCCTTGCAATAGACAACCAGGCTTGTGTGCCGTTCACTGTATATGTTCCGCCGCCGCCGGCAGACTCTGTAGGCATAAACAAGAGGGTTGACGGCACTTTGGCGCTGCCGGGAGACCTTATACTTTATTCTATAGATTATTCATACGGTAACAATACAACGCCGTTTACAATAACCGATAATATTCCTGCAGGAGGCCTTGCATTTGTTTCAGCAGGTCCAAACCCCACGGGCGGCAGCGTATCAACGCCTGCGGCAGGCGACACGTCAGGCACAGTTACATGGACATTTCCGATATTAACATACACTACAACAGGCACTGTATGGATGCTGTTGCAGATGGTCAGCCCAATAACGGCCGGTACTCAAGTGATAAATTCAGCCACGGGCGCAAGCGGGCCAAACACCAGTACATCCACAGCTTCCGCAACGGTTGAAAGCGTGTCAATGTCGCTTAATAAAACAGCAAGCGTAAATGGTACCCAAACAATGGGTCCGGGGATGACAGTAACATATACATTAAATTACTCGGTAAATGAAGGCGACTATGCGCTGAAGGCAATTAGGACGTTTGACGATTTAACTTCAGGCACGGTCTACAACAGCTCGCCTCCGCCAGGATGGAAATTCATGCCGGAAAACGGAACAAACGGGGTGTGGACCGTAAACAATCTGAATAATACAGGCGACTACATAATAACAGGAAGCGTACCGGGAGTATCGGATTATCCTTCTTTGCTGCTGGACGACCCTAATGGAAATACGGATAATGTACAGTTTTGCGACGGCATAATTGAATCAGATGTTTATATTAACCCGGGATCATACCCCGGGGCAGACGGGCTTGTGGTAATACGCTGCAACGGCCAGACAGGCGGTAACCAGTACGCATATTCCCTGCTTTTGTCAATAGACCAAAATCCGGCAGGCGGGTATGTTGCTATACAAAAAGTACAGGGTGGAAATGCTTCCTGGCCTACTTTTAGCAATGCGATTACAATACAGGGCAGCACATGGTACAGGGTGAAAATAATTGTAAGTAATAATGGATTTACATTCAATGCAAAAGTTTGGCCTCTTGGTTCAGCAGAGCCAGCAACATATACCTTAACATGGACCGACATTTCCGGGGCACAAACGGACCCAAACTGGTCGTGCGACGGCACTTATTCTGACTGGAGACCGGGAATAGGAGAGCAGGGAAATGATCAGGACGGAAGCACGCAGGACTCGTATAATAATTTTGAGGCATTAGCAGCAAGGGAAATAGCAGACGCGGTATTATACGATACTATACCGGCAGGGCTGACTTATGTAGGATCAGCAGGGACAGTCGCAGGAGGAACCGGAGGAACGCCGCAGATGGTGACCTGGAGCCTGGGGGCAATATCGAATATCAGCGATTCGTACACGTGGTGGGCGACTGCGTCAAGTTGCGGGACATTTATCAATACGGCAGGGCTCGGCGGAGTGGCGTGGTGCAGCAACCCAATACCTATGTTTTCAAATCCACCGGTGGAATTCGACATACCGTGCGGGACGCCAACAATTACGCCTACGCTTACGCCGTATATATCACCTACGACTACTGTGACATTGACACTCACATCGACATTGACAGTTACCTTGACCATGACAATCACTCCGACTTACACAATCACTCCGACGTATACGCCGACACAGCCGCCTTTTTCTTTCCATAAAATAACAGAATATCCAAACCCGTCCACAACAGGAGTTTATATTGTTTACAACCTCGGATGCACCGCTGATGTTACTGCCAAATTTTACACAATCAGCGGGGAATATATCGGCGAAGTGGAACAGCAAAATACGCCTCCGGGCAATAATAAGACATTATTCTGGAATTTAAAAAACCAGTATAACAATGATGTCTCGAGCGGAATATACATATACTTGATGGAAGCAGTGGCAGGCGGCAACAAGGCGAAAGCGAATGGAAAAATAGCAGTAATGAAGTAAGTTTAGTCATTTTTTGGCGGTGTCAGGATGAAAGCAAGTCCGGGAGGAATGATGAAATATAAAATATTATTATTTTTTATGTTAATGATATCAATATTTTTTTACGCGGACGCAGCATACGCGGGAGACCCTTCAATTGTTTCGGTCAGCATAAATCCTACAAATCCCGGATGGGGACAGCAGTTCAACATCACAATCCAGTATTGCGTGGGACAATATGTCAATCCGGCAGTCATGGCAATTGCCATAGGGACCAACTCGTCTTTTATTCCGCCCAACACAGGCGGCCAGGTATTCCTTGTCAGCAACAGCGGCATTGACGCGCATACCACGAATCCGACATCAGGCTCGTTAGGCATAGCAATATCTGCAGGTACCGGACCGGGGTATGGCGTCACGCTTACATGCATGACATGCGGTTCTGGTTCAGATGACGGCGCAATTCTTACGCAGCAATTCAACCTTACAATGCCGGAGCCGAGCGAACTGGGCCAGGCAGGATGCAGCGCGACCAGTTTATACCTGCATGTAGGATGCAAAAATTACGAGATGCAGGGCAGCGACTGGACAGGCTTATGCAGCTCGAGCCAATATACACTGACTATGCCGCTTCCAATCCCGCCGCTGGATACGGTAAGCATTTCCAAGAGCGTGGAGGGCACGCTCCAGAACGTGGGAGACCTGGTATTTTTTTCAATTAATTATACATACGGAAACGGCCCGTTGCAAATAACCGACGCCATACCTGGCGGGGGCAGCCTGGCGCTGGTAGATTACGGCCCGAACCCCATGCCCGGCACAGGCACTGTAACCGCGCCGCCTGTAGGCTCGACATCAGGCAACATCGTATGGACATTCCCAAGCTCGGTATACACAGCTACAGGCAGCGTGTGGATGCTGCTGAGCATGTCCACGGCAATAGCTCCGGGTATAGTCGTGACAAACTCTGCCACCGGCACAAGCGGGTCAAACAACAGCAACGCATCAACTTCAATCACAGTGGGAAATGTGGCTATGTCGCTGACGAAATTGCAGAGCGTAAGCACTTTTGTAAAAGCGCCGACCGACGTGGTAACAATAACTTATTATTTAAACTACAATATAAGCGGCGATTCATTGAAGGCAGTGAGGACGTTTGACGACAATAATTTGGGCGCTTACACGAACCCTGCAGCGCCGCCGCCTGGATGGAAAATGATTCCGGACGGCAACGGCAGCGGGCAGTATGGAACATGGACAATAAGCGACGCTTGCAATACAGGAGATAAAATAATAACAGGCAGCGTATCAAGCGCATCAAAATACCCTTCTTTGCTATTGGATGACGCTTCAGGAAACACGGACAACGTACAGCTTTGCGATTCAGGGATAATAGAATCAGATGTAATGATAAACCCGGGTAATTTTGTTGGTTCAGACGCCCTCATAACAATCCGCAGTAACGGGAAGTCCGGCGCTGCCGGGTACGCGTATTCATTACTTTTATCAATAGACACTTTTCCAGCTGGCGGATATGTTGGCATACAAAAATGCGGCGGCGGAGGCTGTAGTTGGCCGGCTAATGTGAATCCGGGAAGTCTTGTAATAACGGGCAATACATGGTACAGGATAAAAATACTGGTTAGCAATAACGGATTTCGTTTCCAGGCAAAAATATGGCCGGTGAATACGGCAGAGCCCACTGCATACCAGTTAGATTGGACCGATACCACATCAAACACAGACCCAAACTGGGAATGCCCTGACCACGGCGGGAACAGTTCAGACTGGAGGCCTGGCTTGGGCGAGCAGGGCAATAACAATGACGGCACAACGCAGGACTCATATAATAATTTTTCCCTGTCATCGCCAACGAGTTTATCGGCAAACGCGGTATTGTACGATACCTTACCAACAGGATTGACATACTCAGGTTCAAATCCGGCCGCAGGAACTACAAGTCCAATGGTCAGCTGGAACCTGGGAACTGTGGGAGACCAGAGCGGCTCATACACATGGTGGGCAACTACGAATGCATGCAGCCAGAGTTTCACGAATGTGGGCGGGTTATCCGGTACTGGCGCGCCTATATTCTCAAACCAGACAATATTCAATGTGTCGTGCATAGTTCCGTCACCTGTGCCTTCTGGTACAGACACTTCTACACAGACGGCAACATACACAAATACAGTTACGGATACGCCAACTCTTACAATTACGCAGACCAGCACCAATACGCCGATATTGTCGCCCACGGATACGCCGACAATAACTCCAACATATACAATAACCCCTACTTCCACCGCAACCTATACAGCTACAAATACCCCTACTATTACAGCGACTGCAACAATAACCCCGACTTCCACCGCGACCTATACGGTTACAGATACCGCTACGGTTACCGCAACACCATCGCCGGTGCCTGCCATGCCTACCATGGTACTGCAGGCAGTGAATTACTCAACAATGCCCGGCGGGCCCGTGCAGCTTATGGTTGTTATAACAAATCCGGGTTCACAGGCATCAAACGTGATAATCTGGGACACCCTGCCGGCGAATACAAGCTTTTCGACAACTGACCCGGGAAATGCCGGCTGGACACTTAACGGCAATGTCTTCAGTTATGACGTGGGCAATTTGGCCGCAGGCGGAAGCACAACAATATATTTTACCCTGCAGACGAGCAATAACCTGGTGACAGGCGACACCATAACAATAGGCGGCCTGACAGGATCGTATCATGATGTCGCTTTTAACCAGGACAGGAATTTTATATGCGGTTCGCTGACTATCAGCGTAGGGGACATAGTCATATACCCGAACCCGTTTAACCCGAACACAGCCTATAATCACAGGCTCAAATTCGACAATCTTCCGGCGGGTTCGCAGGTGCTGATTTACACGGTATCGGGGGAGGAAGTGAAGTCTTTCAAGGAAATCAATTCGCATGTTGACTGGGACGGTAAGAACGCTTACAATATCGATGTTTCAGCAGGAATTTATTATTTTGTGATATCATGGGACAACAATAAAAGCAATTATCTCGGGAAAATATTTCTGATAAGGCAATAAAGAGTTTTAAGACGGGAATATAATATCACCGCTTTAGGGTAGTTTTATATGATAATAATTTACGGAAACTACCCGTCAAATAGTCCACTGGACTATTTGACTCTCGGCCTGAAGGCCTCGGACTTGAGCGGGTGCATGCAAGAGTAATATTTTGCTGCGCCCTGAAGGCTTGCAAAATAAACTCTTGCAGGGAGATATAAATGACAACGGGGAAATACCTTGAAACAATGAAAATAACAGCTGTGGTTCTTTTTTGCGCGTGGTTCCTGGGGGTAATTTTTTCTTTCGGGATAAATAAATATTCCTCTGTGGAAAAGGAATATATACAATTCAAGGTAAACGAAAGAAAAAGCAATTACGCGCAGAAGGGCTGGCTGATATGGATTAAAGAAGGCGTGAAAGGATATAAAAACGCGGTAAAGGAGAAATTTTCTTTTGCCGGGAAAATCTTAAAAAGCGCCGAGAAATTCGAAACAGGCATATTAAAAAAGCCGGAAGAAGCTTATCTGATAAGGGGCGCATCAGACAAAAAATGCCCGATAAACGCGCCGCAGGTCACTTACATGCATGACGTCTTTACCATGGAAGCCACAGGTTATGACCCTTACCCGGATTCGGGACAGCTTGACTGGGCAGGCACTACATTCCTTGGCTGGAGGGCGAGATACGGCATTGCGGCCGTGGACCCCAGGGTAATACCCCTGCGGTCGCTGATATACGTGGACGGGTACGGCTTCGCGTGGGCAGGCGATACAGGGGGAGATATAAAAGGCAAAAGGATAGACCTTTGCTATAACAGCACGCCTGAGGCGTTGAGATGGGGAAGAAAAAAAGTAAAGGTTTACATCCTGGGGAAAAAGCCTGCTTTAAAACTCAAATAATATAATTAAATGTTCAAAAAAATAAAAGTCCAAAAGAAAATCTTATAATATATCTTTGCAATTGACTATCTAAACTCCTGTGATATACTTCTCTAAGCCAACAAATTTCAAAACAAAGAGGAGCATAATTTATAATGAATATTGCTATTGTCGGAGGAGGCATAGCTGGCCTTACGGCGGCATACCGGCTTTCGGGCGCCGGGCATAAAGTAACTATTTTTGAGTCCAACATTGAGCTTGGCGGACTTGCGCAGGGTTTCACGCTCGCCGGATCAAGGCTCGACAAATTTTACCGGCATATTTTTAAAAGCGATACTGATATCATAAAACTGGTGGACGAATTAGGACTTACCGACAAACTCTGGTGGATAGAGTCAAAAGTCGGATTTTACTATAAGGGGAAAATTCATAATTTTACCACGCCTATGGACTTGATGCTGTTTTCCCCTTTGTCTATAATCAGCAGGATAAAGCTCGGGTTAATGACGGTATACCTCGCCAGGGTAAAAAACTGGAAAAAATACGAGAAGATAACAGTAAAAGAATGGATAGAAAAATATATAGGCAAAAAAGTATATAAGGTCGTGTGGGGGGCTCTGCTTGAGCAGAAGTTCGGCGACAAGGCAAAAGATATCGCAATGGCCTGGCTTTACGGCAGGATTCATGCGCGCTTTGCTTCGCGCGAAAAGGGAGGCACAAAAGAAGTCCTGGGCTATATTCTTGACGGATTCCAAACGCTCATAGACGAGCTGGAATCCGTCAATATAAAGCAGGGGGTATCGATTTTAAAAGGAGTTTCCGGCAACAGGGTTTTCATCGAAAACGGAACTGCCGTCGGACTGGAGGCAAGGGGCAGGGAATACAAGTTTGATAAAATCATCCTTACCTGCGCGCCGGCTCTTATTAAACACATGGTGGAATTCCCGGACACAGCCTACATGGAGCGGCTGGGCAAAATCCAGTATTACGGCGCGCTGAACCTTGTCATGGCCGTAAAAAAATCATTGAGCAAGATATACTGGCTGAACATAGGCGACAGGCAGTCGCCTTTTGTGGCGGCGGTGGAGCATACAAATTTCATGCCGAAGGAACACTACAACAACAATGTGATTATTTACCTAGGAAAATACCTGTCAACGGATGACGCGCTTTACAAGGCCCCAAACGAGGAAGTTAAGGAAATTTTCTTTGCGTACCTCAAGCAGATAAATCCCAAGTTTGACCCGAATGACGTTATAGAGTGGAGGGTGTTCAGGGAGCCGTTCAGCCAGCCTGTGATTGAAAAGGAATATTCGAAAATAAAGCTTGATTACAGGACGCCGGTAAAAAACCTGTACATAGCGAATATGAGCCAGGTGTATCCCGAGGACAGGGGAATGAGCTACAGCATAAGGGTTGCGAATGAAGTAAGCGGTATAATATTGAAAGAAAAGTGAATAATTATCAATTTTCAATTAAGGTGGAAATATAATGGGCTTGCAGATTTCAGCGTTTTTTCCGGCGCATAACGAAGAAGCAAACATAGAGGCACTCACAAGAAAAACAGCGAAAGTCCTTTCTGAAATATGCAGTGACTATGAGGTTATTGTTGTAAATGACGGCTCAAAGGACAGGACACGCGAGATAGCCGAAGCGCTCGCAAAGGAAAACCCCAAAATAAGGGTCATAAACCACGAAACAAACAAGGGTTACGGCGCAGCGGTTAAATCGGGTTTATACGGCGCAAGGCTGGAATGGGTATTTTTTACCGACGGCGACGGGCAGTTTGACGTCAATGAAATCAAAGAGCTCGCTAAATACACGAATGAAGCGGATTTCATAGCCGGATACCGGATAAAAAGGGCAGATTCTTTTATGAGGAAGCTGAACGCTTTCGCGTGGGGCACCATGGTTAAGCTGCTTTTCCGTTTCAAGGTGCGGGATGTTGACTGCGCTTTCAAGCTTTTTAAAAAAGAAATAATAGACAGGGCAAAGCCTGAGGCTGAGGGCGCCATGATTTCAACCGAACTGCTGGCAAAGGCAAATAAGATGGGTTATAAAATAAAGGAAGTGGGAGTTCACCATTATCCGCGGACGGCAGGAGCACAGACCGGCGCGAAGATAAAAGTCATATTAAGGGCATTTAAGGAATTATTCAAGCTTTACAGAAAACTGAAATAATTTTGATTCTAGAATTTAGATTTTTAATTGAAATACTTAAGACCGGGTAGTTAAAGATAAGGAGTTTAAATGAAAGTTAAAACATTAGTCGCAGGCATGGCCATCATCCTCATATCCGTCAACATATACGCCGCAGGCACCACAATAGGGGACGTTTTAAATGTCGCGGTCGGCGGCAGGGCAACAGGCATGGGAAGCGCGTATACTGCCGCTGGCAACGATGTCGAATCCATAAATTACAATCCGGCAGGCATTGCCGATATAACAAAAATACAAATGCAGTACATGTACTGGTTTTCTTTCGCCGATATTGGCGTGCACAATATATCGTACGCGCAAAGCCTTGAAAACTTTTTTGTAGAAGGCAAAGTGGGCATTTCAGGGGTTTACAGGTATATGCCGACAATATCAAACGAAAATGCCACCGATGCGCCGGTAAATTATTATGATTTTGTGCTTGCGGGAACCTATGCGTCGAAGCTTGATTATTTTCTTCCCGGGGATTTCAATAAAAACATTGACGTGGGAATGAACCTGAAAATAATTTACGAGAATATCGGCATATATCCTCTTACGGCTTACGCTCTTGATCTGGGGGCCCAGCTTACGCCGCCGGGTTCAAACCTTAAATTCGGAGCTGTGCTCCAGAATTTAGGCATGCCGGTAACGCTGATAAAGGACAGCGAACCGCTGCCGCTGACACTGCGCCTCGGCGCGGCTTATAAGATAGATTTGCAGAAAAATAATTTATTGCTTGTGGATGTTGATTATATCCAGGATTTTTACGACACCGGCCAGGTTGCGTTCGGACTTGAAGACGGCGTAGCAAAAATATTTTTTCTCAGGGCAGGATACACTTTGAACCTGGATTTAAAATCACCGTCTTTTATATCACTGGGCGTAGGGCTGTCCATTACGCAGTTTGAATTCGGCATTGTTTCAGTTAATTACACATACAGGCCGGTTTTTTGGAACGGCGTGGGTGTTTTCGACAACACACACATACTTTCGCTTGAGTTGCAGCTGTAATAAAAGTCCCTGGGGCTTAGCCAGTAATATTTTTATTCCAAAAGGAATAGAGGAATTTAAAGCTATGAAGGGAGGTGTGAATCAAAGAAAATGACCTGAAGTAATTTATCTCAAAACAAAAGGAGGAAACAATGAAAAAAACTTTATTGGTTATTGCGGTTGTTTTGGCTTTTTGCGGAATGGTTTTTGCGACGAATTCAAGAATAGCCGGGCTTGGCGTGCCTGCGTGGATGGTAAGCTCTGATGATTCTTTAATCGCTACATTTCCTGGCCAGGCAGTGAACTACAAAGACCTGATTGCAGTAAACTCAAATTCTTCGGTAAGCCTGGACACAATGGGCACGATTAATTTGCTGTATACCGAAATGACAGGGGGCGGTATTAACGCTTCAATTATTCAGCAGGTAACAACTCCGGACAGCGGATATATCACGCTCAGTCTTGAGAAAAGCGTGATTGGCGTATTTGCGCTGCCTTACAAGGGTTCGCTCTTAATGCCGCCGAATATGATGAGCCTTGGAGCCGGGTTTATTACCAGTAATCTTGGGGAGGACCCGCACACAATACTTACGCCTGACAGGTCCTATGGGCTGCTTTATGGGATGAAGATCCCGGATATTGGGCTGGGAGTAATGTCGGCAGGCATTATGCTGGGCCTTGCGGACAGTTCCCAGAGCGAAAAAAACAGTTTAACAAACCCGGCGGGCAATAACGGAACCCTTGAAAATTTTTCAAACGGGTCAACGGCAATTAATCTGGGATTGGGTTTAAGCGTGCATATGGTTGATTTAGGCATTTCAATTTCATTGCCAATGATCAACAATAAAGGGACAGATACTAATTACGCAAACAAAGATCTTTTTCAGTCGGAAACCTTACAATCAAATTCCGGTATAGATTTTGGATTAAACGCAAGGGCAAACCTTGCGTCTATTGTTGCTCCTATTATTGTCGGCCTTGGTTTTACGTTTGATAATATGCAGACAACAGATACTCAGCAGCTTGATGGTGATTTTCCTTACGATGGAAATTTTACAAGCGCGCTCGATACCAATGATAAAGAAGTCGATACACGCAGTTTGATCGGAATAAACTTCGGCGCTGGGTCAAATCTTGCCTTAAATGATAAAGTGACACTAATTCCGGGATTAGCCATTGATTATGCATCAGCAAAAGAAACATACAAGTATACGCTGGTAAATCCTGGCACAGTTGTGGACAATGAGGAAATTGACATGTCGGTTGTAAGCATACCGCTTTATGTTGCAGCAGAAGGAAAACTCAATGACGCGCTGGTTGTAAGAGGCGGCTTGAGCAAGAACTTGATAAACAGCGTCAGCCTGCAACAAACACAGACAGTCACCGGCGGGGTAACACATAATCCGGCGCCAAAAATGACAATGGACTTTGGATTTAACAATTCCGTAAATATGTCAGGCGGCGTTTCAATCAAAGTGGGAGCAGCCACAATTGACGCGACGATTACAGGCGGAATCAATGCGGACTGGCTTCCTGTAGCCAATATCGGCAGCCTGAACTTGAAAATGCCGGGCTCAATAGCTTCCCAGATTTCGGCAAAGTACGCGTTTTAAATAAGCATATTTTTTAAAGCTTTCGCAATATAAAACCCCGGTTGTTTTTCAGCAACCGGGGTTTTGTTATTATAGACATATTTTTATATCACTTTTAGGAACGTAATACAAATTTTTAGACAGTCTTGACAATCAGGATAATAGGATATATAATTATATAAGTAAAAGTAGGAACACCGCTTCAGGGTAGTTTTTAGATGATAATAAATTTTGGAAACTACCCGTCAAATAGTCCATTGGACTATTTGACTCTTGGCAAGTTCGGGACTGGAGCGGGTATAAGACTCCGTAAGATTTTGCTTGCGCTGTTGACGCTCAGCAAAATCAACGGACTCTAAGGAGGAAAAACATGAAAAAAACAATGGTTGTTTTAGCAGTAGTTCTTTTGGTTTTTGGGACAGTTAACGCGAATAACCTGTCAAATATTACTACAGTGTCAACGGGTGTATGTCCCAGGGGAATTGCCATAGGGGATTTAATTGCAAACGGGAAAAACCAGGTAATTGTCGCAAATTTCGGGGCAGGCACGCTGATAGGCCAGGATACTTCAAACACGCCGAATTCGTCTGTTTCCATTTTTTCAAATACCAACGCTTTATCAATACCGGTGCAGACCGGGAAATCACCGAGGGGCGTGGCAATATGGAACGGCATGTTAGTCATATCAAATTACGATGACGGCACTTTAATGGTATATACGAACGAAAACGGCACACCAGTATTAAAAGACACGATTGCAGTCGGAAAACATCCGGTAGGAGTGGCGATAGGCGACCTGGACAATAACGGCCAGCCGGACATAGCGTGCGCGGTTTATAACGACAGCAAAGTTGTCGTTATAATGAATGAACTGACAAAAAATACGCAGAAACTGGAAATACCGGTGCCGGGGAACCCCACGGATGTGGCCATGGGAAAAATAGGCAATGAAAACGTTGTTGTGAGCGCGAACTACAACTCGGCAAACGTGAGCGTCATAAAACTCGCGGCCACGGGGCTTGTTAAGGAAAAGGACATAGCAACGGGAAGCGGGCCTTGCAAAGTGGCAATAGCAAATGTAATGAACAACGACAGCAACGATATTATAACGGCGAATTTTTACGATAACACGGTTTCCATACTTGAAGGGCCGAACTTAACGCTGACAACGACTGTAAAGCTGGCGGGCCTCAGGCCAAACGGGATGTGCGTGGCTGACGTTACAGGAGGGGGCAAGAATGAAATCATCACGGCAGACAGGGACAGCGACAGCATCGATATAATTATGCAGAAAGATAATGTATTCCAGGTGGTAAAAAGCTATAAAGTAACAGACGATAAAGACCAGACTTTCGGCCCGGTGGAAGTTACTGCGGGCGATGTCAACGGCGACGGCCTGAATGATATAGTGTTCACGCATATGAGGACCAATACAGTTAGGGTAATATACCAGGAACCGCCTGCTGCGCCGGTGGTCAGTTCCTCGTCCCATCCGGAACAGAGCATGTGGTACGCTGACAACTCTCCTGTAATACATATGCAGGCGCAGGACGACTTAAACGGCATAGCAGGATACATGTACTGTGTTTCTAAAAATTCCGGTGCTTTTTCAGCGGACAAGGCTGTATTCAGCGCTTCACCGGATATAAAATTATCCGGACTTGAAACCGGCCCGTGGGTATTTACCGCGGCTGTAAAGGACTCTGCCGGCAATGTGGGCAAACAGTCAGTTTATAAGATAAACATTACCGAAGAGATGTCGGAGAAAAACGTATACAACTATCCCAATCCCTGCAAGGGGACAACCACAATAAGGTTCCCGCTTGTAACCGCGCAGGATATCAAGATAATTATAACTGATATAAACGCCAGGACAGTATGGCACAAAGATTTAAGCGCGGCAGACGTAATTGCCGGCGTCAATGCAATACAGTGGAACTGCGTAAATGACAGCGGTGCGAACGTGGCCAATGGGGTGTATATTTTAAGGGTAGCTTCAAAGACAAAGACCGTAACAAAGAAAATCTCGGTTGTAAAATAAAATCCATGCCGCAGGCAGAACGCGGCAAATATACAGGGCGGGCGGTAAGCCCGCCCTGTATCATTTTATGCACGCGTAAACCGGTTCTGAACGGAAAGCAAGGGAGTTTCGAATTTGAAGAAAACAATTTTTACTGCTATTGTAGTGTCATTATTACTGGCTGACGGTATTTTCGGCATCACCGGAGCTGCCGGCGGGGCAGCTCCGTTTTTACGCGCCGGTGTGGGAGCAAGAGGACTGGCACTGGGCAGCGCTTTTACCGCATACTCTGACGACCCTTCGGTGCCGTACTGGAACCCGGCAGCAACTGTTTATATAAACCAGATGGCACTTAATACAATGGTTTCATGGATGACCGAGGACAGATCGTACAATTTTTTTAATTTAATTTATCCTTCGCAGATTGGCAGCTTTGCCCTGAACTGGATTAATTTTTCAATAAGCGGCATTGAAGGCAGACAGACCGATACCGAGGCTTTTACGCCTTTGTCGGATACGGAAAATGCTTTTTTCGTTACTTATGCGCGGGAATTAACAAAGGGGTTTTCTGTCGGAGGTAATTTAAAAATATTGTCAATAAACAACTCGGGCGTGCCTGCTTTCGGCATCAGCTGCGACGTAGGAGTCATGATAAGGCCGATCCCTTTAGTACAGTTTGGAGTAATGCTTCAGGATTTGGCAAACTTTTTGAACTGGTCAACGGGAACAACGGAGCAGATTCCCCTTGACATGAAGATAGGCGCTAAAATCGATGCTTTGCCGGAGTTGCTTTCGGTGTCAATCGATGCTGAGGAAAACGAGTTTGAAGGCGTGACACTAAGGTCCGGCGTCGAAGCATCCTTCATAAAAATATTTTTTATCAGGGCAGGCGGGTATTACGACATAAAAAGTTATGAATCCAACTACACCCTTGGCGGCGGGATAAAATACCAGATAGCAAATTTTTTAGTACAGCTTGATTACGCATTTTTAAAAGAAACCATCCTTGCTCAGGACGAATTTGACCATAAGCTTTCGCTTGCGGTATTTTTTTAAATTCTAATTAATCCACCGACTAAAGTGGGCGGTCTCCTCTCCCTTGACGGGAGAGGAGAAAAAAGTGAGGGTGAAGCAGCAGCAACAACTAAGTGAATTAAGCTAAAAGATATAATGCAAAATAAGAAAAAGAAGTTTTGGGATCTGATGTTGGCGTGAAGTGATACAGAATCAGCCGCTACCTCACCCCCATCCCGGCTGTGTGTAGAAAGGACATATTTGAGAGTATTAAGATGACTTCTACCCGTTCAACACCCCACAGGGGTATTGAACTCCCGTCGAGGGGGAAGGGAAGTTTTTGAACCCTCCGACATAATCGGAGATAATTCAGAGGGAGCAGAAATTGCAGCCAGTAAAAGCAATTGAAAAAATCATAAAAAATAGTTTTATAAACCTTCTTGGGATGTTTATTCCGGACGGCGGGAACGCGCCTGTACCGGACATAAAAAATATAAATTCCGCGCTTGTGCTCAGGCCGGACAGGCTGGGCGATTTTATACTTGCCGTGCCGGCTATAAATATGCTAAAGGACAAACTTGGCAAAGAAGCGAAACTCACGATAGTAGCAGGTAAAAGGGGCGAGGATATTGCGCGGCTATTTTTTAATCCCGCTCCACGAAAATCCCCGCTGATAGAGGCGGGGATGGATAGCACTCCGGGGAGGGAGCATAATAGAAATTTTTTTAAAGGTGGCTCCACAAACAACGAAATAATAGTCTACAACAAAAACTTTTTTTCCTTTCTGAAAGTCGCGGTTCGCCTTATGGCCGGCAAATACGATGTGGCAATCAATTTCCATTCATACCCTTTTTCAATTACATCTGCCATCATGACGCTGGCGTCAAAGTGCAGGGTAAGGATAGGTTATAAAAAAACAGGCGCAAAAAACCCGCTGGGCCATAAAATATTCAATAAAGGAATTGCTTTAAACAACGATAGCCTACATGAAAGCATTAAAGATATGCTGCTATTAAAACCCTTAAAAATAACGGCAAAAGGGAAAAATACAATGCCGAAGTTTGATTTGCCGGTAGAATCCAAAGGGCACGCCAGGGATTTTTATAAAAACTGCGGCATAACAGGCAGGGACTTTGTGATAGGCATGCATCCGACATTGAAGAAAAAGGACAACAGGTGGAAAAAGGAAAATTACAGGGATTTAATTATAGCAGTACAGAGGAAGTTCAAAGCTAAAATAGTTGTTGTTTACGGCATTGGGGAGCAGGATGAAATACAAGCTTTCAGACAGCTTATAGCTGGAATCAAGGACGTCTTTATATTTCCGCATAACGACATATTAAGAATCATGGCAGCAGCGCAGAGGTTTAACAAGTTTGTATGCAATGACAGCGGTATAATGCATGCAGTGTCCCTGGTTACGGATGTCATCGCGATATTCGGGCCAAGCACAGCGAAACGCTGGTCGCCGATAGGCCCAAATAAAATAACAATACTCCAAAAAAAAGACGGAGACTGCGATTCAGTAAGCATCAGCGAAGTTTTAAGCAAAATTTCCGGATAATAGAATAAAACATTTTGACATTTTTTTACCTCTGTTATACAATAATATACAATAAGTATTTAAAATTTTTAAAAAGGAGGGAAACATGAGAAAACTTATCGTTTTAATTTCTGTTTTTGCTTTATCAGGACTGGCCTATGCAGGTACATGGCAGGATTACAAAGACGCGAAACAAAAGGCGAAAGACGCAGAGGCGGCCGGCGACACTTACAATGCCGTGGCAAATTACAAAAAAGCAGCTGACTCAGCGGCGGAATTCAAGAAAACGGAAATTCAGGCTTGGCAGCTTAACAACGCGGGACATTTGCTTATTCAGACTTTTAAGGCAGCCGTAGGCTATGATGAAAAACTCCAGAAACTATCAGGTATGGAGCCAAGTGAAGAAAAAATAGCTTTTCAGAAGGAAATGGCAGACGCTTTTACCCCTCAAATGGGGCTTTTAGATGAGTCAAAAAAACTGCTGGACGAAGCAACGGATTTAAAACCACAGGAATCAGCGCAGAAATTGCAAAGCAATACGGATTTTATAGCATGGGTTACCAAATTTGTATCGGAAAACTCAGGTTCGGCAGAAGCAAAAGAAGGCACAACCGGAGAAGAAACAGCTGCTGAAGGGAATACACAGGAAGCAAAACAAGAAGTTAAACAAAAGAAAAATAAAGCAAAATCAGAAATAAGCAAAGAAATGCCCGTAAAAGTTACAGCTACAGCAGCGGCAACTGAGGGTGAGTAGTAAATAGTGACTGTGAAACATTTTAATACAAATAAAAAAGGCGGCATTAAGCCGCCTTTTTTATTTGGGAAGTTGCTAAAATAACGCTGAAATTTGTCATTGCGAGCCCGTTTTATTTTTATGGGCGTAGCAATCTCGTTTTTCTCTTTAAATGAGAGATTGCTTCGTCGCTTCGCTTCTCGCAATGACACGTTAAAATAATTTTTCAGTAATCTACTAGATATTAATCGTTTCATATACGCAATGCGGCAGTTAAAATACGGTTTCTTAATTTTTAAAATATGATATAATTATTCAACTTAAAATTTATCAGGTGAAAAAAATGGGCATAGCAATACAAATAATAGTATTAATACTTGCGGTCATTGTGCATGAAGTATCACACGGTTACGTAGCTTATAAACTCGGAGACCCCACGGCAAAGACCATGGGCAGGCTTACTTTAAATCCGCTTCCCCATATAGACCCATTCTGGTCAATAATACTGCCGGTCGGCCTTATATTGACTCATTCCCCTTTTGTGCTTGGCGGGGCAAAACCAGTGCCTGTGGACTGGAGATATTTTAAAAATCCAAGGCGGGACATGATGCTTGTAAGTCTGGCAGGGCCGGGTTCAAACATACTGCTCGCAATCGTAGGCTTGTTAATATGGAAATTAGCCGGATTTATGCCGGCGCTGCAGTCGCCAGGGCTCCAGGCTTTTGTGGAAGCAAACCTGATCATAAATGTTGTGCTGGCTGCTTTTAACCTGATACCTGTACCGCCGCTTGACGGGTCAAAAATTATTATGGGGCTTCTGCCTGAAAATCTGGCATATAAATATGCCAGGCTTGAGCCGATGGGAATGATAATAGTAATAATTCTTCTTGTCACAGGGCTGCTTAACGTTATATTCAGGCCCATATTTGAATTTATTATGCTTTTAATGAAATTTTTTATGTAAAATTCGGGTATCCAAGCCTCTGATTGTGAATACCTGGGGCTGATGCAAAAATGTTGATTGGAGAAAATATGCAAAGCGTACTAAGCGGAATGAGGCCGACAGGTAAATTGCACCTGGGCCATCTTGAAGGTGTGTTAAAAAGCTATGTAGACATGCAGGATAAATACCGGGCCTTTTATATGGTGGCAGACTGGCACGCGCTTACGACAACTTATGAAAAACCGGAAAATGTGCGTGAAAATACGCTGGATATGTTCAAGGACTGGCTCAGTGTCGGGCTTGACCCGGCGCAGGCCGTTCTTTTTGTCCAGTCGTCTGTAAAAGAACACGCTGAACTTTACCTTTTACTCGGCATGCTTGTGCCTGTGCCGTGGCTTGAAAGAAACCCGACTTATAAAGAACAGAGGCAGGAACTAAAGGACAGGGACCTTTCAACCTACGGATTCCTGGGATATCCGGTACTGCAGGCCGCGGATATACTTGTGTATAATGCGGACAAAGTCCCAATAGGCGAGGACCAGAGGCCGCATCTTGAAATCACGCGCGAAATCGCGCGGAGGTTCAATAATTTATACGGCAAATATTTTAACGAACCAAAAGAAATTCTTACCGAATTCCCGAAGCTGCCCGGCATTGACGGCAGGAAAATGAGCAAGAGTTACGATAACGCGATATTCTTAACTGACGATGATAAAACCGTGAATGAAAAAGTGAGGCTGATGTTCACTGACCCGCAGAAGATCAGAAAAAACGACCAGGGGCATCCAGAAACATGCGCGGGCAACGCGTTTCACAGGATTTATAACTCAAAAGAATACGACGCGCTTGTGGCTGACTGCAAGGCAGGAAAGCTCGGCTGCGTAGACTGCAAAAACAGCCTGGCGGCGAAAATAAACGCGAGACTTGTGCCTATAAGGGAAAAAAGGAAAGAAGTGGAAAAGGCCGATATTGCGTCAATAATGGCCGAAGGCAATAAACAGGCGCGGAAAACTGCAGAGGAAACCATGACGCATGTGAGAAAACTTATGCACCTGAGTGAAGTATGAGCGCGGCACAGGCAGCACAGGAAAATTACCAGCTAAAGCTCGCGGTATTTGAGGGCCCTTTTGACCTGCTTTTATACCTTATAAAGAAAAACCAGATAGATATTTACGATATTCCAATAGCCAAGATTACCGAGGAATACCTCGCGTATATTGAAATGATGAAAAAACTCAATCTCGACATTGCGAGCGAGTTCATTGTGATAGCGGCGACGCTTATTTATATAAAGTCAAAAATGCTTCTGCCCAAGGACGAGTTTGTCGAGGATCAGGAAGAGGACCCGAGGCTCGACCTTGTTCAGCACCTCATAGAATACAACACCTTCAAGGAAATATCGGAAAAAATGAAGCTGTTTGAGGCGAGAAAACGCGATTTGTTTGAAAGACTTTACCCGATAAATATCAGCGCGCAGGACAAGGAACTTACACTCGACATGTACGCGCTTGTGAAAGCCATGGATGAAGTGCTCGGCCGGATAAAGGAAAGGCGGCTTATCCTCATACCGGGCGAGACAATGAAGGTGAAAGACAGGATGTACGAGCTTATCGGTCTTTTAAAAAATTCGGAATCCGTAAGTTTTTTCAGCCTTGTAAGTGAAAATAAAAGCAGGCTGTACGTAGTGTCGCTTTTTCTCGCGATACTGGAGCTCATGCGCTTAAGGGTCATAAACGTTTATCAGGAAAAAATTTTTGACGACATAAAAATTATCCTCGTACAAAAAGACATCGATATGGGGATTTTAAATAACATCCAGGAATAATTCTTTATTAATAAAGTCGAGACGACCCGGTGGGGCGTTTCTACAACAATAAACCGTTGCAACAAAAAAGGACAAAAATGCCGGATAAACCGATTGAAAAAATAATAGAGGCTCTGCTTTTTACAAGCGACAAACCTTTGCCGATTTCGACTATAGCCGAGGTGCTGGAGGTCCAGCCAAAGGAAGCAGAAGAGGCCATTGACAGGCTCAATATCCAGTTTAAGGAGGCAGGGTCGCCAATAAGCATAAGGGAGATAGGAGGCGGCTATGAGCTTCTTACAAACGCGGAATACGCGCCTTTTATAAAGAAATTATATAAAAACAAGATGCTCGCGAGGCTGTCGAAACCTTCACTTGAGGTGCTTTCGATAATAGCTTACAAGCAGCCGCTTACAAAACAGGAAGTGGAGCTTATAAGAGGCGTAAATTCTGACGGCGTATACCATACCCTCCTTGAAAGAAACCTTATAAAAATATCAGGCAGGAAAGACTCGCCGGGCAGGCCGCTTCTATTTAGCACAACAAAGGAATTTCTGCAATACCTGGGCATAAACTCGCTTGAGGATTTGCCTAAAATAGACGAGATAAAGAACATACTCGAAAAAGAGGAAAACATAGAAAAGTGGGAAGAAAGGGTTGCGAACGTCAAAAACCAGACCGTATTTAATTTTGAAGAAGAAAGCGCTGGTTCTGTCGGAAAGCCGCAGCCGGAAGCTGAGCCTGGGCAGGACGGCGGTAAGGCAACAGAAAGCAGGCCGGGGCCGGAAGGGGATACAGGAACAGAATGAAATTACAACAATATATTGCCCGCTGCGGCATAACTTCAAGGAGAAAAGCTGAAGAACTCATATCTCAGGGGCAAATTAAGGTAAACGGCAATACAATAACAACTCCGGGATTTGAAGTGAACCCTGGAAAAGACGCGGTAAAATTTGAAGGCAAACTTATAAAGCCCGAAAGAATGGTTTATATAGTCCTTAACAAGCCGCAGGGGTGCGTCACCACGGTGTCTGACGACAGGGGAAGAAAGACGGTTACGGACATTGTAGGGCTGAATATGCGTATTTTTCCTGCAGGAAGGCTTGATTACAATACCACCGGTTGCCTGCTTCTGACAAACGACGGCGACTGGGCAAATAAAATTACGCATCCGAGTTCAGAGGTAAGGAAAGTATATGTTGCCAAAATAAAGGGCAGGCTGAATGATTATGCCTTGAATAAATTAAAGAAAGGCATTAAAATAGGCGGGAGATTTTTGAAGGCAAAAGACGTTGGAATTTACCAGCGCAACAATAAAAATGACGTGATTTATATCACGATTACCGAAGGAATTAACCATCAGGTAAAATTAATGATGGCTGCCGCAGGAATACCGCCAGTCTGGCTCAAACGCACAAGCGTAGGCACGGTAAATATAGACGGCCTTGAGCCGGGGCAATGGCGCTTCCTGACAAAACGGGAGATTGCCTTTTTTGACAAACAGGTAATCGGCAAACCCACAATGCACAATTCCCAATCTGGAGGATGATATGGCAAAAGATATAAAAGGCATAAGGAAGCAGATTGACATTATAGATAAAAAAATAGTCAGTCTTCTTGACGAGAGGGCCACAGCTGTAAAAAATATAGCCGGTTTAAAAATTAAAAACGAAAGCGGAGTGTACGACCCGGCAAGAGAAGCGAATGTACTGAACAATATTAAAAAAGCCTCAAAAGGGAAGTTCCCGCATCGGGCCATTGAGGCGGTATATAACGAGATTTTTTCCGCCAGCAGGGATTTGCAGAGGAAAGTCAGGGTAGCTTATTTCGGAGCGCCGGCGTCCTATACGCACCTCGCGGCTATGAAGAGGTTCGGCAGTGCAACGGAATACATACCGGCGGAAAGCATAAAAGATGTGTTTATGGAAGTTGAAAAAGGCAATGTTGATTATGGCGTAGTGCCTGTAGAGAACTCAACCGAAGGCGCGGTCAATTACACATTTGACATGTTTGCGGATTTTGACCTGAAAATATGCTCCGAAGTAATGCTGGATATTAAGCACAATCTTCTATCGAAAGCAAAACACTTAAAAGACATAAAAGTTGTTTACGTTCACCCCCAGACTAGGGCACAGTGCAGGAACTGGCTTGAGGCAAATTTGCCCCATGCCGAGCTCAAGGAAGTTTCCAGCAATTCAAAATCAGCAATGCTGGCCGCAAAAGATAAAAAATCAGCCGGCATAGGCGACAAACTTGCTGCGTCAATGTATAAATTGAATATAATTGCTTCATCAATTGAGGATATGACGGACAATACCACAAGATTTTTTATCCTCGGCAAAGAAGAAAGCAGAAAAACAGGGAATGACAAAACTTCCATAATGGTTTCGATAAAAGACAAAGTCGGAGCCCTTTACAATCTTTTGAAGCCGCTTTCAAAATACGGCATAAACCTGACAAGCATTGAATCAAGGCCTTCGGGAAAAAAGGCATGGGATTATTATTTTTTTGTGGATTTTACCGGGTATAAGGACGATTTTAAGGTTAAAAAAGCACTGGCCGAAGTAGCAAGGGAGTGCGGGTTTGTGAAAATACTCGGGTCGTATCCGAAGTTCTGAAATTCGCAGTAAATTCAAATTGAAAAAAGGAAAATCAAATGAAGTCAAATTTGTATAAAAAATCCGGAGTTGACATAGATGCTGCAGCAAAAGCGCTGAACAGGGCAAAAGCTTTTATCAAGTCAACTTTTAACAAAAATACAGCCACGGATATCGGCTCATTTGGCGGCGTGTACAGGCTTGAAGGAGCAGATAACAGGCTGCTCGTGGCAAGCACGGACGGGGTAGGTACAAAATTAAAAATAGCCCAGCAACTGAATATCCATGATACTGTGGGTTGCGACATAGTGAACCATTGTGTAAACGACATACTTGTAATGGGCGCAAAACCCCTGTTTTTTCTCGATTATTTCGGCACAGGTAAGCTCCGGGGCAATGTGCTTGTTGACGTAATAAAAGGCCTGTCAAAAGCCTGCAGAGAAAATAAGTGTGTGTTAATCGGCGGGGAAACAGCAGAAATGCCGGGCATGTACAAACAGGGGGATTATGACCTCGTAGGCACCATTATCGGCCAAATAGATAAAGGCAGGATAATAACAGGGGAAAAAGTCAAAAAAGGCGATGTTGTGCTGGGCCTTGCGTCAGTGGGGCTGCATACAAACGGGTATTCGCTTGCGCGGAAGATATTTGAAGGCAAAAACATTCCATATACAAGGCATATTAAGGAGCTGGGCACGACGCTTGGCGCAGCGCTTTTGAAACCTCATAAATCTTATTTAAAATCCGTTTACCCGCTGATACAAAAATATTTTAAACATGTTCACGGAATAGCTCACCTGACAGGAGGAGGATTTTACGACAATATACCGAGAGTCATGCCGAAAAACACAAACTGTGTCATTAATAAATTCAGCTGGAAAATTTTGCCGATATTCAAACTAATCCAAAAGCTTGGAAAAGTAAATGATATTGAAATGCACCGTGTTTATAACATGGGTATAGGCATGGTGCTTATAGTGGACAGGAAAAAAGAATCTGCAATAAAAAAATTTTTAATTGAAAGAAAAGAAAAAGTTTATAATATAGGGGAAATTACAAAAGGTAACGGCAAGGTGATAATCTTATAAACCTCGAGATCTTACCAAAGGAGAAATTTTTACCCGTGAAAAACATATGAATATAAATCATTTACCAGAATACCCTGAAAGCGTTTCTTTTGGCATGGAACACAGAGAGATTGTCGAAGCTGCGCTAAAAAAATACCTGCCGCAAGTCTCGGAGCTTATGTTTACCGAATTGTTTGCCTGGCGCGTTATAAAGGAAAGAAAAATATCGCGTTTTAACGGCAATATATGCGTTGAGATAGAAAGGGAAGGCACTCATTATTTTTTCCCGCCAATAGGCGAAAACGATATTTTAAAAACTATACAGGCGCTGTTGAGCAACTGCGACCGGGCCGGGAAATGCGCGCAGATTTTCGCAGCGACAAAAGAGATTATCGATAGGTTCCCGAGCCTTAAGGATGAGTTTGCCGTGGAAGAAGACAGGAAGGAATGGGATTATGTTTACCTGAGAGAAGACCTCGTGGGATTAAAAGGCAGGAAGTATGACGGGAAAAGGAATCAGATAAAAAAATTTAAAAACATGTACCCAAATCACGAGTTTGTGGCTATAGAAGGCAAAGTAACAAAGGAATGCATAGATTTTCAAAAAAAATGGTGTGATATGAAACCGTGCAAGGACGACATTTCGCTTTTAAACGAGAATATTGCAGTCATGGAAATACTGGAAAATTATGAAAAGCTTCCGGTGATAGGCGCAGCATTGAAAATAGACAGCATAATGCACGGGTTTACAGTAGCAGGCGAATTAAACCCTGAAACCGCGGTTGTGCATATTGAAAAGGCGAACCATGAGTTCAAGGGCATTTATCAGGCAATAAACCAGATGTTCTGCGAGAAATTCCTTGGTAAATTCAAATTCATAAACAGGGAACAGGATTTAGGCAATGAGGGGTTAAGAAAGGCCAAAATGTCTTATTATCCGCATCACATGGTGGAGAAATATATAATAAAGACAAAATAAACTATGCCACTTTAAGTATGTCAATGCTTCGTTACTTTAGGGTAGTTTTTATATTATAAAAAAATGATGTGACTACCCGTTAAGAAGTCCACTGGACTTCTTAACTCTCGCAATGACAGGTATTTAAAAAAAAGGATAATATGAAAAACGAAAATATAATAGAAGTAAGAGGCATTCATAAAACCTACAAAAGCGGCATGTTTGGAAGGAGAAAGACGCAAGCGCTGCGTGGAATAGACCTTGATATCAAAAAAGGCGAGATATTCGGAGTGCTTGGTCCAAACGGCGCAGGAAAGACAACCTTTTTGAATATCCTGATAGGACAGCTTGAAACGGACGAAGGCAGCGTAGGGGTTATGGGGCACGACGTGACAAAAAATTTCAGCAATAATATAAAGTCGCGCATGAATATGTGCTCGGGGAACCCGAATTTTCCGTGGTCGTTAAACGTGGAAGAAGCCCTGAGGTTTTACGGCATGCTTTACGGCTTTTCGGGCAGGGACCTCAAACACAGGATAGAACATAATATTGAAATTTTTGACCTTGAAGAAAACCGCAGGGTGCTTTATGACGAACTTTCAACCGGCAACAAGCAGAAGCTTGCCATGGCAAAAGCCATGCTCAACGACCCCGAGATACTGCTTCTTGACGAGCCGACTACAGGTCTTGACCCGGACATAGCGCATAAGACACGCAAGCTAATAAATAAAATACACAGGGAAAGGGACATAACCACAATACTGACCACACATTACATGCCTGAAGCAGAGGAATTGTGCGGCAGGATAGCTTTCATAAGAAACGGGAAAATAATAGCGCTCGGAACAAAATCGGAGCTGAAAAAATCCACCAAAACAAAAGACCTGGAGGGAATGTTCATTGCTCTCGCAAATCAATAAAATACTTGCTTTCACTTACAGGAGCTATATTTTCGCAAAAAGGAACTTTTACGCCTTTGTTGAGATACTATTCTGGCCTGCGATAGGTGTCATATCAATAGGAATGATGGGAAATTTCCTTTCCCTGTCGGCGGATATGAGGGCTTTTCTACTGACCGGAGCAATAGTGTCGGGCGCTTTGCAGGTCACGCAGGTGGATGTAGCGTACGGCCTGCTTTTTGACGTGTGGTCGAAGAGCTTAAAGCAGACCTTTGTGACGCCAATTTCACATTATGATTATATATTGGGGTCATGGCTTTTCGGGCTTGTAAGGGGAATTATTGTTTACGTGGCACTTGGCGGTTTTTCCATGTGGGCATTTCATTTTTACCTGCCGGCGCCTCAAATAGTAGTTTTATCCATAATAGGGATTTTTTTAAGCGCACTTATAATAGGCATGAGCGTGATTTTTATAATACTTTTTTTCGGCCAGAGGATAGTGGAAATAGTATGGATGGTAACGACGATTATAATGCTGATATGCGGGATTTATTACCCTGTCAACATGCTTCCGAAAGCCGTGCAATATATCTCGGCATTAATACCGGTCACGTATTTTCTCGAGTATTTCAGGACAGGCTACGGCTTTAAGCCTGTTTTTCCGCACCCGTTATCCATAGGGTTTGGCATAACGGCATTCTATATCATACTGCTTTTTTATCTATTGAATATAGCGCATAGAAGGGCAAGAAAAAACGGCATGATAATAAAACTTTCGGAGTGAACCACTACTAAATGTATTTTTATTTAGCTTGACCTCGGCGATAGGGGTTTGATATAATTTTTTCAGCGGTAAAAATTCAAAATGGAGGTGTTGTAAACAATGAAAAAAACAGCAATTTTCTTAATAGTTTTATTATTATTTTCCGCGTTTATTTTCGGTGAAAGCGGCAATACCAACACGGTTGCTGTATCCTTGACGGAGACAGCGAATGCAATACCGCTGACTGCATCAGCTAAAGTCAATGGCCCGGAAACAATCCAGTCAATTACGGGATACGGCTGGGCGATTTTAGTATCGGATGTGGCTTTAGCAGGGCTTACGGTATGGGCAATAGAGGACTATAACTCGCAAGCGGATGCATATAATACATTAAAGGCTCAGATTGACAACACGACCGAGGCAAATTACTGGCGGCTTATGTATGAAAAAGATAAAGTGGACTCAAGGGTTTCAAATGTTGTGATTCCACTGGCAGCCGGCAGCGCCTGTGTACTATACACTCTGGTAGATTACTTTTGGCTGCACAATGCTTTTCCTGTTCAGATAAAGGCCGGATATAACAACGCGAAAAACGAAACAATAATACAAATAGCAAAGGAATTTTAAGTTGAAAAAGGTACTATCGGGGGCTTTCATAATAGCTGTTACGCTTATCCTGACGCTAGGATGCAAAAAAACTGTCAACCCGGCTTTTCCTGCGCCGGCAGCTACGGCTGTATCAGGTACTGCATGGACAGAGGCATCCAGGGCAGCTGATTTCAGCGCACGGAATTACCATAGCAGCGTGGTTTATGACGGCGCAATGTGGGTGATAGCAGGGGGAAACAGCACCAGCCTTTTCAATGACGTATGGTATTCAATGGATGGAACATACTGGCAGCAGTCTGTTTCAGGGACTGCTTTCAATGCAAGAATAATGCATACAAGCATAGCATTTAACAACGCAATGTGGGTGATAGGCGGGTATGGCGTCAGCGGCGGCATAAGCGACGCATGGTATTCAACAGACGGCGTTGACTGGATGGCTACCACACAAAATGCAGCTTTTGGCAACAGATATTCGCATACAAGTGTTGTATATAACAATGCAATGTGGGTAATAGGCGGCGTATTTGGCGGATATACGAAGGATGTATGGTATTCGGAAGATGGCGCAAACTGGTTAACTGCGACAGCATCAGCAGCATTCAGCGCAAGAGCAGGGCATACAAGCGTAGTATTTAACAATAAAATGTGGGTCATAGCAGGTTATGACAACAGTTATAAAAATGATGTCTGGTATTCGTCTGACGGCGCAAACTGGGCAGAAGCTACAGGCAACGCGGCATTTCCGGCAAGGGACTACCATACCAGCATAGTATACAACAACGCAATGTGGGTCATAGCCGGGTCAGACAGCAATGCCGGTTATGAAAACGACGTATGGTATTCGGCTGACGGCATAAACTGGCATCAGGCAACTGCAGCCGCGGGTTTCAGTATAAGGGGAAACCATACAAGCGTGGCATTCAGCAATAAAATGTGGGTAATAGCAGGTTCTGAAGGGAGTAGCAATTATAAGAACGATGTATGGTGGGCGCAGTAGGCGCTTAAAAATAAGAGTGAAAAGTGGTATGGGGTAAGGGGTAAGCAGTATAATTTTAGAATTTAGATTTTGGGTTTTAGATGTGAAAAGAAACAATGTAAACTAATAATTATTAAAATAGCACCGCTTGTCCTCGGCTATCGCCTTGGACTGGAACGGGTGCAAGCAAGAGTAATATTTTGCTGCACCCTACGGGTTTGCAAAATAAACTCTTGCTTGGGAGGTACAGTATGACAATATTAATCGCAGTCGGAGCAGTTGTACTTTTTTTAATTTTTTATGTAACATTTATTTTTAACAAACTGGTTATTTTGAGGAACAGGTCAAACGAGGCATGGGCGCAGATTGATGTCCAGCTGAAACTAAGGTCGGATTTAATACCGAACCTTGTCGAGACGGTAAAAGGTTATGCCGCTCATGAACGCACGGTGCTCGAAGATGTTACAAAAGCGCGGGCAATGATGCAGGGCGCGGGCGGCGATATATCAAAAACCATAGACGCAAACAACGCGCTAGCAGGCGCATTAAAATCCCTTTTTGCCGTAGTCGAAAACTACCCGCAGCTGAAAGCCGACCAGAATTTCATGAATCTGCAGCAGGAATTGTCGGGCATAGAAGGTAAAATAGCTTATGCAAGGCAGTTTTACAACGAGTGTGTGAGGTATTACAACCAGTACCAGCAGGAATTCCCGGCTGCCATGTTTGCAACAATGTTTGGCCATAAGCAAAATGCTTATTTTGAGATAACCGAGGAAGACAGGAAAAAGCCGGAAGTGAAGTTTTAAAACTATTAATCAAAGGCAAACCTATGGTCTATGAAGAAATAGGCAAAAATAAATTCAACACATTTGTACTTTTTTTCGGGTATTTTCTTGTGCTTGTGGGGCTCGGCTATGTCCTTGGAGAAATATACGGCCAGGTTTACTATGGGATAGGCATAGCTTTTATTATTTCCATAATAGCAATGTTCACATCTTATTATTACAGTGACTCTATAATACTCACCATTTCAGGAGCGGAAGCAGCGGACCGCAAAATCCATCCGCAGCTTTTTTATTCTGTCGAAGGCCTGGCGCTTGCCGCGGGAGTGCCGACGCCGCAGATATTTGTGCTGCATGACCAGTCAATCAATGCTTTTGCCACCGGAAGAAATCCCAAACACAGCACAATAGCCGTCACTGAAGGCGCCTTGCAACAGCTCGAAAAGCTGGAGCTTGAAGGCGTAATCGGGCATGAAATGAGCCATATAAAAGAATATGACATACTTGTGTCATCGGTTTCGGCAGTACTGGTGGGCATGATAGTGATGATTGCCGACTGGATAAGGAGAGGATCATTCAGGCGCTCGTTTGATGTTGCGCGGAAAAGAGGCGCGGGATTTATTTTATTCGCTTTTATTGTCGCAATACTGGCGCCGTTTGCAGCGATGATAATAAGTTATGCCGTATCACGCGAAAGGGAATATATGGCCGACGCGCAAAGCGTTTTATTGACCAGATATCCGGCTGGACTCATAGGCGCTCTTGGAAAGATTAAAGGCGAAAACTATATACCGGAAGAGCACAACAGGGCGCTTTATCACATGTATTTTGCATCGCCTTTGGCGCTCGAAAATGAGGAAGTCTTATTCAGCACCCACCCTCCGATAGATAAAAGGATTGAACGGCTAAAAGCCATGTAAAACATGGAGCAGTGAAGAAAAACAATATTGGGGGATGTAATAACCAAATAATCAGGAGGTTGGTTTATTAAAAAAAAATGAAAATAATCGGAACTTTTTTGATTATTAGATGTCTAATAATCAAGAGATGGATAAAGAGTTTAGCTCCCTCACCAGAAATTAATTACTCTTTACCATCTCTTTTTATTTTATAGATTTTGCCAAAAACCTTTAATATGTATGTGGAATACTAATAATGATATAAATGCAAAATTGATTTAATAAAATTAAACACTCGCAACTTTCCAATACTGTAATTGTCTCAAAAAGCATTTAAAATAATCAACTTGAAAAATTGAAAAATTGTGTTATACTTAGTAATGAAAACGTTTTCGGAGGATAGTTAAACAATATGATGAAAAAAGTCAGTATACTTATTTTTATAACTTTCATTATTATTGTTTTGTTTAAAACTCCTGTTTTTTCCACTGTTACAGCAATTACTAATGTATCTTTAGGTCCATCAAATCCAAATCCCGGGCAAACTACCACATTAAATTGGAGTTATACCTGCAGTTATGGCCCGGAGCCTGAGATGTATTTCATCGCAATCTATAACCAATGTCCGATTACTTCCGGTTATGGTGGCAGCACACAGATGAATGTTGTGGTAGGAGACGCATGTGCTGTACCAACTCCAAGCTATTCTAATGGCTGTTTATCATGTGTAACTTCATCGGGTTGTAATGATATGCCGACACCTACAGTAGCAGGAACATATTCCTATTCTAAATCTTTTGTAATGCCTACTACCTTGATTCCCGGCGATACTTATTACGCTGTTGTTGCGATGGGCAGCTACAATGTTTATTTACAAGCTACCGGCATAACAGCGGATCAGCAGGGATGTGTATCTTTTACAGTACCGCTAACTTCACCTTATATAAATCTATACAAGGTAGCGGAAGGTACAACTGCAAATGTGGGAACAAAAGTGTTATTCACTATTTATTACGACGCAGGTAATGTGCATAATTTTAAAATAACAGACGCTGTTGACAGCAGGTTTACAATACTGACGGTTTATAACGGCGGGACAGCTGCCGGGCAAAATATTTCATGGACTGTAAACAGCGGGTATATAACTTCGCCTGTAAAAGGAACTGTTTCTTTCCTTGCCCAGGTAAATGCAGGAACTGCAGGTACTGTCATACCGAATGTCGCTGTTGGTAGCGCGACTGAAATAACAAGCTCGAATTCAAATACTGCCAATGTTACAATAGGTGCCGCAGGACTGACTATATCAAAAAGCGAATCAGCTACAAACCTCAACACCGGCGATACCATCACATATACAATGGTGTACAATAACGAAGGCACGACACTGGTGGATGTTGCGAATTTTGACGATGGCGCAATTCCATCGGGATGGACAAATAATCCTGCTGGCGGCACATGGGACGCAACGCCGGGTTATCTGGAACAAACTGCAACAGGTTCGGGATATACCGGCTATATAGACAACAATGTTTCGCTTCATGACGGCATTTATGAATTCGATGCACTTATACCATCTACCAATACGGCACATGAGGACGCTGTGCTGCATTTTTGTCAGGTTGATTCCAGTAATTTCTATATGGCAAGGATAAACGCGAGCGATCAGATGCTGCGCCTGGACACATGCATAGCCGGGACATCAACTATGAATGTCGTGACTACTGCCGCGCGCCCGCATGGAATGAGCATAAACCTTGACACATGGTACACGATAAAAGTGATGGTATGTGGAAGCAATATTTATATGAAAGTCTGGCCAAAAGGTACCACCGAATATTCAGGATGGGACTTAACAACTACGAATTCGAGTATTACAGGAGCTGGCGCGGTTGGGTTTCAAGCGAATGAAGGTCCACAGGAATATGATAACTTAAAAGTGTTCAGCCTTACAGCAGCGACAAACCCGAGGATATTTGACACTGTGCCTACAGGCGTAAGTTATATAAGCTGCGGCGGAGGCACGGCATGCTCAAAAACCGGAAACCTGGTAAACTGGACAATCGGCAGTACATGCGGCGGGGCACAGGCGGTTACGTGGTGGGGACAGGTTACAGCGTTGTGCGGATCGAATATAACTAATACAGCCGGGATTGCTTCGGACTCTTCTTCTTCTTCAACTTTTTCAAACTCGGTATATACCGGGGTATTTTGCAATCCAACCCCCACACGTAGTCCGACTGTAACTCCTATATCAACTCCTACATACACAAATACACCAATAACGACCATGACTTATACCCCTACCTTTACATACACCAGGACGGCTTCGCCAACAAATACTCCATCGCCTACATATACAAGAACTTATACGCCGACATACTCTTACACAGTGACTGCAACGTATACATGTACATATACTGCCACAGTTACAGCTACTAGGACAAATACGACTACAATAACACCAACTTCAAGTGCTACTTTTACCAGCACAATACCTTCAACACCTTCATATACAGCTACAAGGACAAACACGCCAACAGCTACAATTACAATGTCGCCGACCTACACATACACTGTGACAGCGACGTATACATTTTCGTACACGGCTACTTCCACAGGCACGCGGACAAACACAGAAACAGTAACATTGACAAACACTCCTTCTCCAACGCCAAGCGCCACTGCTACATGTACAAACACGCTATCGCCCACTTGCACATACACACGAACGGTGACTTATACTTACACATATACGGCAACAATAACTACAACACCGACATCCACATTATCAGTAACAAATACAGTGTCTGTTACATTTACCAGAACAAATACGTTGACATACACGCAGACGCCTACACCCACAGCAACGCCTACATATACAAACACTCTGTCGCCGACATCTTCTTACACACAAACAGTAACATATACTTACACATATACAATCACGCTGACTGATACGCCAACTCCTACTCCAACATCAACAATTACTACTTCCATGACCTTCACCAGGACATATACGCCTACCTACACACAGTCAGACACACCAACCGCAACGCCTACCTACACAAACACTCTGTCGCCGACATCTTCTTATACACGTACAGCCACATATACTTACACATATACAATCACGCTGACTGATACGCCGACAATCACAAGCACAATAACCCCCACATATACTATAACCATGACTTATACTGTGGTAATAATATCAGCAACCATAACCCCAACATATACGATAACTCCTACAGACACGATAACTAAAACATCAACGCCATCGTCAACCAACACAGTTACATATACTTACACATATACAATCACGCTGACTGATACACAGACTCCGACTCCAACATCAACAATCACGACTTCCATGACATTTACCAGGACATATACGCCTACCTACACACAGACAGACACGCCAACAGCTACACCTACATACACAAACACTTTATCGCCGACATCATCTTACACGCGCACAGTAACATATACTTATACATCTACGATCACACTAACTGATACGCCTACATTCACAAGCACATCAACGCCGACCTATACCATAACAATGACTTATACCGTGGTAATAGTATCAGCGACAATAACCCCAACATACACGGCAACTCCGACAGACACGATAACCAAAACATCGACGCCATCTTTAACCAGCACAGTGACATATACTTATACATATACAATTACTCTGACAGATACGCCTACCTTCAGCCCGACACTGACAAATACAGTTTCAGCGACATACACGCGGACAAGTACGCCTACTTACACCAACACTGCCACATACACTTATACCGATACAGTCACTCTGACAAGCACAAGCACGCCGACTTACACAATAACAATGACTTATACTGTGGTAATAATATCAGCCACATTTACGCCGACATACACGATAACTCCTACAGACACAATAACCATGACGTCAACGCCGACATTGACGCATACAATCACATATACTTATACATATACAGCAACGCTGACTGATACACAAACGCCGACTTACACAATAACAATGACATTTACCCAGGTAATATTATCAGCGACATTTACGCCGACTTACACAATAACACCTACAGACACGCCGACCTATACACACACCATGACATCTACGCCAACATTTACTCCCACATCAACATATACTTACACATATACCATAACGCTGACGTCCACATATACCATAACACCGACATACACCACGGTCATAGTATCAGCTACATTTACTCCCACATATACTGACAGCCCGACCCTGACAGCCACGCCGACATATACCAACACAAAAACAGCCACATTGACTTATACCGGAACTGTTACCCTCACATATACATATACAGTCACAATCACCGATACTTTCACTGACACGTTTACAGCAACGCCCACATATACGGATTCGCCGATAGATACTCTCACTTCCACGCCGACCTACAGCCCGACCATGACTTCCACTTACACTTTCACAAATACACCTACAGACACTGACACGCGCACTATAACAATGACATTTACCTCGACATCCACGCCTACGGTCACCCGCACATATACAGACACGCTGTCACCGACTTCAACTTACACTCATACAGTTACATATACCTACACATACACGGTTACTGAAACATTGACGCGCACTTCATCCCCGACCATAACAGCCACATACACCATCACGGCTACGCCCAATATCAACACGCCTGTCACGCCTTCTGTTTCGCTATCTGTTAGCGGCGACAACCCGAGGCTCGGCGCCAAAATTACCTATACCCTTGTCATTGACAATACTTCAAACACAACTATCAGCAACATTTCTATATGGGACACGCTTCCGGGAGAGCTTTCTTTGGTATCTATCAGCCTGCCGCTTGTCCCGACTCCTACCATATCCGGCAATTACATCGCGTGGAACCTGACAGGAACTGCAGGAACACTTGCGCCGGGACAGTCCATAGTTGTTCAATTTACTGTTGATTTAACTTCCTTTGACCCGGCAAAACTGCCTGTCACCAATATCATGGTCATTAATTACAACGACCCGTTTTACAACGTCACCAAGCACCCGCCCGTTTACTCAAACAACAGTTTTTACCCCGAGGGCAAGCCTGTTGTCTATCCAAACCCATATAACCCGAACAGGGCTATCGGAGGCATGCTGAAATTTGAAAATGTGGTACCCGGCTGCTCAATACAGATTTACACTATATCCGGCGAACTGGTTTCATCCATCGAGGCTCAGAGTATCATTGCGTACTGGGACGGTAAAAACAGGTATGGTGAAAAAGTGTCTCCCGGCATTTATTATTTCGTTATTACAAACCCGGGAAGCAGCGCTATCGAAGGCAAAATTTTTGTGATTTATAATTAAAATATTGTTTTATTTCCAAGGTTGCATGGATAAATAATCCACACATATCATATTTTTCCGTAAAATCTTTGACTTTAAACAGCTTATGTGATAAAAATATAATATCAGAAAGATTTTTGAAATTAGTCCCGCTCGTCCTTTGCAGGCAAAGGACTTGAGTGGGGACAAGTAAGAGTAGTATTTTGCCTGCGGTGTAACCGGTTTGGCAAAATAACGCTTACTAAGGAGGCTTATATGTTGAAGGAAAAAGTCGAAAAAGTTTTAAATGAAATAAGGCCGTTCCTGCAGGCAGATGGCGGGGATTTGGAGCTTATAGATGTTGACGAAAAAACAGGAGAAGTAAAAGTCAAGCTTACAGGCGCGTGCCACGGGTGCCCGATGGCAATAATGACACTGAGCGGCGGGGTAGAAGCGCGTTTAAAAGAAGAAATTCCGGAAGTAACAAAGGTGATAGCGTCAGAGTAAAAGAAGCGTGAGGTAAAATAAGTGCGATTTGCGGCGTGGGATGTGGAGCTAGATTTAGAAATTTGAAACAAAAACCATAAAGGCAAATCCCCTGTGTCCCCTTTATTAAAGGGGATAAATAATCCAGAAAGAAATCCCCCAACTCCGGTTGGGGGATGAATTATATCCGCTCGACTTCGCTCGGGACTATAGCCTTTCCTGAGGGAACTTATGATAACCTCCGGTGGTTTCTAAAGGAGCCGCCGACTCCCGTCGGCGGGGTTCCACAGGACGCCAAATTACGAAATATCCAGGAGATACTCGATGTGTTTTTTGATTTTTTCAGCCGGGTTAAAAGACAAACCAAAATATTTCCTGATTTTATCCACTCTGTAAAAAGGCGGATTTTTTGACCAGCCCCTGTCGATAACTTTAATCCTGCTTTTGCCTTTTGCGGTTTCAACAGCCCATTGCGCAACCTGTTCCCATGTTATGAATTTACTTCCCAAGCCGTAAAAGACCTGGTTTTTTAAGCGGCTATTCAGGACTTTTTTGTATATCACGGCAAGGTCTCCTGCCCATATAAATTGCGTGCCGTCTGTTTTTGTAACTTCTATCGGCCTTCCAAACTTCGCGTTTGAGCAGATTGTTTTAAAACGGACGTCGGACTCGATGGAACCGCCCTCTACAGCAGGGTTGCCGAAAGTATAACCGGGCCTTATTACATTCAGGCAAATATTGGGGTAATAACTTGAATACGCATCCATGAAAAGTTCAACCGCTCCTTTTGTCGCCCCGTAAAAATCATTGGGACGCATTTTTGCGGTTTCATCAGTGTCTTTTTTTATTGAACCCTGGGCAGCAGTGGAGGACGTGAAGATGATTTTTTTTGCGCCTTTTTTAAGGGCAATGTCTATGATTTTGACTGAAGATAAAGTTTCGTTTTTTATCATATCAGGCCCGGTATCGCCCCAGGACAGCGCGATATGCACAAGCGCGTCAATATTGTTTATTGATTTTTCAACCGCCTTGTAATCGAGCATATTTGCTTTTTTAACAGTGACATTAGGCAGGTTTGCCAGGGCCGGAACTTTATTGGGATTGCGGGCGAGTACAGTAATATTATTCTTATTGCCGCATAGTTCTTTTACTACATAGCTGCCTATAAAGCCAGTCCCGCCTGTTATGTATATTTCCATTTCTTTTGCTCCTTGAGCATTTCTTTTGTCTTTGGTTTTTTATATTGACAGTACAATATATATTATAGCATAATTGACATTAATTACAAATATAATGCGGGTATAAATATATGTATATCAAGGCAAAACTGGAATAGGCAGTAAAATTTGCGTAAAATACCTGCGAGGAGGAAAATATGAAAAAAGTTATTTTGCTTTTGCTCGTTTTATCAATTACTTTTTCGGCTTCTGCTTTAGCCTGGCACAGGGATTTTGGATTGGGCGTTATAGTAGGTGACCCTACAGGGTTAAGTTTTAAACTGTGGCAGTCGAAAAATACGGCAATAGACGCCGCCGTAGGATGGTGGCTTGGTTCATACATTGACATGCATATCGACTACCTTATCCATAATTTTAAAATAATAAAACTCAGGGAAGGGTCAATGCCGCTTTATTTTGGGATCGGTGCTTTCGGAGGAGCGTCGGGCAGCTCGGGAGATTTAGGGGTAAGGGTGCCGTTCGGCATGAGCTATCTTTTTAGTGACGCGCCTATTGATATATTTCTTGAAGTTGCGCCGTCTTTGAATGTCCTGCCAGGCATGTGGTTTACACTGCAATGGGGACTGGGAGCCAGATTTTATTTTCAATAGCCATTAGGTATGCTCAATAAATCACTGCGAAGGATAATATTTTTTCACGGGACGACTGGTGAAATATGAATTATAAAAGAATACTATTCTGGGTATTCCTGTACGCGGCAGCCATGGGATATCTTGAGGCAGCCGTGGTGGTTTATTTGCGCGGATTATTGTATCCGGAAGGCTTTGATTTTCCTTTGAAAACCATTGCTGGAAGGATACTGGCAACCGAAGTGTCAAGGGAGTTTGCCACCATAATAATGATTCTCGGCGTAGCTATAATCGCAGGCAAGACAAAATTGGAAAAATTCGCTTATTTCGCTTATATATTCGGCATATGGGATGTAGTTTATTATATCGGCCTTAAAGCAATATTGAACTGGCCGCCAAATTTTTTTACTATGGATGTGTTGTTTTTTATACCTGTCGTATGGGTTGGGCCGGTGCTTGCACCGCTTTTAGTATCACTTACCCTTATCACAGCGGCACTTCTGTTAATCTATTTTATTAACAAAAACGGGGAGTTTTACCAAACGAAGTGGTTATGGCTAATGGAAATAACAGGAGGGATTATTGTTATTATTTCATTTATAACATGCGTGCCCGACGTTGTGCATAATAAATACCCGTCGCATTTTTACTGGGGTATTTTTATGGCGGGCATGATTATTGGTCTAGCGCCTTTTTGCACAGCGGTTGCAAAAACTTTAGGGGTAAAAAAATGAAGGAAAAAATCCCAATAATAAAGGCATTTATCATACTGACTTTAAATATTACCTTAGCCGCGACTTTTATAACAACAGCCCCTGCTTTTTTTAACAAAAAAGTTTTTTTGGATAAAAGCCAGACAATAAGAGAAGCGATGTTTTACCATACTACATGCAACGGTGTGCAGTGCGACCTGTGCCCGAAGGAATGTTTCCTGCCCGAAGGGTACAGGGGGAAATGCAGGGTCAGGATTAATACCGGCGACAAACTTTATACCATGGTTTACGGCCTGCCAAAATCAGTAGCAATAGACCCGATTGAAAAAAAACCTGTTTACCACTTAAAGCCAGGCTCTCAGGCTTTTTCAATAGCCACAAACGGGTGCAACTTAAGGTGCGATTTCTGCCAGAATTGGCAGTTATCGCAGTGTAATCCGGAAGATGCGGCTTATGACATTATGCTTCCTGATAAAGTGGTGGAAAATGCGGAATATTATAAGTGCGAATCCATAGCATATACATATTCTGAGCCGGTAATTTTTTATGAATATGTTTATGACACGGCAAAGCTCGCGAAAGAAAAAGGGATATATAATGTTTTTATATCAGGCGGGTATATAAACAAAGAGCCGCTTGAAAAACTGCTGCCGTACCTTGACGTGGTTAAAATAGATTTAAAGGGGTTTGACGACGGTTTTTACAGGAAAACAGTTGGCTGCAGGCTTTCAGATATTCTTTCAACGCTGAAAATTTTGAAAGCAAACAACAAATTAACCGAACTGGTAAACCTTGTTGTGCCCGGCCTGAACGACAACATGGATGAGATAAGGCAAATGAGCAGGTGGATAAAGGCAAACATGGGTGAAGACACGCCCCTGTTTTTTACAAGGTTTTACCCGCAGTATTTGCTGTCAAACCTGCCTGCGACCGATGAATCAACACTGACAAGGGCACACGACATCGCAAAAGAAGAGGGGTTGCAGTATGTCTATATCGGAAATCTGCCGGGCAACATTTATGAGAGCACATACTGCCCGCATTGTGGTAAAATAGTAATAAAGCGCTATGGATATACCATACTTGAGAACAACATCAAGGATGGAAAATGCGGTTATTGCGGTTATCCAATCAGAGGGATATGGTGAGTGAGAGGTAAGGGGGGAGTGGTAAGGGGTAAGGGATGGAAAGATTAATAAAAAAGGATGCTAAATGTCAAAAAGAAAACAAATGGGAAATAAAATGAAACATGCACTTAAAATCATTATCCTGCTGGCAGGTATATTTATGATAAATATAAAAATTTATCCAATAGACGTAACAATACAGGAAAATTTAAAAAAGGTGGAACTTTACGGACTTTTTGAGTTGAATGTAAAGGCAGGTTTGGAGCCTTCGAATTTCTATAACTTTGACGAAATAAGGGTCGAGGCAACATTCAAAAGCCCGGATAAAAAAAGTTATACTGTGGACGGTTTTTACTGCAAGAATTTTGATTACGACAAAGCAGCAAATACATATTCGCCGGGTATTGAAAGTTTTAAGGTCAGGTTCACGCCGTCAAAGCAGGGGAAATGGGCATGCCAGGTAAAAATTTACAAAAGCAGCGAGGACGTTTTTGAAAGCCAGTGGATTTATTTCACATGCGCTGGAAATAAGGGCAATAAAGGTTTTATCCGGGTAAGCCCCCAGGACCCTCTTTTTATGGAATACAGCAATAAAGAGCCATTTTTTGCGTATGCCATGGATATGGCATGGCCGAAAGAAAAAGGATACCTTAATTATGCGGAATGGCTGGACAGATTCGCCGAAAACGGCGGTAATTTAATCAGAGTTTGGATGGCGCCGTGGAGTTATGAGATCGAATGGGAAGGGAAACTGAGGAATTATGAAAGCAGACAATTGCAGGCTTATCAGCTCGACCAGCTTATCAGGCTTTGCGAGGGAAAGGGGATTTATATAGAGCTTTGCCTTGTGCCGCACGGAATATTTTCCACACAGTACAACAGCGAATGGGATAAAAATCCTTACAGCACAAAAAACGGCGGGATACTTGACAAACCCGAGGATTTTTTTACGGATGATAACGCCATGAATATCTTTAAAAACAAGTTAAGATATATAATAGCGCGCTGGGGATACTCAACGCATATTTTTGCATGGGAGCTTTTTAACGAAGTGGACCTAACGGACAATTATGATTCCGAAATAACATCAAGCTGGCACAGGGAAATGTTTGATTGTATCTTAAAATATGATATATACAGGCATCTTAAATCCACGTCTTTTGCCGACCCTTACAAGGAAGAAATAATATGGAACCTAAAGGGAGTAGATTTTACGCAAACGCATATTTACAATTTAAAGCAGGAGGCTGAGGAAATATGCGATATTTCTAAATACAAGATTGAAACCTTTCCAAAGCCCCATATAGTCTCCGAATACGGCATTGACCCGACGCCGGACTTTATAACAAAAGGGCTCGATAAAGAAGGAATAAATATCCACAACTCCATATGGGCAGGGGCTTTTACGCTTTCTTTCGGGACACCAATGACATGGTGGTGGGATAATTACGTAGCTCCGAATGATTTATATAGGTATTACAAACCGCTTTGTGATTTCACGAAAAAAATAAACAGGATAAAAGCAGGGTTTTATGACCTAAAAAATACCGATGTTTTCCTGAAGAAAGGGAGCGAGACAAAATCAACAGACCTGATGATTTACCCGACGGATTCGTGGGGCCGTGCCAAGGAAAACAAATTTGTAATCAATAAGGACGGGAAAATAGACAACAAGAGGTTTTTAATATGCTTTTTACAGGGAGATGCCAACGCCAAACTTAAAAATGACCCGGTATTTTTTCTGAAAAATGACCAGCCGATAAAGTTTGTCGTGAAAGTATCGGCCGTATCAGATTCCGGTGATTTTACAGCTTATTTAAACGGCCAAGAAGCCTTGCACGTAAGCATGACCGCGGCTAATTTCCAGCAGGCTAAATTTTTCCCGCAATGGAACGTATACCAGGCGATAGGCATAGACAAAACATTCGAGATAGACGTGCCACGAGGCGATAACGAAATAAAATTATCAAATACAGGCAAAGACTGGATAAAAATTGAATATATAAAAATAGAAAATTACATTAATTCGGGACTTGCGCCTGTATTTGTATCCGGACTTCAGAGCAGAAATTCAGCTTATATCTGGGTGAAAAATGCCGGGTATAACTGGGGCAGCCTGAACCCGGACCCGGTAACAGGCGCACATATTGACATAATGGATTTAAGAAAAGGAAGATACGTAATCAAGTTTTACGATACTTACAATGGAAAATATTTAAAAACAAAGGAAGACATCATTGACAGAGATGGATCTAAATTAAGGATTGAACTGCCTGAATTAAAAACTGATTATGCAATAAGCATCGAAAAATTCAAAGTGAAATAAATATGTCTCTAAGTCTCTGGGTTTCTAAGTTCAAAACCAAGAGACATGAGACTTAGAAACTAAGAGACGAAGTGCGACTAGGAACAAGAGCCGGAAATTAAAAGAAAACAAAATGAAGAGGCAAAAAACATGCGCAAGGAACTATACAATTTGCTAAGCGATAAAAAGGAAATAAAAAAAGGCAATTATATTATTATTGACACTGAGAAAATACTGGAAGAAGTAATAAATAACAATATTGAAATAAAGCATTTTTTATATTCCGATAAAGGCACAGACATTTTAAAAAGATTTAAAGACACAATAGGCAGCAAAGCTGAAAAAGTAAAAGGAAATTATATTGATAAATTTGCATCCGTAAAAACTCATCAAAATTTCCTTGCAATAGCAATTGCAAAAGAACATAAGATTGAAAATATAGAGGATAAAGGGATACTTATACTTCTCGACAATATCCAGGACCCGGCAAACATGGGAGCCATAATAAGAAGCGGCGCGGCATTCGGGTTTAAGGATTATATGTTTTTAAACTGCGCTTATATTTTTAGCGAGAAAGCAATAAGGTCGTCTGCAGGGGCGGTTTTTTTAATCAATCATAATGATATAAGCCAGAAAGATTTGCACGGATTAAAAGAGGAATTTAAAATAATCATAACAGACGTTGATGACGGCGAAAATGTAAGAAATATCAAGAAACACCTTGATGAAAAAGCTATAATTGTTTTTGGCAATGAGGGCAAAGGGGTAACGCCTACGATAAAAGCTATTGCCGATTACAAAGTTAAGATAGAATATCCTGAAATGAGGATAGATTCCTTAAACGTCGCGGCTTCAGCGGCAATAGTGTTTTATGAATGCAGTTTAAGATAGTATAATGAAATATAGAGTGGGATAAAGTGGAATCGGGAAAAGTTTAATCCGCAGCAAAATCCGTTAACCGATTTTTAACAAAAACCTCATAAACCTTTAATAAAGCCCCTATTTTGCCTATGTTTACGCATAAAATTTATTTATTTTTATGTTGACATGGGTGGGATGCTAGGGATATAATAAGGCAGAAAGTGGGATATAATCCCGTGAGGTGAGAAACAGTGGCAGAAACAGGTTTTATAGGCTATTACTTACACAATCTTGATGAAAAAGGCAGGGTCAGCATCCCTGCGAAATTCAAGAAAACCATAGATGAAGGTACTTCAAACGAATCAGATAGAAATAAAGTGGTACTTACTATTGAAAAAGACAAATGCATCACGGTTATTCCTATTCAGCAATGGGGCGAAATGATAAAGAAATTTATTGAAGGAAAAGACTGGGAGGGCTCGGAGCAGGACAGAAAAAACACCAGAAAAAAAGCGGCAAATGCTGCTGAAGTCAATATAGATAAAAGCGGCAGAATAATAATACCGCAGAATTTAAAAAAACATGCAGGTATCATAAAAAGCGTTGTTTTTTCCGGAGTTATAGACAGGTTTGAGATATGGGACAGGAAAGAATACGAGGAGTACCAGAAGGGCTGAGAAGATTGGCCCTGGACGTTAAAGTTTGAAAGCATGTTATATTTGCGTAATATTTTGTCCTTTCCGCAGGCAGGAAAGGACAAACAAACAGGGAGGCGATGATGGTAACACTAACTACAACAAAGAAAGTTGTAATCCTGATTTTAAAAGGCGACATCGATATTGAAGATGTCCTCGCCTTAAAGGAAATAGTAACGTCATTCATAGAAAAGGATAATTTGTTTTTTGTGCTGGATTTTTCGAATGTAACTCACATAAACGTCAGCGGGATTGAGTATTTAAATGAGAGGAAGGAAAGGGTAAGAAACCTGGGCGGGGACATAAAAATAATAGGCGGAAGCGATTATGTAAAAAACCTTTTTATTTACGCGGGATATTGGGGAGAATTTGAATTTTACGGTTCCGAAGACGACGCAATAAAGGCATTTGAAAATACATTATGACATTTATCCACGCCCCTGTACTTATAGGCGAGGCGATGGAATTTTTAAAACTGAAAGAGCAAGGATTATGGGTGGACGCGACGCTGGGCATGGGAGGCCACAGCGAAGCCATACTGCAGAAGATAGGCAGTGGCAGCGCACTTATAGGGATTGATTGCGACGCTGAAAGCATAGGGTACGCTGAAGAGCGACTTAAAGCTTATAATAATTTTAAGGCTGTAAAAGCCAATTTCAGGCATATAGATGAAGTATTGGCAAGGCTTAATGTGAAGGAAATAAGCGGGGTTTTGTATGATCTTGGAGTATCCAGCCTGCATCTTGATAAAGGAGAACGCGGGTTCAGCTTTTCAAAAGACGCACCGCTGGACATGAGGATGGATAAAAGCAAAGAACTTACCGCATTTTTTGTTGTTAATAACTACAAACGTTCAGACCTTGAGCGGATAATATTAAAATACGGCGAGGAAAGAAATTATAAACGTATTACCGATGCCATAATAAAAAGCAGGCCGGTTAAAAGCACAATGGAACTGGCTGAAATAATAGGCAAAAGCAAGAATTACAGGGAAAAAATAAATCCGGCCACCAAAACATTTCAGGCGATAAGGATAGAAGTAAACGACGAGCTAAACGCCCTTTCTGAAAGCTTAAATAAAGTGCATGGTTTTATCGTAACAGGCGGCAGGATGGTTGTCATAAGTTTTCATTCACTTGAGGATCGTATCGCCAAAAGGTTTTTTAGCACGGAAACAAGAGACTGCATCTGTACCGACAAAAAAGGGCCGTGCAACTGTGGTCACAAGAAAACACTGAAAGTATTGACGAAAAAGCCTGTGACCGCGTCAGGCAGCGAAATAACAGAAAACCCAAGGGCGCGGAGCGCGAAATTAAGGGCCGCAGAAAAAATTGAGGTGGGATTTTGAACTATACGGGCCTGTCAAGAAGGTTTTTAAGAATATTGGAACCCGAAAACATACAGCGGAGTACCGGCGGCAGGGGCAGGAACATTGCCTTGATTGTGGCAGGCTTCATACCGATTTTTATATACACATGGCTGTATATACAGAGCATGAATATGAATTATGAGTCAAATAAATTAAAGCAAGAAAATGAAAAATTAAAATCAGAAACCAAACAAATAGAAATGAAGCTGCAGGCTGTTATTTCAAACGAAAAAATTGCGGCGATAGCAAAGACAAGGTACGGCTTTAAAAATCCGGATGAAAAGCAAATATTTGTGATAAGAAAACACAAAAGCCTGCTGCGGAAAATAATAGATAAACTGATTGAAAGCATGGCTGGAGAAAAAAATTCATGAACACGGCATTTGAAAACGACCCGAAGCCATTAAACAAAAGAATAGAATTTTTATTCATTGTCTTTGTACTTGGAATAATCGTAATATTCGGGAAACTTTTTTATTTGCAAGTCTTAGAACATTCCTTTTACAAAGAAAAGGCACAAAGGATGCATTTGCGCACTGTAAAAGATGTTGTTGCACGAGGGACGATATATGACAGGGCCGGCGTTAAGCTGGCGCTTAGCGTGAATACAGGTACGGTATGCGCGTGCCCGAGAATGATGTACAACAAGCTGGCGACTGCAAATTACCTAAGCAAAAAACTCGGAATGGGAGCGGCGGAAATACTGAAAAAAATAAACAATAAAAAAGAGTTTGTTTATATAAAAAGAAAAGTGGATGTGGACGTGGCACAGGAAATTATGAAAGAAAAAATAAGCGGGATTTACATAGATACTGAGCAGAAAAGGTATTATCCTTTCAAGGAAACAGGCGCCCAAGTGCTTGGTTTTGTCGGGCTTGACCACACAGGGCTCGAGGGAATAGAGGCTTATTATGACAGCTATTTACGCGGAAAACCAGGAATCACGTTGATAAAAAAAGACGCAAAGGGCAGGCCGGTTATGATAGATACGGTAAATATCAAGACCGCGGAACCAGGCGCAGATATTTATTTGACCCTTGACTCAAACATAGAATACGAGGCGCAAAAAGAAATTGACGATTGCGCCATAAAATACAAAGCAAAAAGCGGGACAATAATAGTAATGAACCCGAATACAGGGGCGATATACGCCATGGCAAATTACCCTTCGTATGACCCGAATAATTTCAGGAGTTACAGCCGCGACCGCTTAAGAAACACTGCGATAACAGACATGTTCGAGCCGGGTCCACTTTCAAAATTTTCACCATGTCGGCTTTTTTAAAAGATTTTCCTGACAGCTTAAAAGAAAAGGTTTTCTGCGGCAATGGCGAATACCTTTTTTTTGACAGGTACGTTCATGACAACGAAAAACACGGCTGGCTGACCATACCGGAAATAATAAAATATTCGTCGAATATCGGAATGGTGTACCTTGCGTTAAAAATACCCCAGGAAAAACTTTACGGAGAATACTGTAAATTCGGCTTCGGAAAAACTACCGGCATAGACCTGCCTGGGGAGACAGGCGGAATTTTAAGAAATTATAAAGACTGGGACAACACGACCATGACTTCCATACCTTACGGACAGGAAATCGCGGCAACTTCCATACAAATAGCCAGGGCATATTCCGCTGTCGCGAACGGCGGTTACCTTATAAAGCCTTACATAGTCGAGAAAATAGTAAAAAGCGGCAATGCAGTTTATGTACACAATATGCAGAAAAGCGGGAAAATAATAGGCGAGACCGAAAGGCAGGAATTAATAGAAATGTTGAAAATGGTTGTCGAAAAAGGCGGATCAGGCCAGAAAGCCGCGATAGATTCCTATGAGGTCGCAGGAAAAACAGGTACAGCGCAAAAGCACGACCCCGGGGAAAAAGGTTATTTGCCAAATAAATACATAGCGTCTTTTGTGGGTTTTTTACCGGCAGACAGGCCGGAGATACTCACATTCATAATGCTTGACGAGCCACATTTCCTCTATTACGGCGGGGACGTGGCGGCGCCTGTGTTCAAGAATTTAAATCAGACAGCAATTTCATACATGCACATAGCGCCCTATGAAAGGCAAAATATCGAAACGGAAGAAAAAGAAGAACTGGTCGAGGTTCCTGATTTTTCCATGAAAAGGTATAAGGATATAAGAAATTTTTTATTGAGTAAAAAAATAAATTACAGGGCATACGGTTTCGGAAATTATGTGATAGGCCAGGAACCGCAGGCGAACAGCAAGTTAAGCGGGGATGAAACGCTGTATATTTTCCTCGGGGACAGGGATAAAAACAACAACATAAGGGTTTATATGCCTGATTTGAAAGGATGCTCGGTGAGAATGGCGCGTGAAGTGCTGTCAAAGATGGGGATTAAGATACGATGTGTAGGCAGCGGTATTGCCGTGGACCAGGAACCAAAAGCAGGAGTTGCAATTGAAAAAGGCAAAGTGTGTACGGTCGACTTTGACACGAAAAGCAACACATGACAGGAAAAATAAAGCTTGAAAAACTTCTGGCGTTGCTAGGCAAATACAAGATTTTAAACGGCAGAACCGATATTACGGTTAAAGGCATTGAGGAATCTTCGCTTGAGGTGAAAAAAGGAAGCTTGTTTGTGGCGGTCAAAGGATTTTCTTCCGACGGACACGATTTTATTGCGGAAGCCGTGAAAAAAGGCGCGTCCGCGGTAATAGTACAAAAAAGGGTCAGTGTACCGGGTCATGCCAGTGTAGTAATGGTGCGCGATACAAAAAAAGCACTTCTAAAATTGACCGATGAAATATATAAAGACATCAAAAGGAAAATAAAAGTGATAGGCATTACGGGAACAAAAGGAAAAACAACGGTAAGTTATCTCATAGCTGCGATACTAAAAGAAAAATTCAAGAAGGATATGGCCGTAGTCGGGACAATCGCGTACAGGATAGGCAAAACAGAGCACCATTCAAACAACACGACGCCGTCAAACCTTGTTTTGCATAAACTCATAGCCGAGGCCGTGGGAAAAGGAATAAAATATTTTATCATAGAAATATCCTCGCATGCCCTTGCCCAGGGCAGAGCGGAAAATATAGACCTGGATACGGCAGTCGTAACAAACGTAACAAGGGACCATTTTGATTTTCATAAAAATTTCAGTAATTATCTTAAAGCCAAGCTTAAAATAGTGGATCTGATTGCGAAGGGAGGCACGCTTGTGGTAAATGCTGACGACCCGAGCAAGAGCAAGTTCATAAAAAAAGCCAAAAAAAGGAGGTTGAGAATCGTGAAATATTCATTTAATAAAGAAACCGAAATAAATGTAGACAGTTATAAAATGGATATAAAGCACATGAAGTTCCTTCTCAATATCAAAGGGAAGCCGCTCAACATGCAGTCAAGCCTGATAGGCAGCCACAATATTTACAATATAATGGCTGCGGCAGGAGCCACTTTTAAAAAAGCCGGGCTTGAGAACATAAAGAGAGCCATAGAGAATTTCAAAAAAGTGGAAGGCAGGCTTGAGAAAATTTACAACAACAAATTTATAGTCATAGTGGATTATGCCCACACAACAGACAGCCTGGAAAAAACCCTGGAAGTCTTAAACAAGCTCAAACAAAGGCATATAATAACCGTGTTCGGCGCGGGCGGCGACAGGGATAAAGGTAAAAGGCCAATGATGGGCGAGGTGGTCGAGAGATTAAGTGATAAATATATCATTACTTCGGATAACCCGCGATTCGAGGATCCGGGAGACATAATAAAAGACGTTCTGAAAGGAATCAAAAATAAAGCAGGCGCGATCGTCGAAGTAGACAGGGCGAAAGCAATTGCGCGCGCGATAAAAATGGCTGCGGCCGGGGATATAATTTTCCTAGCGGGAAAAGGCCATGAGACTTACCAGGCTATAAAAGGCAAAAACATCCCATTTTCGGACAAGGAAACAGCGCTGAGGGAAATAAAAAGGAAAAAATGAAACTAACAATCAAAGAAATATACAAGTTTTTCGGCAGAAAATACACCGGTAGAGATTTTGAGGTAAGCGGCATTTCAACCGACAGCAGGAAAATAAAAAGCGGCGAAGTGTTTGTGGCCATTAAGGGCAATAAGGAAGACGGGCACAAATACGCCAAAGATGCAGCCTCAAAAGGCGCAGTCCTGATAATAGCCGAAAAAGAAATAAAAACCGCTTGCCGAATACTGCGCGTAAACAATACAAAAAGTGCGCTTTTAAATCTGGCAGAATATTATTTGAAGAAATTTAAAAAACTTAAAACTGTGGCAATAACCGGCAGTAACGGCAAAACAACAACAAAAGAAATCACAGCCGCGCTGCTCGCCACAAAGTACAGAGTCGTCAAAAGCGAGAAGAGCTTCAATAATTATATAGGAATGCCGGCAACCATTTTTAAATTAAAAGACGATACAGGCGTAATAGTTCTGGAGCTCGGTATGAATCACAAAGGCGAAATAAAAAGGCTCGCAAGCATACTTGAAATAGACGCGGCAATTATAACCAATATAGGCAGGTCGCATATTGGTTTTTTTAAGAGCTTAGAGGATATAGCGTTGGCAAAAGCCGAGATTAAAGCAGGGATAAAAAAAGACGGCATAATGGTTTTAAACAGGGACGATATGCTTTTCAGCTGCTTGAAAGATAAATTCAAACCGAGGAAAATTACAACATTCGGACAAAATCCGGAAGCCGATATGCGCATAACAGGCGTGACACCTTTAAAAAGCGGAACTGCTTTTGAAATTGCGGATAATGGCAAAAAGTACAGTCTAAAGACAAAATTAAAAGGCATGCATAACTTAAACAATATTGCGGCTGCGATTTCAGCTGCCTGTACGTTAAATGTCAGTATGCAGGAAATCAAAAAAACACTTATGAAATTCAATATGGGCGGCCTTATGAGGTTTGAGGAAAAGTTCATAAAAAGTAAAGGTGTATTAGTAATAAACGACTGCTATAACGCCAATCCGGATTCTTTTAGGGCTGCGGTCGACACGCTCAAGATGTACAAGTACAGACCTCTTATTGTCGTAATAGGGGATATGCTTGAACTCGGAAAAAACGCGCCGGAGTATCACAGGGAAATAGGCGAAAGCGTAGCTGAGCTGCCAGTGAAAAAAGCAATGATTTACGGCAAGTATGCAAAATACGTAGAGCAGGGAATGCTTGCAAAGAAAAGATCGCTTTACGGCAACAAGGTGAAAAAGTACAAAGATAAAAATAAGCTTGCAAAAGATATAAGCGACATAATAAAAAAAGGCGATACAGTTTTTATAAAAGGGTCGAGGGCAAATAAACTCGAATATATCGTGGATCGATTAAAAAAAAGCAGATAGATTACGGATAAAACTCTGCAGGATTTTGCGACAGCAAAAGACAATTGAAGCAAAATCAGCGGATTATAAGGAGACAGCAGCCAGATGTTTTACCATATAGTTTATCAATGGCATGTATACATATCTTTTCTTAATGTTTTCAGGTACATATCGGTAAGAGCGGCTTTTGCTGCAATAACGGCTTTTGCGGTGACGCTTATAGCCGGAAAATATATAATAGAAAAATTAAAAAAGTTAAAAGTCGGCCAGGTCATAAGGCCGGATGGCCCTCAAAAGCACCTTTCCAAAGAAGGAACACCGACAATGGGCGGAATCATAATTATCATAGCTTTTTTTACATCAATGCTGCTCTGGGCCAGATTTGACGATACTTACACTTATTATATTCTTGTTTCGGTAGCATGGTTCGGGTTGATAGGATTTTTAGACGATTATTTAAAACTAAAAATAGGGACAAAAGGTCTGTCAATACAAAACAAACTCATACTGCAGTTTATAGGAGCATTTATTATTGTTTTACTGTATGTATTCCTAGAAAAAGGCGGTTTTAAATGCCTGACCTGCATCAGCATACCATTCATAAAATATCCTATAACACTCGCAATGTGGTTTTATGTTGTTTTTACTGCTTTTGTAATAGCGAGTTGGTCCAACGCCGTAAATTTAACAGACGGCCTGGATGGCCTTGCAGCTGGTATAGCTCTTTTTGTTTACGCAACATTCGGTGTTATGGCTTATATAATAGGAAACAGCAGGCTCAGCGAATACCTGCTTTTAATATATGTGGCAAAAAGCAGTGAGATCACTGTAGTATGCTCGGCATTCGTAGGCACTCTTTTAGGATTTTTGTGGTTTAACACTTACCCGGCTGAAGTTTTCATGGGCGATGTGGGTTCGCTTATGCTTGGCGGTGTAATCGGGACTATATCCGTTTTAATAAAGCAGGAAATACTTTTGCTTTTAGTGGGCGGTATTTTTGTAATAGAGCTTTTTTCGGTAATCCTGCAGGTTACGTCTTTTAAACTTACCAAGAAAAGAATTTTTATGATGGCTCCGCTGCATCACCATTTTGAATTAAAAGGCATATCAGAGCCGAAAATAATAATAAGGTTCTGGATTGTTACCATAATAATACTGTTGTTTACACTTAGTACTTTAAAATTGAGGTAGAGGAGAAGAAAACCTGTTGAGGTGAAAATTTGGAACGCGTGGAAATACAGGAAAAAAATATTTTGATAATGGGCGCAGGCAAGAGCGGCGTGTCAGCTTGCGAATTTGTGCTCGATAAAAATCCTGCAAAGGTTGTCTTAAGCGACTCGAAACCGATGAGCAAACTGGAAGCAAGCGCGCTTGAACTTGGGAAAAAAGGGGTTGTCATAGAAACCGAAGGGCATAAAGACAGCTCGGTTGTGGAGTCCGACATTATTGTAGTTAGCCCCGGGGTGCCTTTGTCCGGCAGCTGGTATGAAACAGCAAAAAGGAATGATAAATACATGATTGGCGAAATAGAACTCGCTTATCAATATGACAAATCCAAAGTTATAGCAATAACAGGAACAAACGGCAAGACCACTGCGACCATGCTGACCTATGATATCCTGAAGGATCAGCTCAAAGACAAGGTCGTAATGGCTGGAAATATTGGCACACCTTACTGCGAAATAGTGAGGCATAACAAGGGCTACGAGTATGTCGTACTTGAGGTCAGCAGTTTTCAACTGGAAACAATAAAATCCTTTAAGCCATTTATAGCCTCAATTCTTAATATAACAGACGACCATCTCGATAGGTATGCCTCAATGCAGGAATATGCCGAGGCAAAGGCGAATATATTCAAATACCAGGACGAAAAAGATTTTTTGATACTTAACAATGACGACAAGTTTACCGGAATAATGACGTCAATGGCAAAAGGGCCGGAAAAAATATATTTTTCTGCATATGAAGAACTAAAACAGGGATATTTTATAAAAAATAACGCTTTTATGAAAATAGAAAACGGTAAGGAAAAAATGTTATTCGGATTAGAGGGTATGAATTTAATAGGCAGGCACAATTACGCAAACGCCCTGGCGTGTATAATTACAGCGGATATAATGGGCCTTGACATGGCAAAAACTGAGGAAACGGTGAAAAGATTCAAGCCAGCAGCCCACAGGATTGAATTTGTGGCAGAAGTCGCTGGCAAGAAATTTTATGACGATTCAAAAGGCACGAACATAGACGCAGTAATAAAAGCCGTCGATACCTTTAACGAAGATCTTGCCCTTATACTCGGTGGAAGGGAAAAAAATACGGATTTTACCCAGCTTTATAGCGTGTTGCCGAAATACGTAAAAAAAATAATAGTCTTCGGCGAAAATAAGGAAAAATTAAAAGATGTTTTTGAAAAAGGATATGAGGTTATATCCGCAGACACTATGGAAGAAGTTGTTAAAAAGGCAACGGCGTTATCCGGAATAAAGATAGTGCTGCTTTCTCCGGGATGCGCGAGCTTTGACATGTATAAAAGTTACGCACAAAGAGGAGATGAGTTTAAAAAATATGTCCTGAAGGCGATGAAAAATGAGAAATGAACTTGACAAGATTGACTATGTTTTATTCATAGATGCATTTGCTATGCTGCTCCTGGGATTTATAATGATTTATTCCAGCAGCTCGGTATTTGCATATGAGAATTACAAAGGAGACAGCGCTTTTTTTCTGAAAAGGCAAATCATGTGGGCAGTAACCGGAGTATTGTTTGCACTGATGTTTTACAGAATGTCCAGCGCAAAATTAAAAGAGGCAATACCGAAGATCATGGCCGTGGCCGTGATACTTCTTTTTATGACGCTTATACCCGGACTGGGAAGGAAAATAGGCGGCGCAAGAAGGTGGCTTAAATTGCCTTTTGTCCCGCCTTTCCAGCCGTTTGAACTTATTAAGCTGTTTTATGTCTTATACCTCGCCGACTTGTTCAGCAACGACAAAATTGACAATAAGAAAAAATTGACCAGGGCGCTTGGCGTCACCGCAATAGTAGGGGTTGGGCTAATTTTGGAGCCTGATTTTGGAGCGGTATTTATTATAACAATGCTTTTTCTCATTATGTATATAATTTCCGGAATGTCGCTTATTTATTTCCTGTTTTTGGTTCCTGCGGCGGTTTTGACATTTATCATACTGATACTTAAATCACCTTACAGAATGAAAAGAATACTGGCCATATTGAATCCGTGGTCAGACCCGCAGGGCATGGGTTTCCAAACCATACAGTCATATATAGCCATAGGGTCAGGTGGCATTTTCGGGGTGGGGCTTACACAAAGCCAGCAAAAATTCCTTTATTTGCCAACGCCGCACACGGACTATGTGTTTTCAATAATAGGAGAAGAACTTGGTCTTTTAGGAACGACTCTTGTTTTGGTGCTTTTCTTTGTTATTTTATGGCGGGGCATACTTATAGCCAGAAATACAAGGGACAAGATGCTGAAATTCACGGCAGTTGGCCTTACGTTTATGATAATAGTTCAGGCGTTTTTGAATATGGGAGTCGCAATTGGTCTCATGCCGCCTAAGGGCACGACACTGCCGTTCTTGAGTTCCGGAGGATCGTCGTTGGTTGTCACAATAACGGCGATAGGCATTCTTTTGGCCATTTCAAAGAAATTATACGCCGAAGAGAGAAAATGAGAATAATGCTGGCCTGCGGAGGAACCGGGGGGCATATATTCCCGGCTATAGCCATAGCAGAAGAACTGGTAAGAAGGAATAAAAAAACAAAGATTGTTTTTGCCGGAAGCGATAATGGCATGGAAAGGGAAATCATGTTAAAGCACGGATTCAAATACGCAGAGGTTACGGCAAGGCCATTTGCCAGGAGAATATTTTTTAAAAATATAACAAACCTGTTTTTGAACATAAAGGCGGTATTTGCCGCAAAAAAAATTGTGAAGGAATTCAACCCGGATTTTGTGATAGGCACCGGAGGTTTCGTGTCTTTTCCGGTGGTTTTTGCGGCGGCTCTGCTTAAGAAAAGGACGCTTATACACGAGCCGAACATGGTGCCTGGCATAGCAAACAGAATGCTTTCGGTTTTCGTGAATTTTATTACTGTAGGTTTTGAAGAAACGCTTAAATATTTTCCAAGAAAGAAAACAATTGTAGTTGGAAACCCTGTGAGACCTGGCATAAAAGGCAAAAGCAAAAAAGCCGGGCTCGCAGTCTTTTCACTGTCGCCGTCGAACAAAACTGTACTGGTGATGCCGGGAAGCAGGGCTGCGCACAAAATAAACGAAACGCTTATTTTGGCAATTGGCGCAATGGAAAAAGAACTCAAAGGCATTCAAATTTTATGGATGTGCGGCAAGGCGGATTTGAAGGAAGTAAAGAAAGCAGCAGCCGGCCATAAAAAAATACAAATAAAGGCATTTGATTTTATACATGACGTAGATTCGGCGTATGCGGCTTCGGACGCGGGAATAATGCGGGCAGGAGCCAGCACTTTATCGGAAATAGCCGCGCTTAAATTCCCGGCAATACTGGTGCCGTATCCTTATGCTACCGATAACCACCAGGAAAAGAATGCGGCGGTTTTTGAAAAAATGCAGGCTGGGCTGATAATAAAAGACAGGGATTTGACACCTGAGACGGTGGTGACAGCCCTGAAGAAAATACTGGATAAAAAGGAAAACAACCTAATAAGAAAAAAATTGAAAAGCATGTATAAAGGAAACGGAGCAAAAAAAATAACGGACATTATATACCACTTGTCCCTCGCAAGCTCGGGACTTGAGCGGGTATAAGATAGCGTAATATTTTGTCATTGCCTTTGGCTTGACAAAATAAACGCTATCATAAGGAGAAAGAAATGCTGCCTGAAATCAAAAGGATACATTTTGTCGGCATAGGCGGGTCTGGCATGAACGGACTGGCCGAGATATTTTTTAACATGGGCTATAAAGTCACTGGTTCGGACATGAAAAATTCTGAAAACACCGACAGGTTAAAAAAGCTAGGATGCAGGATTTTTATAGGGCACAAAGCCGAGAACGCAGGCAACGCAGGAGTGCTGGTTTATTCAAACGCGGTGCCTGACACAAATCCGGAAATACAAAAGGCGAAGGAAATGAAAATTCCGGTCATACCGCGGGCCGTAATGCTTAATGAAGTCATGAGGCTGAAATACGGAATTGCCATTGCCGGATCGCATGGGAAAACCACGACAACGTCAATGCTGGCAAAAATATTGGAAGAAGCGGAATTTGACCCGACCTATATAATAGGGGGGATAGTAAAATCGATACACGGCAGCGCCAAGGCCGGGAGAAGCAAATATGTTATTGTAGAGGCATGCGAGGCTTTCGGCTCGTTTTTGCATTTAAACCCGGTAATCACGGGAGTGACGAATATCGACGACGACCACCTTGATTATTACAAAACAATGGACTCGCTTAAGGAAGCGTTCGTCGGTTTTATAAATAAAACCCCTTTTTATGGCATGGCGTACCTGAACGGGGACGACCCCAATACGAGAGACATACTCGATAAAATTTATATAAGGCATATACTATTCGGATTTGACAGGAAAAACGACGTGTTTGCCGAAATCACGGAATCAAAAAAGTTCATTCAGAAGTTTAAGGTGGTTTATAAGGGATATCACATGGGAGAGTTCGAGCTGAATATCGCGGGCAAGCACAATGTCCAGAACGCGCTGCTCGCTATAGCGATAGCTTATGATCTTGGCGCGAAAAAAGCTGCGATAAAGGCAGCGCTTAAAAAATTCAGGAACGTGAACAGGCGGTTTAATGTTTACGATGAGAAAAAATACACCATAGTCGAGGATTACGCGCATCACCCAACAGAGATAAGGGCAGTGCTCGAAACAGGCAGGAACGTGACGGATAAAAATATCATAGCAGTATTCCAGCCGCATTTATTCTCGAGGACACAGCAGCTGTATAAAGATTTTGCCGTCGCTTTAAGACTAGCAGATTACGTGATACTCGACAACATTTATCCGGCGAGGGAAGCGGCAATACCTGGCGTGACGTCAGCACTTATCCGGGACGGAATGCGTGCGAACGGATATAAAAATGTTTATTATGAAAAAACGTGGCCTGAAATAATAGAAAAACTTAAAAAAATAACAAAAAAAGGCGATTACATATTCCTGCTCGGCGCGGGTACGGTGAACCAGATAAGGGAGCAGATAGAAAAAGGTTTAAAGGTAAAATGAAAAATTTTATCAAGGAATTAAAGGCAAAAGGCATAGAATGCTACGAGGATTACAGCGTAAAACATCTGACTTCTTTCAAAATAGGAGGCAAGGCAGAAGGATATGCGGTGGCTAGGGACATGGCAGAGCTGATTTACCTAGTGCGTGTGCTAAAAAAATATAAGAAGAAAATTATGGTAGTCGGCAGGTGGTCAAACCTCTTGGTCAACGACGGTAAAATAAATATCATTTTTATCTCGCTGAAAGGGGATTTTGAAAAGGTAAATATAAAGGAAGAAACGGTTTACGCTGGAGCAGGAATAAAAATGCACCAGCTTCTGGAACAACTGGCCAGGTTTGAGCTTTCAGGCCTTGAATTTACTGCCGGAATACCCGGAAGCCTGGGAGGCGCGATCTATATGAATGCCGGCATAAGGGCAAAGTCAATGGCCGACGTAATTGATTTTGTATATGTAATGGACAGGATGGGAAAAATAAAGAAAATTGAAAATAAAAAATGCCGTTTTGCATACAGGTACAGCATTTTTCAGGTAACGAAAGACATAATACTCGGCGCGGAATTTAAAGGCTTAATAAAACGGGACAGATATGAAATGTTGTCTGAAATAAAGGCAAAAATAGATAACAGGAAAAAGAAGCACCCGCTTAATTTCCCGAGCGCCGGCTCAGTGTTTAAAAACGGAAAAAATTATTCCAGTGGTGAAATTATAGAAAAAGCCGGATTAAAAGGGCTACGCATTGGCGGCGCAAAAGTTTCCGAAAAACACGCAAATTTTATAATAAACGCGCATAACGCAACGTTTGAAGACGTGAGCGAGCTTATAAAAAAAGTAAAAAAAGAAGTAAAAAGGAAGTCAAAAATAAAGCTTGAAGAGGAAATAATATACGTGAAATAAAATAAGTTTAATGTTTAAGGTTTAAAGTTTTTAAAACATTAAACTTTAAACACTAGGAAGGAAAACTATGAAAAGCAAGGATTTAAAGAAACTGAAGATAGGTGTGCTGATGGGCGGAATATCAAGTGAAAGGGAAGTTTCGCTTATGACAGGCAAAGGAGTTTATAATGAACTTAAAAATAACGGCCATAATGTCGTTGCCTTGGATATTGATTCGCACAGCATTGATAAAATTATTAAATCGAAAATAGATGCGGCTTTTATAGCGCTACATGGAACATATGGCGAGGACGGAGTAATACAGGCTATATTGGAGTTTTTGCAAATCCCATATACAGGGTCAGGAGTTCTATCTTCAGCGCTTGCCATGAACAAAGTGAAAACACAGGAAATACTCGGTTATAACGGAATTACGGTACCTGAATGGGCCGTTGTTACAAGCAAGGAAGAACTAAAAAGAATTAAGATAAAATACCCGCTTGTCTTAAAACCCGAGGCAGAAGGTTCTGCCGTTGGAGTATTTATAGTGAAAAATTTAAAAGAAGCCATGGATAAATTCCCTAAAGTAAAGAAATTAAGCAAAGTGGTAATGGTACAGAAGTATATTAAAGGAATTGAGATATCAGTACCGGTTTTGGGCGAAAGAGTCCTGCCGATAATCGAAATAATACCGTCAAATAAATTTTACGATTACGACGCCAAATATACCCCGGGAAAATCAAATCATATAATACCAGCGAGGATAGGCCGGGAGAACACAAAAAAATCCGGGGAAACGGCAATGAAGGTTCACAAACTACTAGGGTGTAAAGACATGTCAAGGACAGACGTGATTTTGCAGGGCAAAAAGATATATGTGCTTGAGATCAACACAATACCGGGAATGACACCCGTGAGTCTTTTACCGGAAGCCGCAAAAGCGGCAGGTATAAGTTTTTATGAAATGATAGTAATTCTATTGAAACGCGCCATAAGGAGGCAATGAAATTGATTGAAAAAAGAAGGTATTTTGTGCGCAGGATGAATACGGGAGGCGGCAGCGTCGCTTTAAGGAATCTTTCGTACACAATACGGAGAATACTTATTACGGGAACGACCGTTATCATACTGCTTTTCTGCACTGGCCTTCTCATAAAGTATTTTTTTCAGACCAGAGAATTTAGAATAAATATTTCAGTGCCTTCGCTTTTTGCCGTGCCGAAATATTTCATAATCAAGGATAATTTTTACATTATTTACAGCAATGGCATGATAAAGTTCGTCGACAATAACGTGGACAAATCCGACCTGCCGGTGCTTTCCGGTGCTGCACTGACGGAAAAAAACGAGCAGAAAAGAAAAGCGATGAGCCAGGCGCTGAAGATCGATAAAAAATACCTGTCGGACATATCGGAAATAAACATAAACAACCCGGACAAGATATTCCTAATTACGATTGACGGCAAAAAGATAATTGCGGGAGACAGAATAACGGATGAAATGCTGGAAAATTACGTTCTGGCTGCGGAGAAATTCAAAAAATTGCATAAGAAATTCAGCACGGTAGACATACGTTTTAAAGATAAAATAATAATCAAATGAAAGGTGGTGAGCGCAAAATGGCGTATTCAAAACTGGAAAACGTGATAGCGGCCCTCGACATAGGCACTACAAAGGCATGCACAGTGATTGCAGAAGTAAACGGCGAGGAAATAAATATAATCGGCGTTGGCTGGCAGGAAAACCACGGAGTCCTGAAAGGCAGCATAATTAATATATCCGAAACGGCGGACGCGATAAAGAAATCCATAGAAAAAGCAGAAGAAATGGCAAACCTGAAAGTAGAGTCGGTAATAGCTTCGATATCAGGCAGGCACATAATGGGAATAAAAAGTCACGGAGGCACATCGTTGTCGCATTCGAAACAGAAGGAAATAAATGAAGAAGACAAGGAAAGAGCTATAGAGCTTTCCACAAGCGTGCCTATTTCCCATGACAGGGAAATACTGCATATACTGCCGGTACAGTATATAGTTGACTCTCAGGATGAGATAAAAAATCCTGTAGGCATGACGGGTTTGAAGTTGGAGGTCGATGTATATATAATCACAGCCGCAACCACAGCCATAGACAACGTGAAAAAATGCGTTCAAAGGGCAGGCTACAGGCTGGAGGACATTATACTGCAGCCTCTCGCGTCGGCCCAGGCAGTGCTTTACCAGGACGAGAAGGATATTGGGGTTCTCATGCTCGACATAGGGGGCGGAACAATAGACATGGCGCTTTATAACAGGGACGCTTTCAGGTTCACCAAAGTAATACCAGTGGGGGGTTCGCACCTTACGAACGACATAGTGCAGGGTTTGCAGACTTCCAAAAGCGCAGCTGAGGAAATCAAGAGGAAACACGGGTTGCTTTACAGCGAAGATGCAGGAGATGCGGAATTAATTGAGGTGCCTGATATGACCAGCGATAAAAAGGCTACAATCCACAGGAGGGAACTGGTGCAGTATATCAAGCCAAGAGCAGAGGAAATGATAGAATTCGTAAAGGAAGAGCTAAAAAAGGAAGGAATAGACAAGACCATGTACGGAAGCGGGGTTGTGGTTACAGGCGGCAGCGCACTTTTACATGGCATGGAAAGGTTGATAAAAGAACAAATGAACGTAAGAGGCCGGATCGGCGTGCCTATGAAAGAAAAGATAGTAGGGCTTTACGATATAATAAGCACACCCGAGTACGCGACAGCTATAGGGCTTATTGATTACTACATCCACGAGCAGGGAATGAACAACCGTTTTCTGGGTTCAAAAAGCCTTATCGACAGGATAATTTTATTCATTAAAAAACTGATCAGCGAATTTTTCTAAGGAGGAGGTGTTTTATGTCGATTATCGACAAACAGTTTGAGATCGTAGAAACAAAGGAATTGGAACAGTATGTGGGTGCAATTATAAAGGTGATAGGTGTGGGAGGATGCGGCTGCAACATAATTAACGCCATGTACGGCACAGGCATCAACGATGCGGAGCTTATTGGCGTGAATACAGACCTGCAGTCACTGGGCAAGATAAACGCGCATGAGAAAATCCAGATAGGAAGGCAGATTACCAGGGGCAGGGGAAGCGGGAATAAACCGGAAATAGGGAGGAAATCTGCAGAAGAGGATAGAAGCCTGATTGATAACAAACTCACAGGCACTGACTTGCTATTTATTGTAGCCGGGCTGGGCGGAGGAACGGGCTCAGGCGCATCGCCGGTAATTGCCGAGCTGGCAAGAAGCGCCGGCATACTCACTGTAGCTGTAGTCATTACGCCATTTAGCGTGGAGCTTAACGAAACGAAAGCTAGCATAGTGGAAGAATCAATGGCTAGTTTGAAGGAAAAGGCAGACACGGTAATTACGATCTCAAACGAAAATTTGTTTAAAATTTTCGATAAGAACAAATCAATGCCCGAAGCGTATGCCGAAGTAAACAAAGCTCTGATAAACATCATAAACGGTATTGTTAAAATGATTACGCTTACAGGTGAACAGAACATTGATTTTGAGGATGTGAGAACAGCGCTGAAAGAAGGCGGTAACGCGTTCATAGGCATAGGCAGGGCAGGCGGTGTTGACAGGGCAAAGAGAGCATATGAGAATGCCATAAAAAATCCTTTCCTGGATGATATAAAACTGACGGGTGCCAAGATAATACTCGCGAATTACATGGGAAACATAACTTTAAACGAGATAAAGGAAATAGAAAATATCAAGGCGCAGCATGACGTAGGACAAGACGGCGAGAAACCGTGGGTAAAATTCGGATGGGCAAATGACCCATCAATGGGTGACGAAATAGAAGTAACAATACTGATAGCAGGAATAAGGTCAGGAGCAGACTATTACCGCGAAAAGGAAGAGAAAAAAACAAAAGAAGTCAAACTTTTAACCACAATAAATAAGCTAATGGAGGATAATTATTCAAACGAGATGATTGATATGCCGGCATGGGAGAGAATAAATTCACAAGAGCCACCTGCGCAGTTAAAGAGGATGAAATCCCAGCAGCCGCCGGCTCAGTTAAATTAAAAGGCAAATTTTAATATCTATACAAAGTATGAGTGACTAAACAAATAGACATTTCTATTTGAAGGAGCGATTTGCTTGAAAACCGCAGGGTTTAACCCCCTTATGAAATTATTGACAGTAGTATTTTGTTTTTTTATTCTATCAGTCAGTGTATCTGCCAGTGATATTGTCAACGTCAAATACCTTGCAAGTGAAAAAAAAGCAGATATTTCCTTTCAGTGGGAATACAATTCCGTGCTAATAAAGGCCGGGAATAAGAATATCAGGCTTTTTTTCAATTATCCTTATATTGTATATAAAAACAGGCTGATAAGAATCGACAGCGCACCATTTGTTTCTAACTCGGATGTTTTTATAAGCGATTATGCTTTTACAATGATTTCAAATATAATGGAGGAACCTGAGGAAAAGCCGGAAGTTGAAGCCGTAAAGGAACAACAGAAAATTGAAACTGTAAAGGAGAAACAGGGGGTTAAAACCAAAAAGAAAAATTCTGTAGTTGCAGTTGAAAAAAAAGTTGAAGAGCAGACAAATGAAGAACAAGCAGGCCAAGCACAGATAAATGAATTAAAACAGGCAGCTCCTGTATTGACAAAAAAGGAAATAATAAAAGTAATGAGGGAGCAACCTGTGAAAACCGGTCACAGGAAGATAATAGTGATTGACCCGGGACACGGCGGCAAGGATCCCGGAGCCCAAGCCAACGGTATTAACGAAAAAGACATTACGCTGGATGTAGCGTCGCGCGTGATGGCATATCTAAGGCAGTATCCGGTAGGTGTACTTATAACGAGGGACAGCGATAATTTTATATCATTAAAGGACAGGGCAGTTTACGCCAATATGAAAAGTGCGGATTTGTTTCTCAGCATTCATTGCAACTCCTCCTATAACAGGGAAGTCCAGGGGTTGAGAACTTATATATATAGCAGGACCGCCTCATCCCAGGAAGCTGCTGAAGCAGCAAAAGCCGAAAATAAAAATGTGAGTTTTTTTGAATTCCTGTTGAATGACCTGCGTAAAAGCGCATTTGAATATTTAAGCATAGAAGCAGCCGGGTATATACAGCGTAACCTTGTCAGGAAATTCAAGCTTAAGTGGGTGCCCACAGAGCGGGCTCCTTTTTACGTGCTGGCAAACACTAATATGCCATCTGTACTTGTGGAAATAGGATTCATATCCAATTACAGGGAAGCACAGCAGATGCAAAGCAGTGTTTACAGGGACACAGTTGCCCAGACAATAGCCAATGGAATCATGGAATATATAGGAAAGACTGCGGAAATGCAGAGCAAAGAATAGAAAAAACGTGGAAAACAGGCAGAAGAAAAATGAACAAAGATTACAAGATAAATAAAAAAAATAATTTAGTTTTTTTCCAAAATAAGAGAATCAACGGTACGGAAATATTTCTGGAGGCGATGACTACCAGATTGGGCGGCGTGAGCAGGGGAAATTACAGCAGTTTAAATACAGGATTCAACACAAACGATAATTCTGAAAATATAAAAAAAAATCTTGAGCGGATTAAAAAAGCCCTGAATATAGAAGAGCTTTACGCCCCGGTGCAGGTTCACGGAAGAAAAAATAGTTGAAGTAACAAAAAAAAACAAAGTAAAAATAATAAAAACAAAAGCAGACGCGTTGATAACAAAGGAAAGGAAACTGGCAGTGGGAGTTAAAGTCGCGGATTGCGCAGGAATAATCCTTGTGGACCCTGTCAAAAAAGTTGTAGCAGCCGTGCATGCGGGATGGCGCGGTACTTATAAAAAAATTGTTATGCTTGTTGTTAACAAACTAAAAAATAAATATATAACGAAACCACAGGATATAATTGCCTGCATATCGCCGGCAATAGGCCCGTGTCATTATGAAATAGGCAAAGAGCTTTATGGAAAAATGGCAAAGGACAAGGCATTCAAGGCTGCTTTTATAATCAAAAAAAACCGTATATATCTTGACCTCTGGAAAGCAAACATAAATCTGCTTTTAAGCGCAGGATTAAAAAGAAGAAATATATATGCAAACAGGATATGCGTATATGACTCAAAAAAATTGTTTTTTTCCTTTCGCAGGGATGGTAAAATAACCGGGAGAATGTTGCAGCTGGTAATGATTAAATGAAGCCGCAGGAGTACGCATTTATAAACCGGACACAAAACAAGGTGAATAATGGAAGAGGAAAATGATAAAAACAACCTGCCTACAACCGACCGTAATCTTGGCGATGAATGGGCAGGATGGGTTGGAGACCTTTCAAACTACGAAAAACAGATAGAAGAGGGCAAAGGGCTTTTTATATGGTTCTACGCTTTGACTTTACTGGTTTTAACTGCAATTATATTTTTCTTGTATTATCTTGTCTCGCCCAGAATATACGCCATGAACTTTTATGCAGATTTAATACTAAAATGGACAGTAATAATTTTGCTCGCATTTTTATATCTATGGTCGATACTTCTTGTTATTACGGTGGAAACGGGCAGGAATTTTATTATATTATTCGGTAAAAGTGGATTGCATGTTGAACGTATGATGCCGCTTCTGTATACGATAGCCAATTTATTCAAAATATCCAAAGACAGAATAGGGAATTCATTTATTAAAGTCAATAACGCACTTATTTATGCTACAAAGGCAAAATTTAAAAGCGAAAAACTCCTGGTACTGCTGCCGAGATGCCTTAAAAAAGAAACAAGGGAAAAGACTCTTGAACTGGCCGGTAAATACAATTGCACAATATTTACCGCCACGGGCGGATCGTCGGCAAGGCAAACGGTAAAAAAATTCATGCCTGACGCGATAATAGGCGTTGCCTGCGAGCGTGACCTTATTTCAGGCATGACAGACTCGCCGCATGGCATAACAATAATCGCCATACCCAATAGCAGGCCAGAAGGTCCATGCAGGAATACTGATATTGATATTGAAGAATATGAAAGGGCAATAAAGTTTTTACTGAAGATTCAGTAGGTTGGTTCATACAGATAGTTAAAAAATGAGGGTCAAATGAAAAAATTCATTTTTTTTGTGTTATGTACAGGCATTGTTTTTAATCTTTATCCGACGTCAGCGGAAGAATATTTGAAAAGCGGGATTTCAAAGGCCCAATTAGGCGGTCAAGCCGATGCCATAGAAGATTACGACCAGGCCATTGAACTAAACCCGCAATATGCCGAGGCCTATTATATGCGCGGGGCTGCCGAGAACGACCTTGGCCGTATTAAAGATGCTATTAAGGACTACAGCAAAGCCATTGCGCTGAACCCGGAATTTGCAGAGGCATATTATAGCCGCGGCAATACCAAGAGAAGACTTGGTAATTATACAGATGCGATTAAGGATTATGACAAGGCTATTGCATTGAAACCGGATTATGGCGAGGCTTATTCCAACCGGGGGGATAGCAAGTTCCGGCATAGGCAATTATGCCGACGCAATAGATGATTATAATTTAGCGATCGAGTTTAATCCTAAAGATGCAAAAATTTATTACAACCGGGGTTTTGCCGAAGGTAGCATGGATAAATTTACCGAAGAAATTGAGGATTACAACAAGGCCATAAAATTGGAACCAAAATTTTCCCAAGCATACTGCAACAGGGGAGTTGCCGAAGGCAATATGGGCAATTATAACGCGCAAATAGAGGATTATAATATGGCCATAAAACTGAATCCGAAATTTTCCGAAGCATACTGCAACAGGGGAATAGCTAAAAGCAATCGCGGGGATTTCTCGGGCGCGATTAATGATTTCAACAAGGCTATTGAGTTTAATCCGGTATACGCGGAGGCTTACTGCAATCTGGCAATTGCCGAAGGCAGGCTTGGCCGCAACGCCGATGCGATTAATGATTACGGCAAAGCAATCGAATTAAACCCAAAATACGCAGAAGCTTATAATAACCGAGGGATAATAAAAGCAATGCTCGGCTATAAAAGCGGAGCCCTGGAGGATTTGAATATGGCTGTCAAACTTGGATACAGTAAAGCGCAGGAAGCCATAAAAATGCTAAACCAGCATAAAAGCAATTAATATTACAGAAAATCTTTCGAATTCGAATTGGTTAATTACCGGGAGATTGCCAGCAGATTAAGATTAAGAAACATAAATTTATCCGAAATGAAAATTCATAAGGTCTGTTGACGGGAATACTAATATTTGATTACTGGAAACAATAATGCATAGCTGAAACAATAAAAAAAATTATTCACGCCACAGGTAACAGGATATAAAAAGTTGTGCCTTTTTTAACCCCTTCTGATTCAACCCATATAAATCCTTCATGAAGTTCCACGATATTTTTTGTTATATAAAGTCCCAGGCCGGATCCCTGAGTGGATCTTATGTTTATATCTTCTGCCTGGTAAAACCTTCCGAAAACTTTTTGCTTTTGCTCCGGCGTTAAGCCTACACCTTCGTCAGCTACGGATATAACCACATATTTCCTGCCGGCCGGCAAACAAGCTTTTGTCTCGGCAGGAAGTTTGATTTTTTCCTCTGAATATTCGTCCATCCGGATTACTATTTTCGTTCCTTCACTGGAAAACTTAATGGCGTTGTTTAAAAGATTTATTATTGCCTGGGAAATCCGGTATTCGTCAATTTTCATGGTCGGGTTTTTAATGGGCGTTTCTGTAAGTAAGGTAATCTTTTTCTTTTCGATAATCGAAGATATGTCTTTTACGCTTGATTCCATTACCTTGATGATATCGTAATCTGCTTTTTGAATGGAAAAACTTCCGGAAGTCATTTTTGAAACATCAAGAAGTTTTCCTGTCATTGTCAACAATCTGTCGGAATTACTGTCCATTATTTCCAAAAATTCTTTTTGCCTGGGCGTAATCTGTCCGGCGACGCCGCTGAGCAAGAACGAAAGAAAACCTTTGATTGACGTCAAAGGCGTCCTTAATTCATGGGAAACCATTGACAGGAAACTTTCTTTCATCCTGTCCAGCTCAATCAGCCTGTCAAAACTTTTTTTTAATTCTTTTTCGGCTTGTTTCTGCAGGGTCATATCGCTCACTATGCAGATTACACCAACTATATCGTCTTGTTCGAATATAACTGAGGAAGAAAGCAGGACAGGTATTTTACTGTCATCTTTTTTTGACAAGAATGTTTCGTAGCCTTTTAGCACGTGTTTCGTGATGTTTGTTTTTAGCCAATAATTTGAAATGCTGGAATCGGCAAAAAGCGCTACAAACGGTTTGTTTTTAAGGTCGTTTTCAACGCATCCCAGCAACTTAAGCGCAGCATTGTTGAAAAAAGTAACGACAAAAAACTCATCAAGTATAATAAGTGCTTCACTCATATTATCGATTATATTTTCAGTTGTAGTTGCGGGAGTCAGCGACATAAAACGGTACCTTGATATCGAGTAGAAAAGCCCAAATATCCAGAAAACTACAGAAATGTCGGTGATAGAAGCAATCATTAGTGAAAAATTATCTGTTTTTGAAAGGATTATCTGCATATATGTTCCACATAAAAGGGAGGCAGACATTGTAAAGACCATTATAAAAGAAAGCCTTTTTCTGATGGGATTAGCAGATTTTATTGCGTTATCCAGATAAAGCCAAATGCATGTTATGATAGATAATATATAGTAAAAATAAAAAGAAAATGTAAAAATATTATATTTCCACTTTACTGCCCAGCCAAATGAGTTTTTTTCAAGCGGATATTGCAAATTACCAGTCCAGAATACCACATAAAAAAAGATTGGAAAAAAAAGTATTACTATAGAAAATATTTTTGAATTTAATATTGCAGTTTTGCCAATAAATAGCAGAGCAAAAAGTATTGAAAAGGAAGAAAAAAACAGCCATCCTATTGAATAAATTTTGCTAACCCATTCGGCTACTTTCTGAGGAGTGTTTGGATTGGATAAAAATACCTCACCTAAAGACCATAAAGCAAAACAGGCGATCAGGAATACTGCAACGCGATTAAGAACACTTGCTCGGTTTAAATATAATATTGAAATGATTAGGAAAATTTCACTCAAAAATACAGTATAGTGTATAATAACTAAAACCGGGAACCACTGCATGCCAGCCTCCTGCCAGGTTTCCGTCATTTTTTATTCTTACTTGTTTTCAGTTAGGCAAAACAATTATAGTTTGTATTGAAAATAATGTCAACATTCTTCAGATTGCCATTAGCCTTTGACAAACCCGATATTAAATGTTAATCTAGTATATACATTTAAAAAGACAAATTAGTAATAATTTCGGAGGTAATGGTGAAGGCAACTATAAGCAATATAAGTGTTGCAGGCATGCTAAGGCTGTTATGCAATTATAAAAAGACCGGTATATTAAAAGTGGAGGGGACTGAAATAAGAGGGGATATAGCAATATTAGACGGCGAAATTGTCGATGCAAATACCAATATTGACTCGGATAAAAGAAAAGCGGCAATAAATCTTCTGACGGTTATAGACGAGGGTTCTTTTTATTTTCAGGAAAAAAGCGTACCGGTAAAAAAAAGCCTCGGGTTTTGCGTGGAGGATATTATTCTTGAAAGCGCGAGGGTTATCCGCGAAAAAAATCAGATTGACATCAAGGATTACCTGCTGCCGGAAAATGAAATTTTAAAAATATCAAGGCTGCCTGAAAATAAAAAACTCACAATAACATTTCTAAACGAAGAATGGAATTTTTTGATAAATTTTAACGGTGACAACAGCATCGCAACTGTAATAAAAAATTTAAAAATGGAAAAATCAAAAGCAGAAACAATAATTTACGGCTTGATATCAGCCGGATTGCTGAGAAGGACCCGTTTTAAAGTGCCGGAGATAACGAAAATAGCAAAAAGCCGCATGGGCAACCTGGGCGCGGCAATAGTGGACACTGAAATGACAAAACTGAATATAGACAGGACAAAGATGGGGATGAAAGATTTTTTAGGGCTTTTAAATAATATCGAAAAATCTTTTGAAGAAATTATAGGCAAGGAAAAAGCAAAGCTAATAATAGAAGAAATATGGGCAAATACAAAGTAAATTCATCTTACAAGGAGAATAAAAGCTATGAATGAGCAGGTAATGCAGGCTTATATTTACACGGCCGGAGTTCTGGGCGGTATTTTATTCTGGGTAGGCTTCTTAATATTCGGATTTATTGCGAAAAGGTATAATGTGGTATTTAACAAGCCGACTTTCCACGGCCTTTTGATGACGGCACCTTCCGGGATTCTGCTTTATTCCGTATTGCTTATAATAAAGGCAACCATAAAAAGCACGCAGGCAAGCGATGTAATACAGATAACTGCCTATATATTGCTCATAATATCCGCGGTTTTATGCCTGTTTGGGATTTATAAATTCAACAGTTTGCTTACTAAACTTATGAAATACAAGGGAAAAGAATGATGGATTACACTTTTTTGCTTTATGAAGCAGGGATTCTTGTCATAATCATAGCGCTGTCGTTGGTGGGGCTTGTTTTGTTTAAGCTTACCAGAATTATAAATGAAAAGAAAAAAATATGGATTTTGCCTATAGTTGCAGCTGTTTTCATGTTTGTTTCCCTTGCGGCACATTTTTACGCCAGCGCTGTTCTTATGCCTTCGCTGGACAAAAAAATATCATCATTATCCTCGCAGGAAATCCTGATGAACGCGGATAAATTAACAGCAGTTAAGGCTGCGATTAACATTACCAAGGCAAGCATGATGAATATGAAATTATTTTCCTTTTCCTGCTTTTTACTCGCTTCTTTACTGCTTGTCGTAGCGACGGGTGTTTATATAAAATGGATATCAAAATAACGGGAGGCAATAAAAGATGGCGGAAAAAATAAAAGTAATGATAGTTGACGACGAGGAAAATATAGTAAAAGTGGTTAAAATAGCTCTGGAACTTGCTAATTATGAAGTAATAGAGGCTTTAAGCGGAGAGGAATGCCTGGATAAACTCCAGAAAGATAATATCAGGCCGGATTTGATACTTCTCGACATTATGATGCCCGGAATAAGCGGCTATGAAGCCTGCAAGAAAATAAAAATGGACGAAAAACTAAAAAATATAAAAGTCGTAATGCTGACTGCCAAAGGGCAAAAAGGCGACGCTGAAGAAGGCCTGAAATGCGGAGCAGATGATTATATAATAAAACCGTTTGACCCTTATGAGCTTATTGAGCAGGTTAAAGAAATACTCGAAAGATAGCGGGATTTTAAGGGTAAGCTGTGATTCAATAAAATGCAGGTTAAGATTTAGTGGCTACCACTGAAGGTTTTGTTTCTGTACTTTGATATATTCTTCCTTAATCTTTTCAAGGTATTCCTTTGCTTCCTTGTTTTCAGGGTCAAGTGTAAGCAGTTCCTTCCATGTATTTATTGATTCCTCAAAATTGCCCTGCGTATATAAGAGCACGGCTTTATTGTAGAGCATGTTTATTTTTTGCGCTTTTTCCTGCTCGGCGGTTTGTTTTACTTCTTCTTTTTTCCGAACTTTTTCCTCGGCGGTTTTGATGAAGTTGTAAACCTGCCTTTGCATAGGAGAGGCGTCAATTACCTTGTCCCATTCTTCTACGGCCTTTTCGTAACTTCCCGACGCATAATAAGATATACCGCTGTCGAAATGTGTTTTTATTTCCTGTTTGTTTTTTTCTTCAACAGTAAGGTTTTCTTCGCCTAGTTTTGTGACAACCGTTTCCGCGTAGTCGTATTTTTCCTTAGCGGATGTATTATTCGGGTCGAGGTCAAAAAGGCTTTTCAACTTTACCATGGCGTCAATATATAATTTATCATTCATGAGCGCATCGGCTTCGTCAGAAAGGCTTTTTATATCCCGTTCTTTGTCAAGGTTATTTATTTCATTGAGCTTATCCTTAAACCAGGAGTTGTTGGGGTCCCAAACAAGGGCTTTTTCAACCGTTGCTTTAGCAGAATCGAAGTCGCCGGTTTTAATACTGTCATCGGCCTGTTTCATAAAGTCATCTATATTTTTCTGTTTGATTTCCTGTATCATTTCATATTTTAGTTTTTCCTCTTTTGTCCTGAGGCCGGCTTCCATTGCCCTGATGTTTTCTCCGAAAGAATAGGAGATTGAAAACCTGTGCACAAAATCGAGGGCAGTTGACACATAAGCGTAATCAATTCCGGCGCCGTTAAGATTCAGGCAGGCGCCAAAAGAAAAGCTGTTTAAAGAAATCCCGGCCCTCAGGAAGAAAATATTATATATAGAATATTCCGCGCCGTAATGGAAATAAATGTCCTGCCATTCCTCCTTTACAACGCCTATGCCGACTTTTAAAGAATCATTAAGGCTGCTGAAAAAAGAGAACGAGTCGCCCAGAGTGAAATCAAAATATAAGGGCAGCGAATCACCGCTTGTAGAGGAATACTGAAATTCGGGTTTTACGATATTTTCAGAAAGCGCAGACAGCATTAAATTATAGGGCAAGGATAAAACAAGCCCGGCATCAACACCGCCCGCAGAGTAACCCGAATTATAAAAATCGTGGTTTATATATTTAATATTCGCACCGGCGCTTAAAAAAGAATTAAGCGAGATACCATAAGACAAATAAACGGCCTTATAAGAATCTGAAAAACTGCCTGTTATTTCATTAAAGGCGTTTCTTTCCTCAATGGAAGGGGTATTCTGGAATACGCCCGATATGGAAACGGACCCTGCGTTAAGTAAGGGATATGCATAAGATACGGAACTTATCGAACTGCCTGCAAACAGGTTATAATAAAGCAGGCGTATTTCCTGCTCCTGAGTAAAAGCAAGGCATGCAGGGTTTACAAAAGCACAAGAAGCATCGGATGAAAATGGCGCGAGCGAGCCGGACGCGCCGGAATTACGAATATTTATATCATTTAAAAATGAAAGATTATTTGCACGCACGCCTGCCAAAGGGATAAGTATAAGTAATATAAAAAACAGTGCTTTTACTTTTGTTCCTTTAAAAAGAATATCAGCCATTTTTCATCTCACTTTATTAAAGTAATTTTTCTTAATGACGTATTTTTTTTGCCGTTAATATTGACCTGTATTTGCGCGATATAAGTTCCAGCCAGAACCTCGTGGCCTTTTCCATCCCTGCCGTCCCAGGTGTCTTCATTGCGCGAGCCGGCGGATTTTAATGAATTATCAAGGATTGTAGCTATAAAATTTCCGGCTATATCAAAAATTTTCAATGTGACTTTCGTGTCATTGGATATGTAATATGTAAAATGCGTCAGGGAGCCGGACCTGAAAGGGTTGGGGTAATTCGCGAAAGAAAGTGAGGAAGTATTGCCCTCTATATAGCCGACACCGGATGACATCGAAAAAGAATCGCCTGCGGCAGCAGCTATAACAATTTGCCTCGAAGGTTCATTATCCTGGTATGCTGCTATATCCGAAGCGGATACAAGGGAAAGCTGCAAATTAGAAGCGGCAGTACCGTTATTGATATCAATATAATAAGACAGGGTGTAACCCGATGATAATATTGTTACGGGCGATGGAAAAGCCACATATATGTAGGGTGATGCGGGGATTGATAATACATTAAACGTCTGTGATGCGGAATGCATCTCTATACGTGAAATATAATCAGACGCGTTTTTTGGATTGCCTGACGAATCAAGGGCGGTTAATGTCATAGAGCTTACAAGAATATTCCCGTTGCCGGTGCCGTAAATAAGCGGCGGCGAAAGGAAAAAATCAAGCGCATGCACGCTGGTTTCGGCTGAATACAAATTTTTAGGCATATAGGCGGTGTGTGATACAGTAAAAGAGCTTGAAATAATCGCAAGCGACGAATAAAAAGGCGAGGGGGTTAAAGATACAGCCACAGGGTAAGACAGGAAATTATTATCCCTGGCGGAGATATCATTATTTCCCTGAATGCCTATTTTAAAATTATTTATTGCCGTGAATGTCAATATGTCTGCGCTTACAGCTATTGTTACAGACGAAGCCGCGGGCACAATTACCATGCCGGGTAAAGGCATATTTATTATATTGCCTGTTTGCTCGATGGCTGCCGATGTTTTAAAACCGTACACAGTGCCCCCTGCAGCGTCGGTTACGGATATTTTTGAAAATAATGAGCCAGGAACAACAGGGTTATTATTACTGTCTTCGATGTAAAGTTTTAAATTGTAAATCTGTACAGAGGATGTGAGAGAATCACCGGGGTTACTTAAACATATTTTAATAAGGCCTATACCTGTCTGGCCTTTGTTTATAGTCGCGGGGATTACACTATCACAGGCAGCGTATACCATTTGGGCTTCTTTTTGTATTGTGGCGGACGTTGAAAGAATAGGGGAAGGAATTAAGGAAACGCCAACGATATTATATGTGTATTGGTCATAACCATAAAAATAGCTTGAATCATTAATCGACATGGAAAAATTCGTACCTGCTGCAGTGGTTACGCCGGACATTGTGATTACCACATTTGCGGTTATAGTAGTATTAGCCGGAATCTCCATACCGTTTAAGCTAATCTGCATTGGCCCGGCTGTTGAAGGAAGGTATGAGCCGTTAAGCTCGCCGTATATTGTGCCGAGGTCATTGTCCTGAATCTTGATATCGCTCAGGATGGATGAAGGAATAATAGTGACACCCTGCGGTGTCTGGGCAGTTATCGTCAGAGCGCCTAAAATAATAGGCGATGATGCCGTGCCGGAATTATTGTACAAGTGCAGGGCCATGGCTATTATGTTGTTCTGGCCGGTGGAAACATATGGCTGCATATTGCCGCTGGTGCTTGACACATAAAGATTTGTTGCGGGAATGTTCTGCGTAAGAAATAAAACAGGGGGTGTTGAAGGTTCATTTGACGAACTAACAGATGAGGCAGTGAATGTCAGGCCGTTTGTCTGCATCTGCATTGTGCTGAATACAGGCGACGCAGGGATATCCGCAGTAACCCAGATAGCCGAGCCGCTGGCTACAGGCAAAGTGAAAGTATTGTCGAAAAAGAGATCATAGGTATTAGTCGAAGAATCATATATACCGGAAAGGAATGTTACATATTGCGCGGCAGCTGAATTAAAATTTGCAGAATCAACAGGAGCATACCATAGTTTTACCATGCTTATGGATGTCGGCGAAACAGCAGATCCGTAACCCCAACTATTTAAAGTGTTTTGTACAGATATTGATGTAAGGGTACCACCTGACGGATCTGTATTGATGCCTATATGGAGCACGGGATTGTTATTGGATTGAGCCTCAAGGTAGGAGCCATTATTACCGACGGGCTGGACATTAAGGGATGTCACGCTTGAAAATGAATTTATGCTCAGTAATAAAAAGGGAATTATAAGAAATAAAAATTTATTTTTCATTGAACTCCTTTTAGTACCATAATTAAAATAGAAATTTAATTTCTCTATAATTTAATTATATTGTAAATTTTTAAAAAGTAAAGTGTTTTCTTGCCAAGTGTAATATATTGAGTAGAAAACAAATAAAATGCCAAAGAAGTCATATAAATTAAGATTGTTTTCATAATGCGAAACTACAGTATCTTGTATGTCAACTATAGGATGCAATACAATGTATCGTATTTTTCCTTTAAAAATAAAGGCTTTTAAGACATACTGAGTTATGCAACTGTTTTAATCACTTGACAACAGTATTATAAAGCAATTATAATTAGGACACTAAGTCAAGTGATTGCCATTGCGGTTTCGCAAAGATGTATATGGCAAAATCGACGGATTTAAGGAGTTATTTATGGAAAAAAACGAGGGAGCTTTAGTTGTTGAGAAAGAAGCAACAAAAAGAAAAGGCGATGACGATTTATTTACTATCAACGATGTCGCAAAGTTGCTCAACGTACACCAGCAGACATTAAGGAACTGGGAAAAGAAAAATCTTATTAAACCCATGCGTGTTGGACGAACCAGGGTTTACGCGTTGCAACACATTAAACTTTGCAAAAAAATAAAGGAATATTCGGGCAAAGGCATATCGCTGCGGGGAGTCAAAGAACTCCTTAGTAAAATTTAGGGGGTAAAAAATGAAAAAGAAACATAACTTATTGCTTAAAAATTATATGGAAGATATAGCCAGAAACAACATAGACCAGCAGCTTTTGGAAAGAGACGATGTGTGCAAATGCGAGCAATGCAGGCTTGATATGCTGGCTTACGCGTTGAATCACCTGGCACCAAAATATGTTGTTTCAGACAGGGGACATATCTTTACAAGGTTGCAGGAAATGGAAACGCAGTTTAACACGGATGTTACAAGGGAAGTTTATAAAACAATAGAATTTATTAAACAAAATAAACGGCACGGCGCAAAAACCAGGAATGTGAGCCAGGTTACAGATAAATGAAATTAAATACAGCATAATTAAGATGTCAAGTTAAAAGGAATAAACTTGCAAGGAAAAAATGGAATAACAGTGAAAAGAGCCGGGAACAATTTTAAAACAAAACAAATTGCTTTTATGGGGATATTCCTGTTTTTATTTTTAAATATTTTATACGCGTTGCCGGATAATGCCGCGGTCAGGCCAGTAGGCGCAAATAACAACATAATTGCCTATGACCCCGTAGAAAATGTTTTTATCTATAAGGATAACGATAGGAATGTAAATGATAATTTAATAAGCAGCATTGAAAAGTTGCCGAGAAAATTTTTCAAAAAACGCGGTGCGTATAAGGATATTTTTGAATACGGATTTGACGAAACACAGGCAGCTTACGCGGCAAAACTGCTGAATAAAAATATAAACATTTTTGAATTGAAAAAAGCCACGCTGAATATAAGCAGGTTGAACGAAAAGCTAATAAGGGTCGAGCTAAACAACAAACTTGACGGCCAGTGGTACAGGATACAGGTCCAGATACCAAAGGGCATGATGGTAAAGAAAATTATCAGGGATGACGGCATTGAAATCGCTAACGGCGCAAAAAATAAAAACGGCGAGGTTTATGACAAAAGCGTATGCTACATGGGGGGCGATACGCTTTATTTCTATGACGACCCGATAGCAGGTTATTCAGTAGTGCTTTCGCCGCCGCAGCCGTATTTCTCCCTGCTGCTTGAAATACCAACCCAAGGAGCCGTGGCCGGATCAAATATCCCATGCGGACAGCAGTCGGCGCTTATTTATCCTTATATGGGAGAGACGGACATAATACCGACGGCGGGGTGGTTTATTACAAAGACCACATGGGCAGAAGCCAGGATTTCGGCGTGGGAAGGGATGTAGCAACAGGCGCAGCGGCAAAATTAGCTTTAAGGTTTACTAACGGCGCATATACTTACCAATATGGAAACGCCGGCGCACCCAACCCTTGTTTTACATACAACGACAATGACGACCACGTCAATGCCTCTGACACATTCACAAACGTAAATTTTACTTATTACGACATTAACACAACCCCGTGGGGCCAGCTCGAATCAGTAATAAGTGATAATTTTCAGCAGGCTGTGGTAACAAGGAACAGGGTATCTTTTACGTGTGCAAAAAAAACCATAATAAGAGGCAATACGAAATGGTACGCCACTATTTATTATTTGACAAACACACACGCTACAAGGACGGCAAACGGAGTAATATTTTTTCAGGGGTCTGATATGGATTTTAACGGCGACCCGAATGGTGACGACTGCAACTATGATAATGTCAACGACACGGTTTATGGTTACAAACCAGTACCGGTTCCGGCTGAAAACCCTAGCATATCTTACGCAGGTTTTTCAGCTTTTATACCCAGCAGTCATCATGAAGTCAATAACTATGCCACCATGTGGCCAGACATGGATAACCTTGCGGGAAACCTTATTGACAACGCAGCATATAACGGCGACGCGTCATTTGCCATGCAATATAACCTTGGAAACATGGCACCAGGGGCACAGCAGGTCGTCGAGATAGTATGGGGGTTCGGCAATACTTTAAACGGCCAGGCCCAGCAGGATATGCAGAATGAGATAAATACAGGCAAATCTCAGCTGCATGACACAGGCATAATGCAGATAAAAAACCCAAGCGAGGGGCAGGTATTCCAGAATTCAACAGGGTATGTAATGATAACAGGCACAGTCGTGGATTACGGGCTCAGGGACTGGAGCGGACTGCCGGTACACATAAATATAACAGGCCCTGCAGGCTTTACTCCAATCAATACTACCTTTACCAATGTAACACTCACTGTGCCGACTGCCGAAAGCACGGATGTAGGATATTATTTCAACATAAGCGCGGTGCCGCCGGGCATGTACACAATAACAATGTCTACCAATCTCGGAAGTGATTTTGGCATTACAGACCAAAATCAGGCAAATGACTCAAAAATTATTCATATTTATGTGGGCGGATTAAGCGTCAGCCCGCAGACACAACAGGTTGTGAATGCCGGGGCATCAGGCAATATAAACCTGACTGTGAGCAATACGTCCGGGGCAAACGACAGGTTTGACATAAGCCTTGCGCAAAGCTCCATGGGATGGCCGACATACCTGATAGACGGTGCCAGCGGCGTTACAATCGCAGCCGATACAACCGGAGCAGGTACATGGAATTATGTAAACGCAGCGTATGACACCAATTCAAACGGCAAGCCAGATGTCCCGGTAAATAATAACAGCAGCTACTGGCTTATACTCAGGAAATTTGTCCCTGCCACGGCGCTAGGCGGCCAGCTTGATACAACAGGTTTGACATTCACAGGAATAACAAATACAGGGCTTACTGCCACTGCGCAGGAAAACACGCTGTCTGCTTACCCTGCGGCAGCCACGAAATGGCTCTGGCTGCACGCATCCCAGCAATCGCCGGCAACATCGCCTTTTAGTTTTACCACGATTACAGATACGGCCGCGACCGGGACTTATACGCAGGTCGGGTTCCTGACATCGCAGGGCTGGGAGCTGTCCCCGCCGCTTTACAGCCAGCTCAGGATAACCCAAAATATACCTGTGCGGCTTGTGCTTTCGACAGGCGGGATTGCACTGAACGCAGAGGCGGCTTTATTTTATACAGACGGCGTAAGTAATTCAACACTCATAGGCCAGGCAACAGTTAATAATATAAATTATGCAGACAATGCGCCGACTGCAGTCACTTTTACTGTTACAGTTTCTTCTTCAATAACAATACCAGCGGGAGACAAGCTAGTACTGATGTTTTATAATCTCGGCAATACAGGCGCAGCCGGGACCCTTATTTCAGAGTGTACCAGAACAGCAGCCCGGTACAAAATTCGGACATACAGCTTCCGGTATCAACTTATGTGACTGTCAGCTCGATTCAAAGCTTTGACAGCCTGAATAATACCAGGACGGTATTTACCACGGGGAATGTGGCCAATATCGCAGCACAAGTATCGGATATGTTCGGCTCTTACGATGTAGCAAGCGCGTTCATTACAATTACAGACCCGGTCGCTACAGTCAGGGTCAATAACGCTGCTATGACATACAACACAACAGACCCGTCAAATCCTTCAGGCTGGAAACTTTACAACTATAATTACACAATACCTGGTACAGGAACAACAGCTGGCACATGGACAGTAACCGTGACGGGATATGAAACAAACGGAGTTTCAAGCAGCAGGGTGTTTTATTTTACCGTGTCATTTCCGCCTGACCATGTGCAATTAAGCCCTTTATACTCAGCAGTGCCTGCAGGAAACCCGACGGGATTAAATGCGCAGATAGTGGATATAAACGGAAATTCGCTTGAATATACCCAGGCAGTGACCGTGTCGATGAACGGCAGTGCGTATTTCACTTCAGTGCCTGCGGGCTGGACAATAACAGGTGCTGGAAATAATACGGCATACGGCAACACCAGCGCCCTTGGCTATGCGTATTTGCAGGTTTCTGACTCGACGCCCGAATCTGTTACGGTTACGCCTACGGAGGGCCTCGCCGGCAGCCCAGCGAGGGATGTGAAATCTTATATTACTTTTAATAATGCAAATCATGCAGTGGCAAAAGCAGCAGACGGTATAGCAGTGGCAGGCGCAGGAGGCACTGGAGAGCCGATAACAATATGGATAGTGGACGCGTACGGCAATACAGTGGCTCTTGCAGAATATGTGACCGTAACCGCAAGCAGCGGAGGATATTTTTCGTCAGTGCCGGGTGGCTGGACAGGTGCAGGAACAAATACGGCGTTTGGCCCGACAAACTCCAGCGGATACGCAAATTTAACACTAAAAGATAATAATATAGAAACAATTACAGTCAGCCCAAATTCCGGCATCTGGGGCAACCATTCAAGCGATGTAAGCACAATAGTGCAGTTTGTGGCTCCGGGTGCAGACCATATAGTAGTCTCTAACAGCACAGGCGGCACGCTTACGGCAAGCAATTCTATACAGCTTAATATAAAAGTTGTAGATGCGGACGGAGTAATAGTGCCGGGGGTTTATCCGATAAGCATAGCCGCTTCGGGACACGCCACATTCACTGCGACTGATATGACAGGCCCAACAGGGATAGGAACAAACCTTATTGCAGGCAGCACAAACTCAAGCGGACAGGATACAATAACAATAATAGATTATTCGGCGGAAAGCGTAACAGTTACGCCGCATAGCAGTCTTCCCGGGTCGAACAGCACGCCCGACAGGGATATAAGCGTAGTATTGACATGGGGCCCGGCAGCAGCAGACCATATTGTCGCAGCGGCAGCACCTTATTATAATAATATAGGAAGCGTGGTTTTGATAAAGTTACAGATTGTGGATTTATATGGAAACAGCGTGGCAAGCAGCCAGCAAATAAACATTTACACGACCGGCAATGCCTTGTTTACAGCTTCAACTTTATCAGGTTTGAGCGGCACTGGTTCAAACAGCGTGACAGGAACAACAAACGCAAACGGCTACGCAACAATAAATATATATAATGATACGGCACAAACAAATACCATAACCCCGCACAGCACGGTTTTACCGGGTTCTATGGCTGTGCCGGACAGGGATGTAGCGACAGCAGTTGATTTTGTCAGCCAGATTCCTTCACCTACCGCGACTTCTACACGGACGCCGACAAATACTATTACATTGACAGCGACAAACACACCCACGGCAAGTTCGACATATACAGTGACAGGGACTTGGACACCAACAAGTACACCAACTTGGACAGGAACAAGAACGCCAACTTACACATGGACTCCAACTAATACATCGACGCGGACACTCACGAATACGTCGACATGGACGGGTACGAATACACCAACATGGACGTCTACAAATACACCAACATGGACAGGTACAAATACGCCGACGTGGACGCCAACGAATACACCTACCAGTACACCGACAAATACGCCAACGTGGACGGGAACAAATACGCCGACATGGACAGGTACAAATACACCGACGTGGACACTAACGAATACACCAACTAGGACACCGACAAATACTCAGACATGGACAGATACGAATACACCAACGTGGACAGGCACAAATACGCCTACTAGCACACTGACAAATACTCAGACATGGACAGGCACGAATACACCAACGTGGACGGGTACAAGCACATCAACGTACACATGGAGTCCAACGAATACACCAACGTGGACAGGTACGAATACACCAACGTGGACAGGCACAAATACGCCTACTAGCACACCGACAAATACACCAACATGGACAGGTACAAATACGCCAACCGGCACACCGACAAATACGCCAACATGGACTGAAACAAATACACCAACAGATACTTTAACAAATAGCGAAACACCAACATGGAGTCCAACGAATACACCAACGTGGACCGGCACGGATACGCCAACCAGCACGCCGACGGATTCTCCAACTGGGACACCTACAAACACGTCAACAAATACACCAACGTGGACAGGTACGAATACACCAACGTGGACAGGCACAAATACGCCTACTAGCACACCGACAAATACACCAACATGGACAGGTACAAATACACCAACCAGCACACCGACAAATACGCCAACATGGACTGAAACAAATACACCAACAGATACTTTAACAAATAGCGAAACACCAACATGGAGTCCAACGAATACACCAACGTGGACCGGTACGGATACGCCAACCAGCACGCCGACGGATTCTCCAACTGGGACACCTACAAACACGTCAACAAATACACCAACGTGGACAGGTACGAATACACCAACGTGGACAGGCACAAATACGCCTACTAGCACACCGACAAATACACCAACATGGACAGGTACAAATACACCAACCAGCACACCGACAAATACGCCAACATGGACTGAAACAAATACACCAACAGATACTTTAACAAATAGCGAAACACCAACATGGAGTCCAACGAATACACCAACGTGGACCGGTACGGATACGCCAACCAGCACGCCGACGGATTCTCCAACTGGGACACCTACAAACACGCCAACAAATACACCGACATGGACAGGTACGAATACGCCAATGTGGACAGGCACAAATACGCCTACTAGCACACCGACAAATACACCAACATGGACAGGTACAAATACACCTACATTGAGTCCGACAAATACGCCGACGTGGACTATAACAGAATCATGTACGCAGACTGATACATTGACAGCAAGTGAAACACCTACATATACAGAGACATTGACCAATACACCAACTGAAACGGAAACAAACAGTGAAACGCCGACATATACTCAGACCGACACATTGACAGCAAGCGAAACTCCGACATATACGGTAACAGGGACATGGACGCCGACTGATACGCTGACAACAAGTGAAACCCCGACGAATACGCCGACTATAACAATTACAGATACTCCGGTGCCTCCCGGATCGTCAGTTACGGATACTCCGTCAATATCGCCGACTTCAACAGATTCACCAACGTCAACTGAAACGCCAACAGACACGTTGACAAACAGTGAAACCCCTACATATACAGCAACAGTAAGTGAGACACCAACGAATACAACGACAGATACACTGACAACAAGCGAAACACCTACATATACAGCGACACCGACCGAGACACAAACTGAAACGGAAACAAACAGTGAAACGCTGACATATACTCAGACCGACACATTGACAGTAAGCGAAACTCCGACATATACGGTAACAGGGACATGGACGCCGACTGATACACTGACAACAAGTGAAACCCCGACAAATACGCCGACCATAACTATTACAGATACTCCGGTGCCTCCTGGGTCATCAGTGACGGATACTCCGTCAATATCGCCAACTTCAACAGATTCGCCAACATCAACCGAAACGCCGACATACACGCTGACAATGACGGACACAGGAACAGAGTCTCCTTCGCCCTCGCCTTCTATTACATTCACGGCGAGTCCTACGGATTCGGCTACGGATACTTTTACGGAGACTTCTACAGGAACGCCAACAAACACATTTACAATGACAGGTACAGCAACATGGACAGGGACAAACACGCCAACTTATACATGGACAAACACCGCGTCGCCTGTGAATACCCGGACTGAAACTTCAACTGCTTCATGGACAGGCACATCTACAGCGACACCGACAATAACCCAGACTTATACAATAACGCAGACTTTTACAATGACTCCCACACCTCTTCAGGGCAATGATATTGTTCAGATAGTTATTTATGACAGCACAGGCCAGGTAGTCAGGACATTGCCGTCAACAAAAGACACGGATATTGTCCATAATTTCACTTTCTCTGAATCGCCTTTCATTGCAGACGGCAGCAGCGTACTTAACATTATTGACATGAACGGAAATATCATAGGAGAGTGGAATGGAAGGGATAACAACGGCAACATGGTATATCCGGGCACATACAGGGTAAAAGTAACAACAAATAATGAATATTTTGTAATAAAGGATATTGCAGTTGTCACGGAAGATTCCTTAGCGAATGCCAAAGTGAAGGTGTATTACTTTAATGGCGGCATTGAATTTTTTATAGATGCCGGAATAAACGCAGAGTGGGAAAGGGTAAAAATATATAATATAGACGCGGAGCTGATAAAGACATTATACCCGGCAGGGGCAAACAGCTCTGTTTGGGATATGACAACGGCCAGCGGCGCGAGGGCGAGCAACGGCATATACATCGCGATTATAGAGCTTAGAAATGATACGACAGGGAACAGCGTGCATAAACTCGCCAAAATCGCGGTTCATCGGTAAATTTGACATAAGAAACCGCCTGTCCCCAGCTGGGGACTTGACCGGGTGCAAGCAAAAGTAATATTTTGCTTCACCCTTCGGTTTATAAAATAAACTTTCGTTCAGGAGAAAAGGACATGGATAAAATTAAAACAGCTATAGTTTTGGAAGAAAATACGCCTGAAGATAAAGACAGCCGGGCGTTATTCACAATAAATGATGTGGCAAAGTTGCTTAACGTGCACCAGCAGACATTAAGGAACTGGGAAAGGAAAAACCTTGTCAAACCTTTGCGAGTAGGACGGACCAGGGTTTATACGCCACAGCATATTGAACTTTGCAAAAAAATAAAGGAATATTCAGGAAAAGGCATTTGCCTGCGCGGTATCAAAGAACTCTTTAGCAAAATTTTAAAGCCAAAATAACACAAGCATTTTGGGTAAAGATAACCTATTAATTAAGGTTTTGGCAGCGAGTCAACAAAAAGGGGAATCCTAAAAATATATTTTGTGGATAAAAAAACAAATTCGGGATATAATTTATATATAATTGTAAATTTTATATTGGAATATTTTTGCAAAAATTTTCTGCCACACGCATGAAGGAATATAATAATGCATTGCGAAATAAACAACAGAAAAACAGAAAATGCAATTTTATATAAAAACAGGAGATTCAATTATATTTTGTTTATTGCCTTTGTTTTTGCTTTTACCGTATTTTTTTCTTCGGTATCTTTATGCGGCATAAATTATTACGGTATGGCCGACACAACAGCGCATGCTGCAAGCTTCAGTTTTACATACAACACAAGCGCGAATTCCAATAAGATACTGATATTCAGCGCGGCTTTTAAAGGCTATGTCAAAATAACCAGCGTCCAGTACGCTGGGCAGAATTTTACTTATGTGACAGGCACGGCAAATTCAATCGTCGCTTATCCTATTGAGGGCGAAATATGGTATTTGCAAAACCCTGCGGCAGGGCCAAACAACATAACTGTTACCGTGAACGCCGTCGCCTACTCTGCGGCCGGCGTAATAGAATATGACGGGGTGAGCTCAATAGGGGCAAACGGCGTGAGTAACAACGCAGGCACGACATCAAGGGCTTTGACTACTACAGTGTCCACCACTCAGGCAGGAAGCATTATTTCGGGGATATTCGCGGAAAGATATAACGCGGCAATGACATTTTCCAGCATAACAAACGAACGCTGGAATATCCAAAATACAGCCAGTTACATCCGGGGAGCGGGCCATGACATAACCTGCACGGCAGCCGGGCCATATAATGTTACATACTATTCAAACAGAATTTCGTCAGGATGTGTAATGATGGAGATGGAACTGCAGGCTGCTTCGACGCCGACAAATACGCCGGTATTCAGCCTAACAAATACGCCAACTTACACATGGAGCCCGGCGGAGTCTCCTTCGCCATCGGTTACTGTGACTCCTTCGGATACGCCGACAGCCACTTCTACAACTTCGACTACGCTTACTGTTACAGCTTCAGCTATGCCTTCGCTCACTATGACTGGCTCAGTGACCGATACAATGACAAATACACCAACACACACGCCGACATTAACGAACACATGCGCATGTACCTACAGCGTGACAATTACGTCAACCAGCACTGCAATATTGACAGGAACAAGCACAGAGTCGCCTGAAAATACAGTTACTGAAACTTCAATTGCGACATGGACAGTCACTTCGACAGCAACGCCTTCGCTTACTGTAACAAGTACTGCGTCAGATACAATGACAAATACGCCAACACGCACGCCGACATTAACGAACACATGCGCATGCACCGGCAGCGTGACAATTACGTCAACCAGCACGGCAACATTGACAGGAACGAGCACAGAGTCTCCTGAAAATACGTTTACTGAAACTTCAATTGCGACATGGACAGACACTTCGACAGCAACGCCTTCGCCTACTGTAACAAGTACTGCGTCAGATACAATGACAAATACGCCAACACGCACGCCGACATTAACGGACACATGCGCATGCACCGGCAGCGTGACAATTACTATTACAGGCACGGCAACATTGACAGAGACAAGCACTATTGCATATACTTGGACTCCTACCAGGTTTTCTTCGCCGTCTTCCACAATTACATCTACAGCGGTTTTTTCTTATACGGTCACGCGGACAATTACAAACACAGAGTCGCCTGTAAATACAAGTACTGAAACTTCAACCCCGATAATGACATCCACATTTAAAGCAACACCGACATTAACTCAAACTTTCATAATGACACTAACGCCTGTTCAGGGCAATTATACTGTTCAGATAGTTATTTATGACAGCACAGGCCAGGTAGTCAGGACATTAGCGTCAACAAAAGATACGGACATTGTCCATAATTTCAGCTTCTCTAAAACGCCATTCATTGCGGACGGCACCAGCATACTGGACATTATTGACATGAACGGAAATATAATAGGAGGATGGAACGGTAGGGACGACAATGGCAACATGGTATTTCCGGGCACATACAGGGTAAAAGTTACAACCAACAACCAGTATTTCGTGATAAAGGATATTGCGGTTGTAGCGGAAGATCCATTAGCTGGAGCCGTGGTGCAGGTGCGTTACAGCAAGGCCAGTACGGGGTTTTTTATAGGAGCAGCAGCAGACTGGGAAAGGGTAAAAATATATAATATCAAAGGGGAATTGATAAAGACGTTATACCCTGAAGGGGCAAACAGCGCTGAATGGGATATGACAACTGCCAAAGGCGCAAAAGCCAGCCATGGAATATACATCGCAGTTATAGAACTTAAAAACAAAACCACAGGGAACAGCCTGCACAAGCTTGCCAAAATTGCAGTCCACTGATGAGAAATATTAAAATACTCAACCACACAGCTGACATAGGAGTTGAAATCAGGGCAAAGAGCCTGCGGGGCGTTTTTAATCTTGCGGTCCGCGCGATAATAGGGTTGTGCCTGCAAAAAAGCAGTGGGCATGAAATCCGGCGCAATGTCCGGTTCAAAGGCGATTCTGCCGAAGAACTGCTGCATGACTTTTTAAATGAAATACTTTACAATATTTTTGTGAAGAAAAAATACGTAAAATCGGCAATTGTAAAAAATTTTTCATTGAAAAACATGACGCTGTCTGCTGTCATGCATATAAACCCTGATAAAAAGACAGGGGACTATATAATCGAGGAATTAAAAAGCGTGACTTATAACAGCCTCGCGTTAAAGAAAAATAAAGGCTATTATGAGACAAAGATTATAATTGATGTGTAAAATGAGTTCTAAACTGTAAGCTCTGAACTCTACCCTTAATAGGGCAATACGGCAGTTGAAGGTTGAAAAGCTTAAGCTTTAAACATCCAACTTTTAACATTAAACAGTTTTTTTACGAGGTGCAATTATGAAGAGGCAATGGACCGAGGATATTTCAATAGGCATAGAAGAGATTGACAACCAGCACAAACAGTTTATAGGCGTCTTAAATGACCTCCTGGACTCGATGGCTGAAGCAAAGAGCAAGGAAAAAATAGGCCAGGTAATAGGTTTTCTGGATCAGTATTCTGATATTCATTTTTCCACGGAACAGAGGTACATGCTGGATTATTATTATCCGGGTTTTGAAGAACATAAGGCCAAACACGAAGAATTCAAGAAAAAAGTGCAGAAATTAAAGGCCGATATTAATTCGACAGAAAACTATTTGCATGTAGTAATAGAAACCGAGAAAGAATTATACAGGTGGCTGATCGACCACATTCAAAACATAGACGTAAAAATGGGGAAATTTCTCAAGGAAAAGATGGGTAAAAAGTAATTATTCGTCCTTCTGAAAAACTCGTTTTCAGTAAAGCCTTTTAGATTGACTTTATCAATATTTTTTGGTATTTTTCTATCCCAATAATAAATAATTACGCAAGATACAACAAGATATCTTATAAAAAGGAGCAAAACCATGGCTACACCACTTGAGAAATGGGTTGAAGAACAGGCAGCTTTGACAAAGCCGAAAAAAATACACTGGTGCGACGGCTCTGAAAAAGAAGCGCACAAACTGGTTGAAATAGGGATTAAAGAGGAAAAAATAGAAGGCACGCCAATATTCAGGGAATTAAACCAGAAAAATTGGCCGAATTCATATTACCATAAGAGCCATCCGACCGATGTAGCAAGGACAGAGCACCTGACTTTTGTATGCCATGACGACAAGGAAACAGCCGGCCCAAACAACAACTGGATGAGCCCGGCCGAAGCAAAACATAGGATGCGCGGATTGTTTGACGGCTGCATGAAGGACAGGACAATGTACGTGCTGCCTTACATGATGGGACACCCGGACTCGCCTTATGCCAAAGCATGCGTGCAGCTTACCGATGTTTCATACGTGGCAGTGAGCATCAGGATAATGGCGCGCATGGGCAAAAAAGTTATTAAAAAAATAGGCAGCTCGACGGATTTTGTAAAAGGCCTGCATTCGGTAGGAGATTTTGACCCTAATAAAAGGTTTATAATGCATTTTCTGGATGAAAACCTTGTCCAGAGCATTGGCTCGGGCTATGGCGGCAACGCCCTGCTCGGCAAAAAATGTTTTTCTTTGCGCATAGCATCATGGCAGGGATTTCACGAGGGATGGCTTGCCGAGCACATGGCAGTAATAGGCGTGGAGGACCCACAGGGAAAAGTAACTTATGTTGCAGCCGCATTTCCGTCCGCATGCGGAAAGACGAATTTTGCCATGCTGCAATCAGCTCTTCCGGGATATAAAGTTTGGACCATAGGCGACGACATAGCATGGCTGAACATAGGGCCGGACGGCAGGCTGTGGGCCGTGAACCCTGAAACAGGTTATTTTGGAGTCGCACCGGGCACTTCCATGAAGACAAACCCGAACATGATGAAGACTCTAAAAACAAAAAGATTTTATCCAACGCTTTACACAAACACGGCTTACAGCCCGGATACGAATGAAACATGGTGGGAAGGGCTTGACGGCGAAAGGCCGGCAAACCTGATTGACTGGCAGGGAAAAAAATGGGAGCCGGGCAGCGAGGGAAAAGCAGCGCACCCGAACTCGCGCTTCACTGTGGCGGCATATAACTGCCCGAGCCTTTCAAAGGAATTCGACAACCCTAAAGGCGTGCCTATTTCCGCAATGATATTCGGCGGTAAAAGGACAAAAGCAATCCCCTTGATTGTGGAGTCTACCTCGTGGCAAAACGGCGTATTCAGCGCGGCGCGAAGCGGTTCAGAGACAACTGCCGCGTCAGCCGGGCAGTTGGGCGTCATACGCAGGGACCCAATGGCAATGCTGCCTTTCTGCGGATATAATATGGGCGATTATTTCGGTCACTGGCTCGCAATGGGCAAAAAAATCAAAAACCCGCCGAGGATATACAGTGCAAACTGGTTCAGGACCGATGAAAACGGCAAGTTTCTGTGGCCGGGATTCGGCGACAATATCAGGGTTTTGAAATGGATACTGGACAGGGAAAACAACAGAGTAAAGGCAAATGAAACGCCTATAGGTCTGGTGCCGGATTACAAGGATATGGATCTATCCGGCCTTGATTACACAGAAGAAAAATGGAAGAAACTATACGAGATAAAGCCGGATGAGTGGAAACAGGAAACACAGGAAATCGAAAAATATTTCGGGCAGTTCGGCAACAGGATGCCGGCTGAGATTTCGAGTGAGCTTAAAAAACTAAAAGAAGCAATATAGTACCGCTTGTCTGGGTAGTTTTTATATGATGACTTATGGAAACTACCAGTCAAATAATCCACTGGATTATTTGACTGGCTAAAGCCCGTGACTTGAGCGGGTACTAAGATAGCGTAATACTGCAGACCGTTGTTTTTGTGAAACAAAAACTTACGGCATGCAGTCCTGTGGATTTTGCCTGCGCCTTTGGCTGGGCAAAATAAACGCTATCTAAGGGGGAAAGATGAAAGATACAAAAGACACGATCATAAAGACCGCAAAACAGATGTTCGGCAAATACGGGATGCGCAAGACAACTGTCGGGGAAATAGCGAAAGAAGCACACCTGGGCAAGGGCACAATTTACCATTATTTTAACACGAAAGAAGACATATTTGAAACCGTGGTGAGGGAAGACCTCGGTTCGCTGAAAAATGAAATAGAAGAAGCAATAAAAAAGGAGACATCGCCGGACAAGAAACTGCGCGCTTATATCCTGACCCGCATGAAAGTTGTAAACAGGTTCGCGAGTTTATTCAGCACTTTTAAAAAAGAATATATTGAATATTACAGTTCTGTACAAAAGATTTACAACAATTATTCGGACAACGAGTTAACAACGATAAAGGGAATTTTAAAAGAGGGAATGGATAAAAACATGTTTGATATCAAGGATATTGACCTTGTGGTTTTTACGCTTACGGCAAACATGAAAACAATGGAATATTACTGGGCAACGGAAAAGCAGGAAGACATGGAAAAGAAACTCGATGTCATGCTGAACGTGCTTTTTTACGGATTATACAAAAGATAGAGCTGAAATATAAATACCAGGGGCAGGCCTTATCCCCCCAATTACCCCTCCAAACCCCCTTGGCCTGCCCCTTTTTTTATTTAGTTAGCATGTATTGGCAGGCGGCTTTCCGGATATTAGCAATTGTTATTGAGCCAATCATGTGGTATAAATAGTAAATAAGGGAGCTAGTAGCCTTCATTTTTAAAGGAGTATTTCAGGTGGGCAGAAGAATAACAAAAAACATAATCACAACACTGTTGCTGTCAACATTCATTTTCGCGGCAAATAATTCATTTGCAGTTAATCCGCCCAGTTTCATCCGCAGCTGGGGAGGTTATGGAACCGGCAACGGGCAGTTTCAATATCCTTACGGAGTAGCTGTAGGCAGCAACGGATATGTGTATGTCGCGGATTGGGAAAATAACAGAATCCAGGAATTCGACAACACAGGAACATACATCACGCAGTGGGGCAGTTACGGAAACGGCAACGGGCAGTTTAAGGAGCCTGTTGATATAGCGGTAAATAGCAGCGGAGACGTTTATGTTTCAGATGAAGAAAGCAGCAATATCCAGGAATTCGACAGCACGGGGGGCATATATAACACAATGGGCCGATAGCAATATGCCTGTTGGAGTGGCAGTAGACAGCAGCAGCAACGTGTATGTTGTTGACCAAGGCAATGCTACAATTGCGGAATTCAGCAGTACAGGCGCAAACATCACCCAATGGGGAAGTTTGGGAAGCGGCAACGGGCAGTTTAGGGCCGCCACTTTCCTGGCAGTAGACAGCAGCGGGAATGTGTATGTCGCGGACTATAACAATTACAGAGTCGAGGTATTCAGCAGTACAGGCACATACATCACCCAATGGGGCAGCCAGGGAACCGGCAACGGTCAGTTTAGCGGCCCTTGGGGAGTGGCAGTAGACAGCAGCGGGAATGTGTATGTCGCGGACATGCCGAACGACAGAATTGAAGAATTCAGCAATACAGGGACATATTTGACCCAATGGGGCAGCCAGGGAGGCGGCAATGGGCAGTTTTATTATCCTGCTGGAGTGGCGGTAGACAGCAGCGGGGATGTGTTCGTCGCGGACTTTGATAACAGCAGAATCCAGGAATTCGGCCCCTACACCAGCCCAACGCCGACGTTGTCAGCAACGCCTACGGCGAGTGCCACGTGCACGGTAAGTGCTACGCCAACTGAAACTAAGGTATTATCAGAGACAGAAACGGTGACACCGACGCAGACAGACACGCCATCGCCTGTGGTGACACCGACGAACACGTCCACGATAACTCCGACATATACTGCCACTTTAACATCCGGGCCGACACCTTGTTATATAACACAATGGGGGAGTGGCGGCACCAGCAACGGGCAGTTTAATAGTCCTTTTGGAGTAGCAATAGACAGCAGCGGAAACGTGTACGTTGCAGATACGGCTAATAACAGAATCGAAGAATTCAACAGTACAGGTACATACATAACACAATGGGGAAGTGCTGGAACCGGCAATGGGCAGTTTAACTGGCCTAAAGCAATAGCAACAGACAGCAACGGAGACGTGTACGTTGCAGACGAGAGTAATGAAAGGATCCAGGAATTCAGCAGTACTGGCGCGTACATCACGCAATGGGGTGTTAGTGGAAGCGGCAACGGGCAGTTTGATCGGCCTGATGGGGTAGCAGTAGACAGCAGCGGGAATGTGTATGTGGCGGATGGCGGCAACAACAGGATACAAAAATTTACGTCCGGAGGCAATTATATAACTCAATGGGGTGGTTTGGGAATCTGCCCTTCGTGCAGTAACGGGCAGTTTTATTGGCCAGATGCATTAGCAGTTGACAGCAACGGAAACGTATATGTCGCAGACGAAGGCAATAACAGAGTCCAGGAATTCGGCAGTACAGGAATATATATCACCCAATGGGGCAGTTATGGAAGCGACCCGGGACAGTTTAATTATCCTGCAGGAGTGGGAGTAGATAGCAGTGGAAATGTTTATGTTACAGACACCAATAATAACAGAATCCAGGAATTCAGCAGTTTGGGGGCATATATAACACAATGGGGTGGTAGTGGGAGCGGCATCGGGCAGTTCAATGAGCCTGTTGGTGTGGCAGTAGCTAGTAACGGAAACATATATGTTGCAGATGAGAATAATAACAGAATCCAGGAATTCGGCGCGTGCGTAAGCCCTACACCTACGGCGACAGCTTCGACTACGCTCACTGTTGCAGTGAGTGCTACGTGCACCGTGGTAAGTGCTACGCCAACTGGAACCGGTACTAATACATCAACAGAGACGCCTTTTCTGTCGCCTACGAACACGTCCACGATTACGCCAACATACACTGCCACTTTAGTATCAGGGCCCACGCCTTGTTTTATCACGACATGGGGCAGTGAAGGAACCGGCAATGGGCAGTTTAATTTGCCTGAAGGAGTAGCAGTAGACAACAGCGGAAACGTGTATATTGCAGAAATTAACAGAATCCAGGAATTCAGCAGTACGGGCGCATATATAACACAATGGGGAAGTACTGGAAGCGGTAACGGACAGTTTATTGCTCCTATTGGTATAGCAGTGGACAGCAGTGGAAACGTGTATGTTGCAGATAATAATAATAACAGGATCGAAGAATTTAGCAGTGCAGGTACGTATATAACTCAATGGGGTAGTTTAGGAAGCGGCAACGGACAGTTTAATGGCCCTGCTGGATTAGCAGTAGATAGCAGCGGAAATGTATATGTTACAGATAATCAAAATAATAGGATCGAAGAATTTAGTAATACAGGAACATATATAATACAATGGGGCAGTTATGGAAGCGGCAATGGGCAGTTTAATAGTCCTTGGGGAATAGCAATAGACAGCAGCGGAAACGTGTATGTTGCAGATAAGATTAATAATAGAATTGAAAAGTTCAGCAGTACAGGAACATATATAACACAATGGGGTAGTGGCCCTGGAAGCGGTAACGGGCAGTTATGGAATCCTACTGGGATAGCAATAGACAGCAGCGGAAATGCGTATATTGCAGATTATGCTAATAGTAGAATTGAAGAGTTCAACAGTGCAGGAACATATATAACCCAATGGGGTAATAATGGAAGCGGCATTGGGCAGTTTAATTGGCCTTATGGAGTAGCAGTAGACAGCAGCGGTAACATATACGTTGCGGATACATATAACTACAGAATCCAGGAATTCGGCGCGTGCACAAGCCCCACGTTGACCTGCACACAGACAGAGTCGCCGACTCCCACTGCAAGCGAAGTGAATTCCGAAACACAGACTTACACGCCGACGCCTGTAGTATCGCCTACAAATACGTTTACTACGACCTCCGCGTTTACTGTGACGCCGATTGTGACAACAACGCAGTGTAGCGGCGAAGGTAGCGGAAGCATAACTGTACCTACGGGGATTATTTATTCAGGGAGCACGGGGAACACGGTTGTTTTTAATTATATCAACGGGCCGACCACGTGGGCGGCAAGCCCGGGTTACGGTACTTTAATGATAACTATACCATCTCTGTGGGGTGTGCCGAGCATGACTGCTACTGACCCGGGATATTTTACGCTTACAGTCAGCGGCGGAACTCTTGTCAGCTCAAGTGTAAGTGGAAACAATATAATAATTGAAGTTTCAGGCCTGGCTGCGAATACAGGTCAAATAACAGTAACATACGGCGATAAAAGCGAAGGAGGGCCAGGTTTGACAGCCCCAATTGCACCCTCCTGCCCCTTTGGTCTTGGGACGATATTCCCGGCAGGGTCGTCGCCTGACAGTTCTACGACATGCCCGGTATCATTACCATGAACAGTGTTTGTAAGTTGCGCTACCACGACGTCAACTCCTACGCAGACTTTGTCAGCAACGTCTTCAATAACACAAACCATGACTGAAATTGTTACATTGACATACACAAACACGCCGAGCCCGACATTTACACCAATAGTCAGCGAAACAGCCACATTGACGCCGACTTCGACACACATGCCAACAATAACGCCCACAATTACCCCGACAACCACTCCTTATCCTGTCGGCGATATTATTGTTTATCCCAACCCGTATAGCCTAAGTAAAGCAGTGGAAGGCGCGCTAAAAATCATCAACTTGCCAATCGGCGCGGACGTACAGATTTATACAATATCAGGGGAACTTGTGGTTTCATTGACGGCACAAACGCCGGATGCGTATTGGAAAGGAAAAAATTCATTTGGCAATCCAATATCGCCGGGAGTGTATTACTACGTAATTAAATTAAATTCCAATATATTGCAAACAGGCACGATATTCGTGGTTCATTAAAAAAATATTTTTACTTTTCAATATAATAATCCTTGCCGTAAATATCGTTGATGACAATAGCGTAAAAATCAGCGACTTCCAGTCTGTAAATTGCCTCGGGGCCGAGCTCGGGGAAAGCTATGATTTCCGACTTTTTAACAGTAAGGGCGTATTCTGCACCGAGGCCGCCGAGCGCGGAAAAATAAACTGCCTGATATTTTTTAATGGCATCTTTTACTTCTTCAGAGCGGATGCCTTTTCCTATCATGCCTTTTAAGCCAAGCTCAAGGAGTTTTGGCGTGTATTTATCCATCCTGCCTGACGTTGTCGGGCCGCACGAGCCAATTATATTCCCGGGTTTTACAGGAGTGGGGCCGCAGTAATAAACAACCTGGTTGTTAAGATCAAAAGGCGGTTTTTTGCCTGCATTTATTATATCTATTACGCGTTCATGAGCCGCGTCACGCATGGTGTAAAGCACGCCTGAAATAAAGACTTCATCCCCTGTTTTTAAATCAACGATTGTTTTATTATCCAGGGGCGCTGATATTTTTTTCATATGCCAGCCATTTTATGCCGGGCGCTGTGGCATTGTATGTTTACGGCAACCGGAAGAGAAGCTATATGGCACGGTAGTTTTTCTATATGGACGCTAAGCGCGGTTGTTTTGCCGCCAAAACCCATGGGACCGATATTCAACTTATTTATTTCATTTAGAAGCTCCTTTTCAAGCTTTGCAGTCTCTTTATTCTTATTATTCAGGCCTATTTCCCTTAAGAGGGATTTCTTGGCCAGGAGAGGAGCTGTCTCGAAATTGCCGCCTATGCCCACGCCTATAATATATGGAGGGCAGGCAGACGCGCCTGCTGATTTTACCGTGTCAATGACAAATTGTTTGATGCCGTCAATGCCTGCTGAAGGAGTCATCATTTTCAAGGCTGATTTATTTTCTGAACCAGCGCCTTTTGCCATTAAATATATTTTTACAGTTGTGCCCTTTATTATTTCAATATGTATTATGGCAGGTGTGTTTGTACCTGTGTTATGCCTGTTTATTGGGTCTGCGATTGATTTCCTGAGGCATCCCTGGCCGTAACCCTGCTTTATTCCTTCGTTAATAGCTGCGTAAATGTCGCCTTCGACTTTCACCTCGTCGCCGAGTTCCAGGAATATGACAGCCATGCCGGTATCCTGGCACAGGGGATATGTGCCTTTTTTGGAAAGCTTGTGGTTTTCGATTATTTTATAAAGCATGGTTTTTGCGCGCTTGTTTGTTTCCTGCCCGGCAAAAAATTTCAAAGATTGGACTACATCATGGGGGAGGAAATAAGCAGTATCAAGCGCAAGCTTTTTTACAGCTTCGGTTATTGTTGCGGATTTTATTATGCGCATTTATGAGATGAGAGGGGTGATTTTGTCCACCTGCTCTTTAATTGCCGCGGCGGATTTAAGCAGCGCGTCTTTTTCGCCAGGCTCGAGCGCGAGCTCCATGATTTTAGAAGCGCCGCGTATATTCAGAAGTACAGGCAGGCCTATGCAGATATCGTTTATGCCGTATTCACCCTTGGCGCAAATTGAGCAGGGAAGTATTGTTCCGGTATTGTTTATGATGCAATCCAGCATTTTAACCGTAGACGCGGCAGGCGCGTAATAAGCGCTGCCGGTTTTTAAAAGCGACACGATAGTGGCGCCGCCGTTTCTTGCTTTTTCGGCAAGCTCGTTTATATTGGTTTCTGCAAGCGAAGCTGATATCTTTTTGCCGTTTACGTAGGTCTTGGAAATTACAGGAACCATGGTGTCGCCGTGGGAGCCGAGCATAACAGAATAAATATTTTTTGAGGAAGTGTTCAGCACGTTCTGCACGTAATGATAAAACCTGTACGTGTCGAGCACTCCTGCCATGCCCAGGACCCTTGTCCTGGCCATGCCTGTTATTTTGTAAACCGCGTAAGTCATTATATCCAGCGGGTTTGTCACGACTATTATCATAGGCGCTTTTTTGGATTCCTTGATTTTAAGGGAAATGTCCTTGATGATTTCGAAGTTCTTGAAAAGAAGGTCATCCCTGCTCATGCCCGGTTTCCTGGGAAATCCGGCTGTTATAACCACATAATCACATGCAAAAAGTTTGTCGTAATCGTCGCCGCCGATTATTTCAGCGTCTGAATTGAATAAATATTTTGACTGGTTCAAGTCAATGGCCTTGCCTTCGGCCATGTCACGGTTGATGTCGAGGAGATAAATATCGCCGAGGTCTTTCATAAGGCAGAGATGAGCTATAGTGGCGCCGACATTTCCCGCGCCTATTATGCCTATTTTGTTTTTCATTAGAAGCCTGCTATTTCATGTTTTCAATAATCTTGCCGGCAAATTCCGAGCATTTAACTTCATGCGCGCCCTGCATCTGCCGGGCAAGGTCATAAGTTACATATTTTTGTTTAATGGTATTTTCAATGCCTTTTACAACCAGATTTGCGGCTTTTTCCCAGCCGATATGCTCAAGCATCATGACAGCGGAAAGTATCAGGGAGCCGGGGTTTACCTTGTCCTGGCCAGCGTATTTTGGCGCTGTGCCGTGGGTAGCCTCGAACATGGCGTACTTGCCTATGTTCGCGCCCGGAGCCATGCCAAGGCCGCCTACCTGCGCTGCTGCTGCGTCTGATATATAATCACCGTTTAAATTTGGCGTGACAATCACCTCGTATTCGTCAGGCCTTAACAGTATCTGCTGGAACATTGAATCAGCTATGCGGTCATTAACGATGATTTTTCCGGCTATATCAACGCCTTCCTTGATGTCAGCTTCTTTTATTGTTACGTTGCTATAATTCTCAGAGGCTTCCTTGTATGCCCATTTTGCAAACGCGCCCTCGGTATATTTCATGATGTTGCCCTTATGCATTATGGTTACTTTTTTCTTTTTATTTTTCATGGCGTAGTTCAATGCCATTTTCATGAGGCGCCTCGTGCCGAACTCGCTCATGGGCTTTATGCCGATGCCGCTTTCCGGGATTATTTTTTTATTGAAAGTGCTGTTTATGAAAGAAATCACTTTTTTCGCATCTTCCGTTCCTGCTTCCCATTCAATACCGGCGTAAACATCCTCGGTATTTTCCCTGAAGATTATTATATTAAGTTTTTCGGGATGGACGACAGGAGAGGGGACGCCTGAAAAATACTTCACAGGCCTTACGCAGGCAAAGAGGTCGAGTTCCTGGCGCAGCGTGACGTTTAAGCTCCTGATGCCCCCGCCTATCGGGGTGGTAAGCGGGCCTTTTATGGCGACAACATATTCTTTTATCGCGTCAATTGTTTCCTGTGGAAGGTAACTGCCTGTTTTTTTATTTGCTTTTTCGCCGGCAAGGATTTCCTTCCATTCTATTTTTTTCTTTCCTGAAAAAGCAAGCTCGACGGATTTATCAACGGCATTTTTTGCGGCCTTCCAGATGTCAGGTCCTATGCCGTCACCCTCAATAAAACAAATTATGGGGTTATCCGGGACAAGAAGCGGGCCGTCACCGGAAATACGTATTTTTTCAGGCATGTTTTTATCCGAGGTTTTTTGAATACTTGGCGTAAATTTCAGGCAGGTGCTTTTTTACATATTCAATCATTTCCTCGTCTGAGATGCCGAGTATCCTGTTACTTTCGTATTCCTTGTCAACAAGAGTTTTTATGGTTTTTACGCCTTCCACATCTTTAGATATTTTCTCAGCGGCCGGGATTTTGAAATAATTATTTACCCAGTAAGCTATTCCGGAAGTGCCTGATTTGTCCGTAATGCTCACGGCAGGCGGCCTGTTCAGGATTTTTTCAGTGTCGAATATGTTGTATATTTCCTCGTTTTTTGATATTCCGTCAGCGTGTATGCCGGCTTTTGTCACGTTGAAATTTTTGCCTACAAAAGGCTGTTTGGCTGGGACTTCGACGCCCATTGCATTCTGCATGTAATCGGCTATTTCTGTTATGACCGTGGTGTCTATTTTTTCAACAGCGGCCCTGCCCCTGAATGAAAGGTATTCCATAATAAGCGCTTCTATGGGAGTGTTGCCCGTGCGCTCGCCTATGCCCAGCCATGCGCCGTTCGCGGCGCAACATCCGTAAAGCCAGGCATGCGCCGCGTTTGTAAGGCCGCGGTAAAAGTCGTTGTGCCCGTGCCACTCAAGCCATTCTGAAGGCACATCGGCATGCTTGTTCAGGCCGTACAGTATGCCATGGGTGTTCCTTGGAAGAGCTGCGCCTGCTATCGCGACTCCGTAACCCATGGTGTCGCAGGCCCTTATTTTTACCGGCATTTTATATTCTTTGGAAAGCTTCATCAGTTCACGGGCAAAAGGTATTACAAAACCGTAAATATCAGCGCGCGTTATATCCTCAAAATGGCAGCGCGGTATTATGCCGTTATCAAGGGCAGCCCGCGCTATTTTTAAATAATTATCCAAAGCCTGTTTGCGTGTCCATTTCAGCTTAAGGAATATGTGATAATCGGAAACTGACGTCAATATCCCTGTTTCTTTGAGGCCTATTTCCTTTACAAGCTTGAAATCAGACTCGACAGCCCTTATCCAGCCTGTTACAACAGGGTATTTGTAACCGCGTGAAAGGCATTTTTCAACAGCTTCACGGTCCCTTTTCGTATAAAGAAAAAATTCTGTCTGTTTGATGAGGCCGGTGTCGTTGTCCAGTTTGTGCATCAAATCATAAAGATGCACGATGTCTTCAACCTTAAAAGGCGGTAGCGACTGCTGCCCGTCCCTGAAGGTTGTGTCGGTTATCCAGGCGCTGTCCACGACATTCATCGGCACGAGCCTCTGGTTGAAAATAACCCTGGGGACGTCGTCGTAAGGGAACATGTCCCTGAAAAGCTGAGGCTCTTTAACGTCCTGCAACTCGTAATAGTAAAATTCTTCCGCGAAAAGATTTGTTTTTTTATCAAAAATAAGCATGATAAAACCTCCTGGTTCAAACTTTTGACACAATCGGCCTAAAATAAATGCCACATCAGGCCTTTGCGCTTGATGTGGCGCTTTAAACAGCGCAATTTATCTTATGGTTTTTTGTTTTTATACAGCAAGAAAGAAAACATAAGCCAAAATATTTGTTCTAAAATTACTGCAAAAAATTATATAGTAAGACTAACTTTTAGTCAATTGAAAAATATTATAAGTGAAAAATTGTGCAAGAAGGATATTGAAAAAAATAAAAAAAAATTGTATATTTAAATCCCGCTCCGCGAAAAACCCCGCCTTCGTAGAGGCGGGATTTTATAGCGCTGCGGGGAGGGAGCATATTAAAGAATTTATTAAAGGTGTCCCGCCTATGAAGGCGGGGAGCTCCACCAGTCAACAAAAAACCTTTCTTTTTGAGATTGGAGACTTTAATCAAAATGTTTTGCCCCAACTGCAAATATGAATACGAAAAAGGAGTTACAACCTGTCCTGATTGCGGCGAAAAACTGGTTGAAAAGCTGGAAGAAGAAAAACACCCGGAGTTTGACAGCATTGAGCTGGCAGATGTTAACAATGAAGTTGAGGGCATGACTCTTATATCCATGCTTGAAGAAAACGACATAGAATGTTTTTTAAGGAATAATTTACTGCCTCATTCAAGGACAGTCCTGCGTTCAAATTCAAAAGCATCCTTTGCCACTGTTTTTGTAAACAAAAAGAAACTGACGGAAGCAAAAGAGATACTTGAGGATTTCAAAAAGAGTATTTAATCCAGAAAGAAATTCCCCCAACTTAATTTGGGGGATGAATTATATCCGCTCGGCTACGCTCGGGACTATTGCCTTTCCGAAGGGAACTCATTATAACCTCCGGTGGGTTTTAAAGGAGCCGCCGACTACTGCCGGCGGGGTTGCACCAAAATTCAGGAGGAAAATAAATGTTAAAGGTAAAGCGCGCTTTAATCAGTGTATCGGACAAGGAAGGAATTGTTGAACTCGCGAAAGAACTGAAAAATCTGGGAGCGGAAATCATATCCACGGGCGGGACGGCTAAGGCCTTGAAAGAAGCAGGTGTTGCGTGCATGGATATTTCCGAAGTGACAGGTTTCCCCGAGATGCTTGACGGCAGAGTAAAGACTTTGCACCCGAAAGTGCACGGCGGGCTGCTTGCGCTGCGAAATAAAAAAGAGCACATGGATACTTTGGAAAAACACGGTATTAAACCCATTGATATGGTAGTTGTAAATCTTTACCCTTTTAAACAGGTAATAAAAAAAGACAATATACCGCTTGATGAAGTAATTGAAAACATAGACATAGGCGGGCCGTCAATGATACGCTCGGCTGCAAAGAATGCCCAGTCAGTAGCTGTTTTAACCGACAAGAAAGACTACTCCAAAGTCCTGGCAGAATTAAAAGACGGTGGTATAAAAGACGAAACACTTAACTATCTGCGCGTAAAAGCATATAAGACCACGGCTGATTACGACACTTATATTTCCAACTACCTAGAGCAAAAACTTATAAAAAGCGAGGACCTTCCGGAAAAAATTTTAATAAGCGTCGATAAAAAGCAGAACATGAGGTACGGCGAGAATCCGCACCAGAAAGCTTCTTTTTATGTGTTTGACGGATGCAGGGAAACAAACCTGGGCAGCTCGGAACAACTGCACGGAAAAGAGCTTTCGTTCAATAATATTTACGATACTGATGCGGCTTTGAATATTGTAAAAGAATTTGAAGAGCCTGCCGCAGTTGTACTCAAACATGCAAACCCATGCGGAGTTGCCTGCGATCCGGACATAACAAAGGCTTATGTCAAGGCTCTTAATGTGGATACTGTTTCAGCCTATGGTGGCATAGCTGCTGTAAACAGGAAACTGACAAAGGGCATAGCCGAAGAAATAAACAAGATGTTTATGGAGGTTGTCATAGCTCCTGAATACGAGACAGAGGCGCTGGATATATTGAAACAAAAAAAGAATATAAGGCTGATAAAAACCGGGCCTTTTAACAAATATAGTGACAACACTATTCAGTACATGGATATAAGAAAGGTGGTTGGCGGCCTGCTTATACAGGAAGCTGATACAAAACAAACAGGGATTAATGACTTAAAAGTCGTGACGAAAAAAGAACCAACGCAAAAAGAAATTGAAGACATGCTGTTTGCGTGGAAAGTTGTTAAATTTGTTAAATCAAACGCCATTGTTATAGCGAAAGATAAAGTGGCAATAGGCATAGGACCCGGACAAACAAACAGGGTGGGTTCGGCGCACATAGCGGCAAATAACGCAAAAGAAGCTGCACGAGGCGCAGTATTAGCATCAGAAGCTTTTTTCCCATTCAGGGATTCTGTTGACCTGGTAGCCCAATTCGGTATAAGTTCTATAATACAACCAGGTGGTTCGGTAAGAGATGATGAAGTGATAAAAGCCGCTGATGAGCACGGAATAGCCATGGTGTTTACAGGGATACGGCATTTCCGTCATTGATTCGTGGAAGAGGATTTATATTATTTGTTGATTATTAGGGATAAAATATAGTTAAAAAAAATAAACAAACAGAACTTGATTTTAATCGATTAATTTGATAAAATTTAAATAAGAATATTTATTAACGAAGGGAGATTGAAAAATATGAAAAAAATTATTTTATTTATTTTACCAACGTTGTTAATATCTTTTTTCTTTACCTCCTCAATTTTCCCTGAAGGCGCAGGAGTAACAAGCGAGAATTTCACAAAAATTCCTGAAGGCGCGAGACAGTGCGGCATGGGCGAAGCATTTACAGGAATTGCGGATGACGTAAACGCCATATACTGGAACGCAGCAGGACTGACCCAGCTCACGCAGAATAATTTTTGCCTTATGCACACGGCATGGCTGCTGGATGTAAACGATGAGTACGGAGCTTATGCCTTGCCTATTACAGGTATTGGAACAGTGGAGTTATCCGGAATTTTTTTATACGGCAGTGTCGACGTGACAAGCGAAGACTCTAAGGGAAATTATGTAGCGACCAACGAAAAAGCAAATGCGTCGGATATGGACATTGATTTAGCTTTTGCAAAAAAGTTGTCGGATTTTTTGGGTGATAACTCATTTTTGTCGGATTTATCACTTGGAATAAGCACAAGCATATTAAACGACCAGATATACACGGACCAGGGAGGCGGGTTTGCCGTAAGCCTGGATGCCTATTACAAGCCGAAATATGAAAATTATTCTTTGGGTATAAGCGTGCAAAATTTCGGGGTGTCTACCAACAGGCCTGATCTTCCGCTTACCATAAGGTTTGGCATTGGTTACAGATTTGCGCTTGAAAATATTATGTTGCCGTTTACAGACGAAGGATATTTTAAATTATTAGACAACAATGCAGCCGCGGATATTGACGTGATTTATTATCCGGAGGAAGAGCTTGCAAGGCTGAATGTCGGAGTTGAAAAATACTGGGTATTGAACAAATACCATACGGTAGCCTTAAGGGGTGGGTATAAATTCGGCTACGACCTTGGCGGACTGAACGGTTTTACCGGCGGGGTGGGATATAAACTGACTGCAATCAAGGATATGAGCTTTGATGTAGATTACTCATTAACACCTTACGGCGATTTGGGCCTGGCACACAGAATATCAGTCTCGGGAATGATGTTCGGAATTTTTCAAGGAACTCAGCAAGAGGATGTTGCCCTGGCAAAAGAATATTACAAAAAAGGATACACGTTTCTCTCTGATAGAAAGTATTCTGAGGCCATGGATCAATTCAAGGAGTGCTTGAAAAGAAACAGGAATTACTCATCGGCTTATATAGGCATTGGCGCGTGTTTTTTAAATACCGGGAAAAATGACCTTGCCATGCAGGCATATAACAAAGCACTGGAATGCGATCCGACAAATCTGCAGCTCAAGAATTTTATTGACCGTATTAAATCGGGCGCGGATTTAGGGGTGCAACAGGGACAGGAACAGCAACAACAAGTTCCTGCAGCAGGGCAACAGCAGCAACAGACGCCTGCAGCCGGACAACAGCAACAGCAAAAATAGTTTTTATAGATTTATTATAATTTTTTACGAAATAAACCATATACAGACGATTAAAACAACAATGCGGGGAACGGAACAAGGCCGTTCCCCTTACACTAAATAAAAGGAGCGAACAAATGAGGGTAACAATCAAAGACATAGCGAGCAAAGTAGGGGTTACGGCTGCCACTGTTTCCATGGTAATAAATAACAATAAAAAGATAAGCGAAGCAACCAGGGAAAAAGTTCTAAAAGCCATACAGGAAATGAACTATCATCCTAATTATATAGGAAGAAGCCTGGTTATGGGCAAGACGGAAAATATATGCCTGGTAGCAACCTCTTTTGCATCTGTCTTTTCGCTTGAACTTGTAAAAGGCGTGGAACAGCGGCTTAGCGATACAAAATATAATTTGAGCCTGTATTCCACTCGCGGTTCGGCTGAAAATGAAAGGGAAATTTTGAAAAAGATATTCTATGAGAGAAGGGTAGACGGGGTCTTAAGCATGACTGCCACTTTTGACAAACATCTTATTGATGAGTTTAAAAATCAGGAAATGCCTGTTGTGCTTATCGAGCAGGTGACTGAAGGAGCGCCTTGCGTTAAAGTTGATAATGAAAAGGGCGGATATATCGCGACAGATTATCTTATTAAGAAAGGCCGTAAAAATATAGCGATAGTTTTAGGCCAAAAAGTCGCTGCCAATGCCTACGAGAGGCAGGCAGGATATGAAAAAGCGCTTCGTGATAACGGCATGCAGGTAAATGAGGATAATATAATTAGAATTATTCATTATTCTTTTGAGGAAGGCAAGGAAGTAATGCGAAAGATTGTTAATGACGGAAGGAAAATTGATGCGGTTTTTTCTGCTGCAGGAGATGTTTGCGCTATGGGTATAATGGCCGAAGCCAAGGCGCATAATATCAGGATACCCGATGACATGTCGCTTGTGGGTTTCGATGATTTATACATGGCAACCCTTACAACACCGGCTTTAACTACAATAAAACAGCCTATAGCGGAAATGGGAATGCAGGCGTTGGATATGCTATTAAATATCATTGAAAAAAAATCCAGCGACACTAGCAGGGTAATTACATTTGAACCCACTTTGATTATAAGAGACTCTGCATAAAGATGTAAAATGCAAAAGGTAAACGGGAAAAACATATATATATTTTGCTTTTTTATTTTTTTTTCTTTAGCAATGTATTATAAGTTATATGCCGCAGGGGAAACAGCATCGTCATTTTTACTTGTGGATATTCCTGCAAGGGAAACGGCATTGGGAGGGATATATACGCCTTATTACGCGGAGCCTGGGGCAGCTGATGTCGACCCGGCTGCGCTCGCTGGTATAAAAAACAAATACGCAATTTTTTCCAATTATGTTTCTGTTTTCAGCACGCATTACGAGCAGATAATGTATCTCCAGCCGCAGGAAAATTACGGCGCAATCGGGTTTTCATTCATGTATGACGCGAACGACCAGCTGGCAAAGACGGATCAATTTGGCAATCCCATTGGAAACATTGATAATTCAGATATGGTCTTAGGCGCAATGTACGCGAATGACCTGACAGGCAATATATCCGCCGGGATAAATCTTAAATTACTGCGCAGCATGCTTTATACTAATCAAACTTTAGGAGCAAGCTGTAATATAGGTTTATTATACAAAAATCAGGAAAGGAATTACAACCTGGGACTTTTGCTTGAAAATATAGGGATAACAAGCGAGTACTGGCAGGATAAGATACTTTTACCGATTTTGGCAAGGGGCGGTTACGGCATGCTGATATACAGCAACAGGGATCAATACAGTGCTTCACTTTATATCGAAGAAAGATTTTATCTTAATGAGGCTGAAAGCGCGGAAACGGCCCTGGGGTTGGAAGTAAAATATTTAAACTTTCTTACATTCAGGTATGGTTATGTTCTGGGCGGGGATGAAGGAAATTTGGCCGTAGGCTTAGGAATTAACTGGCAGTATTTTACGCTTGATTACGCTTATAAGCCGTTTTTTATATCGGATAATGAACATAGGATTACAATCAAGGCGGAATTTTAAAGATGCATATAGTTTAGAAACATTTTTAGGGCATATTTTCTATATATTATAACAGCATGGTAAAAACGGAGAGTATAAATGGATGAGAAAGAAATAATTAAAAAAATTAAAAAAGGAGACACGAATGCTTTCAGGGAAATAATCCAAACTTATAAGAGGGTGGTATATAATCACTCTTATACATACCTTAGAAATCAGCAGGACGCAGAGGACGCAACCCAGGAAATATTCTTAAATGTATATAACAATATAAAAAGTTTCAGGGGCGAATCCAAAATCAGCACATGGATTTACCGGATAACTGTAAATGTATGCAAAAATAAAATAAAACAGCTTCAAAGGCAACGCGCGCCTATAATGGACGACATTTACCCTGGCGATGAAGAGATAAATAAACAGTTAGAAATAAAAGACAAGGAAGAGAAAAAGCCCGATTCGATTTTAATCACCAACGAAAAGAGAAAGATGATATATAAAAGAATAAGCGAACTTACAAGCGAGCAGAAAAACATTTTAATAATGCGGGATATAAATGCTCTTTCTTACGAGGATATCTCAAAAATAATGAAATTATCAGTATCAGCTGTAAAAAGCAAATTATTCAGGGCCAGAGATAATCTTAGGGATATGTTAAAAAAAGATGAAATTTTTTAAAATATAGCGAAACTTTTTTCAGTTTGGTTTGTCATATAATTTGTAAGAATAAGGAAGGTGAAATTAAATGAAAGTCAGGAAGGAATGCAAAAAGTACCGAGAGATGATAATGAAAGACCTGGAAAACGGAGCAGAAATTGAAGATTACGGAGTATTAAATAAGCATAAAGCTGAATGTTCCGAATGCCGAAATTACTACTCCGATATGCAGAAATACAGGAAACTAATGAATTCTTTGCCAGTGGATGTGCCCTATTATATAGAGGGCAAAATAATGGCCAATATTACAGGAATAGAAAAACCCGGCTTAAGCATTTTCCCTGTATTTAATTACGCGGTCAGTTTTGCAGTAATTCTAATAATCGCAGTATTCATTATGCAGATGCCTTTAAATAATATAAATGAAAAGATTAATTTTGTTGAAAAGAAGGTGGAGCATAAATCAGTTACGGCTGTTAACAACAAAAAAATAAAACCTGTTGTGCAGGCAATGATGAAAGAACCGGCAAAACAGGAAATTAAGCAGGAAATAAACAATAAAGTTGTTGCGGAAAAAAAGGAAGTCCAGGCAGCAGCGATAAATAATAACAGCGGCGGTGATAATATTGCAGTTAACAGCCAGGCAGTTAATAAACCTGCGCAACAGGCTTATGCGGTAAACCGGATGCAAGGCAGTGTTTCGTCAACAGATTCAAAAGTGACAGCCGCCGATAACAATGACAAGGGCAAAAATTGCCCGTATGGTTGTTTGCTTGAGCAGCAAAAAGCAATAGTGGGAAACAATGTTATTAATCCGTCGAAAATGGATGCGGCAATAATCAGGGTTAAGGTTGAGGAAAATGCAAGGGTTAAAGTGATTATATATGACAAAGCAATGAGGCCAGTAAGTGTATTGATGGACCAGGATGAGACCCGGGATATTATGAAGCTTATTGGTACGGAAGAAATGACAGTAATGCAGCAGTTGCAAATGATGTATATTTTGTATATATGCAGATAGGGAGCAGGGTTGTTAAAGGTTATATAGTAGTAAAAAGATAAATTTTTTTTATAATGCATTTATCACGCCGAAAATTATCCTATTTTACCCAGCAAAAAACAGTTTCTGAGATTGCATTGACAATTTAAAATTTGTGATTTAAAAGTGATACGAAAGACAGGAAAGATGCTGGAAGACAAAAAAGGGAATATGAATCGAAAATCTGTTTGTGAGCGCGAATAAGGGTAAAATTATTCCGGATTTTAATTCTCATTAACTATCTTATAGGTAAATTTATTTAAATTGTTGATAATGTTATTATACAAAGAAAAACAGCCTTTTTCTGCTTATTTATAGCATATACAAGATAATAAAATACCTTGACAAGAAGCCAAAAATAATATATATTTATATACAAGAAAATAAACGGAACTTTTTTGGGGAGAAGTTGTCTAAAAAGAAGGAAGAAATAGGAATATCGATATATATAAAAACATAGAAAGCGGGAGGCAAAGTTATGAAAATAAGAAAAATAACGGCAATTGCGATCCTTTTTATAATCATTCTGAGCAGCGGGGTATTTGGCGCAAACATAATCACACAGACAAACGCCAACTTTCCATTTCCATTAAGCAAGGCATATACATACGGCATATACTCGACAAGTTACAGCAACTCAAACCTGCTGAATCTGTACAACACGTGGAAGACGCATTACGTTGTGGCGGCATCCGGATACGATAGAGTAGAGAGGCCGGACCAGAGCAATGACACGGTATCAGAAGGAATGGGATACGGTATGTTGATGGCGGTATATTTTAATGACGCGGCATTATACAACAATTTATGGAGTTATATGCAGTTGCATCTGGACTCAAACACTCTAATGGTATGGAACCTGAATTCAGATGGAAGCAATAAAGCAAGCCCTGCAGATTCAGCGACAGACGCGGACGAAGACATAGCGTTTTCAGTTTTGATGGCGGCGCGGCAGTTTGGCCCGACACCTGGAGTAGATGATACAAACATAAGAGCGACGGCAATGACAGAGGAAGGGTATGTATTGTCACACGACATAGATTCAAGCACGTCGGCAGTAAATCCGGGGGACCAATGGAACACATGGTATTATCCGTCATACTGGGATCCGGCATATTACGCAGAATGGGCAAACATAGACACGACAAATTCTGCAAAATGGAACGCTGTGTTAACAGCAATGACGACATGGGCAGGAGGAGGATGCCGTAGCACGGCAAACGGGCTAATAGGAGATTCATGCCTGGCAAACGGAGCAGTTGAGAACGGAGACCCGTGCAACAGCGGAGGAAACGGCTCATGCAATGGGCTGGATTATTTATATAATTCATGCAGGGTGCCATGGAGGTTCGAGTTATATTATACATGGAATGGAGTAGACTCAGCGACAGAGCTGCAGTATATATCCGTACACTTTAACACAATAGCAGCCACGGCAATAGAGGACGGCTATGTAGTATCAAGCGGGGCCGTGACAGGAACCAATCACAACGCATGCTTCACCGGCCCGATAGGATGTTCGTTTATGAGGAATTATAATGGTTACCAGACAACGTTAAATAATTACTGCACAGAGACAGGGAGTTTTGCGCCGAATTCATATTATAACGACTCATGGCAGATATTATCGCTTCTGTTGATGACAGGGAATTATTGGAACTTATTAAATTTACAGGGAGGAACGCCGACATTTACGCCGACAATAACGCAGACGCCGTCGGCGGCATTGCTGGATACATTTGAAGACGGGGATGCAATAAATAACTGGGGAGGCGCATGGTACTCGTATTATGGTACGACAGGATGCGCGAATGATACAACGACAGTGTGGCCGAAGGCACAGACAACGTTTGTAATGACAGCGCCAGGTTGGCCAGGCAGCCCGTATGGTACGGCATATTGCGCCAGGATAACGGGATATGTATACACGACATACTGTTCGACCAGTTGCAACAATTCTGCATGTACAGGGACTATATATTATCCGTGCGTTGGATTAGGGACAAACGTAGACAGGGTAACATCCACGACAAGGGATGTAAGCGCATTCAGCGGATTTGTAATGGCGATAAAAGGAGACGGGACGCACCAGTACAGCCTGAGGTTTATGCCGAACTCAGTAACAAACACAGGGTATAACGACTTCAAATATACATTTATACCGCCGACCACGTGGACGCAGATGCAGATACCATTTTCAGACCTGACGCAGGAAACAGGGTGGGGTACAAAAGTAAGTTTGACGCTGGTATTGCAGCATCTGCTGCAGATAAACTGGCAGACGTATGATTACGGGCATGCAGTAGATTTATCAATAGACGATGTAGGATTCTATCCAAGCCTGGGATGGACGCCTACGCCGATAAATACGAAGACAGTAACGCCGACACTGACGCCGCCGCCTGCAATACCTACAATGACAATAACTCCAACACCTTCACCGACAATAACAAATACGCCGTTACCCAGTACGAGCACATATACGTCAACGCCTACGTCTACGTTTACGGCGACAAGGACAAACACAGGTACAAATACGCCTACATATACAAGCACGGCCACACCTACGTCTACAGCGACAAGGACAAATACAGGTACAAATACGTCTACATATACAGTAACTCTAACATGGACAAACACGCCACAGAACACAATAACTTTAACATCTACAGTGACAAGTACGCCATCAGTGACGGTTACGCCTACGATAACAAGTACACGCACGTCTACATATACATTAACTTTGACGTGGACAAATACACCGGTGAATACAGCCACAAATACGCCGGTAAATACAGCGACATATACTTCGACAAATACACCTACAAATACGTCTACGCTTACAGCAACAAGGACAAACACAGGGATAAATACGCCTACAGATACGTTTACATATACATATACAGTAACTTTGACGTGGACAAACACGCCGGCGAATACATTAACAAACACGCCTACGCAATCACCATCGATGTCAAGTACAGCGACAAGGACAAATACAGGGACAAATACGCCTACAGATACGCCGACATATACATATACAGTAACTCTGACGTGGACAAACACGCCGGCAAATACGGTTACAAATACGCCAACGCTTACAGCAACAAGGACAAATACAGGAACAAATACGCCTACATATACGTCTACATACACATATACAGTAACTTTGACGTGGACAAACACGCCGGTGAATACAGCTACAAACACCCCATCAATTACTCCTTCGTTCACTTTTACAAGGACATTTACGTATACATATACATATACCCTGACATTGACAAACACACCGGTGAATACAGTCTCAGATACGCCGACAAGTACACCTACGGGCACACCTACAGGTACGCCTACGTTTACGGCTACAAGGACAAACACAGGCACAAATACGCCGACAAACTCACCGACAGGCACGCAGACGCCAACATACACGATAACGATGACTTTTACAGTAGTGATAATATCAGCTACTATTACTCCTACATACACGGTATCGCCGACAATTACAGTAACAAACACACCGACATTTACGGGAACGAGGACAAATACGGCAACAAATACTCCTACATATACAGTAACTCTTACGTGGACAAGCACACCTCAGAACACAGTGACTTTAACATCGACAGGGACAAGCACGCCGACGTCTACAGGAACAAGGACAAACACAGCGACAAACACGCCGACATATACAGTTACTTTAACGTGGACAAATACATTACAGAACACTGCAACTTTAACGTCGACGGGGACGCCTTCGCTTACGGCGACAAGGACAAATACAGGCACAAATACACCGACAAATACACCGACAGGCACGCAGACTCCGACATACACAATAACAATGACTTTTACAGTAGTGATAATTTCAGCGACGATTACTCCTACATACACCATATCGCCGACAAACACGCCGTCATCAACAGCAACGAGGACAAATACGGCAACAAATACTCCTACATACACAGTAACTCTTACGTGGACAAGCACGCAACAGAACACTGCAACTTTAACAGCGACAGGAACAAACACGACTGCGCCTACATTTACAAACACAGGGACGCCTTCGCTTACGGTGACAAGGACAAACACAGGCACAAATACGCCGACAAATACGCTGACAAATACGCCGACAAATACGCCGACACCTACATACACAATAACAATGACATTTACAACAATAATAGTATCAGCAACAATTACTCCAACATATACAGTATCGCCGACAGTAACAAGGACAAATACAGCGACAAACACGCCAACATACACAGTTACTTTGACGTGGACAAACACGCCGGTGAATACATCGACAAACACGCCCGTGGCAACGTCGTCTTTCACCCAGACAACTACACCATCAATTACAGCAACACCGACAGGAACAAGGACAATTACAGCTACATATACAGGAACAAATACGCCGACATACACAATAACTATGACTTATACTGTAGTGATAATATCAGCTACGATTACGCCAACATACACAGGAACTCCTTCCAGAACTGTAACGTCAACCAATACATCGACATTTACGTATACGGCTACGCCGGTGAATACAAAGACAGATACACCGTCCGATACAGCGACGCTTACAAATACGGCGCCTATTACATATACAGACACGCCGGTCAATACAGCGACATTTACATCAACTGTATTCGTGCCGACAGCGACATACACGTCAATAGTGCCAACCTCCCTGTGCCAGACGGATAAAATGGTAAATTGCAGTAACCAGGACGCATGGGGCGGTTACTGGTACACGTATAACGACGCTGGATCGACGGTATGGCCATCAGGAGCAGGTGCGTTTGTAATGAGTACGGGCGGATATGACGGAGGCGCGGACTGCGCGGCGCAAATAACTGGTACAGTTGATGCAGGCGGCCAGATAGGAATGGGGATGCAGCTGAACGCGAACGCAGGGTCCCCGACATATCAGGTAACAGACTTGAGCGGAGCAATAGGGATAAGCTTCTATACAAAGGGAGACGGAGGGACATATGAAATAAAAATACCGTACACGAACTCAAGCGGTACCGAGCTTGACGGATACGATAGTTACGCAGCAACGTTTACAGCGCCGGCAGGCTGGACTTTGGTAACAGTGCCGTTCTCATCATTGAAACAGGCAGGATGGGGAACAGCGGTAGCGTTGCTTACAGTATTACAAAACGCGAAAGAGGTACAATTCCAGACAGTAGCATCGCCGCAGGCGAGCGTAGATTTATGGATAGACAACTTTACTATATACGGCTGCGGGGCAACAGCGACGGATACGCCTACTACAGGGCCTACACCAACAAATACGCCTCAACCCGTATGCCAGGTTGATACAATGGCAAGTTGCAGCAATCAGGACGCATGGGGCGGTTACTGGTACACATTTGATGACGCAGCATCGACAGAATGGCCAGTGACAGGGACTGCGTTTGCAATGAGTTCGCCCGGGTTTAGCGGAGGAGCGGACTGCGCGGCTCTTATGACAGGGTCTGTAGCGGCAGCAGGCGGATACATAGGAATGGGAATGCAGTTAAACGGAAAAGCAGGGTCACCGACATATCAGGTAACCGATATAAGCGGAGCGGTAGGTATAAGGTTCGAAACAAAGGGAGACGGAGCGACATATGAAATAAAGATACCGTACACGAACTCAAGCGGTACCGAGCTTGACGGGTACGATAGTTACGCAGCAACGTTTACAGCGCCGGCAGGATGGACGCTTATAACAATACCATTCACGTCTTTCAAACAGGCAGGATGGGGAACAGCAGTGCCATTGAACACAGTATTGCAAAACGCAAAAGATATACAATTCCAGACGACAGCAGCGCCGCAGGCAAGCGTAACACTATGGATAGACAACTTTGAGATATACTGCATCGTTCCTACTGTGACATTCACGCCTGTGGTTTCAGCGACAAGCACGCTGGCAAATACAGCGACAAATACACCGACACTGACCGCAACAGGTACTAATACGCCGACGAGGACGCCAACGTCAACAGAAACATCAACGCCGACATCAACAGATACACGGACATTGACAGCTACACCTACAGGGACGCCTAGTGTAACAGAAACATCAACATTGACAGAAACGCGGACATTGACAGTGACACCAACATGGACGCCGACTTATACAATTACCATAACAGATACACCGGTGCCGCTTGGTTCTACAAAGACAGACACGCCGACAGTAACGCCGACGATAGATATAAACCTTGTAATAAACAGCATAACGATATCGCCGGCAAGCGTTGCTGTTGGACAGAATATTACAGTTGTGATGCAGGTGCAAAATACAGACGCAAACACAGCGGATAACGTAGCGCCGTCAGTGTTGTCGCAATCAGGCGCAGGAGCAACTACGCTGGTAAGCGGGCCAAGCCCTGCAAGCGCGACATTAGGCGGAAGTGGTGCGCAAACATCTTTCACATGGGTATATACTGTAATAACATGCGGCAATATAACATTCAGCGGGACTGTAAGCGGTACCGACGCTGTGGACGGAGTCGGCATGACCAGCGGCTCATCATCGAGCAACACATTCACGTGCGCGACAGCGACAGTGACAAGCACGCCGACAAACACGCCGACAGCAACACCGACAATAGCTATTAACTTTATAACAAGTTTGACAATATCACCGGCAAGCGCTGCGAGCGGCCAGAACATAACTGTAGTTATGCTGGTTGTAAACACAGGCGGTAACGCTGCTAATAACGTGGCACCGTCAGCATTGTCGCAATCCGGCGGAGGAGCAGCCACGCTGGTAAGCGGGCCAATCCCTGCAAATACGACAATAAACGGGAATTCACAAACCTCGTTTACATGGGTGTATAATGTTGTAATATGCAGCAATATAACATTCAGCGGGACAGTAAGCGGCACAGACGCGGTTGACGGGGTGGTTTTGACAACCGGATCAATATCCAGCAACACATTCACATGCGCGACAGCGACGAACACGCCAGTTAATACAGCGACAAATACGCCGACAGTAACGCCGACCATAGCGATAAACCTTGTAATAAACAACATAACGATATCGCCTTCAAGCGGCGGACAAGGCCAGATTATAACGGTAGTGATACAGGTGAAAAATAACGGTACAAACACAGCAAATAACGTGGTGCCGTCAGCGCCGGCATTAACGGCAGGCAGCACAGGGTCAGTTACTCTGCAGGGAAGCGCGCCGGCTGCAACTGCGATAGGCGCAGGTGCACAAGCGTCATTTACATGGGTATACCAAGTGACATCCGGGCCAGGCACAACTGTAACATTTAACGATACGGCAAGCGGCACGGATGCGGTTGACGGAGTGACCGATACAAGCGCGCCGGCAACGAGCAACACATTCTCATGCTCGCCAGCGACTATGACACAGACACCTACGATTACAGCGACACCGACATATACGGCGACACCGCTGGCAACAGGAGTGACAGTAGGACCGCCTTTGCCTTATCCGAACCCAATTAATCCGGTAATACAGCCTTTGAAAATTAAGGTTAACATAACGCCAAGCGACGTAGAGAAAATAACGCTTAAGATATATACAGCATCTTACAGGCTGATAAAGCAGCATACATTTGATGGAAAAGCAGCGCAGCTAGTAGCAAGCAGCGGTGTTTTGCAATGCGACGACAGCGATGATAACCTTAAAGACCTCAGCGAAGGCTCATATTACTACGTGGTAATTGCGGAAAAAGGCGGAGTAAAGGTAAGGTCCAAGATAGACAAGATTATTATATTAAAGTAATTTTTTAAAATACTTAAGAGATTTAAAACAGGAGCGGTACTTTAATCCGCTCCTGTTTTTTTTATTATGCCGGGCTTGATGTATCGCCCGGACATAAACCTTTTTGTTTGTGCTGCATACGGACAAAGCCGAAATTTTTTTAAAATATATTGACAATATAACAGGGAAGCGGCTGCTATTTGGGACGCAATCATATTGTAAACCCATCAGTTATTGATGGATATTATCCAAAAAACAATATTTGCCATTGCACAGCAAAGGCATTATTTAATCGTACAAAAACACCTTGACAAATCAGTATTTACTGAATAAAATTGTTAATAAGATTATTGGAACTTTTTTGGTTTAAAGTTGTCTAAAAAGAAGGAAGAAACAGGAATACAGATATATATAAAAACATAGAAAGCAGGAGGCAAAGTTATGAAAATAAGAAAAATAACGGCAATTGCGATCCTTTTTATAATCATTCTGAGCAGCGGGGTATTTGGCGCAAACATAATCACACAGACAAACGCCAACTTTCCATTTCCATTAAGCAAGGCATATACATACGGCATATACTCGACAAGTTACAGCAACTCAAACCTGCTGAATCTGTACAACACGTGGAAGACGCATTACGTTGTGGCGGCATCCGGATACGATAGAGTAGAGAGGCCGGACCAGAGCAATGACACGGTATCAGAAGGAATGGGATACGGTATGTTGATGGCGGTATATTTTAATGACGCGGCATTATACAACAATTTATGGAGTTATATGCAGTTGCATCTGGACTCAAACACTCTAATGGTATGGAACCTGAATTCAGATGGAAGCAATAAAGCAAGCCCGGCAGATTCAGCGACAGACGCGGACGAAGACATAGCGTTTTCAGTTTTGATGGCGGCGCGGCAGTTTGGCCCGACACCTGGAGTAGATGATACAAACATAAGAGCGACGGCAATGACAGAGGAAGGGTATGTATTGTCACACGACATAGATTCAAGCACGTCGGCAGTAAATCCGGGGGACCAATGGAACACATGGTATTATCCGTCATACTGGGATCCGGCATATTACGCAGAATGGGCAAACATAGACACGACAAATTCTGCAAAATGGAACGCTGTGTTAACAGCAATGACGACATGGGCAGGAGGAGGATGCCGTAGCACGGCAAACGGGCTAATAGGAGATTCATGCCTGGCAAACGGAGCAGTTGAGAACGGAGACCCGTGCAACAGCGGAGGAAACGGCTCATGCAATGGGCTGGATTATTTATATAATTCATGCAGGGTGCCATGGAGGTTCGAGTTATATTATACATGGAATGGAGTAGACTCAGCGACAGAGCTGCAGTATATATCCGTACACTTTAACACAATAGCAGCCACGGCAATAGAGGACGGCTATGTAGTATCAAGCGGGGCCGTGACAGGAACCAATCACAACGCATGCTTCACCGGCCCGATAGGATGTTCGTTTATGAGGAATTATAACGGATACCAGACAACATTAAATAATTACTGCACAGAGACAGGGAGTTTTGCGCCGAATTCATATTATAACGACTCATGGCAGATATTATCGCTTCTGTTGATGACAGGGAATTATTGGAACTTATTAAATTTACAGGGAGGAACGCCGACATTTACGCCGACAATAACGCAGACGCCGTCAGCGGCATTGCTGGATACATTTGAAGACGGGGATGCAATAAATAACTGGGGAGGCGCATGGTACTCGTATTATGGTACGACAGGATGCGCGAATGACACAACGACAGTGTGGCCGAAGGCACAGACAACGTTTGTAATGACAGCGCCAGGTTGGCCAGGCAGCCCGTACGGTTCGGCATATTGCGCCAGGATAACGGGATATGTGTACACGACATACTGTTCGACCGGCTGCAACAATTCTGCATGTACAGGGACTATATATTACCCGTGCGTTGGATTGGGGACAAACGTGGACAGGGTAACATCCACGACAAGGGATGTAAGCGCATTCAGCGGATTTGTCATGGCGATAAAAGGAGACGGGACGCACCAGTACAGCCTGAGGTTTATGCCAAACTCAGTAACAAACACAGGGTATAACGACTTCAAATATACATTTATACCGCCGACCACGTGGACACAGATGCAGATACCATTTTCAGACCTGACGCAGGAAACAGGCTGGGGCACAAAAGTAAGCTTAACGCTGGTATTGCAGCACCTGCTGCAGATAAACTGGCAGACGTATGACTACGGGCATGCAGTAGATTTATCAATAGACGATGTAGGATTCTATCCAAGCCTAGGATGGACGCCTACGCCGATAAATACAAAGACAGTAACGCCGACATTGACGCCGCCGCCTGCAATAAACACAATGACAGTAACGCCGACGGACACAAGGTCAGCGACACCCACATCTCCACCGAGTACGAACACATATACGTCAACGCCTACGCCTACTTTGACAGATACAAGTACGCCGTTGCCCAATACAAACACAAATACGCCTACACCTTCATGGACAAGGACAGATACGTTGACTAATACACCAACAAATACACCTACGGGGACAAACACGCCATTACCTAATACAAGCACAGACACGCCAACGGCGACAGGGACAAGAACGGATACTCAAACAAATACACCTACGGGCACAAGTACAGGAACGCCTTCGTTTACGGCGACAAGGACAAACACAGCTACAAATACGCCGACAGGCACACAAACGCCGTCATACACAATAACAATGACATTTACACAAATAATAGTATCGGCGACGATTACCCCGACATTCACCATAACGAAAACAATAACGCCGACATACACATATACATATACGCCTTCAAATACGCCGATAAATACAGTGACAAACACACCGTCATCTACAGGAACAAGAACAAATACACCGACAAATACATCGACAGGCACGCAGACACCTTCGTACACAATAACAATGACATTTACTCAAATAATAGTATCAGCGACATTTACGCCTACATACTCGGTAACGCCAACAATAACAGCAACAAAGACAAATACACCATCGCCTACAAGGACATATACAATTACGGCGACATATACCATAAACATGCCATTGACAAATACCATAACACCTACGGCGACAAGGACAGACACGCCGACTGTTCCAACAGCAACCCCGACAATAGCGATAGACCTTGTGGCAAATATAACAGTATCGCCTGCAAGCGTTGGAACAGGTCAGGATATAACGGTAGTGATGCAGGTGCAAAACACAGGCACAGGCACGGCTAATAACGTAGCGCCGTCAGCATTGTCGCAATCCGGCGGAGGAGCGGCCACGCTGGTAAGCGGGCCAAGCCCTGCAAGCGCGACAATAGGCTCAAATGCGTCAGCATCATTCACATGGGTATATAATATTGTAATATGCAGTAATATAACATTCAACGGGACGGCAAGCGGCACAGACGCGGGTGACGGAGTTGTTATGACAAGTACATCGGCCGCCAGCAATGCTTTCACATGCGCGACACCTACATATACACCAACTTTGCCGACTGCACCGACAGCGACATTCACACCAACAGTGCCATCTTCCCTTTGCCAGGTTGATAAAATAGCAAATTGCAGTAATCAGGACGCATGGGGCGGATACTGGTACACATATAACGACGCAGGATCTACAGTATGGCCGTCAGGAGCAGGAGCTTTTGTAATGAGTTCGCCCGGGTATGACAATGGCACGGACTGCGCTGCACAGCTGACAGGTACAGTGGATGCAGGCGGACAGATAGGCATGGGAATGCAGCTGAACGCGAACGCAGGGTCGCCGACATACCAGGTGACAGATTTAAGCGGAGCAATAGGTATAAGGTTTTATGTAAAGGGAGACGGAGCAACATATGAAATAAAGATACCGTACACGAACTCAAGCGGTACCGAGCTTGACGGGTACGACAGTTACGCGTATACGTTTACAGCGCCAGCAGGCTGGACTTTGGTAACAGTGCCGTTCTCATCGTTGAAACAGGCAGGATGGGGAACAGCAGTTGCACTGCTTACAGTTTTGCAAAACGCAAAAGAGGTGCAGTTCCAGACAACGGCAGCGCCTCTGGCGAGCGTAGATTTATGGGTAGATAACTTTGAGATATACGGCTGCGGAGCAACAGCGACGAATACGCCGCCGCCAGGGCCGACAGCGACAAATACACCTCAACCCGTATGCCAGTTGGATACAATGGCAAGTTGCAGTAATCAGAACGCGTGGGGCGGATACTGGTACACATATAACGACGCAGCATCTACAGTATGGCCTTCGACAGCATCAGGTCCGTTTGTAATGAGTTCGCCCGGGTTTAGCACTGGAGCGGACTGCGCAGCGCTTATGACCGGGTCTGTAGCGGCAGCAGGCGGGTACATAGGCATGGGGACGCAGTTGAATGGGAAAGCAGGTTCGCCGACATATCAGACAACCGACATAAGCGGAGCAATAGGGATAAGGTTTGAAACAAAGGGAGACGGAGCAACATATGAAATAAAGATACCGTACACGAACTCAAGCGGTACCGAGCTTGACGGGTACGATAGTTACGCATATACGTTTACAGCGCCGGCAGGATGGACGCTTATAACAATACCATTCACGTCGTTTAAACAGGCAGGATGGGGAACAGCAGAGCCGCTGAACACAGTATTGCAAAACGCGAAAGAGGTGCAATTCCAGACGACAGCAGCGCCGCAGGCAAGCGTAACTCTATGGATAGACAACTTTGAAATATACTGCAATGTTCCGACAGTGACAGTTACAACGCAGGTAGTAAACACAGCAACATATACAGTAACACCCAGCGCGACAGGCACGAATACGACGGTTCCGCCGACATTGACAAGCACGTCAACATCAACAGGGACACAGACAGCAACACCGACAATAACAGCAACGCCGACTTATACCATTACAATGACAGTGCCGCCTGGTTCGACAATGACAAACACTCCGACAATAACGCCGACAATAGCCATAAACCTTGCGGCAAGTTTGACTGTATCGCCGGGAAGCGCTGCAACCGGGCAGTACATAACGGTAGTGATGCTTGTTGCAAATACAGGCGCGAACACAGCGGATAATGTGGCGCCGTCAGTGTTATCGCAATCCGGCGGAGGAGCAGCCACGCTGGTAAGCGGGCCAAGCCCTGCAAATGCGACAATAAACGGGAATTCATCAGACTCATTCACTTGGGTATATGCGGTTGTTATAGCCAACAATATAACATTTAACGGGACAGTAAGCGGCACAGACGCGGTTGACGGAGTGACTGAGATAGTCGCATCAGCGGCGAGCAACCTGTTCACATGCGCTACAGCGACAGTGACAGTAACGCCGGCGATTACAAATACGCTTACAGCCACACCTACAGTGGCTATAAACCTTGTGATAAACAGTTTAACAATATCGCCATCAAGCGCTGTAAACGGCCAGAATATAACAATAGTTATGCAGGTTCAGAACACAGGAGCGAACACAGCAAATAACGTAGCGCCGTCATCGCTGGTATTGACGTCCGGCGGCGGCGGTTCAGCTACGCTGGTAAGCGGGCCAAGCCCTGCAAATGCGACAATGGCGAAAAATGCACAAGCGTCGTTTACGTGGGTATATACAGTGTCATCTACGACAGGCACCGTAACATTCAACGCGACGGTAAGCGGTACGGACTCGGTTGATGGAGTGACAGTGACAAGTGCATCGGCAATGAGTAACGCATGCTCATGTTCGTCAGCTACCAAGACACCGACCCCTGCGTTATCAACAGCGACAATGACGCCGATAGCTGTGCCTACAGGTGTCCTTACAGTAGGGACGGTACTGCCGTATCCGAACCCGATTAATCCTACAGTGTGGCCGTTAAATATCCGAGTTAACGTAACAACGGATAATATAGACAGCATGAAAGTGAAAATATATACAACTGCGTACAGGCTGATAATGCAAAAAGAATTCGATGGACCGTCAGTAGAAAATGGAGTAGCGACTTTGACATTTGACATTAAGGATCTTTACAACCTCAGCGAGGGAGCATATTACTATGTGGTAATTGCGGAAAAAGGCGGAGTGACGGTAAGATCTAAAGTGGACAAGATTATTATATTGAAATAAAACTACAAGAAGCATAAAAGGCAGGAGCGAGCAGAAAATGCAGCTCCTGCCTTTTATTATATAAACCTTTTAAGCGATAATCTTACATCAATAAAATTGCGATATTTTAATCAAATACAGTTTTAACCCCGCTTTTTTAAAAATACAGGAGAAACAAGTGAAAAATTACGGAAAAATAATTTTACTGAGCAGCATTATTCTTTTATCAGCAGGTTTTGCGTATGCAGCCTCAAACAGCATAAAAGTCGACATGGCTGGCTACAGGGCAACTGACAACAAATACGTGATTATAACAACACCATGCACGTCATTTTACGTAAGAAATGTTTCGGATAAAAGCACGGTTTTTTCAGGCAGCGCGACAGGGCCAATATATGACCTTACGGCAGGTGACAATTGCTATACGGCTGATTTTTCATCCCTGACAATACAGGGATATTACTATATTGATGTCCCGGGCGTGGGGCAGTCATACGAATTTAACGTGAACGACACAATTTTTTACGGCGCATTTATTAAAACAATGGAAAGTTATTATTTACAGCGCTGCGGCATAACGGTATCAGACCCTGACGGCGGATGGGGGTATCCCGCATGCCATCTGAGTGATGCGGATTTTCACCAGTCCACAGGCCAGTCAGGTACTATAAGCGCAACAGGCGGTTGGCATGACGCTGGTGATTTCGGGAAATACGTGGTAAACGGCGCTTTTTCCGCAGGCGAACTTCTTTTAATGTATGAAAGGTACGCTTCAAAGCTTTCATTATATAAGCTTCCGTTAATACCTGAAAGCGGGAATTCCACACCCGACGTGCTTAATGAAATCAGATGGGAGCTTGGCTGGCTTTTAAAAATGCAGAATCCCAATGACGGAGGGGTTTATTTCAAGGAAACAAGCCTGCAATTCGCTCCTTTTGAAATGCCGAACCAGGATAATTCGCAGCTTTACATATACCAGGAATCTTCATGCGCCACAGGCGACTTCGCAGCAGTAATGGCCATGGCAGCCAGGATTTACGCGCCGTATGACGCGGCTTTTTCACAGCAATGCCTTGCGGCAGCGGAAAGCGCGTGGCAGTACTTAACAAACAACCCTTCAATAGTCCCGCCGGGCGGATTCACAAACCCTCCAGACACCGGCACAGGCGGCTACGGCGATACAAACGATTCCGACGAGCGTTTATGGGCAGCAGCAGAACTTTTTTCCACGACAGGCGGGGCAGTGTACAACAATTACGTGATGTCCAATTATACAAATTTCAGCATAAGCGAGCCGGGTTGGCCCAACGTGCAGATGATGGGTATGCTTTCATATATTTTTACCACCCAGACGGCAAAAGATACTGCGACAGTAAACGCGATAAAAACAAATTTAAAGAACTTCGCTGACAGCGTTGTATATTATATAAATTCAAGCGGATATAAATATCCCTTAGTGGTTGGGGGATTTTATTGGGGGTCGAACGCAGTTTCAGGAAACAGAGCGCTTGTACTGGCATGCGAGGCGGACGTATCAGGCAATACAGGCTATATGAGCGCGGCTATTGAAGTCGCGCATTATTTGCTTGGAAGGAACCCTATGGACATAAGTTATGTTACCGGGATAGGAGAAAACTGCGTTATGCACCCGCACCACAGGGCATCCGCATCAGACGGCATTACAGCACCATACCCTGGATTAATTGTAGGCGGGCCGAATTCGGGCGGAGGGGATCCGACCCTTCAAACTATTATAAATGAGGGCACAAAACCAGCCAAGTGTTACATTGATTCGCAGGATTCGTGGGCATCAAATGAAGTCGCGATTAACTACGAGGCACCGCTTGTTTTTGTGCTTGCGGCAGCAGCCCCGGATTTTATTCCTACGGCGACAAACACCATACCTCCTACTCCCACGCCGATTCCCCCACCAACGCCCACGCCGGGCCCACCGAATAAAAACACAACAGTTTACCCAAACCCTGTGAATTATAACAAAGACGCATATATGACCGTGAAATTCAACCTCAAAGAGGACGAGAGCAAAGTCTGGATATATATTTATACTTTTGCCTTTAGGAAAATCCGTGAATTTTACTGGAATGGTGATTTTAAAGCGGGATGGAACTCAAGGGAAATAAACGTAAAAGAATACTTGCAGGATTTAGGCAACGGCACCTATTTTTATACTGTAAACCGCGAAAGAAACGGCAGGATAGAAACAGTTTGCGATATAAATGAATTTATGCTGTTACGATAGTTAAAGAAAAACCTATCAACAAAATTGTTTTAAATTTTTCCGGAAAAAAGTATTGACAAACGAAAGTCGTTTGCTATAATACTTTCGCTTTAATAAGTTAGGGAAAATCGCAACAAAAATAAAATAACAAACACCAAGGAGAGGTCCTGATGAAGAAAAATATTATCCTTATGGTTATGTTTGCTCTAATCTCATCCGCGGCAATCGCATCCGAATACCAGTTAATAATCCCCCAAAACGACAAGATTTATCAAGACCTGTATTTCATGGCCAATTCCGGGCTTATAAAGTCAGTGAGCCCTGACCATTTTAAGTTCGGAGCTATTACAAAATATGAGGCTGCCATGTATATTGTTGAAGCGGCGGCAAATGTGACTGCCCAGGCAGAAGAAGTAGCAGCGCCTGAGGAAGGCATGGACAGCGGCAAAATTTACGCGTATGTTGACATGCTTAAAAAATACGTAACAAAGTTTTACAGCGAACTTACAGGGATGCATAAGGACGTAGACAAGCTTGAGGCGGCATTAAAATCACCTGAGCTTACAAGCTATAAACAAACAATAAATGACTTAAGCGACGAAATTAATGATATAGAGCAGGAATATAAAAAGACGACTTTCCACGGCATGCCGCCTTTCCAGATACAGGGCATGCTGCAGTCGAGATGGCAGGATATTTCATCCAACGGGCCAAACTATAACTACAGTCCTTATGGCATAGCTGACAAGCATAACAATGGTGCATCACTCGGCGATATAAATCATGGCTCGCTTGGAGGCACCATGATGTCCCTGTGGACAGGTGGGCTTATTTCGAACGACGTCAATTTCAAGTTGAATATTAACTTTATAAAGCCGGGTGACGAGGAGGAAAAGGGCACATCAAAACCTTTTGCCTTGCCGGAGTTCTGGGGCACGGGCGCGAGGTTTCTCGACACATATACAATCAACCTTAACGTTTATAAATGGCAGTTAACAACCGGTTTTTTCTGGGAAGACCTGACGCCTTTTGTCATGAAACAGATACTGACCGAGCGGCCTGTGCCGTTTGACCGCGATGTTTACGCGACCACGGAAGAAAGCACAAGGGGCCATTATGAAAACATATTCGAGCACTCGTTCCAGAAAAGGGGGGATATATGGTCAAAGCACGGTTTTTACGGGCTTGACATAGTGAACCTCAACCTTTTCGGAAATGACCAGTTTAAAATCATGGGAGGCAAGGCGGAGAAATTCGACGAGAGATGGGACAAGCACTATTTGTATGAATTCGCCGGCAGGTTCACGCACTTCCAGGATTTCCCTTTCCTCAGCAACACGGCATTATCATTGAACGCTTTTAACACATCAAACGAACTGGGTGAAGTACAGACCATGGCTCCGGGGCCTGGGGACATCAATGTTGGAAATACCGGTGTATATAATGGTCTGCCGATTTACGCCCCTTCCAGTTTCCCTGCGACGCCGTATGGATACATACAATCAGCAACTATTATGGGAGGCGATTTGAAGACGAGCATAACTGATATCCTTGATATAAAAGGCGAGTTTGAGAGATCCAATTTTAACGGCAGGCTGCCGATACCTGAGCCGGGCAACTCTTATGCAGTGTTCCCAAACGGAGACCCGCCTGCTTTCACGCAGGTCGGAGACGCGATGTATGCGTCAATTGCGCCGTCATTTTTGCCAAGACAGGTGAAAATAACCATAAAATATACAAGGATAGACCCTGACTATGTGGCGACAGCAGCTGCTGTAATTGACACCAATTACAGGACTTACACGACGCCGACTTTTGCCCCGAAAATAAGCAGCATTACATACGCAGCAGACCCGACTTTACTATATAATAATATGAACAAGGTTGATGTATTCGCGAATATAAGCGTGCCGAACGGCTTTTTACTTCTGAATTATGGCTCGTCGGCGCAGATCAGGGAAACAGGCAACATGTTTTATGGAGAGCATTTCCTCATGGGCAACAGGTTAAACGGCGGCATATACTGGCACGAATTTTACAGCAATTATGGTGCAGCGGCGATACCGCCGGGATATAACGACACATACTACGGGTATGACGAGTATAATGGTAACAGGTATGGTATTGATTCCTCCGGTGCGGGAGCAAATGTCAACAGTGTAATCGCAGGAGGCAGGGGCGGGCTTGTCACGGATGCCTGGCTCACAAACAGGGAATACATGGTCACGAAACTCGTTGATCCGGACTCCCTGACAAGGAAATATTACAATAACGCTTCGGCAGAATTAAGATACGCTGTAAACAAACTTGTAGGCATTCCAAATGACCTTTTTTTTGAGCTTTACGGGGAGCTAACGACACTTTATAACGGGGCAGATCTGATGGTGGATTATGACCCGAATAATATTTTTTGCCAGAGCATAGTGCAGTCGTTCCTTGTATATAATATTACAAAAAAAATCAATTTAATGGTTTTTGGTGGCCTTGAAAGGTGGACTTCAAACAATGTGGAAAGGTGGGACTTAGCTCAAGCGACCCCCGCCTTAAGTTGGAATGGACCCTATTACGGCTTGGATTACGCAGACCAGGCTTACGGTGTGGGAATAGATTATGATTTTGCGCCGAGGACTTCCGTGTTTTTGAGGGTAAAAAATTTCGCGCATTTTGACAGGGAAGTGCCGGCGAATGATTTCAGCGGTCTGCAGCTTTACCTGGAATTAAAAAACTTTTTTTAAAATAATACAGGAGGTAATTTAAATGTCGAAAAAAATTATTATCGCTTTGGTGGTTGTGCTTTTGCCTGTTTTTATACTTGCCGCGGACGAGGTCATTGACAAGGACCACTGGGCATATAAGGACATAAAATCCCTGGTGGACGCGAAGGTCATTACGATGCCGCTGGATAAGGATCAGCTCACGCGGGAAGAAATGGTGGGTTATATCAACAACGGCGTCGACAATATGCTTGCCGCAAAGGAGAAAAAATTCCCGGAGTCAAACGCAAGCCTCAAGGAATATATAGACAAACTTTACAACCTTGTGAAGGCGTACCAGACGGACATGATGGCAGTCGGGCAAAAGCTTGACTCCATAGAAGAGGAGCTGGGCGACCTTAAGGCAAAAAAGCAGGCGCTCGAGGCAAAGCAGGACAAGCTGCTTAACTCAATGGGCATGCGGATAAACGGCGAAACAGCGGCTTACATGACCGACGCCCTGATTTTCGGCAGCAAAAACGGCCTGGATAATCAGCTTTTGAACGCTGAAAAAATACCATTGGGCACAACCTCGACGCCGAGCGTGGCCGCACTCAGGTACAGGCCGATAAACCAGTACATTGACCTTATGTTTTCCCTGCACGCCAATAAGGAATTATACTCTGAGGCGACTTTCAGAATGGAGAACATGTTCGGCGGGTTCTGGGGCTCGGAGGATATCGTGGGCCTGAAGAGATTTTTTATACAGGGCGAATACCCGGTATCGTTCATAGTGGGAGATTACCAGGCAAAGTTGACGCCTTTTACTATATGGGCAGTGGACGACGAGAGGCCTTTTGAGGCAAAAATATTCAGCGATAAAAGGGCGATGAACGAAAAAGAACTTTATCTTATTGATAATTCGTGGCCGGTCGGAGGCGGTAAAATCAGCACAATAGTCAATTTTTTTAGTTCGCTTGACGTCGGAGTTGACGCAATGTTCGCAAGGCTCGGGCAAAACTTTTTCGGCGGATATCTCAATTTGCCGTTTGGCGAGGACCTGGGTGGGGTGCTGCCGTCGGGCGATATATACGCGCACGACCAGTACATGGGAGCCGCGCGGCTTTCGTCAGACTGCACACTTAAGGACTTGCTTAACATAGGCCTGAATTTTGTGGAAATCAAGGACGCGAGGGACACAGGTCCGGATTATAACACGCAGACGCTCGATAACTATGTGACATCGGCCGACGGCTCGATAAATATTTTTAATATTGCAAAGCTTAAGGCCGAATACGCAATTTCGAATTATTGCGTTGCAAATCCCTTGGCAAACGCAAATTTTAACCCGGCGCAAGTCTGGATGAATACATATTTAACAGACAGCGCCCTTAAGGCAGGGATAGAAGCGGATTATTTCGGCACGAAACTTGATATAAGCTATAGGGAAGTGGGCAACAGTTTCACGGCTTACGCAGCGCAGTCGAGAATATACGACGAGATAAACAACCCGTGGCAGTATTACCTTACGCAGAACAATACATGGAACGTTTCCATGCCTGAAGCCGCCTACATAATCGGAGGCTCAACCGAGGATAATAAAGGAAAAATATACCCGCTTACAAGATACAACAACCTGATATACACGAATTATAACCCGATAGGTTCAAACCTGATGGCGTATCCTTTCTTTGAAAATAACTCGACCCCTTACGGCGACGCCACGCCAAACAGGCAGGGTATTACTATAAAATTAAGCGGCGATTACCTCGATGATTTTATCCAGCCTTACGTGAAATACCAGATGCTGTCGGAAATAGTTACTGATATAATAGTAAACAACCAGGAACAGCCGAGGAATTTCGCGGTTACCGAAGGAGGAGTGAAAATCAATTTGGGCGACGATTTATCCCTGCTGACAGGCTATAAAAATGAGGAGACGGACAACAGCTCAAATGTTCTGCTTACGTCAAACATATTTGATTTGGGATTGAATTATGTTATGATGAGAAAAATTACACTCTCGATAGGCCTCAGGAACATAGCTTTCAGCGGGCATGAGTATTTTGATTTGGGTACAGGGGCTTACGGCGGCCAGATATACTATAACTGCTTTACGAGCCAGAATGTCACAGTCCCAATGGTCCTGAATGACTTCAATATGGACATCCTGAGTTACGGCGCCGGCGTAGAATATAAAATAGCCAAACCGGCCACATTAGGATTGTCCTATACGCTCAGCAAAATCACAGACCATACGGACAGCGCGAACAGTTACGGAGTGCAGGAAGTCGACGCGAAAGTAGTAGTTAAGTTCTAGTATAGCAAGACAATTAAGGTAGAGACACGCCATGGCGTGTCTCTACGATAAATGAAAAAGGAGGTTTATTATGAAGAGAACGGCAATTGCAGTAGCGACTTTACTTGTATTTATGGCAATTTTTGTTTTTGCAGCAGGAAAAGGCGAAAAACCAGAGACAACGATATGGCTGCTTTCAAAAGCCATGCCACTGGACTGCAACACGGCGGCATGGAAAGCCTGCGGAATTAAGCCGATAGAACTTAACACCGTCAACCAGGTGGCAGTGGGCAAGGAAAAATGGAAAAAACAGACTGCGCAGATGTACATAGGTTATGACGACAAAAACCTGTATGTTCTTGCAGACGTAAAAACGCCTTCGCCGCTCAAAAACTATAAAACAGGCAAGGATATTTACAACGGCGACAATATAGAGGTATTCCTCGGTTTTAACAACAGCGACCCGGACAGGCAGAGCTATCTCGAGACCGATTACCAGATAGGCGTTAGCACCGGCCTTGTATCAGGAGGCAAGACAAAGACAAAACCCGAAGCATACTGTTTTAACCTGAATCAATCAATAGAAGCGAAGATCATGGTTAAGCCGAAATCAGGCGGTTACATACTGGAGGCCGCAATACCGGTTTCAGCCTTCAGCGGATGGGACATGTCCGAGGGAAAAGAAATAGGCTTTGACATTGGATTTGACGATAACGGCTCAGGCAAGACAAAAGACAGGGAAATACAGATGACATGGTCGGGCGATAAGGACGGCTGGCAGAACCCTGCAGGATGGGGCAAGGCAGCCGTAAAGAAAGCAGTTTGCAAGTAAATACAGTATTTGACTTGGAAAATATGAAATTTTAAATTATTAGAGAAAGGAGGTGAATAAGATGAAAAAATATTTAATAATTCTTCTTGCATTATTTTCATTGGCAGCGTTGGTTGTCAATGGTTGCACCTGCAAAAAGACGCAAAACCCGGTACAATCGGGTTCTACGGCAACGCCAACAACTCCTACAGGGCCTGTAGCATGCAGCCCAGCAAAGACGCCGGTTCCTGGAACTTGGTTGCTGATAGATAACTGCGACCAAGGAAGCAACTCGGACGCGCTTGGCGGTTACTGGTTCACAATTTGTGACTGCGCTGCCGGTACTCCACCAGCCCCAAATGGAGCTGGAAACTCGACTGTATGGCCTGTAGCAGGCTCAATGGGAGGAGGGCCATTTATGATGTCCTATCCCGGCGCGGGTGGTTGCGGATATGCGGCGCGCATAACAGGTACAGTGAATGGCGCGGCTCAAGGTGGATATACTTACGGGTTTATCGGCATGGCCTGCCAGACAAGTTCCTTGGCAGGGTCAATATGCCAGGGAATGGATTGGTCCCCATATACAGGTATTCAATTTTACGCAAAAACCGGGCCTACCGACAGCCAGGAAGGGTATAGCGTGATAATACCGAATACCGGAGACGGAGTAGCCAGCCTGTCAAATGCGGTTAGCGGAAACATATGCACAGACGCAGCAGCAGCCTCGTCATGTGCGTCGACCACAGCATACAATGACCCATGGGTTTCAAACATCTTTCCTCCGAATTCAACATGGACGCAATATACAATACCTTTCACGGATTTCGGGACTCAGGGCGCATGGGGTAATTACATTGCATTGCTTGGTCCCAGTACAGATGTACCAAAGCACGGGATATACGATGTGAAACAGTTACAATGGCAGACAATAGGCCGTACCTATCCATTTAACGTAGATTTATGGGTTGATGAGATAATTTTGTATAAGTAATTGACCTTTTTTTTGTTAAAGAGGGGCCGGTAACGGCCTCTCTTTAAAGGACTTATAATTTAGATATTGTTGAAAGTTAAATGTTGAAAATAAGGAAAGAAGTTGTGTTTTTGTTGAAAATTGGTAATTGAGAATTGAAAATTATTAACACAGGAGGAAGAAAGATGAAAAAATCAATAGTTTTGTTTGTTCTGTCGTTAGGCGCGATATTTTTGCTCATGTCGTGCGCGGGTTTGATTACTTTCAAGAATCCGAAGCTCACAGGCGGAAAAATAGAGGAAAAAAAGCCAATGGCTAAAAAACCGCCCATACTTTTTGACGACTTTGAGACAGGCGCTATCATAGGCGGTTACGGTTTTGCCAATACCGCAGGCGGTGCTTCTGTAAAATATATTATAACAGACCAAAACCCGCACAGCGGGAAATACTGCGCAAAAGCAATATACGACTCAGGCACAAACTCTGACTGGGGCTGCGGTTTTGCATCATCCACTCCTTACGGCGGAGGCTACATAGACGCGTCAGGCAGGAGCTCAGTAAGCGCATGGGTTAACTGCCCGGAAGGCACTGGGTTCATAATGATGCTTGCCGAGGCTTCGGCAAATGGCGCTGACGGCGAGCACTGGAGGTCGTACAGCCTCACAGGTGCAGGCAAGTGGGCTGAATACGTAATAGATCTGGAAGATTTCGCAAAGGATATTTATTCGGGAAACCAGAACGGAAACAACCAGCTTGACGCGTCGGGCATAGCAACAGTCGGGTTCCAGATAGATGGAGCTGTCGGCAAGGGTGATTTTTATGTAGACGATATATGGTTTAAGTAAACATATAATATAAATAAAAACCCTCAACTTCGTTTGGGGGTTTTTTTATTTTTTTGCGAAATATATATTCGTGTTTGTTTTTAAGGCTGTTTTTCCTTTTCACCCAATGGGTGGATGCACTTAAAGGACATGGGAAAACAGCCTTTTCTATTTATATATGGCGGTTCTAAGGCAATAAATCCCCGTTGACATTAAAGAAATATAAGGTATAATTTATCATAGAGTGTTAAAAACAAAATATTTTTTGGAGGTATTATGAAAAAAATACTTTGTCTGTCCATAATCTTATCGATTTTCTCAACTTCCCTTGTTTTTTCAGATAACAGCACTTTATTGCAGGAATTTTACGGGGGATATTTAAACCTGAAATTTTCGTTTTACACTGATTCATTTTACGGCTCGCGCGGCGACGCGCTGCGCATGGCAGGGGCAATGTCCACGCTTGATTTCCATCCGAGTTTTTCCTCTTACAACCCGTCCTGCCTTGCGTACCAGGACACACCTTACGCGTCAATGTCCCTGATACCGGCTGCTTTGCCTATTTCCACCGCGTACGGCAACCAGATTAACGACGCAGTGAGCAAGGCGGAAAACAGCGCGTTGAAAAACAACCTTGCGCCCGGCGGAATACAGCAGGATTCCAATCTGGAATATCAAAGCGCGGGACAGGCATCGGGTATTATGGATTTTGAGCTGGTGCACCCGTTTGCAAAGAGCAATATTTCCATAGCAGTATCAAGGGAAGAAAAATTTGACTTTGAGCTCAACATGCTTTTAAGCGGGGTAGAGGCCCTGGTTGCAGTCAATAACCAGAACCCGCTTTACGACATGAGCATGAGGGCGCAGGTCAACGCACTTTTAAACCTTGACATAAGGACCATAGTCACATCCGTAGGCCTGGGCAGGCGCGTGACGCCTGAATGGGGCGTAGGAGCAGTCGTAGAGCACTTTGAGTCCACAGTGCAGGGCAACGGCAACGCGCAGATAGACGCCATGGGCACTATCTGCGGTGTTACGCAGGAATTCAACACGGACAGCCATAACACCCTCGCGCAGCAGGCTGCCGCAAACCTTTATACCGAGGCATGGGGACTGCGGCTCGGGACAGCTTATCATTTTTTAAACGGGCTGCTCGAGCTCGGAGGCGATGTAGCCATAGAACCCGAGTTAAAATATAACGGCTCCATTGACGCGCAGGGGCACTGGCTGCCGAAAACCATTAACCTCGCGGATTTTACCGCCACCCAGCTGAACAGCATTGACACATCCGGCCAGCTTACAATGAAACTGCCTTCATTCATCAGGTTCAGTTTCGCGTGGAGGCCGGGAATGGCTCTCGATATCAATTACATACATTATTTCGACGGTTTCTCCATGACATTCAGGTACCCTGATTACCAGGCGTATTTGAGAATGCTTGATTCGGTCAGGCTGGGATTTAATTTTGAAAAGTTCCAGCTCGGATTCGGCGTAATACTCGCTGAGGAACAGGCAATAATGAAAGATGCTACGCAGCCTACGGGCGTCAAGGAAAGCCACCAGTGGATACCCGTGCCTCTGTTATCCACCGGCATTGACATACCTATGGGCAGGTATATAAACACGGAAATAGAGCTCGCGGGAGTGCCTACTCCGTTCTTAAAATCAACCATAACTTTCAATTTTTAATGATATTATATCGCAAGGATGTTTTACAAAACGTCCCTGCCTGAAAATTATTTACTGAGGTGAATACATGAAAAAGATATTTTTAATAACAGTTTTTTCAATACTCGCGGCAACAGCGGTTATCCACGCGCAGCCGCAGCTTGTCTCGTTCCCGATGACGCTCGAGGCATTATCGGACACAATAACCGTGACATGGCAGGGCGAACCAACCAACCAGTGCGAGCTTATTTGCGGGACATCTTATTCTCTTTTCACGTCCCCGACCATAACGATTCCCCAGTCGGCAGCAGGCAAAGTTTCGTTCATGCCATCGACATACGGCATGACAGGAGGCATTTATTACTGCATAGTTGCTGAAACACTAAATAGCACTACTGCCTACTCATCCGAGTTTTCGCTTTATGTTGAGGTCCCGGTCGCGGCAGTGATGACACAGCCGCCAACCGGCTCGCAGATAAGCACGCTGACGCCGGATTTTCAGTGGCAGGCCCGCAACGGCGTGCCGTTTTATACGCTCTTGCTTTCAGATGTGCCTATATCCATACAGGCCCCAACTTCGGGCAACAGCGGCAGCTATGTTACAATTACTGCTGACCCTATCTGGCTTGTTACCACGAACCAGACAGACATAAATTACCCGACTGCAGACCCTTCAGGCTATTATAATCCAAATAATCAAATGCAGCCGCCACCTTTAATCCAGGGAGTCACTTATTCATGGGATATATTAAATAATTATACAGACTCGCCTTCGCTTATATCAGGCGCCTTTGCAGGCGCTTCCCAGTTCACGGTAAACGGCGCAAACCTTACTGCTTCATGCCCCGCGCCTGTCCTGACATCGCCTATGGACGGGGTGACAGTCTCGGCCGCGACCCAGCCGTCCATCAATTTAAGCTGGGATACAGTCCCGAACGCCAACAAATACCAGGTATATTTGTCAAGCAATGAGACAGATTCCCAGGAAGTTGGGGGATTAAGCAGGGTGCCGAGATGGGAAGTCACAGTGCCGTCATCTGTCAGCTATACAACCATTCCTTCGGATATTGGGCTTAACGACAGGTGGTACTCGTGGTACGTGATTGCAGTGGATTCTCAGGGAAGGGGCGCAAAAAGCCTGGCACAGGGTTTTTATTACGATATAACCGTGACCAGCGTGGAATTGACTGTTGAAACCATAAATACCCTGCCAAACGCATTAACTACCGTGCCTGAGGCAGTAGTGAGCCTGCAGGCGCTTACGGGAAGCGGGAATGTCGATATTTACCCAATGATAACAGACAATTCAGGATTTATTTCATACGATTTGCCCCCGGGCAATTATCAGTGCACTATTTCAAAACAGGGCTATGAGCCCGACACTTTTTCAGGGCTGATAACCATTGTGCCAGGAAACGTTATAGACCTTGGCATTGTTTACCTTACGCCATGCGCATATACGCTGACAGGGTATGTATTTGACAATTCTTTGCCCAGCCAGCCTGTGCAGGGCGCGCAAGTGACAGCGTCGCAGGGCGGCGGGACGCCTTTCCATGCAAACACGGCAAACGACGGGTCTTTTGTGCTTTATTTAAGCGGCTCAGGGGCGTGGAATATACAGGCGGCAGATTCCGGTTATACGTCAGCCACGACAACGGCAAATATAGCGTTCGGCAATACATTGAGCGCACTGGCAGCGCCTATGATTCTTGTAAAAAATCCGAATATTCTTTCAGGCAACGTGACAAACCCGTCCGGCAACGGCATATACGGCGCGCAGGTAACGGTATATCAAAGCGGGAATCCTGGAAATTCATATTCGGTTTGGACGGATATCAACGGATATTATACTTTAAAATTGCCTGACGGGACATGGATTGCAAGCGTAGCAGATCTGGGCTTTGTATCGCCAGGGTCTTCCAGCGTGACATTGGCAGGGGGCTCGCAGGGCACAATAAATTTCACCATGCAGCTTGCGGCAAACCAGAATATCAGGAAAGGTCACGGACAGCAGCAGCACAGCAATGCAGGGCGTACTTGTGAGCGCAGTGTCTGTGTCGGGTAGTGCAATAAACGCGTACACAGACGCTTACGGCAATTACTCTTTGAGCGTAGGCCCGGGGTATTTTGTCGTTAATGCAGTGAAACAAGGGTATATGACCGGCGGTACAGGCGGCCCGCAGGGAGTAACTTTCAGCCCCATTGCAGGAGGGCAGCAAATTTCAAATGTTAATTTTACACTTTACCCAAATACAACAAGTACAAGTGCCTCTTTATATGTCCTGGTAAGCGGAACTGCTTCGACCTTACTCCATGGAGCGAACATTAATATTGAGGGTAATGACGCAACAACCACTGGATATACGGCTTCTGCTGTAACAGACGCAAATGGAGGAGTAACTATAACTGGAATACCTGCAGGCGGCTATAATATTAACCTTACAGCCTTTGGTTATCAGCTTATTAATACCACAACAACCGCGCCTAATTCGCTGGGATTTGTAATGACAGCTGTTACTGCTGCGCAGCAGGGAACCATATCAGGCATGGTGACAAGCAGCGGCAACCCGCTATCCGGTGTAACCATAAGCATATACGCGCAGTCCGTGACTTACCCTGCGTATACCGCGACAACTGCGGCAGGCGGGACATATTCATTAACTGCAGACGAGGGAAATTATGTGGTTACAGCGATGAAAAATAACTTTGTGTCTTCACCGGCCCAGGCGTATGCAGATGTAACTCCTTTAGGGGCGGCCACGGCAAATTTTACAATGGCACAGCCGCAGGGCGGGGGTATTACAATCTCTGCGCCGTCCGGGGCGTCGGACATAATTTACAACGAAAACCTTACCGGGCCATATAAATTCTCAGCTACTTACGTTGACGGAAGCGGAGCCGTGGTACCTGTAACTTTTGCCTGGAGCGTGACTCCGTCAGCCGCCGGAACAATAGATGCTACAGGGGTTTATTTGCCGACGGTTGATTATATCGGACAGGTGACTGTGATAGCTACAGCGCTCGGGCAATCGAGCGGCACGACCGCGCTGGTATGGCAGAAACTCACGCCGTCGTGGCCTGCTGCAGACAAAACCGTGCGTGATTACCAGGGATTCTCGCTTGTGCTTCCGGCAGGCTGCGCTGACCCGTCAAACACAATAGACAGGATTACGCTGAATAAAGTAGTGCCGTCGAGCCAGAGGACCATGACAAAGAACGGCATGGTTATAGGAGATATTTATGACCTGACAAACGGGTTTAAGTTCACCAACCCCGTGACAATGACCCTGCCTTTGCCTTCCGGTTATGATACCAGCTCGGCGCAGATAGGCGCTTGGGACACGGTAAACCTTAAATGGCAGACTGTTACAGGAAGCAGCACTTCAAACAATGAAATCACATCAGGCATAGGCAGCCTCTGCCAGTACGCCGTGATTATTCCGCTGCAGCCGCTTGGCTTTGCAAACGTTACAATGCTTCCAAACCCGTTTTCTCCATACAGGGGAGGGCTCACGATAAATTATGTGCTTGAATCCAAGGAAGGCAGCAGCATAATAACAACCATTAAAATATATAACATGGCCGGCAAGCTTATAAGGACGCTTGTTGACAGGCAGCAGCGTGGGGCGGGCGTCATAAATACGCTGACCTGGGACGGAAAAGACAAGGATGGAAAAGTCGGCGTCAACGGAAGGTATATACTGCAGCTTCAAATAGAAGACGCTTCAGGGACTAAACAGGCTCTTTATTCAATAGTGCTTATTAAATAATTATTAATTAAAAATTGTCAATTTTCAATTAAGATTTTAAATTATATAAACGGAGGTTTGCAATGAAAAGAATAACAGTATTAACGATAATAATCCTTGCGTTATGTGGCAGTGTATTTGGGCTGCAACCGTCTGCTTTTGTGGACATAGGCGGCGGAGCCAGGCCGTCGGCTTTGGGCGACGCGTTTGTTGCCGTGGCCGATGACGCGAACTCCGTATTTTACAACCCGGCCGGAATGGCAACCTCAAAATACAACGACGTTGCCTTCATGTACGGCAACGTAAAGAGCCTTGTGCCGTATAACTACATAGCGGGCATATATAATTTTGAAGGCCAGAGGGCCGCGGGGTTTGGCCTTATAGTGTCGGGGGATGCCCTTGAAGATGAAAAAACTTTTATCCTGTCATACGATGAAAAACTCGACTGGCTGCTAAGGGTAGTCAAGAACATGTATATAGGCGTGAATTTGAAACTGCAGGCCGCAGGTTTCGGAAGCGACACCACAGGCGGGCCGGACAGGATGCAGGGCAACGCTTTCGGGGCAGGATTTGACCTTGGATTGTTATGGCACGTAAACGAGCAGGTGCAGGTGGGAGCCATGATAAAGAACGCGTTTTCAGACGTAAGATGGAATACGCAGTTCACTGATTACGAGGAGGGCGTGCCCCTGACATCAGACTTTGGAGTTTCTTACAGGATACCGTTTTTCCTTATATCATCTGACATTACCGACCTTGACATGCTGCACATCGGGGTGGAGAAAAATATTTTTACATATATTGATTTGCGGGTTGGGTACACGCAGACCCTTGACGTGGCGTCAACCAAGCAATACATGACCGGCATAGGGATAGGGCATTTTCAGTTCGGCAGGAACAAGGAATTTTCGACGGATTTCGACGTGGCGTACCTGTTTGAACAGCTTGACAACACATTAAAAATCCAGATGAGTTTTAAGTTTAAATAATAAATTCAATGATATGTGGTAAGTGCAAAAAGATGTTGTATTCACGTATTACGCACCACATACCACATACCATCTTCCACCAGAAAATCATTATATAAAGCCCAAATTGCAATAACGGAGACTAAATGAAAAATAGCATTAATATCCTCCTTGCAGGCGTCGGAGGGCAGGGAATAGTAAGCGCCTCGGATATCATAGCCGAAATTTTTTTAAGCCGGGGGCTTGACGTGAAAAAATCCGAAATTCACGGCATGTCGCAGCGCGGCGGGGTGGTGCACAGCTTTATCAGGGCGGGCGAAAAAGTATATTCGCCGCTGCCGCCGAAAGATTCAGTCGGTTTGATAGTTGCCATGGAGCAGATGGAAGCCCTGCGCTGGCGCGGATATACGAGCAAGGAAACAACCCTCATAGTCAACACGCAAAAAATAACCCCTGTATCCATGCATTATACAGGTCAGGTATACCCGGATGTCAAAAAAGAATTAAAGCAAAACAGGGTTTATTACATCAACGGCGTGGAGGAGGCCGCTAAAACAGGCGACCCGAGGGTTTTAAACAGCATCATGATAGGCGCTTTATCTTATTTTACGGGCTTTTCCGGCATTGAGTTCGGAGAGGCTTTCGGCAGGCATGTAAACAGAAATACTGAAAAAAACTTGCAGGCTTTTAACAAAGGAAAGGAGCTGGTGAAAAATGACGTTTTACTCCAGGGAAGAAGGAATTAGCAGGGAAGAACTGACAAAACTCCAGAACGAAAGGCTGAAAAACATAGTTAAATATGTTTATGAAAGGGTGCCTTTTTACAAAATGAAGCTTGACGCGGCAGGAGTAAAGCCCGCGGACATAAAAGGCATTGAAGACCTTGCCAAACTGCCGTTCACGGCTAAAGACGATTTGCGCGACAACTACCCGTACGGGCTTTTTGCCGTGCCGATGAAAGACGTGATACGTATCCACGCGTCTTCAGGGACCACTGGCAAAATGACAGTCGTGGGCTACACGAGGCACGACCTGGACATATGGTCCGAGGTAATGGCACGGACAATATCAATGGCGGGAGGCACGGCAGAGGACATAGTGCACAACGCCTATGGCTACGGGCTTTTTACAGGAGGCCTCGGCATACATTACGGCACTGAGAAAATCGGAGCCACGGTAATACCTGTCTCGGGAGGCAACTCAAAAAGGCAGATAAAAATAATGCAGGATTTCGGCGCGACCATACTGGCGTGCACGCCGTCGTATGCTCTGAGCCTGGCGGAAACATTAATGGAAGAAAAGGCCGACCGCAAGCTTATAAAATTAAAGGCCGGAATTTTCGGGGCAGAGCCGTGGTCAGAAACCATGAGGAACGAAATTGAAAAAGCATGGGGCATAGACGCCCTGGACATATACGGCATGAGCGAAATAATAGGGCCGGGAGTGGCGGCAGAGTGCATGCAAAAGCACGGGCTTCACGTGTTCGAGGACCACTTCATTCCGGAGATCATTGACCCGAAGACGGGAAAGGCGCTGCCTGACGGGCAAAAAGGAGAGCTTGTAATAACGACCGTCACAAAAGAGGCAATACCGCTTTTAAGGTACAGGACAAAGGACATAACACGGATAATCCCGGTAGCCTGCGAATGCGGCAGGGTATTTAAGAAGATAGAGCGGTTAAGCGGCAGGACAGACGACATGCTCATAATAAGAGGAGTAAACGTTTTCCCGTCGGAAATCGAAATGGTTATCATGAAAATAGAGCAGGTCGAGCCGCATTACCAGATAATCGTGACAAGGCCGGAGCACGGGCTCGACGAGCTGGAAGTGCAGGTCGAGGTGAACGAGGAAATATTTTCAGACGAAATCAAGGCGCTGGAACAGCTCGAAAAGAAAATAGCGCATGAAATCTACAGCGTGCTCGGCATAAACGTAAAGGTGACGCTCGTGGAGCCGAAGACAATAGCAAGAAGTGAAGGAAAGGCAAAGAGGGTAATAGACAAAAGGGTAATATAATTAATTTCAAAATTCAGATTTCAGATTTTAAATTGAAAGGCGAAAACTAAACATTATAAGAGGTGATTGGCATGAAAGTAGCGCAGCTTTCGGTGTTTCTTGAAAACAAAAAAGGCAGGCTGGCAGACGCAATAGAAGTGCTGGCAAAGGAAAAAATCAACATAAGGGCACTGTCGCTTGCCGACACGGCCGAGTTCGGGGTATTGCGCATCATAGTGGACGAGCCGGAAAAGGCGATAAAGGCCCTGAAAAAAGCTTCTATGGTCGTAAAGACAACCGACATAATAGCGGTCGAGGTCGAGGACAAGCCGGGCGGCCTGAACAAGGTGTTGAATACGTTCAAGGATTCAGGCATAAACATAGAGTATATGTACGCTTTTGTGGAAAAGAACAATGAAAATGCCGTGCTTGTGTTCAGGGTCGAGAACACGGACGAGGCAATAAAGGTATTGACGAAAAAAAACGTGAAGATTTTAAAGGCAGAGGAAGTATATAAGATATAAATTAAAATTGTCGTATACAAATTTAATTGTAGAGACACGCCATGGCGTGTTTCTACTTTATTTTCTATTTAGCAAATGCAAAATGGATTTGCTTTGAGGTGTTTGCGTGAAAGAAAGGCTTTTAATGTCAGGCAATGAGGCTATAGCCAGGGGCGCATACGAGGCAGGAGTTTCCTGCGGCATGGGTTATCCGGGCACGCCGTCCACAGAGATACTCGAGAATTTCGTAAAATACCCCGGTGTTTACGCTGAATGGTCCACCAATGAGAAGGTTGCGCTCGAGGCCGCGACAGGCGTTTCGCTCGCGGGAGCCAGGGCGCTTGTCACAATGAAGCACGTGGGCCTTAACGTGGCGCTTGACGCTTTTATGACGCTGGCATACACAGGTATTAACGCGGGCCTTGTCGTGGTGTCTGCAGACGACCCGGACATGCACAGCTCGCAGAACGAGCAGGACAACAGGGTGCTGGGCAGGTTCGCCGGCGTGCCGATGATAGAGCCTGCCTCTTCGCAGGAAGCAAAGGATTTCATTATCCAGGCATTTGACATCAGCGAGAAATTCGGCCTGCCTGTGCTTTTCGGGATTACAACAAGGACTGCGCATTCAAAAAGCGTGGTTGAGGTTGAAAGCGAATGTACGCCTGCCAAAATAAAAAAGCCGCTGGACATACCGTGGGAAAAATACGTAATGATGCCCATGAACGCGAGGAAAAGGAGGCAGGAGCTTTTAAAAAAACAGGCTTTGCTTGCCGGATTCGCGGAAAAGGCCGCGCTTAACACAATAGAACCAGGGTCAAAGGACATGGGAATCATAACTTCAGGAATAGCATACCAGTATGTAAAGGAGATATTTCCGGATAAATCAATATTCAAACTCGGCCTTTTAAACCCGCTGGCTATTGGCAGGATAAAAAAATTCGCCAAAAAAGTAAAAAAATTATATGTGGTGGAGGAACTCGAGCCTTTTATAGAGGATCAGTTAAAAGCCGCAGGAATTAAAGTACGGGGCAAGGATATTATCCCGGTGTTTGGCGAGCTCAACCCTGATATAGTCAGCGAGGCTTTTAAGCCAAAGCACAAAATCAAGGATATTGAAGAGACAAACATCCCTTCCAGGCCGCCGGTATTGTGCCCGGGCTGCCCGCATAGGGGAGTTTTTTACGCGCTGTCAAAACTGGGCGTAATTGTAACCGGAGACATAGGGTGCTACACTTTGGGTGCGTTGCCGCCTTTATCAGCCATGAATACATGCATTGACATGGGCGCGGCCATAAACCATGCTTTTGGCATTGAAAAAGCAGGCGAGCCTTATGATAAGGTTGCGGCAGTCATAGGGGACTCAACTTTCATCCATTCCGGCATAACAGGCATAGTGAATCTTGTTTACAATAAAGGAAACACGCTGGTCATAATACTGGATAACAGGACAACTGCAATGACAGGCACACAGCCGCATCCGGGCGCGGGGCCGACGTTACAAGGCGTTGAAACAACCAATATTGACATGGAAAAGCTCGTGATTGCGCTCGGCGTGAAACAAGTGGCAGTGATAGACCCATATAATTTAAAGTTAACCGAGAACGTAATAAAGGATTTTATAGGAAAAACAGGGCCAAAAGTGATAATCGCGCGGCGGGAGTGCGTGCTGATAGACAAAAGAAAACAGCAGGTTTTCTACATTGACAGGCAAATATGTGATGAATGCGGAAAGTGCATGGAGCTTGGATGTCCGGCAATTGAAAAGGAAAAGGGAGCTCATACTATAAACGCGGGCCTGTGTACTGGCTGCGCAATGTGCGTTGTGCTGTGCCCCCAAAAAGCAATAAAAATAAGAAAATAAATCAATGCTGAATGTAGAGACGACCCGGCGGGTCGTCTCTACGATAAAATATTAAATAACAAATTACAATCCGGGAGGCAGAGGAGTTTGGAATCCTATCTATGGTCCTAATATATCCATCATGTTAATGATTTTTTCTTGACAATTTGATGCATTTTTGGTATCACTATTATTGCAGCATTTGCAATAATAGTGAGGTTAAAATTACATGATAAAAAGAGATATTTTGGAACAAATAAAAGGTTTTTTGGACAGGAATGAATATATTGCCGTTGTAGGACCGAGACAGGCAGGGAAGACCGTGCTTTTTAAGCTCCTGACCGAGTATCTTATTTCCGGACAGGGAATAAACAGGAAAAATATTGTAAACATAACTTTTGAAGACAGGAAATTATTAAAACAATTTACTTTTGACCCGGCTGGTTTTATCTCATCTTTTATGCTCGGGGATAACAGCAGGACTTATTTCCTTATAGACGAATTCCAATACGCAAAAGACGGCGGACAAAAATTAAAACTTGTTTACGATACAGTTCAAAACGTAAAAATATTTATCACGGGGTCGTCATCGCTTGATATAAGGGCACAGATAGGGAAGTACATGGTCGGCAGGATACTTACATTCTATCTTTATCCTTTTAGTTTTGGAGAATACCTGAGGGCTAAAGACATTCGAATGGAAAAAATATATTCAAAAAAATCAGGGGATATACGCGGCTTTATTTTTGACGGTAAAGCAACGGGATTTGCCGGCGGCAATGACGCTTATTTTGACGATATGATAAAACATTTTAATGATTATGCGGTATGGGGAGGGTACCCGGCTGTCACGCTGGCCGGCCCGGGCCAGAGAAAAAATACTGGCCGACATCCAAACAAATTATATCTTAAAAGACATAAAAGGCTTCCTGGAAATGGTTACAGAGGACGAAATTTTGTCGCTTGCCGTGCGCCTGGCAGCCCAGTCGAGCGGTATCATCAACTACAATAATATTGCGGCTTTGTCAGGGTTGAATTACCGCAATCTCAAGAAAAATCTCAATATACTCGAAGAAACCTTCGTTATCCAGGAGGTAAAACCGTTTTTTGTCAATAAAATGAAGGAACTTTCCAAGAATCCCAAAATATATTTCACTGATAACGGCTTCAGGAATTCGTTAATAGAAGATATGCGGCTGCCGGACAAGAGAACCGATGCCGGGGCACTGGCGGAAAATACGGTTTTAATAAGGCTTAAAGAACTTTCGGGAGGATTAAACCCTGTAAATTTTTGGAGGACAAAAGCCGGTTCTGAGGTTGATTTTCTTATTAAAATCAAAGGCAAAGAAGTACCGGTGGAAGTCAAGTTTTCTCCATTTTCGCACCATGATATAACAAGAAGTTTTGGTAATTATATAGAGGCATTCAACCCAGAAAGAGGGGTTATCTTAACGAAAAATTATTGGGGCATTGAAAAACGGGGTAAAACAACAATTTTATTTGCGCCAGTGTATTATCTGTAGCTCTATTAGCTACCATAAAAACCTCCTATCATCCCCTTTTATTAAAGGGGAATTTAAAATTCTTCCCATTAACGGGTAGAAGTCATAATGATACTTCAAAGCCTTTTCTACCCAAACCAGATGGGGTTTAACTTCCCCCTGTGTATAAATTTTTTGTCTTGACTAAATACGGTTTCACTGATATTATTGTAATGCTTTAAAATTAAAAACAACTATAAGCTTTTTCAAATTTGAAATTTAAAAATCCAATACGGGAAGGAGGTGAAACAATGAAAAAAACTTTAATTTCAATACTTTGTATTATTTTAGCTCTATCTTTATTATCGGTGGCATGCAGCAAGAAAAAGAGCGCTACGGGACCGTCAGCGACAAACACGGCAGTTGTAGTGGCTCCAACAGCTACAGCAACGACAATTGTGTGTAATTCGCTGTTTTGTTTCACGACAGCAGCTGACTTAACTTCGTGGCCTGCTACAGGTGGTTTTTCCGGTGAAGTTTGGAATAACACATCTGTGGATGCTTCTGGAGGCACTGGTTGCTTGCAGGTTACCGGTACTTTTGCTGCCGCTGGAAACGCGAACGGCCTGATCCAGGATGTTCTTACTGCAGGAACGGATTTTACAGGAAAAACCATATCGGTGTGGATAAATTGTCCGGCATCACTGGTAAACACAACGAATCCTTATGGAGTTCAAATTTTTGTTCAAGACACTACGTACGCAGGTAATTACTGCTGGAACAATATAACAGCAGCTGGGTGGCAGCAATATAGCATGGCTGTTACAACAGGTGGTTGCGGAGGAAGTGCAAATATTACCGCAATCAAACAGATAGGTATCCAGGTAGGAGAAGGAGCTGGTTCGCCAGATATTTCAGGAGTAACAATTTTATTTGACAACATAAACTGGTAATTGTTTTAAGCTCAACAAAAAAGGGACGGTGTAACAACCGCCCCTTTTTTATTTGTATAATAATTAAATCATTTTAAAATGTAGAGACGATCCAACGGGTCGTCTTTACGATAAAACAACACATGAATCCAGATTTTTTCATCTTGACTAAAAACGGTTTCGTTGATATTATTTATAGGTAAGAAAAAATTCAAAAATAAAGGAAAAAGGAGGCGAAAAGCATGAAAAAATTTTTAGTAATTGCAATTTGCGTTATCACGGCTTTAAATTTGTTATCCCTGGTGTCATGCACTAAGGCCAAGTCACCTACAGCAGCGACTGCCACGGTAATTCCTTCATTAACTCCCACAAACACGCCCGTGCCATTAGAGGTAACTGGTTTTGAAGACAACACAATGGGCGGGTGGAGTGTCACTTCAGGCTGGAATGGTGGAGGCTTCGATAATGGCGGAAATATTGTGAATGCACAGAACAATGTCGATGGCAGTCACCTTATAGTACCGGTGGGCATATTAATGGTCGAATTACCATTTAGCTTCAGTAATGCCGGAGGAAGCGCAATATGCTCTTTCGCAAAAAGCGAGACGGTCACGCCCCTGCCGAATTTTCAAGGCAAGTCAATTAGCGTGCCTGTGTGGATACCGGCTTCTTTGACGGCGACAGCAACGGGTTATGAGTTTGAAATTTATTTTACAGGTGGAACCGGTCCTACCACATATTACAGCAATCCGGTATTACTGAGTACAGCCATTGGATTTAAATGGAACACTTTTACGTATGCTATACCGGCGTCAGGTGCAGCATATACAGACGCTGCCACGGTGCAAGCGTATGGATTTGAATTACTGCAAAACGGAGGGCCTGCCCTTCCTACATCGGGCAATAGTGATGTTATTTTCGTTGATAATATTGTTGTCCAATAATTTTTGAATTATACAGGGGCGGGATTTATTTCCTGCCCCTGTTTTTTTAGAATCCCGAATACTCCCTGACAAGAAGTAGAATAGTTTCAAACGGTTTGCTGACTGTTATAAAAGATCAAAATATCATGGCACCGCTTGTGCTGATAAGACCAGCACTGGAACGGGTGCTTGATCTCGTAATGTTTTGCCTGCGCCTGTTGACGGCTTGGCAAAACAAACGATATCAAGGAGGAATTAAATGAAAAAAGTACGCATAGGAATAATAGGCGCAGGTAAAATAGCGGAAAGGACGCACCTGCCTCAATATACGGCTTCAAACAAAGCTGAAGTTGTGGCAATATGCGACATAATAAAGAAAAAAGCAACAAGGCTTGCAGGAATGTTCAAGGTACCGAAAGTATATACCGATTATAAAAAAATGATAAAAGAGGCTGGCATTGACGCTGTTTCGGTATGCACGCCGAATTATCTGCACGCACCCATGACCATATACGCGGCCAAAAACAAAAAGCACGTGCTGGTTGAAAAGCCGATGTCCATATCGGTAAAGGACATGAAGGCAATGATAAAGGCATGCAGGAATAACAAAGTAACGCTTATGGTCGAGCAATCCCACAGGTTCGACCCTGCACATGAAGTTTTAAAGGATTACATAGACAGAGGCACGATAGGAAAAATATTAAACGTCAGGGGAAAACTGGGCCACGCGGGGCCGGAATACTGGAGCACTGACTCGCCGTGGTTTTTCCAGAAACAAAAATCCGGCGGCGGCGTGTCAGTGGATGTCGGAATACATATACTCGACCTTATCAGGTTTGTGACAGGCAAGGACATAATTGAAGTTTCCGGCCAGACAGGCATACTCGACAAGAAAGTGCCTGTGGAAGACAATATAGTGGCTACAATTAAATTTAAAGACAAAACGCTGGGCGTATTTGAGGCCTCGTGGACTACGAAGCCTTATGAAGTTGTTGTGTTTTTATACGGCACAAAGGGCAAGGCAATGGTCCAGCAGGCAAAAGACAGGGTGATAATAAGCGTTTCAAACCCCGGGAATCCGTACGCGAAACCGAAAATAATTAAGCCTGCAATACCGAAAAAAAGCAGGCATACAAGCCCGTGTGAATACTTTTTATCATGCGTTATAAATAAGAAAAAGCCTTTGATTGACGGCGTTGAGGGAATGAAGTCAATGGCTGTAATATTGGCGGCTCTGGAATCGGAAAGGACGAAAAAGTTCGTTAAAGTAAGGGTGTAAATAATAGTAATATTTTTTGTTAAACCTATTTAATGTTTAGCAACGCAAGCAATGTCATAGGATGGGCAAACCCTCTTCGATTCCCCCTTGTTAAGGGGGAACGATTTACATCCCCCTTTAATAAAGGGGGATAATAGGGGGTTTTGGCACATACAACATTTTAAACGGGAGAACAAAGATGTCCTACAAAATCAGCGCTATAACATGGTCTTATCATTTTTCCGTGGAACTCGGGAAATACGACGACATGGCTTTAATTGATATTTACAGCAATAAACTAAAAATCGGCGCCATTGAATTCATAGTGGAACACCTGAAAAGCAGCAAAAAAGAGCATTTGCTGAAACTGAAGAAATACGCCACAGACAAAGGACTTATAATATCCGCAGTTTCTCCGGGAAACAACTTTGGCGCGGAGAAAGACAGCGACAGGCGCAAACAGCTGGACTATGTAAAAAAATCAGTAGATACGGCAGAAATACTCGGGACAAATATAGTGAGGGTATTTGCCGGCTGGCCGCCGCAGGATAAGAAGGAAGCGCTGTGGGGAAAAATGATAGAGTCAATGAAGGAAGCTGCCAATTACGCTTCAAAAAAGGGGATTACGCTGGCTGTGGAACCGCACAACAACGGCGGTTTTTTGCCTGATTCGGGCACGACCTTAAGGATGCTTAAAGACGTCAACTCGCCTTACGTGAAGTTAAACATTGATACAGGCAATTACCAGGATAAGGATATGTACGCGGCCATAGAGCGGACAGTTGAATACGCCGCATCCTGCCATGTCAAAGTGCACACAATATCAAAATCAGGCAAAATAGCGCAGTTTGACATGGATAAAATTTTCAAGATACTGAGCAGGAACAATTACAGGGGGTTCCTGGCACTGGAATATGAAGGCCAGGAATTCATAAAGGGCGAAAAGAAAGACAAGGCGGATAATGAGGATATATTTGTGCCTATTGCCGTTGACGCCATAAAGAAAATGGTAAGGAGATACTACTAGTCAAGTGGTAAGGGTTAAGTGACAGGGGATGGGGTAAGTGAAAAATGCAAATAGAACTTTCCAAATCTGGATTTAAAAACTCCTTGACTTTACACCCTCTATCTGATATTTTTTAAGCATTCTTTATTTCCGTGTTCAGGAGAAAACTTGATAAAACCTAAGCAAAAAAAGCTGAAAATTCTTATTGCCGCGTCTGAATGCGTGCCTTTTGCCAAAACCGGCGGTTTAGCAGACGTGGCAGGAGCGCTGCCGAAAGAGCTGCGCAATGCAGGGCATGACGTCAGGATTGTTTTGCCGAAATACAAGAAAATCAGCGACTCGGCCTATAAGATAAAAGATACCGGAAAAGAAGTGAACATTGATATTGCCCTTTTTAATCATAAGGCAAAAATAATGGAATCCGTTTTGCCCGACACCGACGTGCCTGTGTACTTTATAGATAACCCGGAATTTTTCAACAGGGACGAACTTTACAGGACAAAGGAGCACGGCGATTACTGGGACAATGCGGAGCGGTTCATGTTTTTTTCCAGGGCGATTGTGGAAATGCTCAAGGTAATCGACTTTAAGCCGGACATTATCAACTGCAATGACTGGCACACAGGCCTGGTGCCGGTTTACCTGAAAACCATTTATGCTTGGGATAAAAATGTGTACGGCGGCATAGCCACGGTTTATTCGATACACAACCTCGAATATCAGGGCGCGTTTGCCCCGGAAAAGATAAGCAATGCCGGGCTGCCCATGAGCCTGTTTAATATCGGAGGACTGGAGTTTTACGGAAAAATGAGTTTCATGAAAGGCGGAATAATTTTTTCCGATGTTATAAATACAGTAAGCAACCGGTATAAGGAAGAAATCCAGACTCCTGAATTCGGTTTCGGGCTTGACGGCGTACTGCACACGAGAAAAGATGAAATTTTCGGCATAACAAACGGTATTGATTACTCCATATGGAACCCTGCCGTTGACAAGCTTTTGCCTGTAAATTACGATATTGACACTGTGGATAAAAAGGCAGAAGTAAAAAAAGCCATTATAGAGGCAAACGGGCTGAGTTATTATGAAAATGTCCCTTTGATAGGGCTTGTATCAAGGCTTGACACCCAGAAAGGGCTTGATTTTATAGCGGCGATAATTGATGAGATGATGAAAATGAACCTGCAGTTCATCGTGCTCGGAACGGGCGAGAAAAAGTATGAAGATATGTTTAACAGCCTGAAACGGAAATACCCGGAGAAGTTGATAGTCAAGACGGAATTTAATAACAAGCTTGCGCATAATATATACGGGGCTTCAGACATGTTCCTGATGCCTTCGCACTTTGAGCCATGCGGCCTTGGCCAGCTCATAAGCCTGAAATACGGCACCGTGCCGGTAGTAAGGGAAACAGGGGGACTGGCAGATACAGTGAAACAGTTTAATTTCAAGACCAAGCACGGCAACGGTTTTGTGTTTTCCGGGAACAACGCATTTCAGCTCCTGCAGGCAATAAGGATTGCCGTGGACACTTATAAAAACAAGACTGTTTGGAGACGGCTGCAGTTAAACGGAATGAAGGAAAATTTTTCGTGGGAAATATCGGCTGAAAAATACGAGGAAATTTATAATATAGCGCTGCAAAAAGCAAATAAAGTTGTATAATATTTACTGACAGCGGTTTCATCAGGTTTAAGATTCATATGCGTCCCCATGGTCAAGTGGTTAAGACATCGCCCTTTCAAGGCGGTATCGGGAGTTCAATTCTCCCTGGGGACGCCATTTTTTTAGGGGAAAATATGCTGAAAAGACTATCGGATTTTAAGTATTTGATAGAACAGGAAAGCGGCATGAACGTGCCGGGCATAATTTACGCGAATGAAAAAATACTGAAAGACACGGGGGAAGAGCCGCTTAATCAGGTAAAGAATGTCGCGTCTTTGCCCGGCATTCAAAAATACTCGCTTGCAATGCCGGATATACACTGGGGATACGGTTTTCCCATAGGCGGTGTCGCCGCTTTTGACAATGAAGACGGGATTATCTCTCCGGGCGGAGTGGGCTACGACATTAACTGCGGGGTCAGGATGATAAGCACCAATATAATATATGATGATATAAGGGATAAGATTGACGATATTGCCGTGGCTTTATTCAAGGCAGTGCCTTCAGGAGTGGGTTCAAGCGGTGAAATAATACTTAAAAAAAACGAGGTAAAGAAGGTCCTGGAGCGCGGCGCTGAATGGCCGCTTGAGAACGGAATCGGCTGGCCCGAGGACTTGGACAGGACAGAAGACAGGGGGCAATTGAAATTTCACGGCGGGGCTGATGAAATTTCAGAACGAGCTTACGAAAGGGGGCAGGACCAGCTGGGTACTTTAGGCGCGGGGAATCATTTTCTTGAAGTGCAGAAAGTTGATAAAATATTTATGCCTGAAATTGCGCAAAAATTCGGGATATACAGGGATTCTGTGGTCATAATGTTCCATACAGGCTCGCGCGGGCTGGGATACCAGGTGTGCGATGATTATTTGCACGAGTTCAGGAATGCAGTTAATAAATACAGTATTGCGATAAAGGACCCTCAGCTTGTATGCGCGCCGTTAAAATCAAGCGAAGGCAGAGGTTATTTTAACGCCATGAGCGGGGCGGCAAATTTTGCATGGGCAAACAGGGAGGTAATAACGGATAAAATACGAGGCGCTTTTGAGCAGGTATTTAAATCAACCGCCCGGAAATTGGGAATGAAGCTTATTTACGACGTGTCCCACAATATCGCGAAGATGGAAGAGCATGAAATTGACGGGAATATAAAATTGCTGTGCGTGCACAGGAAAGGCGCCACAAGGGCTTTGCCCCAGGGCCATAAAATGCTCGGCAAAGATATAAAAGAAACTGGCCAGCCAGTTTTGGTGCCGGGAGACATGGGCAGGGCGTCGTTCATATTGATAGGGGATAAAGAGGCAAAAGATACTTTTTATTCTTGCGCCCACGGAGCAGGAAGGCTGCTCAGCAGGCACGCAGCTTTAAAACAGGGAAAAGGCAGGGATATACTTGACGAATTATCAAAACAGGGAATTACAGTCAAGGTAAGGAGTAAAAAGCTTTTGTCCGAGGAAGCGCCTTTTGCCTATAAAGACGTTGAAGATATAACAAATATTGTCGAGGCGGCGGGCCTTGCCCGAAGAGTAGCCAGGTTAAAACCACTGGCAGTAGTTAAAGGATAAGCAGTTTTTATGGTTTTAAGACTTGATTATCAGGGAAAATACTATTGCGCGAGCACTGCAATGTGCTATAATTGTTAAAACACAGATAATTTATAAGCTTTAAGCAGTTTGTTAGTAGCAATATTTTGCGAAAGCAAGTTTAGCGTGAAATCTGCAATTAAAACAGGAGGACTAAATGGCTGAAGGCAAAATGTTTATAGAAAAAAGAAGATACAAAAGAGTCCAAAAAAATTTCAATGTCAGGTATAAAATAATGCCCAAAGAGAATAACATCGAAGCCATAAGAAAAGAAGGCAGCAGCCATGATATAAGCATCGGCGGAATAAAGCTGGAAGGCACACTCGACGGAGACGTAGGCGATGTAGTAAGGGTGGAATTTACCATACCTGAGAAAACCATGCCTGTTGTGGCATTTGCCGAAGTAAAGTGGGTAATAAGAGAAAAAGGCGCGACTCAATTTGGGCTTGAATTTCTTGCCTTGCAGGATGCAGACAAAAAAATCATCGAAAATATAATTAATAACGAAACATAATTTTTTTTATCCGGCAGCCGCCGCGGCAGCTGATACAGGTTATGTAGGGCTCAAGAAATATAAATATAAGGGTTTAAAATATAATTGGAAAGCATTAGATTTAGCAGTTATTGGATAGTTCGTTAAGCACATTATTACATATGTGTATTAAATGTTTTTAAGTGTCAAATGTCCAGCCGACAATTATATTTTTTATTCTGCGGAATATATGCAGAAATAGTTATGATTGTTTTGTCAATTTTTTGTAAGAAAACGGATTGACAATACTAAAAATATTGAATATAATTATAAAAGATTAGATTATATTGCTGTTTTAAGAATAAACAGGAGGTTGTTATGGTTAATATAGATACATTATTACGCATAATGTTTGAAAAAGGCGCCTCAGATTTGCATCTGACCGTGGGTGCACCACCGATGCTCAGAATAGACGGAGAAATAGCACCTACAGAATTCGAAAAACTAAGGCCGGATGAGTGCCAGCAAATAATTTACAGTATTCTTACCGACGAGCAAAAAGAAAAATTTGAAAGAGAAAATGAGCTTGATATTTCATTTGGAGTGGAAGGCATAGGAAGAGTCAGGATGAATGTGTTCAAACAGAGAGGCGCAGTGGCAGCCGCTTTGCGCAACATACCCATGCATATTTTAAGTTTTGACGAGCTGGGATTACCGCAGGTAGTCAATGACATAGTAAAAATTCCCAAAGGGCTTATACTTGTAACCGGTCCTACCGGCTCAGGAAAATCAACAACGCTCGCCGCAATGATTGACTGGATTAATTCGCATACTTCAGGGCATATAATAACCATAGAAGACCCTATTGAATACATCCATTCGCATAAAAATTGCATCGTGAACCAGAGGGAGGTCGGAACCGATACAAAAACTTTTGCTGAAGCTTTAAAATATGTATTAAGGGAAGACCCGGACGTAATACTTGTGGGTGAAATGAGGGACCTGGAAACAATTTCTGCCGCATTGACAATAGCGGAAACGGGGCACCTTGTTTTTGCCACACTGCATACGCCGGATGCGGTGCAGGCAATAAACAGGATAATAGACGTTTTTCCGGCACATCAGCAACAGCAGACAAGGGCGCAGATATCATTTGTACTGCAGTCTGTCCTTGCCCAGCAATTGCTGCCAAAAGCATATTCTGCAGGCAGAGTCATAGCCGTGGAGGTATTGATGTCGAACTCAGCTGTAAGGAATTTAATAAGGGAAGAAAAAGTCCATCAGATATATTCGATAATGCAGACCGGCACTGATATCGGCATGAAAACAATGAATCAGTCGCTGGCCGATCTTTATCAAAAACAACTTGTAACATACAATGAAATATTTTCAAGAACAACCGACCCCAAAGATTTGCAAAGAATATTGCAGACATCAGGTTCGGGTTAAATTTTAGTTGATTAATGTTAATTAGAAAGACAGAATGTAGCATCAAATATAATTGCGGAGAAATCAAAAATGGCGACGTTTTCTTATAAAGCCAGGACTCCTGACGGAAGAGTGATAGACGGGACAATTGATGCCGACAATGAGGAAGGTCTTGCGAGTAAATTAAAATCGCAGAAGCTTTCTTTGGTTTCGTCAACAAAGCAGGGCGGTTTTAAATACATATTTCAAACCGGCCCGCAGGTTAAAACCTCCGAAGTTTCTATATTTTCTAGGCAATTCTCGACAATGATCGCGGCGGGACTTCCTGTATTGCAGGCGCTTAATATTCTTGTCGAACAAATAGAAAACAAAGTATTCAAAAAAGTCCTTATAAAAGTCAGGGATGATATAGGAAGCGGGGCAAATCTTTCGGATTCCATGTCAAAATTTCCATCGGTTTTCAGTCCGCTTTACTGCAATATGATAAAAGCAGGCGAACTGTCCGGGGCACTGGACCAGATACTTGACAGGCTTTCCACTTACCTGGAAAAAGCAGAAGCTTTGAAAAACAAAGTCAAAGGAGCCATGACATATCCTATTACTATTATCGTAATCGCCCTGTCAATTGTCATATTGCTGATGGTGAAAGTCATACCGACGTTTAAAACTGTATTTGAAGGTTTCGGCCATAAGTTACCGGCTTTGACACAGTTTCTTGTTGATACAAGTGAATTTGAACAGAAATACGTTCTTTTTCAAGTTGTTGCCATAGTCGGCGTTATTTTTTTATTTAACATAACAAAAAGGACAAAGAGAGGCGGTTTTGTAATTGATAAATATATGTTGATGTTGCCAATCTTCGGGACCTTAATTAAAAAACAGACCGTAGCCAGGTTTGCAAGGACTTTGGGAACCTTGCTTAAAAGCGGCGTGCAGATACTTGACGCGCTTGAGACAGTTGCGCTTTCATCGGGCAACAGGGTTATTGAAAAAGCTCTTCTTGATACACGCAGTGCGGTGAGAGAGGGGCAGAATCTAACGGAACCGTTAAAAAGTACAAAGCTGTTTCCTACAATGGTCATACAGATGGTTTCAGTGGGAGAAGAAACAGGCAAACTTGATGACATGCTTTTGAAAATGTCTGATTTTTATGATGCTGAAGTTGATGTAGCAGTAGATGCAATTATGGCAATGATGGAGCCATTGATAATGTCAGTGCTTGGAGTTGTTATAGGGGCAGTTGTTATAGGAATGTATTTACCAATGTTTATGCTTGGTACATTGGTTAGCTGAAGTTGGCAGAAAAAATACAAAAATACTTGACAAAAATACTAAAATAGTATATAATGTTATTAGAAAATGAAATTAAAAAAGTATGAAAGGAGGTGAGAGTATGAAAATTTTTAAAGCAAAAAGAGGATTTACACTAATAGAGCTGATGATTGTTGTTGCTATCATCGGCATACTAGCGGCAGTGGCAATACCAAAATTCGCGCAGATGATGGAAAAGGCAAGGGAAGGAGCCACAAAAGGCAACATTGGCTCAATAAAGTCAGCAATTTCCATATATTATGGCGATCAGCAGGGCAATTGGCCGACTTGTCTAACTGATGTACTTTTCCAGAATTACATGACAACGTTACCGGCTGTAAAGGTTACACATCCTTTAAACATGTTTTCGAGTCAGAATACGCTTTCAGGGACGTGTAATACAGTTGCTACTGAAGCTGTGGCAGCCACCACCGAGGGGCCAACCACACTCACTGGTGACGGTTGGAAGTATAATCTGAACACAGGCAATGTATTTGTAAACAACGCGCAAACAGATTCAGGCGGATTCTATTATACGCAGTATGGTTATCAATGATTTTTTTTAAACAGCCTTCGGGGAAATTCCCCGAAGGCTGTTTAAAATGCCGATGCACAAATTTCAGAAAATTAAAAAATTCAGCCTTAAAAGAATAATATGTTTTAGTTTTAAGGATTAATTAACCGAATTGCAATAAAGCTTAAGTGATAATATGAAATTGAGACTTGGTAAAAATTTGGGGTATATGAAAATTTTTAAAGCAAAAAGAGGATTTACCCTGATAGAGCTGATGATTGTTGTTGCTATCATTGGCATACTTGCGGCTGTTGTCATGACAAAATTCAACCAGATGATGGAAAAGGCAAGGGAAGGAGCCACGAAAGGCAATATTGGCTCAATAAGATCGGCAATTTCCATTTATTATGGAAATCAGCAAGGCAATTGGCCGACTTGCCTAACTGATGTACTTTTCCAGAATTACATGACAGTGTTACCGGCTGTAAAGGTTACACATCCCGTTAGCATATTTTTGAGCGGATATGCACTTGCAGGAACGGTAAATACAGTTGCGACTGAAGCTGTGGCGGCCAGCACCGAGGGGCCAACCACAACCACCGGCGACGGCTGGATGTATAATCAGCAAACCGGCGATGTGTTTGTAAATAACGCGCAAACAGATTCAGGTGGAAATCCTTATACATTGTATGGGTATTAATAATTTTTTGAAAAATCGATAAAATACCTATTGAGGATTAAATAATATCAAGGAGGTAGAAAATCTTTATAATTGAGTTAATAATTATTCTAATATATGGTTTAATAATTGGAAGTTTTTTAAATGTATGCATTTTTCGTATACCAAAGAATAAGTCTATTTTTTTACCTGCCTCCTATTGCCCAAAATGTAAAAAACCAATAAAATGGCATGATAATGTACCAATATTAAGTTATTTTTTTTTAGGCGGAAAATGCAGGCATTGCCACAAGAAAATCCCGATTTTTTACCCGATTATTGAGGCTATTACTGGAATTTTATTTATTATTTTTTTCCTTAAATTTGGACTTGAAAAAATCTATTTTTTTTATATAATAATAACAGGATATTTAATAATTTTAACAGCTATTGACTTAAGTAAAAAAATAGTTCCGGATGAAATAATTGTTTTTTTGCTTATGACAGGTGTGTTCTTTAATATTATAGAAATAAAGGGATTTGTAACTATTTTTGATGGAATTGTAGGAGCTATTACAGCAGGGCTTTTATCATATTTTATGAATTTTTTTAGTAATGAAAATTTTGGCGAAGGAGATGTAAAACTGCTAATGGCGCTGGGCTTGTGTATGGGACCGAAGGATATTGTGGCAATAATATTTTATTCCTGTATTTTGGGCGGGTTTATTTCCGTAATTTTACGCGTTTTTAAAATATACAAGAGAAAAAATGAAATTGCTTTTGTACCTTTTATTTTTATTACAGTTCTGATAAAGGGATTATTAACTTAAACGGGGAGATGCCATGGCGCTTGAACTTTTTTCAAAAGGAATAGTAGGATTGGATGTAGGCAGTTCCACGATTAAAGCCATAAAATTAAAAAAACTTAAAGATGGCTATGAGCTTATAGGCGCCGAAATTATCAGTATTGCAGCAGATTCTGTAGACGAAATAGAACCCGAGGCCAGGCATTCTCTTTATGTAAATTCCATAAAAAAAATCCTGAAACAAAAAAGCATAGGGGCTTCAAAAATAATAACTTCCATACCGGGGGATTCGGCTATTATCAGATACATTAAAGTCCCTTACATGACCGATGATGAATTAAAGAAGATGATACCATATGATGCCGAGCAGTATATACCACTGAGCATGGACCAGGTTGTTTTTGATTATCAGGTACTTGAGGAAATCGAAGAGGAAAACCAGAAGAAAATGGAGGTCCTGTTGGTGGCGGTAAAAAATGAGACAATGAACCAGCAATTAGGAATATTTAAAGATGCCGGGGTTTCGCCGGTCGTCATTGATGTTGACTCATTTGCTTTATGCAACGCATATGTTTTAAACACAGACAGTGAAACCGAGGGTGGGGCTAAAACCGAAACCGTAGCCCTCATAAACATGGGAGCTAAACTCACAACGATAACTATTGTTGAAAAAGGAATACCACATTTGACAAGGGATGTAAATATAGGCGGTAATAATTTTACAAAAGAAATTCAAAGGGAGTTTAATTTAAGTTTCGCACAGTCTGAGGAATTGAAAAGACAGAATGCCGTAATAATGGTGGAAAGCGAGGAAATGCTGCTTACAACAATGCATTCGGCGGCGGATGACAAATCGTCCAGGATTTTTGAGGCTATTACGCCAGTTTTAAACAAACTATTAAATGATATTAAAAGGTCATTTGATTATTATGAAAGCACCGTAAAAAGAAAACCGGTTCAAAAGATACTGCTTTCAGGGGGGAGCTCAAAAATAAAAAATATAGACAGATTTTTATCCGAAAGGCTTGGAATCCCTGTTGAGATAAACTATCCTTTTAAAAATATTAATATAAACGCAAAAAGCTTTGATCTTGATTATTTAAGGGCAAACGCAGTGCATTTCAACGTGGCATTAGGACTGGCGTTAAGAAAAGGTGAAAAATAATGGCACTGGAAATAAATCTACTTCCTGACAAAGTAAAGAAAGAAAAGACTGTTAAAATGGCATATACATATATGATAGGGGTTGCGATATTGATTGCAGCCGTGCTTATCCTGCTTGTTTTTAATGAGCAGCAAAAAATCACAAGGATAGATGCGGAAATAGCAAAAGTTCAGGCCGAGTCCGACTCATTAAAGGATAAAATAGAAGAAGTAAAAAAATTTAATGCCCTTGAGGAAAGTTATAATAAAAAGAAATCAATAATTGACAGACTTTTAATAAAACAGGCAATATGGCCGGAATTACTTGACAGGATAAGCATGCTGGTATTGCCGGATATGTGGCTTACCGCCATAAGGTATGTAAGGGAAAAAGAAAATGGATTTACAATAAGCATGGTGGGGAATGCCTTATCCGAGGTAATTATCGGTGAATTCATCAAAAAACTGGAACAGAGCCAATACCTGACGGAAGTTACTACTGGATCGATGAGAGACACAAACAATCAGAGCACAGGATTAGCTTTTGAGGTAAGCGTGTTTTATAAGACAAATTAAGGGAGATTTTATTTAATGGCAATGAATTTTAAATTAAATTTAAAACTTACGCCCAAGCAGCAGCAAACACTTATTGTTGCCGGTTTGATTACTATTGCCGTAGGTTATGCTTACTGGAATTATATTTACAGCCCGCTTCTGAAACAGGCAAAAGAGAAAGCCGCGATTCTTGAACAAAAACAAAAAGAATTAAAGGATGCAAAAGAAATGGTTATGAAGTATCCTGAATTTCTACAAAAAGCCGCCGATATAAATAAAAAATTTGATTTTATTAACAAACGGCTGCCAAAAACTATAAGCATAGGAGATACAATAACCGAGATAACAAAAGTCGGGGCTGAAAATAATATCAAAATGATAGATTTTGTGCCAACCGGATCAGAAAAGGACAAAGGTGATTATAAGGAATATTCGATAAGCGTTTCTTTTTTAACAAATTACATCGATCTCGGCAATTTTTTAACAGGGTTAGGATATATAGAGAGGATGACCGTTCCTACGAATATCTCTATCGAAGGCAGTTCGGCTGGTGGAGCAGGCCAGATAAGGGTATTAATGGCAATAATGATATATTCATCCAAGGATTAGAGGGTTTTTTATGTTGAAAAAAAGCTTTAAAAGATATATAATAGAAAAAATAGTTACCGTAGCAATACTTTTTTTTACGTGCCAAATTATGGCATCGGATACTGGTAATGTACCTGTATCGACAAATGAAAATGATATTGTTATAAAACCGCTTTATGTATTTGAAAACAAGGGAAATAGAGATCCTTTTATATCAAGGGCAAACCAGCAGGTTTTCCCGCAGCTGAAGATCCTTGATATATCAGCCCTTAAGCTTTATGGTATAATGGAAAGCGAAGGCAGAAGGAGTGCATTGTTTGGTAATAAAAGCGGAAATAGTTTTGGATACATTTTAAAAGACGGCGAATTTTATGAGGAAAATAACAATATTGTCCCCGATGTCAAAGGCGATATTAAAAGCGACAAGGAAGTGTTACTGATTCAGGGGGACAAAGAGATACTGTTTAAATTACAAGACACGGACAAGGAACAAGAGCAGGAGGCAAAATGAAAATACCTAAAAGAAAAACTGTTGCGCTTTTGACAATATTCGCAGGGTTTTTTCTTATTCCGTTTTTATATTCCCAGGATGAAGATTTTATCAGTGTTGCTCCTGTTGAAAAACAAAATAATGAAAAAACACTTGAAAACGGTACGGTAGAAAAGGCAGAAAAACCCGCTCCCACACCTGCCGCCGCTACGGTTTCCGCTGAAAAAGGAAAGATAACCATAGATAAAATACTGGCGACGGAATTAAAGGATAAGATTAAAGTACTTGTCGTCACTTCCGAAAAAGTAAAATATAATATATCGGAACTTGCCCCGCCACCTAATATAAGAATACTTTTGCAGCTTCCGGGATGTGATGTTAAAGCAGGTACAATCGAAGTTAAAAAAGGCAATATTGAAAAAATAAGGACAGCGCCGCACAACGCGACAGCGTGGGTTGTCATAGATATGAACGCCAAACAAAAATGGCAGGTAAATACCGACGGCAATAAAATTATCATAGATATTATGAAAGGAGCAGGCGTAAAGCAAGCTGAGCCTGCAGCACCTACGCACAAAATAGGAAGGATAATATACAGGATTGTGGATATTGCCGCAAAAGACCTGGATAAGACAACAAGGGTTATAATAACAACCGACGGACCAGTGAAGTACAGGGTAATGAAGGATTCGGCTAATAATCTGATTAAGCTTAATGTGATAGAAGCTGTTTCCATATGGAAAGAAAATAAAATTAACGTAAATAAAGGTTCGGTGAATAATGTTTCTTTAAAAGAAAATCCGAATGATAAAACAGCCGATATAAACCTGAATTTAAATACCAACACACCGTATACAGTGACACGTGACCAAAATCAGATAGTTATAAATATCGACCACCCAATGCTTACTGGTAAAAAGGCTAAAAAGGAACTGGATTTATACCAAAAGATTTCAATAAACGTTCAAAATGCTTCTTTGCCTGCGGTATTAAGGCTGATAGCGGCGCAAACAGGTTTTGAATTTTCTACATCTCCAAGTGTGGCCGGTGTTGCAACGGGCGTGACAATTAAAGAAGAAGACCAGCCTGTTATAACAGTGTTGCGTGATATTTTGGTTCCGCTGAATTTTTACTATGATGTCAGGAACGGTATTGTTAAAGTAGGCACGGTCGCCGAGTTGAAGGCTGAAAAAGCGCTTATGCCACAGATTACAAAGTTTTATTATTCCAGAAGCATGAAAGCGGCTGACCTTTATAATTTGCTTAATGTGCGGATGACTAATGACCCTCTCCTTAATGCGACGGCAAAAGTAGATACCGGCGCGGGACAGGATAGATTAATGATTGTCGGGACGCCGGATGATGTCTCAAAAGTAATGGAAATGATTGCAAGCATTGATGCAGGTGGCGAAGGGAATACCGATGAAGGGGGAGGAATAAAGACAAAAATATTCAAACTGAAGAATATAAGGTTACAACAAGTAATGGGGGATTCATACGAAACAGACTTTGAGCAGGAAATCAAACAGACACTTACCGATTTATTAAGTGCAGATGGGAAACTGGATATTGACAGAAGAACTTCAAGTTTAATAGTTACAGATAACGTGAGAGTTCTCAAAAAAGTGCAAAAAGTTGTGGAACAGCTTGACGTGAGAGTGCCGCAGGTTACAATAGAGTCAAAAATTTATGAAGTAGATTTGGACGCGCTAAAACAGCTTGGGGTTTCATGGGGGCCTCAAGGAGGTAGTGCTGGTAATATTACATCTCAAAATACAACACAAGGCAATGCTAATATTACATCCCAAGGCACTGAACCTTTTATACAGGGTTTGGTAAACGCACCGGTAATAAACCCAACGGGAACTCTTACTTTTGGAACAATTATGAACGGGTTTAATATACAGGCATCTTTACAGGCATTACAGACAAACAACGAAGCGAATCTTTTGTCAGCGCCAAAAGTGACAGTTGCATCAAATAAACCGGCTACAATCTCGACGTCGGAAACGACCTATTTTAGTCAGCAATCAGTTGTTACAAGTCAGACGGGTGCGCCGGTTGTTACGACCCAATATTTACCAATACTTTTGCCGATAACTCTTCAAGTAATCCCTCATATTTCTGATACTGGCGATAATATTGAATTAAGAGTTGGAGTAATGGTGACCAGAATTTTAACACCTTCTTCATCAGGAGCGCCGCCGGATTTAAACACGCAGTCGGCAACTACTTATGTAAGAGTAAAAAGCAACGATACTGTTGTGCTAGGCGGTTTGATAACGGATAAAGTAACGACTATAGAAAACAAAGTACCTTTGCTGGCAGACCTGCCATTAGTAGGAGCCTTATTCAGGTCAACCAGTCATGAAACTATAAAGTCAGAGTTAATTGTGTTTTTAACGCCTTCGATTAATGACGAAGAATAATATTTCCAAATCATATATATCAAAAAGGAAAGCCTGAAATGATAAGGTATCTAACCGCTGGAGAATCCCATGGTAAAGGCGTTTTTGTTATTATTGACGGACTGCCTGCAAATATAAAATTATCAGAAAAAGATATAAATAATATTTTAGGTGAAAGGCAAAAAGGTTACGGAAGGGGAGGCCGGCAGAAGGTAGAAAAAGACAGGGCTGAAATAATGTCAGGGGTTCGTTTCGGGAAAACCATAGGCGCGCCTGTAACCGTAGCCGTAAAAAATATTGATTATGACAACTGGAAAGATATATTAAGCATATTACCACTTTCAAAGGAAATAAAAGAATTTAATGTTCCAAGGCCGGGGCACGCTGATTTGGCCGGCGGCATTAAATACCACCAACATGATTTCAGAAATATACTTGAAAGGGCGAGCGCAAGGGAGACTGTGGCCAGGGTAGTAGCAGGCGCCATAGCGGCTAAAATACTAAAAGAATTTAATATAGAAGTATTGGGTTATGTTATTGATATAGGTGGGGTTAAAACGGTATTAGATGAAGATTTACCTTTGGATAAAATAAAAATCAAAATTGACGAAACTGAAAAAAGAATAAAAGCCGGCTTGAGATATCCCGATAGAAAAAAAGCGGCAATAATAATTAAAAAAATAGACAGGGCCATGAAATACGGAGACAGCCTTGGCGGAGTGGTAAAAGTTGTTACTTCAAAAGCTACCGCCGGGTATAGGAGATTATACACAGTGGGATAAAAAGCTTGACGGAAACATAGCAAAAGCCTTGATAAGCATACAAGCCTTTAAAGGAGTCGAGTTCGGAGCAGGATTTTTTTATGCCGAACAATATGGCAGCGAGGTGCATGACGAAATATATTATGACAGGTCAAAAGGCTTTTTCAGGAACACGAATAATGCCGGCGGAATCGAAGGCGGCATGACAAACGGAGAGCCTCTTGTAGTAAAAGCCGCAGTAAAACCTATATCAACCCTCAAAAAAGGCATGATGTCAGTCAATGTTAGGACAAAAAAGAAAATCAAAACAACTTATGAACGCTTGGATACATGCGCCGTCCCAGCCGCGTCAATAATAGCAAAGGCAGTTGTGACTTTGGAATTATTAAAAGCATTCCAGGAAAAATTCGGATCCGATGAAATATCCGAAATGAAGACAAATTATAACAATTATTTAAAATACATTAAAAAATATTAAATTATTATTATGAAAAAAAGCAATATAGTTTTAATAGGCTTTATGGGCAGCGGTAAAACATCAGTAGGAAGGCTGTTGGCAAAAAAACTAAAACTTAAATTTTACGAGACGGACTCTGTTGTTGAAAAAAAAGCAGGTATGAAAATAAAAAACATATTCGAAAAATACGGGGAAAAATATTTTAGGATAATTGAAAGCAGCGTGGCAGAAGAAATAATAAGAAAAAAAACAAGCATAATATCAACAGGCGGAGGCATAATAAAAAGGCCGGGGAATATAAAAAAACTTAATAAAAACGGTATAATAATATATCTTAAAGCAAATTTTAATACGGTTGTAAAAAGGTTAAGCGGCTGCAGAAATAGGCCGCTTTTTAACGAAAAGGACATAGAAAAAACAAGAATGCTTTTTAACAGCCGCGTAGGTACTTATCAAAAATCTGCGGATATTATAATAACAACAGATAAGGGAAACGTATATAAAGTAACAAACAAGATTTTAAAGAAATTGAAAAGGAGAAAAGATTGGATATTATCAAAGTAAAAACCCCAAGCAGGTTTCATAATATTTATATCGGGTTAGGTATAATTTCAAAAATAGGGGCGTTGCTAAGGCCTGAGGTAAAAGGGAATAAAGTTTTTGTGATAAGCAACAGCAAAGTATACAAATATTACGGACGTGCGCTTGAAACTAGCTTGAAAGCGCAGGGTTTTAAATATTCCAGGTACCTTATGCCAGATGGGGAAAAATATAAGAATATCGATACGGTAAATAAGATTTACAATGCGTGCGCGAATGCCAGGCTTGATAGATGGTCAACTATAATAAGCCTTGGCGGAGGAGTAACGGGCGATATAGCAGGGTTTGTTGCTGCCACTTATATGCGGGGTATTAACCTTGTACATGTGCCTACTTCATTAATTGCCCAGGCTGACAGCTCTATTGGCGGTAAAACCGGATTTGACCTGAAATACGGGAAAAACCTTGTCGGGGCTTTTTATCAACCGGTATTTATCCTTATTGATATAGAGGTTTTGAGGACGCTGCCCGAGAAAGAGTTGAAAAATGGGTTAGCCGAGGTAATAAAGTACGGCATAATAATGGACAGTAAATTTTTTGATTATTTAAAAAACAATAGAAATAAAATTATGGGTAGAGATGAGAAAAAACTGCTTTATATAGTAAAAAGATCAGCACAAAATAAGGCAAAAATTGTTGCTAAAGATGAAAAAGAAAAGAAAGGTTACAGGGAAATATTGAATTACGGGCATACCGTGGGTCATGCGATAGAAGCGGCAGGCGGATATAAGTATTATAAGCACGGTGAGGCCATAACTATAGGCATGATAATTGCAGCAAATATTGCTTATGATATTGGTTTTTGCAGCAAAAATACTCTTTATGAGCAAATACAAATGTTTAATTCATTTAATTTAATTAAACCTTTAAGAAAAATAAAAAAATCCAGTATTTTAAAAAGATTATTTAGTGATAAAAAGGTTATAAACGACAAAATAAGATTTATCTTGACAAAGAAAATAGGGTGTGTTAATTTTATACAAAATATAAAAATTGTGTCAGTAAATAAAGTATTACAGAGGCAATTTTATTAACCGAGATTGACGGGGAGGATTTTTTGTATGGCAGGTGATGCCGTTACGGCAGAAATAGAGGAACTCAAGAAAAAATTATCTCAAAACCCCGAATCGCTGATTTTCGTGCCTCTAGCAGACGCATACCGTAAAAGCGGTATGCTTGATGACGCAATTGAAGTTTGTACAAAAGGCCTGGAAAAGCATCCGACATATACTTCTGCAAGGGTTGTTTTAGGAAGGATTTACCTTGAAAAAGATATGTTGAATGAGGCAAGCGAAGAACTGAAAAAAGTTGAAGCAGTAGATGTTGATAATATAATGGTTCATTCTATGCTGGGCAATATTTATCTCAAAAAAAAAATGTATGCCGAGGCCATAGATCAGTTTCAGAGAGTGCTGTCGCTTAATCCGGAGGACATTGATACACAGGAAAAATTAAAGGAAGCACTTGCTTTTAAACAGGAACCGGAGGTTGTTCAGAATCCACAACCACAGCCGAAAAAGGCAGAAGAAAAAAAGCCGGAAACGAAAAAAGAGCCACTTAAAGACGTAAAGCCTAAAATTGACATAACAAAAAGTCTTAAAGCGGCGGAATTATATACAAAAAAAGAGGAGTTTGATAAAGCTGTTGAAATATATAAAGAAATTTTAGATGGAGATTCCGAAAATCTTATTGTGCAGCAAAGGCTTCGTGAGGTATACAGCCTTCAAGAAAAAAAGCTGTATAAAGAAAAAGAAAGGGACAAAGGTGCAACAGCAGCGGCAAAAAACAGTGAAGCACCGGTTTCGGATAAAATAACAGCAGAAGATATACTTGATGTGATGAAGCATGCAGTAGAAGATGAAGATGTAGAAATAGCCGAGGAAAAGAAGAAGGAAACAAAACAGGAGCCAAAGAGAGAAGAAAAAAAGGAAGAAAAAAAGGAAATCAAACCTGCAGCAAGTAAGACAGAAACGAGTAAAAAGATTTCGCTTGCACCGGCGAAAGTTAAAGATATAGAAGCAATTTTAAAAGAGCTCCAGAATGTTGACGGATTAACAGGTAGCCTGCTAATATCAAGGGACGGATCTTTAGTCGCAAATATGCTTCCTAAAAGCATAAATATAGATGAAGCGAGCCAGGTAATATCTACAATTGTTGAAAAAACTGAACAGATGGTAAGGGATACAAAACAAGGGAAACTCAATCAAGTTGTAATTGCTTCCCAAAAAGGACAGTTGCTTTTTAACGAGATATGGGCAGGAGTACTTTTTATGCTTGGAGATGAGAATATTAATGTTGGCAAAATGAGACTTATATTAAAGGACGTTATTGAAAAGATAAAAAAGGTTGCGGCATAATTAAGCTAGGAGGCTAATTAATAAATGGATTTTAAAGGCGTTTTGCAAAAAGTTGTAAATAATGTTGACGGAGCAATAGGAGCAGGAGTAATCGGGATTGATGGTATAGCTATTGACCAGTTTTCCGTCAAATCTTCATTTGATATTACGGCAGCGGGTGCGGAGTATTCTACAATTATAAAAAATTCAAAAAAGGCTTCTGAAAGTTTTGGCTTAGGTAAAACAAACGAAGTTTTAATATCCACCGAAGTTGCTACAATGATAATGATGATGGTAGGGGACAATTATTTTGTAAACCTTGCATTAAGCCTTGACGGGAATCTTGGCAGGGGTAGGCTTGAATTAAAAAAAATTATTCCTGAACTGGAAAAAATGTTATCCTGATGGAAAAATGATAATCAGGGCATTAAAAAGGGCTTTCTGGGTATTCTACGACAATCTTTTCAAAGGCATGTTCCTTAATTTTATCTTGTTCGTTTTCTTATTAGTGGTTTTTCTCATAAGCTATAAAATAAAAACAAATATGTATTTCTCGGCCGGCATAATGCTTTTTATATGGCATATTCTTTCGCCTGCCTATATGTTTTATTTTGTAAAGCTGATAAAAAGGGAAGAAAGTCAAATATTCAGGGATGTTTTAACCGGTTTAAAATACTACGCTTTAAAAGGAGCGGTTATATTTACGCTAAACCTTATAGTTACAATTATAGTATTCCAAGCTGTTGAATTTTATAAAAATATAAAAGGCTTCGGTATTATCATCGGTGGTATAGGACTTTGGGTAATTTTGATGTTCCTGCTTATGCAACTATATATTATTCCTATAATGGTGCTTGATGATAAAAGAAGGCTGTTCATATCCTATAAAAAAGCTTTACTCATGATAATCGGCGCACCTTTTTCAACGATAACGGCAGTTATATTAATAGCTTATCTCAATGGATTTATTTATTTTTTTACTTTTAATATAAAAGGAGTAGCATTGGTAGCGCTTCTCCCGATTTTTGGTTTGCCGCTTCTAAGTTATTGTTTTATTTTATTTTTACAAATAAATTGTGCTATGCTTATTTATGAAAAACATAATATAATGCCGTCATTAAAAGAAATGTGGGAGCAGAGAGATTTGATAAGCATATTTAAACCGTGGGACCAAAGATGATCAGAAGATGGCGTTCAAAAAGGATATCTTTAAAGAACGGTAAAAATATATTTATTGTAATATTTACTGTTATTTTGGCAGCATTTTTTATTAAAAGTATTATAAGTTTTGCAAGCATGAAAGCTTACAGAGACAGATTGAAGGAAGAAAACGAGGCAATGAAAGAAAATAATAAAAAAATAGAAGAGCGCATTCAAAAGATTTACGGTGATGAAGAATATATTGAAAAAGTCGCGCGCGAACAGCTGGGACTCGTGAAAGATGGAGAAACAGTTTATATAATATCTGAGGACAAGGACAAATAGATTTAGTGTTGTAAGATTGAATATATAAGTCCAGAAAACAAAAAAGCCAGGCAATTAAAAATTTGTCTGGCTTTTTTGTTTGGTTGCGGGGGGTGGATTTGAACCACCGACCTTTGGGTTATGAGCCCAACGAGCTACCACTGCTCCACCCCGCGGCGTTTTATGGTAAATTAAAATATGAAAATTATTACCTGTTATGTTTTCTATTAGGGATTTTATGCCAATCCTCGGATCTGCTGGTGCCGAGGGTCGGACTCGAAACCGACATGGACGGGTAAGGTCCCGCGGATTTTAAGTCCGCTGCGTCTGCCATTTCGCCACCCCGGCGTCCACGTTTAACAGTGGGGTATTATAGCATAGCATTAATTAGTGTCAACACCATTGTTGACAAGCGAATATATATCTTTTAGAATATCAGAAATTTCACGGATTATTAACTTTGGCTTATAATTTAAGGTTTTAAATCTTAAAGAATATTGAGGTGAAATATGAAAATCAAAACAGAAAATATAACATGCAGCACCAAAGGTTATACAGACATAATAAATATTACCAACGAGGTACAGTCGGCAATTGAAAAGAATGCCGTTAAAAACGGTATAGTTACGGTTTTTGTGCCGGGCTCTACAGGTGGGATGACAACCGTAGAATATGAATCTGGATTGATAAAGGATTTTCCGGCTGTGCTTGAAAAAATTGCTCCTTATAAGGCGCATTATGAACATAACGCAACGTGGGGTGATGCAAATGGTGCATCACATGTAAGGGCATCGTTAATAGGGCCATCAATAACAATTCCTGTAAATGACGGCAAGCTTACCCTTGGTACATGGCAGCAGATAATTTTTATTGATTTTGACACGCATCCGCGCAATAGGACACTGATATTGCAAATACTTGGCGAATGAGAAAATACAGCAGATTTTAGTTGATTAAAGGCCAGTCTCTTTATTATCTTTTTTAATCAATACCAATAATACATTTATATCTGCAGGCGTTACACCTTGAATCCTTGTAGCCTGGCCTAGGGTTTTTGGTTTTAATTTTGAGAGTTTTTGCCTAGCTTCCGCTGATAATCCTTTGTATTTTATATAATCAATACCTTCAGGGATTACCTTTTTTTCTAGCTTTTTAAACTGTTCGATTTTTTCAAGGTCTTTTTTAATATAACCTTCATATTTTATCTGAGTTTGTAAATATTCAACACAATCCTTCGGTACATTGTCAGGGATATCAATAAAATTTTTTAAATCTTCGTAATTTATTTCCGGCCTTTTCAATATATGCAATAGAGTTACTGCTTCTTCAGGCGGGGGTGAATTAAGTTGCTTGAATATATGCTCTGTTTCGGGTCCGGGTCTTAGGTATGTTTTTTCAAGTAGTCTGTATTCATTTTCATAGAAATGTTTTTTAAACATGAACCTATCATAAGTTTTGTCGTCAATTAAACCGAATTTTCTGCCGTAATCCATGAGACGAATATCGGCGTTGTCGTTTCTTAATACCAGCCTGAATTCTGCCCTTGAAGAAAACAGGCGATAGGGTTCTTCAATGCCTTTTGTGACAAGGTCGTCAATCATGACCCCAATATAGCTTTCTGATCTGTTTAGAATAAAAGGCGGTGATTCCTGTATTACGAGCACGGCATTTATTCCCGCAACAAGCCCCTGTGCTGCAGCTTCTTCGTAACCTGACGTGCCGTTAATCTGGCCAGCCAGGAACAAGCGCGGGATTATCTTAACTTCAAGAGAACTATTTATTTGGGTGGGAGGAACGAAGTCGTATTCAATACCGTAACCAGCTTTAAGAATCACAACGTTTTCAAAACCCGTAATTGTTTTTAGGTAGGCATACTGCGCATCAAGAGGCAGAGACGTAGAAAGTCCGTTTAAATATAATTCATCCGAATATCTTTCTTCGGGCTCGATAAATACCTGGTGTGATTTTTTTTCAGGAAATTTGACTACTTTGTCTTCTATGGAAGGGCAGTATCTCGGGCCTATGCCGACAATTTTTCTTTTTGTTTTGCTGTACAAGGGGGAGCGGTCGAGATTGTCCTCGATAACCTTGTTTGTTTTTTCGTTTGTATTGACCAAGTGGCAGAGCACCTGGTCTAGGACAAGCTTGTCTGTTGAAAATGAAAAAGGAATAGGATCTTTATCACCTGGCTGTGGGATGAACTTTGAAAAATCGAGTGATTTTTTGTCAACCCTTGGGTTTGTACCCGTTTTTAACCGGCCAAGAGAAAGGCCAAGTGCGTGCAGGGATTCAGATAGTTTGATGCTTGGAGGGTCATCACGTCTGCCGCCGGGAGATGATTCGAGCCCGATATGGATAAGGCCGTTTAGAAAAGTGCCTGTCGTTACTATCACTGCTTTTGCCCTGAAAATTTTATTATTGCTTGTAATAATGCCCGTTATTCCTTTGTCGTCAGTAGTTATTGACTCAACCATTGCCTGTATCAAAGAAAGGTTTTTTTGGTTTTCACAAGTTCTTTTCATATAAAGCCGATATTCTTTTTTATCAGCCTGAGCGCGTAAAGCCCTGACAGCAGGGCCTTTTTTTGAATTTAATAACTTGAACTGAATACAGGTCTTATCTGCTGCTTTTGCCATTTCACCGCCCAAGGCGTCGATTTCCCGAACAAGTTGGCCCTTTGCAAGCCCGCCTATTGCAGGGTTGCATGACATCTCGGCGATTTTATCGGTGTTTATTGTAAAAAGCGCGGTTTTTGCAGCCATGCGTGAAGCTGCAAGCGCAGCTTCGACGCCTGCATGCCCGGCGCCAATTACAATAACATCATAGGTGTCTTCTAATTGCAAGGTTTGCTCCTTTTATATTTCATAAACGACATATAAAAATTTTTTATGTTATAATTATAGCCAAGCACCAAGATTTGTAAATCATTAAATATGAGGTAATAAAATAATGACCAAAGATTTGAGAGATTTTACAAGAGATGAATTAAAAAATATAGTTAAAATTCTGGAAGAACAGATATTCCGCGCAGACCAAATTTTTGATTGGCTGTACTGCAAAGAAGTGAGCAGTATTGATGAAATGAAAAATTTACCGCAGCTGTTTAAAGAAAAATTAAAAAAGAAATATTGTCTGGGCGCTTTTAAAATACTGGATAAACAAATATCAAAAATCGACAAAACAACAAAGTTTTTGTTTGGTCTTGAGGATGGCAATAAAATCGAGAGCGTGATAATGTATGATAAAGAAAGGACGTCGCTATGCATTTCATCCCAGGCGGGCTGTGGATGCGGATGCGTGTTTTGCGCTACCGGGCAAATAGGTTTTAAACGAGACCTGACATGCGGGGAGATCATCAGCCAATTCATGATTGCAAAGAAAGAGGCGGGTAAAATTGACAGTATTGTTTTTATGGGAATGGGCGAGCCGCTTCTTAACTGGGAAAATGTCAAGAAAGCTATATTGATATTGTCCGATAAAAAAGGATATAATTATTCCCAAACTAGAATTACTGTTTCCTCGACAGGCATTGTGCCTGTAATAAAGGAAATTGCAGACAATGATTATAAGTTTGGTTTGGCTGTGTCTTTGATAACATTTGATAATGAATTAAGGTCAAAACTAATACCTTTAAACAAGAAATATCCAATAGTAGAGATTGTAAAGGCAAGCAAGTATTATAACGAAAAAACGGGGGAACAAATAACTTACGAATATGTTTTATTTAAAGGGTTAAATGATTCTTCACACAATGCTCAGGAGTTGGTTAAACTTCTGAACGGCATTGATTATAAAATTAACCTGATCCCTTATAATGACGCAGGCACGTTTTGTGGAACGTCACAATTAAAGAAAATGGAAAAACCGGATAAAGAAAAAGTTTTTGCGTTTCAAAAGGTATTGACAACAGCAGGCGTAAAGTCCTTTATCCGCAAAGAAAAAGGCGCTGATATACTTGCTGCCTGCGGGCAGCTTGCGGGAAAGAATGTAAAGAGTTAGATTTTATATAAATATAAATGGAGGAAAATTATGAAAAAAACAAAATGGATTTTTATTTTAATGGCTCTTTTTACATGCATTTTGCTGACTTTTGCATGCGCAAAAGATAAAAAAGCTGGGAAAATACGCTTGATGCACTGGGGTGGCGTACCGGAAATCAAGCTTGTTAATGAAATCATAGGAGATATCAAAAAAGAAAAAGGCATTGAAGTGGTGCAGGAAAGGGCACCGAGCGGTAACCCTTATATGGAAAAAGTAATTACACAGGCCGCGGCGGGCTATGCTCCTGATGTTTTGTTTGTTGAAGTTGGCAATTTCAAGGAATTTGTTGACAGAGGACTGCTTATAGACTTAAAACCTTACATAGAGAAGGATAAAAACAAGGATTTTAATATAAACGATTATTACCCGCAGATTATTGACAGGTTCACGCTTAACGGGAAATTATACGTGATACCAAGGGACATAGCTCCTATTTGCGTAATTTATTATAACAAGAGGATGTTTGACGAGGCACATGTGCCTTATCCAAAGAATAACTGGACATGGAAAGAATTTCTTGAGACAGCAAAGAAACTTACAAAAAAAGATTCAAAAGGCAGGATAATACAATTCGGATTTCTTGACGAGTGGCCGATTTGGGAATCATGGGCGTATTCAAACGGCGGCTCACTTGTAGACGATGTAAAGCATCCGAAAAAATGCGTAATTGATTCACCTGAAGATATAGAGGCTGTACAGTTTAGGGCAGATATGATAAATAAATATCATGTAATGCCGGAGCCTTCCCAGGTGGTTGTTGAAGGAAGTTATGACACTTCGTCCATGTTTATGGCTGAAAAAGTGGCTATGTTTTATTCTGGCATATGGAAATCCCCATTTTTCAGGGAAATCACAAAATTTGACTGGGATGTTGTGATGTTCCCCAAAGGGCCAAAAGGCAAAAGATCGTTTACGACAGGAGGCTCAGGCTATGCAATAACAAGCCAGTGTAAAAACAAAGAAGCTGCCTGGCAAGTGGTGAAAAGGCTGTCCGGTGAAAAAGGTCAGGTAGATCTGGCAAATATAGGTTTGTTGCAGCCGGCAATTATCAAACTTGCTGAATCAAAAGCCTTCTTAAACAATGAAAAGCCGTTAAATAAAAAGATAGTGCTTGAAGGCGTAAATTATATAAAATTCGCGCCTTTAATGTCTGAGTGGGAAGAAATAAATATAAGGTTTATCGCGCCTGCCCTTGACAGGGTGTGGAACGGAAGCGAGCCGGCGGAAAAGGCTTTAAAAGCGGTTTGCCCAGATATTAATAGGGCGTATTTTAATAAATAATGATTTTTTTCTTTGGTTTCCAGTTTTTTTAGTAAAAGAAGAAATTAAAGAATTAAAGCCAGAAACTAAAAACAGGAAATAATTATTGACTTTTATTAATAAAATAGTAAAATAATTTTGTTTTCAAATTTTATCATGCCAGGAGGTTTAATATGAAAAAGTTTTTGGTAATTTTTTTGGCAGTTGCAGGAATAATTGCTTCAATCATCATGTTTAACGGATGCTCAAACGTGGCACCCAAAAAATTAAGGCTTATGTACTGGGGAGACGTACAGGAAATAAAAATAATCACCGAAATGGTTGAGAAATTCGAAAAAGACACGGGTATTACTGTGAGCGCTGAAAGAGCACCGAGTGGGCCTCCTTACATGGAGAAGGTATTAACCCAGATGGCTGGCGGGAGCGCACCTGACGTGCTTTTTGTTGAAGTAAACAACTTCAAGACATTTGCCGAAAAAGGAGTACTTGAAGACCTAGCACCTTATATAGCACAGGATACAGAGTTAAAAATGAAAGATTTTTATCCCGAGATTATAGACAGGTTTACCATTGACGGTAAATTGTATGTCCTGCCTAGGGATATAGCGCCCATATGTGTTATGTATTACAACAAAAAAATGTTCGATAAGGCAGGCGTCAAATATCCAAAGGATGATTGGGACTGGAATGGATTCTTAAAGATAGCTAAGAAACTTACCAAAAAGGATGCGAACGGCAGGGTAACACAGTTTGGATTTGTGGATGACTGGCCGATATGGGAAGCGTTTATGTATTCTAACGGTGGTGCAATGGTTGATAATGTAAAAAAGCCAACAAAATGTGTGCTTGATTCGAGGGAAACCATTGAAGCTGTGCAATTCAGGGCAGACTTGGCAAATAAATACAACGTATGCCCATCTCCGTCGCAGTTGACTTCCATGGGCGGAATGGGTACGGCAGATATGTTTACCTCTGGAAAAGTAGCGATGTTTTTTTCAGGTATATGGAAGACGCCTACGTTCAGGGAAATCAAGAATTTTAAATGGGATGTGGTCATGTTTCCAAAAGGGCCGAAAGGAAAAAGAGCTTTCCCAACAGGCGGTTCAGGCTATGCTGTTACAAAGCAATCAAGGAATAAAAAAGCGGCATGGAAGCTCATAACATACCTCGCGGGAAAAGAAGGTCAAGAAAAGCTTGCACAGACAGGCCTTGCCCAGCCGGCAATGATGGACGTAGCGAAATCAAAATATTTTCTGGATAACCAGCCCCCAAAACATAAGGATATAGTTTTGGCGGGAGTAAAATACGTGGTATTCGTGCCGTTGATGTCTGAGTGGGAGGAAATAAACGTTGGCACGATCGCTCCAAGCTACGATAAAATATGGAACGGCAAGGAAACAGCCGAAAAAGTAATAAAAGAAATGGTACCAAACATAAACGAACAGTATTTCAAGAAATAAATAAGATAAGACTGCGGAGGAAAAAATGGCAGACAAAGTGCGTAAAGCAAGGATGAAGATATCTACCCACGAGGCCCTATGGGGCTATACGTTCATTACCCCGTGGATATTGGGTATGATTTTTTTCGTGGGCGGGCCGATAATAGCGTCTTTTGTGCTTGCGTTTTTTGACTGGGATTTAATCTCGCCGGCAAAATTCGTAGGCCTTAAAAATTTCGTGGATATGTTTACAATAGACCACAGGTTTTTTCACAGCCTGTGGAATACAATTTATTTCACGGTATTTTCCGTGCCGCTCGGAATAATTGGCTCGGTTATGGTTGCGCTTTTGATGAACCAGAAATGGAAAACAGTGAGGGGACTAAGGACGATTTATTATTTACCATCGGTTACCGCAGGCGTGGCGTCATCCATAATATGGATGATGATTTTTAACCCTGATTTTGGGCTTATAAATTCAGCGCTTGCTTTCTTCGGTATACAGGGCCCCAAATGGCTTTCAAGCGAATTCTGGTCAAAACCGGCTTTTATAGTAATGAGCCTGTGGGGAGTGGGCGGCAGTATGATTATATATCTTGCGGGATTGCAGGGGATACCAAGACAGCTTTATGAAGCGGCTGAAATAGACGGCGCCGGCATGTGGGACAAGTTTAAGTTCATTACAATACCCATGCTTACGCCTGTCATATTTTTTAACCTGATAATGAGCATTGTTGGGTCTTTCCAGGTATTTACGCAGGCATACGTAATGACCGGAGGACAGGGGAGCCCGGCGGATTCAACATTATTTTACGTCCTTTACTTATATCAGGTAGCTTTTAAATTTCATAAAATGGGATATGCAGCAGCACTGTCGCTGATTCTTTTTATTATTATTCTTGCTTTCACTTTGGGGCAATTCAGACTGGCTGGAGGATGGGTATATTACGAAGGAGAGCTTAAAAAGTAATATTTTTAGAATTTAGATTTAGGATTTTAAAGTTGAAAACAATAAAAAGCTAATAGCGGAGGATATGTGTATATGGAAACAACAGCGGCAAAAGGTCAGAGTTTCTGGGCAAGCAAAAAAAGGCAGGAAATGATAACAGGCACTTTTTTATTCATAATAGCGTGTATAGGAGCTATTGTGTTCCTGGTCCCGCTCATATGGATGATTGTAGCGTCGCTAAAGACAAATACCGATGTATTTCTTATTAACCTGCCTATTCCGCCACACTGGGAAAACTATGCCAAAGCATGGGCCCCGGAAGGGCTCAGCGAAACATTTACCACTTATTCTTTAAATACGATTTTTATAACCGTTGTTGCCATAATAGGCGTGCTTTCGAGTTCGACGCTAGTCGCATATGGGTTTGCCAGGTTTAGGTTCCCAGGCAGGGACATTTTATTCCTAGTCATGATAAGCACCATGATGGTTCCCGCACAGGTCACCATGATACCGACGTTTATCCTTTTTAAATGGCTGGGATGGCTCGACAGTTTTAAGCCGCTTTTAGTGCCAACGTTCTTCGGCGGTGGAGCGTTTAATATATTCCTTGTACGCCAGTTTTTCATGACCATACCTTATGAGCTTGACGACGCGGCAAAAATAGACGGCTGCAATTTTTTCCAGATATTTTACATAATACTTCTGCCTCTTGTAAAACCCGCGCTCGCTACGGTAGCGATATTCAGCTTTGTTTACAACTGGAACGATTTTATGAACCCTTTAATATACATTAACAGCTCCTCAAAATATACCCTTGCACTCGGGCTTCAGACATTTACAACTATGTACGGCTCAAACTACAGTTCCATGATGGCAGCGTCCACAATAGTACTGCTGCCCATACTTATCGTATTTTTCTTTGGGCAGAGATACTTCATAGAGGGAGTTGCTACAAGCGGCCTGAAAGGGTAATTATAATTTTAGATTTAAAAAAACACCCTTATAAATGAAAAAATACATTTTAAAAAGACTGCTTCTTATCGTACCTGTTTTAATCGGCATAACAATAATTACTTTCGTCATCATTCACCTGACGCCCGGCGGATTTACCGTGGCCAATATGCAGATGAATACAAAAGTTTCCCCAGACTCAATAGCACGCCTTAAAATCCTTTACGGCCTTGATAAGCCAATACCAATTCAGTATATTGAATGGTTTTCCAGGTTTGTCAGGTTTGATTTCGGCGTTTCTTTCATTGATAACCGGCCTGTAATGGATAAAATTTTAGAGCGCCTGCCAGCGACCTTACTGTTAAATTTATGCGCTCTTGTCCTGATTTTTATTCCCGGCATAGTCATAGGCATAACTTCGGCCTTAAGAAGTAACGGCACTTTTGATAAAACTATTACAGTATTTACTTTTATAGGGTATTCTGTGCCTGCTTTTTGGCTAGCTCTTTTGCTTATGCTCATATTTGGGGTACAACTTAAAATTCTGCCTATAGCCGGCATTGTTTCCATGAATTTTGACACCATGAGCGTACCTGAGAAATTACTTGATATAATATGGCATCTGATACTTCCTGTTTTTATTACGGCTTTTGGCAGTCTTGCTTACATTTCAAGATATGTAAAATCAAGCATGCTGGAGGTGCTGTCGCAATATTATATAAGGGCGGCTTACGCTAAGGGCATGCCTGAAAAAACAATTATTTATAAGAGCGCATTGAAAAACAGCCTGCTACCGGTAATAACTTTGCTTGGGCTGTCTTTGCCGGGACTGATAGGAGGCAGTTTTATATTTGAAACAATATTTTCATGGCCGGGTATGGGAAGGCTGGCTTATGAATCGGCAATAACTTTTGATTATCCAGTAATTATGGGAGTTGCCACAATTGCGGCATTTTTGACATTGCTAGGCAACCTTGTCGCTGATATAACATACGCGGTTGTAGACCCGAGGATACGTTATAAATGATGCCGGGGTTCAGAAAAATAAATAAATTAAAAGCCTGCAGGGCCAAACGGAGTTCGATGTGAACAAGATGATGTTAACAGGAATGATAGCCGCAGTTCTTTTGATTGCACTGGCAATATTTGCGCCCCTTTTTACGACCTACGATTATAAGGCGCAAAATATAAGCGAGCGCCTGCAGCAACCATCTTTTAAGCATATTTTCGGCACGGATGAGTTTGGCAGGGATGTTTTTTCGAGGATGATATACGGTACAAGGATATCAATCAGCGTCGGCATAATAGCCGTGTTTATCGCGGCAATCATAGGGATTACAATAGGCGCAATATCCGGATTTTACGGCGGAATCATTGACAACATTATAATGAGAATTGTGGACATTGTATTAACTATACCTACGCTTTTTTTAATACTTATGTTAATTGTATTCCTAGGGCCGTCACTTATAAATATTATGATAGTAATAGGTCTGACTTCATGGACAGACATAGCCAGGATAATAAGGGCTGAAGTTTTAAGCATAAAAAATATGGCCTATGTAGACGCAGCAAAAATAATCGGCTTGAAAGAAAGTACTATAATATTCAGGCATATTATACCTAATGCACTCGCGCCTGTTTTCGTTTACATGACTTTCGGGATATCGGGCGCGATACTAATAGAATCAGGGTTGTCGTTCCTTGGACTAGGCGTGCAGCCGCCTGTGCCAAGCTGGGGGAATATCCTGACTTCAGGAAAAGATTATATTGAGACCGCATGGTGGTTGACAGCTTTCCCAGGCATGGCTATTTTTATAGCGGTTTTTTCCTATAATCTGCTGGGCGAGGGGCTGCGGGATTATTTTAACCCGAAATTGAAAAGAGTTAAGTAAAATATTTTACAGGCCATTGAGCTATGCATATTTATAGATAAAAAATATCCTTGAAAGTATAATTGAAAAGGCAGATAATGAATTAAAAGACGTTAAGAATAGAGAAAAAGTTTTAAGGGAATTGAGGAGAAATTAAATACTTTGAACAAATAGGTTCAAAAGGAACAGGGGTGCGAAATGGACGAAGGCAGGCTTTATATAGAAAAAAGGCAGCACATTAGAGTAGACAAGAAATATAAAGTCAAATACAAGGTATTGGGGCAGGAAGACGACCTTGAGAAAATAAAGGGAATAGTAGCAAAAAAACAGGGTGGAACTGAAAATATCAGCCTTGGCGGAGCACGGATAGAAGGGGAAATGAAGGCAAAACAAGGAGACATTATCAGGGTTGAAATATTTGTGGAAGGCAACGAGAAGCCGGTTACGACTTTTGCCGAGATAAAGTGGCTCGATACCGATGCAAGTAAAAATAATTTTGGCATTGAATTTATAACGCTTAACAACCAGGACAGAAAGGTTATAACAGAGATAATAGGCGAATAATTGAAAGCCGAGGGATAGACATGATTTTTTAAGTAAAAGGCAGGGTTTGCCTATTTTATCGAGTTAAAAACGATTTTGTTTTTAGCTTGAAACATCTGAGGAAACTAATGAATTCCTGGAATAATCAATATAAAATTTCCGGGAAACTCCAAGCTTTAAACTAATTGACACACCCCCTGTTTTTTGATAATATAAAAGTATAGATTAAGAAAATGGTGTTTTTACTTACAAATAAATGAAAAAAATCGAAAGGGGCATTACATTTATGAAGAGAATAGTATGCTTTGGGGCGATAGGTATATTCATAATGGTTTTGTTTAACGGCTGCTTGGGCGGATGCGGTAATGAAAAGTCCGAGGAGGAAATAAAAATAGACCTTAATGTTTCGGGCGAAGAGGAATTAAACCAACTCGAAGGTCTGCAGAAACAGGTAAAGGAGCAGCGCGACAAGCTTGCCGAATTACAAGGAGAACTTAGCACAAAAAAGACAGGCAAAGCAAACAAGACCGAGATTACAAAATTAAAACAGGAGATAGAGCAACAAAAAGTTGCGGTGGTCAGCGCTTCAAAGCAGCTTACAAGCGAAAAAAGAGAAAAAGGCGCGTATGTATGGGAGATGTTTAGGAGCCTTCCTACACACGATTTTTATAACGGATTGAACATTCTGCCGCCGCTTGATTTTAAATGGAAATTCAAAACAGGCATGGGTTTTTCGGCATCACCTATAATGGATGATAAGAATATTTACATCGGTTCAAAAGACAATAATTTTTACGCCATCGACAAAGTCACGGGACAACAAGTGTGGAAAATCTCGGTTGGCGGTACAGTATCTTCAACCGCGGCGCTTTACGGAAAAATACTTTATTTCGGCAATGAACTCGGGACATTTTTCGCGGTTGACACAAAAGGAAAGATTTTATGGAAAAAAGACCTGCCAGCGGCGATTAATGCTTCTTCGCCTGCTGTTTTCTCAAATGTAGTATACATAGGGTGCATGGACTCGAATGTTTATGCTTTTGACAGAAGGACGGGAGAGCAGGCATGGGTATTCAAAACAGGAGGTCCTGTAGCCGGCTCACCTACTATAGCAAACGGCCTTGTTTATATTGGTTCAGCCGATAGAATACTTTATGCACTTGACGTGGAAAGCGGCAAGCCGGCATGGAAGTACCAGGCAGAAGGCCCTGTATTCTCAACGGCAGCTGAAGCAGAAGGGAAACTTTATTTTGGCGCCGATGATAAAAAAATATATTGCCTTGATTCGATGACAGGCGCATTGCAATGGGTTTTTGAAACCAAAGGATGGTTGTCGTCAGCGCCTGTGATAAAGGACGGCGTTTTATACATGGGAAGTAATGATAAAAATCTATATGCTCTGAGCGCGAAAAGCGGCAAGCTGATCTGGAAAGCGGAAATAGCAGGCAAGGTAATGACTGCACCTTTACTTGTAAACGATGTACTGTACGGTGCAGGAGGCAAAGAGATTTTTGCCATAGACATCAAAACAGGGGATAAAAAGTGGTCTCAGCTTTTTGAGGCAGACATCAAATCGTCCTGCATTGCAGAAAACGGCGTAATATATTACGCTGACGCGGTTTCATCCGTAAACGCGATGGAATCCGTGGCGAAATAAGGAGAAAACAAGTTATCTTATGGCAACCCTTCGAAAAGTAAAATTCAGCTTAAGATATAAAATAGCAATACTTATATTTGTTTTGATTATTATTACAATGGGGGTAACCTTTTATTATTCGCTAACTCTGAATGTTTCAATCCAGAGAAACGACATGAAAAAAAGCATACTCCAAATCGTTAATACAATAAGCGCTGTGCGCATTGGTGTGAATCCATTGCAAGAAAAGAATGTAAACTGGGCTATTTACGACAAGGTTATGAATATAATGACAAACCTGGATAAAAACATACTTCTCATCGCGATAATGGACCCCACAGGTTCCATAAAAGCTAAGGCGATAAATACAGCGCTTTTAAAGAGCGACTTTCCGGAAATTAAAATAAACGAGGATAGAGATGAGTTTATCAAGACCCTCGTAAACAACAAAATAGACTATACCGCAAAAGAAACTGAGAAGATTGAGATGAAAGGAGAGCAGCAGTTTTCAGTTATTATTAAGTTTTCAAAGAAGGATTATTTAAAGAAGCTGCATATGACTATATTTACAATGATAGGCCTTACAGTTTTGTTGCTGCTTTTCGGATTAGGCGGGGCGTGGACGCTGGCTGATATAATCACAAAGGCGTTCAATATAATCGCGGCGGGTATGAGAAAAGTCGCGGAAGGCAACCTTGACGTGTCGGTTAACGTAAAAAGCAACGATGAAGTCGGGGTGCTTGCAGATGATTTCAACAGAATGATAGTGGAACTCAAGGAAAAAGTCAGGATAAAGGACGCTTTTGACACAGTCGCGGAAGGGTTAAAAGAGATAGACAGCATGAAAAAGGCATATGAGATGCTCACTTACCAGGAAATGACCGACAAAATAGCCAAGGATTATTATCCGGCCTCAACAGGAGATGAAAACAGGGCAATTTTTGTTTTTATCGATACATTGGCCCTGTCGAATTTTACCTTTGAACTGATAAGCGAAGAATTAAAAGATATTTTAAAAAAATTTATAGAAAAAGTTACAGCGGTTGCAATAAATTACCAGGGAGCAATTTTTAAAGTTACGGACAGGTTTGTATTGATTTCATTCGGATACCCTTTTCAGCATACAGACGATGCGAAGCGCGCACTGATATCTACAGTAGAAATAAGGAAGGAGCTTGTGAACATGGTAAAAAGCAAGCTGACTTTAGGGTATACCGTGGAGGACTTCAAGATAAACTTTATAATATCAGCAGGAAACATCGCCAAAAATTTTATTGATAAATTGTCCGTTGAAAAGTATAATGCTATAATTGATTATTTGGGTTTTGCCTCGAAATATGGCGAAAAAAAGAAATATACGACGGATATTTTTACTACAAAAGAGGTGGTGGCCTTAACTGATACGCTCGCAAAATACGACAGAATAGACTCGGTTGTTTTAAGCGACGGCACCAACCTTGATATTTTTAAACTTACAGGAACGAAGTTTTAGAGGTTACGATAATGCCAGAAAAAAAGCAAAATTACTACGAACTCCTGGATGTTAATCCAGCAGCAACCGATGAGGAAATCGAGCGCGCTTTCAGAGATAAGCTTTATGAGTACCATCCGGACCATAATCCGGACAAAGCGGAGTGGGCACATGTGAAAACCTCCGAGGCAGTGGAAGCGCACAGAATCCTATCCGACCCGATAAAAAGGAAGATTTATAATTTTTTAATATTTTATCCGTTAAAGGAAAAGACAAAGGAATATAAATTTGGAATTTTTCAGGGTGGAGATAAAAAAAGATACGAGGACGCGATGATATATTTCAACGAAGGGGTGGAAGCATTTGAAAGGGAAAAAGGCAAAGCACTTTTAAAATTCCAACAGTCTTTTGATGCTTTTAAAACGGCTGAGGCAATGTTTAACATGGGCGTTATTTATGTTGCTACAAACAAACTTGCAGATGCCGTAAGGACTTTTAACGAAACCGTAAGACTAGATCAGGAAAACCCGGCTTATGAGAGAACAACGGCAAAACTGCAGGAGCTTATTAGGGAAATAGATAAGGCAAAAAAGATTGACGGGCAATAAGGGAGAATCCAAGTGCCGAAAATTATAGGAATTGACTTAGGAACGACAAATTCCTGCGTAGGAGTCATAGAGGATGGAAAGACGCAGATAGTCTTAAACGACGAAAAGTTCAGGACTACACCGTCTGTTGTCGCTTTTACAAAAGAAGGGACAATACTTGTGGGTAACGCAGCAAAAAGGCAGCAGATAATGAACCCAGAAAACACGGTTTTTTCTATAAAAAGATTCATGGGCAGGAAAATGACGGATAAAGTTGTGGAAAAAGACATTAAATTAATACCTTATAAATTAACGCCGGCATCAAACGGCGACGTGAAAATTGAGATCATGGGCAGGACATATTCCCCGCCTGAAATATCCGCAATGATACTTATGAAACTAAAAAAGGACTCAGAAATGTATCTCGGCGAAGCCATAGAAAAAGCCGTAATCACGGTTCCGGCGTATTTTAACGACTCGCAGCGGCAGGCGACAAAAGATGCCGGCAGGATATCGGGCATGGAAGTCGTGAGGATAATCAACGAGCCGACTGCTGCGGCTTTAGCCAGCGGCTTTGACAGCAAGACAAGGATGAGAATAGTCATATACGACCTTGGAGGAGGCACTTTCGATGTTTCTGTACTTGAGCTTGGGCAGGGGATATTCCAGGTAATATCCACAAACGGCGATACACACCTAGGCGGCGATGATTTCGACCAGAGAGTGATTGACTGGCTTGTGTCGGAATTTTACAAAGCTGAGAATGTGGATTTAAGGACAGACAGGGTCGCGCTTCAGAGGTTGAAAGACGCAGCAGAAAAAGCGAAAATAAATTTGTCAACCCTTGACTCAGTTGAGATAACCCTGCCGTTTATCGCGGTTTCAAAAGAAGGCCCGAAACATTTAAAGACAATACTTACAAGAGAAAAACTTGAGGAAATAACACGCGATTTGTCAGAGAGCACAGCGATACCATGCGACAGGGCCCTTTCCGATGCGGGTTTCAAGCCTTCGGATATAGATGAAGTTGTGCTTGTAGGTGGCCAGACAAAAATGCCTTTTGTAAGGGATACTGTAAAAAGAATATTTAAAAAAGAGCCGTACCTCGGTGCAAACCCGGACGAGGCTGTAGCAGCAGGTGCCGCACACCAGGCGTCGGTATTAAAAGGCGATATCAGGGACATTTTACTTCTTGATGTTACTCCTTTTTCACTCGGCATAAAAACCGAGGGGGGCATATTTTCCAAGATAATCGAGAAAAATTCCACAATTCCGATAAGAAAGAGCGAAATATATACCACGACAAAAGATAATCAGTCGTTTGTGAGGATTGAAGTTTATCAGGGCGAAAAGCCAATGGCAGTAGACAATAAATTAATAGGGACTTTTGACTTGGTCGGTATACCGCAGGCTAGTAAAGGTGAGCCGAAAATAGAAGTTATGTTTGACGTAGACGCAAATGGTATAATAAAAGTTTCTGCCAAAGACCAGATGACCGGCAAGGAACAGGTAATAAAGATTACGCCTGACAGCGGCCTGTCGTCTTCTGAAGTCGATGAAATGAAAGAGCATATGGGTACGGAGTTTGAAAAAAAGATTGTCCGGGAGGACAGGACTACTAAGGCGTATGCTGGACAGGAATACAAGCAGGCAGAGGCAAGGCCTGAAGCGCCTGATGGAGAAGTAGGCGGCACGCCGCCTGATTCGAAAAAGAAGTCGATTTTCGATATATTCAAGAAAAAAGGGGAATAAAATATGGCAGGACCGCGCAATATGCTTATAGGTGAAATGCTTCTTGAAGAAGGCATAATTACCAGGGAACAACTAAAAGACGCCCTTGAAGAGCAAAGAAAAACCGGAGAGAAAATCGGGCAGATTCTTATGAAGATGGGGTATATTTCAAAAGAAATACTCTGGACTTTTTTAGGGTACCAGATGGGGGTTCCTTATGTAAACCTCGAAGAAATTCAAGAAATAAAAAAGGATGTTTTAAAACTAATGCCGGAATCCGTCATGCGCAACGAAAAATTGATACCGATTAATAAGCAGGGCAAGACAATAACTGTGGCCATGTCAGATCCTATGAATTTTCTTGTGATTGACGACATGAAGGCAACGACAAGGTGCGACATAGACTCAAGGCTGGCGCCCAGCGAGGATATTAAAAAGCTGGTCGACAAATACTTTGGGTTTAAGGAAGAAGATACAGGCGAAATCGCCAAGGCAAAAACAGACGAGCTTGAGGATATTATGTCCACGCCTACGCAGGGATTATCCGGCAGGCACAAGGAAACACCGCAGGAAATAAAAATTACGCGCGGAGTTTACGCCGAAGACTTGGTGCCGAAGCAGGATAAACCTGAGCATGCAGCACAACAACCTGTGTCAAAGGCACCCGAACCGGGAAAACCAACACCGGCTCAGCAGAAACAGGAACCGGAATTCATAAGTGAAAAACCTTCAAAACCGGCGCAGGAATACAAGCTGCCTGAGACACAATTCGCGCAGGCAGCCATATCCCAGGACACGCCGGTTAATTCATTTTTAATGAGCCTGCTTTCGGATGCCTATGACGCAAATGCTACTGACGTGCATATTGAGCCTTTTGCCGAAAAGTGCAGGGTAAGGAGGAGGATTGACGGCACTCTGTATGAAGTAGAGACCGCACCAAAAACATTATACAACGGGATATTAAACAAGATAAAAGAACTTGCACAGATGAACGTTGCTGAAAGGACATTGCCGCAAGAAAGCAAGCTGAAGATGAGGCTTGCGGGCAAGGAAATAAGTATGGGAGTTTACACTTTCCCGACCATCTTCGGGGAAAAAATTCTTTTAAGGATTTTAAGGGCTGAAAATACAATAATGCCACTTAATGAGGCAGGTATGGAAGAAACCCTGTTGAATGCTTTCAGGAAATATTTAAAAATGCCGAGCGGGCTTATCCTCATTGCCGGGCCGACAAACAGCGGCAAGACAACCACATTTTATTCTTCACTTTCGGAAATTAACACGGCGCATATAAATATTTTTACGGTTGAGGACGCTTCTTCAAATTACGTGTTGCAGGGCGTAAACCAGACAAAAGTAAACAGGAAAAGTTATGGACAGGCCGTTACTTACCTTGCGGAGCAGGACTGCGATGTAATAGCAGTTGGCGATATAGCGAATAAGGAAACAGCAGAAGCGGTTTTTGAAGCAATAGCAGGTGGCCACCTTGTGATCTCAAAAGTAAGGGCCGCGGATCCGTTTCAAGCTTTGCAGACTATAATAAGCCTGGGCCTGGAACCTTATGTGGTTCTTTCAAATACTCTTGTCGTGCTGGGGCAGAGGCTTTTGAGGAAGATAGATAAAAACTGCAAAGCGCCTTACGAACCATCTGGCGATATAATAAATGTTCTGCAGGCAGAAGGCTTTTCCAATAAAAAACCTGTGTTTTATAAAGGAAAGGGCTGTTCAAATTGCACAAATACCGGCTATAAAGGCAGGACAGCCGTGTTTGAAATGATAGCGATAAACGAAAAAATAAAGGAAATGCTTATAAATAAGGAAGCTACAAAAAAAATAAGGGAAGAAAACAAGAAAAACGGGTTTAAGTCCTTAAAAGAAACAGCATTTGACAAGCTTATTGAAGGAACGACTACAATAGAAGAATACATGAAAATAAGTTGAAGGTTTTTCGAAATTCAAGGAGATAAAAAATGAAAAAAATGTTTTTATTCATAACATTGTTGTTTATCACGGCTAGCGCGGTTTATGCCGATAGTTTAGGGTATTTTATGTTGTCTATTTCCAGTGGTACGGCAGGCCAACCAATGACCTTGGCGATTACCGCTTATGATACAAATAATTCCGTGATGACAGGCTACTCGGGAAACGTAACTTTAACCGCATCGGTTGGCTACGTAGGTATCTCGGCAACCAGCACAAATGTGACGCCTAATTTCTCCGCAGGTTTTTGGAACGGAACGGTTTATTTAACAGGCGCTGGAAATCTTGTAACCCTGACCGCAACCGACTACTCATTGGGCGTTACAAGTACTGCGAACGTTAACGTGATGCCGGGGACTTACTCAAAATTATTGCTCTTAACCGATGGAATGGTATATGCGCCGGGCACAGTTTCCGGGTACACTGGTTCTCCCGCCAACCAGACAACTACAATACCTTTTAATGTGACAGTTATAGCTACGGATGCTTATTACAATATGATCACGACGAATTTGCCGACAGTAATGCTTACAGTAAAAACTTGTGCCTATTCGGTTACACCAGTGACCATTGACCTGAGTTCAACAGGAGACATGGGTTATTTTGGTTTAACAGTAACTCCCAGCCCGGACGAGGCAGCCTACCAGCAATTGTATTGCAATGATTTCAATAACCCGACTATTTTCTTTTCTCAACAAGTTTGGTTCAACACTTTGACGCAATATTATATATCGGCAAGCGTACCGATAGCGGCAATTGCGGGGGTACCTTTCCCTGTGACAGTCACAATGTCACATTCACAAGGCGGGCCTCCGATAAACAGCTTCACATGGACTGCAACAATATATTTTCAGAGCACGAACCCTAACATGACCGTACCCATATCTGCGCCCAATAATACTCTTTCAATTACGAATGGCGCGGGCATGACAATGGTAAGTTATAATAAGAGGGATACGGTTTGGGGCGTGCCAAATCTGGAAATAGTTCCTAGTTATTACTGCTGCAACAATTCCATCTCAATAACGGCAGTGTCGCCGTCAAACTTGATGCATATTTACAGCAGCAGTCCTGTTGTTTGCAGCTTTACCGCGGATAATTATACATTGGGAAAAGGCAATACGGCAAACCTGACGGCTTTTATCGAGGATGCTTACTTAAATCCGGTATCAAATACAGCAGTGGATTTCGCAATAATAAGTGGTGAGGGCAGCATTAGTACCAGGACAGCAACAACAGATTATTACGGTAACGCAGGCATCGTCTTCACAGCGCCGGACGCTAACACAAGGACTGTGATTTCAGCCCAGCCGCACGGCATGCCGGTTACAGAAACTGTTCAGCTTATATGTTCCGTATCAACGCCAAACAGCCATAAATTTATAAACCAGCCAAACCCGTTTGCGGCAGGAAGGGAAACCACGGCGATAAATTATTACCTTGACTATGACAGTGATGTGAGATTTTGGGTTTATAACGTATACGGCGGAGTACTGTGGAAAAAGGAAATAAATAAGGGCTCAGACGGAAGCCTGGCAGGCGGTAATACAGTGGTATGGGACGGCAAAACAGACAATGGTTTCATTGCCGGAAGCGGATTATATATACTGAGGATGGTCGTAAAAAACAGCCGGCAAAATTATACGCTGGAAAGAAACATAGTGATTAAGAAGTAATAATTTTGCTTAAGCAAATTAAGAACAATCAAATGCAGATTTTTCATTTTTTCAATAAACCAACCAAAATCAGGATGCTTTTGATTATCTTGACCGCGTTTATTGCAGTTTGGCAATTCGGGATTTTAAAAATAGCGCCAACTTTTAATTCCGATGACAGTCCGGAAACCACCACGGCTTTTTATACCCTCGGCATTCAGCACCCGCCTGGATACCCTCTGAATACTCTTATCGGCAAGATATTCACGTTAATTCCAGCCGGCAACATCATGTACAGAAGCAATCTAACCGCATTGGTTTTTAATATAATAACAGCCCTGCTGGTTTTTATATTTGTAAATAGATATTTTGTTATAAACAAAAATACGAAATATGGGAATAATTTTTTTGCTTTTATATCGGCGGCGCTGTATTTATTCTGCACAACGCCGTTTTTACAGTCCTTGTCGGCAAAGGGAAGCATTTATACAATTAACGCATTTTTTACAATTATAATTTTTTTATCATTATTTAATTTAAAAAAGCATATCAAATATTTTTACTTATTTTCTTTTGTTTACGGATTATCAATGGGAAATCACTGGCAAAGCATGGCTGTAATTTTTCCAGCAGTATTATATTATTTAATTTTTAACCGAAAATATTTCAAAACGGCATTCTTGCTTATTGGCGGAATTTTTTTTCTGCTTGGTGCATCCGTATATTTATTTGCATTTATCAGAAGTCAAAACATACCGGTTTTTGCATGGGGAGAAATAAAGACAATCAGGGATTTATTCTGGCTGATTAGTAGGGAGCAATACAGGTATGCAGAAAGCGCGCATTCTATAACTGATACATTCCATCTTTTATGGTTTTATATAAAAAATCTATTGACGAACGAGTACCCTTTTTATGTTGTATTGTTTTTAATACCCGGAACGTATTTTTTAATAAAGCAATTTAAGACAGAAGCAATAACAATAAGCATTGCGTATATATTTATTGTGGTAGGCATAATTTCAATTTCTACACCCAAGCCCGGCATAGAATGGGTAATAAAACCTTATTTTACATCGTCTTATATTTTTATTTCTATATTCATTTCATCGGGCATCTCTTTTATTATAAATTTTTTGAAAAAAATTGATCAAAGAACAAAAAGAAATATATATTTAGCAATATCAACAGCTATTATTTTGCCTGCATTTAACGCAACCGATTACTCAAGGTATTTCATTGGGTATGATTATGCTGAAAATATTATAAAAACCCTGCCTGAAAAGTCGCTTTTTTTCACAGAAGGCGATCTCAATATGAGTTCCGCACTTTACGAATCTTTTGTTAATAAAAAGGATTTTGTTTTTATTAACACGCGCTTACTCGAGTATGATTGGTACAGGAAACAACTGAAAAATGATTACCATGACGCAATAATATTGCCGGAAATGGAAAATAGCGGAACTGATTATTTGTACAAAACAATGATGTCAAATTCCGAAAAAGGAATATATTATTCTAACGCATTTACGGCGGAATGGCAGAAGCTTCCTTTTGTACCAGTTGGCATTGTTAACAGAGTATTGACAGGAGGCAATAAACAAATTCTTACAAATAATATTTTTTTTGATTTATATTCCTACAGAGGCATAATAGGCGATAAAATAAATTATGACGATTTCACGAACCTGTTGGCTGTAAAACATTATGCATGGAGTTTTATTACAGTTGCGGATAAATTAAACAGGGCCGGCCATTATGATACCGCAATAAAACTTTATAAAAGAAGCTACCTTTTTCTACCCTCGGACCAGACACTAATAAATATAGGATCGTGTTATTACAATTTGGGCAATACGCAAAATGCGGAAAAATACTGGAACGAAGCACTTGAATTAAACCCTAAAGCATCTTATGCCTATTCATATCTTGCAGCTATTTACTTAAACAGGGGCGAAACGTCAAAAGCAACTGAATATGTTGATAATGCTATTAAATTTAACAGCAATAACATAAATGCAATGCAATTGAAAACAATAATTGATAAAAAACAATCTGTGATGCAATAGAAGGCATATCCTATATAATTTTATATTTTAAATGAATAGTGCGAATATAAAAAACAACAAAATTAATCTTATTAGTTGACAAAAATTTCGGAATACGATACAATAAATTTAACTTAAACGCTTTTTGTCTACTAAAAAACGATTAAATAGAAAGTTTTAAGTTTATATAAATGATATAAGGGGCAAGTTGAAATGAATCTGCAAAAACACTTTAAACGGATAAACATTCCCAAAGTTATAATACTATTTATACTATTAATAGCCAGTAATACTGCTTATGCAGCCAATCCTTCAATAACCTCATTAAGTATTACTCCTCAAAATCCAACTTGGGGACAACAATTTGTGGTTAATTTGCAGATATGCCATGATGCTTATAACTCGGAGAACGACCTTGATATTGCAGTGAGCACAAGCAATACATTTCAGCCTGCCAATTCGGGAGGCCAGATATTTTTAGTAAGCAACTTAGGCATTGACGTTCACAGCACAAGTCCGAATGGTCCCAGCAATGATATGGGGTGGCAGCCGCCGAATATAAGTCCAACGCCAATATTAAGCTGCAGTACATGTACCGGCAGCAACGATGGCTATCCGCAGGCATTCTCATTTAACCTTACAATGCCGAATGCTGCGGACATGGGGACAGAATGCGGCTCGACGACACTTTACCTGCTTGTTGGTACAAAAAGCGCAGGTTTACAGTCTCAAGACTGGGCTGACTTGACGAGCAGCTCTTGCAACGCGAGAGCTGTAAGCTGGACAATGCCGGTGCCGTTGACCAATTCATACACATTGAATAAAAGGGTAGAAGGCGTGCTGCAGTATGTCGGGGACCTGGTTCTATTTTCAATTGATTACACATACGGGAATGGAGGGCCGTTTACAATAACAGACAGCCTGCCGGGCGGAGGAAACCTTGCACTTGTGTCTGTCGGGCCGAGTTCAATATCAGGAGGAAGCGTGAATGCACCTGCAGCAGGTACCATGTCAGGCACGGTAACATGGACATTCCCAAGTTCAATCTACACAAAGACAGGCACAGTATGGATATTGATGAGCATGACTACGGCGATGGCATCGGGAATGATGGTGTCAAATACGGCAACCAGCACAATCGGAGGAAATAACGGCAGTTCTTCGGCAACGCTGACAGTGGGCGAGGCAGCAATATCAGTGCAAAAACTGGAGAGCGTGAGCACATTCATGAAACAACCGGGAGCTTCTGTCACCATAACATATTATCTTAATTACCAGATAAACGGAGACCAGCTTAAGGACTACAGGGCGTTTGACGATACAGCACTGAATACTTACACCTACCCGGCGGCAGCGCCGTCAGGATGGGAATATTTGCCGTATAATACCGATTATGGCACATGGACAATTTCAGACCCATGCAGTACAGGAGACAGGATATTAACCGGAGCAGGCCAGGCAAACTCATATCCAGCGCTTTTGCTGAATGACCCTTCTGGAAATACAGAGAACGTGCAGATATGCACAGGCATAGTTGAGGCGGATGTTTTTATAAGCCCCGGGACATATCCCGGAGCAGACGGCCTGGTGATTTTGAGGAGCAACGGACAGGCAGGCAATAATGCCGAAGCCTATAGCCTTCTTTTATCAATAGACACCAATCCCGCAGGCGGGTATATGGCCATACAGAAATGCGCGGGGTCTGGTTGCACGTATGGCGGTGCGTCAGATGCAGTTACAATAACCGGTAACACATGGTACAGGACAAAGACATGGATGACGCAAAACGGCAATAATTATGTGTTTAATTCAAAGATATGGCAGATTGGACAACCTGAGCCATCAGCTTACCAGGTTACATGGACAGATACAGGCGCGGCTATCACTGGCTTTAACTGCGGTGCAGGCGCAACATATACTGACTGGAGGCCTGGAGTTGGACAGCAGTCAAGTACCACCGGCAATGTACAGGATTCATATAATAATTTTACTGTATTAATACCGAGGGTTGCGGCAAGTGCGGTTTTGTATGACACGATACCCGCGGGATTGACGTATATAAACTCCAACCCGGTTGCCACAGGCGTCGGAGGGTCACCACAGATGGTGACATGGAGCCTGGGCAATATAAGCGATCAGAGCGGTTCATATACATGGTGGGCATCTACATCAGCTTGCGGCCAGAGTTTTACAAATGTAGGCGGTATAGGTGCGTCGAGTATAGTACCGGAATTTTCCAATCCTGTTGTATTCAACGTGTTATGCGTGTCACCAACAAATACGCCGCCGCCGCCAGGTTCCACTGTTACAGATACACCTACAGTAACGCCAACATACACGGTTACTCCCACAAACACGCCGTCACCGACATTTACAAATACGCCTACGCCAACATACACTTATACAAATACCCCAACCTACACATATACATATACTTATACACCGACAGCTACAAGTACAAATACGCCTTCAGTGACGCCAACATACACGCAGACTGACACCTATACATATACTTATACGCCGACAGCGACAAAAACGCAGACACCGACTTATTCAGTAACTCTGACATGCACACAGACTTCTACGCCGACGGCAACGCCGACATGCACAGGCACGCTAACACTGACATATACATATACGCAGACGGATACTTATACATTCACGCAAACTTCGACATCCACAAACACACAGACACCGACATATACAGTAACGCTGACAAATACGCAGACTTCTACACCAACAGCAACGACTACATACACAGATACGCTGTCGCCGACATGTACTTACACGCAGACAGTGACATACACTTATACGTATACGTCAACAGCGACAAATACGCAGACGCCGACATATACAGTAACGCTGACAAATACGCAGACGCCAACTTCAACGTCAACACCGACATACACAAATACGCTATCGCCGACATACACTTACACGCAGACAGTGACATACACTTATACGTATACAGCGACAATGACAAATACATTAACAACACTGCCTACATTTACGAATACGCCGACTATAACGCCGACTTACACGGCTTCGCCAACATACACATATACAAATACAGATACGGCTACGTACACGCAGACGCTAACAAGCACATATACAATAACTGCAACTTCCACAAACACACATACTAATACGCTGACTGCAACACTAACATACACATCTACTTCAACATATACAAATACGCCTGCAAATACGTCAACAGTTACGCAAACAGCAAGTCCTACGTGCAGCGTCACCCTCACAAAAACTTGTACTTACACTTTTACGATAACTATTACGATAACCGCTACACATACTAATACGCTTACGACAACATCCACGACGACTAAAACGGCGACGGCGTCGATAACTTATTCGATGACATCCACAGAAACAAACACGATTACAGCTTCGATAACAAATACGCTGACAACCACAGCAACGGCGACGATTACAGGGACGTCGCAACCTTTCCCTTATGCGATGAACATAAGCGTGTATAACGAGGCGGGAGAACTGGTGAAAGTGGTAGCAAATACAACTACTTCGCAAGAGGCACAGAATATGCAATTATTGCTGAACGGCAGCCAGACAGGGCTGGTGTTGCCTGGATCAGGCACGTCACTGATAATAAGGATGCCTGATATAGAGACGCCTAACCAGGCAAAAGGCGGATATGCGGACTTCACGTGGGACGGCACTAACAGCGCAGGCCAGGATGTAGCAAATGGAGTGTATTACATAAAGGAAACAACAACTGACCCATACGGGCATACGAATACAATTACCAAGCAGGTAACAGCACTTGACGAAACACAGTATGTGCAAATAAATATTTTTAACAGCGCAGGAGAGCTTGTACAGACAATAAAGGCACCTTATGACGGCATCAGCCAGACGTCTTTGAATATAACCAATAATACCAATAATAATGCTGTATTGCCGGTAGGAAATGGAGCTCCGCCGATAACAATCAATTACACTGCAACAAACGCTGTAACCTGGGATGGGAAAAACACGCAGGGAAATTATTTGCAAAGCGGAGTATATGAAATACAGATTGTTGTAAATACGAACAGGGGTTATAACACAAGCATAAGCAAAACAGTTACTATATTAAATGAAGGGACAGCTAATTTGCTTGGTATTGTGAAATCATTGCCGAATCCGTACACAGGAAATACGGCAACACCATTGAAATTCACATGGCAGCCAAGCGCGGGCGGAGTAATAAAAATAAAAGTCTACAACATGGCGGGAGAGCTTGTGAGAACACTGATAGGCGATCTTGGTACAGGGAGCATAAACTGGGATTTAAAGAGTGTAAGCGGACAGACAGTAGCTAGCGGGGTATATGTGTGCGTGGTAGAAGGCGTGGATAATGCAGGAAACAAAGAGAGGAAGATAGTAAAGATATTTGCCATTATAGGTACTACAGCGGAATAGTAAAAGGAAAAAAACGTATCCGGTAATTCAAACCACTCCAAAAATTTAATATAAATTCAAATAATCCAAAACTTAAAGCAATCTATTTCAAAAAAACTCTAAATATGTTTAAATTTGAATTAAATCAACCTTATATACTTTACTGCTGCAGCATTTCGCTGCTTTAGTTTCACTTGACAAGAGTTTCATAATGCGATATAAGTATCAGTCAAATTTAATTAAAAACAACGAAACTAAACCCATTTTTTATTGTCTAAAAACTTATTGAAATTAAAGGTTTAAATATGAAAAATGCACAACGGTGAGCTAAAATGAAAATGAGAAAAAACATAAAAAAGATAAATATTTTAATCGAAATAATTATATTCATGCTTTTATTATCAGGCAGCTTGATTTATGCTGGCACTCCTCAAGTAGTTTCTGTAAACATAGCGCCTGCAAATCCGGGCTGGGGCCAGCAATTTATCTTAACCTTGCAGATGTGCCTGGACGAGTATAATACCAATGAACTGCTTGTGGCAGTGAGCACGAGCAGCACTTTCCAGCCGGCAAATACAGGGGGACAGATATTTTTGGTAAGCAAAGACGGCATTAATATCCCAGACACAAACCCGAATAACGCAAGTGGAGGCAATGATTTTGGCTACGTTTTAGCAGCGCCGCCCTCTTATGGAAATTGCAATGACTGCGGTGGTTCGGGGAACCAGGCTGGATTAGCCACAGAGTCGTATAACCTGACAATGCCGAGCGCGCAGCAGATGGGGACAGCGTGCGGGGCGACGACTCTTAATTTGTTAATAGGCGGAGACAGTTCATATTTTGGTAGCAGTAACTGGGCTGCTTTAACAAATGGCGCATGCAGTTCAAGCGGCTCCGGAACAGTATTAAGCTGGTCATTACCAACGCCGCCTGCCAATTCAGTTACTTTGGATAAAAGGGTTGAGGGCGTTCTGCAGTCAGTAGGGGACCTTGTTTTGTTTTCCATAGACTACACTTACGGCAACGGACCGCTTACAATAACAGACAGCCTGCCCGGAGGCGGAAGCCTCGCGCTGGTGTCGGTCGGGCCGAGCTCAATAACATCAGGAAGCGTGACAACACCTGGTGTGGGAGCCACGTCAGGCACGGTAACATGGACATTCCCGAATTCAACATACACAAAAACAGGCACAGTATGGATATTGATGAGGATGACAACAGCAATGGCATCAGGCACGTCAGTGCCGAACACGGCAAACGCGACGAGCGGTTCAACCAATGACAGCGCGTCAGCCACGCTGATAGTGGGCCAGGCAGCAATATCAGTGCAAAAACTGGAGAGCGTGAGCACATTTATGAAAGCCACGAATGCTACCGTGACCATAACATACTATCTCGATTACCAGGTAAACGGAGACAAACTTCAGGCATTAAGGGCGTTTGACGATACAACGACGGGGACATACGGCATAACCAATAAACCGCCGGCAGGATGGAAAATGCTGCCGTATAACACTGATTACGGCACATGGACAATAAGCGACCCTTGCAGCACAGGAGACAGGATACTGACAGGAGCCGGCCAGTCATCGTCATATCCGGCCATGCTTCTTGACGACCCGACGCCTTCGAATGTGCAGATATGCACAGGGATAGTTGAAGCAGATGTTTATATAAACCCTGGCACATATCCCGGAGCAGACGGACTGGTGATTTTAAGGAGCAATGGACAAGCAGGCGGAAATGCCGAAGCATACAGCCTGCTTTTATCAATTGATACTGCACCAGCAGGCGCATACATGGCCATACAGAAATGTGCGGGGTCAAGCTGTACATATAATGGTGCTTCAAGCGCGATAACAATAGTCGGCAATACATGGTACAGGACAAAGACATATATGACGCAAAACGGAAATGATTATATATTCAATGCGAAAGTATGGCAGGTTGGGCAGCCAGAGCCGACTGGGTACCAGGTATCATTTACAGATACGGGCGCGGCAACTACAGGTTTTAACTGCGGCGCAGGCGCAACATATACTGACTGGAGGCCTGGTGTTGGGAACCAGTCAGGTGACGGCAACGGAACAGTACAGGATGCATATAATAACTTTGCAATACTTGTGCCGAGGGTGGCGGCAAACGCGACATTATACGACACGATACCGACAGGACTGACATACGCAGGGTCAAACCCAGGCGCAGCGACAACAAATCCGATGGTTAGCTGGAACATGGGTAACATAAGCGACCAGAGCGGTTCATATACGTGGTGGGCATCAACGAATGCATGCGCCCAGAGCTTTACAAATGTCGGAGGCATAGGAGCGACAAATATAGTATCGGAATTTTCAAACCCGGTAGTATTTAATATTGTATGCATGTCGCCAACATTCACCATAACGCCGACAAGGACACCAACGCCGACGCCAAATTCAAATTCGCCAACATTCACTTACACACGAACATATACGCTGACGAACACCCCGACTGTTACGTTTACAAGAACATCGACAGTGACATACACTAATACAAATACAGTAACCTATACTTACACTTATACAGATACTGTGACAGCGACACGGACAGTTACTTTTAGCGTGACAAACACAGTGTCAATAACATTCACCAAAACATATACGCCGACTTACACACAGACGCCTACGCCGACAGCAACGATGACATACACAAACACGGCATCGCCGACACCAACATATACACAGACAGTTACGTATACATTTACATATACAGCCACGTCCACGTCAACGCGGACAGAAACATTAACAATAACGCCGACATACACGCAAACGTCAACGCGGACAAATACTCCGACATACACAAACACGATGTCTCCTACAGACACATACACGGATACAGTAACATACACAAGCACGCAAACGCCTACACCTACAAATACACATACGCCGACATACACTATAACAACGTCTTTTACCGTGGTAATACTGTCAGCTACGTTTACGCCTACTTACACCATAACAAAAACAATAACGCCAACTTACACGCAGACAGACACGAATACAAATACGCCGACATACACAAACACGACATCGCCCACAGACACATATACGGAAACAGTAACATACACAAGTACGGAAACGCCTACGCCCACAAGCACGCATACGCCGACATATACGATAACAATGACATATACTATTATAATTCTGTCGGCGACATTCACACCCACATATACAATAACGCTTACCGAGACTTTTACATATACAGCCACAAGCACGTATACCGATACAAGCACTGCCACATCCACAAATACTGTTACTGATACACAAACAGAAACATGCACATATACAAATACATCTTTAAACACACCTTCGTTTACACCTACGTCAAGCGATACGCCGACATGCACATATACATATACAATAACATTTACGCCTACTAGCACCTCTACTTACACATCGACGAGCACGCAGACGCTTACTGACACTGCCAGCGTTACCTACACGGGAACACTTACGCAGACAAGCACTTACACATATACATCGACGAGCACACAGACACTTACTGACACTGCAACAGCCACTATAACGCAAACGTTGACTATAACGATTACGCCGCAACCATTCCAGTATGTTATTAATATAAGCGTGTATAACGAGGCAGGGGAACTGGTGAAAACAATAACAAATACAACGGCATCAGGTGAAGCGCAGCAGGTGGAACTGCTGCTGAACGGAAACCAGACAGGCGTAGTTTCGCCTGGCTCAGGCACGGCGGTTACAATAAGAATTCCAGGCATACAAACGCCTGACCAGCAGAAAGGTACATACTCTGACTTTACATGGGACGGGACAAACAGCGCAGGCCAGAACGTAGTAAACGGGGTTTATTACATAAAAGAAACTACAACCGACCCTTACGGGCATACGAATGTAATAACAAAACAGATAACAGCAATTGGAACAAACCATTATGTGCAGGTAAATATTTTCAACAGCGCAGGGGAGCTTGTGCAGACGATAACAGCGCCGTATAACGGCAACGGTCAGGTATCGCTGGACGTAAGCAACACCAACGGCAATAAGAATTATGTATTGCCAGTAGGAAAGGGAGCGCCGCCGATAACAATTAGTTACACTTCCACAGCCGCCCCGTTATCATGGGACGGAAAAAATTCACAGGGGAATTATGTGCAGAACGGGGTATATGAAGTGCAGCTTGTGGTAAAAACAGGCCAGGGCAGCACTGTAATTACGAGTAAGTCAATTACCATACTTAACGAAGGAAATACCGATGTGCTTGGCACTGTAAAGTCATTGCCGAATCCATACTCTGGAGACACTACAACCCCTTTAATATTTACATGGCAGCCAAGCGCGGGCGGTACAATAAAAATAAAAATATACAATATAGCAGGTGAGCTTGTAAGGACACTTGCCGGTGACCTTGGAGCAGCCAGTATAAACTGGGATTTAAAAGGCGTAGGCGGAGAGAAAGTATCGAGCGGGACATATATATGCGTGGTTGAAGGCGTGGATAATATAGGCAACAAAACAAGGAAAATAGTAAAGATATCTGCGTTAATAAGGGCTGAAACGGATTAATAAACAACAGAGATAAGCAAACACTCTGAAATTCAAACCTTTGAAAAATCTTTGTAAAAAATATCAAATTTTATCATGTTTCCAAGGCTAATTAAAAATATTGAAAATATATTCAATGCTGTGTATAATAGCGAAACTGAGATTTCACAAAATGGCAACATTTTTTTTCCACTCTGCTGATTTAGGATTGGAATCGTTGCAAGGGAGCATATTATGAAAGGCAAACTAATCATTTTTGAGGGGCCGGAGGCCTCTGGAAAGAGCACTCAGGCTCTAAAAATATTCAAATATATAAGGGCAAAACACAAAAAAACCACTCTTTTACGCGAGCCGGGCGGAACTGTCATTTCCGAGAAAATAAGGGCCATAATCCTTGACCCAAAACACAAAAACATCTCGTTCAAAACTGAGTTTTTGCTTTATATAGCAAGCAGGGCGCAGATAATAGAGGAAAAAATCAAAGGCTTTCTCAAATCAGGTTTCATTGTGCTTCTTGACAGATTTACTTTATCGACTCTGGTTTACCAGGGGTATGCGCGAAATATAGACAAAAAAATAATACATGGCCTGAATAAATTTGTGCTTGACGGGATCAGGCCCGATTTGACAATAGTCTATGATGTCTCTTTAAACGAGGCGGAAAAGCGCATGGCAAAAAGAGGCAAAAAAAACAGGCTTGACCTTGAGAAAAAAGTATTTCACGCCATGGTGCGGCTCGCTTATTTAAATGAAGCAAAAAAAATGCGTAATTGCACAATCATAAAAACCGATAATAAAAATTTCGAACAAATTTTCAACGAAACGCTTTTGTGCCTCGGGAAAAAAAGGATAATTTGATGGCAATAAAAGACATAGCAGGAAACCCGCTGTCAAAAGACATTCTGCTTTCAATAGCCATGCAGGAAAAACAGGGACGCGCGTATATATTCACGGGCGAGGAAGAAATAGGCAAAAGTTTCGCGGCTCTGCAGTTTGCCAAAGCGATCAACTGCATTAACCCCGGCACAAATCACGACTCTTGCGACGCGTGCAGGAACTGCACACTGCTTAACAAGGTTTTTGCGGACCTTGACGAGGATGGCATGCAGAAAAATCCTCATCCGGATATCCTTTATGTAAATACGGAGAAAGCGCAGCTTTCGATAGAGCTCGTAAGGGACAAGCTTAATGAAATGAATTCATACGGCAGGATTGAGCTGAAGAAAAAAACAGTTATTATCAACGATGCGGAGAAGATGAACAAGGAAGCCGCAAATTCGATTTTAAAGGAACTTGAGGAACCGCACGATAACGTGATTATCATACTCCTGGTAAACAATATAGAAAAAATTCTGCCCACCATTATTTCCAGGTGCTATAAAATCGAGCTGAAAAGAACGGGAAAAAAGGAAATAGAAAGCAAATTAAGGGCGCTTATGCCTGACTGGGACGAGGAAAAGATACTGGAGGCTGCAGAATTTGCCGAAGGAAAAATAGGCGCTGCCCTGCACTACGAGGAGATAAAGGAAGAAATAAAATATACGACCGACATTTTCAGGAAGATATCCTCGCCAAAAACCGATATCGGTACCATATTTGAATCTTTGCAGTATATAGAGGCAGGCAAAAAGGCCTCGAAAACAGGCGGAGGCAGGATGTTTTTGCTTGATATTTTGAAGATACTGTCATATATTTATAAAGATTTAATTCTCGAAAAATTGGGCATAAAAGAGCTTTTATCGAGGAAATACGGCTTGATTAAAAGCGAAATAAGGGTCTACAGCATAAGAAGCCTGGCGAATATAATCAGCCTTATTGAATCGGCGCAGAGGGATTTGATGCAGAACGCCAATATAAGCCTGCTTTTTACAAACTTATTTTTTAACATAAGGAAAGAAGGTTAAGGAATGATTGAGGTAGTCGGAATAAAGCTAAAAGACGATGACAAGATACTTTATTATAACCCGCAGAAGATGCAGTTCGAAAAGGGCGAAAAGTGCGTTATTGAGACCATCACGGGCTCCGAGGAAGCCGAGGTTGTTTTGCCAAACTTTTTCCTTGAGCCGGACAAGGTTTACGCGCCTTTGCGCATGGTATTAAGGTACCTGACAGACCGCAAAGAAGTATTCGCGCAAAAAAAATTCAAGATGGAAAGGCGCGCGTGGGAGTTCTGCGCGAAAAGGATAGATGAAAGAAAACTGCAAATGAGGCTTGTCGATGTCAAATACACGGACGACTTAAGGAAAGTTATTTTTTACTTTGTGGCGGAAAACAGGGTGGACTTCAGGGAACTCTTAAAGGACCTGGTCAAGACTTTCAGAATTAAAATAGAGCTCAGGCAAATAAGCAGGCGAGAATACGCCAAAAAAATCGGTGGCCTGGGAATATGCGGCAGAATATGCTGCTGCAAAAAGTTTTTGAAAGCCTTCACGCCCATAACCATAAGAATGGCCAAGATGCAGGGACTGCCCCTGAATCCCTCGAAGATTTCAGGGGTGTGCGGAAGGCTGCTCTGCTGCCTTGCTTACGAAAAATACGAGCAGGCGGTGAAGCCAATACTGCCGATACCTGCCGAGGAAGAAACAGGCATTGAGAACATACTGGATGAACCCGTTGCTGAGACGCCTATTGATACTGAGATTGATGTGAGCTGGACGGACGAAGGCTGAGGAAATCCAAAATTCAGCAAGCAAAATGCAGGGGTCATATTTTCAACTTATATTATTTGTAACGGGGTATTTAAAAATGCGCGGTTTCACCACTTGTCTTCGGCCTTGCAGCCTTGGATAGGAACGGGTGCAAGCAAGAGTAATATTTTGCTGCGCCCATAAGGCTTGCAAAAAATACTCATGCTTGAAGGAAAAACATTGAAAAAATTTTTCATAACAACAGCCATAGATTACGTCAACTCGAAGCCTCACATTGGGCACGCGTACGAGAAGGTAACGGCGGATATAATAGCGCGCTATAAAAGGATGCGCGGTTTTGACGTGCTTTTCTCCGCGGGCACGGACGAGCACAGTATAAACGTTTACACAAAGGCAGTCGAGCAGGGAAAGGACCCGAAGGCCTACTGCGATGAAATGGCCAAGGTTTTCAAGGACGTTTACGCGCAGTACCAAATATCTTACGACGATTTCATACAGACGACAGAAGACAGGCACAAAAAAGCAGTGGCAGAGCTTTTTAAAAGATGCTTTGACACGGGTGATATTTACAAAGGCAACTACGAGGGCTGGTACTGCCGCTCATGCGAGGCCTTTTACATGGAATCCGATTTGGTGGAAGGCGAGTGCCCGGTTCATAAGACAAAGCCTGACGTGCTGAAAGAGGAGAATTATTTCCTCAAGCTCACAAAATACCAGGACAGGCTGTTAAAGCACATACGGGACAACCCGGGATTTATAGAGCCTGAAACAAGGCGCAACGAGACAGTAAATATGATAAAGGAAGGCCTGAAAGATATCAGCGTGTCAAGGCACGGCCAGAAGTGGGGAATACCGCTTTCCTTTGATATTGAACATAAGGTTTACGTATGGTTTGACGCACTTATAAACTACATAACGGTTTCCGGGTTCCCGGCTGATGACAAAAAGTTCGCCAAATACTGGCCGGCTGACGCGCACATAATAGGCAAGGATATAATAAAGTTCCATTGTATAATCTGGCCCATAATGCTCATGTCCGCCGGACTGCCCCTGCCTAAAAAAGTATTCGGACATGGTTTCCTTTTAAGCGGCGGGGAGAAAATGTCAAAGACACGCGGGAACGTTGTGGACCCTGTCGAGCTCGCGGCAAACCCGCTTTTTGCGGGCACTGCTTTCGGCACTGACCCGATAAGGTATTTTTTCGCGGCGCATATCACAAACGGGCAGGACGGCGAATGTACGGAAGAAGCAGTCAAAACAAGGTATAACAACGACCTGGCAAATGATTTTGGCAACCTGATAAACAGGTCGCTTAATATGGTGGAAAAATATTTCGCGGGCACGGTGCCTGCGCTCGATATGCCGGGCCTTGACGGCAAAATGAACAAGATTATGGAAATGTCGCAGGACCTGTTTAAAAAGTACGCGGAGAAAATGGAAGCGTTTGATTTGTCGGGCGCCATGGAGCTCGCGTGGGAGCTTGTAAGGGCAGCCAATAAATTAATTGAGGACGAGGCGCCGTGGAACCTGCAAAAGCAGGGCAAGATAAAAGAGCTGGGCAGCGTCATGTATTTGCTTTGCGAAAGCATAAGGCTGGTTACCCTGGCCATAGCGCCGGTAATGCCCAGGGTGGCGCAGGCAATAATGAAACAGAACTTAAAAATGAACCTGGACATGCAGCGGATTAACCTGGATAAAGAAATGGAATTCGGGAAAATTACAGCCGGCATGAAAGTGGAAAAGGGCTCGCCTCTTTTCCCGCGCATACAGGACCAGGAAGTGAAAAGCAAATGATAATAGACACGCATATTCATTTATGCGACCCCGTATACGATCCGGACAGGGGCCAAATACTCAAACGCGCGAAAAACGCCGGAGTGCATAAACTGATAAACGTCGGTGCGGACATTGAAGAGGACAGGAAAATCGCGGAGTTTGCGGAAGCCTGTACTGACGGGATTTACATTTCGGTAGGATTTCATCCGCATTGCGCTACGGCTTTCAACGACGATGTTTATAATGAAATAAAAGATATTGTGAATAGATGCAGGAATATAAAGGCAATCGGCGAAATAGGGCTTGACTATTACAAAAACGAATCACCGAAGGATATTCAGGCAGGAGTTTTTGAGCGCATGCTTTTGCTCGCAAAAGAGACGGGCCTTCCTGTTGCAATACACAGCAGGGAGGCTTATGATGATGTTTATGCCATACTCAAGCGGCATGGCGTGGAGAAAAAAGGCGTGCTGCACTGCTTCGGAGTGGAATACGATATTGCGAAAAAATTCATAGACCTTGGTTTTGCCATAGGCATAGGCGGGGTTGTTACTTTTAAAAATGCCGGAGTGGTAAAGGAAGCTGTAAAGAAAATTCCTTTGGAACATGTGGTACTGGAGACTGACGCGCCGTATCTTGCGCCGCAGAATTTCAGGGGCAAAAGGAACGAGCCGGCTTATCTGCAGTATGTAGTGGCCGAAATAGCAGCCCTGAAAAACATGATGCCGCAGGAAGTGGAGCGTATAACCACGGCGAACGCTGAAAAGCTGTTCGAAATATAAATAGTATCGGGAGTGTATAATGCTTAAAAAATTCGTTCAAGAAATGGTTGACGGGAAAGACCTCACTTTTGATGAAATGAAGGAAGCAATGGATGCGATAATGAGCGGGAAAACAAACGACGCTCAGATAGCGTCTTTTTTAACTGCTTTACGCGTCAAGGGCGAGACAATAGACGAGATAACAGCCGCGGCTGTGGTTATGCGCGAAAAAGCCGAGCCGTTTGACCTCGAAAAGGACGTGATTCTTGACACATGCGGGACAGGCGGCGATTCGTCGGGGACAATAAATATTTCGACCGGCGTGGCTGTTGTCATGGCCGCGGCAGGCATAGCGGTGGCAAAACACGGCAACAGGGCTGCCACGAGCAAAAGCGGAAGCGCAGATGTTTTAAAAGCGCTTGGCATCAACATAGACCTGTCTCCGGACAAGGTAAAGAAATGCATTGATAATGTCGGCATAGGTTTTTTATTCGCGCCGAATTTTCACAAGGCAATGAAATACGCTGGAAATGTAAGGAAAGAAATAGGCATAAGGACGATATTCAATATTCTTGGCCCCCTGACAAACCCGGCGAAAAACACCCATCATTTACTTGGCGTTTTTTCCGAGGAATTAACAGAGAAAATGGCAGGCGTTTTAAAACGGCTGGGTTCAATACACGCCCTTGTTGTCTGCGGCGAAGGCGGTATTGACGAAGTAATACTCTCGGGCTATACTAAAATTTCCGAGTTGAAAGACGGAAGCATAAAAACATACAGGATTAAACCGTCATTATATGACATCAAGGAACAGCCATTGGCAGCGATACACGGGGGCAGCCCTGAAGAAAACGCCAGGATACTGGTTGAAATTTTTGAAGGCAAACGGAAAGACGCTTATTACGACGCCATTGTGATAAACAGCGGATTCGCGCTTTATACGGCCGACAAAGTCGCTAAAGCAAAGGAAGGCATGGAAACGGCGCGCGCCTTGATTACTGAAGGGAAAGTTATGGAAAAGCTGAACCAGTTCAGGGAATGTTCCAACAAATAACAAGGATTGACAATTAAGAATTATCAATTTTCAATTAAAGGCAAGTATGGTTTTTAATTGATAATTGAAAACTGAAAATTGAAAATTATTCCACAGGAGGAACACATGAGTTTTCTAAGCAAGATAGTGAAATACAAGAAAAACGAGCTCAAATTGAGAAAGTTGAAAGTACCGCAGGAGGAACTTTTAAAGAGCATAATGAAAACGCCTGCAAACAGGAATTTCAGGGATGTTTTTGAATACAATGCTTTTGTGGTTATTGGCGAAATAAAGAAAAAAGCCCCTTCACAGGGAGTCATGCGCACAAATATCAACGCAGGCAAGATTGCAAAAATATACGAGGACGCTGGCATTAAAGCGATATCCGTGGTTACCGACAAGAAATTCTTCGACGGCAGGCTGGAATACGTCAAAGACGTGAAAAAAATGTCAGGGGTTCCTGTCTTAAGGAAAGATTTTATAATAGACGAATACCAGATTTATGAAACCAGGGAAGCGACGGCAGATGCCGTGCTTTTAATCGCGGCGATTCTTGACAAGAGGGAACTCTATAATTTTGTGAAAAAGGCGAGGTTTCTTAATTTGACGCCCGTGGTTGAGGTGCACAGCAAAGATGATATAAGAAAAGCCGTGGGAAGCGGGGCTGAGATTATAGGAATAAACACGCGGGACTTAAAAACATTCAAGACAAATCTTGGAGTGGTATCAAGGCTGGTAAAACAAATCCCGAAAGACAGGATAGTAATATGCGAGAGCGGAATTAACAAGCCCGAAGATATAGAAGAAGTACTTATAGACAGCAGGATAAGAGGCGTACTTGTCGGCACGATGCTCATGAAAGCAAAGGAAAAAAATATAAAACAATACGTGAACTATATGCTGTACAGGGCGGGTAATGAGTAGCCCCATGGATGCACCAAAACATGGTTAAAGTCAAAATATGCGGGATAACAAATCTGGAGGATGCCCTGCTATCGACCAGGTCGGGCGCCGACATAGTCGGATTTATTTTTGCGGACAGTAAAAGGAGAATGACGCCTGAGGCAGCAGCCAAAATAATAAGAAAAATCCCGAAAAAAGTATTAAAGGCAGGGGTATTTGTCAACGAGGATGTAAGGAAAGTAAACAGCGTGATAAAAAAGGCAAAGCTTGATATGGTGCAGCTCTCGGGCAATGAGAGCGTTAATTACATAAAAAAAATAAAAAACGCGGGCGTAATAAAAGTCGTCAGGATTAAGGATAAAAGCAACCTTCTTAAAAAAATAAGGATTTATGAAGACTATGTGGATTTGTTCATGTTTGACACATATCTAAGGCACACTTACGGCGGCACCGGGAGAACATTCAACTGGAACCTTGTCAAAAATCTAAAAATCAAGAAGCCTTTTTTTGTGGCAGGAGGCATAACGCCTGACAATGTGTGTTTGCTGTTGAAAACAAAAGGTCTGCACGGTGTGGACGTGGGCTCGGGCGTGGAAACCAGTCCGGGCAAAAAAAGCAGGGAAAAGATAAGGAAGTTATTTAAAAATATTAGAAAGACTGTTAAAAGTTGAGTACTAAATGAAAACATAATCCACCGGTATATAGTCGGTGGTATCCTCTCCCTCGATGGGAGAGGATAAAGGTGAGGGTGAAGCAGCAGCGAAATAGTATTAACAGCATGAGTGAAACAGTCTCAGCTGCTACATCACCCCCATCCCGGCCTTCCCCCATCGAGGGGGAAGGGGTTCCGTTGCCAAAGTCAGCGGTAATTTACTTTTTCGAAATTGGAGATAACATTATGAGTATTCCTGACAAAACAGGGCATTTTGGACAGTTTGGCGGCAGGTTCGCGCCTGAAACTTTGATGGCCGTTATAGAAGAGCTTGAAATGGAATATTTTAAGGCGAAAAAGGATAAAAAGTTCAAGCAGGAATTTGAGTATTACCTTAAAAATTACGCGGGCAGGCCGTCTCCCTTATATTATGCTGAGCAATTCTCTAAAAAATACAATGCAAAAATATATTTAAAAAGGGAAGATTTAAACCATACAGGTTCCCACAAAATAAATAATTGCCTCGGCCAGATTTTACTTGCCCTCAGGATGAAAAAGAAAAGGATAATAGCCGAGACAGGCGCTGGCCAGCACGGAGTTGCCACAGCCACGGTAGCGGCAATGTTTGGCATGCAATGCGAGATTTACATGGGAGAGGAAGACGTTGCCCGTCAGGCACTTAATGTATTCAGGATGGAGCTTTTGGGCGCAAAAGTCCACCCAGTAAAATCAGGTACAAAAACTTTAAAGGATGCCATGAACGAGGCCATAAGGGACTGGCTGCAAAATGTGGATACAACCTATTATCTTATAGGCAGTGTTTCAGGATTTCATCCTTACCCGGTGATGGTCAGGGATTTCCAGTCTGTTATAGGCAGGGAAGCAAGGACGCAGATTATAAAAGCAGAAGGCAAAATGCCTGATTATTTGCTGGCATGCGTTGGAGGCGGGTCAAATGCGATGGGACTTTTTTATCCTTTTCTTAAATATAAAAAAGTTAGAATGATAGGCGTCGAGGCAGGCGGGCTCGGCATAGGTTCGGGCATGCACGCGGCAACCTTGTTTAAAGGCACAGTGGGCGTACTTCACGGAACAAAGACTTATCTTCTTCAGGACAAAAATGGGCAGATAATGAACACTTACTCTATTTCCGCAGGCCTTGATTATCCCGGCGTAGGGCCTGAGCATAGTTTTTTAAAAGATACAAAACGGGTAAAATACGACTATGTCACAGACAAGCAGGCTTTGGACGCGTTCATGTCGCTGACAAAGCTTGAGGGCATAATGCCTGCGCTCGAGTCAGCTCACGCAGTGGCATATCTTGAAAAAATGGAATTGAAAAAGAAAGACATTGTAATAGTCAATGTTTCGGGCAGGGGTGACAAGGATGTCGATACGGTAAGGAATATTATTAATAAAAAGGGGATTAAATGAACAGGATTGATTTGCTTAAAAAGACTAAAAGGAAAAAACTTGTAATATACCTTATGGCTGGAGACCCGGATTTAGGCACGACTGAAAGCTTGGTTTATCTCATGGCAAAAAAAGGGGTTTCTTTGATAGAACTCGGAATACCTTTCTCCGACCCCATAGCTGACGGCCCTACAATACAAAGGGCAGGCGAACGCGCGCTGAAAAATAAAGTGACGATTGACGATGTTTTAAACCTGGTAAAAAAAGTGAGGAAAAAAACAGAAACGCCCATGGTCGCCATGACCTACTACAATCTTATTTATAATTACGGCACAAAAAAATTTGTAGACGAATCAAAAAAAGCAGGGCTTGACGGCGCGATAATACCTGATTTGCCATTTGACGAGGAGCAGGCTCTGCGTAAATATGCCTTGAAAAAGAATTTTTACATCATTTACCTTGCCGCGCCCACTAACACCGGGGCAAGGCTTAAAAAAATAGTAGAAAAAACATCGGGATTCCTGTATTATATACTCCTGAAGGGGACAACTGGGGCAAGGAAAAAGTTAAGCCTTGATTTTAAGGCAATAAAAGACATCAAAAAACAGGCAAAAGCAATGGTTTTCGCCGGTTTTGGCATATCAAAGCCCGGGCAGGCAAAGGGAATATTGCAGCATACCGACGGTATAATAATAGGAAGCGCGTTTGTGGAACTGATAGAGAAATACGGAAAAAGCAGGAAAAGATTGCTTGAAAGCGCCGGAGTTTTTATTGATAAATTCCTTAAAGAGGTAAATAATGCCGGGAAAAAGTAAAAAGGGAAAAAAAGTCAAAAAGCCGGTCAAAGCCGCCACAAGAACCGTGAAAACAGACACGCATGAAAATAAATACGCGGAAAAAATAAAAACACTTGAAAAAGAAATCAATATTCTAAGGGAAGTCAGCCAGATAACCAAAAAAGATTTTGATATAAACAAGATACTGGACAGGTTCCTTGAAATAGTCATGGAAGTCACTGAATCAAAGGCGGGTTCTTTGCTTTTGGTGGACAAAATATCAGATACGCTTTACTTTGCCGTGGCAAAAGGCGAAAAGGCGTACAAGCTTACAAATTACAGGCTGGCGCTGGGTGAAGGCATAGCAGGATGGGTGGCTTATTCCGGCAAGCCGCTGATAACGCCTGACGTGCAAAAAGAGCCTAGGTTCCAGAAAAAAATAAGCTTGGAAATAGAATACAAGACCAGGAATATAATGTGCGCCCCGCTAAAAGTCGAAGACGATATACTCGGAGTTGTGGAACTAATCAACAAGGCGGGAAACAAAAGCTTCACGCAGAATGACCTTGAAATCCTTGAAACATTCACGCCGTATATATCCCTTATTATAAAAAATGCCCAGCTTTTTCTTGATGTGAAAAAGAGGGTGAACAGGCTTGAACACCTGATAGAAGTGACAAAGTTCGTAAATTCCACGCTGGAACTGAAAAAACTCCTGGATTCGATACTACAGATATCGACCGACACCCTGAACGCCGAAGCCGGGTCTATATTTCTCGTGGATGAGGAAAAAAACGAGCTTGTGATAGCGGCAGCGACAGGGGAGAAAAAAGAAAAGATAAAGGAAATAAGGGTACCTGTGGGCGTGGGCGTGGTGGGGTGGGTTGTAAGGGAAGAAAAACCGGTTTTAATAGCAGACGCGCAGAAAGACCCGCGTTTTTACAAACAGGCTGACCAGAAAACCGAGTTTGTCACAAGATCAATAATAGCCGTGCCCCTGAAGACAAAAGAAAAAGTAACGGGCGTGGTGGAGGTTTTAAACAAGAAAAACAGCGAGCTTTTTAACGAGGAAGACATGGGCCTGCTGCAGGCTCTCGCGAACCAGGCTGCCGTGGCCATAGAGAACGCGAAACTGTATGAAAATTTAAGGCAGTTCTTTTTAAACACGGTCAAAACGCTTGCGGCGGCAATAGAAACAAAGGATATTTACACAAGGGGCCACTCCGAAAGGGTGACCGAGTTCAGCCTGCTGATAGCAAAGGAAATGGGTTTTTCGGATAAGGAAATGGAAAACGTAAGGCTTGCGGCAATATTGCATGACATAGGAAAAATAGGAGTGGACGAGAGCATTTTAAGAAAGCCTGCCAAGCTGACCAACGAGGAATTTGCGGAAGTAAAAAAACACCCTACAAACGGCGTGAAAATACTTGAGTCCATACCTGAACTGAAAGAAATAATACCGGCAATGAAGCACCACCATGAGAGGTATGACGGAAACGGATACCCTGACGGGCTTGCCGGGAAAAATATACCATACATAGCGAGGATTATCAGCATAGCCGATACCTTTGACGCGATGAGTTCGGACAGGCCGTACAGGAAGGGCCTGCCTTTCGAAACCTGCATAGAGGAAATAAGAAGGTGCGCGGGAACGCAGTTTGACCCGGATATAACGGAAACAGCTATCAGCGCTATTGAAAAATATTTTAAAAAGAAAAAGGTGAAATAAATGGCATGGTTCCAGAGGACAAAATATACAATAATAAAAAAAGAGGATAAAAAGGACAAGATACCGGAAGGAATGTGGGTGAAATGCGGGGGATGCGGCGCCATACTCCTGAAAAAAGAGCTTGAGGAAAATTTAAGCGTCTGCCCGAAATGCGGGTTTCATCACAGGATAGACGCAGTGACGAGGCTCAAGTCAATCATAGACCCGGAAACATTTGAGCTGATGTTCGAGGATGTCGCGACCGTGGATTTCCTTGATTTTCCGCAGTATAAGGACAAGCTTGAAAAATCAGCGGCGAAAACAGATTTAACAGAAGCTGTTATTACAGGCACGGGCAAGCTTGACGGGCTGAAAGTGGCAATAGGCATTACAGATTTTAATTTCCTGGGAGGCAGCCTGGGCTCGGTCATGGGCGAGAGGATAACAAGGCTTATCGAGCTGGCGCTTGAACAGCGCTTGCCGCTTATCCTGATGTCGTCTTCAGGCGGCGGCGCGAGGATGCACGAGGGTATAGTATCGTTGATGCAGATGGCGAAAATTTCAGCGGCTTTAGCTAAAATGTACGACAGTAAGCTGCCATATATAGCTGTCCTCACCGACCCGACAGGCGGAGGAGTCACGGCAAGCTTTGCCATGCTCGGGGACATCAATATCGCGGAGCCCGGCGCGCTCATCATGTTCGCGGGGCCCAGGGTTATCGAGCAGACCATCAGGCAGAAACTGCCGCCTGAATTCCAGCGATCCGAGTTTTTGCTTGAGCACGGAATGCTGGACATGATAGTAAACAGGACAGAGATGAAAAAGACAATAGCAAGCCTTTTGAGACACCTAACCTCAAACTCAAAATAATGGCAGTTGAAAACATTAATGCATATACCCCCTCACCCTATCCCTCTCCCACGGCGGGGAGAGGGAAATTATATTAGGACAGATAATAAACCTCTCCCCCTTGACGGGGGAGAGTTAGAGAGAGGGTGAAGAATGGTTTCTGAAATTAACAGGGGACGAATCAATAAAAAAAAATTTGTTAACGAATACCTTATAAAACTCAACGAATTCAAGTTTGATTTTTCCCTAAAAAGAATCAAGGCCTGCATTAAATTATTAAACAACCCGCAAAATTCATATCAGGTAATCCACGTGGCCGGCAGCAACGGCAAAGGCTTGGTTTGCGCTTACCTCGCTAACATTTTCAGGGAGCACGGCTATAAAACAGGGCTTTATGCTTCTCCGCACTTAAAAGACATCACGGAAAGAATCAGCGTAGACGGTAAACCAGTGGTAGGAGAGTTATTTTATAACGAGGCAATAAAACTAAAGAATCTGATAGAAAAGAAAAAGATAAAACTTACTTATTTTGAGTTTCTGACTGCTCTGGCCTTTGTGATTTTTAAAAAGCAAAAAATAGACATTGCAATTATAGAAACCGGGCTTGGCGGCAGGCTTGACGCCACGAATGTGGGTTACAAAAGAAAACTTTTAAGCGTAATTACGTCAATAGCGCTTGAGCATACTGACTGGCTCGGAAAAACAGAAATGAGCATATTGAATGAAAAAGAACAGATAATAGGAAGTGGTTGGTGCGTTTCAGGGATAAAGCAGGCAGATTTAAGGGTGCACCTGGCGAAAAAATTCAGGGAAAGAATATTTTTTAACGACACGTTTTACAGCATGAGCATGGGAGAAAGAGTAAACAATGTCCTTAGCGTTGATTACAAGGATATTCCAAATAATATAATTATAAGTCTTAAAACAAAAATGACTGAATCAATCCAGGCGGAAAATATCAGAACAGTGCTAAGCTGCCTGAAAGTTTTGGAAAAATCAGGGTTTAAATTTGATGTGCAAAAGGTAAGAGGGGCTATTTACAAGACAGTGCTGCCGGGGCGGCTGTCTTACAGCAAAAAAGGCTATTACATAAGCGTGGCGCACAATTACGAAGCTATTGATGAAATGCTTGCTTCATTAAAGGATATTTCTAAAAATAGGAAAATAGTTTATGTTTTTTCAGTTTTAAAAGACAAAGACATGGATGCGATAGCTAGGGTAATAAAAAAATACAAAAAATTGGCAGTTATTATTACGCAAATACACAATAACACAAGGGCATTAAGTATTGGAAAAATAAGGGATTATATTGTAAAATATAAAATAAGGTACAGTATGGAACCGGACAACAAGGCAGCCATGAGAAAAGCCATGAAAATAAAAGGCAATGGGGTTGTTGTTGTCGGAGGAAGTTTTTATCTGGCGAAAGAATATTTATAATTAAAACATTCCGACACATATCCCTCTCCCTTGACGGGAGAGGGTAGGGTGAGGGTGAAGTAGCAGCAACAACTATATAATTTAAATATGGAATGCGAAATATAGGAAAGAAGTTTCGGGATTGGATGTTAGCGTGAGTGATACGGAATTAGCCGCTACCTCACCCCCATCCCGGCCTTCCCCCGTCGAGGGGGAAGGAGTGTTCTTAAAATCGCTGACAAAGTTAGCGCTAATTTAATTAATTATATGGAGGTATCCATGTTCCTAATTGACGACATAAAGGTAGTTTTTGACAGGGATCCGGCTGCGGCTAATATTATAGAAGTTATTTTCATGTATCCAGGTCTTCACGCGATAATACTTCACAGGATAGCGCATGTTTTATACCGTATACACATACCGCTGATACCAAGGATGATATCTGCTTTTTCCAGGTTTTTGACCGGCATTGAAATACATCCAGGAGCTAAAATCGGAAACAGGTTTTTTATAGACCATGGCATGGGCACGGTCATAGGCGAGACAACCGAAATAGGCGATAACGTGCTTTTATACCAGGGAGTCACGCTCGGCGGGACAGGCAAAGACAAAGGCAAGAGGCATCCGACACTCGGAAACGACATTGTAGTGGGAGCAGGAGCCAAAGTGCTGGGGCCGATTACAATAGGGGACAATGTAAAAATAGGCGCAGGCTCAGTTGTCGTGCATCCTGTGCCGCCAAATTCAACCGTGGTCGGCGTACCTGGCAAAGTTGTGAGGATTAAGGGCACAAAACATCCTGAAGATACGCTGTTGCACGGTGACTTGCCGGATATCGAAAAAGCGGAAATAAGGAGGCTTTGCAGCAGGATGGAAGTTTTGGAAAGACGTTTAAAGAAGTCAAAAAAACGGAAGTAAAAATCCATAACTTTTGCTACCACGAGGGGATGAGCGATGAAAATTTGGAAACTTTTAGTATTAGGTGTAATAACTTTATTATTTATACTTTTGTTAAATAAAATATTGGGATTGAATTTATATTATTCTGGATTTTTTGGTAATTTTTTGTTTGTAGTTGTACTAGTAACTTTTGCTGTTGATGAACGATATGACGACCAAGCTTACATTAAAAGATATTTGATACATAGTTCTAAAAAAATATCAAAGTTGGCTCGGATAGGCGTTTCAGTTGTTGTTTCTGCAATTCTTTATTTATTATATATGTTTATTACTGAAAAAATTTTAAATGAATTAATGACAAGCAAACATGCCTCAGATTTTGTAAAACCATCAATAATAATGGTATTTGTAGTAGGATTCATTAGTTGCATAATTGCGACAGTAATAATAGAGTTTATATCTTGGCTCTGTTTCGGGAAAAAGAAGAAATAAAAATAATATATTGAAAATGGGACGGAAGATAAATTTTTATGGCAAAAATATCAGATAAAATAAAAGCGAAGATAGAAAAGCTACGGTCGCAGATAGAATACCACAACCGCAAATATTATGTGGACGCGGCACCGGAAATAAGCGATTACGATTATGACATGCTTATGAAAGAACTTATCGCGCTTGAGGAAAAATACCCTGCATTAAAAACTGCGGGTTCGCCTACGGCCAGGGTAGGCGGCGAGCCGATAAAGCAATTCAAGAGCATAAAACACTCCGTAGCCATGCTTTCCCTGGACAATACATATTCCCCTGAAGAACTTCGCGAATTCGACGCGAGGGTAAAGAAAATAACAGATAATTACACTTATACGGTCGAGCTTAAAATAGACGGAGTGGCAATAGCCGTGATATATAAAGACGACGTTTTTAAGGCTGCTGCCACACGCGGGGACGGGACTACAGGCGATGACGTTACACAAAACGTCAGGACTGTCCGGCAACTGCCGTTCAACTTCTCAAAAGACGATAATCTTTTTAAAAATTTTGAAGTGAGGGGCGAAATTTACCTTTCAAAAGAGCAGTTTTTAAATATAAACAAAGAAAGGGAAGAAAAAGGCGAACAACTCTTTGCCAATCCAAGGAATGCGGCTGCAGGCACATTAAAGCTGCTCAATCCTAAACTTGTGGCTGAAAGAAAACTTAACCTCTTTATCTATATGCTCGTAAACCCGGAAAAATACGGGATAAAAGGGCAGTGGGAGACCCTGCAAAAATTAAAAGCAATGGGGTTCCCGGTCAGTTCCGAGGCGGTTCATTTGCAAAACATAGATGAAGTAATTGAACACTGCAATACATGGGATAAAAAGCGCGGGGAATTGTCTTATATGGTTGACGGCATGGTTGTAAAGGTTGACGAATTCAACAAGCAGGGAATACTGGGTTTTACAGGCAAAAGCCCAAGATGGGCAATAGCATATAAATTCAAGGCCGAGCAGGCAGAGACAAAGCTAAAGGCAATCACAGTGCAGGTAGGCAGGCAGGGAAGCTTGACGCCTGTGGCAGAGCTTGAACCAGTGCATTTGTCAGGAACCATGGTAAAGCGGGCAACTCTGCACAACGAAGATGAGATTGAAAGAAAAGATATCAGGATAGGCGATACTGTCATAGTCGAGAAAGCAGGCGAAATAATACCCGAGGTTGTAGGCGTAGTAAAGGAAAAAAGGACAGGCAAGGAAAAGAAATTTAAAATGCCTGATGAATGCCCTGTGTGCGGGCAGAAGACTGTGCGATACGAAGGCGAGGCAGCGACACGCTGCATAAACTTTAAATGCCGCGCGCAGGTAGAGGGCGCGCTATTGCATTTTGCCTCAAGGGACGCCATGGATATAGAGGGGCTGGGTGACGCGCTCGCAAAACAACTTGTTGATACGAAACTCGTATCAGATTACGGCGACTTGTACAATCTTACAATATTTGATTTGGCAAACATGGAAAGAATGGGACATAAATCCGCTGACAATTTATTAAAGGAAATCGAGGCAAGCAAAAGCCGGGATTTGGTGAACCTGGTTTACGCGTTGGGCATCAGGAACGTGGGAGAGCGTACAGCGGAAATCCTGACTGAGAATTACTCGACAATGGACGAGCTGGCTGAAGCAAAAGAGGAAGACCTGGCAAAAATACATGAAATCGGGCCGGTTGTGGCAAAAAGCATAACTGATTTTTTTAAGCGCAAGGAGACAAAAGAAGTCCTGAAAAAGCTTGAGAAAACCGGCGTTAACATGAAAAGGAAAAGAAAGGCGATAAAGAATGTGCTTGACGGGAAAGTGTTTGTCTTTACAGGAGAAATGGACAAGTATTCCCGCAGCGAAGCAGGCAACATAGTGAAATCACTCGGCGGAAGGGTGTCTTCTACTGTAAGCAAAGAGGTTAGTTTTGTCGTGGCAGGCAAAGAGCCAGGTTCGAAATATGATAAAGCTGTAAAACACGGAATAAAAATAATAGACGAGAAAGAATTTTTAAAGATGATAGAGAGATAAGGAGGGTAGTCCGCAATGAAAAATATTAAACTTCGGCTTATATTATTTGCGTTGTTAATATCGCCGGGTTTAATATGGGCAAGGGCAGATATTGGGATTAACATAAGCTGGCCCGCTGACTGGACAAAAGACCGTATTTTTACAGATGTAATGAAAACAGCAAGGCAATGGTATCAGGTGGGGGACTGGGGGAACACCCTTGCTTCAGTTGATTCGAACGGCTGGCCGACGCAGGACGCCATGGCATGCATATGGGCAAACGATAATATGCAGGGGACTTACCAGCTTTCCTTTACGGGCGATTCTACCGTAACCGTGCAGTTCCCATGGGCATCAGCCACGCTCCAGAATGTTACCTATAACGCAGGCACGTGGACAGCGGATATGATTTTTACTTATTCTGATTCTGAAAATTTTGCCATGCAATTTACAAATACAAACGGCAAGGGCGTGAAAAACATCTCGCTCATGCGGCCGACCTATCCGAGCAGTACGGTAAGCTATGCGGCCGGTTCTTTTGTAACCGACCAGTTCAAAGCCGCGATTGCGCTGTTTTCTACAATAAGATATATGGGATTCATGGAAACCGACGCGAATCCGCAAAAGACATGGAGCGACCGGACACCGCCGGATTACTCTTCTTTTAACAGCCTTGACGGCGGCAGCCTAGGCGCGTCGTGGGAATGCTTAATACAAATAGCAAACCAGACAGGCAAGGACGCATGGATAAACGTGCCGTCACAGGTGGATGATAACTATATCCAGAACCTGGCAAACCTTTTTATGTACGGAAGCGACGCAAACGGCACGCCTTACACGGCTACCCAGCCCAGCCCTGTGCACCCTCCTCTTAATCCGAACCTGAACCTTTACATTGAATACACCAATGAATTCTGGAACTGGGCGTACCCGTACAGCGTGGACGCGCAATATTTATATGATAACGCGACAACAACGGTTGCCACGGGCGACCCGTATCACCTGAATTTTGACAATTGCAACAATAACTATTACTGGGCATGGCGTTATGGGGCAAAGAGGGCTGCGGATATAAGCGCTATTTTTAGGGGTGCATTCGGCGCCGGCCAGATGATGGCCCGCATAAGGCCTGTGCTGTGCTGGCAGGAGGTAAACGGGGATACGGGCATGCAGGAACTGAATTATATAGAAGGGGCATATGACACTACAAGGGCAGTGAGTTATTATTTTTACGGCGGGGGCGGCGCGGCATACTATAACCCGGACCACAGCTCGGGCGCGAGTTTCGATATCAATACAATATGGAACAGCGACACCATGAATGTCAGTAACTGGGTATATGGCGATGTCACAATGAACGCTGAAATATGCTCGACATTCGGCATGACAAGGACGTCCTATGAAGGAGGGCCAAGCCTGGACAAGACCGGCAACAGCACACTTGACGCGGTGCAGGCCGCGGCTGTAAACGACAGCCGCATGGAAACAAACGTAGTAGCCCATCATAACGCATGGAGCACTTATAACGGAAGCGTTTTAAATTATCTCTGCCTGACCGGCGATTATCAATGGGGATTTACAACGGATGTGCTGAACCTTAACACGCCAAAACTTAATGCCATAGCAGACTTAAGCGCCAATACGCCCGAAGCCCTTGACTTCGGCAATTTTGTGCCTGCGATTGTGGACGGCGGAATGTTTCATTGGGGATTTCAGGCATGGTATGCGCCAAACACTGGCCCAATAACAATCAGCAGCGGGGAATGGCGTTCCTATCTTTTTGATATACCAATGACCTGCGCGTATGCAGTGTCTGCCACGGCCAATTATACAGGCACGGCAGGAAGCCTGGCATTTATCATTGACGGCGGAGTCCCTGTTCTGGCTACGGATACACTTGGCTCTTCCAGCCAGCAAACGCCGGCGCATTATGTAACTTTAACAAAAGGGCTCCACTCAATACGATTGAAAGCCATGGGAGGCGGGGTTAAGGTAACAAAAGTTTATGTTTCCGCCAATATAACAGACACTACACCGCCTACAGCGCCGGCAAACCTTGCAGGATGCGCTGTTTCTACGACGCAAATAGACCTTTCATGGAATGCGGCAACGGACAATAATGCCGTTTCGTATTATAAGGTATTCAGGAACGGCATATTCATCGGCTCTACAGCCGCAATTTCTTACAGTGACACAGGGCTTACTACGGCCACGGCTTATAATTATACGGTGGTTGCTGTTGATATTTGCGGGAATACGGGCCCAGCGTCCGCATCAGTAAATGTCAAGACACAATCTTCAACGTTTGCGTCCAATAAATTCGGAATTAATTCCGTTGTTGCATTCCCGGACCCGTATAACCGCACAAAGGGTGCAGGCTTGAATATAAAGTATACACTTACGCAGGACGCGGATGAAGTATACGCAAAGATATATTCATCAGGCCTGAGGCTGGTGTGTAAAATACAAATAGGCAGCTCGCTCCAGGCAGATGAACAAACCGGCGTTATATTGCCAAATTATTTAAAATCATATGCTCCAGGCCTGTATTATTTTATACTGATTGCAAGGCAGGGCGGAAAAGAAGTTAAGTCAAATGTTATGCCGTTTTTAATCTTAAAGTAACAATTTTTAAACCCAATAATCCCGTTGACAACAAGAAAAATATTAAGTATAATTCAACCTGTTTAATAATTCCCAAAAACACAACAATTTAAAGGGAAAAATGTTTATCCGCACCACTTGTCCCCGGCCTTTTGAGCCTCGGACTTGAACGGGTGCAAGCAAGAGTAAAATTTTTGCTGCACCTGTTGACGGTTTGCAAAAATTACTCTTGCTTGGAGGTGTTATGTGGCATTTGGTTACATAATGAAATGGTGGTTAATTTCAGTCATACTTGGCCTGCTGGCATATCCAATAAGTTTTTTCCTGTTTAAGAAATCGCATGAAAAAGGATGGCTTTTTTCAAAAATAATAGCATTGTTTATAGTATCTTATTTTTCATGGCTTTTTGGGTTCTTTAAATTTTCCATGTCTACAATAATAATCGTAATAGTGCTTATGACCGGCTTTTCGGCCTACCTTTTCACCAAAACAAAAAATGAAATATTTGAATTCATGAATGAAAAACCGGCGATTATCATAATTTCCGAGCTCTTTTACCTCCTGATATTCATAGCTTACGCGCTTTTCAGGTCATACCAGCCGGATATCATTGGCACTGAGAAATTCATGGATTTTGCTTTCATGAACTCGATAGCCAGGGCAGATAAGATGCCGCCTTTTGACCCGTGGATGGCAGGCGACGCTTTCCATATAAGCTATTATTATTTCGGTTACCTTATGATGTCCATAATGATGAAGCTTGTGAATATCCCGAACGGGGTAGCTTACAACCTCGCGCTCACATACGTAGTCGCAATGAGCGCGCTGGCAATGGTCGGGCTTGTATATAACCTCACGAAAAATTTTATGATCGGTTTTCTCGCTGCGGCTTTCCTGCTTTTAATCAGCAATATAGACGGCTTTATCCAGGTGGTGCAGCACAACTGGACCCTGACTGATTTTAACTGGTGGCATACCTCGAGGATAATCGATTACAAGGATTACGATACCACAATAAACGAGTTCCCGTTTTTTTCATTCCTGCTCGGAGACATACACCCTCACCAGATAGCGATTCCTTTTGTGCTTCTTGCCATGAATATAGCCCTTACTTTCATCAAATACGAGGATAAGAAAATATTTGAGAAAAACTTTGAAAAAATAACCTTTATCGTTTTTGCGGGGCTGCTCCTTGGCGGGCTGTGGTTTTTAAACAGCTGGGATTTCCCGACATATTTTTTCATCATAGCCCTGTCCATACTTTCCTATAAATTTTCGATGGACGAAAAACCAAAGGAATGGATGAACGACGCCCTAATCAGCATCGGGCTGGTGCTCGGCATAGGCATAATAGCATACCTGCCTTTCACGCTATTTTTTAAGTCACAGGCAAGCGGCATAGGCATAACAAAAGCAAACACGAGGATAAAGGATTACCTGACTATATACGGCATAATGCTTTTTCCGATCCTGTCGTTTATAGCCTGCAGGATAGCAAACTGGATTTACGCCATCAAATACCAGGGCATTGCCGGGCTGAAGACGAAAAAAAGGAGCCTTTTTTGCCCGAGGTGCTCGTTTGAATTCAGGGAAGGAAAGACAATATGCGGGCAGTGCGGGTATAAAATAAGCGGCGAGGAGCTTCTGCTGGGAGGCGTGGAATTGCCGATAAAAAAAGGCAACGAGGAGGCAATTTCATTCTTTAAATTCCTCATAGACCCCAATACTTACAAAAGCAATAAAATATACATGTCGGCGGCCGTGGTATTTGCCATAGGCTTTATTTTCCTCGTATATAAATCAATTATAGACAAGCCGCATTATGGATTTTTTTCGGCAGTGATGGTCGTAATGCTGAGCATCGTGTTTCTGCTGGCTATTACAAAGGTTGAAATGAAAGAAAACCAGTTTGTAATACTTCTTATTTTTACAGGTTTTTTATTGTCGCTCGGATGCGAGTTCCTGCATATAAAAGACACGTTCGGCAAGGAAGGCGAACATTCATCCCTGGAAAGGATGAACACGGTTTTTAAGTTTTATTACCAGACCTGGATATTGTTTTCCGTGGCAGCGGCTTACGGATTTTTCTGGGTAAAGCATTTTTACCTTAAATTCAAACCGAATTATATAAGGTTTATATGGTACGCGGTTTTCGCGTTTTTCATATTTACAGGCCTGTTTTACCCGATGGCAGCGTCAATTGTCAAAACAAACGGGTTCAATGGTTACGTGACGCTTGACGGCACGGAGTTTTTCAGCGCAAGATACCCGGGCGATTACCAGGCTATTGACTGGATTAAAAAGAATATTAAAGACACGCCTGTTATTCTCGAGGCAGACGGGGCGGAATACACTGAATACGCCAGGATTTCATCTTTTACCGGGCTGCCTACCGTGCTTGGATGGCCGGGACATGAGCTTCAGTGGAGAGGGACATGGGACGAGCAGGGGAAAAGAATGGCGGATATACAAAAAATATACACCACGATGGATATTAACGAGGCGCAGAGCCTGATAAAAAAATACAATATAAAATATGTTTATGTGGGAATACTTGAAAAAATAAAGCCCGAATACAGGGCTGCGCCGAAAGAGGCGTTTGACAAATTTGCCCAGTTTATGGATATGGTTTATATGAACAGGGCCGATACGGTAATTTACAAGACAAGGAATTAAATATAATTATTAATTAAAAATTGTCAATTTTCAATTTAGGTTCTTATTGATGATTGAAAACTGATAACGGTTTACAAAATAAACATCATCAAGGAGGAAAGAAGAAATGGCTGATACAATCAAATGCCCAAAATGCGGCGCGGAAAACCCGAAAACAAATAAATTTTGCGACACATGCGGAAATAAACTTGTAAAAGAAGAGGTAAAAAAACAGGAACCGGTGGTAAAAGAGAAGCCTGAAAAACTGTTAAGAACGGAAAAAAAACAGGGCAAAGAAGGCGACCATGTTTCCCAGGTATTTGGGGAAGCAGCAGATGGAAAAGGTTTTATGGTAGGCGGATTTGCGATAAACTGGGAAACAATCATTTGGCTTCTTATTATTATAGTTACACTCATTACAAGGTTCGCGGATTTGGGCACAAAACCCCTGCATCACGACGAGAGCATGCATGCATTTTACGGCTGGAAACTTTTTAAGGGCGACGGCTACCAGTACAACCCTATGATGCACGGGCCGTTCCATTACCACGCCAACGCGCTTATTTATTTCCTTTTTGGCACATGCGATTATACTTCGCGCGTGGCACCGGCCATATACGGGCTTATCGGGGTTTTGCTGATTTATTTTTACAGGCCGTATCTTGGAAAAGTAGGTGCCATGGTCACGGCGCTTTTAATGGCTGTCTCTCCGGCTTTTATGTACCAGGCAAGGTTTATCAGGGAAGATATTTTCATGGCGGTTGACACTGTAATGCTTGTAATAGGGCTTTTCAGATTTTTTGACAGCCGCAAACCCGGCTGGCTGTACCTTGCGGCTACGGGGCTGGCGCTTTCATGGTGCACAAAAGAGGCCACATATATCACACTCGCGATTTTCGGATCATACTTTTTCTTCAGGTGGCTGTGGGAGTATTCCCTGCGCAATACTGAAAAATTCAAGGAAGAAAATGTAATTCATTTCACGGTCGAGTACCTGATGGGCAAGGGAAGAGGTGTATTGTTTGCGGCTTTCCTTGTGTTTTTCGGCATATGCCTTTTCCTGTATACTACAATGTTTTCATACTGGAAAGGCATAATAGACGCTTTTACAAGTTCCCTCACTTACTGGATGGGGCAGCATGAGGTCAAAAGAGGGTCACAGCCGTGGTATTACTATATTTTGCTGATGCCGTATTACGAGACTATTTCGACTTTGTTCGGAATAATAGCCGGCGTTTATTATGTGATGAAAAGGGAAAAAAGGACATTGTTCAACATTTTCCTGGTTTACTGGGCGGTGGGCGCGACCATACTTTATTCGTACGCAGGCGAAAGGATGCCTTGGCTTATACTGCATGTGCTTACGCCTTACCTTATACTGGCAGGCAAATTTATAGGCGAAATTATCACTAACACAGAATGGAAAAGCTGGAGGATAACAGGCATAGTCGTGGCTATATTGCTCACGCTCGGTTCCATACACGGGGCAATTTACCTGTGTTTTTACGGATCCGGGGCAAGCCCGTATGAATCACTCGTTTACGTCCAGACATCTACAGACGTGACTATGGTTGTAAAAAGGATACAAAAAATGGCGCTTGATGTAAAGGGCACTTCCGAATTAAACATTCCCGGCGGGGAGGACCTGCAGATAGTATGCGAAGATTACTGCTCGTGGCCGTTCGCGTGGTATTTGAGGGATTTTAAAGCAGTATCTTACCCGCATCCGATATCAGAGGGCGACAAAGGAAAACCAATAATACTTTCAGGCATAGAAGTGGCTGCTCCCGGGCATGATGATATGGTAAAACAACTTTTAAAAGATGATTATGTGGGGACAAGGTATAAATTAAGGGAGTGGTGGGCGCCTGATGTCGAGGCTTTCAAGAAGTTTACGCTGCAGGAAAAAATAAGCTGGCTCTGGAAAAGGTATATGTACAGGGACATTTGGAGCCCGCTCGGCTCGTATGATTTTATAGTATATGTAAGAAAAGACCTGGAAAAATATTTTAGATAGCTAATGCTATATCCGGTTTTTGACTGGAATGAGTGCGGGCAACAATAATATTTTACCGCACCGGAAAAGTTTGTAAAATAAACAGGCACATCTTCAGGGCAGTTTTTATATGATAATAACTTATGGAAACTACCCGTCAAATAGTCCAGTGGACTATTTGACTCTCGCAAACTCGGGACTTGACCGGGTGCTTGAGTGCTGTAATATTTTGTTGCAGCAGTAGCTTTACAAAATAAACATCATCATAGGAGGATAAAGAAATGATTGACATTTCTTTGATGTCGAAACAGGAAAAACTCATCATTGTAGGGCTTTTGGCCGGCATACTTATTGTGCTTGGAATAATGTTTGTGCCCACAGGCGGCGAAAGGAAACAGCCTTCTGCGCCTGCGAATGTACTGTCGTCCGGAGGAGGCGCAGGGTCGTCATCGGGGCAGTTTAGTATTCCGCGCGGCGTTGCAGTCGACAAGGACGGCAATATATATATAGTGGATTCAAAAAACAACAGGATACAGAAATTTAACGGAGCCGGGATTTTTGTGCTGGCGTGGGGCAAGCAAGGCGACAAGCAAAGCGAGTTTAAAGAGCCGTGCGGCATTGACATAGGCCCGGACGGAAACATATACGTGGCCGATACATGGAACGGCAGGGTACAGGTATTTAACGACGCCGGAGGTTTTGTAAGAATGTTCGGCGGCGATCAGAGAATGTGGGGGCCAAGGGCATTGACCGTGGATAAAGACGGGAACGTGTATGTTTCAGATACGGGCAATTGCAAGATATTGAAATTTGACAAGACGGGGAAATTTGTAATAGCATTCGGCAAAAAAGGCTCCGGGGCGCTGGAATTCCAGGAGCCATTCGGCTTAACTACTGGCCCGGACAACAACCTTTATGTGCTGGACAGGAAAAATTTCAGGCTGCAGGTAATAACCACGGAAGGCAAATACCTGAAGGAATTCAAGGTGGACGGCTGGGCCGAGGGACAGATTGTGGGCGGATGCTTGATGGAACCGTATCTGTCGATTGACAAGGCAAAAGGGTTGATTTACATCACCGATTCGGCAAACCACAGGGTTTTGCGCTATAGCCTTGACGGCAAAAAGAAGAAAATATTTTTAAAGGATAAATCCGGCGTGGGCATGTTTACCTGTCCGCTTGGAATAGCGCTGGGCGCGGATAAAAAAATATATGTGACGGATTCGGGATATAACAAACTTATAACTTTTACGGATGAAGAAGACAGCAAATAGTTTTTTGCCGGCGAAACCGGCTGATATGAACTAAAATCAAGGAGGGTATAAAGTGGCAAAAAGAAAAACTAAAAAGAAAAGTAAAAGGGCAGGAAAAAAATCTGGAGGAAACCGCAATGTTTTTATTGTCCTTGTTGCTTTAATAGTACTTGTCTTTATTGTGGCAAAATCAAGGCAGCCTGAGCCGGTCAAATATATAAAAGCGGAAAACCTCGGCGCCTGGGGAACTGCCGGTGAAAGACCGGGGGACATTAACGGGCCAAGGGGCATAGCAATATCGCCAAAGGGGTTTGTATTTGTAGTGGACATGAACAATGTCAGGGTTGACGAATTTACCCTGGACGGCAAATTCGTAAAAATGTGGGGACAAAAAGGCCAAAAAGAAGGGGAATTTAACGAGCCGTCGGGAATCGCGGCGGACAAGGACGGCAATGTGTATGTGGCGGACGCATGGAACGGAAGAATACAGAAATTCGACGCAAACGGCAAGTATCTGCTGGAAATAGGCGGAACAAAAGGCGGGTTTTACAGCCCAAGGAACGTGGGCGTAAACGGCAATTTGTTATATGTAGCGGATACGGGGACAAGCAGGTTGCACAGGTTCGACCTTGAAGGAAACAGGTTCGGGAACCCTGTAGGCGGCATAGGAAGCGGCTCGGGAAAATTTAACGAAATATTCGGCCTCGCCTTTGATTCAAAAGGCAATGTATATGCCGCGGACCACGGCAACAAGAGAATAAATATCTTTACGCAGGACCTGAAATATATCGGCAAAATAAAAGTAGCAGGGTGGCAGGAAAACGACCCCACGTGGCCAATGCTGGCTGTTGACTCAAAAGACAACCTGTACGCGGTATCTTCGGCCACAGGCGATATATGGGTATACAGCCTGAATACGAATAATAAAAAACCCAAATACCTTGGCACAATAAAAACCGATTTGCAGGACAAACCGCTGTTTGCCACGCCTCTCGGCATAGCAATTGACAAAGACGACATTATTTATGTATCCGAAATGAACAGGAGCCAGATAATCAAAATAAAGCCAGGGTTTAAATAAAACAAAATCAAATTACGACAGGATACAGGGTTTAATGGGAAAAACAGATCACCTCATCAAGGATTCATTTATTTTGTTTGTAGCCACCAGCATAGTAAATTTGGCAAATTTCTTGTTTCATATGTACGCAAGCAGGAAGCTTGGGCCTGAAAATTACGGAGTGCTTGTGACAATGCTGGCGATGCTTATTGTGGTGATGATGCCCGCAGCATCGCTTCAGATGACTGTAGCCAAAAAGGCGGCTGATTTTAAAGCCAGGGAAAACTGGGGCGGCATAAAAACACTTTTCATAAAAACAAACATCTGGTTTTTTGTACTGGGCATGGCCGGATTTATGGTGTATTTTCTGGCTTCGAATATAATCAAGGATTTTTTTCATATAAAAGACAGGTTAATGATAGTAATTGTGGGCGGTATATCGGTTGCCAGCATGGTCATACCGGCCGTAAGGGGGCTTTTGCAGGGAATTCAAAAATTTGTTGCTTTGGGCGTTAATATGATAACGGACGCGGTTCTGAGGCTTTTAACCCTGGTTTTGGTACTGGCCATCGGATGGTCGGTAAGAGGCGCGCTCGCATCAAGCTTTTTTTCCGTAGCAGCCGCATATATTATCGGGCTTATTTACCTGAGTTTTATATTTAAATACAAGGAAAAAGGCATAACAATCAGGAAAAGGGACATTTTCGGATATACAATACCGGTTTTTATTACAATGACGGGTTTTTCGCTTTTAAGTTACATGGACGTTTTTGCGGTAAAGCATTTTTACCCTCCGTATGAAGCCGGCCTGTATTCGGCCACATCAATAGTAGGAAAGGCGTTTTTGTTTTTTCCGTCGGCAATCGCCATGGCGCTTTTTCCAAAAGTATCAGAAAATTTTGCCATGAAAGAAGATTCCAAGAATCTTTTTTACAAAAGCCTGCTTTTGACAGCATCAATAACACTCGCCGGGGTTTTATTTTGCTTTTTGTTCCCGAAATTCATAATACGCCTTCTTTTCGGCAACCAGTTTCTCAACATCGATTATATTGTCAGGGTATTCGGGTTCGCGATTCTGCCGCTTGTGCTTTTTAATGTCGTCATCAATTACAGCCTGGCCGTGCACAAATATTTGTTCATTTACGCAATGTATGGCGGCATCATAATATACGGAATATTGCTGTGGTTTTTGCATGCGAATTTTTACCAGGTTTTATTCAGCCTTTTTATCAGCACGTTTTTTATACTTGCTTTCAGCCTTATTGCCATCAATATCAGGCAAAAAAAAGGCAGGAAAAGTAAAGAGGAACTTCTGTGAGTTAAAGTTGTCAAATATTAACGGATGAGGCAAGGATTTTTTATAAACTAAAGTAGAGACACGCCATGGAGTCTGTCTCAAAAGCCTCTTAATTCTTTGACATAAATGGTATAATGGTTTCAAAATTTAGCGAAGGAGAAACCAAATGCCAACGATAAGAGCCGATAGAAATCAAATGTATCTACTGCCACCGGCAATAGAAGATTGGGTTTCAAAAGATCATTTAGCTCGATTTGTCGTAGAATTCGTAGAAGAATTACCGCTTGAAGAGATGGGTTTTAAAATGGAAGAAGAAACCGGAAGACCGGGATATTTTGTAGATCTTTTACTTGGGGCATGGATGTACGGCATACTGGAAGGAAAAAAGAGCAGCAGAAAAGTTGAAAAAATGACTTACGATTCAATGGGGATGATATGGATAACCGGGAATAATCATCCCGACCATAATACGCTATGGAGATTTTTTAAAGGAAATAAAGAGCAGATAAGGGTTTTACTGAAGGAGACGGTGCGTGTGGCAACAAACAACAATTTGGTTGGTTTTGAAATCCAAGCCGTGGACGGCACAAAAATACAGGCAGATGTAAATAAGGAAAAGACCAAAACAATAAAAGACATGAATAAAAAAATACAAGAATTAGACAGAGAAATAGACAAAATAATGGTGGAAATTGAGAAAAATGACGAACAAGACGATGAAGAGGGCAAAAGTAAGTGCGGAATGCCAAAAGAATTGCAGGAAAAGGAGAAACTGCGTCAGGTAATAAGAGAACATATAGAACGTATGAAAAGTGAAGGAAAAACAACTGAAAACCCCACAGATAGAGACAGCCGGTTCATGATGACAAGAGGTAAAGGACTGCAACAGGCATATAACTCACAGGTTGTTGTGGACGCAAAGAAACAGATAATTGTGGCAGAGAATGTGACAAACAAGGAATCGGATGCTCACATGCTGAATGATATGATAGAAAAAGCAGAGTCGAATACCGGACAAAAATCAGGAGTAACGCTTGCGGATGGAGGGTATTATTCACCGGAAGAACTGGCAAAAGCCAAAGAAGAAAAAAGGAATATAATTGTTAACTTGCCGGAGGATGACAGCGATAGGCCGTATGGCAAAGCGCATTTTAAATACGACAAAGAAAAAAACGAATATGTATGTCCTAAAAATGGCAGGCTTGAATATACCAGTATAAGGAAGAAGAAAAACGGAAAAGAGACAATGATATACCGATGCGGGGATCATAGGGATTGTATTTATAAATACGAATGCAGCAAGGTAAAATCCGGAAGGATAATAGAAGCAAATAAGCATGAGTATGAGGAGATAGTGTCAATATACAGAGAAGAAGCTAGGGTCAATAACTGGAAAGAACAGCTTCGAAAGAGAAAAACAATAGTTGAGCCATTATTGGGACGTATAAAAAACGTACTTGGTTTTACAAGATTTAGTGTTAGAGGAATCGAAAGCGTAAAAACACAATGGTCTTTTATATGCGCCGCCCATAACATAAAGACAATGTATGCCTTGTGGAGGGAAGGTAAGGTTAAATTAAGGTTCGCAACCTGACAAGAAAAGAACCACAAATCGAAAAGAAGAGAAATAATAAAGATAGGGGCTAAAAAACGCGATAAGTGTAGGCAATGCAAGGCGTTTAAAAGAGTTTTGAGACAGACTCCATGGCGTGTCTCTACAATAAGAAAGAATAAAGAACGGAGAATGATGATGGAATTTAAAAAATTATCGGTTCTGATGCCGATGTACAACGAGGAAATGCATGCAGCGGCAAACATACTGGAAACCGATGAATACTTTAAAAAGCTGAAATTAAGTTATGAAATAATAGTCATGGACGACGGTTCCAGGGATATGACCTTTGATAAAGTTTCAAAGATAAACAAGGAGCATATTAAAGTATTTAAGCTGGCCAAAAACCAGGGCAAGGGAGAAGCGTTAAAAGAAGCCTTCAGGAAAAGCAGCGGCGACCTTGTTATGTTTCTTGACGGGGATCTTGATATACACCCGAAGCAGTTCGAAGTGCTGTTTGGCACCATGAATAAAGAAAATGCCGATGTTGTAATAGGGTCAAAAAGGCACCCTCGATCGGTTTTACATTACCCGGTGAGAAGGAGGATTATGTCCGCTGGTTATTTTTTTATCGTTAAGCTGCTTTTCGGCCTGCCGCTCCGCGATACCCAGACAGGCATTAAACTTTTTAAAAGAGAAGTACTGGAAAAGGTCTTTCATAAAGTACTTATAAAAAGATACGCTTTTGACCTCGAGCTTCTCGTGCTGGCACATCACAACGGCTTTAAAATATCTGAAGCGCCGGTTGTCGTAGAGTATAAAGGCAGATTTGGCCATATAACTTTTATGGCGATATTTAATATGATGTGGGATACCGCAGCAGTTTTTTACCGGCTGAGAATACTGCGATATTATGACAAGACGCAATGAAAACTTCAAAAGTAAGCATAATAATACCCGTAAAGGAAATAAACGATTATATAAAAGAATCGCTTTCGTATATCAACTCTATTGATTTCAAAAGGAAAGACCTGGAAGTCATCATATTACCCGATAAAAAAGACAAGAGCGTAAAGAAGCACGCGTTTAAAATAAAAATAATCCCGACCGGGCACATATTCCCGGGCGCGAAAAGGGACATAGGCCTGAAGCATGCGGCAGGGCGGATAATAGCTTTTATAGACGACGACGTCTTCCCGGGCAAGACATGGCTGAAGCGGGCGATTGAAATATTCAACGAAGACAAAAATATCGCGTCGGTATGCGGGCCGGCGGTAACTCCCGAGTCGGATTCTTTCCTGCAAAAAGTAAGTGGATTTATATACTCTTCCTTTTTGGGCGGCGGCGGTTACAGGTACAGGTATATGCCGGAAAAAAGACGCGATGTTGACGATTACCCATCCAGCAATTTAATAATAAGGCGGGATATACTTAATAAAATAGGGGGTTTTAACACGGCTTTCTGGCCGGGCGAGGACACGGTAATATGCCTGAAAATAGTAAAGGACCTAAAAATGAGGATAGTATACGACCCGGGCGTAATAGTTTTTCACCACAGGAGGAATTTTTTTACAGGGCACATAAACCAGGTGAAAAATTACGCCACCCACAGGGGATATTTTGTCAAAAGGTTCCCCGAGACTTCATTCAGGCTGTCCTATTTCATACCGACTTTTTTTGTGATTTATCTTTTAAGCTTTGTTTTTTCCTTTTTTGTCAACTGCGGTAAAATATTGTGTTTTTTGTGGCTTGCGCCTGCCATGATTTACCTTGTTTTGCTTTTAATAGACGGAATAAGGGTTAAAAATATAAAATATTCCGCACATGTGATACTTGGAATACTGTTGACACATGTATATTATGGAATATACTTTATTAAAGGCTTATTTTCTAAAAAATTAAAAGACGAGCAGACTCATTCTTGTCCAAAATAAAAGAATAGACCCCTCACCCTACCCTCTCCCGCAAGGGGAGAGGGGGTGTTTTTTCCTTCTCCCTTGACGGGAGAAAGCCAGGATGAGGGTGAATTTCTTTGGACAGCAATAGAGCAAACAAGAATAGCAGCACCGCTTGTCCTCGGCTTTGCGGCCTCGGACTTGATCGGATACATGATAGCGTAATATTTTGTCGGCGCCTTCGGCTTGACAAAATAAACGCTATCAAAGGAGATCAATTATGAAAATCATGATATCCTACCCGCCTTTGCAGGGCGAGGGGACGCCGACTTTAGGCCAGAACAGGCAGTTTCAGTGGTTCCACAACCCGTCGTTTATTTATCCGATGGTTCCTGCGTCGGCAGCCACGCTATTAAAGTCAAAAGGTTACGACGTTATATGGAACGACTACATAGCCGAAAAAAAGTCTTTGGAAGACTACATGAAACTGCTTATCGAGGAAAAACCCGATTTAATAGCAATCGAAACAAAAACGCCGGTCGTCAAACAGCACTGGTGCATAATAGAGGACATTAAATACGCACTGCCGGAAGCAAAAGTGGTAATGATGGGCGACCACGTGACGGCAATGCCCGACGAAACAATGCAAAATTCGAAAACTGATTTTGTGCTGACGGGCGGGGATTATGATTTCCTGCTTTTAAACATTGCCGAATGGATACAGGGGAAGGCAGCGCTTGAGCCGGGCATATGGTACAGGGATTCGGGAGAAGTAAAAAACACGGGGAAGTTCAAGCTTGACCATGACCTTAACACGCTTCCTTTTATAGACAGGGAACTCACAAAATGGAAATTATACGGCGAAAAATTTTTCAAATACAGCCCATATACTTACACGATGACCGGAAGGGACTGCCCGTGGGCAAAATGCACATTCTGTTCATGGACAACCCTTTTTCCGACATTCAGGACAAGGTCTCCGGAAAGCCTGCTTGACGAAATCGGGCTGCTGATTGAGAACTACAGGATAAGGGAAATTTTTGACGATACAGGCACATTCCCCAGGGGTGAGTGGCTGAAGAAATTCTGCCAGGGAGTGCTGGACAGGAAATACAAAATATCGCTTATGGCGAATTTCAGGTTCGACTATATAAACGAGACGATAGCGCCTTTGATGAAAAAAGCGGGCTTCAGGCTTTTAAAGTTCGGGCTTGAATCCGCGAACCAGCACACGCTTGACAGGCTGTGCAAGGGCACAAAGGTTGAGGATATTGAAAAAGGCTGCAGGATAGCGAAAGATGCCGGCATCGGCGTGCACCTTACCATAATGGTAGGTTACCCGTGGGAAACAAAAGAAGACGCTATGAGGACATACGACATGGCAAAAAGGCTGCTTGACAAGGGCCTGGCAGACATGCTGCAGGCAACGGTTGTAATCGCTTACCCGGGCACGCCCTTATACAAGCAGGCAGTGGAAAATAGCTGGCTGAGGTTTACTCCGGGGGACTGGGAAAAATTCGACATGACAAGGCCGGTTTTTAAATTTCCCGACATGGAGCCTGCCGACGTAATGAAAATATGCGACGACATCTACAGTGCATTTATGACGCCGAAATTCATAATGAGGCAGTTCGCTGAAATCAGAACCTGGGAAGATTTTACTTTCCTTTTTAAGGCAGGCAAGGCGGCTATGGGCCATATAATGGACTTTAAAAGGGACAAGAAATAATGAAACTGAGGATTGCGTATTGCGGAGCAAAAACAAATGCAGCCATATATATCAATAATAACCCCCACCTATAATTCGGAAAACGTGATAGGCGAATGTATTGACGCCATAATATCCCAGGATTACCCGGAAGAAAAACTGGAGCTCATAATAGTTGACGCGGGCTCAAAGGATAAAACCCTTGAAATAGTGAATTCCTATAAGGATAAAATCAGCATAAGCATACACGCGAACCCGTTAAAAACAGGCGAAGCGGGAAAATCTGTCGGGATAGACAAGGCAAAAGGCGACATACTTGCGTTCATTGACAGCGATAACATAATGCCCGGTCCGGATTATATACAAAAAATGGCCGAGCCTTTTGAGCTTATGCCCGAAATAATAGGCACTGAGCCGCTGTATTTTGTTTACAGGGAAAAAGACACCCCCTTGACAAAGTATTTTGCCATGTCAGGGGCCAATGACCCGCTGTGCCTTTTTATAGGCAATTATGACAAGTACAGCTATATAACGGGCAAATGGACCGGGTTCAAGCTTGACTGCAAAGAAGACGAAAATAAAATCGTTATTAACCTGGATAAAAAAAATATCCCGACAATAGGCGCAAACGGCACTTTCCTGAGGAAAGGCATGCTTTTAAAAACAAAATACGCGCCTTATATGTTTGACATTGATATTGTTTACGAGCTTGTAAAACAGGGATTTAACAGGTTCGTAAAAGTAAAGACAGGCATAGTGCATATATATTCAAGAAACCTGAAATCATTCATAAAAAAACAGCAGAGGCGCATACTTGATTTCCTTTATTTTAACAAAAGCAGCGAAAGGACTTATCCGTGGAGCAAATTTCCTCTGACGGGCATACTATTATTCAGCGTTTGCTGCGTAACTATAATACCTCTTTTAATACAGATGATTGCGGGTTTTATCAGGAAAAGGCAAACAGCCTGGCTGTACCACCCGGTTGTGTGTTTTATCACGCTTTTTATTTACGGTGCCAGTTTTATTAAGGCGAAATTGGTAAAGAACCTCGGAATAAAAGACAGGGAAAACTGGTAATTATTTTAGTCCCATTTATTAAAACAGCTTGAAAATATCAGGAGAGAAAATGGACGGAAAAGATGATGATTTTTACAAGACTTTGCTTGACAACCTGCATGACGGCGTTTATTACTGCGACTGGGAAAGAAAGATAACATTCTGGAACAAAGCAGCGGAAGAAATAACAGGTTATGTAAAAGAAGAAATAATGGGAACGCATTGCTTTGATAATATACTTGTGCATGTGAACGCAAAGGGCGAAAACCTGTGCAAGTCCGGCAAATGCCCGGCTGAGCTGGCAATGAAGGAAAACAGGATGGTTAAAGAAGAGATTTTTTTGAAACACAAGGACGGCTACCGCGTACCTGTTTCCACGCGCATTACCCCGATAAGGGATGAGCATGGAAAAGTAATCGGAGCCGTGGAGATATTCAGGAATAATACTGAAAATCTTATTGCTTTCCAGAAAATAGAAAGGCTGCAGGCGCTTGCATTCATAGACGAATTAACCGAAGTCGGCAACAGACGCTATACGGAAATAAGGCTGCTTACAAAGTTTGAGGAATGGCAGCGCCATCCCTGGAGGGGCGAATTCGGCGTGCTGTTTGTCGACATAGACAATTTCAAGAAATTCAACGATACCTACGGCCACGAAACAGGGGACAGGGTATTAAAGTATGTTGCCAAAACCATGCTTACCAATGTAAGGATAGAAGATTTTGTCGGGAGATGGGGAGGGGAGGAATTTATAGTAATAGTATCAAGCATAGATACCGAGGATTTATACGGCGTTGCTGAAAAATTAAGGGAACTTGTTGCCAGCTCCGGAGTGACTGTTGACAAAGAACCGCTGAAAGTTACCGTCTCAATAGGCGCTACAATAGCTAAACCCAACGAGAACATAGCGAGCATTGTAAGCCGGGCGGATAAATTAATGTATGACAGCAAAAATGCCGGAAAAAACAGGACGACAATGGACAAATAGGAATTAAAACATGTACAAATGGGACGCTAAAGACTATAAGAAGAATTCAAAATACCAGGAGCAATGGGCCAGGGAACTTATCGCAAAGATAAAAATGAAACCGGGCTGGCATGTGCTTGACATAGGCTGCGGCGACGGCAGGCTGACTGCCATTGTGGCTGAAAAAGCAAAAAACAGCAGTGTCCTGGGCATTGACAATTCGAAAAGCATGATAGGTCATGCCAAAAATGAATTTAAGGGCGGAAAATATAAAAATCTTGCATTTATGACAAAGGACGCACGAAGAATCAGTTTTAAAAATGAATTCGACCTTATACTTTCAAATTCATGCCTGCACTGGGTAATTGACCACCGATCACTCTTAAAAAGGATAAAAAAGGCATTAAAACCAAACGGGAAAATATTTATTCAGATGGGCGGCAAAGGCAACGCGCAAATGATGGTCAATAATGTAAACGAAATAATAAGGAAAAAGAAATGGAAAAAATATTTCAGGGAGTTTTCGTTCCCCTGGGGATTTTACGGGGCAAAACAATACAGGGCATGGCTGGGAGAAGCAGGGCTGAAACCTGAAAACGTGAAGATTTTAACCAGGATAATGAGGCAGGACAAAGCGGGCATGACGGCATGGATAAGGACAACATGGCTGCCTTATATACAAAGGGTGCCGGAAAAATTAAAAAAGGAATTTTTAAATGAAATACTTCAAAGATATATTGAAAAGCACCCGGCGGATTCAAAAGGTATTTTGACGCTTGAAATGAAAAGGCTTGAAGTGATAGCCGGAAGACAGGCATAACAGGATGCCGGTCAAAGAAAAGGATATAATAAAAGCCATTAAAGAATTGAATTTATCCGGCAAGGCGATGTGCGTGCATTCGTCTTTGAAGTCATTCGGCGAGGTTGACGGGGGCGCCAAAACCATAATCAAGGCTTTTTTAAAAGAAAAATGCACGATGCTGGTTCCGGCTTTTTCGGATATTTACCAGGTTATGCCCCCGGAAAATGAAAGGATAAAACAAAACGGCATAGATTACAGTAAAGTGTGGTGGATTGACCCTAAAGAAAAAGATATGGTTTATTCACTGGAAAGTAGGGAAATAAACAGGGATATGGGCTCGATACCTGCTGAAATTATCAGGATGAAAGAAAGGGTAAGAGGGAAACACCCGCTTGATTCATTTGCGGCAATTGGTCCCTATGCGCAGGAACTGGTAAAAGAGCAGCAACCCATGGATGTTTACGCGCCTTTGCGTGAGCTCGCGTTATTCAACGGATTTATACTGCTCATGGGTGTGGGTTTAAACAGGATGACTGCAATTCATCTTGCAGAGCAGACAGCGGGCAGGAAAATGTTCATACGCTGGGCAAACGGGCCTGATAAAAAAATTATCCAGGCTGAAATAGGCGGATGCTCCGAGGGTTTTGAGAAACTCGCGCCGGTTTTGTCGGTTCTTGAAAAAAAGATTAAAGTAGGAGAAAGCTTATGGAGGGTTTTTCCAATGTCAGCTTTTTTAAAACGCGCGGCTGCGGCAATACAGATTAAGCCGGAAATTACGCACTGCGACAAGGCAGACTGCATAAGGTGCAATGACATGATAGCCGGCGGGCCGGTAATATAGTAACGGGAATCGGAATGTGGATTGTTGATTGTTGAGTGTTGAATGCTGAATGAAAACCAAAAGAGGTGTTTGAAATGATAAAAGGAGAGGCTTTTTTAAAACATTGCGTTAATAAAAATTTAACCGTTTCGTTAAAAAAATGGATTACGCTGCCGCCGGAAAGAAAAAACGAGTTTGATTCCGACCTGCAAATGGCTAATGTGGAAGGCGAGGTCACTGTGGATGTTTTTGGCGACGAACTCAAACAGGGCAACCCTGTTTATAAATTTAAATTTAAAGGTGTTACAGCATACTGCCTTGTGGGTAATTTTGACAAATTAAACGTTGACCAGAAACAGCAGTTTGAGCAGACGCTAATTCAGTTTAAGACGTCTTGATAAAATAAACGAAATCTAAGGGAGACTTGATGAAAAAAATAGGATTACTGTTGTTCATCACGGTAATGTTTTTATCTTTGTTTATTAATAAGAGTATTTTAGTTTCATCGGAAAGCGGGAAAAGCACCTCCAGGCAAATTATAGCGTTTGACAAGGGCTGGAAATTCCAGAGAGGCGACGTGGAAAACGCGTCAAAACCGGATTTTGACAATTCTTCGTGGCGCAATATTGACCTGCCGCATGACTGGGGCATAGAGGGCTGCGTTAAAACAACAGCAAATGCAAGCACAGCAGGAACACAGGAATTGTCAATAGTCCGCGGAGAATGGAAGTTTAAAGAAGGCGACGACATGAATTGGAAGGCTCCTGATTATGATGACAGCGGCTGGCAAAAAGTACAACTGCCTGCCACATGGCAGGAACACTCCAATTACATTGGCGATAACGACTATGGGTGGTACAGGAGGGAGATAGATATACCTGTTTCGATGAAAGGCAAAGTTATAATCATAGACCTCGGCATGATAGACGATGTGGACGAAAGTTATCTTAACGGCGAGTTTATAGGGGGCATGGGCACGTTGCCTCCAAAATACAAGACCGCATGGAATTATTACAGGGAGTACAAAATCAAGCCTGAGCTGATAAAATACGGCGAAAAAAATATCATAGCTGTCAGGGTTTATAACGGGCAGGGAAACGCGGGTATCTGGGCTGATAAACAGCTTGAATTGATAGAAGGCCCTTTTAACAGGGGGTCTGAAGGCGGCAGCGGCAACGGCTATTTGCAGGGAGGCATAGGCTGGTACAGGAAAAATTTCAAACTGCCGGAATCGATGAAAAATTTAATCACCGGCATTGAGTTTGACGGCGTTTACATGGACAGCGACGTTTGGATAAACGGCACTCACATGGGAAACCATCCTTACGGATACACGAGTTTCGGTTATGACCTCACGCCGTATTTAAAATACGGAAACGGGGAGAACCTGATAGCGGTGCGCGTGAACGTAGAACAGCCTTGTACCAGGTGGTATTCGGGCGCAGGCATATACAGGCATGTAAGGCTAGTGGCTGTAAACCCGGTGCATATAGCAAAATGGGGCACATATATAACAACGCCGGAAATATTGGATTCGGAAGCAAAAATCAATATGAAAACAAGCATAGAAAACAGCGGCGATTCAGAGACGGAAATCACGCTTCAGACTATAATCATAGACAAAAACAACAGCGTATGCGCAACAGCCGATTCAACGGAGAAAATCAGCGCTAAAAGCGAAAAGGAAATAGGTCAGGAGATGAAAATTGCAAGACCAATGCTGTGGTCGCCTGATTCGCCGGATTTATATACGGCTCTTTCCATGGTACTTGTCAATAATAAAGCAAAGGACGCTTACGTGACGACATTCGGCATACGTTCAGTAGAATTCACCGAGGATGAAGGATTTTTCCTGAATAAAAAGCATGTGGCAATAAAAGGAGTGTGCCTGCACCATGACGAGGGATACCTCGGCACAGCAGTGCATAAAAGGGCAATAGAGCGGGAGCTTGAGATAATGAAGGCCATGGGATGCAACGCGATACGCACGAGCCATAACCCGCCAGCGCCTGAGCTCCTAGAAATATGCGACCGCATGGGCATGCTTGTAATGGACGAGGCATTTGACGAATGGAAAGAAAGCAAGACACAATACGGGTACGGCAGGTTTTTTGACGACTGGAGCGAAAGCGACCTTGTAAGCATGCTGCACCGCGACAGGAATCATGCCTGCATAATAATGTGGAGCATAGGAAACGAGGTTCTTGAGCAATGGTCAAGCGACAAAGACGCGGCTTCCAGCATAGCCGGAAAGCTCGTTGATATTTGCCACAGGGAAGACCCGTCAAGGCTTGTTACAGCGGCATGCAACGGTCCGGACAGCATAATAACAGGCCAGCTTGATGTGGTAGGCATAAATTACAACATATATGCCTATAAAAAATATAAGGGAATGAGGAAACTTATCGCCTCTGAAACAGCTTCGGCGGTAAGCACCAGGGGGGAATATAACCTTGTGCTGGAGCAGGGAGAACCTGTCATCGAGCCGCGGCTAAACTCGCAATGTTCTTCATACGATGTGTGCCAACCCGGATGGGGAAACAATGCAGAGGATTCTTTAAGGGCTTTAAAAGATTCACCCTGGGTGGCGGGCGAATTTGTCTGGACAGGCTTTGATTACATAGGAGAGCCCACGCCGTATGACTGGCCGTCATGCATTTCATATTTCGGCATTACGGATTTATGCGGATTCCCCAAGGACCGTTATTATATTTACCAGAGCCAGTGGACAGATACGCCAATGGTGCATGTCCTTCCCCACTGGAACTGGAAAGGTTACGAGGGAAAGCAAATACCGGTCTGGGTTTACAGCAACTGCGATTCTGTTGAGCTTTTCTTGAACGGCAAATCGCTTGGCGAGAAAAATATGGCAGACACGCGCCAACTGCACGTTGAATGGCAGGTGCCATATACCCCGGGTAAAATCACGGCAGTGGCAAAAAAACAGGGCAAGGAAATATGCAGGCAGGATGTCAGGACTGCAGGCAAACCTGAAAATATAACACTTGCAATCGACAGGCCTGAAATATCAGCGGACGGCGATGATTTGGCTTATATAACGGTCAGGGTGACTGACAGCAAAGGCGTGGTATGCCCGGACGCGGATAACAATATAAAATTCAAGGTCAGCGGCAACGGAATACTTGCAGCGACAGGCAACGGGAATTCCATAAACCACGCGTTTTTTAACGCCAAAGAGTGCAGGGCTTTCCACGGCATGTGCCTCGCAATTATCCGTTCAAATGAAACACCGGGGGATATAAAGATTACGGCATCATCAAAGGGGCTGAAGACAGCCACGGCAAAAGTTAAGACGAATTAGACGGAGGTGTGATTATGAAATCAAGGAAATTGTTCGGAGTTGCAGTACTTATTTTGTTTGTATTCGGGCTGAGCGTAATTTTTACCATGACTGCGTGCAATAATAACGCAGGGTCAAAGAAATTAAAAATAGGCTTTATTGTAAAACAGCCTGAAGAGCCCTGGTTCCAGTATGAATGGAAGTTCGCGGACAAGGCAGGAAAGGAACTGGGGTTTGATGTTATTAAAATAGGGGCAACAGACGGCGAAAAAGTGCTTGCTGCGATAGACAACCTTGCGGCGAACGGAGCAAAGGGATTTATTATTTGTACGCCGGACGTGAGGCTCGGGCCGGCAATTGTCGCGGCAGCAAATAAAAATAATCTGAAGTTTATTGCGGTTGACGACAGATTCCTGGGGCCGGACGGCAAGCCAATGCAAGACGTTGTTTACCTTGGCATATCGGCAAGCAAAATAGGAGAGAATGTCGGCACAACATTGTTCGACGAAATGAAAAAGAGAAACTGGCAGGCTGCGGATACCGCAGTCTGCGTAGTGACATTTGAGGAGCTCGACACTGCCCGCGAAAGGACAGACGGGGCTATACAGGGACTGGTAAGTTCGGGGTTCCCGAAAAATAAAATATACAAGGCTCCGCAAAAGACATCGGATATACCGGGCGCGTTCGACGCGGTCAACGTGCTTTTAACACAGCATCCTGAAGTAAAAAACTGGCTTGTATGCGGCATGAACGACAACGCAGTGCTTGGCGCGATAAGGGCAATGGAAAACCACGGGTTCAACGAAAAAAACACGATAGGGGTCGGTATAAACGGGACCGAAGCTGTAACTGAGTTTGAAAAAAAACAGGTTACGGGGTTTTACGGGTCAATGCTGCTTTCGGCAAGGGAGCACGGCTATAAAACCGCCGCTATGATGTATGAATGGATAACAACAGGCAAGGAACCGGCCAAAGACACAAGGACAACAGGAATACTCATAACAAGGGATAATTATATGGAGATACTAAAAGAGCAGGGAATAAAATAGATTTGAATAACAGTTGCCGCAGCGATTTATTCCGGTATCGGATCGCCTGATATTTGTTGTAAATTAATTATAATCAAACGCTCCGGACTCTACATAAACCGCTGCGGCAAACTAATTATGAGCAAGGAGCATGATTTCTATTGTTATTCGTAACACACTAAAGGATTATTAAAAATGGCAGCAACAGCTTATCTCAGGTTTGAATCAATTTCAAAGTTTTTCCCTGGCGTAAAGGCGCTTGACGATGTCTCCCTTGAAGTCAATGAAGGATCGATACATGGAATAGTAGGCGAAAACGGCGCGGGAAAATCAACGCTTCTGAATATTTTAAACGGGGTGTTCGGCCAGAGCAGCGGCATGATTTTTATCAACGGGAAACCGGTTGCTTTTAATTCGCCGTCCGACGCTTTTTTGTCCGGCATAACAAAAATACACCAGGAGCTTCACCTTATACCTGAGATGACTGTCAGCGAGAACCTGTACCTCGGCCATTTGCCCGAAAAATACGGGATGCTGGATAAAAATAAACTTTTAAGCGATACGCTGGGGCAGATGGATAAGATAGGCGAGGAAGCCAGGCCTGACGCGAAAGTCAAATACCTTTCCATAGCGCAGAGGCAGATGCTTGAGATAGCAAAGGCGCTGACAAGGGGCGCAAAAATAATAGCTTTTGACGAGCCAACGAGCAGCCTTACGGCCAACGAGGCAGAAAAACTTTTTACCATGATAAAGAGCCTGGCCGCAGAAGGCAGGATAATAATATACGTTACGCACCGCCTTGACGAAGTTTTCAGGATATGCGATTCGCTGACCGTGATGAGGGACGGGCGGAAAGTAATAACCTACGGCTCATTAAAAGGAGTGTCTGCCTGAGGAAATTATCGAAAAGATGGTGGGCAGGAGCATATCAGACATATACGGCTATACGCCGAGAAAAATCAGCGGTCCGGTGCTCGATGCAAAGGCATGTGACTGGCCCAGGGTTATCGGCGCCTTGCGAGCTGACAGCAGCTTCAGGCGAAATAGTAGGGATATTCGGGCTCGTAGGCGCAGGACGTACAGAACTTTTAAAACTGATATACGGCGCGCTTCCGCGGCAATCAGGAACAATACGGATTGCAGGAAAGCAGGTTGACATAAAAAAGCCGATTGACGCAATAAAAAACGGCATGATGTACTGCCCTGAAGATAGGAAAAAAGAAGGCATTATCCCGTGCCGGTCAGTGCTGGAGAACATTAATTTAAGCGCAAGGAGAAATAACATGATCGCAGGCATCATGCTGGACGACAGCTGGGAAAAAAGCAACGCGTCAGCCATGATTGAAAAGCTCGCAATAAAAACCCCGTCTTTGTCGCAGCTTATACAAAATTTATCAGGCGGCAACCAGCAAAAGGCAATACTCGCGAGATGGCTTTCCGAAAATATAAAGGTGTTGCTGCTGGATGAGCCCACGCGCGGCATTGACGTTGGCGCAAAAAGCGAGATATATTCACTTATGTACACGCTGGCGTCGCAGGGTATAGGCATTTTAATGGTATCAAGCGATTTACCCGAAATACTCGGCGTATGTGACAGGATTGTGGTGATGTGTGAGGGCAGGATAAAGGGCGGGCTGCTGAGGCAGCAGGCAGACAGCGAAAAAGTGATGCAGATGGCTTTGCCCGCAGGCAAACGGCATTAAAGACAGTGCAGCGTGGTATGTGCTGTGTGCTATGTGAAAAGCGAACAACAGGAATAGTGCGGCGTGCGATGTGCTGCGTGAAAAGCAGAAAACAATAAAGAAAGGCTATAACATGGTAAATATTAAAGATAAACTGCAGTCATTATGGGAAAATGCGGGCATGCTCGGCATATTTTTCATACTTTTTATATTGCTTTCTGTTTTTGTCCCGAATTTTTTTACGCTTATAAACATGAAGGGCCTGGCCCTGTCTGTTTCCATGGTGGGAATGGTGTCGTGCACCATGCTTTTCTGCCTGGCTTCGGGGCATTTTGACCTTTCGGTAGAAGCTGTCGTGGCAGCGGCCGGCGTGCTTGCCGCGGTTGTCATGAACTCTACAGGCAGTATTTTTCTCGGCATATTTTTCGGCATTTTAGCCGGCGCATTAATAGGATTTGTCAACGGCGTGGTAATAGCGAAATTAAAAATAAACGCGCTTATCACCACGCTTGCCACCATGCAGATAGTGCGCGGGCTTGGTTACATAATTGCAGGAGGCCAGGCCGTAGGCATAAAGCAGGCAGCTTTTTACGCGCTGGGAAACGCAGCATTTCTCGGCCTGCCTGTGCCGATATGGGTAACAATAGCATGTTTCATAATATTCGGTTTTGTACTTAATAACACGGCTTTCGGCCGCAATACGCTGGCAATCGGTGGCAATGAAGAAGCAGCAAGGCTGGCAGGCATAAACGTTGACTGGATAAAAATAGCTATATTCTGCGTACAGGGCGTTGTATCGGCTTTTGCGGGAATAATACTTGCCTCGCGCATGACAAGCGGCCAGCCGATGACCTCGCAGGGGTTTGCGCTCGAGGCGATTTCTGCCTGCGTGCTCGGCGGCATATCCCTGACCGGCGGCATAGGCACCATGACGGGCGTCATAGTGGGAGTGCTTATAATGGGCACGGTGCAGAATGCAATGAACCTGCTTAATATCCCGTCTTTTTACCAGTATGTGGTGCGGGGGCTGATACTTCTTGGCGCGGTACTTTTTGACAGGTTCAAGCAGATAAAATCGGGGAAATAATTCAAGGTAGAGACACGCCATGGCGTGTCTCTACAAATAAAATTTACTTTCTTGAAAATAAATCAAGAGTGACATATACTTATTTAAGAATTTTATAACATGGAGGCACAATATGAAACCTTTGGATATGCTGCTGAGCGAGCACAGGCTTATTGAGCAGATAGTGCCTGTAATAAATTCGGAAGTAAAAAAGCGGAAAAAGGCAAAAAGATTCCCACGGCATTTATCGATTAGCCGTTGATTTTTTCATGACCTACGCAGAAAGGACGCATGAAGGAAAGGAAGAGCATATACTTTTCAAGGCGCTCAAACAAAAGAGCCTTTTAAAAGAACATGCAGCACAAATGGAGGCCCTGATAAACGACCATATTTATGTCAGAAAAACCATCGTAAACCTGATGGCTGCAAATGAAAGGCAAAGGACAGGCGGCTGGAACGCTACTACGGGAAGTGATGGAGAACCTCAGGATTATCGCTGATTTTTACCCGAGGCATATTGGCAAGGAAGACAAAACATTTTTTCCGCTCGCAATGGGATATTTCAGCGAAAAAGAACTTGATGAAATGCTTGGCGGAATTTTATGAGCATGACAGGCAAATGATTCATGAGAAATATAAAAAACTAATAGAAGGCCTGAAATAATCCGGGCTCTAATAGAGCCCTGCTTTAGTGTACACTATTGCGTGTAATTTCAAAAACAAATAACCTCTCTCCCCTTGAGGGAGAGAGCCAGAGTGAGGGGTGCGGAGAAACCATAAAAATTTTCACCCTCACCCCGCCCTCTCCCGTCGAGGGAGAGGGAAAATTCTTTTTAGATAATAATAAAAATTAAAATTACACACTATTTTATAAATTATATGGCCCTGCCTTTTTATTGACAATGCATTTTTAAGAAGATATAATCATAACACTTTAAAAAATTGCAGCAGTTTTAGAATTAAAAATTAAGACCCGAGGCATATAAATGAAGAAATCAACAGCAATATTTTTTGGAGTTATATTATTGGCGGCTTTTTTTATTTCCGCATGCGCGAAGAAAAAGCAGCCCGGCGGCACCGGCACCGACAAACACTCCTTACACACCCGTTACACCCACGATTACACCCACGCCTCTATCCGGAAGTATATGGCATGATGAGACAGGCAGTGCTTTATTCCCGAGGCAGGCCCATACCAGCGTGGCATATAAAAATGAAATGTGGGTGATAGGCGGGTATAATTACAACACCGGCTGTTTAAATGACATCTGGTATTCAAACAATGGCGCAAACTGGATAAAGCGACAACCGGCACGGCTTTCAGCGCAAGGGCGTGGCATACCAGCATTGTATATAACAATGAAATGTGGGTGATAGGCGGGTGGAGTAACAGCAGCGATTTTAAATGATGTATGGTATTCAAGCGACGGGATAAACTGGGGATGCACCACAACAGCAGCTGCTTTTGGCGTGAGAGACAGCCATACAAGCGTTGTATATAACAATCAAATGTGGGTGATAGGCGGGGAAAGCTACAATTCAAGCAGCGGATGGTACAATGTAAATGATGTATGGTATTCAAGCGACGGCGCAAACTGGGCACAGCCACTGACAGCAGCGGCTTTCAGCATAAGGCAGGGCCATACCAGCGTGGTATATAACAATGAAATGTGGGTGATAGGCGGGCAGAATAGCAGCTATTTAAATGACGTGTGGCATTCAAGCGACGGCGCAAACTGGGCACAAGCTACTACAGCAGCGGCTTTCAGCGCAAGGGGATGGTATACCAGCGTGGTATATAACAATGAAATGTGGGTGATAGGTGGGTATAATGGCAGTATTAATTTAAATGATGTCTGGTATTCAAGCGACGGCGCAAGCTGGACAGAAGCAACAACGGCAGCGGCTTTCAACGCAAGGAGTAACCATACCAGCGTGGTATATAACAATCTAATGTGGGTGATAGCAGGGTCCAGCAGCAACGGCTGTTTAAATGACGTGTGGTGGGCGCAGTAGTTAAAACAATTATCAATTAAAAATTGTCAATTTTCAATGGAAACCAATTTGGGATTTTGGATTAAAAAATTAATAACCTGGAAAGAGAGTGAAAAATGAAAAAATTAGAAATCGCGCTTTTGAGCTTTACAATAATGCTTTTTTTGGCCGGCTTTTCCGCTTTATACGGCCAAATCAGCATTACAGTGGACGCTTCCGCAATCCTGCTTAAGATTCCTCCGGAAATCTACGGAAACAATATGGCGCCATGGGTCAATACCAACAGCGGCTCGGACGCGGCTTATGTGGCTGCCATGCAGGTTTCAGGCAGCCGCAACATACGCTGGCCCGGAGGGGCATGGGCCGACCAGTTGGACTGGAGCAATATCCAGTGCAAGGCAAGTTATGAAGTCACAACGCCCGAATACATTTCCTTTCTTCAGGAATTCGGCGGAAGCATGCATCCCATCTGTAATTTCAGCGGTTACTGGTGCAACACCCAGTATACCCATAGCCAGGCAGTGGCCCTGGCTGTATCATGGGTGGCGTCAAACCTGTCCCTGCCGGCTCCGGTTCGAGCGAAATATTGGGATATAGGCAACGAGGATTACGGCAATTGGGAACAGGGATACACGAACGGCACGGACTATGGCCAGAAATTTGCCGATTACTATACAGCCATGAAGGCTGTGGATCCCACAATCATGATTGGGGCAGTGGCATGCCCGTACGCGACAAATTATAGCGGCTGGACGCCGCAGGTGTTGACTGCCGCGGCAGCCGCAGGTGTTGTCCCGGATTTCCTTATCATACATAACTATCCGGGCCCATCAGGTACCGGGACGGCTGTCGATGACGCCTCCCTGGCCAATCTCGCTTTGCCCGGCATCCAAAAAATCAGCATGGACAACATGGTGTCTGCATATTTGGGCACTACATATGTCGGTCAGGTGAAATATTATATGGATGAATTCAACATCAACGTTGATCCCACTGCTTTAGTCAACGAATATATAAACGCGATGTTCTGCTCACAGTGGATCTTGGAATGCGCTAAAAACGGCTGGATAGGAACAAATTTGTGGGCAACGAAAAACGGTTGTTGCCCGGATTTCGGATTCATCAATACCAGCACAGACGCACCATATCCGAATTATTACGTGTACCCGATGCTTACCGGTAAGTTCGGAAATAATATGGTTTCATGCACAAGCAGCGAAACCATTGTGAGGGCATACGCTGCCATGGACTCATCCGGGGACCTTACCATTTTCATTGTAAACAACGACCCGGATAACAGCAATCCCGCCACAATCACATTGTCCGGGTTTAACCCTGCTTATACGGCCAGCGCATGGGTGATGCTGCCGTCAGGCACCAGCGCCTCGGGCGCGCCGCAGGAAGCGCCTGATATCCAGATAAACGGGAATGTCAACCCGGCGCCTGCGAGCCTGGCTTCAATTGCAGGGCAGGCCCAGGCCGTTGGCGTGTCATTTACAGTGAATCTTTTGCCGAGCGAAATGGAACTGCTTGTTATTCCTCCTTACATCCCCAGCCCGACAATCACACCTACGCTGACTGTTACGCCCATATGTTCGCCGACCATAACCCCGACTGCAACAATAGGCAGCGAATTTTCAATAAACAATGTCCTTGTTTATCCAAATCCGATAAAGCCGGTGAAAGACACGCTTAGCGTGTGTATGGTCATAACACGCCCGCCGCAATCAGTAAGAATGAGAGTTTTCACTTTTGCTTTCAGGCTGATTCTGGACAAGACATGGCCGGCTGATTCCATTGCTTATATATCAGGACATTATGCAATAAATTTATCCGCCGGGGAGCTGGGAAACATTGCCGGCGGAATGTATTACTGCGTCCTGACGGCAGAGGACAAAGAAGGCAAAGAAGCGATAAGAAGAATCGTCCCGTTTATAGCATTAAGATAGAAAAACCATAAATTATAAATAAATTTGGTAAAAGTATTTGTAGAGAAGGGGCAAGGAGTCTGTCTCAAAAGCCTCTTAATTCTTTGACATAAATGGTATAATGGTTTCAAAATTTAGCGAAGGAGAAACCAAATGCCAACGATAAGAGCCGATAGAAATCAAATGTATCTACTGCCACCGGCAATAGAAGATTGGGTTTCAAAAGATCATTTAGCTTGATTTGTCGTAGAATTCGTAGAAGAATTACCGCTTGAAGAGATGGGTTTTAAAATGGAAGAAGAAACCGGAAGACCGGGATATTTTGTAGATCTTTTACTTGGGGCATGGATGTACGGCATACTGGAAGGAAAAAAGAGCAGCAGAAAAGTTGAAAAAATGACTTACGATTCAATGGGGATGATATGGATAACCGGGAATAATCATCCCGACCATAATACGCTATGGAGATTTTTTAAAGGAAATAAAGAGCAGATAAGGGTTTTACTGAAGGAGACGGTGCGTGTGGCAACAAACAACAATTTGGTTGGTTTTGAAATTCAAGCCGTGGACGGCACAAAAATACAGGCAGATGTAAATAAGGAAAAGACCAAAACAATAAAAGACATGAATAAAAAAATACAAGAATTAGACAGAGAAATAGACAAAATAATGGTGGAAATTGAGAAAAATGACGAACAAGACGATGAAGAGGGCAAAAGTAAGTGCGGAATGCCAAAAGAATTGCAGGAAAAGGAGAAACTGCGTCAGGTAATAAGAGAACATATAGAACGTATGAAAAGTGAAGGAAAAACAACTGAAAACCCCACAGATAGAGACAGCCGGTTCATGATGACAAGAGGTAAAGGACTGCAACAGGCATATAACTCACAGGTTGTTGTGGACGCAAAGAAACAGATAATTGTGGCAGAGAATGTGACAAACAAGGAATCGGATGCTCACATGCTGAATGATATGATAGAAAAAGCAGAGTCGAATACCGGACAAAAATCAGGAGTAACGCTTGCGGATGGAGGGTATTATTCACCGGAAGAACTGGCAAAAGCCAAAGAAGAAAAAAGGAATATAATTGTTAACTTGCCGGAGGATGACAGCGATAGGCCGTATGGCAAAGCGCATTTTAAATACGACAAAGAAAAAAACGAATATGTATGTCCTAAAAATGGCAGGCTTGAATATACCAGTATAAGGAAGAAGAAAAACGGAAAAGAGACAATGATATACCGATGCGGGGATCATAGGGATTGTATTTATAAATACGAATGCAGCAAGGTAAAATCCGGAAGGATAATAGAAGCAAATAAGCATGAGTATGAGGAGATAGTGTCAATATACAGAGAAGAAGCTAGGGTCAATAACTGAAAAGAACAGCTTCGAAAGAGAAAAACAATAGTTGAGCCATTATTGGGACGTATAAAAAACGTACTTGGTTTTACAAGATTTAATGTTAGAGGAATCGAAAGCGTAAAAACACAATGGTCTTTTATATGCGCCGCCCATAACATAAAGACAATGTATGCCTTGTGGAGGGAAGGTAAGGTTAAATTAAGGTTCGCAACCTGACAAGAAAAGAACCACAAATCGAAAAGAAGAGAAATAATAAAGATAGGGGCTAAAAAACGCGATAAGTGTAGGCAATGCAAGGCGTTTAAAAGAGTTTTGAGACAGACTCCAAGCCGCCTCTCTACAACTGCATATATTCTTTGAAGAAGCCGATTTCCAATTAACAACCCTGCGCATATATTTTATAATTTTTTTCCATAACAAGGAGAATACATGAAGAAGATTGAATACAAATGGATAGCGCTTTCATGCACTTCGCTGGGCGCATTTTTTTCCGTCATGAGCGGGAACACCCTTATTGTAGCTTTGCCTATTATAATGAAGGATTTACACGCGACTTTCCAGGAAATTGTATGGACAATGATGGGCTATATGTTCATTATAAGCATACTGGTGCCTGCAATAGGAAGGGTAGCGGACATGATAGGCAGGAAAAAACTTTTTGTCGGAGGTTTCGTTGTATTTACCATCGGGTCCTTATTATGCGCTTTTTCGAGGTCGGGAATAGACCTGCTTTTATACAGGATGGTCCAGGCAATTGGCGGTGCTTTGCTGGCAGCGAACAGCGTGCCAATAGTTACAGACGCTTTCCCCAGGAAAGAACTCGGCATGGCAATGGGAATTAACGGCATGATAATAAGCGTGGGCGGAGTTATCGGCCCGATTCTCGGCGGTTTACTGATAAGCATGGGCTGGCGGTCGATATTTTATATAAACGTGCCTTTTGGTATTTTCGGCACGATATGGGCGCTAATGCAGCTTAAGGAACTCGACATACTGCCGGAAAAACAAACATTTGACTGGCTGGGAACCATTATTTTCACCATGGGAATGCTTTGCCTGCTGCTTTATCTGACTTTCGGCGGGCTTTACGGCTGGAACAAGCCGGGGCAGTATATCATGCTGGCCGCGGCTGTTGTGCTGCTGCCGCTTTTCATTTATATCGAATTTAATTCAGACCAACCCATGCTTGACATGAGGCTTTTTGAGTCGAGGCTGCTGGGCTTTGCTTACGGCTCCAATCTCATGAACGGCATTGCCCGCGGGCGCAGTGACATTTCTTCTGATATTTTACTTTCAGGGAATAAAAGCGATTGACCCTATCCAGGCAGCTGTCATGCTGATACCTTTTGTCCTTCCGCAAGTGATAATAGCCCCTGTCAGCGGATGGCTGGCAGACAGGATAGGCGCCAGGATGCTAAGCTCAATAGGCCTGCTTGTATGCGCTCATGGGATTTTTAGGCCTTGTCGGGATAAAGCCTGAAACATCCTATTTGCAATTGACGTTATGCGATGATAGTTATAGGCACAGGCTCGGGCATGTTCTTTCCGCCCAACAACAAGTCAATCATGGAAGCCGTGCCTGTGGAAAGAAGGGGGATCGCAGGCGGCGTCAGGACAATGATAAATAATGTGGGCATGGTAATCAGCATGGCGCTTTCCATGGCTGTCATTACCTCGTGCCTTACGCCCGAAGCATTTTCCGGACTTATTTACAGGAACTCAAGTCGGGTCAAAAGGCATTGCCGTGAAGGAATTTATTTCAGGGCTGAGAATACTATTTACAGTATCATTTGTGATAAGCGTTTTGGGGGCATTTATTTCTTATCTCAGGGGCAACCCGCCTGACTGGAAGCATGACGCCCGGCACCAGCATATAAAATAATTCAAATCCCATTGAGGGATAGGGCTGAGCTTTAATGGAACTTTTTCCGATATTTGTTGTCAAAACAAGTATATTATCAAACATGGAATTAATATATTATATAGAAGGAGGCCGTATTCTGAGAAAACGCGAAGCTTATAAAATTTTTTTATTCCTCCTGTATTTAATAATTTTGCCTTTTTATTTCTGCGGCAATATTTTTCCTGCGCCTGTACGGGGCGTGGCAGGCGACCTCTGGGCAGATGTAGTGCTGGGTCAGTATGATTTTGCTGCCATGAACAGCTTTTACGTGGACAACATGCGCCTGAACAGGCCCGGCGGCGTGTTTGTGGACCGTGTCTCCAATCCGCAGAGGTTATACGTGTACGATTCAGGCAACAACAGGATTTTATGTTTCAGCAACATCAATAACTTCACGCCCAACCTGAACGCGGCTCAGGGTTTTGGCGCGGACATTGTCCTGGGACAGGCAGACTTCAACCACGCTTACGCCAACGGGGACTGCCAGCTTCAGAACTTCCCGGGTTTCCCATTTGGAGCTTATCTTTCCAGCACAGACCCGCTCCCGAATCCCACGGCTTCAAGCCTGTGCCTTTGGACCCGCGAGTGGTCTCGCCGGGAGAATCAGGCTCGAACGCCACGTTGGCAGTGGATTACCAGGGAAACCTTTATGTGCCTGATTATTATAACAACCGTATCCTGCGATATAATGCACCGACCTACACCAACGAAGCAGCCTCATACGTCTGGGGCCAGCCTGACTTCACAAGTTACAGGCCAAACCAGGGAGGGGCGCCTGCAAACAGTACATTATCTTTTATGAACCAGCGCGGTATTTTGAATGCCGGCGTGGCCATAGACAGCGTGGGGAACCTTTGGGTGACTGATACGGGAAATTTGCGGGTTTTGAGGTTCCCAAACCCCAATGCTCCAAACCCGGGCTTACCCTCAACGACCGCAGACCTGATTTTGGGCCAGACCGGGGTGCCGGCTACGGACGACCAGGACTTGTCACATTTTTACTACCCGGGTTCAATAAGGGTAGACCCAAACGGCAATGTTTTTGTGTCAGACGATCCGCCGCCGACAGGGACAAGGATTGAGGGCGGCCGGGTACTTATTTTTAAGCCGGTTTCTATAGTTAATGGGGTGCCTCAATACAATAACGGCCAAATTCCCGATGGTGTCATTACCTTTGGCCTGAACCGGCCGACAGGTCTTGAGTTTGACCCTTCAGGCAATTTATGGGTGGCTGATTCGTTGAACACCCAGGTCATAGAATACAATATAGATTTCTCAACCACGCCTCCAACTGCCACACCTTTAAAACTTTTGCTGCGTTACCAGCTTTATCCGGGCAGCGGAGCAGCAGTTGACCCAACCAGCGCGGACGGCCCGGATTTCACCAATTACACATCTCCGCCCAGCAGTACGCTTTGCTCCCAGTGCCCGGAATATTTTCATGACAACTGGGGCGGTATAGGAGTGGATTCGGCAGGAAATGTTTTCGTGAGCTTCATGGACCCCATGATAGACGTACTGCGCTATCCGGCTCCCATACCGGGACTGAATTATTCAGGCGGGATTTATACTGTCAATCTTCCAAACGCGGGCGAGGCGCATGCGCCGGATGTGGATGTATTCAAACCGCAACAAAACCCGGGTGCGGGAGGCATGAGCAACCATGTGTCGAACTATACTGTAGGCGCCCTGGGACTGGCGATCGGCTCGGGTTCGGGAATTACGCAGCTCATCGCCGCAGACGGCCACAGGCTGATGTACTGGAACCTGGACTACACGAACCAACCTTCTCTGGGATTGACCAACGGTAAAGCCGCGGACGGCTTTGCAGCCACGACTCCATCCACGTATCTTTATTTCGCCGGAGACTGGTTCGGCCGTATTTGCACGGACTCTGCGTCGCCCCAGCCGCATCTCTGGACATTACATGCAAACGGCGGTGGTGTCTGGGTGGAGACTTACAACCTGCCGCTGGTATCATGGCAAACCGGGTCGGCGGTCATTAACTCGTCGGTTCCAGTGCTTGGGGGAGGCTCTTTAACATGGAGTGCGCAAGGTATTGCGGTGGACCCAACAGGGCAATATCTCTGGCTTGCCGACACCATGAACAACCGTGTTATCCGTATCCGGAACCCGCTTACAAGCCCGCAGGTGGACATCATCCTGGGGCAACCTGATGCTGTTTCCAATGCCATAAATCAGGGAGGGGTGGAGAGCGCCTATACCCTGAATCTTCCGGGCGCCGTAACCATGGATCACCACGGGAATATATATGTTTCGGATTTTTCCCTGGAGTCAAACGGGAACGCCAGGCTCCTGGAGTACAGCGCGGCTTCGGTGCAAAACACAACGGCTAACTGCATTTTTAATGTAGCGGCTTCCCATGTCTATGCAAAGAACGGGAATTTTGGGCCTGTGGGATGTTACCCCTTTAGCCTCCAGAGCCTGAGCCCGTGCGGGCCATGGCAGCCTGCTTTCCGCAGCGACGACATGGTGATGACTGTTGGTACCATGGGTTATGTCGGTTCGCGCTGGCCGGTTGGTTTTTATAACCCTTTAACCCAGTTTGACGTGCCTTCGGCTTACATGAATGATTTCCAGTCCATGGGCGCTTACTCCGAGGTTTTTGACAGCAACGGCAACCTTTTCATGACCGACCCTGACAGGTCGCGTGTACTTATTTACTGGAGCCCGTTTCCCGGCACAGTGCCCACGCCCGTTCCCATACCCTGCACTTGCTTTAACCCGGTGCAAACCTACGGGAACGGCGCAGGAACGGGCAACGGCCAGTTCAACGGCGCCAGCGGGCCTGCTGCAGGAAATGGCTATCTTTACGTTTCTGATTTTGGCAATAACCGCATTAACCAGTTCAATGCCGCTACCGGAGCATGGGTCGCGGCATTTACCGGAACACCTTACGGCCTTCCTAACCCGCTTGCGCTTGGATTAAGCCCGGATAACAGCGCGTTGTACGCGGCCTGCATAAACGGGAGCAGCATACTGAAAATGAACAGCACAACAGGCGCTGTAATGGCTTCCTTTGGCGGCGACCTGTGGGGCGGGCTGGCACTTTGCGTGGACAATGGCGGTGATGTTTATGTGACTGACCGGGCCACGGTGCGGCGGTACCACGAGAATCCGGTCAATACTTTTACCCAGGTGGCCTCTTTCGGGACAACAGGGGTTACAGGGTCAGGGACCAACCAGTTTGATAATCCTTTTGGCGTGTTGGCGCAGGGCAATACAGTTTACGTGGCGGATGACTGGAACAACCGCATAGTGCGCTGGACGACCACGGACGGCGTGCATTACTCCTATGACGCCACGGTTTATTCTTCGCCCGGGTTCAGGCCCACCTACATGTTCTATGAACCCGGCTCTACGCGCGTGCACGTGGCAGACGAGAGCGGGGGATGGAATGTTTTCGACGAATCCACAACTCCATGGACATTCCTTTACAAGTGCTATCCGTTAAACAGCGGCAGCGGCATTGCCATTAATATAGACCCGTCAAACCTTCACGTTTATGCCTGCAGCGGCAACCAGGTTGGCCTGTTCTCTTTGCCGCCTGCATATTGCCTGGGTATTATGCCGACTCCAACAGCCACAGTCAGCCCGACGTGGACTTTGACCATAAGCCCTACGCCAAATATAAATACAAAAACACCAACACCCACGCCAAGCATAACATGCACAATAACAGTAACGCCTACGCCGGTAATACCGCTTTGCCTGACTTTATATAAAAATTCGCCGAACCCATTTTCAAACGGCACAAATATAATTTATCAGTTATGCGACGCGGCAGAAATAAATGTAAAGATATACACAATAAGCGGCGAGGTTGTGAGGGAAATAACGCAGCAGGGCGAGCCGGGTATGAACAGCATATACTGGGACAGAAATAATAAATCTGGCAGGGCAGTGGCAAACGGAATATATATTTACAGGATAGAGGCAGCGGACGGCAAGGACAAGAAAAAAGCTTGGGGAAAGATGGCGGTAGTGAAATAAATTACCAATACCGCTTGTCTTTAGCAAGCTCAAGACTTGAACGGGTACTTCATAGCGTAATGTTTTGCCAGCGCCTTCGGCTTGACAAAACAAACGCTATGAGTTAAAAGTTTTCAATTTTCAATTAAAAGCAGTTAATTGACAACATTGAGAATTGAAAATTAAAAATTATTTGAATCTGAGGCGGCAATTGAAAAAATTTTTAAGCCCAATATTCATAATCCTTATTATCTTCATAATAAATTCCCATGCCATGGCTGATTCGCCGCCGTGTTATATAACGCAATGGGGAAGTCAGGGGACTGGCAACGGGCAGTTTTATGATCTTTGGGGTATAGCAGCGGACAGCAGCGGAGACGTGTATGTTGCAGATACTTTAAATAGCAGAATTCAGGAATTCAGCGACAGTGGGACATATATAACACAATGGGGAAGTGCAGGAAGCGGTAACGGGCAGTTTAATGGGCCTGATGGAATAGCAGTGGATGGAAGCGGGAACGTATATGTTTCGGATGATGGTAATACCAGAATTGAAAAATTCCACCCATGATGGCTTTAAATAATAAATTAAACAATACCGCTTGTCCGGGTGAAGCCCGGACTTGAGCGGGTACATGATAGCGTAATATTTTGTCGTCGTTTTCGACTAAACAAAATAAACGCTATCATGTTAGTTCCTCCAGCATCAAAATCGCACCAAGTTTATCTATCGGGTTGTTATTGTTGCCGCATTTGGGGGAGTAGACGCAGGAGGGGCAGCCGGATTCGCATTCGCAGGTTTTGACCATGTTTCGCCGCGGCCAATGCTGTCCGGGTAAAAATGATACTAAAGTATTACTTTAGTTCTTGATAATAAAATTATTTATGATACAATTATTATATTAAGAAAGAAATTCATCCCGCTCCGCGAAAAACCCTGCCTGTTGTTGAGGCGGGATTGATAGCGCTCCGGGGAGGGAGCATGTGAGAATTTTTAAAGGCGCTCCGCCTGTAAAGGCGGGGGGCTCCACAATCCAGGAGGTGATTAAAAATGCCTAAAGTAGTTCCATTTGCAGCGAAGATTGAGGACGACAAAAGGGATTTAATGCGTGATTTCTGCGAAAAGCACGGAATTAAGATATACGCGTTTTTAGGAAACGCCATAACCCATGAAATTGAGCGTGAAACCATGAAAGAAGACCTGATGATTTATGAGGAATATATCAAACACGGCAAAAAAACCGCAACCGGCTATTCCGATTTTGCGAAAAAGATAGGGCTAAAAGTTTAATGTCTGCAATGAATCTTGTAATGATAACAGACCAGGCAGGGCTGGATTTGGCGGCCCTGCATAACCAGTTAAAAAAGCAGGTTCATGAGTTTATTTATGACGAATTAAGCAGGCGAAACAGGCCAATGGACGAATATGAAGATACTTATAGAGTAAAGGCTGATTTTTTTTGTTGTGTAATTCATTCAACGGCTATATATTTTGAGCGTGAAAAAAACAATACGGTTATTATAGCGCGTATTATCAATAAAAGGTAATATTAGCCGGCAAAACAAACGGAATTACAGAAATCCCATTAACAGTAAAAACGAGAGGCCGCAAGCCATGTATCATTTCGGTTCATGGCAAGCCGCCTCTCTACGAATGGAGAAAACAAGGGGATTTAGGGCGGTTAATGTACAGACGACCCGCAGGGCCGTCTGTACGATAAAGCGCATATCCAACAACACAATTCCCGAAATAACCTTGTAAAAGCAGCTTTAATGCTGTATAATTGTGTTTAAGAGTTAAGCAAACAACAACAAAGCAAGGAGGACAAAAGGGATGAAAAAAACCGCGCTGATGTTAATCCCGCTTATATTTGTCCCATTCTTAATATCATCAAAATCCCTCGAACAGCAATGGTTGGATTACGCCAATAAATGCTATCAAAATCAGAATTACAGCAAAGCTGCGTCTGCCTATGATACCGTGTTAAAAATCAACCCCAAGAACACAGACGCGCTTACTTACGGCGGCTATACGTATATGTCTTTAAATAACCCTGCCAAAGCCCTTCAATATCTTAATAAAGCATATAAGCTTACGGGTGACGATAGTCTAAAGTCGCAGATTGACAACATTAAGGCAACAAGCGGCGCGCAGGCTGAAACACAGGAAATTACAATGCCGCCTGCGGCAATGTCCACGGCTGCGGGCAAGCCAAACGATTCGCCTTTTAAATGGGTAGTGCTGGGAGCAGATGTCGTATTGGCCGGCTTTTCAATATCCAATTACATGAATTATAATAACGCGGTGAATAGTTATAACAACACCTATGCGCAGATTGATAATACCACGATGGATAATTATAATTCGCTTATGAGCATAAAAACTTCAACCGAAAATAAGTTTACTACTTATGAAATATTCGGCGCTATTACAGGCGTTGCGGTGGTATATACCCTGGCGGACATGCTTTTCATCCACGCCGCATTTCCTGTGACGGCCGGAATTGACCCGCAAAATCGTCAGGTCGTGGTAACTTATAAAATAATTATTAATTAAGGTTGGTTTTTCATTGATAATTGAAAACTGAAAACTTATAGCGTTTATTTTGTTGAGCCGAAGGCGATAACAAAATATTACGCTATCAAGTACCCGTTCAAGTCTTTAGCTTGCTAAAGACAAGAGGTATTGAAAATTATTAAAAAGGAGTATAAATATGAAAAAAATTTTATTATTGACGCTAGTTTTAGGAGTTATCCTATACGCATGCGCGAGGAAATTAAAAAACCCGACCATGCCAAACCAGTCAGGCAACGCCACTGCAACGGCAGTCGCGCAAATAACCCAGACAGCCATAGCTTTGCAGACAGCCGGACCGAGCGCACAGGCAACGGCGACCGCACAGGCTCAGGTTACTGCTACGCAGCAAGCGGTGGCGACATCCACAGCTGCGTATCTGCAGACAGCCGGGCCGTCTGCGCAGGCAACAGCCACTGCGCAGGCGCAGCAGACAGCAACAGCCCAAGCACAACAGACATCAACTGCCCAGGCGCAGCAAACAGCAACAGCGCAGGCACAACAAACAGCAACTTCTCAGTCGCAGCAAACAGCCACTGCCCAAGCGCAACATACTTCAACAATTACAACTACTATAACAGCAACGCCAACATCCACAAATACGCCTAATATGACAGCCACGGTGCAGACGCAACAGACAGCAACTGTACAGGCTCAACAAACAGCGACAGCCCAGGCTGCGCAACAAACAGCAACCATGACTGCAATGTTTGTAACTGCATGGGGAAGTAGCGGAAATGGCAACGGTCAGTTTATTTATCCTACCGGAATAGCAGTAAACAGTAATGGAGTATATATTACAGATTATATTAATAACAGGGTCCAAGAATTCAGCAGTACAGGCACATATATAACACAATGGGGCAGCGCAGGAACCGGTAATGGGCAGTTTAATTGGCCATGGGGAGTGGCAGTAGACAGCAGCGGGAACGTATATGTTGCAGATTATGATAATTACAGAATCGAAAAATTCAGCGGTACAGGGACGTATATAACACAATGGGGTAGTTTTGGAATCGGCAATGGGCAGTTTTATGAGCCTAAAGGAATAGCTGTAGACAGCAGTGACAACGTATATGTTGCGGACTCGTTTACTGACAATATCCAGAAATTCAGCAGTACGGGCACATATATATCACAATGGGGAACTAATGGAAGAGGCAATGGGCAATTTCTTCAGCCCACCGCAATAGCAGTAAGCATCAATGGCAACATTTATGTTTCAGACGGTGATAATAATAACATACAGGAATTCAGCAGCACAGGAACATATATAACACAATGGGGCAGCGCAGGAGCCGGTAATGGGCAGTTTAATTATCCTGTGGGAGTAGCAGTAGACAGCAGCGGTAACGTGTATGTTTCAGATTATAATAATGACAGAATCGAAAAATTCAGCGGTACAGGGACGTATATAACACAATGGGGTAGTTTGGGAAGCGGCAATGGACAGCTTAATTGCCCATGGGGAGTGGCAGTAGACAGCAGCGGAAACGTTTATGTTGCAGACAGTAATAATGCCAGAATCGAAGTATTCCATCCGTAAAAATGTGAGGCGAAAATGAAAAAAATTCTGTTATTGCTGCTTGTTATTGGAATTATCTTTTACGCATGCGCGAGGAAACTGGCATCCCCGACCGTACCAAACCAGGCAGGCAATGCCACTGCCACGGCAGTCGCGCAGATAACGCAGACAGCCATAGCATTGCAGACAGCCGGGCCGAGTGCGCAGGCGACAGCGACTGCGGCAGTAATTGCCACGCAGACACAAATCGCGGCGGCAACTGCCACAGCCGCGTATTTGCAGACAGCAGGGCCGAGCGCACAGGCGACGGCCACATCACAGGCGCAGCAGACAGCTACTGCTCAGGCACAACAAACACAAACAGCCCAGGCGCAGCAGACAGAAACAGCACAGGTTCAACATACCTTAACCAATACATTCACTATAACAGCGACAAGTACTTTCACCGAAACAAATACGGTAAACGAGACGCAGACAATAGCGGCGCAACAAACAGCCACTGCGCAGGCACAGCATACTATGACAAATACATTCACCGTAACAATCACTAATACTTTAACCGCAACAATTACGGCAAATGAGACATGGACAATCACGGCTCAGCAGACAGTGACAACGGCGTTAATGACAAGCACAATGACAACTACTTCTACAGCAACGGCGCCGACACCCAACGCAACAGCAACTATGTCCGCGATGTTTGTGAGGGAATGGGGCAGTTATGGAACCGGCAACGGACAGTTTAACTGCCCAAGCGGAGTAGCAGTGGACAGCAGCGGAAATGTATATGTTACCGATAGGTGCAATTACAGGGTTGAAAAATTCAGCAATGCAGGGGCATATATAACACAATGGGGCGGCAATGGAAGCGGGATCGGGCAGTTTTATTTTCCTTTTGGAATAGCAGTAAACAATAATGGTGTATATGTCGCAGATTGGGGGCATAGCAAAATCCAGGAATTCAGCAGCACAGGCACATATATAACTGCATGGGGGAATGCCGGAAACGGAAATGGGGAGTTCGGCTATACAAGTGGAGTGGCGATGGACAGCAACGGCAACGTCTATGTAACAGACGAGAATAATAACAGGGTCCAGGAATTTAGCAGCACAGGTACATATATGGCACAATTTGGCAGTTCAGGGAGCGGCAACGGGCAGTTTAACAGTCCCGAAGGAATAGCATTAGACAGCAGCGGAAATGTGTATGTCGTAGACTATGGTAATTACAGGATACAGGTATTCAGCAATACTGGGATATACTTAACGCAATGGGGCAGCAAAGGAACCGGCAACGGGCAATTTGAATATGCTCAGGGAGTGGCAGTGGACAGCAACGGTAACGTGTATGTTGTAGATGAAGTCAATAACAATGTCCAAAAATTCAGCAGTACCGGGACATACATATCACAATGGGGAAGCACCGGAAGCGGAATCGGGCAATTTTCTTCTCCTGAACTTATAGCAGTGGACAGCAGCGGAAATGTGTATGTAGCTGACCAGGGTAATAACAGAATCGAAGTATTCCACCCGTAAGGGTTTTAAATAGTAAATTAAACAATACCGCTTGTCCTTGTGAAGCCCGGACTTGAGCGGGTACATGATTTCGTAATACTTTGCCTGCGCCTGTTGACGGCTTGGCAAAGTAAACGAAATCAAGGGAGGCTTTAAAATGAAAAAAGTTACTGCAGTTTTTTTTGTTGTTTGTTGTTTTATTGTTTTGGGCCTGTTTAACATCGGTTGCAGCAAAAAGTCACCCACATCATCAGGGCCGGCACCCACCCAAACCCCCAATTACGTCAAATTCAGCGTCACAAACAACGATACGGGCACCAAAACAGCAATTTCCGTGCAATTGATACGCAATTCAGATTCAAGCAGTTATTCGCAGAGCTGTTCGATAACAGCAGGCACTTCGGCAAATGTAAGTGTCATAATACCCGCAACGAATTTATATGACGTATATGTCAACGGCTATTCAGGTAATTATATCAAGTGGTGCACTTTTTCCGCGACGCTGGGTTCCACGCACGCCATAACTATAGGTTCTTCCGGGACGCTCATAGATTCACACTGGGTGCCCTGCGCCGGCGGGGGATTATAATTTAAGGTAAAAAACGGCACTTATTATAGCGACGTGTGGTGGTCGCAGTAATTATCAATTAAGAATTGTCAATTTTCAATGAAGACAGCAATCGAAATGGAGCTCAAGCGCTCCGCTACTTCAGGAGATTAAAGCAAACCCCCTTTGCCCCCTTGTTAAAGGGGGAATTATATTTAGTACCGCTTGTCTTTCGCAAGCTCAGGACTGGAGCGGGTACAAGATAGCGTAATGTTTTGTTATCGCCTGTTGACGGCGCAACAAAACAAACGCTATCATAGCAGTTCCTCCAGCATCAAAATCGCGCCGAGTTTATCTATCGGGTTGTTGTTATTGCCGCATTTGGGAGAATACACGCAGGAAGGGCAGCCGGATTCGCATCCGCAGGTCTTGACCATGTCATAAGTATTCGAGGCAAGGGCCGGGAAAATATCATACAGCTTTTCGGCTATGCCTATGCCGCCTTCGTAGGCGTCGTAAATAAATATCATTGAAGAACCATTATCCGGGTATGAAGGGTATGACCTGCCGCCTATGTCGTTCCTGTCGCACATGGCAAAAAGAGGGGAGAGCGCTATCAGGGAGTGCTCGGTCGCGTGTATCGCGCCGTCAAAATCAAACAATGCATTTTTTATTTTGCTTTCTATCGAGCCATCCAGTTCCATCCATAATGCCTCGGTGGTAAAAGTCAGCGGAGGCAGGCGCAAATCTTCCTGCGACAGTACTTTGCCGCCTTTTTTTATCCTGTATGCCTTGTATATCTCGGTCACTGAAACACTGCCGAAATTCAGCTTGAAGTTTTTGAAATCTTTTGATTTTTTTGTCTCGAGTATTTTGACTTCCTCGTCTTTCAGGGAGTCAGTATAATGCTCCACATCCTCTTTTGCGGCTTTGGCGATGCCTTCCTCAATATTTAATTCCTTTATCACATAGGTCTCGCCGTTATGCAAATACATTGCGCCTTCATGCGCTTCGCTGAAAGCGCGTTCCATTGATATGGTCTCAAGAATTTTATTGTCCACCTTAATTTTTATGTCGCTGCTGCCGATGTTGTCGAGCGACACCACGTCCTGCGGCCTGGAGCCGCCGGAATATATATATCCGCGGGGAGTTTCGCTTACGACCTTCTGCTCAACAAGGGTGTCGATTAGTTTATCCGTATCTATGCCTTCAAAGATTTCCTTTGTCTTTGACGGTGCTTCGGTCAGGGCGCAGAGTATGTGGCCTATCAGGATATTCGGGTTTTCAAGGGATATTATGGCGTTCTCAAAATGCATGTTTAAAAGTATTTCAGAATGGCGCAGCAGATATTTTTCAAGCGCGTCCTCAAAAGGCAAAAAGAAAATACCGGATTCATGCATTTTTCTGCCTGACCTGCCTGCCTGCTGCCAGAAGGACGTAATGCTGCCGGGGTAACCGGATATTATGATTATATCAAGCTGGCCTATGTCTATGCCGAGCTCAAGCGCGTTTGTGGAAACAACACCTTTTATTTCACCTGTTTTTAGCTGCTTTTCTATATCACGCCGCAGTTCGGGCGAATAGCCTGCCCTGTAACAGAGTATATTTACGCTCTTGTCCTCCTGGTTTGCCCACATCCTGATAAGCTCTGCCATGCGCCGGGAAGTGGTAAAGGCAAGGGATTGGAACCCGCTTTTAGCATGTGCTTAAAAGTATATCCTTTGTCTGGGTATGCACGGATTTCTCAGGGGCCATGGAGGAATCCCATAAAACAAGGTATTTTTTGGCCGATGGCGAGCCATTTTTATCCACAAGCAGGAATTTTCTCCTGTAAGTTTCTCAATGAATTCCACGGGGTTGGCAAGAGACGCGCTCGATACAACATACACAGGGCTCGCGTTGTATGATTTTATTACGCGCTTTAAGCGCCGTATCAGAAAAGCTATGTTTGAGCCGAATACTCCTTTGTACCTGTGAGCCTCGTCGAGCACGATAAACTTTAAATTTTGAAAAAGCTTTTCCATTTCGCGTGATAGGAAAGGACCTGATGGAGCTCATAAGGATTTGTTATTATAATACGGGAGTTTTCCCTGATGAATTTTTTTTCTTCAGAAGGCGTATCACCGTCATAAATGCCTGCGTCGAACTTGAAACCGGAAAAATCCTGCATTTCATTTATCATTTTCAACTGGTCGTTTGAGAGCGCCTTTGCCGGATATATGTAAAGTGCTGTGGCCTGCTTGTCTTCTGCCAGTTTTTCAAAGACAGGGATGTTAAAAGCAAGGGTTTTACCAGAGGCAGTAGGCGTGGTTATAATTACGTTTTTACCATGCCTTAGATTGATCTATTGTTTTTGCCTGGTGTATGTAAAGTTTTTCTATGCTAGATTTTTCAAGGTATTTTTTAATAATGGTCAGGGAAGGCAAGGTCTTCAGCTGAATAACCTGGCTCGACTGCCTTTATTTCCGCGACTTCTTTTATCTGCCCACGGAAAAACCGCTCTGTCTGGATGTTTTCAACCAGTTTCTTGATTTTATCCATTTTTCTCTTCGATTATAGTAGATTTGTTTTACACGCCATGCTGTCATCTGACAATTTATAAATTTGGTGGCTTTACTTGCGCACCATTTTTCGCTTATTTTATTCAAAGAGCAAGAGCAGGGACTCGATATCAGTCCTGTTATGCTCTATTATCGGAGACAAGGAACTCGGGCTTGCCTGTCCTTACATACTTGTCATAATATATCTCGACTTCAGCGCCGTCAATGTCGCATTCGCGCTTCATGCCGAGTATATCGCATTCAAGCTGTTTCAGCCTGAATGATTCCTGGGTGTTTCTTAAATATGTTTCTTGAGAAATGCAAAAGGTCGAAATTATGCCTGCCTAAAAAATCCTCATTTGATGATATGCCGTAATAGGAAAGTCGCTGGTCAATAAACGGCACATCAAATGTCCTGCCGTTAAAAGTAACAAATGCTTTTTTGTCCTTGAAAGTTTTTACAAATTCATCAAGTATTTCATACTCTGCGGCGTCCTCGAGTATGGTGTATTGTTTGACTTTGAACCCGTCCTTGTCAAAATATCCCGCACCTATCAATAATATAGAGGTCTCGAAAGCAAGGCTCTTGGTCTCTATATCCAAGAATAGCAGGTCTTCCTTGTTAAAATAGGAAAGGAGCAGGAAAAGGAGCTTGTGCGAGGACGAGAACCTGTCCGACAGTACTTCTTTTACGCTGCTGAAGTCTTTTTCAAGCGCTGCCAGGATATAGTCAATCTCCGATATTGCTTTATGGCCGGAAGCCTTAAGCTGAATCAGGTCTTTTATGCCTGATGCGGCAAGCTTTTCAGATTTCTTGTCCCTTATGCCGTATAGCAGTTCAAGGCTGGAAATATAATGCCTGTGTAATATATCCTTATGGGGGATTAGGATGGAATGCGGAAATACACTGACGCTTTCAAGGAATTTCACATTGCCCCTGTTTATTACCTTTCCGGGCAGGGCTTTGTCCTTTCTTGCGGGAGAGACTATAGGTTTTTGTTTTTTGAATTTATTTAAGATATTGTATTCCATTTAACACCAGTTCAAAGTTCAAGGTTCAAGGCTCAAGCTCAATGTTATTAAATTATAGCATAATTTCAAATGTGTTTTTGCTTTAATTATAAGACGGTTTTTATCGGCACGATAGTTATTAAAAAATGTTATAATATTTACACATATAGAGGTGCATCGTGGTGAAAAATACTGCAGTTATGAAGCGTTTTGAAGATAAGCTTTCCAAACATAACAGTGGATTTAGGAGCAGGGCAGAGATACTTGATTCCATGTATGCTTATTACCTGTCAATTTCCGGCAAACGGAAGGCTTTTAAAATATCGGATATAGAGACTGCAATACGTTACGCAAGGGCAATTAATGTTCAAAAGACGGGCAACTTCAAAAATTAATGCTGCTTGCTAAATGACGGGTTATCTGCTATACTTATATCGTAAGTGAAAGGCAAAGCGGTAGAAGTAGAACGAGAACTTGTTTTAGAAACAGAAAGGCAAGTGCAGTAGTTTTTAAGAACGGTTCGAGTTACTGCTTTTACCCGGGCTCGTTTAAATCAGGAGCCCGGGTTTCCTTTTTTATCCCGTTCCGCGAAAAACCCGCCTTTGTAAAGACGGGATTTGATAGCGCTTCGGGGAGGGAGCATATGAGAATTTTTAAAGATGGGTTGCTCCTCTAAGAGGATTGAACACAAAAGGCTGATATACAGCCTTTTTTTATTGGCACTAAATTAGGAGCTAAAATGAGAAAGATTAAAAACATAGCCATAGTCGCGCACGTGGACCACGGAAAGACTACGCTGGTGGACGCCATGCTCAGGCAGTCGGGCGTCTTCAAGTCATACCAGAAGGTCGAAGAGCGTGTCATGGACTCAAACGAGATGGAAAAAGAGCGCGGCATAACGATTTTTTCCAAGAACGCAGCTTTTTTCTACAAGGATTACAAGATAAATATCGTGGACACGCCGGGGCACGCGGATTTCGGCGGCGAGGTGCAGCGTATACTCAAAATGGTAGATTCAGTGCTTCTTGTAGTGGACGCTTTCGAGGGTACAATGCCGCAGACAAAATACGTTTTGAAAAAATCACTCGAGCTCGGGCTCATGCCGATAGTCGTTATAAACAAGATTGACAGGCCAAACGCGAGGCCTGACGAAGTCTTAAACATGGTTTTTGACCTTTTTGTGGAACTTAACGCAGTGGACAACCAGCTTGATTTTCCTGTGGTGTACGCGTCAGCAAAGGACGGAATAGCGCGCTACCACCTGAGCGATACGAATAACGACATAATACCCCTTTTTGAAATGATTATTAACCACGTGGAGGATACTGAAGGCGACGAGAACAAGCCTTTACAGTTCCTGACATCGGCAATCGCTTATGATAATTACATAGGCAAAATGGGAATAGGGAAAATATACAACGGAAAAGTAAGAAAAGGCGAGGATGTAATACTAATAAAAAAGACAGGTGAAAAACTGCTTCGCAAAATAACACGCATATACACTTTTGAAGGGCTTACAAAAATAGAGGTGGACGAGGCAGTGGCAGGCGACATAGCTTCGCTGGCAGGCATGGAAAATATAGACGTCGGAGAAACAGTAGCGGATAAGGACAATCCGGCAGAGCTGCCAACAATAGACATAGACAGGCCGACGATGTCCATGAACTTTTTGGTAAATAATTCGCCGTTTGCCGGCAGGGAAGGAAAATTTGTCACGTCCAGGAACCTGCGTGAAAGGCTTTTTAAGGAACTTCAGTCAAACGTAAGCATTATACTGGAAGAAACCGAATCGCCCGACTGTTTTATAGTGAAAGGAAGGGGAGAGCTGCAGCTTGCCATCCTTATCGAAAACATGAGGCGGGAAGGATATGAATTGCAGGTTTCAAAGCCGCAGGTAATATTCAAGGATGTGAAAGGTGAGAAATACGAGCCAATCGAGCACGCTATTATAGACGTACCGAATGATTATGTAGGCACAGTAATAGAAAAGCTGGGCATAAGAAAAGGCGAGATGACAAACATGGTGCAGGGAAATGACGGATATACCAGGGTCGAGTTCCTGGTGCCGACAAGGGGGCTTTTGGGATTCAGGAATGAATTTATAACAGAAACAAGGGGCACCGGAATACTAAACCACAGCTTCCACGAATATGGGCCTTACAGGGGAGATGTGCCGACAAGGACAAGGGGCGTACTGGCGTCATGGGAGCAGGGTAAATCTGTAGCCTACGGGCTCGACAAACTGCAGTCCAGGGGCACGTTTTTTATCGGGCCGGGAGCGGAAGTGTACGAGGGCATGATAGTAGGCGAAAATACACGGGAAGGCGACATGAACATCAATGTCTGCAGGGAGAAAAAGCTCACAAATATGAGGGCTTCAGGCTCGGATGACGCCATAAACCTGGAGCCGCCAAGGAAATTTTCGCTGGAACAGGCTATGGAATATATAGCCGAAGACGAATTGCTTGAGATAACGCCGCATAATATTAAGAATGAGGAAAAAAGAACTGGACAAAACCAAGAGAAAAAGGTTGCATATAGCGGAACAGGAAATGGATAAAGAGTAAAATACTGTACCCTTATCCGTTCCTGGTAAAGAAATACTTATTATATATTTTTTACAGACTCTCACCGTTGGATATTCCACTGGAATAAACAATACCCCACACTCCCAAACTCCCGAACTCTATACATTTTTTTTTCTTGACAAATTGGAAATAATCTGTAAACTTATTAACATCAAATTTTTTGAAACATACGGAGAGATAATTTTATAAAACGGGAGGGTTATTATGAAAAAAATTTTTCCAATCGTTTCGTTTTTGGTATTTGTCCTCAATTCCTTTCTTTTCTCTCAAGGTCTTTCCTTTAGTTATTCATTTGATCCCAATAATCTAAATTTATGCAAAAGAAAATGTTAATGCCACCGCTTATGATTTTATTTCAGTTAAAGGATTGGGTAACGACAATCAATTTGAAACTGATGACAGTGGATTAATTGGTGCCCCAAGTGTGCCTTACCAGGTATTGAAGGTAATAATTCCAAACGGGCAAATTGTCACGGGAGTTACAATAAATAATATTACTACGCAAGCATTGACAGGTACATATTACTTATATCCGATTCAGCACGATTTGCAGGATTTGCGCAATTATACCCTCCCTACTTTTGTTCCGCCTGATGCAAGCATATATGGTTCTTCTTCGCAATATCCGGCAAATAATATTAGGTCGTTCGGGAACAAGTATGAAGAAGGTTGTTATAATATATGTTATATAAAACTTTATTTGCTGCAATACATTCCAAGCTCTGGCCAGGTTAACGTTGTCACTGGCGTCAATTTTGACATCCAGACTCAAAATACTTATAGTCTGTCTCCCCTGCAACTAAGAGCAAAGGACTCACAAAATAAAAAGGATAATGAAATAAAGGAAGAGGTAATTAATCCTTCTGACGTTGATAATTATAAAGTATCGCCACAGGTATTGGTTGATAAGAGCAGCAGTTATTCATATTCGCAAAATGGCAACGATATTTTTATTCCCAGGATTGACGTCCCTGTAAATCCGACGTTTAGCAGCACCAGTCCCGGATTATTCGAATACGTAATTGTTACAAAAAAAGATTTTGTACCTGCCTTCCAACAATTGGCGAACTGGAGGCTAAAAGAAGGAATTACAACTGCTATTTTTACTACTGAATATATTTATAGTAATAGTAAATATAGTGGTGTGCAGGATTATCAAGCCCCGACTCAATCCTCACAGAAAATTCGTGAATTTTTAAAGGACATGTACAGGAATTGTGGAACGCAGTACGTGTTGTTGGGTGGGGATGTTGATGTTGTGCCAACAAAATATATGAATATGTCTTATCCTGTTTTTTATCCTGGGCCAACGGATTTTTATTATTGTTCCGGATTGCAACTGGTAACCTTGAATGGTAGCCCGGTGGAATTGGAATGGATATTGCAGGGAAATTATGCTGACAATCCATCGGTTTTGGGGGCTAATACGCATTATGATTGTTATGAACCGGCAGCCAGTACTACTTCTGATCCGACATTATTGCCGTATTGGACGATAAACCTGAATTTAGGACGGGCTGATGCCATAAATATAACTGAAGTCCAGAATTTTTGTTCAAAAACGATCGCATATGAAAAAAATACGCATAATGATTACTTTAACAAAGTATTAGATACTGCCATTGACCCACCAGGTGTTTCCACACAGGAGTTTTGCCAGATGGGAACAAAGGATATTTCAAACGGTGACGTCAATCAATGGAATACTTGGTTTCCAAGTTATCTCAACATAAATAAAGTATATAATTGTGATGCACAATTTGTAATTGACGCCAATAATCCGGGTACTGTCTATAATGCAAATGCACCCGATACGCTAAGTAATATGAAAGCTTATTTGAATTCAGGATACAATGTTGTACTCGTAAATAACCATGGTTCTGGTGCAGTATGGTGTCTTGACTCGCAGGATACCATTATTAGTGGGACATGCTCAGGAGGAGGGCCATGGATGCAGGAAGCAGATGCATATGGATTGAATTCCAACGGAAGATTTAGCGGCGTTTGTTTAAATTCAAGCTGTGAATCAGGAGCTTTCGATTTTGGAGCTTCGTATGCAACTGCAAATAATACATCATTTTCTATTTCTGAAAATTTCATAAAATCATTGAATGGCGGTTTTGTGACTTTTATTGGTGCAAGCAGAACTCTGGGTTCAAATTTTGTTACTGCTTATGCTCAATATGTCCAAAATTTGTTTAATTATGTTTCTTCCCATGAAGATGATTACTTTTATTATACGTCTGGAAGCTTATATACTGCGGGTAAAAATAGTTTTATTAATTCATCCATTGGTGAATTAACTCTTCGTGGGATTGCCCGTACCGGAGTTTTGGAAATGAATATGCAGGGAGACCCTTTAATACCAATATATTCCAATAATGCAGGCTCTTTTGCTGTAAGCTGGAACTGTCCGAATATAATAAATTCAAACGTAAGCTACGATATAACGGTAAATGTTGCTGGTGTAAGTAATGCAAGGGTGTGTTTGTATAAAGAAGGTGACAAATTCCTTGTACAAGAAACAGACTCCAGTGGTAATGCTGTTTTTAGTGGGTTCACGGCACAAACAGGAGGCACATTGTATGTAACGGTGACAAAACACAACTACTTGCCGTTTGAAGGATCTATCCAGGTAAAGGGGAACATGACTGCAGGATTAAACTGGTTGAGGTCGGTTCAAAATTCTAATGGTTCATGGTCTTATGAGGATGGGCAGTCGTCAAGCCAGCAGACCGTAGCCTTGACAGGATTGGCTATACTGGCATTGATAAATGATGGAGTAATAAATACGCCGGGATATGACTATGAAGCGGATACGAATGTAAAGAATGGGTTGGCATATATACTGACTCAGAGGAATCTCGCGGATGGTTCAATATTTAATTCGGCTTTTGTCGCGCCCGGGGAGTTGCCTGTGGTATATGAAACATCAGGAGCAATATCTGCGTTAATAGCAATAAGAAAGTTGCACGTGATAAAATATGGAATAACAATATATGACGCTGATATCCAAAATGCGTACAATTATTTAAGCGGCGTACAGTGCGTAGGAATGACAAGGGATCAGGTGAATTATGTACAAAATCCAACGGTTTCCGGAGTATGGGAGCCGGCGTTGTATTTCGGAGGATTTGGATATCCAAGGGGAGTACCTGAAAACTTTCCGACTGGATGGGCTGATATGAGCAATTCACAATTTGCATTGCTCGCATTAAGGACGGTAGATAGCGCAACAAATATAGACCCGGGAACATTAGGTCATATTGATTGGCTTAATTCAGCAAGCAATGCCGATGCGTTGATATTTGTCGATAGAAGCAGGAACGTACCAACAAATGTGCCATTGCCTCCATATACAGATGGTGGGGGCAATTATAAGCCATATGGAACGACGGATAGCGGACATTGGGCTCAAAATAGGTCATATGGAACAATGTCTGCGGCAAGCATGTGGGCTTACTGGTGTTTAGGAATACCGGGGACTGATAGTAGATTGACTAATCCGACTACGGGATTAGTTAATTGGTTCGCAAATAATTTAAGTGTAGACCAAAATCCGGTAACGCCCGTAAATGCAACAAATCCTGCAATGGGATATGAATGGCTGTATTATTATTACCTGACTATGGCAAAGGCATTTACTATGTATGGATTAAGTAATGTAAAAACGATAAACGGATTTACAGATTGGTATGATGCGCTGCAGAATAAATTATTATTGACACAGAATTCTGACGGTTCATGGCCAAATTATATAACCGACCCGACTGTAGACTGGCAGGAACCGAAGGTAATGGGTACAATATTTTCTTTATTGTCATTACAGACAAGACAGCCTGTTTGGGGAGGTGTATTGGATGTTGAATTGTTTAGCCCTGCGGATTTGTCAATAACGGACGTGAAAGGAAGGGTAATAAACGTTAATACGGACCAAATTCCCGGAGCATTATTCAAAACGCAACCACACCAGCGGATATTGATTCCATCACCTGCTGGAGCATATAAAATTAAATTAGTAGGAAGTGGTGGCGGTGGGTCATATACACTAACAGTAAAAGGTACGTTAAACGGAATAAATTATGACAATATCCAGTTGACAGGAACAATAGCGCAAGGACAGGAAATAGGTTATGGAGCTGTGGTAAATAATATCAGAGGGCCGTTCAATATTGACATAGCTGCTCCGCCAATTACTCCGACGTTTACAATTACTTTAACATCCACAAAGACTGCGAGCCCGACATTTACAATAACTCCAACAGAGACATACACAAATACGCCGACACCTACATGCACAGTAACGCCGACAATAACAAATACCGAAATTCCGGGTTTATGCTATAAGTTGCGTTACATACCTGGAATAGACAAAATAAAGACAAAAACAATAAATCCGCAGATAATCTTTAAGAATTGCTCGAAAAAAGACGTTGATTTGAGCAGCGTTGTAATAAGGTATTTCTATACTTCTGACGGTTATAATGGCCAAGAAACAACGGGGGTTTATTGGGCGTTAAAATCAGGGTATATTGATATGGATGATATGGATGGCAATTGGGAATTTGGAAAAGACAACAACGAGAATTTTGGCGGAGAAGAATGCGGATGGTTTGGACAGGGTAAAGACAATGAAAATGAAAAACATAAAATTTCCAATTGCGTGATTGTAAACGTAATTAAAAATCCATTCGATTGTCAGGATAGAATACTGGAAATAAGTTTTAGTGATTGCGCTGGAGAATTAAAGCGTGGCGGTGAAATAACATTAAGTGTTTTCGTAAAAAGGGCAGACAACAGCCTGTATGACCAGTCAAATGATTATTCATTTGGGAATTGCGAAAATTGGAACAGGTGGGAAAATCATGAATACTGGAACGAATGCAAGAATAAAGGTTGGAGGGATTGGGAAAAGATATGTGTATATGATGGCGGATACCTTATACGGGGAATAGAACCAACATGCCCGACAACTATAACGCCGACTGTCACTCCGACTAAAGTTAAGCAGTTATGCGATTCAAATATAGACAAAACACCTGGTTTGGCAGAACCGCTATGTGAAAAGAATACGTTTAATTTCCCGAATCCGTGCAAAGACAAAACAAACATCAGGTTTTCTCTTGAATCGCCAGAGGATGTCAACATAGCGATTTACGACAACAATGGTAAAATAATCTGGCAAAAGAAACTTGATGCGGGAGAAACGATGGCAGGCGTGAATTGCATTGTCTGGAACGTAACTAATGATTTTGGGATACATGTTGCAAATGGCGTATATATACTAAGAGTGCAAGCAGGGGAAAAGATGGCGACAAAGAAAATAGCAATAATCAGATAAACGTTGATTTATGGCAATATTGTGTTATAATTGCATCAGATAGAGGAGGTATAGTATTATGTACAAAATAAGGGATGTTTTATCTTATGTGTTCATAATTTTATTATGTCTGATTTCAATTTTAGCATGCACTAAAAAACACAATTCTGCGACAAATTCCGATACTAATCCAACAAGTACACTTGTTTTAAGTGCAACAATAAGTCCGATAGTTTCTGCCACTCCGACTGCTACAATCACTCCGACTCTCCAGATAACGGATGTTTCTGCATTGATCACGAAAACATGTTTTTCAGTAAATACGAGCACATGCGGTTCAGCAACTTCGGCAATCGTTCAGGATGCAGATGGAAATATATGGGCATCCGAGGAGTCAGCCTGTGCATATTTTGTAAAATATGATTCTTCCGGAAATTCGCTTTTTTCAACAACTGCACCTATGATAGATGGAATGGCGGTGGATAAAACGAATAACTGGCTCTGGTATTCAACAGTAACGAGCGGGTATGCTGCTTATTTTAAGGCTTATGACAGCAATGACATCACCGGGACTGCAAAGGCTAGTTTTAATAAACCGATTACAACTGAGAACTATTTCAGGATTGCATACGATGGAACAAATATGTGGGTGCTATATTTAGATACTTCCTATAACTGGCAATGCGTTAAATATTCAACTACAGGCACTTCTCTTGGCGGGTTCTCAGTGCAACAACCATATAACGGAGGTTATTATTGGGGTATAACATACGGCGGTGATGGATATCTCTGGCTGTCATCTTATGATAATACTAACGGTTATATCTACAAGATGAGCACTTCCGGAACTATAGACGCAATATATTTACTGGGCAGTTCTCTCAAGACTTTTGGCATTGATTGGGTTGCAACCGATACTTTCTGGGTGGCTTCCCAAACTCAAGCATGTAAAATTAGCTTTTAATTATAAAATTTAAATTACAATTAAAATACTAACCATTACAGTATATTTATTAGTAAACCTATTTAAAATTCCTCTCTAACATAGCAGGTTGTATTTTTAGCTTGAAAAAAAATAATATTCTGTTAGAATTTCTACCTATTCGCCTTGCGGGGCAAACACCAAGTTTTTTTGGCCGCAGGTATAGGTTAAACTCGAACATGAAAGGAGCAAGTGCATTATGCAGAAAGTTTACGAAGCTTTACTTTTTATCAAGCCGACTTTAAGCGATGAGGAAACGGCGGCTGTCACATCCAAAGTCAAAAATTACCTTAATGAAGCAAACGCCGTGATGATCCAGGAAGACAAACCTGAAAAAAAACAAATTGCCTTTAAAGTAGCAAAGTTCAAAGAGGCGATTTACTATTACTTTAAATTCAATATTGAACCCAAACTTGTAAACGATTTTAGGAAAAAAGTCAGGATAACCGAACATATTATAAGAGGAACCGTCATCAGGATCGAAGAGAAGAAAAAGAAAGTGAAGAAAGAGGATGCGGTAAAAGACAGGATCGCGCCGCCGCAGGAAAAGCCGGCGGCTGCCGAAGCAAAGGAAGCAGGGAATTAAAGGCAGAACATGACGCTTGGCAAAATCAACGGATTCTAAGGAGGGTATTTTACAATGGCAAATCTTAACAGAGTTTTTTTGATGGGGAATTTAACCAGGGATCTTGAACTAAAATACGGGAAAAACGGGCAGCCGGTGACTAATTTGAGGCTGGCCATAAACAGGACATACACAACGCAGAGCGGGGACAAGAAAGAAGAAGTTTGTTTTGTGAATGTAGTGGTATGGGGCAAGCAGGCGGAAAGCTGCCATACTTATCTGGCAAAGGGCTCAGGGGTTTTCGTCGAGGGAAGGCTGCATAACAACAGCTGGGAAGAGGAAGGCGTGAAAAAGAGCGTGCTGGAAGTAATTGCAGACAAGGTGCAGTTTATCGGCAAGAAGAAAAGCGACTATGCGCCGGGAGCGGGAGAAACAGCACCGGCAGGTGAAGGAAATGTAGGCCCGAGCGACGCGCACACCGCGGGCGATGCGCCCATAGGAGGCGAGGAAGTACCGTTTTAATCTAGAAAGAATTTCCCCAACCAGGGTTGGGGAATGAGTTACAACTTTCCGGAGGGAACTTATGATAAACCTCCGGTGGTTTTTTAAGGAATCCCTCGTACGGAGCATTCGGTATAAAAACCGGCGGCTACTGCCGGCGGGGTTCCACACAATTAACTGAGGAGGAAGCTGGATGGCGACAGAAAGACGATCAGGAGGAAGACCCGGCGGCGGAAGATCAATGGGTTTTAAAAGGATAAGAAAGAAAAAATGCAAATTGTGCATCGAAGAAATGAGGCAGGTCGATTACAAAAGCGTTGATTTCCTGAGAAATTATATAACCGAGCGCGGTAAGATAATACCGAGAAGGATAACCGGAGCGTGCGCTAAACACCAGAGAATGCTGACAAGGGCCATAAAGAGAGGCAGGGAAGCGGGTTTGTTGCCTTTCACAGCAGAATAAAAGGTAATTTTTATGCTTTATGATTTCGCATATACCCTGATAAGCTTGTTTTTAATGATACTTGTTTTCTTCGGGCTTGACGCTATTTTTCTGGCCATGGTCAAGAAAAACATAAAATGGATTTATATCATTGTTTCGGGGACATTTTATTTCATCATACTCTTTGCAGCGCTGTTTTTTCTTTTAAAAAGCACAACCGGGCACAATATGATTACCTACATATCGGGCGAGCTGGACAACAGCCTGAAAACCGCGCTCGACAATTACAAGAAGGGCGGCGCCTCTGCGCAGGAACTGGAATACATAAAAGAAATCATGGAAATTTTCTTTGTCAAAACTTTCGCGGGCTGGTGCTTTGTTTCGGTGCTTTTCATGGTTTTTCTCAATTATTTTGTCGTAAGGCTTTTTGCGATAAAAAAGTATAACATTAAAAACGAGATCCGCGCTTTCCCAGAATGGTACCTGGATGAAAGAGTAATGTGGATACTGCTTGTTGCTCTGGCATTTGTAATCGGGAAAAGTTTCTTTAAAAGTGAAGCGTCCTACACGGCAGGCCTGAATTTTGTTATAGTAATGGCGAACCTTTATTTTATAATAGGCATATCCGTTTTAACTTTTTATCTCAACAAATTCGGAGTGCCTTTTTATTTTCAGGCGGCTATATACGCCCTGTTTGTGATATGGCCGACAATATCCATAGTTATGGTTTTAACCGGAATATTCGACACATGGTTTAATTTCAGAAGATTAGAAAAGGGAGGTACGATATGGAAGTAATACTCAAGGAAAATATTAAAAATCTCGGAAAGGCAGGAGAGGTGGTAAAAGTATCGGACGGATACGCGAGGAATTTCCTGCTGCCCAGGGGCAAAGTCACAAAGGTCACGGAAGGCAATATCAAGTTTATCCAGGAGCAGGCAAAAAGGAAATATTTTAAAATGAGCGAAGAGGAAAAAAAGATAAACGAAACCCTGAAAAAATTGTCCGGGCTTGAAATCACGATAAAGAAGCTTGCGGGCGAAGACGACAAACTTTTTGGCTCGGTGTCGGAATCGGATATAGCGGAAGAGATACTAAAACAGGGAATCGAAATAGACAAAAAATATATAGCCCTTGAAAAACACATAAAGGAACTGGGACTTTTTAACGTCCCGGTTGTTTTCAAGGAAAACCTTGAGACAAGAATAAAGTTGTGGGTTGTAAGAGAGAACGAAAAGAAAGGATAATACAATGGCAGAAATACCCGGAAGGGTGCCGCCGCAGAATATATCGGCAGAGCAGGCTCTGCTTGGCTGTATCCTTTTAGACGGAAAAGCTTTCGACAACGTCATCCCTTTTACAAAAGAAGCCGATGATTTTTACGACCCGAAACATAAAAGAATATTCAAGGCAATGCTGGAACTGTATGAGGCAGACAGCGCAATAGATTCGCTGACCACAATAGAGGCTTTAAGAACAAAAGGGCAGCTTGAAGACGCAGGCGGAGCTTCTTACGTTTCATCCCTTGCCGACTCGGTCCCCACCTCGGCGAACGTGGAAGAATACGCAAAAATAGTCAAGGATAAATCCATATTAAGGCACCTCATTGACCTATCCACCAGAATAATCGAAACCTCCTTTAAAGAAGAATATAACCCGGATGAAATACTGGCAAAGGCTGAAACCGATATTTTCAACGTGACAAACAAGAAGCAGAAAGATTCCACGGTACGCCTGAAAGATATTGTAGGCCAGGTTTATGAGGACATGAAGCTGCTTGCAGGCAGCGACAGGACGCTGCTTGGGCTTGCCACCGGATTTAAAAAGCTCGATGACCTTATGTCCGGCCTACAAAAATCAGAACTTATTATACTTGCCGCAAGGCCTTCGGTCGGAAAGACATCGCTTGCGCTAAATATAGCTTATAATTCCGGCACCAAAGAACAACAACCTGCAAACATACTTATATTCAGCCTTGAAATGAACGCTATTGACATTATAAGAAGGTTTTTCGCGGTAGGCGCCAATGTTAACCTTATAAAGATAAGGACAGGAAGGTTCATAAACAAGGAAGAAGAGCACAGGATACTGGACGTTGCAGGGAAACTGTCAGATTCGCATATATGGCTCGATACGGACGACAACAATGTCCTTGATATAAGGGCAAAGGCAAGGTCCAAAATGAACGAGCTGAAAAAAGACGGCAAAACCCTCGACCTGGTAATAGTAGACTATCTGCAGCTTGTGAGGCCGAGCGACATGAGAGTGCCGAGGGAACAGCAGATATTTTTCATAACCCGTTCGCTGAAAATCCTCGCAAAGGAAATTGACGCGCCTGTAATGGCCCTGTCGCAGCTCAACAGGGAGCCGGAGAAAAGGGAACGTACAAGGGGCAAGGAAAGAAAAGTTCCGCCCAGGCTTTCTGATTTAAGGGAAAGCGGCGCAATAGAGCAGGATGCCGACGTGGTTATTTTCATAGACAGGGAAGACGAGGAAGAGCAGAGTAGTTTCACGTACGAAGGAGACAGCCAACAACATATATTCCGCAAATGCAGGCTTATAATAGCGAAAAACAGGAACGGCCCGACGGGGGAACAAAAAGTCGTATTTGTCCAGGATTTTACTACCTTTTCAGAAACATCCGAGCGCGACACGGACGAAGTGATTTAATGGAAAAACCAGCAAAGCCGGCAAACCTGACTGCCTGGGCAGAGATTGACATGCGGGCTCTGAAGCATAATTACATGCAGGTAAAAAAATTTACCGGCAACAGGAAGATAATACCGGTCATTAAAGCAAACGCTTACGGGCACGGGATACACGAGCTGTGCAAATTTTTCACGCAGGAACTGAAAACCGGGGATGTGGGAGTTGCGAGGGTCAATGAAGGCACGGATTTAAGGGAACACGGGCAGACAAAGGCGAATATAATAATACTGGGCGGATTTTTTAGGGGCGAGGTACGGGACATAATAAAATACAGGCTTGAGCCTTCTGTTTTCTCAATCAAAGAAGCCGAGGAGTTAAACAGCACAGCGGGAAAAGCCGGAAAAAAAGTTAACGTTCATTTAAAGATAAATACGGGCATGAACAGGCTGGGCGTAAGGAACGAGCAGGCTGCCGAATTCCTGAATTTTATAAAAAAACTTCCAAATATTAATTTAAAAAGCATTTACACGCATTTTGCCGACTCCGACATGCCTGGCGGCGGTGAATTCACAATACTGCAAACAATAAGGCTCGCAGCGATAAAATGCATAAAACCAAAAAACGTTTTTATGCACGCGGCAAATTCGGCGGCAATAACAAGGTTCCCGTTTTCATATTTTGACGCTGTACGCCCTGGCATAATGCTTTACGGCTCGTTCAGCAGCAAAAAATTAAAAAAATCAGTTGATTTAAAGCCGGTCATGACCTTAAAAAGCAGGGTGCTGCATACGGCGCGCCTGAAAAAGGGCGACAGGGTAAGCTATGGCGGGCTTTATAGGGCAAAGGGCGCGGAAAAAATTGCCGTTGTTGGCATAGGTTACGGTGACGGTTTCAGGCGCGATATCACGGGCAAGGGATGGCATGTGCTTATAAAGGGCAGGAAAGCCGAAGTCATAGGCAGGGTTTGCATGGATATGACCGCGGTAAAAATAAAAGGCAATGTGGCAGTAGGCGATGAAGTGCTGATATTCGGCAGGGATAAATACGGAAGCATTGACGTTGAGGACATGGCGGAAAGAATAGGCACCATATCATATGAGATTTTTACGGGGATTACCGACAGGGTAACCAGAATTTACAGGTACTAATAAGAATGATAATACTGGGAATAGACCCGGGAACAGCGAGGACGGGGTACGGCATTATTGAAAAAAAAGGCGGCAGCTGCAGGCTCATGTCGTCCGGGCTTATAGAGACAAAGGCAGGGACAGAAGGGCCCGAGCGCCTGCGTAAAATATTCAGGGAAATAAAAAAAATCATAAAAAAGAACAAAGCTGAAGTAATGGCGATTGAAAAATTATTTTTCAACAAAAATGTAAAGACGGCTTTAAGCGTAGGCGAGGCAAGGGGAGTCATAATGCTGGCGGCGGCAGAGGCAGGCATTGAAATTTATGAATACACGCCGCTGCAGGTAAAAATGGCGCTTACCGGGTACGGCATGGCAGATAAAAAGCAGGTGCAGGAAATGGTTAAAATGATTCTATCCATGCGCGAAGTGCCAAAACCCGACGACATTGCTGACGCTATAGCCATAGGAATATGTCACGCAAGTTCAAGCAGGATGCAGGCCATAGTTAAACAAGGGGCCGTGTGATGCAGCGCCTAGCTGAGTGCTAAACTTGTGAACGTCAAAATTATCAAGGCGGTAAAGCAATGATTGATTTTCTGGAAGGAATAGTCGAGAGCCTATCAGCGAACCATGTGGTTATTAACGTCAACGGAGTAGGTTACGGCGTTAATATAACCTCAACAACATACAATAGCCTAAAGGATTCAAACGGCAGGGTAAAATTGCATACTTATTTGCAGGTAAGGGATACAGGGGTTGAGCTTTTCGGGTTTTCAACTAAGGAGGACAAGGAAGTATTCATGGCTTTGATCAGCGTAAACGGTATAGGCGCAAAATCAGCAATAAATATTTTAAGCAATACCACGCCGGACAAATTGCGGGCAGCGATAGCGGCTTCGGACGAGAAGTACATTACAAAAGTACCAGGGCTCGGCGGTAAAAAGGCGCAGAGGATAATAGTGGAGCTTAAAGACAAATTCAGCGAGTTCCTGCACGGGGGAAGCGGCGCAGCAGCAGCGGCTTTTACGGAGGAGGACGAATACATCGAGGCACTTGCCAAGCTTGGTTTCCCGTATACGCAGGCAAAAGAAGCGCTGCGCGAGGCGTATAAAGCAGTGCACGATACCAAAAACAGCGAACTAATAATGAAAGAAGCCATTAAGAGGCTGGGGAGATAAAATGCCTGAAAGAAAAAAAACAGACAGGATGGTTGAGCCCCAAGCTACAGAAAACGACTCTTCCTATGAAAAGGAAATACGGCCCAAATACCTTGCGGATTTTATAGGCCAGGATAAGGTCAAGGAAAAACTCGGGATTTTTATCGAGGCGGCCAAGCAGAGGAAAGAGCCGCTCGAGCATCTTCTGTTTTACGGGCCTCCTGGGCTTGGAAAAACCACCCTGGCGCATATAATCGCGAATGAGATGGGAGTAAATATAAAAATAACGGCAGGTCCCGTTATTGAAAAAGCAGGAGACCTTGCTGCCATAATTACAAACCTTGAGGAAAACGACATTTTGTTTATTGATGAAATCCACAGGCTGAACAGGTCGGTTGAAGAAATAATGTACCCGGCGCTCGAGGATTACGCGCTTGATATCGTGATAGGCAAGGGGCCTTCAGCCAAGACTTTCAGGATAAACCTGCCGAAATTTACACTGATAGGAGCTACAACAAGGGCCGGGCTCATAACTTCGCCTTTGCGCGACAGGTTCGGCGCAACATACAGGGTTGACTTTTATGAAAAGGACGCGCTTGTTACGATATTAAAAAGAACGGCTAAAATACTTAAAGTCGAGGCCGAGGATGAAGCCATTGATGAAATTGCCGGGCGCTCAAGAGGCACGCCAAGGATAGCCAACAGGCTTTTAAAAAGGGTCAGGGATTTTGCCCAGGTAAAAAGCGACGGAAGGATTACGAAAAAAACGGCAATGGAGGCATTAAAACTCCTTGAAATTGACGAGCTTGGGCTGGATGCGATGGACAAAAAAATAATAATGACTATTATCAACAAGTTCGGGGGCGGGCCTGTGGGAATAGACACTATTGCTGTCGCGGTTTCCGAGGAACCGGACACAATAGAAGACCTTTACAGAGCCTTTTTTAATACAGGCAGGATTCATACAGAGGACGCCTTCAGGCAGGAAGGCGGCGCCGAAGGCGTACGAGTATTTCAACATCAAAAGAGAGGATGATCAGCAAAAACTATGGTGAAAATAAAAAAAATGAAAAATATCAGGGTCAGGGTAGCGGCTATTATATTAAACAAAAAAAACGAACTCCTGCTCGTCAACCACCGGAAAAACAAAAAATCTTATTGGCTTTTTCCGGGTGGCGGTGTAGAATATGGCGAAACTTTTATCGCGGCTTTAAAGAGAGAAATCAAGGAAGAGCTTTGCATTAACAAAATCCGGCCGGGAAAACTCGCATTTTTAAACGACACAATTTATCCTGGCGGCAAGCGGCATATAATAAACATTTATTTTAAGGTGAAAATACCGGCAAAGGGCGGATTTAAAGTCATGCCAGACAGGGTACTTAAAGACGCGAGGTTTTTCAGCCTGAAAGAATTTAAAAGAATTTTATTTTATCCGGATATAAAAAATGTTATAATGTTGATGTGGAAAGACGGATTTACGAGGCAATACGGGTATATCAGGACAAAATGGAAAGATTAAAATTTACCAAGGAGGTTCTTAAACATGGAAGGCCTAAACATAACTGTAGAAGATAAAGGCAATATCAAAATAATAAAATGCAAGGGATACATAGACACAACCACATCCACGATACTTGAAAACGCCCTGGCTGAAATTCTGCAGGCAAAAAAATACAAGATTATCATAGACCTCGAGGAAATAGATTACATAAGCAGCGCGGGCTGGGGAATATTTGTCAGTGAAATAAAGAATATAAGGAAAAACAAGGGCGATTTAAAACTTGTCGGAATGAAGCCGGAAGTTATGGAGATATTCGAGCTTCTTGATTTTACGAACATACTTGAGTACTATAAAAGAACGGACGAAGCGTTGAAGTCATTCAAATAAAAAATGCGCAGTGTTTTTAGCCGCGGTTTTCACGGGGTCCGGATGAAAAAAAAACCGGAAGGCGGCTATGACGTAAAGTATTTTCTTGCCGCAGCATACCTTTTAATTTATATCCTGAATGTTTTCGGAATTTACCCGGTTTTTGCATTCAACATATTTTTTGTTCTTGTGTTTTACGTCCTGTTTTTTGCCTGTGTTTTTTTCCTTAAAAAAGATTAAATAACATTAAACTGGGGAAAGAAATGAGGCTTTTTTACCTTTTCTTTCTGGCGACAATAACAATAATAAATATATCGGGCGGCGTTAAATCGGAAATAAGATGGGCAGTATATATACTGATTTTCCTTCTGCTTAACAGGAGGCATTATTCACACGCGGCTGTTATCTCGGCTTTATCCATACTCGCATTCATAAAAGCTATAAAAGATTTTTCCGCTTACGACTACTTTACATTTGCCGCTTTTATCGCCATGGCTGCGGTATCCTATGCCGCAGGGCTCAGGAAGGAAGAACCACAGGACCAGACCGACCATTATCTTGACAGCTACAACCTGGAAACAGGCAGGGACATAAAGGATTTCGGGGCTATAGCCTACAACCTGCTTAGCAACCTGCTTGACATATATTTCCTGCTTTTTAAGCCGTTTTCAATACTTTTTTTCCTGAAAGAAGCCAGCGATGAAAGGTTTTATAAATTAACCCTTTTTTCATCAATGAATAAAGAAGCGATAAACCAGGATTGCATAATAAACATAAAAGAAGGCGCCCTGGGCATGGCAGCGCAGAAAAAAGATTTTTTTGTTTTTACAGTAAAAGATTTTTTGCTGCCTTATTACAAAAGGGACACGGGCGTTAAAACCGTGGTGACAATGCCGGTAATCCTGAATAAAGTGATAGGGCTTATAGTGGTTGATTTTCAGGAAGAAAGCGGGCACGCGAGAGTTGACATGAGGCCCGAACTGGAAAAACTCATAAACGAGATAGCCTCAGTGCTGAGCCTTTTTGAAATTAACAGGAAAGCGATAAGCAACGAGCGCCGCGTGAGTTTCCTTTACGACGTAGACGCGAAATTAAACCTGATGGAAGGGCCCCATAAGCTTTCCCAGATATTTTTCTCGGAGATAAAACGGCTCGATATATGCGGCGGTTACATAGCGAGATTGCTGCCTGAGGACAAGGCGTTCGAGATAATAGAGGTTTTTAATTACCCGGAAAGCATAAAAAAAGAAAAGCTGGTAGTCAAGGACGACGAAATGCTCAGGTATATTTACTATACCGGAAAAAGCGTGGTAATAAAAGACGCTCAAAACAAAAACATCAGGATTAACTTCGGGAAGCAGAATGTCTCAAAATTCCTTTTGAGCAGGCTGGGCACAAACGAATCCCTGTACGGATTCATGAAGCTCGACAAGGAAGAAGATTTTGATTTTACCGAGTTTGAGATAAAAACGCTTGAAATGATACTTTACCGGATAACAATCATACTTGAAAACGCAGGGCTATATGAAAAAATAAAAAAGCAGGCCACAGAAGACGGCCTTACCGGGATTTTTAACCACCTTACTTTCCAGGAAAAGCTGATGGAGAGCGTGGAGAAAATAAAGAGCGGTGGCTTAAGGCGGGTGGCGTTGTGCCTCATAGACATAGATTTTTTTAAAAAATTCAACGACGATTTCGGGCACCAGGAGGGCGACAGGGTTCTTGTAAGGGTGGCAGGTATGCTGAAGGATTTTGAAAAAAAATATCCAGGTCTTTATGTGGCCAGGTACGGCGGGGAGGAATTCGTGGTAGTCATGGAAAACCATGATATTTACGAGGCATCGAGGATAGCTGAGGAAATCAGGAAACACAGCGAGGAACACTTGAGCGGCGGCAACCCCAAAGAAACGCGGAAAATATACATAAGCTGCGGGGTGGCTGCATGCCCGGATTACGCTAAGGACACGAGGGAACTGATAAAAAACGCGGACGAAGCCCTGTATACGGCAAAAGAGCAGGGAAGGAACAGGGTGAAAAATATAATGGAAGCAAGGAAGACATAAGCACTGCAGGAAATTCATTAGGTGCCTAGGGTGAAAATGATAAAAAAATACAAAGAAATTATAATATTAATAGTTTTTTTATTAGCAATATTTCAATTATATCTTTATACCATGGTTCCTGCTTTTAAAAACGACGATTCACCTGAAACAATAACATCGGCATATACACTCGGCATAAGTCATCCACCGGGATACCCGCTTTTCACAATGGCGGGAAAAGTGTTTTCTTTATTGCCTATTGGTTCGCCTGCTTTCAGGATTAACTTATTCGCCATATTTCTTGCCATGCTGGTACTGGTCCTGTTTTATTATCTTACTAAAGATATTACTTTTCAAATTTTTAACCACGAGAATAAAATCATAAATTTCTCAGGTGTTTTTATCCTTGCATTTTCCTATATGTACTGGAATCAGGCTATAGAAGCAAAAGGCGGAATATATATATTAAATCTTTTATTTTTATCTGCTTTAATATTTTTAAGTCTGCGTTTGTTAAATACTTTTAACATTAAATATTTGTACCTGATAACTTATATTTTTGGCCTGTCGCTTACAGATCACTGGCCAAGCGTGGTAATTTTTTTACCTGTTCTTGTATATTTTTTTTATAAATACAGGGAAAAGTTAATTGGGAAAAATTTTGCCTTGTGCATGTTATACCTGTTTTTAGGTTTAAGCGCATACGCTTATCTGCCCATAAGGGCCGAAAATGAAAATATTTTTGTTTTTACGGTCAGGCCTTATAACTTAAATTATCTGTTCCGGATGATTTTTTTACGTGATTATGGACATGCCAGTTTTCCGTCTATGAATGTCAAGAATTATCATATTAAAGAAATATTCAGTTTATTTTTTACAAATATTTACTTATTCTGGATATTTATTGTTATTGGGTTTTATGCATTACGGCGTGCAAAAAAGGAAATTTCATTTCTTTATTTAAGTATATTTTTAATAAATTTATTTATAGTAACATTTTCCATTCATTTAACCGAGGAATATGAATGGGCGGCAGGCACTTTTTTAATGCCTTCTCTGTATTTATTGGCAAGCTTTTCAATAAACGGAATATATACCGTATCCAGTATACTTAATAAAAAAATTTACAAAAACATTTTTTCATTGATTCTAATTATTATTTTATTATACACCGGCATTTTGCATTTTATGGCCAATAACAGCCGGGATAATTTTATTTCCTATGATTTTGGAAATAATGAGCTTATCACAATGGAACCCAATAGTTTTTATATACCGCTGGGTGACCCTTATGTGATGCCTATCAGCTACGAACGCATGGTGGAGCACAGGTCCGGTGATATTAATGTTATCACGCCTTATCACCTTTCGGTCCAGTGGGGAATCGACGATTTTATTAAAAAATACGGGCAAATTAATCTTAAAGAATATAATTTTCCAATGAATATGGGTAATATAATCGCCAAATATTTTCACAAAAATAACATTTATTTTTCATATTATTATTACGACGAGCTGAAAAACTATATAGGGAATCTAAAATTGAAAGCAAAGGGCCTGCTGTTAAAAGTGGCTGATGAAAACGAACATATATCGGCCAACATATTCAAAAACTATTCTTACCGCGGGATATTCAATATTAACAATAATCTCGATAAAGTGCTTATTTCCCTATATGGCCAGCAGATGACAAAGCAGGCGAAAGAATTTTATGATAAAAAAGAATATTCAGAAGCGATAGCGACTTTAAAATATGCTCTGCTATTGGCTACAGATAATTTAACAGCAGCTGACATTTGCTATTATTTATCCATGATTTATAAATTACTTAACGATGAAGATAACCAAATAATATATTTAAGGAAATCCTTCAAAATTAAGGAAGATTATTATAAGTCATATGAAATATTAGGAAAAATTTATTTTAATGAAAAGCTATGGATTCCTGCAAAAGCAATGTTTGTAAAAGCAATGCAATATGACAACGAAAATACCGGCGCGCTTCAGCAATATTTAAATCAAATTGGTGATGCGGATTCATATTCACAGTATAAAGCACTATCCGACCAGGCTGCTGCATTTGCAGCTTTGGGCAGGTATTTAAAAGCACTTGATTTATTTGAATTTTTACTTGAACAAAATTACGTCACGGTTGAAGTATATAAAAATATGGGAATATGTAATTTTAAAATCAATAATTTTGAAAAAGCATTAAAATATTTTCAGAAAACATTAGAATTGGATAAAAGTGTAGGAAATTACATAAATATCACCCTAACATATAATAAATTAGAACAACCAGACAAAGCTTTAAATACCCTAAAAGAAGCAATGCAAACCGTTGGCAACGACCCGCAACTTGTTAATTTATACAATCAGATTCAGCAGGCGGAAAATAAAACAAAATAAAAATAAGAAAAACAGTTATTTTTGCGGGAATCGTATCAGAAACGCTGCTGACTTCACACTCATTTTGCATAAATTTTAACCTTGCTTTCGTTAAAAACGGAAACTTGACAAAAATGATTTATATGTTAATATACTTTTTGCAACAGCAATTTTTTATTTGAAACAATTATCAGGAGGTTATTAAAATGAAGAAACTTATCCTACCTTTTATGGCGGTTTTAATGGCAATGTGCCTGAACTGCGCGACAACCACTTCACATTATGAGCTCGGAATGGACTATTACCAGCAGGGCAAACTTGACGAGGCGATAGAGGAATTCCAGCTTTCAATTTCGGCAAACCCGCAAGACCCGCAGGTGCACAAATCACTTGGCGACGTTTTTGCCGATAAAGGCATGCTTTTAGAGGCAATATCAGAATGGGAAACGGCAATGAAGCTGCAGCCTTCCCTGTCAGATGTCAGCAGCAAGCTTGAAGCGGCTTATCTGACACTGGGAAAAGAATCATACGACAAAGGGAAAAACGACGACGCAGTACTTATGTGGAAAAGGGTCATAGAATTAAATCCGGACAATGTCGAGGCTCATAAAAAACTGGGGCTTTATTACGCGTCTGTGGACGACAATGATTCGGCAATACCCGAGCTTGAGTACGTAATAGGCAAGAATACGAACGACGACGTAGTATACACGAAGCTTGGCATGGCATATTTCAAAAAAGGAAGATATGACGACGCGGTAAAAACATTTGAGGATTTAATCAGGATTAAGCCTACGGACGGCATGGCATACAATAACCTGGGAAGCATATATATCAAAATGAAAAAATACGATGACGCGATACACGTGCTCGAGCAGGCTGTAAAACTTGCGCCTGATAAAGCAGCTATTTACAACAATTTCGGCAACGCTTATTACAATAAGGGGCTTTATAAAGACGCGAGGAAACAGTGGGCGCAGGCGCTTGTGATTGAGCCGCTTAATAAAACAGCCAGGGATAACCTGAGAATACTGGACCAGATGGGTGAATAAAATAAAAAATATAAATGCAAAAGCGGAGACTCAAGCTACTTTTACAAAAATTTAAAACAGGCAAACTGTCCCTTAATTCAATAACAAAAGAATTCCAGCACTTTACTTTCAGCGAGATTAAGGACGCGAAAATCGATTTGCACAGGGAGCTGCGCAAGGGTTTTCCTGAAGTGATTTTCGGCGAGAACAAGACTGCCGGGCAGATTGCCGCGATAGCCGCTGAAATGAAAAAAAACCATGTCAATGTGATGGCAACCAGGATATCCGAAGAAAAATTCAAAAAAATTAAAAAGCAATTCAAGGCCGCATCCTACAATAAAACCGCAAAAATCCTTTTTATAGAATCAAAACCAATAAAAAAAATAAATAAAATAATAGCCGTGATAACAGCCGGTACGTCCGATATCCCGGTCGCCGAGGAAGCTGCCTTTACAGCCGAAGCTTTCGGCAATAAGGTGGAAAGGATTTACGACGTAGGCGTGGCAGGGATACACCGCCTTTTTGCATATAAGGAAGTTTTTATAAAGGCAAACGTATTTATAGTAGCCGCAGGCATGGAAGGCGCGCTGCCCAGCGTGGTGGGAGGGCTTGTGGACAAAGTGGTTATTGGCGTGCCGACAAGCGTGGGATACGGCGCATCTTTTTCAGGCGTAACACCCCTGCTTTCCATGCTCACAAGCTGCACGTCCAATGTGACGGTTGTAAACATAGACAATGGCTTCGGTGCCGGCTGTGTTGCTTCGCTGATAAACCACACCAATATCGAATAAAAATGGCAAAAACCGCTTATTTTGACTGTTTTTCCGGTATATCAGGCGATATGATATTGGCAGCTTTGCTTGACGCGGGCCTTGATTTTAGCCAGCTAAAAAAGCATTTGAAAAAAATCAGGCTTTCCGGTTATGAAATAATAAAAGGAAGCGCTATTAAAAACCACATCAAAGCAACCACGTTTACGGTAAAAATCAAGCAAAAGCAGCGCATTCACAGGGATATAAAAACCATAAAGGCTATAATAGACAAAAGCAAACTGGGCAAGCATATTAAAGAAAGGATAATAAAAATTTTTGATTTGCTTGCTTCGGCTGAAGCAAAAGTACACGGCGTTAGAAAGGAAGAAATACATTTTCATGAAATCGGGGCGGTTGATTCCATTATTGATATTGCTGGCGCCGTCATCGGTTTGTTTTTACTGGGGGTTGATAATGTATATTCGTCTGCTTTGCCCGTGTCGTCCGGGTATGTTAAGGCAGAACACGGCATTTTACCCATGCCTGCGCCTGCTGCGGCGTATTTGATGAAAAACGTAACGTTATTTAATTCAGGAATAAAAGGCGAGATGATGACACCTACAGGAATTGCCATATTAAAAGGCTTTAGCGCCTTTTTCGGCAGCTTCCCGGGCATGGTTGTCGAAAAAATCGGGCTTGGAGCCGGCAAAAATAATTTTAAAAAGATACCAAACGTATTAAGGGTCTTTATAAGCGGAGAGAAGAGCGCTGAAAACAGGGAGATTGTCGCGGTTGTAGAAACAAACATAGACAACGAGACCGGAGAGACGCTCGGATACGTTATGGATAAACTTTTTAAAGCCGGGGCGCTTGATGTGTTTTTTACGCCGGTATTCATGAAAAAAAACAGGCCTGCTTATAAAATTACGGCCATTTGCGAAGTTGAGAAGGCGGAAAACATAGTAAACATAATATTCAGGGAGCTGAAAACCGGCGGCGCGCGCGTGAGCCTGACGCCGAGGATTAAAAGAAGCCGCGAAATCAGAAAAGTTAAAACCAGGCTTGGCCTTATAGACGTAAAAATCTTCGACGGAAACAAAGATTTCTATACCCTTGAATATGAAAATTGTGCTAAAATAGCACGCAAAATGAATATGCCATTGACCAAGGCAGTAAACGACGCGACCAAGGAGATTGAGAAAAATGCGGAATTACTTTGAGAACACGCTGAAGCTGATAGTTTTTGCGGTTGGAATCCTTATTACTTTTTTTCTTTTTAAGCTGGAACCCAGCTGGTGGCTTGCATTTTTATTCTCGTATAATTTCATTTTGATAGGCGGCTACATACTTATGGGCGGCATCGCGAGCATAGGTTTTTTGGTTTTTATTATAATTATTTACATTATCACTTTTATGAGGGTGCTTGCGGCGAAAATGTCCGTAGCGCCATTTTTTGTCGAACTCCTAATCTCGATCACCGTCTATTACCTTATTAAAAAATCCAGCGACATAAACAAATATTATATTTTTACAATGGAAGACAAGCTCAAAATCCTGGAAGGCGAGTTCAACTCGCTTATAGTTGAGGAAAAAAATTTAAGAATAGGGCACGAAGCCAATATCGAAAAGCTTAACAAGTATAAAAAGCTGAAAGAAATTTACGAAACAACAAAGGACGTAAAAGTGTTCAGCGATAAAATAAGAAAAATACTCGCCAGCACCGTGCATATCTTCCATAAGGAAAAATCAGTATCCCTGTTTTTAATAAAGGAGAACAGGTTCATGAAAGTCGTGTCTGACGGCAAGGAAGACATGTTTGTGGGGGAAAAGGACAAGGAAAGCCTGTACCTTAAGAATTTTGACGAATGGGTGATTAACAATAAAAAGAGCCTGATTATTTCCGACATATACAAAGATGTCAGGTTCACGTCGGAAGAAAGCGAAAATATAAAATCATTAATCAGCGTTCCGCTATCGCTGAGCGAAAAGCTTATAGGGATTTTGAGGGTAACATCGGAGAATTTAAACGGATTTTCACACGAAGATGTGAGATTCCTGGATATAATAGCAGCAATGATAGGCAGGATACTTGCGGAGGAAAAATATGCAGAATAACAAAGAACCTGATTTTTTTTGCGGCGGTCATTATCATGATAATTGCCGTAATACTTTCGATACGTTTGCCGGAAACGAAATTTTTCCATCTTGCGTACCATCTCTGCCTGATAGCAATACTCATGTATTTCCTGCATATGAGCATGAGGGATATTTTTATCATGATAATGGTTTTTTCTTTCCGTCATATGGGTTCTGGACATATTTGATATTGTGAAAGAAGTCAACCTGCTGCTTCTGAAGACTGTAACCATTTTCCTGATCGCTGGAATATTGGG
>CAWJRG010000004.1:0-29589 GCA_963845185.1 uncultured bacterium | reverse complement strand
TTTTTTCTCTACCTGTTCCTGAGAAGGTACTATTACATTTATGTCTTTGTCGTGTATCTTTTTCATTTCTTCTATGCTGGCATATCCGGCATCCCCACACGCATTTTTGCATTTGTTTTCAACTGTTTTCGCCGCTTCTTCAATCTGACTCCCCGAATTGCTTCCGGGTAGTGCATCTCGTTTACTACGTCGCTATGCACTATCAGTCCGTGTCTTTCATCTACCACTATCTGCCCGTTATATCCCGCATGCGTTCCCTGACGCCCTTTTACTTTCACGCATTCCTTGTCTGTCGTATTTATCGACTTTTTCCCCTCGTTCCTTATTTCTTCCATTACCTCTTTTATCTTTGCTTTTAATTTCTCTTTGCCTCTTAATTTTTCCTTCATCTTTACCAGTGATTCAGCGCCGCTTTCTTCCTCGTCTATCTTTTCGCTCTCCTTTATTATCGCTTCTATGTTTTCTTCTATCTTCTTTATCCTTTTTTCACACCGCTCCATTGTCCATGTGTTATTTATCGACGCGTTCGCCCTTATCTTGCTCCCGTCTACAAATAGCGTGTTTCCTTCTATCAATCCCAGTTTCATACACATCTTTGCGCTTTGTTTCATCACGTTTTTCAACATTTCCCGGTTGTCTTTTCGAAACCTTGCTATTGTTTTATGATCCGGCTTCAATCCTCCCAGCCGCCAAATAAAAGACACATTATGATGCGTCGCTCTTTCCAGTTTGTCGAACTTCGTGTCCCGTTGAATATCCGTATACCAGCCGCGTTTTTCAGCGATAGTGTCCTCAAACTCAAAAAGAATTGACTACTTGTATCAGTTAATTAATTGTACCAAACGTAAGGGTTTGCATAAAGCAAATTTTTATGTATACTTTCATCGAGGAGAGTGACAAATGACTGACAACCAACAGAATAACGGATTGAAGAAACCAAAGTTAACCCCAGAACAACTTTTTGATATTTATCAGGAATGTTCCTTACCCAACGCGCCAGTAAAAGCCATCCTGGAACGGTGCGGGCTTAAACCGTGGCATCTTATTGCCTTGCGTAAGAGAATCAAGCAAGCTGCCCTGTCAGAACTATCGAATCCGGCAAAATCCGGCAGAAAGAAGTCCATGGTTCCCGTAGAAAGCCTTGCTCAAGTGGATAAGGAACTTTCTCAAACAAAGGACGCGCTGGCTGCTGTCGGGCATGAGCTTGCGTTGTTAAAAAAAAAGATGAGTTGAGTCTCAAGGGTCCTTTGAAGGGGCACTATCCGGCCCAAGTTAGGCAGATAGTTGTTATCACTATAAACGAAGCCGTACTATCCGGTTTCACGCAGAAAAGAGCTTGTTTGATCTTTGACATAGACGCCAGAAAATTCAGACGCTGGGCTAAACTAAAAAAGAGAACGCCAAGAACGGCATGTAACAAACTGTTGCCGTTTGAAAAGACATCGATTATTGACTCTGCCTTTAGACCTGAAAATATAGGCAAGCCATTGAGCCATATTTACGTATATGGCCATAATTCAGGCGCTTTTCATGCTTCTCTATCGACTGTATACAGGTATCTAAAAGCCGAAGATCTCGTAAAACCATTCGAACCCAAAAAACGGAAATCTAATCATGTTTCGGCTCACGATCTTTTGGATGCTGGATTTTCCCTTTTGACCTATGACGGTTCATGCTTCAAAACCGAGTCCGGCGTAACTGTTTGGTCCATACCGGTTCTGCTTCTGCCTTACAGGTATCTGCTGCATATCGGACACAGTTTACGCGGCGTCAGTTCAGCGGATTTACGGGATGCCGTTGCTCAAGCCATACTTGAACTGCCGGATGACTTTCCTGACAACATAGTGGCTTTTTCAGACCGCGGATCTGCTATGAAAGCCAAAAAGACTGTTGCCTTCCTGGAAGATGTGCTAAAAATTCCTGTACGCTACGGACGCCCAAACACGCCGGATGACGAACCATGGATTGAGGCCCTGAATAAAAACTCGAAGTATCACAGGGATGTGCCGGCTGTCTTTCCAACGGTTTCAGATGTACTGGACTGGTTAGAAAAATTTAAACCACTGCATAACAACGATCCTCATAGCTCGCTACATTATGTTACACCGGCTGAGGCGTTCGCGGGAAAAATGGAGGTGATTTTAAGCCAGAGAAAGAACAACCTGATCACTGCAAACATTATAAGGTTGGAGGCTTTCAGGGCTTCCAAGCTTCAAGTAGTGATTGGGTGACGGTTTGAGGTCAATTAAGCTGAAAAACTCCGCTTTTTTCTCTACCTGTTCCTGAGAAGGTACTATTACATTTATGTCTTTGTCGTGTATCTTTTTCATTTCTTCTATGCTGGCATATCCGGCATCCCCACACGCATTTTTGCATTTGTTTTCAACTGTTTTCGCCGCTTCTTCAATCTGACTCCCGAATTGCTTGCGGTCATTGCTTTCGTTTACTACGTCGCTATGCACTATCAGTCCGTGTCTTTCATCTACCACTATCTGCCCGTTATATCCCGCATGCGTTCCCTGACGCCCTTTTACTTTCACGCATTCCTTGTCTGTCGTATTTATCGACTTTTTCCCCTCGTTCCTTATTTCTTCCATTACCTCTTTTATCTTTGCTTTTAATTTCTCTTTGCCTCTTAATTTTTCCTTCATCTTTACCAGTGATTCAGCGCCGCTTTCTTCCTCGTCTATCTTTTCGCTCTCCTTTATTATCGCTTCTATGTTTTCTTCTATCTTCTTTATCCTTTTTTCACACCGCTCCATTGTCCATGTGTTATTTATCGACGCGTTCGCCCTTATCTTGCTCCCGTCTACAAATAGCGTGTTTCCTTCTATCAATCCCAGTTTCATACACATCTTTGCGCTTTGTTTCATCACGTTTTTCAACATTTCCCGGTTGTCTTTTCGAAACCTTGCTATTGTTTTATGATCCGGCTTCAATCCTCCCAGCAGCCACATAAAAGACACATTATGATGCGTCGCTCTTTCCAGTTTTCTCGAACTTCGTGTCCCGTATGAATATCCGTATACCAGCAATTTTATCATAGCCTCAGGGTCGTATTCCAAATTTCCCATTTGCGTTTCATCTATTACTATCCCAAGTTCTTCCATTTTCAACGCCTTTACGAACGCGTCGTACGCCCTTACAGGATCATCTTCCCCTACATATTCTTCTATGCTCTGCGGAAACATTGTCAACTGACTTCGGTCTCCATATCGGTATGCCATTTTTGTCTCCTTTTCTGATGTGTTTTCTGGAGACATTATACCATTTTTTATCTGTCAAATATCGTTTCAGACTACAAAAACATTATGACACAGTCTGTTTGTCGAAGGGTTCAAAAACTTCCCCTTCCCCCTCGACGGGGGAAGGTCGGGATGAGGGTGAGGTAGCAGCGATTCCGTATAACTTTATACCAACATCAGATCCCAAAAAGCTCTTCTCTTATTTCACATTCTGTCTTTAGCCTAATTTAAATAGTTGTTGCCTCTACTTCACCCTCTCCTTTATCCTCTCCCATCGAGGGAGAGGAGACGATAAGGATTCAAAAATTATCTTAAAATTACAAGGACGTCAGCCGCTGAAGTTGATTTTTCTCCTGCCTTTTCAGCAATAACATTATAATAATAAGTGCCTGCTGCCAGTCCTTTTAAGTCATTGCAGTTATAGGCCAGAATTCCTCCTGCAAAATCTGCGCTGCCAAACACCTTATGCCTCACGAGCCTGAACCCGGCCGTATATATGTACACTGTTATCTTGTCCGGCACTGCGCCTGTCAGGCTAAGGGTTATATTCAGGTTATCCGTAGCGTCAGGGTTTATCGGGTTGGGATAAAGTCTTATCGGCCCGATTTTCAGCGGCCCTGCCGGCTCCGAAGTCGGCGAGCTTGTGATTGCCGGTACAGGTGTTGGTGTATTTGTTTCAGTCGGCGTGGCACTCAACATGGTGCACGTGGCACTCAATGTCGGCGTGATTGTCATTGTCGAACCCGGCGGTACCGGCGTATCTGTCTGTGTTGGCGTATTTGTCTGTGTTATAGTCATCGTATATGTAAATGTAGGCGAGTTTGTCACACTCGCAGTATCAGTCCTGGTCTGCGTAGGGCTGATAATTGGTGTGCTTGTTTTTGTCGGTGTAGGCGAAACAACAGGTGTAGATGTGGCAGTGCCAAATGCCTTTTGCCATACACCGCAGCCGAATGTGCCCACGTATATGTTTCCTGCGCCGAAGTTGATGTGCTGGATTGAGCCGAATGGCAAATCAGTCACCCGCGCCCATGTATTGCCGTTGTCAAGGCTCTGAAAAAATCCCTGGTTCTCAGTACTGTAGTAAACCGTGTTTGTATTGCCCGGGTCAATGCTCGGCGCATAGCCATATGGCGTATTACCCTGCGGCGCGCTGCCCACAGGCGGCACAGGGATGTTCATCTGTGTCCAGGCCGTACCGCCGTTAGTAGTCCGGTAACAGCCGCCCTGCAGCTCCTGGCTGTAAGAGAAGCTGGAACTCCAGAAGTCCTGCGCCGCTATAAAGATAATATTGTTATTTGCAGGGTTCACGTCAAAATCAGTCGGATAGTACAGCGGAAGCCCGCCCGTAACGCTGGTGGCGATGTTGTTCCAGCTTGCGCCGTGGTCCGAAGACACAAAAAGCCCGCCCGGATTGTTAAAGCCCTTGCCGTCGCCTGAAAGCAGGCAGTACAGATTGCCGCCGGCAAGCTTGAGTGAATACACGTTTTTATTAGTGCCTATTGCCACAGGCGCGCAGGCAGTCCAGCTTGCGCAGTTGTTCGTGGATTTATACACTCCCTGTGCCCACATAGCCACATAATACGTGCCTGTGCCTGCCGAGTCATATACTATAGAGGTTGCCAGCGAAGTAATTGCAGGCGAACTGTTTGGGTTTGCCACAGGCAGGCCGGTTGAGGCATTTGTCCATGTAGCGCCGTAATTTGTGCTCTTAAGCACGCCTCCCTCGCCCCAGCTTCCAAGCGGCGAAGAGTGGTCCAAATCGTGCAGGCTGGATACCGCAGCAAATATAGTTCCTGCTGTGGGGTTAAACTCCACCTGATAAAATGTTTCTGTCCACCGCGATGTAACAGTGCCGTCTATGCGCCGCGCTGTGTTGTGCCAGGTCTGTCCAGCGTCGGATGAATAACAGAATCCTATGTCCGAAGCGCATATGTAATTGTAATTTGAATTGTTCGGGTCTATTGCGTACTGGAACACGCTTGTGACTTCCAGGCCGCGCGATGACCACTTCTGGCTCTGTGCCATTGGCAAAGTATCTGCGTAGTTTGAATAGGTTTCATTCCACTGCCCCCCTCCGTTGTTGCTTGTGACGTTTTCTCCCAGATCGGAAAACATTACCTGGGACGAATCAGCGCTGTTGACGCTGATACTGTCAACAGGCGAGCACCAGCCTGAAAAGCTGAGGTCATAATCTATCCAGCCAAGCGTTGCGTTTGTCACAGGGTTTGAGTTGTCGTTAAAAACCATTGCCCACGTACCCCCGCCGTCAGTACTTTTCCAGATATCACGGTTATTGCTGTTTGTGCAGTAAACCGTGCTTGTGTCGTTGTCAGCGCTGGCTATCTGCAAAAATGTGCCTGCGTCCGAGGATGTAGAAGCTGACGTGAGAGTCCATAATGAAGCGTCAGTGGAAGTGTAAATATTATTGGTGACAGCGTCCACTACCCACATGCGCGCACCGCTTGCTGTGCTGGTGCCCGCGAAACTCGCTGTCATTGGCCCGTACGCCGGATACAGCGCGCTGCTTGACGGCACCTGCGTAGTCGGCAGCCCGTTGTTTGCAGGTGCCCATGTATTGCCGCCGTCAAAGGATTTGAAAACACCGGTTGGAACCGTGGCATACCAGTCATAATTTATTTCCCCTGCGCCCGCATAGCACACCCTGCTTGCAACAGGGCTTGACTGGTCAATCATAATGCCGTTGATGTAGCCCGAACTGCCGGTTGTAGCTTTGAAGCTTGCACCGCCGTTTGTGCTTATATAAATGCCGTTATCACTGCCTATGAGTATTAAGTTCGGATTGCCGCGGTCAATATAAATTTGTGTCACACGGCCGCCTGCGCCGTTACCCGTCCACGGCGAATTTGAGCCGAGCACTGACCACGTGACCCCGCCGTCGTTACTGACCAAAAGATTTGCCGGATTGTCCTGCGTGTCCTGCTGGAACCCATAACCATATATTGTACTGGCATTTGTGGGGTGAAAAGCCATGTCGCACATTACGCCGTTGTTGTAATCATAATCCACGTGCGTGCTTATCTGGAAAAAATCCAGGTTGTTCCATGTATTGCCCCCGTCTGTGGAACGGTACCAGCCTGACATGTCGCAGCCTATGAACCTGAGGTTGGGGTTTAAAGGCGAGATGGACGGGGCGTATTGCGCGCCTCCTCCGCCCATGCCCAGCGTAGTCCACGCACGGCTGATTGAGAATAAGCAAAAAACAACGAGTAAAACAATTGCCGTTTTCCAGGCTGTAACACGCAGAGCAGCAAGCAATTTTTTCACTTTCTTTTCTCCTTCTGCCCCAAAAATTTCGTTTTATTTTTAACTATTTATATGTAAATTATACTCTATATTTTGCCCTAATTCAAGTCATGCTAAGGAACAGATAATAACCAGTATTCGTCTAAAATATTGATATATGCAGAATCAAAAAATTTGACTTTTTTTGGATGCAGGGTGTATAATTGTAATATAGAGATGATAATTTTTAAAAGGAGCCAAAAATGAAAAAACAATTTTCCAAAACAAATTTCAAATTATGGCTTGCAGGCCTGCTTTGCCTGATGTTTTTAATACCCGCTTCCAGCCTTTCAGCATGGAGGGGCGGCGAGCATTACCGGTATGGCGGAGGCTGGTATGGCAGGGGCTGGTACGGGTGGTACGGGCCCCGCGCCGGATGGTATGTCGGAATGCCAATAGGCACGTTTGTTGAGGTGCTCCCTTATGGTTACAGCACAGTGATTATAGACGGCTATCCTTACTACTATTACGGCAACATTTACTACAGGGCAATACCTGACGGGTATGTCGTTGTGCCTGCGCCTGTTGCAGGTTCAGACCAGCAGGCAGCGTCGGCAACATCGCCTACTGCTTCGCAAACAACAGACAAATCAGGAAAGAAAATTACAATTAACATCCCAGACTCTCACGGCGGTTTTACCCCTGTAACCCTTAAAAAATTCAAAACAGGATATATAGGGCCTCAGGGTGAGTTCTACGAGGGCAAGCCGTCAGTTGAGCAGTTAAAAGTGTTATACGGGGAATAGAAGGTATATAAAAGGCCGAATAATAGGTTCCTATATAGTATTTTATATGAATAAAGGTTTTAAAAAATTTAATAAAAAATGACTTAATTACTGTTTGTAAATGAAATTACACCAAATTTTTTCTTTATTTCAATACAATAAATTTATCAACTTTCTTCTTATTTGTTGTCTGGCCTTTCTGATTATACACAATAAAATATGTGCCGTTTGCAAGGCCTTTCGTGTCTATTACGATAGTGTTTAACCCTGCGCTCTGCCTCTGGTCAAATTTTGCTATTAACCTGAATGCCACCGTATATATTGTTATTTCTATATCCGCGTCTTCTGACAAAGTAAATACATACCTGAACTTGTCTTTAACCGGATTTGGATATATCCTTGGCGGTTCTGCGATAACAATTGTCGCTGTCAAAGTCAAAACAGGAACCTGGTTTGTCGGCGTAAAGCTGGCTGTCGCTACTGGATTTGTCGTTGTAATACTCGGCGTTATTGTATATGTAGGCGTTACGGTAATTGTAATTGAATTTGCTATTGTTGCCGTGGCTGTCACGCATATTAAAGGGCTACTCGACACTGATGAAGTTGATACTGTTGTGCCGTTTATTGCGTCTGTGCCGCTGGCTGCACCGCTGAATGTTATATCACCTGCCACAGAAGTCACTGTATATACCCATGTAAATGAACCTGCTGACCCTGAGGCTATTGCAGTGCTTGCAGGAATTGGCCCGCTTACAAGTACAGCTGTTCCGCCGCCTGTTTGAGCCAGCGCTGAAGGCTGCAAGCTATTCACTCCATTTGTCCCTGTATTTACTACCTGCATTATCACTGTTATATCCTGGCCGATCATTGCGCTCCCCGGTAAAATATTTATAGCTGCCACAAGGTTGGCTCCCACAGTAGGCGTCACTGTACTTGTTGCTGTATTCTTAGGCGTATTTGTCCCGGTTGCCGTTAAAGTCGGCGTGTCTGTAAATGAAGGTGTATCTGTTAATGTTATTGTCGGCGTTATGGTAAATGTCGGTGAGATTGTCGGCGTAAAAATTGTCGCTGTATAAGTAGGTGTTGCTGAAACAACAGGCGTATCTGTATCCGTATTAACTGGTGTGTCTGTTGTTGTATTTACCGGCGTACTTGTCTCTGTGTTAACGGGCGTGTCTGTCTCTGTATTTGCCGGCGTATCGCTCGGCGTATACGACGGGGTATTTGTCATTGTTCCAGTCAATGTTGGCGTGTTTGTCAATGTAATTGTCGGCGATATGGTGAATGTTTGCGTAATTGTCCATGTGAACACTATGTTGGTAAATGTCGGCGTTGCTGATACCACCGGTGAATTGGTAAATGTTGGCGTAACCGTTAATGTAAAAGTCAATGTTATTGTATATGAAGGTGTATTTGTCGGCGTGGATGTCAATGTCGCCGTAGCCGATGGCGTAGAAGACTCTGTAGCAGTAAGCGTGTATGTCGGCGTATTTGTCGCTGTGAATGTCCTTGTTGCTGTGCTTGTCCCTGTTGGCAAAGGCGTATTTGTGCCTGTTACAGTTAAAGTCGCTGTGTTCTGTGGCGTGTTTGTCCAGGTCAAAGTAACTGTGTATGTCGGTGTATTTGTCTCTGTGAATGTCCTTGTTGCCGTGAGCGTGGGCGTTGCTGTGCTTGTCCCTGTTGGCAAAGGCGTATTTGTGCCTGTTGCTGTTAAAGTCGCTGTGTTCTGTGGCGTATTTGTCCAGGTCAAAGTAACTGTGTATGTCGGTGTAAGTGTTGCCGTAAATGTCGGCGTTGCCGTGCTTGTTCTGGTTACCGTTAATGTTGGCGTTACTGTATTTGTTCCTGTCGATGTCAATGTGCTTGTCAACGTAATCGTCGGCGATATGGTGAATGTTTGCGTAATTGTCCATGTGAACACTATGTTGGTAAATGTCGGCGTTGCTGATACCACCGGTGAATTGGTAAATGTTGGCGTAACTGTTCTTGTGAAAGTCAATGTTACTGTAAATGAAGGCGTATTTGTAGGCGTGGGCGTAAATGTCGCCGTGCTTGTGCCAGTCGATGTTAAAGTTACTGTGTTTTGAGGCGTGTTCGTCCACGTCAGGGTAACTGTATATGTCGGAGTATTTGTCGTTGTGTTAGTCCTTGTCGTTGTGAGCGTAAATGTCGCCGTGCTTGTGCCAGTCGATGTTAAAGTTACTGTATTCTGTGGCGTGTTCGTCCACGTCAGGGTAACTGTATATGTCGGAGTATTTGTCGTTGTGTTAGTCCTTGTCGTTGTGGGCGTAGATGTCGCCGTGCTTGTGCCAGTCGATGTTAAAGTTACTGTGTTCTGTGGCGTGTTTGTCCATGTCAGGGTTACTGTATATGTCGGCGTATTTGTCGTTGTGTTAGTCCTTGTCGTTGTGGGCGTAGATGTCGCTGTACTTGTGCCGGTCGATGTTAAAGTTACTGTGTTTTGAGGCGTGTTTGTCCACGTCAGGGTAACTGTATATGTCGGAGTATTTGTCGTTGTGTTAGTCCTTGTCATTGTGGGCGTAGATGTCGCCGTGCTTGTGCCAGTCAATGTTAAAGTTACTGTGTTCTGTGGCGTGTTTGTCCATGTCAGGGTTACTGTATATGTCGGCGTATTTGTCGTTGTGTTAGTTCTTGTCGTTGTGGGCGTAGATGTCGCCGTGCTTGTGCCAGTCGATGTTAAAGTTACTGTGTTCTGTGGCGTGTTCGTCCATGTCAGGGTTACTGTATATGTTGGCGTATTTGTCGTTGTGTTAGTCCTTGTCGTTGTGGGTGTAGATGTCGCCGTGCTTGTGCCAGTCGATGTTAAAGTTACTGTATTCTGTGGCGTGTTTGTCCATGTCAGGGTTACTGTATATGTCGGCGTATTTGTCGTTGTGTTAGTCCTTGTCGTTGTGGGCGTAGATGTCGCCGTGCTTGTGCCAGTCGATGTTAAAGTTACTGTGTTCTGTGGCGTGTTCGTCCATGTCAGGGTTACTGTATATGTCGGTGTATTTGTTGTTGAGAATGTTACCGTTGATGTGCTTGTCCGTGTTGCCGTTAAAGTCGCCGTATTCTGTGGCGTGTTTGCCCATGTCAGAGTTACTGTATATGTCTGCGTATTTGTAGCAGTGAATGTCGGCGTGTTTGTGCTTGTCCGCGTTGCCGTTAAAGTCGCTGTATTCTGTGGCGTGTTTGTCCACGTCAGAGTAACTGTATATGTCGGAGTATTTGTTGTTGTGAATGTTGCCGTTGATGTGCTTGTCCGTGTTGCCGTTAATGTTGCCGTGTTCTGTGGCGTATTTGTCCAAGTCAGAGTTACTGTATATGTCGGTGTAGGTGTCGCGGTGAATGTCCGCGTAGATGTACTTGTATCTGTCAGCGTAAATGTATATGTCGGCGTAAATGTCTGCGACGGCGTATTTGTTCTTGTCCCTGTAAACGTCTGGCTTGGGGTGCTTGTTGGCGTACGTGTTGCTGTCAGCGTGTACGTGAAGGTCGGCGTCGGTGTAAAGGTACGTGTGGCTACTGCGCCTGCCGTAAAAGTAGGCGTGGGTGACATTGCCGGCGTGCCGTATTTCAGTACCATATACGCCAGCGCTCCAACAACCCCTGCGTTGTAATCTATCCCTCCTTCGGTCACTTCGTACTTGCCGATGTTATCCTCAAATCCCGAACAGTTGTTAATCGGCCCGCCCGGTAATGAGCCTACAAGCTGGTGCAGATACGCCACCGAGCCCGGGGTAGTGCTCTCTGTGGTAAAATCTGTGTCGCCTGTTGTTGTTTTCCCGAACGCTGCCCTGTGGTGCGGGTGCAGCACACATCCGGCAGACGTATAGTCAGGGTTTGTGTATCCTACCAGGAATGATTCTCCCTGCGCAGCTCCGGGCCCTGCCATCGACCCGTCAGAAGTTATTGCCCCGTGCGTGCCTAATATGAAATCTGTGCTGTTTTTTGCCATGCTTAGCGCTGTTGTGTCTCCTCCAGTCGTCATATAATCAAGGAACGCGCCGCACAAGGCCATATTTGCCGTGTATCTTAGGTTTCCCCAGCTGTTAACCGTGGCATACGAACCAATACCACACGTTGTCATTTTGCTCTCGTAGCTTGAGACTTCGGACTGCATTTTTGTCAGGTAAGTGGCTGTCCCTGTCATCTTGTATAATTCAAAATCAGCTGCAGGCTCGCAGTTGTTCCAGCACAGCACCCAGTTTGTAGGCATGCTGTAATCGCCGTTTGATGTGTAAGTCTGCGCGTCTGTCAGGTATGATGTGGTGCCTGTTGCCCTGTAAAGCTCTATTGCTCCCCATGCCATGTGCCCTGCCCAGTGCGAGGCGCTGTAAAATGACCCGCCGTTTGCGTCCGATATTGCGGCCGGGTTTGTCTTGCCGACATTATAGTATTCAACTGCCGTGGTCGAGCACTGCGCAGCGTAAGCCGCGTCATACTGCTTGTATAATATGGACATTAGGGCAAGGGCTGCTGCTGCTGTGCCGCAGACATTTGACCCGCCTGATGTAAATGAATAACAATTCCTCGGGTCCCCGCCAGCTGCAGTGGCATATGCTGTTGACTCGTATTCCGGCGTCACAAAATGCGTGTGGTCCGCAGCGCCGTCGCCTACCTGGTAATATACTTTGCCTCCGTTGTATGCCTTCAGCAAATAATCAGTTTCTACTTTTACTTCGTTAAGCAGGTCAGGTATTCCGTCGCTGCCTGCCGTATCAGTGGCAGTGTAAATGTCCTGATATGCTGAAGAAAAATAACTGAACGCAAGCAGCAGCAAAGCCGCTGAATACGCGTTTGTCTGGCCGAATTTAACGTGGTCCCCGCAGTCATGCCAGCCTCCCGACAGGTCTATGCCTACAGACGAGCCGTCATTTGTATGGCATGCTCCGTGTATCCAGGAATTGGTTGTTCCGCAGCGCTGCGCCCCGTAATAATAAATCGACTTACTAAGCGCGTCAGTATAGTTTTGCGCGGCATATATATATGCAGGCATGACTGCTATAATTGCCGGCAGTACACAGGCTCTAAGCATTTTGCGCCATTTAAATTTCGGCATATAATTTAATCTCCTTAGCAGTAAATCAATTAAGTCCAAATATTCCCAATATTTTAAGCATTTAATTAATTATACATTATATTTTACAATTATTCATTAAAAAAGTTTTGCTGCTTCAACCTTAGTTTCACAATTCAAAATCGCACTATTTGTTTTATTGAACAGTTTTATCGAATAATAGTAGCATACCTGGATGGTTAAATAATCCCGCAGGGCGATTTTTACAAGGGCAAGCCGTCAGTTGAGCAGTTAAAAGTGCTTTACGGGGACTAAAAGGTATTTGCGTACAAATATATACTGGGGCCAGGTGCCAATATTCAAAGCACGTGCTTGCATTACAATCGTTTTTTTATCTCCCCTTAAACGCAAAATGTATTAATCCGGAAATAAAATCAGGTATTTTTAAATAGAAATCCGGCAATGCAAGCATTTTAAAAATAAACCTTGGATTAAAATAAAAACTTTTATAGGCCTTCTTTACATATTTGCTTATGGTTTCCCCCTTTAAATTTTCATAATCAAAATACCCCTTTTGGTCAAACTGGCTGTATTCGTCCCATTTGTTGATTTTAAGGGTCCCGAGTTTTTTTACAATATTATACAATCTTGTCCCGGGAAAAGGCGTGGCCATTGCAAACTGCGCGAATGTTGTATCAAGGCGTTTTGCGTAATCAATTGTCTGCTGCATTGTCTTTTCCGTGTCTTTTGGGTGCCCCATAACATAAAATGCTATTGTCTGTATTTTATGCTTTTTCAGCATTTTCATTCCCTGTTCTATGACTTCCAATTTCTCATTTTTTCCTATATCATCCAGAACTTCCTGCACGCCTGATTCTATTCCTATGGCAGTCCTGTAAAGCCCGGCTTTTTTCATTAGTATTACAAGTTCCTCGTCCAAAAGGTCGGCTCTTATGCCGTTGGGGAAAGTGAAAGGCAGCCTGATATTTTTTTCAGATATCATTTTCATTATGGTTTTGGCCCTGTCAATGTCAAGATTAAACATGTCGTCCTGTATGGCTATTTCTTTTATTTTAAATTTTTTAATAAGGTGTTCCCATTCCGTAACGACATTTTCCGGCGACCTTGCCCGCCACGTGCGGCCAAAAGTGCCTTTATAACAAAAATGGCAGTTAAAAGGGCATCCCCTGCTTGTAATAATATTTACAACCGGTTTTCTCCAGCCTATCAACGGCTGGGGATGGGAATACCTTTTTAAATTCCCAAAAAGCCCATAGGCAGGGAAAGGCAGCTCGTCAAGGTTTTTAATAAATTCTCTGTCCGGATTATGGATTATTTCCCCGTTTTGTTTGTAAGATAATCCCTTAATGCCTGCAAATGAATTTTTATTTTCTATGCTTTTTACCAGCTCATAAAAAGCTATTTCCCCCTCGTTTCTGACTACAAAATCTACCGGCTCATTATCTAAGGATTCATCCGGGAGGCATGTGGCATGCGGGCCGCCCAATACAATATAATTGTCCTTTCTTTTTAATTTTTTGGCCAGATCAAAAGCAGAGTAAATCAGCGGCGTAGTTGCAGTAATTCCGTAAATATCCGCTTCAGGTATGATTTTTCCCGGTTCTAAATTTAAATCTATAATTTTAATTTCATTGTACCCTTTGGACATTAAGAAAGACGCAATATATGCAAGCCCAAGCGGGATGGTGGCGCTTTTTATCCATATTTTAGGTTTTGGGTTCAGTAATACTATTTTCAAAATAAACTCCTGGTATTTATAAGCTAATTATATCCAATAAAAACTGTTTTGTAAATTTATTAATTCATGCTGAAAAACTTGAATGAAATTTAAAATAATGATTATTAGTATATACGTATTTTGAATGTCTGTATTTGCAAAATTGTTTTTTCGGATAGCTTTGATAATTTATATTATTTTCAGTAAATTAAGCCCTGTTTTGGGGTCAAGGTCTTTTGATGCTTTTATGCCTTTTAATTCAAACACAAGCGCTTCTATAACAAGAAATACTTTTGCTTTTTGCCTTATGCATCCGGTTATTGCCTTGTTTTTCCTTCCCATTGACGAATGCACGTGGATATGTGCGCCTGATTTGCCTGTAAATATAGTGCCTATCCCCAGCGCCTCCCACCCGTCCCTGAACTTTACCCAGTTCGGCTCGGGCGGAATCACCGGCTTTTTTGGGCCTGTGACAACATTGCCCTGCCGCAGCGCACCGACAAAAATAAATACCGCTGATTTCAATTTTTCTTTTTTTGCAAACTTTTTCAGCTCATCAAGAAAAATATCGTTGTTTTCAAACTTTAAAACAAAAATTTTTCCTATTTCACCTTTTGTGTACTCCATATTTCACCTCGTTTGCTTTCCCTTTATTTGCTCATAAAGCGCTTCTATCTGTGGCGTCGGGTAAAGTTTCCTTGTAATCTCAAGCTCTTTTACCGCGCCGTCGGTGTCTCCGGTTTTATACCTTACATATGCCAGGCATAAATGCGAATAAATGCAGTCAGGGGATTCCGCTATGGAACGCTCCAGCTCGCCAATAAGCTTTTGCCTGTCAGTTTCTTTATTTAAATATTTGTCAAGCAACGGCGGCGCCAATATAGTGGGTTGCAGCATTGAATACTCGTATTTTGCTATTATTGCGTCGTTTTTATTGCTGAACCCGCGCTTGATATAAACCAGCGAAATATTGTCAAAGTACACAAGCGCCCAGCTGCTCCTGTCAAAAAGATAGCCTGAAAAATCATCTCCTATTACATTGCCGAAATGAGTCGCGTACGGGACAATACCAAAGGAAATGCCGTATTTGCCGCACAGCTCGTAAAAATATAACGGCGGCTTTTGCAGCATCCTGCTGCATTTGTCCAAGAAATCATTCGAATAAACCTGCACGCGCCCGTCAATAAAAACAGGGTGTTTTTGCAGTTCCCATATAAGGTATCCGCCCCACCCGAATGAATTGAACATATTCCCGTCAAGGTCCAGTTTCTTTATGTAAGCGGTGGAATAAATCGGGAACTTTGTCTCATCCATGCCCATGCCCATGGGCTTATGATAAAAATAGATAAGAATTGCCTGCGCAACTGCCAGCAAAATAGATAAAATTATTAAAGCCTTTTTAATGCCCTGTTTTATTTCAGCGTACTTTACCAGTGCGATTGCAGCAGGGACAGCCATAATTCCGGTTACAATGCCCAATTCTCCGAGAAACCGCACTGAATAAACGCCGAGTAGGCAGAAAAAAACTATTGAAAAAGAGCGGTAATAATCCTTTTCTCGGAAATAATAAACTGCTATTCCAGCAAAAATGACAATATAAAAAAGTATTACGCTTACGTAAAAAGCCCCCAGTTTTGGAAGCATCTCAAAAAGCGAATAAAATTCCTCGGTTGTTTTTGTCGAGGACACGAAAGTCGCGAAAATTTTATTCAGATTCGGCGTACAAAAACTTAAAACAAAAAATATAATTGCAACAGCCAGCATTTTGCTTATGCCCGTTATTTTATTCCCTATATTATGTTTTATGATTGCTGTTGAAACAATCCAGAAACCCAATAAAACATAAGCTTCTACAAATGTTGAGTGGCTGTTAACCCATAGCAAAAAAATCAGCAAAGTTGCAATAATGTTTTTGTCCGTTAAAAAATGTTTTAAATCTTCCGGTTCGTTTTGCCTGTAAACTATTTTATCCATAACAAAAATAAACAAGGCAAGAAAAACAAACCCCAGAAGGTGCGGTCTTATCATTATCCTTGTCTGCAGTAAAAACGCAAAAGCCAATATGATGCTTGCCGCAAAAGGCAGAGATAATGAAAAATTCCGTCTGAGCAACTCTGACTTGAATAATTTGATAAGGATAATCAAAAAAATTGCCGCAATCATCAGTCCCTGCATATAAATAAGGCCGTTGATATTTCCAATCATGTAAAAAATATAACTCAGGCTGTCAAATATCCAGGAATACGCAGGGTTAAAAACTCCTTTTGCAGTGTAGGAATAATTCTCCTTCAAAGGGAAAAAGTGGTTTTTTACTATATCCTGGCCTGTGCGCAAATGAAACCCAAAGTCGGAATTGTCGACAGGTGTAAATGAAAATACAATAATAAGAAAAAACGAAATAACAACTATGAAAGTTTTTACAGCCAATTCCCTTTTGCTCACAATTACCGCCTTTCAAATAAAACTACCTTTTTTTGATTATAATTCCCTTCAGATATAAAGTCTCAGGTATATTCTTATTATACGGGTGGTCTGATGCCTGGTTTAAAAATCCCACAACCTCATGCTTTGTCCTTGTGTCTTTTGCCGCCTCGCCTGCTATTTTCATAAGGTCCTCTCTGCTTATATTTTGCGAGCATGAAAAAATAAATATTATTCCATCTTTATTTAAAATTTTGAAGCCATTTAAAAGCAGGTCCTTATATCCTTTTACTGCGCCGTGTCTTTCGTCCTTTGCTTTTGAGAAAGGCGGCGGGTCAAGGATTATAACGTCGAATGTTTCTCCTGACTTGTCAAATTCCCTTAATTTTTCAAAAACATCGCATTCAATAAAAGAATAATTATTCAAATTGTTTAATTTCATGTTTTCTTCTGCTGTTTTTAATGCTTCAGCCGATACATCAATGCCCGTAACCTGTGCTGCGCCGTATTTTAAAGCATAAGCCGAGAACGCGCCAGTATAACAGAACGCGTCAATAACCTTTTTTCCTTCGCAAAAATTTTTTAATTTTTCCCTGTTTTCCCTCTGGTCAAGGTAAAAACCTGTTTTTGACCCGCCTTCAATATCAACTGTGAATTTTATGCTGTTTTCAGTGATTAGAATCTGCGGTATTTTTCCATGTCCGGGTTTAACCAGCTTGTCAATTTTACCAAGGCCCTCTTTTTCCCTGGATGGTGATATACTTTTTTCATAAATAAATTCAGGTTTTAGGATTGAATCAAGCATGGATATTATATTTTCTTTGAGTTTTTCCATTCCCAGTGTTGTTATTTGCATTACAAGGGTATTATTGTATAAATCAACTATTAAGCCCGGCAAAAAATCCGCTTCGGAAAACACAAGCCTTTTTGCGTTTGTGCTTTTAATATATTCCCGTTTTTTCAAAGCAGCTGATGTTTTTTTTTCTAAAATTTTTTCTATATTAATAACTGGCGCTTTGTCAGGTTGTTTCGTGTAAATTTCAAGCAGCCTTGCTGCAATTTTTGATTTTTTATTCAGGTAACCGAGGCCGACATAATGCCGTGCCTGGTTTTTTACAAGTACGACCCCGCCGTTTTCAAAATTATCCGGGAATTTTTCTATTTCATTGTCGTAAATCCATGGATGGCCACTGAGAATTCTTTTTTCTTCGTCTTTTTTTAGGGTGATTTCTGGAATTTTAAACATTTTCAATTGCTTATTTATATTTCAATAGTTTCTTTATATAGATTTGGTAACCTATTTTGTTTTAATCTAAATTTAGTCCCGTGATTATGTCCTGTCCTTGCGTCAAAATCAACAAATAGAAAACCATTTTCAATTTCATTTAAAAATTTCTCAAAATCAAATTCCTTTAAAATAATTATTTTAGAATAATGAAAATATTCTATTCTTTTTTCTTTTTTTGTATCAGCTTGAATATAAAAACAAATTAAAAGTTTTGTTCCGGCTTTATTACTTAAATCTTTAAATCCCCAATAAGGTTGCGGATTAAGTTCTTCTAATCCTATTTTCTTTTCAACTTGCAACTTCCAATCGTTATGTTTCGAATCAATATAATTACTATCAAAAGAAATCTTTACTTTTTGATCTTTTCTGTCTACTGCCACAATAAATCCTCTATCTCCTCTGGTATGTCCACTAATTGTCATACGAAAACTCATTTCATCATCAGGATATTCGCTACCGGCCAACTCATGAGGCCATCCATATTTAAGTAAAAATATTTGAGGAACAAATTTTAAAGCTCTTGGAGACGGCTCCATGTGAAATAAAGTTGTCAATGAGCCAGTTTCCATGCGTTGACATTTAAGTTCCCATTCTCTTGCGTTTGGAATTGGCAAATTATTTTCTTTAATACCTAGTAAATCTTCTAGTGTATTTCCAACTCCCCCATCGTTTCCGGGTCTTGCATTTTTAATCCAACCCATATCTCTTATTTTTTTTAATTTATTTATTAAATCTTCTTTTGTATATATTTCAACTTCGCCTATTTTCTTTAACTTTTTCATATTTTTCCTTTATCCTATTTTTATTGGTGGCCGCCAAAAATCCAATAAATACTCAAATGTCGTTCCCATAGTTATATAGTTACTTGGCCAACCGAAAATACCGATATTATTAACAATATTTGTCCTGTCCCATATGATTGTATTTCGTAATTCAAATCCTCTTTTACGTAACTCTTCAATTATAGAGATATGTAAGGTCATTCTTTTATTTTCCCACCAAAAATCAGGAACATTTATAACGCAATGAGCTTTGGACTTTAATAAGGGCAATAATTTTTCAAAAATTTCACCAAAATTCTTTGTATATTCTTCTTGTGTCATTGTACCGAGATCCCTTGGATCCTGGGAATATTGTTCAACACGGTCGAGCTGTTCATTTTTTCTATCACGCATTGATTTGTTTTTTCTTTTCCTGTTTAAAAGATTAGCGTAAGGCGGCGATGTCCAGATAAGGCTAATGATTTCAGGTTTGAAATAATTTGGTATATTTATAGCGTCATCTTTAACAGCAATTTGTTTTGCATTACTAAACATATTAACATTCTCTTTTACTCTTTTATTGCTTAAATCAACATATTTTTGGAGCAGATCAAAACCTACCGCATTTCTATTTAAATCCTGCGCGGCTATCAGGGTTGTGCCGCTTCCAATAAAAGGATCCAAAATAAGTTCCCCCTCATGTGTAAATAATGATATTATTTTCTTTGATAATGATATGGGAAAAGTTGCAGGATGAAGATTTCTATCCCTAATATCCCTTTTTTCATAAAAAAATTGCCAAACACCTATTTGGCTCTTCATCCATTCTTTTGCTTCAAGACAATTGATGTGGTTTGGTTGACAGTTGCATGTCTTTTGACAATTGATATCCAAAATATTTGATTTTTTTTCAAGTATGGATACTGTACCTGCGGGTTTTTCCTTTAATAATTTTAATTTCCCATGTTCATTTTTATACTTTTTTTTCATAGCACTCTCTTTCACTATTATTCTACCGTGACGCTCTTTGCAAGGTTGCGGGGCTTGTCGACATCTATGCCTTTTTTTACGCCGATAAAATAAGCCAAAAGCTGCAACGGTATTACGGCAAGCAAAGGGTAATAATCCTCGTCAATATCCGGTATATATATTATATCATCTGCGAATTTTTTCATTGTCTTGTTTGACTTGTTTGTTATGGCGATTATTATTCCTGATCTTGCCTTTATTTCCTGTATATTGCTTATCATTTTTTCATAAAGGCAGCCTTCGGGAGCTATGAAAACATTCGGCACCTTGTCGTCCACGAGCGCTATGGGCCCGTGTTTCATCTCGCCCGCCGGGTACCCTTCTGCATGAATATATGATATTTCCTTTAGTTTTAACGCGCCTTCAAGCGCTATCGGGTAGCTTATGTTCCTGCCGTAATACAGAAAATCCCTCTGCCTGCAGTATTTATCCGCAATTTTTTCTATTTTACCCTTTTCCCTCAGTATTTCTTTCATTAAAGCCGGGACTTTGCGCAGGTTCTTAATTCCTTTTTTTACGAATTCAGGCGAAACTTTCTTTTGTATCCTCGCGATGTAAAGCGCCAGCATGTAAAGCACGGCCAGCTGGCTTATAAATGTCTTTGTCGCTGCTACCCCTATCTCGGGCCCTGCGTGCGTATATATTACGCCCTCCAGCATGCGGCTTAAGGTAGAGCCGACCACGTTCACGATTGCTATTGAGTATTTAGCCGAGCTTTTGATGTTCTTGAACGCCTCGATTGTGTCCATTGTCTCGCCTGACTGGGAAATTATTATTACCAGCGTGTCTTTTTCTATTGCCGGATTCGCGTACCGTATCTCTGAACCTATATCGACCTGGGTGTTTAAGTTGGTGTATTTCTCAATAAGATATTTTCCGACATAAGCCGCATGATAAGAAGTGCCGCAGGCGATTATTCGTATGTTTTTTATACCTTTTATCTTTTCCGGCTTGATATTCTCAAACGATATATTTCCTTTTTCCTCTTCAAACCTTCCTATAAGTGTATCTTCAAACGCCTGGGGTTCTTCTGAAATCTCTTTCAGCATATAATGCGCGAACCCGCCTTTTTCAGCCTGCTTGTCCGACCACTTTATGAGCCTTATTTGCCTTTTTACAATCCTGCCTGTATTTATAACCCTGATTTTTTCTTTTGTAATTACAGCCATATCCCCGTCTTCCAGAAACATGGCCTTGTTCGTATATTTCAAAAACGACGGCACATCTGAAGCGATATAATTCTCGCCTTTGCCTATGCCTATGACAAGCGGCGAGCCCTGCCTGGCTGCGATTATCTTGTCCGGCTCCCCTGAATAAAGTATGACCATGGCGTACATGCCGCGTATCTTTTTCAGCGCGGCTACAACTGCCTTTTCAATGCCTTTTTTTATATTTTCTTCTATCAGGTGTGCGAACATTTCCGTGTCTGTCTCGGATGAAAATTTATGTTTTTTCCTTTCGAGGTATTCCTTTATTTCAAAATAATTTTCTATTATTCCGTTGTGTATTATTGTTATTTTACCCGAGCAGTCCATGTGCGGATGCGCGTTTTCATCCGATGGCTTGCCGTGCGTTGCCCAGCGCGTATGGCCCATGCCTGTTGTGCCGTCTATTTTTAATCCTTTTATTTTCGAAACCAGATTTTCCAGCTTTCCTTTGCTCCTGTAGCGTATGATTTTCCCGTTTTCTATGACTGCTATGCCTGCAGAGTCATATCCCCTGTATTCGAGTTTTTTCAGCCCGTATATTATGCGCTCAGCCGCGTTCTCTTCGCCTATGTACCCGATTATTCCGCACACGTTTTGTCTCCTTAATTTCACCTAATAATCCCTTCGCCCCAGACGGGGGAAGGACAGGATGGGGGTGATGCAGTGGCTGTATTTAAGCTTCATACTTAACATTCATGCTTCAGTTTCCGCCGCTTCTTCACCCTAACCTTCTCCCGTCTAGGGAGAGGGAAAACCATGCTAATTGCGTTGATATTCAATGACTAATTTTATTATACAATATATCGCTCAGTTTTGCAAAATTTAATATCGATATATCTTCGGCCCTTGCCTTCCCGTCTATTCTTAAATGGTTTAATGCCGCTTTAATTTCTTCTTCATTGATTTTAAACTCTCTTTTCAAATTTTTAATAAACATTTTTCTTCTCTGGGAAAATCCCGCCCTTACGATTTTAAAAAACACCTGCTCGTCTTTTACCTGTATCTTTTCTTTCTTGTCAAAATCGATTTCAATTAAAGCAGAATCCACGTCAGGCACGGGAAAAAAATTCCCGCGGTTTATCCTGAAAAGTATTTTTGCGTCTGAATAGAACTGCACAAAAATGCTTAAACTGCCGTATATCTTGCTTTTTTCCTTTGCCGTAATCCTGTCCCCCACTTCCTTTTGCACGGTTAAATATGCTTTTCCTACAACATCCCTGTTTTCGATAAGTTTTTCAATTATGGGAGCAGTTATATAATAGGGTATATTGCCTATTACTTTTAAATTTGGAATCCGAAATCCGGAATTTGAAATTATCTTTCTGATATCCAATTTCATAAAGTCGGCATTAATAAGGTCTATATCATCCCTGCCTTTAAATTTTTCCTCCAGTATTGCAAAAGCCTCTTTATCTATTTCCACGGCATAAAGTTTTTTTATCTTTCCTGCAAGTTCCTGCGTAAGGTATCCTGAGCCCGCTCCTATTTCCAGCATAACATCTTCAGGAGACGGGTTTATTTTTGAAATTATTTGAAGGATTATGTTTTTCTGGTATAAAAAATTCTGACCCAGGCGTTTTTTGTATTTAAATCTTTTTTCTGTTTTGCGCAATTTCAATTGCCACCTTTAAAGCGGATAATATGGAGGATTCCCCGGCTTTTCCTGTCCCTGCTATGTCGTACGCTGTTCCGTGATCAGGCGAAGTGCGGACTATTGGAAGGCCCAGGGTGACGTTTACCCCGTTTTCAAACCCTGTCAGTTTAAGCGGTATCAGCCCCTGGTCATGGTACATCGCAATTACAGCGTCGTGTATTTTGTATTTCACCACTTTGTGAAATATCGTGTCAGGTGGAAACGGGCCTTCGGCATTTATGCCTGCTTTTTGCGCATGTTTTATAGCGGGTGTAATTATCCTGGCCTCTTCATTGCCGAACGCTCCTGATTCTCCGGCGTGCGGGTTCAGTCCTACAACTGCTATTCTAGGTTTTGCTATACCAAAATCTCGGCGCAGGCTGTCATGGGTTAATTTAATTGTGTCAAAAACCGCTTTTCTCGTTATTAAGCCAGGCACGTTTTTTATTGCCTCATGAATTGTGACAAGCACCACTTTTAATTCATCGCTCAATAGCATCATTGCATATTTTTTTGTTTTTGTAAATTTCGCGAGTATCTCGGTATGCCCGGGGTATTTGATTCCAGCCATGTGAAGTGAATGCTTGTTTATCGGTGCCGTAACGATCGCGTCAATTTTTTTTTGCATTGCAAGTGAAATTGCTTTTTGAATGTAAAAAAAAGATGCCTTGCCTGCTTTTGCCTGCGCCCTGCCCAGAACAACGTCATTTGATTTCAGTATTTTTAAATCAAGCAGGTTTATTATGCCTTTATCCCTTGATAATTTTTTAATGTCAAGAACCGGCTTGATTGCTATTTTTTTGCTTATTCTTCTTTGTGCTGAAAGCATTGGGAAAAGGTCCCCTATTACGAATATATCCGCGTATTTATAAATGTACTGGTTTAAAAACATTTTAACTATTATTTCCGGGCCTATGCCTGCCGCGTCGCCCGCTGTTATAGCTATCCTGGGCCTTGCCATCAGTCAGCCTTTTTTATTTGTTTAACTGCAGTATCAAAATCAGTTTCCTGCTGCGCGCCGTCAGCCATGTTTTTAACGCTTATTTTTCCTGATTTTGCCTCGTTTTCGCCTATTATCAGCGCGTATCTTGCCTTTTTATTGTTTGCTTCCCTCATCTGAGACTTGAAACTTTTTGCTTCAAAATTCATGGATGCCTTTATGCCGCTGGTGCGTAGTTTGTTTAAAATGGAAAACCCAGCGTCTATATACTTGCCGTCCACGATTATAAAAGCGTCCATGGGTTTTTCCTCAGGCGCCTTATTGTCCGCTTTTATTACTTCAGCCATTCTTTCAATCCCTGTCGCAAATCCCGTGGCAGGTGTTTGCTTCCCGCCAAGTTCATGGATAAGGTCGTCATACCTGCCGCCCGCAAGTATTGTATTCTGTTGCGGCCCGAGCTTGTCTGTTATGAATTCAAAAACGGTTTTTGTATAATAGTCAAGCCCCCTGACGATGCGCGGGTTTTCATTATACTTGAGATTCAGGCCATTGAGTGCCTTTTTTAGTTCCAGATAATGCCCTGCGCATTCATCGCACAGGTAATCTGTTATTACAGGCGCCTTAATTATTGTTTCCCTGCATTTTTCATTTTTGCAGTCAAGTACCCTTATGGAGGCTTTCCGCTCGATTTTCCTCAGGCAATCTTCGCAAAGCAGTTCTTTTTTTGAATTAAGGTATTCTTCCAGTTTTTCAATATATCCCGGCCTGCATTTCCCGCACCCTGTGCTGTTTATGTGTATGTCATATCCTGAAATACCCGTATTTTTTAAAATATCATTCGCTAGGTTTATAATTTCAGCGTCCTTATAAGGTGTCGCGTCTCCGAAACTCTCGGCGCCTATCTGGTAAAATTCCCTGTCCCTGCCCTTCTGCGGTTTCTCATACCTGAACATCTGCCCGATATAAAACAAATTGGACTTTTCTTCCATGCTGTTCTCAATATAAGCCCTGGCTATTGACGCCGTTCCCTCGGGCCGCAGCGCTATATCCCTTTCCTTTTTATCCTTAAAAGTATACATCTCCTTAAGCACTATGTCAGTTTCTTCGCCTACGCTGCGTGAAAACAATCCCGCGTCTTCCATTGTAGGGGTTATAATCATTGAATAATTATAAAGCTTTAGTATTTCAACCGCTTTAACAATGATGTGTTCCCATAAAAAACTATCTGCCGGAAGTACGTCCTTAACTCCGCGCAGCCTTTGATATTTCATTTTTTAATCTCCTATAATCTTTCCCAGCGGTTTAAACCCGCTCTCGTCAATCTTCAAAAGGTAATATTCCTTTAAAGGCGCTCCCCTGATATAAAACGAGAATTTCCCGGTTATGCCCATGTAATCTTTTACACCGAGCAGTTCATTTTTAAACTGCTCTCTTGAATCTATTTTTTTATCCTTGTTTGTGAGTATGTCGCACATTATTTTCATCAAATCATAGGAAGTGGCTGACATGATATTCGGGACAACCCCGTACGCTTCCTGGTATTTTTTCATGAAATTCTGTACCGTGTCCGCCTTGTCATCCCCAAAAAATATGGTTGGGAATATCACGCCTGTGACGTCCTCCTTGTAATTTATTACATAATTACTCGCAAGCGATTCGCTCCCGAAAACAGGCAAATCCAGGTCATAGAATTTTAGCTGGGGTCTTATAGATACCATTGTGCGGTCGCTGGCAGGTATGTAAATAGCATCGAGTTTCAGCGGGTTTGTTTTCGGCTCTTTTACCTTTTTATAAACAAAAGAAATCTCATTTATGGTCTGTTCATCGGATGGGGTCATAACAAACAAATCCTCATCAAAAACAAAATAATCATCGTCGCTGAAACTGTAGGAAAGCTTTGTGTTGCCTTTTTCGTCTAGCGTTAGTTTATTCGGTATGAAATTGGCATATATCGTGTCGGACTTTTCCTCGACTATTTTTCCCCACACAACCACGTCTGATTTAACCTGCCTTGCTATAGTCAGTGCTGTTTCTCTGTTAATATCGTCGTATCCGACCCCTATTTCCTGCATTACGCTGTCAATGTTTTTCTGCTTTATAACGCCTATCTGCTTGTCTTTTGCTATTGCGTAGCTTAGTTTATTGGTCATGTCGGTATCTATGTTGTACTTTTTCACGTCATCGCCTCTTGTGGCGAAATGTAAAAGCGAGACTTTCACTTTTTCCATCGGCTTGTTCTGGTCCGGCGTGGGCTGCGCTTTTTCATCTATTGGTGTAAGATTGAAAAATCCGTACAGTTTATCAAGAATTTGTTTTCCGGCATCATCCATCCTGTCGCCGAGATACAGCTGTTCGTCAGCCCTTTTCTGCTTGAATAATATGGTATTTACCCCGCCAAGCGAACAAATTGCGTTCTGAAAATCGCTTATTCCGGATTCGTAATCGTATTCCCTGGCTATACTTCCGCCGTTGCTTTTGAACTTTTCGGCGAAAAATTTTTCCATTATCCTGCCGTAAGTATCGTCCGGGTATATTACGCCTATATTTTTATAATTTTCAATGCTGGACATATATTTAGCGATTGCGTATGCCTGTCCCTCGGCGGTCGAGCAATTCCTGAAAAAATATTCGCTTTTGTCCGTAAGATCAGGCGACGCTGCCGTAGGTGAAAAAAGCGCTATATTATACCTTTCTATTATAGGAAGAAGTTTTGTGACTGTTTTGCTGTAAAGCGGCCCTACCAGTGCTATAACGCTCTCGGTTTCTATTGCGTTTATCACGCTTGCCTCAAATTTTTCCTCGTCTCCCTCGTCTATGTAAAAAAGTTTTATTTTGTCCTGCTCCTGTTTGCCTTCGTTATATTCCGACAGCGCCAGTTCAAGCCCGTCCTTTACCAGCGTACCCATGTCCATGCTTTGGTTCGATAAAGGTATAATCACGCCTATTTTTTTGTTATTGACCGGCCTGAATTTTATAGTGTCGCTGTAGGATTTTGTCAGTTCTCCAAAAAATATGCTGTTTTTGAACTGTGTCAGGAAAAATCCCGCGTGCCGTAAAAAGTCGTCGTAATTATTAACCGCTAATTCTTTTTTGCAAAGTTCGTATAAGGCGTATTCATCTACGGAGGCGTTTATGTGTTTGTTGTAAAGGATTTTTAATTCGTCCTCCTTATAGGCTCCGAATCCCTCAACTAATTTTCCGGAAACCGAGTTTTTATAGTCGGGAAACGAATCTTTTTTTTCAAGCAGTTCTGTAAATTTTTTTACCATGTTTTCTCTGTCATTTTTATCAAGGTAAATGTCTGCCAGGCGCATAATTGCAAGGTATCCCCAATTTAAGTCCTTGTAATATTTTTCGTCATAAGAAAAATATTTTTCCGCATTGTCAAAATCCTTTTTATTGTAGTAATACTGCCCCATCCAGAAATTTCCTTCCGCCCTTTTATTTGAATTTTCCGATGTAGACGCGAGAGATTTCCAGTAATTAAGCTCGTCATCCGTGATTGGTATTGTTTTTTCCTCCAGCACAAGCGACGGGGTCTTAAGGACGCTTCTTGGCGCACAAGAAATAAAAAAAACAACGGCTGCAAGCCATAAAACCGCCATTTTTAAATTTTTGTTTATTTTCATCCTGAAAGCTCCCCTTTGAGGTAATTTATTTTATTGTGTTTTCGTGCGTTGTAACACTGTACTTCGCTTTTAATTTTTCCATTAACTTGTCGAAAATTTCCTGTTTTTTTGAATTCTCTATTATTTTTTTTATTTTATCCTTGGATTCGTCAAATGAAAAATTCTTCCTGTCAAGTATCTTTATTATGTGATAACCGTAAACTGTTTTTACAGGCTCTGATATGTCGTCTTTTGACATGGAAAAAGCTGCGTCTTCAAATTCTTTTACCATGGTATTTTTCTGGAAATAACCCAGGTCTCCGCCCGAGTCTTTGGTGGTCTGGTCAATCGAATATTTTTTTGCGATATCGGAAAAACTTTCGCCTGCCTGGATCCTTTTATACAGGCTTGCTGCCTCGTCTTTGTCCTTTACAAGTATATGTGATGCTTTTACCTGGACGAAATCCTCGGCGTGTTTATTGTAGTAATCCTTTGCTTCATTCTCGGTTACTTTTGCCTTGTTTTCAACGTTTTCGACATAATATGCATGGGAAAGAAGGTCGTCAAAATCCCACTCGTATTTAACCTGGATATCTTTCCTTTTATCATAGCCTTTTTCCCGGGCATCCATCGCCATAAGCTTTTTGTTAATTATAAAATCCAGAAATTCTTTTTCCTGCTCCGGAGTCAGCGTATAGTCATATTTTTCATTCATGTAATCCGTGATTGTCTTGTATTTTTCCCTTGTCAGGACATATTTGCCTATAAGAGCGACAGTGGTGTTGTCGATTTTTTCTTCATTTTGTACAGGTGTTTCCTCTGCCTTTGCCTGTTCTGTTTTCGGCGAAGGGTTGGCCTGCGCAGAATTGTCCGTGCTCACTCCTGCTTTTGCCGTATCCTGCGTGTTGTCTTTAACGTAAGTGTCGGTTGTATCGCATGATGCAAAAACAAACATCATCAATATGCCGGCTGATAATAATACTGAAATTCTATTCATTTTTATCTCCTATGCCTTGTAATATTGTGTGAAATATCTTAAAGGGTTTGGCTTAGGCTGGCATTCCTCTCCAATCAGCATGTTTTTTTCTATTTTGCCTGTTTCTTTTGCCTCTTTCAGCCTGGTAATAATTTTGTCCCTTAAATCATACGGGTTCATCGGATTTATATAAATCTTTGTCCCGCCTTCAAAGCCTGCCTGCATGTTTACCCTGAGTTTGATAAGTATGTGCCAGGGCATTACGTCCGCGCAGTCGCGCGGTGTATAATACCATTCTTCATTGCAGGCAATCTGGCTGGTTATTGCATGGTGTATGGCGTGGACTACGTCCGAGAAGCCTTTAAGTTCGATATCTTCCAAATCACTCGGATGGGCTTTTTCGCTCTTTGAAAATATTGAAATGGTTGGAAACCTGTGCCCTATATCTGAAAAAGCAATGGCATAATCGTTTTCAGCGACTACAAGATTTAAATACGAGGCAAGGTTCGCCGCCATTTCGTTGTAAATATTCGGATTTTTCCTTACAAGGTCCACTTCCCGCTCTATTGAAACTCCCCATTCGTCAATGGCAACAAGCTGTTTGTGCAGGTGGTCGAAGGAAGCCCCGCCCTGCTTGAGCCAGTTCTGGAATACTGAAATATACCTCACATACTTGTTGTTATTATAAATACCGCTCATGCTTTTTATTGTAAACTTGCAGTATTGGAAATGCTCTTCGGGCGTCATTTCGCCTGAAGAAAAAAGCTGGGTATCGTATTCGGCGCCTTCGATATAATGCTTGTGCCCAACTATAAGCTCATGCCCGCCTCCGAAAAACGAGTCGGAAAGGTCCATTTTATCCTTTTCCGGCACTTCAGCCGGTTTTTTGCCCAGCAGTTTTAATTTCATGTCTATTATATTTAGTACATGGACTTTTCCTTCCTTGTCGGCCCAGTATTCTTCTTTGTTCTTTTTTTCTTCATCGTTCAGGATATATCCGAAATTTTTAATCCAGTAATCAACCGTCACTATTTCAAAAAGGTTGGGTATTCTCCTGAAAACCGGCGTAGTCGAGAACAGCTCGCCCGCCTTGATATTTTCAATTGAAATATATTGGTTGCCGTGCTTTATCAATCTTTCCTTTTCAGGCGGTGTATTCAGGTATTTTGCCTCGCAGAAATTGCAAAAATCTTCCTTTTCCTTTTTTTCTATTTTTTTTGCCGTTTCAGGAACCTCATTTGAAATCGGTTTTGATGCCCTTCCCGGCACTGTCCATACCTCTGTGCCTGTAAAAGGGTTGATTTGCTTGATGGTGCCGTCTTTCATCTGTATAAAGTAATTGCTGTAGTTTGACATAATCGTCACCTTTGATAATTGATTTTAGGGTGATTATATACAATTTTGGGGGTAAATACAATAAGTTTGTTAACGCCGATTGCGCCGCGAAAAGTCGTATTAACCTGTTTTTAGTGTTTTTTTCGGGTAATTTTTGCTGAAATTATATGAAAATTTATCAGAAATGCGTTCAGAAGACCACGGGCTTGCCCGTGGCTGAATGAACGCAGACTAAAATCAAACATCCAGCCTTGCTGAGAGGTTCCAAAGCTTAAAATATGACTTAATGTCATATTTTAAAGCCCTCTCACTGAAACAGCGACGAAGTCGGAGGACTACAGTACCACGGCTTTACA
>CAWJRG010000003.1:0-16900 GCA_963845185.1 uncultured bacterium | reverse complement strand
TTTATCCAGTATTGCAAAAACCAGGGCATTAACCTTTACGCCCTTTCAGTCCAGAACGAACCAAATTTCAACCCAACTTATGAAGCATGCCTCTGGAGTGCCGGTCAGTTTGACGTTTACGTCCAGGCTTTCCATAGCGCATTATCAAGCGCAGGGCTTTCAACAAAGATCATGATTCCTGAGCCGGATAATCCAGGCGGAATGAACCTGGCATCCACAGCCATGGCAGACTCCGACTCACCACCTTACGTCGGCATTATTGCTACTCACATGTATGGCGGGAATCCAGCACCCCTTTCTTCCTACGGCTACAGCAATGTAACAAACCAGGAGTGGTGGGAGACTGAGATTTCCGGCAATCGACCGACATTTCAGGGCACTCAGGAAGTGGGTTGGATACAGACAAGCCTTGTGGATGCAAGCATGAACGCCTTTCACTACTGGTGGCTCCAGGACTTTATCAGCAACAACGCCCTCGACATCAAGGCTTTTGTACTTGGCAATCACAGCAAATTTATTAGACCCGGCTATTACCGTATGGTGCAACCGAATCACCGACATTAGGCGTATCGATCAGCGCTTTTAAGGATACCAACAATTCCTGGCCATCAAAAATTGTGTTTGTAGCCATAAATAACAATACTTCATCAGTGAGCCAGACTTTTAACTTGAACGGCCTTAACGTCTCTTCAGTGACGCCATGGTGACCAACTCCAGCCACGGCCTGGTGGCGCAATCAGCTGTAAGTGTCTCAAACAACACATTTACTTATCGGCTTCCTGGCAAAGCGTAGTTTCCTTTGTTGGAACCAATAACAGCGCAGACCCTGTACCAGAATGAGCGCTATGGAAGCCCGTTCACATATACTTTCAACGTGCCTGCAGGCACATACCAGTTAACATTTAAGATGGCTGAGACGTACTGGACTGCAACAGGGAAGAGGGTATTCAACGTATCCATCAACGGGACGCAGGTGCTGACCAACTTTGACCTGTATTCCTCGGCAGGAGGTGCAAACAAGGCCATAGACGAGGTATTCAGCAATATATCGCCGAGAACGGGACCATAACGATATAGTTCGGGCCTGCGAGCGTAGACAACGCCAAGGTAGACGCGATTCCAGATAATACCGCAGACGTCAACGCCGACAAATACACCAACAAAGACCAATACTCCGTGCCTGCCATTAAATACGCCAATACCGCCGATGCACCTCCATCTTCCTGCGTGCTTGCGTATGTCGATGAGGACGGGGCATGGCAGCAGGCCAGCTACCCTTCGGTGACCTTCAACTTCTTCCACAGTGAACCCTGGGCCGCAGCCGTTAACCGGCGGCTTGCTGGAGCTGGAGCGGCCGAACGGCTTCCAATTTACTTCGCGGAAATCGACAATATTCCCTTGAGCGGGGAACAACACCTTTACGGCTACGTACACTAATGCCTGTGGATTGAAGTCACGCAAATTTTCACTTATTTCGGTGCAGGCAGCGGCGACAAACACGCCCACATATACATTTACGCCGCCAATCCGTTCACCAGCACCAATACAGCGACAAAGACAAATACACCATCCCCGCCGACAAATACACCAATAACACCATGACAACACCGACAACGCGGTTCCGGAGCCAACACACCGAATAACGCCGTCCGCAACACCAATTACTAACACCTATACAACAAATACGCCAATAACACCATTAGCGACGCCGATGACACCTATTTCGACGAACACGGCGATAACACCGTTCAGCGACGCCGACAACGCCGGTTCCTACGAATACACCGATAACACCGTCAGCTGACGCCGACAACTCCGTTCCGACGAACACGCCAATAACACCATCGGCAACTCCGACGACGCCGGTACCAACTAACACGCCTGTTACATCATCAAATATCACACTGCAGCTAATGAGCGGGGTTACAAGCGATACGACAAACAGCCCGCATCCGCAGATCGAGGTTGTAAATACGGGAACCAGTGCCTTGAATTTGAATAACGTGGAAGTGCGCTACTGGTTTAACTGCGACTGCACTACAGGCCAGACTATTCAGGCTTGGGTTGATTATGCAGGGTACCTGCCATCGGGCTCAAACGTAACCAGTGATGTTCAGATAAGTGTCCAGCCTACTACGCTGGAACGCAAACAAACTATGTCAGCATAAAATTCACAGGCGGAATAACATTGCAGCCTAACCAGTATGTGCAGATACAGTCAAGGTTCAACAAAAACGACTGGAGCAACATGATACAGAGCAATGACTGGAGCTATACCGCATATACCAGCTTTACGAAATGGAACAAGATAACAGCGTACGTGAACGGAAGCCTTGTATGGGGACAGGAGCCAACAGCGAGCACAAGCAGCTCATGCTTCCGCAGGTAGCAAGCATATTCAAGCAATCCTAACCCTTCTTCCTCTACCTCAGGCTCCGCCAGTCTCTTACACCATTCTCAGGATCTTCGGTAGCCGCGACAAGCTCAGACTAGAGCTCGATACACAATGTTAATGTACTCGATACCTTGACCCGAGCGAAAGTTGAAATCAAGATATTCACAACAAGCGGCAGGCTTATATGGAAAAAAGATCTTGAGGGATCGCGAATGTGTCCGCAGGACGCCATGTAGTATCCTGGGACGGCAAGACCTCAGGCGGCCGGACGCTTACGCCGGGTACGTACATATTAAACGTAAGTATAATCTCTAACGGCCAAGTTTCAAGCAAGAGCTTCGTGATATTGATTTTAAAGTAAATTTGGATTTTAAGATTTGAATGAAAAAGCCCCCCGGCTATACCGGGGGGCTGAAATTTTTAAACAAATTGGATTTTATATGTACGGTGAGGGAGGTATGAAAATGCCAGAAAAAATAAAAAAGATTATTTTAGAGTGTTTTTTCGCCATACTGCCGCTTATTTTTTTTAGCGCGGCAATTTTTGCCTATAACCCGCTGATTTATCAAAAATACACCGCTGACCCGACTGCGTGCTGGTTTAACAACAGGATGTATATATACTGTTCACATGATCAAACCGGCGCAACAGGTTATAATATAACTGATGTTACGCTTATTTCATCCGACGACCTTGTGAACTGGACCGACGAGGGCGTAATCCGATCAAGGCGTCGGACACATCGTGGGCGGGCCTGACATATGCTCCGGACTGCGTATACAGGAACGGATATTATTATGTGTATTTCGGCAATGGCGGGGGCAGCGTAGGAGTATTGAGGAGCACGAGCCCGACAGGCCCTTATACCGACCCGCTTGGCCACGCGCTTATCACCTCCAGCACGCCGGGCTGCAGCGGCATGACGTATATTTTTGACCCGGCGGCCTTTATTGACGACGACGGCCAGGCTTATTGCTATTTCGGCGGCGGCGGGCCCGGTAATGCCAGGGTTATAAAATTAAACTCGGACATGATAAGCGTGAACGGGTCTGCCGTCACGATCGACGCACCCCGGTATTTTGAGGCCCCTTTCATGAACAAATACAACGGCACCTATTATTTTTCCTACTCGACGGATTTTTCAGCATCACCAGATGCCAGTATCGATTACATGACCAGCAGCAACCCCATGACCGGCTTTACGCACCGGGGGACGATCCTCTATAACCCACCGAATAACTGCGGTAACAACAATCACGCTTCGATAGTAAATATAGGTTCCAACTACTACATAGCTTATCATGACAGATCGCTGTCAAACTTAAAACTTGGTAACTGCAACGGCATATACCAGAGAAGCGTTTGTCTTGACAAGCTTTACTTTAACTCGGACGGTACGATTGCGGTCGTGACGCCGACAACGGAGGCGTGGCCGCACTCAAGAATTTTAACCCTTATACTACAGTAAAAGCCGTAACGATGGCCAAGGAGTCTGGAATACAGACAAAGTATGCTCCGAAGGCGGAATGAATGTTACGAATATTCAAAACGGTTACTGGACACAGGTAAGGAACCTTGATTTTGGGACCGGGGCTTCCGGCTTTTAGCGCCCGCGTCGCGGGACGGTCAGCGGAGGAAGTATACAAATACACCTGGACAGCACGACAGGCACGCTTATCGGCACGTGCGCAGTGCCAAATACAGGCGGGACACAGACATGGACAAATGTATCATGCGCAATAACCGGCGCGTCAGGAGTTCATGACATATTTTTTGTATTTACCGGGGGATCAGGCACGCTTTTTAATTTTGAATCATACAGTTTCACCCAGACAAACGGAACAACTCCGGTGCCGACATCTACCTTTACTCCGACAAGCACAGCCACTCCATGCGCTACGACACCCATTACGCCATATATCCAGGTGAATGGCGGGGCATGGCAGCAGACCAACAGTGCTTCGGTAACTTCTACTTCTTCCACAGTTAACCTTGGCCCGCAGCCATTAACAGGCGGCTCCTGGAGCTGGACTGGCCCTAACGGATTCACCTCAACCTCGCGGGAAATTGACAATATTCCCTTGAGCGTGGGCACCGACACTTTCACGGCTACGTACACGAATGCCTGTGGGCTAAAGTCCACGGAAGTTTTCACGGTTTCGGTGCAGGCCGCAGCGACAAATACGCCCACATATACATTCACAAAGACAAATACGCCAATAACGCCGTCAGCAACACCGACAACGCCGGTTCCGACGAGCACGCCAATAACACCATCACCAACGCCTACAACGCCTGTGCCGACCTCCACTTCCTGCGTTTCCACCGCCATCACCCCATATATTCAAGTGAACGGTGGGGCATGGCAGCAGACCAATAGTGCTTCGGTAACCTCGACAGCCTCTACAGTGAACCTGGGTCCGCAGCCATTAACCGGCGGCTCCTGGAGTTGGAGCGGCCCTAACGGCTTCACTTCCACCACACGGGAAATTGACAATATCGCCTTGAGCGTGGGCACAAACACCTTCACGGCTACGTACACGAATGCCTGTGGGCTAAAGTCCACGGAAGTTTTCACGGTTTCGGTGCAGGCCGCGGCGACAAGCACACCAATAACGCCGTCAGCAACACCTACAACACCGGTGCCAACAAATACGCCGATAACGCCGTCAGCGACGCCAACAACGCCGATGCCGACAAATACGCCGATAACACCATCGGCAACATCTACGACACCAGTTCCTACATATACACCGATAACACCGTCGGCAACACCTACGACACCAGTTCCAACATATACACCGATAACGCCGTCAGCTACACCTACGACGCCAGTGCCGACAAACACAACAGTCCCAACCTTTACGCCTACTACAGTTCCGCCGGCATCAGGCGCATTGACCCTGTATTTACTGTCGGGAGTGACAACAAACTCTACGAACAGCCCGCATCCGCAGATTGAGGTTGTAAATACGGGAACCAGTGCCTTGAATTTAAATAACGCAGAAGTGCGTTACTGGTTCAACTGCGACTGCACCGGCCAGTCAGTGCAGGCATGGGTTGATTGGGCAGGGTTACTGACATCAGGAAGCTCGGTTACCGGGGATGTGCAAACCTCGGTTGTCCCAACCACTCTTGGAGGACAGACCGATTATATAAGCTACAGATTTACTGGAGGCCTTGTGCTGCAGCCCGGGCAGGCAATAGAGATCCAGAGCAGGTTCAATTTGAGCGACTGGAGCAACATGATACAGAGCAATGACTGGAGCTATGTTGCTTATACGAGTTTCACAAAGTGGACGCAAATAACAGGATATTTGAACGGGTCGCTTGTATGGGGGCAGGAGCCATCTGCTTCTTCTGCGGCATTGACGACAGCCAGCGCGCTTGCTTATCCGAATCCTTCAACCGGCAACGGAGTCAATGTGTCGGTTAGCGTATCAGGAAGCGGAACTACAGCATCCAGTGTTAGTGCCAAGTCAGTATCAAATGGTTCCAATTTGGTGGATCCGGACGCACAAATCACCATGAAGGTATATACAACAGCGGGCCGTTTGATATGGACCAAGACCTTTGAAGGAGCTTCCATAGGATCGTCAGGGAGCCACTTATTATATTGGAACGAGAAAGACATAAGAGGAGCGAATTTGGCCAGCGGAGCTTACATCGCAGTTATTATTGTGAAATCGCATGGCCAGACCAGTTCTGCGACAACTAAAATCTTGATACTGAAGTAAGAAAAAGGAAATACGAAAGTGTGCCACGGAAATTATAAGGAAAAGTGATGTTTCCCATCCCTATCCGCGCCGTGGTACACTTTTTAAAATAAGGCTTAAGGATCCTGCAGTTGGCGACCTTTTTATGGCTCCCTTTTTAAATTACAGGAAGGAGGCAATAAGATTATGAAGTTAATGATTAAAACAGGTTTATTAGCTGTTGCGTTTATGTTTTTTGCAATTAGTTTATATTCGGCAGATGAATATGCGGGCGAATCAATGGCAATCGGAGTTGGCGCGAGAGCACTTGGAATGGGAGGCGCGTTTGTGGCTGTGGCAGATGATGCTTCCACATCATACTGGAATCCGGCAGGACTTGTGAACGTCAATGGGGTGGAAGTATCTGACGTAAAATTGACGCAGAGCTTCAACAACCAGATTGACACCAAGTATACTTACGTCAACCTTGTTTATAACGTAAGCAATGATATCGGCGCATTTGGCGTTGCATGGTTAAACCAGGGAATCGGAAACATACAAATAACAGATGCGGCTGGAACTCTTTTAGGCAATGAGGAAAACGCTGATAACACTATTTATCTTTCATACGCAAGAAATCTTATTGAGGGTTTTTCAATCGGGTTATCAGGGAAGATACTGCTTGGGAATTACCCGGCGACGGTAATAAATGGTTCTACAGGAGCATCCAGCCTGGCAACAATAAATTACAGCGGCGGCGGCTTGGACGCCGGGCTTTACCTGAATATGGCCACGCTTTCCAGCGCGTTAAAAGGATTGTCGCTCGGCGTAAACTTCCAGGACATATATACTGTGGAGAATTGGGCTGCGGTAGGCAGCTTTCAAGGCGGGCCTGAACAGGTTGCTATAAACGTAAAGTCAGGGCTTGCTTATAATATACCTCTGGATTTTTTAAAACAAATGAAAAGCGAGTTTATAGTTGCAGCTGACATTGATACAGAATACCAGACTCTAGTCCACGTTGGAGCCGAGTACTGGTGGAACAAGATGATAGGAATAAGAGGCGGAATTGAGAATTACAGTGAAATATCGCAGGGGCTGCAGCAGCAACCCAGCTGGACGCTTGGAGCGAGTATAAGATGGTACTTTATCGGATTGGATTACGCATGGGTCAATAGTGAATTAACTCCTCTGCAGTATTTGTCTGTAGTAGGTAAATTTTAATGCAAGGTTTTTAAGACCTAAAAAATTACTCCTAAAGATTTAAGCTTAAACTATTTAATATAATTAAAACCAAACATTCGTATAATATACATTGTACGTAAATTCCACTTAAAACCATATTTCGTATAAAATACTATATACGTACTTTGCCCATACCCCTCTGACAGATATTTTTATACCCCTGAAAATTAGAATACCAGGAAAGCGGACACCGGCAACATCATAAATAATATACGTTATATTGAAAACTTCTTGCTTTTTCTCCTTTCCTGTTCTAACATATTTTAAAATTTAATTAGGAGAATTCATGCCATCAAATAAGGTTATGCAATATCTAGATGCTGGTGAGCATAACGCCATGATAGGCCACTTCAAGGCTGCGGTTAAAGATTTTGACGAAGCAATAAAACTTAAATCGAAGGATGCGGAAGCTTATTACAACCGAGGGCTTGCCAAAAATATCTTAGGCGACAAGCAAGGCGCGCTTAAAGATTTAAATAAAGCTGGAAAATTGGGACTTAAACAAGCATATGATGAAATTAAGAAAATTCAAGGTAAATGAAATCGGCTTTAATTTTTTAATGCCTTTTTAAAGAGAACTGCTTTTAACCCATCTCTTTATCCCTCATTCCCTTGGCTCACGCTAAAATTCCGTTAAACTAATCTGCAATAGGCATGTAAAAAAATAAATGCCCGGAGACTGCGTGGTTAAGAGTTTGGAGGGGAATTGGGGGGTATCAACCACACATTTGGTGAAACATAAGGGCACTGCATCCCCGGCCAATAATAAGTATATCTTATTTTAATTAAATTGCAACTTTCCTTTAAAACTATTGTTCTTGACTTAAACATCATTGGGGGGATAATTAATAATGAAAATAGGTTAGTTGGTTTTGATATGACGGATACCAGTTTATATATATTTAAGTTTGGCACAATCCTTGTTTATCACTGAAAATCATTTGTGGAGGCGATTTATTATGCAAACAGACTTTATAGAAAAACGCTTAACCGAGCGCATTAATATTGTGAGAGAAACCAAGTATAAAATGCTCAGCAACGATTTGGATAAAATTAATTCTAGTTATGAGAAAGGGAAAATAAAAAACATATCCAAAGGCGGTGTATGTCTTTTGATGCCCCAAAAAGCAGAAGAGGGGACTATATTGCGCGTTGAAATAAATTTAACAGATTCGAATAACGGGATAATTAAAGCTTTTTGCGAGGTTAGATGGTGCAATTTTGAAAGTTCGGTTGGGTTATATGAAATTGGATTGAGTTTTGTTACTCTAAGAGAAGAAGATCAAAAATTCCTGGAACAATTTATAAACGAAACACACAAAAGTCCAAGTCGCAACTAATAAAATATATTGAGGGATAAATGCAGGAAGAATTAATGACAATTAAGGATGTGGCTGATTTTTTAAAAGTTAAACCCGTCACTATATATAAACTTGTTCATGAAAGGAAACTGCCTGGGATTAAGATTTCAAAAGTATGGCGTTTTAAAAAAGAAATACTGGAAAAATGGATAGATAATGCTTTAATCTATAGTGGGGAAGATAAGAAAGTTTGATTTTATATATTCACGCCATGCATGTTTATAGGAGTCAGCTCACGATTTGGAAAAAACAGTACACTAAGCGTATAAACTACTAAAAAAACTTATTGTAATATATAGGGTTACAAAATAGTAATAAATACGGTGGGCAATAAATTTTTGAGATGGCGGCTATTCCCGTAATTTATGATATTGATTTATGGATCCTTAACGTACAATTATGTGCGAATTCTGTGTCTACCCCAGATAAAAAATAGGTGCAAAAGGAGATTTTCGGTGGATATTAAAGGACTTACGATAGGAAACTTAATTTCCAAAATTCCGATCATTCAGGGCGGGATGGGAGTAGGCATATCGCTTGCAGGACTTGCCGCGGCAGTGGCAAACCATGGCGGTATCGGTACCATCGCTTCGATAGGCATTTTTTTAAAGGAACTTGACGCTAACACAAACTACCTGGAGGCGAGCAAGCACGGCATACGCAAGGAAATCAGGAAAGCCAGGGAAATGACAAAAGGAATACTTGCGGTAAACATAATGGTGGCGGCAAGCAACTATGACGACCTTGTCGATGCTTCCATAGATGAGGAGATTGATATTATTATATCGGGCGCAGGGCTTCCTTTGCACCTGCCCAAGCTGAAAATGGAAAAAAAATCAGACGTAAAACTCGTGCCGATAGTCTCATCGGGCAGGTGTGCGTCTGTCATCATGAAAGTCTGGGATAAAAAATACAACTGTACACCTGACGCGATTGTGGTAGAGGGGCCAAAGGCAGGAGGTCACCTCGGATTTTCGTACGATGAATTGGACCGTATAGATGAGTACCCGCTTGAAAAGCTGGTGACCGACGTTATCGAAGCGGTGAAACCGTTTGAGGAAAAATACGGCCGTAAGATACCTGTGATAGCCGCCGGCGGCATTTACACGGGCGCGGACATAGCAAAAATAATGGCGCTCGGCGCTGCCGGGGTACAGATGGGCACGCGTTTTGTGGCGACGCACGAGTGCGACGCCGACGAAAAGTTTAAGCAGAAATACATTGACGCAAAAGAAGAGGACATAGTCATAATAAAATCGCCGGTTGGGATGCCCGGCAGGGCCATCAGGAATAAATTCCTTGAGCAGGTGGAAAGCGGCATGAGGATACCGGTCAAGTGCCCGTACCACTGCATCAGGACCTGTGACTTTGAGAACACACCGTATTGCATTGCGCTGGCGCTTATTAACGCGCAGAGGGGACTGTTTGACAACGGGTTTGCATTCTGCGGGGCGAACGCGTTCAGGATAAACGAGATTGTGAGCGTAAAGGAACTTATAGATGAACTTATGATGGAGCTGAATGCCGCGTTAGTTTAATCTAGAAAGAAATCCCCCGGCTTTGGCTGGAGGATGAATTAAACCTTTCCGGAGGGAACTTATAATAACCTCCGGTGGTTTTTAAAGGAGCCCCCGACTCCTGTCGGCGGGGTTCCACTATGGCAAAAGCATAGAGTAAGGTTAATTTAAAAAATATATTAATCCCGCTCCGCGAAAATCCCCGCCTGCCGTAGGGGCGGGAGGCTCCACATTTTCATTTGATAATTTAAAATCATATATGGATTCTCAGGAACACGAATAACAAGATTCACAAAAATGTGCTGTCCTCCCGGGAAGTAAATACGGCAATTCTGATCCGTTTTACATTCGTTTTAACACCTGTTTTTCCTGCGATTAAAGGCCATAAAAAGCGGAATAAAGGTCTATCTGAATAACTGTCTGCGGTATATAGTTTAAAATATAATGGGGTTTTTTTTGGAAAAGAAAAGAGCGGTAAATTCTAGGCCGGTTGTACATAACTCCTTCGCGTTTTGCCGGCAAAATCGAGAAAATTTTCGAGTAATATAATTTAGGAGGTATACAAATGGTTAAGTCATTGATGTCAAAATTTTTTACTGGTGTATTTGGGCTAGGCATCTTACTATCCGGTGTTTTTTTAATTATACACGATACAGTCGTGGGTTGTTTATTAATTGCACTAGGCATAGCCAGTATCATAGTATGTATTGTTTCTTTTGTCTCGAAGTCTCCCAAAATAAAATTAATCAATGCAATCGATGAATTTTTATTGGCGCTTGTGCTGTTTGGATTCGCGGCATTTGGGTGGGGCAATATTAATGTTTCTTATCCCTGGTATAATTATGTGTTGGCAGTATTGATGGTATTTTTGGGTTTATGGAACCTATATGATTACTTTATAGCAGACAGAAAAATTGAAACAAAAGGAAAAGAAAGTGCGGCAAAGTAGGCGGAAACTATGAAAGAAAATCCATCTTCATGGGGTAGTATGGGAACCGGCAACGGGCAGTTTAATTTTCCCGCAGGAGTAGCAGTAGACAGCAGCGGAGACGTGTATGTTGCAGACCAGGGTAATAGCAGAATCCAGAAATTCAGCAGCACAGGCGCATATATAACTCAATGGGGTAGTAAAGGAACCGGCAATGGGCAGTTTAATTTACCTGTTGGAGTAGCAATAGGTAGCAGTGGTAACATGTATGTTTCAGACACGAATAATAACAGAATCCAAGTATTTAGCAGCACAGGCAAATATATAACTCAATGGGGTGGTTCATGGAGTAGTTCTGGAAGCGGCAACGGGCAGTTTAAACTTCCTGTTGGAGTAGCAGTAGACAGCAGCGGAGACGTGTATGTTGCAGACCAGGGTAATAGCAGAATCCAAAAATTCAGCAGCACAGGCGCATATATAACTCAATGGGGTAGTAAAGGAAGCGGCAGCGGACAGTTTTTTTGTCCTTCTGGAGTAGCAGTAGACAGCAGCGGTAACGTGTATGTTTCAGACGATAGTAATAGCAGAATCCAGAAATTCAGCAGTACAGGCACATATATAACTCAATGGGGTGCTCCTGGGTGTATTAGTGGAAGCGGTAACGGGCAGTTTATTCAACCCGAAGGAGTAGCAGTAGACAGCAGCGAAAACGTGTATGTTGCAGAATATGGTAATGACAGAATACAAAAATTCGATTCATCCGGGAACTATATAACTCAATGGGGCAGTATGGGAACCGACAACGGGCAGTTTATTCAACCCGAAGGAGTAGCAGTAGACAGCAGTGGAGACGTGTATGTTGCAGATGCGGGTAATAACAGAATACAAAAATTTAAACCATAGATGAATGTTAAATATTGGTTTGAATAGCAGGTTATAAAAATTATTGTAATGTTAATAATCCAGGGGATAATTATATGTTGGCAGGATTGATGGTATTTTTTTGGTTTATAAAACTTATATGATTACTTTATAGCAGACAGAAAAATCGAAACAAAAGGAAAAAAAGAGTACGGCAAAGTAGGCGGAAACTATGAAAAAAAATTTATCTTCATGGGGTATTAAAGGAAACGGCAAGGGGCAATTTTTTTGGCCTTCTGGAATAGCAGTAGACAGCAGCGGTAATGTGTATGTTTCAGACAGGCATAGCAGAATACGAAAATTTAGCAGTATAGGAACATATATAACTCAATGGGGTAGTTTTGGAGACGGCAACGGGCAGTTTAAACTTCCTGTTGGAATAGCAGTAGACAGCAGCGGAAACGTGTATGTTGCAGACTGGAATAATAACAGAATACAAAAATTCGATTCATCCGGGAACTATATAACACAATGGGGTGGTTTTGGAGACGGCAACGGGCAGTTTAAACTTCCTTATGGAGTAGCAGTAGACGGCAGCGGTAACGTTTATGTTACAGACACGGATAATAACAGAATACAAAAATTTAACAGTACAGGCACATATATAACACAATGGGGTAGTAAAGGAAGCGACAACGGGCAATTTGATTGTCCTTCTGGAGTAGCAGTAGACAACAGCGGAAACGTTTATGTTGCGGACTCGATTAATAACAGAATACAAAAATTCGATTCATCCGGGAACTATATAACACAATGGGGTGGTTTTGGAGACGGCAACGGGCAGTTTGAGTATCTTGAAGGAGTAGCAGTAGACAACAGCGGAAGCGTTTATGTTACAGACACGGATAATAACAGAATACAAAAATTTAGCAGTACAGGAACATATATAACTCAATGGGGTAGTTTAGGAAGCGACAACGGGCAGTTTTATGATCCTAATGGATTAGCAGTAGACAGCAGCGGTAACGTGTATGTTACAGACATGAATAATAACAGGATTCAAAAATTTACACCGGAGTATTTGTAGTTTGTTTAAAGGAGGCTTTAAAGAATGAAAAAAGTAATAATTATATTATTGTAAACAGATATTTAAAGAAAAGCGTCGTGCGTCTTGAAGATATAGTGGCGCGTGAAAAATAAAACAACAACACAAGACTGGAGGTAAGGTAAATGAAAAAAATGGAATTTACAAGAGACGATATCGAGAAAAAAATTCCGAACAAATACGCTGCCGTGCTGGCGGTCTCGAGCCGGGCAAAATACATAAGGGAAAACCCGGAAGAAATCGAGGACGAAGACAGAAAACTGAAACCAACCGATATTGCCACGAAAGAGTTTTTGAAAGGCAGGCTTAAATACCCGGAGTTTGACATAAAAAAAATAAACGTGGCAGACTGATACGTTGGGATTGACGCAGAATTCGGAAAAAATAGTACGCTAAAAAATCTCATTGAAAGGATGGTGAAAGAATCATGGCAGAAGAAGTGAAAAAACAGCAGGGCAAGCCTGCTCTTGAGGCATTCCAAGAGAAAATCAAAAAGTTCGCAGAGGAAATTTACAAGAAGGTGAAAAATATATGGCAAAAGAAGTAAAGAAGAAATACGGGATATAAGATAATCATCCGTGCCTGATGTAAGCCACACGATAGTTAAAGAAAAAGGCAACACTTATCCGCTTAATTATGCCGTTGTGGATAGTTAATTAACAATTAATCGCAAGAATAAATTGTGCATGAATCTGTTTAAAAGAAAGGAGGTAACTTAGATGAAAAAAATAATAAAGAAAGCCAAAAAAGCGAAAAAGGCAGCCGTAAAAGTTAAGGCGATAGGAACAACTCCTGCAGCAAAAGCGAAGTAAAAACGTTGTTTTGATTTTGAAAAGGCATAGAACCGTTATGATTCTATGCCTTTTTGCCCGCATTTAAGATAATCCGGATTTTACAGCCGTTATAGGGGTGGACGCAGAATTTGGAAAAAATAGTACGCCAAGGATTTGTATACTCCCTAAACGGCTTCGCATACGCCCCATGGAGCCATTATTTTTTCCCGGGTAAGGGATTCCTAACTCTAATTACAGGAAGTAAAAAACTAAAGAGAAAGTGAGCAGCGATAATGAAATGCGAAAACTGCATATTTAATAATAAAAAAATAACAAGACTTGAAAATATTAATTCATGTGGAATAAATATTACAAAACCTAAAATAAACTGTGAATTTTTTACCACAAAAGTGAAATCAATGTCAGATACAAACCAAAGGAAGTTAAAAACTAAAAAGAAAATGAGGTTAAAAAAATGAAAAATAAAAATGAATGGAAAAAGAAAAAAAAAGAATTTAAAAAACGCAAAAAACAACATAAAAAACAATTAATGAGAGGCAAATAAAAATAAAAAAAAAGGTGGTAATATTATGGACAGTATGATTTCGAAGCGTAAAATGAGGGCAATAGTGAAGCGCAACTAGAAGAAAAGAAGGCTTGCGCGGATGAATTCTTTAATAAACCCTGCAAAGTGAGATTATGAAAGCAACCGGAGAAGCGTGAATACCTAAAAGAAAAAAAAGTAAAGGATATTAAAAATGAGAACAGTGTCTGCAATCAAAAGATTTCTTAGAAAAAGAGGAATACGTGTTTGTAAAGCCATCGATAAACAACATTACAATAACAGGGGGGGTTATCAACTTATTAATGGAAGAAACCTTGTTGTTGAAGGGGTAAATTTTGACCTTTCGTTAAAAGACCTGAATACTTATTGTGATAACAGGAAAGGTAAAAAATTTCGGTCTGTATAAGTATTGCGGAATTGTCCGTTTTCTGCGTCCACCCCAAAATGATTAAAGGACAGGACGGTAAAATATGCGGCCGTTTTTTATATCGGCGGAAGTTTAAAGAAGCTTATGATGGGGTTCCCGCAGAATTCATACAAAATATATCATGCAAATATAATTTCGTATAAAATGCTGCACAAATTCTTTTAAACCAAAGATTTGTACGATAAACATTGGGAAAATCCCCTAAACCCAAATATTCGTATAATATACAATATACGAACTTATCCTCTTACCCCCCGATATAAACGTTTCTACCGCAGCAGGACAAAAATTGAGGATTTTCTAAACAAGCATAATCAAACCTGAGAAAAAATAACCAACCGTTTGTCTTTAAACCTCAATATAATAATGGACAGCAAACATTCTTTCCATTTGCTGTGGAAAAAACGCCTAAAAATCCCTCTTTAAACGAATTACTTGACAAATGAAGGAATAGTATGTATACTTATAACAAACTATTTGAACGTTCATATAAATGAAATAAAGCAAAAATATGGATTAATAGATAAAATTTTTATAAAATATGAACGTTTATAAAAATAATTTTTAGGTAAGACAATACGGTTTTAAAATTTAATTATTGGGGTTAAGCATGAGGAAAATCAAAGTAATTAAAATATTATTATGCATAACTGCATTTACTATGTCATCAATAATATATGCCGGAACCTGCACTGTTACCTCAGCTACAACATACCAGACAATCGATGGTTTCGGCGCAAGCAGCCAATGGGACAGCGCATTTTCATCCTCGCTCGCCAACACTTTCTGGGCGGACGATTCCAGCCAGCCTCCCACCAACCAGGTGAACGGTGATGCCGGGCTATCCATTCTCCGCCTCGGCATTGACGACTCAGGCAACTCCAACTGGGGCTCGCAATGCGCATTCGCGACCCAGGCGCTGGCCATCAACCCCAACATCAAGGTCTTCGCCAGTCCGTGGAGCCCGCCGGCGAAGTGGAAGAACAACAACAGCACCACCGGCAACAACACCGGCAACAGCAACTTCAATCCCGGCTCCAACACCAACCAGATCAACACCTCGGACTACGCCAACTATGCAGCATACTTAACAAGCTTTGCCACGGCCTGCAAGAATACCTACGGCTTTACGCCATACGCGATTTCGGTCCAGAACGAATCAGACTATGACACCAGCTACGACTCCTGCCTTTGGTCGGCCTCAGCCATAGACACTTTTGTCGGGACTTACCTGGGCCCGGACCTTGCGGCTGCGGGCTTCGGAAACATTATCATGATACCTGAGTCTTTCGCGGACAACCTGGCAGGGTCCGCCACCACCATGGGCGACTCGAATGCGGCGAAATATGTGAATGTCATCGGCATGCACCTTTACGGCGGCGGCCCAACCGCGATCCCGTCCAGCTATGCCACCACTGCCGGACACGCAGTCGAGAGCTGGGAAACGGAAATCTCGGAGAAAACCAGCGATAACAACATAGACAGCGGGATATACTACGATAATCTGCTTCACAAATGCATCGTGGACAACAATTTCAACGCCTTTTGCTATTGGTGGCTGGTCAACCTGAACTCCGACGACGAGGGGCTTTGCGACAGCAGCGCCAACCCGACAAAGAGGCTCTATGCCCTGGGCAATTACAGCAAGTTCATTCGTCCGGGCTTCGTGCGCATTGGCTGCACCGAGGCGCCATCCTCCGGGGTTCTGGTCTCGGCTTACTACGGCTCGTCCGCGGGAAAGGTCGTAGTCGTGGCCATCAACAGCAACTCCTCCACGGTGAGCCAGCCCGTGAGTTTTGCCGATTTAAGCGTCTCCACGGTCTATCCATGGCTCACGGACTCGGGCAATAACCTGGTGCAACAGACGTCCGTGGCCGTAAGCAGCGGAAGCTTTACCTATACGCTGCCAAGCCAAAGCATAGTCAGTTTTGTCGCTGCCGTGTCCGTCGGCACGCCAACAAACACGCCGGTTGTTTCACGCACTTATACGCCAACTTTCACACGCACGCCGGTACCGACAGGCACCGT
>CAWJRG010000002.1:0-14822 GCA_963845185.1 uncultured bacterium | reverse complement strand
GATAATTTAACAGCAGCTGACATTTGCTATTATTTATCCATGATTTATAAATTACTTAACGATGAAGATAACCAAATAATATATTTAAGGAAATCCTTCAAAATTAAGGAAGATTATTATAAGTCATATGAAATATTAGGAAAAATTTATTTTAATGAAAAGCTATGGATTCCTGCAAAAGCAATGTTTGTAAAAGCAATGCAATATGACAACGAAAATACCGGCGCGCTTCAGCAATATTTAAATCAAATTGGTGATGCGGATTCATATTCACAGTATAAAGCACTATCCGACCAGGCTGCTGCATTTGCAGCTTTGGGCAGGTATTTAAAAGCACTTGATTTATTTGAATTTTTACTTGAACAAAATTACGTCACGGTTGAAGTATATAAAAATATGGGAATATGTAATTTTAAAATCAATAATTTTGAAAAAGCATTAAAATATTTTCAGAAAACATTAGAATTGGATAAAAGTGTAGGAAATTACATAAATATCACCCTAACATATAATAAATTAGAACAACCAGACAAAGCTTTAAATACCCTAAAAGAAGCAATGCAAACCGTTGGCAACGACCCGCAACTTGTTAATTTATACAATCAGATTCAGCAGGCGGAAAATAAAACAAAATAAAAATAAGAAAAACAGTTATTTTTGCGGGAATCGTATCAGAAACGCTGCTGACTTCATCACTCATTTTGCATAAATTTTAACCTTGCTTTCGTTAAAAACCCAAACTTGACAAAATTGATTAATATGTTAATATAATTTAAACAACAACAATATTTTATTAACATTATCAGGAGGTTATTAAGATGAAGAAACTTATGATACCTTTTATGGCGGTTTTGATGGCGATGTGCATGAACTGCGCGACAACTACTTCGCATTATGAGCTCGGCATGGACTATTATCAGCAGGCAAACTTGACGAGGCAATAGAGGAGTTCCAGCTTTCAATTTCGGCAAATCCGCAAGACCCCCAGGTACACAAATCTCTTGGCGACGTTTTTGCAGACAAGGGCATGCTTTTAGAGGCAATTTCAGAGTGGGAAACAGCGATAAAGCTGCAGCCTTCCCTGTCCGACGTCAGCAATAAGCTTGAAGCGGCTTATTTGACACTGGGAAAAGAATCATACGACAAAGGGAAAACCGACGACGCCGTGCTTATGTGGAAAAGAGTCATAGAATTAAATGCGGATAATGTCGAGGCGCACAAAAGGCTTGGGCTTTTTTACGCCTCTGCGGACGACAATGATTCGGCAATACCCGAGCTTGAGTATGTAATCGGCAAAAACACGAACGACGACGTCGTATACACAAAGCTTGGCATGGCATATTTCAAAAAAGGAAGGTATGACGACGCTGTAAAAACTTTTGAGGATTTAATCAGGATAAAGCCCACGGACGGCATGGCATACAATAACCTTGGAAGCATATATATTAAAATGAAAAAATACGACGACGCGATACATGTGCTCACGCAGGCGGTAAAACTTGCGCCGGATAAAGCGGCTATTTACAACAATTTCGGCAACGCTTATTACAACAAGGGGCTTTATAAAGACGCGAGGAAAGCAGTGGGCGCAGGCGCTTGCCATTGAGCCGCTTAACAAAACCGCGAGGGATAACCTGAGAATACTGGAACAGATGGGTGAATAAAAACCTACAATATACTATAAATGCAAAAACGACGCCTCGAGCAACTTCTACAAAAATTTAAAGCAGGAAAATTATCCTTAAACTCAATAACAAAAGAATTCCAGCACTTTACTTTCAGCGAGATTAAGGACGCGAAAATCGATTTGCACAGGGAGCTGCGCAAGGGTTTTCCTGAAGTGATTTTCGGCGAGAACAAGACTGCCGGGCAGATTGCCGCGATAGCCGCTGAAATGAAAAAAAACCATGTCAATGTGATGGCAACCAGGATACCCGAAGAAAAATTCAAAAAAATTAAAAAGCAATTCAAGGCCGCATCCTACAATAAAACCGCAAAAATCCTTTTTATAGAATCAAAACCAATAAAAAAAATAAATAAAATAATAGCCGTGATAACAGCCGGTACGTCCAATATCCCGGTCGCCGAGGAAGCTGCCTTTACAGCCGAAGCTTTCGGCAATAAGGTGGAAAGGATTTACGACGTAGGCGTGGCAGGGATACACCGCCTTTTTGCATATAAGGAAGTTTTTATAAAGGCAAACGTATTTATAGTAGCCGCAGGCATGGAAGGCGCGCTGCCCAGCGTGGTGGGAGGGCTTGTGGACAAAGTGGTTATTGGCGTGCCGACAAGCGTGGGATACGGCGCATCTTTTTCAGGCGTAACACCCCTGCTTTCCATGCTCACAAGCTGCACGTCCAATGTGACGGTTGTAAACATAGACAATGGCTTCGGTGCCGGCTGTGTTGCTTCGCTGATAAACCACACCAATATCGAATAAAAATGGCAAAAACCGCTTATTTTGACTGTTTTTCCGGTATATCAGGCGATATGATATTGGCAGCTTTGCTTGACGCGGGCCTTGATTTTAGCCAGCTAAAAAAGCATTTGAAAAAAATCAGGCTTTCCGGTTATGAAATAATAAAAGGAAGCGCTATTAAAAACCACATCAAAGCAACCACGTTTACGGTAAAAATCAAGCAAAAGCAGCACATACACAGGAATATCAAAACCATAAAGGATATAATAAACAAAAGCAAGCTGGACAAGAAAATAAAAGCAAGAATAATTAAAATTTTTGATTTGCTTGCCTCGGCTGAGGCGAAAGTACACGGCGTTAAAAAGGAAGAAATACATTTTCATGAAATAGGGGCGATTGATTCCATAATCGATATAGCCGGCGCTGTTATCGGCCTGTCTTTACTCGGGGTTGATAAAGTATATTCGTCTGCCTTGCCCCTGTCTTCCGGCTATGTTAAGGCAGAACACGGCATTTTACCCATGCCTGCGCCTGCTGCGGCGTATTTGATGAAAAACGTAACGTTATTTAATTCAGGAATAAAAGGCGAGATGATGACACCTACAGGAATTGCCATATTAAAAGGCTTTAGCGCCTTTTTCGGCAGCTTCCCGGGCATGGTTGTCGAAAAAATCGGGCTTGGAGCCGGCAAAAATAATTTTAAAAAGATACCAAACGTATTAAGGGTCTTTATAAGCGGAGAGAAGAGCGCTGAAAACAGGGAGATTGTCGCGGTTGTAGAAACAAACATAGACAACGAGACCGGAGAGACGCTCGGATACGTTATGGATAAACTTTTTAAAGCCGGGGCGCTTGATGTGTTTTTTACGCCGGTATTCATGAAAAAAAACAGGCCTGCTTATAAAATTACGGCCATTTGCGAAGTTGAGAAGGCGGAAAACATAGTAAACATAATATTCAGGGAGCTGAAAACCGGCGGCGCGCGCGTGAGCCTGACGCCGAGGATTAAAAGAAGCCGCGAAATCAGAAAAGTTAAAACCAGGCTTGGCCTTATAGACGTAAAAATCTTCGACGGAAACAAAGATTTCTATACCCTTGAATATGAAAATTGTGCTAAAATAGCACGCAAAATGAATATGCCATTGACCAAGGCAGTAAACGACGCGACCAAGGAGATTGAGAAAAATGCGGAATTACTTTGAGAACACGCTGAAGCTGATAGTTTTTGCGGTTGGAATCCTTATTACTTTTTTTCTTTTTAAGCTGGAACCCAGCTGGTGGCTTGCATTTTTATTCTCGTATAATTTCATTTTGATAGGCGGCTACATACTTATGGGCGGCATCGCAAGCATAGGTTTTTTGGTTTTTATTATAATTATTTACATTATCACTTTTATGAGGGTGCTTGCGGCGAAAATGTCCGTAGCGCCATTTTTTGTCGAACTCCTAATCTCGATCACCGTCTATTACCTTATTAAAAAATCCAGCGACATAAACAAATATTATATTTTTACAATGGAAGACAAGCTCAAAATCCTGGAAGGCGAGTTCAACTCGCTTATAGTTGAGGAAAAAAATTTAAGAATAGGGCACGAAGCCAATATCGAAAAGCTTAACAAGTATAAAAAGCTGAAAGAAATTTACGAAACAACAAAGGACGTAAAAGTGTTCAGCGATAAAATAAGAAAAATACTCGCCAGCACCGTGCATATCTTCCATAAGGAAAAATCAGTATCCCTGTTTTTAATAAAGGAGAACAGGTTCATGAAAGTCGTGTCTGACGGCAAGGAAGACATGTTTGTGGGGGAAAAGGACAAGGAAAGCCTGTACCTTAAGAATTTTGACGAATGGGTGATTAACAATAAAAAGAGCCTGATTATTTCCGACATATACAAAGATGTCAGGTTCACGTCGGAAGAAAGCGAAAATATAAAATCATTAATCAGCGTTCCGCTATCGCTGAGCGAAAAGCTTATAGGGATTTTGAGGGTAACATCGGAGAATTTAAACGGATTTTCACACGAAGATGTGAGATTCCTGGATATAATAGCAGCAATGATAGGCAGGATACTTGCGGAGGAAAAATATGCAGAATAACAAGAACCTGATTTTTTTTGCGGCGATCATTATCATGATAATTGCCGTAATACTTTCGATACGTTTGCCGGAAACGAAATTTTTCCATCTTGCGTACCATCTCTGCCTGATAGCAATACTCATGTATTTCCTGCATATGAGCATGAGGGATATTTTTATCATGATAATGGTTTTTTCTTCCGTCATATGGGTTCTGGGCATATTTGATATTGTGAAAGAAGTCAACCTGCTGCTTTTTGAGACTGTAACCATTTTCCTGATCGCTGGAATATTGGGATGGTATGAAATGACTTTTAAATCCGAGAAAAACAAGTTTGCCTATATCATGACCTACAAGGAAAAGGAAATCAATGAAATGAAGGATAAAATACGGCTCGCGAGAAAAGAATCCGACCAAGTGGCGGATGAAACAAGAAAGATAAGGCATATTTTAAATTTCTGATTTGTTGAAATTTCCGGGTTTTAATCGAGGGGGAAATGCTGATGAAAAACGGTAAATTATACATAGTGTCAACGCCAGTAGGCAATCTTGGCGACATTACTTTCAGGGCAATAGAAACGCTGAAAAAATGCGATTTAATCATGGCCGAAGACACCAGGCAAACCTTAAAATTACTGAATAATTTCAATATCCGCACAAAACTTATTTCTTACCACAAATTCAACGAGAAATCCCGTTCGCACGATATCATTGCCATGCTTAAGGACGGCAAGACAATAGCCCTTGTTTCAGACGCGGGCACGCCGATGCTTTCCGACCCGGGGTATATAATTACAAAAGCGTGCATACAGGAATCAATAGATATTGAAGCAATACCGGGGCCGTCATCGGTACTTCCCGCTTTATTGTTGTCCGGGTTTGACCCGGGCAAGTTCTTTTTTTATGGGTTCCTGCCGAAAAAACTGGGCAAAAGAAAAGAAAAACTTGAAAGTTTTAAAAGCATTCAATGCCCGGTCATAATATTTGAATCGCCAAACAGGGTAAAGGCCACTTTAAAAGACATAATCGATACACTTGGCGATATTGACGCCGCCGTTGCCAAGGAGCTTACAAAGATACACGAAAAAGTTTTTCGCGGCAAGATAAGCGAACTTTTGGCAACTATTGACGCCCCGGTATTAATGGGCGAGTTTACGATAGTAATACTGCCGGGACAAGGCGGGGAAAGAAAGGCTGAAAAAATACAGCTTGATATTTTTGATGTGAAAGAAAGGGTTGATTTTTATCTCCAGCAGGGCATGACAATGAAGGAAGCCATTAAATCAACCGCCGAAGAAACAAGCATGAAAAAAAGCGATGTTTATAAAATAGCCCACAATTTAAAGATGGAACACTAATATTGCCCAATGATTAAATACCGAGGTAAAACAAATGGAGACAATGACACTTAAAGTGGCGGGTTCAAGCGACCCCAAAGTAGTAGCAGGCGCAATAGTGCACAATATCAGGGAAGGAAAAGAAATAGAAATAATAGTTATGGGGCCAAAATCGGTAAACAACGCGATAAAAGCAGTGGCTATAAGCAGGGAATATATAGGGAACGAAGGCGTTGAAATCACATGCAGGCCCGAATTTACCCACTTAACCATTGACGGCGAGGAGAAAAGCGCGGTAAAACTGGTTTTATTAACCGCTAAAAAGCAATGAAACAGGGGAAAAAAGACTTAAAACTGCGTAAAATGCCGTAAAAAACATTAATTTAAAACCATCCTTGACCTTTTTATATTTATAATATATAATCGTTTTCGTTCGATAAAAATTAATAAAAATTCATTGGCTGAGGCCTTTTTTAGGCACTTGATATGCATATTTTTTTAATTTGAGCGGATATAAGATTCGGCAAAATAAACGGATGAAAGGAGATTTCGCAATGAAAAAACTAGCGGCGGCGCTTTTTATATGCGCAGCCTGGATTCTGCCGGTGAATTCATACGCGGACAGGATTACGCTGAAAGATGAGCAGGTATTTGAGGCTGATATCATAAATTTTGACGATTATTACGTTAATGTCAGGCTGGCAAAACCCGGACAGGCTGAAACGGCAAAGCCGGCTGGGAAAGAAACCAGCGAACCCCAAAAAGTAAAAAACGCAAAAATAGAAAAGTCCAGGGATGAAATATCAATACCCTGGGTTGAAGTGCGCGACATAAAACACACAACTACTCCTTCAAACTGGCTTGAGGAAACACATTTAACTCCCGGCGACGTGGACGTAAATACGCTGGTTGTGCCACTCGCGGAAGACACCGCCTTTGCGAAATCCATATTCCCCGGGGTTTTAATACACGGAGCAGGCAGTTTGTACGCGAAAGACAGCAATATGGGCATGTCGCTTTTGTCGAGCGAAATAGTAGGCGTTATAATTTCCGCCATAAGCGCGGCACAGTTAGTGCAGCCTTATGACCCGAACCAGAATTATTCAACAACATATATTTTAGGCGCCACAGGAGCGGCAATGTTTACCGTGTCATGGCTGTGGGACATAATTTTCTGCAGGGGGGCGGTTGATAAATATAACAGCGAGCATAAATTTCTTATAAACGAGGGAGACAATGAAAATAGCAATCGGAAGTGACCATGCAGGCTGGGAATTAAAGGAAGATTTAAAAAAATTCCTGGATGAAAAAAAGATAACTTACACGGATTTCGGCACATTTGAGGAAAAATCCTGCGATTACCCGGATTATACCGTCAAGGTATGCGAGTCGGTCCTTTCGGGCCAGTCCGACAGGGGGCTGCTCGTGTGCGGCTCAGGCATAGGCATGGACATCACAGCCAACAAATTTAAAGGCATTTACGCGGCGCTTGTGGATAATACCTACACCGCGGAAATGAGCAGGAAGCACAACAATTCAAACGTAATTGTTTTGCCCGGAAGGCTGATAGGCAAGACGCTTGCAAGGGCAATACTGGATTCATGGCTTAATACAAAATTCGAAGCAGGCAGGCATGAAAACAGGATTAATAAAATAAAAGAAATCGAAAACAAAAATTTCAAATAAAAACCTTCGGCTTTACAAAACAAACGCTGTTATAGGAGGACAAGATGGATTTTACAGGGTATATTAAAAAGGTGGATCCGGAAATCGCGGAACTGATAGACAAGGAAGTAATAAGGCAGAAAGAAAATCTCCTGATGATTGCTTCTGAAAATTACGCAGATGAAGCAATACTCCAGGCGCAGGGTTCTGTTCTCACGAATAAATATGCCGAAGGATACCCGGGCAAAAGATTTTACCAGGGGTGCGAGTATTACGACAGGATTGAGCAGATAGCGATTGACAGGGCAAAGGAGCTTTTCGGCGCGGAACACGCCAATGTCCAGCCGAATTCGGGCTCGCAGGCAAACCAGGCAGTTTACCTTGCCATGCTCCAACCGGGGGACGTTATCCTGGGAATGAACCTGGCGGCAGGAGGCCACCTTACGCACGGAGCGCCAGCCTCGTCTTCCGGGAAAATATACAAATCATTTTTTTACCAGGTAAACAAGGACACGTATTTAATAGATTATGACGAGGTTTTAAAAACCGCAAGAGAAGTAAAACCGAAAATTATTGTATGCGGCGCGAGCGCCTATCCCGGGGCAATTGATTTCAAGAAATTCAGGGAAATAGCGGATGAGACAGGCGCGTACCTTCTGGCGGATATCGCGCATTACGCCGGGCTGGTAACCGCGAAATTATACCCGGACCCAATGCCTTTCTGCGATTTTGTGACAACCACGACGCACAAAACGCTGAAAGGCCCAAGGGCAGGCCTTATACTTTGCAGGGAAAAATACGCCAAGGCAATAAACTCGGCTGTGTTCCCGGGCATACAGGGGGGGCCGCTCATGCACATAATAGCGGCAAAAGCAGTCTGCTTTAAAGAAGCGATGACAAAGGAATTTAAGGAATACCAGAAGCAAATTTTAAGCAACGCTAAAACACTCGCGGCTGAAATGATGGGAAAGGGTTATAAAGTACTGACCGGAGGCACGGAATGCCATTTGATACTCATTGACTTAAGGCCGAACAACATAACAGGCAAAGAAGCGGCAATAGCGTGCGAGGAAGCGGGCATTGTGATTAACAAGAACGGCGTGCCTTTTGACACTCAAAACCCCTTTATAACAAGCGGAATAAGGATTGGGACGCCCGCGATAACAGCTAGGGGAATGAAAGAAAAAGAAATCAAGCAGATTGCGGAATGGATTGACAGGGTGCTGAAGAATACTGGCGATAAAAATATAAAAGACGGGGTAAAAAAAGAAGTAAAAAAGCTCTGCGCCAAATTCCCGGTTTACAGGTAACAGGCCGGAGGAACGGAATAAACATGCAGGATATAAGGAAATACATAAATAAAACCATAGAGATTTCGATAATAGCGATGACAATACTGATTCCCGTCATCTTTTACACGCGGACAAACGACGTTTTTGAAATAAACAAGATGTTTATTTTCAGGTTTTTTACCATTTTAATCTGCGCAATTTGGCTGTACACCGTAGTAATGCAGGAAAAAAAACTAACCCTCGTAAGGACTGATTTTGATTTCCCCATGGTGGGCTATTTTATCACGTGCGTTTTAAGCACTATATTTACAATCAACATCTATGTTTCCATATTCGGGGTTTATGAGGATTATGAGGGCATTTTGACCATGCTTAATTATGTAATGCTTTATTTTATAATAGTCAATTTTGCGAATAAAACCGAAATGATAAAAAAGATTTTTTTGGCAATGCTGATAGCATCAGGAATTATTTCCATATACGGAATTGCCCAGAATTTTGGATGGGATTTTGTAATGTGGAACCCGGATACTTACAGCCCTGAGAGGTTTTTCGCGACGCTCGGCAACCCAAACTTCCTGGCTGCGTACCTTGTATCGACAATACCGCCCATGTTCATACTGTTCTTTATGACCCGCGAAAACTTGAAAAAGATAATAATCCTTGCCGTGCTTTTTGTGTCCATCGTGGTGCTGTTTTTTACAAAATCCAGGGGCGGCATGCTGAGTTTTATAGTCACGATGGTTTTTATAGCCGTATACAGCTACATAGACTCGAGAAAAACAGAGAACGAGCTTTTTTCTAAAAATAAGATATGGTTTATAATGGCCGGCATCCTGATTATACTGTCTTTTTTGCATCCCAAGGTCCAAACCGCGTTCGCAATGGTATGGGACAGGACAAGGAGCCTTTTTACAATAAAGGGCTGGGCGCTGACACCGAGAATGTACATTTGGAAGAGCGCGCTTGCGATGTTCAGGGACAGGGTGCTGCTCGGCTCAGGGCTTGACACTTTCCAGGTAATGTTCCCTTATTACAGGCTGCCGATTTACTGGCAGCTCGAATGGAACGGCACGCCTGAAAAAACGCACAACATATTCCTTCAGGTGCTTGCGACGCAGGGCGCGGTTGGATTCGGCGTTTTTATGCTGTTAATAGTTTCATTCTTTAAAAAGTCTTTTAATATGATTTTCGGCGAAAAAGACATCCAAAAAAGGTACCTTGCTTTCGGGGTCATGATGGCCATCATCGCGTTTTTTGTGCAGGGCCTGTTCAATTATACGGTGGCATCCTACGGATTTATTTTCTGGGGAGGGCTGGGCATGATAATAGTCCTCGACAGCTCGCAAAGGAAAACATACACGTACAATTTTTCAAGGGAGTTTTCCGCTTTTGTTGACAACAACAGGGCAATGGTCGCAGGCGCGCTGGTTCTTTTTTGCCTGGTAATTGAAATTTTCCTTACGAGATACTGGGCCGCGGACATATACTACAAGATAGGAAATATAGGAACGTCTGCCGACAAGGACATAATGGCAATACCGTATTACGTGAAAGCGGTCGAGCTTGCGCCGGGAAGGGAAATATACTGGGTAAAGTACGGAATAGCGTATGAAAAAGTGATGCGTGAGGAAACCGACCCGAATAAAAAGACAGAGGCAATCAACGCGGCCATAAGCATTCATGAGCATACCATAAAGATGAACCCTTACAACGGCTATAATTACAATAACGTAGCGAGGGTTTATAAGTTTTACGGCGAGATTGGGAACGTCGTAAAATTTGAAGACGCCATAAAGTATTACACCGAAGCCATAACCAGGGACCCGAACAACGCGTATTTCGGCATGGACCTCGCCTCGATTTACATCAATAAAAGGGAATTTGACAAAGCCATAGATATATGCAAGCATTATGCGGAAATGTACCCCACGCTTGCAACCCCCCTGAGTTACCTGGGGTATATTTACATGCTGCAGGGGCCTTCGAAACTGGACCTTGCAAGGCAGTATTACGAGCAGGCTATAGACAACAAGCAGTGGTTTAAGGACGTTGTTTCCGAGTCGTCGACATACAGCAACCTCGGCATTATTTATGTCAATATGAAAATGTTCGAAAAAGCCATTGAGGTGTTTTCAAGCGCTGTGCAGGTAAACCCGAATTACGAGGAAGGCTACCTGAACCTGGGTGTGCTGTATACAAAGGTAGGCAATAATGAAAAAGCAATAAGCATGTACGAGGCGGCTGCGCAGATGAGGCCGGATGACCCAAGGCCAAAGCAGGCCATCGAGCAGTTAAACCAGAAGGTTAAAAAATGAAATGCCCATATTGCGGATATAAAGAAGACAAGGTTGTGGACTCCCGCGAAAGCAGGGACGGAGAGGCGATAAGAAGGCGCCGTGAGTGCATGCGATGCGCAAAGCGGTTTACCACTTATGAGCAGATAGAGCACGCCCTTCCCATGATTATCAAGAAGGACGGCAGGCGCGAGCCGTATGACAGGAGAAAAGATTTTAAACGGGCTCATGAAAGCGTCTGAAAAAAGGCCGATATCGGTTGAGCAGCTCGAGGGGGTTATTGACGACATTGAAAAGCATCTTTACAGTAAAATGGAAAAAGAAGTTATGTCTTCAGTTATAGGAGAAATGGTGACTGAAAGGCTGGGCAAGCTTGACGAGGTCGCTTACGTAAGGTTCGCTTCTGTTTACAGGCAGTTTAAGGACGTAAACGCGTTCATGAACGAACTGAATAAGTTTTTGACCACAGACGACAAATAAAGAGCAGCCCGCCTTTGACCCGGCAAAATAAAAGAAAGTTAAGGTGAAAACTAAATGAAAAAAATAATGCTGATAATGTTTCTGCTGGCGCCGGTTATATGTTTCGCTGAGCAGGCGCGCAACCTGGAACTTATAGACGTGCCCACCGCCAACACGCTTGTCAAGGGCGAGGTGCGGTATGACGCCAAATTCTATACCGGAGGCGGGATATTAAACAGGATTTATGTGGGTGTTTTCGACAGGCTCATGATAGGCTGCGGTCTTGACATAGAAAATTTAATCGGCGCAGGCAACGTTACGGTAAGCCTGCCTCCGACATTCCTTGGCAAAATCAGGCTGACCGATGATAAGGACGCCATACCGGCAATTACGCTTGGTTACGAAGGCGAGGGTTACATGGACTCGCCGGCCAAAGGCGTTTTTTTGGCCCTGACAAAAGAAATAGCCCTTGGAGCCACGTACCTGCAGCTTACCGGGGATATTTATACAAACGAGTTTACGCATTTCGGCAGGGATTTGAGCGTGGCCGCCGGCGCAGCGGCAGCGCTTACAAAGGATTTTGTGATATCGGCCGAATATGACGGCATACTGCAGAAGGATTACAGCCACTTAAATTTGGGGATAGGCTACTTTTTTGACCCCATCGAAATAAGCGTTGGAATCAAATACGGGCTCGGCAGCGACGACGTGAAGCTTGCGCGCATATTAAAGGTATTATACATAAACTATTTTTAGTACGTTTATTTTGTCATTGCGAGCGACCGAAGGGAGCGTGGCAATTTCGTTTTTCCCTTTAAATGCGAGATTGATTCGTCGCTTCGCTCCTCGCAATGACAGCGGCAAAGTAGTTTTTCAGTAACTTAAGAGTAAAACCAACTAGCTATAAGGAGCAATTAATGGCTGAGCATTACCTTGATTTTGAAAAGCCCCTCGCTGAACTTAAAAAGAAAATAGAGGAGTTAAAAAGTTTTGCGAAGGAAAAAAGCATGGACGTCAAAGACGAGCTGGCTCCACTGGAAGAAAAAGCGGAAAAGATGCGGGAAGAAATATATAAAAACCTGACCCCGTGGCAGATAGTGCAGATTATGAGGGTAATCCAGAGGCCCAAAACCATGGATTACATAAATTACATGTTTACAGATTTCCAGGAACTGCACGGCGACAGGTCATATAAGGATGACAAGGCTTTAATAGGCGGGCTTGCGAAGCTCGACGGCCTTTCTGTAATGGTCATGGGCACGCAAAAAGGCAAAAATACAAAGGAAAACCTTTACAGGAATTTCGGCATGTGCCAGCCTGAAGGGTACAGGAAAGCCCTTCGCCTCATGAGGCAGGCCGAGAAATTCAACCTGCCTGTGATTACTTTTGTCGACACTTCAGGCGCGTACCCGGGACTGGAAGGCGAGGAAAGAGGGGTTGCCGAGGCCATAGCAAGGAACCTGCTTGAGATGGCCAGGCTCCGCGTGCCGATAATAGTGAGCGTAATAGGAGAGGGCGGCAGCGGCGGCGCCCTGGGAATAGGGGTTGGCGACAGGATACTTATGCTGAGTTACGCCACCTACTGCGTGATTTCTTTTGAAGGATGCGCCGCCATAATATGGAGGGACAGCTTGAAAGCACCTGACGCGGCAAAGGCAATGAAACCCACGGCGAAAGATTTATTAGAGCTGAAAATAATTGACGAGATAATAGAGGAGCCGCTTGAGGGAGCCCATACGGATTTTGAAACCACGGCCAAAAGGCTGAAAGAAGCCATAGCGAGGCATTTAAAACAGCTTGTAAAAGTTCCGGCGGACAGGCTGGTGGAGCAGAGGTATCTGAAATTCAGGAACATGGGCATATTTGCGGAGAAAAATAAAAATGAAAACACTGTTTAAAGTACTGTTTTACGTTTTAGTCCTGGCGGAAACGGGATTTGCCGGCCAGCAGTCGGTTACCGTGCCGCCTGATATGGACGAGGCGCATCACAGGAGATACATTGTAGTCATAGACGCGGGCCACGGCGGCGGAGAATGGGGAGTCAACGTGGGCGGCGTTTACGAGAAGGACATTAATTTAAAACTGGCAAAACTGACTGCTGAAAAGCTGATAAATTCCGAAAAAGGCATTTCAGTCGTATTGACAAGGGGTTCGGACACTTATTTAAAAGAGGAAGAAAGGGCCGGGCTTGCAAATAATAAAAGGGCAGACGTTTATGTTTCGATCCATTGCGATTACGAACCGGCGGGCGACGGCGGCTACAAGGTATATTATTTTTCGGGAGAAGACGAAGATAAAAAGCCGGCCGCAGGCGGGCTCGCGAGATGGGAGGATGTGCAGTATAATCACGAGGCCGAGAGCGAAAAATTTGCGGAAACCATCGAGCAGTACATGAAGGCATCCCTGATAGCGGAAGGCAGCGCAGAAACCGGCGGCCAGGATAACGACATTGTGCCGCTTGCGGACAGGGGCACAACAGGGACGTACGTGGAACCGCTTGTGGGCCTTGACATGCCGGCCGTGCTTATTGAGACGGGAAATTTAAACAACAGGAACAACTTCGCTGATTTAAGGGACGCGAAAATACAAAATGTGATTGCCTACCATATCAAGGAAGGCATAATAAATTACTTAAAGGGCAAGTGACGGAGGATTTTTCATGGATAAGCAGGAAAAAAGCAAAAACAAACCGGGCGCATTCCTTTTTATACTTATAATACTGCTGGCAGTCGCGGCATTTTATTACGTTTATACCAATTATTTCAAAAAAGAAGCCGGCGTAATCCAGGCAACCGTGAAATCTTACGAGCTGTATGCATCCACGGACAAGCAGAAACAGGCCGTTTTATATCTCGGAGACCCAGACAAAGAAGGCTTTAAGCAGTATAAAGCAACGATTTTTGACACGAAAAACAGGGTAAACCAGATAAAACAGGTATTACTTTTACTGCTGAAAGACGCGCCAGGCGGGTATGTTTCGCTTATCCCGCAGGGGGTTGCGCTCAGGGAAGTTTACCTTGACGCCAACAGCTTTTGCTATGTTGATTTTTCGCAGGAATTGACTTCAAACCACAAAGGCGGGACAACAGGCGAATACCTCACGGCCTATTCCGTGGTAAATACGATATGCTCGAATTTTAATGACATCAAGGGCGTGAAAATACTGATAAACGGCAAGGAGAGCAACAGCATTGCCGGGCATTTCAGCTTAAGAAATATATTGAAACCGGAATACTAAAAGTAAATTATATTTATTCTTATTTACCGCGGATAAAC
>CAWJRG010000001.1:0-334805 GCA_963845185.1 uncultured bacterium | reverse complement strand
AGGACACGGCATACGGAAAAGATGGACATAAAGGTGACACTCCCCTATTTGAGCCCAGCAGGAGGCGCGGAAGGTATTTTATTCGGCTTAAAGCTGACGGTTTTAAGTGAAGCCGAAAATATACCCAGCGCTGCGGTGAGCGTTTTTACCGAGCCGGGGCAGCCGGAATACTCGGTAAACGGCATAATCTCAAAAACGCTGGGTTCTGTCAGCCTGTACCTGAATTTTGGCTATGAATCAACTGGTGTTCCGGTGAGCAGGGAGGATATACATGTTCGATAGCCGGGGATTACAATATAACCGAAAATATCTCGATCGGAGCGGAAATAATTGACTCAACGGAAGAAAAGTTTATTCATCATAATGTTACGCCGTTTATAGGCGCACGTTTTTCAGTGGCAGAATGGATCACGATAGATGCAGGAACAGGAATTAACTTTAGCAAAGAATCTCGATTAGTTCATGTGACATCTGGATTGACGTTAAAAATATAATTAAAAGGAGGAATATATGCACATACCTGATGGTTATCTCGGCCCACCTACCTGTGCCGTAGCTTTTGCGGCTATGGTACCTATTTGGACGATTGCCGTAAATAAGGTTAGGAAAACGCTCAAGACAAAAAAGGTCCTTTACTTGCATTAGGAGCGGCGTTTAGTTTTGTTATAATGATGTTCAATGTCCCTATACCTGGAGGTACGACCGGTCATGCTGTAGGCGGTGTTATCATCGCAATACTGCTTGGCCCATGGGCTGCGTGCATAGCTATTACCGTAGCGCTCGTGATACAAGCGTTGCTTTTTGGTGACGGTGGAATCACAGCATTGGGCGCAAACTGTTTTAATATGGCTTTTGTCATTCCATTTACTGGCTACTATCTGTATAAACTTTTTGCTGGAAAGTCAAAAATTGGCTCAATGCGGCAAATAATATCAGCTGGGGCCGCAGGATACCTAGGAATAAACCTTGCGGCTTTTTGTGCAGGAGTGGAATTCGGTTTACAACCTATTTTTCATCACACAGTATCCGGCCAATCTTTGTATTGTCCTTACGGTTTGAACGTGGCGGTACCAGCAATGTTGCTTGAGCACATAATACTTTTCGGCTGGGTGGAAGCAATCGTGACGGCGTTGGTGCTTGTTTACATCGGAAAACAAATGCCCGAGCTATTACAGAACGGGGGTGCAGATAAATGAAGCCAACGATAAAATTGTGGATAGGACTAGCAGTGTTGGCAATCCTGTCACCGCTCGGATTGCTGCTGCCGTTATTTTTTAAGGCCGGGGCTGCGTGGGGCGAGTGGGGCACTGATGAAATAAAACAAATTGCAGGCTATGTTCCAGAGAAACTGAAAAAATTATCGGAATTATGGAAAGCTCCAATGCCTGATTACTCTTTTGCGGGCTGGGAGAATAAAAACATGGAGCATTTGAGCTTTGCTTATATTTGTTCGGCAATTTTAGGCATAATAGTAATTGTTGGGATATCTTTTATTATAGGCAAGCTGCTTGTAAAAAAAGAGGAAAAATAAATTGAAACGAAACAGTTTTATTGAAAAAACAATCCTCGCTGCGGTATCTATTATAAAAGAGTCTGTTTTTTCAGAAGAAATAGCATCCAAAATAGGTTTTCTGCAGGGACTGGATGCCAGATTTAAGGTTTTGTCTATTTTTGTTTTCGTGTTCTGCGCTCTTTTTCTGAGACATGAGCAATTGCTTCTAATACTTTATGTATTATGTCTTGCGCTTACGGTTTTATCCGGCGTAAGTCTTATTTTTTTCTTTAAACGTACTCTGCTGTTCATACCCCTTTTTTCATTTTTAATAGTATTCCCTTCAATATTCGGTTTTTTTACGCCGGGACAAGTAATATGGGAGGGACATATCGGCAGTGTTGTGTTTTCAATAACCAAACAGGGGCTAAATGGCGCTGTATTAATTATAACGCGTGTAACGGTTTCGGTATCCCTTATAATCTTACTCAGCCTTACAACCCGACATTTTGAATTGCTTAAGACGCTTAGGACGTTCGGAATACCGGATATTTTTGTAATGGTGGCCGGAATGTGTTACCGCTACATATACCTTTTCGCTGGAATTGTCGAGAACACTTTTCTTGCTATAAAGAGTCGAACCGGAGGAATCATAAAGACAGGGCACGGCCAAAAAATAACAGCCTGGAATATAGCAATGCTGTGGCGTAGGTCATATATATTAAATGAAAATGTATACGACGCTATGCGCTCACGCGGTTTTACGGGTGAACCGGTATCGTTAAATGCGTCTATGGCAAAAATGCGGGATTTTATCTGGTTTGCATTTTTTATTACTGCGGCAGCATCTTTTATTGCTCTTGATTATTTTATTAAAGGCTGGAAAACATAATGAATGAAAATATTTTTGAACTAAAAAATATTGAGTATACTTATCCTGGTAAAGTGCCAGCCCTAGCAGGCATCCGTCTTGATATAAAAAAAGGTGAACGTATAGCGCTAATAGGCGCAAACGGATCGGGGAAGTCAACTTTACTTACTATGCTGAATGGTCTTATTTATCCGAGTAGTGGAACAATTGTTTCTTTCGATAGAGAACTTTCAGAAGCAGCGTTTAACGACATGGATTTTGTAAAATTTTTCAGGGCAAAAACAGGTTTTGTATTCCAAAATCCCGAAGTACAACTTTTCTGCCCTACCGTGAGAGAAGATATAGCTTTTGGTCCGCTCTGTATGGGAATGCCTGCTGAAGAAGTCCGGAAACAAACGGAAGAAACAGCAGCAGAACTCGGTATAACAGAACTGCTCGACAGGCCGCCGCATCGTTTAAGCATAGGCGAAAAAAAGAAAGTGGCGTTAGCCACGGTGCTGGTGATTAACCCGGATGTCATGCTTCTTGATGAGCCAACAGCTGGGCTTGACCCGCTCACTACTCGACATATAGTGGACATACTAGCCAAGGCTTCCACGGAAGGAAAAACAATAATAACAGCAACACACGACCTTCATATAGTTGAGGAGATATCTGACAGAGTGATAATTCTATCAAGGCATGGTAACATAGCTGCCGAAGGTAAACCTGACGTACTTTTGAATAACTTTAAATTGTTGGAAGAAAACAATCTCGTTCATGCACATGGACATAAGCATGCGGATGGTACTACAATGCACGTACATCCGCATCAGCATTTACATCACAAACACGAACACAAAGAGTGAGTGGACGCCTTAAGCGGATTTTTCAGATTTCCGGACAGATAAAAAGCTTGAAAGAAGCAAAATTTTAAGCTATTATTCACATTGGATTAAGCTTGGATGTTGCGTGGTTCTTTTAAAACGAATTGTTTGGTCCTCATGAAACGAAAACCTTGGTCCTTTTGACCGAAATTTGCATTTACTGAATAAAACAAAGGGGTGTCTTTTATTTTTTAATACAGAAATAAATTTTTCTTTAAAAAACTGCAATATAATGTTATATTTAGACAAAGTTATAATAAGGTCAAACCCGTGAATTTATACTCGAAAAGAAGGAATTTTACTTATGGGAGCAAGAATTAACTGCATAACCTAATTTAACGGAGAGATGGCTGAGTGGTCGAAAGCGGCTGACTCGAAATCAGTTGTCCCCTTTGGGGACCGCAGGTTCGAATCCTGCTCTCTCCGCCATGATTTAATTCAAGGCAGGAATAACAAGCAAAAACATTAATATATTTACACATATTTTTAATTATGGTATTATTATTATGATAAAAGAAATTGTCAGAGTAGATTAAGGAGGTTGCACATGGTAACAGAAGATGATGTAATTAACCAATATGGGAAAAGGTATCCTGCCGGGTATACAATTTTTAAAGAAGGGGATCTAGGGGAGCAAATGTATATTATTCATAAAGGCAAGGTTAAAATAACCAAAAAAACAGATGAAGGCGAAAAAATTCTTGTTGTGCTTTCTGCCGGCGATTTTTTCGGAGAAATGGCTGTAATAGACAAGGAACCAAGATCAGCTTCAGCCATAGCAGCGGAAGATACAACTTGCATAGTTCTAAATGAGGAACTTTTTGACCAACAAATGCAACGAAATGCAAAAATAGTAAAAAAAATATTGAAGAATATGAGCGCGAGACTGCGTGCGGCAGACGAGACTATTAAAAATTTGACAATAAAGGACAACAATATGAGGGTTGTGAATACCTTAATGATGCATGTACACAAGAACGGAGAAAACATACCTTTCAAAATAAGCGACCTCATCCAGATGGCAAGCATGGAAGAAAGCAAAGAAAAACTCATGCAGATTTTATCTTCCATGGAAAAAGCAAGGGTTATCAAGTCAGATGGCACTACAATAACCCTTTCGAGCCTTGACAACCTTGAAAGATACAGACAATTTCTTGAAATGAAAAAAGCATTCGGTGAAGATTGAATAAAGTAAAAACAAAGGTTGTTGCGGCATGCATTCTGATTTTAGCGATTTTCTTATTTTTTTATATAAAATACAACGAACAACTGGAATTTTCTACATTAACACAGTTTGAAAAAATTATGCAGCAAAAGATAAAGACCGATGATATATTGTTTGTAAACGATAATTTTTCATTAAAAGATTACGATGATTTAATTGATAAAATAAAAGAAAGCAATAACTCGGTAGCCATATTATTGCCGCAAATATTCTGCATGAAAACCCAAAACTATCTGGATGAAGTAAACTTGGAATATCTAAAAAAAATAAAGGAAGATTACAAGGAAGTCATATTAAAAGTGATAGAAGCACAGAATATTTTGCCGGTTGTTTATTTAACCAATGACAGGCAAAATAGTTTTACGGATGGAATAGAATCATTTGGCTATTTTGACAGCAGGAAGATTAATTTAGATTTGAATAAGTACGATTATCATTATGTAAGGGCAAATAACAGCAAGTTGTTTATGGCTATACAAAATATGGGGTTTTACAAAGAAGATAATCATTATCCCTATAAAATGCCTATTCTATTTAAATATAGAGGAACGGTATTTGTAAACCCAATAATTGAGGCAATAAGGAAATATTACAGATTTCCAAAAACTCAAATAAAGTTCGATAGGGGAGAATTGAAAATAAGCAATATAATATCATTACCTCTTCTAAATAATGGTGAAATTTTAATTCATCGGCTAATTAAACAACCTAAAGTATATAGTTTTAAAGAGTTTCTTGCGCTTGGGAAGGAAGACACAACAGACAAAATAATTATAATAAACGATCGGGAAAATACAATGGATACAATGCTGGGCTTGGGCATGGCTGGCGAAAGCATTTTAAAACAGACATATATACGATATAGCCCCAATTTGAATTTTATTATTGCCTTTATATCTTTATTAATTTTTTGGTTAGCATACAGAAACCTTGGCTTTTCTTTTGCTATCATATTAGCGGCTTTGATTGAGTTAATTACAGGTATTGTAGTATCGCGACTTTTAACAGATAATTTTTATCTTGATTTTTCAGTGATATCCGCGGTAAATGTAATGGCATTTTTTATTATATATTTTTATAGGATTTCAAATGAATTATTATTGTTAAAGGAAAGAAAAGCAGTATTTTCCAGGTTTATGAGAAAAGATGCTCTTGAACATTTTATATTAAAAAACAGGGATATTAAAATAAAAGACACATGGATAAGAGCTTTTGCTATTTATTTGTTTTTTGATATGAATTTTTTGTCAAGCCCCCAAAATATAAAGAAAGTTTTTGAAAAAATAGAAGAAATAATATATAATAAACAACAAGATATATTGATTAAGATAAATAGCAGCAATGAAATCAGCATTGTTTCCTTTGGGGAAAGCAAAGACTTAACGGCTCTTATTGATATGCTTTTTGAAATAAAAAACAGCCTTGTGGAATTTAATTTTAATATTTTATTAAATGATTCGGAAATATATATATTTGAATATAACCGGGATATAATATTTTTAGATAAAAATTATTATTTAAAGGAAGGAATGGAAACAATGGAAAGAAAAAAATATATAATAGTACCTGAAAAAGACATACAAAATTATATTAATTTAACCAAATTTCAAAAGATAGCCGATGCCGAGAGCAAAAACATATTTTTTAACATACTTGGCACTAGATGAGGAGGAAATAAATGAAGATAAAAGTTTTAGGCTGTTATGGAGGTCAGTTGCCCGGATGCAATACCAGCGGATATCTGCTGGACGGTGATACGCTGATTGACGCAGGTACAATAGCATTGAAGCTTAATATAAAAGAGCAGCAAAAGATCAGGACTATTTTTATTTCACATCCGCATCTCGACCATATCGGTGCGATACCGTTTTATGCGGTGAATATTGTAAGCAGCAAATCCAAAACCGTAGAGATTACAGGCACAGGTTTTACTGTGAATGCAATTGCAAGGCATCTTATGAATGGTACAATATGGCCGGATTTCACCAAGATCAAAAATTTTAGCGGCAATAGTATTTTTAAATATACTAAAATGAAGCATAATTTTTGGAATAGAATCGGCGGATACATGGTTAAACCCGTATCGGTGCTGCACACAATACCCGCTGATGGTTTTATCATCGGAAAAAATAACCATTATATGCTTTATACAGGCGATACGAAGCAAACTACGGCAATCTGGAAGGAAGCAAAGAAACTTGGAAACAAACTGAAAAGTATACTGATTGAAGTGGCTTATCCAAACGGACTTTTAAAATTAGCTAAAAACAGCGGCCATTTAGTTCCTCAGACTATGGCAAGCGAGCTTAAAAAGTTGGGTACTAAAGTTAAACCCAAAATATTTATTATGCACATAAAACCTGAATATCTAATACAGATTAAAAAAGAGATTAAATCAATAAAAGGCTATAATATCAGGATAATGGAAGAAGGGAAAGTATATAAAGTTTAGTATCCAAGGAAAGAAGTAATAACAGCAAAAGGGAAGAGTTTAATGCTTCAGATAAAAATAGCACAAGATAAAGATTTGCTGGAGATATTGGAGATTGAGAAAGAATCTTATCCGAGGCCGTGGGGAATTGAGGCATTTAAGATAGAAATTTCAAAAAATAAAGAGGGCACCAATATATTTCTTGTGGCGCAAGACATCGAAACATCGGAAGTTGTAGGTTATATTATGGCGGATTTAATAACAGATTTTGCCCACATCTCAAATATTGCTGTCAAAAGCAAATACCGAAAAAGGGGAATTGGAACAACTTTATTGGAAGAACTTATACAAAAGACAGAAGAAACCGGTATTAATTCTCTCACTTTGGAAGTCAGGCAAAGCAACGAAGCAGCTTTGAAATTATATAAAAAGGCAGGTTTTTTAGTGGAAGGGAAACGCGAGAAATACTATGAAAATACTGAAGTTGCAATTTTAATGTGGAAAAGATAGCCTATTCGAAGCGTTACTTTTTAAATAAATATTATGAAATAGAATTGTAAACCAAGCGACGTTTATTTGCGTCTAAAAGGAAAAGCAGGATGGAAAAAGAAGACAAAGATTTAATCAGTGATATAAAGCAAGGGAAAAAAGAAGTAATAGAGGAGTTAATAAAAAAACATCAAAAAAGAGTTTATAACATAGCTTATGGACTGGTAATGGATTACGATAAAGCATGGGATATATCGCAGGAAGTTTTTGTAAAGTTGGTAAAAAATATCAATCAATTCAGAGAAGAAAGTTCTTTTACAACATACCTTTATAGGGTTGTGATGAATACATTTTATGACTTTAAGAGAAGGGACAAACACCACGATAAGTCGATACTTTTGTCGGAAACTGCTGGTGAAAACGAGGAAAATAAGTTTGAGATAAAAGATCTTATTAATATTGAGGAAGATGCCGAAAGAAAGTTTTTAAAAGATGATATTAAGAAGGCGATGGTGGAATTGACCAATATCCAAAAGCAAGTATTTGTATTAAAAAATATGGAAGGATTAGCGATAAAAGAAATCGCAAATTTTTTTAATATATCAGACGGTACGGTGAAATCGCATTTAAGCAGGGCAATGGAAAAAATAAAAATAAAAATAAGAGGAAGAAACAATGGATGAAAAGTGCAAATCAACAGAGGAAAAACTGACAGAATATGTTTATAATGAAATGCCAGAAACCTTAAAAGCTGAATTTGAAGCACATATTAATTCATGTGAAAAATGTAGGCTTGTAGTTGAGGAACAAAGGAAAATAATATCTCTTTTTCAAGATATGAAAGTTGATTTTTCTGAAGACGTCTGGCATATTCAACGGCAGATTGTAATGAAAAAACTTGAAACCGAAAAAAAAGGTCTCTTGGAATTGTTACGATCAAATATTGTGATACGCAGGTTGGGCTACACTTTTATTATATTATTTTTTATAGGAGTCAGCGCTTTTGCTTATATCAGGCATATTATGTATGAAAAAGAAATAGTTAAAAATCTTGACATGTTTCAAAATATCGATGTTATTGAGGAACTTGAGATTCTGGAACATATTGCTGATAACGGGGACAATACGTAATAATGGAAAGAATATTTTTTTTAATATCAGGCTTTGTTTTAATTTTCAGCTTGGGTATTTTTGCGGAAACAAGCGAGAATGAAAAGGGAGGCACGGAAACTGATATATCATCCATATCTGAAAAAGACGAGCAGGAAATAATTGGGAATCTGGACTTATTTGAAAACTACGAACTGATTCTGCAGCTAGATTTTTTTGAAAATTATAATTCTTATGTAAATGAAAATAATAGTACAGTTGTGAATGGAGAATGACGATGAATAGGAATACAAAAGGAATTATATTATTTACGACAATAATATTTTTTATTTTAGGCATGTCTTTTATAAAAGCCCAGCAAGCACCCCCCTACGGGGCGGACGATAAAGAAGAGTATAAAAAATCTCTTGAAAAATGGAAAAATTTATCGCCCGAAGAAAAGCAGCGTGTACGCGAGGTTCATAAAAAATGGAAAAAAATTCCACCTAAAAAAAGAAAAGAAATTTTAGATAAATATAAAAGATTTAGAAGTATGCCACCTGAAAAAAAGCAAAAAATAATAAAAGCGAACGAAAGCTGGAAAAAGTTGACGCCGGAAGAAAAAGAAAAAGTAAGACAAAATTATAATAGGTGGAAAGAAATGTCGCCTAAAGAAAAACAAAAAATCAAGAATAATTATAAGAAATGGAAAAAATCATTGCAGGGAAAAAAGAGAAAATAAAAAGAAGATAAATAAAATTATAACCTGTTAAATCTGAATAATAATAACTCCTAATGATCACATTTATATGTTAATTTCAAAATAATGAAGAAAAAATTGATATTAAATTTTTTTATAAGACAATATAGTTGTTAAATGATTTTTAGACTAATATTGTAAAGAGAAAATTTAAAATTTTGTGAATAAGATAAATTTTTTATATATTTATCAAAGATGTTTCTGTTTTTTAGTAGATAGCAATGTTAATTATATGATATAATAATATTGGTATTTGATCCTCATACCTAATTCGACACAATCTTAATTATAAAAACGAGGGAATTATGCAAGAAAAAGATATTTATTATATGCAAAGAGCAATAGAACTGGCAAAAAAAGCAATAGGCCATACCTCGCCAAACCCGCTCGTCGGGTGCGTTATCGTCAAAAACAATCGCATTATAAGCACAGGCTATCACAAAAGGGCAGGGTGGCTGCATGCTGAAGCAGAAGCCCTGAAAAAAATCAGGTATGGCGCAAAAGGAGCGACTTTGTATATAAACATTGAGCCGTGCGACCATTTTGGTAAAACGCCTCCGTGCACGGCAAAAATAATAAAGTACGGCATAAAAAGGGTTGTCGCCGCCATGCAGGATCCGAACCCGATAGTAAACGGAAAAGGCATAGCGAAATTGCGTAAGCACGGAATAAAAGTGGACGTAGGCCTGTTGAAAAAAGATGCTGAAAAACTCAACAGAATATTTATTAAAAACCACTTAAAGAGAAAACCATACATGATATTAAAAGCCGGTATATCAATCGACGGGAAAATAGCTCTAGCAGACGGAACGTCAAAATGGATAACAAGCGAAGAGTCCAGGATGCACGACCAGCTCCTGCGTAGGGAAGTGGACGCAATACTTACCGGAACAAACACAATAAAAAAGGACAATCCATACCTTGACTGTAGGATAGACCGCGAGAAAAAGATAAAAAAAGTAATACTTGACACAAAGGGCAGGATAAGCCCTGACGCAAATATTTTTAGATATGCGCTGCCACAGGATATTTATATTTTTACAGCATCAATGCATAAAAGCAAGGCAATGATGCTAGCTAAAAAAGGAATTAATATAATTTACACTAGGAACAGGAAGATAACCGAAGATTTTGTCATAAATACTTTGTGGGAAAAAGGGATCCGGAGTATTCTCATAGAGGGCGGCAGCAAAGTGCACACTTCTTTTTTAAGGTCAGAGTATGCGGATGAGGCCAATTTTTATATTGCGAATAAAATAATAGGCAACGATGGAATACCTTTTGTAGGACCGCTGGGAATAAAGAACCTAAAAAAAGTCTATAAATTGGCGGATGTAGAGACACAAAAGATCGGAAGCGACATTTTGATAAAGGGAAAATTAAAATATGTTTAGCGGTATAATATACGATACAGGCACAATAAAAAGCATGAGCAACGGGAACAAGCAGAAAAGGATATGTATTGCCCTGAATAAGGAAATAATAAACCCGTGCGTTGGTATGAGCATAGCGGTAAACGGGACATGCCTTACAGCGGCAAAAATTACTGAAAAAAAAGAGTTTTCTGCGGATGCGACAGAAGAGACTGTAAAAAAAACAAATTTAAAAATACTGAAATACGGGGACAAGGTAAATATAGAATTTCCACTAACCGCAGACGCTCTTTTAAGCGGGCACATAGTTCAGGGACATATTGATTGTACCGGAAAAGTAAGAAGGATTATAAAAAAAGCAGCCTATATGATACTGGAAGTCGCGTTTCCAAGGGAATTTATCAGGTATGTGGTTGAGAAAGGCTCGGTTGCAGCCGACGGCATAAGCCTTACTGCATATAATGTAAAGGGCAACAGCTTTCAGGTTTCCATAATCCCGGAGACTTTAAACAGCACAGTGATAAAGTACTATAAAATAGGGACTATTGTTAATATTGAGTTTGATATTATAGGAAAATACATAGAAAAAATGATAAAATTAAAATAAAACCGGAAGTTATGCTCTCTGCCTTTATGGGAGAGGTAATATGAAAAGAAGGCACCCCCAGGTATAATGGTAACGTGGCGTGTGTTAGCACCCACAACATTAAAAACCTAGGAGGTGCCGTATGTTGTATCTTGGTGTGGACGTGCACAAGAACGTGTCTTATGTTACAGCGGTGACAAAAGAAGGTCAAGTCAGATTTAGAGGAGCTCTTTCAAACAGGACAGAGGATTTTAAGAAAATGCTGGCTGAGATTGGAGAGGAATGCGAAGCGGTAATTGAGACAACGTACTGCTGGGGAGTAGTGTACGACCTTTTGGAGGAACTCGGCGTAAAGACAAAATTGGCGCATGCGCAGAAGCTGAGAGCGATAGCGGAAAGCCAGATAAAAAACGATGTAAGGGATTCGGAGATATTGGCCCATTTGTTGAGAGCAAATTTAATACCGGAAGTATATGTGCCGTCGAAGGAAATAAGGCTTAAGAAGAACATATTAAGAGAGAGGCAATTCCTGGTGAGCACACGGACAGCTGTAAAAAATAGGGTGCACCAGTTATTGACAAGGAACCATATAGATACAAGCGTACACAGCGATTTGTTTGGGAAAAAAGGCAGGGACACAATAGAAAGAGTCGAACTGGTAAAAAGCGAACGTGAATTGCTGAACCTCGAGATGCATTTGGTGGACGAACTTAATACAGGAATAAAGGCAACAGAAAAACTTGCAAAAGAAATGACAGGGAAAGATAGATATGTGGAAATAATAAAGACGGTACCTGGATTTGGAGAAGTTCTTTCAAAGGTAGTGGCGTTTGAAATAGTTGATATAAATAGATTCTCTAAGGCAAAACGATTAGCGTCATATGCCGGATTGGTTCCAAGCGAATATGCGAGTAATAAAACAATACATAGAGGTCCGATAATAAGGCAGGCAAACAAACATTTAAAATGTGCGTTTGTAGAAGCAGCTTGGACAGCGGTAAGAAGTTCTTTGTATTTTAAATCAATATACTTGAACGTAAAAAGCCGCAGAGGTTCAAACAAGGCAATAATAGCAGTTGCAAGGCACATGGCAGAAATAATATTTAAAATGCTCAAAGAAAATCGTGGTTATGAAGAAAGGATATATAAAAAATATACTTATAGGCCGCTCTGTTTTCCCCTGAGTCAGTAAATCTTCTGGGCTGTGGGAGAGGTTAGAGGGCCTTAATTTGATTTGTTATAATGCCGGGTGAAAAGAACTGCGGCGAAGAGAAGGTTAATTAACATTTTAGCCCTTATACTTGGATTTGTGCTTGACAAGCCTTTTCAGAGAAGGGAAAGGGAAGGCCCTGGCAAGTCCCGGGACAAATTCATTAAAAAGGAGAGTTTAATCATGAAAATATATGAGCCGTCAGGGCAATACGGCGACAATAAATTGAATATAGGCAAGGCAAAAAAGTCGAGTTCAAAAAGAGCTCCGCACGAAATAGCAAGGGATAAAGTGAATCCGATGAATTTTTTAAAAGAGTTGGACGATGCGACCGAGGAACAGGTAAAAAAGTCGTTGGACCAACTCATAGAAGAACTTTCCCAACAGGCAAAGATACTAGCGGAACACAGGACTTTTGACGAACTTAACAAGTACAAGACCCTTGTCAAAGATTTTATGAAACAGGCGATACAAAAAATATACAGCGTGAAAGTTTCGGATAGTTCCAAGTTCATGATAAAACGAAAAAAAGTTTACATCATGGTTGAAATGGTCGATGTAGAACTTGAAAAACTCACACAGAAGATTTTAAATCAGCACGCCGAAACAATAGAAATATTGTCTGCGCTTGATAAAATCAGGGGCATGTTGGTGGATATGTATTCTTGAGATGAGTTATAATAAGCAATACAGTAAGAATTTTATTCTAATATTAAAAATGGAGATTGCAAAGGATGACTGAATTCAAATTGTCTACAGTAGAAGAAATACTGCCGGATTTTAAAGCCGGAAAAATGATTATAGTTGTTGACGATGAAAGCAGGGAAAACGAGGGAGACCTTGTATGTCTTGCTGAAAAAGTAAATTCAGAGCACATAGCTTTTATGGCAAAGCAGGGCGGGGGACTGATATGTCTGGCAATGGATAAAACCCAAACAGAAAAATTAAATTTGGAACCAATAATTGATGAAAATTCAGACAAACACAGGACAGCATTTACATTAGCAATAGACGCAAAAGAAGGCATTACCACCGGCATATCAGCTGGCGACAGGGTAATAACTATATTAAAAGCGGTGAATAAAAATGCAAAACCTTCTGATTTTATTAAGCCGGGGCATATATTTCCGCTTGAAGCAAAAATTGGAGGAGTTCTTGAGAGAGCAGGGCATACTGAAGCTGCAGTTGATATTGCGAAATTCTCAGGCGCGTCTGTTTATGCCGGGGTTATTTGCGAAATAATGAATGACGACGGAACAATGGCAAGGATGCCACAATTGATAGAATTTGCAAAAAAGCATGATTTTAAAATTTTAACGATAGAAGAAATAATAAGGTATAGAAGGAAAACTGAAATATTGATTGAACATATTGTTGATACAATGCTGCCCACACCATATGGAGATTTTAGACTTCATCTATATGAGGATAAGATTGATAAGAAATTACATCTTGCTTTTGTTAAAGGAGAGATAAAAAAAGGAGAACCTGTGCTTGTAAGAGTGCATTCCGAATGCCTCACTGGCGATATTTTTAGTTCGCTAAAATGTGACTGCGGGGCTCAACTCCATGCAGCCATGGAAATGATAGCAAAAGAAGGCAAAGGCGTGCTTGTGTATATGCGACAGGAAGGCAGAGGCATAGGGCTTGTCAATAAAATCAAGGCATATAAACTCCAGACAGAAAAAGGGCTTGATACAGTAGAAGCTAACGAGGCTTTAGGCTTTCCAGCAGATCTGAGGGACTACGGCATAGGAGCCCAGATACTGGCAGACCTTGGGGTAACAAAAATAAAGCTTCTTACTAATAATCCCAAAAAAGTGATAGGGCTTAAAGGCCATGGACTTGAAATAATAGAAAGATTGCCTATAGAAATAGAGCCGAATGAAATAAACAAGAAATATCTTGAAACTAAAAAGATAAAACTCGGGCATTTACTGCATTTATAAAGATTAAAGTTAAGAATTCAAATGAAAATCGGGATAAAAAATAAATGGATAAATTAGAATTGAATTATTTTGGATTATTGCGCTCCCCTGTAAGCTGGGCAAAAGTGGGTAGGGAAATTATATTAGGATTAATTAAGCGTAATATTAAAACGCATATTTATGAACGTAAAGGTTTTAGATATAATAAAAGTTTCAAGCTTGATAAAGAACTAGAAGAATCAATATCAAACAAATTTATTTCTGATGATACCTTGACTTTTGAATACCCGTTGAATTACAAATTGATAAAAAGCAGCAAGAGATATGGAATGCTTGTTTATGAGACAACAGTACTTCCAAGTGAGTGGGCAGATAATATAAATAAGTATCTTGATTTGCTTTTTGTCCCAAGTGTTTTTAATAAAGAAATATTTTTAGCCGCTGGCGTCAAACCGGAAATTATCAGGGTATTGCCCCATGGCATAAATCAAGAATATTATTTTAAAACTCCGCTACAGGAACGTAACACTTCTAATATTTTCCGGTTTTTGACAATAGCCATGCCACAAAAAAGAAAAGGGCTGGATATATTGCTGGCGGCGTTTTTAGAAGCTTTTAAAGATAAAAAGGATGTTGAACTCATTGCAAAACTGTCTTATTCACCGGGGAAGAGTAAATATGATGATATTGTTATTGAAAAATACAAGAAACACAAAAATATAAGGTTTATTATTGCTGAATATACGGAAGAGCAGATGGGCAAACTGTACAGGAGCGCCAAATGTTTTGTGCTGCCAAGCAGGGCCGAAGGATTTGGAATGGTTTATCTTGAGGCGCTGGCATGCGGTATACCGGTGATAGCGACAGGATGGGGAGGCCATACAGATTTTTTAAATGAAGCAAACTCCGAATTATTGAAATATAAGCTTGTTGCAGCAGGCTTGGTGCAGTATGATAATAATTCAAAAAATGCTGTTATGTCAGAGCCTGATTTTAACGACCTTGTGGTCAAGCTGGTATCCGTATATAATAATTACGAACAGGCGATGGGAAAAGCCGGAAAATTCCAGATAAAGAATTTTTACTGGCAAAATATAGCTAAAAAATTAAAAAAATATATAGAGGAACAAAGATGATTAAAATACTTTTTTTCAGGATAGGGGCCATAGGCGACGTGCTGCTGACAACAGCTACAGTCAAAAAAACCCGGGATTTGCTTCCGGATGCTGTGATTCACTATCTTGCCGGGCACAAGGCGGCTCCGGTGCTTGAAAACAACCAATATATAGATAAAGTATTTTACCTGCCAGAAGAAAACACCCGGGTTCCAAAGTTTTTAAGGCCGTTATTAATGAGGGAATTTTTTAAGAAAAATTTTGGGAATATAAAATACGACTATTTTATTGATTTTGAAAGCAGTTATTATTCGGTATATTTTTCTTTTATGATAAAAGCAAGCATGAAAATAGGGCATCTTATAAGGGATAAGAGAAGGGAATTATATAATATGTTTTACGGGACCAGAGTCGATTACACGGATGGGGATTGGTATGTGATAAAAAGGCACCTGGCGCTTGTAAAACCGCTTGGCAACTTTGAGCAGATAGACAACAGGATTTTTATGAGCCTCACGCAAAAAGAAAAAGAATATGGCCGGAAATTCTACGAAGCCAACGGCATAAATATGTCCGGTAAAAAGATAATGCTATGCGTTTCAAGCAAATGGGAAATAAAGAGATGGCCGGACAGTCACTGGAAAAAACTGATAAGCATGATACGGCAAAGTTATCCGGATGCAAAAATGGTTGTGCTGAAAAGTCCGGACGACGCCTCAGAATTCCTCAAAGAACTGGAAAATTACGGAAACGTTTATATTATTCCTGGAGACGGTTTGCGGGCCCTGGCAGCAATTTTATCATACGGCGATTTTCTTATCGCCAATGACGGAGCAGTGAGACACATGGCCGTAGCGCTTGGCGTAAGGACAATTGGTATTTTTGGGCCGAGCAATGACAAAGGGTGGGCTTTTGTTGACGATAATAATATAGTACTGGCTGCGGATGTTGACTGCAGGCCATGCCATAAACCCGATTGCGAAAAAGGCGGATGCATGCAGCATATAACGCCAGAGATGGTTCTTGAGAAAATAAAAAAGTGGATATAAATGGCAGTTTATTTGTCTGGAAAAACGAAGCAATAAGACAAACAAAAATACTTTACAAACATTTTTAATTATGCTATTGTGAGTTCTGCCTTAAAATCTTAGCTGGGGTTATCAGAATAGCCGACGTGACTCCGGCAGATTTATTTTAAATCAATGAAAGGAGCAAGAAAATGGCTTTAGTGAAAGAAAGGAAGACCGAATTGATCGGAAATTTCAAGACGCACGAAAAAGATACAGGTTCGCCTGAAGTACAGGTCGCCTTACTGACGGAAAGAATAAACTACCTGACAGAACATCTGAAAAAAAATAAAAAGGATTCAAGCTCACGCCAGGGGCTTTTCAGAATGGTCAGCAGGAGAAGACGCCTGCTTGAATACGTAAAAGCAAGCGATTACGACAGGTATCAGAAACTTATCGACAAACTGAAGATTAGAAAATAGATAATGGACAAATACGTCAAAGAAGAAATAATAATAGCAGGAAAAAAACTGGTATTTGAAACAGGGAAACTGGCGAAACAGGCAGACGGCGCGGTTGTCGTAAGCTGCGGCGAAACAATGATTCTTGCTACAGCATGTGCATCAAAGGAACCGAAAGAAGGCACTGATTTTTTTCCGCTTACCGTGGAATATAGGGAAAAATTTTACGCATCGGGAAAAATACCAGGTGGTTTTTTTAAACGCGAGGGAAAACCGAGGGAAAAAGAGACCCTGACGTCTAGGCTTATAGACAGGCCAATAAGGCCTTTATTTCCTGAAGGCTTTTTAAACGAAGTGCAGATTATAACCACCGTACTTTCTGCCGATATGCAGAACAGCCCGGATATATTGGGCATAATAGGTTCGGCTGTCGCCATTGATATATCTTCCATACCTTTTGACGGCCCTCTTGCCGCGGTAAGAATAGGCAAATGCGGTAGTCAACTAATAGTCAATCCAACAAATGACGAAATAGACAACGGCGATTTAAATATAGTAGTAGCAGGCACAAAAGACGCCGTGGCCATGATAGAGGGAGAAGCAAAGGAAATATCAGAAGAGGAAATGGCGGAAATAATTGTGCTTGCGCATGAGGAAATAAAAAAAATAACAGCTTTCATTGAAAAATTCAAGACAAAATGCGGCAAACCAAAAATGGAAGTTGTATTACATCAGGTCGATAAGACAGTAAAGGAGAAAGTGGAATCGCTAACAAGAATAAAATTTGAAGAAGCATATAAGATTAAAGATAAAATTAAAAGGCAGGAAAGTATAGACTTGATAAAGAAAGATATAGACGAAAAAATGAAACAAGATTTAGGCGAGGAAGCATACGAAGAAAAAGAAAAAGACATAAATATGGTGATTGAGGAAATAGAAGTAAAGATTGTAAGGGACAAAATCAACAAGGAACGTATTAGGCTTGATGAAAGAAAATTTGATGAGATAAGGCCAATTACCTGCGAGGTGGGCGTACTTCCGCGTGTACACGGTTCGGCCTTATTTACAAGGGGACAGACTCAGGCGCTTGTGGCTACAACACTGGGCTCGGAGGAAGACGCGCAGATGCTTGATGAACTTGAAGGCGAATCATTGAAACATTACATGCTTCAATACAATTTTCCACCATTTTCAGTGGGTGAGGTGAAACCTTTGCGAGGTCCTGGCAGGCGCGAGGTTGGACATGGAGTCCTTGCAGAGAGGGCTTTAAGATGCGTTATACCTTCAAAGGAAACGTTTCCATATACAATCCAGGTAGTTTCGGATATTCTTGAGTCAAACGGCTCATCCTCAATGGCTTCGGTATGCGGCGGGACGTTGTCGCTTATGGATGCGGGCGTACCTATTACTAAGCCTGTAGCTGGTATTGCAATGGGCCTAATTAAAGAAGACGAAAATTTTATTATACTCACCGACATACAGGGATTAGAGGACCATTTTGGGGACATGGATTTTAAAATCGCCGGGACAAGAGACGGCATAACCGCGATACAGATGGATATAAAAATAAAGGGATTATCTATTGAAATAATGAAACATGCGCTTGCCAAAGCAAAAGATGCGAGATTGTTTATTCTTGATAAAATGAAAACAGCAATTGCAGAACCAAGAAAAGAATTATCCCCTTATGCGCCCAAAATGACAATATTCCCTATAAATAAGGAGCGCATAAAGGATTTAATTGGGCCAGGCGGAAAGAATATAAAAAGGATAGTAGAGCAGACAGGCGCGAAAATCGACATAGAGCAGGACGGTACAGTCAGGATTTTTGCTTCCGACGGCAAAGTGATGGAGCAGACAATTGAGCTTATAAAGGAAGCGACAGCTACGGCGGAAGTAGGAAAAATTTATATGGGCAAAGTCACGCGTATACTTAATTTTGGAGCAATTGTTGAAATAATGCCGGGAGTTGACGGAATGGTGCATATATCGCAGATAGCAGAAGAGCGTGTAAAAGAGGTAACGGATTATTTAAAAGAAGGCGACGAAGTCATGGTAAAAGTACTCGGCATTGACGAGAAAAACAACAGGATACAGCTTTCACGAAAAGAAGCATTAAGGGAGCAAGGTAACGATAAAGGCAAATGAAATATTTTCATTTAAGAAATATTTCATTTACGCCAGAATATGAAGAATATTTTTTATCACCCTTTAAAATCATTAAGGGCGACGGGATACTAGGGGAAATAAATAAAATCATTACAAATCCGCAAGAAGCCGTTCTAATAGCCGATTCATACATAATGAAAACCTACGGCTGTAAAATCTCTAACGAAATAAACGAAGTTCTTTTTAAAGGAGAAGTATGCCCATCTGAAATTTATAGGATAAAAAAAATAGTTACTGAGAAGGGCATAAAACAGATAATGGCCATGGGCGGAGGCAAAACCATGGATATTGCCAAGATAATAAAAAGCGGATTCGAAAATATTAAATTAATCCTTGTCCCGACATCATGCGCCACATGCGCAGCTTTTACAGCTGTTAGCGTTGTTTATAATGAAAATCATTCTTATATGGATACCATTGACGTGCCTACCGCGGATTATCTTTTAATTGATTACGAAATATTCAACAAAGTACCCGCTGCTTTTTTTGCGGCTGGCGTGGCGGACACACTTGCTAAATATTATGAGATTGTGGCTTTTAGAAAATATGAAAAAAAGTTACGATTAATGGATGAAGTAGTTTATGATATGGCAAAATTTTTATATAAAAGGCTTAAATCAATATTGTTAAAAAAGTGGATAAAAGCAGACGGACTTGTTAAAAAGGAAATTGCGGATATAAATATAGTATTATCAGGTATGGTATCAACACTCGGCAGATATTCAGTTACATCTTCTGTAGCGCACGCAATATCATACGCTATGACTTCGATATCCGCATCGCGACAATTTTTACACGGCGAGCATGTGGCAATGGGACTGATTATCCAGGAATCATTGCTTAAAAATAAAAAGAATCTCGCGGAGATCGAATCTATTTTTGAAATAATTGACATTCCTAAAAGATTCTCGAATTTCGGAATAAAAAAAGCTGAATTGCACGCATTATACGAATTTTACCTTAAAATAAAAGCTAAAGAAAAAATACATATTCCTATCAAAGATGATTTAATGTATAATATTTTCGGAAAGTATATGTAAAGGAGTTCGATTTATGGTCAGTAGAAAAGAAGAAAAAACTAAAGAACAAGAATTAAAGTATACAGATATAGAAAGCATAATAAATAACCTAAAGAATAAAGACCAATTTATCAATGTGCCCAAAACCCTCCTGAAAAAGGAAGAATGGGGATTACTTACCGTATTAAGCCTATTACTTGCCGGTATTTTTCCTATTTATTTTGTTAATATACTTCTTATATCATTTTTTACGGAACTTGGTCACCTTTTTACCACGCATATTGTAGAAGAGGAAAGAAAAAAACTTGTTGAATTTGAAAAGGAATTCAGGAATGGTTACGACAAAGAAAAAGAGGAAAAATGGCAGGAAGCGGCTGAAATTTATGAACAATTAATCCCCAAATACAAAGACAATCCCAAAATTGCAGGAATTGCCGAACAGCGCGTGCGCTGGATAAAAGAAGAGAAATTAAAAAAGGGAAGATAAAATGTACTGTGAAAACTGCGGAAAAAAAGTAAATGATGACACGAAATACTGCAAAGAGTGCGGGGCTAAAGTGGAAAATGGCAAAAATGTTGTTGCCGATATAACAAATGATTTTAAAAATAAAAGATACAGTATTATATTGAACAAACTTAAAAATATAGGCAACGAAGCCGGGGATAAAAACCTGATAAATAAAATAAGGGGCGATGCGAATTTTATTACAGGCAATTATAATGACGCGAAGGAAGCGTACCTGAAAATTAAAAATGAAAAAAGGGAATGGGACGCAAACTTTAACCTTGCGCTTATACATTTAAACGGGAACGAATTTGGCGAAGCCATAAAATACATGGAAGCAATATTAAAACAGGATATTGATTTTAAAAAAAGCATGATTTACTCCGAAAGGTACAGCAATAAAAAAGTTTTTTTTATAGACATATACCTTTATCTCGGCGTTTTATATAAAAGTCTGGATAAAATAGAAAATTCAATAAAGTATTTTAAAAACGTGACGGAGAGCGACGCGGGAAACGAGCTTGCGAATGCAAATCTGGGTGATATATATTTTAAGCAGGATAATTACGACGAGGCAATGAAATATTACCAGAAAGCGATAAATAACAGCCGCGACTATTTTAGAAAATCATATCTTTACAATGATATTGGGCTTTGTTTCTTCCGTAAAGGGCTTATTGAAGAAGCGATAAATATGTTTAAAAAGGCAATCATATTGAACTCGGACAATCAGGATGCCATACATAATTTGGGCATAATATATGTTAGAAGCGGGTTGCAGGACAAAGTAAAAGATGACTACAAAGAATTTTTAAAATATGAAAGGGGAGTGGATATTGTTTTTAACCTTTCGCGCTCCATAATGAACGTGGCAAAAAAGGAAATGCTAGGTGAGATAAATATTGATTTTATAGGCGAGTCGGATAAAATGAAAAAGGTTAAAGAAATAATAATAAAGACCGCCAGCACTGATACAACAGTATTAATCCAGGGGGAAAACGGCACCGGCAAAGAACTTGTTGCCAGGGCAATACACCAGTTAAGCAAGAGGGATGAGAAACCTTTTATTGTGGTTAACTGCGGAGCTTTGCCTGAGACTCTTTTGGAGTCGGAATTATTCGGTTATGAAAAAGGAGCTTTCACCGGTGCTGTAAACGCAAAGCCGGGAAGGTTTGAACTTGCAGATAAAGGGACAGTATTCCTTGACGAGATAGGCGATATAACCCAGGGCATGCAGGTTAAACTCTTGCGTTTTGTTCAACAAAAGGAATTTGAACGGGTCGGCGGCACAGAAACAAAAAAAGTCGACGTGAGGATAATAGCCGCTACAAACAAGGATATAAAAAAGCTTGTTGACGAGGGACAATTCAGGGAGGATTTATATTACAGGCTTTATGTATTGCCTGTTTTCATGCCGCCTTTGCGAGAGAGGGGAAAAGATGTAATAATACTGGCGCAGCATTTTTTAAAAAAATTCAATGAAAAATATGGGAAAAATTTCCAAAGTTTTTTAGACGATGCGCTGGAGGCATTTTATAAATATTCCTGGCCGGGTAATGTGAGGCAGCTTGAAAATGTAGTTGAAAGGATCATGACGCTTTATGATGACGAAGAGGTAAAATTAGAATACCTGCCCGAAGAGATATTGCAGTATAAGCCGAATAAAGCCGGGGCAAACGACACTGAAAAGGGGAAAATAATTGAAGTTTTGAAAAGTGTAAATTACTCAAAAACAAAAGCGGCAAAGTTTTTAGGAATAAGCAGAGTTGCTTTATGGAAAAAAATGACCAAATTAGGGATCAAGTAATTTATTTATTCCAAATAGCGAGCTTAAAAGTGATTGGCGGTCTTAGTTAACATATTGTTAACCGTGGTTAACACAATTGCGATGGATAATTAAGGAAATGCTTTAAAAATAAAGGGGGACAATACTGGTATAAATCTTGCTTTTATTATGTTTGATTAGTAATATGGAGGTTAGGTTATGAATTTTGAATGTATAGTAAAAGAAGGACACATTGGAGCAGGAAAATATAACGAGAAAAAAATATATATAGAAGCTAAAAGTATACTTGATGCGATAAATATAGCGAAAAATAAAGGCGGGGTAAAAAAGGGCCATCAATATAGCAATATGGGCAGTATAATAGAAATTAAGCAATCAAAGTTCAGCTAAAAATAAAATAAATCTTGTCCCCACGCCTGTTTTAACCATAATAAATAAAAATAAACTGTTTTTGTATGATTTTATCTGCAAAAACTGCTGAAAAAACCGATTTATGCCTCTTTTGAGGAAGGCAATATTGCCCGCAATGAAAATCCTTTACAAACAATTAATTTATGTTATTATGAAAATATATTGATTAACGGAAAAACCAGTATAAGATACCACAAATAACCGTGGACGATATATGCCGCTTTAGCGAGATTGTGTTGGGTGTGAAATTTTAGTTCAGGACAGAAATAAAACAACCCAGTATAAGCTAGTATTTTTTGCCATTAAAGGAGGCAATTTTGGATATTTCTACGCGCTTGCTTTCGGTAGTAACAGAGCTTGTTTTTTTACCTACGCATATAGAGGATAAAAAATACAGGGAGATATTTGATAAAATATCCGAAGGGCATTTCATCCGTTCTTACATATCGCTTCCCGACACGACAATACAAATGACGGGTTCAAAAGAAGAACATTCAGACCACGCGTTATATAAAATAATGAAAGACAGGCTGTTTATTTCTTACGAATACTGCACGAGCAGCATCGCGTATTACTCCGGCCTGATAAAAGATTTCGTTGAAATTTTTGCAAAAGCTACGGGCATGCCGTTATTCCTGATGCACGGCGTGACAATAAGAAAACTCATCAATATAAAAGGCATAGACGACTCGAGAGATTTTTTGATTAAAAAAGTTTTTAAATTTAAGGATGAAAATTTTAAAACCTTTAACAGGCCGATTCATATGATGGGGTGCAGGATTTTTTTTCCACCGGTTCCCGAAGATACAACTTCGCACGAAATAAAAATCGAATCCTCCATGGAAGATTACAAAACACTTTTTGTTGAAGACAAAGCAAATTTTCCGCAGCCGATTGATTTAAAATCGGGGAATAATACGATAAACAGCAATTTGAACCTGACTGATGAATTTATAAATAATAACACGATTAGTTTTTTAACTCAGTTCGTGTAAGGCGGTGAAAGTGGAAATAAAGGTTATTAACAAAAAGTTATTTGATACAGAGGCGGAAATCTGCGTGGTGCCTGTTTTTGGCGATAAAAAAGACCAGTTTGAAGTCGGGACCATGGGCAGCGACGGCCTTGAAAAGACAATAAAGAATATTTTTGAAAAAGGCGTTATAGCTTTTGACCGAGGGAAAAAGTCTGTACACGCATTTTCCTACAAAGGCGCTATCAAAAAGATTATATTTATCGGCTTGGGCAGCGTAAAAGACATAAATGCAGAAAAAATAAGGGAAGCTGCTGGCGACATCTTAAACTACATGAAAAATTCAGACGCTAAAAGTTTTGCCATGGCATCGTGGGAAAAAGGCGGCGAGATCGATAAAGCCCAGATTGAGGGCGTCCTGTTAGCGGACTATTCCTACGACGAATATAAAACCGACAAAAAGCCAAAAATATTAAAAGAATTTATATTTGTCAAAAACAATAAAAATTTTAACAATGAAATAAACGAGATTAAAACCATAATGGGAAATGTATTTTTCGCCAGGGACATGATGAATGCGCCGGGAAATAAAGCAACGCCGTCATACCTGGCAAAAACAGCAAAGCAAATAGCAGCAGGGCATAAAGATTTAAAATTAAAAATTATGGAACTGGAAGATATAAAGAACCTCGGCATGGGCGCTTTTTACGGGGTTGCGAAAGGCTCGGACGAGCCTGCGAAATTCATAATCCTCGAGTACAGGGGCGGGCTTAAAACGCAAAAACCAATTGCTCTGGTAGGAAAAGGCATCACCTTTGATTCGGGCGGGATATCAATAAAGCCTTCCAATAAAATGGAAGGAATGCAATACGACATGTCAGGGACGGCGATTACACTTGCCGTCATAAAATCGCTGGCTGAGTTGAAAATAAAAGTAAACGTGGTAGGCCTGATGCCGGCTACGGAAAACCTGCCGTCGGGCAAGGCATATAAGCCGGGTGATATTTTAAAATCGCTCGCGGGTAAAACAATAGAAGTAATCTCAACCGATGCCGAGGGAAGGCTTATACTGGCTGACGCCATAACATATTCTTTGCGATATAAGCCCGCGGCAATAATCGACATAGCGACATTGACAGGAGCCGTTGTTGAAGCGCTGGGGCATTATACAATAGGCATGATGGGCAACAGCGAAAGGCTGATGAAAACAATGGAGGAGGCAGGAAAGGAAACAGGCGAACGCGTGTGGCAGTTGCCGTTGTTTGACGAATACATGCATCAGATTAAAAGCAAGGTTGCCGATATTAAAAACACAGGAGGGGGTGGTGCAGGCACAATAACGGCAGGTATGTTTCTAAAAGAGTTTGCGGGAAACACGCCGTGGATACATTTGGATATAGCCGGCACTGCATATGGCGTAAAAGAAAAACCATATATACCTGAAGGCGCTTCAGGTATTGGGGTAAGGCTGCTGATTCAGTTTTTTAAAAAATTTTTAAAGGAGGTATAGCATGTTTAAAAAAATTGCTGTAATTGTTTTGTCGTTGTTGTTATTCGCTAGTTTTACTACTGCCGCTAAGAAAAAACATGTTAAAAAAGATGAGGTTAAACCAGTGCAAACAGAAGTAGTAGTACAGAAAGAAGCGGTGGTGCAGAAAGAGACCACGTTTAAGGACAAGCTGGCACTCGGGTACGACTTAATAGATAGGAATGTGTATTTCAGGTTTTGGCCAAATTACAACATGGGCATGGAATTCACCGGTGGGCTTGGCTTTACAACAGGAAACCAATCATCATTTACTTTTAACGCCGGCATGAACATTATATTTCCAATGTATAACGCAGGCTCATTTTATTTAAATCTGGATCCAGGCATTAGGTTAGGTTATAATAATGGGCGTACTACTATTGCAGGGATTAACGCAACTCAGAGCTCATTTAATGTGATTCTTGGATGCTGGCTTGAAGGCGAAGTATTCCTGACTGCAATAAGCAAAGATTTTAGTATAGGCAGTAGCTTTGGAGCAGGGCTTATAATAAATCCCAACAGCACTTCAGTTAACGGCAATACCAGTTCAAGTACAAGCATTGGCTTGAGTGTAGCTTTGCCGGATTTTTCAGTTGTTCCATTAGTAGTTAGGTATTACTTTTAAACTATACTAGATAAATTAAATTTTTAATAACGGGCCGGTTCAATAACCGGCCCGTTTGCTTTTAAAAACAAAGGTAAAAAAAGGATAATTAAATCAAAAAGGCAACGAAAGCGTAAAATCCTTATTAAATATAGGAATGAAAAAGCAATAAGTAAACAAAAAACTTAACATTTATTTTGTCTTGACATTTAAAAAAAATATGATATTATTCATATTGACTGAAGTGAAAACATAAAAGAGGAGCACAATTTTGCATAGAATCCTAAAAACAAAAGTTTTTATTACAGCGGTCTTTGTGCTTTTATGTTTTTTTTCATTTACGAAAACCAGCAATGCGAATTATATAATAGCTTCCCTTGATTACCAAATATCCCCGAGTGCTCAAGTAGCGATTATTGGTTCTTATATCAATGTGACCATGGTACCGCTCAATGTTACTCAAACATACACGGATGTGACAACAGTTGTTTATGTTACAACAACAGCTGTTACTTCTTGGTTGCAGTTGTCCGGTTCTGATTTACCTGCAACTTTCCCAACCGGCAGTGGCAATGTGTATGTTTATGATGGAAGCCATACATGGGAGATACCAGCTCCATACGTTCCAAATCCAAATAACAATGCACAAAACACCCTTTTGCTTAATGATAGTGAACTGATAGCCGGCCAGCCTGTGGTAAATTATTACAATATTCAATACGCAAATTTTACATGCGTATTTGCAGCAACAGTAAATTCCGGCGGTGGCAATATTATTCAAGCGACTTTTGACATAGGAACAGCAGTAACTGGAAATATTCTTACTGACACTACTGTTAATGGAACTGACGTATATACCACTCAATTTCTTGTAAGGGAAGCATATCAATTCAATATTACAAATGGTTCTATAATAGGGCATTTTTCAGTAAATGGCAATTTGGCAAGCGGCGACCCGTTTGCAGCGCCAAGACCAATCTCAATTGACGGTGTAAGACCCACTATTCAGCTTGTAAATGCTTCGCCGAATCCATTCAACCCCAATGCAGGACTTTTGGCTATCAGTTATTACCTGAGCACGAACTGCAATGTTTCATTAAACATACTATTAAATGGTACAACCATAAAAACTTTAAACGCGAGCGGCATGGGCGGCAATAATATACCAATAGAATGGGATGGATTGAGCAATACCGGTACTTTGCAGGCAGACGGTCTTTACCAGTATGCAATAAATTTTACAGATATGTACGGCAATACAGGAACAACCTATACCGGCAATTTGATAGTTACGACTGTTAATATGACAATGCAGGTGACTTCAATTGACCCGATTTACAGTAATACAAGTTATAATGAGATAGGAGTGATAGTGAGCATGCAGGCACAGGTGAATAACGCTACCCAGGCCAATTTGCAGAATCTCGGGTTTGATATTCCAAACCCGGGTGGTTCACCCGGAGGCGGATATACAGGATATCTTGATTATAGAAACTATCCATTTCTTTTAGTAAGCCTTAAGCTGTATGACAGCAGCGGGAATTTGATTAGCACTCTGCCACAGGACCTAAGCTCTAACGTTGATTCAGACATGTGGTATTTAGACCCATCCAGCAATCCTCCGTTCTTTATCAGTCCATCCGGGCTTTTGTCTGTAACAACAATAGGCCAATATAATTACATGCCTTTACCTACAAATCCGTGCAGTATAACCTCGACCGTACTTTATACGGTGCCTGACGGCAATACGGGCAATGACTGGGATGTTGTTGTTAATCTGCAAAATGCATCACAAGGCATTTTTACAGGAAATTTTGGCATGGACTACACATGGTCGAGTATTAATCCAGGGACTTATATAGTAGCCGGCTCAGGCATATTGGTTGGAAAAACAATGGTGGTGTACAGTAATGGAATTCAATCAGGCACTGCAAGTTGTGCCAACGGGACTACTACTACTAGCAGTGTAACATATACATATCTGGCTTATCATATGCAGCCCAGTTTTTTTTGGGATGCCAGCACAGGAATTATAGCCGGACATCAGGGATATGGGCTTGCTTCAAACCAGAGCACGGCGTCTTTTATAATTGAACAGAATAACAATCCACCGCTTCCTGACAATACGCCGCCGTCAATCGTGACTAATTCGGAATACCCTTCAAACACTGAAAGCATATCACCGAATGTTATAGGGCCTTCAAATTATATTAAAGTGACGCTCAATGATACCGGAGTCGGCGCTGGCAGTATTAATTATTCATCTATTGTTTTATACGGGCCAAACGGCACACAAGTCCCGGGACAAGTATCGTGGAACGGAGGGTCAGGTTTAAAAACATGGGAACTTTACTATATACCGTCTTCCAGCCTGACGCTGGGAGGCACTTATTCATGGATAGTGACACCTGTTGACGCGAACAGGAACGTAGGGGCGCCAACAACATTTACGTTCAGCATAGTGGATACATCAATACCAGTGATTAACGCGGTTTCCGCATTATCATCTGCAGGCCAGACAACAGGTCTGTCTTCATCAACGCAGACCCAGGTTAATTACTTTGTTTCAAGCATTAATGCCGTAATCTTATCGGGGTCTTCGACCAACGGCGCCCAGGTAAATTGGACCAGTTCCTCAATACAGGTCATTAATTCATCAAACCAAGCAATAGCAGGCACTCTTTCGCATGTTTCAGGAACAAATATACTTACTTTCACGCCATCGGTACCGCTGCAGGACGGAAATTACGACGTAATAGTAACCCCTGATTCCGTGAACAACTATTCGGGGGCATATCAATACAAGTTTTTTATTTCAACAGGTTCAAGCGGCACTGTTACTTATGTTGATTTAAGCGGGACAGGAAACAACACCTCGACATACATGATAATATCTGCTGTAGGCGCAGGCAATTCGGGAATAACAGACCCGAGCGGAAATACGGTAGCTGCAAACATAATAACCGTTTCAGCAGACGCTTCGGTTCCCGCACCGCCTGCCGGATATAAACAGATAAGCACGGCAGTGACCTTTGGAGGCGGCGGTTCGTCTTTGCCCCTTAATTTTAATGCAAACCTCTGCACGGTTACTCTCGTAATGCATTTTACGAACAGCGATATCAGCCAGTTGACAAGCATGGGACTTGACCAGAGCGCTTTAAGCTTATGGATGTATGACGGGGCAACATGGAGAAAAATAAGTAATACAGGCAACATAGTAAATACTGGAACAGATAATTATGTCCAGGCGACACTTACGGGCCTTACGCCGCCATTTAACCAGATAGTGGCAAATAATGTTTTTGCGTTTATGTATGTGCCTCCAACAACGATGCAATCAACTTTTCATTTCCAGAATACAAAAGTATTTGACCCGAATATAGGGCCGGCGAAAATTTACCTTGGGATATCCAGCATAGTAAATATTCAAAATGTCAAATGCTATTTATTCAACATGGCAGGAACATTTGTAAGGACGGTTGAATACACACAAAATCCAGCACTTTTTTCTAACTTTGACACCGACCCGGTAGCAGGCACAAAAAATTATTATTTTTCATGGGACGGGAAAAACGACGCGGGTTCACTTGTCCGGAACGGGATTTATGTTTTAAAAATGCAGATTACCTATACGAACGGGAAAAGTCAAAACACAGCACGAACCATAGCGGTTATTAAATAAATAAAAAGAAAGAGGTATAAAATGCGGAAGTCGGCAATTATAATTTTCACAGTATGCCTTATGACGGCGGCATGGACCGCACATGCCGTAAGTTCCAGTTTTGTTGGCGGCGCTTTTACAGATAACGGTATATCCGTCAGGCCACTTGGCCTGGGAGGCGCATATACAGCAATAGCCGACGACGCTGACGCTTCGTGGTGGAACCCGGCAGGGCTTGCTTTTTTATATAAAAAGAAAAGCGTATCTTTTACTTATGACCCGTCTTTATTTAACCTGACTGCAGGTGGAGCATCCAGCTGGCTGGTTTCCTACGGGCAGGGTGATTTATCAGGTTATGGGGCACTCGGAGCGAGCATAAGCGATATGTCAGTAAAAATAGGGGCAGATTACCCTGGAGACAACCAGTACTCCTGGGATGAATGGACTCTTGTCGGATCATGGGCAATACAAATAGACAATGCATTAGGACTTGTTAAATATCTTTACCCAAAATTGGCAATAGGAGTTAACGCGAAGTATTTGATTGAAAAGTCGAACCTCGACAGCTTGTTGGGTTCAGGTACAGGGGCAACGGGGCCATCTTTTGATTTAGGATTAATGTTAGCATTAAAAGAAAATTTGAGGATAGGAATAATGGCAAAAGATATTTATTCCGATATTAAATGGGATTCAGGGACCAGCGAGCAGATACCTTATGAATTAAGAACCGGGATTTATTACGGAATAACCGACAATTTTTTAATCAGCGGCGAGATTAAGTCGATTGAGGATGATAAAGGCGTGCCTGAAATACAAACATACAGCGGTGGCTCTGAATACACCATAAATTTTGGAAAAAACAGCAGTATTGAAAAAGCAAGCATCAGGGCAGGAATTTCAATAGACCCTATTGATAATGCTGACATATTGGCGGGCGGCGCAAGCATTTGCATGCAGGATTTTTCCCTGGATTATACCTACCAGTATGTTATGAGATCGGTACTGGATAATACCCAGCGGTTTGGCCTGTCGATGACGTTTTAATCCCGCTCAGCAAAAATTTATACTGATAGAAGCGGTGATGGATAGTGCTACGGGAAGGGATCACATTATTAAATATTCGGTGGATGATCGGTACCTGGATATAGACGGGTTTTTGCAAGTTTAATAGATTAACGGATAAGGGGAGTCATAAGTGAAATGAATATATCAGACCTTCTGCATATAATGCTCGATAAAAAAGCATCAGATTTGCATTTAAAAGAAGGCAGGCCGCCTCTTTTAAGAATAGACGGCAAATTATCGCCGCTTGACATGGCGACGATAACCGAAGATGATCTAAAGGAAATGATATTCGTAGTTGCGGATGAGAGGCAGCGGAAAAAATTTGAAGAAACCAGCGAAATGGATTCGGCGTACAATCTTGAGGATGTAGCGCGTTTCAGGGCAAATGTTTTCAAGCAAAAGGGGAAAATAGAAATTGTATTAAGGGCCATACCGATACAAATACCAAGCTTGGAAGAATTAAACCTGCCGTCGGTACTCAGCGAGATTTCGCTTTATCCCAGGGGGCTTGTGCTTGTCACAGGCACGACAGGCAGCGGAAAATCCACCACCCTTGCTGCAATGATAAACAAAGTCAATGAGAATTACAACCACCATATAGTGACCATAGAGGACCCGATAGAATTTGTGCATTCGGACAAGAAATGCAGCGTATCCCAGAGGGAAGTCGGACTCGATACGGAGACATTCGCCAGCGCCTTGAAATACGTGCTAAGACAGGATCCGGACGTCATACTTATCGGCGAAATGAGGGACTCCGAGACAGTGAAGGCGGCAATAAGCGCGGCAGAGACAGGCCATATGGTATTTTCCACCCTTCACACAATAGATACGGTACAGACCATAAACAGGATACTGGATTTTTTTGCAAAGGAAGAACAGCATCAGATGCGCATTCAGATGGCAGGCGCCTTGCGTGCAGTATTGTCATTACGGCTTGTTCTGAGGGCAGACGGCGTGGGCAGAGTCCCTGGAGTGGAAATAATGATTGTGACGCCGACAGTAAGAGCGCTGTTAGAAGAAGGAAAAATCAGCCAAATTAAAGACATGATAAAAGACGGCGCGCAATACGGCATGCAGACTTTTGACCAGTCACTTATAAGCCTCTATAAGAAAGGGCTTATTTCTATAGAGGAAGCAAGGCGTAATGCGACATCACAGCAGGAAATAGATTTATCGTTGAAAGGGATAAGCTCAAGCAAGGCATCGGCGCAGTCAATACTGGACAGCATGCTCAAAGACCAGGTTCACAAGGAATTGGAAGAGCAGATAAGGCAGGCAAAAGCCTTATTTGCGGCTAATAAGATGAGGGAGGCTTATGCAGCTTTTGAAAAAATATTATCACAGGACCCGACAAACAAAGAGATAGCGGATTTAATGGAAAAAGTAAAAGTAACGGTCAATAAAGAACAAAACCAGCAGTTAATTAAAAGCATGATAAATGACGGGTTAAATATTTACAAGCAAGGTAACATAAAGGGCGCGATTCTTAAATGGCAGGAAGTGCTTAATATGGACCCTGACAATATGCAGGCAAAATCATATATAAAAAGCGCGGAGGAAAGGCAGGAGACCGCGAATGCCGTGCCCCAAATAATCGCGGAAGGCGTGGAATTATACAAGACAGGAAAAGTGGAGGAAGCGATAAATACGTGGAAAAAAGTCCTGAAAATGGACCCTACAAACGCCCAGGCAAAAGCTTATATTGAAAGTGCAGAACAAAAACTAAAGGAATTCAGGCTTAAAAAAGAAATAGAGAAGCTGCATAAAAAGGGCGTCGAGGAAGCTGAGGCGGGGAACCTGCTTCAGGCTATTTTCAGCCTCAAAAAGGCGCTTAATTTAAAGCCTGACTCCCAGGAAATACAGAAAAATTTTGACGACACTTACAACAGGCTTATAAGCGACAGCATATCAGCGGATAAAAGCGTTGACTCAGAAGTGGCAGTGGAATCATTTAAAAAAGGCCTTGATGAATTTTTGAAAGAAAATTATGTTGATACAATAAAGGAGTGGAAAAAAACTCAGGAGAAAAGGCCGCTTGATAAAAAGTTAAAAGATTACATAGACAGGGCAAAAGATATATTCAAGGCGAGGCTTGAGGAACTGATTGAAAAAATGGACGAGGCATACAGAACAAAAAATGTGGTTGAAATGACAAATTACTCGAATGCCATTTTAAAACTCGACCCTACAAACGAATACACACTCAAATTTTTGAGGGATGTGAGGCCGATGATAGAAGAAGAGGCGCAGAATAAATACAAAGAAGCAATGGATTTGTACAACGACAACAAATTAAAAGAGGCTAGGGAAAAAATAATTTCGGCGCTGCAGATGGCGCCCGACCATGTCACGGCCAAAAAACGCCTGGAAGAAATAAACGAAAGACTCGCAAAAGTGCAGGATGTAAAGTAACAACTTTAATCCAGAAAGAAATCCCCCAACTCCGGTTGGGGGATAAATCATACCTTTCCGGAGGGAACTCATGATAAACCTCCGGTGGTTTTTAAGGAGCCGCCGACTCCTGTCGGCGGGGTTCCACATGAAAAAAGCAATATTCATCATATTAACCGCGCTATTTGTCCTGCTTTCCGCTTCGGCAGCCGTGGAGTTTATCAGGGTATTAAAAAATTTTTCAATAAGCTCCAAAATAGAGTTTTTCTTTCTGCTGGGGTTTATTGTTTATCTCGTAATACACATGATTTTTTACAAGCCGGTTTTTATACACGTGATGAGCCATGAGTTGACGCATATGCTCTGGGCCGCGCTTTTCGGCGGGAAAACAAAGGAATTAAGGGTTGCACGCGAAGGCGGCAGGGTAATGATAAGCAAGTCGAATTTTCTGATATCGCTTGCGCCTTATTTTTTCCCGTTATATACTTTTATTTTTATTTTAATTTACATAATAGCAGACAAGAAATTCCTGCCTTATATCGCTTTTTTTATCGGCGCGAGCCTGGCATTTCACATAGCGCTTACGCTTTACTCACTGATGATAAACCAGAAAGACCTGCACGAGGACAGCAATATTGTTTTTTCAATAGTTTTTGTGCTTTTTATGAACATTATAATTATAATTCTGGTGCTTTCGATATTATCAAATAAAATATCTTTTTTGCCTTTTATCAAAGCGGTATTCGCAAGAAGCTTCAATATCATTAAATGGGCGGCCTTGAAGTTTTCTGGAAAGTAGATGATTTTGTTTTAATTAATGGTTGGCGGTGTAATATAGGGGATAAATTATGATAAAAAATATGATACTGAAAACATATTTAAATATGCAATTGATAAAACATTTTTAAAATGGTATGATTAGTTTGCAGGTAAATAAAGGGAGGGCAGAGTATGAAGAAAAAGGCAATAATATTTTTCTTCCTGGTCATAGCAGTTGTAATAAACTGCGGCAATAAAACAGATGACATGCAGGGGCAAAAACAATATAAAAAATTATGCAACAGTATTTTTCAGCATGCCTATTCTGTCCGGCAGGCAAGCGACGGGGGATATATAATAGCAGGCTGGAGCAACTCATTTGACGGGAATCAATACGATGTATATCTTATAAAGACGGACAGCAAAGGTGACTGCGTTTGGGCAAAGACATTTTATGGAAAAGAAGATGACGCAGGGTGGTCAGTACAGCAAACAACAGATAAAGGTTATATAATCGCGGGAAACACAAATTCATTCGGTGTGGGAAATAAAGACATATACATTATAAAAACCGATGCCAACGGGGATTGCGTTTGGACAAGGACATTCGGAAGCAAAAATAATGATGGGGCATATTCGGCGGAGCAGACAAAAGACGGGGGATACATTATTGCTGGAAGCACCAATTTAAACGGAAATAAAGGAAATGATTACGCCTATTTGATAAAACTTGATGCTAATGGAAATCGTCAATGGTGATATAAAATTAATTTTAAATTTTAGAATTTGGATTTTGGAATAAAATAATCCCTGAATCATAATCAATCAAAATTAATCCTAAAATTAAGACAAAATTCATCAGGATTTATAATTGCCGCGTTCCTGATTGAACTTACGGTTTTTTGGATGCAGCATGCTGTGGCTGTAGCTGTAAAGAAAATAAACAACGAGGCCTAAAACCAACCACACCACAAATCTTATCCATGTTACTACAGGCAGTCCTGACATCAAAAATATGCAGGATACAACTCCCAGCAAAGGGAAAAGAGGGCTAAATGGCACTTTGAAAGTCCTATGTCTTGCCGGTTCTTTAACACGCAATATGATAATCCCAAGGCATACGAGGCAAAAGGCAAAAAGAGTGCCTATGTTTGTCAAGTCAACCATTTCCTCAATATTAGTAAAAGCAGTTATTACTGCTACCACCACGCCGACGACTATAGTGGTCACATAAGGTGTCTTGAATTTTTCATGAACTTTGGAGAAAACTTTGGGCAGCAGGCCGTCGCGGGACATTGAGAAAAATATCCTGGACTGGCCCATGAGAAGCACCAGCAACACGGCGAGTTGCGCGCATATTGCGCCCACAGCCACGATTATCGAAGCCCAGCCCTGGTTTATATAACGGAAAGCGAATGCCAGAGGCTCGGCTTTTTCGTTCATCATCGCGTTTTTTAAAGCTTGGATCGGTATTATACCTGTAAATACCGCAGCAACAAGCATATAAATCAAGGTTGAAATAACAAGGGAGCCTATTATTCCTATGGGCATATCGCGCTTTGGGTTGCGGGTTTCTTCCGCGACCGTGGAAACGCAGTCAAAGCCAATGTAAGCAAAGAAAACTATTGCAGCGCCTGCTTTTATACCAGCAAAACCATTAGGAGCAAAAGGATGCCAGTTCGAGGGTTTTATGTATTTTACGCCTATAAAAATAAAAAAGGCGAGTACCAGGAGTTTTATGGCTACTATTATATTATTGAACCTCGAACTTTCTTTGATGCCTATGACAAGCAGGAAAGTCAGCAAAAGAACAATAATGCTTGCCGGTAAATTACATAACACGGGAATTCCGAAAATATGCGGGGCTGACGTAACAGCGGTATAAGAAAACTGGAGGTTGGACGACATACCGCCGAGATTTACGCCGGTTTTCATCAAGGCAGTTGCTTTTGCAAAACCTGTCATTGCCGTGCGAAAATCAATGACTGCCCATGCCGGCAGGTTGAATCCGATACTTTGCAGGAATCCCCTGAAATAACCCGACCAGCTCATTGATACAGCTATGGAGCCGACGCAATACTCAAGCATAAGGTCCCAGCCTATTATCCACGCAATAAGTTCACCGAATGAGGAATACGAATAAGTGTAAGCGCTGCCTGATACAGGCACTAAAGACGCGAATTCCGCGTAGCACATGGCGGCGAAACCGCATGCTATAGCTGTTATAATAAAGGAAACTATGAGGCCGGGCCCAGCGCCGGGACGTGCGATGTCTCCTGCCGCGGCGGTGCCGATAGTGGTAAAAATTCCGGCGCCGATTATGACGCCGACCCCGAAAAGCACAAGTTCAAGCGGGCCAAGGACCTTCTTTAAAGTGTGATGCGGCTCGTGTGTTTCTGAAATAGTCTGGTTCAGGCTCTTTAGCCTGAAAAGCTGGTTTACGAATTTATTCATTTTTAGCCTCACAAAGTTTAGTTTTTTCTGTGTTGTTTTGTAATTTTACTTCAACGCAGAAAAAATAACAATTAAAAAATAAAAAATTATTTGCCCGGATACCATAACCAAAAAACACTTGAAAAAATACTTTTTATAGTGTAGTATTTCATGACTTTTCCTAATAAGCTATGCCTAAACATCATTTAAGGAGAAAAAGCCGATGATTGAGATGAAAGTCAACGGGCTTGCCATAGACAGCACATCCAAAATGCCCGTAGTAATACTTACCGATAATGAGGAAAAAAGGTTTCTACCAATATGGATTGGTGTATATGAGGCAGACGCGATACTTGTAGCACTTGAGGACATTAAAGTACCAAGGCCCATGACTCATGACCTTATAAAGCTTATGCTTGAGACGCTTCAGGTTACTGTAGACAGGATTGTAATACATGATATAAAAGAGAATACATTTTTTGCGAAAATACATTTATTAAGCGGCGGCAAAGAACTTGAAATAGATTCAAGGCCATCGGACGCAATAGCGCTTGCCTTAAGGACAGAAGCCGGTATTTATGTTTCCGAAACCGTCATTATGGAAGCCACAATAATGGACAAGCAGAAATACGAAAAGGAAATGAAGGAATTCAAGGAGTTCTTAAAAGACATCAAGCCATCTGATTTTATAAATTACAAAGAATAAATTTTTTTTGAATGAAAATTGGAACCCGGTTTTAAAAAAATTATTTTGAAGCAGGAATTGAAATGGATAAGGATCAAAGGGACCTTTTAAATACTGTGGGCAATCTCGGGGCGCTGGGCTTTACGCTGGTGCTTTCAACTTTCGCAGGATTGGGATTGGGCCTGTGGCTTGATAAAGTAACGCATTTAAAACCGCTATTTACAATAGGATGCCTGCTGTTCGGGATTATAGCGGGTTTCGTCTATATAATTTACGGTGTCGCGAAAAGTAATGATAAACATTAAACGGATTTTTATTTTATTTTTCGCATGTTTTGTGATAACATGCTGCCTGTTTGCTGTAATTAGAAGAGAAATTGTATCCGGGCTGCTGGCAGGGCTTGCGTTAGGCACAATAAACTTTGCGGCGATTGTGTTCACAGTAAAATCAGTAGTCAAGCCGGATACCCCGTCAACCGGCGCGGTGATCATGACAGTCCTGATATACTTTTTAAAAGTGATGCTTATCGGATGCGCGCTGGCAGGACTTATAATTTTCAGGAAGTATTACAGTATTAAGGGATTTTTGATTGGATTTACTTTGACCCTTGTTTTAATAGCGGCAGATGCGTTGATTTCAAGAGTGAAAAAGCACCGCTCGTCCTCGGATTAGTAGCCTCGGACTGGATTGGGTGCAAGATTCCGTAAGATTTTGCCTTTGCTGTTGACACTAGGCAAAATCAACGGATTCTAAGGAGACAAAGTAATGACTGGAATAAAAGAAGCCATAGAATTCAAATCATTTATACCTGGACTTGATGACCATTATTTTACAATACTACTAATGATGCTGCTTGACTATCTTATTATTTTTATTATATTCGCGTTAGGGTCAGTAAATCCAAAAATGAAACCCAAAAAAGCCCAGAACCTTGTGGAATGGACGGTCAAATATATCACTGATACCGCGGACTCCATAATAGGGGAGAAAGCGCCAAAATATTATGGACTTATAGTAATGATTTTTTTCTATATTTTAATAGGCAATTTTATTGGGCTTGTACCTGGTCTTACATCGCCAACGTCAAGCCTGTCCGTTACTGTAGCGCTCGCATTAATGGTATTTTTTTGGTATTGGATTTCAGGCATTATTGAAGTAGGGCCTATTAAATTTTTTGCGCACTTTACAGGAGGGCCGGGTATACCAGGGCCTTTAAAGCCTTTTATGTTTTTTGTTGAAATGCTTTCAGACATATCCAGACCATTGTCACTGTCTTTCAGGCTTTTCGGAAATCTAATTGCAAAAGAAATTCTATTAGGCGTGCTTGTGTTGTTGGTTTTAATGTTCTGGCCTGACTTGAGTAACCAGGAAATTCTGAAAAGAGTAATTGCCGGACTAATAGGTGGTTTTGCTTTCCTTTTAAGGCCGCTTATTATAGTGTTAGGAACACTAGTAAGTATTATTCAGGCAGGCGTTTTTGCTCTGCTGACATCAATATACCTTGCAGGCGCAGTGGCGGCTCATCATGGAGAGGATGAACACAGCAAAGAGCATGCGCGGTAAATAAAAACAGGGAATTAAAATAAAATATAAAAATTGAAATTAAAAACAGGAGGTGCAGATTTGAAAAGGATAGTTACTTTGTTGATGGCGGTTTTGATTGTTGTTGCGGTTGTCGGCACGGCTTTTGCTGCCGAAACATCGGCTGCGGCGCCGGCAGTTAAAAAAGCGACAAACGAGAGCGTAAATTTCTTCGCTTTTACGGTATTGGCAGCAGCGCTCGGAGTTGGATTAGCGGCACTTGGATGCGGACTTGGACAGGGAATGGCTACTGCAAAGGCTGCTGAGGGCCTTGCAAGACAGCCTGAAGCAGCAGGCAAGATACAGACTATGTTAATCCTTGGACTTGCTTTTATCGAATCCCTTACGATTTATGCGCTTGTTATAGGGCTGATACTTATTTTTGCAAATCCGTTCTCGGCATTTTTTATCAGTTAAAAAACGCGGGGCGAAAGCTCCGCTTGGACTCATGGAAACAACTTACGCAAACTTGAATTTTGGAGGTTTACTATGGTAGAGATAAACTGGCCGGTATTTTTAACGCAGATAATTACTTTTTTAATCGCAATGCCACTGGTATGGATTCTTTTTATAAAGGCGCTTTCCAGAACCTTAAAGAAAAGAGACGATTTTATCAGGGAATCAATTGACAAAATCGAGAAAGACAAAGCCGACATTGAGAAAATGAAGCTGGAATACGAAAAAAGCCTTAAAGAAATAGAGCAAAAATCAAGCAGCGCGCTCGAGAAAGCGGTGGCCGAAGGCGACAAAATCAAGTCGCAGATGACTGAAGAAGCGCATAAGGAAGGCGCGAAATTAATCGACGAGGCAAAACGCGAGATAGAGGCGGAGAAAATACGGGCAATAGGAAGCGTTAAGGATAAGATAGCGGAACTTTCCATAATGGTCGCTGAAAAGGTCATAAAGAAAAAAGTGGGAAGCAAGGAACAGATGGGGATAATCAAAAATTATTTAAAAGATATTGAGAAAAGGGTGAATTAAAAATGGGAAACCTGGTACTCCCGTCAAAATACGCGGAGGCGCTGTTTCAGGCTGCAAAAGAGCAAAACAGTCTGCAGGTTGTAAAAGAAGACCTGAAGGCAATAGAGATTTTCATGAAAAACAACGTTAACGTTCAGGATGTTTTTTACCATCCGGGCATAAACAGGGATGAAAAAAAGGATATTTTGAAAAAAATATTTTCGAAAGATATATCAAAGCTTTCATTTGATTTTTTGTGCCTTGTAGTGGATAAAAAACGGGAGAAGATATTCTATGATATATGCGATATATTCGCTGAAATGGCTGACGAGGACGCTGGGATAAGGAAAATAACAATGGAGACAGCTTATCCTTTGAGCACGCTAGACAGGGACAGGCTTATAAAAGAACTTGAGAAAAAAATGCACAGTACTTTGAAAGTAAAAACCGAAGTTAACCCTGACATACTGGGAGGCATTATAATAAGGGACAGGTTCAACCTTATAGACGGCAGCTTAAAACAGTTTTTACAGTCGCTGAAAACGAAATTATACGAAGTAAAAGCAGTAAAACCGGCGAGAAGGCCGACTGCAAAAAAGGCCGCAAAGGCAAAATCGGCAAAAAAGACTGTTAAAAAAGCAAAGAAAAAGAAAAAATAATTAATCCCGCTCGTCCTTTGCAGGCAAAGGACTTGACCGGGGATATATAAAAGTAATATTTTACCTGCGCATTTGCCTGCTTGGCAAAATAAACTTTTATAAAGGAGAAAAATATGCAGATAAAGCCGGAAGAGATTACGAATATAATAAAAAGCCAGATTCAGAACTACGAGGCAAAAGTCGAGCTGTCCGAAGTCGGCGAAGTCATACAGGTAGGTGACGGCATAGCGCGCGTTTACGGGCTGTCAAACGTCATGTCGTCCGAGCTGCTTGAATTCTCGAACGGGATTTTTGGTATCGCGCTTAATCTTGAAAAAGACAATGTCGGCGTGGTTTTGCTCGGCGAGGATATTGGCATTAAAGAAGGCGATACAGTAAAAAGGACAGGCAGGATTATTTCAGTGCCTGTCGGCGATCAAATGATAGGAAGGGTTGTTAATCCGCTCGGTCAGCCCATAGACGGAAAAGGGCCAATAACTACAACCAAATTCAGGCCGATTGAGACAAGGCCTCCGGGTGTTGTTGACAGGATGCCGGTAAAAGAGCCTTTGCAGACAGGAATAAAGGCAATCGACGCTATGATACCAATAGGACGCGGCCAGAGGGAATTGATAATCGGCGACAGGCAGACAGGCAAAACAGCCATAGCCATAGATACTATAATAAACCAAAAAAATACGGACGTTATATGCATATATGTAGCAATAGGGCAGAAGCAGTCGACCGTGGCTAAAGTCGTAAGAACCCTTGAGGATTTTGACGCGATGAAATATACAATAGTTGTCGCGGCGACAGCCAGCGATCCGGCCCCGCTTCTTTACATAGCCCCTTACGCGGGCTGCGCCATGGGTGAGGAATTCCAGTATGGTAAAAAGCACGTCCTTATAATATATGACGACCTTTCAAAGCACGCTGTTGCATACAGGCAGATGTCCTTGCTTTTAAGAAGGCCGCCAGGCCGCGAGGCATATCCCGGAGATGTCTTTTACCTCCATTCCAGGCTCCTTGAAAGGGCTTCGAAATTAAACGACAAGTTTGGAGGTGGGTCGTTAACCGCGCTTCCTATAATAGAAACACAGGCAGGCGACGTATCGGCGTATATCCCGACAAACGTTATATCAATCACGGATGGGCAGATATACCTTGAGTCAAGCCTGTTTTTTACGGGCATAAGGCCGGGCATCAACGTAGGCATATCCGTGTCGAGAGTCGGCGGAAACGCGCAGATTAAGGCAATGAAACAGGTTGCGGGTAAGATGAAGCTTGACATGGGCCAGTACAGGGAACTCGCGGCTTTTGCCCAGTTTGGAACCGAGCTTGACAAGGCGTCGCAGGATCAGCTTTTGCTCGGACGCAGGATGGAAGAAATTTTAAAACAGGAACAATATAAGCCAATGCCTGTTGAGGACCAGATATTAATAATTTACTCGGGCATAAACAGGCATCTTGACGACGTCGCGGTTGCAGACGTAAAAAGGTTCGAGAAAGAAATGCTTGAGTACATGGAAGAAAATTACAAGGAAATCAAAAAAGAAATAGCAGAGAAAAAGACTTTAAGCGATGACTTGCGAAAGAAAATAGACGAAGCCATAAAGGATTTTAAAACCAAATTCAAAAAATAAACGGGTAGCCGGAGACGATGATGAAATCCTGCACCCAAATATTTTAGGAGAAAAATGGCAACATTAAGGGCAGTGCGGAAAAGAATAAAGAGCGCGCAAAATATAAAACAAATTACTAAAGCCATGAAAATGGTGGCGGCTGCCAAGCTGAAAAAAGCGCAGGACAAGATTTTGTCTGCAAGGCCTTATTCGGCTAAGATAGAAGAAGTCATAGCTGATTTGATAGGGAGGGCAGACGAAAAAAAGTATTTGCTCTTAAAGAAAAATCCCGGAGTGAAAAAAGAAGCCATATTTTTAATAACTTCGGACAAAGGCCTGTGTGGAAGTTTTAACATTAACCTGGTAAAGGAAGCAGTGATAAAACTAAAGGAAAATCCGGACATTAATTTTTTTATCATAGGTAAAAAAGGGCTTGATTCCGTGAAAAAGTTCGGGAAAGAAATAGAAATTTTTAAATTCAACGACAACAAGATACAGTGGGATGACATAGACGAGGCGGCAGAACTTTTAATAAAAAATTTTACAGCAGGCAAATACAAAAGTGCAGAAGTGATTTTCAGCGAGTTTAAGACTTCGCTCCAGCAGAAAGTAGTGAAAAAACAGCTTTTGCCAATAGTATTTGAGCAGAAAAAAAGTGAAATCGGCATGGTGAGGGATTTTTTATACGAGCCAGGCGAGGAAACCGTGCTCTCGAACCTTTTGACGAGATACATAAAAACCGTTTTATACCGCGGAGTGCTGGAAACGCAGGCATCCGAGCACGGCGTGAGGATGGTTGCAATGGACATGGCGACCAACAACGCATCAGATATGATAGATTCACTTACTTTGCTTGCCAATAAAACAAGGCAGGCTGCCATAACAAAAGAAATACTTGAGATAGTAAGCGGAGCTGAAGCTCTTAAATAAACAGGAGGTTTATATATGGCTGAAGGAAAAGTGATACAAATTATAGGCCCGATAATAGACGTTGAGTTCCCAGTGGGAAAACTGCCGGCTATTTATAACGCCATAAAAGTGGAAGGCAGCTATGTTATGTCAGGAGAGGAGCATAAAATAGACCTTGTCGCAGAGGTTGCCTCACATACAGGGGATAATACAGTGCGCTGTGTGGCTATGAGTTCAACTGACGGCGTGTCAAGGGGAATGACTGCTGTAGATACTGGAGATGCGATAAAAGTCCCTACAGGCAAGGCAACACTTGGTAGGGTTATTAATGTGCTCGGAAAGCCTGTTGACTACAAAGGCGACATTAAATCAGATACCAGCAGCCCCATACACAGGCACCCGCCTTCATTTCAGGACCAGTCCACAAAAACAGAAATGTTCGAGACAGGCATTAAAGTTATTGACCTGCTTTGCCCTTATTCAAAAGGCGGTAAGGTTGGATTGTTCGGCGGAGCCGGCGTGGGAAAGACAGTCGTCATCATGGAACTGATACGAAACATTGCTCAGGAGCACGGAGGCATATCGGTTTTTGGCGGCGTTGGAGAAAGGACAAGGGAAGGAAACGACCTTTGGCTTGAGATGCAAGAATCAGGAGTCATATCAAAGACAGCGCTTATCTACGGCCAGATGAACGAGCCGCCGGGCGCGAGGTTAAGGGTAGGTTTAACTGCCCTGACCGCAGCAGAATATTTCAGGGATGTGGAAGGACAGGACGTGCTTTTGTTCATAGATAACATATTCCGTTTCACACAGGCAGGTTCAGAGGTGTCCGCGCTTTTAGGGAGGATGCCTTCGGCTGTAGGATACCAGCCGAACCTGGCAACCGAGCTTGCGGAACTTCAGGAAAGGATAACTTCTACAAAGAAAGGGTCAATCACGTCGGTGCAGGCAATTTACGTGCCGGCTGACGACCTGACCGACCCGGCGCCGGCAACAACTTTTGCCCACCTGGACGCTACTACGGTTCTTTCAAGGCCTTTGACCGAGCTCGGCATATATCCTGCTGTGGACCCACTTGATTCGACGTCAAGGATACTTTCGCCCGATATCGTAGGCGAGGACCATTATAAAACAGCGCGCGAAGTGCAGAGGATTCTGCAGAGATACAAGGATCTACAGGATATCATAGCAATACTCGGCATTGACGAACTTGCCGAGGAAGACAAACTTGTCGTATCAAGGGCAAGGAGAATACAGAAATTTCTGTCACAGCCTTTCTTTGTAGCATCGCAATTCACCGGAAGGGACGGAAAATACGTGCCGGTAAAAGAGACTGTGGCAAGCTTTAAAAAGCTCGTGACAGGTGAGTTCGACGACCTGCCTGAGCAGGCTTTTTACATGGCTGGAAATATTGAAGAGGTTATTGAAAGAGCAAAGACAATGGTGTAGTCGGAAATTATCAATTGACAATTTTCAATTATCAATGAAGAGGTAAGAATGGAAAAGATAATGCATATAGACATAGTGACGCCGGAAAAAATTGCTTTTCAGGGCGATATAAAAGAGATAATGGCTCCGGGTATTGAAGGCGAATTCGGCGTTCTGCCAGGTCACGCGCCTTTTGCCACGGTGTTAAAGGCAGGCATAATAACGATAATAAACAATTCCGGAGCAGAGGAAATAATTGCCATAAGCGGTGGTTATGTGGAAGTAGACAGCAGTAAAGTGGTACTCCTGGTTGAAACAGCGGAAAGGTCAGAGGAAATAGATGCCGAGAGGGCAAAAAGAAAACTTGATGAAAAAGAAAGACTGCTTAAGGGCAAGAGCGCAAAGGATGTTGATTTCGATAAAATACAGATAAGTCTCATGAAAGAACTGGCAAGAATGAAGGCGATAGAGCTGCTTCAGAAAAAACGCAGAGGCTGACAGTAATAATCTCATCATTAATTGATAAAATTGCAACCTTTTCAACGGGAATGCATTATAAATAGCAAATAAATCATTGTGGAAAATCAGGAATCATCTAAAAACGGAGGCAATTAAATGAAAAAAATATCAATGTTGGCTATAATTATCTTTATATTTTTTATATCTGCTTATTCGGATAATGTAACTGTTTCTGTTGACGCCACCATAAATGGTAACTCGCGTCCGTTTTTGCCGTACCAGGCTTTTGGATTGAATTCAGCAGAATACGACTCTTACTTTACGTTAAGTACAAACACATGGCAGTTCCAGGCAGCTGGATTTAAAATATTGCGGTTCCCGGGCGGTAGCAATTCAAACGAATACCACTGGAACGGCAATGGCTCGTACGATTCGAATTCAATATGGACGGTTACCGGCAGCCCTATTCCAACAACATTCTCTCCGGGATTTATAGATCTTTCCATACACAGAGGCTCGACTTCAGCTGGCTATGGACATCCAGCCATGGTTACTGACGGAGACCTTACTACTGAATGGCTAAGTTACCCGAACGAAACAACCCCGCAGTGGATTTACCTTGATCTATCGTCGAACCAAACAATAAACAGAATAGTGATTGACTGGGACAGCAATACTTACGCTAGCCAGTATAAAGTTCAGTACGCAACCTCCAGTTGCTGGAACGGCATGGGAGAATGGGCATATAACGATACTGCATGGACAGACACTTCGCTTGGAATAACCAACACCACCGGGCACGCTGATATGAGTTTTAATACTGTAACCGCGGAGTATATAAGGGTGCTTTGCCTGAATTCTTCAGTAGCAACAAATCAATATGCTATTAAAGAGATAACACTTTTTAACGGTTCAACACAAATAAGCACAAATGTAACAACTGTTGCGCAGACAGCGTCGGTTTCATCTTCCGTGGCTCTTGGCGACAAATACTATTACTCTGGCGGCATGGATTTTGAGCAGTTCATGAGTATCTGCAAGTCTATGACACCACCCGCGGAGCCGCTTATAACAATTAATTTTTTTACAGGTACAACACAGGAAGCTGCTGACTGGGTTTATTACGCTGATGTCATCAAAGGATATAATATAAAGTACTGGGAGATAGGGAATGAAAATTGGGGTGACTGGGAAGCTGGCGGGCCTGTAAATGCGCAGATGTACGCGAGGCGCTTTCTTGCGTTTTTTGATGCAATGACCGCTGTTGCAAATGCCAACGGCATAACCATAACGGTAATACCCCAATTTAACAGCGTTTCAGACCCGGAAAATGTTACATTGAATGCTAGTTGCCCGCCAAATGCTTATAACTATTATATACAAGACTTTTTTAATTATCTGCAGACACAGGGCAGGTTATCGTCTTTACAAGGTATTTCTATCCACAAATATCCAACTTTTGAGCCTGCAAGCGAAGCTACAGTTCTGGCGCAATCTAATTTCTGGGATACAGGATTGACGCCTTTGACAACCTGGATAAGCACTTATTGCCCGGGACAGAGCGTGCCAATATGGCTAACGGAATATAATGACGGCATAGACAGCGGGTTTACAAATCATTTTTCTAATAGTTTGTTTATTTCTTCTTATATATTGGATTATTTAAAAAACGGCGGCAGCTTTAGCTGCCTTTTCCAGGATTTTGGCACACCTGGGCCTGGAGAATTTGACAAGTCAATATATTCTGATTTTGGCTGCATTGAGGGAGGCGGGCTTACCGGCAATAATGCAGCTTTTAAGTACCAGCCGCGTTCGTCATACTGGGCGCTTTGGATGCTGAGCAATAAATTTTCAGCTGCAGAAGCCCTCGGCAATACTCTTGTGAGCGCTACATCAAACAATACAAGCCTTAATGTTTATGCAAATAAAAGGGGGGATAGGAAATTATCGGTGATTCTCGTAAACACGAGCTCCACAAATACCATGAGTTCCAATATTGCTATTGCGGGTTTCACGCCACTTTCGTCTGCCGATGTAACAACATATTCGCCGCAGCAATATTCATGGGTAGCCGCAACTCAGCAATCACACGCTGACCCGGATTTACTGCCAATGGAAACGCAGATAAATAACGCGTCATCGAATTTTAATTATTCGGTGGCGCCTTACAATATTGCGATAATAACTATGTACGATTCAACTCAGCCGACGTTTACGCCGTCGAATACTCCTACGCCAGGGCCAACGGCAACTTTAACTCCAACCCCGATCGCTTACGGGGGCGATATGGTAGATGACTGCGGAAACGCCAGCACTATAGATCTTTGGGGAGGGATATGGGACAGTTACGGCGACACGCTGGGAAGCGTGTGGTCGCCAAACCCCTTTAACGCAAAGGCATATGGAAACGTAAATGGCTCAATGTGTTATTACGCAATAGTTACCGGTACTGTGTCTTCGAATTCAGGCGCATGGGGATTTGGGTTGAGCGCGCCATTGAGTCCTTCATGGTCGCCGACGGATGTAAGCAGTTATGATGGCATAATGTTTTTATATAAAGGTGACGGATTGCAGGCAAGGGTGTTTTTAAATCAGAACAATATTCCAAATTATGATTACTATGGAATGGACTTTAATTCAAACACCTTTTGGGCTTATTACATGTTCCCGTTCGCGAATATGACCCAAGCTTCGTGGGGAATAACCGGAACGCCTTTCACCAGGCAAAATATACTAGCAATTTCTTTCCAGCCATCAAGCACTGTTCATGCAAGCGCATGTGTAGCTGTTGAAAACATGGGATTTTATATGAATACTCCAGTGCCAACTGCCACGCCTGCAGGCGTTAAAGTGATAATAAAAAATAACTTATTTCATCCGGAAAAAGGAGAGAATTTTTGTGTCACGGTTTTGGGCGAACAGCCATCAAACACATTAATGTATATGTATATCTATAATATTGCGGCTGAGTTGATAAAAAAGATACCCATGAATTGGGATGATAACGGTTATTCCTGTTGTTGGGACGGGAGGACAAATACAGGCAAGAGCCAAGTCAGCAGCGGCCTATATTTGTATATAATAAAACGTGGTGGCAAAGTTATTTATAAGGGCAATGCCGCTATAAAATAGAGAAAATGTAAGTTTTTAGCACAAATGTTTCATAACGTGGACGCCGTTGATGGTACTATATAAATATACTATAAAATAAACGGAACTTTTGATTTTATAATTTGTCTAAAAAGATTAAGAAGTAAAGTAAGGTTTAACTATGAATAGTTTAAACTTGACACTTATAAAAAGAAATGCTAATATTTTAAAAAATACCGAGAGGAAGTGTTTTTATGGGTAAAAAAGTGGTTTTGATCGTTATTACAGTAGCAATAATATTGTCATCAGGGCTTACTGTATTGGCCGATCAGGGAACTACAGCAGCGGCATTTTTAAAGCTGGAAGAGGGTGCCAGACCTATTGCAATGGGAGGCGCTTTTACGGCTTTAGCCGACGATGTAAACGCAACTCTCTGGAATCCAGCTGGACTTGCGTTACTTCCAAGCTTCGAAGCCACATTTATGCATAGTATATGGCTGCAGAGTATTTTTTATGATTACCTTGCCGGCGCATATCCTTTTGGTGATATTGGTACGCTTGGACTTGCAATCGTTTACGTTAATTCCGGCGACATTCCGGGATGGGATATTAACGGCAATCCGCAAGCGGCTTTTTCTGCGGGAGATCTGGGCATAGATCTCGGCTACGGCACACAGATCAATAAACAATTGTCTTTAGGTATATCAATAAAACTTTTTAATGAAACCATTGCCAACCAAGGTTCTTTTGGTTTTGTTGCCGATATTGGAGGTATATATAAAATTCAAGAAGTACCGGGACTTCAATTTGGGGCTTGCCTGCAGAATCTTGGGCCGAAATTTGGGTTTGGAGAATCTTTTTTGCCACCGGTAACGGTTAAGCTAGGAGCGGCATACAAGGGGTTCTACAATATGGTTTTAACGCTTGACTATATTCAACCAATTGAAACAAACGGGATTCTGGCTGCGGGTTTTGAATACTGGTACAGAGACCTGCTTGTTGTTAGAACAGGCTATCAATATCAGGGTATGTTTGATATGAATCACGTTACAGAAGGCGTAGCTACGCCTCAAATTATGGCAGGATTTGTAATAGGGGCAGGTATAAAATTTGATATTTATGAACTTGATTACGCGTTTCAAGATTACGGCGTTCTTGGCAGCACGCACAGAATAGGATTAACATTAAAATTTAAATGAAAGTTATTAATATAAACACCAGGAAAAGAATGGAGTTTATAGAAATAACTGATGAAGTGCGTAAATTAGTTGCTGCGGAAAAGATAAAAGAAGGCATGGTTTTTTTATATGTACCGCATACAACTGCGGGACTTACTATAAATGAGAACGCGGATCCTGCTGTAAGAAATGATATAATGAGAAAAATTAGCGAAATCGTACCAGAAGGCGACGGATATACGCACGGAGAAGGAAATGCGGATTCTCATATAAAATCATCGGTATTTGGGAATGAATTGTTTTTTTTATAAAAAGCGGGCAAATGGTACTCGGCAGATGGCAGGGAATTTATTTTTGCGAATTTGACGGTCCCAGGAGCAGGGAATTATATTTAAAAATTTTGTAAAATAGCGGAGGACAAAATGGCGAGAGTAGTAATGAAAAATGTAATGAAGAAATACGGAAACGTACTTGCAGTAAAAGGTGCAAATATAGTATGCGAAGATAAAGAATTTTTAATACTGGTAGGGCCATCCGGATGCGGAAAGACAACGACATTGAGGATGGTGGCAGGACTGGAGGAAGCCACGGCAGGAGAGATATTTATAGACGACATGATGGTAAATGACGTGCCGCCGAAAGACAGGGATATAGCAATGGTATTCCAGAACTACGCGTTATACCCGCACATGACAGTAGAGGAAAATATGGCATTTGGGTTAAAACTTAGGAAATACCCGAAGGCAGAGATAAAGCAGAGGGTAGACGAGGCGGCTGATATACTCGGGATACAGAAACTGCTGAAGAGGAGGCCGAAAGAGCTGTCCGGAGGAGAGAGACAGAGGGTAGCGGTAGGAAGGGCGATAGTAAGGAAGCCGAAGGTATTCTTGTTTGACGAGCCGTTGTCGAACCTGGACGCAAAACTAAGGGTGCAGATGAGGGCAGAGCTTTCAAAGCTGCACACGAGGCTGCAGGCGACAATGATATACGTAACGCACGACCAGGTGGAAGCAATGACAATGGGGGAGAAGATAGTGGTAATGAAGGACGGAGAGATACAGCAGATAGCGGACCCGAAGACACTGTATGATAAGCCAGTGAACAAATTCTGTGCAGGATTTATAGGGAGCCCGTCAATGAATTTCATAGACGGAATACTGGAGGAAAAGAAAGGGGGATTATTTTTCAACGAAGAGAATTTCGAGGTAAAGGTGCCGGAGTCGATGGGAGCGCTGCTGAAGGGCAAGGCAGGGCAGCCGATAATAATGGGAATAAGGCCGGAAGACATATACGACAAGGTGTACGCTCCGAACGCGAGCGCGGACAATACGGTGGTGGCAACGGTTGAGGTAGTGGAACCGCTTGGAAGCGAAAACCTGGTGTATTTGACGACAGGGAAGACGCCGTTCATAGCGAAGATGGACTCCGACGCGGAGATAGACATAAACCAGGAACTCGAGCTGGTATTTGACATGAACAAGGCGCATTTTTTTGACGCGTCAAACGAAACGGCAATAATATAACTTTTGAAGGAGGTAAGAAGATTATGAAGTTAATGATGAAGATGGTTTTAGTGGCGGTTGTGTTTACGTTTTTTGCAATCAGTTTATATGCGGATGACTATGCGGGTGAATCGATGGCAATTGGCGTTGGCGCGAGGGCGCTTGGCATGGGAGGTGCGTTTGCGGCTGTGGCAGACGATGCTTCTACCTCATACTGGAACCCTGCGGGACTCGTGAATGTTAAAGGTGTGGAAGTATCGGACGTGAAATTGACGCAGAGCTTCAATAACCAGATTGACACCAAGTATACTTACGTTAATCTTGTTTATAACGTAAGTAATGATATTGGCGCATTCGGCGTGGCATGGTTGAGGCAGGGAATTGGAGGCATACAAATAACGGATAGTAGCGGCACTCTTCTAGGTACGGAGGAAAATGCTGATAACACTATTTATGTTTCATATGCAAGAAATCTTATTGAGGGTTTTTCAATCGGAGTATCGGGTAAACTGTTGCTTGGAAATTATCCGGCGACAATAGCAAATGCTTCTGCTCCATCGGGCTATAGCCTGTCTACAGTAAATTACAGCGGTGGTGGTGTTGACGCAGGGCTTTATCTGAATATGGCCACGCTTTCAAGTGGGTTACAGGGATTATCGCTCGGCGTAAATTTTCAGGATATATATAGTGCAATGGACTGGGGTTCAGTAGGCACTGGCATCAACGCCTTTCTAGGCGGAATGGAACAGGTTGCTATAAATGTAAAGACAGGGCTTGCGTATAATCTGCCAATGGATTTTTTAAAACAAATGAAAAGCGAGTTTATCATTGCGGCTGATATTGACACAAAATACCAGCTTATATACCATGTTGGAGCCGAGTACTGGTGGAACAGGATGATAGGAATTAGAGGCGGATTACAGGGTTATAGCGAAATATCTCAGGGGCTGCAGCAGCAACCTACATGGACGCTAGGAGCGAGTTTAAGATGGTATTTTATCGGATTGGATTACGCATGGGTTAATAATGAATTAACTCCTTTGCAATATCTGTCAGTAATAGGTAAATTTTAAAAATAAAAGTTATTACAATATACAGATAAAAATAAGGGGAAAATAAATTTCCCCTTATTTTTATCTGTATTATTCTTGTGAAATAATCTTGGAAGTGATTGTTTGGTGAGGGAGTTTATATATAGTTCCCGCCAAAAAAAATCATCAGGAATAAAACAAAGACAGTTATCGGGAGAAAAATGATGCGATATGGGTATTTTGACGACGAAAACAGGGAATATGTCATAACAAGGCCGGATACGCCGCTGCCATGGATTAATTATCTTGGAGTGGATGTTTACTGCGGTCTTATGTCAAATACCGCGGGAGGGTACAGTTTTTACCGCGATGCGGCCCACAGGAGAATACTTAGATACCGTTATAATAATGTTCCCAGCGACAGGCCCGGAAGGTATATTTATATCAGGGATAATAAATCAAAAGATTACTGGTCTGCGTCTTGGCAACCTACAAACAAGGATTTAAAAAAATATAAATACGAATGCAGGCACGGGTTAAGTTATACCAAGATTAGGGCCGAATACGCAGGTATAGCATCCGAGACAACTTACTTTGTTCCTATCGGAGAAAGCCATGAAATATGGCGTATTAAAATCAAAAATAATTCGAAAAAAGTGAAAAGTTTAAGCCTTTTTACTTATGTGGAATTCTGCATGTGGGACGCACAAAATGACGCAACCGATTTTCAGTACAACCTTAATATAGGCCAGACAAAATTTTTAAATAACGCAATATACCATGTAACTAACTATCACGCGCACCAGAATTGTTTTTCCTATTTCTGGGCGGATAAAAAAGTAGCCTCATATGACGGCGTTAGACAGTCTTTTACCGGGCCGTACAGGGGTGAAGCAAACCCAATAGCCGTAGAAAAAGGCAAATGCTCAAACTCTCTCGCAGTAGGATGGGCACCTTTTGCAGGGCTTAATATTAACGTAAGCCTCAAAGCAGGGCAGGAAAAGCAGGTGACTTTTATACTTGGTTATGAGGAAAAGATGGGCGAGGAAAAAAAAGTATTTGCAAAATATAAAAAGCCAGGCTCGGTTGACAAGGAATTTGCGGATTTACGCAGCCACTGGGACGATAATTTAAGCAAATATTCCGCGGAAACCCCGGATCCGGCAATTAATTCCATGGTAAATATATGGAACCAATATCAGTGCAAGACAACATTCAATTGGTCGAGGTCGGCATCATATTACGAGGCGGGCGGGGAGCGCGGAATGGGTTTCAGGGATTCAAACCAGGACACGCTGGGATTTGCCCACCAGATACCGGATAAAGTAAGGGCGAGACTTATTGAATTAGCTTCGGTTCAGTTTCCCGAAGGCTGCGCCATGCACGGTTACTCGCCGCTTACCAAAAAGGGCAGGGGCGATGGATTTGGCGATGATCATTTATGGCTTGTTCAGGCTGTACATAATTACATAAGAGAATCTGGGGACATCAATTTTTTAAATGAGATAGTGCCTTATAACGATGAAAGCAAAGGAAAAATGTACGAGCATGTTCAGAGGGCGATTGAATATTCATGGAATAATACAGGCTGGCAAGGCCTGCCGAAAGCGGGTAAAGCAGATTGGAACGACTGTCTGAATTTAGCAGGGCCGAAAGGCATGGGGTCTTCGGTAATGATAGCCTGTCAGTTCGTTCTTGGCGCAAACCTTCTTGCCGAACTTGCCGAGAAATCCGGCAGGGTTCTTGACGTGGAAAAATACAGGGAAATGGCAATAGAGATGAAGAAAAGGATAAATGAAAAAGCATGGGACGGGGAATGGTATTTAAGGGCTTTTGAAGACGACGGCACACCGGTAGGTTCTTCCAATAATAAGGAGGGTAAAATATGGATTGAGTCGAACACATGGGCGGTTTTATCCGGAGTGGCCGAAGGCGAAAGAATGATAACCACTTTAAACAGCATAAAGAAAAATTTATATACAAAATACGGCATAGTCCTTTTCTGGCCGGCATATTCGGAACACCACGAGGAACTTGGATATGTTTCGGTATTTCCCAAGGGCTTAAAGGAAAACGCGGCAATATTCTGCCATACAAACCCATGGGCAATGTGCTCCGAAGCCATGGCGGGCAGGGGAGAGGAAGCAATGCTGTACTATAAGACCATACTTCCAGCAGCACTTAACGACATAGCCGATGTACACTGGACCGAGCCTTATGTTTATTCGCAGATGATAGCCGGAAAAGAACACAAGGACTTTGGGCAGGCAAAAAATTCATGGCTCACAGGCACAGCCGCATGGAACTTTGTGGCAATATCACAATATATACTTGGAGTAAGGACTGATTTTAACGGGCTTATAATTGATCCCTGTATACCAAAAAAGTGGAAGGGGTTCAAGGTAAAAAGGGTATTCAGGGGCGCGACTTACAATATCACAGTAAAAAACCCCGATGGTGTAAATAAAGGCGTAAAAAAAGTCACGGCCGATGGCAAGATAATAAAGGGCAATTTAGTGCCGATATTTAAAGACAACAAGGAGCATTCTATAGAAGTTATAATGGGGTAAGCTGTAATTTGATTAAAAAGATAAAAGGCAACCTGACAGGTTGCCTTTTTTATTTATCAAGAATTTGTTTAATATTGACATCAGGATATAAAAACATTAAGATGTTTTTATATAAAGATTATACGATTATAAAAGCAAACCAAACATAAGGAGACTAATATGCCGGGACTTTTTAGGACATCAAACCCAGCTCTGGGGCAGAACACTTTTAAGGCAGTTGAAAGTGCCGCGGGCGGGCAGAAAATGACAATAGATGGTGCCACAAATAAAACATTTTTCTTTTCTGTATTGCTTTTATGCACGGCTTTATGGACATGGAGGGAGTTTTATAAGGGAGATATTCAAACAGTAATGGCTTGTCTGTGGGCAGGGATTATTGGAGGGCTTGTTTTTGCTTTACTTACAATATTCATCAAAAAAATAGCTGCAATTACAGGCTCTTTATACGCTTTGTGCGAAGGTTTGGTGCTTGGCGGCATTTCGGCCATATTTGAAAAGCAATACCCGGGTATTGTCATACAGGCAGTGTCGCTTACGCTTGGAGTGCTCCTTATGCTTTTATTTGCATATAAGTCGCGGATAATAAAAGTTACGGAAAAATTCAAGCTGGGTGTATTTGCCGCCACAGCCGGAATTGCCCTGGTTTATTTGATTGATTTAATACTCGGATTTTTCAATATAGGAATCCCTTATATACACCAGAGCGGATGGATAGGAATCGGGTTTTCGGTTTTTGTCGTTATAATAGCGTCATTGAACCTGGTTCTTGATTTTGATTTTATTGAGTCAGGGGCAGAGGCAGGCGCGCCGAAATATATGGAATGGTATGCTGCGTTTGGCATAATAGTCACCCTGGTATGGCTTTACATAGAGATTTTGAACCTGCTTGCCAAATTAAGAAGCAGACGATAAAAAGGCAGTAAAATTGAAAATAAAAGACATATTAAATAATAAAAAATTCATTTTCTCGCTCGAAGTTTTCCCGCCAAAGCGCGATGATGACATATCCGTAATATACAATACAATCGAGCAGCTGAAGGAATTAAAGCCTGATTTTATCAGTGTCACATACGGCGCGGGAGGTTCGACAAAAGGCAGGACAGTCGAAATAGCGGACAAAATAGAAAATAGCTATCGTATTCCAGCACTTGCCCACCTCACGTGTATAGGCGCGACAAAAGATTCAATCGCCAAAATCCTTGACGAGCTTAAAAATAAAAATATCCAGAATATACTTGCTTTGAGAGGGGATTTGCCGGAAAACGAAAAAAAACCGTTCCTGGATTTCAGGTATGCAGTTGACCTTGTGAAATTCATAAAAAAAGGCTGGGATTTTTGTGTTGGCGTGGCTGGCTATCCGGAAAAACACCCGGAAGCAAAAAATATTGATGAAGATATAAAACATTTGAAAGAAAAAACAGATGCAGGCGCGGATTTTATCACCACTCAGCTTTTCCTTGACAACGATCATTTTTACAGATATTTCGAAATGCTTGTAAAAACAGGGATTAAAGTGCCTGTTTTGCCGGGTATTATGACCGCTACAAAGATAGCAAATTTGGAAAGAATGGCAAACCTGTGCAGCATTGAAATACCTGAGAGGTTCAGGAAAGCAACAGCTTCCTGCGACATAAACGCGCATGTATGCGAGGACACGGTGCAATACACTGTCGGCCAGATAAACCACCTGATAAAAAATAACGTAAAAGGCATACACCTTTACACTATGAATAAAATTGAGCAGAACAAGAGGATTTATTACGAATCCAGATTAAAAGAGATAAGATAGATTTGGATTGGAGCACGAAATAAGATGATAACAAAATCTATTGCAAACCTACCTTTGCACGGAGGAAAAGCACCTGCCTGGCTTTTTAACCGTATGAAAAAACTTGCCCGTGAAATGCTTTTTTTAATAATCAAAGAATACGGGCCCGATGAAGTTTTATCCAGGCTGTCTGACCCTTTATGGTTCCAGGCATTCGGTTGCGTGCTCGGCTTTGACTGGCACTCAAGCGGGCTTACGACGACTGTAAACGCTGCGGTAAAAGAAGCTCTTGCAGGCACGGAAAAAGACACAGGCGTGTTTGTTGCAGGCGGCAAAGGCGGGAAATCAAGAAACACACCGGACGAACTGCTTGCGCATGCAAAAGCACTGGGAGCAGATACTTCAAATTACGTGAGAATAAGCAAACTTACGGCAAAAGTCGACTCAGTCGCAATACAGGACGGATACCAGCTTTACCTTCACCATATACTTTTTACAAAATCAGGCAAATGGGCCGTAATCCAGCAGGGAATGAACGGGACGACAAAATACGCAAGGCGCTATCACTGGCTTTCGGATGATATAAAAAGTTTTATCATTGAGCCGCATAAGGCAATATGCGGAGAGAAAAAAGAGGATGAAGTCCTGAATATGACCGCAAATGAAAGCAAAGACGCGCGCGATGTCACACTTGGTATTTCAAAAGAGAACCCGGAGAAAGTACTGGGCGAGGTCAGGATAATATCAAATTATGACCTTCCTGCAAGGCACGAGATAATAAGGGAAGATATAAACCCGAAAAACATGGAAAAAATACTGCTAAAAACCTACGAGACGCAACCCGGAGATTTCGAAAGCCTGCTTTTGACAAAAGGCTTCGGACCAAAGTCAATGCGTTCACTCGTTTTAATATCAGAGCTGATTTATAAAAAGGAGCCATCTTATAAGGATCCAATAACATATAGCTTTGCCCATGGCGGCAAAGACGGTATACCGTATCCTGTAAACAGGCAACTTTACGATAGAAATATTGACTTTTTGAAAGAAATCGTCAATACTTCAAAAATTGAACTTTCTGAAAAAGGCAAGATTTTTAAAAGACTGGCTGTTTTTGGAAAAAACTACTAGGAGGCTTTATGCTGATTGACGTGCATGCGCACTTTTTCCCGGATAGTATTGCGGAAAAAGCAGTGGAATTGTTGATACATAATGCAAAAGAAGAAGTAAAGTCATATGGCTATAATATGGCGACGTTAAGGAAAGAAATGGACGAAGACGGCGTGTCTATTTCCATAAACCAACCTGTAGCTACTAAACCCGAGCAAGTAACAGGCATAAACAGGAAAATGATTGAGAATAACCAGCAATCTGACGGAAGAATCATATGCTTTGGCGCAATGCATCCTGATTTTGATAAAATAGGCAATATTCATGAAGAACTGGAGTTTATAGCAAAATCCGGTATAAAAGGGATCAAACTTCACCCTGATTACATGGGTTTTTACCCGGATGAAGAAAGGGTGAATAAAATATACGATGCCTGCAGGAAAAACAACCTTGTAATTTTATTTCATGCCGGTGTGGACCTGGCTTATGATGATGTGCACAGCACCCCACAAAGATTTGCCGAAGTTTTAAAAATCAAGGGTTTAAAACTTATACTCGCGCATATGGGTGGATACAGGCAGTGGGATGATGTAATGAAATACCTTATCGGTAAAGATGTTTATTTTGATACTGCATATACAGATGAAATCAATGACGATTTATACAGGCAAATGATAAAAGCCCATGGCCCGGAAAAAATACTTTTCGGCACCGACTTTCCGTGGGAGAGGGCTGCAAATATAAAGAAAAAAATAGAGCAGGTTATAAACGATAAAGAGATAAAGGATAAAATATATTATAAGAACGCGCAAAAACTGCTGAATTTAACCTGAAATTAATTTCCTGAATTTTTTAACGTTTTCTACAATATCCGGGCCTGCTTCGTGAAGGCCGCCGCCCATTAAAAATACCACGTCGTTACCGTAAAACTCCTTCATCTGCTTTACGTTTGCCAATGTCATGCCGCCGCCGGGGCCGGGAAATATATTTTTAATATTGCCCATTTTGGCCTTACAGCCAAAAGCTATATTTTTGCAATCCTCTTTTGAAAAAGAAAATCTGCCGCCGTAATTCGGGAATATTGATATGTCTGCCCCGCACATGCGCGCTAGCTGGCCATAAAGGAAAAAATGGGAAAAGCCGGAGTATTTATCCACTGTAAAACTGCCGAGAAGGGCAGGATGTAAAAGAATAGGAAGATTTATTGACTTGATAGAAGATATCTTTTTGACAATATTAAAACCGGCAAGACCCGGGGATATTACAAGAGCACCTGCGCCTGCTTTTTTAGCATATTTTGCGCGCCTGATTATCTCATCATCTCCGTCAGCAGTGATATTTGGCGCATAAAGACAAGTCTTTTTTGTTATTTTATTAGCTTTTTTTACTGCCTGCGCTACAAGTTTTACCCTCTGTTCATATGGGGAAAACAGCTGGTTCGCAAGACCGTGGTCATCTTTTATAAAATCAACTCCGCCAAGGGCAAACTTATAGGCCAAGTCGGCAAGTTCTTTTGGGGTCAAGCCCATTGGTTTTATTGCAGAGCAAATCAGTGGCCTGTTATAAGCCTTTAGAAGTTTTCTTATGCCTTTTACACCAAAACGCGGGCCTTTGAATTTTTCCAGCAACCCCGGGGATAATTTGATAGACTCGATCCTTATACCTGGATTAATGCTGGTGTTGCCAAAAACAACATTTAAAAACTGCGTGAGCTCGTTTCCTGCAGAGGCTTCGGAATAAGTAATTTCAGCAAGAAAGCGATTTTTTGAAACAGGCTTGAGTGATTTTATTTTGCCGACAATCTCATTTCTAATATACTTATCTTTAACTAAATGAAAAGGAAATTCTATGGTTTGTTCTATGCATACATTAAAAGCCCGCTTTTTAACCTCTGCTATTGACCCTGAGATAGAATAGATTACTGAAAACCTCATTTTTCCTCCGTTTTTTTGACAATCAACAATATTACATGGCCTCTGGCTTTGCAGCAGAATGCACTGCTTCGATTCGTGCATCTGTCAGATCTTTTTCGGTGATGCCGAGTTTAAACCCAATAAGCTTTTCAGTTTCGGCAGTAACTGCAAAGGCGTCAAAACCATATTCCTTCATAAGGTAGCGTTTACTCGCACCATGGGCAAAAGTATCTTTTAAGCCGAGCATTGAAAGTTTTTTATTTATTCCTTTTTCAACCATTTTTTCCGCGATTATAGAGCCGAGCCCGCCTGTTGTTGTGTGGTTCTCGACTGTTATTATCCCGTGTTTTGGCATGGCGAGTATGTCCGCAATTTCCTTGCTGTTAAAAGGTTTTAGAGTTGATATATGCACGTGCGCGACTGACACGCCCTTTGCCTTCAAGGCATTTACGGCACGCATGCATTCCTCGGTGCAGATGCCGCTGGATATTATAAGGACATCAGTCCCGCTTGAAATAATCCTGGGAGTATCGAGTTTTATTGGCTCTCTTTTATCAAAAAGCCGCGGGATTTCCCCACGCAGCATCCTTATATATACTGGCCCTTTGATTTCATAAGCCAGCTCAAGCACGCTTTCCACTTCTGTAGCGTCGCCAACCTCCAGCACGGTCATATTGGGCAGGGAGCGCATTATTGCTATATCCTCAATTGCCTGATGCGTTGGGCCGCCAGGGCTCATAATGCCTGGAAGGAACCCGAACATCTTAACAGGCAGGTTGGGATAGGCGACTGACATGGCTATCTGGTCAAACGCCCTGCGGTATATAAATACGGCAAAAGTATGCACAAATGGCATGAAACCCTCGCGCGCAAGCCCGCCTGCGACAGATAGCATGTTTTGCTCAGAGATGCCGCAGGAGATGAACCTGTCGGGATAGGTGCTTTTAAAATAATCAGCTTCGCATGAAGAAGTCAGGTCGGCGGTGAGGACAAGCACTTCTTTTTTATCCTTGCCGAATTCTTTTAAATTCCTGTTGTGGACCTGTGAAAGGATTTCCATTACAGACCTTCCATTTCCTTTAAAATTTCTTCGTATTTCTTTCTTTCTTCATCGCTTTTTATCCTCAAATAATGCAGCTTGCCTGCGTTAGTCCTTAACTCGCTGATACACCTGCACGGGTCGGTATTGCACAGCACGACCAGTGGTTTGTCTTTATGCAGATTTTTTGCAGCCTCAAACAAAGCATTGACATCATGGCCGTCTATTGATAAAACCTCGGCGCCGAAGGCTTTGAGCCTGTCTGAAAACGGGTCTATTTTCATTACTGAATTAATAGCGCCGTCACACTGCTGTTTGTTGACGTCGACGAATATTAAGACATTATCAAGTTTATGATGGTTCATGAACTGGAAAGCTTCCCATACCATGCCTATCTGGAATTCGCCGTCAGACATGAAAACAAAGGTTTTTCCCGTTTCACCTTTCATGCGGCGGCCAAGAGCCATGCCTATTGCCTGGCTCAGTCCCTGACCAAGTGAGCCTGTCATGACCTCCATACCGGGAGAGTGCTCGGCGCCTATCATTTCGACAGACGAGCCGTCCTTATTGAACAGGTCAAGGCCGGTCTTGTCCATCCTGCCTGATTCTATGAGCGCGGCGTATAATACAAGCGAATAATGAGTGGGGGAGAGAATAAACCTGTCTGAGATGCGTGTATGAGGGCCGTTAAAGAAATAACCCAGTGTATAATCCTTATTGGATGCAGATGGTACTCCCGCAAAAAGCCTTGGCATAATAGGGGTTTTTACTTTTTCGAGATTCATGATCCCCGAATAAAGGCATGCAAATATTTCTGCAGATGAGCAAGCCTGGCTCAAGTACCCGCCGCCGTTTTTGATGGTGTGCTCAAGAACCCGCTTCCTGATACCATGCGCAACTTTTGTTGCTGTATCAATAATGCTTTTGTTTTCCAATCTTATCTCCACTATTTTGGAATTAAATACAAGAAATTTTAACTGCTTTTGAAATTAAAAGCAAGAAATATATGTATTTAGGGAATATTTTATCCATTTTTCCACTTGAGACCTTTCCCGCTTTCGGCTATACTTTAGGTAGGAAGGTGAAAAAATGAAAACATATAAAAAGCCAAAAAAGGCAAAAGAAGCGACTTCGCCGACTGCCGAGATTCCCGACAGGGAAGCGTGGGTATACAGGAACCCCATGGTTATAGGCGCGATACGCAAAGGGCTGGAAGACGCACTCAGCGGCAGGTTTATACGCGTTGACAACGGGAATGATTTCTTTAAGAAACTATAAATTCAAGCTTTAAATGCGGAGTTGACGGAGCAAATGCAGCGGCGTATAATATCAATCAAAGGAAGGCGTAAAATATGAAAAATGAGACGGATAAAAATATTGAAAAAATAAGACAGATTATCGAATCCCGCGCTGAAGCCAAAAATCTTGCTATAGAAAAAATAATACTTTTCGGATCGAGGGCGAGAATGGATAATGACAATGACAGCGATTTTGATATCCTGCTGGTGGTCGGGCAGGATATTGGCTTTGAAGAAAAAATCGCCCTTTTTAAGGAAATAAACAACGCGCTTGCGGGGGAACTCATACCTTCCGATATAATAATAAAAACAGAAAGTGAATTTTCCGTCCTTTCCAGGCAGGCAGGGACAATATCCTATGAAGCGGAAAAAGAAGGCGTCGCGATATGAAAGATATTTCGGCCCGATGGATTCAAAAAGCGGACGAAGATATGAAAGTCGTCGGGCACGAATTGAAGCTTGGGAAAACTGAATGCGCAAAAGGCGCCGTCTGTTTCCATGCGCAGCAGGCCGCCGAAAAATACCTGAAAGCATTTCTCGCCGATAAGGGGAAAACAACGGGCAAAACACATGATATTGCGATGCTTTTAAAGCTTTGTGCGGAATATGACGGGTCTTTTAATAAAATTGAAGCGGCTGAATTGAATTTTTACGCGGTGCAGGTGCGTTACCCTGATGAATTTATAGAGCCGACATTTAAACAGGCTGAAAGCTGTACTGCCAAGGCAAAAGAAATTATTGCCATGGTAAAAAATAACCTGAAATAAAAGCATAAAACAGACAAAAGACGGGGTAAGTGGTAAGGGGGATGTGTAGGCAACAAAAGGGCAATTCCAATTATTAATTCCAAAAATTTCCATCAAAATATTTCTTGAACCCTTCATTTCGTAGTATTATAATGTATCCACGATTGGCAGTACGCTAAAAATTCAAGCGCCGCTTGTCCTTGGCAGTAGCCTCGGACTTGATCGGCTTGGCAAAACAAATTGATACCGCTTGTCAGGGTAAAACCATGACTGGAGCGGGTACTAAGATAGCGTAGTGTTTTGTCAGCGCCTGTTGACGGCTTGACAAAACAAACGCTATCTAAGGGGAGGTTATAATATGAAGATACCTATTTCCGAGATTAAGCCGCATCCAAACAACCCGAGGAGCTTCCTGCAGCAGGACATTACGGATGCTGTCGCGAAGTCCATGGATAAGGACGGGCTGCTGAACCCTGTCAAGCTGGCGCTTTTGACTGACGATAGAAAGGCCGGCGATGGCCTACTGGGTCAGGGAATCAATTATTACATCCTATGCGGGCACTACAGGTACGCAGGCGCTAAGCAGAACGGCTGGACCGAGATAGAGGCGGTTGTTGTGAAGGGCCTCAGCCCGGCGGATGAGATGCTGGAGTTGATTATGGGCAATAAAGCGGAGCCGCCGAACTGGTTTGACAACTACCTGGGTATTGAAAAATACATGGCTTTATGCCCTGATCTCAACAATCAGGAAGTCGCGGACAGGCTCCAGTTAAGGTTTCAATATGTAGGGAATGTGGCAAAGGTAATGGGGCTGTTGAATACAGCGGCAAGGGAGCAAATATGTGGACAACTCCGGAATCCGGAGTTATCCACAGGCTGGAAGATACCTGAATCTGCTGTTATTGCCCTTACTGGGCTTGCGAATGGCTATCCAGATGACGTGGATAAGATGGAAAAGACCATAAAAGTGCTTATTGAGCGGAAAATGACTGAAAAACAAGCCAAAAAGATAGCTGCATGGATAAAAGCAGGCAATACACCGGAATCCTTCGGGGAGGGCGGCAAAACACACCCCTCGCCCCTTGCGGGAGAGGGTCTGGGTGAGGGGGAACATTCGGCGGGCGATGGGCAAGACGGGCGGTATGCCAAGCTGTTACAGGAGATGAGGGAGACTGGATATTTTCAGATAAAAAGTCCGGCAAAGGGTGGTGTTCATATTATAATAGCGGACGAGGATAGCGGCGTATTGGCAGCGCTTGGCGCAGCAGGAGCAATATGGTGGCTGGGACACAAGGATAGCAAACTGGAGGATAACCCGTATTGGGCAGACTTGCCGGCGATCATAAAAGAAGTTCAAGGTTCAAGGCTCAATGTTCAAGGGGGGCAAGAGGTAGGAAAAGTTCAAGGTTCAAAAGCTCAAGATGTTCAGGGTGAGGGTATGGTAAGTGAATCACAAATTCCAAACTCTGAAAATCCCAAATTGAATTCTGGCTTTGAGCTGGCGCACAATATTATAACGCAGGCGGAAAACCACGTGCCGAAGTCGCTTTTAGGCAAAATAGGGCATGCGGTGTTCAAGCAGGTCGTGAAGTGGGTGAAAAAGTGGATGAAGAAAAGATAGGAAAGATGTTCGAAGAAATGTTCTATAAAAATGTTCGTAAGAGATGTTCATAAAGGATGCTCGTAATGGAAATATATGTAATAAAAGAAATTGAGGATCATAAATAACGCTTGATAATGTACACATAAATGTGTATAATCTTATTGATAAAGGAGATGAACGCGTGGAGCCCGTGACATACAGTTTGAATGAAACAGTAAAACAGCAAATTATGGATTTATCGGACGGTTTGAAAAAGAAAATTCAGGCGTATATAGACATACTGCTGATTAAAGGGCACGACATCAGAAAGCCTTATTCCGATAAAATCGAGGGTTTTACAAATCTTTACGAATTGAGGCCGGGCTTTAACAATATCGAATACAGGCTGATTTATTTCTGGTCGGGCAATCACGCGCAGTTTGTCAATTCTTTTGTGGAGAAAAACCAGAAGAAGAAAAACAGGCGGGAGTATGAGAAAGGGAATATAATAAAAAACATTATGCTGGAAAGGAGAAAAACAACATGAAAAAAATCAAAATTACTGAAGCGGACTTAAAAATCGCGCCAAAGGATGAGGTTCAAAAGATTTTTGACGAAGCCGGTAAAAGCGAAGAAGGGCGCAAAGCCTATGCCGATGAAATGGAGCTTTTTTATTTCATGGAAAAGGTAAATAAAGAACTGAAAAAAAAGCATATGACCAAATACGCCCTTGCCAAAAATGCGGGGATAAATCCTTTTGTTTTATCACGCGCGATGGAAAATATTGACGACGCGAAATATCAGACCTTAAAAAAAATAGCGAATGGCCTTGGTAAAAGCTTAAGGCTGGAACTTGTTAATTCCCCGGGACACAGACGGGCCGCCGCGCGCAGGTAAGCCGGGGAAATCTCAGGCAAGTCTCTAGTTTCTAGTTTCAAGTTTCCAGGCAAAGAAAAGGAAAAGGACGTTGTAAGTTGTAATGGGAAAGTGGTAAGTAATGACAAGTAAAGCTCAACTGCACTAGAAACTAGAAATCATAAACTAGAAACTGTAAGTACTTCAAACCCCGGCTTTGAGCTGGTGCACAATATAATAATCCGGAAAGAAATTCCCCCCAACTCCAGTTGGTGATGAAATTATATCCGCTCGACTTCGCTCGGGACTATGGCCTTTTCGGAGGGAACTCATTATCCGCCTACGCAGAAAGTTCTGCTTCGGCGGACGTCGCATATTAGCTATTTGGACTGGAAGCGGTAGCTCCAGTAACCTCCGGTGGTTATTAAGGGACCACCGATTCCTGTCGGCGGGGTTCCACCGCAGGCGGAGAACCATGTGCCGAAGCCGCTTTTCGGCAAGATAGGGCATGCGATATTCAAGCAGGTTGTGAAGTGGGTGAAAAGTGGATGAAGAAAAGATAGGGAAAAATGGGCTGAGAAGATGCATATTAATTGACAGCGTGAAAAGAAGGGGTATAATTATATATGGATAAGATGAATCCAGCTTCACTAACGTTTTGCTGGAATTGAGTGCTGTAATATTTTGTTTTCGCCTGTTGACGGTTCGACAAAATAAACATCATCAAGGGAGGCGTAAATGAGTGCGCCGAGAAAAGCGTATCGGTTCGCGCTGGTGAAAATCCAGCTTGGGCAAAGGTCAGCCACCAGCCCAATACCAAATTCCACATTTAGGGAGGCAACGAACTAAATGAAGCTGGAAGGCGGGAGACATCGGGATACAACGCAAGTGAAGGTATTGAGCCCCGAAATCGCCATCGTGTCGGAGGCCGACACTGTTCATAACGAAGCAGGCAGCAGTCCCACAATCATAAAAGGCGAGAGAGTGGGAACCCGACGGGGTCTAAGGCCGTGTCAAGATGTCAAGGAACAGATATGAACTCGGGAGAGCCGAGACATCCTCAAAAGGAGAGTATGCGGCGACAAATTCCAAAAGATGAGGAGCCGTAAAAGATGTCCCGGCAGTCTGACTATCCCATAGTATCGATGAAGTCTATGAAAGTAGATGGAGAAAAGGGGATAGAGGGAAAAGCGTGGGGTCGTAAGGGATACATCCGCCACACACAGAGGTGGAGATGGAATGGCAACGAAACTTAAGACCCTGACTATGCGTGCAAAGGAAAATCCAAAGTTGAGTTAAGAGACACATATACACCTGCTCAATGAGGGTTCTCTTTTGGAATGTCCTGGAGAGCTAAAGAAAGATAAAGCCCTGGGCAATTACGGAGTATAATGGTATATCATCTAACCTATGCGCTGTCATCGTATTAGGAAGTATTCCCGTGGAGCCGAATGACCGAAACGGTCACGTTCGGTTCTGAGAGGGGCATTAAGTAACCAAAGGAGGTTATAAAAGGTGTCTACTCACAAAAAATTAATTGTTTGTGTGTCGTTTGTAGTTTTGTTTATGAGTTTATTTATGAGTTTGGAAGCTAAGTATGTGAACCAAGTAGTAACTTCTTCAGCGTATGGTGTTAGCTTTGGAAAGATAGATAAAAGTAAGTTAATTGGTATGGAGAAACAATTTTACGATGATAAAGGTAATGAAGTTAAATGTGAAGTGTACAATGAATCGGGAGAGTTGACTATGGCGATTAAGTCCTTCTATGACGGTAAAGGCAACAAGATTAAGGAGAAATTTTACGATGCTTCGGGAGAATTGAAAGAAATTACTAAAGTTTTCTATGATAATAAAGGAAAGCCGCTTAAAGGTAAAATATATAATGCATCAGGGGAGTTGACGGATGTGATAAACCACTTTTATGATAAGAAAGGCAATGATTTTAAGGATAATGCGTATGATGCATCGGGGGAGTTGACTGAAGCGGATAAATTCTTATATGATGATAAGAATAACAAAATTAAATGTGAAAGGTACAATGCGTCAGGAGAATTGATTGCAATTAGTAGGTTTTTTTATGATGGTAAAGGCAATAATGTTAAATGGGAATATTACGATGCATCAGGAAAGTTGACTATGGCGGATAAGTCCTTCTATGACGGTAAAGGCAATGATTTTAAACAGGAATGGTACGATGCATCAGAAACGTTAGTAAAGGTAATTATAAATGAGAGTACTAACTGGACCGGAGTTTTTCAGCTTAATTGACCTCAAACCGTCACCCAATCACTACTTGAAGCTTGGAAGCCCTGAAAGCCTCCAACCTTATAATGTTTGCAGTGATCAGGTTGTTCTTTCTCTGGCTTAAAATCACCTCCATTTTTCCCGCGAACGCCTCAGCCGGTGTAACATAATGTAGCGAGCTATGAGGATCGTTGTTATGCAGTGGTTTAAATTTTTCTAACCAGTCCAGTACATCTGAAACCGTTGGAAAGACAGCCGGCACATCCCTGTGATACTTCGAGTTTTTATTCAGGGCCTCAATCCATGGTTCGTCATCCGGCGTGTTTGGGCGTCCGTAGCGTACAGGAATTTTTAGCACATCTTCCAGGAAGGCAACAGTCTTTTTGGCTTTCATAGCAGATCCGCGGTCTGAAAAAGCCACTATGTTGTCAGGAAAGTCATCCGGCAGTTCAAGTATGGCTTGAGCAACGGCATCCCGTAAATCCGCTGAACTGACGCCGCGTAAACTGTGTCCGATATGCAGCAGATACCTGTAAGGCAGAAGCAGAACCGGTATGGACCAAACAGTTACGCCGGACTCGGTTTTGAAGCATGAACCGTCATAGGTCAAAAGGGAAAATCCAGCATCCAAAAGATCGTGAGCCGAAACATGATTAGATTTCCGTTTTTTGGGTTCGAATGGTTTTACGAGATCTTCGGCTTTTAGATACCTGTATACAGTCGATAGAGAAGCATGAAAAGCGCCTGAATTATGGCCATATACGTAAATATGGCTCAATGGCTTGCCTATATTTTCAGGTCTAAAGGCAGAGTCAATAATCGATGTCTTTTCAAACGGCAACAGTTTGTTACATGCCGTTCTTGGCGTTCTCTTTTTTAGTTTAGCCCAGCGTCTGAATTTTCTGGCGTCTATGTCAAAGATCAAACAAGCTCTTTTCTGCGTGAAACCGGATAGTACGGCTTCGTTTATAGTGATAACAACTATCTGCCTAACTTGGGCCGGATAGTGCCCCTTCAAAGGACCCTTGAGACTCAACTCATCTTTTTTTTTAACAACGCAAGCTCATGCCCGACAGCAGCCAGCGCGTCCTTTGTTTGAGAAAGTTCCTTATCCACTTGAGCAAGGCTTTCTACGGGAACCATGGACTTCTTTCTGCCGGATTTTGCCGGATTCGATAGTTCTGACAGGGCAGCTTGCTTGATTCTCTTACGCAAGGCAATAAGATGCCACGGTTTAAGCCCGCACCGTTCCAGGATGGCTTTTACTGGCGCGTTGGGTAAGGAACATTCCTGATAAATATCAAAAAGTTGTTCTGGGGTTAACTTTGGTTTCTTCAATCCGTTATTCTGTTGGTTGTCAGTCATTTGTCACTCTCCTCGATGAAAGTATACATAAAAATTTGCTTTATGCAAACCCTTACGTTTGGTACAATTAATTAACTGATACAAGTAGTCAATTCTTTTTGAGTTTGAGGACACTATCGCTGAAAAACGCGGGGGGACGAGGTAGTATACTATGTTTCTGCTTTCAAAAACAACGATAAAAATTTAAGGACGAAAAATGGAGAAAATATGTATAAAAATAGAGGAAAAAATAATTAATATTTTGAATAAAATTTGTAATGAGCCATTAATTTTTTTATCTGAAATCGATATACATGTGTTAGTTTCACGCGAATTAATGAAAATTAATGTTCTCAATCCGGATAATAAAAACAATTTAAGCAAAACAGGATTGCATCTTGGTTGGAAAAATGGAAAACCCTCAAAGGGGTTATATAAAACAATGTTAGTACACACAGAATATGGTAACAACCAAAAAGATTATGAAAGAAGTGATATAGTTATTTTAGATAAAGGAACGATAGGAGAGATTAAAAATAAGAAACTAAAAATAGATTCATCGTCCAAAGGATATGTAGAGCCTGCTTATATAATTGAATTTGGGACTGAAAACACAAATAATCGAGACCATATTTTAAGAGATTATAATAAAGTATCTCATTCGAAAAAGCGTGGTCACTTAATACATATTCATCGAGCGGAAGACTCTGGCGACACTAAGAATTCTATTAACAAATTGAAAGAGTGGTTTGGTGAAATTGTAAATCAAAATACAAAATCAAGTAAAAAAAATCCTGAGTTTGGTATAAAAATATTGGCTATATATATTAAAATATACAATAAAAAAAAGGAAAAAGAAACAAAAGGTAAAGTGCTTATTTTTGATAATAATAAAGGAAAATTTAGGAAAGTCGATTTAAGAGATGTTAAAACTCGCTTAAAAGAAATATTAAATTCCAACTAATCTATATTCCTTCGACTATAGTGCTCCGACCTTGGCTTGTATTGAAATACTATAATTTTTTTAAAAAAATGACCATGCGGTCATTATTTGCTTGACAAATACAATTCAATTGTGTATAAATCTACAAAAATGACCAGTAGGTCATTTTTGATTACGGATTTTGGATTTGGAATTAACGTAGAAAAGTAAAAACCCCCTGGCCCCCTTTGTTAAAGGGGGAGAAAGGTAAATAATGGAAAAGCAAAAAATGCCTTACGAAAGCCTGATTGTTACAGTATTTTTATTTTTTGCGGTAGCAATGTGTCTGCTCGTGAGTTTCACTATATATGTTCCAGGGACACCACTTGACGCAATATGGAAGCTGAGAAAGGGTGCGGCCGCAAAAATACACTATTACGGACAGATGGTAGCACCGATTTTATTGACGCTTTCGGCCGCGTTATTTGTTGTTGGAGTAGGCATGATAAAAAGGCAAAAGTGGGCAATATATACTGCAATGGTTTTTTTCGTTTTAAACGGGGCAGCCGATGCAATCAGGATGTTTAAAGAGGAATTATTCAACGGAATTACGGGAGTATTAGTTACCCTAATATTTTTATGGCTGCTTTTAGTGTCCGTAAAAATGGAGTATTTTGCCGGACAAAGGACGAAAAATAAATGAGCGGAAAACTCGATATTAATAAAGTACTTAATAAAAAGAACGCTTTTGACCGCATAAAGCCAAAAAAACGGGAAAAAATAATTAAGGCAGCTGTTGACGAATTTGCCGATACCGGATATGAAATGGCGTCAACCAACCGTATAGCCAAAAAAGCAGGCGTGTCAAAGGGCGCCATCTTTAAATATTTCGGCACGAAAGAAAAACTGTTCCTCGCTCTTGCAGAAAAAATGTTTGGAAGCTTTATACAGCATATAATTGAAAACCTGCCGGGCAAAACAGAAGATGCCGTTGACCTTTACCTGCATATGATAGAGCATATGTATGACCATTTTGGCGAGGATTTGCAGATGTTTAAACTTTTTAAAACAATGCTTTCGGATCGCGGCGGGGACATACTTATGAAGTTGAGGAAAGAGTGGGAGCCGTACATGATGCCTCTGCTGCTAACGATTTCGAAAGGCGTTGACATGTCAAAATACTCGCTGAGCAAGCGGGAACTTGTAAAACTATTCATGTGGATAGACACGGCGCTGGATACAGAAGTGATGTCAAAAATAAACAGCGAAACTACAGCAAAGGAAATAAAGAAAATGTACAACACAAATCTGGTACTTGTTAAGAAAATACTTAAGAACGGAATATATAAATAAAAACGTACTGCGCGCTATGTGGGATGTGCTAAGGAAAAGAGATGCAGAATTGATGAGGTGAAAAGACATGCCAATATTTTTAAAGATAGCTTTCGGAAATTTGATAAAGAACAGGCGGACGTCGTTAACCATACTTATTGTAGTTTTTGTCTGCGTGTTCCTGATGGAGTTCGGGGTCGGGTTCATTGACGGGTTTAAGTCGAAAATCATCAATGACTTTCTGAAGGCAGCGGGGCATATCAAGATTTACAATGCCAATTATTACAAGGAACTCGATTTTTCCAGGACCGAGTTCAATATGCTTTATGACACCAAAATGCTTGATAAGCTTAAGGCTGTGCCAAGCGTGGAGAATGTCATACCGGAAATGAATTTCGGGGCTATCGCGAACTCTGTCACGGAAAATATCGAGTGTATAGTAAAGGCTGTTGACCCGCACGACGTGGAAAAAAACTATGAGCACAGGGAAAAAATGATGGTCGAGGGGCATTTTATACAAAGCGAAAAGGACATAGTGCTGGGGTACAAGGCGGCAAAATCCCTGCATGTGAAGCTGGGCGACAGCATCATTTTACTCAGCGTGGACCAGTATGGCGGGATAAACGCGGCCGAGGGAAGGCTCGTAGGCCTGTCAAAAACAAACAGCTCCATTGAGGACGAGAGCCTCGTGGTATGCAGCCTGCCGCTGGCGCAAAAGCTGCTCGCGCTCGAGGGAAAAGTGACCGAGATAACCGTAAACATAGAAGACCCTGTAGAAGCGCATATAAAAGCCGGTATAATCCAGAAAATGCTCCCAACAGACGCCATAGCAGTGCCATGGCAGGTGGGGCAGGCTTTCGTAGTTTCTTATTTGAAAATAGTAGATGTGGCAATATTGATACTTTCAATAATAATTATATTCGCCGCGTCGCTGGGAATATTGAACTCTTTCCTGATGAACATCATGAACAGGATGCAGGAGTTCGGCGTGCTCAGGGCAATGGGCGTCGGAAAATGGCAGATATTCGGAATGATTTTAACCGAGTCCTTCATGCTCGGCGTAACAGGGACAATAGCCGGAATAATACCCGGCACAATGGTGGTGAAATACCTGGAAGCAAATCCCTTTAACTTCCAGAATATAATGAAGCTTATGGAGGGCTCGGGCATGGGCGCGATGGATGCCACACTGGGGTTCATACTGGTGCCTGCCTCGCTTGTTGTAATACTATTTACCGGCGTACTCATATCGGTCGTCGCTTCACTCTATCCAGCGGTGCTGGCTGCGGTCAAAAAGCCGTCGGACATAATGAGGGTACTGGAATGAACAATAAAGTATTTTTTATCGCTTTGAGGAACGTATTCAAGAATAAAAGGCGCTCCACGCTGAACATACTCACCTTCGCGCTGAATGTACTCGTGATACTCGTAGGATTCGGTATGCAGCAGGGCCAGCTCGACAGCATGATAAACAAGATGATAGACCTGCGCATAGGCCACATAAAAATATACGCGAAAGGCTATACGGACGAGAAGCGCACCCTGCCGCTTGATATAAATATCGCTGACCCGAAAAAAGTGATAGAAGCTATAAAGGGAGCTCCGGGTTTTGTGGCCGCAAGCCCGCGTATAATACACCCGGGGATAATAAGCGATACGAATAGGAAAATGAACGTGATAATAAACGGCATTGACATGGACATGGAAAAAAAAATACTTACAGCGTATGACAGGATAAACGGTTCCGGGCTTGGAAGCGGCGCAGAAGTGCTTGTAGGAAAAAAACTCGCGGAGATAATGAAGCTGTCGGGAAATGAAAACCTGCTGCTTTATTCCCAGACCGTGTATAACGCCAACAACCTGGAAGACGTAGATGTAAAAGGCATATACAGCGTGGGTTTCGACAATATGGAAAAAATGAATGTGTTTATCCCTTATGCTTTTGCCCAAAGGTTTTTTGACATGAAAGGTCATGCGACAGAGATAATAATAAAATTGAAAGATATGGGAAGCGTGCCGCAGGCAACAAAATATATTAAGGGCGTCCTTGCGAGCCAGTTCCCTGGGCTTGAGGCGCTTGACTGGAAAGAAGAAGCGCCTGAGATCATAGATACTGTCAGGATGAAATACACGACTTTTGCTGTATTTGCCGCAGTGCTGCTGTTTCTGGCTTTCTTTATTATTACCAATACCATAACCATGACCGTATATGAGCGCATTCCTGAAATAGGCACGCTGCGCGCCATGGGACTGGAAAAGGGGCAGATACGGGGCATATTCATAACCGAGGGCATTTTGCTGGGCATATTCGGCGTGATAATCGGGTATATTGTTTCCGCTCCGATGATGTATTACATGGTAACGCACGGCATTTACATAGACCCGAAGATAACAGCGGCCCTGAGCGTGCCCATGGATTTTCATATGAAAGCGGCAAATAGCCCTATAATATGGATAATGGCAGGGGTAATATGCATAATCGCCGGAATATTCGGCGCATATTTTCCAGCGAATATGGCGGCAGAGACAAAGATAGTGGACGCGCTGAAGCGTGGAGTTAAATAAGGCATATTAGATATTGGATATGAGATAGCAGATATTAAATGACAAAAGAAAAGGAGAACTAAAATGAAAAGATTAATAATGCTGGCTTTTATAATTATGGCTGCGGCAGTTTTATTTGCAGAAGACACAACAATAACGGCTGTGGAGGTCACAACGACAGCCACGGCTAAGCCGGCGCCTGCGGCAGTCAAGAAGACAAAGATGACCAAGGCAGAGGCAAAGGAGCTTGCGGACAAGATATTGAAAAAGACAGACGAGTCCATGTACCCGCCGATTTTCAAGGGCACGCTGAAAATGACGACATACAGGAACGGCAGGGAGCCGCTGGAATACGATTATGAGATATATTCGAAAAACAACACAACGGCGTTGTTAAAGATTGCCGGGCCGCCGAGGGAAAAAGGCAAAAAAATACTCATGACAAAGGATAATTTATGGATGTACATGCCGGAAGTGTCTAGGCCGATAAGGCTTACGAGAAAGCAGAGCTTCATGGGCACGACATTCTCAAACGAGGACCTTATGAGCTCAAAAATGGTGGACGACTATGACCCGGATATTATTGACGAGAAAGGGAACCTTGTGCTGCTCAGGCTGAGCGCTAAAAGGGAAGACGTGGCTTATGCTTTCATTGATTTCTGGGTCGATAAGGAAAAAATGATACCTACGGAGGCGACTTACTACGGGCTTTCGGGCAAGGCGATAAAAAAAATGTACTTTACCGAACTGAAGGAGTTTAACGGCGTCATGAGGCCCTCACATATGAAAATGGAAGACCTGCTTGAAAAGGGGTCGTATACCGAAGTTATAATGGAAACGCTTGTAAAGCAGGATAGCCTGCCGGATTATCTTTTTGACCAGAGCCAGATGGGAAGATGAGCAGCGTGCTAAGTGTGACGTGCGATGTGCGATGGAAGAACGTTTTTGTTATTCCGTGGCACGCAGTACGCAGCACTCAACACAAATAAAGGAAGAGGCTAAAATATGAAAAAAATTTTAATTATAACTGCAACAGTTTTGCTCTCGAGTTTAGCGCTTGCCCTTGACTATAACGTAGACCTTGAGACGGACGCGCTGTACTACAACTACATAAAAAATCAGGCGCTGTCAGAGGAACTGTCACTGATGCAGTCTGCCCCGGCATCAGTGCCGCAGGCATTGCAGTTGAGCCAGTCAAGCACGCAGGCTTTTGAACAAATAACCTTGAAACTGAACCAGGAATTATCAAACGTAAAATTCGTTTTTGACAGCAGGTTTTATATAAGCCCGGGAGTGGAAAGTATAGGTTATGTCATTGATAATGCTTATTTTTCTTATACTAACGACAGCTTTGTGCTTTATACCGGTAAGCAGAGAATAAAATGGGGCACAGGGTACTCATGGAACCCAACCGACCTTCTGCAGCCAACAAAAGACCTTTTAGAGCCGGGCAGGTACCTGGAAGGGATTTACGCCCTCCGCGCCGAGTATTCAAATGACTTTATAACGCCTTCGCTGATTATATCCCCGGACACACAGGCTTTAAACACGCCTGTTGCGCAGAACTATCGCTTTGCGTTGCAGCTTTATAAGCTCATCGGCACAGCCGACTTTTTCCTGAATTCCATATACCAGTACCAGACCCTGCAGACAATAGGCAGCGCAATATCATGGGATTTCGGGCCGGCAATACTTAACCTCGAGGGTGCAGCTGTGCGGTATATAAACACTGCCGACAACATAAGGACAAATATGGGACTGGATAACGGGGCAACTATACAGTACAACTGGCTTGCAGGGGTACAGAAACAGATTACCCAGGATACGTTTTTATACATCGAGTACTTCAGGAACAACTGGGGGGTGGATAATACTGAATATGACAGGATGTACAGTATGGCACAGACGACGCCTTCGATACTCGGGCTTTCGCAGCTCGTAATAAAAAAAGATTACGGGATGATGAGCTTTTCATATAACTGGAACGACAAGCTGACCCTTGCAATCACAGGCATATATGGTATGGACGATGGCATGGCATTGGTCTATCCTCAAATTATTTGGCTTGAGAATCAGGGATTTGACATCCTGCTGGGTTATCTGCAGAACTGCACGACCAGCCGCAGCGGCGAAGGGCAGACAGGAATACCAATATATAATTATCTGGAGTTAAGATTAAGGGCGTACCTTTAAGACAGGGGAAAGTGGTAAGGGGTAAGAGTAAGAGAAAGATGATTGGTGATAGGTGACAGATAATGCAACTAGAAATTAGAAATCATTAATAAAGGAGAACGCTAATGGAAAATATTATTTCAGCAAGGAATGTAAAGAAAGACTATATACTGGGCAAGACAAAAGTTGAGGCGCTTAAAGGTGTGGATCTTGATGTGAAACAGGGCGAGTTTTTATGCGTAGTAGGGCCGTCAGGGTCAGGTAAGACCACGTTCCTGAACCTCATTGGATGCCTTGATTCGCCTACATCAGGTGAAATAACCCTGTTTGAAAAATACAATATTTCACATATATCCGACAGGGACGCCACGCTGATGCGCAGGGACAACATAGGGTTCATTTTCCAGACATTTAACCTGATACCCGTACTGAACGTTTATGAAAACATTGAATTCCCGCTTATCATACAAGGGGTTCCAAAAGCTGAAAGGGAAGAAAGGGTTAATGAGTTAATAACAGATGTGGCGCTGGAGGAATTCATAAAGCACAAACCTGACGAGCTTTCAGGCGGGCAGAGGCAGAGGATAGCTGTAGCAAGGGCGCTTGTCACAAACCCGAAGCTCGTACTCGCTGACGAGCCTACTGCGAATCTGGACAAGGCAAACGGCATGAATATTTTAAAAATTATGAAGCGCATGAGCGAGGAGCACGGCGCGACTTTTATATTCTCTACCCACGACCAGCGGGTAATGGAGCAGGCGAAAAGAACGGTTGTTTTAAGCGACGGCAGGATAGAAAAGAGCGCAAACTGACTGCGTTAAGTTTAAAGTTTTCACATACAAAATCCGATAGTGGGAGCAATCAACGAATGAAAATTAATCCGGAAAGAAATCCCCCAACTCTGGTTGGAGGGATGCATTATACCTTTCCGGAGGGAACTTACAATAAACCTCCGGTGGTTTTTAAAGGAGCCGCCGATTCCTGCCGGCGAGGTTCCACAGGAGATTACGATGAACAAGATTAAGGCTTTGATGCTTGAAACAAGGGCGCCTTTTTTGACTGTTACAATAATACCGGTGCTGCTGGGGAGTGAAATGGCAATTAAAACCGGCGCTAAATTTAACGGAGCAATATTTTCGGCTGTGCTCGCAGGTTTTATTTTCCTGCACCTGGCTACAAATGTTCTTAATGATTACTTTGACGATATCAACGGCACAGACAGGATAAACAAGCAGTTTATTTTTCCTTTTACCGGCGGGTCGCGGCTCATACAGTCAGGCGTCCTGGCACCAAAGGCTGTGCTTGGCGAAGCAGTCGTACTTTTTTTGCTCGGGAGCGTTTTACTATGCATTGTTTCATATTTTAAGGGCATGTATCTTTTGTTTTTGCTCGGCTTGTCTTTGTTTGCCGGGGTATTTTATACGGCTCCGCCACTTAAATTGGCGCACAGGGGGCTTGGGGAGTTTTTTATTTTCCTGGGGTTTGGGCCCATAATGGTTACAGGCGCGTATTATGCATTCGCTGGCAATGCAAGCTTTGGCTCGCTGCTTGCGTCAATCCCCGTAGGGCTGCTTGCCTCTGCGATAGTGGACATAAACCAGTTTCCTGATTATGAGGCTGACAAAGAAACCGGAAAAAGGAATTTGGTGGTCAGGCTTGGCAGGAAAAACGGCAGCATTTTTCATGCTGTAATTGTTTTTATTGCGTACGCAATAATCGTGACAGCGGTAATCCTGCGTGCTATCCCGGTCTGGTCGCTTTTGAGTTTGCTGGGGCTTTTGCCTTCTTTAAAAGCAATAACATTGCTCGACAAAAATTTTGACAATCCTTTGCAGCTTGCTCCTGCATGCGTTATGACTATTGTTGCGCATTTGATAACAGGGCTTGCACTTATTATCGCTCAATTTATTAGGTAAAGCATAACAGGAACGGTTTTAGGGGAATTAGCAAACCATTACAATAATGATATGGTGTTGGCAAATTTTAAGCTTTTACCTAAAATCCTTATTGTCCTTGACCTGCCTGCAAAAATCATTTAAAATACTCTCATTATGAACACATATTTCCGCCTTTTAAGATACACAAAGCCTTATATGAAAAGGGTCATTCTGGCGCTTATATTCCTGCTTTTTACTGCTATTTTGACGCCTCTTTCCATGTACATTGTCAAGCCGGTTTTTGATAAAATCTTTACGAACCCGAATAAGGCCGAAGCCGCCCACTGGCTTGCGATCCTGCCTTTTGCCATAATTATAATATATTTTGCAAAAGGCATTTGCACCTACATCCAGATTTACCTTGTCAGGTATGTTGGTAACCGCATAATAGTCGATATGAGGGACCAGCTTTACAGGCATATAACATCGCTTTCCATGAGTTTTTTTAACAACGAGAGAATGGGTGTCCTGCAGTCACGCATTACAAACGACGTGACAAACGTACAGGGCGCGATATCTGATGTGATGAGCAACCTTATAGGCAGTGTGTTGAATATTATAGGACTTGTCGGGCTTATTTTTTATCTGGACTGGAGACACGCGCTTATAGCGATCATAGTTTTCCCGATAGCGGTTCTGCCCATAACACAATTCGCCAAAAAAATGAAATCGTCAGCAAGGCTGTCCCAGGAAAAGATGGGAGAAGTTACATCGGTCCTGAACGAGACATTCAACGGCATAAGGGTTGTGAAGGCATTTGGCATGGAAAAATATGAGTCTTCCAGATTCCTTATTGAGCTCCGCAAATATTTTGACTATACAATGAGGGGAGTTAGATATTCGTCGCTGTCGTCGCCTGTTATGGAAACAATAGGCGCGGTCGGAATAGCGGTCATTGTATGGTACGTGGGCGGACTGGTCATGAACGGGCATATGACAGCCGGCACATTTTTAGCTTTCATAGGCGGGCTGATATTGCTGTACCCGCAGATAAAAAAAATAAACGATATGAACAACACCATCATGCAGGCGCTTGCGGCATCCGAGAGGATATTTTCAGTACTGGATAAAAGACCGGATATAAAGGATGACCCGCACGCAGTGTCAATGGATGAATTCAAAAAAGAAGTGGATTTTAAGAACGTCAGTTACTCGTATATCAAAGGCATAGAGGTGCTCGGCAAAATCAATTTTAAAATCAAAAAAGGAGAGGTGTTTGCGGTTGTAGGGCCGTCAGGCGCAGGCAAGAGCACAATTGCAGACCTTTTGCCTAGGTTTTACGATGTTGATTCGGGCAGCATAACAATAGACGGGCATGATGTAAAAAAAATAAAGATAGAGTTTTTGCGCAAACTGATAGGCATAGTGACACAGGAGACCATACTTTTTAACGACACGATAAAAAACAATATTGCTTATGGGCATGAAGACATGGACGAAGACCATGTGTTAGAGGCGGCTAAGGCGGCAAATGCCCACGAGTTTATAAAAAAAATGCCGGAAAAATACAACACTTTAATAGGCGATAGGGGAGTGAGGCTTTCCGGAGGTCAGAGGCAGAGGCTGGCGATAGCAAGGGCTATTCTTAAAAACCCTCCAATACTTATACTTGACGAGGCCACGTCGTCGCTCGACAGCCATTCCGAGATACTTGTACAGAAAGCAATAAACAACCTTATGAAAAACAGGACTACTTTTGTAATAGCGCACAGGCTGTCCACAATAAGGCACGCGGACCAGATAATAGTCGTTGAGAAAGGAAAAATAGTCCAGCGTGGAAATCATAAGTCGCTGATGAGGAAGAAAGGGCTTTATAAAAAACTTTATGATATGCAGTTTAATATGACGAAGAATGAGTGAAAACTGTGATATGTGATAGGTGCTATATGGTATGGGAAATTTAAAATTTTATTTATTAAATATCTCATACCACTTACCACTTGCCACAATATAAGAGTAAAGCAGAATAAATTTTTGTATAATATTAGATGAGGAATGCATGAAAAATAAGGCAGTTTTTATAGACAGGGACGGGACGCTTATAAAAGAAGCAGGGTATTTGAGTTCATTGAAAAGGGTACATATATACAGCAAAAGCATAAAAGCCCTTGAATTGCTTGAAAAAAACAGATATATCCCGGTTGTTATTTCAAACCAATCCGGCGTGGCAAGGGGTTATTTTATCGAGGATTTTGTTAAAAAAACGCATAAATATATCAGCGGCTTATTGAAAAAATACGGAGTTAAAATAAAAGCTTTTTATTACTGCCCGCATCATATTAGGAATGTAGTGGTTAAAAGGTATTATAAAAACTGTGATTGCAGGAAACCGAAAACAGGCATGGTTATGAAGGCGAAAAACAGGTTTAATATTGACCTAAAAAAAAGCTTTGTGATAGGCGACAAGCTTACTGATATACAGCTTGCCAAAAACAGCGGAATGAAAGGCATACTTGTATTAACCGGGTTTGGAAAAGAAGAAAGAAAGCTCATTAAAAAGCAGAAGGTAAAACCGGATTATACAGCGGATGATATGCTGGATGCGGCGGAGTGGATTATTAATAAAACTTGATACAGCATGTTTCTGAGTTTCTCAGTCTCTGGGTTTCTTAGTTTAATTGGAAACTAGAGACACAGAGACCAAGAAACTAAGAAACTTGAAAAATTCTAAAATTACAGGAGTGAAAGACATGGATAAATATCTGAATCTTATTGACCAGTTCAAAGGCAAAAGAATACTTGTGCTCGGGGATTTTATTCTCGACGAGTACATTTACGGGGAGACAGAAAGAATTTCGCGCGAGGCGCCGGTGCTTATTTTAAAATACAGGCAGAGCACATACCTGGCCGGAGGCGGGGCAAACCCCATCTTAAACATAAAAGACATAGGAGCAGAGCCCGTGCCGGTGTCCCTGGTCGGAGACGACGGTTTTTCAGATATACTGCTGGATATAATCAACCGGAAAAAAGTGGATATAAGGTATATCCTGAGGGACGAGAAATACATGCTTCCCGTAAAGACAAGAATAATGGCAGGCAGCGTGCATACGGCAAAACAGCAGGTAGTGAGGGTTGATAAATACCATATAAGGCAGCTGTCCGGTGATATAGAAAAACAAATCATTGCATACATTAAAAAACTGGCAGAGGAAACAGACGCGATACTTGTTTCCGATTACGGCGGCGGGATCATAACCGATGCCATGATTGAAGTTATCAACGGGCTCGGCAAGAAAGGCAAGAATATAGTCGTCGATTCCCGGCACAACCTTTTTAAATTTCAGTACATAACAACAGGAACCCCGAACGAAACCGAGGCGGGCCCGCTGGTCAATATAGAGGAATACGAGGAGGAGAATGTCAAAAAAATAGGTTTCGAACTTATGAAACTGGTAAAATCCAAAGGCATGATAATAACAAGGGGCAGCAAGGGCATGCTTGTATTTGAAAAAAAGAATGTTGAGAAAATACAGGCTTTCGGAAGCGACGAAATAGTTGATGTGTCAGGCGCGGGCGACACGGTTTCTTCAATTATAGCCGCGGGCCTTGCATGCGGGGCCTCGCTATATGACTCGGCTTTTATTGCAAATATCGGCGGGGGGATTGTAGTAATGAAGAGGGGCGTCGCCACTGTCTCGCCTGACGAATTAAAAGAGGCGTTGAAGAATGTCAAAGCTTAAAAGCAGGGAACAGCTTGCAGGCATAATAAGGAAAATAAAAAAGCGCGGGAAAAAAGTCGTGTTCGCGAACGGGTGTTTTGACATTCTGCATGTGGGGCATATAAGGTTTTTAAAAGGCGCGCGCGCAAAAGGAGACGTGCTGATTGTCGGGCTTAACTCGGACAATTCAGTCCGGAAACTTAAAGGCAAGGGGCGGCCGCTTGTGGGGGCAAAAGAACGCGCTGAAATCCTGTCCGAGTTTGAGTTTGTGGATTATATAACGGTATTTAATGAGCTTACCGTGGACAGGACGCTTGAGGTTTTGAGGCCGGATTTCCACGCAAAAGGGACCGATTATACGAAAAACACCGTGCCTGAAAGGGATATTGCGAAAAGACTGGGTATAAAAATAGCTATTGTCGGCGACAGGAAAAGGCATTCCACAAAAGACCTGATAAAGACAATAGTGGACAAATACAAATGAAAAAAATCCTGATTTCCCGCACGGACGCCGTAGGCGACCTGCTTCTCGCCACGCCACTTATACATGAAATAAAGAAAAGGATAAAAGGCTGCTTCCTTGCGGTGCTTGCCAGCGACTACGCGAAAGGCGTCATTGAAAACAACCCAGAAGTCGACGAAATAATAATTTACAAAAAAGGAAGTACAGGGGGACTGGCTGCAAAACTAAGGGGTTACGGATTTGATACGGCAATAATTTTATTCCCGCGCTTTGGCGTTGCCCGGCTTATCAAGAAGGCAGGCATACCTGAGAGGATAGGGACAGCATACAGGTGGTATTCGTTTTTATTTTTCAACAAAAGGATAAAAATGCACAGGAAATATTCCCTGATGCACGAAGCCGACTATAACCTCATGCAGGCGAGGGATATAATAGGCGAGAAAAAAGCAGAGAAGCTTTATTTATACCTTGAGAAAATTGAAATACTGGAGGCCAAGAAATACCTCGGGAAAAAGGGCATAAAGCCGGGATTTGTCATAGTATATCCGGGCGGGAGGGGCCAGGCTGAAAACCTGAGCGTAATGCGGTATTCTGAAATCATCGAAAAGCTGGCGGGAATGACAAAAACAAAAATCCTGATTGCCAGCGGCAAAGGCGAGCAGTTTAAAGCCAGGGAAATATACGGCTGCCTGAAAAACAGGAAGAATGTGGCAATCATGAATGAGCATCTTTCGATAAGGCAGCTGGCATCGGTAATCAGGCATTCAAAGCTTTTTATAAGCGCCAGCACAGGCCCAATGCACATAGCGGCTGCGTTGGGGGTAAGAACAATTTCCTTTTTTCCTTTTTCCGGGATAAAGCCCACAAGGTGGAGGCCGATCGGCAATATGGCTGAAATAATAATGCCGGCCGAGGGAAGCCCCATGGATGCCATAAGCGCCGATTACGTGGCGCAGAAAGCCGCGTTGCTTTTAAGGAAGGCGGCGCCATGAAAAATGCAGTGATTTTTTTTGCCGCAGCGGCATTTATATTTTGTTCCTGCGCCGGTGTCCAGGTACAAAAAATCGCAAAAATTAAAATACAAAAGCAGGAAGCAAAACTTAAGAAACAAGCCGAAGCCGCTGTTATAAAAGAACAACCAAAGCGGGCTGAATATTATTACGCGCTGGAAGATGATACAATGTGGAGCATAGCGAGGAAAAATTACAACAATCCCCTGTGCTGGAAAGCCATAGCAAGCGCGAATAAAATTAAGCCGCCTTACTATGTACATAAAGGCCAGAAATTTTTCCTGCCTGTACTAGACCCGAATGATTTCAAGGATGACCCGCGACAGCAGATAAAACCGGCTGAAAAGGCATTTGAATACAGGACAGTCGTAAATAAATGTTTCGGTGTCGGCGAAAAACTGGTGTACTCAGTCAAGTATTTCAACATAACCGCAGGTGTAGGCATACTTGAAATAAAGGAAATGGATGAAATACATAACAGGCAGGCTTATCATATAGTGGCAACGGCAAGGACCGCGCCGGTTTTTGAGACATTTTACAGGGTTAATGATAAAATCGAATCATACATGGATGTCCTGGGGCTATTTTCCCTGAAATACAGCAAAAACCTGGAGGAAGGCACGTATAAGGCATACAGCGGAATAGAGTTTTTTCCCGAGAAGCAGCTTGCTATAAAATATACAAAAGAGCAGTATAAAGTCCCTTCATTTGTGCAGGACGTACTGTCTGAACTGTATTTTTTCAGGAACATAGACATGACAGGAAAAGACGAGGTTTATATAGATGTTTGCTCTGATGAGGGCAAGCCGTACCAGGTGCTCGTAAAAAAAGTCGGGAAGGAAAAGGTCACTGTTGACGCCGGAACCTTTGACTGCATTATTATCAGGCCATATTTGAAATTCGAAGGTATTTTCAAGCAAAAAGGAGAGCTTGATATTTGGGTTACCGACGACGCAAACAGGGTACCGGTGCTCCTGAAAAGCCATATAGCCATAGGAAGCGTTGATGCGGTTCTCCAGAGCGCAACCCTCGTGGAAGCGGAGTGAGGGCACTTGCATATGTTTCAAAAAAATGATAGGTGATATATGCTTGACGATGAAGGCTATTTTCTCGATGATGGCACGCGCATAAATCAAAATTTGATTCCCAAACCCGGCCTGTGCGTAACCTGTGTTAATGACGGGAAACTATCCGAAGAAGTCCTGTGCAATCTTATGCGCATAGACCAGCACGGTGAAAGTGAATTTAAATGCCATGGTTATGTATAGAAAAAGTCAATTATATAGCAGTGATAAGGTTTGAACTACTACTGACGACTGCATGCTTTTACCATTGACTAAAAATATAAAACTGTCTTATAATTAATCCAGAAAGAAATTCCCCAACTTTGGTTGGGGAATATATTATACCTTTCCGGAGGGAACTTATGATAACCTCCGGTGGTTATTAAAGGATCCGCCGACTGCTGCGGCGGGGTTCCACCACATGCGGATAAAAAATCACACGGGAGAAGCGAATGCAGGAATATTTTTATGATTGCGTGAAAGAAAGCATGGAAGTAAAGGAAAAAACCTTTGAAAAGCACAAAGCCAGCCTTGAAAAAGCAGTTAATATAATCTACGAAACCCTGAAAAACGGCAATAAAATCCTTATCTTTGGAAACGGCGGGTCTGCAGCGGATTCCCAGCACATCGCAACTGAATTGGTTGTGAGGCTTAAGGAAAACAGGAAGGCATACCCCGCAATTGCCCTTACGACCGACACCTCAATACTTACTTCCTGCGGAAATGATTTCGGTTTTGACATGGTATTCGAACGCCAAATAGAAGCGCTTGGCAAGCCTGGGGACTGCGCGGTTGCATTGTCAACATCAGGGAATTCTAAAAATGTCCTTTTGGCAATAAAACAGGCGAAAAAACAAAAGTTGAAAATTATCGGTTTTACCGGCGAGGGCGGGGGCAAGATGAAAAACGAGTGCGACATACTGATTGACGTGCAGTCAAAAAACACCATGCGCATACAGGAAACGCACATTACTTTTTTGCATATAATATGCGACATAGTCGAGCAAAAGCTTGTAGGTAAAAAATAATGCAGGGAATAAACAAAAAATCCATGGCCCTGATGATAGGAAAATTTAAAAACAAGAAAGTACTTGTCATAGGCGACCTTATGCTTGACGAATATATATGGGGCAGCGTAACAAGAATATCGCCTGAAGCCCCGATACCCGTGGTTGAGGTAAAAAAAGAAGAAACCAAACCTGGCGGCGCTGCAAATGTAATACTTAACCTGATTTCGCTGGGCGCCAAGGTTTACGCGGCCGGAGTGGTCGGCTCGGACTTAAACGCGCACAAGCTCCTCGACTATTTAAAAAAGCATAATGTAAACACTGAGGCAATTGCCTGGGATAAAAACAGGCCGACAACGGTGAAAACCAGGGTTTTTGCCCACAGCCAGCAGGTAGTGAGGATTGATAAAGAATATAAAATGGATGTGCAGGCAAAAACCATAAAAGACGTGGTGAAAAGCATATCGGTATTCATAGGCAAGATTGACGCTGTGATTTTCTCGGATTACGAAAAAGGCATGATAACAAAAGAACTCGTATCCTCGGTTGTAGCCATGGCAAAAGGGAAAATTATAACAGTGGACCCGAAACCGGATAATATAAAGATATTTAAGGGTGTTACTCTTATATCGCCAAATAAAAAAGAAGCATCCGAAGCAGCGGGCATTAGCATAAAGAACGAGAAAGACGTGCTTGCCGTTGCTAAAAAATTAAAAGAACTGACGGATTCCGAGGCCATAATGATTACAAGGGGCGAGGAAGGCCTGTCAATTTATGAAAAAGGCGCCGTATTGCATACCATACCGACAGAAGCAAAGGAAGTATACGATGTCACGGGCGCAGGCGATACTGCAATAAGCGTGGCGACGCTTGCTTTATGCGCGGGCGCGAATTTCAAAGAAGCGGCAAAACTGGCAAACATAGCGGCTGGCAGGGTTGTGGCCGAGGTAGGAGTAGCGGTTTTGACGCCGATGGAATTAAAGGCTGCGGTTAATGAAGCTTCAGGATAAAATAATATTCAGCAGGAAAAAGCTGGTAAATAAAGTAAAAAGACTCAAGAAAGCCGGGAAAAAGGTAGTATTTACAAACGGCTGTTATGACATCCTGCATAGCGGCCATGTAAGGCTCCTGAAAAAAGCAAAAGCATTCGGAGACATACTTATAGTGGCATTAAACAGCGATTCGTCGGTCAGGTGCATTAAGGGCATGAACAGGCCAATAGTAACGCAAAGGGAAAGGGCAGAAGTACTCTCGGCACTTTCATGTGTAGATATAGTGACGGTATTTTACGAATCTGACCCGTATAATATAATAAAGGATATTGTGCCGAATGTGCTAGTGAAGGGCGGCGACTGGAAAATAGATAAAATAATAGGCGCCGATATAGTAAAAGCAGCAGGCGGAGTTGTGAAAAACATAAAATACGAAAAAGGCTTTTCTACGACCAATATTATCAAGAAAGTGCTGGAAAATTACGGAAACAGGAGAGCTAAGTGAACATAATAGGTGTCATCCCGGCGCGTCTGAAATCAACCCGGCTGGCTGAAAAGATGCTGATAAAAGTAAAAGGCAAAACCATAATACAGTACGTGTGTGAAAACGCGAGCCGCGCAAAACTCATAAGAAAGCTTTATGTCGCAACTGATAACATCAGGATAAAAAAAATTCTTGAAAAAAACGGCTGCAGCGTGATAATGACATCGAAGAAATGCAAATCCGGCACGGAAAGGATAAGAGAAGCGCTGCGCTCGATAAAAGCAAACATAAATGATATAATAGTAAATATCCAGGGCGACGAGCCCAGCCTGGAGCCGAGGCTTATAGACAAAGTAATTGACGCGCTTATAAAGGAAAAAAAATACGATATGGCCACACTTGCCTCGCCTATTACAAGCACCGTGGATATGAACGACCCGGGAGTGGTAAAGGTGGTAACCGGGGCAGAAGGAAACGCCCTTTATTTTTCCAGGGCGGCGGTGCCTTTTGACCGTGACAGGCCGGGCGCTGCCAGGCAGGGATTAAAGCATATAGGCATATACGCTTACAGGAAAGGCGTGCTGGACAAGTGGTCGGGCATGAAAAGCAATTACGAAAAAATAGAAAAACTCGAGCAGTTAAGGGCTATAGAAAACGGCTGTTTGATTAAGGTAGTAGTGGCAAAAAGCAGGAGCATAGGCATAGATACCAAAGAAGACCTGAAGAAATTTAAAAAATCGATTCGATGAGGCGAAAAACATGGAAACAAAATTTATATTTGTAACTGGAGGAGTTGTTTCATCGCTGGGTAAAGGCATAGCTTCGGCTTCCATAGGCGCGCTTCTGGAGGCAAGAGGGTTAAAGATAACCATGCAGAAGCTTGACCCTTACATAAACGTAGACCCGGGAACCATGAGCCCTTTTCAGCACGGTGAGGTTTACGTGACCGAGGACGGGGCTGAAACGGACCTTGACCTGGGGCATTACGAGCGGTATACGTCGGCGAAACTAACTGCTTTAAACAACGTCACAACAGGCAAAATATACAGCACTATTATAGAAAAGGAAAGGCGAGGTGATTACCTCGGGAAGACGGTGCAGGTAGTGCCGCACGTGACAAATGAGATAAAAAGCAGGATAAGGCAGGTGGCAAAAGGAAAGAATGTTGACGTAGCGATAATAGAAGTAGGCGGTACGGTGGGAGACATAGAAGGCCTGCCGTTTCTGGAGTCAATAAGGCAGATGCAGAAAGACCTTGGCAGGCAAAACGTGCTTTATATACATCTGACGCTGATACCGTATATACACGCCGCGGGCGAGATAAAGACAAAGCCGACCCAGCATTCGGTAAGCACTTTGAGGTCCATTGGTATCCAGCCGGATATACTTTTATGCAGGACTGAGCATAAGATATCGAAAGCCGACAAGGAAAAAATTTCACTTTTCTGCAACGTGGAGGAAAGGGCAGTAATACAGGCTCTCGACGTGCCGTCGGTTTATGAGGTTCCAAAGATGTTCCATGCCCAATGCCTGGATGACATAATAATCGAAAAGCTCGGGCTTAAGGCCAAAAAGTCCGACCTTCGCGTATGGGATGGAATTTTAAAGAAAATAAAAAACCCGGCGTACGAGGTGAACATAGCGGTAGTTGGTAAATACATAGACGTGCAGGATGCGTATAAAAGCATAAGAGAAGCCATAATACACGGCGGCATTGCGAACAACAGCAAAGTTAATATAAAATGGGTTGATTCTGAAAAGGAAATCGAGCCGGCAAAAAAGAAAGGCATGGTGGGAAAAATACTAAACGGTGTGGATGGGATTCTGGTGCCGGGAGGTTTCGGCACGAGGGGCATAGAAGGGAAAGTGGAAGCGATAAAATATGCGAGGGAAAAGAAAATACCTTTCCTGGGGATATGCCTTGGAATGCAGTCCGCGACAATTGAATTCGCAAGGAACGTGCTGTCCATGAAATCCGCGAATTCCACTGAATTTGACAATGAAACATGTTATCCTGTAATATCAATGCTTGAAGAGCAGAAAAGCGTAAAAAACATGGGCGGCTCAATGAGGCTCGGCGCCTACCCGTGCAAAATAAAAGAAGGAACAAAATCTTTTGACGCTTACAAGGAAAAAGTTATTTTTGAAAGGCACAGGCACAGGTACGAGTTTAACAACCAGTACAGGGAAAAATTCGAAGAAAAGGGATTTGTTGTAAGCGGGTTATCGCCCGACGGCGTGCTCGTGGAGATGGTAGAATACACGAAGCACCCGTGGTTTATCGCTGTTCAGTTCCATCCCGAATTCAAGTCAAAACCGACTGAGGCGCATCCTTTGTTCAGGGAATTTGTGAAGGCAGCCCTGAAATATTCAAAAAGCAAGAACGGGAAGAAATAAAAAGAAGTAGAGACGACCCGCCGGGTCGTCTCTACAAATAATCGTTACGGAAAATATCATGGAAGAAAATGAGAAAAACAAAGCCGCAGAGCAGGACCTTTTTGAATTCATGCAGAAAAAGCATATGAATGCGCAGGAGAAATTTGACGCACTGCAGCTGCTTGCGAAGAAATACAACATGCCGCTTGAGAAACTGTTGAAAAACATAATAACAGAGTGGGTCAATGAAGACAAAGAAAAACGCTTTAAAAAAGATTAAAATAACAAAAGACCTGGCAATATCGCAGGGCGATTTCTTTTTAATCGCCGGGCCGTGTGTAATTGAAAACGAAAAAATGGCTATGCATATAGCCGGCGAGCTGAAAAAGGTATGCGAATATTCCGGGATCCCTTTTATTTTCAAGGCGTCCTATGACAAGGCAAACCGCAGCTCAATTGCAAGCTTCAGGGGACCGGGCATTGATAAAGGCCTGAAAATACTGAGTAAAATAAAAAAGGAATTAAACGTGGCAATATTAACTGACGTGCATGATACCAGCCAGGCAATTAAGGCGGGAAAAGTCGTTGACGTTATACAGATACCTGCATTTTTATGCAGGCAGACCGACCTTTTAACTGCGAGCGCCAGAACAGGCAAGGCCGTTAATATTAAGAAAGGCGAGTTCCTGTCGCCGTTTGAGATTGATAATATATTAAGAAAAGTGGAAAGCGCAGGCAACAAAAATATACTTTTGACCGAACGCGGGTTTACCTTCGGCTATAACAACCTTGTCGTTGATTTACGCAGTATAGCTTACATGAAAACAAAGGGATACCCGGTTGTAATTGATGCTACGCATTCGGTGCAGAGGCCGGGCGGTGCAGGCGACAGGTCCGGCGGGGACAGGGAATTTATTGAAACAATAGCAAAAGGAGCGGTTGCAGCGGGCGCGAACGGCGTATTTTTGGAAGTGCATCATGACATAAAAAACGCACTGTCTGACAGGGATACGCAATATCCGCTGGATAAGGTTTCAAGCATACTGGCGCAGCTTAAAGAAATACATGAGGCAGTTAATTTTTAAATATACATTAGACTTTTGAAAGGAAACGGGCATATATGGTTAAAGCGGATTACACAGCATTCATTGACGGAGCATCAAGCGGGAACCCCGGGCACTCGGGGATAGGGATTGTAATATACAACGGTAAAGACGAGCTGCTCACCGAGTCGAAATATATAGGAGAAACAACCAATAATGTGGCTGAATATACAGCGCTGACGCATCTACTGGATTTGTGCCAAAAGTACAATATTAAAAAAATCAGGATTTATTCTGACAGCGAGCTGCTCGTAAAACAGCTCAGCGGAGAATACAAGGTAAAGAACGAAAACCTGAAGAAGTTTATGTTTTCCATATTCAGGCATAAAAGCAAAATTAATTTTACGGTCGATCACGTGCCCCGCGAAAGAAACAAGGAAGCGGACAAACTCGCCAAAGCCGCGTGCAAAAAAGGAGGAGAAATTTAAATGTATGCAATTCTGGCAGCAACATTCGGAATAATATTTATATCTTCGGTTTACGGCATGATCAGATACGGGTTTAATTTAGTATTTATTTACATAGGCCTTTTTTCGCTCGCGTTCATAGTCTGGGCGCTGGCCGCCATAAAGCACGAGAAAGGTAATAAAGGGGATGAATTTAGATAAAAAAGAATTGAACAAACTGGCAGGCGCGGGATTCCAGATATGGGATGTCTTTGAAGAAGAATCAAAGACAACTACAATCACTTATGAAAACAACAATATAGACAGGATAACTTCAGGCGTGGACATCGGCACGGGCATAAGGGGCGTGAGGGATTATAAAACTTTTTACGGGTACACTAACAACCCGGCAAACACGCAGGGTATTATCAATTCTATTTGCGGCGGCATGAAAGACCGGGCCGGGGATTTTGTATTCAGCGAAGTTGAACCTGAAATAAAACATGGGGTAAAAATATACCCGCAAATGGTGGATATTGCCGAAAAGATAGATTATTTGAAAAAAATAAACGAACTGGCGCGCGGGGTCAGCGGGCTCATAAAACAGGTAAATATAACTTATTCCGAGAAAACCCAGGACGTTGAAATAATAAACGACAGGGGACTGCACGCAGCCGAGCAAAGGGTTTATACCACGCTGAGCGTGCTTATTATAGCGGCGAAAGACGGGACCATGGAGACTGCTTATAAAGCGGTGTCGGGGCGCAAGGGCTACGAGCTTTTGCGAGAAGAAAGAGTAATGGATTATGTCAAGCACGCGGCAGAACTTAGCGTGAGGCTGCTGTCCACGGATAAAAAAATAGCCGGAAAAATGCCGGCAATAATATCTTCGGAAGCAGGGGGCACTTTGATACACGAGGCTGTGGGGCATTCGCTTGAAGCAGACATTGTGCAGAAAGGGATGTCGCCTTATAAAAAAGACAGGGTCGGCGAGAAAGTGGCTTCGGATATTGTGACCGTAGTGGATGACGCGACTATTCTAAATAAAAGGGGCTCTTTTTCATTTGACGATGAAGGCATACAGTCGCAGAAAAAGATACTTGTGGAAAACGGGATTTTGCGGAGTTACATGTATGACAGGCTTACGGCATTGAAAGACCTGGCAATGCCAACTGGAAACGGCAGGAGGGAATCGTATAAATTCAAGCCAATACCGAGGATGACAAATACAATGATAGCCAGCGGTTCAGGTTCGGTAAAAGACTTGATAAAAGACACAAAATACGGCATATTTGTAAAAAGGATGGGTGGAGGGCAGGTTAATACGGTCACGGGGGATTTTATTTTTGAAGTAGGGGAAGCATATATGATAGAAAACGGCGAGGTTGGAGAACCGCTGCGCAGCGCCACTTTAATGGGAAACGGGGCGAATGTATTGAATACAATTGACGCGGTATGCAATGATTTGGGATTCGACGTTGGGACATGCGGCAAGGACGGGCAGGGAGTGCCGGTTTCCGATGCGCAGCCAACAATAAGAATACCTGAGATACTGGTAGGAAGTAAATAGCCGTTGTGAAAATGGGAAATAGGATAAGTTATAATTTTACGAAATACAATCTAGTGCAGGAGGTGAGATGAAATGATCAAATATTTGACCGTAAGCCTTATAGCAGGGTTCCTGTTTGTTTTTATGGACGGGCTGATAAATTCAAACCCGGCGGCAAAGCAGCTTTTTCTTATATACCAGTCCATTGCAAGAACAAGCCCGAATATGATAGCGGGGATAGCCATAGATGTTATTTACGGGTTTATCATGGCAGCCATATTCATGATACTGTACCAGAGCCTGCCGGGCAAGAGCGGGTTTTTAAAGGGCATAAGCTTCGGCGTGCTTGCCTGGTTTTTCAGGGTGCTGATGTATGTTGTTTCACAGTCCATGATTATCAACATACAGCAAAGCACTATGATTTACATACTGTGCACAGGGCTCCTGGAAATGATGGTGCTCGGTATTTTCTACGGCCTGACTTTAAGCATGAAAATCCCGGATAAACGGCGTTGAGCAGGCCCCGGCACAGGTTGAAGGTGTAAAATGTCTGTAAAATCTCTCGGAATCTGCATAGGCGCGGCGACTGTTTCTTTTGTGCGCGCTGAAAAAAATAATGGAAAAATAAAAATCCTGTCAGTAAAGTCCCTGCGCCATGACGGCAACCCTAAAAAAATAATATCGTCATACTTCAAGAAAAATGACTGCGGAAATTTATTGGTAATGGCTACCGGCAAGAAATTCAGGGAAACGCTGAATACAAAATCAATGCATGAGCCTGCCGCGCTGGAGGAAGCGATAAAATTCCTGGGGCTGGCCGGCAAATATGAAGTTGTCGCGAGCCTCGGGGCAGAGAATTTTTTTGTTTACTGCCTTGACGCGGACGGCGGTATAATAAACGTATACACCGGCAATAAATGCGCGTCAGGCACAGGCGAATTTTTCTTCCAGCAGGCCAGGCGCATGGACATAAGCGTAGACAGAGCAGCGAGACTGTCGAAAGAGAACGAGCCGTATTTACTTTCAGGAAGGTGCAGCGTATTCTGTAAAAGCGACTGCACACACGCGCTGAATAAAGGCGTGGAAAAAGCCGGGGTTGCAGCGGGCTTGTGCAAAATGACCGCGGATAAAATAACCGGCCTAATATCAAAACAAAAATCTAAAAAAATCATTATAGCCGGCGGTGTCTCGAAAAACATTGGGGTGCTGAGGTTTTTACGGGAAACATACCCGGATATATATGTACCTAAAGAAGCGGCTTATATGGAGGCGCTTGGCGCAAGCATTGCAGGCTTAAGGCACGGAGAAAAAGTTTTAAAAAACAGGCTGTTCAAGACCGGATCTGCGCAATATACTTTCCTGGAACCGCTGTCAGCGGGCCGGGCAAGGGTTATTTTTAAAGCAATCAAAAAGGATCAGGCAAAAGAAAATGACATTTGCCTGATCGGGCTTGATGTCGGATCCACGACGACAAAGGCTGTTTTAACAAGGGAAAACGACAATACAATACTTGCGTCAGCCTATTTGCGGACAAACGGGAACCCGGTTGAGGCGGCTTTAGAATGCTATAAAAGGATAAAAAAGCAGGCAGGAAAGGTAAAAATAACAATAACAGGCCTCGGCGTAACGGGCTCGGGCAGGCACATAGCCGGGCTGCATGCCCTGACCAAAGGCATAGTGAATGAAATAGTGGCGCATGCAAGGGCAGCTTCATATTTCGACAAAGACGTTGACACAATATTCGAGATAGGCGGACAGGACGCGAAATACACTCACCTCACAGGCGGCATAGCCGGCGATTACGCCATGAACGAGGCTTGCTCCGCAGGAACGGGGTCGTTCCTGGAAGAAGCCGCAAAAGAGACACTTAACATTGATTACAGGGATATTGGCAAATCGGCGATGCTGGCGGAAAAAGCCCCGAATTTCAGCGACCAGTGCGCGGCCTTTATTTCAAGCGACATTAAAAACGCTGCCCAGTCCGGCGTAAGCAAAAACGATATTACTGCAGGACTGGTATATTCTATATGCATGAATTATATAAACAGGGTAAAGGGCGCGAGGCCAATGGGAAAGAAGATTTTTATGCAGGGCGGCGTGTGCTATAACAAAGCAGTACCCGCAGCCATGTCAATTCTAATCAACAGGGAAATAATCGTACCGCCCGAACCCGGGCTTATGGGTGCTTTCGGCGCAGCGCTTGAGGTCAAGGGCAGGATAAAAAACGGCATTATGGGCAGGGCCGATTACAGCCTCGCTGAGCTTATACAAAGAAAATTTGAGCGCGTATCGGAATTTACATGCGCAGGCGGAGCTGAAAAAACATGCGACAGGAAATGCACGGTCGCCATGATAGGGATCGACGGCAGGAAATATCCTTTCGGCGGAGCATGCGACAAATACTACAACCAGAGAATGAGAGCAAAGCAAGAGCCTGAAAACAATGATTACGTCAAAATCAGGCAAAATCTTGTTTTTGAAAAATACGTTTCATATCCAAATGGCAACGGAAAAACCATAGGAATAAACAAAAGCCTGCTGGTTAATACCTTTTACCCCCTTTATTATAATTTTTTTGCAAAACTGGGGTTTAAAGTCGTTTTGCCGGACGTGATGAAGAAAGACACAGCAGAAAACATGCAGTCGTCTTTTTGTTTTCCTGTAGAGGTGTCGCACGGTTTTTTTATGGGGCTGCTGGACAAAAAGCCAGACTATATTTTCCTGCCGCACGTAACCGAGATGCACGGCCAAAAGGAGAATAAATACAAACGCACATGCGTTTTTGTTCAGGGAGAAAGTTATTTGCTTAAATCGGCGTTTTCAGACGAAAAGATGCCGCAAATAATAACGCCGGTTATTGATTTTTCCCGGGATAGCGTCGAAATAGAAAAAGTATTTATAGATGTTGCCAAAGGCCTTGGAAAGAGCGTTGAGGAAGCAAGGCAGGCATTCAAGTTCGCGAATTTACAGTACGACCGGATGCTCGCAGAGTTTAAAGAATACGGCAGGCAGGCAATTAAAAATGTCGAGGCTGATAAAAATAAGTTTGCGGTGGTATTATTCGGCAGGTCCTATAACGCTTTTGCCAGGGAAACGAACTTAAGCATACCTGAAAAAATCGCGTCAAAAGGTTTTACTGTTATTCCGTTTGATTTTCTGGCAACAGACGACAGTAGGGAATCTTATGAGCATATGTACTGGCATGCTGGGCAGCATATCCTGCAAAGCGCGCGTTTTGTAAAAAAGCATCCGCAGCTTTTCGGGGCATATATCACCAATTTTTCCTGCGGCCCGGATTCTTTTATTGTGCCTTATTTCAGGCGGATTATGGGAGAAAAGCCGTCGCTGACGCTGGAGCTTGACAGCCATTCAGCGGACGTGGGTATTGAGACAAGAGTCGAGGCTGCAATGGATATAATAATAAATTACAGGGAAATACAAAAACACGGCGCATCAGGAGCGCTGGAAAAGAAAAACTGCATTCCGCTCGAGGTAAAAAGCCGCAAAGACGGGCTTTATGTAATTGGTAACGAGGCAATGGAACACAAGATAAATTCGCAAGAAGTTGAGCTTTTAATACCGTCCATGGGCAGGTTCGGTACCGGCGCGCTGGCCGCGAGTTTCAGGGCAATAGGAATAAACGCGAAGCCCATGCCTGTGCCTACGGAAAAGACCCTGAAATACGGCAGGGCGCATTCTTCGTGCAAGGAATGCCTGCCTTTTATGTTGACGGCAGGGTCCATGATAGAATATATGAAGGAAAACAGAAATCCGGACAAAAAAATCCTTTTTTTTATGCCGAAAAGCACAGGCCCGTGCAGGCAGGGGCAATATTATGTCGCCATAAAGGATTTAATCAGGGAACTGGGGCTGAAAAATACAGGAATATTTTCGCTCAACGATGAGAATTCATACAGGGGGCTTGGGAAAAAATATTTTGTTATGACTTGGGCAGGTATAGTGCTTTCGGATGTTTTTCAGGATATTGAAAACGCCCTTATGGCCATGGCTGTTGACAGGGAGTCCGCGATTCGCATCCTGAATATTGAATGGGAGCAAATACTGAAAAGCATAGAGAACGGCAAAATCACCGGAGTTATGAACAGCGCAAAAAAGAGCGCGGCCAGGCTCTCGCAGATAGAATTAACGCATACACTGAAAAATGCGAAAACAATATCACTTGTAGGGGAGATTTATATAAGAAAGGAAGAATTTTCAAAACTTGGACTTTTAAAAACCCTGGCGGACAATGGTTTTGTCGTCAGGACTGCACCCGTGGCGGAATACATTTTTTACTGCAATTACCTGTCGAAAAACGGATTAAGAAAAGAAACGTTTTTGCAAGGTTTAAAGGCAGGTTTTACCGATAGTGTGGAGCGCTGGCTTGAGAAAAGATTAAAAAATATCATGGCTAAATCAGGGCTTAGCATGGAAAATACAATTGAAATAGAAAAAACAATAGAGCACTCGAGCCATTTGATTTCCAGAAAACTGCTTGGAGAGGGCATACTTACCACGGGTCTTGCGATGCGCGAAATACTTGACGAGGCGTGCGGTGTAATATCAATAGGGCCTTTTAACTGCATGCCGAGCAGGCTTAGCGAGGCGATATTAAGCAAAGAAATGACACTGGGCGGCAAGTTAAAAAGCGCTGAAAACGCGGACAACGGCAATGGATGGCATAAATACGAAAACAGCATAAAACACCTTCCTTACCTGCACATTGAAACCGACGGCAATCCGTACCCCCCGGTCATACAATCCAGGCTTGAGATTTTTATGATGCAGGCGGACAGGATACATAATAAGCTGAAAAGCATTTTGTAAAAATATCCGGGAATCAACTTGGTCCATCCTCACATTGACACAATATTCCTAATATGATATTCTTACTTATATTGCGATTTAAATTGCAAGTTTCAGACAGCAATTAATAACTTTATTAAAGGGTGAAATTTTGAAAAGATTTATTGTTTTAGTAATTATTTTTGTAATGTTAACAGCATATTTGCCTGCGAAAAAAGGCAGTAAAAATTCCGGGCTGCAAGACGAGTCCGGACTTTATTACCCTATGCAGTTAAATAATACATGGTACCTCAAGGCATATAAGCAATCCAATAAGGACAAACTCCTTAATGTGAAAGCCCAGGTAATACGCATTGAAGAAAGGGACGGCAAAGAATACTATTATTTTTACGCGCCCAGCGTGGATATCAGGTATCTTATGAGGAAAGACGAGACCGGAGTGTACATGAAGTCGATGAAATACCCATTCCCGATATTTAATTTTTCGGTATATGTCGATTTTACGCCTGAAGTGCAGATAATGAAATTCCCTTTGAAAGCAGGCGATAAGTGGGATGTAAAAGGCAAGGCAGACGCGCTTATTTTTAAGTTTTTTAAAATAACGCGGAACATAGAATCCAGGTTTGAATGCGTGGGGTATGAAAAGATAACAACTGCCGCGGGAACTATCGATACCTGCCATATATCGGTAATGATTGACGAGGGTGACGGCAAAGGATTTTACCAGGAAAATTACTGGTACGGTAAAAATACAGGTTATGCCTACAGCGATACGAAAAATCATCACGCTGAGCTTGTGGGCTACAAGCTGTATAAGGAGAAAGAACTGAGTGAAACTGCGGATGAAAAAGAACCGCCGGAGGGATTAAATGCTTATAAATAAAAAAATAATGGCTGTTTTCGGCGCAGTGGTTATAGTGCTTTCGGGCTGCTCCCTAAAAAAGACAGTTGTAAACACAACCGGTTTATTCATGGATGACGTTGCAAATTCTTTTTTTCAGGAAAACGACCTTGATTTTGCCGGCGAAGCAATACCGGCGAACCTTAAGCTGCTGGACGGGCTTATACAGGCATCCGGGTATGAAAACGAGGGCTTGCTTTTAAAAGGATGCAAACTTTACTCCATGTACGCCATGGGTTATCTGGAAGACGCCACAATGGACATGAAGAAAGACAGGGAAAATACGGCCCGCGCAAAAAATTTTTATAAAAGGGCAAAAAATTACGGCATGGCAGTTCTTGAAAAGAACAACGATTTCAAAAAAATGATTGAGCAGGGCAGCGACCTTGAGTCGTTTCAAAAAATGATGATTGCTTTTAACAAAGATGACGTGGAAACGCTTTTTTGGACGGCTTTTGCCTGGAGCAGCTATATTAATTTAAGCAAGGATTCGCCGGAGGATGTGGCTGACCTTCCCAGGGCAAAGGCACTTATAGACAGGGTTATAGAGCTCGACGACAGATATTTTTACGGTATACCTCATGTCTTTATGATAGCGTACTACAGCATGCCGAAAATGTTCGGTGGGGACTTTGACAAAGCCCGGAAGGAATATGAAAAGGAAAAGGAAATATCCGGCGGTAAATTCATACTGGCGGACTTTTATATGGCGAAGTATTACGCCGTAGGGCAGCAGGACAAAAAATTATTTGAAGATTTAATAGCATCCATTAGGGCGACGAGGGACGATATAATCCCGGAAAATTTATTTACCCTGATGGCAAAAAAGAAAGCGGAAATACTGGAACAAAAGATGAAGGACTATTTTTAAAATTAACAATTGTCAATTTTCAATTTTAACAGGAGGACAAGATGAAAAAATTGGCCATAATTTTATTGAGTTTATTATTTATGACTGCATTTATTAACGCTGACGCGAAATATATAATAAAATTCGCGTCTGTCGCGCCTGAAGGGTCAACGTGGATGAACGTGATGGAAGACATGAACAATGAAGTTGTTGAAAAAACCAACGGGGCCGTAAAATTCCAGTTTTACCCTGGCGGGGTTAGCGGGGACGAAAACGATGTTCTAAGAAAAATGAAGATAAACCAGATACACGCGGCCGGGTTTACCTCGCAGGGACTTGGAGATATAGTAAGCGAAGTGAGAATATTAAACCTGCCCATGCTTTTTAAAAACTACAGCGAAATTGATTATGTAATGAAAAAAATTACGCCGATACTGGAGGAAAAATTCACGCAAAAGGGCTTTGTAGTGCTCGGATGGCCCGAAGTGGGGTTTGTATATGTCTTTTCAACAAAAAAAATAGAGTCTTTAAAGGACTTCCAGAACCTTAAAATGTGGATATGGGGAGACGATATACTCGTGAACACGCTTTTTAAGAATTTAAACATATCGCCGATACCGTTGTCGCTTATAGACGTCATGCAGTCGCTTCAGACCGGCCTGATAGAGGGTGTTTACTGTTCGCCCCTGTCAGCCATAGCTATGCAGTGGAGCACTAAGATTAAATATATGCTGGATCTGAAAATAGCAAACGTACCGGGCGGAGTGCTTATAAACAAGCAGGACTGGGATAAAATACCGGCGGATTACCAGAAAATAATAAAGGATTGCGCGAAAAAGTATTTAGACAAACTCACACAGCTTTCCAGGAAGGAAAACGCGGAAGCGCTTACTGCCCTGGAAAAGAAAAACGGCGTAGTTTTTACCCGTATAAACAGCAATGATGACTCGAAAATTTTCGAGGACGTAAGCATTAAAACGGCGCAGCAGCTCGTGGGAAAGTTTTACACTCAAAAAATGCTCGACGACATGCTTAAGTACCTGGCTGAGGCAAGGAAAATTAAACCTGCCGAAAAGGAAAAAACAACAAAGTGAAATTTTTAAGAAGATTAAACTATATATTATATAAGTTTCAAAAAATCCTCATTGTAATCCTCTTCGGAGCCCTGTTCCTTTTTTCGTCCCTCCAGGTTATTTTGCGCTTGTTTTTTAAAAGCGGGTTCACCAGCGCAGATATTTTTACCAGGTACATGGTCTTGTGGGTGGCGTTTCTGGGAGCGGCACTGGCCACGTTTAAGAAGAGGCACATAAACCTTGATGTAGTGTCAAAACAGCTGAAAAAAATCAATGAAAACCTCGTAAACCTTATAATAAACACGGCCTCTTTTATAATTATGGTTTTTATGTCGTGGGCCGCGGTAAGCTTTATAATCAATGAAATTTCCGATACCACAAAAGTATTTTTTGTGCCGATATGGATTATGGAATCAATAATACCAATGACATTTATTTTCATGGGCCTGATGTTTTTGCAGCGCGCGATTGAAGCAATTACCTGCATGGCCGCGGGACGCAGAAAATGACAGCTATAATTGTGGGGATCCTAATAATCTCTCTGGCAGTCATAGGCACGCCATTGTTTGTGGTATTTGGAGGGCTGGCCCTGATTCTTTTTATGCTTGCAGGGATAGATATGTCGGCGGTAATCATAGAAATAAGCAGGATAGCGACATCGTCGGTTCTGATAGCAATACCGCTTTTTACCTTTGCCGGGTATTTGATGGCAGACAGCGGCACGCCCCGGAGGCTCATAAACTTTATAAGGGCGCTTGCAGGATGGTTTAAGGGCGGCACTGCAATAGTTGCGCTGATTGTATGCGCGTTCTTTACTTCTTTTTCAGGCGCTTCCGGCGTTACCATTATAGCCATGGGAGGGATTTTATTCCCGATGCTTTTAAAGGACAGGTACTCGGAGAAATTTTCACTCGGCCTGCTGACGACTTCAGGAAGCCTGGGGCTGCTGTTCGCGCCGAGTCTCCTTATAATTTTATACGGCGTAATAGCAAAAGTAAGCATAACCAAATTATTTGTCGCCGGTATTTTGCCCGGCATCATGCTTATAATACTTATGTCAATACTTTCCATTAGGGAAGGGAACAGGATACAAAACACCGAGGCATTTTCCTGGAGCAAATTATGGCAGGCTTTTAAGGGCGCAATATGGGAAATACCGCTCCCTTTTGTGGTTTTATTTGGGATTTACAGCGGGAAATTTACCGCATCAGAGGCTGCTGTACTGACCGCGCTTTATGCTTTTATAATAGAGGTTTTCATTTACAGGGACCTGAACATAAGGCACGATGTTCCCCGCATCATCAGGGCAAGCATGATAATTGTGGGAGGCATATTTGTCATACTCGGCTCGGCAATGGGCCTGACCAATTACCTCGTGGATGCGCAGGTACCCATGAAAATACTCGACTGGATGAAACATTTTATCCACAGCAAGGTCGCGTTCCTGCTGATTTTAAATGTGTTTTTAATAATAGTAGGGGCGGTTCTGGACGTTTTCTCAGCAATGGTAGTCGTACTTCCCCTTATAGTGCCCATAGCCGTACAATTCGGCATAGACCCTGTGCATATGGCAATAATATTTTTGACAAACCTTGAAATAGGGTATTCGGCGCCGCCTGCGGGCATCAATTTATTTATCGCGAGCTTCAGGTTCAGGAAACCTGTGCTGACGCTTGCCAAGTCAGCTTTGCCTTTCTTAATGATGCTTATTATAGGCCTGATGATTATTACCTATGTGCCGGATTTAAGCTTGTTTTTGGTAAAATTGCTGAAGGTGGAGTAGGTTTTTAAGGTAGAAACACGCCATGGCGTGTCTCTACGATGATATTATAATCAGGGGTATATCAATGGAATTGTTTAAAAATAAATTCCGTATTGATACAGCGCGGTTAAAATCATGGGATTATTCTGCTTTTGGATATTATTTTGTGACGATATGCTGCAGGAATCATAAGGAATATTTTGGAAAGGTAGAAGATTGGAAAGTAAAATTATCAGTAATAGGGGAAACGGCTGAAAAATACTGGAAAGAAATACCGGTACATTTTGGGAATGTTGATATAGATAAATTTATTATAATGCCAAACCATATGCACGGAATTATTAAAATAAAAAATAAAGTAGAGACACGCCATGGCGTGTCTCTACAATTAAATAATGATTTTTTAAGGCCTGTAAAAGGCTCGCTGGCGGCAATTATCGGGCAATTCAAATCTTCTGTTAAACGCTGGGCAGCAAAGAATAATTACAAAAATTTTGGATGGCAAAGGCTTTATTACGACCACATCATCCGTAACGAGAATTCGCTGAACAAAATCAGGGAATATATTGCCAATAATGTTATTAAATGGGATATAGACGAATACCATCCTGATAAAATAAAAATGCGGGAAAAGGATTTTTAAACAGAGGTGCTGGACATATCGTTTATGGATTGCTAATGCATTGCGATAATGTAGAGACACGCCATGGAGTCTGTCTCAAAACTCTTTTAAACGCCTTGCATTGCCTACACTTATCGCGTTTTTTAGCCCCTATCTTTATTATTTCTCTTCTTTTCGATTTGTGGTTCTTTTCTTGTCAGGTTGCGAACCTTAATTTAACCTTACCTTCCCTCCACAAGGCATACATTGTCTTTATGTTATGGGCGGCGCATATAAAAGACCATTGTGTTTTTACGCTTTCGATTCCTCTAACACTAAATCTTGTAAAACCAAGTACGTTTTTTATACGTCCCAATAATGGCTCAACTATTGTTTTTCTCTTTCGAAGCTGTTCTTTCCAGTTATTGACCCTAGCTTCTTCTCTGTATATTGACACTATCTCCTCATACTCATGCTTATTTGCTTCTATTATCCTTCCGGATTTTACCTTGCTGCATTCGTATTTATAAATACAATCCCTATGATCCCCGCATCGGTATATCATTGTCTCTTTTCCGTTTTTCTTCTTCCTTATACTGGTATATTCAAGCCTGCCATTTTTAGGACATACATATTCGTTTTTTTCTTTGTCGTATTTAAAATGCGCTTTGCCATACGGCCTATCGCTGTCATCCTCCGGCAAGTTAACAATTATATTCCTTTTTTCTTCTTTGGCTTTTGCCAGTTCTTCCGGTGAATAATACCCTCCATCCGCAAGCGTTACTCCTGATTTTTGTCCGGTATTCGACTCTGCTTTTTCTATCATATCATTCAGCATGTGAGCATCCGATTCCTTGTTTGTCACATTCTCTGCCACAATTATCTGTTTCTTTGCGTCCACAACAACCTGTGAGTTATATGCCTGTTGCAGTCCTTTACCTCTTGTCATCATGAACCGGCTGTCTCTATCTGTGGGGTTTTCAGTTGTTTTTCCTTCACTTTTCATACGTTCTATATGTTCTCTTATTACCTGACGCAGTTTCTCCTTTTCCTGCAATTCTTTTGGCATTCCGCACTTACTTTTGCCCTCTTCATCGTCTTGTTCGTCATTTTTCTCAATTTCCACCATTATTTTGTCTATTTCTCTGTCTAATTCTTGTATTTTTTTATTCATGTCTTTTATTGTTTTGGTCTTTTCCTTATTTACATCTGCCTGTATTTTTGTGCCGTCCACGGCTTGAATTTCAAAACCAACCAAATTGTTGTTTGTTGCCACACGCACCGTCTCCTTCAGTAAAACCCTTATCTGCTCTTTATTTCCTTTAAAAAATCTCCATAGCGTATTATGGTCGGGATGATTATTCCCGGTTATCCATATCATCCCCATTGAATCGTAAGTCATTTTTTCAACTTTTCTGCTGCTCTTTTTTCCTTCCAGTATGCCGTACATCCATGCCCCAAGTAAAAGATCTACAAAATATCCCGGTCTTCCGGTTTCTTCTTCCATTTTAAAACCCATCTCTTCAAGCGGTAATTCTTCTACGAATTCTACGACAAATCGAGCTAAATGATCTTTTGAAACCCAATCTTCTATTGCCGGTGGCAGTAGATACATTTGATTTCTATCGGCTCTTATCGTTGGCATTTGGTTTCTCCTTCGCTAAATTTTGAAACCATTATACCATTTATGTCAAAGAATTAAGAGGCTTTTGAGACAGACTCCATGGCGTGTCTCTACGATGATAAAATTAGAACTCGATGCCGGTTTTCAAGCCGACAATCAAGCCGCCGAAATCAAAATCCACGGCATTGCCGTTTTTGTCTTTGAAAACAGCACCGTTCTGCACATTTAAATCGAAATTGGAATCAGTGACGGTTTTTGTTGCCTTCACCCGGGAAACATCGGCTATCCTGTAGCCGAGGTCGAGGCCTAAAGATAACATATTGATTTTTATGGACGCATTGCCGATAATTTCAAAAACCGCGCATGAGCCGCCGTACGGAATTGTAACGCTGTCGTTTGCAGGGGCGCCCATACCCGCTGGAATGTTTGTGTTAACCATTACTTCTTCGCTTCCTGATGCTATGCCATAACCTCCGTATATTCCAAGACTTGCTGAAATTGCCGTATTTGGGATATTTATTTTACCGGCAACACCTATTTCAAGCGGAATCAAAGACGCATTATATGTGTCGGCTAAATCTATGTTCAAGCCGGACCCCATAATATCGCTGGAATTCAACTGTACAGAACCCGGAAATGCATTAAGATAACCGCCCCTTAAACCAATATCACAGGCCCAAATATCAAGAAAAGGGATTTCTATATTTGCGGTTAAGCCTGCAAGAAAAGCGCCGCCGAATTTTATTTCTGTCGGGCCGATACCTAAGGCGCCGAATGCAGCCTTTGTTCCGCTTTCTACGTAATCTATCTGGCTGTTTGCTTTTCCCATTGAAACTGTAGTGTAATCGGCAAAAATGTTCACACCCCATCCAAGAGTAGAAGGATTTGTATTCGTTCCCGTTGACTGTGTTATATCCATTGCGTTTGTCAAAGGCGATAAACCGGCAAAAAGAACTGCTGCGACTAAAATCTTCTTCATGTTTCCTCCCGTAGAATTAAAATTTTTATAAGATTAAAGGTAGAGACGACCCGGCGGGCTGTCTGTTAAATTAAAACCCGATATTTATTGCCGGACCGAAAATGAAACCGCTGAAATCAAACCCCAAAGTTTTGTTGTTTAAATCCTTGACCACAGCCCCTTTATTGACATATATCCCGAGATTGGAATCTGAAAGATTATTCGAATATGTCATTTGGTGAATATAGGCTTCCCTGTAACCAATGTTGAGAGCGAGAAAACCGCAATTAAAGCTTATAAGTGCTTCGGCGACAAAGCCTGAACCATTCATTGATACTGTTTCAATAGTCCGTATTGTGGACCCATAGAAAACCGACATTTCCGTACCGGGATAATTCTTTTTAATGTTATTATATGCACTTCCAAGGGCATAACCTAAATATAATCCAACTTTTATAAAAATTGGTACTCCTGGATAACCCAAAACTGTCATTTCATGATAATCATACTTGTTACTTACGCCAATAAGTATTGGCATTAAAGCGGCAGTATAGTCGTTATAATAACCAAATTGCCAGGTATACATATCCGTATTTATGAACTCTATCCTGGGGCCTATCATAAAACCGTTTTGTAATTTGTAATTTGCTTCAAAAGCAAAGTAATTACCGCTGTTCGGCGCGGGTACTGAGCCTGTGGCATTCGGGATATTTTGAAGGGCATTATCAATGTCATTTATTGCTGTTGTTGCATATCCAAGCGAAAAATTAAAGTTAAGGGTTTCTGAAAATAAGGCAATGGCAGGGGTTATTATAAAGCGAGCGTAATCAAAAATTTTTTCATGTTTTCCTCCTGCAAAACTAAAAATCTGAAAGCAGTAGAGACACGCCATGGCGTGTCTCTACATTAAAGTGAATTAAATTAAAAACTGAAATTAAATGCCAAACCCGTCATCAAGCCGCTGTAATCAAACGGCAGGTCGTTGCCGGTTGTTGCCTGGTCTTTAAACACACTGCCTTTTGTTATTCCGCTTGTAAAACCGGAAATACCGTAAATACCTGAAGCGCCCGGAATATTGGAAATACCGGAAACAGGCGGAACATCTTTTGCCGCTTTCATCTGCGGGATATTCGCCATCCTGAATCCCAGATTAAGGCCGATTGAAAAAAATCGGGCAAAAGAATAATCGCCGCTTACCAGTATTTCACCGACAAGGCCCGAGCCGGAAAGGGGAATGTTTTCTGTCAGCTGTCCCGAAGCCGGCATAAAGAAACTCGCGTTGTTGTATGCGGCTGCAAAACCATAACCCCCATATACTGCGTATTTTACGGAAATGTGAGGGAAATAAGTACTATAGCTTATGCCTAAAAGTATTGGGATTAATGAAGCGCCAAAAGAATCTGTAAAGGACAACTGCCCAAAAGTCGGGACATAACCTGAAAAATTGTATTCGCCTGCCATGGCATTGACAAATTCAATTCTTGGGCCTATCGTGAGTGAGGGAAGTACTGTGAAATTTGCGTCAAGCGCGGCATAATAACCGCTGTTGAGGTTGGTTACAGTGCCCCACCCTCCGGCTGAATTTTGGATTGATTGTACGAATTCATTCACTTTTGCCATTATAAGCGTTGTATAACCGCCCGAAAGGCTAATATTAAAGTTATTTGCAAATGACGGAATGGCTAAAACCGTTGCCAAAACAAGCGTGATTAAAAATCTTTTCATGTTCCCTCCATAAGACTGTGGAGACGTTGAAATAAAAAAAGGGAGCATTAACCGCTCCCTTTTTTATTGAATAATAAAATTAGAACGAGACTCCTACTTTCAAACCAACAATCAAACCGCTAAAATCAATGTCTACATTACCGCCGTCGCCGTTCGCATCTTTCATAGCATCGCCTTTATTAACAGCTATGTTAAAATTGGAATCATTAACAGTCTTTGTTGCCTTCATTTGTGAAGCATCCGCCATCCTGTAACCGAGGTCAAGGCCTATCGATATTACGCTGATTGTCGCGGACAAATTACCGATAATTTCAAAAACCGGGCATGTGCCGCTGTATGGAACCGTAACGTCATCGTTTGATGGCCCCATACCTGCTGGAATATTTGTGGTCAACTTCATTTCCTGGCTTACAGATGCCATGCCTAACCCTCCGTAAAATCCGAGGCTTGCAGATATCCCTGTTGCCGGAATATTTAATTTGCCTGCAACGCCTATTTCAATTGGAATTAAAGACCCGTTAAATGTTGCATTGAGATCCAGGTTGTAACCGGTGCCCATAATATTTGTAGCATTCAATTTTATAGATCCCGGGAACGCATAAAGATAACCACCGCGCAGTCCGGCGTCTATGGCAAAAATATCAACAATAGGAACATCTATGTTTGCTTCCAAACCTCCGAGAAAACCGCTGCCGAGTTTTGTTTCTGTCGGGTTAACGCCAAAGGGGTTATTGTTGCTAAGATTATTCTCAATGTAATCTATCTGGCTATTTGCTTTTGACATTGAAACTGAAGTGTAATCTGCAAAAAAGTACACGCCTCCTCCAATAGCAAATGTTAAAGACGATAAACTAAGAACAAGAACCGCTGCGATTAATAATTTCCTCATGTTTCCTCCTTTTAAGTTTATAATATATTGATTAATATTGGATAAAAACTAAACTATTTCACCTCCTCTTGTTTAAGTTTTTCTTTTTATTATCACCTTAAATACATGTTAAATAATATCTTATGCTTTGTCAAGAAGGAATTGAAAAGCATGCCTTATATATATCAAAGAACCAGTGAAATAAAAAAAGGGAGCGATTAACGCTCCCTTTTTTTATTGAATGCAAAAGTTAAAACGCGACGCCGACTTTTATACCAACAACCAAGCCGCCGAAATCGACATCAATAATGCCGCCGTCGCCGTTTATATCTTTCGCAACATCGCCTTTGTTAACGCTGGTGGGAAAAATACTGTTATTATCAGTAATAGTTTGTGTTGCTTTTATTTGTGAAACATCAGCTATCCTGTAGCCGAGGTCAAGACCGACCGATATTATGCTCATTGTAACAGATACATTGCCAATAATATCAAAAACCGCGCATGTGCCGCTGTATGGGACTGTAACGTCGTCATTTTGTATGTTCGGAATGGTTGTGGTAAACTTCTGTTCTGTGCTTGCCGATGCTATGCCTATACCTCCATATAACCCAAGTCCTGCGGATATGCCTGTCGAGGGGATATTTACTTTGCCGGAAACACCTATTTCAAGCGGAATCAAAGACCCGCTAAATGTATCAGTGATATCCACATTGTAACCGGATCCATAAATATTACTAATATTTAATTTTACAGAGCCGGGAAACGCATAAAGATAACCGCCCCTAAAGCCGAGGCCGACGCTGAACATATCCATTAGCTTAAGATCGAAATTCGCTGCTATGCCTCCAAGAAAACCACTGCCGAGTTTTGTTTCCGTGGGGGTACCCAAGCCGGCAGCCATAGTTTGAATGTAATTTTGAACGTAATCGACCTGGCTGTTTATTTTTCCCATTGAAACTGTTGTGTAATCTGCAAAAAAGTTCACGCCTCCTCCGAAACCAATTTCATCAGCAAAAGATAAAGACCATGCGCAAAGAATGATAATAACCGCGATTAAAAATTTCTTCATGTTTCCTCCTTTTTTAGTTTTTTTTATCTTAAATATATGTTATCTATTCTTATGTGTTTTGTCAAGAATGAATTATAAAGCATGCCTGATATAGATTGAAGAAATGCTGAAATAAAAAAAGGGGAGCGTTAACCGCTCCCCTTTTTTATTGAATGCAAAAGTTAAAACGCGACTCCAAATTTTATACCAACAATTAAACCGCCAAAATCAACAGACACTGTATTACCGGTGCCCGGCATGAAAGTGCCGTTTGCGTTGCCGTCTTTCATGGTATCGCCTTTTTTAACGGTTATACCCGAGTTCGTATCACTGAAATCTTTTGTGGCAGTCACATGGCTGACATTTGCTACCCTGTAGCCAAGGTCAAGGCCAACTGATATTATACTGATATTAACAGACGCATTCCCGATAATGTCCACAACCAGACATCCTCCGCTGTAGGGAATTGTATCATCGAAATTTGTGCTTAATGGCTCTGTTGAGTTTAGTTTCCATTCGTTGCTTACTGACGCCATGCCATAGCCTAAATAACCGCCCAGGCCCAATGAAGCTGAAATCGCCGGAATATTAAACTTGCCTTCAAGGCCCACTTCAAGCGGTATTAAAGATGCGCTATAATTATCCTCGAAATCAAGGCTGTAACCACTTCCCAGGATATTATCAGTCTTTAATTTTGCAGAACCCGGAAATGCAGAAAGGTAACCGGCCCTAAAGCCGAGACCAACGCTGAACGTATCCATTAGTTTAAGATCGACATTCGCTGCTATGCCTCCAAGAATACCGCTGCCTAATTTTGATTCAGTCGGGGTTATACCGAAAAATGAACCTGCTTGTTCAAGAAGTCCCTTCGCAGAATCCAGCGCGCTGTTTACTTTTCCCATTGAAACAGATGTGTAATCAATGAAAAAGTTAAAACCTCCTCCAAAACCAATGTCATCGGCAAAAGATAAAGACCATGCGCAAAGAATAATAATAACCGTGATTAAAAATTTCTTCATGTTTCCTCCTTTTTAGTTTATAATATATATAAATATTGAATAAAAATTAAACCATTCCACCTCCTTTTCATGAGGTCTTTATAATTAGAATCCAAAAGTCAATGACAAGCCCGCTATTAAACCGCTGTAATCAAACGGTACAGCACTGCCGCTTGAATCTTTCAGGACAGTATTTTTTGTGATGGATTTTGGAACGCCATTGATTGAAACATCGTTTGCCACGCTCATTTGAGAGATATCGCGGTCCTGTAACCGAAATTAAGGCCGAAGGAAGTAAACGGAGCAACGGAAAAATCAACGCTTAAAAGCGCTTCGCCTACGAACCCGGAACCGGTAAAAGGGATATCTACACCCGGTATCGTAACGCCGGTAACACTCATATTAATATTTTGATAAGCGTACGCAAGGCCGTAACCGCCATATACCCCTGCTTTAAGTGAAAGAGGCAAGCCGGGAAGCGACAACTTGTAGCTTATGCCAAGCATTATTGGGATTAATGAAGCGCCAAAAGTATCTGTTATGGTTCCTGATACTGTCCCAAGCACCGGCAATGTCTCGGAACCCGTGCCGCTGGCTTTTGCTTCCGGGGCATATATATATTCAACCCTTGGGCCAAACATAAGCACGGGCAATATTGCAAAATTCAGGTCGAGCGCGCCATAGAAACCATTTCCGAGCTTGGTTGCGCTGGGATTCAGCACAAAACTATCTGCAGTTGATTGTATGAAAGTATTTGCTTTTGCCATTGTAAGAGTTGTGTATCCGCCTGAAAGATTGATATTGAAAAAATCCGCAAAAGACGGGATTGCAAAAGCCGTTACTAAAGCAAGTACAATTAAGAGTTTTTTCATGTTTTTCTCCTTTTGGAATTATATTGTTTTATAATAATATTGAATAAAACTAAAACCACCTCCTTGGTTCTGTTTTTGTTAATCATTATATATATATTATCCGCTATATTATGCTTTGTCAAGGTGGAAAAGCCGGATACAATAATTATCCGTTGTCAAATGATTATATTTATATTATAATAAATCCCACAAATTTAAAAAGTTTTTTTGTTTTATCCAACTTTCTAATACCACTTGTCCTCGGCTGAAGCCTCGGACTTGAGCGGGTACTAAGCAAGAGTAATATTTTTGCTGCGCCTGTCGGCGGCTTGCAAAAATAAACTCTTGCTAAGGGTGAACAAAATGAGAAAAGGCAAGATAAAGATAGATTTTGACAAATGCAAAGGATGCCTTTTATGCATAGAGGAGTGCAGGTTTAAGGAGATAAAAGCAGGTACAAAAGCCAATAAATACGGCTATGTTGTGCCTGAGTTTGTGTGCGGAGGCAACTGCAACGCGTGCATGCTGTGCGCGATAGTATGCCCTGAAGCAGCCATCGAAGTTTTTGAGCTTGTAGAGGCAAAAAAATGAGCGCAAAAACCGAAAAGGTATTCATAAAAGGCAACCAGGCAATAATCGAAGCTGCGCTTGATGCGGGCTGCAGGTTTTACGCAGGATATCCCATAACCCCGCAGAATGAAATACCGGAAATGATGTCAAAGCGCATGAGGGAAGCAGGCGGCGTATTCATGCAGGCTGAAAGCGAGCTTATTTCAATAAACCTGGTATTCGGCGCAGGAGTCGCAGGCGCAAGGGCAATGACGACGTCATCTTCGCCAGGGATATCTTTAATGCAGGAAGGCATATCGTATATGGCCGGCTGCGAGCTGCCTGGTGTAATAGTAAATATCGAGCGCGGCGGGCCGGGGCTCGGCAATATTGCTCCGTCGCAGTCTGATTATTTTCAGGCCACAAAGCCGGGGCACGGCGATTACCGTTTGATAGTGCTGGCGCCGGATAACATACAGGAAATGTATGATTTTACATTCGAGGCATTTGATCTTGCGGACAAATACAGGAACCCGGTCATGATTCTGGCAGACGGCCTGCTCGGGCAGATGATGGAAAATATAGAGCTTAAAAGGGACAACAAGCCGAAATACCTTAATGTGGAAAAAAAGTGGGCATTGACCGGAGCAAAAGGCAGGCATGGCCAAAAAATACTTTCGCTTTTAATGCAGCCGGGCGCGCTTGAGGCGCATAACTTTGACCTGTTCAAGAAATATAAAAATATAGAGAAAGACGAGCTGAGGTTCGAGGCTTTTAACATAAGCGAAAAAACCGAGTATTTGATAGTTGCTTTTGGCACGGTCGCGAGGATAGCAAAGGGCGCCATAAAAAAATCATCGGGCAATATAGGGTTGATAAGGCCGATTACTTTATGGCCCTTTCCTTACGCGGAAATAAAAAAAGCATCCAAAAATGTAAAAAAAGTTTTTGTATTTGAGATGAACATGGGCCAGATGCTTGACGACGTGAAAATCGCGGTTGAGGACTCATCCAAAATAGAATTTTACGGAAGGCCGGGCGGCGGAGTGCCGACATCGGACGAGCTTTATAATTTCATCAACAAGGTGAAATAATGGAAGAGAAAAAAATATATTCAAAACCCGAATCCCTGAGGGACGTGTCAATGTCATACTGCCCGGGATGCGGGCATTCCGTTGTGCACAAACTCATAGCAGAGGTAGTGGACGAACTCGGGATAAGGGAAAAGATGGTCGGCGTGGCGCCTGTTGGCTGCGCGGTATTTGCCTATGACTTCTGGGATTTTGACGTGACAGAAGCGCCGCACGGCAGGACTCCTGTTGTCGCGACTGCAATAAAAAGGGTTTTACCCGACAACATAGTTTTCAGCTACCAGGGCGACGGTGATTTAGCGTCAATAGGAATGGCAGAGACCATACACACGGCGAACAGGGGCGAAAATATTACGGTCATATTCATAAACAACGCGAATTACGGCATGACGGGCGGACAGCTCGCGCCGACCACACTTATAAACCAGGTGACAACAACGTCGCCTATGGGCAGGGACGCGGCAAATTACGGATACCCGATAAAAGTTTCCGAGCTTTTATCGCAGTTCGAGGGCGTAAAATATCTGGAGCGCGTGAAAGTCACCGACGCTGCTTCTGTCATAAGGACAAAAAAGGCAATAAAAAAAGCCTTTTTAAACCAGATAAATAAAGTAGGGTTTTCGTTTATAGAGGTGCTTTCATCCTGCCCGACAAACTGGGGCATGGAACCAGTGGAATCGAACAAGTGGATTGATGAAAAAATGGAAGAATATTTCCCGGTAGGGAAGATAAAAGATGTTGGTTAATATAATTTTGGTAGCTTTGATTTGAGAGGGATTTAAGGCAAACCCCCTCCTAATACTCCCTCTTATTAAGGGGGAGAGATTACATCCCCCTTTAATAAAGGGGGATAACAGGGGGTTTTAAGGCAGCGCAATAAATGAATTGAGGAGAAAATATAAATGACTGAAAACATAATCATAGCAGGGAGCGGAGGCCAGGGCGTATTGACGCTCGGCGTGTTCCTCGCGAATATAGGAATATTCGAGGGCAAGAAAGTTTCCTGGGTGCCGGCTTACGGCGCGGAAAAAAGAGGCGGATTTTCTTTCTGCAACGTGGTAATATCAGACGAGGAAATATTTTCCCCGCTTGTTGACGTGCCTGATACGCTTATATTTTTTGACCAGAGGGCAGTTGATACTTACGGGACAAAAGCAACAAAAAATACTTTTGTGCTGGAAAACATATCCCTGATACAGCAGGATACAGTGGCTGGCGGCGGGGAAAAAATACTTATCCCGGCAGGCGATATGGCGAGGAAGATCGGTTTCATAAAGGCCATGAACACAGTAATAGCAGGCGCATATATTGGAGCAAAAAAGCTTTTTAAGGCAGAAAGCGGACGCGGCGTAATAGCGGAATCGCTTAAAAACAGGAGCAAGGACATACTCGACAAAAACGTACTAGCTTATGACGCGGGAATGGATTTTGTGACTGGGAAAACAAGCGCAAAATGATAAGGATAAGAAGGGCCAGAGTAAAAGACGCGGGATATATCCAGAGCCTGCTGAAAAAATACACCCCGGGCGCAGACCTTATAGTAAGGCCGCTCGAGGATATTTACGAACAGATAAGGGATTATTTCGTGCTTTATGAAAAGAAGAATATCTACGGGGCGGTTGCCCTGCATGTTTACTGGGAAGACCTGGGCGAGATAAGGTCGTTTGTCATTGAAAAAAAATGCAGGAAGCAGGGGCTGGGAGACAAGCTTATAACACACGCTCTCAAGGAAGCAAAGGAACTGGGACTGAAAAAGGTATTTGCGCTGACCAAGATACCCGAGTATTTCAAGCGCAAAGGTTTTTCGGCCATTGCAAGGAAAAATCTTCCCCATAAAATTTGGAAGGACTGCTTTTCGTGCCCGAAATTTCCGAAGTGCGACGAGCAGGCGGTAATTTACCATATAAAATAGATTTTAAATAAAAACGCATCACCCTCACCCAACCCTCTCCCGTCAAGGGAGAGGGTGTTGAAGCGAGATAAAAGAATCTTCTCCCCCTTGACGGGGGAGACAGAGAGAGGGTGAAAGGCGGTTTCTAGGAGAAACATGAAGGAAAGCAAAAAGGACATAACAGTAAATTTTGAGGTAACGATAAAAGAGGATGACGGGAAATTCATTGGCGAATGCAGCGACCTGCCCGGGCTCATCGCGAGCGGGGAGAGCAGAAGCGATGTGCTTAAAAACATAAAGGCAGCCATGCCGCTTTACATAAAATATGTCCCAAAGGAATCTTTCATCCCGGTGTACGAGGACTCCATAAACAACATAGTCTATGATTTTGAGGAGTTTAACGGCCAGCTTTACGCGGCCACGAACAAAGACGTGGTAATAAGGACAAAAACAGGGGATATAAGCGCGTGGGAGTCAATCACGGTCGCCAATATTTTTTCGCCGTATTTTAACCCGCCGGTCGGCACCACAAAGGCGCCGGAAAGCGACGGCACCATGCCGCTCGGGGATTATACCCCTCAGATTTACTGCCTGAAATCCTTCAACGACCTGGGCACGCCGAAAATGTTCTGCGGGACAAACGCTAACGGCGGCATTTACGAGACCCAGGACGGCAAAAACTGGGCGCTTGCCTTTAACAGCGGCGAGGCGAGGATACACTGCATCGAGGCGTTTCACGGCAGGCTTTTTGCGGGGACGTCAAACGAAGGAAAAATATACACATATAACGGCACGCACTGGGTGATATCCCTCACCACGCCTGAGCTTGCCATAACATCCCTGCGCGTGTTCAGGGATTATTTATACGCAGGCACCTACCAGAACGGGCTCATATACAGGACTGCCGATGGGGTCAACTGGCAGAAGATTTTCGACACAAACCAGTCGTTTGTCAACGATTTCTTCGTGTTCAAAAACAGGCTTTACGCCTCGACTTCAAAAGCCACGGGCGGCTTGATATTCGCAACCGACGATGGCATAAACTGGGTTGAGAATTTTTTCAGCGAAAAAGACGTGAATTTTTTCAAGTTCGCGCTTTTCGGCAACATGCTTTACTGCGGCAGCGGCGACAACGGCAAAATATACAAGTCGCCGGATGGAAAAAAATGGGAAACGGCTTTCCAGACAGAAGAAGAGGACATAAGGAACCTTTTTGTCTTCAACGGCTATTTGTATTTCGGCTCGTCGCCCAAAGGCAGGATATTCAGGACGACCATGAGCAATACCCCGCCGCCGAAAGTCCTGAAGGCGGAAACAGGGGAAATAACGTCACACAGCGTGCAGGTAAGCTGGGAGACGGACAAAGACGCAAAGACAATACTTGAATACGGGACGGACATTACATACGGCAATAAGATTATAAGCGAGACCATGAATACGAAACATAAGACTACGCTTAACAACCTTAAATCGCTCACCACGTACCACTTCAGGCTGCTTACTTATTCAGACATGGGCAGTTTTTCCGGCATGCAGGAGGATTATGTTTTTTCCACCACGGCCGCCGTGACTCCGGTCATCACTTCCCGCACGCATCCTGACCAGGAAAAATGGTATAACACCAGCGAAGCCGAGCTTTTCTGGGGCCTGCATGCGGACGTGAATAATTACCTTTACATGCTGGACGACAGCCCTTATACCACGCCGAAAATCGAGCGCTGCCACAAGACGGTAAAAGAGGGCATAACAATAAAAAGCATCGAGGACGGGGTATCGTATTTCCACCTTTTGATCGAGGATAAGGCCGGCAATATAAGCACCACGGTTTCGCATTTCGCGCTGCGCATAGACACGGCAGTGCTGCCGCCTGTTGTAACATCGATCACGCACCCTGACCGCGAGAAATGGTACAACATCAACACGCCTGTTTTCCAGTGGACCGCGCCCGACGATTTATCGGGCATAGAAGGTTATTATTATATAATCGATGATTTGCCGAACACGGTGCCGACAGAGCGGACAGGAACATTCATTACGGATACCACATGCAAGATACAGCCGATAGACGACGGCGTAAAGTATTTCCACATAGTCGCGAAGGACAAAGCAGGGAACACCGGCACAAAAACATCGCATTACAGGATAAATATAGATACAGAGGCGCTGGCGCCTGTTTTAAGCTCGAAGAGCCATCCCGACAAGGGCTCGTGGTACAAGAATACCGCGCTGGAAATACACATAGCAAAGCCGCATGATTTATCGGGAATAGAAGGTTTTTATTACTGCGTCGACAACAAACCCGATACCGAGCCGAGGCAGCCCGACTGGATTTTCACCAATTCCACGGAAATTTCCGCGGGCGGCAAGGCCGACGGGACATGGTACGCGCATGTAAAGACAAAAGACATGGCCGGAAACATTTCGAAAGAAACAGCGCATTATAAATTTAATATAGACACGGTTGCGCTGCCTCCCAATATTTCCTCAATCAGCCATCCCGACTCGCAAAAATGGTATAACATCAAGAAAGGCCAGTTCAAGCTCAACCCGGCCGAGGATTTATCCGGAATAGAAGGTTACTATTACATTGTCGATAATTTCCCAAAAACTGTTCCGGACATTACAGCCACATGGACAGAAAAGGACATGATTGTATCGCCCGACCTGGCCGACGGGGTCTGGTATTTGCACGTGATTGCAAAGGATAAGGCGGGAAATACCGGCACATTCGGATCGCATTTCAAGTTCAGCATTGACACGGCAGCAAAACCGCCGTTTGTACATTCCAAAACGCATCCGGACCAGGAAGCATGGTACAGCAACCAGCTCCCTCAGATATTCATGGGATACGCCCGAGGACATGTCCGGCATAGAGGGGTATTATTATGTTTTCGACAACAAGACAAATACCGTGCCGAACAAGGACACGGCGGCGTTTACCATAGCGAACCAGGTGACTTTGCCGCAGCTTACCGACGGCACGTGGTATTTCCATATCGTATCAAAAGATAACGGGGGTAATACCGGCTGGGAAGCGGCGCATTACAAGTTCAAGATAGACACCCATGTGGAAGCGCCGAAAATAATTTCAAACACGCATCCGGACGAGAGCAAGTGGTACAACTCCCCTGTTATAAAGCTTTCATGGGCGGTACCGCAGGACCTGTCCAAGATAAAGAGTTTTTACTATATTTTTTCAAAGGAAAAGCTTTTGAAGATACCGCACGAAACGGCAGTGAACACCGACAAAAGGGAAATTGAATTCAAAGTGGAGGAAGAAGGCACGTATTATTTCCACCTGGTGGGCGAGGATAACGCGGGCAACATAGGCGAAGAGCCGGCAATATTCAGGATAAACGTGGATTTGAAGGCAACCCCCCCGGATATTATGTCATCCACGCACCAGAACCCGGACAAGTATTACGCAAATACAAGGCCGATATTCATAGTCGAGCACGTGGATGATTTGTCGGGGATAGACGGTTTTTATTATGCCGTTGACAAGAACCAGGAAAGCATTCCCGACAAGAAAACAGGCAAATGGACAAAGGACAGCACAATTACCATAACCGAGAGCCTCGAGGACGGACAGTGGTATTTCCATATAGTCACAAAAGACATTGCGGGAAACATAGGCACCACGGCCTCGTGCTGCAGCTTTAAGATAGAAACAAAGCCGCCCGAGGTGCATATAATAGAGCCGAAAAAATTCCAGGCTTCAGAGAGTTTTGAGGTGGAGTGGTGGGGCGAGGACAAGGAGTCGGGGGTCAATTGCTTTACGCTGGATTACAAGGAAGGCGACAAGGGCAAATGGAAACCGTGGGTCAATGAAGTCAAGACAACAGCAGCCACTTTCAGGGGAGAGGACGGCATTACATATTATTTCAGGATAAAGGCAAGGGATAACGCGGGTAATTTGTCGGATTACCTGGAGGATGAAAAAATCCATACAACTATAGATATTTCCCCTCCTTCGCAGGTTACGCAGGTAGTTGCCAAGCCGGTAAAGGAAGGAAAGATACTTATCGAGTGGGCTAAGTCCGTGGACACTATCAGCGGCCTGGCATATTACAGGATTTACCGTTCGTCTGTTTCGGGCCAGCTCGGCATGCAGATTAACGACGACGGGGCGGTTATAGAGCCGAGATTCATCGACGAATCCCAGGACCTGGAAGACGGGGTGATTTATTATTACACAGTGAGGGCAGTGGACAATACGGGAAACGAGAGGGAGAGCGGAAACAAGCAGGTGCTTGCCATATGCGACAGGATAGCCATGTCGCCGGTCGCGCGTTCCATCACGCACCCAATGCAGAACGAATGGTACAACAACAGGAGCATAAAGCTGTCATGGGATACGCCCCTTGACGCGACAAAGATATTGGGCTATTACTTTGTATTCGACCAGATACCCACAACGGTGCCTGATTCCAAAATAGGCACGTGGATAGTGGATAACGAGATGGATTTCAACAACGTGTCGGACGGCACGTGGTATTTCCATATAATATCCAAGGACGAGGCCGGGAACATATCCGAGGAAGCCACGCATTACCAGGTAAATATAGACACAAGCCTGCCGAAACCGCCGGTTGTGGCGTCCATAACACACCCGGATTTCAACCAATGGTACAACAACAACTCGCCTTCGTTCTCATGGACCACGCCGCCTGACCCTGCGGGTATAGAAGGGTTTTATTATATTTATAACCAGATTAAAGACACATATCCGGACCTTGTCACGGCGAGCTGGACAAAAGGCACGATGGCGTCTTTTGTGGACGTGCCAGACGGCATGTGGTTCCTGCACGTGACCGCGAAAGACAACGCCGGGAACATATCGGCCGAGGCAGCGCATTTCCAGGTGAATGTGGCCATGACACCGCCGCCGCCGGTGGTTTTCTCATCCACGCATCCGGACGAGGACAAATGGTACAGGGAAAACACGGTCAAGCTACAGTGGAAGCAAAGGGAATACGTAAACGAAATAATAGGCTTTTATTACGCCCTGGATAATTCGGAATTTACCGTCCCGAACTCGAAAAACAACAAGACCATGGACACAAACACGGCGTTCACGAACCTCAACGACGGGATATATTATTTCCATATAGTATCTGTAGACAAGGAAGGCATGCTCGGCAAGACCGCGACGCATTACATGGTAAAAATAAAATCAAAAGTCAAGGTAAAGGGAATGATAACGCAGGCAAACGGCATCATGCCGCTCGCGAGCGCGACGGTGGAGATAATGAAGGAGGACGGCACCACGCTGGGCGTGTCCATATCGGACAAGGACGGCAATTATGAGATAGACAACCTGCCTGTCGGCAAGGTGAAAATAAAAGTCAGCGCCAAGAACCTGCCGCCGCAGATGATATACGACATACATTTAAAGGAGGACGAGCCCGAGACCATACTGAACGTATCGAGTGAAATATTCGCCCTTTACGAGTCCGCAACGGATAAAATAATGTTTAATTACTATGTACCGGAAGACGGGCTTGTCACCATCAAGATTTACAATGAAGCAGGCAAGACGCTTGAAACAATAGAAGAAAGAAAAAAAGGCAACATATACAACAGCTCTTACTGGGATACGGCCGGCATTGAAAACGGGATTTACCTTTACCAGGTATTGTCAAAAGGCGACGAGTCGGGTAAAATAAATAAATATGCGATAAGGAAGATAAAAAAAGACAGGCAGGTATCATAAATTCTATTGTGGTAAGTGATAAGTGGGAAGTGAAGGTTGTTGAAACTGGAAACTTGAAACCAGAAACTTTTTAAGGAGGATTTAAGCATCATGGTCATATGCAAAGCGTGCGGCACAGAGAACAGGGATGAAGCAAGATTTTGCTCGAGTTGCGGAGTGCCTCTTCCGCAAAAAAAAGGGGAAAAAGAAATAAAAACCAGAACAGCGCATGTATCGACAGTCAAATCTTTCTGGATGCCGGTTTTTGGGGTTGCCGCTGTCATAGCAATAGTGGGATATTTCGTGTTCAAGCAGATAGATTCGGGCAGGAAACTGGAAGTCTATAAAGACTATTCCGAGAAATACTTGAGCCAGGACGAGCAGGCTTTCTCGGGCCTGAACGCGAAGGACAAAAATATAATAGAAGGATTGTCGTGGGACATGAAAGCAAGCGACCTGAAAAAGCTGTATCCTTTCGGGAAAGACGCGAAAGACCCGGATTTTGTATCTTCGCTTTTTGTGGGGCAGGAGCAGCTTAAAACATTTATAGCGCACGCAAACTTTATGAGCCTGGGGATTTACGGGGACAAATTATACGGGATTAAATTTGAGTTCAGCGACACGGAAAAGACCAAGAGCCAGGCAATAGAGCAGCCAAACTCGGAAATAATACTTTACGCAAGGTTCGTCGGATTGTATAAGGCACTTAAAATATTATACGGACAGCCGGCTTTTGAAAAAAACGACGTGGAAAAAGAGCCGTTGATGAAACGCCCGGATATCATCAGGGGCGCCACGCAGAACATTTATGTGTTTTGGGGCATAGGCAACACAAAACTCGAGCTTGTGCTTTTTGGGTACCAGGACCAGGTAAAATTAACCTGCAGGCTTTTATATATGCCGGTCTGGTCGCTGGTAGGGAAGGAATAGAACAGGGAAACGGGAAGCGGGATACGTGGAATGTAGCGGCAGGCTTGACTGCCATCTTTAGCCCCCTTTAATAAAGGGGGACAAAGGGGGATTTAGAGCAGCTGATAAGTCCACAGGTATCTTTATGGAAGAGATTAATATCCTTTGACAGCCGGATTTTATGGGATATAATACAAATACCAAACAGCCTTGATAAAATATGAGGGTTAAATGAACGGCAAAAGCATAAAAAGCGGTAAAGAGTGGTTTGAACAGGCAGAATATGACATAAAGTCCGCTGCTGTTATGTTTGCAGGCGGGCGGTATATATACTCGGTTTTCCTGTGCCATCTTTGTATTGAAAAAGCCCTTAAGGGATTATTTGTCAGGCAGTTTAAAAAGAACCCGCCTAAAACGCACAACTTATTATATTTTCTAAATGCGCTTGATATTAAAGCGGATGAAGAACAAAATACAATTATAATGAAGCTTAATGAAGCAAGCATACCGGCAAGGTATCCCGAAGACTTAAAGGGAATGTTAAAAGAGTTCAGCAAAGCAAATGCAGGCAGGATACTGGCGAATACAAAGAGGATATTAAAATGGTTAAAAGCAAAATAAAAAAGATTGTAAAATACCTGTCGGACAGGCTTGCTGAGAGAGGGGTAGAGGTGTCCGATATAATACTGTTTGGCTCCCGCGCCAGGGGCGACGCGAAAAAAGACAGCGATATTGACCTGATAATCATTTCAAAATCTTTCAGGGGCAAGGATATTTTTAAAAGGGCTGAAATGGTCGGGTTTGCGGAGATGGAAACGATAAAAAAATTTGCGGTGCCTTTCGACATAATTATGAAAACACCGGAAGAATATAAATCGGGCAAGTCACTGATAGTGGGATATGCCATGGAAGAAGGAATATCTGTAGGCGCCTGACCGGTTGTTTTTAATCAGGGCCGTATTTTATTCCCCCTTTAATAAAGGGGGACAAAGGGGGATTTGCCTTATCCAAAAAATTAAACGTAGAGACGTTTTGTAAAACGTCTCTACGATAAAATGTTGTGTTGTTGCTTCTTGACACATGGGATTTAGGTTTTTTCCCTCCTTAACAAGGAGGGCAGGGAGGTTTGCAATCGTAGAGACGGGTTTCCACGCCCGTCTTTTGTTTTAATAGGGGATACCACTTGTCCTCGGCTAAAGCCTCGGACTGGAGCGGGTACAAGATAGCGTAATATTTTGTTGTCGCCTTCGGCTTTACAAAATAAACGCTATCTTAGGGGGGATTTGCCGTATTCCATAAAAATTAAACTTCCAGGCACATGGGGATTTATGGGACATGCCGCAAAATTACCGCCAAACAGCGAAAAATATGATATAATATATATGGTTCGATTTTAATTGAAAATTGGGAATTTTATGGTTTCCCACAAGCTTGACGAGGGCAATTATAGGCTGTATAATATTGATACATTCTGATACATTCGGCAAAAAGAACTTTGTGTTAGGAGGCTGTTAGCATGTATAAAATTAAAAGCGTTTCACCGGTCAAAGGGTATAAAATTAAAATTAAATTTACGGACAATGTTGAAGGTGTTGTTGATTTGTCCGATATGAAGGGCAAAGGCGTTTTTTCCGCATGGAACGATGAAAAGGTCTTTAACGCTGTAACTATAGACAAAGAAAGCAATACAGTTTCCTGGCCGGGCGGAATTGACCTGTGCCCGGACGTACTTTATGCGGAAATCACGGGAAAAAGCGTTGACTCAGTCCTGAAATCCGGCGCAGGGGTATAACACCGCATGCCGGAAATATGCCGTTTCTTCGGCATTGTAATCTATATCTACTACCGTGAACACCAGCCCGCGCATTTTCACGCCGTTTACGGGGAGTTTGAAGCTATATTTTCCATAGATTCCCCGGCAATATTATCAGGAGACCTCCCGCCAAGAGCAATCGGCCTTGTAATTGAATGGGCAAATAAATATAAAAAAGAACTTAAAAATGACTGGCAGAAAGCAATCGCGTATGAAAAGCTTGACAAAATCGAGCCGCTAAAATAAGTAATTGATTTTAATTGAAAATTGGGAATTGAGAATTTTTACCCTGTACCCGAGTGATAATGAGCGGTTCAAGGTTGACAATTGCTTTAATTGAGGGATGAAAATGCGGATAAAAAGTTTTTCTGGAGTACAGAAACAGAGAAGCTGGACAAAATCAATAAAATATTTCCTGTTTCTTTTATTTGTTTTCTTCGTAATAAATTCCCGTGCCCTGGCAGATTTACCACCTTGTTATATTACGCAATGGGGCAGTAATGGAAACGGCAATAGCCAGTTTATCGGCCCTATAGGAGTAGCAGTTAACAGCAGCAGAAACGTGTATGTTGCGGACACGCAGAATAACAGGATACAGGAATTCAGTGATACAGGAGCGTATATAACACAATGGGGCAGTCCGGGAACCGGCAACGGGCAATTTAATTATCCCCAGGTATTGGCATTAGACAGCAGCGGAAACGTGTATGTCGCGGACAATAATAATGAAAGAATCCAGGTATTCAGCAGTAACGGAACATATATCACGCAATGGGGCAGTAAAGGAAGCGGCAACGGGCAGTTTATTGGTCCTATTGGAATAGCTGTGGACAGCAGCGGCAACGTATATGTTGCGGACCAAAGTAATTTCAGGATCCAAAAATTCAGCAGTACAGGAATATATATAATGCAATGGGGGACTTCCGGAAGCGGCACCGGGCAGTTTAATAACCCTAATGGAGTGGCGGCAGACGGCAACGGGGTGTATGTTGCGGATTCAAATAACAACAGGATCCAGGAATTCAGCAATACAGGCACATACATAACCCAATGGGGCAGTTCATATAATAATCCAGGAACTGGCAACGGGCAGTTTGATACCCCTGTAGGGATAGCATTAGACAGCAGCGGAGATGTATATGTTACAGACATGGATAACAGCAGAATTCAGGTATTCAGCAGCACCGGCACATATATAACACAATGGGGTAGTTTTGGAACTGGCAACGGGCAGTTTGTGAGTCCGCAGGGGATAGCAGTAGACAGCTCAGGAAATGTGTATGTTGCGGACTATGATATCAATACAATCCAGGATTTCGGCGCGTGCGGAAGCCCTACGCAGACCATGGTGGTATCCTCTACACCGACTTATACCATATCGCCCACTTATTCAGCATCGCCGACAAGCACAAATACGCCGACACTTACCGTGACAGTAACCGGGACGCCGCCGACTTTGACGTTTTCTCCAACAATAACGCAGACTCCGACAATAACATTGACATCATTTGCGACGCCGACCAGTACATTTACCGTGACGTCTACTCCCACCAGCACATTCACTCCGTCGCCCACAACAAATATAGTGTTTTTAACGACGTCGCCGACGCCGTCGCTTCAACCCACTTTCAGCGTACAAAAGACATCAAACAAGACCAATAACATTGTTTTATCGGACCAGCTTACTTTTACTGTGGTGATTTGCAACACCGGCGGCTCCCCGGGACAGGATATTACAGTATATGACGACTGGTCAAGTGGACTGGCGGACCAGTGGCAGTTCGCGGATTCCCCCCTCATGGGATCCGGGATATCTTCTTATTGGAAATCATATGGTGTTGGATCTGCACAACTCATATTAGTACCTGCCAGTAGCGGATTTACAGGATGCTTAACCTGGCAGATGGAATTGGGGAACGCCACGTCAAACAACACATGCAGCTGGCACAACGCCGTGTCTGTTGCTTTTAACGGAATGCCGTCTGTGGTGGCTACAGTACTCCTGTCCGACGCATGCCCGCCATCAACCTATACGCCTACGCCGTCATTCACAGTTTCGCCCACGCAGACAATAAACATAGGGCTATTAACCATTTCGCCGACGCCTTCATGCACAGATACACCTTCTTTTACAGCTACACCAACGCAAACAGTAAACATAGGGTTCTTAACGGCATCGCCGACGCGGACATTGTCATTATCTACGACGCCAACCCTGACAATAACATTCACATTATCTGCGACGCCAACCCCGACATTGGCCTTGACGTTTACACCTACATCAACATTTACCTTGACTATAACCGGGACGCCGCCGACTGTGACGGTTTCTCCGACAATAACGCAGACCCCGACAATAACATTGACCTTGACGTTTACAGCTACAATAACACCGTCAGGCACGTTTACGATTACACCGACTTATACTGCAACTTTAGTATCCGGACCGCCGCCGTGTTTTATCCGCAGCTGGGGAAGTGCCGGAACCGGCAACGGGCAGTTTAATAACCCTCATGGAGTAGCAGTATCCAGCAGTGGGAACGTATATGCCGTGGACAGCGGTAATAACAGGATCCAGGAATTCAGCAGTTCGGGCGCATATATCATGCAATGGGGTGTTTCAGGGACCGGCTTCGGGCAGTTTAATGATCCTGTTGGAATAGCAATAGACAGCAGCGGAAACGTGAATGTTTCAGATTTGACAAATAACAGGATACAAGAATTCATCAGTACAGGGGGATATATAACACAATGGGGTGCTTTCGGAAGTTACCTCGGGCTGTTTAATGGGCCTATTGGGATAGCCGTTGATAGCAGCGGAAACGTATATGTAGTAGATAATGGTAATAACAGGATTCAGGAATTCACCCCCTATACACACTCATATATAACGCAATGGGGGAGTTTTGGAACCGGTAACGGGCAGTTTAATGGCCCTACTGGAGTGGCATTAGACAGCAACGGAAACGTGTATGTCGCAGACTATGCTAATAACAGAATCCAGGAATTCAGCAGCACAGGAACATATTTAACGCAATGGGGGAGTTCCGGGAGTGGCCCCGGGCAGCTTAACCAACCTGAAGGAGTGGCAGTTGACAGCAGCGGAAATGTGTATGTTGCAGACTCGGGTAATAACAGAATTGAAGAATTCAGCAGTTCGGGGACATATATCACACAATGGGGCAGCGGCGGAAGCGGCAATGGGCAATTTTCTTCTCCTCAAGGAGTGGCAGTGGACAGCAACGGGAATGTGTACGTTGTAGACTTGGGTAATAACAGAATCCAGGAATTCGGCGCGTGCGGAAGCCCTACGCCGACTATAACCGGGACGCCGCCGACCGTGACGGTTTCTCCAGCAATATCGAAGACTCTGACAACAACATCCACATTTTCTGCTACGACCACTCTGACATTGACATTGACGTTTACATCTACATCAACATTTACCATGTCGCCGACATGTACAAAAACGCTGACATTCACACCAACGTATACCTTTACGCAAATGTTAACCTTGACATGCACCTATATAATTACACCTACGGCAACTATAGCGGCGCCTGCAGGGACACCGGTAATAGCCCATGTAATGCCGTATCCGAACCCTGTCAATCCGGCAATAGTGCCGTTAAAAATTATGGTGGATATTACGCCGGGTAATATAGACAACATAACGCTGAAAATATATACAGCAGCGTACAGGCTGATAAGGGAAGAGACATTTGAGGGAACCGGGCAGAATGTGGAACAAGCAGCAAGCGGAGTCATTCTGACATGCGATAGCAAAGTGCTTAACGGCCTTAGCTCAGGGACGTATTATTATGCGGTAATTGGGGAAAAAGGCGGGATCAAGGCAAGGTCCAAGACAGATACGATTGTTATATTAAAATAAATCTAGTTGCATGGCCTTGGAACGATATTTAAGGCATGAGCGTGGCTCATCTGCTAAAAATATGATATAATATATATGGTTTGATTTTAATTGAAAATTGGGAATTGAGAATTTTTACCCTGTACCCGAGTGATAATGAGCGGTTCAAGGTTGACAATTGCTTTAATTGAGGGATGAAAATGCGGATAAAAAGTTTTTCTGGAGTACAGAAACAGAGAAGCTGGACAAAATCATTAAAATATTTCCTGTTTCTTTTATTTGTTTTCTTCATAATAAATTCCCATGCCTTAGCTGACTCGCCGCCCTGCTTTATCAGGGCATGGGGCAGTATCTGGTATTCTCCAACTCCTGGAACCGGCAACGGGCAGTTTAATACGCCTGAAGGAGTAGCAATAGACAGCAGCGGTGATGTGTATGTTGCAGACGAGGGTAATTACAGAATAGAAGAATTCAGCAATACAGGTACATATATAACCCAATGGGGCAGTCAGGGAAGTGGCAACGGGCAGTTTAATGACTCTTTTGGAGTAGCTGTGGATAGCAGCGGAGACGTGTATGTTACAGACTGGTGGAATTATAGAATCGAAGAATTCAGCAGTACAGGGACGTATTTAACCCAATGGGGCAGCGGCCCTGGAACCGGCAACGGGCAGTTTGGAAACGATGCGTATGAGGGGGGGCCTATCGGCATAGCAATAAACAGCAATGGGGACGTGTATGTTGCAGATACTGAAAATAACAGAATCGAAGAATTCAGCAGTACGGGCGCATATATAACCCAGTGGGGCAGCGCTGGAACCGGCAACGGGCAGTTTAACGGGCCTGAGGGAGTGGCAGTATCCAGCAGCGGGGATGTATATGTTACGGATTGGCATAATAATAGAATCCAGGAATTCAGCAGCTCAGGCGCATATATAACCCAGTGGGGCAGCGCTGGAACCGGCAACGGGCAGTTTGATTTTAATAACTCCATAGGAATAGCAATAGACAGCAGCGGTGATGTTTATGTTGTAGACACGGATAATGAAAGAATCCAGGAATTCAGCAGTTCGGGTACATATATAACCCAATGGGGCAGTTTTGGAATCGGTGATGGGGAGTTTGAGTCTCCTCAAGGAATAGCAGTTGACAGCAGCGGGGATGTGTATGTTGCGGACACACTTCATGATAGCATCCAGGAATTCGGCCCTTGCGGCAGTCCTACGCCAACTATAATAGCGTCTTCTACAATGACATTAACGCCAAACGTAACATGCACTGAAACTGCGACGGCGACACCTACATTTACAATATCGCCGACGAATACAGTTTCAGCAACAATAACACCCACGCCAAGCATAACGTGCACTTTTACAATAACACTTACACCGCCGCCGCCGCTTTGCCTGACTTTATACAAGAATTCGCCGAACCCATGCTCAAACGGCACAAACATAATCTACCAGCTATGCGATGAGGCGCAGGTAAATGTAAAAATATACACAATAAGCGGTGAAGTTGTCAAAGAAATCCAGCAGCAGGGTCAGCCTGGCATGAACAGCATTTACTGGGACAGAAACAATAAATCCGGCAAGACAGTGGCAAGCGGAGTATTTATTTACAGCATCGAGGCAGCGGACGGAAAGACAAAGAAAAAAGCGTGGGGAAAAATGGCGGTAGTGAAGTAAATTATCAATACCGCTTGTCTTTCGCAAGCTCAAAACTTGAACGGGTACTTCATAGCGTAATGTTTTGCCAGCGCCTTCGGCTTGACAAAACAAACGCTATGAGTTAAGAATTTTCAATTTTCAATGAAAGGAAGTAAAATAGAGTATATAAAGTAAACGCTATCATAGCAAACCCCCTTCAGTTCCCCCTTGTTAAGGGGGAGAGAATGAAAAAACTGCAGGAAACCATGACGGTAAGGACAAATGGAAACTAAAGCCAATAAAATAGTCCGCATCATACTTTTGTTCCTGTTCACTATCATGCCGCTGGCGTTTTCGCCAAAGGCATACGATTGCATTTATATAAAAATCATAATATTTACTCTTGCAGTGTTCTTTATTTTTATTGCTTTTTCCCTACAAAAAGAAATAAAAGTTTCAAAGACAACCTTTATACCGCTTGCTTTTATTATCTGGATGCTTACATCAACCCTGCAAAGCAAATATGGATACAGGGGGTTTGAGGTTTTGCAGACAACGCTTATCCTTTATCTATTTTTCTTTATAATTGCCAATATCAGGGAAATAGACATAAACAGCATCAGGGACATAATAGTTTTGTCTTCATTGCCGGCAATCATTATCGGCCTTGTTCAGGCAATCATACCAGGGGCAACGCGTGAGCTTATGGTTTTTGGGGACAGGGTGCCGTCAACGCTGGGCAACCCGAATTTTTTTGCAGCGTATTTAGCGGCAATAATCCCGGTAATTTTTATGCTCATACTGGAAAATAAGGGAGCAAAGAGGTTTCTGGCAGCCGCGTTTTTGTTGGTAAGTTTATTCTGCCTTTTTAAAACAGGCTCAAAGGCAGGCATTATTGGATTGCTGGTAGAAATAATAATATTTCTGGCAGTGTTTTTAAGCAAAAAAATAACCTGGAAAAAAACTTTAATAATTTTGGCTGCATTGGTTATGGTGATTGCAATCACAGCATTTTTAAATAAAGACAGGCTCATGAAAAACGACTCGATATTTTTCAGGGTTTACACATGGAAAGGCACGTTAAACATTATAAAAGACAATCCGCTTTTTGGCACAGGCCCCGGGAGTTTCCCGCTTGTGTATCCGTCTTACAGGCCCATGGAAATAATGAAATGGGCGTCGCAGCACAGCTATGAAGTGACCCAGCCGGAAAATATATTATTACAGGCCATGTCCGATATTGGAATTATAGGGCTCGGAATATTTTTGTTTCTTATATACATTGTCATGCGCAGGGGCAGGGGAAAAATAGATTTTTTAGCTGCGTTTTCGGGGCTGCTTGCTACAAATTTGTTCGGGGTGGACCTTAATTATATTTCTTCTTCTGCGTTTTTCGCGTTTTATGCAGGCATAATTTTAAACGGGGGCGATAAAGAGTTTGAAATAAAAGGAAAAGCAAAATATTTCCTGTTTGCGCTTGGAATATTATTTTTCATATTTGCAATGGGCAGGCAGCTCAAGGAGTATAAATCATCAATTTACCTTTTCAGGGCTGTTTCTTTTTCAAAGGCAGGGGACTGGAGCAGGGCAATTGCCGGTTATGAGGAAGCTGTGAAACTCGAAAAATACAATCTCGACGCACAATATTTTCTGGCAAACGCGTATTACGATAGCGATAACAAGAAAAACGCGGATAAGGCGCTTGAAAAATTCAAGGAGCTTGAGGCCATGGCGCCGGATTTTATCTTGCTTCATTACAAAAAGGGCTCGATTTTATCCGGCATAGGCGAATATGACAGGGCAAAGCAGGAGTATTTGAAAATGCTGAAAACCGACCCGTATTTCCTGCCTGCTTTAAACGAGCTCATGTGGATTTACGTGCAGGGGCAGGATTACGCAGGCGCGGAAAAGTGCGTGGTACAGGAAATCGAAAAAGACAACAGGGACGCGGCATTATACAACAACCTCGGCAATATATATATGCTGCAAAAAAAATACAAGGAAGCTGTGGATACATATAAAAAAGCAATTGATTTAAAACAGGAGAAAGATTATTATTATAACGCGGGCTGCGCTTATTACCTGCTGAAAGACAGGATAAACGCAAGAGAGTATCTTTTAAAAGCTAAAGAAGCAGATAAAACGAATGACCCGAAGATAGGGAAAATGCTGGAAAGAGTGAAATAAACGTGGGATGGAAAATAGGTGCCACGTGCGATGTGCAACGAGAAGGAAAATAAGTATCAAATTAAAAATTGATAAAATGAGGTAAAGTAATAATGAAAAAGTTCGCGGTGTTCGCGTCGGGCGGAGGCACAAACCTCCAGGCATTGATTGACGCTGTAGAATCAAAGTATATAAAGGACGGCCTTATAGAAGTGGTATTCAGCAATAAAAAGGACGCTTATGCCCTTAAGCGTGCAATAAAACACGGCATAAAGACACTTTATCTTGACCCTGCGGCATTCAAGACGCCGGAAGAATACGATACATACCTGGCGCAGAAAATGAACGAATTCGGAGTTTGCCTGGTGTGCCTTGCCGGATACATGAAAATCCTGACCAAAGCATTCATAGACAATTTCAGCGGCAGGATAATAAACATTCACCCGGCGCTTTTGCCTTCTTTCGGGGGCAAAGGTTATTACGGTTTAAAAGTGCACCAGTCGGTAATCGAGCACGGGGCCAAGGTAACAGGCGCTACCGTGCATTTTGTGGATTATGAAGCGGACACCGGGCCTATAATTCTTCAGAAAAGCGTTGCGGTGGCAGACGATGATACTCCTGAAACCCTGCAGAAAAAAGTCCTTGTGCTTGAGCATGAACTGTATAAGGAAGCGGTAAAGCTATTCCTTCAGGACCGACTTGTTTTAAAAGGCAGGAGAGTCAGTATAAAACCTCCGGGGCCGATGGACTAGATAAAAAAGTGCTGAGTGTTGAGTGCCGAGTGTTGAGTGAAAAAATAGCAATAAAAACAAGGAAAATCAATCAACACCCTATATACTCTAAAATCAATAATATAGTTACTTCGGTTTTTTCATATGCTTTCTTATCTCGAGTTTATCAAAAGCCTCGTTGACTTCCTCTATTAATCTTACCGGCAGGAAAGGCTTGACAATATAGGCATAAGCGCCTGCTTTTAAGCCTTTTTCCACATCCTGTATCTGGCCTTTTGCGGTAAGCAAAATTACGGGGATTTTGATATTGAGATGGCGTATTTTTATTTCCTCAATAACCTGAAGCCCATCCATTTCAGGCATCTGAATATCCAGAAGAATAAGTTGCGGCGGGGTTTTTTCAATTACTTCAAGAGCCTCCCTGCCGTTTGTCGCGGTCAAAACAGTATAATCGTCTTCAAGCGTGTCAACGAGCGCCGATACAATCCCGGGCTCATCATCAACTACAAGTACTGTCCCTCTGGTCTTTAACATAAACACCTCCGTTTTTATTTTGGCATATAAACCGTGAAAGTGGAGCCTTTGCCTTCCGTGCTTTCAACCTTTATGCCGCCTTTATGGTATTCCATGATTTTTTTTACTATTGTAAGTCCCAGGCCCGTACCCTGTATTTTATTTACTTTTTTATCCTGGACCCTGTAAAATTTTTCAAATAAATTCGGTATGAGGTCCTCGGGTATGCCGATGCCGGAATCTTTTACGGAAATATAAGCGTTGCCGTCGCCGTCATACAGGCTTATTTTAATTTCACCGCCGTCGGGCGAGTATTTCATGGCATTTGAAAGAAGGTTTATCAATACCTGGGTCATTTTATCCCTGTCGGCATTTACCAAAAGATTTTCCGGGGCATCCAGCAATATTGTGTGCTTCGGCGAGGAATCCTTAAAAGTAGTGTAGACATTTTCAGCAAGCTGCTTTAAATCCGTGGGGATTATATTCATAATTAATCCCTTGCCGCTTTCTATCCTTGAAAGGTCAAGCAGGTCGTTTAGCATGTTACCCATTCTCTGGGTTTCGCGGAACATCAAGGTGGCGTATTTTTTTACTTTTTCTTCTGTGAGGGTCTTAATGAGCAGTAGCTGCGTATAAGCCATTATAGGGGTGAGCGGAGTCCTGAGTTCGTGCGCGATCATATTCAAAAACTCGGTTTTTAGGTTGTCAAGCTTTTTAACTTCAGTTATGTCCCTGAAAACAGCAACACTGCCGGCAAATGTTTCTTCCTCGTCTATAATTGACGCGAACACGGCGGCAAAAACATGGTCTTCTTCGCTTAAAGGCATTACAAATTCCATTTTTATGGTGGATTTTGTCTCGACGGATTTAAGAAAGCCGCCGATTATGTCAGATTTTTTTATATGATACTCGACGGGTGCATTAATAACATCCTTGGCTTTTAAATGAAATATTTTTTCCGCTTTTTTATTAAGGAAAATTATCCTGCTGTTTCTGTTTATTGCGATAACCGCGTCTTCCATGTTTTTTATTATTGATTCTATCATGCGCTTTTCAAGCTCGAGATTTAAGTTGGCTTTTTTTAGCTGGTAGTTCAGCTTAAAGGCGGCATCCTCCATGTTTTCATATATAATGGCGTTTTCTATTGCTATGGATGCCTGCGCCGCAAGCGCTTCCAAAAAAGCCACGTCGTTTGATGAAAATCCACTCCTGTCAACCTGGTTTACGGCTTTAATCACGCCTATGATGCCTGCGCTTGTTTTGAGAGGCACACAGATAAGTGATTTTATTTCAAGGCCGTTTAACTGTTCGGCTTCGATAAAACGCGGTTCTTTATCCAGTTCGTTTACAATAAGGGAGATGCCGGTTTGAACGACCGTGCCCATGATTCCTTCGCCTATTTTTATGTGCGTAGTTTTAACAATTGAATCCCTGTCAGTGCCTGCACTGTTATAGTATAATTCGCCTATATCATGGTCTGCCAGGAAAATTATGCTTTTTTCAGCATTGATCAGTTTTTCCGTGCTTTCATCTATAATCCTAAGAAGCTGGTGCAGGTCTTTGGTGGAGTTTATTGCAGCGCTTGAATGCATCAGGTTCTTTAGTTTGTTTATTTCCTCTTCTTTTTCTTTTTCAGCCAGATACATTATGCTTGTCTGCATCGCCGGTTCCATTACTTTGGAGAACATTATTTTTATAAAATTTGCCCATCCTTTTATTTTTTCAGCGGAATACGAGGGGAGGGAAGAATAAACAGATTTTACTGTGGCAGTGTCTATCCCGGTATCAGCGGACAATTGCCGCACAAAGTCATCATTGATTCTGTCGGAAAGCGCGGTGATTATGAGGTTGAAAGTTTTATAAAAAAATTCGGTTTCCATGCTGTACCAGTATATCATTCCCGGGCACAGTTGGACATCGTTGCCCGAGGCTTTGTAATTGTCATGGAATTCTTTGCAGGCTTTTTTGTTTTTTTCACAGTCTTTAAATAAATAGCAAACTGGTTTTAATGAGTCATGCTCAATGCTTACCTTGCCGTCTTCGGAGACAACACGTATGCCGATACAAAGTAGCTGGGCCATTTGTGTCTGTATTTCTTCCCATGTTTGTGAATTAAAAACATCTTCATAGCCTAAAATTTTCATGGAAGTATCCCTATATTATATTTATTTGTTAGATATATTGTAACATATTTATGTGGTTTTTTCAAGTAAAATTAGCAATGTATATATAAGTAGTATAACTATATCAGCATATAAATTTATTAATGAAAAATACTGCAATAAAATGATAAATAACAACTATTTATTTGACAAATAATATAAACTTCAGGGATATTAATGTTGTTAAGTAAACAAATGTATATACTATATATTGACTTTTTTCAATTTTATGCTATAATTTAAATAGAAGGTTCAATATTATTTAAATTACAATCGCAGGATGGAGAGGTGAAAGCAGTGACTTCAGAAGACTTTATTGAAGTTTTAGATACATGGCTTTCTATCTATAGGGATAATTATAATAACAATAATAAAACTCAAAGTGAATATTCAGACGAAGATATGGATAAGGAATTTAAAGAAAGGCAAGATAAGGGAATGCTAAGGGTAGTTTCCACCCTTACGGTCATTGAGCCTTTTAAAGATACTGCTGCGGAGAAACTACTTCGGAGCGCCATAGAAAACGCGAAATCGGGGGATTGCGCAAAACTTCCTGAAATTTATGATAATCTTGAAAAAGTGGAAATGTTTTTAGGCCAGTAAAATTCTAAATGCATGAACTTCTGAAAACACAACTATCCTGCCGAAAAAATTGACATCACCTTTAAATTCATATATAATACAAAATACGATTTAAAACAAAATATTGCAGTTGCAGAACAGTAAAAAACGGAGGAGTGCATGAAAGCAGTAATACTTGCCGGCGGTTTTGGTACACGGTTAAGACCGCTTACAGTAAATATCCCCAAACCCATGGTACCTATCATGAATATCCCGATAATTGAACATACAATCGGTTTATTGAAAAAGCACAATTTAAAAGATATAACAATAATGCTTTATTTTCAGCCCGAGGTAATAATGTCGCATTTACGCGACGGTTCCAAATACGGCGTAAAAATAAAATATGTCACGTCAGACAGGGACCTTGGCACGGCAGGCTGCCTGGGCCAGGCAGCCAACCAGCTAAAGTCTGACCAGTTCCTTGTTATTTCAGGGGATGTACTTACGAATTTTAATTTAACCGAGGCAATGGAGTTTCATAATAAAAAGCGCGCAATTGCTACCATGCTTTTGACGCATGTAAAAGACCCTTTGCGCTACGGCATCGTAATAGCCGATTCTGACGGGAGAATCAAAAAAATGCTTGAGAAACCATCATGGGGCGAGGTTTTTTCGGATACTGTAAATGCAGGAATATTTGTTTTTGACCCGCAGATATTCAATTATATACCAAAAGATACCAGCTACGACACAAGCAAAAATTTATTCCCGGATCTTGTTGAAAAAAAAGAAAAACTATTCGGGCATATTGCAACAGGCTACTGGAGGGATATAGGTACACTTGCCGAATACAGGCATACGCATGAGGATATTTTAAACGGAGAAATTGAATGTGAAATAAAAGGCGAGAGAAAGGGAAATATAGGGCGGGATATATGGATCGGGCATAATGTAAAAATCGACCCTTCGGCAGTATTAAAGGAGTCGGTTGTAATAGGCGACAACTGCACCATAGAAGAAGGCGTGGAAATAGCGAACTCGGTTATAGGCGACGGCTGTTATATAGACAGCGGCGCAAAAATAGTAAAGTCAATAATTTGGGATAAAAACGTCATAGAAAAGGAAGTCGACATAAAGGAAGCGGTTCTCGGTACGGGCAATAAGATCAGGTGGAAAGCTTATATCGGTGTCGGCGCGGTAATATCGGACAATTGTTTTATTGGCAAGGAGACAATAATAAAACCAGAGGTAAAACTTTGGCCGAATAAAACGGTCGATGATTTTTCGACAGTTTCCTCGTCGCTTATATGGGGCGAGAGGTGGAGTAACCACATTTTTGACGTTTACGGCATAACAGCCGTGGCAAACAAGGAACTTACGCCGGAAATAGGCGCGAAAATAGGGGCAGCTTATGCGTCTGCCCTGCCAAAAGACAGCTATGTACTTGTTAGCAGGGATTATCACAGAAGCTCGTTTATGATTGAGCGCAGTATTATGTCCGGCATCCTTTCGGCAGGGGTTAATATTTACGACATGAGGATTATGCCATTGTCCGTGACAAAATATGTCGGTAAATCCTTAAAAGTCCCGGGGTTTCATATCAGGAAATCCCCGTATGACGAGAAGATGCTGGATATAAAATTTTTCGACAGCGAAGGGCTTGACATATCCTTTTCCTGGGAAAAATCAATCGAGTCTTCTTTTTTCAGGGAGGAATACAGGAGGGTTGAAAACGACAAGGTGGGAGTCGTCCTTTATCCTCCGCGCGCGCTTGAATATTACAGGGAAGGATTTATGCGGGCGGTTGATAAAGAAAAGATAAAGGAAAAAAAATTTAAGATTATCATTGATTACTCATACTCGAGCGCGGTGAATATATTTCCTTCGATACTAGGGGAGTTGAACTGCGAGGTAATAGCGCTAAATGCGCATACGGATGAGAGCAGGCTGACACGGTCACCCGAAAAGACAAAAGAGGAACTCTTAAAGCTTTCGGAAATGGTCAAGACGCTGAAAGCTTCGGCAGGGATAATGATAGACGCCGGATGCCAGAAAATATCTATAGTGGATGACAGGGGCAGGGCGCTTTTAAACGACCACGCGCTTATGGTCATGAGCAAATTATTTTTAAATAAAAACAAGAAAGCCGTTATAGCTGTGCCGGTGAATGTTACGAATAAAATTGAGGAAATGGTAAATAAGCTTGGAGGCAGCGTTATTAGGGTGGGCACAACATACAGGGCAATGATGAAAGCTGCTGATACCAAACAGGCGGATTTTGTGGCTGAGGAAAAGGGCGGGTATATATTTTCGGAGTTTGAACCGTCTTTTGACGCCATGATGTCCACGGTCAAATTCCTCGAGCTGCTCGCGTATTACGACAAACCTTTGTCGAAAATAGTTGATGAAATACCGGATTACACAAAATTAACAGAAGAAATGCCTATTGCCATGGAAATAAGGGGCGCGGTAATGAAGCAGCTTATCACAATTAGAAAAGCCGGTGGCGACGATATAGAGGGTATTCAATTCAAGGAAAAAGGCGGCAGGGCTCTTATTATACCCGATAACGACAGGCCGGTTTTTCATATTTACGCGGAAGCAAAGACCGCAAAATCTACAAAAGCAATTTTAAAAAAATATATAAATTTACTTAAAAAAGTCATAGAAAAAATCTAAAAAAATCTGTATAATAATCCCGCTTTTAATTCAAAAATATCTTGGGTTAATTTCATGTTTTACAAGACGCAAAAATATTCGGAGGATTTTGAATGGAGCAGGACGCGATTACAGTCATAGGCAGCATAAACCTTGACGTCATTGTAAAGACACCAAAGATGCCGGAACGGGGAGAAACAGTAGCCGGTGATAATATATTTTTCCTGCCGGGCGGTAAAGGCGCGAACCAGGCAGTGGCTATTGCACGGCTCGGCAAGAAGGTTTATTTCGTTGCAAAAAAAGGCAAAGACCCGTTGCCTGATATAACCATGAAAAATTTAAACAATCCGAATATCAACCTTGATTATTTTTTAGAAGACAACAACCTTATAACCGGCGTGGCGCTTGTGAACACCACGGGAAATAAAGGGAATAAAGTGACGCTTTATATGGGCGCAAACAATGCGTTGACACCGGAAGATGTCGAACGCGCGTCCGAGGCAATAAAAAAATCAAAAGTGGTAGTTATCTGCACGGAGATTCCTGTTGATGCTGCAAAAAAAGCAATTGAAATAGCAAAAGAGAACAAAGTAAAGACCGTGCTTAATATCGGTTCGGCAGGGGACAAGAAAGTGCATGAGATAAAAGAGGTCCTGCGCGGCATGGATATAGTGATAATGAACGAGAGGGAAGGCGGATACCTGACGGACAGGGTAATCTCGCATATGGAAACCGGCACGCAGTCGGCAAGGGAATTAAGGAAACTTGGTGTAAACCACGTTATCATAACAATGGGCAGGGAAGGCACATTGCTTGTAAACGAGCACGGGGCTACGGTGTTCCATGGTTACGGTATTGAAGTAAAAGATACCGTAGGCGGAGGCGACGCATTTGTCGGGGCTGTGGCAGTCGCCATTGCGGATGGAAAATTCGTAATAGACGCCATTGATTACGGCAACGCTGCAGGCGCGCTTGTGACCCGGCAGATAGGTGCGCAGGAAAGCCTGGCGACAAAAGAGGAACTCGACGTCTTTCTAAAAGAACGCAAAAAATGCGGGGGATTTTACAGGGATTACAACGAAATAATAATAAACCTGGAAAGTAAAGCGCACAAAATGAGGGAAAATATTATTAAAATGCTCGGTGCAGCCAAGTCAGGCCATTTGGGGGGGTCGCTGTCGGCAGTGGACATAATTGCGGCATTATATTTACACGTTATGCGCATTGACCCGAAAAATCCAAAATGGGAAAACAGGGACAGGTTTGTACTCTCAAAAGGCCATGCAGCGCCCGCGCTTTACGCGGCACTGGTGGAGGCAGGATTTTTCCCTGAAGATAAGCTCAGCAAATTAAGAAAAATCGACGAGGACCTGTCAGGGCATCCGGATATGAGAAAAACACCGGGCGTTGACATGACTACGGGCTCGCTAGGGCAGGGGCTTTCAATAGCAAACGGCATGGCGCTTGCCGCAAGGTTAAAAGGACTTGATTCAAGGATTTATGTAATGCTCGGAGACGGCGAAATCCAGGAGGGCCAGGTATGGGAGGCGGCAATGACGTCAGCCACAAGGCACCTTGACAATGTCTGCGCTATACTTGATTATAACGGCCTGCAGATAGACGGCAGCATAGGAGAAGTAAAAGCAGGATTGGAGCCTGTCGTTGATAAATGGAGGGCGTTTAACTGGAATGTTATAGAAATAGACGGGCACAATTACGAGGCCATAGTGGAGGCGTTCAACGATGCCGCGAAAGTTAAGGGTATGCCGACAATAATAATAGCAAGGACAGTCAAGGGCAAAGGCATATCGTTTATGGAAAGGAAAGTCGAGTACCATGGGGTCGCGCCTACAGAAGAAGAATGCGACCGCGCGTTGAAGGAATTAAGGAGCTGCAAAAAATGAAGACATCAATGAGAAATACTTACGGCGATACTTTAGCGCGCCTGGGAGAAAAAAACAAAAATATAGTCGTGCTTGACGCTGACCTCGCCAAGTCGACCCAGACCCTGCGTTTTGGCAAGAAATTTCCCGACAGATTTTTCGACATGGGCATTGCGGAGCAGGACATGATGGGTACGGCTGCGGGATTTGCAGCAATGGGCATGAACCCTTTTGCCTCGACTTTCGCGATGTTCGGTTCTGGAAGGCCGTGGGAGCAGATAAGAAATTCAATCTGTTACCCGAAACTGCCGGTAAAGATAGTCGTCACGCATTCGGGCATTTCAGTGGGTGAAGACGGACCCACGCATCAGGCGTGCGAGGACATGGCAATTATGCGTGCACTGCCGAATATGAAAGTCGTGGCTCCTGCTGATTCTATTGAAACTGAAAAATTAATCGAGTATCTGGCACAGTATTATGATTCTCCGGTATATGTGCGCCTTGCCAGAATGAACAGTGAAGTGCTATTTGACGATAAATATAAATTTGAGTTCGGCAAAGCCCATGTAATGCAAAAAGGCAAAGACATAACAATAATAAGCACAGGAGTGATGCTTTTTCAGGCGGTGACAGCAGGTAAAATGCTTGCAAAAGAAGGAATCAAGGCAGAAGTTCTGCACATGCCTACGATAAAGCCGATTGACGAGAAGACAATCGTTAATTCGGCGCGGACAACCGGTAAAATAATAACGATAGAAGAGCACAACATTATAGGAGGGCTGGGTTCGGCGGTTAGCGAAGTCCTGACATCAAAATATCCGGTATTATTGAGAAGGATAGGCTTAAAGGATGAATTCGCAGAGTCGGGCACTCCCGAGGCGCTTTATGAAAAATACGGGCTGACGGAAAAACATATTGTAAAAGAAGCAAAAGCAATGCTGAAAGAAAAGAAAAAATCCACAAAAAAGAAAAAATAATACGTGATATAACTATTCAAAATTAATTTGCATATCAATAGCCATGGCGGGTGCAGGATATAATTGTGAGAACAAAAACAAAGACATTTTTTATTCTGATCATCATGTTTTTTACATCTGCCGCTATAAATGTCAAAGCAGGGGATATGCCTTACCTTATTTATATCTTGCCCGGAAGCACGCATTTTTATGAAGGCGATATTCTTACAGGCAGCATATTTGCCGCCGGCGAAGTATCAGCCCTGGCTACGGGTATAGCAATAAATGGCAGGCTGGATCAAAGCACGTCTGAGTGGAACCTGCCGCTGCTTTTTGCCGGCCAGCTTTATATAATAGATAAATGGAGCTACTTGCAAAAGGAAAACGCTGAATTAAAGGAGCGGGCTGAGGAAAACAGAAAAAATTTTAATTATGATGCCGCCCCTTATACCGAACTATTAAAAGCGCCGTTTAAACCGGAGGTCGTATGCTCGCCGTTTGTATTCTTAATGGCAGGTCTCGGCATACTTGACGGCGCGAGCACGCATATCAGCGGCACAAAAACATTTAGCGATATATTCAGGGTTCATGCCATGGGAAATAATATGAGCAGGGACCAGGGGACTTTATATTATGAGAGCATGTCCTTGATGACAAGCTATGGCGCGGGCGTATCAGAAGAAATGGCATTCAGGGGCATTATTATGCCTGTACTTGATTATGAATTCGGCAAGGAAACCGGGCTTGTAATTACAGCTTTCACTTTTGGAGCGGCACACGCTTTAAATCCGGGACTGGGCAATCCACTTAGTACTGTTGTGTTTACTACGCTTGCAGGTTTGGCATTGGGGCATGAAGTACAGGATGATAATTATAAGATTGAAAAGGCAGTGGCAGGCCATTTCTGGTATGATTTTCTTACAATGACAACAGCATGGCTGCTTGACCCGGCATCAAACTCAATAGGGATAGGGGTTTCATTTAAAATTTAAATAAATGTCTATTTGCTGTATGTCTAAAATATATTGACAAAAACGTTTTCGAATAGTATATATTACATAGTACCGTTAATATATATAGGGACAAAAATCTAATAATGTGAGGTAAAAATCATGAAGAAAAAAATTGTTATTTGGGCTGTTATTGTTTTATGCCTAACTTTAATTATTGTTATTGGCTGCGCGAGAAAGAGGCCGCCAGTGGCATCACCAACGGCGCCATCACCGCCTACTCAAACATTTACACCTTCAGGACCAACGCCTACTTTTACAGCGACAATTCCGGATAATACTTTGTACGGCTTTGAGACTCCAACTTTGGGCACAATGGGATGGACAGGGTCAGGCGGCATTACTGGCACTGCAAACTCGACATATATAGCATATTACGGTACTCATTCACTTGCCGTGGAATGTAATTTTACTTCAAGCGCAACCAGCGGAAGCCTTGTCGTCCAGCCTCCGTTAGTGACGAATTTTACAGGGAAAATGGTTGTAGCAAGGATGTACGTGCCGTCAGGATTCCCTTCAGGAGGCGGTGCAATTTATATTCAAACAGGAACCGGTTACGTATGGCAGCAGGGAAACTGGTTAAATTATACCCCGGGCAAATGGAATGTATTGTATTATTCAATAACAGAAACAGCCACGGGCGGGGATTTGACAAACGTAAAGAAGTTAGGTATACAAATGAGCAGCGGCGTATTTGCAGGAAACCTTTATCTTGACGCTGTTGAGCTTGATACAGCTCCAGTAACAACAGCTTCAAACACTCCAATACCTTCAAATACACCTGGGCCAACAACACCAACAAACACACCAACCCAGACAGCCACAATGGCCATACCAAACAGTCCTGATGACCCAAGAATCCAGTACTTTGGGCGGTGGGATAAATCAGACCCGACAAATTACAGGGCTGACTGGGGTAATGTTTACATAATGGCAAATTTTACAGGAACCAGCGTGGGTATTAATATGTGGGATCCAAGCGCTCAAAATAATTACCAGTACAGTATAGACGGCGGGCCGTTTGTGCAGATGCTGGCAAGCACAAGCACTGCTTACGCCCTTGCAAGCGGGCTGTCCAATACAGCGCATACGCTTACATTCATGCGCAGGACAGACTGCCAGGCCGCTGTCGGGAGCGACATTGACGCCAGCACCAACTTTTGGGGTTTCACGGCGGTAAACGGCGGGACATTTACGCTGAATGCGCCGTCTCCGAGGCCTTCAAGAAAAATAGAATTCATAGGAGATTCAATTTCAGTAGGTACAGACGATGAATGCACGGTTTGTGGAACCAGCGTAGTTAATACAAATCTTGATGAAAACGGATATACGGCATTTGGCCCGCAGACAGCTTTGCAGTTAAACGCGGAATGGAGCAATATTGGCAGGGGAGGGATTGGTGTGTATCATAACTGGAACGAATCATGGCCGCCGAACCAGTTGCACATGCCGGATTATTATAAACAGACATTGTACCACTTTGCCTACCCGCAGTGGGATTTCAATACATGGCAGCCCGATGCAGTGGTAATTGCGCTGGGAGCCAATGACACAAACGGACAGTGGATTATGCCGGCAGGCAGCACTATCACAGCAGCATACGAGGCTGCGTACACAACTTTTATAAATTACGCCAGGACGGTTTATCCAAACGCAACAATTTTTTGCATGGAACCAATTCCGGGATGGTGCATGCAGTATGACGGATATGACTACACTGGGAAGACATACATACAGACCATGGTTGATTCTTATCCGACAACTTCAAATGTTCATTATCTGCAGGTTAATACTTCCGGAGTACCGCTGCTTTCTACATCCGATTACGCTGACGGATCCACGCATCCGAATGATGGAGGTCATACAAAAGTCGTAAACCAAATAGTACCGCAAATAAAAAGCGTAATGGGCTGGTGATAAGAAATATTTTATATTGGACGTAAATTAAAATTGGATACCTGTGGACAAACCCCGGGTATCCAATTTGTTTTTTAAAGATGCATATTATTAAAATGCGGAGGATAGTATGGCAAACAAGGCAAAGAATTTAAAAGAAAGTATTAAATATTCCCCGAAATCAATTGTAAGCAAAACATTTATTGATAAAAAGGCAGGTGCCATAACTTTATTTGCCTTTGATAAAAGCCAGGGGTTAAGTGAGCATACCGCACCTTTTGATGCTTTTATGCAAATAATCGAGGGTGAGGCTGAAATAACAATAGGTGGGAAAAAGGTTTCAGCGTATGAAGGCGAAATAATAATCCTGCCGGCAAAAATGCCGCACGCGTTAAAAGCAATTAAGAAGTTTAAAATGCTGCTGACAATGATCCACGCTTAATTGCAAATCTTTTTATCCTTTCCTTTTCGTCTTGCTTTCCGAAAATATCGTGATAAAATACGCATACTCTGTGATTGAATTAAAGTAGAGACACGCCATGGAGTCTGTCTCAAAAGCCTCTTAATTCTTTGACATAAATGGTATAATGGTTTCAAAATTTAGCGAAGGAGAAACCAAATGCCAACGATAAGAGCCGATAGAAATCAAATGTATCTACTGCCACCGGCAATAGAAGATTGGGTTTCAAAAGATCATTTAGCTCGATTTGTCGTAGAATTCGTAGAAGAATTACCGCTTGAAGAGATGGGTTTTAAAATGGAAGAAGAAACCGGAAGACCGGGATATTTTGTAGATCTTTTACTTGGGGCATGGATGTACGGCATACTGGAAGGAAAAAAGAGCAGCAGAAAAGTTGAAAAAATGACTTACGATTCAATGGGGATGATATGGATAACCGGGAATAATCATCCCGACCATAATACGCTATGGAGATTTTTTAAAGGAAATAAAGAGCAGATAAGGGTTTTACTGAAGGAGACGGTGCGTGTGGCAACAAACAACAATTTGGTTGGTTTTGAAATTCAAGCCGTGGACGGCACAAAAATACAGGCAGATGTAAATAAGGAAAAGACCAAAACAATAAAAGACATGAATAAAAAAATACAAGAATTAGACAGAGAAATAGACAAAATAATGGTGGAAATTGAGAAAAATGACGAACAAGACGATGAAGAGGGCAAAAGTAAGTGCGGAATGCCAAAAGAATTGCAGGAAAAGGAGAAACTGCGTCAGGTAATAAGAGAACATATAGAACGTATGAAAAGTGAAGGAAAAACAACTGAAAACCCCACAGATAGAGACAGCCGGTTCATGATGACAAGAGGTAAAGGACTGCAACAGGCATATAACTCACAGGTTGTTGTGGACGCAAAGAAACAGATAATTGTGGCAGAGAATGTGACAAACAAGGAATCGGATGCTCACATGCTGAATGATATGATAGAAAAAGCAGAGTCGAATACCGGACAAAAATCAGGAGTAACGCTTGCGGATGGAGGGTATTATTCACCGGAAGAACTGGCAAAAGCCAAAGAAGAAAAAAGGAATATAATTGTTAACTTGCCGGAGGATGACAGCGATAGGCCGTATGGCAAAGCGCATTTTAAATACGACAAAGAAAAAAACGAATATGTATGTCCTAAAAATGGCAGGCTTGAATATACCAGTATAAGGAAGAAGAAAAACGGAAAAGAGACAATGATATACCGATGCGGGGATCATAGGGATTGTATTTATAAATACGAATGCAGCAAGGTAAAATCCGGAAGGATAATAGAAGCAAATAAGCATGAGTATGAGGAGATAGTGTCAATATACAGAGAAGAAGCTAGGGTCAATAACTGGAAAGAACAGCTTCGAAAGAGAAAAACAATAGTTGAGCCATTATTGGGACGTATAAAAAACGTACTTGGTTTTACAAGATTTAGTGTTAGAGGAATCGAAAGCGTAAAAACACAATGGTCTTTTATATGCGCCGCCCATAACATAAAGACAATGTATGCCTTGTGGAGGGAAGGTAAGGTTAAATTAAGGTTCGCAACCTGACAAGAAAAGAACCACAAATCGAAAAGAAGAGAAATAATAAAGATAGGGGCTAAAAAACGCGATAAGTGTAGGCAATGCAAGGCGTTTAAAAGAGTTTTGAGACAGACTCCATGGCGTGTCTCTACAGATAGAAAAGGAGTAAAATGTTAATTGTTAAGCTTGCGGGTTATAATGTAGATACTGACGTGCTGGAAAAGCTGAAAACATCGGGATGGGACGGGAAAAACAACATTACGCCTGAGACCATTTCAGCCGCATATGCGCGCATCAGCCGTGATCCAAGGCCAGTAACCGAGCTGCGCGCTGACGCAAGGGAAGAGCTGGATAAGGCCCGCAAGTCAAATGAAAACATTGTATTTAAAATGGGGCATCATTCCGTAGCTGAGCATGCGTTGTTAAATTTCGATATTCTCGGCTTATCACGGCTGGCTGTTGAAGCGCTGGAAGAATCAAGGTTGTCTGCCTATACTGAAAAATCACAAAGATATATTACTTTACAGGGGGATTATGTCACACCCGCCGAATTCAACGAACAGGAAAAGGCTGTTTTCCAGGAAACAGTTGCAAAACAGGTCGAGGCATATAAGAAATTATTCCCCATACTGTACGAATACCAGAAAAAAATCCACGCAGATATGCTTTCCACTAAAGGAGGGCAAAATACTGTCGAGGGTTGGGCAAAGGAAGACGCGCGCTATGTGCTGTCAATGGCAACAGAATGCCAGCTTGGGTTTTCGACAAATTCCCGCAACCTTGAATATATAATAAGAAAGCTTAAATACAATCCTTTGGCTGAGTCAAGGGAGCTTGGGCAGAAATTTTTTGACAGCGCCAAAACCATAGTGCCGTCGCTAATAATACTTTCTGACCCGGAAACTTTCAAAAAGCAGTTCGGGTTTGAAGTGTCTGACGGCCTGCTTGCAACAGGAAAAAATACAATTGCAAAGGCAATGAAAAAAATACCAAGAATCCCAAGTTCCAAATCAATTAAAAAAATTCAGGAAGTTAAACTTGTTTATAATACGGAAGACGCTGATACGAAAATAATAGCCGCACTGATAAGCACGGCGACAGGCAAGGATTACTTAACATGCCTGAAAACCGCAAAAAAGCTCGGCAAAAAAGGACAAACTGATTTTGTAAGGACGTTATTCGCTGATTTAAACGAATATGATTCTTTGTTCAGGGAATTTGAAATGGTTAATTTTGTTTTTGAGGTAATTTTAAGCTCGAGCGCGTTCGCTCAGATGAAACGTCACAGGATGATGACAATACTAAAACAACAGTATGACCCTGCGCTCGGCGTCACTGTGCCGCCCTCGATTACAGAAACAAAACAAACAGGCGTATTCAATAAAATAATTGACGAGACGGAAAAAACATATAAAAAGCTGAAAAAATCACAGAAATATGCGGCGGATTACATATTGACAAACAGCCACAGGCGCAGGATTATAATAAACGCGGATTTACGTGAAATATACCATATAGCAAGGCTTCGCATGGACAAACACGCGCAGTGGGATATTCAGGATATATCGGGCAAAATGGTGGAAGAGGTTAAAAAGGTCGCTCCTATAACCGCTGTGCTTGCCTGCGGAAAAGATGAATTCGCGGAAGAAAAAAAGAAATTATTCGAGTAATGAGTAATTTGCTGGAGTGGGTTGGGCAATAAAATCAGAATAAATATAGGGAACTATTATAAATATTCGGCGTCAATAAAGGGAGAAAAATTTTGGCGGAAATAGACGACAAGGAAAAACAGCTTGTGGAAAAGGCAAAAAACGGCGACAGGCGCGCTTTTGAAACGCTTGTCAAGTCCTGCGCGCAAAAGGTTTATAACCTCGCGCTGCGCCTGTGCGGCAACCCGACTACTGCCGAAGACATTTCGCAGGGAGCTTTTATCAACGCCTATAAAAGCATATCAAGGTTTGAGCATAAATGCCCTTTTGCGGGATGGATTTACAGGATAACAGTCAATGAATGGAAAGGCACGGTCAGGCATGATAAACGCAGGCTGTACAGCAAGCATGACTCGCTTGAGGAGGAAAGGGAAACAGAAGACGGCGGGATAAAAAAAGAAATCGCGGATAAAGGGCAGGATCCGGCAATAGACTTTGACAAAAAAAATAGGTCTGAAATCATAGAAAAGGCACTGTCGGAAATAAACGAAGAAGCAAGGATAATGATAGTTTTGTGCGATATGCAGGAAAAAAGTTACGAGGAGATATCTGAAATCATGGAAACGCCTCTGGGCACGGTAAAATCGCGCATAGCCCGCGCAAGGGAATCCCTGCGTGAAAAACTAAGCAAATATTTAGAGGTATAAAAATGGCAAAACATATAAATGAGCAAATTTCAGCTTACATAGACGGCATGATGCCAGGCAAAGAAATGGCAGAATTCGAAAAGCATATAAACGAGTGCGAGAAATGCAAAAAATTGCTTGAAGAAACAAAAAAAGCATTGAGTGCCCTTCACGAAGTAAAAGATAAGCCGCTTCCGGCCGGATACTTGAGCCGCCTGAGCGCGAAGCTTGATATAGCAGAAGGGAAAGAGCCGCGACGTGCTTTTAATTTCAACATATATATGAAAGGGCTTGCCGCAGCAGCTGCGCTTGTTTTTGTCGTTGTCATGACAAGATACACGCTGAAAGAAACAAATAATTTCAGCAGCATATCCACAAAGCAAAGCGTCCCTGCTAAAGAGGCAGGCTGGTCCGAGGAGCAGGCAACAGGGTCAAAAAACACAGAACCGGCAAAAGCAGCCATGTATAATAAAGATGAAGCCAAAATCGCAGCCAAGAAACCAATGGCTAAGACAAGAAGCCTTGCGCAGCTGCCGCCTGCAATGGCGCCTGAAGAAAAAGTGGAAACTGAGGCAAGCATTGAACTGGATAAAAGCAAAACTTTGGCAGGCGCAAATTATGGAGAAGCAAAACTTAAATCAAAAAAGGCTGAAACCCAGCAGGCCGCGGACATTACGTCAAAAGAAGAAGCTGCTTCCGGACAAATAGAAACGATGTCAAAACCAAAAGCAGCGCCGCTGCAATTAAAACAGGCAAATATTCCAGTCGCGGGTATGATAAGCAAACAATGGGCAGGAACAAACAGCGGGCAGACGACACCTTCCAACCTGGTATTCAAGGATTCGGCGTCATGGCAGCAATTTACTGCAAACAACAGCGCAATAAAAACAGACCACCCTGATATAGAAATGACGGATTTTAACAGTGATATGCTGGTTGCCTTATTTATGGGTGAGAAACCAACGGCAGGATACTCTATAGAAATCATTTCAATTGAAAAAACAGCGGACAAGGTTATAGTGAAATACAGGGAGAATACCCCTGCAGAAGGCGCCATAGAAGCGCAGGTAATCACTTATCCGTATTGCATCAAGGCAATTGAAAATACTACATTGCCAGTTGAATTTCAGAAGGTTCAATAACAAGAATTTTTATTTTTAAAACCAATCTCTAGATTTATCCAAATCATATTGCAACATCCCAATAAAAATAATCCAGCTTTTTCATTTTTCATGGAACTTTTTTGCGGTACTGGTGTCATGTGGGGTGAAAGAAAGAATACCGCTTGTCCTCGGCTGCAGCCTCGGACTTGAGCGGGTATAAGACTCCGTAAGATTTTACCTTCGCTGTCGACGCTCGGTAAAATCAACGGACTCTAAGGAGACGAAAAATGAAAAAGGCAAAAGTTTTGGGAGCGATGGTTTTGGCAATGGTTTTACTTGCAGTATCAGGTTATTCTATCCAGAAAGACAAAGGAAAGGAAAATTTATCGCCTTATTTTGCAGTACAGGGCAGCGGGGATGTGGAGAGCTTTCCTCTTTTATCCACATCGGCGGACGTCAGCATAGCAGGGATGACGGCACAGACAGAATTAAAGCAGGTCTACAAGAACGACGGCAAAAAGACAATAGAGGCAATTTATGTTTTTCCGCTCGGCACAAAGACAGCAATAAACGCGATGAAAATGCAGATAGGCACAAGGATAATAGAGGCGGACATACATAAAACAGAGGAAGCGCAGCAGATTTATAATGACGCAAAGAACAAAGGCCAGACAGCGTCATTGCTCGAGGAAAAAAGGCCAAATGTTTTCCAGATGAGCGTGGCAAACATAATGCCGGGAGATAAAGTAGAGGTAACTGTGTCTTATACTGAAAGCCTTGTACCGGACGCGGGAGTTTACGAATTTATGTTCCCGACTGTGGTAGGGCCCAGGTTTACAGGCGAGGCAAAAGAATCAGATTTAAAGGGCAAGGATAACTGGACAGTAAACCCGTATTTACATGAAGGCAAACAGGCACCGTATGAATTCAGTTTAAAAGTGGGCTTAAAATCAGGCATTCCAGTGGCCAAAGTATGGTCAACGTCTCACCTAATTGAAACGAATTTTGAAGACAAAAATAACGTAAAAATTACACTTGCGGCAAAGGAGAAAAACGGCGGGAACAGGGATTTTATCCTGGACTATTCGCTTGAAGGAGATGCGATTAACACAGGAACCCTGCTTTACCAGGATAAAGATGAAAAATACTTTCTTACCATGATTGAACCGCCTGCCAAAGTGGAAACCAGCATGATACCGCCGAGGGAATATCTTTTTATCATGGACGTTTCAGGCTCGATGTATGGTTTCCCACTTGAAATATCAAAGAAGACAGTATGCAGCATATTGTCAAACCTAAGAGGGCAGGATTATTTCAATGTAATGTTCTTTTCGGGCGGGTCAAACGTGCTTTTTTCAAAACCAATGCCTGCTACCGAGGCAAACAGGAAAAAAGCAGTAGCCATGATTGAAAACGCACAGGGAAGCGGCGGCACTGAGATAATAGACGCTTTTACAAAAGCTTCTGCCTTGCCAAAGAAAAAAGGCATGTCGCGAATAATAGTGGCATTGACAGACGGCTATGTGCCTGTGGAAAAGGATGTGTTTGACCTGATTGAAAATAAAATGGGCGAAGCAAACTTTTTTGCCTTTGGAATAGGCACGGCTGTAAACAGGTACATAATAGAAGGAATGGCGCGAGTGGGCAAGGGCGAGCCTTTTGTTGTGGAAGACCCGTCAGAGGCCGAACAGGCTGCGCAGAAGTTTATAAATTACATTAAAAGCCCGGTCCTGACCGATATAAAAGTGAAATACGACGGATTCGACGCTTATGATGTGGAACCAATATCTGTGCCTGACTTATTCGCAGAGAGACCTCTTGTGATATCGGGAAAATACAAAAATGCGTCAGGCAAGATAATAATAACAGGAAGGACTGCAAACGGGAATTTTGAGAAAACAATCAACATAGGCGATTACAAAGAAGACAACAAAAACGAAGCAGTAAAATATCTTTGGGCGCGCGAGAAAATAGCAAGGCTTGCTGATTACGCAAAAGTCGGCGTGGATACAAAAGAAGAGGTAACAGCCCTGGGATTAAAATACCATCTCATGACTGAATTCACATCATTTGTGGCAGTTGACAAAGTCGTAAGGCAAACTGGCGAGACCATGACAGTAAAGCAGCCGTTACCGTTGCCACAGGGAGTAAGTGATTACGCTGTAGGCGGAAAGAATATGTTAAGTGAAGCATTGCCTGCGGCTAGCCAGACGCGTGGATATTATAACATGGGAACTGTCAGCAAAGCTTGTAAAAAAGCTGAAGCACCGGTTGAAGTGTCAAGCGCTGAAGAAAAAGAAGTTGATGAACAGGGAACAAAAAGCACGGGAAATACTATTTACATAAGTGACGGCAAAACACCTTCAGGGTATACTCTTGACGAGGCTGAAAAAGCAGTGTTCGGCGCAATCAAGGCAGAGCTTGAGAATTTTATGCAGCAATGGAATTTAAGCGGAATAGAGTTTGAACTGAAAGTAGAAAACGGAAAAGTCAAGGAAGTAAAAGTTTTAAGCTATAAAGGCAAAGAGTATAAACAGGATGTGCTTGACAGCCTTTTCTCAAAAGTTATTTTTGATAAGGTCACAGGCACGATAGAGTTGACAATGGAAATAATGTAACATCCATCCCTCCCGGGTGAGGGTTAAAATATTAGCCCTCACCATTCAACCCTTCCCCTGTTCAGGGGAAGGGTTTTCTATTTGAAAGACTTATTAAGAATTATTTGTAATTATCCACATAATATTTCATTATATGAAATAATAATTTTGAATAATGAAATTATTTGCTTGACTTTTGGGAATTATATGCTATACTTATAACAGAAATTGAAAGTAAGACCTCCTTGAAAAGAATTTTGAGTTAGAAGGGCAGTTAAGTTTAAGGAAAGAAGCAACAATGCCCGGCTTGACAAAACTCCGGGTCTTTGATATAGATACTTGAACATCAAAACCACATGAAAGGAGGAAAACAAAATGACAGAACAAACCGTAACAGCTTTAGCTCAAGCTGCAGACGTATCAAACAAGATTACATTTGCAATTGACCCAAAAGTACTTCTCCTGCCTTTGTCGTGGATTCCTGGAGTGCAAAAAGCATTGCTTGATTTTATTTTTGTACCGGGCAATATCTTTGTTATGCTCCTGAAAATTATCATTATCCTGCTGCCTGTTTTGCTTTTTATTGTCGGGATGTGGATCACGATGGCCTCGGTTTATACAATACTTTTCAGAGGGGGAAGAATACGTTTTATCGGAACTATGGCACTCGCGTGGTGGGATATACTTACATCAGTCTGGAACTACTGGGTCGGTGCGGCAAGGTTTATTTTTCTATGTTTTGGGTGGGCGTGGGAGCTTATCAAGCTCACCGTAGGAGCGGTTGTGATAGGGATACTGCGTCTTATAACTTTGCCGTTTAAAGGAGCGGGTGAAATAGCGCGCAGGTATTCGCAGGGCGGTGTGCCATGGGTTGCAGTGACAATAACAATCGCATGGTGCGTGCTCGAAGCGATAATATTCACTTACACCCTGCTGCCGACTATAAGCGAGGTGCTGGCCGACGTGACAGGCATAGAATCGCAGCACTTGATAATACCTTTTTTGTGGCTGTTTTTGTTTTTTCTTATTTCTGGAAGCTTTGCATGCCTCTACGTTTTGTTTGAGGCAATAAAGAACAAAAAGGCAGAACAGATAATCCAGATGGTGCTGGTTGAAATGTTTGTGCTGTTTTTTGAAGTTGTATTTCTCTACAGGGAACTGGTAGATGCACTTACGCCGTGGATAGCCCAGCAGACAGGCGAACAGGTCAGGATGGGTCTCGTGTCCACGCTTGTACTGGCTGCCTTTCTTTGGACAGGCATCAGGGGCATGACGTGGTTTTTATTCGCGCGGTTTGGCACGCCGACATTGATAGCCGTGATATCTCGCCAGAAGATGAACGGTGAAGGAAAACCGGTTGAAACCAAAAAAGAAGTGTTGCAGCAGACCTGGGAGGATTTTATAAGCGTTTTTAAGAACAACATGGAATGGTTTGATGCCACGGGCAAAAAATTTCTCGAGGCTGCATCTCTGCCGGTGTTTCAAATAATAGCAGCGGCAATAAACATTGTGATAGTGCTGGTGAGCGCAAAGACACTTTTTAACCTGCCGTTTAAAAGCATGGAAAATGTGATGGACACGAAAGACCTTCTGGCAGGCCTGTTTAAGAAAAAAGAATAGGCATAGCACCACTTGTCCTCGGCTTATGCCTTGGACTTGAGCGGGTGCAAGCAAGAGTAATATTTTGCTGCACTCCCGAGCGTTTGCAAAATAAATTTTTGCATAGGAGGCGATAAAAATGAAAAACTTAAAAAATTTACAAATACTGGCTGTGGCAGCAATGCTGTTCCTTTCGGGATGCACGATGGGCACCGGAACAGAGCAAAGAATGATAAAACACACCATATTTATCGGCATAGACGCGAGTACTTCTTTTGTGGATTCTCCTTATTACGAAGACTCCTTAAAATTTATTTCCTATTATATTTACGGGCATTTGCACAATTTGGGCGGATTGAAAGAACCAAAGGCGCTTTTTGTGGCAACTATAGGCGGATTTTCGGCGGATGAACCAAAATCTTTCAGGCCAATACAGGATTTCGAGTCGAAAAAAGTGGAACAGATAGAGCAGGATTTGAAAGAATGGATAGGGCACAAAGAAACAATAACCGATTTCAATGTGTTTTTTGAAAAAGTAAAAGAGTTGATACAGAAAAGGAGTCTTATTCTTTCGCCAATAGATATAGTAATAGTAAGCGACGGCGAGCCGGCAAAATTTACAAAAGGCGGAAAGGTCGTAAGCGCGCCCATAAAGAATATAAACATTACACCGCTTGAGTACCTGGCGCGCAATATAACCATAAGGATATTGTATCCGACTCCCGTGATAGCTGATAAATGGGAAAAAGAAATATCCAGGAAAAGGATAAGGATATGGACGGTTGATAATGAAGTGATGAACGGCTGGAAAGAAAAAATAAAAGAAAACGCAAAGCTTGAAGAGCAGGTCGAATTGTGGAAATGGGTGGAGGATAATGTCGACTACAGAGTAAGGTACAGGCCGTTTCAAAAATAGCATTTAATTAAAAGGTTTGTTGCTGAAATTCCGCATAAAATAAAAAGCCCCGGCTTTAAGCCGGGGCTTTTTATTTTATTTTATTTTGTTACAGGCTCTTTCACATCGTTATGTTTTTTCTTGTATATTTTTTTGCTTTCCTGGTTGAGCTGCTTGTTCATCAATCTTTTATCGCCTTTTGTAAGCTTGCCGCCATTCTGGGCTTTCATATCTTTCTTTTCCTTCTGCATCATCTTTTCATCTTCTTTAAGATTCTTTGCCTCGCCTTTAGTAAGTTCACCGCTTTTTATACCCTGTTTGATCCTTCTTTTCTGGTTCAACTGCCTTTTACCTATTTCGCCGGGTTTGCCATTATTACCCGATGAAACAGTCGGCTGGCCTGTTGGCGCGGAATTGTCAGCAAAAGCAACAGCCACGACGGAAAACACAAACATTAAAGCTAATAACACCGTGATAAATCTTTTCATAATTTCCTCCTTTTTTGCGCATTGCGCCGTTTATTTTTGATATTTTTGGTTTTCTTTCTTGCATCCATGCTTAAAGTATTCAAAGAGCCTCCTTTCCGTATATGTTGATATTTCTTTTAATGAATTTTTGACGCAGAAAATGTACAAAAGGTTTACATTAAGATACTGCTATTTTTGATTAAAGTCAACGTGGAATTACGATATATCCCCGTTTTGCCTTTACTTTCCAAACTGAATTGTGTAAAATGAAGAAAACGAGGGAGGTGTGATATGAGAAGACTTTTTGCAATGATTTTTATCATGTCATTTTTAACCATATTATTATCCAGCTGCCTTACTACCAAAGAACGCGTAGCAATGGAAGAATTTAAAAAACAACTTGAAGTTGCTCCGGCTGAATTATCCGAATCAGGTCCGCTTACGTCAACAGCCATGGCACAAGCATTATCAATGACAGCCAAGGCTGAAAAAACAGCAGGGCCTATAGAAAAAAAGGTCGCAGTAAAACCCACAGAAATAACTAAACAGCAAGAACCTGTAATAATACAGACGCCAGTCAAAATAAAGGAAAAAGAAACAACAACAAAAAATAAAACAAATTGGTTAGCCGCAGTTTTGCTTTTTTTACTTGGTATGGGGCTAATAATATTAATAGTTTTTCTGATGAAAAAAAGAAAAGAAACAATAACCGAAGAAGATAAAACAGAATTTAAGGAAGAGAAATTTCCGCATATTAAAGAACCGGAAGTGCAGGCAGTAAAAGAACAAGAAAATATATTTGAGGAGAAGACGGCGCGGGAAATAGAAAAACAAGAGCCAACGACTCCGGAACCGGAACAAATACCGGAACAAGAAGCCGCGCAACCCACTGAAAAATTTGAGGAAGAAATAGGCGAGGAAGGCCCCGTAATAAACAAACCGGGAGAGACGGCTTTTATACCTGAAAGGCCTGCCGACGCATTACCAAAAGACATCGCTGGAAGCGGCAAAGCACGCATATCACCTGTGCAGCTGAAGGCCGGAAGCGCTGGGAACACAATTCACATAATCTATAATGTCGGCGAGGATTCGCCGGAATTCAGGATATTAAAGATAACAATACCCGAAGGCTGGCCCATTCCCAGCACTGTCGCGCAGGACGATGGTTATATTACGGTTGAGGTTAAGGGAGGCAAGCTTATATCAAAGGCAGCCGAAGGCAGGGTAATTACCGTCACTGTTTATGGGCTGGCAGCAGTAACCGGAGAAATAATCGTAGCGTACGGCGATAAGGGAGAAGGCGGCAGGGGTGTAACAATACCGGATATTGCCGGAGTTGCATCTTTTATAGTTGAAACCGGAGTTGAGGCAAGCAAAGAAATAAAATCCTTGGAAGATACTCCGTCAGTTGAGATAATACCGTAAATCAGACAAGAAATTCGATATGAAAGATTCTGCATCTGCCATATAGGGATTTAAACCGCCAACTGCAAAAAAATATTTTTCATATGACTACTAATTTATTTTGTAATGCTTGATTATTTTGATCCTATTCGGGGGCCAGTAAACGCAGAAAGCCTTGCCGCGGAGTTTTTTGTAAGGCAGGAACCCCCAGAACCTACTATCATAAGAATTATCCCTGTTATCACCCATGGCAAAAATATAACCCTTTGGAACAACTATCTGGGGGAAATTATCACGCGTGGTCTGAGGAAAAGGATATATGTGCGGGTCCTTGTGTACTATATACGGTTCATCGAGTTTTTTCCCGTTTAAGTAAAAAACTTTGTCTTTCATTTCAATTGTATCGCCCGGGATTGCCATGCAGCGTTTTATCCACATTTCATTGGTTTTTCCCGTGGGGTCCCGAAAAATAATAACATCGCCCCTTTTGGGTTTAATAAAATCAAAAATCAGTTTATCCTGAAGAGGGTTGTATAATCCATAAGCGAATTTTATCGCCATAGGGTGATCGCCGATTTTAAGCGAATCTTCCATTGAACCTGAGGGTATGGCAAAGGACTGGATGACAAAAATCCTTAAAATCGTTGCTATTATGATTGCCTCATAAGCAGGCTCAACCCAGTCGCGTACGACGTGTTTTTTATCAAGCTTATAAACTTTCGCGACTAAAAATTCGCCTATCATTAAAGCCGCAAAGATGCACCAGTATATTATTTCCATATAGTCAATCATTTCAGAAACCTCCATTACAGGATTTATCCGGCCACTTACAAAAATGCCAGGTAATAAATAAGTTGAAATAGTATACATTAAAAGTATCGATATTTACAAGAAAAAGTTTATTAAACATTCTAAATAATATATTTGAATAACAGATACCCCAACTATTTCCTTATAAAATTCCTGTTGTCAAATAACCTTGTAATATGCTATTATTAACGCATTCGTTAAATAAATCTATTAATAACAAACAAATACGGAGGAAATTTAATGTATAGAAAACAGCAGATAATAGCGTTTGTAACACTTGTCATGCTTGTGCTTTCTGTCTGGAAACTTTATCCGCCTTTTGACATAAAGGATACAGACGGCAACATAATAGAAAAGGGCAAGATAAAACTCGGCCTTGATTTGCAGGGCGGCATGTATCTAAAGCTAGCCATTGACTCCGACAAACTGCCGCCTAACATAAAACTTGAGGAAGCTGTTTCAAGGGCGCTTGAAATATTAAGAAACAGGATTGACGCGCTCGGAGTTGCCGAACCTTTAATACAAAGGGAAGGCGAACAGTTTATTGTCGTACAGTTACCCGGGATAAAAAATCCAGAACGCGCGCTTGATATAATAGGGAAAACAGCGCAATTGCAGTTTAAGCTTGTCAATGAGCGATATAAAATTACGGACATGCTTGATGCAGCGGGAAATACAGTGGCTGATAAAATACCTCCGGAAGTCGAAGTGCTTGAAGGAAAAGAAGAAGGCGACAGGATGGTGATCGACAAGAACACTATTTTAACCGGGGCTGAACTGATAGACGCGAAGGTTGAAATGGGGCAATATGGCGGGCCGGTGGTAGCATTTAAACTATCGCCTGAAGGCGGAAGAAAATTCGGAGAAATAACAGGCGACAATGTGGGAAAGCGCCTCGCAATAATACTTGACGATAAAGTTTATTCCGCGCCTGTAATTAAAACAAGGATAGGCGGCGGGTCGGGAATAATAGAAGGCTCGTTCACACTTGATGAGTCAAAAGACCTGGCGCTAGTGCTGAGGGCCGGTGCGCTTCCGGCGCCTGTTAAAATTATAAATAAATATATAATAGGGCCGTCGCTCGGTGCTGACGCAATAAAAGCAGGCCAAAAGTCAATAATGATAGGCGCGCTGCTTGTCGTGATTTTTATGGTATTTTATTACAGATTTTCAGGATTTATCGCCGATATTGCGCTTATTTTTAACCTGCTGTTTGTCCTGGGAATCATGTCTGCCTTAAATGCGACACTGACATTGCCGGGCATAGCGGGACTGACACTAACCCTTGGTATGGCAGTTGACGCCAACGTACTTATTCTGGAAAGGATAAGGGAGGAACTAAGGACGGGAAAAACCATAAGGGCTGCGATAGACGCCGGATACAAAAGGGCTTTATGGACAATTATAGACTCGCATGTAACCTCACTTATTACCGCGGCAATACTTTTCCAGTTCGGCACGGGCCCGATAAGAGGGTTCGCGGTAACTTTATTCTGGGGCCTTGTCATAAGCCTGTTCACGGCATATTTTATAACCCAGACAATATTCGATATAAGGAAACAATACAACAAATTAAGCATATAAAATCATAGATTAGAGTATGGTATTTGTTTAAAAGTAAAATAAAAGAAAATTATTATCAGGAGGAAAAGATGCTAGAGATAATCAAGAACACGAAAATTAATTTCATAGGTGCGAGAAAAATTACATACGTACTTTCGGCTTTACTTGTGCTCAATGGCCTGTGGTCGGTTGTTAAAATTGCGACGGGAAAAGCCGCCATGGGGCTGGATTTTACAGGTGGAACCACGATACAGATTAAATTCGTTAAACCTATAAAAGTCGACGACATAAGAAACATAATGCTGAAAAATAATTTTCAGGAGTCTGTAATACAAAAGATCGGCGCGGATACGGACAAAATATTCCTGATAAGGGTAGGCTCAAGGGATTTAAAGGAAGAGAACGCGTCGGGCAAATTGACGGCTATGCTTAAGAAAGAAACAGGCGATGAAGCAATGACAGTTCTGGAAGAGAATGAAATAGGGCCCATGGTAAGCGTACAGTTAAAGCAAAAAGCCCTGCTGGCGGTTTTCTGGGCGCTGATAGGGATACTTGTTTATATATGGATTAGGTTTCAGTTTAAGTTTGCCGTGGCTGCCACCATTGCGACGCTTCATGACGTGCTTGTAGTGCTGGGATTTATGGTCATTTTTAATAAAGAAATAGACCTACTAGTGATAACAGCACTGCTCACCATAGCAGGGTACTCCTTAACCGACACCGTTGTTGTTTTTGACAGGATAAGGGAAAACATGAGGCATATTTTGAAAACGACTTTTTTCGATCTTGTAAATATAAGCATAAACGAAGTCCTGTCCAGGACCATCATAACTTCATTCACCACTTTCAGCGTTGCCACTTCGCTTTTTTTGTTCGGCGGAAACGTCCTTCACACTTTCTCGCTTGCCCTTGTCATTGGAGTTGTGGTTGGAACTTATTCCTCTGATTTTCTGGCAAGCCCCCTGATTGTCGATTGGGAACAATGGGAAGAAAAACAAAAGCATAAACAATAACTTGTACGCAATCAACATATTAAACACGGGGAAGCTGACAATGGCGGACATTATTATTGCACTCGGAATCGCGGGTTATCCGGCGGCAATCTTCATACGCGACAACAACTTAAAACTTTTTGTTTTAAGCATTGTTGATTTTCTGATTTTTATTTCCCTTAAATCAAAAATAGCGGACGTACGGCAGGCATTCGTTTTTCTTGTCGCAGCCCTTGTTTTAAACGCGATAATATATTTCATCAAACCTGGCGCGGATGCCGAAACAAAACTCAAAAAAACAAATTGGCTACAGGAGATTTTTATATACATACTTAACTTTGCTATTGTTGTGTTGAGCGTGGTATTCATAATTAAAACGCCAGCATTACCCCAAACCGGCAAATCCGCAAGTTTTGAAGAAATCATCATAATTGCATTTTTGCTTTTGCTATTTTCATACGCAGGGTATTTTTTCATAAAAAACCGGGAGCCGGATAAAAATGATTAAAATACTTTTTGCATGGCAGGCCGTATTATTCCTGATTTTTTCCAATTTGATTTTATACAGAAGGGATTTCCGCAGGGCAATGTTTGTAGCACTTGTGCTTGTGAAAACCGGGATTATTACGCTTTTAATGCTAAAAACCGATATTTCGCCGCTCCTGCTCTGGGTTTGCGCGGGAGCAGTTATGATTTTCACTTTTATCGCTGCGGTCACGGCTAACGGCAAAATCCAGGAAGTCATTCTGAGCAAAATAGATTATTTCTTAATACTGGGATTCCTAATACTTGCGCTGATTTTTTCAGGATGCGGGGCAAGGAAATTGCCTGAGGTTGACGGGGAAATAACCCTCAGCTTCATACCGGCAAAAATTCTTTGCTATAACGACGATCTTTTTGTAAGCGAGGAGAGAGGTAATATAGTACACGTTTTTGACATTAAAAGTAAGGCGGAAAAAGGACAAATCGAGGCGGGCAACATGGTTTATGATATTTTAATCGATGGAAAATTTCTTTATACCGCAAACAAGGCAAGCGACAGTGTTACGGTGTACAATATGGAGACAAAGCAAAAACACGATATTAAATCAGGGGGAGCCGGGCCAGTAGCCTTGAGCATTTATCCTGAAAAAAGAAAATTATACACTGCCAATATCACGAGCAGCAATGTGGCTGTGATAGATTTAAATTCGCTGACGGTGGAGGCAAAGATAGAGACCGGAAAATGGCCTTCTGATTTATATCTTGCCCCGGACAAAAAATACCTTTACGTTACATGCCAGTATACAAATACAATTGAGCTCATTGATACAGAGAAAGAACGCAACGTACTCGTCACCATACCGGTGGGGACGTCTCCTGTGTCAATAATACCAATTGGCGGTAAAAATCTTGCCATAGTACACGAATGGGAATATGCCTTTAATAACCAGAGCAACATAGTAATAATAGACAGAACCAAATATTCAGTGGTCAAAAGTATACTTATTGACGGAGGCGTTTACAGCGGCGAGCTGGCAAAAAGCAAAAAGTACCTGTTTCTGACCGTGCCGGGAAAGGACAAAATTATTTTTTTGGATATAAAGCAAGGGGAAAAAGTGTTTGAAATACAGTTTAAGGACGATTTCCCCAAATGGCTTACTTTATCGCCAAACGGCAAGACTTTGTATATAGCGGCGCAGCACACAAAAAAAATAATAATAGTCAAAACAAACGGTCTTATATAAATCATGATTATTCCGGATATCCAGCAATACCTGCTCTATTCAAGCCAGTTTTTTTTAGGAATGGGTTTTATGACGTCGTTTTTTATCTCCGTAAGCGGCAGGCCTCAAAACAAAAATGCGAAAACAGCCATTTTTTTCATTGCCATATTCACAGTGCTTTTATCCAGTATTTTTTTATATCTTTTTATATCACGCCCAAAAGAAATTATATTGTGGAGCCAGGTTGATAAAAGCATGGTGGGCGTATTTATAATAATAACCGCGTTTGTCATGCTGGCTGCCGGCAAGAAACATGTGGAGAACGAGAATGCAGGGGGGATTTATATAATGCTTTTTGCTTTATCCGCCGCGGTTATTTACGGTAATATCATAATTTTAGCCGGAGCTTTTATTACGTTTGATTTTGTCTGCTTTCTTAACATGGCAGGCAATAAAAACCAAAATACTTCTGTTTTGACAAGAAATAAATATTTCTATTTTTTGGGAATACTTTTTTTTGCGGGGGTTTTTATCGCTTTGCGGGAAAACACAAAATACGCAAAGATGTCATTGACGGCGATAATTATATTCCTCGTTTTTTTTTCCACGCCGGCAAACATGGTGTTATTGACAAGTGAGAAAAAAACTTTCAACGGCTTTACGGCCTTATGCTCTGCAGCGGAAGCTGTGATTATTTACAGAATAGTATCGTTATACGGCGGATTTGTTATAATTGAGGCGCTCATTCCCATTATTCTGGTATTTTTGTGCTTATCGGCTTTCAATACAATAACCGAGGAGAAATATTCTGCGTTTGCCGCCGGTGATATGGCAAGCGCGTTCCTGCTCGTGGTTGCTTTTGCAGTGGCCCTAAAGCCTGCAGCCGGAGGAATCATTGCAGTGGTGGCGCTTATTTTAATACAGGGCATCATACTCTCCGATTTTTTTGACGAGCCAAATAACCAGGCAAGCGGATATAAAGTATCAGACGTGAGGTATAATTTCAAAAAAATAAAAAATAGTGCCTGGCTTATAGTAAATATGACGAGCATGCTGGCCATTGAAATCTATATATTCACCATGTTTTACCTGAAATTTAAGGCGAATTCTTTTATTTCCGCAATAACACTTTTTGGAGGGGCGGTTTACGCGATAAATATGCTGAACAAGATATTCATACTGCTTTCCATGATGAAAAGGACAGATGCGCGGATGATAAAAAATTCCTTAAACAGCAGGATAATTGTAAAAATTGTCTTATTCGCAGCGCTTATAGCGGCGCTTGCGGCGCAGGTGATGATTTGAAAAACAAAATAATGCTTTTATATATCATGCTGATAACCGCTGTTGCAACAGGCATTTTTATTTTTATGCCTGCATCTTTAAGTTCTTTTATTATCTCGGGAGTTTTTATCGTAAACCTTGTGATGTTTATCAATATTTTCGGGAAGGATAAATAAATGGCGGAAGGCATAATAATTTTATCAATGACAGTGTTTTTTTGCATTATTAATTTTGATGCCATACGCAAAATTAAATTGGCGAAAAAACCCAAACTGAGTGAAATTATTTTTCTCACAACAGTTTTGGTTTTAAATTGCATTTTTTTAATTCTAAAGCACGCATTAATACTTGATAATTATTCAATTTTTGCCATGTATGTTTTTTTTGCAGCGGCTTTTAACTTTCTTTATGGCAGTGTAAATTCGAACCTTTTAATTTACGAAACCACATCCATGCTGGCGTTTTTTACCTTTTTTATAACGGGTTTTAAGGAATTTAACGTACTTTTCATGCCGGTGAGTTTCATCATACTTTTTTTGTGTTCAGCGAATTTTTACAGGTATTTAATAAACAGAGAAAAAAGCATATTATTTTCGTTTTTCACGTTTGTATTTTTTGCGCTTTCTTTTGATTTTCTCTTTTTTGAGCGCGTAATGAACCTGCAGGCAAGGATATTTTTAATGCTGCTTATAATTTGTATTTTCAGCTTAAAAAAGGAAAAAGAATATTGCTTACAGTATTGAGGATGAAAAATTGAAAAGATACATATCGATTATTTTACCGTTGCTGCTTATTCAATGTTTCATTGCAGCCTTGATATTCAATAACCCCATTTTTTTATAACCTGCTAAATACAGTTTTCAAATAACCATTTTGTTATAATCATTAAGATAAAATTACAATTAAAAAATTACGAAAAATATCTTAGCGAAAGATAATTTAGTGATATATTTGCAGACAGTATGATGTGATTATAAGGCTATTGGTTAAGTAATATGTTGATATTATAAAAAAAACCGTAAAAATACCGGAACTTTTTGGCATTTATATTGTCAAATATAATGTAAAGTATGTTTTGAGTAGTTAAAAATGAAAGGAGGTTATTAACAATGAAAAAAAATCAAAGACTAAAATACATAAAAAGCGGAATAATGCTAGTATATAGTAGAATTAATCAATATATAAAGAATGGAACATCCATTTCAACAATTGAAAAAATTATTAACTATTTTCTTGACAAAATAGTAAAATTTAATTATACTTATTGTGGAAGAGAATTAGAGGTAAAAGGAAAATATCAATTTTATAATTATGGAGGCATGAGCAATGAGCCCTGAAAAAATCAAGAACAGGGATTCAAAATTGTCGTTTAATGCCAAACGGGGAATTGACGGGAAACTAAAAATAATTTTATGTGTGTTTTTATTTTTTGTTTTATTTAATTTCAGCCTACATGCTGCAACTGTTTGCACGCCTCAAGCCGCAGTGCTTTGCGCAGCTGTTGACGACATAGCCGACGTTTACATCAACGGGATATATCTCGCGACTTTTGGATACGTGGATGTAAGTTTGACAGGCCAGGTAGCTCCCAAATGCATGCAACTTAACACTGCACAGCTTAATTCGTTGGCGCTGGCACCATTTACAAATGTCATTGCAGTGCATGACCAGAACACAGAATGCTGCGAAATGTGGGCAACATGGTCGATGGATATAACTTGTACAGACGGGGGGCACAGTTATGTGGACAGCGACAGCGGCAACGGGGTTGATTATTCAGAGGACACCAATGTATGCTGTAACCCGACAGCAACACCAGTGGGCACCGCAGTATCATGTGACTTGGGCCCAACTGAAGGCGGACTCACATGGTATAACCCGCTATACAATGAAAACGGCACATGGGCGTCTGCTTCAACCATAGTCTATAACGGCACGGAATACGGCCAGAAAATCAGTTCTTTTGAGTTCCACAGCCCGCTGCCTCCTTTGGGTTTTGGAAGCATAGCGACCGGCTGCCAGCAGGTATTTTACAGGCAGGGTTTTACCTTAAATGAAGAGCCCACGCCCAAGCCACCGGCCATGACAATATCAAAAACTCTTGTGAGCAATACTTTTTTAGGAGGCAACAATGAAATTGTAAGTTTTGCTTTTCATATATGCAACACAGGCGGCGGCACTACTCAAACAGTCTGGACAAATGACCAGTGGACAGACCAACCCGTCGGCAGTGGCGGCAGCGGCTACCAGTACCAAGGGCCTTATGGCGCCAACAGTGCAGGTTTCGTCGGGGGATTTTATTACGGAGACATTTCATCCAACGCCTTAGCGAACAACCTTAACCCATATCTTATTTTTGAGGAAGGATTTCCCGGAGTTACATGCACGGGCTGCACAACGCCCTGCTACGATTTTACATGGCTGGCCGAGTCATGGAACATTGTTTACTGCGAGAACTGGTACAACAGCGTGACGCTAACATGGCAGGTCGGTAATGCAAGCAGCGGCGTGCCTGTGACGAATTTCTGCCCGTCAAAAACTTTCACTCCGACAAACAGCCCGACATATACAGCAACACCGACAGCGACGAAGACATTCACAATCACGCCCACGCCGGTATTTACTCTTGTAAAAACATCCAACATAACAACAATTAGTTCCACAAATACCAATCTGACTTTTACCCTTTCGATATGCAATAACAGCGGAGCTGCGACTCAGGATATCACGGTTATTGACGACTACTCGAGCGACGCAGGCGACGGGTGGCAATATCAAGGGCCGTATTATACCGGCAATCCAGGGCCCGGTCTGGCATCCCTGTCCGGTTCCTCAAGCGCTTACATAGCGACGTTCATACTTGTGCCGACAGCAGCGGGATTTACAGGATGCTTTACATGGCAAATGTATTTAAGCAACAATTCGGCATACAGCACCTGCAACTGGAACAATAACGCTTCGCTGTCCTACCCCGGGCAGGCGGCATCGCCTGTATCCACGGTAAACATGGCGGACACATGCAAGTCGCCGACATGGACGCCGACATTTACTATTTCACCCACTGTAGGGCAGTCACCGACATATACACCCACATTTACGCCTACAAAGACATACACTATAACACCAACTTATACCTATACTGCAACGTCGACATATACATCCACGCCGGCCCTGCAGATAACACTTACAAAAACCGAAAGCTTACAGCAAGTCCCTCTGGGAGGCCAGGTGCAATACTGCCTGCAGCCTTATAACAACGCCAGTTCCGCAGCCTCGGTCAATTTGTGGGACACCATACCATCGGTTATGACTTTCGTCAGCTGCACAGGCGGGTGTTCGACAACGACATACGGGCCAAATGTCGTTGTATGGTGGACGGGCGTAAGCGTGCCGGCAAATTCTTCTACTTCGGTATGCTTTACTGTGCAGGTCACCAGCATACCTTATCTGCTGGACGACAAGGAATTGTTTGCCATGGTTGACAGTGAAAAATATTTTGACCGTGCAGCCCATAGCCAGAGTCTAACAGAGCCGGAAAAAAGGATTTCCTCAATGATTGAAATATCACGGGGAAGCCCGTGACGCATGAACCCCGCTGATTTTTAGGCGGGAAAAAATACGGGAGGGAAGTGTAATTATGAGAAAGATAAGACTGGTTCCGGAAAGTCGCAGGACCAGTCTATCTATTTTTAGGGGAAAATTGAAATGCTGCTTCGTGGCAATAGGGCTTATTCTACTGCCTGTTTTTGCATTTTCAGCGACATGGACAATAGGGTCTGGCGGGCAGTATGCTACAATAACACTGGCATTGGCAAGCGGTTCAGTGGCAAGCGGGGATACCCTGCAGCTTATTTCGAACATAACTGATAATATTGATTTTGGGTCAAACGTAAAATACGTAAATATTACATCCCAGTCCGGAAATACATATTCAATAACAGGAACCGGTTCAAATCCTACCATGTACTTTCATCCCAACTGGAGCGGTACGACACCTATAACAATTTCCAACGTAATTATAGACCACTCATCGGGCGGCGGTTACACGGTGGAACTCAGCAATACCAACGCGAACGTCACTTTTGATTCATGCGTTCTTGAGAGGACAGATACTTCAACTACCAATAATGCCGTAGTTTACCTGGCAAATGCCGGGGATGCAAAGAATTTATATATAAAGCAGTCCAAAATACTCGGGAGCTCGACGACAACAGAATACGGCGTAGAAAACGCCCAGCAAAACGGAAACGCGGGCGATCAGCCATACCTGGAAAATGACCTGTTATATGGTTTCACGGCAGCCAACTCGGCGGCTGTATATAACACAGGCGCCAACAGGCAAATGATGACTGATGTAATGAACTGCACATTTTTTAACAACAACATAGCATACTGGGATAATGCAAGCCAGAACAACGGAAATGTAGGTTACATAACGAACAGCCTTTTTATCAGTAATACAACAGACCTGAGTTTGACAACGACAAATGACGATGCTGTGATCACATACAATGCATTTTCGCAGCAGGCGAGTTTTTCGGGGACTGGTAATATATTTGGCGTCGTACCGGCAAATGAGGTGGTAAACCCAACGACAAGCGGGACACCGGACCTGCACCTGAAAGCAGGCGCACAGAGCATAAACAACGCGACCGCCACAGGAGCGCCGTCCGTAGACTACGACGGGAAAGCAAGGCCGAATGGAAACGGGAAATATTCCATAGGGGCATATGAGTATAGTGGCTCGAACAGCCCGACAAACACGCCTATTTATTCACCGACATGGACGCCGACAAATACGCCGGTTTATTCGCCGACATGGTCGCCAACAAACACAAAAACAGGCACGATATTGCCGACCAGCACAATATCACCGGTGTATACGACAACTATTACGGCGACGTATACATTGTCGCCGACACCAAATTTAACACAAACAGCAGCAGCACAACAAACAGCCACTGCTCAATACCAAGCTACACAAACAGCGATCGTAGGACAAACACAAACAGCAGTGCAGCAAACAGCAGTAGTACAGACAGCAACAGCAAATTATATCGCGACACAGACCGCAATATACTGGCAAACGCAGACAGCTACATGGTTTGTACCTACGGCGACATGGACGCTTACCCCTCCGCCCAGCCAGACTCCCACATGCATTCCGGCTTCATCCATCCGCAACCTCGCAGTATCACCTGGCTCAGTGGCGCCGGGGCAGAATGTGACAGTCACATTTCAATTCGGAGGCGCAAACAGCGGCTGCAAACTCTCCTATTTCGCAGCTCTTTCAAACCAGTGTGCCGTGCAGGCGGACGGAACCACGACTAATGGGCAGGTGGTACTTGTTTCCGAAGCAGGCATGGATGTCTTGAACCTCGAGGTAGCCGGCGGAAGGACAAGCCAGTGTTCGGAAGACTGCCAATGGCACAATACCACGGACGCTTCCTGTGGAATGGAACCTGGCGGCGGCCCGATTTACATGACAGTGCCCTCGGATTGGGCAAACGGCACATATTACGCGATAGTGGCGGTGAGGGACTGCAACATTTACGCGAATCCAAGCCTCAGCATAGGAAACCAGGCATGTATTGCATTTACCGTGTCAAACGGCTCTCCTACAAACACACCGACAATATCTGCGACGCCTTCGAGGACTCCTACGCCTACATACTCACGGACACTGACACCAATACCGACGCTGACATACACAATGACACTGACTCCAATACCGCCGCCGTCAGCAACGCCTACAGGCGTGCAGAACATGGCAGACTGGAACCTAGGAAATTCGAATCTCGTTGGACTTATTGTAATAACCGATACGTGGACACCGACATCCACGACAACACTGACGGCGACATTGACGCGGACACTGACATTCACATATACGGCAACGCCGACTTATACTTATACAAACTCGCCGACATTGACGTATTCGGGCACGCCGACAAATACTTCTACATGGACACCGACATGGACGCCGACGTGGAGCCCGACCGGCACATCGACATGGACATCGACACCAACCTGGACGCTGACTGCGACAAAAACCAACACAATGTCGCCGACATTCACGCCGACAAATACGCCTACGGCAACACCTACGTGGACGCCTACAAATACGCCAACGTGGACGCCTACATTTACACCGACATGGACATCAACAAATACGCCGACATGGACGCCTACAGCAACACCGTCCTGGACGCCGACTAATACACCTACTTGGACGCCTACAGCAACAAGAACAAATTCAACATCGCCGACGTGGACGCCAACAAATACACTTACAGCAACGCCTACATGGACACCGACAAATACGCCGACGTGGACGCCGACAGCAACACCGACCTGGACACCGACTAATACACCTACATGGACACGCACATATACACCGACGCCGACATATACAGTGACGGTTACTTACACATTTACATATACAATGACAGATACCTCGACTTATACATACACGGCAACACCGACGTGGAGCCCGACAAACACACCGACATGGACATGGACACCGACGTGGACGCCGACAAATACGCCGACGAATTCGATATCACCGACATTCACTCCTACGTGGACACCGACCAGGACACCGACATGGACGCCGACGAATACACCTACATACACATACACGCTGACACCCACGCCTACGTACACAGTGACGGTAACTTACACATCCACGTATACAGTGACGGTAACGCTGACGTTCACATATACGGCAACGCCGACATGGAGCCCGACGAATACGCCAACATGGACATTTACGCCGACGTGGACGCCTACAGCAACACCAACGAACACGATATCAAAGACGTGGACACCGACGAATACGCCGACAAATACACCGACATACACACCGACAAATACGCCGACATACACATACACACTGACACCGACGCCTACGTATACAGTGACGGTAACTTACACATCCACGTATACAGTGACGGTAACGCTGACGTTCACATATACGGCAACGCCGACATGGAGCCCGACGAATACGCCAACGTGGACATTTACGCCGACGTGGACGCCTACAGCAACACCAACGAACACGATATCAAAGACGTGGACACCGACGAATACGCCGACAAATACACCGACATACACACCGACAAATACGCCGACATACACATACACACTGACACCGACGCCTACGTATACAGTGACTGTAACTTACACATCCACGTATACAGTGACGGTAACGCTGACGTTCACATATACGGCAACGCCGACATGGAGCCCGACGAATACGCCAACATGGACCTGGACGCCAACGTGGACGCCTACAAATACGCCGACGAATTCGATATCACCGACATTCACTCCTACGTGGACACCGACCAGGACACCGACATGGACACCGACGAATACACCTACATACACATATACGCTGACACCCACGCCTACGTACACAATAACTGTTACTTACACATCCACATATACAGTGACTGTAACATTGACGTCCACATACACGGCAACACCTACGTGGAGCCCGACAAACACGCCGACATGGACCTGGACGCCAACGTGGACGCCTACAGCAACGCTGACCAACACAATATCGCCGACATTCACGCCAACATGGACACCAACAAATACGCCGACATGGACGCCGACAAATACACCGACATACACATACACGCTAACATTGACATCAACATATACAGTGACGGTTACGTACACATACACATATACAGTAACAGTTACTTCGACTTATACATACACGGCTACGCCAACATGGAGCCCGACAAACACGCCGACATGGACCTGGACGCCAACGTGGACGCCAACGGCAACAAAGACCAATACAATATCGCCTACATTTACACCGACGTGGACACCAACAAATACATCAACATACACACCAACAAATACGCCGACATACACATACACGCTAACATTGACATCAACATATACAGTGACGGTTACGTACACATACACATATACAGTAACAGTTACTTCAACTTATACATACACGGCTACGCCAACATGGAGCCCGACAAACACGCCAACATGGACATGGACACCAACGTGGACGCCGACAGCAACGCTGACCAATACAATATCGCCTACATTTACACCGACGTGGACACCAACAAATACATCAACATACACACCAACAAATACACCGACATACACATACACGCTAACATTGACATCAACATATACAGTGACGGTTACGTACACATACACATATACAGTAACAGTTACTTCAACTTATACATACACGGCTACGCCAACATGGAGCCCGACAAACACGCCGACATGGACCTGGACGCCAACGTGGACGCCAACGGCAACAAAGACCAATACAATATCGCCTACATTTACACCGACGTGGACACCAACAAATACATCAACATACACACCAACAAATACACCGACATACACATACACGCTAACATTGACATCAACATATACAGTGACGGTTACGTACACATACACATATACAGTAACAGTTACTTCAACTTATACATACACGGCTACGCCAACATGGAGCCCGACAAACACGCCAACATGGACCTGGACGCCAACGTGGACGCCGACAGCAACGTTGACCAACACAATATCGCCGACATTCACGCCGACATGGACACCAACAAATACGCCGACATGGACGCCGACGAATACGCCCACATATACATACACACTGACATTGACATCAACGTATACAGTGACAGTAACGTACACATACACATATACAGTAACAGTGACGCTGACGTCAACATACACGGCAACGCCGACATGGAGCCCGACGAACACGCCGACAAATACACCTTCACCTACATGGACGCCGACGGCAACACTGACCAACTCGATGTCACCGACATTCACGCCGACGTGGACGCCGACAAATACGCCGACGAACACGCCGACGAATACGCCCACATATACATACACACTGACATTGACATCAACGTATACAGTGACAGTAACGTACACATACTCATATACAGTAACAGTGACGCTGACGTCAACATATACAGCGACACCGACATGGAGCCCGACGAATACGCCGACAAATACACCGTCACCAACATGGACGCCGACAGCAACGTTGACCAACACAATATCGCCGACATTCACGCCAACGTGGACACCAACAAATACGCCGACATACACGCCTACGAATACGCCGACATATACATACACACTGACATTGACATCAACGTATACAGTGACAGTAACGTACACTTACACATATACAGTGACAGTAACGCTGACGTCAACATACACGGCAACGCCGACATGGAGCCCGACTAACACGCCGACAAATACACCATCACCTACGTGGACACCGACGGCAACACTGACCAACTCGATGTCACCGACATTTACGCCAACATGGACGCCTACAGCAACACCGACAAATACTCCGACATGGACGCCGACAAATACACCTACCGGCACGCCAACAAATACTCCGACATGGACGCCGACGAATACACCGACCGGCACGCCGACAAATACTCCGACATGGACACAGACATATACAAATACACCGACGTGGTCGCCTACATCAACACCAACCAACACTGTGTCACCGACAAATACGCCAACATGGACGCCGACGTACACAGTGACGGTTACATACACATATACATATACAGTGACAGTAACACTGACGTCAACATACACGGCAACACCCACGTGGAGCCCGACCAACACCCCGACGTACACAATAACAATGACATTTACGCAAATAATATTTTCAGCTACCATTACGCCAACATATACGGCAACGCCTTCGGCAACCCCAACTTATACGGTGACAGTGACGGATACAAAAACAAATACGCCGACGAATACGCCGACAAATACGCCAACATGGACATCGACGAATACGCCAACATGGACATCGACAAATACGCCAACATGGACATCGACAAATACGCCAACATGGACACCTACTACATCGCCGACATGGACACCTACAAATACACCGACAGGAACACCGACGAATACACCGACGTGGACGCCGACAAATACACCGACAGGCACACCAACGAATACACCGACGTGGACACCGACGAATACACCGACAGGCACGCCTACAAATACGCCGACGTGGACACCGACGAATACGCCGACAAGTACACCGACGAATACACCAACAAGCACACCTACAAATACACCAACATGGACGCCTACTAATACACCAACATGGACATCTACTACATCGCCGACATGGACACCGACGAATACGCCGACATGGACACCGACAAGCACGCCTACATGGACGCCTACAAATACACCGACAGGCACGCCGACAAATACGCCGACATGGACACCGACAAATACGCCAACAGGCACACCGACGAATACGCCGACTTGGACGCCTACAAATACGCCAACAGGCACACCAACAAATACGCCAACATGGACCCCGACGAATACACCTACATGGACGCCGACGAATACACCGACGTGGACATCTACTACATCGCCTACGTGGACGCCGACGAATACGCCGACATGGACACCGACAAGCACGCCGACAAATACACCAACAAATACGCCGACAGGCACACCAACAAATACACCTACGTGGACGCTGACAAATACGCCGACAGGCACACCGACAAATACGCCTACGTGGACACCGACAAATACGCCGACAGGTACACCGACAAATACGCCTACAAGGACACCGACAAATACGCCGACAAGCACACCGACAAATACGCCGACTAACACACCGACTACATCACCGACATGGACACCGACATGGACACCGACAAATACGCCCACTGGAACGCCGACAAATACACCGACAAATACGCCGACTAATACACCGACAAATACGCCGACTAATACACCGACATATACATACACACTTACATTAACGTCAACGTATACAGTGACTGTTACTTATACATACACATATACGGTGACAGTGACATTGACATCTACATACACGGACACGCCGACGTGGAGCCCGACAAACACGCCGACAAATACACCGTCACCAACATGGACGCCGACGGCAACACTGACCAACTCGATGTCACCGACATTTACACCGACATGGACTTCAACAAATACACCAACGTTCACGCCGACATATACGCCTACATACACATACACGCTTACATTGACATCAACATACACAGTTACAGTTACTTATACATACACATATACGGTGACAGTGACATTGACATCTACATACACGGACACACCGACGTGGAGCCCGACGAATACGCCGACATACACAGCGTCGCCGACCTGGACACCAACGTCAACACTGACCGACACCATATCACCGACATTTACACCGACATGGACGCCAACAAATACGCCAACATTCACGCCGACATATACGCCTACATACACATACACGCTTACATTGACATCGACATACACAGTTACAGTTACTTATACATATTCATATACAGTGACAGTGACGCTGACGTCTACATACACGGACACACCGACGTGGAGCCCGACGAATACGCCGACATACACAGCGTCGCCAACCTGGACACCAACGTCAACACTGACCGACACCATATCGCCAACAAATACACCGACATGGACGCCAACAAATACGCCAACATTTACGCCGACATATACGCCTACATACACATACACGCTTACATTGACATCGACATACACAGTTACAGTTACTTATACATATTCATATACAGTGACAGTGACGCTGACGTCTACATACACAGATACGCCGACATGGAGCCCGACGAATACGCCGACATACACAGCGTCGCCGACCTGGACGCCAACGTCAACACTGACCGACACCATATCACCGACATTTACACCGACATGGACGCCAACAAATACGCCAACATTCACGCCGACATATACGCCTACATACACATACACGCTTACATTGACATCGACATACACAGTTACGGTTACATATACATATTCATATACAGTGACAGTGACGCTGACGTCTACATACACAGATACGCCGACATGGAGCCCGACGAATACGCCGACATACACAGCGTCGCCGACATGGACGCCAACGTCAACACTGACCGACACCATATCACCGACATTTACACCGACATGGACGCCAACAAATACACCTACATTTACGCCGACATATACGCTTACATACACATACACGCTTACATTAACGCCGACATATACAGTGACAGTTACTTATACATCTACATACACAGATACAGTGACTTTAACATCCACATATACAGATACGCCGACAAATACGGCGACATGGACACCAACGAATACACCGACCGGCACGCCGACGAATACGCCAACATGGACGCCTACGACTTCGCCTACGTGGACGCCTACAAATACGCCTACTAATACGCCTACAAATACGCCGACGAGCACGCCAACATGGACACCTACAGGCACCCCAACAAATACGCCTACGAGTACACCGACGAATACACCAACCGGTACACCAACAAATACGCCAACGAGTACACCGACGAATACACCAACAGGCACCCCAACAAATACGCCTACAAGTACACCGACGAATACACCAACATGGACACAGACGAATACACCAACGTGGACGCCAACGAATACGCCGACATGGACGCCTACAAATACGCCAACATGGACCCCGACAGGCACACCAACAAATACACCAACATGGACGCCGACGAATACACCAACATGGACGCCGACGAATACACCAACGTGGACGCCAACGAATACGCCTACATGGACGCCTACAAATACGCCAACTTGGACTCCAACAGGCACACCAACGAATACGCCAACATGGACACCGACAAATACGCCGACATGGACACCGACGAATACACCGACATGGACGCCGACAAGTACACCGACAAACACGCCGACAAATACACCTACATGGACACCGACAGGGACACCAACAAATACGCCGACGAGTACGCCAACATGGACAGCTACTACATCGCCAACGTGGACGCCAACAAGTACGCCAACAAATACACCAACAGGCACACCGACAAATACGCTGACATGGACACCGACAAATACGCCGACATGGACACCGACAAATACGCCGACATGGACACCGACGAATACGCCGACATGGACACCGACAGGTACACCAACAAATACGCCTACAAGTACGCCGACGTATACGCCGACAAATACACCAACGAATACGCCAACATGGACACCGACAAATACGCCAACAAATACACCTACAGGCACACCAACGAATACACCGACGAATACACCGACATGGACCCCGACGGGCACACCGACAAATACGCCTACAAATACGCCGACATGGACACCAACAAATACGCCGACGAGTACGCCAACATGGACAGCTACTACATCGCCAACGTGGACGCCAACAAGTACGCCGACGTATACGCCGACAAATACACCAACAAATACGCCTACAAGTACACCGACAAATACACCAACATGGACACAGACGAATACACCAACGTGGACGCCAACGAATACGCCAACATGGACACCAACAAGTACGCCAACAAATACACCTACAGGCACACCGACAAATACGCCGACATGGACACCGACAAATACGCCGACATGGACACCGACGAATACGCCGACATGGACACCGACAGGTACACCAACAAATACGCCTACAAGTACGCCGACGTATACGCCGACAAATACACCAACGAATACGCCAACATGGACACCGACAAATACGCCAACAAATACACCTACAGGCACACCAACGAATACACCGACGAATACACCGACATGGACCCGACGGGCACACCGACAAATACGCCTACAAATACGCCGACATGGACACCAACAAATACACCGACATGGACACCGACGGGCACACCGACAAATACGCCGACATGGACACCAACAAATACACCGACATGGACGCCAACAAATACGCCGACAAATACGCCAACATGGACGCCAACAAGTACGCCAACAAATACACCAACAGGCACACCGACAAATACGCTGACATGGACACCGACAAATACGCCGACATGGACGCCGACAAATACGCCGACATGGACCACGACGAATACACCGACAAGTACGCCGACAAATACCCCAACATGGACACCGACAGGTACACCAACAAATACGCCTACAAGTACGCCGACGTATACGCCGACAAATACACCAACAAATACGCCTACAAGTACACCGACAAATACACCAACATGGACACAGACGAATACACCAACGTGGACGCCAACGAATACGCCAACATGGACACCAACAAGTACGCCAACAAATACACCTACAGGCACACCGACAAATACGCCGACATGGACACCGACAAATACGCCGACATGGACACCGACGAATACGCCGACATGGACACCGACAGGTACACCAACAAATACGCCTACAAGTACACCGACAAATACACCAACATGGACACAGACGAATACACCAACGTGGACGCCAACGAATACGCCAACATGGACACCGACGAATACCCCAACATGGACGCCGACAAATACGCCAACATGGACGCCGACAAATACGCCAACATGGACGCCGACAAATACGCCGACAAATACGCCGACGAATACGCCGACCTGGACACCGACAGGTACACCAACAAATACACCGACTAATACACCGACATGGACACCGACAAATACACCGACATGGACGCCAACAAGTACGCCGACGGATACGCCAACCTGGACACCGACGAATACGCCGACATGGACACCAACTGGTACGCCGACAGATACGCCGACGGATACGCCAACCTGGACACCGACAAATACACCGACATGGACACCGACAGGCACACCAACAAATACGCCGACATGGACGCCGACGAATACACCAACATGGACGCCGACGGATACACCAACATGGACACCGACGAATACACCAACATGGACACCGACAAATACACCGACATGGACACCGACAGGCACACCTACAAATACGCCGACATGGACGCCGACGAATACACCAACATGGACGCCGACGAATACACCAACATGGACACCGACGAATACACCAACATGGACACCGACAAATACACCGACATGGACACCGACAGGCACACCTACAAATACGCCGACATGGACGCCTACAAATACACCGACATGGACGCCTACAAATACACCGACATGGACGCCTACAAATACGCCGACATGGACACCGACGAATACGCCGACATGGACGCCGACAAGTACGCCAACATGGACACCGACGAATACACCGACTTGGACACCGACAGGTACACCAACAAATACACCTACAAATACGCCAACATGGACACCGACAAATACACCGACAAATACACCAACATGGACGTCGACAAATACGCCAACATGGACACCGACGAATACACCAACGTGGACGCCGACGAATACACCGACATGGACGCCGACGGATACGCCAACATGGACACCGACAAATACACCGACAAATACGCCGACAAGTACGCCGACAAATACACCGACATGGACACCGACGAACACCCCGACATGGACACCGACAAATACACCGACATGGACACCGACAAATACACCGACATGGACACCGACAGGCACACCGACAAATACGCCGACATGGACACCAACAAGTACGCCAACGAATACACCAACGAATACACCAACATGGACGCCAACATGGACGCCAACAGATACGCCAACATGGACGCCTACGAATACACCGACATGGACGCCAACAGGTACACCGACATGGACGCCGACGAATACACCGACAGATACACCGACGAATACGCCAACCTGGACGCCTACAAATACACCGACGAATACGCCGACGGATACGCCAACATGGACGCCGACGAATACGCCGACGGACACACCAACATGGACACCTACAAATACACCGACATGGACACCAACAGGCACGCCAACAGATACGCCAACATGGACGCCAACAGACACACCAACATGGACGCCAACAGACACACCAACATGGACGCCGACGGACACCCCAACATGGACGCCGACGGACACACCAACATGGACGCCAACAGGTACACCGACATGGACGCCGACGAATACACCGACAAATACACCGACGAATACGCCAACATGGACGCCAACAAATACGCCAACAGACACACCGACGAATACGCCGACAGATACACCAACGGATACGCCAACAGGGACACCGACAGATACGCCGACGAATACGCCAACAAATACACCGACAAATACACCGACATGGACGCCAACAGATACGCCAACTAGCACGCCAACAGATACACCGACAGATACGCCAACAGATACACCGACAAGCACGCCGACAGATACGCCAACAAATACGCCGACAAGCACGCCGACAGGTACGCCAACAAATACGCCGACAAGCACGCCGACAGATACGCCGACAAGCACGCCAACGAATACACCAACAGATACACCAACGAGTACACCGACGAATACGCCAACAGATACGCCTACGAGTACGCCGACAGGTACGCCGACAGATACACCAACCTGGACGCCAACAAGTACATTAACAGATACGCCGACAGATACACCAACAGATACCCCGACAAGTACACCAACAGATACGCCAACAGATACGCCTACGAGCACGCCGACAGGTACGCCGACAGATTCTCCGACCAGCACGCCAACATACACACCAACAGATACGCCGACGTGGACGCCGACGAACACGCCGACAAGCACACCGACAGATACGCCGACAATTACACCGACAGATACGCCGACAGGGACACCGACAGATTCACCGACAGACACACCAACTGATACACCGACAAGCACACCGACAGATACGCCGACGAATACGCCAACAGGTACGCCGACAGATACACCAACCTGGACGCCAACAAGTACATTAACAGATACGCCGACAGATTCACCAACAGATACACCGACAAGCACGCCGACAGGAACACCTACAGATTCTCCAACAGATACACCGACATGGACACCGACTGATACTCCGACAGATTCACCAACGAGTACACCGACAGGTACACCTACAGGTACGCCAACATGGACACCAACGGCAACACAGACATATACGGTAACACCTACATCAACATCACCGGATACACCGACAAATACGCCAACGTGGACACCGACAAATACACCGACAGATACATCGACAGATACGCCGACAAGCACAGATACACCAACATGGACACCAACAGATACGCCGACAAGCACGCCGACGTGGTCACCGACAGCTACAGATACACCGACATTTACGCCGACATGGACACCGACAGAGACTACGTCTCCAACAAGCACGCCGACAAATACACCGACAAATACGCCGTCGGACACGCTTACGGATACCCCGACAAACACGCGTACTTCTTCGTTCACGCCCACATATACGCGGACGGAAACATATACTTGGACGCCTACAGACACGCATACATTCACACACACACCGACGCCGACGATTACATGGACAGACACAAAAACAGACACGTACACGCAAACCCCGACAAGCACTGATAGCCCGACAATTACGCCGACAGCAACCATAACGCCTACGACAGTGCTTTATCCTTACGTAATGAAAATATCGGTATATAACGAGGCGGGAGAACTGGTAAAAACAATCTCGGAAACAACGGTATCAAATGTCCTAAGCGATGTTTTGCTTGTCACACCGGCAGGCTCGGGCGCGACTGTTTTTGACCCGAGAGAAGCGCCGCTGAAGATAGACATACCGGGAGAACAGGTAATGGGCAGCCCGGTTAACAGCAAAACCGAATTTGAATGGGACGGCACGAGCAACGACGGCCAGACAGTGGCAAACGGCTCGTATTACGTAAGGGTGACAGTAACAGACTCACAGGGGCGGGCAACCACAATTACCAAGAGCATACAGGTTTTAAGCACGGAGCAGTATGTGCAGATAAATATTTACAACAGTGCTGGCGAGCTTGTGCAAAGGCTGCAAAAGGATGTAAACGTCAATTTTAGCGCACAATTGTCGGTACCCAGTACCGTTGTATTAAGCGACGGCGGCAGCAATAATGTGGCCATAGGCTACGGCGCGGGGAATACAATAAACTGGAACGGAACAAACAGCCAGGGCAGGATAGTCGACAACGGCACGTACATTGTGCAGCTTGTGGTGAAAGAGGCAAACGGCTATACGGAGGTTGACGAAAAAACAATCACCGTATTGAACGAAGGGAACGGCAACATGCTTGGTGAGATAAGAGTTATCCCGAACCCGTACATAGCAAGCGGAATTTCAATAAACAACCTGCAATTAATGATAACATGGTCGAATGTGTGGCAGGGCACAGTAAAAATCAGGATATACAATGTTGCGGGAGAACTTATCAGGACGCTTGAAGCAGATCCTTCCGACACAAAAACAGCGTGGGATTTAAAAACGGTGGGAGGTCAGACTGCAAGCAGCGGTTTATATATCTGCGTAGTGGAGGCTAAAAATGATACGGGAGGGTATGAGAGGAAAATAGTCAAGATAGCCGTTGTGTTAAAGGGTTTGCATCAGTTCCAAAATTATTAACACCACAATTCAGTTGTTTTGTGTTCAGGAAATGTTTCAGTTTAATAGCAGCGGTATGAAAATACCGCATTTTTTGTTATGTGATATCTTCAAATAATAAACACAAATACATTGAAATACCAGAACTTTTTAATATTTATGTTGTCAAATAATATGTAAAGTATTTTTTGAATAGTTAAAAATAAAGGAGTTATCAACAGCGAAAGGGAAATTTCAAGAAAAGCCAATTAATAACCAGACATAATTGAATTAATGAAACAATAAAGTATGGAACGCTCATTTTGACAAATGAAAAAATGTTGGCTTGACTATTCCCTTGATAAAATAGCGAAACTTAATTATAATTATTGAAGAAATGAAATAGAAGAAAAAGAAACGTCATTTTAATAATATGGAGGCATTAGTAATGAACCCTGGAGAAATCAGGCACAGGGATTCAAAGCTGTTACATGCTGCCAAAAGGGGGGTTGGCAGTAAAACAAAAATAATTTTGTTCTTATTTTTGTTTTTTGTTTTATTAAATTTCAGTTTGCATGCGGCAGCAATTGTCTGCACGCCCCAATCCGCCATTATATGCGCAGCTGTTGACGACATAGCAGACATTTATATCAACGGGATATACCTGGGGACTTTCGGATACGTGGACGTGAGCTTGACAGGCCAGGAGTCTCCCCCCTGCATGACCCTGAGTTCGGCAGAGCTTGGGACACTCGGGCTGGCACCAACAGGAAATGTAATAGCAGTGCATGACCAGAACACGCAATGCTGTGAAATGTGGGCAACGTGGTCAATGGATATCACTTGCCAGGGAGGGGCGCACAGTTATGTTGACAGCGACAACGGCGCAGGGGTTGATTATCTTGAGGATACCAATTCATGCTGTAATGCAACTGTACCGCCGACATCCTGTGATAAAGGGCCTAACGACGGGACTTACACATGGTATAACCCTCACTATACAGAATCGGGCTGGTCTTCTGCTACAGGCATAATTTATAACGGTACGGAATACGGCCAGAAAATAGGCTCTTTTCAGTTCCATAATCCACTGATGCCTTTGGGCTTTGGAAGCATATCTACCGGGTGCCAGCAATTATTTTTCAGGCAGGGGTTTAACTTAAATGAGATGCCAACGCCCGCGCCGCCGAACATGACAATAGTAAAATCTGTGGCGAGCAATACTATTGTATCAGCCTCGCAGGATATCATCAGTTTTGCCTTCCATATATGCAACACAGGCGGCGGCACCACAACCACGGTCTGGACAAATGACCAATGGAGCGATGCGGCCAGCCAGTGGCAATACCAGGGGCCATACGGTCCCAATACCGGAGGCCTTATAAACGGGTTTTATTACGGCGATATTTCATCTAACGCCCTTGCGGCCAACCTGAACCCATACCTTATTTTTGAAGAGGGGTTTCCAGGAGTTACCTGTACGGGGGGTACTTGCGGCACGCCCTGCTATGATTTTACATGGGCATGCGAGTCATGGAACGTGGTTGAATGCGTAAGCTGGTACAACAGCGTTACCCTGACATATAACACAGGTTCTGCATGGGCATATGCATACAGCGGCGTGCCGTTTTCCAATTTCTGCCCGTCAAAAACTTTCACTCCGACTGTAACCCCGACATATACACCGACACCGACAGCGACGCGGACATTTACAGTAACACCCACGCCTGCATTTACGCTGTTAAAAACATCCAGCTTAACGACAATCAGTTCCACAAATACCAACCTTACTTTCACTCTCGCAATATGCAACAACAGCGGCGCTGCGACGCAGGATATTACAGTTATTGACGATTACTCGAGTGACGCAGGCGATGGGTGGCAATATCAAGGTCCGTATTATACCGGCTCTCCCGCGCCAGGACTAACATCACTGTCCGGTTCCTCGAGCAGTAACATAGCGACATTCATACTGGCGCCGACAGCAGCTGGATTTACAGGATGCTTTACATGGGAAATGTATTTAGGCAACAACTCGGCATATAGTACCTGCATTTGGCACAACAATGCTTCGCTGTCCTACCCGGGCAGGTGGCATCGCCGGTATCCACGGTAAATATGCAGGACCAGTGCGGTACTATGACATTTACAGTGACACCGACACCTACATACACATACACACCAACGCCTACGTATACATACACGCCGACGCCGACATACACATACACGCGGACACCTACATACACATACACACCGACGCCTACGTATACATACACGCCGACACCTACATACACATATACATATACAAAAACACCTACGCTGACAAATACGCCTACACCTACATATACGCCGACATGGACGCCGACCCAAACACCGACATGGACGCCGACCAATACACCGACATACACAGACACGCGGACGCCCACATACACATACACGCAGACGCCGACATACACATACACGCTTACAGATACGCCGACAGCAACGCCCACATGGACACCGACAGTGACAATTACAGTGACGCTGACATATACAAAAACAGATACGCCGACGTGGACACTGACGGATACGCCGACAGCAACACCGACGTACACAAACACAATGACACCCACATATACATACACGCGGACCCCGACATACACATACACGCTGACAGATACGCCGACAAATACGCCCACGTGGACACCGACAGTGACAATTACAGTGTCAATGACATATACCAGGACAAATACACCGACATGGACGCCTACGAATACACCGACCTGGACGCCGACGTACACTAATACTTTGACGCCGACATATACGTACACGCAGACGCCGACATACACATACACGCTTACAGATACGCCGACCAATACGCCTACCTGGACGCCGACAGTTACAATTACAGTGTCAACGACATATACCAGGACAAATACACCGACCTGGACGCCGACGTATACGCCAACATGGACTCCGACAAGCACGCCGACAGGAACACCGACATGGACTCCGACAAACACGCCTACAAACACACCGACAGGAACACCCACGTGGACCCCAACAAATTCCCCGACAAAAACATATACGCCTACAAATACGCCGACGAATACACCTACATGGACTCCGACCAATACACCGACGTGGACGCCGACAGCAACGCTTACTAACTCAATGTCGCCGACATTTACGTTTACATGGACGCCGACAAATACGAAGACATGGACACCAACGAATACGCTGACATTTACATATACACTGACACCTACGCCGACATATACACTGACAGTTACGTACACATACACTTATACAGTGACAGTAACCCTGACGTCCACATACACGGCGACACCGACCTGGACACCTACAAATACGCCGACATTTACATGGACGCCGACATGGACGCTGACGGCAACGAAGACAAACTCAATGTCACCTACATTTACGCCAACGTGGACTCCAACAAATACACCGACTAACACGCCGACAAATACGCCGACATTTACATATACACTAACACCTACGCCGACATATACACTGACAGTTACGTACACATACACTTATACAGTGACAGTAACCCTGACGTCCACATACACGGCGACACCGACCTGGACACCAACAAATACGCCGACATTTACATGGACGCCAACATGGACGCCGACGGCAACAAAGACAAACTCGATGTCACCTACATATACGCCGACATGGACTCCAACAAATACACCGACTAACACGCCGACAAATACACCGACATACACATACACACTGACATTGACGCCGACATATACACTGACAGTTACTTATACATCCACATATACAGATACAGTGACACTGACATCAACATACACGGCGACACCGACCTGGACACCAACAAATACGCCGACATTTACATGGACGCCAACATGGACGCCGACGGCAACGAAGACAAACTCGATGTCACCTACATATACGCCGACGTGGACTCCAACAAATACACCGACAAATACGCCAACGAATACACCGACATACACATACACGCTGACATTGACGCCGACATATACACTGACAGTTACTTATACATCCACATATACAGATACAGTGACACTGACATCAACATACACGGCGACACCGACCTGGACACCAACAAATACGCCGACATTTACATGGACGCCAACATGGACGCCGACGGCAACGAAGACAAACTCGATGTCACCTACATATACGCCGACGTGGACTCCAACAAATACACCGACAAATACGCCAACGAATACACCGACATACACATACACGCTGACATTGACGCCGACATATACACTGACAGTTACTTATACATCCACATATACAGATACAGTTACGCTGACATCCACATACACAGGCACACCGACATGGACGCCGACAAATACGCCTACAAATACTCCGTCACCTACATGGACACCTACGAATACGACGACAAATACACCTACAAGAACGCCGACATGGACGCCCACGGCGACACCGACAAACTCAATGTCGCCGACATTTACGCCGACGTGGACACCGACATATACATCGACTAACACGCCAACGAATACGTCTACATATACATACACACTGACATTAACGTTAACGTATACAGTGACGGTTACTTACACATCCACATACACAGATACAGTGACGCTGACATCCACATATACAGGCACACCTACATGGACGCCAACGAACACACCGACAAATACAGCGTCGCCTACATGGACTCCTACATCAACACTGACAATAACAATATCGCAGACATTTACGCCGACGTGGACGCCTACATTTACACCGACTAACACGCCAACGAATACGTCTACATATACATACACACTGACTTTGACGCCGACATATACACTGACGGTTACTTACACATCTACATACACAGATACAGTGACGCTGACATCCACATATACAGGCACACCTACATGGACGCCAACGAACACACCGACAAATACAGCGTCGCCTACATGGACTCCTACATCAACACTGACAATAACAATATCGCAGACATTTACGCCGACGTGGACGCCTACATTTACACCGACTAACACGCCAACGAATACGTCTACATATACATACACACTGACTTTGACGCCGACATATACACTGACGGTTACTTACACATCTACATATACAGATACAGTGACGCTGACATCCACATATACAGGCACACCTACATGGACGCCAACGAACACACCGACAAATACAGCGTCGCCTACATGGACTCCTACATCAACACTGACAATAACAATATCGCAGACATTTACGCCGACGTGGACGCCTACATTTACACCGACTAACACGCCGACAAATACGCCGACATACACATACACGCTGACTTTGACGCCAACATATACACTGACGGTTACTTACACATCTACATATACAGATACAGTGACGCTGACATCCACATACACAGGCACACCGACATGGACGCCAACGGAAACGCCGACAAATACAGCGTCGCCGACATGGACATCTACATCAACACTGACAATAACGATATCGCAGACATTTACGCCTACATGGACTCCAACATTTACGCCGACGAACACACCGACCAATACGCCTACATACACATACACGCTAACATTGACGCCGACATATACACTGACGGTTACTTATACATCCACATACACAGATACAGTGACGCTGACATCCACATACACAGGCACACCTACATGGACACCAACGAACACGCCAACAAATACACCATCACCGACGTGGACGCCTACGGCAACACTGACCAACTCAATGTCGCCTACATTTACGCCGACGTGGACGCCGACAGATACACCGACGAATACACCTACAAGTACGCCGACATACACATATACGCTGACTTTGACGCCGACATATACACTGACAGTTACTTACACATCCACATACACAGATACAGTGACGCTGACATCCACATATACAGGCACACCTACATGGACGCCAACGAATACGCCGACAAATACAGCGTCGCCAACATGGACTCCTACATCAACACTGACAATCACGATATCACAGACATTTACGCCCACGTGGACTCCTACATTTACGCCGACAGATACACCGACGAATACGCCGACATACACATATACGCTGACTTTGACGCCGACATATACACTTACAGTTACTTATACATCCACATATACAGATACAGTGACGCTGACATCAACATACACAGACACGCCGACAGATACACCAACGGAAACTCCAACAAATACACCATCACCGACGTGGACGCCTACGGCAACACTGACCAACTCAATGTCGCCTACATTTACGCCTACATGGACTCCAACATTTACGCCGACGAACACACCGACCAATACGCCTACATACACATACACGCTGACATTAACGCCGACATATACACTTACAGTTACTTATACATCCACATACACAGATACAGTGACGCTGACATCCACATACACAGGCACACCTACATGGACACCAACGAACACGCCAACAAATACACCATCACCGACGTGGACGCCTACGGCAACACTGACTAACTCAATGTCGCCTACATTTACGCCGACGTGGACGCCGACAGGTACGCCGACAAATACACCTACAAGTACGCCGACATACACATATACGCTGACTTTGACGCCGACATATACACTGACAGTTACTTACACATCCACATACACAGATACAGTGACGCTGACATCCACATATACAGGCACACCTACATGGACGCCAACGAATACGCCGACAAATACAGCGTCGCCGACATGGACTCCTACATCAACACTGACAATCACGATATCACAGACATTTACGCCCACGTGGACGCCTACATTTACGCCGACAGATACACCGACGAATACGCCGACATACACATATACGCTGACTTTGACGCCGACATATACACTTACAGTTACTTATACATCCACATATACAGATACAGTGACGCTGACATCAACATACACAGACACGCCGACAGATACACCAACGGAAACTCCAACAAATACACCATCACCGACGTGGACGCCTACGGCAACACTGACCAACTCAATGTCGCCTACATTTACGCCGACATGGACACCTACATTTACGCCGACGAACACACCGACCAATACGCCTACATACACATACACGCTGACATTAACGCCGACATATACACTTACAGTTACATATACATCCACATACACAGATACAGTGACGCTGACATCCACATACACAGACACGCCGACAGATACACCAACGGAAACGCCGACAAATACACCATCACCGACGTGGACGCCTACGGCAACACTGACTAACTCAATGTCGCCTACATTTACGCCGACATGGACACCTACATTTACGCCGACGAACACACCGACCAATACGCCTACATACACATACACGCTAACATTGACGCCGACATATACACTGACAGTTACATATACATCTACATATACAGATACAGTGACGCTGACATCCACATACACGGACACGCCGACAGACACACCGACGGAAACTCCAACAGATACAGCGTCGCCGACATGGACACCTACATCAACACTGACAATCACGATATCGCAGACATTTACGCCGACGTGGACGCCTACATTTACGCCGACAAACACACCGACGAATACGCCGACATACACATACACGCTGACATTGACGCCGACATATACACTGACAGTTACATATACATCTACATACACAGATACAGTGACGCTGACATCCACATACACAGACACGCCGACAGACACACCGACGGAAACTCCAACGGATACAGCGTCGCCGACATGGACACCTACATCAACACTGACAATCACGATATTGCAGACATTTACGCCGACGTGGACGCCTACATTTACGCCGACAAACACACCGACGAATACGCCGACATACACATACACGCTGACATTGACGCCGACATATACACTGACAGTTACATATACATCTACATACACAGATACAGTGACGCTGACATCCACATACACAGACACGCCGACAGACACACCGACGAACACGCCGACAAATACACCGTCAGCAACATCGACAGATACACCTACCAATACGCCGACAAGCACGCCTACGGATACGCCGACATGGACGCCTACAAACACACCAACAGGTACACCTACAAATACGCCTACATGGACACCTACAGATACAGACACGCCTACATGGACACCTACAGCTACACCGACGAACTCGATGTCACCATCATTTACACCTACATGGACACCTACAGCTACGCCGACAGAAACACCTACGGATACACCAACAAATACGCCGACAGGTACGCCAACAAATACGCCAACGTGGACGCCGACAAATACGCCAACAGGGACACCAACAAACACACCAACAAATACGCCGACAGGTACGCCGACAAATACACCTACGTGGACGCCAACGAACACGCCGACGGGCACACCAACGAATACACCGACAGATACGCCGACAAATACGCCGACGGGCACGCCTACAGATACACCGACAAATACTCCAACAGATACGCCAACATGGACACCGACTGATACAGCAACTCCGACGTGGACACCAACAGCAACACTGACTAACTCAATGTCACCGACATTTACGCCTACGTGGACGCCGACAGGCACACCGACAGATACACCTACATGGACACCGACAGATACACCGACGGGTACGCCAACAAATACACCGACAAGTACACCGACGGATACACCTACAGGCACACCAACATGGACTCCTACAGACACGCCGACAAGTACACCAACGGATACGTCAGTAAATACGCTTACAGATACACCGACATGGACGCCGACATATACACCTACAAATACTCCGACAGATACGGACACGCCGACTTGGACGCCGACGGTAACGCTGACAAACTCAATGTCGCCGACTTGGACGCCAACATGGACCCCAACAGATACACCGACAAACACGCCGACAAACACGCCGACATGGACGCCGACAGGTACACCTTCAGATACACCGACAAATACACCGACGGATACACCAACTGGAACACCGACAAATTCACCAACTAATACGCCTACAAGTACACCGACTGATTCACCTACAGATTCACCGACGAATACGCCGACGGGGACACCGACAGATTCACCAACTAATACACCGACGTGGACACCAACATCAACACCAACCAACTCTATGTCGCCGACGTGGACACCAACATGGACACCGACAGGTACACCGACTGATACGCCAACAGACACGCCGACATTTACGCCGACAGGCACGCCAACAAATTCACCGACGGACACGCCGACAAATACAACTACTGGCACACCGACAGACTCTCCGACAGATACACCGACATATACGCCAACAGCTACGCCGACAAATACACCGACATATACGCCTACATATACGCTAACGGACACACCAACATGGACACCGACATATACAGATACACCGACATGGACGCCGACAGCAACTCCGACCAACTCAATGTCGCCGACTTTTACGCCGACATTTACACCAACAGATACACCTACGGATACCCCGACAGATACGCCTACAGATACGCCTACAAATACGGTAACGCCTACAGGGACACCGCCAGACACGGCGACATGGACACCGACAGATACGCCGACAGATACGCCTACAGATACGCCGACGTGGACGCCTACAAGCACTGCGACGCCCACATGGACACCTACATGGACACCGACTAACTCAATGTCACCGACAGATACTCCAACGTGGACGCCGACATGGACACCGTCAGGCACACCGACAAATACACCGACAGGTACAAATACTTATACTTTTACGCCGACATATACACAAACAGAAACATATACCTGGACGTCCACAAGTACCCAGACATTCACATATACGCCGTCGCCAACAATTACATGTACATACACAATAACCAACACGTACACACAAACCCCGACAAGCACGGTTACCCCTACAATTTCACCGACATCAACAGTAACACCAACGCCGCTTGTGTATCCTTATACAATACAGATAGGGATATATAACGAGGCAGGAGAGCTGGTAAAGACAATCACGGAAACTACGGTAACAAATAACCTCAGCGATGTTTTACTTGTGTCGCAGGCAGGTTCTGGAGCGACTGTTTTTGACCCGAGACAAGGGCAATTAAAAATAGACCTGCCGGGCGAGCAGGTTTCCGGCGGAAATGACGGAAAAACGGAATTTGAATGGGACGGCACAAGCAACAACGGCCAGATAGTGGCAAACGGCTCATACTATGTAAAGGTAACCGTAATAGATTCGGTAGGGCACGCAACTACGATTAGCAAGAGCATACAGGTTTTAAGTACGGAGCAGTATGTGCAGATAAATATCTATAACAGCGCGGGCGAGCTTGTGCAAAGGCTGCAAAAGGATGTAAACGTAAATTTCAACGTCCAACTGTCGGTAAACGATACTGCTGTATTCGGCGAGGGCAGCACCAATAACCTGGCCATAGGTTACGGCGCGGGAAATACAATAAACTGGAACGGTACAAACAGCCAGGGCAGGGTAGTTGACAACGGCACGTACACAGTACAGCTTGTGGTGAAAGAAGCAAACGGCTATACAGAGGTTGAAACCAAAACAATCACAGTATTGAATGAAGGGAACAGCAACATGCTTGGCGATATAAAAGTAATCCCGAACCCTTACATAGCAAGCGGAATTGCAGCAAATAATGCTCAGGTATCTATAACATGGTCAAATGTATGGCAGGGCACAGTAAAAATCAAAATATACAATATTGCAGGAGAACTTATCAGGTGGTTTGAAGCCGATCCTGCCGATACAAAAATAACATGGAATTTACGGACGCCGAGCGGGCAGACAGTAAGCAACGGTTTATATATCTGCGTCGTGGAGGCCAAGAATGATAATGGAGGAATTGAAAGGAAAATAGTAAAGATGGCTGTGGTATTTAAATATTTACGCCAATATTAAGAACAGAGCCGTAACCGAAGGGAATCCTTAAAAACATATATCTTTTTGCAGCGGATTTGAGCCGGTAAATATAAAATAAAAATTGACATTTATACCTATTTCTTTTATACTTTTGAATCTACCAGCATAACTTATAACAATAAAATTGGGAGCCGAGATAGCTCAGTCGGTAGAGCGACAGACTGAAAATCTGTGCGTCGGCGGTTCGATTCCGTCTCTCGGCACCATCCCGTAGAACGCTGGCACGCTACACGATTGAAAAATGGCAATTATTTGCAGAAATAAAATACGCCGGTGTAGCTCAGAGGCTAGAGCAACGGTTTCGTAAACCGTGGGTCACCCGTTCGAATCGGGTCATCGGCTCCATTGAATTGCGGATTTCGCCGGTTCGCCACTATTGGGAATTGCGGGATTGAAATTGAAAGGAATAAAGAAAACGAAACAAAAAATCAGGAGGTGTTAAGTTGGCTATAGTTTTAAGGATGAAAAGAATGGGAAAGAACAAGTCCCCGTTTTTCAGGATTGTCGCTGCCGACAAAAGGCGCTCGGTAAAAGGCGGAAAATATATAGAGGAACTCGGGTATTATAATCCGACAAAAAACCCGGCCATTGTCAAAATTGATAAAGAAAAAGTCGACAAGTGGATTAAAAGAGGCGCGGCAGTATCACTGACCCTGAAATCAATACTGAAAAAAATGGAAATAAAATAAAAAATGAAAGAACTTTTAAAGTATGTGGCCGGACAGATAGTGAACGACCAGGACAAACTTCAGGTCAAGGAATTCGACGACGGGCTAATGAGAAAGTACATTGTCAGGGTGGGCAAAGACGATATTAAAAATATAATAGGCAGGGAAGGCAAAACCATAAAGGCAATAAGGAGCCTGATAAGCATGGCTTCCATTAATAAAGGCTTAAAGAAAAAAATACCACTTGAAATTGTAGATAATGATACTGATTGACGTTCTTACGATTTTTCCGGAAGTTTTTTTAAATGGTGCCCTTGATTTTTCAACGATAAAAAGGGCAAGGGAGAAAGGTGCCGCTGATTTTAACATAACGAATATCCGGGACTTCGCGAAAGATAGGCACAGGACGACAGACGACGCGCCTTTCGGCGGCGGTGAAGGCATGGTGATGAAAATTGAGCCGTTATCCGGCGCGCTGGAGTCCGTGCGCAGAAACGACAGCAGGGTGATACTTTTAAGTGCTTCAGGCAAAAAGCTCACGCAGAAAAAACTCGAGGGGCTCGCAAAACTGAAGCATATCGTGCTTATATGCGGCAGGTACGAAGGCGTAGACGAACGGCTCCTGAGTTACGCGGACGAGGAACTGTCAATAGGCGATTATGTCCTGAGCGGCGGGGAATTTGCCGCAATGGTTGTCATAGAAGGAATAATAAGGTTATTACCCGGCGTCCTGGGCAACGAGGAATCAAGTAAAAACGAATCCTTTACCACAGGGTTGCTTGATTATCCGCAATACACACGGCCGAGGGAATTTAAAGGGCTGAAAGTGCCTGAGACACTTTTTTCGGGGAACCATGCGAAGATAAAGCAATGGCGTCAGGAAGAAGCGCTGAAAAAGACCTTGAAAAACAGGCCGGATATCCTGAAAGAATCCGGTATGAATAAAAAAAATTTGGAAGATACCAGGAAAGGAGCAAGGAAAAAATGAGGAACATAGAAGCTATTGTTGAAAAACAATATATGAAAAAAGGCAAGGGGTTTAAGGATATTTCCATCGGAAGCGCGGTGAAAGTGAACACCAAGATTGTCGAGGGGGGAAAAGAGAGGATACAGGTGTTTGAAGGCATTTTAATAGCGAAAAAAGGCTCCGGATTAAACGAAATGCTGACCATAAGGAAAATTTCTTACGGAGGCATAGGCGTGGAGAGGACATTCCCGATTCACTCACCGATGGTGGAGAGCATTAAAATCGTGAAACCGGGCGAGGCAAAGAGGGCAAAGCTTTTTTACATGAGAAAAGCTTTTGGAAGAAAAGTAAGAAAAGAAGCAATGAGGTTTGAGGGCGACATGCTTGCCCCCGGAGAGGGAACCATAGCGGTATCCGAACAGAAAATTGAAATAACCGGAGCAGTGGCGCCAGAGAAGCAGGCGGCAAAAGAAGCAAAAGCAGAGAAAAAAGCCCAGCAGCAGCCCCAAAAGTAATCCTTACATAAAAAACAAGGCGGGCCATAAGGCGTCGCCTTTTTTTATTTTAAACAAAGAGGTAAAAATGCGTTTTGTTATTATAGGAAACGGAGTTGCGGGCATCACCGCGGCAGAGACAATAAGGAGCGTTGATAAGGACGCTGAAATACATGTACTGAGCACGGAAAAGCACTATTATTATTCCAGGCCGCGCGTGATAGAATTTCTGGGAAATAAAATTCAGGGAGAACGGCTGGTACTGCACAACAAGAACTGGTACGATGAAAAAAATATACGACTTTCACTCGGCGTTACGGTGGGCAATATAGACGAAGGCCACAGGGAAATAATTTTAATCTCGAGCGAAAAAATAAAATTCGACAAACTCATCATAGCGGCAGGGGCAGCATCGCTTGTGCCTCCAATTGAAAATGTAAACCAGGAGGGGGTTTTTACGCTTAGAACGATAGATGATGCCAACGTAATAAAGGATTACGCCAAAAATAAAAAAAGAGCGCTTGTCCTGGGCGCCGGGCTTCTCGGCATAGAAGCGGCAAACAGCCTAAAGGCGCTCGGGCTTACCGTCTCGGTCGCGGAATTTTTCGAGCGGCTACTGCCGCGGCAGCTTGACAGCGAAGGCGCGCTGGTAATGCAGCAAATGCTTGAGGCAAGGGGGCTTTCATTTTATTTAAACAAGCAGGCTGCTGCTGTTACGAGGGCAGGCGGCAAACTTATCGTGAAATGCAAGGACTCAAGCGTGCTGGAAACGGACATGATTTTAATATCGACCGGCATAAAGCCAAACCTCGGCATTATAAAAAATACTTCCGTGGAATCAGGCAGGGGGATAAAAGTGGACAGTTTCCTCAAAACAAACAGCGACAATATTTTTGCATGCGGCGACATAGCGGAATTTAACGGCGTTGTTTATGGAATATGGCCCGCGGCCAAAGACCAGGGGTATTTTGCCGGGCTTAACTCAACAGGCCGCAGGACCGAGTACGCAGGCACAGTGCAGGCGACTAAATTAAAGGTCATGGAGATTGATTTTGTCTCGCTCGGTTCAATAGAGGCGGGAGAGGGTTCAGAAGTGCTGGTAAAAAAGGGGAAAGAAGTTTATAAAAAAATATGCCTGAAAGACAACAAAATAACAGGCGCCATACTGCTCGGAGACACAAAAGACACAAGCAAACTGCAGGAAATGATAAAGCAGAAGCAGGATGTTACGTTTGTAAAGGACCACCTAATTTAAAGAGAAGCATTATTTTCACTTGGCAATTATCAATTTTCAATAAAAAATTCAGGACACAAAACAGCCAAAAATATTACTTTCTATATATTGAAAAATACATTGCGAGCGGAAAAGTGCAAACAAGCAAAATAATTGCTTTAATGCCGCTTATTGGCATATAACGGATAAGAAGGATAAAAAGGAGCAGGATTGTAATCCTGCCAGCAGCAACCGGCACATCCCTGGCAACTATGTATTCCATTTTTCGTTCCTGGGCATTGGCATCATTGGAAATAAGGTCCATTGAATAAGCGGACATTGGAATACCTATAAGCCGGTCCGTAACCGCTGTTATCATGCCGAAAATCAAAAGCGTTATAAACTCGATTTTATAAACAAGCAAAAAGCTGGCGAGAAAATATAAAACCGCGCCGGCAAGCATATGGGAACCCCTTGTTTCAGGCTTTGATATTTTACCGACAATGTATGAAGCGGCAATCGCAATGATGGAAACGAAAGTCGCGTATTTGCCAAGAGTGAATTCGCTGCCTGTCGATTTATAAATAAGCACGCCTATGAGCAGAGCCATGATTGTGTCTTTTGCCGTAATGAAAAAATACGCCATCATTGTCCTGCGCCATTTTCTGTTTCCCGCAAAGATAAGGTCCCTGATTTTGTAGGGCTTTTTAATAAGCGAGCCTGACGCAAAGGCTCCTGACATTACAGCCGCAGTAACAAATATCAGCATAGAACAAATAAAAACGGTATAATATCCCCTGAAACCGGCAAATTTTATTATAATAAAACCTGCAAGCGATGGCGCGACTATCGACGCAATGCCGCTCAGCAAACTGGTCGTACCGTAAAAAGAATCCCGGTTATGGGTTGAAGTAAAATCTATCGTGAGTATATGGTAACCGAAAAAATAAAGGCCCATGGCGACGCCGCGCACAATTCCTATAAGTATAAGATAATCAGTAACTTTCTGATTTAACAGCAGGATGATAAGATAATATAGAAGGTAGAAAAATATGCCTGTTTTATAAATAGAAACCCGGTCAATGCGCATGGCGATATAGCCGCATAAATAAAATACAAAAGGCACAACAATATAAGTGGAAAGCATGTATTGGGCAATTAACGTGAAGTCGCCTTTCAGCCGCCAGATAAAAACATTGACAAATCCGTCGGACAGGGCAGATGCCAGCGCAAATAATGCAGTGTTAAATATGAGTTTTTTCATAAAAATATTTTTTTCCATGATGAGGAATTATAAATTGAAAAAGTCTAAAATGCAATCATGAATTGATACAATACCTGCCCAAACCCTGCAAATACAGGTTTGTTCCAAAAGGCACAGATATTTTTATAATGTGCCAAAAGGCTAAAAACTATTTTAGGTATGTTTTTAAAGCCTTTATTTGAAGAGATTTTTTAAGGCACAGAAAATGCTGCTATACAAAATAGTTGCAAAATGTTCTTTGACGGGAAAAAAGAATAAATATTCTGGAGAATCACAGGTAATTCAAAACTTGCAATTATAAAAATTTATTGTTAGAATTATTATAATTAAGAATAATAAAGAGGCGAATTAGAGTGAAAAAGAGAATATTAACCACAGTTTTTACAGCTTCCATATTATTATTATGCACTGCAGTGCTGCTGCGGGCAAATACTTTTATTGAAAATTTTACTAACACCAGTTATGAAAATACTGCAAGTACCACGGCAAACTGGGATATTTTAGACCATTATGCCATACTTGCTAAAGCAAATGGATTTGCAGAAACAACAGGAGTTATAGACTGGGGAGGCGGGATAACAGCCATAGAGTACGCGTCATCTACCCAGTGGCTAATCGGCGGATTACAGGCAAAGATAAATGAATGGGACGGGACAAATTTTATAGATTTTTCGTCGAACCTGGTGAATTTCGGGAACAGCAACATCCGCTCAATCAAATATAACGGCAGTTACTGGCTGATAGGCGGCGATAACACGACATTAAACAAATGGGACGGCACTACGTGGAGCGATTATAAAGCAAACCTTATATTATTTAGCGGAAGTGTCTTCACTATAGGCTACAATCCCGACGGAGCTTACTGGCTGATAGCCGGAAGCAGCGGGTCGATAAACAAATATGACGGCACAAATTGGACCAGCCTTAAAGCATCACTACCTTCAGGGATTTCAACTTACGACATAAGGGCGGTCTCATACGGAAGCGGTGGGAACTGGCTGATAGGGTTAACAGGCGGGAGGATAGTAAGTTATAACGGCAGCACGTTTACAGATTTAACAACATATCTCAATACCACATGGGGTGGCACATCCTATGACATATATGCGATTGACTATAACAGCACTGCGGGGATATGGATGCTTGGTGGAGGCAGCGGCAAGCTTGCGACTTATAACGGGGGGACGAGCTTTACGGACGAGAGCAGCAAAGTAACATTCTCTTCAATATGGGCGATAAAATGGAACGGCAGCTACTGGATGATAGGAGGGAATAACGGCTCTAATACAGCGCTATACTGCCCGCAGACAGCAGGTGACGCAAGTTACAATTTGCAGACAATGCCGTCATATTTTTCAACAGGTCCGATATGGGCAATAGGAACGGACAAGCAGTCAAGCGCGACAAATTTAATCGGTGGCCAAAACGGCAAAATACTGGAAAGGACCGGGACTTATAACTCACCGACAAATACGGATTTATCACACAATATAACGGATTTTGGTGCGGATTCGATAAAATGCGCCGGGTATAACGGGGCATACTGGATAATAGGCGGGGCGGACGGAGACCTGAACACAATTGACGCGAGCACTTATATGTTTTACGATTTGAGGTCAAGCCTCGGGTTTGGAGCAAACAACGTACTGGCAGTGGGATGGAACGGCTCGTACTGGCTGATAGGAGGCGCTGGAGGATATCTTTCATCGTATAACGGGACGTCATTCAGTTCGTTGACTTCAGCATTAGGCTGGAGTTCATCAAACATAAACATAAACGTTATAAAATGGGCAAATAACCAGTGGCTTATAGGCGGTGACAGTCAACACCTGGCAATATACAACGGTACTACAATTACAGACGAGTCATCAGGTTTGACAAACTGGAATAGCAGCGACGCTGTAAAGGCGGCGGATTGGGACGGCAACCCGTATGATGGTTGGTGGTTCATAGGAGGCAGCGGCGGGGAATTAAATACTTATGACGGCACCAGCAGTTTCAGTGACGCAAGCGGATTACTTTCCGGCGCGCTGGGCGGAAGTTACGGTATAAACAGCATAAAATGGGACGGCGGCAATATAACTCGGTTTGGATGCAACAGCGGGCAGATGGGGCATTATGATTCATCGCAACTCAGTTATTATTCGGATACAAGCGCCCTGAGTTTTGGTTCTGGCAATAACATATACGGCGTGGATGTAAACCCGTCGAGTTTAAATTGGTTTATGGGCGGTACGGGCGGGCAAATAGTAAATAATGCAGGTGGTCCAGGCGGTACTTACACAAATGACAGCAGTAGCCTTGTGAACTTCAACCAGTCAACTATAAATACAATTGCCTTTGGAAACGGGTCGTTTATAATAGGAGGGGACAACGCAAAACTGAATATATACGGGTTGAATTATTTATCACCAGGCGTCGCGCAATCGATTACAATAGACGCATGGGCTTCGGGATATTCAAGCGTCACTTTAACCGCGACACAGAATTTAGGCAGTTACGGGGCTATAAGTTATTATCTTTCCGACAACAATGGAGCCAATTGGGAACAGGTGATATCCGGCACTGGCATTACTTTGACAGTTACTGGTTCGCAGCTTATATGGAAGGCGGTTTTAAAGACCAGTGACAACATTTTTTCTCCGGACGTCAGCCTGATAACAATTGATTTTACCAGAAACCCAGCATACACACCCACAATAACGCCAACATACACAATAACACCGACGATAACGCCTACGCCGTCAATAACCAAGACATGCACGAATTCACCTACGCCCACAAATTCCCCAACTCAAACAGCCACACCAACATGGACACCTACGGCTACGCCAACGTATACATGGACGCCTACTTACACATCAACATCCACAAATACACCGACGCCAACAGACACAGAAACAGCCACGCCGACATGGACGCAAACAGTCACTCCTACATGGACGCCGACCGATACAATAACATTAACAAATACTCCGACACCATCACCCACATTTACGGGAACGCCGAGTATTACCCAAACTTATACATACACCAATTCCCCGACGATTACTCCGACATTGACCTCAACACCTGTTTTCAGCACTACCATTACAGTCACATATACGATTACCCCGACATGGACCGCCAGCCCGACAGCGACCCAGAACCCGACTGTAACTTTTGGCACAGGTTCTTTGATTATACCAATGGATACCACGGCCGGGCGGACAAACCAGAATAACAGCATGTGGAGAGCGTATGGTCTTGTTTATCAGTTATTGCTTCACGGCATCCCTGTTAACTGGGCCATTAAATCCTATAAAGCTTATGAAGCCACGGATTTTACCTGCAGCCAGACAACTGATGTACGTACAGCCGCGGTATATACAAACCCTGTTTACGACGGCGGGCCTTTTATAATAGACATTAAAGACAATACTGTCGCGGCAATGGCCATTATTACGGCATGGAACAACGGGCAGACTACCAATATTGTGCAGGTGCACCAGTACACAGGTACCGGGACATTTGGGGCGCCGGTATTCAGAAGATTAAGGGCAGCACCGGGAATCGCGCTTTTCGCAAACGACGACCCGCGCGGTACATGGCAGATAGCGGCAACTTATTTAAGTAACGCGGGCATTCCGGATTCCACAGGAAATGCTACATGGCCAGTCACTTCGCCGGATGTCCTTACAGCGGCGCAGATTGCGGGTTCGACTACAACAGACCATCATGACGGCGCGTTGTTTTTAACTCCGGACGGGCTGCCTAAATACTGCACGCTTATCAACGAGCACTGGGCCGCATATCCCGTGGGACCGAGCTGCGACGCAGGCTATGACGGCTGCCCCAATTCGCAAACAACCGCGAATGACGCCGAGGCAATAGCTGAGATTGAAACATATGTGAAATATCCCGGTTCGCATGTTTTTGCGCAGTGTATTTCTGTGGACGCTTTTGAAAATGATATTATATCAACCACGCCTACATCGCAGGCAAACTGGATTTACGGAGGCCACGGCCACTGGCTGACAACACTTGGCCTTACATCAACAGCCCAGAACATCACCAGGACAGCCAATGTTCTTCCGGACTCGCCGTTTGGCCAGGCCACGGGCCAGTGGACAAACGCCACCGGAGCTGAGACTGCATTCCAACTGGCACCGGGCAGTGTTTTTTACGGAGGTTCATCATCGGTTATACAGGTAAACCTGGCTTCTTCGGGCGGCACTTACCCTAATATGTACATGACCGGTTATTACCACGGCATAACAAGCTGCGGCAAGGTTTCATATATGTGCGAGCACCAGTCAGCTTACACGCTTCCGTACACAGGAAATGCCGAGGGACCGGCTATGAGGTATTTTTTCAATTCTTTGTTTGAATCGCCAAACACATCTGAAACAGTCCCGCAGATGTATGTTACGAAATCAGGGCCGGCCCAGGACCAGATAGGCTGGCCGATTACATACACAATCAATTACCAGAACGTTTCCGGGATCGCTTATAATGTTACGATCTACGATACAATACCGGCGAATATGACATATGTTTCCTCAACCGGAGGCGGGAACACAACGACTGCAAGCGGCATGGTTGTATGGAACCTGGGAGCGCTTGATATCAACGCATCAGGCAGCGTTACAGTCACATATTTGCTCGGTACAGCAGCAGGATGGGATAACACAAGCTACGCTGTTTACCAGACAGGGCCGACGCATTTTGCGGCTTATTCAAATGACGTACACACAACAGCTGTAATATTCACAGCAACCTCCACGGTCACGCCGACAAGTACAGGTACACCGACAGCCACACCAACGAATACGCCGACTAATACAAATACAAATACGCCGACAATCACGCCAACAGACACGCCTACATGGACACCTACAAGCACCCCAACATTTACAGCGTCGCCAACTTATACAATAACTCCGACATCAACGGATTCGCCTACAATTACAGATACGCCAACAATAACTCAGACATTTACAATAACGCCTACATACACGGCGACCATATACACATGGACAATAACACCAACATGCACCATAACGCCGACCATTACATGGACAAGCACAATAACCAAGACTTCTACGAGCACGGAGACGGTAACCTTTACTTACACCATAACACCTACGATATCGCAGACATATACAATAACAATGACATACACGATAACACTTACATATACGATAACCCCCACATACACTATATCACCGACAATAAGCATAACGCCTACAGTAATTCCGTATTTGACACCGACACCGACGCCGGATGTGATAGCAGTTTATCCAAACCCATATAACAGGGAAACGGCGTTTAACCACACCCTGAAATTTGATTTTTTGCCTCCAAACAGCAATGTGGTTATATATAATATAGAAGGTTTTAAAATATACGAGATAAACGGTGCAACAGGCAGGATAGAATGGGACGGGAAGAATAAAAACGGGGAGCAGGTAGCGGCAGGTATATATTTCTACATTGTGACCACGACAAACGGCACTTATAAGGGCAAGATATACCTGGTAAAGTGACGATATTAATATTAGCAGGAGTGGAAAAATGAAAAGGATGGCAATAACAGCAATAGCGGTGATGACGGCAATAAGCCTGATAAAAGCAGGGCCAGGTACAGGAGCAATAAATATCCTGAAAGTACCAGCAGGAATAATAAGCCAGTCCATGGGAGGGGCATACACAGCAGTGTGCGACGATACAGACGCGCTTGATATAAACCCTGCAGGGCTTGGACTTATGGGCGCGCACGAGGCATCATTTATCCACGATATATATTTTGAAGACGTATTTTTTGATTCAGGCTATTACGAGCAGGCGCTGGAAGGAGCCGGCACAATAGGGGCAGCGTTTAAGTACCTATCAGGCGGGAAAATCACGCAGACAAACGAGAACGTAAACGGCACATACGGAGGGCAGGGGGCAACGGTGGAGAGTTATGATTATCTATTAGGAGTTGCATACGGGAGCAGCCTGGATAAATTCACGAAAAGCGATGCATTAAAAAACATAGACCTTGGCATGGAGCTCAAGGTGAGCGGAGAGAGCCTTGGAAACGCATACAGCAATACAGGGATAACAGCAGACATAGGAGCGATATATACAATAATACTGCAGGAAGCGGATTTTATGGAGAACAGGGGAGAAATGATATGGAACAAGGTAGGGTTTGGTATAGCGTGCATGAACCTTGGGACAAGCTTTGAAAACGGCATAACGCCGATGACATTTAACATAGGAGCGTATTCGCAGTGGAAAAACATGGTTGTGGAGAACAACCGTGTACGCGTGAGCCTGGACACAGGGTACGGGCTCAGCTATGGAGCAGACGTAAAGGTAGGTGCTGAATATCTGCAGGCAGTTTCGGGTAATTATAATTTTGCGTTAAGGGCAGGGGAAGACCTTAACTTTGTGGACAGGACAGCTAGCGGGCTTTCACTGGGAGCCGGATTTTCAATGAAGGCCGGGGAAATTTCCTACGGGCTTGACTATGTATTTATACCATACGGGGTACTGGGGAATAACAATAAAATTGGCCTGAGCGTGCAATTTTAACAAAAGGAAATCTTTTTCTTTTATCATGAATGCTTTATTGCTAAATCATCCTAAAATTTATACCCTATCTATTATTTATTCATCTTAAACCTTTAATTTTAAATTGAAATTGTTGGAATTTTGTGGTAAAATTGTAAGTAATATAGCAAATAAAGAGGTAATAAGAATGAGAAGAAAAGTATTTACTACAGTTTTTACACTTTCTATATTATTGTGCGCTATAATGTCGCTGCGGGCTATTACATTTACCGAAAATTTTAATGCCACTACTTATGAAAATACTGCAAGTACGACAGCAAACTGGGATATTATTGACCATTATGCCATACTCGCAAAAGCAAATGGATTTTTAGGAACAACAGGAGTTATAGACTGGGGAGGCGGGATAACAGCCATAGAGTATGCGTCATCTACCCAGTGGCTAATAGGCGGATTGCAGGCAAAAATTAATGAATGGGATGGCGCGCATTTCATAGACTTTTCGTCGAACCTGGTGAATTTTGGGAACAGCAACATCCGCTCTATCAAGTATAACGGCAGTTACTGGCTGATAGGTGGAGACAATATAACATTAAACAAGTGGGATGGCACCACATGGACAGATTACAAGGGGAACCTTCAAACATTCAGCGGCAATATATACACTATAGGCTATAATCCCGACGGAGCTTACTGGCTGATAGCCGGAAGCAGCGGGTCGATAAACAAATATGACGGCACAAATTGGACCAGCCTTAAAGCATCACTACCTTCAGGGATTTCAACTTACGACATAAGGGCGGTCTCATACGGAAGCGGTGGGAACTGGCTGATAGGATTAACAGGCGGGAGGATAGTAAGTTATAACGGCAGCACGTTTACAGATTTAACAACATATCTTAATACCGCATGGGGTGGCACATCCTATGACATATATGCGATTGACTATAACAGCACTGCGGGGATATGGATGCTTGGTGGAGGCAGCGGCAAGCTTGCGACTTATAACGGGGGGACGAGCTTTACGGACGAGAGCAGCAAAGTAACATTCTCTTCAATATGGGCGATAAAATGGAACGGCAGCTACTGGATGATAGGAGGGAATAACGGCTCTAATACAGCGCTATACTGCCCGCAGACAGCAGGTGACGCAAGTTACAATTTGCAGACAATGCCGTCATATTTTTCAACAGGTCCGATATGGGCAATAGGAACGGACAAGCAGTCAAGCGCGACAAATTTAATCGGTGGCCAAAACGGCAAAATACTGGAAAGGACCGGGACTTATAACTCACCGACAAATACGGATTTATCACACAATATAACGGATTTTGGTGCGGATTCGATAAAATGCGCCGGGTATAACGGGGCATACTGGATAATAGGCGGGGCGGACGGAGACCTGAACACAATTGACGCGAGCACTTATATGTTTTACGATTTGAGGTCAAGCCTCGGGTTTGGAGCAAACAACGTACTGGCAGTGGGATGGAACGGCTCATACTGGCTGATAGGCGGTGCGGGAGGATATATTTCAAAGTATGACGGCACAACATTCACTTCGTTGAATTCAGCATTAGGCTGGAGTTCATCAAACATAAACATAAACGCTGTAAAATGGACAAGCGCAAACGGAGGACAGTGGCTTATAGGCGGTGACAGTCAACACCTGGCAATATACAACGGTACTACAATTACAGACGAGTCGTCAGGGCTGACGAACTGGAACAGCGGCGACGCTGTAAAAGCAGCTGACTGGGACGGCGTCAGCGGCGATGGCTGGTGGTTCATAGGAGGCAGCGGCGGGGAATTAAATACTTATGACGGCGGCAGCAGTTTCAGTGACGCAAGCGGATTACTTTCCGGCGCGCTGGGCGGAAGTTATGGTATAAACAGCATAAAATGCGATGGAATCAATATAACTCGGTTTGGATGCAACAGCGGGCAGATGGGGCATTATGATTCGTCGCAACTCAGTTATTATTCGGATACAAGCGCCCTGAGTTTTGGTTCTGGCAACAACATATACGGCGTTGATGTAAACCCGTCGAGCTCAAACTGGTTTATAGGAGGAACAGGGGCGCAGATAATAAATAATCCAGGAGGACCGGGCGGTACTTACACAAACGACAGCAGCAGCCTTGTGAATTTCAACCAGTCAACAATAAATACAGTGGACTTTGGTAACGGGTCGTTTTTGGTGGGAGGGGATAACGCTAAACTGAACATATACGGCTTGTATTTTTTATCCACGGGCGTGGCGCAGTCTTTGGCAATAGACACGTGGTCCGCAGGATATGCATACGCCACATTGACAGCCAACCAGACATTAAACAACCAGGTAATAAGTTATTATCTTTCTGCGAACAACGGGACTACATGGCAGCAGGTAACACCGGGAGTGGGAGTTGCGTTAGGCGCTGGAACACAGCTTTTATGGAAGGCGGTTTTAAAAACTTTTAATAATTTTGTTTCGCCGTACATCAGCCAGGTAACAATTAATTTTACCAGGAATCCCGGATACACGCCTACAATAACGCCTACATATACAATAACGCCGACGTTCACGGCTACACCGTCAATAACCAAGACATACACGAATTCGCCTACGCCTACCAATTCTCCAACTCAAACTGATACGCCTACATGGACTCCTACGGCTACGCCTACATGGACAGGTACAAATACCCCGACTTTCACTGCTACACCGACAAACAGCCCAACTTGGACTTTAACGGATACGAATACATGGACACCGACTAATACGCCGACGAATACGCCAACAGCAACGCCGACATGGACACCAACATATACAGCAACGCCGACATGGACTCCGACTAATACCCCTACATACACGATATCGCCGACAAATACGCCTACATGGACACCGACAAATACGCCGACATGGACACCAACATATACAGCAACGCCGACATGGACTCCGACTAATACCCCTACATACACGATATTGCCGACAAATACGCCGACATGGACACCGACATATACGCCGACATGGACACCGACAGAAACACCTACATGGACACCGACGAATACGCCAACATGGACACCAACAGCCACGCCGACATGGACACCGACGAATACGACTACAGGTACACCAACAGCCACGCCGACATGGACACCGACGTTTACTTCTACACCAACATGGACGCCGACGGTTACACCGACAGAAACCACATCGCCGACGGATACGCCGACATGGACGCCTACATATACGCCGACATGGACACCTACAGAAACGCCGACATGGACGCCGACTAACACGCCTACATATACGCCGACATGGACACCAACAAATACTGTAACGCCGACATATACATGTACACCAACATGGACGCCTACCTTCACGAATACAACGACAGAAACGCCGACATGGACACCGACATGGACGCCAACAAATACGCCAACATACACATTTACTGCCAGCCCGACAATGACGCCGACTTATACCCCTACAGTAACGTTGACTTCTTCACTGACCTTGACGGTGACTTTAACTTATACATTTACAATTACGCCCACGAATTCTCCAACGCCCACATATACGCCGACAAAGGCAGTAGACCATTTCGTTGTAGCCGCGCCAGTGTCGGTTACGGCAGGAGCCATTTTTTTTATAACTGTGACTGCTGAAACACTCGATAATCTGGTTGTTAATAATTATAACGGCACGGTGCAGTTTGTTTCAAGCGACCTCGCAGCCACCTTGCCTGGAAATTATACCTACATACCAACAACTGATAGCGGCTCTCATTTATTTCAAGTGACACTGGTTACATCGGGAACACAGACAATCACAGCAAACGACACGGTACAGACCAATGTCAGCGGCACGGCAAGCGTGATTGTGCTTGGAGGCAGCGCGGTATATTTCACAATATCCGCACCTTCCCAGGTGACAGCTGGGCAGCAATTCTGGATAACAATAACGGCTAAAGATAACTACAATAACGTCGCCACTGGGTACACAGGTACGGTAGCCTTCACATCCACTGACCCGAGCCTCAGCAAAGCATTGCCTGCTGACTATACTTTCCTGGCGTCGGATCTGGGTACGAAAGTACTTGCAGTAACTCTTGTGACAGCCGGGGTACAGACTATAACCGGTACTGATATAATAAACTCGTCAATTTTCGGCACAAGCAACGCTATAAATGTCATTGCGGGATCACTGTATAAATTCACGGTAACAGCTCCGTCCACAGTAAACTCAGGAGTGGCGTTTAATTTTGTTGTGACGGCCATGGACCAATACAACAACCAGGTTACAAATTTTACGGGGACGGTTAGTTTCTCCTCAAGCGATACAGGCAGCGGTGTTGTGCTGCCTTCAGCGTATACATTCCAGACAAGCGATTCAGGCAGCAGGATATTTGCTGCAACGCTTGTAACCGCAGGTACACAGACTATAACCGCGACATCGGGAGCTATAACAGGCATAAGCAACAACATAACCGTGCTATCCGGCGGCACTTCATACAGCCAGCCTTTGCTTTTGACTTCATATCTTACAGCTGCGGATACCTATGAATTTGTTTATATCCTGATTTCAGCACCTGCAAATACGGCAATAGCGGCTGGCGACTACCTTCAGTATAATGTTTTTATGCCATCTTATAACGTTGATTTTTACACAGGCACGGAGTTCCAGGGCACCTGGACGGGCAACCAGATGCGTGATTACGGGCAGGCGACACAGAGTTATATAATAGACCAGAATGGAATCAGGTGCCATCCGTCTATGGACCTTGGAGCTTATGCAAACGGTCAATGGTACCACAGGAAATTTAATATAGGCGCACTGTCGGGGTCTAGTTACAACCAGGCAGAGTTGTCGCAGGACACAGGCAATATCGGGTATAATGGCGCACCCTCAAACAAGGCCGGTACTTTTAATGCAGTGTATGACAATATAGTTTTCACCAATTCAAGCGGAAACATACTGGAAAACTTCTTTTCTGATTTTAATACTATACCTTACAGCGGTGCAACATCAGTCAATGGAGCAACCAGCCAGGGCAACGGAGGCATAAGCACGCCGGCACCCCTGAATAATTATATATGGATAGTAAAAAGCCTGGCTGTCAGCCAGGTACCGACAGGAACTGTTCAAGTAGGAGGGGCATATGTCACAATTACAGCGCAGCTTTTATCTGTCGGGCAAGTTGCAGGGGGTGCCGCAGGAATACCTTACGCACTTGTAAATTGCACATCAAACAGGTCACAGGATTCAATAACGCCTATACTTACGACAGCGGCTGACACACTGGCAGTTACAAATGCGCCCGGTGGATACGCGTACAACCTGATAAGTTCTACTGCTGCGGGCCCTGCTGTAGTGACAGTACGTTCAGCGCACCTTACAAGCATAATAACAGTGAATTTTGTGGCAGGGTCGGCTGCGAAAGTAGATATAATACCAAATACGCTTACCACTCAGACAAACGTAAACGGGTCCATGCTTGTAAGGATAGAAGACGCCTACGGAAACGTAACGTCTTCATCTCAGCCGATTACAGTAACGGCAAACGACACAAACATGTCTTTTTCGAGCGATAACGGTACGACATGGCATGCCACTCTTAATCTTTCAGGCGCAGCGCCGAACAATATACTTGTAAAGGACACCCAGCCAAATATAACAGGCGCTTATGTTTCGGCTACAGCCTCTGGATTGACTACAGGAAACGCCACGGTATTTGTCAACAACGCACAGGACGTAACGCTGGCGATATTGCCTGTCACAAGCACAGCCAAGGCAGGCGTTGGTAAATTATTCACAGTACAGGCAAAAGATTCAGGCGGCAACGACGCTTATTCAACAGTAAATGTGCTTTTAAGTTCGCCTGTAAGTAATATGATGTTTTCAACAGACAATTCAAACTACTACACCACTTTAAACGTCACATTGAATAATGGAAACGCAAACGTATATTACAGGGACACAATAGTCGGAAGCAATCTCACGATAACAGCTACTTCACCCGGACTGGTAACAGGTACAGCCTACGAGACAATAATTCCAAACTCTGCAGCGATACTTTCGGCAACATCAAACTATTACGCGGTTACAGCAGGCCAGTGGGTGACAATTACAGCACAGGTGACGGATGCCTATGGAAACGTAATACAGGGGCAATGGGTCACAGCAACAGCATTGGCACAAAACGGGACATCTTTTGTATCATCATTATCAAACACAACAAACGCATCGGGCCAGATAACAATATATTTCAGGACCAGCACAACAGCAGGTGAAAATTATTGCGTAATTAATTCGCCCGGATTGCTTGGAACCACACTTACAATAGCAGGCTCAGGCGCGGCTACGCACCTTTCCATATTGCCGAGCCCCGACTCAATAGCGGCAAGCTCGACGACAGGTGCGCCAAAAGTAAGCATACTTTATATTAACGCCAAAGACGCGGGCGGCTTTAACGCACCTGCACCCGGTGGGCATACGACTGACCTTATTTACATTCCTGCAGGCGATACTATAGGTACTTTTGACTTTTCTACCGACGGAGTAAACTGGGCAACTTCCACTGCAGTGATGCTTAATTCGAGCGGTGCGGGGCAGGTGTATATAAAGTCATTTGTTGAAGGCTCATATACAATGACAGTTATGGATGAAAATACAACAGGTGCGCTTACCTCAGTAAACGATGTCATTACGGTTACGACAGGTTATTATATTTGGGTGTCGCCAAGCATAGCGGTCACAGCCACAGCAGGAACAAACATATCCATAACAGCAAGAATTGTGGATGAAAAAGGAAATACGGTAGGCATACAAAATGTACCAATGACTTTCTCCACAAACAACGGCACAGTTGCGCCCTTAACAAATAACACCGACGCGAACGGACAAGCAATAGTAAACCTTACACTTTCAATTGTGCAGGGAGCCAAGCACTGGGTAACAGCCAACATGTCAAACCCGGACGGGGCAGGCGTGTCCGCGACAATAACTTCCCAGCCTTTAATATCATTTGATGTGTCTGCGCCATTCTCGGTTTACGGAGGCCAGTCATTTAACGTGATAGTCAGGGCAAGGGACGCTTACGGTGTCACGGTAGCAAATTACTTAGGTACGGTGCATTTTACATCTACTGACGGCAGTGCAACCCTGCCTTCCAATTATACATTTATAGGTACAGATAACGGAGTGCATTCTTTTACGGCAACTCTGAATACAAACGGAACCCAGAAAATAAGTGTAACCGATACGACATATTCATCAGAAACCGGTACAAGCAATAATATAGTGGTTAGCAGCGCTCCTACAGCAACCTATACAAACACTGCCACCAGGACAGCGACAAGGACATGGACGCAGACAGCCACGCCAACAAACTCTCCTACATGGACACCAACAGCCACCACGACATATACATGGACGCCGACAGCTACGCCGACAAATACACCGACATGGACGCCGACAAATACACCGACACGGACGCCGACAAATACACCGACATGGACACCGACAAGTTCGCCTACATGGACGCCGACAAATACACCTACATGGACACCAACAAGCTCGCCTACATGGACGCCGACAAATACGCCTACATGGACGCCAACAAGCTCGTCAACGCGGACGCCGACAAATACGGCGACATGGACGCCAACAAGCTCGCAGACATGGACGCCAACAAATACTCAGACTTGGACGCCGACAAGCTCGCAGACATGGACGCCAACAAATACTCAGACTTGGACGCCAACAAGTTCGCAGACATGGACGCCAACAAATACTCAGACTTGGACGCCGACGGCTACGCCTACATGGACATGCACTTTTACATCAACATATACTTTTACAATAACCGTTACATTTACGAATTCGCCGACGATAACAGACACGCCGTCAATAACACAGACTTATACTATAACACCTACATATACATCTACTATATTTACGTGGACAATCACACAAACTTATACAGTAACACCTACTATTACATTGACTGGTACTATAACGCAGACAGCTACAATAACGCCTACATATTCGATTACTGCCACGGATACAGCTACATGGTCGCCTACATACACAGATACGCCGACAATAACAGAAACAGAGACATTGACGCTGACCCTAACATTAACTGCAACAGATACATGTACGGACACATACACAGAAACGCCGACTTACACTATAACCGAGACTTTGACCAATTCGCCTACAATAACAGATACACCTTCAATAACACAGACTTTTACAATAACCCCGACATATACAGCAACTATATATACATGGACAATAACGCCAACATGCACAATAACGCCGACTATTACATGGACAAACACCATAACACAGACAATTACAATGACACAAACTTTAACATTAACTCTGACTTTAACGCCGACAATGACAATATCCCCGACAATATCGCAGACTTATACAATAACAATGACATACACGATAACACTCACATATACTATAACCCCCACATACACGATAACGCCGACAATAAGCGTAAGTGCAACCATCACGCCTTACCTGTCGCCGACGCCGACACCGGATGTAATAGCAGTTTATCCAAACCCATATAACAGGGAAACGGCTTTTAACCACACCCTGAAATTTGATTTCCTACCTCCAAACAGCAATGTGGTTATATATAATATAGAAGGCTTTAAGATGTACGAGATAAACGGGGTAACAGGCAGGATAGAATGGGACGGAAAGAATAAAAATGGGGAACAGGTTGCAGCAGGCATATATTTCTACATTGTGACCACAACAAATGGTACTTATAAAGGCAAGATATATCTGACAAAGTGAAGTACCACTTCGGGTACAAGAGTCCATAAGATTTTTGGCTTCGCAAAAGATATGCTTGGCAAAATCAACGGACTATAAGGAGTAAAAAGTGAAAAGAATCGTAATAACAGCAATAGCGGTGATGACGGCAATAAGCCTGATAAAAGCAGGGCCGGGTACAGGAGCAATAGATATCCTGAAAGTACCAGCAGGAATAATAAGCCAGTCCATGGGAGGGGCATACACAGCAGTGTGCGACGATACAGACGCGCTTGACATAAACCCTGCAGGGCTTGGACTTATGGGCGCGCACGAGGCATCGTTTATTCACGACATATATTTTGAAGACGTATTTTTTGATTCGGGCTATTACGAGCAGGCGCTGGAAGGAGCCGGGACAATAGGGGCGGCGTTTAAGTACCTATCAGGCGGGAAAATCACGCAGACAAACGAGAACGTAAACGGCACATACGGAGGACAGGGGGCAACGGTGGGGAGCTATGATTATCTGTTAGGAGTTGCATACGGGAGCAGCCTGGATAAATTCACGAAAAGCGATGCATTAAAAAATATAGACCTTGGCATGGAGCTCAAGGTGAGCGGAGAGAGCCTTGGAAACGCATACAGCAATACAGGGATAACAGCAGACATAGGAGCGATATATACAATAACACTGCAGGAAGCGGATTTTATGGAGAACAGGGGAGAAATGATATGGAACAAGATAGGGTTCGGTATATCGTGCATGAACCTCGGGACAAGCTTTGAAAACGGCATAACGCCGATGACATTTAACATAGGAGCGTATTCGCAGTGGAAAAACATGGTTGTGGAGAACAACCGTGTACGCGTGAGCCTGGACACAGGGTACGGGCTCAGCTATGGAGCAGACGTAAAGGTAGGTGCTGAATATCTGCAGGCAGTTTTGGGTAATTATAATTTTGCGCTAAGGGCAGGGGAAGACCTTAACTTTGTTGACAGGACAGCTAGCGGGCTTTCACTGGGAGCCGGATTTTCAATGAAGGCCGGGGAAATTTCCTACGGGCTTGACTATGTGTTTATACCATACGGGGTACTGGGGAATAACAATAAAATCGGCCTGAACGTGCAATTCTAAAAAATAAATTTTATAAAATATATTTGTTTTAATACAAATTTACCAGCACAAATAAAACAAACTTTTAAAACTTTATTTTTATAATAAAATTTTATGACATAAAAAAATAATCAAAGGAGTGGGAAAATGAGGAAATTAGTAATAGTAATTCTAGTTTTTTCCATAGTCATCGTTTTTTCTCTACCGGTTATTGCTGCTGATGAGGGAACAACCCTTAGCCAAGAGCAAATAAAGAATGAAATCAAAGCTGATAACGTAAAAATATTTTCAGGGATTTTAATGACGGGCGGCGGCTGCATAATCCTGGGAGCAGATTTTTATTATTGGTCTTTTCAGAGCATGACGAACTCGATGAACTCATTTTATGGCCAAGGAACAACGAATATATTAAAAAATAATATGACATGGATAATCGCGGCTGCTACTGTCGGAATCGTTCTTTCGTTATGGGGGACTTACAATTGGATATCAGGATTGCTAGATGAGTCAAAATTTAGTAATATATTATTTATTACACCGTTTAGCTACACGGATCAAGAAATGAATGTGTGTACCTTAGGGTTAAGAATGAATTTTAATTTTTAATTATAATTATTATTTTGGAGGAAAAATGGAAAAGAAAAAGATAGCTATAGTAGGAGCTGGGCCTGGCGGTTTAACGGCAGGCATGATACTGGCACACAGGGGATTTGATGTGGAAATATTTGAAAAAGAACCTATTGCCGGCGGCAGGAACGCGCCGATTAAAATTAACGGGTTTACTTTTGATATCGGCCCTACTTTTTTGATGATGAATTTTATCCTTGAAGAGATGTTTGAGGAAACAGGCAGGAAGGCAAAAGATTACCTTGATTTCAGGCGGCTCGACCCTATGTACAGGCTGAAATTTTACGACAACGAAATCAGGGCTTATGACGACCATGATAAGATGGAATTAGAGATAAAAAGGGAGTTTCCCGGATAGGAAGGCGGTCTGAAGAAATTCCTGAAAAAAGAGAAGGAAAGGTTTGACTACCTTTTCCCGTGCCTGCAGAAACCGTACAGTTCGTTCAAGGATATGCTTGTTAATCCTTTTTTAAAGGCCGTTCCTAAACTTGACCTTCATTTGAGCGTGTTTCAGGCGCTTGGAAGGTATTTTGAAATCGACAACCTAAAGTTCTGTTTCACCTTTCAGTCAAAATATCTGGGGATGTCGGCATGGGAATGCCCGGCGGCTTTTGCCATGGTGGCATTTATAGAGCATGCGTGGGGGATATACCATGTCATGGGCGGGTTGAATAAAATATCCCAGGCCATGGCAAAGGTATTTGAGGAAGAAGGCGGCAGGTTAAGGCTCAACACAAAAGTTAAAAGGCTTGTAAATGAAGGTAAGTCAGTAAAAGGAATCGAGCTTGAAGACGGCACAATGATAAACGCGGACGAAGTCATAGTTAACGCTGATTTTTCATATGCTGCCACGGCCCTTATGGATAAAAAGTGCGTTAAAAAATACAGTCCGGGGAAACTGGCAAAGAGAAAATATTCATGTTCTACATTTATGTTATACCTGGGCGTGAAGAAAAAGTACAATTTTCCACATCATAATGTATTTTTTGCCAAGGATTACAGGAAGAACGTGGAGGATATATTCACGCGTCTTATACTTTCCGACCAGAATATCATTTTATGTACAGAACGCGTCAATGACCGACCCTACGCTGGCGCCTGAAGGCAAATCAACCATATACATATTAGTGCCAGTGGCAAATCTAAAAGCAAATATAGATTGGGAAAAAGAAAAAGATGCCTTTAAGGAAAGGGTGCTTGATGAGGTTGTAAAGCGCACAGAGATGAAGGACTTGAGGGAAAACATTGAGGTGGAAAAGATTTACACGCCTGACACCTGGCGCGACGACCTGAATGTGTACTACGGAGCCACATTTAACCTGGGACATAATCTTCAGCAGATGCTTTATTTCAGGCCAAGAAACCGGTTTGAATGCCTTGATAATGTTTATCTTGTGGGCGGAGGCACGCATCCGGGTTCGGGACTGCCTACCATATACGAATCAGGCAGGATTTCGTCGAATATGATATCCAAAAAATACGGGGTGCTTTATACTGACCCGACAAAGCTGGACAGAAAGGGCACTGTATAAATGTAAAAATAGCGCCAAATATTAAAATCTTGACAAGAGGGGCTAAAATGTTATAATTTAAAAAATCAAGAAATATTCAAATAATTAACAGGAGGAAAGCATGAAGAAATTTTTTACGCTTTTGACTACGGGATTTTTCATAACAGGATTGCTGATTTTTGCAGGCTGCGGAGGCGGGAAAAGCCAGCAGATAAACGGCGCTGCAGACGAAAACCAGGAAATAAACGAGGAATCAAAGGAAGTACAGAAAGAAGAGTTGCCGACAACTTATGACGTCAAGGCTGGCAATACCCTGTGGGGTATTTCCCAGAAAGCCAGTATTTACGGGACAAAGTGGCAGTGGCCGCTGATTTATGATGCAAACAGGGATATTTTAAATTCCTATAAAGACGTCAAAGAAGGCCAAAAATTAATAATCCCGCGCAATGTCAGCGCGGTTGAAATAGAAGCGGCAAAAGAAAGAGCGATGGAACTTGGCGTGCCGCCAAAGGAAAAGAGAGAAGGCGAAGTTGCAGGCCTTGTAAATAAAGAGGAGCAGGCCGGGAGCAAAACGCATTTAGCGTCCAAGGCAGGCAAAGCAGCCGGTTCCGAGGAAGGAACGATGGAAGAGCAGCCCACGCCAATACCTGAACCGCCAAAGGGCGCGCAGAAAAAGGGCGGTATTAATATGATGCTGGTAATACTAGTTCTTGCGTGCTTTGGCGCAGGCATAACCATATTCTTGACAATGCAAAGAAAGAAAGATGAAGACGAAGAGGAAGCCAATAAAAGCTGACGAATAATTTAAAACATATATGCAGGCAAAAGGGTGCGGTGAATGCCGCACCCTTTTTTATTTGTAATGATTTTTCAAGCAGGGAAGGAGAAAAACTTTAACTTTATATGAAAAAAGATTTTTCTGATTTTTTACTTTTCAAGATTGCCATACCGCTCGCGGCTTTTGTTTATAAAATAATAGCTTTTACCTACCGTTTTAAAGAACTAAACGGAGCCGGATTAAGCCCTTACCAAAAAAATAAAGGCAATTATTTATTCGCTTTCTGGCATTCCAGGATGCTCGCGAGCCTGCATTTTTACAGGAATTTTAACGCAGTAGTTCTGGCGTCCATGCATAAGGACGGGGAGATAGCCGCTGAAATGGTTAAACGCTTCGGTTTTTTTGCTGTGCGCGGCTCGACGACAAGGGGCGGGGCAAAAGCGCTGATGTATTTAAAGAAACTGGCAGATGAAGGCAGGGACATAGCGATAACAGTGGACGGTCCACGCGGGCCTAGGAATACAGTAGGTAACGGAATACTGTACCTCGCGAAATTGACAGGAAAGGAAATAGTGCCTTTTGCTTTTGATGCGAAGTGGAAAATGCAGCTCGGTTCCTGGGACAGGTTTTTGATACCGCTGCCATTTACAAAAGGCGTTGTAGTGTTCGGCAAGCCGCTTAAGGTCCCGGCTGGCACGGCGGACATTGAAATATACAGGAAAAGGCTGCAGGAAGAAATGCTGCGCATAGACAAAGAGTGCGAGGAGGCGCTGCGTTAAATCATGACGGAAGAAACATACCATGAAATAAAGGATGTCATTGAGGGTTTTGACGAAAAAGACAGGGAACTTATAAGAAAATCATACGAGTTCGCGAAATCCGCTCATGCCGGACAGACGAGGATGTCGGGCGAGCCGTATATAACCCACAGCATTGAAGTAGCGAAAATTTTAAAAGAAATGAAAATGGACGCGGTTACAATAAGCGCCGGGCTTTTACACGACGTAATAGAAGACACGGGAAGCACGCCTGAAAAAATAAAAAGCATAGCGGGCGAGGAGGTGGCTTTCCTTGTAGAGGCGCTTACCCATGTAACGGCTAAAGTTTTCCAGTCAAAGGGAGAAATTTTCAGCGATTCCCTGCGCAAGATGTTCCTTGCCATGGCAAACGACATAAGGATAGTAATAATAAAGCTCGCGGACAGGCTTCATAACATGAGGACGATAAAATACCTGCCGGAGGACAGGCGGAAAATTATAGCTGACGAGACACTTAATATTTATGCGCCGCTTGCGCACAGGTTCGGCATGGCAAAGGTCAAGGCAGAGCTTGAAGATGTAGCGTTCTCGATATTAAACCCGGCGGCTTACAGGGAAATAGCTATAAAAATATCTGAGAAAAAAGAAGGACGCGAAAGGCGCGTAATAGAAATAAAATCGCAGGTAGGAAAAGAGCTTGAAACCGCCGGCATAAAAGCGGAAATAACAGGCAGGCCCAAGCATTTTTACAGCATTTACCAGAAAATGGAAAAAGACAACAAAAGTTTCGAGGAAATCTACGACCTGCTAGGCATACGCGTGATAACCGATGACGTGAGCAAATGTTATTCTGCCGTAGGTATAATACATAAAATGTGGAAGCCTATACCCGGAAGGTTTAAGGATTATATAGCAATGCCTAAGTCAAACATGTACCAGTCGCTTCACACCACGGTGCTCGACGAGAAGGGCAAGCCTATTGAATTTCAGATACGGACATACGACATGGAAAAAGGCGCGGAAGATGGGATAGCCGCGCATTGGAGCTATAAAGAGCAAAAACCCTTTGACAAGGAAACAGATACTACATTCGCGTGGATAAGGCAGGTGCTGGAGTGGCAGGGGAACTTAAAAGGCGCGGATGAATTTATTAAGGAATTAAAGCTCGACCTGTTTGAAGAGGAAGTTTTTGTTTTCACACCAAAGGGAGAAGTAAAAGAACTTGTAGCAGGCGCGACACTGCTGGATTTCGCATACAGCATACATTCAAACCTGGGCGACACATGCGCGGGCGGGAAAGTAAACGGCAAATGGGTTAATATAAAATATCAGCTCAAAAATGGCGATATAGCCGAGGTTGTCACATCTTCAACGCAACACCCTACAATTGACTGGCTTAAAGCGGTAAAAACAACAAAGGCAAAAAACAGAATCAGGCACTGGCTGAGGACAAACCAGAATATGAAGGAGAACATAGAAAAGGGAAAAGACCTTATTGCCGGGAAACTTCTAAAGCAGGACATTAAGCTCGACGACGTGCCGAAAGAAATATGGTTAAAAATTAAGGAGAATTACAATTTAAAAGAAGACGAAGATTTACTGGCTGCAGTGGGTTACGGCGAATTTTCCGAGGCTAAAATAGCGAATAATATAGTCAATATGATTACAGAAAAAATAAAGCAGACAGCGCCCGCGACTGATGCTCAGAAGAAAACAGTAAAGGGTGAGATAATAGTGCAGGGCGAATATTCGGACATCGCTTACAGGTTCGCCAAGTGCTGCAATCCGGTGCCCGGGGACGACATCACAGGAATATTTACTAAAAGGGGTATTTCAATACACAGGAAAAATTGTCAGACCCTTGATTCAAACAAGCCCATAGCGCCGTTTGTCGCTGTAAATTGGGGCGATGAAGTCAGCAGCTATTTTAAAAGCAGGATAAAGATAACAGGGAAAAACAGGGAAGGGCTTTTAAATGATGTTTTAAATGCAGTAAACCATAATAGTGCTTTTGTGACATCGTTAAATTCACATGCGGCGAGCGACGGCAGCCTGACAGGAGAATTGACACTGAAAGTAAAAAGTCAGGCGCATGTTAATGAAATAATGAATTTATTAAGGAAAGTTAAGGACTTATCGACAGTGGAAAGAATAGATGTGTAACAACTCCGTGCTTTTCTTCATTTGCGCGCATTCGCTGTATGCCCTGGTTTTATTATTTTAAAATTCACTATAAGTTTTATTCAATAGCCTGTAAATAAAAAAGGGGCGGCTAATAAATAGCCGCCCCTTTTTCTAACGCTGTAGGTTATTTAATAACCTCTACTTCAGTAGTGTTTGTGCTAAGTGTAACACAACCTATAATGCAGTTAAGAATCCAATTTACGATGGTCACGGATGTGGTTACCCTGACTTTCTCTTTCGGCCGAATAAGGTCTTGTGAACTATTATCACCGAGCGGTATAAGCCCCCATAAAATATAAAAATTCATTTTACTGCGGACTTCCTTTACCTGCCATTTTGCCTGGTCGGGCATTAGATAAGCAAAGGAATTGTTTGGTGTTGCAACTTTTACTGTAGAGCACGACATAAAAACAAAAACAATAAGTACTGCAAGAAAAACCAGAAATATCTTTTTCATCTTTTCCTCCTTTTTAAGTTTTTGAATAATTCCAAACATAGATAAATTATAACAATATTAATTTAAAAGTCAACTGTTAGCAGGCGGTAAAAACAGATTAGTTTTGTCACATAAAACCAAAAAATTACTAGTTTTTATGGTTTTTTTGCTGGATAGTCTATTATATGCCATAATACCACGGGAATGAGAACTTATAATAAATAATATTCTGCATTTGATAAATTTTTAAATAGTTTAACAGGCATTAAAAATACAAAATTAGGAAATTATGAAGCTTTGCTGACTTTTCCGGCTTTCAAGCACCTTGTGCAGACCCATTCCTGGGATACTCTTCCTTTAATAACTATTGTAACTCTTTGCAAATTGGGTTTTATCCTTGTATTTGTTTTATTGTTGGCGTGGGACACAAGGTGTCCTGAAATTGCTTTTTTTTTGCATACGATGCATTCTTTTGCCATTGTTTTCTCCTTAGGCATTAATGTTTCGTGAAACTACGTATTTTAAGCTTATATCATAATGAACTATATGATGTCAAGCGGCAAAGCTTGCCGTATATATTTGAAAAATAAAAGTAAGAAAACATTATATTATTAGACTAAAAACAAGTTGTGAATTTAACTGTTAATTTTTTTTAACTGCAACCCTGAATGAATGAGTCTTTTTGCCGTTGTTAACGCTATATCGAGGCTCAAACCTTATTTGGGACCCTTTATTTTTTTTACCTTTGCCGCAAATGACTTTATTTGCTGGTCAGGAATCAGATTTTCTGCCTGTTGGAAATAATCCACAGCCTCACTGTAATTTTTCTGCATATAGCTTTCGTAAGCATCGTGAATAAGAGCCATACTTTGATCTTCATTATCAGCCGGCTGCTCACCCTTTTTCAGTTTTGTCATAAATGACTTTATTTGCTGGTCGGGGATCAACTTATCCGCCTGCTGAAAGTAATCAAGAGCTTCGTCAGTTTTTTTCTGAGTATAGCTTTCGTAAGCGTCATGAATAAGAGCCAAGCTTTGATCTTCATCGGCAGTTATTGCTGAAGAAGATACGGATGAAGCCGGAACTGTAGATGTGTTTGGAGCCGCTGCGGCTGTCGCAACTGAGGTTGGTTCCGCTGCAGCGTTTGACCTTCCCAACATATGGGAATCCGGCCTTAACTTAGCCAGGAACGCTTCCAGTTCCGGATCCGAATTTATAGCGAGTGCCTGTTCCAGATAATCGGCTGCTTTTTCATTGTCGTTCAGCGCATACATTGTGGAACCCTCTTTAACAAGCGCCTCGAAGTTCTTCGGGTTTAAACTGAGGACTTTTTTAAAAGCCACAGAAGCTTTTTGATAATTTTTTTGCGCATACATATCGTTTCCATAAGCCAGCCAGTTTTCTTCTTCAGTCTCGGCAAAAATTAGAACAGGGATTATAACAGCCAGTAACGCCAATAAAATTTTATTCATGTCTCCTCCTTAAGCAGTAATTTGATTTTAAAAAACCATTTATACCTGTGGTGATTTTTTACAAAAATATCTGCAAACCGGCTCTGCCACAACAGCCAAAAACCGGTAATGATTCATTTTTTCCAGATATCGTAGTTAATATTGTTTTCATAAAACTCAAAAACTATCCAGCCATCGCCCTTAATCTTAATCCTGCTATCGTCGGGATTTGGCGCTTTGACTTGTTTGAAATCGTTATTAGACCCGCTATAATTGAAAACATAGTGAATAAGCTTACTTGTGTCATTGCCCGCAGAAGTATATTTGAAACCTGTTTGGACGGCATCGTTTAATATGTCTTCTTCAGCTAATCCTCTTGAATTTTCATTGGGATTTTTGGTCTCCACATATCCGTGAATAAAGCTAATGGAAGGCTCAGTTTCCAGGCAGGCATCCATAGCAACCCAGGACCCAAGTATATTCTTTGTAGTGAGCTGCGCGGTATTCATGCATTCCCTGCATATTTTTTGTTTTTCCGGAGAATCCGCCTTAATAAGGTATGCGGAATTAAAGACAGGACCACACGAAGTGAATAAAACTGCAAAGATAAGAACGATTAATGCAAAAAACAAACTATTTTTTTTCATCATTCATACTCCTTTCGTTTTTTATGCTTTCTTTTAACACACTAATTTTATCCTAAAAAATGTTTAAGTCAAGAAATATATTTTTAATACCAATTGCGGATTATTTATTTTTTTTGGATGATAACGAATTGACATAAATTAGAAAAACACTATAATTAAATAGATAAATATTAAGAAAGGAAGCTAATGGAGTTTATTGCTTCTATTAAAGGAGAAAATATGAAAAAAACCTTATTTGTTGTACTGATAGTTGTTCTTCCTGTTTTTATTTTTTCTGAAAATAATGCAGAAGAAAGTCTTGCACTTATTCATGACGCTTACGAAAGCTATAAGGATAATAAAATCGATGAAGCTCTTGATTATTTTCAGCAGGCGGATAAAATAATGCCGGATCGGCAAATAGAGGCATTTATGACAAAACTAAAAAAGGGCGAACAGCCGGATTCTAATGAGGAAAAAAGCATGATGTTTATTCATGAAGGATACGAAAATTACACCCAAAAAGATTACGTCAAGGCTCTTGATTATTTCCGGCGGGCTGAGAGGCTAATACCGGACAAGCAGATAAGAGCATTTATAGCAGAGATACGGAAGGATGAGTATGCATCTGCTGCAGGCTCGAACTCAACAGCGGCAGAGTTAAAACAGTCTTCAGACACAGCGCCTTCGGAAAATACTTCAAAAGTAATGGCTTCTGTTTTTGGAGATTATACAACAGGCTGTAACGATGGAGCCATAAAGGGAAATATTGATGTTAATGCGGTTGGCTGGAGTATTGCAGGGATTTTCCTTGGACCAATAGGAATACTTCTAGGATTAGTAATAGAGCCTCAAGTTCCGCCTGAATATCTTATGGGCAAATCCGCGGATTATGTAACCGGTTTTACAAATTGTTATAAGAATTCAGCAAAAACGCAGCAGTGGGAAGATGCATGTGCCGGTTGCGCTGGAGTATTATTAGGACTTACTATTAACTATATATTGCATGGATTAGGTTTGTAAGGGTTTATAAATAAATAAAAGCCGTCGATTGAGAAAACCATTGATATTTTTTATGTTGGAATGAAATAGAAGGTTTAAGAAACCTAATAGTTAACAACAGTTGTCGAAAAAATTGTTGACAAAGGCCATAAAATATGATAATTTTTTGTCAAATATGTATGATATTAATATGCATATAAAACTTTTAAAAAGGAGGATATTGGAATGAAAAAAGCTTTTATTTGTTTTTTGATTGCTGTTTCGTTGGTTGTATGCTCGCCGGTTTTGTCACTTGCGGCACATTTGTCTCATCCGCAAACGGCGACTACGGCAGTTGCCCAAACTGCAGGGGAGGACGAAGTATGCGCGCAAGCAAAAGCTGACGCAACTGTTGACAATTCGGGAATGAAGTGGGTATGGTTCGGCGCCGGATGTTTATTAGGTTTTATTGGGATTATAGGCGGTTTTTTTATACCGATGGCGGTTCCCAATAACAGAGTAATGGGAAAATCATCGGCTTACGTGGAAGAGTACACAAGATGCTATCAGGAGTTTACAAAGAACGAGAACGGAATGATGGCAGTGTGGGGTTGCGTAACAGAGTGCGTTTGTTCAATCATATTTTATGTTGTTTATGTTGTTGTTTTAGGTGCCGCCCTGTTTGGCATGAGCAGTGGTGGTTAATCACAAATAGTTCAAACATCGATTTTTATAGACTAAAGTGGGGCTTTTTTACAAGGCCCCACTTTAGTTATTTTGGGAGGAAGAATTGAAAAGAAAAATAACGCTTTTTTTTATGCTGGCTTTATGTGCATGCTCGATAAAGGCAGGGAATTTAACTTTTGATTTTTATAAAGAGTCTTATGATAACGGCAAGCTGGAAAAAATAGGCGGTTTTATTTACATGAAAGCCGGCAGCGGTTCAGAGGCGAATAATATTTATTTTCATATTACTTATCCCGTAAACCAGATAATGGTGCTTTCAAAAAAAGAAACGCAGGTATATTACCCGGACGAAAAAAAAGCAATTATTATGGAAAATAGCGAGGACATTTCAAAAGTAAATTTTATGGAGCCCGCAACAAAAAAGATGGACTTAAAAAGTCTTGGATTCAAGCTTGTGGACTCGAAAAAGAGCAAGGAGGGATCAAAGGAAGTATGGGCTCCGGGAAATATAGTAGGGGTGCCGATAAAAAGCATACTGCTTGAAAGGGACGGAAAAGGACGTTTGCTTAAGATGGAAATGAAAGGAAAGGACGGCAATGTCATGACAAGACTCGAATATCAGGATTATGTAAAAATCGGTAATAAGCAAATACCTTTTTTTATAAAGACTTACGCGGGCGGGGATAAGGGCAGCTATGAGGAAATGATCAAAATAACAAATTTTAAGGAAAATTCAAAATTGCCGGAAATAATACAAAATTTTAAAATACCTGAAGACGCTAAAATATCAAAGGTAAAATTTTAATGAAACACGCTTGTTTTTTGCTTTTAGTTCTATTATTAACAGGTTCCGCATTAAACGCTTACTGGGATGGCGAATGGGATATAACGCCTGTAAATGACAGATATTCCCCGGAAGCCCTTAATAAAGCATTGGCTGGAGAAACTTCGGTGCCCAAGATTTTGGCACTGGGGTTAATCAGGCTGTATCAGTTAACACTATCAGGAAAAACAGGCGGTGAATGTAATTTTTATCCAAGCTGTTCGCGTTACGGGTTTACCGCTGTAAAAAAATTCGGAGCAATTAAGGGTTCGATAATGGCAATCGACAGGATCATGAGGTGTAACTGGTACGCTTATACGGCAGGTTACCCTATTGATTATGAACACGGCCTTTTATCAGACTCAGTGGAAAGCAATGATACATTGAACTTTATATTTGACTGGCTGAACTTTTAGCAAATAAATAAACGGAGGATTTATGAAAAGGATACTTTTAATATGTGGCCTGATATTTTGTGGATTAAACATATTCGCCGAGGATATAAAACAGATGAACTTTGCTGACGCCCTTTATGATTCTGGTGATTACTACAGGGCTATTACGGAGTACAAAAGATACATATTTTACAATGAACAGGGGAAGTTTGTAAAAAATGCGGTATATAAAATCGCTCTGTCGTATTTAATGGCAGGTAAATATGATGAAGCTGTGGATTCTTTTGATGGCATTTCTTTAAAGTACAGCGGGGATTTAAAATACCTTTCCTTGATAGGCGAAGCATTATCGGCCGCTTCGAAAAAAGATTATGTGTATTCGACATCCGTGGCTGCCAGAATTTTGAACGACAACGTGGCGTCGAAATATTTGGATAAGGCGCATTATATCACGGCTTTTAACTACATGAATCAGGGGGATTTTAAGGCGTCTGACGCTGAATTCGCTAAAATAAGCGGAACTGAGCTTAGCGGGTCGTCTGCGTCAATCAGGGCGGTTTTAAATAAAAGCAATGAAATACCTACACGCTTGCCGGTAATTTCCGGCATATTGTCGCTTATTATCCCGGGGAGCGGACATATGTACTGCGGCAGATGGTCGGATGGAATATTTTCGCTTCTGCTTAACGCGTTTTGCATATATAATATTTATGAGGTTCATATACGCAATGAGAACGTAATGGAAGTTGTATTCGGCATACCAGAGATTTTCTTTTATTTGTCAAGCGTATATGGTTCCGTGGTATCGGCAAACAAATTTAATGATGATGAAACGCAGAAATTCATAAAATCCACGGATGAGTACAAGGTGGATATTATAAAGGTTGAATTTTAATCCAGCTTTGTAAAATCCAATTCGCAATTTTTACCGTTGAAAATCCCAATAAATAAGTTTATAATATAGTTCTATAGCAAAGATTGTGAATTGATGGCACAAAGTATTTTACGATACGGGACAAAATTTAGCCACATGCACAGGAGTGAAACGGACACACGACAGCGTATATTTGGAGGCATTATGAATAAATTTGAAAATACAGCAAAAGAGAGCGTTATGAAGATAAAGCCTTATGTTCCGGGCAAGCCGATTGAGGAAGTGCAAAGGGAGTTACAAATAAGGGATGTTATTAAACTTGCGTCAAATGAAAACCCGCTTGGTCCGTCAAAAAAGGCAGTAAAGGCAATAGAAGGAAAGTTGAGAACAATTAATTTATATCCGGAGACATCGGCTTATTATTTAAGGGAATCGCTGGCAAAACAATTAAAAACTGACCCACGCACTTTAATATTCGGCAACGGCTCAAACGAGCTTGAAATCATGCTTGCCCAGGCTTTTGTTGAAGCCGGCGATGAGGTGATGTATTCTGTACTTTCTTTTGTTGTTTACCCTATAGTAGCAGATATGGCCGGCGCTACATCAATCGTAATACCGCATAAAAATTTCAGGCATGATATGGATGCTTTTATAGAAAGGCTTTCGCCAAAAACCAAACTTGTTTTCATTTGTAACCCGAACAACCCGACAGGGACCATTATAACAAAAGACGAGTTTGAAAAGTTTATGCAAAAAACATCATCACGAACAATAGTTGCGCTTGACGAGGCGTATTTTGAATACGTTCATGACAAAAATTACCCGGACGGACTAAAATATATGGCAAAATATCCAAACCTTGTGGTCTTAAGGACATTTTCAAAGATATATGGTCTGGCAGGCCTGCGCATAGGTTTTGCGGCGGCTGACAAGGATATTATAGAAATTCTTGAGCGGGTAAGGGCACCTTTTAATACGAATATACCGGCACAGGCAGCGGCTGAAGCTGCCTTAAAAGACAGGGAGCATGTGAAAGAAACAATCAAAGTAAATGAAGAGGGTAAAAAATATCTTTATAAGGAATTTAAAAAATTCGGTATAAAGTATGTAGAAACCTATGCAAATTTTATATTTACTATATTTAACCAGAACAGCAAAATTGTTTTTGAAAATCTGCTGAAAAAGGGTATAATAATAAGGCCTGTTTTTGACAATTTTGCCAGGATTACCATAGGCAAAATGGAGGAAAACAAAAGGCTCATAAAAGCTTTAAAGCAAGTGCTTTAAATTAAAAGCCGAAATAAAGGCTAAAAACAAAATTTTCCAGGAGGCAAGAGATGATAATAGTGCTAAAGCCAGGAGCCACGAAAAAACACGTGGATGAGGTTGTCAATAAAATTAAAGAATATAAACTTCAACCGCATATATCAAAGGGCACCGAGCGCACAATAATAGGAATCATAGGAGACGAAAGGGTACTGCAGGCAGTACCTTTTGAGAGCTTCCCGGGCGTTGAAAAAGTCATGCAGATATTAAAGCCTTATAAGCTCGCTAGCCGCGATTTTAAAAAGACTGATACTGTTGTAAGAATTAAAGACGGTATAGAGATAGGCGGCAACAGGGTCATACTGGTCGCGGGACCATGCTCAGTGGAAGGAGAAAAACCTCTCATGCTGGTCGCGAAACTTGTAAAAGAAGCAGGCGCGCACCTTTTGCGCGGCGGAGCTTTCAAACCGAGGACTTCTCCTTACTCGTTTCAGGGTATGGGCGAAGAAGGTTTGAAGATACTTGCGCAGGCAAGGGAAAAATACGGCCTCCCGATAGTCACTGAAGTGCTTGATACAAGGCATGTTGAACTTATAAACAAATACGCCGATGTTTTTCAAATAGGTGCCAGGAACATGCAGAATTTTGAGCTGTTAAAAGAAGTAGGCAAAACAAGAAAACCCGTGCTTTTAAAAAGAGGTATGATGGCTACAATAGTCGAATGGCTGATGTCGGCGGAATATATCCTTGCAAATGGCAATATGAACGTAATCCTGTGTGAGAGGGGTATAAGGACATTTGAAACAGCCACGAGGAATACGCTCGACCTTTCAGCAGTGCCTGTAGTAAAGCAGCTGAGCCATTTGCCTGTAATGGTAGATCCGTCGCATGCCACAGGCAAGAGAGAGCTTGTAGGGGTCATGTCAAAGGCAGCGGTCGCCGCAGGTGCGGACGGAATTCTTATCGAAGTGCATCCAAAACCTGAAGAAGCTTTTTCCGACGGCGAACAATCGATGCTTCCGGATGATTATAAAAATCTTGTGAAAGAATTGAAAAAAGTGGCGGCGGCAGTGGGTAGAAGCATATAAAACATGTGGTAAGTGGTAGGTGATAAGTGGACAGTGGTTAGTTTAGAGATTTAAATTTTTCACTTACCACATGACACATAACAGTTATCACTTTTAAAATAAGGAGTCATTATGAGCTTTAAATACAATAAAATTACCATCGCAGGCATGGGTTTCATGGGAGGCAGTCTGGGATTGGAAATTCAGAAAAAAAAGCTTGCAAGGGTAGTTAAAGGGTTCAGCAAGGACGCGGAAAGACTGAATATAGCCTGTCAAAAAGGCGCAATAACAGATTTTACTACGAACATAGAGGATGCGGTGAAATACTCTGACATCGTGGTTTTATGCCAGAATGTGACGCTTATACCGGAAAAATATAAAGAAATGTATCCTTATATTGAGGCAAAAACCGCAGTGACGGATGTTGGAAGCGTAAAAAAATATATTGTCGACAATATACGCAGGACTGACAAACACAGGCTTTTTGTAGGTTCACACCCCATGGTTGGCTCTGAAAAAAGAGGCGTGAATAATATAAAGGATAATTTGTACGAAGGCGGAGTTTGCATAGTCACTCCCGATAAATATTCTGACAAGAAAAAAACCGGCATAATCAAAGATTTTTGGCGCGCAATGGGTATGGAAACCATAGAACTTTCACCGGCCGGACACGATGGTTATGTGGCAGGTATAAGCCATTTGCCGCACCTGCTGGCTTTTGCGCTCACCAACTCTCAGAAAGATATAATTACGAATTTAAAAAAGGTTATAGGTAAAGGTTTTAAAGATACAACCAGAATAGCGGCTTCGGGCGAGGAGATTTGGTCAGACATATTTATAACCAACAATAAAGAACTTGTAAAAAAAACCGATGCTTATATAAGGGAAGTGCGGAAATTAAGGGCGCTGGTGGCGGGTCGGAAAAGGCTACGGCTGATGAAAATAATAAAAAGCTCGAGGCTTTTAAGGGAGGCACTTGATAAATGAAAAAGCATTACGTGGAGCCTGTCGAAAACTGCAATAAAACCATCCGGGTGCAGGGCGACAAGTCGATCTCACATAGGGCGGTAATAATAGGCAGCCTTGCTAAGGGGACTACAAAAATTAAAAATTTTCTCGAGGCAGAAGACTGCCTTGACACCATAAATGTCTACAGGGAACTCGGAATAAGGATAGAAAAGAAAAAGGACATATATTCGGTGGAAAGTAACGGGCTGTTTTCTTTTCGGGAACCGTCAAAGACATTATACGTAGGAAATTCAGGGACTTCCATACGCCTGACACTCGGGGTACTGTCGGGCCAGCATTTTACATCCACCATAACAGGCGATGCGCAGGTGGAGAAAAGACCCATGAACCGTGTAATACTACCGCTGTCGCAGATGGGAGCGAAATTCCAGAGCACAAACGGTCATGCTCCGGTGACAGTGACAGGAACGAGCCTACGCGGCATAACATACAGGATGCCAGTGGCAAGCGCACAGGTAAAATCGTCAATTATGCTTGCGGCGCTGCACGCGCAAAAAAGCACGGAAATAATCGAGCCAATGCCATCGCGGGACCATACCGAGCGCATGCTCAAATATTTCGGTGCAGATATAAAAATGTCGAAAAACCGGATAAAAATAAAACCGGGCAAAGAGCTAAAAGCGCGGAATATTTATGTTCCGGGCGACATATCGTCCTCGGCTTATTTTATAATCGCAGGGTTGCTTATGAAAAACTCGAAAATTACAATAAGAGAAACAGGCTTAAACCCTTCAAGAACAGGAATTGTGGAAGTAATGAAAAAAATGGGAGCGAAAATAATATTTAAAAATATAAAGATGAGAAACAACGAGCCCGTAGGCGATATTATTGCCAAAACATCAGGTTTAAAAGGCACGGTTATAAAAGGCGGGCTTATTCCGAAACTTATCGACGAGATACCGGTTATCGCCGTAGCAGCAGCGTTTGCAGAAGGCAGGACAATAATAAAAGATGCGAAAGAACTCAGGGTAAAGGAAACTGACAGGATAGAGACTGTTGTAAAAAATTTAAAGCGAATGGGCGTGAAAGTGGAGGAAAAAGAAGACGGAATGATAATATACGGCAGCAACGGACGGCCGTTTAAATACGCGGATATAGATTCTTACGGAGACCACAGGATAGCCATGTCTTTTGCAATAGCCGCGCTTGTGTCGGATAACGGGCTTTTAATAAAGGATGTCGAATGTGTAAATACTTCTTTCCCAGAGTTTTTCAACATATTAAAAAACCTGAAAAAATGACATGAACTTATTTTACAGGATTTTCAGCGCTGTTTCGTACTTTATCGGCTGGTTTGTTTTTTTTACACTGTTCAAGTTTTTTTACAAGCTTAAAGCCTACGGGCTTGAAAACCTGCCGAAGGCAGGAGGATTCATATTGGCGTCAAACCATCAAAGCCATCTGGACCCACCGCTTATCGGAAGCTGCATTTTTCCCAGACAGCTAAAATACACGGCAAGAGACACACTTTTTAAAAATCCACTTATAAGTTTTATTTTAAAATCATGGGGTTCTTTCAGATTAAAAAGGGGAACAATTGATAGGGAAGCCTGGGAAGTTTTTAAAAATTACACGCAGAAAGGTTATGGAGTGGTATTTTTCCCTGAAGGCACCAGGAGCAGCGACGGCGAAATACATGACGGTAAGCCAGGAACAGGCATGCTTATATGTATGGCAAAGGTTCCTGTTGTGCCTGTATATATTAATAATTCGTACACGGCATTCCCAAGGCATAAAAAGATTCCGAGGTTATTCGGAGTACGTATAGCGGTAACCTTTGGCAAGCCTTTATGTTTTGACGAGTATTACGGCAGGCAAGAAAACAAGCAAATATATATTGAAATTACAGGAAAAATCATGTCTGAAATAAGAAAATTAAAAAGCGAATATATGGAGAAGGCGGTAAAATAATGAAAATACACATTGCCCGCGGTTCGGGCTTCTGCTTCGGCGTGAAAAGGGCCATGGAAATGGCGTATGAATACGCAGGGCAAAATAAAACAGGCGAGGTATATTCCCTGAAACAAATTATACATAACCACCAGGAGGAGGCGCGGCTTGAAAAAAAAGGTATAAAGCGTATTGAAAAAGTCGATGAGGCAAAGCCCGGCACAATGGTTATTATAAGCACGCACGGGACAACGCCGCGCGAGGAAAATATTCTTAAAAGCAAAAATGTAAAAATCCTTGACACCACATGCCCTTATGTAAAAAAAATACACAATATTGTAAAAAGATTGACCAGCGGTGGTTATCAGGTTATAATTGTTGGAGATAAGCGCCATCTTGAAGTCAAGGGGATCCAGGGTTACGCAAAAGGAAACGGCGTTGTAATAAGCGGGAAAAAAGATTTAAAAAAAACCGTCTTGAAAAATAAAATAGGTGTTGTTTCCCAGACCACTCAAAACGCAGCTGAATATAGGGATATTATAAATGGAATTTTGGAAAAGGCGTTCTGTAAAAATTACTCGGACATACATATCTTCAACACCATATGCGATGCGACGCAAAAACGCCAGGAAGCTACCATAAAGCTTGCCGGGAAAGTGGACGCCATGTTAATAATAGGCGGAAAAAACAGCGCAAACACGGGACGGCTTTACAAATTAAGCAGGAAAATATTAAAAGAAGTTCACCACATAGAGACGGAAAAAGAAATAAAAAAGCGATGGCTAAAAGGTAAAAAAAACATAGGAATAAGCGCTGGGGCTTCTACACCATCATGGATTATTAACGCCGTGATAAAAAAGCTAAAGGAGACAGGGACGGAATAAAATGGAAGATTTTAATGGAATAAAAGAAGGAACGGTCATAAAAGGCAGGGTAGTAAGGAAATCCGACGGAGACGTTTTTGTCGATATCAATTATAAGTCTGAAGGCATAATACCGAAGGACGAGACAATTAAATATACTTATTTTGACGCGCTTAAGGAAGGCGACGAAATAGAAGTATATATCAAGAAAATAGACGGCGACGAAGGCAATGTGCTGCTTTCAAAAATAATAGTAGATAAAAAAATCATATTCAACAATATCAGGAAAGCCTATAAAGAAAGCGGTTCAATAGACGGCAAGGTAATAAAAGCCATAAAGGGCGGATATATCGTGGACTTTGGCGCAAATGTTACCGCTTTTTTACCCATATCACATTCGAAATCGTATGAGGGAGATGCAATAGGCAAGGTGCTGCCTTTGAAAGTTATACAGATAGACGAGGAAAGAAGGAACGTAGTTGTGTCTTATAAAGAGTACATGGCTGCGAAACAGCAGGCGGAAGAAGGGAAAGTAAAAAAACTTTTCCCTACGGGCGAAAAAATACAGCTTACAATAACCGAGGTAAAGGACAACGGGCTTGAGGCTGAAAAAGAAGGCATTAAATGTTTTATACCAACCCATGAAATATCATGGGCAAGGATACACAACCTGGGGGAAAAATTTAAGGCCGGAGACGTGGTTGACGTGCTCGTTATCGGCAACGAAAGGGATAGAATACTGCTCAGCATGAAGAAACTCACGGAAAACCCGTTTGTAAATTTTATTAAGGACAAGAAGCCCGGGGATAAAATAAAAGTGAAAATAAAAGAAATTTTAAACGAAGGCCTGCTTGTCGAACTTTCTCCGGACCTTGACGGGTTTGTCCATATATCAGAACTGTCTTATTTGCGCAGGATAAATAATATTGGGGATTTTTACAAGGCCGGAGACGAGGTTGGAGTAGTCATAGTAAAAATAGACGAGCAGGAAAGCAAAATATATTTGAGCGTGAAAAGGACCGAGAAGAATCCGTGGGCAAACATGGAAGAGAGAATATCCGGTGAATGCATGGCTCGTGGGCACGGTCAAGGAAATAAGGGAAGGCGAAGGCGTTGATGTCGAGATAGAGGAAAATGCCGATGCTTTCGCGCATATTTCAAATATATCGTGGTTTTCTTTTAGCAAAATAGCGGATGTTTTAAAAATCGGTGACAAAAGGGAATTCAGGGTATTGGGCATTGACAAGGCAAAATACAGGATACTGCTTGGCCTAAAACAGATGGAAGCATCGCCATGGGACAGTTTTATGCACAAATACAAGGAAGGGAGTTTCATAGACGTAAAAATCCTTGAGATTGACGACGCGGCAATCCTGTGCCAGATAGTCGAAGGTGTAAACGGAAGGCTGCCGATAAAAAACAAGAATAAAATTCCTTATAAAAAAGGCGACATTATCAAGGCAAAAATAAACAAAATTGACAAAGACCAGAAAAAGGTTTACCTGAGTTCAAAAGAGCTTGAAAGTCTTGAAGAAAAAAAGGAAGTTGATAATTACATTAAAACCCACGAACATAAAATAACAATGAATGATATAGTGAATTTCGGCGACGTGGAAAAACAGGAAGAAAAACAAGGACAGTAATATGAAAAAAACACCGCCGTCCACAGTCAACAGGCTTTCGCTGTATTTGAAATGTTTTTCCGAACTCACCGGCCAGGACGTCGAATATGCGTCTTCTGAGGAAGTTGCAAAATGCATAGGCATAAACGCTGCGCAGGTGAGAAAAGACCTGGCGTATTTCGGTCAGTTCGGGCGTAGGGGCGTTGGATATCATGTGACACAGTTGAAAGAGCATATATCAAGAATACTTGGAACGCATAAACAATGGAGGGTGGGCGTCGTAGGAGTCGGGAAACTAGGCAGTGCGCTGGCAATGTATAAAGGGTTTCAGGAAAGAGGATTTAAAGTAGTGGCCGGATTCGACACGGCCCAGGATAAAATAGGATGGGAAATAGACGATGTCAAGATTTACGATTTCCAGGACATAGAGAAAATAATAAAAAAGGAAAAAATTGAAATAGTAATAATTACAACCCCAAAAGACTCGCTTGCAACGGTCATGGAAAGGCTTAAAAATACAGGCATAAAAGGCATTTTGAACTTTGCAGGGAAGCACCTGATGGACGAGGCAAATATTATTATAAGGAACGTTGACCTTGGGCTTGAGATGGAGCAACTGACGTTTTTCTTAACGAACAAGCAATAATTATTTTTAGGGATTGATACAGGAGGCATATTGTCATGAGCAAGTTGAAGATTGAATACAAGGATAAAAGTTATGAAACAGAGGTCGGACAGTCAATATTTGATTTTTTAAAGGGAATAAATGAGGATTTTTCCAATATCATAGCGGTAAGGTCAAACGGCAAACTGGTAGACCTGTATTCCAGAATAAAAGAGGCTGGGAAACTGGAGCCTGTTTCGTTCGACATGCCTGAAGGAAAAGAAATTTTTTGGCACAGCACTTCTCATATAATGGCGGCAGCGGTGAAAAGGCTTTACTCGGACGTGAAAGTAACCATAGGCCCTGCGATAGAGGAGGGGTTTTACTACGATTTTGACAGGGACAGGCCTTTTACAGAAGACGAACTAGCAAAAATAGAGGAAGAAATGCAAAAAATTGTAAAGGAAAACCATGATTTTTCCAGGCGGGAAATTTCGAAAAAAGAGGCTGTAGGAATGTTCTCTGACATGAAGGAAAATTACAAAGTGGAAATCATAAACGAAATAAAGGATGATATTGTAAGCCTTTACACGGTGGATAAATTTACGGACCTCTGCCGCGGGCCGCACGTAAAGTCCAGCGGAAAAATAAAAAGCTTCAAGCTTTTAAAAGTCGCAGGGGCATACTGGCGCGGTAGTGAAAAGAACAAAATGCTACAAAGGATTTACGGAATATCATTCCCGGACAAGAAAATGCTGGAAGAATACCTTTTCAGGATTGAGGAAGCAAAACAGCGAGACCACAGGAAGCTGGGCAAAGAACTAGATTTATTCTCCACGCACGAGGAATTCGGGCCCGGGCTCATATACTGGCATCCAAAAGGTGGCATAATAAGAAAAGAAATTGAGGATTTTTGGAGAAACGAACATTTAAAAAGGGATTACGATATACTTTATACGCCCCATGTGGCAAAAATTGATTTATGGCACACTTCGGGACATACGGGGTTTTACAAAGAAAACATGTACCCGACAATGCAAATGGACGATGTTGAATACCAGTTAAAGCCGATGAACTGCCCATTTCATATTCAGATTTACAAAAACAGCATGAAAAGCTATAGGGACCTGCCTTTGCGCTGGTGCGAGCTCGGCACAGTATACAGATATGAAAAATCAGGGGTGCTCCACGGGCTCATGAGAGTCAGGGGGTTTACGCAGGATGACGCGCATATATTTTTAAGGGAGGACCAGCTTGAAGACGAGCTAGTGGGCCTGATAGATTTCGTCACTTATGTGCTCAAGGTTTTTGGTTTTGACAGGTATGAGGTATATTTGAGCACAAGGCCGGAAAACTCGGTTGGGGAGTTAAAAATGTGGGAAAAGGCCGAAAATGCGCTTAAATCCGCGCTTGAAAAGACTAAACTTAGCTTTCAGATAGACCCAGGCGAAGGAGTTTTTTATGGCCCCAAAATCGACATAAAGATAAAAGACGCATTGAACAGGACATGGCAGTGCTCAACCATACAGGTGGACTTTAATTTGCCCGAGAGGTTTGACCTGATGTATACTGGCAGCGATGGCAAAGAACACAGGACAGTTATGATACACAGGGCATTGCTCGGCTCTTTTGAGCGGTTTTTCGGGGTTTTAATCGAACATTACAAAGGCGCTTTCCCTGTGTGGCTCTCGCCAAAACAGGTGAGCATACTCACCATAAATGAAAAAGTGGAACAATACGCGAAGGGAATCTATGACAAATATAAAGAGGCAGGCATAAGGGTTGAATTTAACAATGACAATGAAAAAATCGGGGCAAAAATAAGAAATGCCACTTTACAGAAAATACCATATATGTTTATAATAGGCGAAAAGGAAGTCGAGGCAGGGACTCTGTCCGTGAGAAAAAGGTCAGGGGAAGAGGAAAAGGGAGTAAATCCCGCTGCCTTCCTTGATATGCTCCTTAAAAAAATAAAGGATAAAGATATTAATATATAATTAGACGTAAAGCGGTGTTCGTTGAAGGAATCACCGCAGCGAAAGGACTTATAAAATTAATGAAGAAAAAGACAGTATTTTTTTGCAGTAACTGCGGTTACAGCTCGTCAAAATGGCTCGGCCAGTGCCCGTCATGCAGCCAGTGGAATACTTTCGTGGAAGAAGAGCAGGTCGAGAGAAAAAAAGACGATTCCTACAGGAAATTTGACGATACAAAAATGAGTTCATTGGCAGATATAGAGACTGGAAAGGATGAAAGGCTGAAGACCGGCCTGGAGGAAATAGACCGTGTATTCGGCGGTGGGATAGTGAAAGGCTCAGTTACTCTGATAGGAGGCGAGCCTGGCATAGGAAAGTCAACCCTGGCCCTCATAATAGCGCAGAAAATAGCGGAACAGGGCAAAAAAGTCATTTATGCGTCAGGCGAAGAATCAAATGAACAGATAAAGATGCGGGCATCCAGGATAAAAATAAATTCAAATAATTTATTCCTCGTAATAGAGACATCCGTGGAAAAAATAACAAAAATAATAGAGAAAGAAAAACCCGCTGTGGCAGTAATAGATTCCATACAAACCGTATACAAGGAAGAAGTTGATTCCATAGCCGGCAGTTTTCTGCAGGTGAAGGAAAGCGGAGCCCACCTTTTATACACTGCAAAAAAGTCAGGCATACCAATAATAATAATCGGCCATGTCACAAAAGAAGGCATGATTGCCGGGCCAAAAACACTCGAGCATATGGTAGACGCAGTCATGTATTTTGAAGCCGAGAAATACTACCATTTCAGGATATTACGCGCCGAAAAAAACCGCTTCGGCTCCACAAACGAAATCGGAGTTTTTGAGATGGACGCCGCAGGGATAACCGAAATAAAAAGCCCGTCAAAAATACTGCTTGATAACATAAAGGACGACAAAGTAGGCAGCAGCATAGTGACCGTAATGGAAGGATCAAGGCCGATACTCCTTGAAATCCAGGCGCTTACGTCGCGGAGGAACTTCGGCAACCCGCAGAGGACAGTCACCGGGATTGATTACAACAGGCTCCTTTTGATACTCGCCATAATCGAAAAAAAGCTGAACATGCACCTTGAAAACCAGGATGTTTTTATCAACGTGGCAGGCGGCATAAGGGTATCTGAAACAGCGGCGGACGTGGGAGTAGCGGCCGCAATTTACTCCAGTTTTAAAAACAAGCCGCTTTCGACAAAAAGCGTGTATATAGGCGAGCTTGGGCTTGACGGCGAGATAAGGCCGGTGAGATTTATAGAGCAGAGGGTGCAGGAGGCGGAAAGGCTCGGTTTTAAGCAGGCAATAATCCCGGACAGGTCAAAAACAGTCCCGGGCGCGATAGAAATAATTAAAGTGAAAAATATCGGAGACTTATTCAGCTCAATAAAAGATACGGAGGAATTATAGGTGTTTAAATCCATAAAGGAAGGAGGTGAAAAACAATGAAATACATTTTATACGCTTTATATTTTATTATAGGAAGCGTGGCGGGATTCGGCATTTTGCCAAAATCGCTTTGGGTAGGCATATCCACAGCAGCCGCATTTTTAATATTAATAATAATTGAAATTATTATTGATAGAAAGAAAAAACATGGTACAGAAATTGTCGCAAAGATCCTGGATACGTCGGTAATTATTGACGGCAGGATATCAGACCTTTGCGAGAGCGGCTTTCTGGAAGGAAACATGATGGTGCCGAAATTCGTCCTGCTGGAGCTTCAGCACATAGCTGACTCGCCCGAGCCAATGAAAAGGACAAAGGGCAGGAGAGGGCTGGACGTGCTGAATAATTTAAAGAAATGCAAGTATGTCAACATAGTGATAACTGACAAGGATTATACGTCCACAAGGCAGGTTGACGAGAAGCTCGTGCTCATGGCAAAGGAGTTTAAGTGGAAGGTTATAACAAACGACTACAACCTTAATAAAATCGCGGAAATCCAGGGCGTGGAAGTTTTAAACATCAACGACCTTTCAAACGCGATAAAGCCTATATTTTTGCCCGGAGAGAAAATTTATGTAAAGGTAATGAAGGAGGGCAAAGAAAGGGAGCAGGGCGTGGCCTATTTGAGCGACGGTACCATGATAGTTGTCGATAACGGCAGGAAAATGCTTAATAAAAGGATAGAGGTTGTTGTGACAAATGTCCTGCAGACCGAGGCGGGCAGGATGATTTTTGCTAAATTTGAAGGCCAGGGCCAAAACCAAAACCAGGGGCAAAACCACAACCAAAATCACAGGCACAACCATTGATGAATTTGAAAAGTTTCGGTGTGAACCCATACCGGAAATACGCAGGATAAACGCCAGATTACGGAGAGGGCGGCAAACTAGCAGCAGCCCTCTCCTTTTATGGCATGCCAAGGAAAATATTGAAAAGGAGAAAGCAAAGCAAACATGAAAAACGTGGCGATAATAGTCGCGGCAGGAAAGGGAAAAAGGCTCGGCACAAAAATCCCTAAGCAATATATAAAAGTAGCGGGAAAGGAAATGCTTGCCCACGCCATAGAAGGTTTTGAGGAAATCGCAGGTATAGACGCCGTACTTGTGGTCGTTGAGGATAAATACAGGAACTTTGTTGAGGATAAAATAGTCAAAAAATACGGGCTTGACAAGGTACTGGCAGTTATCGTGGGCGGGAAAGAAAGGTTCACCTCGGTTTATAACGCAGTTAAATACCTGAGAAAAATCAACCCGGTGAACGTGCTGATACACGACGGTGCAAGGCCATTGATTGACCAGTCGCTTGTATCGAAAATTTTAAAAGAGCTCAACAAAGAAACTGCAGTCATACCGGTAAAAAGAATATTCGCCACTGTTAAAATGATAGGTACGAATTATGTAGAAAAGACCGTTGACAGGGAGTTTTTGAGGACTTCGCAGACACCGCAGGGTTTCAGGTATAAAATACTTTTAAAGCTGTACAACAGGATAAGGCTTGACAAGACAAAGCCAACTGACGAGGGCGTGCTTTTTGAAAGGGCTGGTTACCGCGTAAAGGCGCTTGAGGACGACAGTTTTAACCTGAAAATAACAACCGAGCAGGACCTGAAGATACTGAAATACATGCTGGAAAAGTAAAACCATTTTAAATAAAGTTTACCACAATTAAATATCCGGAGGATTAAACAAAATGAGAGTCGGCATAGGTTACGACGTCCATAAGCTGGCAAGGGGCAGGAAACTTTTTCTGGGAGGGATTGAGTTTGAAAAAGCAGAATTCGGGCTTGAAGGACATTCGGACGCGGATGTACTCATTCATGCCATAATGGATGCAATGCTTGGTGCGGCAGGGCTGAAAGACATTGGCAATTATTTCCCGAACAACGACGAGAGGTTTAAGGGAATAAAAAGCACCATACTGCTGAAGCAAACAAACGATATTATAAAAAAAGAAGGATATGAGATAAACAATATAGACGCCATAGTCGTGGCAGAATACCCGAGGATCGCGCCTTATATAGATAAAATAAGGCAGACGCTTGCCGAAACCCTGGGAATCACTGTGAAACAGGTGGCTATTAAAGCCACAACCGAAGAAGGGCTGGGCTTTACAGGCGCGAAAGAGGGCGTGGCAGCGCATGCTGTGGCGACGCTGATGGAAAAATAACGAGAACATATATACCATTGCACAATCATAATTTATAAAGGCGGAAAATGTGAGGATATATAACACCCTTACAAGGCAAGTTGAAGAGTTCAAACCCATAAAAGAAAATGAAGTAAATATGTATGTGTGCGGGCCTACGGCATACAATTATTTTCACATAGGCAATGCCAGGCCTTTTATTGTTTTTGACACTTTCAGGAATTACTTGAAATACAAAGGCTACAAGGTTAAATTTGTGCAGAATATTACGGACATAGAAGATAAGATAATAAAAAAAGCTGCCGAGGAAGGCATTGCGTGGGATTCGGTCGCGAAAAAATATACGGATGCCTACTTTGAAGACATTGATAAGCTGAAAATAAAAAGGCCTGATGTGAGTCCGAAAGCTACGGAAGAGATAAAAGGTATGATTGGCTTAATAAAAGAACTTATGGACAAAGGCTATGCATATGTTTCGAAAAACGGCGTTTATTTCAGCGTAGAAAAATTTAAAGATTACGGCAAACTGTCGCATAAAAACATCGACGAGCTCAAGGAAGGCGCCAGGGTGGAAGTTGACGAGAAAAAGAACAACCCGCTTGATTTTGCGCTGTGGAAATTTTCAAAGCCGGGAGAGCCAGAGTGGGAAAGCCCGTGGGGCAAAGGCAGGCCCGGTTGGCATATCGAGTGTTCGGTAATGTCTTCAAAGAACCTTGGTGATACATTTGACATACACGGCGGAGGCAATGACCTGATATTCCCACACCATGAAAACGAGATAGCCCAGTCCGAAGCCGCGAGCGGCAAAAAATTCGTAAATTACTGGATGCATAACGGATTCATGAACATAAACGGCGAGAAAATGTCGAAATCCATCGGAAACATTGTGCTTTGCCGCGACTTGCTGGAAGAATACCCGGCAGAAGTTATAAGGATGTTTATTTTGTCGGCGCATTACAGGAGCCCGATTGATTTCACCAAAGAAAATATCGACGCGATCAGAAACGGGTATAATGAAATAAGCGCGGCAATGCAGATATTGGTGCAAATTAAAAAGACCGGCCAGGAGACAGAAACAAAAAGCGGATGCGTTAATGAGTTGGTAGACGCGCTTGACAATGATTTTAATACTCCTGTGGCACTGTCCGTAATTTTCAAGCTGGCTAACATTGTCAAGACAGATATAAACAAGCCTTTTGCCGGCGTAAGGTCAATGCTGGACTTTGAAACGCATGCAAAAGCCATGGATGAAATGACCGGTGTCCTGAAGATAAAACCGGAAATAAAGCAGCCGACAGGGGAAATAGCCGCGCTTGTAGAAAAAAGGAACGGATTCAGGAAAGAAAAAAAATTCAACGAGGCTGACAAAGTCAAGGATGAATTGAAAACAAAAGGATATTCGGTTGAGGACACGCGCAACGGCACTTTTGTAATAAAGCAAGCATGAAATAAAGCTCTATAAAGGGGTTATCCGTGATAATCTACGGCCGCAATGTAATACGCGAAGTATTAAAAAACAATAAGAGAAAAATCCATACGGTTTACATGATAAAGGATTTAAAGGGCGCTGACGATATATTAATGGAAATACAGCAGCGCGGCATAAGCACGATTTTTGAGAGCAGGCACGGACTTGAAAACATAACAGGGACCGAAAAAAACCAGGGCATAGCTGCAAAAGTGGAAGGTATACGGCCGCTTGGAATTGAGGATTTTTTAAGCAAGATTAAAGATTTGCAGGAAGCGTTAATATGCGTGCTTGACGGGGTGGAAGACCCGCACAACCTGGGAGCAATAATAAGAAGTTGCGAAATATTTGGCGTTTGTGGTATAATTCAAGGCTCAAAAAGGGCAGCTCCGCTGAATGAAACAGTATATAAAGCGTCAAGCGGCGCCATGGAATACGTCGATGTAATTCAGGCAACCAATATAGTAAATGTTCTTTTAAAATTAAAGGATATGGGTTTCTGGATATACGGCTTTGACGCCGCAGCAGAGAAATTCCTTGATGAAAGCAGTTTTGACAAAAAGTCGGCGCTTGTTTTTGGCAGCGAGGGCAGGGGAATGAGGGATATAGTGAAAAACAAGTGCGATTTTTTGGTGAAAATAAGGCAAAAAGGGAAAATAGGCTCTCTGAATGTGTCAAACGCCGCAGCCATAGCTTTTTATGAAGCGAGTAAAAGAAAAAATTAACTACCGGGGAGATACCAGAGCGGTCAAATGGAACAGACTGTAAATCTGTCGGCCTTGCGCCTTCGAAGGTTCGAATCCTTCTCTCCCCACCATATTTTTGCCACAGGCAAAAATTATATAATGAAGTAAAGGATTCGAAACGAGTCCGCCGCATCCTGTAGATGAAAAGCGAGCAGGAGCGAGCGGAAGGCGGACGAGGAGGGGCTGCGCAGCTGCGGGTAGCAGCGGAGTAGCCAAATCCTTCTCTCCCCACCATATTTTTGCCACAGGCAAAAATTATATAATGAAGTAAAGGATTCGAAACGAGTCCGCCGCATCCTGTGGATGAAAAGCGAGCAGGAGCGAGCGGAAGGCGGACGAGGAGGGGCTGCGCAGCTGCGGGTAGCAGCGGAGTAGCCAAATCCTTCTCTCCCCACCATATTTTTGCCGAAGGCAAAAAATATATAATGAAGCATCAGGGCGCTTAGCTCAGTTTTGGTTAGAGCGCCTGCCTTACAAGCAGGAGGTCACTGGTTCGATCCCAGTAGCGCCCACCAGAATTTTTGCCTAAGGCAAAAATCAGAGAGTGGATAATAGAAATTTGAAAGTAGATAAAGGATGCTGGCGTAGCTCAGTGGTGGAGCATCCGCCTTGTAAGCGGACGGTCGGTGGTTCGAGTCCACTCGCCAGCTCCAGGACTCATTTTCATTGACAATTAAAAAGAATTGGGAAATAATTTATTGCGGGCGGGTGTAGCTCAGTGGAGTCCGCCATAGCTCTTTGAGCTGCGGCGGACAAGATGAGATGACGATAAGCATTGATTTTCGAGTGCTCGTAATACTCGCACAACATCTCAGAGCACTAGCCTTCCAAGCTGGATGCCGCGGGATTAGGCTGTATTTAGCCTAATGCGAGCCTGCCGCATCCTGTGGATGAAAAGCGAGCAGGAGCGAGCGAAAGGCAGGCGAGGGGGTCGAGGAGCGCCGGGTAGGCGCGAGGTGACCAAGCCCCGTCTCGCGCATTGGTCTTTAAAAAGATTTTAATAATGGATATTGTAAAATAAACAAGCGGGAGTAGCTCAGTGGTAGAGCGCTAGCCTTCCAAGCTGGATGCCGCGGGTTCAAGCCCCGTCTCCCGCTCCAGAGAAATTATAATATGATTTTAGGGCTTGAAGCGAACGAACGCCGAGCGAAAAGCGAGGAAGAACGAGGCGGAGCCGAGTGGAAGTGAGCGAGGTGGGACTGCGCAGCCCTGAAGTAAGGGCGGAGTAGTCAAGCCCCGTCTCCCACTCCAAAATTTTGCAGAGCAAAATTTTGGAGAAAGTTGATAGTAGAAAGTTGAATAGTAGAGCAAGGTAATAGAAATTATATTGGGGTTGTAACTCAGTTTTGGTTAGAGTGCCTGCCTGTCACGCAGGATGTCGCGGGTTCGAGTCCCGTCAACCCCGCCATAAATGCAAAGCCTTTAGGGTTTATCCCTGAGGGCTTTTGCATTTATAATGAGTAGTCAGGGACTCGAAGGGTAATCGCGCCGACGAACAGGAGGAAAAGTGAGACTGAGGCGAACGAAAGCGATTACCCGGGGTCGAGGAGCCGCGGGTAGCGGCGAGGTGACCTAGTCCCGTTAAGCGGGGATTTATTCCTTGCATTTTTTGTTTTTACAGAGAGTAGTCAGGGGCTCGCATAAGACATGCGCGGACAGTTTTTAATTCTTAATCTGCTATAAACATTATTGTTAATAACATTTGAGATATTAAATAAAAGTCCGTTACAAACCCCCGTTAAATAAAAAATCAAATATTTAGGAATTTCCTTTACAAAACGGATTTTTTATTGTATACCTTAATAGACTTTAAGGGAATACAAATGAAGTAAAATTTTGGGGTAATATCACGCGCCTTGCGAAAAAATAACGCATAGACACTGCAAATGGGAAGTGATTTTATGGTTTTATTTTTTCCGTTAAAAGAAGCACAGGGGAAGATTTCGGAAGGTTGCGTATGATTACAAATCCAAATTTTTCCTCAATCACTGAAAAACATATCCAAAGCAAAATTAAAAAGTCATTTTATGGATTACTTGATATTGATGAAATACTTGAAATTATAAAAAATCATAAAAAGATGATCTATATATTGCTACAAAAAAATCAAAAAAGCGCATCCGAATTACAAAACAATGGTGATTTACAATGAACTAGCAAAAAAAGCAGATACATCTATAATGACTGTAAGAAGGATTATAGCTAAAAAAAGTGAACTTTCATAAATCAAATCTTATCGGGGGATATAAAAATATTTTGTTCAAAATGAACACACAACTTTTTGACAAATTATGAATAAATTTGTAAACTTAATCTGTAATAATATTTTTAAGAATTATGAACTATAAAAATAAAAAACATGAAAAGGGGTGCTTTATGGATGCGAGGGCAAGGGAACAATCAAATAAATCGAAAAAAATTTCTTATTTTGTTATTTTGTTATTTTTCATTTTAAATTCAATATTATATGCAGGCCAGCCTACGCCTGTACCGCCAGGACCGACGCCCCAAATAATACAATCATCCGGTTCGAGCAGTCTTACCGTAAATACGGCCGCACAGGCCCAGACTACAGGGAGCAGCATGTCTTCCATGCAGTCAGGTTCTGGCCAAACTATAACAGTGAATGGCCTTTTAAATTGTCCCCAAGAGCCTTATCCCGTTACAGAGGCAGCAGCGGCGGTCCAGGTGCAGGTGACACCGGGAAATTTATACGAAGTGAACCTGTTGAGCGGGTGCATATCGTACGGAACCGACAACACAGACAATAATTTGTATGGAACACGGCTGAGGATAAGGCAGGCAGCGGATACAAACGGCACAAACCTTACCAGTTCATATTCGACAGTAGGGTACGGCGCATATAATAACGGCCCGGTATTTTATAACTGCAGCGACGCGCAAATTCTCGGTTTTTATCAGCCATATAATCCGGTGGTAATAACGGCAACAAAAAATTATTTATATTTTACCACGGATGATGTTTACGGCGGTTATTGCGGGGACAACAGCGGCAATGAAACGGTACAGATATTTCTGGTAACAGCCACAGCCACTTCAACATTGACGAGTACTCCGACAACAACACCAACCCCGCCGCCATCCGCTTTGAATTTAACTTACAGGCCAGCCGCAATAATGCCGAATGTAATAAATCCCATAATCAGGCTTTATAACTACTACTATGCGCCAATGCTGATTGGCATGACCGAAATACGTTACTGGAAAGATGAGGGGTCAAGCCAGCCTGAAATCCTGCAGATGGTATCATCAAAAATAATGCCGCAGGGAACTGATATTTCGGGACACACCAGAGCATACATTGTCAAGCAAACACAAGGCACCCAGGATTCATTCATAGAAATCAGTTTTGATATACAAACCGGTTTTCTTTTGCCGGGACAATACATAGAGGTGCAAGTCAACGTCCATAAGAGCGACTGGAGCGATTATAACCAGTCAAATGACTGGAGCTATATTAATACGACGGATTTTGTCAATAATACCCAAATACCAGCATATTTAAGCGGGGTTCCAATTTTGGGTACTGCTCCGGGAGGTGGTGCCGGACCCATGTCTATGGGGCCGCTTGTCAGCTCAACATGTGTAGTCCCTGACAAAAGTTTTGGCGGCACAGGCCAGGTGACCAAGAATTATTCAGCAGGCACCCCATATGGAAATGACTTTGCATATGGCATCGCGCTTGACTCAAGTAATAATGTTATAACAGTTGGTGAAAGTTATAACGATATAAATTTTTTAAATTACATGGTAATATGGAGATATACTCCCAACGGGACTTTGGACCTTAATTATGGCGGTCAGGGATTTACGGTTTTTAGTACCTTGCCTAATACAACTACATGGGCATATGGTGTAGCAATAAGCAGGATGCTAGTTGGCGGGAATTATCAGGATAAAATTGTTGCGTCTGGATATGGATGTGCCAACCCATACTTTGGGGGGGGTACAGGGTCTGCTATGGTGTGGCGATATAACCAGGATGGAAGCCTTGATACAACTTTTGCAGGCACGGGTTATGTTCAATTATTTACGGGTAACGGTGTAAGTATTGCGTGGAAAGTTGTGGTAGATTCTTCCAATAGGATATATGTTACAGGGTTTAGCATTTCAAATTATAGCAATTCAACCATGTTTGTCGCAAGATATCTGCCAGATGGGACTCTTGACCAAAATTTCGGTTCGGGCAGCCCTGGTAGCCAGACAGGCTATTATATTGATACATTAACATCAAATTCTGTTGGTTGGGGCATTACATTAGATAGTTCGGACAATGTTTATGTTGCCGGTGCCGAATATCCGGCAGGTGCAGGCCCTGAAGTAGTTGTATGGAAATTAAATTCATCTGGTATTCCTGTAGGTACTTTTGGCAGTCTCGGCGGAGCGGGGATTTATTACCCGATACCGGGAACAATGTCTTCTGCATCGGGTGGACTAAACCCTAGTTCTGTAGGAGGATATGATATAAAAATAGACAGCTCTGGGAATATAGTTATAACGGGCATTACAAGCAGTGCCATAGAAGAGGCAATGTTTGTCGGGAGATTAAGCAGCAGCACAGGAAACCCGGACTTGAGTTTTAACGGAAATGGATTCTATGTAGATAATAATTTTGTTTATGGACCTTCCTTGGCGTGGACAGTGGGATTTGATTATTGCAACAGAATAATAGTACAAGGATATGGATGTCCTAGCGGCCCTAACGGGGGACTTTGGGCCTTTTTGGGGAATGGCTACCCTGACACTACGTTCAACGGCGGCAGTGTTAATACCGGAAATTACACAGAGTGCATGGCGCTTGAAAATTCAACGCAAAGCATATTCGTCGCGGGGCCTGGCATGACGATATACAAGTTTAAAAACACATGTGCCTGCACCACACCGACCAATACTCTGGATGTAACATTTACATCAACAGGGACATACACGTTCACACAGACACCGACATGTACAAGCACACAGCCAACGAGCACAATGACAATTACGCCGACATATACTTCGACGGCTACTATTTGTATAGCATCACCGGAACCGACCCCGTGTTTACTTTCAACATGGGGTAGTGGAGGGATTGATAATGGGCTGTTTGAAAGTCCATGGGGAATAGCAGTAAACAGCAGCGAGGACGTATATTTTGCAGACTTTGGCAATGACGTAGTTGATGAATTAGACTCGTCAGGAACCCTTTTGGCACAATGGGGTAGTACCGGGAGCGGCAACGGGCAGTTTGATGGTCCTGCTGGAATAGCCTTAGACAGCAGCGGGAACGTTTATGTTGTAGACATGTTGAATAACAGAATCGAAAAATTCAACAGCTCGGGGACGACACTTTTAGCGCAATGGGGCAGTTCCGGAAGCGGCAACGGGAACTTTAATTTTCCTTTTGGAATAGCAGTAGACAGCAACGGAGTGTATGTCGCGGACTATGGTAATAATAGAATCATAGAATTCAATAATTCGGGAGGATATATAAGGCAATGGAATGGTTCCGGAACCATGAATGGGCTGTTAAATGGCCCTTCGGGAGTTGCAGTAAACGGCAGCGGAGATGTTTATGTCATAGACTACGGTAATGACAGAATTGAAGAATTTAACAGTACGGGAACAACACTTCTGGAACAATGGGGTTATGCTGGAAATGGCGCAGGAATGTTTGAGAATCCTTATGGAATAACCGTAGACAGTAGCGGGGATGTTTATGTTGCGGATACGGATAATAACAGAATCCAGGAATTCAACAGCGCGGGATGCTATATAATGCAATTGGGCAGCAGTGCGCTGTTTAATATGCCTTTTGGAGTGGCGACAGACAGCAGCGGGGATGTTTATGTCGCGGACACGAATAACAGCAGAGTCGAAAAATTCGGTACATGCGCTAGCCCAACCTATACCAGTACACCGACGCCGACATATACACCAACGGCTACTATTTGCATAGCATCACCGGAACCGACTCCGTGTTTTATTACAGCATGGGGCACTCCCGGAACCGGCAACGGCCAGTTTAATAATCCTTTTGGAATAGCTGTTGATAACAACGGGAACGTATATGTTTCAGATTATACTAATAATAATATCCAAAAGTTTGATAGCTCAGGTAATTTCATACTGCAATGGGGTAGTGGAGGTAATGGCACTGGGCAGTTTTCTAGTCCTATTGGAGTGGCAGTAGACAGCAGTGGCAATGTGTATGTTGCGGACCAGGGTAATTTTAGGATTCAAAAATTTGACAGCTTAGGTAATTACATACTACAATGGGGTAGTTATGGAAGCGGCAACGGGCAGTTTGTGTATCCTTGGGAACTGGCAGTAGACAATAGCGGTGGAAGCAGTAATGGAGACGTTTTTGTTGCAGATAATGGGATTCAAAATATCCAAAGATTCACCAGTACAGGCATATATGTAACACAATGGGGCAGTAATGGAACCGGCAACGGGCAGTTTAATAGTCCCGAAGGAATCGCAATAGACAGCAACGAAAACATTTATGTTTTAGATACTGGTAATAGCAGAATCGAAAAATTCAGCAATACAGGCGCATACATACTGCAATGGGGTAATATGGGAAGCGGCAATGGTCAGTTTAACGGTCCTTTTGAATTGGCAGTAGACGGCAGCGGAAACGTTTATGTTGACGACAGGAACAATAATAGAATCGAAGAATTTAACAATGTAGGGTGCTTTATAACGCAATGGGGTACTCCCGGGAGCAATAACGGGCAGTTTAATGATTCGTGGGGAATGGCAGCAAACAGCAGCGGAGACATCTACGTTGCAGATACTGGTAATGACAGAATCCAGGAATTCGGTAAATGCCCAAGTGCGACAAATACCATCACACAGACGCCGACATTCACATATACCATAACTGCCACTTACACATTTACTCAGACAGCAACACGTACAAACACGCCTACATGGACACCAACAAACACAAGAACTAGCACGCGAACAGTTACAGTATCACGTACATTCACGCCGACAATTACAAAAACAGGCACGCGAACAGCCACAGTATCACACACTTATACACCGACTAATACGCCGACAAAAACAAGAAGCGTGACATATACGGCTACACCTACAGCAACAAAGACAGGTACACGCACAGCAACACGGACAAATACGCCGACATGGACGCCTACAAATACACCGACAAAAACAAGAAGCGTAACATATACAGTCACTTCAACCAAATCATTGCCGCCAACATCTACACGCACATTCACACCGACATGGACGCCGACAGCAACGCCGACATATACTGGAACACCGACAAGTACGGCGACATGCGCCATGAGCTGGCAGAATGTGGGTACGCAGGGGTTCTCTGGAGGTGTGCAGCAGGCAACATATGAATCTTTATATTTTTATGGAGATACGCCCTATGTGGCATTTTCGGATTATAATAAAAGCCAGGCAGCAACAGTAATGGAATATACTATGATAGGTGATACACTGGGATGGTACTTCGTAGGAAACGAAGGATTCTCACCAGGTGCGGCATCCTATACATCTCTATTTATAGATAATAGCTCGGGGAATCCATATGTGGCGTTTTCGGATAGTAATAAAAACGGTGCGGTAACAGTAATGGAATATTATACGGGAAAAAACGGACTTGGTTGGTACTACGTAGGAAATGAAGGGTTCTCGATTTGGTCAGCACAGGATGTGTCCCTATTTATAGATGATAGCACAGCAACGCCTATACCGTATGTGGCATTCTCGGATAGTAATAAAAATGGTGCAGCAACCGTGATGAACTATACTACGGTAGATGGTGTACTTGGCTGGAATTACGTAGGAACCGAGGGATTCTCGGCAGGTGCTGCATATTATGAATCTTTATATGTTTCTAACGGGATACCGTATGTAGCATATCAGGATGTTCAGAATTCGTCTGGCGCGACAGTGATGGAATATACTACACAAAATAGTGTACTTGGCTGGTACACAGTAGGAAAAGCTGCGTTCTCGGCAAGTGCGGCATACTCTGAATCTTTGTATGTCTATAATAACGGAACAACTGTCATACCGTATCTGGCGTATGAAGATGGTAGCAACGGTCCAGCAACAGTAGAAGAATACACTACGGAAAATAGTGTACTTGGTTGGTACTATGTAGGAAATGAAGGGTTCTCGCCAGGGAATGCATACGGAGAATCTTTATATATCTCTAACGGAACTCCATATGTGGCTTATGTGGATGATTCAGCAGTTGGAGCAGAAAAACTCTCAGTAGAAGAATATACAACGGAAAATAGTGTATTTGGTTGGTATTACGTAGGAAGTCAGGATTTCACGTCAGAGCAGGTCGACTATCCATCCTTATATATTTCTAACGGAACGCCTTATGTGGCATTTCAGGATTTTTCAACTTCTTATTTAGGAGCTTCAGTAATGGAATATAACTGTCCAGGGGTGACAGGTAATGTCATCAAGGCAGCAAAGGCTAATAGTATAGTAAAAAATGTAACTACGCCTACGCCGGAGGCAATGTCGGCAAACAATACGTATAATTTCCCGAATCCGTGCAATGGCCCGACAACTATAAGATTCTCATTATCCGCGCCTACGGACGTCAATATCGGGATATATGACATAAACGGCCGTAAGGTATGGGGCAAGAGTTTAAATGCAGCTTCGGTTAACAGAGGAGTAAACTATGTTATATGGAATTTGCGGAATGACGCTGGCGTTGAAGTGGCAAACGGCGTATATTTACTCACGATTCAGGCGGAAGGAAAGGTTGTAAGGAAAAAAATAGCGGTCATAAAGTGACATATAAAATTCAGGAGGTAATATCATGAGAAAGTTAATCGTAACAGCGGCAGCTTTGCTGTTTGCAGTATCGATTTTCGCTGCAACGACAGCCCCGGGAAATACAACGGGAACAGCATTGGAAAAAATAGTCATGCTAAAAGCCAAAAAGGCGAAAAGGCCGAAAACAGTTGTAGCTATTTCATCGCCTGTTGCGGCAACGACACCAGCAATGAAAACGGCAGCTATGGAAAATACAGCAGTATCACCAAAAGAAATGTTAGAAGCTTCTTTAAAAGCCAAAAAAGCCCAAAGGCTAAAAAAAGTTGCAACTGTCGTATCGCCAGTTATGCAAAGACACCAGTAACGAAGTAATAGCAAAATAATAATAACGATAGATATAAATGGTAAGTAAAAGATGAAACACAGAAAAACATCATAAGGTTTTTAAATAATATAAGTTTATAACACATAATGTTAGTTTTTTCGAGAAAGAGCGGATTCAAAAATCCGCTCTTTCTATTAATATTCAGCAGCAAATAACTACTAAAATTTTTAATGAAATGGCTCTTTATTTGTGATAAGTTAAAGGTAGTACCATATAAGAACAATTAAAAAGGTGACAAGTGCTTAAAAAATACAAAGACTTTATAATATTATTAGTATGTTTAATTGCTATATATCAATTGTATCTTTATACAACGTTTCCGGCATTTAAAAGTGACGACTCGGCTGAAACAATAACATCCGCATATACACTCGGAATAAGCCATCCTCCCGGATACCCGCTTTATACAATTGTGGGAAAAGTATTTTCGTATTTGCCGCTTGGCTCTCCCGCTTTTAGGGTGAATTTATTTGCCATATTTCTTGCTATAATAGTGCTGTTATTGTTTTATTATCTTACTAAAAGTATTATTTTTAAAATTTTTAATTATGAGAACAAAATTATTAATTTTTTAGGTGTTTTTCTTCTTGCGTCTTCCTATATGTACTGGAACCAGGCAATTGAGGCAAAAGGCGGAATATATATTTTAAACCTTTTATTCTTATCTGCTTTAATGTTTCTAAGTTTGCGTTTGTTAGATGCTTTCGATATTAAATATTTATACTTTATAATCTATATTTTTGGACTTTCGCTTACAAATCACTGGCCAAGTGTCATAATTTTTTTACCTTTTCTTAGTTATTTTTTTTATAAATACAGGGAAAAATTAAATTTACAAAATTACATTATTTGTTTGTTGTTTTTATTTGTAGGTTTGAGCGTATACCTTTATCTTCTGATAAGATCTAGAACTGAAAATATTTTTGTCCTTATGATTAAACCTGATAATTTAGAGAATTTGTTCCGGATGATTTTCTTGCGTGATTATGGGCATGCCGGTTTTCCGACTATACATGTCAAGAATTATCATATAAAAGAAATGCTGAATTTATTTTTTATAAATATATACTTATTTTTGATATTTGCTATTTTTGGGTTTTATTCACTACGACGGGTAAAAAAGGAAATTTCATTTCTTTATTTGAGCATATTAGCATTGAATCTGTTTATAGTAACTTTTTCCGTACATTTGACCGAGCAATTTGAATGGTCAGTAGGCACTTTTTTAATGCCTTCTCTGTATTTATTGGCGAGTTTTTCAATAAACGGAATATATACTGTAGCCGGTGTATTCATTAAAAAAATCCACAAAAATATTTTTTTGGGAATTCTAATAGTAATATTATTATATGTCTTGTTTTTGCATTTTAAAATAAATGATGAAAGATATAATTATCTTTCATATGATTTTGGAAGTAATGAAATTAAAACAATTGATCCGGGTAGTTTATATATTCCTGCGAGTGATTTTTATGAAATTCCACTTGGATATTATCGGAACATAGAACATCGTGGAAACGATTTTAATTATGTAAATTTTAATTCTTTACAGACTAAATGGGGAATAAAAGATTTTATAAAAAAATATGGATATTCTAATTTAAAAGAACATGAGCTTACGAATAACACACGCAATATTATTATTAATTTTATATCTAAAGGCAATTTTTATTTCAGTTATCCAAACGACATTTTGGGAAGTAATTCAAACTACGTTTTAAAAGCAAAAGGATTGCTTTATAAAGTATCAGTTGAAAAAGATCACATGCCATCGTATATTTTTAAAATTTATTCATACAGGAATATTTATGATGTGAAAAGTTATTATGATAAGTTGATTGCGTCATTGTATGGCGAAAGGATGGCAATGCAGGCAAAGGATTTTTTAAAAGAAAAGAATTTCATTGAGGCGAAGAAACTATATGATAAAGCTCTTATATATGCAGAAAAAAGCGATGAAGAGCACATGTATTTTAATATAGCTTGGGGATATAACGAAATGGGCTATGAAGGAGAATCAATGAAATGCCTGAAAAAATCCATAGCGATGAAAAATGACGACTGGCAAGCATACGCGGCACTGGGTATGATTTATTACAATGAAAAAATTTTGCCTATGGCAGAAGAAATGTTTGAAAAGGCAGTACAATACGGTAGTGATAAAAAAGAATTACTTCAAACATACATTAACGCAATAAGAAATGGCGATGCAACAACTCAATACGAGGTCATGTTTAACCAGGCAACAAGTTTATTATCCAAAGGAGAATATGATAATGCTATGGACATTTATGAATTCCTTTTGAATAAAAATTATTATAGAACAGTAGATATATACAAAAATATAGGTGTATATAATTTTCAAACAAACAATTTTAACGAAGCTCTAAAATATTTTCAAAAAGCAAAAGAACGGGATAAGAACGCTGCGATTTACTCATATATCGCTTATACATATTATAAATTGGGACAAGCCGGCAAGGCATTGAATACTTTAAGAGAAGCAATGCAAATATTTGGTAATGATCCACGACTTGAAAATTTATACAATCAGATAGAACAGGCAGAAGGATTGAAATAAAATAAGTGTAGAAAACTGAAATGAAAGGAGTACCTAAATGAAAAGGAAATTTTGTTTTTTTATATGTTTTATATTATTAGTTGTAAAAATTTATTCTCGAGATAACAAAGCGGAATCGCCTTATAATAGCGGGCAATCAAAAGTCAAAAATGGCGACTTTAATGGTGCCATTAAAGATTATGATAAAGCTATAGAACTCAATCCTAAATTTGCAGGTTCATATAATAATCGCGGTCTTGCCAAGACGTATCTTGGAGACTTTAATGGTGCAATAAAGGATTATACTAAAGCAATAGAACTTGACCCAAAACTTGCTGAAGCTTACTTTAACCGGGGAACAGCAAAAAATAGTCTCGGCAACCATGCAGGCGCGATTAAAGATTTTGACAAAGCTATTGCTATTAATCCCAAATATGCAAAGGTTTATAATAACAGGGGAACTGTGAAATATACTATTGGTGACTATACCGGCGCGATTAAGGATTTTGACAAAGCCATTGAATTTGACCCGAAAAATGAAACATCTTATTATGATCGTGGCCTTGCAGAATACTCTCTTAAAGACTATGATGCAACTATTAAGGATTTTAGTAAAACAATAGAACTTAATCCTAAATTAATTATTGCTTATATTAACCGGGGAAATGCTGAGGACGATTCGGGAAACCATTCGAGCGCAATTAAAGATTACAGCAAGGCAATAGAACTCAATCCCAAAGACGCAGATGCGTATTATAACCGTGCGTTAGTTGAAGAAAAAATGGGAAAAAATCAAGATGCTATAAAGGATTATAACGCTGCAGGGGAACTCGGAATAAAAGAAGCATATGATTGTGTAAAAAGAGTTTATTCAAAAATGATTCAAAAATAAATCAACGGCAACAATCCGCAGCCTGTAAATTTGTACAATCAGATTCAGCAGGCGGGAAAGAAAACAAAATAATGGTGAAGAGCGACATCCGGTCAAATCCAAATATATATTTATTAATAAGTAATCAAATTATAATATTTTATTTCATCAAAAAGTATAAGAGGTTCATCGGTTTTGAGCCACTCAATTAACTGCTCCAAAAGGTTTTGTGTCTTGTCCTTGTCAGCCCGCCATAAAATAAAAAAGCGAGGATTTAGTCCTCGCTTTTTTATTTGTTTAGCAAACCGTCAGGGGCCAGAAACGGGCCTGCGTTTTTATTATTCTTCTACCGCCAAACCACGGAAGTGATAAACGAAATTAATCCCGATTGTCAAGCCGGAAAAATCAACAGGGACATTACCCCCGGAGATCGAAATACTATCCGTCCCGGCGCCCTGGTCAACCACAAAATTATTTTGACTATCGTAAACAGTGGCAACAGACGTCACCCTTGATATATTGGCAAACCTGTAACCCAAATCAAGCAGACTGTGTCATAATGTTTTTGTAGTCTGAAACGATATTTGACAGATAAAAAATGGTATAATGTCTCCAGAAAACACATCAGAAAAGGAGACAAAAATGGCATACCGATATGGAGACCGAAGTCAGTTGACAATGTTTCCGCAGAGCATAGAAGAATATGTAGGGGAAGATGATCCTGTAAGGGCGTACGACGCGTTCGTAAAGGCGTTGAAAATGGAAGAACTTGGGATAGTAATAGATGAAACGCAAATGGGAAATTCGGAATACGACCCTGAGGCTATGATAAAATTGCTGGTATACGGATATTCATACGGGACACGAAGTTCGAGAAAACTGGAAAGAGCGACGCATCATAATGTGTCTTTTATGTGGCTGCTGGGAGGATTGAAGCCGGATCATAAAACAATAGCAAGGTTTCGAAAAGACAACCGGGAAATGTTGAAAAACGTGATGAAACAAAGCGCAAAGATGTGTATGAAACTGGGATTGATAGAAGGAAACACGCTATTTGTAGACGGGAGCAAGATAAGGGCGAACGCGTCGATAAATAACACATGGACAATGGAGCGGTGTGAAAAAAGGATAAAGAAGATAGAAGAAAACATAGAAGCGATAATAAAGGAGAGCGAAAAGATAGACGAGGAAGAAAGCGGCGCTGAATCACTGGTAAAGATGAAGGAAAAATTAAGAGGCAAAGAGAAATTAAAAGCAAAGATAAAAGAGGTAATGGAAGAAATAAGGAACGAGGGGAAAAAGTCGATAAATACGACAGACAAGGAATGCGTGAAAGTAAAAGGGCGTCAGGGAACGCATGCGGGATATAACGGGCAGATAGTGGTAGATGAAAGACACGGACTGATAGTGCATAGCGACGTAGTAAACGAAAGCAATGACCGCAAGCAATTCGGGAGTCAGATTGAAGAAGCGGCGAAAACAGTTGAAAACAAATGCAAAAATGCGTGTGGGGATGCCGGATATGCCAGCATAGAAGAAATGAAAAAGATACACGACAAAGACATAAATGTAATAGTACCTTCTCAGGAACAGGTAGAGAAAAAAGACATCGGGCCGTTTGGGAAAAATAAATTCCAATACGATTCAGAGAAAGATACCTACACTTGTCCCGAAGGACAGATATTGACATGGCATAGTTTTGATAAAAAAAAGAATCTTGAAGTATATAGGTCTACTGAAGAAAAGGCTTGTATAGAATGTAAAAACTTTGGAGTATGCACCCGGTCTCCGAAGGGCAGAATGATAAAGAGGCTAAAAAACGAAGAACTAAAAATATTGCTTGAAGAAAAATATAAAACAAAAGAATCGCAGGATATTTTCAAGTTGAGAAAAGAGAAAGCAGAGTTGCCGTTCGGACATATTAAAAGAAATCTTGGAGTAAGCGGGTTTCTGCTGCGAGGGCTTGAAGGAGCAAGAGCTGAGATGGCGTTGTTCACAAGTTGTTTCAATATGGCTCGAATGATAAGCATTGTAGGTGTCAGGGAGTTGATTGCGCAGCTTGGATAGCAAGAAACATCGGGCCACGCAGGTTTTTTGTATAAAACAGGATATTTTGTAGATTTTTTAATTTACCTACGGCAATCAGCTGTGGACGGAGACTTATGACACAGTCTGAAGGCCGAAGGAAAAATGTTGAGTAAACCAGTAATTTAAACTAACTGCGCCTTCGGCGCAGAAACCCCAGCTCTCAAAGAGCAGATCGTACATGGAGTCGTTTCCTGATGAGTCAATGGTGTGCTGATAATAATCAAGATAAGCGTCGGTGATACCGCCGTAAATGCCTGCTGTTAACGAAAACCTGTCACCCTTGCTGTGAAATGTGTATGAAAGCCCAAGCAGGAGAGGTATCATATAAGGCGAAACCTGCGCATCAGCGTATTGATAATTACCGTCAGGAGTGCCATTTGCATATTTTATTTCGCCCGGGGAGATGTAAACATATTCTGCTCTCAAGTGCAAGCCGAGCCCTTCCTGAGACATCAACATTCCGTCAACACCAAAATACATACCGCTGCCAAGCTGTATGTTCGTGACACCAGGGCCGGATCCATTGCCGATAATATCCGAATTAACCTGCGACATTGAAGCCGTGGTGTAGCCGCCAACGAGCGTGGTGTAGTAACCGCCAGCATAAAGCAGGGAAGCAGACGCAAAAGCCATAAAAAGACAAATTAAAACAATTCTTTTCATTTTCAACCTCCGTGTTGAATTTATATTTTTTCATACACAAAAAAGATTTTTGCTTATTAATACTGTAAATTTAGACGTAAACTACCTTGATAAAAGTTTACATAAATATAAATAAATTTTCAAGGCATAAAAAGGAAATAACCTGTGTTTTCAAAGAGTAAATTATATAATTTAGCATTGCCGGAATTTTCGGGTTTATCCACCTGCGCAGAACACTACGTGCTATGCACGTGGTTGAATGCGTTCTGCTTCGGCGGACGTCGCATATTATATGTATTTGAGAGCAACAGTGTATTTAGTTAGTACTTCACGGCGAGACGATGTCGAGCCGTGTGTTGTTAACTGGTACCACGGGCAAACAGACTGTGTCATAAGTCTCCGTCCACAGCTGATTGCCGTAGGTAAATTAAAAAATCTACAAAATATCCTGTTTTATACAAAAAACCTGCGTGGCCCGATGTTTCTTGCTATCCAAGCTGCGCAATCAACTCCCTGACACCTACAATGCTTATCATTCGAGCCATATTGAAACAACTTGTGAACAACGCCATCTCAGCTCTTGCTCCTTCAAGCCCTCGCAGCAGAAACCCGCTTACTCCAAGATTTCTTTTAATATGTCCGAACGGCAACTCTGCTTTCTCTTTTCTCAACTTGAAAATATCCTGCGATTCTTTTGTTTTATATTTTTCTTCAAGCAATATTTTTAGTTCTTCGTTTTTTAGCCTCTTTATCATTCTGCCCTTCGGAGACCGGGTGCATACTCCAAAGTTTTTACATTCTATACAAGCCTTTTCTTCAGTAGACCTATATACTTCAAGATTCTTTTTTTTATCAAAACTATGCCATGTCAATATCTGTCCTTCGGGACAAGTGTAGGTATCTTTCTCTGAATCGTATTGGAATTTATCTTTCCCAAACGGCCCGATGTCTTTTTTCTCTACCTGTTCCTGAGAAGGTACTATTACATTTATGTCTTTGTCGTGTATCTTTTTCATTTCTTCTATGCTGGCATATCCGGCATCCCCACACGCATTTTTGCATTTGTTTTCAACTGTTTTCGCCGCTTCTTCAATCTGACTCCCGAATTGCTTGCGGTCATTGCTTTCGTTTACTACGTCGCTATGCACTATCAGTCCGTGTCTTTCATCTACCACTATCTGCCCGTTATATCCCGCATGCGTTCCCTGACGCCCTTTTACTTTCACGCATTCCTTGTCTGTCGTATTTATCGACTTTTTCCCCTCGTTCCTTATTTCTTCCATTACCTCTTTTATCTTTGCTTTTAATTTCTCTTTGCCTCTTAATTTTTCCTTCATCTTTACCAGTGATTCAGCGCCGCTTTCTTCCTCGTCTATCTTTTCGCTCTCCTTTATTATCGCTTCTATGTTTTCTTCTATCTTCTTTATCCTTTTTTCACACCGCTCCATTGTCCATGTGTTATTTATCGACGCGTTCGCCCTTATCTTGCTCCCGTCTACAAATAGCGTGTTTCCTTCTATCAATCCCAGTTTCATACACATCTTTGCGCTTTGTTTCATCACGTTTTTCAACATTTCCCGGTTGTCTTTTCGAAACCTTGCTATTGTTTTATGATCCGGCTTCAATCCTCCCAGCAGCCACATAAAAGACACATTATGATGCGTCGCTCTTTCCAGTTTTCTCGAACTTCGTGTCCCGTATGAATATCCGTATACCAGCCGCGTTTTTCAGCGATAGTGTCCTCAAACTCAAAAAGAATTGACTACTTGTATCAGTTAATTAATTGTACCAAACGTAAGGGTTTGCATAAAGCAAATTTTTATGTATACTTTCATCGAGGAGAGTGACAAATGACTGACAACCAACAGAATAACGGATTGAAGAAACCAAAGTTAACCCCAGAACAACTTTTTGATATTTATCAGGAATGTTCCTTACCCAACGCGCCAGTAAAAGCCATCCTGGAACGGTGCGGGCTTAAACCGTGGCATCTTATTGCCTTGCGTAAGAGAATCAAGCAAGCTGCCCTGTCAGAACTATCGAATCCGGCAAAATCCGGCAGAAAGAAGTCCATGGTTCCCGTAGAAAGCCTTGCTCAAGTGGATAAGGAACTTTCTCAAACAAAGGACGCGCTGGCTGCTGTCGGGCATGAGCTTGCGTTGTTAAAAAAAAAGATGAGTTGAGTCTCAAGGGTCCTTTGAAGGGGCACTATCCGGCCCAAGTTAGGCAGATAGTTGTTATCACTATAAACGAAGCCGTACTATCCGGTTTCACGCAGAAAAGAGCTTGTTTGATCTTTGACATAGACGCCAGAAAATTCAGACGCTGGGCTAAACTAAAAAAGAGAACGCCAAGAACGGCATGTAACAAACTGTTGCCGTTTGAAAAGACATCGATTATTGACTCTGCCTTTAGACCTGAAAATATAGGCAAGCCATTGAGCCATATTTACGTATATGGCCATAATTCAGGCGCTTTTCATGCTTCTCTATCGACTGTATACAGGTATCTAAAAGCCGAAGATCTCGTAAAACCATTCGAACCCAAAAAACGGAAATCTAATCATGTTTCGGCTCACGATCTTTTGGATGCTGGATTTTCCCTTTTGACCTATGACGGTTCATGCTTCAAAACCGAGTCCGGCGTAACTGTTTGGTCCATACCGGTTCTGCTTCTGCCTTACAGGTATCTGCTGCATATCGGACACAGTTTACGCGGCGTCAGTTCAGCGGATTTACGGGATGCCGTTGCTCAAGCCATACTTGAACTGCCGGATGACTTTCCTGACAACATAGTGGCTTTTTCAGACCGCGGATCTGCTATGAAAGCCAAAAAGACTGTTGCCTTCCTGGAAGATGTGCTAAAAATTCCTGTACGCTACGGACGCCCAAACACGCCGGATGACGAACCATGGATTGAGGCCCTGAATAAAAACTCGAAGTATCACAGGGATGTGCCGGCTGTCTTTCCAACGGTTTCAGATGTACTGGACTGGTTAGAAAAATTTAAACCACTGCATAACAACGATCCTCATAGCTCGCTACATTATGTTACACCGGCTGAGGCGTTCGCGGGAAAAATGGAGGTGATTTTAAGCCAGAGAAAGAACAACCTGATCACTGCAAACATTATAAGGTTGGAGGCTTTCAGGGCTTCCAAGCTTCAAGTAGTGATTGGGTGACGGTTTGAGGTCAATTAAGCTGAAAAACTCCGCCAGCAATTTTATCATAGCCTCAGGGTCGTATTCCGAATTTCCCATTTGCGTTTCATCTATTACTATCCCAAGTTCTTCCATTTTCAACGCCTTTACGAACGCGTCGTACGCCCTTACAGGATCATCTTCCCCTACATATTCTTCTATGCTCTGCGGAAACATTGTCAACTGACTTCGGTCTCCATATCGGTATGCCATTTTTGTCTCCTTTTCTGATGTGTTTTCTGGAGACATTATACCATTTTTTATCTGTCAAATATCGTTTCAGACTACAAAAACATTATGACACAGTCTGTTTGCCCGTGGGGCTCTAGTATAATCAAAATATAGTTTCACCATATAAAAACTTGATAATTATTCAAATATAAATTATAATATTATTAATAAAATCAAACAAAATTAAATGAAAATAGTGCGAAACTAAATGAGTCTTTAGTTGTCTAATATAATTAAGAAATACCATATATAATAGATGATAATAATGCAGAGTGCGTTGAAAGAAGAAACGAAATTAAGGCGGGTAGTTAACAAATTTAACGGCGGTGAAATTTAATGCAAAACAGGGATGGGAAATTACTTAAATCAACCCTTTCCCGTATTATATTCTTTTTTTCATTTTTTATCATCCTGTCAATTTTTTTATTTCCTTCAATCGCAAATGCCGCATGTAATGCCACTGCAGCCCAGATTTGCTCAGAAAGCGATGATATAGCGACTGTATGGATAAACGGCAATTATATAGGCGTGATTGATTATGTGAACTGGGACTCGGGAAGCTCGGTCAATTGCATAAGCTTCAGCCCTTCTTTCTTAAAGGAATCAGGCAATGTTATATCCGTACAGGTTCAAAACACAGCTCCAAACGAAACATGGGGCACATGGCTGGTAGACGCGACCTGCAGCAACGGCCAGCATGCTTATACAGCCAGCGACACAACGGCAAAGCTGTATAATACTACAGGCAATTGCGGATCAACAAATTCACCTGCTACTGTACCTCCCAACGACTCAAATGGTTATACATGGTGGAGCCCGAATTATACAGGCGCAAGTTCATGGGGCAGTGCCATATCAGACACGGGTTCCATGTGGGGTAAATATATATGGAACCCTGCCACGGGCCAGAGAATTATGCCAATATCTTTCAGCTCGACCGGCGCATCGAGCGATGCATGCCAGTTCATGTTTTTCAGCCAGGGGTTTAATTTGAATCCTGTGAATACACCAGGGCCGCCGAAATTTACAATAACAAAAACAGCGATTGGCAGCGCATACATGGGGGTAATAAACGCGGCAGATATAGTAACTTTTGTCCTGCATATATGCAACACAGGAGGATATACTGCTAACCAGGTTATATTGACGGATGACTGGAGTAGCTACAGCTCGACCGATGACCAGTTTTCGGGGCCATACGGCGCATCCAATGGAAGCATGGGGCCAAACGAATCAAACGGCTCTTATAATTTTGCCCTTACATGGCCAGATGGTTATGCCAGTAATACCTGCAATGATTTTACATATACAGTCGAGAATTATTACCTTGGGTCCCAATACTGGTGCATGACATGGCCTAATATGGCCAGCATTTCATATACAGGCGGTTCCAATAATTCGAATACGGTAAACGTCAGTCATGTATGCCCTACCAATACATTTACACCGACGTTCACATTTACCAACACTTATACATATACTCCTTCGCCGACGCCGAGCCCGACGAAAACATTCACAAATACTTTTACAAATACCGCGACTAAAACGAATACTCCGACGAACACGTATACCAATACCTTTACCCCAACACCGAGTTTCACTCCGACGAATACATTTACTAATACTCCAACTCTGACCCCAACGCACACATTCACCAATACCTTTACTCTGAGCCCAACTAACACATTCACTAATACTTTGACAAGTACCCCGACAAAAACAAATACTCCTACTTTTACCCCGACGAACACATTCACTAATACCTTTACGTTGACCCCGACAAACACATTTACAAATACTTTGACAAATACCCCGACGAAAACAAATACTCCTACTTATACACCAACTCCGAGTTTTACCCCAACAAACACATACACTTTTACCCCAACGCTTACCCCGACACCTACATATACTTTTACCTTTACACCGAGTCCGACATTTACCCCGAAACCATCAACACCTACATCCACTGACACCAGGACAAATACGCCAACTTATACTGTTACAGTAACAAATACCTATACATACACGCAGACAGTGACATATACGTATACATTTACCGATACAGTTACGTTCACAAAGACATACACGCCTTCGGTGACGATAACACCAAGCGTAACTTTTACAAGCACGATACCGACAACGCCGACATACACTGCCACCAGGACAAACACGCCCACATACACAAATACGCAGTCACCGACACCTACCTACACACAGACAGTGACATATACCTTCACATACACTGCCACGGCCACAGATACAAGGACATATACGCCGACAGTGACAATAACTACCAGTGTGACTTTTACGAACACTGTAACCTCAACGTTCACATATACAGCCACCAGGACAAACACGCCGACATACACAAACACGGCTTCACCGACACCTACATACACACAGACAGTGACATATACATTTACATACACGGACACGGCTACAGTTACACGCACGGTTACTGCAACCATAACTCCGACTTATACAATAACAATGACTTTTACCGTAGTAATATTATCAGCCACGTTTACGCCCACATATACTATAACTACGACAAATACACCGACATACACAGTGACGTTGACCGATACAAAGACATCAACACCCACAGCAACGCCAACATACACGGTCACGCAGTCACCGACACCTACATACACGCAGACGGTTACATATACTTTTACATTCACTGACACAGCCACAGTAACACGCACGGTTACTATGACAACAACGCCGACATATACAATAACAATGACTTTCACTCAGGTTATTTTATCGGCAACATTTACCCCGACATATACAATAACACTGACAACGACGCCGACATATACAATGACGTTAACCAGCACAAAGACATCAACACCCACAGCAACGCCAACGTACACGGTCACGCAGTCACCGACGCCTACATACACGCAGACGGTTACATATACTTTTACATTCACTGACACAGCCACTGTAACCCGTACGGTTACTACCACAACAACGCCGACATATACAATAACAATGACTTTTACGCAGGTTATTTTATCGGCGACATTTACACCGACATATACGGCAACGCCGACACGCACAGACACATCATCGCCGACATCCACGTACACTCAGACAGTTACATACACAAGCACGAATACAGCGACATATACTAATACAATAACTCCAACCTACACGATAACGATGACATATACAGTGGTAATATTATCAGCGACTTTCACCCCGACATACACGGTAACAAAAACAATAACAGCGACAAGCACGCTGACAGTTACTTATACATCAACAAACACAGCTACTTACACGGATACAGTGACGCCGACATACACAATAACAATGACATTCACAGTTGTGGTACTGTCCGCGACATATACGCCGACATTCACGGCAACAAGGACCGAGACGCTCACGTATACATATACCGTAACGTATACGCTTACATCCACAAACACCGTGACGTCCACATACACAATAACAATGACATACACGCCTGTGATACTGTCTGCAACAGATACGCCGACTTATACAGCTTCACCGACATTTACTGCAACAAATACAGCAACAGATACGCCGACATATACGGCAACAAGGACATATACGCTTACCAGTACATCCACGTCCACATATACACAGTCATCCACATTGACACTGACAGGAACGCCTTTTATAGCGACATTCACTTTTACGCCGACTCAAAGCGCCACGCAGACAGACACGAAGACAGATACAGCAACATTTACATCGACAAGCACATTTACAGATTCACCTACAGCGACAAACACAATCACGCCGTCAGATACGGGGACTATAACAGCGACACAGACAGATACGCTAACATTGACGTATACGCGTACTGATACATCAACATTTACCGCTACAAGCACATTTACAAATACGCCGACAGTGACAAACACAGCCACGCCGTCCAATACCGGGACTGTAACGGCGACGCAGACAAATACGCGCACGGATACTTCCACATTTACCGCTACCAGCACGTTTACAGACACACTGACGCCAACATTCACATACACGGCCACGCCGACAGCGACTGAGACAGATACATTTACGGCAACGCCTACGGCTTCAGACACAAAGACCGCAACAGCGACATTCACCGAGACAAGTACCCTCACATTTACGCCGACTGCGACAAGCACATATACTGCTACGCCGACTGCGACCGAGACGAATACCTGGACTGTCACGCCGACATATACCCCGACATGGACGCCGACAGACACTTTCACTGCCACTCCAACAATAACAGCGACAATGACATTCACGGCTACACGCACAATCACAAACACAGCGACACCGACATATACGTTTACAGATACGAGGACATCAACCTTCACATACACGCCGACACCGACATATACGGAAACACTTACTTTGACAACCACAGACACAGCGTCAGCCACAAGGACTTATACCGGGACCGCGTCTAATACGGCCACAATGACGATAACATATACCGCTTCCATTACCATGACGCCGTCAATAACATTTACATACACGTGCACACAGACGGCTACCATTACGATTACTCCGGTGGCTTTCCCATATATAATGAACATAAGCGTGTATAACGAGGCAGGGGAACTGGTAAAAGTAATAGTCAGTACGCCGTCGTCAGCGGAACCCCAGCAGGTGCTTTTGCTGCTGAACGGCAACCAGACATCTGTAATGTCTCCTGGGTCAGGCACGCCGCTGACTGTAATGGTGCCCAATGTGGAGACACCGGACCAGCAGAAAACTACCGGCTCGTCATTTACCTGGGACGGTACAAACAGCGCTGGCCAGCAGATATTAGACGGGATTTATTACATAAAGACAACCATAACAGACCCATACGGGCATACTAACCTGATATCAAAGCCGATAACAATAATCGGCGAAAACCAGTATGTGCAGGTAAATATTTTCAACAGCGCGGGCGAGCTTGTGCAGACTATACTGGAGCCGAACCCGAGCGGCGAACCGATATCCCTGGGAGTAAAGGATGTGCTGGCCGTAGGCAATGGCACTCCCCCGATAATCATAAATTACACGGTAAACGCGAGCGTGACATGGGACGGAAAAAATCCGCAGGGCGATTATGTGCAGAGCGGGACATATGAAATACAGGTAGGCGTGAAAACAAACCAGGGTTACAGCGTCAAGGCGAGCAAGACAGTAACGATATTGAACGAAGGCAATGCAAGCGTGCTCGGCACTGTGAAGGCGTTACCGAATCCGTATGACGGGGACACGTCAACTCCAATGAAGTTTACATGGCAGCCGAACGCAGGCGGTACAATTAAGTTTAAGATATATAATATAGCAGGCGAACTGGTAAGGACATTAACCGGCGACCTGGCTGCGGCAAATATAAACTGGGATTTTAGAAGCGTGGCAGGGAATATTGTATCGAGCGGAACATATATATGCGTGGTGGAAGGCACAGATAACACCGGCAATAAGGAGAGAAAGATAGTGAAATTCTCAGCGCGCATAAGGTTTATTCAGCAGTAATATTTGGCAATAAGTTGTTAAAAAGGCGGCAAAAGCCGCCTTTTTTGTTTAAATAAGTACGACTTTTGATAGAAAAAATATTTCTTTGTGGTAAATTAATGGGGAGCAATATAAAAAACAATTGCAAGGGTGAAAATGATTAAAAAATACAAAGAAATTATAATACTAATGGTTTCTTTAATAGCCATATCCCAATTGTATCTTTATACCATGTTTCCTGCGTTCAACAATGACGACTCGCCTGAAACAATAGCATCCGCATATACCCTCGGAATAAGCCACCCGCCCGGATACCCGCTTTTCACAATGGCTGGAAAAGTGTTTTCGTTATTGCCAATTGGCTCGCCAGCTTTCAGGATTAATTCATTTGCCATATTTCTTGCCATATTGGTTCTGTTATTAAGTTATTATATTATCAAACAAATTACTTTTAATATTTTAAATTATGAAAATAAAATAATAGATTTTTTTGGCGTTTTCATACTGGCTTTTTCCTATATTTTCTGGAATCAGGCTATTGAGGCAAAAGGCGGCATATATATACTGAATCTTTTGTTTCTTGCAATATTGATATATCTAAGCATAAAATTATTTAAAGGGTTTAATCCCGCTTCGCGAAAATCCCAGCCTGCTGTAGAGGCTGGGATTGATAGTGCTTCGGGGAGGGAGCATATTGAGGAGCCTATGAAAGCGGGTAGCTCCGCTATTAAATATCTTTATCTTATGTCGTTTATTTACGGGCTTTCACTTTGCAATCACTGGCCCAGCATGATAATACTTTTGCCGGTTTTTGGATATATATTCTTTATATACAGACAAAAAATAAATCAGAAAAACACTATTACAATAATTTTGCTTCTGCTTGCCGGTTTAAGCCCGTATCTTTACCTGCCTGTAAGAGCCGGCACAGACGGCATTTTTGTTTTTATGGCAAGACCAAACACGTGGGAATATTTTTGGTGGACAGTATTAAGAACTGCGTATGGTAATCCTACGCCTCCAACTTTACAGCTATATGAAAACCAAATAAAAGAATTTTTTACGCTTTTATTCAACAATTATTCTATTCTTTGGATTTTAATGTTTGCAGGCGGTTATACAATAAATAAAAAGAGTAAAAACCTTTTTTATTTTTATTTAAGTGCAGTTCTAATAATCATTTTTGCAGTCGTTTTCTACAACCACAGCGAAGAAAGGTTGCTATGGGTTATCAGTATTTTTCTTATGCCGTTCCAATATATTTTGTTGTTATTTCTTACCGCAGGAATGCATTTTATTTTAGGATTTTTTAAACAAAAAACTTTTAAATATATTTTTTTGGCCGTAATTTTTTTATTTATATTATTTATTGGATACAAAAATTTTAAAAAAAACAACAGCAGGTATAATTATCAGGCATATGATTTCGGTAATAATATTTTAAAAACCTTAGACAAGGATAGTTTATATTTTTGCGAAGACGACTTTAATTTTATACCGCTTTATTATATTCAAATAATTGAAAAACAAAGACAAGATGTAAAACTTGCATCCGTATTTCCTTTATTCTTTAAATGGGGAATAGATAATTTTGTTAAAAAATACGGGAATATCCCACTAAAAGAAAAAGATCCATCGTACAATTTAAGCAATATTATTACTTACTACAGCAATAATAATATCAAAATATTTAAAAGTACAAATTCACCACTCCTGGATAATTTAAAAGGGTATAATTTCAAACAAATTGGTTTATTGCAGGAATATTTAAAAAACGATAAACCAATGTCTCCTAAAATATTTGAGCTTTATTCTTATAATCGAGGATTATATGATAAATACATTGAATATAGCAAACAAACTTTAGACCTCGTTGTATTTTATCTTTATTGCATGATGCTGCAGGGCGAGGACCTTTTACATGATGGAAATCCGGCCGGAGCACTAAAACTTTATAAAAAAGCTATGCTTTTTCCTTATGAAGGCGAAATGAAAGAAAATAAACCTATTTTTTATTATAAATTATCTTATATTTATAAAGATTTAAATGACAAAGACAACCAAATAAAATATTTAAATAAGGCTATAGGGTTGAAACATGATTATTGGCAGGCTTATCAGGAACTTGGGATTGTTTATTTTAAGGATGGAAATTTGAAAATGGCAAAGGAAATGTTTGAAAATGCAAAAAATTATGGCAGCCATGACAGCAAGGTTCTTGAATTAGTTAGTTCTGATAATAATAAAGCGGGTAAATATCTGCAGTCGGGAGATGCCGAAAACAGCTCAGGTGATTATAAAGAAGCTATTGAAGACTATAATAGGGCAATTGAGATTGATCCAAAGTATGCGGAAACTTATTGTAACCGCGGAGTTGCTAGATATCATTTAGGTGATAAGCAGGGCGCATTAAAGGATTTAAATAAAGCAATAGAACTTAATCAAAGATATGCGGTTTCTTATTATAACAGGGGAATTGTTAAAAATAATTTAGGAGATAAACAAGGAGCAATTGAAGATTTAAATAAGGCCGGAGAATTGGGACTTAAGCAAGCATATGATATGATCAAGAAAATTCAAGGTGATTAAAATTGGTTTGATTTTTTAGACGATTTATAGGACAAAACATTTACAAATCAGCCGAAAATTAGGTATAAAACAAACAAAAGATTACTTTTATAATTGATAAAATGCATAAAATGTGCTATAAATCCAGAAAGCAATCCCCCAACCGGGTTTGGGGGATTGAATTATATCTTTCCGGAGGGAGCTTATGATAAACCTCCGGTGGTTTTTAAAGTAGCTCCACTAGCCAATAAAATATAGTAAAAAATAGATAAAAATACACCGAAACTAAAACGCTTTTTTGTTGTCTAAAACTTAGTATTAACCTTTAAAATATTAATGAAAAACTAATGTTTTTGTGATTGCGGGCAATTAAAGGGAGCGTGGTCCTCTAAAGGCGAGATTGCTTCGTCGCTACGCTTCTCGCAATGACACTCTATTGAACAATGGAGACGATACTTGTTTAACTTAAGAATGTTAAAAAAGGTTTTTATATTAACAGCACTTGTTTCCTTATTAGGTACTCTCCTATATGCTGCGGGACCGAAAGTTGAGTCTATTTCAATGTCTCCTGCAAACCCAGGATGGGGACAGGCTTTTGTTTTGACCATGCAAATATGCGATGAGGACAGCGGAGGGGCATATATAGGAGTCGCAATAAGTACACAAAATACACCATCAACCCCAGGTTCAGGAAAGCAGATTTTTCTGGTAGGCGTTAACGGCGTAAATGTAAAAAATACATACCAGAATCTATGGCAGGGCGGTGAACTTGGGTACGAAGCAGTGTCAAATGTAGCGTATAATGAAGACACCTGCACTGATTGCAGCGGTTCCAACGGCGGACTACGCACATTGACATACAACCTTACCATGCCGGTCGCAAGCGACCTGGGTGCGTCAGCATGCAACGGAAACGCAAGCACGCTTTATTTACTTGTAGGTACGGCAGAGTACGACCTTGAAGGTTCATCGGGAGGCTGGCCTGCTTTAACCGGCTGTGAAATGAACGTAGTATCATGGACCGTACCTGCGCCGCCCGCGAATTCACTTGCATTAAATAAAAGGGTAGAAGGTGTTTTGCAAAATGTAGGGGACCTGGTTTTGTTTTCCGTAGATTACACATACGGCAATGGGCCGCTTACAATAACAGACGCTATACCAGGCGGAGGCAGCCTGGCGCTCGTGTCAGTAGGGCCTGCTTCAATAACAGGAGGAACAGTGAGCTCGCCTGCGGTAGGTTCTACTTCAGGCACAGTAACATGGACGTTCCCAACCTCAACTTATACAAAATCGGGGACAGTATGGATGCTATTGAGGATGACCACGGCAATGGCATCAGGCACGCAGGTGGTAAATACAGCAAACGGCACAGCTAACACAAATAACACCAGTTCATCAGCGACGCTGACTGTTGGCCAGGCAGCAATATCAGTGCAAAAAATAGAGAGCCAGACAAGTTTTATAAAAACTACAGGCGCTTCAATTACAATAACATATTATCTCAATTACCAGGTAAACGGGGACCAGCTCAAGGCATACAGGTCATTTGACGATACTACAACAGGGGCTTATTCAGGCTTGCCGCCTTCGGGATGGAAGTTTTTGCCTTTTGGCGGAACATATAACGGCACGTGGACAATATCAGACCCGTGTGGTACCGGCGACAGGATAATGACAGGCAGTGTTTCGGCAGCTGCCCAGTATCCGGGATTGCTATTAGACGACCCGACACCTGCCAATGTTCAGATGTGCACAGGTATAGTTGAAGCAGATGCAATGATTAATCCCGGGGATTACCCGGGCGCGGATGCCCTGATAATTTTAAGGGCAAATGGGTACACAGATACGAACCTGCGTACTTATAACCTGCTTTTATCAATAGATACGGCTCCGGCAAATGCTTATATAGCATACCAGAAATGCTTGGGTACAGGATCGGGTTCATGTATATATTCGCCGGCGCAGACTGGCGGCACAACTTTGACAATAACAGCGAATACATGGTACCATACAAAGACATGGATGACGCAAAACGGCAATGATTATGTGTTCCAGTCAAAGATTTGGTTAGTGGGCCAGCCTGAGCCGACAGCATACCAGATAACATGGACAGACACTGGCGCGGCTACTACTGATTTTAACTGTGGTACAGGCGCTACATACACTGACTGGAGGCCCGGCGTGAACGAGCAGGGAGGCGACCAGGATGGCAGTGTGCAGGATTCATATAATAACTTTACTACACTTATCCCAAGAGTAGCAGCAAACGCGACATTGTTTGACACGATACCGACAGGGTTGACTTATGTAAATTCAAATCCGGTCGGGACAGATACAGGCGGCTTGCTAAACTGGAGCATGGGCAATATAAGCGACCAGAGCGGCTCATACACGTGGTGGGCAACAACATCAGCGTGCGCCGTGACTTTTACAAATGTCGGAGGCATAGGCGCGACAGGCATAGTCTCAGAATTTTCAAATCCTGTGGTATTCAGCGTTTCGTGCGTATCCCCGACTTTCACTGTAACACCTACAATGACACCTACACCTACTGTTAACCCAAATGCATCACCCACGCCAACATTTACTCCAACATATACATTTACCAGGACAGATACGCCGACAAGCACGTATACTTATACAAATACGCCGTCGCCGACATTTACAAGGACCCCGACGCCGACAGATACTTATACAAACACAGTAACATACACTTACACATATACTTACACTTATACAAATACTTATACGCCTTCAGCGACAAGGACAAATACGCCTACGCAGACGCCGACATACACGAATACATATACACCTACATATACAAATACATCAACACCCACACCGACATTTACAAGGACAAATACGCCGACGGCCACATACACCCAGACAGTTACATATACATACACGGATACCGTCACCATAACGCCGACGCCTACGTTTACTTTAACAGTGACAAATACAGTGTCAGTTACATTCACAAGGACAGATACGCCGACATACACGCAGACTGATACGCCGACACCGACGCCGACATTCACAAACACGCTATCGCCGACGCCCACATACACGCGGACAGTGACGTATACATACACAGATACAATTACAGTGACGCCTACGCCGACCGACACTTTAACTGTGACAGATACAGTGTCAGTTACATTTACCAGGACGTATACGCCTACATACACTCAGACAGTGACATACACATATACAAATACTGTTACGGTGACAGCGACGCCGACTTATACTTCAACAGTGACAATTACAGTATCAGTGACATTTACCAGGACATATACTCCGACATTCACTCTGACTGATACACCGACCCCTACGCCGACATTCACAAACACGGCATCACCGACGCCGACATACACCCGCACAGTCACATACACATATACATATACGGATACCGTTACGGTAACGCCTACTGATACGTCTACAATAACGCCGACATACACGATAACAATGACATTCACTGTAGTGATACTGTCCGCGACATATACGCCGACATTTACGATAACCAGGACAAATACACCGACGTATACAATAACGCTTACAGATACGCAGACAGTGACGCCGACAGCGACGCCTACATACACGGATACGATGTCGCCGACGCCGACATACACGAGGACAGTGACATATACATACACATACACAGACACAATGACGAATACGCCGTCAGTTACAAATACAGTGACGCCGACATATACGATAACAATGACATTCACTGTCGTTATATTATCCGCGACATATACGCCAACATACACGATAACCAGGACAAATACGCCTACAGATACAATAACCCTGACAGACACGCAGACGGTTACAATGACGGCAACGCCGACATTCACAGATACAATGTCACCCACGCCAACATACACGCGGACAGTGACGTACACAAGCACGAATACTGCGACATATACGGATACGGTATCACCTACATACACGATAACAATGACATTCACGGTTGTAATACTATCGGCTACGTTCACGCCAACATACACGGCAACGAGGACAATAACCGTGACATATACGCAGACAGATACGCCGACTACGACACCGACATACACAAACACGACATCGCCTACACCTACATATACGCAGACAGTAACATACACAAGCACGAATACGGCGTCATATACAAATACAGTAACGCCTACATACACGATAACAATGACATTCACGGTGGTGATACTGTCCGCGACATTTACGCCGACATACACGGCAACAAGGACAATAACCGTGACAGATACGCAGTCGGATACGCCGACGGCGACACCAACATACACAAACACGACATCGCCTACATCCACGTACACGCAAACAGTAACAGACACAAGTACGGCGACAGGGACATATACGGATACGGTATCGCCGACATACACTATAACAATGACATTCACGGTTGTAATACTGTCCGCGACATATACGCCAACATACACGGCAACAAGGACAATAACCGTGACAGACACGCAGACAGATACACCGACGGCAACACCAACGTACACAAACACGACATCACCTACATATACATACACGCAGACAGTGACTGACACAAGCACGTCGACGCCTACATATACAAATACAGATACGCCGACATACACGATAACAATGACATTCACGGTTGTGATACTGTCAGCGACGTTCACGCCTACATATACTGTGACAAAAACAACGACCCTGACATATACGCAAACTGATACCCCGTCAGATACGCCGACATATACATACACAAGTACAGAAACTGATACGGGTACGCCGACATCGACGTATACAAACACACCGACGTGGACACCGACAGATACAGCGACACCTACATATACGAATTCGCCAATAGATACGCCGACGGATACGCCGACTGTAAGCCCGACACCTAGCAGCACGCCGACAGATACACCGACAAACACGGATACGCCGACAGACACGCCTACGTTCACGCCTACTGTAAGCATTACTTCAAGCAGCACGCTTACACTGACATACACATACACATTGACATCGACATACACAGATACGCCGGTGGATACTCCTACATACACGTCAACGTCGACACCGACATATACCAGCACACTTACGCAGACATACACATACACGGACACAATAACAGCAACAATGACGTGGACAAACACAAGAACATTGACTACAACAAACACGGCGACAAACACGCTAAGCGCGACAATAACATACACATCCACAAACACGCAGACAGTGACAATAACTATAACGCCTGTGCCGTTCCCGTATGTAATGAACATAAGCGTGTATAACGAAGCAGGCGAGCTTGTGAAAACAATAGTAAGTACTACGACATCGCAGGAGGCGCAGCAGGTGCAGCTGCTGCTGAACGGCAATCAGGCAACAGTGGTGTCGCCCGGTTCAGGGACACCGCTGACAATAAAGGTGCCGGGCCTGGAGACGCCTGACCAGCAGAAAAACGGGTACGCGAGCTTTACATGGGACGGGACAAACAGCGCGGGCCAGAATGTGGCGGACGGTGTGTATTACATAAAAGAAACGACAATAGACCCGTACGGGCATTCAGATATAATAACAAAGCAGATAACCGCGATTAACGAAGACCAGTACGTGCAGGTGAATATATTCAACAGCGCGGGAGAGCTTGTACAGACAATATCAGAGCCGAATCCCACAGGAGGCCAGATGGAATTAAAGGTTAATAATGTGGTGGCTGTGGGCAATGGAGCGCTGCCTATAGGAATAGTTTATACAACCTCAGGCGTGAGCTATATTACATGGGACGGGAAAAACGCGCAGGGAGATTATGTAGAGAGCGGAGTATATGAGATACAGCTTGTGGTAAAGACAAACCAGGGAATAAGCGTGACAGCCAGCAAGTCAATTACGGTATTTAACAAAGGTACAGCAGACGTTCTGGGAGTTGTAAAGACTTTGCCGAACCCTTATATAGGTACCGGTAAAACACAGCTGAAATTCACATGGCTGGCAGGCGCAAACGGGACAATAAAGATAAAGATATATAACATAGCAGGGGAGCTTGTAAGGACGCTGATTGGCGATCTTGCCGCGGCCGGCATAAACTGGGATTTAAAGAGCGTAAGCGGGCAGACAGTATCGAGCGGGACTTATATATGCGTGGTGGAAGGCGTGGATACTACAGGCAACAAAGTGAGGAAGATAGTAAAAATGTCAGCGATAATTCAAGCGGGTCAGTAAAATCCATGAGTTGAACCTAATCCGCCGATGTCCTCCGCTGACGCAGTCTTTATAAATGCGGAGGCATGAACAATGAGTGCCGGAAAAATCAAGTGCAGGGATTCAAAGTTGTCCTTAGACGTCAAAAGGGGGTTTGATACCAATCTGAAAATAATTTTAATCGTTTTTATATTTTTTATTTCATTAAATTTCAGCCTGCATGCAGCGGCAGCTGTCTGCACGCCTCAAACAGCTGAGCTTTGCGGCGCAACCGATGATATTGCCGACATTTATGTAAACGGAGTTTATGTCACGACTTTTGGATATGTCGGCATGGGAGGCACTACCCCGTGTATCGCCCTGAGCGCAGCACAAGTTACCTCTTTCAACCTTCAGTCGACGGGCAATGTCATAGCTGTGAGGAACCAGAACACGGAATGCTGCGAAATGTGGGCGACATGGTCCATGGAAATAACCTGCACGAACGGCGGGTACGCTTTTGTGGACAGCGACAGCGGCACAGGCATCAGTTATATTACGGATACAAACGTATGCTGCAATGGATCGCAATCGTGCGATGCGGGGCCGTACGACGGGACATATACATGGTACAGCCAGAATTACAACCAGGCAAGCAATTCGACATGGGCGTCAGCTTCCAGCATACTTTATCTGGGACAGGAATGGGGTGCGAAAGAAATTTCCCTTGAAACGCACAACGTGCTGGAGCCTCTGGGTTACGGAGACGCTTCTACTGCCGAAACAACTACCGGATGCCAGCAAATATTTTTCAGGCAGGGGTTTAACCTGAGTGAAATCCCGACTCCCATGCCGCCGAATCTGAAAATAACAAAATCAGCGGGCCAGACCACCGGCATAGGAGGAACGTTCATAGACGGGAGCGGAGAGCTGACTTTTTCCTATACTATATGCAATTCCGGAGGCGGCACCACAAGCACGGTTTTTACAAGCGACCAATGGACGGCCACTGACTGGTCATATGTGTCGCCGACGAGCGGCATTATGGGTATTTATTCCGGTGGAGTTTATTTCGGGGACATTTCAATCTCATCTGGTACCCAAAACAACCAGGTTTATTTTGAGGAAGGATTTCCCGGCGTTACCTGTACCGGGTGCACGCAGCCGTGCATGTCTTTCACGTATGTGCTTGAGAATTATTATTTTCCTGTAGGCGACGAGTGCACGGTGTGGTACAACACTGTGACAATGGGTGCGTCAAGCAGCAGCGTAAAACTGTCGGATTTCTGCCCGTCGCCGACAGTGACGCCAATGCCGCCGCAATTTACCCTGGCAAAATCCGCTAGCCAAACGACAAATATAACAACACAAAACCTTACATTTACCCTGGCAATCTGCAATAACGGCGGCTATGTGACGCAGGATATCACGGTTATTGACGACTGGTCGTCTGCTGCGCCGGCAGACAGCTGGGCGTTTAACGGGCCGTATTATTTGGGTTCGCCTGCAGCTGGAATTTCATCCATAAGTGGCTCTGGAGGCACAAACATGGCCACATTCGTAATTGTCCCTGCAGCGCCGGGGTTTACAGGGTGCTATGATTTGCCAGTGTATTTAACCATGTATAACTGCTGTCCCGCAAATTGTTCCTGGCATAATAACGCTTCACTGTCCTTCCCTGGATATGCTGCATCGCCTGTATCCACGGTAAATATGGCGGACCAGTGTCTGGCGTCGACTCCTTCATACACGCCTACATACACATCTACAAGTACGCCGACATATACATCCACGCGGACCATGACACCTACATACACGCAAACACAGACATACACTTACACATATACGTCCACAAAGACACCGACACTGACTGACACTGCGACAATGACAAATACAGTCACCGTGACATTCACCAGGACAATAACGCCCACATACACACTGACGGACACTCCGACAGCAACTTCGACAAACACAAACACAGCATCGCCGACGCCCACGTACACACAGACAGTGACATATACATACACATACACTGCCACAAAGACGCCGACACAGACTGATACTTTGACCGCAACAAATACAGTGTCAGTAACATTCACAAGGACGATAACATTCACATATACATTGACAGACACGCTGACTGCTACGCCGACGTACACAAACACGGCGTCGCCGACGCCTACATACACACAGACAGTGACATATACATATACAAATACTGTCACGCTTACGGCAACGCGGACTGACACTCCAACCCTGACAAATACAATGTCAATGACATTCACAAGGACAAATACGCCGACATACACGCAGTCAGACACGCCAACCCCTACGCCGACGTACACAAACACGTTGTCGCCTACATATACATACACGCAGACGCCCACATTTACCCGGACGTACACGCCTACAACGACACCGACATTTACAGACACGCAATCGCCTACGCCTACATACACTCAGACAGTGACATATACATATACAAATACTGTTACGGTGACTGATACACCGACATTTACTTCAACAGTGACAATTACAGTATCGGTAACATTTACCAGGACATATACGCCGACATTCACTCTGACGGACACGCTGACGCCTACGCCGACATACACAAACACCGCATCACCGACGCCGACATACACCCGCACAGTCACATACACATATACATATACGGATACCGTTACGGTAACGCCTACTGATACGTCTACAATAACGCCGACATATACGATAACAATGACATTCACTGTCGTGATACTGTCCGCGACATATACGCCGACGTACACGATAACCAGGACAAATACACCGACGTATACAATAACGCTGACAGATACGCAGACAGTGACGCCGACAGCGACGCCCACATACACAGATACGATGTCGCCGACGCCAACATACACGAGGACAGTGACGTATACATATACATACACAGACACAATGACGAATACGCCGTCAGTGACAAATACAGTGACTCCGACATATACAATAACAATGACATTCACTGTCGTTATACTATCCGCGACATATACGCCAACATACACGATAACCAGGACAAATACGCCGACAGATACAATAACCCTGACAGACACGCAGACGGTTACAATGACGGCAACGCCGACATTCACAGATACAATGTCACCCACGCCAACATACACGCGGACAGTGACGTACACAAGCACGAATACTGCGACATATACGGATACGGTATCACCGACATACACGATAACAATGACATTCACGGTGGTAATACTATCGGCTACATTTACGCCAACATACACGGCAACGAGGACAATAACCGTGACATATACGCAGACAGATACGCCGACGGCGACACCAACATACACAAACACGACATCGCCTACACCTACATATACGCAGACAGTAACATACACAAGCACGAATACGGCGTCATATACAAATACAGTAACGCCTACATACACGATAACAATGACATTCACGGTGGTGATACTGTCCGCGACATTTACGCCGACATACACGGCAACAAGGACAATAACCGTGACAGATACACAGTCGGATACGCCGACGGCGACACCAACACCAACATACACAAACACTACATCGCCTACATCCACGTACACGCAAACAGTGACAGACACGCAAACAGATACTCCGACAGCAACACCAACGTACACAAATACGTTATTGCCGACATATACATACACGGACACGCAGACGGATACATTAACAGCAACGCCAACATGCACAAGTACGGCATCACCGACATATACTGATACAGATACGCCGACATACACGATAACAATGACATTTACGGTGGTGATATTGTCTGCGACGTTCACGCCGACATATACTGTGACAAAAACAACGACCCTGACATATACGCAAACTGATACCCCGTCAGATACGCCGACATACACTTATACAAGTACAGAAACTGATACGGGCACGCCGACATCGACGTATACAAACACACCGACGTGGACACCGACAGATACAGCGACACCTACATATACAAATTCTCCGGTGGATACGCCGACGGATACGCCGACTGTAAGCCCGACGCCGAGCAGCACGCCGACAGATACACCGACAAACACGGATACGCCGACAGACACGCCGACATTCACGCCGACTGTAAGCGTGACTTCAAGCAGCACGCTTACGCTGACATACACATACACACTGACGTCAACATACACAAATACGCCTGTTAATACGGCGACATACACTTTTACGGCGACACCTACATATACCAGCACACTTACGCAGACATACACTTACACGGACACAATAACAGCAACAACGACGGACACAAACACAAGAACATTGACTACAACAAACACGGCGACAAACACGCTAAGCGCCACAATAACATACACGTCCACAAACACGCAGACAGTGACAATAACTATAACGCCTGTGCCGTTCCCGTACGTGATGAGCATAGGCGTGTATAACGAGGCAGGAGAGCTTGTGAAAACGATAGTAAGTACTACGACATCGCAGGAGGCGCAGCAGGTGCAGCTGCTGCTGAACGGCAGCCAGACAGCAGTGATGTCGCCCGGTTCAGGGACTCCGCTGACAATAAAGGTGCCGGGCCTGGAGACGCCTGACCAGCAGAAAAACGGGTACGCGAGCTTTAACATGGGACGGGACAAACAGCGCGGGCCAGAATGTGGCGAACGGGACATATTACATAAAGGAAACGACAACAGACCCGTACGGGCATACGGATATAATAACAAAGCAGATAACCGCGATTAACGAAGACCAGTACGTGCAGGTGAATATATTCAACAGCGCGGGAGAGCTTGTACAGACAATATCAGAGCCGAATCCCACAGGGGACCAGATGGAATTAAAGGTTAATAATGTGGTGGCTGTGGGCAATGGAGCGCTGCCTATAGGAATAGTTTATACAACCTCAGGTGTGAGCTATATTACATGGGACGGGAAAAACGCGCAGGGAGATTATGTGCAGAGCGGAGTATATGAGATACAGCTTGTGGTAAAGACAAATCAGGGAATAAGCGTGACAGCCAGTAAGTCAATTACGGTATTTAACAAAGGTACAGCAGACGTTCTGGGAGTTGTAAAGACTTTGCCGAACCCTTATATAGGTACCGGTAAAACACAGCTGAAATTCACATGGCTGGCAGGCGCAAACGGGACAATAAAGATAAAGATATATAACATAGCAGGGGAGCTTGTAAGGACGCTGATTGGCGATCTTGCCGCGGCCGGCATAAACTGGGATTTAAAGAGCGTAAGCGGGCAGACAGTATCGGGCGGGACTTATATATGCGTGATGGAAGGCGTGGATACTACAGGCAACAAAGTGAGGAAGATAGTAAAAATATCGGCAATAATTAGTTATAGTAACTAAATACACAAATAAATATAATTAATTGTTGTAAAACTCCTGTCAAACAATTCAATTCATTGATTTATACCCATTCTAAAAAATTATGGACTTATATTAAAAAAAATGTTATATTAACTGCCGGATTTTATTAAAAAATCAGGAGGTGTTAAAATGAAAAAGGGAAAAAAGAAACAGGTAAAAAAAGCTAAAAAGTCCCCGAAAACCAAAGTAAAAGCAGCTGCAAAAATCGTAAATATCAAAGCCGGCGCATTTACGAAATTCATCCTGGGGGAAAAAGAAATACCAAATGCGTGGTACAATATACTTCCGGACCTGCCTGTACCGCTCGCCCCACCTTTGCATCCCGGTACGGGAAAGCCGCTTGGCCCAGCTGATTTAGCGCCACTATTCCCAATGGCATTAATCGAGCAGGAAATGTCGCCAAAAAGATGGATAGATATACCGGGAGAAGTTATTGACATATATAAGCTCTGGAGGCCTTCTCCACTGATGAGGGCATTTAAGCTTGAGAAAGCCTTGGGTACCCCGGCCAAAATATACTATAAATACGAGGGAGTGTCGCCAGCAGGAAGCCATAAACCAAATACTGCCATTGCGCAGGCTTATTATAATAAGAAGCAAGGCGTTAAAAGATTATCTACAGAAACAGGAGCAGGACAGTGGGGGTCGGCTCTGGCGCTCGCTGGAACCCTTATGGGGCTTGAGGTAGAAATTTATATGGTTAAAGTCAGCTTTCACCAGAAACCGTACAGGAAACTCATGATGCATACATGGGGAGCAAACGTGTATCCTTCGCCTTCGGACAGGACAGAAGTAGGCAAAAAAATACTAGCTGAAAACCCTGATTCCCCGGGATCACTCGGAATAGCCATATCTGAGGCAGTCGAAATGGCAGTAAAAAATCCGGATACAAAATATTCGTTGGGCAGCGTTTTAAACCACGTGCTTTTGCACCAGACCGTAGTTGGGCTGGAAGCGAAAAAACAAATGGAGTTGGCCGGGGAATATCCTGATGTGGTCATAGCGTGCCATGGCGGAGGCAGTAACCTGGGAGGCATGGCCCTGCCTTTTATTTACGACAGGCTGACAGGCAAAGCTGCCAAGCTCAGGACAGTGGCTGCAGAGCCGAGCGCGTGCCCGTCGCTTACAAAGGGAAAATTCGCGTATGACTTTGGCGACACAGGCGAAATGACGCCTCTCGTAAAGATGTATACTCTGGGCCATAAATTCGTGCCGGAAAGCATACATGCCGGCGGGCTGCGGTATCACGGCGCGTCGCCGATAATCAGCTTGCTGCATGAGCAGGGAATAATTGATGCGGTGGCCTATGACCAGAACCCGGTTTTTGAAGCGGCAATGTTATTCTCAAGGACAGAGGGGATTATCCCTGCGCCTGAAAGCGCGCATGCCATAAAATGCGCAATTGACGAGGCGCTTGACGCCAAGAAAAAAGACCAGAAAAGGGTAATTTTATTCAACTTGAGCGGGCACGGCAATTTTGACCTAGGCGCTTATGAGCTTTATATGCACGGCAAATTGGAGGATGTACCGCTTCAGCAGTCAAGCATAGACAAAGGGCTGGAAAGCCTGCCGAAGCTAAAATAAAAGATATCTGACACCTCTCGTTCCCGTAAGATTGGGACTTAATCGGGTGTAAGCAAGAGTAATATTTTTGCTGCACCCTGAGGGTTTGTAAAATAAACTCTTGCTTAGGAGCAAAATGTGAAAAAAATTTTGTTGTTTGTACTGCTTATACTAAGTGCAGCCGCCTTATATGCTGATAACGCGGGCATACCTTTAGAGGTGTTATATAAAGGTTTTGGCGTGAGGAATATGAGCATGGGCGGGGCAGGAATAGCCGACGTGAACGACGCAACGGCTGTTTTCTGGAACCCTGCTTATCTCGAAGATGTCGCCAAGCATGAGATATCCGCGTCGTTTGAGCAATTTTACGGAAGCTCTCACTTTGACAACATAGCATACGCACTTCCCATGAGCAGATATGGCGGCGCAGGATTGGCGATATCTTACATGAGTTACGGCAGTTATGATGTAGTAAACACTGACGGCACAGTGCAAGGAAGCCAATCAGCAAGCGACCTCTTTATTACGATGGGCTACGGCAGAAGCCTTTTTTATAACATAAAGGGCGGAATAAACATAAAGCCGATAGTGAGGCTGCTGGGAAACGACAGTTTTTACGGAGTAAATGCCGATGTAAGTTTAGCGAGGTCTTTCGATAAATATGTGGACGCGGCTTTGAGCTTCAGAAATATACTGCCGCTGCCGATACAATACGCAAACGACGAGGAAAAACTGATCCCGTCTGCCAGGCTGGGCGTGGCAATCAAGCTGATGGACGAAACTGTAAAGATAGCGGTTGATGCTGAAAAAGATTTTAACAGTCTGGCACCGCTGATTTTTACCGGGATTGAATATAACCTGATCGCGCCTTTATATCTAAGGGTGGGTTACAACAATAACCCAGGTGACATTACAGGAGGGTTTGGAATCACGTTTAATGATTTTACATTTGATTATGGAATTGACATTAACGGGTTAGTAACATCAAACAAGGTGGCTTTAAGTTACAAGTTCGGCGGATATGAACTTTCTTTGAAGGCAGACCCGCCAATATTTTCACCTTTGACTTCAAACAACAAATGCTATATCAGAATAAAATCAGAAACGAAATACGACATATATAAGTGGACGGTTGAAATAAAAGACAGTGATGAAAAAATAATAAAAACATGGGAAGGCTCGGAAAAACCTTTTGACAACGTTGTGTGGGACGGAATGAGGGACGACGGCATGCCGCATGCCGAGGGTATTTATACTGCGAAAATTACGGTTACTGACGAAAACGGAACAGTCTTAAAGTCAGACGAGATTAAAATAAAAATATCAAATGCAGTAAATTACTCACCAGTCCTAGAATAATAAAATTACAATAAATTAAATAGGGGAATTTAATAAATTTATTTTATTACTATATTGTTAGATTTAATAATATTTACAAAAATACTTGACAAAAACAGAATTATATGGTATATTTATAGCGGAAAGAGAAAGAAAAGCAAAGACGCTGAGCCTTTCGAAGTACCCGAAAGCTTGGAGCCGGGTTCCCCGAAAAGCGGGGAGGTGGGTACCATGAAAGAGCCAATGAAAGGAAGGTTGATAACTGAGCAGTTAATAAAATCTGAAAGCCCGCGAGAAGAAGAAAAGGCTTTGAGGAAGACAGGTAAAAAGATTTTTTTACCTGTCTTTTTGTTTATATTTATTTTACTCAATTCAAGCGCTTTCTCTGACGATCAACAATCCCAGCAATCAGTAACGCCTACGATAATAGATGATACCACAATAATACAAACAGCGACGGCTACTGAAACACCGATTTTATCAAATACGCCCACGGCTACGCTTACAAGCACTCCACAGTTTATTATTACAATAACTAACGACAAGTCCGGTTCCGCAGCACTTGGCGACACAGTGCACTTTACAATATATTATTCTTTAATAGGAACTTACTATATTCCAAACGCTTACTTAAATATTTACACAATAAACAATGCTGCAAATAAATCAGGATATTTAATAGGAACGCCAGTTCCCACGCCTTTAGATATATTTAATGTACAACAGCCTTACATAGCGTGGAATGTCGGGCCTCCGGATACTCTTATAAACAACATAAACGGGCAACTTGATTTTTATTATAAAATTACAAGCACGGCAAATGCCAACTATCAATTTTATGCCTACTGGAATGATGGGAAAACACACGGTGGGGCATATTCACCTAATTTAGTAATTATTACCCAGACTACTACACCGACTTGCACTTCTACAGACATTGAATCGCCTACTCCTACAAGCTCAATATCAGGCACATTAACAGGAACACCTACAAATACCCCTACATGGACTTTGACAGATTCAGAGACATCAACGCATACGCCTTCGGTAACTGCGACAGTGACACCAACAAATATATTAACAGAGGCACTTACATTTACTGCAACTCAAACAAATACGCCTACATGGACTTTAACAGATTCGGAGACGCTAACATATACGGCTTCGGCAACTACGACAGCGACACCAACAAATACATTAACAGAGGCGCCTACATTTACTGCAACCCAAACAAATACGCCTACATGGACCTTAACAGATTCAGAGACGCCAACGTATACGGTTTCGGCAACTACGACAGCGGCAACAACAAATACTTTGACAGAGGTACCTACGTTTACTGCAACCCAAACAAATACACCTATATGGACTTTAACAGGGTCTCCTTCGTTTACAATCACGGATACTGTTAGCGCTACAGCTACAAAAATAGCTATTTTCACGCCGACAATAACGCCTGTAAATACAGAACAGCCAAATTTATGCTTAATAGCAAAATACATTGATGAAAATGATAAACGCAAAGAAAATGGCGTTAACGGGCAAATAATTTTGACAAACTGTTCAAAGAAAGATATTGATTTGAGCAGGGTATCATTAAGATATTGTTGTGACTCAGGTAATTATCCCGGGGAGGAAATAACGGTATCTATTAAAGGCATTAAATCGAATAGAATTAGTGAAAATAATGATTGGGGAAATATCAAAAAGAGAAATGATAAGAAATTTGAATTTAAAGATAAAGATGAAGATAGTATCAAAGAATGCATAAAAACAAGTATTGCAAAAATTAACAGCAATACAGAGATGTTTGAAATAATATTTAAACAATGCGCGGGAGAAATAAAGCAAGGTGAAGAAATAACACTGATAGTGTTTATGGAAATAAAAGGCGACAATATGCATGGACAGCCAAGCGGTCATCCTGTGGCTGGCTGCAATTCATGTAAAGGTCAAGAAAAAATATCCATATATGTCGATGGATATCCTATTCAGGATGAAGAACCTACATATGCAACACCTACATGTATTGTTACACATGCATGTATTGCAACACCGGTGCGCGAATTATTGAAAGAATCCGAAGTGATAAACAAAACAATGCCAGAAGCAATATTAACCCAGCCTGATGAGAAGAATGTTTATAATTATCCGAACCCCTGCAATGGAACTACAACAATAAGGTTTCCGTTGACTGAGCCGCAGAATGTCATGATAACCATAAGCGATGCTTCAGGCAGGATGGTATGGGAAAAGGAATTAACAAGTTTTGATACAACAGCGTGCATAAATCATATTAAATGGCAGGGCGTAAACGATACGGGGAGGGAAGTTTCAAATGGAGTTTACATATTAAAACTAATATTAAAGGACAGGGTTATAACAAAAAAAATAGCAGTAATCCGTTAAACAGCACTTATGGGAAACAAAAATTTATTAATGCTAAAAAACAATAACATAAAACGCGGCAATACAAAGAAAGTTATATATAAATTAGCTGGTTTTTCTTCTTTCGTGCGGCACTGGTTTCCTTTGCTTTCTGCGGTCGGAAGAGTATAAAACAAAACCCGAAGACATTTTTTTATAAAGCGCTTTTTCTTTTTTGTCAAAATACAAATTATTCCCGAGGTAAATGCAGGTCTTTAAATCTACGTCCTCCAGCCTGCGCTGTTCGTTTGCACCGGGTTTGCCGGACCTTCTGTCATGCCTGATAAAGACAAAACGGTTCCCCAGATTTTTTACAATAACCCGTTCAACAGTGTCGAAATAAAGGTTGCCGGATAATGGTTTGTAGCGGTTCATAAAATTCATCCTCCTTTTTGCATTTTTAACATAAAAATATAATTTTCAATTCTTTTTAAGTCGGTTTTATTTACGGAAAGTATTTTCACACCTGCCCGGTTTGATGTCGACCCCTTTATGTTTTCCACGTGCCTGACTTCGGCAAGCAGTTTTATTGGTTTCAATATCTTGGGTAAATACAGGTCTATTATGACCAGCTGTCCGGCATTTAACTGTATTTCGGTCAATATCGACATACCGCCCTGGCTCACATCCTCGGTCATTGACTGTATATAAGGGTTTTTCGACTTATCCTTGAGGAGTTTTTCCGGAGTTGTATCTTTATAATCGTCGGAATTGAGGACCTCTGCTGCCGTTTGCTTGATGGGATAAAGAAAAACCTTCAGAACATCGCGGACCCTTTCGAACTGCCTGCGTTCGAGCCAGCCTTTCTGCGTTTCCATAAATTATTTCCTTTTTTTTCCGGGTGCTAAAAGGTTTTTCATCACGTATTCTTTTGGATGTATTACGCCTATTGAGACTATTAATTTTAAGCCGTCTTCCACGCTCATAGTAAGCGGGATGATGTCTTTAACATGAGAAAGCGTCATAAAACCGGAAGTAGGAGGGGAAAAGGGGATGAAAACATTAAGCATGTCAAAAGACCTTTTTTTCATTTTTAATTTGCTTAATTCAGCGGAGGTAAGAAAACCAATGGAGTAAACATTATAAAGCGGTGAATGGACAAGCACAACCTGCTTGAATGAAGTGTTGCCTGTAGAAAAAAGGCTGTCGCTTATCTGCTTCAGACCGGTAAAAATATTGCTTAGAATCGGAGTTTTTCGGATGACAAATTCATAAGCCCTGACAATCCTGCTGCCAAAATAATTGGTCGTCAATACGCCCACGAGCCATATTAATAAGACAAGTATTACCAAACCCAGGCCGTGCACATAATGTTTACCGAGGTATGTGTGCAGGTAAGTCCCCAGAATCGAATCAAGCTTTTCGAAAAGAAAAATAATAATAATTGCGGTCATGGTTAAAGGTAAGAGTACCAGCAGACCGGCAAAGAACTGTGCTCGAATACCGGCACTAATACGCTGAGTTAATTTTGGTTTCATATATCAATCTCCTTTGATTTTACATGCAATATTATGTTGACTTATGGCGCCATGTAGTTGCGCCATTTGATATGAATTATATATAAATAATAGGGAAAAAACAAGCTTATTTTATTGTATTAATATTGATGTTGCAATTAATGCATTAAATAAGGCATATAATTTTTAATATTTGACAAAATAGCTTTATTTGAGTATAATTAAAACAACAGGACTATATTTAATTAGAATAGATTATAAGAGACAAAGAAAGAATTGTATATATGAAGCAAGATTGAATTTGGTCTTTTAAATAAGAGTTAGTATTTTATTTTTAAATATAAAATTTACAAAAAAAGCTACAAAAGAGCTGCAAAAGAGCTTAATAGGATGAAGAAGGAAATAAAATGATAGCTAAAAATCTTTTTGTAAAAAAAAGATTAAGAGCTGATTGGAAGATAATATTATTCTTAGCGGTTGCAATTTTAGTAGCAGCCATATTTATTATTGCCGCCTCAGGCGAAGGTAATGCCTCAATTTCTCCAACCAATATTTTAACTTCAAGCATAGGAAATACAGTAACAATTACATATAATGTAGTTTCAAATAGTTGGGTAAGTGGCGGCATTTTGGAAATAGCAGTACCATCTGGGGGTTGGAGTGCGCCGAGTTTAGCAGACAGTGACCCTGGTTTTGTTACTGTAACTTCAACAAGTGGACATGGAAGCCCAAGCATTGCAGTAGCAGGGCAGAATATAACTGTAAGTATTAATGATAGTACTTTGACAAGTGGAGATACAATAACTGTCACTTATGGGGATACATCAAGAGGTGGCTCGGGCGCTACTGCTCAAAACAGTACGGGAACTGCTGTATTCAATATTTACACCGCCCCTGATGGCAGTAATCCATTACCAATATTGGTTCCACCAAGCATAAGTGTAAACGATCCAACACCGACTTTTACGCCAACATTCACACCAACAAACACACCATTGATAGGCCCAGGCTCAGCGATAATAAGCCCGACTGTAGTTATCGCCGGAAGCAATAATACAATGGTAATAACATACACTAATGGAAATACAGCATGGGATGATTCTCCTTCATATGGAACCTTAAAAATATCAATTCCAACAAACTGGACAACGCCACAAGCAGGTGATTCAAGTGCGGCAGGATATGTGACAGTTAATATACTTTCCGGAACTCTTAAAAGTATCAATATAAGCTCACAGGATATAATTATTCAGGTTTATTCCCTTCCTGCAACCGGGCAAATAATAGTAAATTATGGGGATCAATCAGATTCACCATCGGGGGCGGCACAAGCGCAAAGCAGTGAAGGTACAATAACTTTTACAGTAGAGAGCACAACATCAGGAGATACTACTGCACCTATAAGTAATCAGCCACAGGTTACGGTAATAGCGCCATCGCCGACTTGGACGCCGACAAATACACCTACATGGACATCGACTGACACACCGACGGATACGCCAACAGACACGGCGACAGATTCACCAACGGACACTCCGACAGGGACACTGACTGACACACCGACAGACACGCCAACATGGACACCAACGGACACACCGACGAGTACGCCGACGGATACGCCTACAGACACACCGACGGACACTCCGACAGGGACACTGACTGACACACCGACAGACACGCCAACATGGACACCAACGGACACACCGACAGATACGCCGACGAATACATCAACATATACCTGGACACCAACGGACACGCCTACGAATACGCCAACAGATACTCCTACTGATACCCCGACAGATACATCTACATCAACACCGACAGATACACCGACTTGGACGCCAACGGATACGCCTACAGAAACACCAACGGACACACCGACAGATACACCGACCAATACGCCAACTAATACACCGACGGACACTCCGACATGGACACCAACGGAAACACCTACGAATACCCCAACAGATACTCCTACTGACACACCGACAGATACGCCGACGAATACATCAACATATACCTGGACACCAACGGATACACCAACCTGGACACCAACGGATACGCCTACGAATACGCCGACAGATACTCCTACTGATACCCCAACAGATACACCGACCAATACGCCGACTAATACACCGACTAATACACCGACGGACACTCCGACATGGACACCAACGGAAACACCTACGAATACCCCAACAGATACTCCTACTGACACACCGACAGATACGCCGACGAATACATCAACATATACCTGGACACCAACGGATACACCAACCTGGACACCAACGGATACGCCTACGAATACGCCGACAGATACTCCTACTGATACACCAACAGATACACCGACCAATACGCCGACTAATACACCAACGGACACTCCGACATGGACACCAACGGGAACACCTACGAATACCCCGACAGATACTCCTACATCAACACCGACAGATACACCGACTTGGACGCCAACGGATACACCAACGGATACGCCTACAGAAACACCAACGGACACACCGACAGATACACCGACCAATACGCCAACTAATACACCGACGGACACTCCGACATGGACACCAACGGAAACACCTACGAATACCCCAACAGATACTCCTACTGACACACCGACAGATACGCCGACGAATACATCAACATATACCTGGACACCAACGGATACACCAACCTGGACACCAACGGATACGCCTACGAATACGCCAACAGATACTCCTACTGACACACCGACAGATACACCAACAAATACCCCGACGGATACTCCAACTAGCACGCCAACATGGACACCAACAAATACCCCGATGGATACTCCAACTAGCACGCCAACATGGACACCAACAGATACGCTGACGAATACATCAACATATACCTGGACACCAACGGATACACCAACCTGGACACCAACGGATACGCCTACAGAAACACCAACGGATACGCCGACAAATACCCCGACAGATACTCCTACTGATACCCCAACAGATACACCGACCAATACGCCGACTAATACACCAACGGACACTCCGACATGGACACCAACGGGAACACCTACGAATACCCCGACAGATACTCCTACATCAACACCGACAGATACACCGACTTGGACGCCAACGGATACGTCTACAGAAACACCAACGGACACACCGACAGATACACCGACCAATACGCCAACTAATACACCGACGGACACTCCGACATGGACACCAACGGAAACACCTACGAATACCCCAACAGATACTCCTACTGACACACCGACAGATACGCCGACGAATACATCAACATATACCTGGACACCAACGGATACGCCTACGAATACGCCAACAGATACTCCTACTGATACCCCAACAGATACACCGACCAATACGCCGACTAATACACCGACGGACACTCCGACATGGACACCAACGGGAACACCTACGAATACCCCAACAGATACGCTGACGAATACATCAACATATACCTGGACACCAACGGATACACCAACATCGACATCAACGGATACGCCTACAGAAACACCAACGGATACGCCGACAAATACCCCGACAGATACTCCTACTGATACCCCAACAGATACGCCTACGAATACACCGACAGATACACCGACCAATACGCCGACTAATACACCAACAAACACACCGACATGGACACCAACGGAAACACCTACGAATACCCCAACAGATACACCAACTGATACCCCAACAGATACACCTACATCGACCCCAACAGATACACCTACATATACATGGACGCCAACCTATACGCCAACAGATACACCAACTGGAACACCAACTAATACACCAACATCTACACCAACGGATTCGCCAACAGACACACCTACATGGACACCTACAGATTCACCTACCTCTACGCTAACGGATTCGTCAACAAGCACGCCAACATGGACACCTACATCAACACCAACGGATTCGCCAACGAGTACACCTACATCAACACCAACAAATACGCCAACTTATACTCCTACTTATACATTTACAAATACGCCAACATCTTCACCGACGGATACATCGACATATACGCTAACAAATACTCCGACATCAACGCCAACAGATACACCAACTAGCACACCTACAAATACTCCAACTGGGACACCAACAAATACACCAACAAATACTCCAACTGGGACACCAACAAATACACCAACATGGACGCCTACAAATACTCCAACTGGAACTCCAACCAGCACTCCAACAAATACACCGACGAGTTCACCAACAGACACAGTTTCGCCAACATTTACACCGACGTGGACACAAACAAGTACACCGACATGGACCACAACAAACACACCGACGTGGACGCCGACATATACAGTGACACCGACAGTAACAAATACGCCTTTGGGCGAAGGAAATGCAATAATAACACCGACGCAGGTGACAGCTGGTTCGACAGGGAATACAATGGTGATAACATACACAGCAGGAGCAACAACATGGTCAGGTTCGCCTGGTTACGGGCAATTGATTATTACAATACCAGCAGACTGGAGCGCGCCGAGCCTTACAGGGACAGACCCTGGATATTTTACGGTAAGCGTATCAGGAGGGACGTTATATTCAACAGTGGCTAATGGCCAGAATATAGTGGTAAAGGTAAGGAACCTTCCGGGAGGAGCGACGCCAGGGACAATAACAGTGACATATGGGGCTAAGTCAGGAGGAGGGCCTGGGGCGACAGCAGGTATAGCAAGTGATGTAGGCATGGTAGTATTTACAGTATCAAGCGACCCGACAGGTATAAATCCTGTGCCTATAGCGAATTCGCCACAGGTGAATATGATAGCAGCTACAGCGACATCTACATCCACACCGACGTCGACATGGACCCCGACATGGACTGAAACAGCGACAGCTACGCCTGCAGGACAGGGAAATGCAGTAATAACGCCGACGCAGGTGACAGCTGGTTCGACAGGGAATACAATGGTGATAACATACACAGCAGGAGCGACAACATGGTCAGGCTCGCCTGGTTACGGGGAATTGATTATAACAATACCAGCAGACTGGAGTGCGCCGAGCCTTACAGGGACAGACTCTGGATATTTTACGGTAAGCATATCAGGAGGGACGTTATATCAAACATTGGCAGACGGCCAAAATATAGATATACAGGTAAGGAACCTTCCGGGAGGAGCGACGCCAGGGACAATAACAGTGACATATGGGGCTAAGTCAGGAGGAGGGCCTGGGGCGACAGCAGGCATAGCAAGTGATGTAGGCATGGTAGTATTTGCAGTATCAAGCGACCCGACAGGTGTAAATCCTGTGCCAATAGGGAATTCGCCACAGGTGAATATGATGGCACAGACACAGACTTCGACGATAACACCGACATGGACACTGACGTGGACCCCAACAACAACGGCTACATATACGCCTACATGGACACCAACTAATACTCCAACCTCGACACCAACATGGACACCGACAACAACGGCTACAAATACACCGACATGGACACCAACAAATACACCGACATGGACACCAACAAATACACCGACAGATACATCAACGGATTCTCCAACAGGTACACCAACAGAATCGCCGACATGGACACCGACATGGACGCCGACAGGTACACCGACAGGTACACCGACAGATACGCCGACAAGTACACCAACAAGTACACCAACAGACAGCCCAACAACGACGCCAACAAATACGCCGACAGATACACAGACAGGTACAATTTCGTCGACATTCACACCGACATGGACACCAACAAATACTCCTACAGATACACCTACGTGGAGTCCAACATCAACCTCGACACCAACATGGACGCCAACATATACAGTGACACCGACAGTAACAAATACGCCTTTTGGCGAAGGAAATGCAATAATAACACCTACGCAGGTGACATCTGGTTCGACAGGGAATACAATGGTGATAACATACACAGCAGGAGCGACAACATGGTCAGGCTCGCCTGGTTACGGGGAATTGATTATAACAATACCAGCAGACTGGAGCGCGCCGAGCTTTACAGGGACAGACCCGGGATATTTCACGGTAAGTGTATCAGGAGGGACGTTATATTCAACAGTGGCTAATGGCCAGAATATAGTGGTAAAGGTAAGGAACCTTCCGGGAGGAGCGACGCCAGGGACAATAACAGTGACATATGGGGCTAAGTCAGGAGGAGGGCCTGGGGCGACAGCAGGCATAGCAAGTGATGTAGGCATGGTAGTATTTACAGTATCAAGCGACCCGACAGGTATAAATCCTGTGCCTATAGCGAATTCGCCGCAGGTGAATATGATAGCAGCTACAGCGACATCTACATCCACACCGACGCCAACATGGACCCCAACATGGACTGAAACAGTTACAGCTACACCAATAGGACAGGGAAATGCAGTAATAACGCCGACGCAGGTGACAGCTGGTTCGACAGGAAATACAATGGTGATAACATACACAGCAGGAGCGACAACATGGTCAGGCTCGCCTGGTTACGGGGAATTGATTATAACAATACCAGCAGACTGGAGCGCGCCGAGCCTTACAGGGACAGACCCGGGATATTTTACGGTAAGCGTATCAGGAGGGACGTTATATCAAACATTGGCAGACGGCCAGAATATAGATATACAGGTAAGGAACCTTCCGGGAGGAGCGACGCCAGGGACAATAACAGTGACATATGGGGCTAAGTCAGGAGGAGGGCCTGGGGCGACAGCAGGTATAGCAAGTGATGTAGGCATGGTAGTATTTGCAGTATCAAGCGACCCGACAGGTGTAAATCCTGTGCCTATAGGGAATTCGCCACAGGTGAATATGATGGCACAGACACAAACATCGACAATATCACCGACATATACAATTACACCGACAGCAACGCCGACATCAACTATTACAGTTACACCGACATGGACACCTACGAGTACAATTACAAATACACCAACCTCAACCCCAACATGGACGCCGACATATACACCTACAAGCACGCCGACAGATACCCCAACATGGACACCGACCAATACAAACACTGGAACACCAACCTTTACACCGACATGGACACCGACATATACAACTACAAATACATTAACAGATACAGCAACATTTACAGGCACGCCAACATGGACACCGACCAATACAACCACAATAACTTATACGCCGACTTATACTATAACTTCTACTTCCACGAATTCACCTACAGTTACGCCGACGCCGCAGGGCGAAGGGAGTGCCACAATATCGCCGATACAGGTGACAGGCGGTTCCACCGGGAATACCATGGTGATAACGTACTACGCAGGCAATGATACATGGGCCGGTTCGCCGGGCTTCGGCACGCTGGAAATATCAATACCGGCCGGCTGGACGCAGCCACAGGATTCAAATCCAGGCCAGCCCGGGTATTTCAGCGTAACTTATTCGGGCACATCATCAACTGCGGTTATAGGGCAGGGAGCTTTAAGTCAGACTATATTTATTGATGTATCCAGTTTGCCAGGTACAACAGGCACTATAACTGTTACATATTCTAACGCGACGGCGTCCTCAAACGCAGGTTTGCAGACATTCCTTATTTCAACAAGCATAAATGGTTCAAACATCCAGCCAATAGGCAGCAGCCCGCAGGTAAATGTAATAGCACCTACGCCGACAATAACAGTTACAAACACACCGATAATAGGTGATGGCACGGCAAGCATATCGCCGATACAGGTAGCGGCGGGAGTACCGGGCAATACAATGAAAATAATTTATACTGCTGGGTCAATAACATGGACGTCTTCTCCTTACGGAGTGTTAAGCCTGACAATACCAAACGGATGGAGCCAGCCAAAATACAGCGCAGTGCCGATAAATGATCCTGGATATTTTTCTGTTAGTGTTACAGGAGGAACTTCCATACTCACAATGGCAAGCGGACAGGTAATAACACTTTGGGTTGCGGGCCTTACGGCCAATACGGGCAAAATAACAATTACTTACGGAGACACGTCTGGAGGAGGGCCGGGGGCGACTTCTCAGCCGGGAACCGGAACAGCGCAGTTCCTGGTGCAATCTGCGCCGCTTGGTGGCACGCCATATCCCATAATGCAAAGCCCAAATGTAAATGTAATAGCACCGACGCCGACATTTACATCGACGTCCACATGGACACCTACTGTTACGATAACGTCCACATCCACGGCAACGCCGACATGGACTCTCACAAACACGCAGACCGTGACTCCGACATTTACAAATACTCCGCTTGGCACGCCAATGCCGCCCAACGGGTTGTCGGTCACGCAAAACGGCGCGAGCACGACTTTACAGTGGGGAAACACGGCAATGACGGATTACTTCAATATTTATGTAGCAACCGGCGCTTACGGTAAATTCAACCCGTTCCCGGCAGGGTGGCAGGTGACAGCGACCGTGTTGCCAACACCGGGAGTATCGTCATCGTATACATATACCGACACGTCCGGAAGCCAGTATACTTTTTATCTCGTAACAGGCGTAAACGGTACAAGCGAGGGAACCCCATCGACCATGGGGTCAAAGGTGATAATGTATTTTAATTATAATAGCGGGAAAACAAATATATACAGGCTTGCAATTCCTTACCAAAGCAAATACACACATGCCTCTGATTTTGTCACGGAAATAGAAGGCAACCTTACAACATCAACCAAAATAAACCAATTTCATTTATGGGATCCTCATTACCAGGCTTCAATCTCTTACGGATACAGCGCGGGTTTCGGAAAATGGATAGGTACCAACTGGGCTGTTGACGCGGGAACTTCATCATCCAACGCAATATATATGTATGCCATATCAGCTTTTGACTGGATAGCTGCAGGCACGGATAACAGCATAGGCCTGATATTCAGTTACAATAGTACGTTGCCAAATTCGAATAAAAGAAGCCTGCCATATACCAGTATTTACAAAAAAGCCTCGGATATTGTTGCTGATATAGAAGGAGGAACAGGAGCAGGAACAAATACCAAGATAGACATGGTTTTGAAGTGGGATCCTATATACCAGGCTTTTATAGTTTACGGTTACAGGCCGAGCATGAGCGCATGGGGCGGGACGAATTTTGACATATATCCGGGCGACGCGGTAAATATATACCCGAGCGGAAATACAGCGGCATTTACCTGGACGCCTAAATTGGTAAAGACTCCTGTGCCGTAAGTAACCGGGATATTTAAACGAAATACAGGGAGTGACAATAAATGAAAAAAGCAATAATCCTTTTGAGTGTTTTTGTTTTAGTATTTTTTGCCTGCTCGAAGAAGAAAAACAATTCTGTTTCGCCGTCACCCGGCATTGTTACTGGCCCCAAATGGACAGAGGCAACGGGAAACGCTGCTTTCGGCGCGAGGTATGTCCATGCAAGCGTTGTATATAATAATTCCATTTGGGTAATAGCAGGCGTCAATAACGGTAATTATTTTAATGACGCATGGTATTCATCCAACGGTATAGACTGGGCAGAGGCAACGGGAAACGCGGAATTCAGCCCAAGGGACAGCCATTCGAGCGTGGTATATAATAACACAATGTGGGTAATTGCCGGTATTAATATGGACAGCAGCATTTATTTCAACGATGCGTGGAATACAAGCGACGGGATAATATGGACGCAGGCAACAGGTACTGCCGGATTCAGCGGAAGAGGCGGGCACAGCAGCGTGGTTTATAATAATATGATGTGGGTAATTGCAGGTAACGGCAGTAACGGAGAGTTAAATGACGTTTGGCATTCTATTGACGGCATAGATTGGATAGAGGCAACGACAAACGCGGCATTCAGCCCGAGGGACAGCCATTCAAGCGTTATATATAACAACGCAATATGGGTAATTGCAGGCAACGGCAGCAACGGAATGTTAAATGATGTTTGGCATTCAACTGATGGGCAAAACTGGACAGAGGCAACTGGAAACGCGGCTTTCAGCCCGAGGCATGCGCATACAAGCGTGGCATATAATAACGCGATTTGGGTAATAGGCGGAATAGACAGCAGCAATACATATTATAATGATATATGGTATTCAACTGACGGGGCAAACTGGACAGAGGCAACTGGAAACGCGGCTTTCAGCCCGAGATTCTGGCATACAAGCGCTTTATTCAATGGCAAAATGTGGGTGATTGCAGGATTTGACGGCAGTTATAAAAACGATGTATGGTGGGCGCAATAGGCGGGAAAGTGGTAAGTGGGGGTTGTACGTGATAAGAAAAGTTATCCATTCATGCATGCAAGCACAAAATAAAAATTACCCTTGCAAAATAAAATTTTATTATTTATAATCATTGCCTGTGTTTGAAAAAAACAACACTTTGGCTAAAATAAACTTTTGCTCGGAGGAAAAGAAATGGATGAAAAATCTTTTGTAAGCATTATCTGCCCGGTCCGCAACGCGGAAAGGACAATGGACACGACCATGCAGTATCTTTTAAATGTGGATTACCCGCGCGATAAAATGGAAATTGTGCTTGCGGACGGAGGATCTACGGACGGGACCATAGCGATCATAAATAAATGGAAACAGCAATACGGCTTTATCAAACTGGTGGAGGTTCCGAACTCGAAATCACCGGGACACGCCAGAAACGAGGCTTTAAAAATAGCGAAAGGCGATTATATACTTTTTACGGACGCGGACTGCGCACCCCACAAAGACTGGATTGACAGAATGCTCGACCCTTTTTCAAAAGATTCATCAATAGGCATGGTGGGAGGCGAAGTATTTACCTTAAGGACAGACCCGAATAACGACACCGAATCATACTGCGAGCAGGTGAAATTCCTTTCGATAGGAGACAGGGTGTCTAAAAAGGACGGGGGTTATTATCCCGTTCCTGTAAAATTACTGCCGAGCGAAGTAAACGGCTCGCAGTCATGCCCGTTTTTTGCCACGGCAAATGCTGCGGTCTCAAAAGCAGCGGCTGACGCAATAGGCAGGGTGTTCTGGGATGAAATAACCGCCGAAGATGTTGACTTTTCCCTGCGGATAATGCAAAAGGGATATAAGCTGTTTTTTGACCCGAAAGCAATAGTTGACCACATGCACAGGGCAACGCCGCAGCAGTTTTACAAGCAGCTCTGGGGTTATGGGTTCGGGCACCCGCTGCTCGTAAAAACGCACGCAAAAAACGTGCTGGAAATATTCATACAGTATTTCAAGGGCATCTCAATACCTGTACCTGTGCCGGGTTTTATGAAAGGCGTTATTTATATCGGTGATTTCCACCTGATGCAACTTTTCCCGGTCCTTGCGATAATTAAAGTGGTAGTTGATCTTTTTAAGGGCGGTGTACCGCATATATTATCAGCAGCGCCGGGAACGCTGATACTTCTTGGGCTCGGTATTTTGTTCGCGATAAAATATTTCTGGCCTATGACAAAGTTAAACCCGAAAACAAAATTTTTTAAATGGGCGAAGATAAGATACATGACCAACTTTTCTTTTATCAAAGGCGGGTTTGACGGCATAAAAAAGTTCGGGACAATAACAGTGGAGTGCAGCTGGTAGATTTTTAAATCAAGAAGAAACGATATCATGGCACCGCTATGGGGTAGTTTTATGTTATATAATAATTTCATGGAAACTATCCGTTAAATAGTCTACCAGACTATTTAACTCTTACAAGTTCGGGACTTGAACTGGTGCAAGATATCGTAATGTTTTGTCTGCGCTGGGAAGCTTGACAAAACAAACGATATTATAGGAGCGGGCGTTTATTACGCCCGCTTTTTCTTTATAATGTTATTGAAAGGAAACCTGATTGATGGCCAAATTAACAAAAGAAAATATTATATACGAGATAGAAAACAACCTGTTTGAAGCAGCATCCTTATGGGCAAGCGGCCATGGGGGAAAATTTTTCGAAGGCGAAGACATAATATGGTCTTACACGGCGACGAAAACCATGAACCAGATTCTTGGAGCGCTGTTTAAAGCGGCTGACATTGAATCAAAAATATACAATACGCTGAAAAGGTTCAGGGAATGGGGAGTACCTGTGGAGTGGATATGCGGGCCTTCGACAAAACCTTACGACCTTGGCGATTACCTTGAGAAACACGGCCTTAAATTCACGGAACAATGGACAGGCATGGCGCTTGAAATGGGGCAGCCTGTAAAAAAACAGGCCCCTTTGGAGGGACTTACAATAAAACAAGTGGATACAAAAGATGACGAAATGCTGAAAAAATGGATTGATATAATAGTGAAGTCGTTTAACGGCTGGGGCGAGGACGACAGGCAGGGAATATATTCAATATTGGCTGACTCGGCAAAAGCAGGGAAAGACAAGGATTTCATAAAGTTTACAGCATTATATAATAATGTACAGTGCTCGACCGGAGCTTTATATCTCGGTTCTGAGTCGGCCGGCATATATTTTGCGGCAACCCTGCCGGAATACAGGGGAAAGGGAATAGCCGGAGAATTGATGCTTAAAATGCTTGATTTTGCAGTTAAAAAAGGCAGAAAACTGGCTGTACTCCACGCAACCAAACACGGCGAGGGCATGTACAAAAAACTTGGTTTTAAGCAATATTGTAAACTGAATGTATACGCGACCGAAGGATATGCGACGTAACTTGAGGGCGTTATTTTAAGGATGTTTCAAGCTGTTGACTAATTATGAATAAATGTTAAAATAAAAAATGTTAATTAATACAATTTTAAGGAGGATTCCGATACATGGCGAATGTAAATTACGCAGAGATACTCGACAGGATGATAGCACTTCAAAAGGTAGATACTGCAATACAGGAAGTTGAATTGAAAAATACCGAGGCAAAATCAAAGATATCCGAATACAAACTTAAGATAGAGGCGGACAGGCTTGAGTTCACCAAGAAAAAAAGCCGGCTGGATGAAATAAGGAAAAAGAAAGCATCCATTGAACTTGAAATAAAAGCAAAAGACGATGACTCGCAAAAGAGAAGCGACCAACTCTTCCAGGTGAAAACAAACGAAGCGTACAAAACCCTGCAGGATGAAATAAATAAGGATAAAGAGGAAAAATACAAACTCGAGGAAGAGGAACTGAAGATAATGGAGGAAGAGGACAAAATCAGTAAATTCCTGAAAGAACAGGAGCAACTGCTGAAAAAAAACGAAGAGGCAATAAACAGCGAAATAAAAAAGATAGAGGCTGAAATAAAAGACAGGGAAGCCCTGATAAGCAATGAAAAAATAAAACGTGATGAGGCCGCGAAGCAGGTGGACAGAAACTGGTACGAAAGGTATGAAAAAATAAGAAGAAATAAGAACGGCCTCGCGCTCGCACCGGTTACCGCGGATGAAAGGGGCGAAGGCATATGCGGAGGGTGTAAATTCAGGGTAAGGCCGCAGGCAGTGATAGAAGTCAAGAAAAAGAACAACATATATATCTGCGAGAACTGCGCTAGAATATGGTATTTCGAGGAAAAAGAAGGCGCGGTAAAATGAATATAAGGCAGGAGATAAAGCGTGTTTTGTCCATAGAGGCAAGCGCCATTGAGGCTGTTAAAAAAAGAATAAACAACAATTTTGAAAAAGCGGTAAAAGTTATTTTCAACTGCAGGGGCAAGATAATCATATCGGGCATGGGCAAATCCGGGCTGGCCGGACAGAAAATTGCCGCAACGTTTTCCTCAACCGGCACGCCGGCGATTTCCCTGCATGCGGCAGAAGCTGCTCACGGCGACATAGGCGTGCTGACAAAAGGGGATGTTGCCATTGTAATATCGCAAAGCGGAGAGACGGATGAAATAATAGGCATAATACCTTCCTTAAGACGGCTTAAAATCCCACTAATAGCCATAACAGGCAATAAAAATTCAACACTAGCCAAAAACAGCGACTGCGTTCTTGATTCTTCGGTAAAACAGGAGGCGTGCCCTCTGGACCTCGCTCCTACGGCTTCAACCGCGGTCCAGCTCGCCATAGGAGACGCGCTTGCGGTGGCGCTATTGAAACTACGCGGATTTGATAAAAAGGATTTTGCACTTCTGCATCCCGGAGGCGCTCTCGGCAAGAGGCTTACTTTAAAAGTTAAGGATATCATGCACACCGGCAGGGAAATACCAGCGGTTGATGAAAATGCCACGCTCAAACGCGGCCTGCTTGAGATGACAAATAAGAGGCTGGGTTGTACAGCCGTGTTGGGGAAAAAAGGGGAAATAAAGGGAATATTTACCGACGGCGATTTGCGCCGGCTTCTTGAAAAATCCGAAAACCCGTTTTCCACAAAAATGAAATACATAATGTCGAGAAACCCAAGAACAGCGTCAAAAAACACACTTGTGATACAAGCGCTTGAAGTGATGGAAAAATACTCAATAACAGTGCTGCTTGCCGCGGGCAAAAAAGGCGGGATGGAAGGCATAGTTCACCTGCATGATATTTTAAAATCAGGAGTTGTCTGATTTGAAGAAAAGTGTTTCTGATAAAATAAAAAAAATAAAACTTATAGCCCTCGATGTGGACGGTGTCATGACCGGCGGCGGGATTATACTGGGCGGCGACGGAAACGAATATAAAACCTTCCAGGTAAAAGACGGCACGGGAATAACGCTTGGCCATTACGCAGGGCTTAAATTCGCGATAATAAGCGGCCGGTACTCGAAGGTAATAGACATAAGGGCAAAAGAACTTATGATAGACATTGTTTACCAGGATGCAATGGAGAAAATAAAGGTATACGAGGATATAAAGGATAAATTTAAATTGCAAGATGAAAATATATGTTTTGTGGGCGACGATGTAATAGATATACCCATCATGGAAAAATGCGGATTTTCGGCAGCACCGGACGACGCTGTGCGCGAGGTGAAAAAAGCGGCTGATTATACCTGCGAAAAAGCCGGCGGGGACGGCTGCGTGAGAGAAGTTATGGAACTTGTACTTAAAAAGCAGGGGCTGTGGGACAGGGCATTGAAAAGGTATTTGAGGTATGAAAAACCGGACGATTAAAAAGGCAAGGAATTTTTTATTTTATATTATAATACAAGCCCTGCGGGGAATTGTTTTCCTTATGCCGTGGAAGTTATGCGCGAAAACCGGGGCTGCTCTTGGAACTGCTGCCTTTTACCTTGTAAAGAGCGAACGCGAGAAGATATACAGAAACCTGGATATTGTATATGACGGGAAGCTCGCATTTGAGGAAAAAACAAATCGCGCGAAGGGGAATTTTAAAAATTACGGGATAGGATTTTTTGAGTTTGTAAAATTTTCCACATGGCCTGTGAAAAAAATTGCGTCGCTTGTGAAGGAAACGGAAGGCTGGGAGTATTTTGAAAAGCTGAAACAAGAAAAAAAAAGCCTGATAGGCGTAACATGCCATATTTCAAACTGGGAGCTGATACCTATTTACGCCGCGTATCACGGAATTAATGTCGGAGTTATTGCCAAAAAACTTTTTGACGATAGGATAGACAAAGCTGTGAACGGCACAAGGCACAGGGCAAACGTTAAAGTTTTCGACAGGGATGCCAACCCCAGGGAAATGATAAGGGAACTTAAAAATAACGGCCTTATGCTCGGCATCCTAGTGGACCAGGATACAAGGGTTGAAAGTATAATATCGCCCTTTCTCGGAAAGCCGGCAAAGACGCCTACTGCGCCTGCGGTGCTGGCTAAAAGGCTAAATATTGCTTTGTGCACGCTGTTTATTATACGAAGGGACGACGGTTATTATAAACTGATAATCAACAAGCCCTATAATATTAAAGATAATTCAACGACAGAGGCACTAGTTGAAAGATATAATAATGACATAAGCGCAATGATAATTAAATATCCCAGCCAGTGGGTATGGGTGCACGAGAGATGGAAAAGCACAATTAATTAAAATGAAAAATGAAGAATACCAAGCGAATTGTGAGGCATACATGCAAAAACTAATTGTTCTAATGTCGCTGCCGGTTCTGCTTTTTTTAGCAGGCTGCGACGAAGCTACAAGATTTAAACCCAAACTGCCGGTTGGAGGCAATGTAGAGAATATACCGAGTTTTGTCATGGAAAATTTCAAGTTGACTTCGACGGAAAAAGGCGCGGTTAAATGGATATTCAACGCAAAGGCAACGCAGATTTTTGAGATGAAGAAAAAGGCCTATGCGCAAAATGTCGAGATAAAATATTTTGAGGATTCGAAGAAATATTCGCTGCTCACTGCGGACAAGGCAGTGCTCGATACGGATACCAATTTCATGGAGATGACGGGCAATGTGCACTTACAGAATTCAAGCGGCGCAACGCTGCAGACCGAGAAACTGTTCTGGGACGACGCGCACAAGAAAATGTACAGCGACGAAGAGGTGACGATAATAAAGGAGGGCAGCACGTTAAATGGGGTGGGTTTTGAGTCTGACGTGCAGATGAAAAACGTCGTGATTAAGAACAAGGTAAAGTTAAAAGCAAGGAACCTTAAAAGTGGTAAGATTTTTTAAACTGCTGTTTCCGGCGGTTGCCCTGGTTCTGGCCGCAGGATGCTACCATGTGGACGACCAGAAATACAAGCAGATGTATTTGAAAAGTTTTTCAAAGCCGATAGGCGCGATAAGCCAGCAGGGTTTTGAGGAGGCGGAAACACCGACGCCCTCCGTATTCGGCATAGAAAAAACCGCAGTGAAAGCAGTGATATTGCAGCAGGAGAAAGCAGCGACTCCGACACCGGCAGCGACGACTGTGAAAAGCCAGCCGGTGCAGGCTAACAAGATAAGGCAAATAGACATATCGTCGGATAATCTTACTTACAACAAACAGGATGAAACTGCAGTATTCAAAGGCCATGTAGTAGCGGTAACAAGCGACATTATAATGCACTGCGACACGCTGAGCGCTAAGAATTACCAGAAAGACGCGGACGCCGAGGGCAACATCAGGGTTACATATAAAAAAGCAAATGTCAGGATGAAATGCGACAAGCTGAAATATACGGACAATATGAACGTGATAACCGGTTATGACAATGTCGTAGCCGAAAAGAAACTTGAGGACGGCAATACCCTGACAATTTACGCCGACCAAATCCAGTTTGACACGGTCAATAATATAGTTACTGCCGATAAAAACACAAAAAAAGTAAAGATGGAAATGAAAGATGTTCTGGCATTTGCTGATAAAGTGGTTTACAATGAGAAAGAAAATAAAGTTTACATGAAGGGCAAGCCTTTTGTCAGGAAAAAAAGCAGTTCGTTCCTTGCGGACATAATTGTCCTGGATGTGGAAAAAAAATCAATACGCTTAAAAAGCAATATATGGTCGAAACTTTTTTATGCTGAATTTGAAAATACGCAGAAGGAGGTAGAAAGTGAGACGGCTAAGAACAAATCACCTCGTTAAAATATACAACAAGAAAAGAGTTGTAAATGACGTAAATATAGAAGTGAAAGAAAGCGAGATAGTGGGGTTGCTTGGGCCAAACGGCGCGGGGAAAACAACCACTTTTTACATGATACTCGGGGTAATACAACCCAACGCTGGAAATATTTTTATAGACGACGGCAAACAGCATTTGGATATAATCAATATGCCTATGTATAAAAGGGCGCTTATGGGCATAAGCTACCTGTCACAGGAACCTTCCATTTTCAGACGGCTCACGGTGGAGGAAAACATAATGTCGGTGCTTGAGTTCATGGACTTGCCGGATAAAGAAAGGGAGAAAAGGATGGGCCACCTGTTGGAGGAGTTTAAGATATCGCATCTCGCTAAACAAAAGGCTTACACTTTATCAGGCGGGGAAAGAAGGCGGGTGGAAATAGCGCGCTCGCTGGTGCTTTCGCCACATTTCATCCTGCTTGACGAGCCGTTTGTTGGAATAGACCCGATTGCTGTTTTTGACATTCAAAATATCATCAAAGGATTGAAAAAAAAAGGCATAGGCGTGCTGATTACCGACCATAACGTAAGGGAAACCCTTTCGATAACCGACAGGGCATATATACTTTATGAGGGAAAAGTGCTGCTTTCGGGTTCTGCAAAAAAACTCATTAACGATAAAAAAGCCCGCGAAATATACCTGGGAGAGAAATTCACCTTATGATTCCTGCCGCAAGGATAGTACAGCTTTTCATTTTACTTTTTATTTTAACCTCAAACATCCGCGCTTTTTTGTTTTTTGAAAACGCCAATCCTTATTACGGCGATGACATGAAAAAGTCCATGGAATATTATGAAAAAGAGATAGAGAAAGACAGGAACAACATAGAAAATTACTACAACCTTGCGTCGGTTTACAAGGAATTCGGCGAAAACAGGAAAGCGTTTGACGTGTACAGGGACATAGTATTTTACAGCGACAAAGAGCTCAGACCGCATTTTGAACTGGCTAAGATGTATTATTTTCTGGGTGCGTATAATTATGCCGAAGAAGAGATAAGCCAGGTGGCCGATAAAAACAGCACCAGCTGGGAAGTGTATTTCTGGTGGGGGAATATCCTGCTGGAAAAAGGAGAGTACGATGATGCACTCGCCAAATACGCGGAAGCGGCAAAATACGACGACAGAAAAAACATTATATATTTAAAAATCGCCGAAACTTATGAGAAAAAAGGCGACCTGGACAACGCCATAGATAGTTATAAGTTTGCATTTGACAGGGATAAGACCTATGTGGAAATATATAAAAAACTAGCAGTACTTTATGAGAAAGAAAAAAAATCGGTAATGGCTTTTAAGTATTGGGCGTTGATGGGGGATATAGACACCAAAAATAAGTCTTTTGCCATCAAGCTGGAGAACTACGCCATGATGTACCCTGCAATCCGCGGGAAAATATCCAAATATAAAAAAGAAAAGGAAATAGACAGAGAAGCGTACATACCTCCGGACAAGGAAAGCGTTTCCGGCTCGGAAAACCTGAAAGAAATAAAAGTGGGCCTGCTTCAGGATGTAAAAGAGATTTATTTTAAATGCGGCAGCGGATTTTCGGCATACGACTCGAACAACAAGGAAATATTTAGTGGGGAGGGATTAAAGGAATACATAGTCGGCAGTGATAAAAAAAGTGCGTTTATCGGTGAAAGCTCCGGCGATAAAATTACAAATAAAATTTTATTTAAGGGCAGTATTTACATTATAAGAAAATCAGACAGTGCCACAACAAATATTTATAACGTAAGGTACGGCGAGGGCTTTTTCTTTTCCGAAAGCACGGACACAACATACAGGGGCGATTTTCTTGTAAAATATTCCAAAGACGGGCTGGCGCTGATTAATCTTATAAACGTAGAGGAATACTTGTACGGAGTTGTGCCTGCGGAAATTATTTCTTCCTGGCCTCCTGACGCCATTCGCGCTCAGGCAGTCGCTGCAAGGACATACACTTTCAAACATTTAAACCAGCAGGCGAAAGAGGGTTTTGACCTTTCCTCCCAGCAGGCAGCCCAGGTGTATAAAGGCCTGGCAAAAGAGGATCCGAGGACGAACGCGGCAATAGACGACACAAGGGGCGAGGTCCTGTATTGCGACGGCAGCATATTGAACACATTTTACCATGACAACAGCGGCGGGCATACCGAGGATGTTAATGAAATATGGGGGTTAAAGAAAATAAAAGCGCTTAGCGGCGTTTTCGACGGCGAAGATGATACCAAATGGAATTTTCCGCTCAGCCCTTTCTGGCTTGAGGAATGGGTGAGGTCTTTGCCGGATGTTTACTGCAAAGTAACGGGCAAAGGCGAAGTCAGCTTCAGGTGGATAAGGTATCTGACCGCAGAAGACCTTGATTATTTCGTTAACCGGGAATATGAAATCGGGAAAATTAAAGACATAATGCCATTAAAACGCGCCAAAGGCGGTTCGATTACGAGATTATATATAGAAGGTGACAAAGGCAGCCAGATAGTAAAATTCGACAAAATAAGGAGCATACTCGGCAAATTAAGAAGCAATGTCATAAAGTGGGAATACAGAAAAGACAACCAGGGATACATCAAGGATATATATATCTACGGAGCCGGATGGGGACACGGGGTAGGCATGTGCCAGCAGGGCACTTACGGCATGGCTTTAAAAGGGAAAAAATACACAGAGATCCTGTACCATTATTTCCCGGGTTCTGAGATAAGAAAATTATATTAGGCCTTGCGAGGCTGATGTTGATAATAAATTCCGGCTTGAAAACAGAGCTTTGTTGTTATATGCTTATTTTGGATTATTAATACATATTTAAAATTAGGCTTTACTAACGAGTTGAACGATAGAAGGTTAAATAGGAGATTATCGGATGAAAATGTACCCAATTACAGTAAGCCCGATATTCAAGGAAACAATATGGGGCGGGAGAAACCTGGAGAGGTTTTTTGAGCTTCCAAAAGACAAGAAAATCGGCGAAGCGTGGTTTTACGCATGCCTGGACAAGAATAATTCCGTTGTGACAAATGGGTCGTTTCGCGGCAGGCTTTTCTGCGACGTTGTAAAAAAATACAGCACTCAGATGCTTGGAAGCAGGCTTGCCACAAAGTACAACAAGAAATTCCCGCTTCTTTTTAAGCTTATGGACTCAAACGACAAACTGTCAGTGCAGGTGCACCCGGAGGACAGGCACGCCCTGGTGCATGAGAACAGCTTCGGTAAGACAGAAATGTGGTATATACTCGATACCAAAAAGAACTCGAAGTTATGGATTAATTTTAAGAAAAAGACCGGCGCGGCAAAGATCCATAGGCTGCTTGAAAAAGACAGAATAGTAAAGGAGCTCAAGGAATACCACGTCAAGAAAGCGCAGGTGTATTTTATACCTGCAGGCACGGTGCACTCGCTGGGCGTAGGCAATATAGTTTTTGAGATACAGCAGAGTTCGGATATCACATACAGGCTTTATGACTGGGGCAGGCTTGTTTACGGCGAGCCGCGCAGGATGGATGTCGAAAAGGCATTGAAAGTCATTAAATATGACCCTGAGGCAGGGCTGGTAAAAAGCAAGTTCCATAAGTTCAACGGCAGCAAAAGGGCGAGGCACCTGGTGTCATGCAGCCATTTTAACGCGGACGAAGTCATAGTGGACAAGGCTGTTACCTGCCGGTACACACTAAAAAAAGCCCAGGTTATTGGGGTGTTTTCAGGCTCGATTGAAATAAAAACCTCAAACAAAAAAACATACAGATTCACACAGGGAGACCTGGTGTTTTTACCTTATGATTTTACAAATTACCTTATAAAACATGCGAAGGGGACACACTTAATATTCATCGAGGTGAAATGACATGTTCGATAGGGAAAAACTTACCATCAAAGCGGCGGAAGCCCTAAACGGCGCGAGGGAAGCTGCTTCTGAATATGGCAATCAGCAGATAATGCCCGAGCACCTCCTGTATGCTATGCTCGACGACACGGAAGGTGTGGCGGATGCCATAATAGAAAAAATAGGCGCGAATCCGCAGTCGCTGCGCGAAGAAGCCAAAAATTCAATCTATAAACTTCCAAAAGTATCCGGTGCCCCGGAAATCTATTTATCAAAAGAACTGGACGAGGTACTGGATCTGTCGTGGAAAATAGCGGGCAATCTTAAAGATGAATTCGTAAATACCGAGCATTTTCTTATTGCACTTGCAGATAAAAAAGGCACAGCGCCGGAAATAATGAAAAAAGCGGGAGTGACAAAAGAAAGCATATTAAAAGCAATGATGGAAATAAGGGGTAACCAGAGGATTACAGACCGGAACCCCGAGGATAAATACAGGCCGCTCGAGAAATACGGCATGGACCTGACCGATGCGGCAAGGGCGGGAAAACTCGACCCTGTGATAGGCAGGGATGATGAGATAAGAAGGGTAATGCAGGTGCTGTCAAGACGCACAAAGAACAATCCTGTATTGATAGGCGAAGCGGGAGTTGGCAAGACAGCCATTGCAGAGGGCGTGGCAATAAGGATTTCAAAGGGAGACGTGCCTGAGAGTCTGAAAGATAAAAAAGTTGTTTCGCTTGACATAAGCTCGATGGTAGCCGGCGCAAAGTACAGGGGAGAATTCGAAGACAGGCTGAAAGCTGTATTAAAGGAAATAACAGAGTCTGCGGGGCATATAATACTTTTCATAGACGAAATGCACACGCTTGTGGGCGCAGGCAAGGCAGAAGGAGCCATAGACGCGGCAAATATATTGAAACCTGCGCTTGCGCGCGGCAAGCTCAGGGCAATCGGCGCTACAACCCTTAACGAATACAGGCAGTATATAGAAAAAGACCCGGCACTGGAGCGCAGGTTCCAGCCTGTTTTTGTTTCTGAACCTACAGTAGAAAACACAGTTTCCATTTTGCGCGGGCTGAAGGAACGCTATGAAGTACACCACGGCGTCAGGATAAAAGACGCGGCTTTGACAGCAGCGGCGAAGCTGTCAGCACGCTACATACAGGGCAGGTTTTTGCCAGACAAGGCAATAGACCTTGTGGATGAGGCTGCGTCCAAAATTAAAATGGAGATAGACAGTATGCCTGTGGAAATAGATGAAGTTGACAGGAAATTAAGGCGGCTTGAAATAGAAAGGGAAGCTGTAAAAAAGGAAGAAGCTGACAAGTCAAGCGCGGGGAAATTAAAGGAATTAACAAAAGAAATAACAGGGTTGAAAGAACAAAAAGACGGGCTTTATTTGAAATGGAAAAAAGAGAAGGAAGTCATAAACAAGATAAGGGAAATAAAAGCGGGTATTGAGAAGAAAAAACAGGAAGAGGAAAAATTTGAGCGCCAGGGAGAGCTTGAAAAAGTCGCGAAAATAAGATACGGTGAACTGATAAACATGGAAAAGGAACTGAAAAAATACGGGGACGAGCTTGATCACCTGAGGGGAAAAGGCACGCTGCTCAAGGAAGAGGTTGACGAAGATGACATAGCCGAAGTAGTGTCAAAATGGACCGGAATACCTGTCAACAGGATGCTTGAGACCGAGACACAAAAGCTTTTGAATATGGAAGACAGGCTGAAAGAAAGGGTTGTGGGACAGGACAGCGCAATAGAGGCTGTTTCAAACGCCATAAGGCGCTCGCGTGCGCATATAGGCGATATAGCAAGGCCAATGGGTTCTTTCCTGTTCCTTGGCCCGACAGGCGTGGGCAAAACTGAGCTGGCAAAGGCTCTCGCGCAGTTTTTGTTCGACGACGAGGCTGCGCTCACAAGGATAGATATGTCGGAATACATGGAAAAGCATACTGTTGCAAGGCTTATAGGTGCGCCGCCGGGATATGTGGGATATGAAGAGGGCGGACAGCTCACTGAGCGCATCAGGCGCAGGCCATATTCAGTGGTGCTTTTTGACGAGATAGAAAAGGCGCATCCTGATGTTTTCAATGTGCTCCTGCAGGTGCTCGACGACGCGAGGCTTACAGACGGACAGGGCAGGACAGTGGATTTCAAAAACACGGTTATTATAATGACTTCAAACCTAGCGACAGAAATGATATCCAGTCTTGACGAAAAATCCAGTGATTTTATGGATAAAATTACAGCGGAATTAAAGAAATTTTTCAGGCCGGAGTTTTTAAACAGGCTCGATGAAATAATAGTTTTTCACAAGCTCACCAAGGAAATAATCGCGAAAATTACAAGGATTCAGTTCGGGCTTTTAAACGAAAGGCTAAAGGACAGGAATATAACAATAGAGCCCACGGACAAAACTGTTGAATATTTTGGAGAGAAAGGTTATGATGAATTATTCGGGGCAAGACCCTTAAAACGCCTGATACAAAAGGAAGTCGAAAACAGTCTCGCAAAACAGATATTGTCGGGAAAAATTACCGAAGGGGATAAGATTGCACTTGATATGAAGGACGGCAAACTGTTTTTCAAGACAGGAAAAGGCTGATAATTAATGAAAAAAGTCGTTGTGTTTTTAATCGCAGTGCTGATAATCATGTATTCAAGGAGCAAAATAATGGCTGACGGACAGGTATATAAAGAAAAACTTGAAAACGGCGTAACCGTAATTATAGACGAGTCGCACGATGCGCATGTGGCTGCCTGCAATTTTTGGGTAAAAGTCGGATCCAGCCTTGAAAACGACAGCGAGAAAGGCATATCTCATTTTATCGAGCACCTTATGTTTAAAGGCACGAAAAAAAGGAAAGTTGGCGAGATAGATAAGGAGATAAAAGAGCTCGGCGGCTACAACAACGCTTTTACTTCTTACGATAATACAAATTATGTTATAGTGCTGCCTTCCGAATACGTCAATAAAGCGATAGATATTGAATACGACGCGCTTTCGGCATCGGTTTTTGACAAGGAAGAAGTGGACAAGGAAAGAGAAGTGGTCATAGAAGAACTGAAAAGAGGGCTCGATAGCCCCGGGGTTTTTTTATGGCAGAAACTGATGGAAAGCGCATACGATAGTTATTACAAAGTTCCAATTATAGGCTATGAAGATAACTTGAGAAAAATTAAAAGGGAAGATATTGTAAATTATTATGACAAGCATTACCTTCCGCAGGACCTGGTTGTGGTGATAAGCGGCGACGTAGACACTAAAAAGGTACTGGAGCATATTAAAGAAACATTTGGGACATTACAAGCGAATAATGCAAAGCCCGAGGAAAGACCTACGGAAACAGCGCAGAAAGAGGAATTTAAATACACGGCTTTTAGCGGGCCTATTGAAAGCGCCTTTCTCGCTATAGGATTTAAGATACCAGACGCTTTGTCCGAAGACTTGCCCAAACTCGAAGTGCTCGGGAGAATACTAGGCGGTACTGAGAGTTCCATACTTTACCAGTCAATAAAGGAAGACCAGGGCCTGGTAGACTCAATAGACTCGGAGATGTTTTCAGGAAAGCTCAGCGGCATGTTTGTTGTGGCAGCTAACCTGCGCAAGGGAAAATATGCAGATGTATTGAAAAACGTGTTCCTCGAGATAGACAGGATTAAAAAGAATGGAATAAAAAACGAGGACATTGAAAAAGTAAAAGAAGACATAATCAGGGAGAAGGCAAAGGAAAATATGAAGGTTGAAAATATGGCTTCTAACCTCGGATATTATGAAACGCTTGGGGATTACAATATTTATTACAAATACTATAACGAATTGGAAAGGGTGACAAGCGAAGACGTAATGGAAGTTTTAAACAAATATTTAAGGCCGGAAACAGCTAAAATAGCGCTTTATTATCCGCAAAAAGAAGAGGCGCAGTATAAAAAATATAAAATCGCGGATGCAATAACACCCTTAATTTCCGTAAAATTTGAGAAAAAAGCAGGCGAGGAGGGCAAGGCGACAAAAATCACGCTGACAAACGGCATCATCCTAATACATAAAAAACTTACGAATACCCCAATAGTCGCAATTAAATTCATTTTCAAGGGTGGAGTAATATACGAAAAAGAAGAAAATAACGGGATAACCAACCTGATGACCGAAACCATGTTCAAGGGTACGACGACGCGCGACGCGAAGGAGATAGCAAAACAGATAGACAGGCTTGGGCTTGTTATAAACGGCGAGGTGCAGAAAGATAATTTTGGGTGGTCGGCAGAATTCATGAATTACAATTTTGATGCGTTCATGGGGTTGTTTTCCGATATAATACTCAACCCCGCGTTTGAAATCCCAGAGATAAAAAAGGAAAAGGAAGATATTATAAACAGTATAAATAAATTGAAAGACAACCCGGCATCATACGCGGACAAACTTTTCAACAAACTGCTATTCGAATGGCATCCTTACAGCAATTCCATAATGGGTGAAATTCCGGCAATAGAAAAGACAATATCGTCAAAAGGCATAAAAACATGGCATAAGAAATTCGTAAACCCGGGTAACCTCATAGTCATGGTAGCGGGTAATATAGAGCGCGATGAAGTTGAGGGAGCTTTTGAAAAATATTTTGGCAAGTGGGAAAAAGGCCAGGATATGCAGTTTAAGCTACCGGTCAAAGTGACAAAGAGAAAAAAGGTCGAAAGGGAAGAAATAGACAAAAACCAGTCTCATATTATAATGGGATTCATAGGGCCAAAGGCAAACAGCAGGGATTATTTTGTGTTTAGGGTTTTGGATACCATATTGGGAGGCGGTATGGATTCAAGGCTTTTTACCGAGATAAGGGACAAGAGAAACCTTTGTTACACGATATTTTCGACTTTTGATAGGACGGTTGAAAACGGAGCTTTTAAAATATATACAGCCACAGCGCCCGAAAATGAAGAAAAGGTAAAGACGGAAATCCTGAAAGTATTGAGAGACCTCTATCATAAAGGGGTGACTGATAACGAAGTAAAGGTCGCGAAAAGTTATATCAACGGGATGTTTAAAATAGGCACGCAGGATTATATGGCACAGGCTGATTCGTACGGCATGTATGAGTTCTGGGGCATGGGATACCACGAAGTGGACAAGTTCCTTGATGAAATATATAGCGTAACAAAAAAGGAAATAAATACCGCCATAAAGAATTACTTCAGGCTGGACGATTACTGCGAGGTGATAGTAGGCCCGAAAAACGGCGTCAAAGAAAAATCTTCCAAAGAAGGAACAGAGGAGCAACCACTTGAGCCTGGAGGAATGACCGGCGTACAACAATAAAACTGACAAGCGAAATGCGGCAGTACAAAACCGGAGGTTTTATATGATACCCATAAAGACGCTCGACAGGAAACTTTTCAAGAAATTCGGCATGATACTGGAACCAGACGATAAAGAGAAAGTTTTTTCTGTGTTATGCGGCGATGAAAAAGCAGCTGGCTGGAGGATAGGTTACCTTGTAAGCAAGCCTGAAAATGTAAACGGCATGGAGGCACATCCGGAATCCATGGAGACATTTGAACCGGTAAAAGGCACGGCGGTCATAGTCGTTGCGCCTCAAAACAGCCCGGAAAATATCGAGGCCTTTTTGCTTGATAAGCCGGTATGCCTTGATAAAAACATCTGGCACGCTGTCAGCGTAATTTCCGATGCTGCCGAAATCAAGATAACAGAAAATTACAACGTAGAATCGGTTTATTATAAGTTAAAAAAGCCGATTGATGTAGGGTTTGCTTAATATAATAATTTTTTTTGGCAAAATGGCAAAGGGGTAATATATTGGAAGTAAAAACATTCAAATTAGAAAAATCAACTACTACAATCATTTTGCATTTTATAATCCTGCTTGCTTTAACCCTTCCTTTCTGGCTTTTTAACCTTGATATCACCATACAAAATTTTTTTTACAGCAAGAGTTTGAGATGGATTTATGAGAATAACGCCATAGTGCTCCTGCTGTATAATTACGGAGTTATGCCGGCGCTTGTATGCGGCGGCATGGCTGCGGTGCTTTTTGGATTGAGTTTTGCCTATGAAAATGTCGCTAAGTTTAGGAAACAGGCACTTTTAATCATACTTTCTTTGCTGTTGGGGCCGGGGTTGTTAATCAATGTTATTTTTAAAAATTACAGTGGCAGGCCAAGGCCGAGGGAAATTACAGAATACGGCGGACAATGGAAATTCAGAAATGTGCTTGAGTTCGGCGTGCCTGGCAAGGGGCATTCTTTTCCATGCGGTCATTGCTCCATGGGGTTTGTATTTTACGCATTTTACCTGATTTACAGGAAAAGGGACAGGCTTAAAGCAAACATATCCATGAGCTTCGCGGCTTTATATGGCATTGGAATGGGTGCAGGCAGGATGCTTCAGGGGGCACATTTCGCATCTGATGTGCTATGGGCGGCAGGGATTACTTTTATCACGACAGAAACAATTTTTTTTAAAATATTAAAAATGGAGCAGGAAGCAAAAGCAGAGGAACACCCGGAATTATTCAAACGTAATTATGCCTTGTCTTATGGAACCACGGCTATATTGCTTACGATTCTGGTAGGGGTTGTACTTTTATCAACACCTTTTTATGAAGAAAAAAAATATGAGTTTGGCGGTCTGCAAAAGGCTGTATCAATAAAATTGAACATGGAGCAGGGTGAAGTCAAAATAACAGGCGGGACAGGCGATAGTATTTTAATCAATACAAGTGTCCGCGGTTTCGGTATGCCAGGCAACAAGTATAAAGCGGATATAAAACCTTTCAAAAGCTATGAAAGCAGCCAAATTTATGCGAATTTTTTAAAAAACGGGATTTTTGTCGAATTAAACGCGTCGCTTGGAGTCATTCTGCCTACCGAAAAAAACTACCAGATAATTGCCAATGACAGGCAGGGAGATATTAATTTCAATGCGGGTTTAAATATTGAAAAAATAGTTCTGTATACTGCCGGAGGGGATATAAATTTTGAGCCAATTGACAAGGGTAAGTTAAAGGAAGTTTATCTAAAAACGAAATCGGGAGATATAATCATTAATTTAGACAAGGATGTGGAGGTTTTAAAAGACGCTGATTTCAATATACGCGCGCAAAACGGGATTGTATATATAATCAACAAGAGTAAATTTTTAAGGGAGCTTAACGATGGGAAAGAAAGATTCAACGGCTCAAAAGAGATTATTTATAAAAGTAAAAATGTTTTTATGGATATAACTGCAAAAAAGATTATAATTTATTGATTCGAATCAATACCGCTTACCCTGAGAATTGTACTAAGCATGAGTGGGAATAGTATATAATAATGTTTTGTTTTCGACTTTGGATTCATAGAGCAAACTATGTTTAATAAATTTGGATTACGGTTGTTGCAGTTATTTTGACAATGGAGCGCCAGTCCTGTATAAAAATTCTTGATAAACTCTTTTTTAACTGCTAAAATACAAAAAGCATTAGGATTTAAGCAAAAAACAGAAGGTGACAAGTGCCGGAATTTGCAAGCATGCAGAAAAAAAATATTCAGGTATTTTATGAAGACGGGGACAAAGAAATTGCCAAATGGACAATAAATCCCGACACTGCAATCACAAGGGAAGGCGAAGAAATCAGCGGCAAAGTAAATGCCATTATGATTGACGAAACAGGTGAAGAATTCCACGCTTTAATCAATTATGAAAAAAACAGGATAAAAGACAATATAGTTAAATGGTATTATAAATCAGGCGTGTTACGAGCCGAGGAATATTATAAAGACGGTGACCTTGACTGGCCATATAAAAGCTTTTATGAGTCCGGCATGCTACAGACAGAAAGGGGTATCCACGAAGGCGTGGAGTTTTACAAGACATATTACGACACTGGCAAAGTGAAATCGGCAGGCACCTGCAATATGGGTATGAAAAACGGCATTTATAAAAGCTATTTTGAGGACGGGTCGCCTGAAGTTGAGGAAACTTATTTGTTCGGCAAGGAAAATGGGCCTTATAAGCTTTACTACAGGAACGGCAAGACCAAGCTTGAAGGCTTTTATAAGGACGGAAAAAAAGAAGGAGTTTTCAAGCTTTATTACGAATCCGGCGTGCTAAAAGCAGAAGCCACTTACAAGAACGGGGTTGAAAACGGGCCTTACAAACTTTTTTATGAATCCGGCGAATTATCTCAGGAAGAAAATTACAAGGAAGGAAAGCAGGACGGCCCCACGCGTAGTTATTTCCTATCGGGTAAATTGAAAGCGGAAGCTTCGTACCTGGAAGGGAAGAAGAACGGGTTATTTAAGCTTTATTATGAGTCGGGTGGCATAAAACTTGAAGGTACTTATATAGATGGCAAGGAAAGCGGACCTTATAAATTTTATTATGAAACAGGTGAGCTTAAAATAATGGGAGAATATCGTGACGGAATAGAAGAAGGCCTTTACCGCCTTTTTTACAAATCCGGCAAGAAAAAAGTTGAAGGCATGTACATGGAAGGGAAAGAAGAAGGGCTTTTTAAATTATATTATGAATCGGGCGCGTTGAAAACAGAGGAGGGTTTTAAAGCGGGGGTACAGGACGGCTTGTTTAGAAATTATTATGAGAATGGAACAACAAAGCTTGAAACAACTTTTAAGGATGGAGTGGAGCAGGGAACAAAGTTGTATGATGAAAAGGGTAATTTGATAAAATGAGACAATGCAGTTTTAAAATAGGTAAAAAGTAAAGGGACTTTAATGCCGGAGTTAGATCGAAAAATAAACTAGTACAAGATGTTTTATTTCGAAGGGGCGTATGGAAGAGAAAATTCTCAGGGAGTTTTTTGAGAGTGGATTTTACGAAAAATACTGGTGCTGGAAATATAATCAAGATGATGCAAGGCAACTTGCAGAAGACACCATAAACCTTCTTGACGCCAAGAACGGGCATATCCTGGACTGGTGCGGCGGATGGGGCAGGATATCAATTTATTTCGGCCTGATGGGTTTTAAAGTAACTATACTTGATTTTATGAATGATTATTTAAACAGGGCAAAAGAACTATTCACCGTAAACAAACTTGAAGTAAACACGGTACTGGCTGATTGCAGAGAAACTCCCGAGGAAATCCAGGCAGATTATGCCACGTGTCTTTTTTGTTCAATTGGATTTTTTAATGACGATGAACAGGTTAAAGCATTTAAAAGCCTGTATAAAGCTTTAAAACCGGGCGGCAAGTTTATCGCTGACTGTATGAATCTTTTTTATATTGCAGGCTTGTTTAAACCGGTTAATGAGATAGTACGTGAAGATGGATATATATTTAGGCAGAAAAATGACTTTGATTTTTCCAAAAATACACTGCACTCTTTTTTTGAAATTATAGATAATAAAGGAAATGCCCAGGGAGAAAAAGAATTTTTTCAGAGGTTATATACACCGTTAGATTTAAAAAACATGCTAGAATCATCCGGATTTAAAGTAGACAGTATGTATGGCAATTACAACGGGCTATCTTTTGACTCTCCACAGATAATAGTCGTGGCGAGCAAATAAAAAATTGATTATTGAGACTGCGTAAAACAGGTTTTTAAATAAAAGAATTGATATTAAATTTTCATTAAAAGGAGGTTTTTATGAAAAATATTTTTGTTTTAGTCAATCTTGTATTGTTTCTTTTTGGCGGATTAAATGCACTTTATGCCGACCCAAAATCAATTCTTGATAAAAAAATAGACGCGATGCTCGACAACAAAGCTGATTTCAGGAATATGAATTGGGGGATGACCCAAAAACAAGTGCAGTCAAAAGAAAGAAACAAATATGCCGGAATGATGGGTGACAACATATTGATTTATGAAGGCAAATTAAATAATATACAATGTTCAATAATGTATGAATTTTCAGATGATTATTTAATCAAAGGGCGTTATATTTTTAATAAGCAATTTGTTAATAAGAGCAATTTTTGGGATATTTACAAGAACTTTAAAAACTTGTTATCGCAGAGGTACGGCGAACCGGGTACCGATGACAATAAGACTTGGCTGAACGATGCTTATAAAAACAGCGCCCAGGATAAGTGGTCGGCAATAAGCATGGGATACATGACAATAACATCTCAATGGCAAAGCGATACTTCAATAATAACCCTATTTTTGCATGGAGAGAATTTTGAGACTGTTATGGAATTATCATACGAACAGGCGCAACAACAAGAAGAATAGTTTTGATTTGGAGATTTACCCTGTCAAAAGTATGCAACTATGGGATTATTAATTTCAATCATTTTTTCATTTTTTTCTTGACAAAATATATAAATTTTGATAAATTTTAACTTCTTGAAATTATATTTGTTTTCAGACATATTAAATTTTTATTATCCATAAGAATTAAGAAAACAAAAAATATTTATAATGTAAATACATATTATAGCTAAGCAAAAGTGACACATTGGTGTATTTTTTTTATTTTTTTATATATTATGTTTTAATATAAAAAATGCCCATGTAGCTCAGCCGTGGTTAGAGCACATCCTTGGTAAGGATGAGGTCACCGGTTCAACTCCGGTCGTGGGCTCCATGTGCAAATTTGCAAAACAAATTTTTTAATAATAATTTGTTGCTTTATAAATAAATAAAATAAAAGCAGATAATGCGTAAAAAATAAACGTCGGCCAACGGACGTAAAGATAAAATTAATTTATTTGAAAAACTAATATCACAAGAATGATGGAGGTAAGAGATGAGTAAACAGAAATTTGAGAGGACAAAACCGCATATAAACGTGGGGACGATAGGGCACGTGGACCACGGAAAAACGACGCTGACAGCGGCAATAACAGCAGTAATGGCAGCCAAAGGGCTAGCGACTTACATACCGTACGATGAGGTGGCAAAGGCGTCGATATCACAGGGAAGAAGGGATGCGACAAAGATATTGACGATAGCGACATCGCACGTAGAGTATTCGACTGATAAAAGGCATTACGCACACATAGATTGCCCTGGGCATGCTGATTACGTAAAGAACATGATAACCGGAGCAGCGCAGATGGATGGAGCGATACTGGTAGTAAGCGCAGCAGACGGGCCAATGCCGCAGACAAGGGAGCATATACTGCTGGCTAGGCAGGTAGGAGTGCATAACATAGTGGTATTTTTAAATAAAGTGGATTTAGTAGACGACCCTGAGATACTTGACCTTGTAGAGGTAGAGGTAAGGGAGCTGTTAACGAAATATGAATTTCCCGGAGACAAGATAACAGTGATAAGGGGATCGGCAATAAAGGCATTGCAGGATCCAAATGGAGAGGCGTCGAAGCCGATATTAGACCTTGTAAACGCGCTTGATACAGAGATACCAGAGCCGAAAAGGGACATAGACAAGCCGTTTCTTTTGGCAATAGAGGATGTATTTTCAATAACCGGCAGGGGAACAGTAGCGACAGGAAGGATAGAGAGGGGCAAGGTAAAATTAAACGAAGAAGTTGAAATAGTAGGGATAAAGGATACGAGGAAGACAGTGGTGACAGGAATAGAGATGTTCAGGAAACTGCTGGACGAAGGTATAGCCGGAGACAATGTAGGGTTGTTGCTTAGGGGAATAGAGAAGACGGATATAGAGAGAGGGCAGGTAGTATCAAAGCCAGGTTCGATAACGCCGCATAAGAAATTCAAAGGGAAAGTATACATACTGACAAAAGAAGAGGGCGGGAGGCACACGCCGTTTTTTAACAATTACCGGCCGCAGTTTTATTTCAGGACAACGGATGTGACAGGGAGCATAAAGTTGCCGGCAGGGATAGAGATGGTAATGCCCGGGGACAATGTGCTGATGGACGTGGAGCTGATAACGCCGATAGCAATGGAGAAAGAAGTAAGGTTCGCAATAAGGGAAGGCGGAAAGACCGTGGGCTCCGGCGTTGTCACGGATATAGTTGAATGAGGATATATAATAAATGAGAGAAATAATTACTCTGGCATGCTCCGAATGCAAGAGAAGAAACTACACTTTAACCAAAAATAAAACGAAACATCCTGATAAATTAGGGGTTAAAAAGTACTGCAAATTTTGCAGAAAGCATACTCTTCACAAAGAAACTAAATAACGGTTAAAAGTTGGATGTTTAATCTTGAAAGTTGCAAAACGCGAGTTTTATTTTTAAGACTTGATTTTAAGCGTAGGCCAGTAGCTCCAACTGGCTAGAGCTTCGGTCTCCAAAACCGAGAGTTGCAGGTTCGAATCCTGCCTGGCCTGCCAGCTTTTTTCAATATAAGCAGGGATTTTGCAGTACATAAACATCAATACAGGAGAATATATGCAACAACTGATAACATTTTTAAAGACATCATGGATAGAGCTTAAAAAAGTAACATGGCCTGGGAGAAAAGAAATTATTGCATCCACGATTATTGTTATAATAGTTAGCATTTTTATAATGACTTATATAGGATTGATAGATTTTGTTCTTACAAGGCTCGTAAGATTCGTATTTAAATGAGGTAAACAAACAAATGGCGAGAAAATGGTATGTGGTCAGTACTTATGCTGGCCAGGAAGAAAGCGTTAGAAACAACCTTTTGCAAAGGATAGCTACTTACAACCTTACGGAGAAGATTTTCAGTGTTTTGATACCATCCGAGAATGTAACCGAGATAAAAAAGAAGAAAAAACTTATTAGAAATAAGAAGTTTTTTCCGGGCTATATCCTTGTGGAAATGGATATTGATATTGACAGCGAGGAAGGCAAGGAAGTCCTCTATATTATAAGGCACACCCCAAAGGTTACCGGTTTTGTCGGGACAAAGATAAGGCCCATACCGCTTTCTGAGCCAGAGGTCAAGGAAATAATGGATCTTATGGAGGACAGAAAGAAAAAACCTAGGATGGCTTCGTATTTTGAGGAAGGCGATCAGATCAAGATAAATGACGGGCCTTTTATGAATTTTAACGGAGTTGTTGAGGAAGTCAGCCTTGAAAAGGGGAAGTTAAAAGTGAATGTTACCATATTCGGAAGGTCGACGCCTGTTGAACTGGAATTCGGCCAGGTTGAAAAGATTCTTTAATGTCAGGAGGAGTTTAAGTTATGCCGCCAAAAAAAGTTTTAAAGCAAATAAAGTTGCAGATACCTGCGGGAAAGGCTAATCCGGCACCGCCCGTAGGTCCGGCTCTTGGTCAGCACGGAGTAAATATAATGGAATTTTGCAAGCAATTTAACGACAGGACCAAAAGCCAGGACGGAACAATACTGCCAGTAGTAATTGATGTTTTTGAAGACAGGAGTTTTACGTTTATTACAAAGACGCCTCCTGCCGCAGTGCTTTTAAAGCAAAAGGCAAATATAATAAAAGGCTCCGGAGAACCGAACAAAAAAAAGGTTGCCAAAATAACCAAAGCTCAGATTGAGGAAATAGCAAAAATAAAAATGCCTGATTTAAATACAACCGACCTTGAAAGTGCGAAAAGAATGATAGAAGGCACGGCAAGAAATATGGGAATTACGGTGGAATAAAAAGCGGAAACAATAAATAAAAATATCAGGAGAAAGACATGAAAATAAAAAGCAAAAGGCACAGGGCATTAAAAAAAGCGATAACGGATACGGCTAAAATCTACAGTGTGGAAGATGCCGTGACAGTACTTAAAAAGACCGCAAATGCCAAGTTTGACGAGAGTGTTGATATAGCCGTCAATCTTGCGAAAAAACCAATTCAAGCGGAACAGCAGATAAGAAGTACCATAGTACTGCCTTTTGGCAGCGGTAAAAAAGTAAAAGTGCTGGTATTCGTAAAAGGCGAAAAGGAAAAAGATGCCCGCGATGAGGGCGCGGAATATGTGGGAGCGGAAGACCTTATTGAAAAAATAAAGGGCGGGTGGCTTGATTTTGACGTGGCGATAGCTACACCGGACATGATGAAAGATGTTGGAAAACTAGGAAAAATACTTGGAACAAAGGGGCTTATGCCGAATCCGAAATCCGGCACGGTTACTTTTGATATTAAAAGGGCCGTTCAGGAATTTAAAGCGGGCAAAGTAGAATTCAGGAGCAACAAAGATGGCGTGGTACATTTAAGCTGCGGCAAGATTTCTTTTCCTGAAAATAACATAGCGGAAAACGTCATTGCCTTTATAAAATATTTTTTAAAGATGCCAGCGCTGGCTACAAAAGGGCAGTATGTAAAAAGCATGTATGTTTCCACTACAATGGGAGTCGGTCTGCCGCTGGATTTCAAAAAGTATATGTGATGAGGTGAAATAAAATGTCTGCAAACAGTGAAAAAAAGAAACTTCTGGTAAGCGAAGCAATATCAATGTTCAGGGAATCGTCGGCAATAATAATTACCGATTACCAAGGGTTGACAGTTGCCCAGCTTAATAAGTTGAGGCGCGAGCTTAAAAAAGTCGGAGCAAAATATAAAGTCATTAAGAATACCCTTTCAAAGAGGATATTGAAGGAAATCAACATAAATTCAAACATGGAGGTTTTTTTTACCGGCGTTACCGGTCTTGTTTTTTGTAAGGATTACGTTACTGCTATCAAAGTCCTGACTAAATTTGCGGCCGAGAACGAAAACCTAAAGATAAAAGTCGGTTATATAGAACATAAATCGTATACAGCGAAGGAAATAAAGGAAATATCGAAACTTAACTCAAAAGAGGAGCTCGTAGCAAAGCTTGTCGGACTTTTGAAACAGCCTCTTTACAGGCTGGTCGGAGCTTTATCGTCTCCAAAGAGAAAAATAGTATATAGCTTGAAAGCAGTTTCCGATAAAAAAGAAGGGAAATAAACTAAGAAAAAAGAAAAAATTCAAGGAGGTGCCATATCATGGCAATGTCAAAGGAAGATTTTATTAAGGAAATTGAAAGTATGTCTGTGATGGAACTGAACGAACTTGTAAAAGCAATTGAGGAAAAATTCGGCGTAACAGCCGCCGCACCGGTTATTATGGGTGGTGCAGTTGCTGGAGGAGCGGCTGCCGGAGCGGTAGCTGCCGAGGAAAAAACCGCGTTCGACGTGATTTTAAAGGCGGTTGGCGACAAAAAGATTCAGGTAATAAAGGTTGTTAGGGAACTTACAAACCTTGGATTAAAAGAAGCGAAAGATCTGGTTGAGGGAGCTCCAAAGCCTGTAAAAGAAGGCGCATCAAAGGAAGAAGCGGACAAAATGAAAGCAAAACTCGAGGAAGTCGGTGCGGCTGTAGAAATCAAGTAAGGCATGCTTTATTTTAAATATGATTTTTACTGTCACAGCTTAGTGTAAGAGATTTCCTGGTTTAGTCTGTTTTGTTAAGAAATTTATTCCTAAAAATCAAGTTACAGGAAGGAGCAATATGGCAAGAATCAAACAAAAAACCAATATAGAGGAAATCCTTGAAATCCCTGATTTAATGGAAATCCAAAAAAAATCTTATGATGAGTTCCTGATGTTTGATGTGCCTGCCGACAAAAGAAAAAATTCCGGCCTGCAGGAAGTATTCAACAGCGTATTTCCTATATCCGACTATAACGGCATATATACCCTGCAATTCGTAGGATATGAATTTGGCAAACCCAAACATAATGTCGAGGATTGCATAGAAAGAGGGGAATCATACGCAGCGCCTCTAAAAGGCATATTCAGACTTGCCATAAAAGAAAGCAACGACAAGAGCAAGGAACTTGAGATAAAAGAGCTGCCGGAACAGGCGGTACATTTAAGCGATATTCCGCTGATGACTGACAGGGGGACTTTTGTTATCAACGGCGCCGAAAGGGTTATAGTAAGCCAGCTTCACCGTTCGCCGGGGGTCAGCTACGAAGAGGAAGAGGAAAGCATAATAAGCGGAACGACTTCATATGTCGCAAGGATAGTACCTTACAGGGGTACATGGATAGAATTCGAATACGATGCCAACGAGCTTGTACACGTGAAGCTTGACAGAAAGAAAAAATTTTATGCGACGACGATATTGAGGGCAATGGTGCAGGGTTTTTCCACAAACGAGGAAATACTTTCCATGTTTTTTGAAAACGAGGCACTTGAAGGTGAAGACAAAGATTTATACCAGAAAGTGCTTGCAAAAGACGTAATAGACAAAAGCACGGGCGAAATAATGGCAGAGGCGGGAACGCTCATAACAAAAGAACTCGTGGATAAAATCAGAAAAGCAGAAATTAAAAAAGTTACTGTTTTAAAATTCAACGAAGAAAATCCTTATATGAATGTTTTAAAAACGCTTAAAAAAGACAGCATTAAAACCACTGAGGAAGCCCTAATAGAAATCCACAGAAAAATGAGACCTGGGGAGCCTGCCACGCTTTCAGGCGCGAAGACACTTTTTAAAAACCTGTTTTTTGACTCCAAAAGGTATAATTTAAGCGAAGTAGGAAGATATAAGCTCAATAAACTTCTGGGTTTAAAAGTCGATGAAAACGAGAAAGTTCTCACGAAGGAAGACATAGTGGCTGTCATGAAAAAATTCCTTGAAATAAACGCAAGCCAGGAGGAAAAGAGTGACATTGACCACCTTGGGAACCGAAGGGTAAGGTCGGTCGGGGAGCTTGTTGAAAACCAGTTCAGGGTGGGACTGGTGCGCGTGGAAAAAATGATTAGGGAAAGAATGACCATAATAGATATGAAAAACGCCATACCGGCAAATCTTATAAACCCCAAACCTTTGATAGCGGCTATAAAAGAATTTTTCGGATCAAGCCAGTTATCACAATTCATGGACCAGGTAAACCCGCTCGCCGAACTTACGCACAAACGAAGGATATCGGCACTTGGACCGGGCGGTTTAAACAGGGAACGCGCCGGGTTTGAGGTACGCGATGTCCACTACACTCATTACGGCAGGCTTTGCCCAATAGAAACCCCGGAAGGCCAGAACATCGGCCTTATAACTTCCCTTGCGACATACGCAAGAGTTAATGAGCATGGGTTTATCGAGACTCCTTACAGGAAGGTAAAAAACTCGGGGCTGACAGATATAATAGAATATTTAACCGCTGACGAGGAAGACAAATACCGCATAGGACCGGCTGATATAGGTACCGATGAAAAGGGTAAAATCACTGACGAAGTTGTGCTTGTAAGGTATAAAGGCGACTTCCCAGTGGTACCGCCTGATAACGTGGATTACATAGACGTGTCGCCCAAACAGGTTGTGAGCGTGGCGGCCTCCTTGATACCTTTCCTTGAGCATGACGATGCAAACAGGGCGCTTATGGGATCAAACATGCAGCGCCAGGCAGTGCCGCTTTTAGTCACTGAATCACCGCTTGTCGGCACGGGCATGGAATATAAGGCCGCATGCGATTCGGGAAGGGCAGTTATTGCGAAAAATGCGGGCACAGTAGCTTTTGTAGACGCCAATGTCATTATAATATTGAGGGATGACAAAGACGATAAGAATGTAAAGGAGAGGATGGATGTATACACTCTTAAAAAATTCAAAAGGACAAATCAGGATACAAGCATAAATGAGAGAGCCCTTGTCAAAAAAGGCGACAGGGTAAAACGAGGAGACGTTATAGCTGATGGTCCGTCCATGGAAAAAGGTGAGCTTGCACTCGGCAAAAATGTAATCGTGGCGTTAATGCCGTGGAACGGGTATAACTATGAGGATGCCATAGTAATCAGCGAAAACATGCTTAAAAACGACACCCATACTTCGGTTCACGTGGAAGAATATGAAATAGAAGCGCGCGACACAAAGCTTGGGCCCGAAGAAGTAACAAGGGATATACCAAACGTAAGCGAAGATTCATTAAAAAACCTTGATGTGGAAGGCATAGTGAGGATTGGAGCGAAAGTTAAACCGGGGGATATACTGGTGGGAAAAGTTACGCCTATTTCAGGAAGTAATCTCACGCCCGAAGAAAAATTACTTAAGGCAATATTTGGTTCGAAAGCCGACAACGTAAAGGATACTTCCTTAAGGGTTCCTCCCGGGATAGAAGGGATAATAATAGGAATAAACATTTTTGCAAGAAAAGAGCGCAGCAAGGGAAAGGCAAAAGAGGAAGAAAAGGTTGACAAGCTGAAAAAGGAAAAGGATAAATTAATTCAGGAACTTGACATAAGAGCAAAGGAAAAAATAAAAGAGATAGAGGCGCTTGATGTATCAAGAGATGAAAAAAATAAACTGAAAGAATTAGAGGAAGCATATTACGAGTTTAAAAAAGAACAGGCGGAAAATGAATTCAGGGAAAAGAAAACCGTGAAAGGCGACGACCTGCCTCCGGGAGTTATAAAACTCGTCAAGGTACTTATAGCGAAAAAAAGGAAAATATCGGTAGGCGACAAACTATCCGGAAGGCACGGAAATAAAGGCGTTATTTCAAAGATACTGCCAGTGGAGGATATGCCCTACCTGCCGGACGGCAGGCCGGTGGATATCGTATTAAATCCGCTCGGCGTTCCTTCCCGAATGAACGTCGGCCAGCTGCTGGAAACTCATCTTGGCAGCGCTGCAAAAAAACTGGGAGTTAAGTTCATGACGCCGGTTTTTAACGGGATGTCCGAGGAAGAGGTAAAGGAATGGCTTAAAAAAGCCGAGATGGCGGAAGATGGTAAAACCATGCTTTACGACGGCAGGACGGGAGAGCCTTTCAAATCAAAAGTAACCGTCGGAGTCATGTATATTATGAAACTTATACATATGGTCGACGATAAGATACATGCTAGGTCAATAGGGCCGTATTCGTTGATTACCCAGCAGCCGCTTGGCGGAAAAGCGCAGTTCGGCGGGCAAAGGTTCGGTGAAATGGAAGTTTGGGCACTCGAGGCCTACGGCGCGGCTTACACCCTGCAGGAAATGCTCACGGTGAAATCGGACGATGTGGAGGGCAGGAAAAGGCTGTACGAAGCAATAGTCAGGGGAAAGAACATACCCGAGCCTGGCATACCGGAGTCGTTTAACGTACTTGTAAAAGAGCTGCAGGGGCTTGCGCTCAATGTAGAGCTTATAAAAAGAAAAAGCAAAAAAGAAAATAATTAACCAGAGGTGGTATAATATATGCCAAAGAAAAAAGAAAAAGAAGACAAGAAAAAGGTAAAAGCAAAAGAAAAAATAACCATAAATTTAAGCGAGCTTTTAAAACCTCAGGAAGAACAGAAGATAAAAGAAATTGATTTTAACGGCATGAGGATAGCGCTGGCTTCCCCGGAAATAATCAGGGACTGGTCCAGGGGCGAAGTAAAAAAACCGGAAACGATAAATTATAGGACGTTTAAACCTGAGTTTGAGGGGCTTTTTTGCGAGAGGATATTCGGGCCTACAAAGGATTACGAGTGCGCCTGCGGCAAATACAAGAAGCAGAGATATAAAGGCGTTGTATGTGACAAGTGCGGGGTCGAGGTCACGGAAGCCAAGGTAAGAAGGGAAAGAATGGGGCATATAGAACTTGCAGTGCCGGTGGTTCATATCTGGTATTTGAAAGGCATACCGAGCAAGCTGTCCTATTTGTTAAATATATCAATGAGAAACCTTGAACGGGTTGTTTATTATGAGAATTATATAATTACCAACGTAAAAGGCACGGAAGAAGTAAAAAGACACGAACTTTTGTCCGAAGATGATTATATTAAAATAAAGGAAAAATACGGCGACAGTGTTGAGGTAAAGATAGGCGCTGAAGCGGTAAGGCAGCTTTTAAAGGAAGTGGACATAGATAAGCTGGCAAAAGATTTGAGAAAAGACCTTGTCAGGACTGTTTCGCTTCAAAAGAAAAAGGACATTATAAAAAGGCTGAAGGTAGTCGAGGCGTTCAGGAAATCGGCAAACAAGCCGGACTGGATGATTCTCGAGGTGCTTCCTGTGATACCGCCGGAATTAAGGCCGCTCGTCCAGCTTGACGGCGGAAGGTTTGTTACTTCGGATTTAAACGACTTATACAGGAGAATTATAAACAGGAACAACAGGCTTAGAAAGCTTATCAGCATAAATTCGCCTGACCTGATAATCAAAAATGAAAAAAGGATGATTCAGGAGGCTGTGGACGCGCTTTTTGACAACGGAAGGCGCGGGCATCCGGTCAGAGGGGCAAGAAATAGGCCGTTGAAATCCTTAAGCGACATGTTAAAAGGCAAGCAGGGCAGGTTCAGGCAGAACCTCCTGGGTAAAAGGGTAGACTATTCAGGAAGGTCTGTGGTTGTTGTCGGGCCAACGCTCAAGCTGCACCAGTGCGGGCTGCCGAAAAAAATAGCGCTTGAATTGTTCAAGCCGTTTATCATAAATAAAGTGCAGGAAATGGGATACACTATAAAGAGCGCGAAAAAGATGGTTGAGCATGTACGCTCCGAGGTTTGGGACATACTCGAGGACATATTGCAGGACCACCTTGTGCTTTTAAACAGGGCACCCACGCTTCACAGGCATTCGATCCAGGCTTTTGTGCCGATGATTGTGGAAGGAAACGCGATAACTCTGCATCCGCTTGTTTGCAGCGGTTTTAACGCGGATTTTGACGGCGACCAGATGGCGGTGCACGTGCCGCTTTCTTATGAGGCGCAGATAGAAGCGAGATTCCTTATGCTTGCTTCGCAAAATATACTTTCCCCTGCCAGCGGCAAGCCGATCATAGTGCCGAACCAGGACGTGGTACTCGGGATTTATTATTTGACAAAAGACAGAGTCCAGCAGCCGCCGGTAAAGAAAATGTTTTACGACAAGTCCGAGGCATTAATTGCCTTTGACCAGGAAGAAATAGATTTGCATGAGAGCATAATAGTAAGGATGAAAGCTAAAAAGATAGAAACAACCATAGGAAGGATAATTTTCAACGAAATCCTTCCTGAAGGCATGGAATATATCAACGCCAAAATGGACAGGAAACAGCTCGGTAACGTGGTCGGGACCATATTTGAAAAATACGACTCGGGAATGGCTGCGGTTGTGCTCGACAAGATGAAAGAACTCGGTTTTAGATACGCGACAATTGCCGGAATCACAATAGGCGTCGAGGATTTAAAAATACCGGAGGAAAAGAAAAAAATAGTAAGAGAAGCTGATAAGGAAGCTATGAATATCAGGAAACAATACGAGAAAGGCATAATCACTGACGGCGAGAGGTACAACAAGATTATAGACATATGGACCACGGTGACTGACAGGGTGGCCGAATCCATGTTGAAAGAGCTTGCCGAAGACCATGAAGGTTTCAACCCTGTTTTTATGATGGCCGATTCAGGCTCAAGGGGAAGCAAACTGCAGATAAGGCAGCTTGCAGGCATGAGAGGGCTGATGTCAAAACCGCAGAAGAAAGTAACAGGAGGAGTGGGCGAAATAATCGAGACTCCGATTAAATCAAATTTCAGGGAGGGCCTGACGGTGCTGGAATATTTCATATCCACGCACGGCGCGAGAAAGGGCCTTGCGGACACGGCTTTAAAGACTGCCGACGCAGGGTATCTCACGCGCAGGCTTGTTGACGTGGCGCAGGATGTCATTGTTACCGAGGATGACTGCGGCACAATCAACGGAATTAACGTTACTGCCATACGGGAAGGCGGAGAAGTGATAGAGCCGCTTTCTGAGAGGATAGCATGGCGAGTTGCTCTTGACAACGTCGTTGACCTTATTACAGACGAGGTAATAGTGAAGGCAAACGACATGATAACACCGCACATAGCCAAGAAAATAGAGGAAGCCGGTTATGAGAGGATAAGGGTACGCTCGGTCCTTACCTGCGAGGCAAGGACAGGTTGCTGCTCAAAATGCTACGGGTCAGACCTTACGACCGGAAATTTCGTCGAGCTTGGCGAAGCAGTGGGTATAATAGCGGCCCAGTCAATAGGAGAGCCGGGGACTCAGCTTACGCTCAGGACTTTCCATATCGGCGGCACGGCAAGCAGGGTTGTAGAGCAGTCTGAAATAAAGGCAAACCACGACGGTATTATCAGGTTTAACAACCTGAAATACGTGCAGAACGAGGAAGGCGATATAATCGTTACAAACAGGAACGGTGAAGTGAGCGTATATGACGAGAATAACGTCGAAAGAGAGCTTCACCACATACCTTACGGGACCATCTTAAAAGTTAAGGACGGGGCAAAGGTTGCTACAAGCTCGGTAATTGCCTTATGGGACCTTTACAATATTCCGATATTTACAGAAAAAGAGGGAAAGGTTCAGTTTGACGATATCATCGAGGGAACCACGATGATAGAGCAGGCCGATGTAACGACCGGTCAGTACGGGAAGTTTATTATTGAAAGCAAGGAAAGGAAATATCCGCATATAAATATAGTTAACGATAAGCTTGAAATAATGGCTTCTTATTCCATACCTGTGGGAGCCAAGCTTGACGTGGAAGACGGCCATAAAGTAAAACAGGGTCAGGTACTGGCGAAATTCCCGCGTGAGCTTACAAAGACAAGGGATATCACCGGAGGCCTGCCCAGGGTCGCCGAACTTTTTGAGGCAAGGAAACCCAAGACACCGGCTATAATCAGCGAAATCGACGGCAAGGTAATGTTTGAAGAGACGTCCTCGGGCATAAGGAAAATAATAATACAAAACGATGACGGTACACAGCGCGAATACAACATACCTCACGGAAAATACCTGAACGTTAGGGAAGGCGATTTCGTGAAAGCAGGCGAGCAGCTCATAGATGGCAATATAAATCCTCATGACATACTTGCTGTACAGGGTGAAAACGCGGTTCAGGAATATTTGCTGAACAAAATACAGGAAGTTTACAGGTTGCAGGGCGTTACCATCCATGACAAGCACATAGAGGTAATTATACGCCAGATGATGAAAAAAATAAAAATAGAGGACCCGGGCGATACCAGGTTCCTGATAGACGAGCAGGTGGACAGGTTTGAATTAAAACGCGAAAATGACAAGATGGACAAGGCTGACAAAAAGACCGCTAAAGTGAGGCCGCTGCTTCTAGGAATAACAAAAGCCGCGCTTTCTACCGAGAGTTTCATATCCGCTGCATCGTTCCAGGAAACCACAAGAATCCTGATAGACGCGGCGGTTAACGGGAAAATAGACAAGTTAAAAGGCCTGAAAGAAAACGTCATTATAGGCCATTTGATATCTGCAGGCACGGGCGTTGAGGAGTTCAAGAAATTCAAGGAAATCGAGAAGAAAAAAACAGCGAGGAAGGCAAAGAAGGAAAAAGCAGCGGAAGAAAAATAAATATAAGGGCAGGCTTTTCCGGCTGCCGGATGATATAAAAAAGGGCGGACGCAAATCCGCCCTTTTTTATTTTGGTACGCCCGGCAGGGCGCATTCGCCAAGGGGTGAAAGCCCACAACGGGCCCGGCAAGGAGAATCGTTAGCCGAAGCGGCAAGTGTGTCTGTCGTGAGGCAGAATCCGGAGTAAGCCATAGGCAAAGCGCTGACCCAACGGACAGGAAGCACATGGGCCCGATATGTTTTTTGCCGGCAGCAAAAAAATGTCTTGACATTCCGGAATACATTTTTTAAAATTGAAAAAACGCGAAACTCCCTGCGGGGAAAAAGAGGGGACAAATATGAAAATCCAGATTTCCAAAATCCGCTTTAATCCCGAAAACCCAAGGCATTTTATCGACCCTGACGGGATAGACAGCCTTGCCGCGTCCATGAAGGCAGACGGCTAGCTCGAATCCGTGAAAACCCGCGAACTGACCCCTCAGGACACGCCTTCGCAGGGGTGCACCGCTACCGAGCAGGCCGGGTACGAGCTTTTTGAGGGCGAGAGGCGCCTGCGGGCGGCTATGAAACTGGGCTGGACCGAGATAGAGGCTGAGGTATTTAAAGGAAGCAGGGAGGACTTTTCCCTGAAGGGGTTTGAAAACAATAATGGTGAACCCTATCACTGGCTGGACAAGTACAGATATATTGCCGATTACATGGCAAAGCACCCCGACCTGACACAAAGACAAATTGCAGACATGCTTAACGTCGGCCTGACCATGGTTAATAACGCAAACAAGGTCATACCCCTGCTAAATGAGGGCGCAATGGCTGAAATTGTTCGCATTGCGAACAAAACCACTGACTGGGAGGTGCCTGAGAGGGCAATAGTCACGCTTTCCGGGCTGGCAAATGGCCAAAATAACGTTCTTGACCTTATGGAAAGGGCTTTGAAGGTGCTTATAGCCGGGAAAATGCCTGAAAAAGAGGTCAAAAATCTGGCGGTGTGGGTGAAAGCAGGCAATACGCCGGAATCCTTCGGGGAGGGCGGCAAAACACACCCCTCGCCACCTGCGGGAGAGGGTCAGGGTGAGGGGGCTCCTTCGACAGCTGAAAATTCCGTTAAAGGCGGCCAAGAATCCGGCCTAAACGGTTGGCGGCATGCCAAATTGTTGCAGGAGATGAAGGATACAGGGTATTTTGAGATAAAAACACCGGCAAAAGGCGGCCTTCATATTATAATACAGGACGAGGACAGCGCGGCTGTGGCTGCGCTTATGGCGGCAGGCGGCATCTGGGCTTTGAAGCATAATAATGGCAAACTGGACGATAACCCGTATCTGGCAGATTTGCCGAAGCTGGTGGAGAAGATAAAGGCGGGGGAGTGCGGAGGGTCGGAGGGTCAGAAGGTTGGAGGGTTGGCAAAGGCAGGAGCAAGTGAATCCCAAATCCCAAACTCTGGGAATTCCAAATCCAAAATTCCAAATCATCCTCTGGACCAGTTCACCGGCATTATATCGCAGGGCCCCAGACTCCCCAATATCCTTGGACTGGCCGCGCTCAACAACCACCCAATAGCCGTAAAAACCAGGCAATGGGTTGCAAAAAAAGTAATGCATTATGGAAAAAAAGGGGTAAAATGGCTCTTAAAGAAATTTAAGAAGGATATTTGATTGTAATGCTGAATGAAGGAATTAAAATTTCTTGATTTTCAATCTGTTTCGGCGCATAATTAATTAAAAATTTAATCCCGCTCCGCGAAAATCCCCGCTGATAGTGCGGGGAATGATAGCACTCCGGGGAGGGAGCATATGAGTTTTTTTAAAGGTGTCCCGCCTGCCGTAGGGGCGGGGGCTCCACATGAAACGGAGGCAAGATGAAAGAAAAAAATATTTATATCATAGCAGGACCAAACGGGTCCGGAAAAACAACATTTGCCATGAAATTCCTGCCTGATTATGTTAAATGCCCTAATTTTATAAACGCGGACCTTATAGCAGGAGGGCTGGCGCCTTTTAATCCTGAGCAGGCGGCAATAAAAGCAGGCAAGCTGGTTTTACAGCAGATGCAGGAATACTCGGATAAAGGCCTTGATTTTGCCTTTGAGACAACGCTGTCAGGCAGGACATATTTCAATAAACTGAAACGCCTGAAAAGTTCCGGATACGGGTTGCATATGTTTTTTTTGTGGCTGCCTTCACCGGAACTGGCCATTGCCCGTATAAAGGGCAGGGTGTCTGAAGGAGGGCATAATGTCCCTGTGGAAGACGTCAGGCGGAGGTTCGGACGGGGACTAAAAAATTTTTTGGGCATGTATGAGGTTTTGTTTGATACCTGGATGCTTTTTGATAATTCAGGCGCCCAACCTGCTTTAATTGCTGAAAAAACAGCCGGAAACAGAAAAATATTAATCGCTGATCTATTCGGGAAAATATTAAAACAAGGAGATACATTATGAAAAAAAAGATGACATTGCAGGATAAAGCAGAAGCTGCAATGAAAAAAGCTGTAAAGGAAGTCGTCGCAAAACATAAGAAGTCCGGACGGCCGCTTGCGGTATGGAAAAACGGCAGGACAGTATTGGTTCCGGCAAACAAAGTTTGATAATTTAGGATTTGATATCCGGGGATTTATTGAGTATAACGCGTTAACTACTAATATATTTGTGTAACAAAAAATACAAAATATGTTACACAAACCGAGTTTTAATTATGGGATGATACACAAAATTTCTGGCGAAATCACAAACGCCAAATCCTAAATTACTTAATGGATTTTCATTGATAATTGAGAATTGTTTGAATGTTGGCTTTTAAAGAAATTTAAGAAGGATATTTGATTGTAATGCTGAAGGATGGATTTTGAGGTATAATAATTAAAAAGTAAAGGAGCAATAAATGCCACGGAATAAAAAAGATAAAGGAGTCACAGAAATCAAAGAAGCCAAAGAAGCGCAAAAACAATCCAACGGCGCGAACCTGGGATTTGAGGAAAAGATGTGGAAAGCGGCGGATAAGCTGCGGTCAAACATGGACGCGGCGGAGTACAAGCACGTCGCGCTCGGGCTGATATTCCTCAAATACATCTCTGACGCGTTTGAGGGCAGGCATAATGAGCTGCTGGAGGAAGATACCCCGAAATACATGGTTTCAGAGGAAAGGGATGAATACGCGGCGGAAAATATATTCTTTGTCCCTAAAAAAGCCAGGTGGAAACTGATACAGGAAAACGCTAAAAAACCGGAAATAGGCAAAATCATAGACGACGCAATGGAGGCCCTGGAAAAAGAAAACTCAACGCTGAAAGGCGTGCTGACCAAAAACTACGCGCGTGAATCCCTGAGCAAGCAACGGCTCGGCGAACTCATAGACCTGATAAGCACCATAGGTCTCGGGGACAAGGAAAGCAGGAAAAAAGACATACTCGGCAGGGTATATGAGTACTTTTTGGGCCAGTTTGCTGACGCCGAAGGCAAGTCAGGCGGGCAGTTTTATACGCCTTCCTGCATTGTAAAAATACTTGTTAATATGATAGAACCATATAAAGGCAGGGTTTTTGACCCTTGCTGCGGCTCAGGCGGCATGTTTGTGCAGTCTGAAAAATTCGTGGAGGAGCACAGGGGCAGGGTTGGGGATATTGCCATTTATGGGCAGGAATCAAACCAGACCACATGGCGGCTGTGCAGGATGAATCTTGCCATACGCGGCATAGCAGGAGAAATAACATGGAACGACCAGGGAAGTTTTTTAAAAGACGCTCACCAAAACCTGAAAGCTGATTTTGTGCTTGCCAACCCGCCTTTTAACAACAGCGACTGGCACGGCGATTTACTGCGGGATGACGTTCGGTGGAAATTCGGCGCGCCACCGGTGGGAAACGCGAACTTCGCGTGGGTTCAGCACTTCATACATCACTTATCGCCAAAAGGAATCGCGGGTTTTGTGCTCGCGAACGGCTCTATGTCGTCGAATACGAGCGGTGAAGGGGATATAAGGAAGAATATAATCGAGGCCGACCTTGTGGACTGTATGATAGCCCTGCCAGGCCAGCTTTTTTATAACACTATGATACCTGCCTGCCTCTGGTTTGTATCCCGCGACAAAAAGAATAATAACTACAGAGCCAGGTCAGGCGAGACTCTTTTTATAGATTGTCGCAATATGGGAATAATGAAAGACAGAAGGCATAGGGAGATAACAGATGAAGAAATACAAAAAATAGCAGGGATATATCATGCATGGAAGCATGATACCCGCACTCCTTCCTCTCTCCCAGTGGGAGAGAGGTTAGGAAAGAGGATGTCTGGCAAGTACGTAGACATAAAGGGGTTCTGTAAGTCAGCAACGCTGGAGGAGATAAAGAAAAATGATTATGTCCTTACTCCAGGCAGATATGTAGGAACTGAGGTTGTGGAGGATGACGATGAGGCGTTTGAGGAGAAGATGAAGAAATTGACTGAGGAACTTGGAGAGCAGTTTGTAGAATCGGAAAATCTGAAGAAAGAAATCAAAAATAATTTGAAAGGAATAGGTTTTAATGTTTGATACAGAAAAGATTAGGAAAATAGTTACAGAGGCTACTTTTAAACTTCAAAAAAACGATTTCATTTTATTGCAAAATGATGTCCATGAACAGTCTTTATCGCACAAAATTGCCGGATATTCTCGTTGCGTCATTCAGTTCATACGATATTGATTGCGAATATAATCGTGATTTAGGAAAAGAAAAGTATCTTGAAAATAAACTGATACGGCCAGACATTATAATTCATAAAAGAAATACGAACGAAAATCTTTTAGCTATAGAGGTAAAAAAAGCAGACAATGCAGAAATTGAATGTGACAGAATAAAATTGAAGAAGTTAACCACGGATGAGAAATTCAAATACGCATTTGGAGCTTTGGTTATATTAGGAACAAAAGCAAACGTGCATCAATCGCCGATATTTGAAATATATGAAGATGGTAATTTGGTAAGTCTATCATGAATAAAAAGAAATTAGGGAGAAAAATTTTATCTGGTAAAATCACAAAATGGAAAACTATAGACATGTCTGAATGCATTGAAAAAATTATTGATTATAGAGGAAAGACTCCCAAAAAATTGGGTGGCAATTGGAGTAATAGCGGAATCAGAGCCTTATCGGCAAAAAACATAAAAAAAGGCAAGGTCGTTGGTCAAAATGATATTCGATACGTCAATTACGAATTATATAAAAAGTGGATGAAAGATGAAATTAAAAGAGGGGATATTTTGTTAACGTCTGAAGGACCTTTAGGCGAATATATGTTATGGGATTCAGATGAAAAAATAGTCTTAAGTCAACGTCTATTTGGAATTCGAGCAAATAAAAATATAATATTGGCAGAGTATTTATATGTTTATATTTCAACGGTTTTTTTTCAAAGCGAATTGTTATCTAGAGCATCTGGCACTACGGTCCAGGGTATAAAACAAACTGAATTATTAAAGACTAAAATTATAGTACCTGCAATTGATTATCAAAATAAAATAGCTAAAATAATACTCGATTTAGATGATCAAATTGAACTAAACAACAAAATGAACCGGACTTTGGAACAAATCGCACAATCAATATTTAAGCATTGGTTTATTGACTTTAAATTCCCAAATGATAAAGGAAAACCTTATCAAAGTTCTGGTGGAAAGATGATTAATTCTGAGCGGAGTTTTTCAGCTTAATTGACCTCAAACCGTCACCCAATCACTACTTGAAGCTTGGAAGCCCTGAAAGCCTCCAACCTTATAATGTTTGCAGTGATCAGGTTGTTCTTTCTCTGGCTTAAAATCACCTCCATTTTTCCCGCGAACGCCTCAGCCGGTGTAACATAATGTAGCGAGCTATGAGGATCGTTGTTATGCAGTGGTTTAAATTTTTCTAACCAGTCCAGTACATCTGAAACCGTTGGAAAGACAGCCGGCACATCCCTGTGATACTTCGAGTTTTTATTCAGGGCCTCAATCCATGGTTCGTCATCCGGCGTGTTTGGGCGTCCGTAGCGTACAGGAATTTTTAGCACATCTTCCAGGAAGGCAACAGTCTTTTTGGCTTTCATAGCAGATCCGCGGTCTGAAAAAGCCACTATGTTGTCAGGAAAGTCATCCGGCAGTTCAAGTATGGCTTGAGCAACGGCATCCCGTAAATCCGCTGAACTGACGCCGCGTAAACTGTGTCCGATATGCAGCAGATACCTGTAAGGCAGAAGCAGAACCGGTATGGACCAAACAGTTACGCCGGACTCGGTTTTGAAGCATGAACCGTCATAGGTCAAAAGGGAAAATCCAGCATCCAAAAGATCGTGAGCCGAAACATGATTAGATTTCCGTTTTTTGGGTTCGAATGGTTTTACGAGATCTTCGGCTTTTAGATACCTGTATACAGTCGATAGAGAAGCATGAAAAGCGCCTGAATTATGGCCATATACGTAAATATGGCTCAATGGCTTGCCTATATTTTCAGGTCTAAAGGCAGAGTCAATAATCGATGTCTTTTCAAACGGCAACAGTTTGTTACATGCCGTTCTTGGCGTTCTCTTTTTTAGTTTAGCCCAGCGTCTGAATTTTCTGGCGTCTATGTCAAAGATCAAACAAGCTCTTTTCTGCGTGAAACCGGATAGTACGGCTTCGTTTATAGTGATAACAACTATCTGCCTAACTTGGGCCGGATAGTGCCCCTTCAAAGGGCCCCTTGAGACTCAACTCATCTTTTTTTTAACAACGCAAGCTCATGCCCGACAGCAGCCAGCGCGTCCTTTGTTTGAGAAAGTTCCTTATCCACTTGAGCAAGGCTTTCTACGAGAACCATGGACTTCTTTCTGCCGGATTTTGCCGGATTCGATAGTTCTGACAGGGCAGCTTGCTTGATTCTTTACGCAAGGCAATAAGATGCCACGGTTTAAGCCCGCACCGTTCCAGGATGGCTTTTACTGGCGCGTTGGGTAAGGAACATTCCTGATAAATATCAAAAAGTTGTTCTGGGGTTAACTTTGGTTTCTTCAATCCGTTATTCTGTTGGTTGTCAGTCATTTGTCACTCTCCTCGATGAAAGTATACATAAAAATTTGCTTTATGCAAACCCTTACGTTTGGTACAATTAATTAACTGATACAAGTAGTCAATTCTTTTTGAGTTTGAGGACACTATCGCTGAAAAACG